>NZ_CP104322.1:0-2923675 GCF_029207715.1 Halorhabdus sp. SVX81 | reverse complement strand
TAGTAAGGCTGGGTTTTATTAGGATGTATCTAAAACAGTAACCGCACTGCAAATCAATATACTTTTGGAGTTAATATATTATATCTAGTGGAAAGTAGTACTAGCTACAGCTAGAATAAAAGTACTAGATCTGACTAGAGGTTTGATTCACTACTCTCTACCTTATTTCGTGTTCACTTCGTCTCCTGATTCGATGCTTTGTGGTCGCTTTTCCGGGCGATACTTTGGCATGGGATTTCAGTATGCGATCGGTCCCATTTCGTTGCTTTACTCGTATAATTCGGATCTTCGCTGTCCGATTCTACAGCAGGAAGCACATGGCGAAGGGCACTGATCGGCACGATGACTCCAGTGGAAATGATCCCGAAATTGGGGTGAGTCACAATCCATTATATACTGTTGTATACCGGGTCACCATCACAAATTCGTCATATCCGCCCGTCGGCAATGTCGGATCGCGGCCAAGCCGGCAAACCTGCGGGATTTCGCCACGTTCCACGACTGGTCCCGATCAGCCCACGCTCCACCCGGTGGTTCGCACGGTTCCACTTGAAACGAAGGGGTGGGGGGTGTAGGCGACTATTCGCTAGTTACACTCTATCGCGATTTTGGTGGCAGTGACGAGCAGGGCCGACAAAATGAACGCCGAAACACAACAAACACCAACGGGATAGGTTTGGATCCAGCCACGAACCGAACCCACCAACAGCGGGCACTGGAGCATTACTGTCATACCTCTCTCGAAGTAAATCATTACAGAAGGTGGGTTTGACACCGATTGTACGCCGAAACGGCCAGTTCGTTCAGAATTCGTTATATATGTCTGACGTACAGTTAAGTGAATTCGGGAAAGTCTTTTGCGCAGATGCCCCGATTCGCTCGGGCGCGGGAGGATAGGATGGGCCTGCTCACAGAACTCAGAGACAGCATTTCACGTGCCGCTTCGAGCCTGTTCTCAGAACAGGATCCGAAACGCATCGGCATCTACGGACCGCCCAACGCCGGCAAGACCACCCTGGCGAATCGGATCGCCAGGGACTGGACCGGCGACGCGGTTGGGCCGGAAAGTGCCGTTCCACACGAAACCAGACGCGCGCGCCGCAAGGAGAACGTCGAGATCGAACGTGACGGCAAGTCGGTTCAGATCGACATCGTCGACACGCCGGGCGTGACGACCAAGGTCGACTACACCGAGTTCCTCGATCACGACATGGAGAAAGACGATGCCGTCCGTCGATCCCGTGAAGCCACGGAGGGTGTCGCTGAAGCGATGCACTGGCTCCGGGAGGACGTCGACGGTGTCATCTACGTGTTGGATTCCGCCGAGGATCCCTTCACGCAGGTCAACACGATGTTGATCGGCATCATCGAGAGCCAGGACCTGCCGGTGTTGATCTTCGCTAACAAGATCGACCTCGATGATTCCAGTGTCAAGCGGATCAGCAACGCTTTCCCCCAACACGAGACCGTCCCGCTGTCCGCGCTCGAAGGCGACAACATGGACGAAGTTTACGACAAGATCGCGGAGTACTTCGGGTGATCGAGGATGGCTGAAGTCACAAACAAAGCACGCGACGGTGTCCAGATCGACCTGATCAGCGGCCAGCGGATGGACGGGATGGCCAGCATGGAGAAGATCCGGATGATTCTGGATGGCGTCCGTGACGGCAACATCGTTGTCTTAGAGGAGGGTCTCAGTCCCGACGAGGAGTCACGGTTGATCGAAGTGACGATGACCGAGATCAGTCCGGACGAGTTCAACGGGATCGAGATCGAGACCTACCCCCAGTCGGAGGCCAGAGACAAGAGTCTCCTCGACCGGCTGATGGGCAAGGAGTCGACGAAGAAACTCACCGTGATCGGGCCGGCCAACCAGATCGAGACACTCCACAAGGACGAAACGCTCATCAGCGCCCTCGTCTCCAGGAAATAATGCCCCACCAGTGTACGGAGTGTGGCACGGTTTTCGAGGACGGCTCCACAGAGATGCTCTCGGGTTGTCCGGAGTGTGCTGGCAACACGTTCCAGTATCACCCGGGCAGCGACACCGCTTCCGAGCCGGATCCCGACGCGGAGCCGCCTGAGCGACCGCAATCCGAGGATTCGGTCGCCCGGACCGTCGGCAACGCGGCCCAGACGGTCAAGAACTTCATCGGCGGTGATGAAAAACCGGCGACCGGCGTCGATCCCGACGAGGCTGATCCGCTGTCACCATGGCCGAGCGATGTTGCTGGCGCTGCAACCGACACCGAAGACGTAGCGTCCACGGCTCGACCTGAAACGGGGGACGGGGTCACTGGGGGAACGCCGAGAAACAGCGCACGGGCCGATACGGCCACCGAATCGAACCGCAGCGGGACTGGCCCCACGGCCGGGATCGAGGACGAAGCCCAGGCGTCGGCCCGGTCGGCCGTCGTCTCGCCGGATGAACTCCCTGAATCGACCGGCAACGTGGCCGTCGGTTCGACAGGTGGCGATGCCGGAATCGCCAGCGAAGAGCCAGCCGCTGACCCCCGAACGGTGACCGAAGACCGCCCCGACCTTGCCGAACTACGTGAGGAACTCAACGATCAGTTCGAGTCCATCCGGATCGTCGAACCCGGCCAGTACGAACTCAACCTCATGGAGCTCTACGAGCGCGAGGAGTACATCATCGCGCTTCAGGAGGACGGTCGCTACCAGATCCAGGTCCCTGACACCTGGCGGGACTGAACGTGGTCGGGGACTTTGTGATCGGCTAGCCCCCGCCGCCGCGGCCCGTGAGCAATCCTTTTTGTCTTCGTCGCCGTGGGTAGACACATGAACTACCGGGAGCTCACCGGATCGCGTGAGTTCGTCGCCAGCCTGACCCACGGCGAGGACTGGCGCGGCCAGATCGAGGCGTTCGCCCGCAGCGAGGACATCGAGGCGGCCGTCTTCTTCGGCCTCGGAACCGTCCAGAATGCGGCGATCTGGTATTACGACCAGGACGAACAGACGTATCGCGAGACGGTCTTCGACGAACCGCTGGAAGTCGCGGCCTGCGTCGGGAACATCTCGCTCGATGTCGACGGTGATCCCTTCGCGCACACGCACGTCGTGCTCTCTCGGGAGGACGGGACGGCGATCGCCGGCCACCTCGACGCGGGGGAGACGTTCATCGGTGAACTGTACGTCCGGACGTTCGAGGAATCGCTCGAACGGGTTCCCGACGAGACGACCGGCGGCGATCTCTGGGCGCTGTAGATGCGCGAGGAAGACGAGCGCTACTTCGCGCGCCTGGAAGACGAACTCGACCGGGCGATGGACGTGGCCCGGAACGCTCGGGAGGCGGGGGGCGATCCGACGACCGACGTCGAGATCCCGGTCGCCAAGGACATGGCCGACCGCGTCGAGAACATCCTCGGCATCGACGGGGTGGCCGAGCGCGTCCGTGACCTCGAAGGCGAGATGTCCCGCGAGGAGGCCGCCCTCGCCCTGGTCGAGGACTTCGTCGAGGGGACTGTCGGCGACTACGACACGAAGGCGGGCAAGATCGAGGGCGCGGTCCGGACGGCCGTCGCCCTTCTCACCGAGGGGGTCGTCGCCGCGCCGATCGAGGGGATCGATCGCGTCGAACTCCTCGACAACGACGACGGTACCCAGTTCGTCAACGTCTACTACGCCGGCCCGATCCGCTCCGCCGGCGGGACTGCCCAGGCGCTCTCGGTCCTCGTGGCCGACTACGCGCGAACGCTGCTGGACATCGAAGAGTACCACGCCCGGGAAGAGGAGATCGGTCGCTACGTCGAGGAGATCGAGCTCTACGACGAGGACACCGGCCTCCAGTACTCGCCGAAGGACAAGGAGACCCGTCACATCGCCGAAAACATGCCGATCATGCTCGACGGCGAGGCCACCGGCGACGAGGAGGTTTCGGGCTACCGGGACCTCGAACGCGTCGACTCCAACAGCGCCAGGGGCGGGATGTGCCTGGTTATGGCCGAGGGGATCGCGCTGAAAGCCCCGAAGATCCAACGGTACACCCGCCAACTCGACGAGGTCGAGTGGCCGTGGCTCCAGGACCTCATCGACGGGACGATCGGCGACGACGAGGACGCCGAGGCCGAGGAGGCCGACACGAGTGAAGCGAGCGACGAGGCCGACGACGGCGAGGACGCTCCAGGCGAAACCGAGGGGCCACCAAGAGCCGACCCCTCGAAGAAGTACCTCCGGGACCTCATCGCGGGTCGGCCAGTCTTCTCGCATCCGAGCGAATCGGGTGGGTTTCGACTGCGCTACGGCCGCGCCAGAAACCACGGCAACGCGACGGCGGGCGTCCACCCGGCAACGATGCACCTCGTCGACGACTTCCTCGCGACGGGCACCCAGATCAAGACCGAGCGCCCGGGGAAGGCCGCCGGCGTCGTTCCAGTCGACACCATCGAGGGACCGACAGTTCGACTCGCCAACGGTGACGTCCGGCGGATCGACGACCCCGAAGAGGCCAAGGAAGTCCGCAACGGCGTCGAGTCGGTCCTGGATCTCGGGGAGTATCTCGTCAACTACGGCGAGTTCATCGAGAACAACCATCCGCTTGCGCCGGCCTCCTACACCGTCGAGTGGTGGATCCAGGAATTCGAGGCCGCCGGCGCCGACGTCCAGGCGATGGCGGACTCCGTCGGGATCGACCTCGACGAGCCGACGCCGGCCAAGGCTCTCGAGTGGGCACGGGAGTATAATGCCCCGCTGCACCCGAAATACACTTACGTCTATCACGACGTGAGCGTCGAAGCGATCGACGCGCTGGCCGACGCGATCGCCGACGGCGAGATCGTCACTGGCGACGGTGCAGCCGCCGATCCACCTGCCCGGGACGTATCAGCGGAGACGACGACCGGCGATCTCGTCCTCCCGCGGAGTGAGACCGCCACGCGGACCCTCGAATCCCTGCTGGTCGAACACACCCAGACCGAGGCCTCGCTTATCGTCCCGACCTGGCGACCGCTCGTCGAGACGCTGGGCTTTGACGACGATCTGACGCGGACGTGGACGATCGAGGACCTCTCGGAGCGCGCCCGCACGTACGACGATGGGGAGAACGCCATCGAGGCCGTCAACGAGATCGCCCCCTTCGATGTCCGGGAGCGAGCGCCGACCCGGATCGGCAACCGGATGGGCCGCCCCGAGAAGTCCGAGGAACGGGAACTCTCCCCGGCAGTGCACACGTTGTTCCCGATCGGCGAAGCGGGCGGCAATCAGCGCGACGTCGCGAAGGCGGCGGGTCACGCCGACGAGATGGGTGACGCACCCGGCGAGGTCGATCTGGAAGTGGGCCGCCGGCGCTGTGTCGACTGTAGGACGGAGACCTACCGGGCACGGTGTCCCGACTGCGGTGGGACCACCGAGACGGTCTACGTCTGCCCGGACTGCGACCGCGAGGTCGACCCCGACGAGTCCGGCCGCGCCGAGTGCCCGCGGTGTGAGACGCTTGCCTCACCGACGAGAATGACGACGATCGACGTCGGCGAGGTCTACCAGCAGGCCATGGACAACGTGGGCGAGCGCGAGGTCGCCTTTGACGTGCTCAAGGGCGTCAAAGGGCTGACCTCGAAGGAGAAAACCCCCGAGCCGATGGAGAAAGGCGTGCTTCGGGCCAAACACGACATTAGTGCATTCAAGGACGGGACGGTCCGCTATGACATGACCGACCTTCCGGTCACGTCGGTCCGGCCGGCCGAACTCGACGTCACCGTCGAGCAGTTCCGCGAGCTGGGCTACGAGGCAGACATCCGCGGCGATCCGCTCGTCCACGACGATCAACTCGTCGAGTTGAACGTTCAGGACGTCGTCCTCTCGAACGGCGCGGCCGAGCACATGCTCAAGACGGCGGACTTCATCGACGACCTCCTCGAATCCTACTACGGTCTCGATCCCTACTACGAACTCGACGACCGCGACGACCTCATCGGCGAACTCGTCTTCGGGATGGCTCCCCACACCAGCGCGGCGACCGTCGGCCGCGTCATCGGCTTCACCTCGGCTGCTGTCGGGTACGCCCATCCGTACTTTCACGCCGCGAAGCGCCGGAATTGTGACGGAGATGAAGATTGTGTAATGCTTCTCCTTGATGGACTCTTGAACTTTAGTGTCAAGTACTTACCAAATCAGCGAGGCGGCCGAATGGACGCGCCCCTGGTCATGTCTTCCCGGATCGACCCGGCCGAGATCGACGACGAGGCCCACAATATCGACATCGTCGAGCAGTATCCACTGGAACTTTACGAGGCCACCCGCGAGATGGCCCACCCCGAAGATGTCGACGTCAAGATTGCCGAGGACACCCTGGGCACTGAGGACGAATACACTGGATTCGCCCACACCCACGACACCAGCAATATCGCGCTCGGGCCGGATCTCTCGGCGTACAAGACCCTGGGATCGATGGAGGACAAGATGGACGCCCAGCTCGAGATCTCTCGCAAACTCAGGGCGGTCGACGAGACCGACGTCGCCGAGCGTATCATCGAGTATCACTTCCTGCCGGACCTGATCGGCAACCTGCGAGCCTTCTCGCGGCAGGATGTCCGGTGTCTCGGATGTGGCGAGAAGTACCGCCGGATGCCCCTCACCGGCACCTGTCGGGAGTGTGGCGGCGACGTGAACCTGACCGTCCACGAGGGGTCGGTCAACAAGTACATCGACACGGCCACGCGCGTGGCCGAGGAGTTCGGAGCCCGGGAGTACACCAAACAGCGCTTGGAGATCTTGGATCGCGCGATCAAGCGCGTCTTCGAGGACGATACGAGCAGGCAGACGGGGATCGGCGACTTCATGTAGCGACCGGCGGGCACTGCAGCCGGACACTCACGTCGCGTCGGGGTCAGGTTCCAGCCGGTAGCGTGTCGTCGGCTGCCCGGAGAACCGCGGGCCGGAGCCTGCGGTGGCGAAGTCAGCCGCCTCGGCGGCGTTTTTGACGGCAGCTTCGCCGTCAGGCACGAGCAGTTCGACGGCCATCGCTTCCCCACGGGCGAACCGGACCGGCTCCTCGAGCAGTCGCGCACACGCCCCCTCGGAGCCGGCGAGTTGCGTGACGTAGACTGTCTCGTCGCGAGCGTCGAAGCTCACGAATCCGACGATCGACGACGATTCGTCGTCTTGGGTATTGCCGTCGTGCTCGACATCACCCCCTGGCCCACTTTCGATCGCGTCGGGATCGATGGCGACCCGGACCGTCCGGTCGTGGACGAGATTTCGCATCACGTCCACTGGCGAGTCAGCAAGTGCCGCCAGGGCATCGGCATCGGCTTCGACCGCCTCACGAACGTCCATGCGATGGAGTCACGACCCCGACGTAGTTAACTTTGGGGCGCCGGGTTGTCGGCCGACCTGCGACACCACTACTGTGGAATCAAATTATCGAAATATAAATAAAAAATTATATGTATCCCACCCAGGAAGTGTACTAACGACTGTAAAGCAATGGTTACTAGAAGGCAACTCTTGGCGTCAGCCGGCGCGACAGTCGCTGGCGGAGTAGGTGTATACGTTTATCTCAGATCTCCAGTCGAGGGGACCGGCGGGTCCGAGGAGGGGACACTATGTGGCGCGTCGAACCGTGGGCAAACCGGTGAGACGTTGAGCATCGAAATGATTCGGGCTAACGAGACGACAGTGTCCGTGTATTACGCCCTCGAAACGAACCACTCCGGCGTCTCTACTGTCATTGTCGCCGACGGGGAAGTCCTTGCCCGCCAACCCTGGAACAGCCAAGCGGGTGAACTCACGTTTCAACACGAAGAGCCGACGAGATTCGATATCGAAGTGCGCTCGGCTGATGGCAGCGTATTGGACTCGACAGAAATCCTCGTCGAATGTGGGCCGGCCGAGGAGATCACCTGATTGTCAGCGAAGCACCGAAGTGAGCGCCGGCGTATCGATCCCATATGTACGTCTCTCCGGCTGTCCGGTCGATCCGTGAGCACCCGGCCGAGGACGAATCGGTCACGCTACTGGTCCGTGCGGCTGACGACGTCACCGCGATCCGCGACCGGATCGAAACTGTCGGTGGGACGATCGAGGAGAGCCTGGAGTTCGAGACACTGGCCGTTTCCGTCCCTCAAACTGCCGTCGGAGCGATCTGCGAGATCGACGGGATCGAATCGATCGAGACCGACCGGACGCTGACGATCGACGCTGATGGCGCGGGCGAAGACGTCTCGACGTCCGGGGAGTAGATCGACGGTGTCTCCCGAAAAATCAATCCGAGACAGGATGGGTCACCGGCAGTGCTCAGATACGGATTGACGTCTGAGGTGTGCGCTTTCACGGTACTTGAGCCCGAAAATACCTGCCAAATGTGAATATCGATAAGATCGACTTCGGTTTGTGGAGCGAGAAGCGACACAGCAATTTCTGTTGAAGCTGCGTGTTTAGTCACACCTTGCTTGAGTACCCGTTTCGAATACTGTTCATATTTTGGGGTTACTCGGGGTCCAACACGCTCATTCAAGTGTTCACACTATCCTCACAAAGCCGTTTTACAGCTCGAAACTGGCCAGTAATCCAATTCCGTTGCAACCGACAATCCGATCCGATGACGAGCGATACTGGCTGTAATCTGTCGTCGATTCAGAAACGAATACACCACTTCAGCGGTTGAGCCAACAATTAAATCAGTCATTGCTAACTCGTTCTTCAGAATGCGTGGGTAGCACGATGTTGACGAGACCGTAATTTTTCAATGCTTCCCACTTTTGAAAGATGCCTGCAACCGTACGCCCACAATTATAGATATGAACATAATGGAATTCGGAACAGTGTCGAACGTGTCCTTCGCGAGGTAACATATCGAATTACTATATTCTCAAACTTTTTCTGCCATTCTGGTGAAAATACGCCCAACGACTGGCTCAAAACATTCACGTTCGCATTGAACTACTGTATCTGGACTTCACCTATTTTGCACAACTGGCTTCTGAATAATCAATATCTCATGCGTATCGCTCTAGTTGGATATCTGGTTCTAGGTTCATTTGCACGAATTGACCACTTATATCATAAGTGTCTTCGCCGTCTGTTACGTTTCCATTCATTCGCCTATTACCATTCACATCAGTTACTATACCATCTTGACCAATCAAGAATGTATTTTCAACGTTATCCCGAGGAGAAATATCACCTGCAACGGAAACATGATAACGTGTTCGATCTCCACTCATGGACCCGATTTCTACATCAGATTCAGTATCGGAGTCGGGCACATCTCCAGTTTCGAACTCAAGCTCTCCCGAATTCACTCTAATAAGGTGAATAAACGAGTCGCTAGGAATAGAATACTGGCACGAGTTTTCTGAGGAAGTGCTTACGCTAATATAGCCATAAGAGTCCTCATTTTTACTTTTGGTACCAATTTCATTGTTTCGAGCAATGGCATTTTCACCCTCAACATCAGTTGATGTAAACCAAGCTTCAAAGTCAATTTTGTTGCCGGCATATTTAGCGCCGAACTCAACTTTTCTACGAGACGCTGCTATTGCAGTCGTTGCAGACAGAACACCAGCGGCGCCAACAACTCCAAGATTTTTAACTATTGTTCGCCGGTCATGAGTTCTTTCACTCATATCCTGGATAATATGTTGGCACATATTAAGTATTTCTAAATAATGTTGTCTATAAATATAATATAGATGATGTAATGGGGTCTCTTTTTAAGAGAATTTTAATATTGGCCATATTCAATTATCTGATAATTTCAACCAAATGTATAGTCTACCTCGGTGTGACTGTTCCCTCTTGAAATCAAAAAGGGCCCAATAAAGTCTTGAAATTCGGTGTCAACACGAGAAGTTAAGACTTTATCGCCACTATTTGCTTTCTCTTCATACTGACAGATACTCCCCCAAGTGTGGGTTGCTGTTCGAGCTCGAGGATTATTATAATTGACTTCCCACCTTGCACGGCTAGAGTCAATGCTAGTGGTGATTTTCGAATCTTCCGGCGTCCAGCCAATTCCGAATCCGAAGCTCTTTGGGCCGGCAGAAATACTCACGGAGGATATTTTGGTACCTCCTGAATTTTTATTGTTTCCATATATTGCATTAGATTGATCATCACGGCCTGATTCCGGACTCATGTAGGCATTTTGATCCCAATTATGGGATGTATTGCAATGTCCGAGGACGAATTCGTCATTAGCCGATGAAGAAGTTAACTCAGAACCAGGAGTAGCTCTAACTGCGGTAAGGGCCCCACACCACTGGTCTGCTGTTTCATCATCGTAACCCTCCAAATAGTCGTGGTAGAATTTTTCTTCTACAGTAACTTCACCTTCAGACATAGTATCCTTGTAAGAGTCAGACCCGTCAGATGAACCTTCGTCAATTCTTCGCCCTCCAATCTGTGGGCAGCCAAATCCTTCTACTGCTTGTTTTGAACCATCCATCTGGGCCATACTGGGGATCCCCTCATCTGAACAAGTACTTTGCGAACTGACAGAATTGGTTGCAAATGAATCAGTAGAACTGACTTCAGTAACGTACTGGTCCATCTTTTCATGATTGGCTTTTGCAGCCTTTGAGTGATGATTGCCTTTGGGAACCGTTCCGCAGAAGTATTTGACTTGTCCAGACGCGGTTGTTCCAATCATATAGCTCACTGTCTTTCGGCTGTCTGGAATTCTCGGATTCGGCAACACGAGTCTTCTATTGTTTTTGATCGATTGGGCACTCTTTGTATTATTTCGGACACTGTGGTTCCTTTTTCTACCATTTCGGATCTTTTGGTTCGCATTTTGGATCGCTTTTGAACTGATTGGATCGTCCTCTGTTCCTTTTAATACCTGTATTTCTTCTAAGTTGTTTGTATTTTTCCTACTTTTGCCGAGTGTTTGGCCAAATCCAGAAAGTCCGAGTAGGCTAGTTGATGCTGTGATACCCTTGAGGTAGGTTCTGCGCTTCATATTCAGAATGAAAACAGACTCTACTATAATGTTTTTGCTTTTGCATTCTTGTTTGTCCTTATATCTAATTCCCATACCGTAGATGGTTTTGAGAGGCCGGTTTAGGAGAGGTGCAATAGAACGTAGCACATCAAAAAGCAGAGTGAACGCTGATCTGAATGAGTTCAGCGACGCTATAAGATAACCCTTTGGCAGATTCAATTTTCAATGTCGTGAAGGTAGAGACTCTACCCTGTTTGAGTACTTCTCTTTCGAGTTTCTCAAAGAGTTCGACGTATTCGTACCGTCTGTGTTGAGGGATTAAATGATTATAAATCACTAGGGATGATGCGCGTCTACGTCCACTGCTACTACCAGGACATCTATGGTATCCGTCCTATTGAACAAGATTTTTGCAACACGGTTGTTTGATAAACACGTAACTTTGATTGACCGCCCCCCAGAGGTCTGGTCGGTCGTTTCCTGTCCGATCTTGATACCTCGTAACGATGCTTTTACGCTCCACGTTGAGTAGTCGGCCTGCCGCGGTCTGCTAGACTTACCTATTGGATAATTCGACCGGCATGAAAGCGGTGTCAGCTAATTCTTGTCAGACACTGAGCTATTAGACTGCTAGTGTATCGTTGGGGATGGTTGAGATAGTCGTCGTGTTGGCATTACGGATCTCGGTGGCGTGATCGTGGGGACACCCGTTGCGATGGCGGCATCGGTAAGCGTCGTCGCATTGACCGTGGTTTCCTACGGCGTGGCGACATTGGTTCTCTCGTTGTAGCCTGCATTGTCGGTAATTGGCTGATAAAAATACCGCGAGGAGATGGCTACGAGCCATTAGATATTAATAACGATTAATATATTTTGAATGCCAAAATGGGTTGGGTGAGTCTTCGTCGGTTTATTTGCGCTCGGTCTTAAACTTAGCATGTCCACATGGAAGTGCCTTCTTTCATTCGGCCCCAGTTTCTTTCTCGTCCGTCTCTATAGCAGCGGCAACCGCGGCCTCAATACCCTGGAACAGGCCGTGGACTGCGACGAACATCCCAAGGGCGAATATACCACCAAAGAAAAGAAATACCGAGATATGGTCGCCAGTAGTCGGACCGCTGTATGTCAACGTGATGATTACTATGGTCCCGGTTATGACTTGCAAGATCGGGGATGTGTATGACATGCGTCTTTTTGTATGTTTATAAGGTCAAATTAGTTACGGTTCGTACCCCGTATTCGCCCGCGCTGAGGTAAATCCATTTGATACCGAGTGATTTCTGAAAGGTAGGAAAGAGCTACGAGACAATTCCGGGAAGCCCCTGCCATGCCAACGGCCGCATCGACGGTAATACAGCTACTGCTCTACGCAGATTGGCGAAAAACACGGCAGCGAAGCAGTCGAGAACTCCATGAGTTGGGCTCCTGTGCGGTTCAATGATCGCAAAAATCGTTGCGAGTGGGGTGTTGCAAGTCCTGCTTGGAACGTCCGCGGACCTCTGTGATTTCCGTCCCCAGCTATGATCAGAGACACTTCGCTTGGTTGGTTTGGATACCATCTGCTGAGACGGATTCTTCATCGTGAGAAACTATTCGATGCTCTCGCTCCAGTTGCTGATACGGAGGATACTCGTCAGTCCAGACCGCTCCCAGCGGCTGGGAGCGGTATTCTCTCTTCGGACACCGGTTGTGTTCGTCCTTGAATCTCGTTCCTTCCTCAGCGGGTGACCAGACGCAAACGTTTTGCTTGCCCACCAACTACGCCGATTCAGCATGGCGGACTGTCCACTCGCCGACGATTGCCCCGAGTTCACCGAGCGGATCGAGGGGATGGGGTGTACCCACTACGGCGACCGCGGCGGGGCCGAGTGGTGCAACCACTACAACCAGCCGATTTCCGACCTCAAATCCCAGCCGGTCCAGCCGGGCGAAGAAGTGGTCGTCACTGTCGAGGACATCCACGAGAGCGGGGCTGGCGTCGGTCGAACCGAGGACGGCTTCATCCTCCTGATCGACGGCGTCCTGCCCGAGGCTCGCGCCAAAGTTCGCGTGACGACTGTCCACTCGAACCACGCCCGGGCCGAGGAAGTCGAACGCCTCGAACTCGATCCGGAGGAATCCGAGGGCGAGGACGGCGACGAGGCCGGTGAATCCAGCGACGAGGAGTCTTCCGACGACGGGGACGGCCGCGACGACGGGCCGGACCGGCCCGAGCTCGGCAGTCGGGACAACTTCTGGGGCAGCTGACGGCCGGGCTGGCAGTCCGTCGATCTCCGTTCTTGCAGTCGATCTATCAGCTGACGCATCGCTCGTGACGCTTTTCTCCTCGGCGACGTACGTCTGGATATGGATCTTGAACTCGAGGGCAACGTCGCGGTGGCGACGGCCGCAACTAGCGGCCTCGGACTCGCGAGCGCCAAGGCACTCGCCGCGGAAGGTGCGAACGTCGTCGTCTGTGGCCGAACCGAATCACGGCTGGAATCCGCCCGCGAGCAACTCGCGGCGGCAGGGCCGGGCGATGTCCGGGCGATCGAGGCCGACATCACCGATCCCGATCACGTCGAGGCACTCGTTGCGGAGACCGTCGAGACCTTTGGCGGGCTGGATCACCTGGTTACGAGCGCCGGCGGACCGCCGAGCGGTTCCTTTCTCGACACCCCGACCGATGCCTGGTACGACGCCTACGACCTGTTGGTGATGAGCGCCGTCCGGACGACGCGGGCCGCCTACCCCCACCTCAAAGAGAGCGACGCGGGCTCGATCGTCAATATCACGTCCCGGTCGGTCCGAGAGGTCATCGACGACCTCGTGCTCTCGAACGCCGTCCGGCGGGCGGTCATCGGGCTGATGAAGACCCAGGCCCGAGAGTTCGCGCCGGACGTTCGCGTCAACGCCGTCCTACCGGGGGCCCACGAGACGGCCCGCATCGAGGAGTTGATCGACGATGCCGTCGAGCGTGGCGAATACGATTCCTACGGGGAGGGCTACGACGACTGGGCGGCGGACGTTCCGATGGGCCGCATCGGCGAGCCGCGGGAACTCGGCGACGTCGTGGCCTTTCTCTTGAGTCCCCGGGCGAGTTTCGTGACGGGCGCAGCCGTTCCGATCGACGGCGGGTCGATGCGGAGTTGACCCAGTTGTGGATGCGGAGTTGATCAGCCGTCACCGCTTCAGCGGCCGTCGGGCCTGGTCATCGAGAGCGTGAGCATTACGCCGAGGGCGATGAGGGCAACGCCCATCGCGACGACGTAGCCGATCGGCGGCATCCCGCCCCACGGCGGGTTCGGGTAGAAGAAGTCGACGATCAGGACGACGATCGCACTCAGTGCCGCAAGGACCGACAGGGCGAACAACCAGAACCAGACGAACCCACGCATACACGCGGGTTCTCCGGGTGCCCTATTCTAACTTCCGGGACGGGGTCCTCGGGTCCCGTGTCCGCTTGCGTTCACAACCTGTCGAGTGTCAGCGTTCGAAACCGCCGGATGGCGTACCAGTACCCGCCGGCAGCGACGAGACCCAGGACCGCTGTATACCCCACGAGGGCAAGGACCCCGCCGACGAGATGGTCCGTGATCGCGACCCACAGGAGGACGAACCCGATTGCGCCGACGAGCAGGCCGCCCATGAAGAAGATCATCGTGACCACGAGCGAGGGGTGGGCTCGCTCGACGTTCATGTACTCGCGGCGTTCGAACTTCGGGACGGCCGCGCCCAGGCCGAGTGCGACCCCCGTCGAAGCGACGGCGAGCACCACGGCCAGCAGTATCTGGCCGACGATGAACGCCGGCTCGTGTTCGGCCAGCGCGAGCGGGGTCCCAACGCCGAGCCCGACGATCAACCCCAGCACGATCCCGGCAAGCATTCGCCCTCGGAGCAGCGGGACGACCGACGACGTGCTCGAAAACAGCAACGGGAGCTGATCGCGGTCGTCGCCGAGTGGATTGAGACAGTACGCGCCACCCGCGAGGATGGCCCCGGCGATGACGGCCGCCGGTGGACCGATCGACAGCAATGTGTGGGGGTCTTCGAGTACCGTTCCGCTCATCCCCAGCGCGCCGAACAACACGGGCGTGAGATGGGCGAGCGTCCGCGGGTCGCGCCGCGTTCGGAGCAGGTACCGCCAGGCGATGCGTGCCGAGGGCGTACGGTTGAACAGCCAGGGGACGCCGTGGGTCCCCGCCACACGCGTGGTCGAGCTATCGCCACCAACGTTCCGGACGAGCAACAGCGTCTCCAGCCGGATCGTGACGACGAACCCGAGCGGGACGACAACGGCGAGCACGCCGGCGATGACGACGCCGACCGCCGTGACTGTCCCGCCCAGGGGAGCGAGCACGAGACCAGCGTAGGCCTGGACCGGATTGCCGGGCAGTATCGCGCCGATCGAGCCGGGTCCGAACCCATCCCCTCCCTCGAAGACTGGGGCCAACACCGCCTGGGTTCCGACGAAGACGGCGATCGTGAGGCCAAGGAACAGCCCCGCCCGAACCCACAGCGACAACTGTACACGCTCGTTGAGGTAGCGAGCGGTGTCACCGACGAGTCGACCAGCCATCAGTCCCGTTCCCACCAGCGGCAGGGAACCGAGGCCGACGAGCATGGGGACGAGCATGCTCCCGGCACCGACGCCGACGCCGGCGAGCACCACGATCCCCGCCGGAACGAACCCGGCGAAGCCCTCGATCGTTCGCGTGAGAAAGCGCCCGATCGACACCGCCGTCGGCGGGATCGACGTCCTGACCAGGGGGCCGACGACGCCGACTCGCGACTGGTTGAACCCGCCCACGAACCCCACGTAGCCGCCCGCGAACGCGACCCCGAGGTAACTCGCGGCGAGCGTGCCGATCGGCGGCGACCCGGTCGCGACATTCCGACCGAACCCGGCCGTCTGTTCCCACAGCACCAGCGGAAACCCGAACACCATCAGGCCGATAACTGCGAATCCCACGAGCTGTCGGCCGTTTCCACGCACGTTCCGGATCGTCGTGCGCAACTCCGTCCGGGAGAGCGTCCACGCCCCTCGCCAGACCTCCCGTCTCGATCGCTCGCGCCCCGTCATTGCCAGGCTCTCTCGGGATCAGCGGTCAGCTCCAGGAACGCGTCCTCGAGGTCGGCCTCGCCGTTTTCGTCGGCCGCTGCGGCGAGCCCGTCGGGCGACCCCTCCGAGACCAGTCGGCCGTCGTAGAGGACGCCCACCCGGTCGGCGATCTCCTCGACGACGGGAAGGATGTGCGTCGAGAGGAATACCGTCGTGTCACCGGCGGCCAGGTCGACGATCAACTCTCGGAGGGTCTTGGCCGCCCGCGGGTCGAGGCCGGATGTCGGCTCATCGAGGAACACCACGGCGGGATCGTGCTGGACGGCCTGGATAAATGCCGTCTTCTGTTTCATCCCCTTGGAGTAGCCGTCGATCCGCCGGTCCAGATCCGCCGCGAGATCCAGCGACTCAGCTATGTCGAGCGCCCGGTCTTCGACGCGGTTCCAGGGGATCCCCCGCAGATCCGCGGCAAAGTGCAACTGTTCACGACCGGTCAACTCCCGGTACACCGGCGGCTCCTCCGGGAGGAGCCCGATGTGCTCGACGAGGCTCGATCGGTCGGTACAGTGGACGCCGTCGACGAACCCGTCGCCGTTCGTCGGTTCGATCAATCCCGTCAAAATCCGCATCGTCGTGGTCTTCCCCGCGCCGTTGGGGCCAAGAAAGCCGTAGACGACGCCCGCGGGCACGTCGAGATCCAGCCCGTCGACGGCGACCGTCGCCCCGTAGCGTTTTGTCACTCCCCTTGCCGTGATCGCACTTGCGTCCGCTGTCATGACACGTGATATTCAGCCACCCCTTATAATGACTCATCCACGATTGCACGCGATGTAGTCATCCGGGTTTCGAGCCGGTCGGTCACCGAGAGTCGTTCGGTTCCCACGTTTCGATGGTCCCCGCCCGCACGTCCTCGACGCATCCCTGGCAGTCAGGGTGCTCCGGATCGACGCACTCCGGGCGACCGCTCCCGTCCACCCGGACGGCCCGCCGCTCGGCGTGTCGCCGGCAGACGATCCGCGCCCGCCCGTCCTCGGCGAGCGGGAGATCACTCCGGGCCGCGTGCTTTGCGCTTTCGTAGGCACGCCTGGCCTCGGCCAGTTGCCGGCCGGCGGACTCGATACCCGATCGCAGGAACTGCGGGAGCCGCTGCCCGTCCTCGGCCATGGTTGGGCTGTGAACTCCCTTCCTATGAATCTTCTCTCGGGAAACCGGGCTGCTAACCCTCCCCCTACTGTTTCACTTCCGCCGCGGTCGCCGCGACTTTATATAGGAGGCCGACCAACTGTCAATCGTCTCCCATCGAAAACACGCGGAGACAGCACAGCCATGACGGATTTGCATACCCACGCGGAAGAGATACACGAGCAGTTCACAGACCAGCTAGACGTCAGTGTCGACGATGTCGAGGAACGACTCGACACGCTGGTCAACGAGTACCAGGTACCGATCAGTGAAGCCCGTCGGAGCGTCACCAACTCCTACCTCGACGAGGCGGGGCTGGATCGCGAGGACATCGGCGGCGGCAGCGGCGGTAACGAGACCGTCCAGGCTGCCGATGTCGACGCGCCCGAGGAGTGGGTCGACATGACGGCAAAGGTCGTCGAGCTCTGGGAGCCCCGGAGCGACGCCGTCGCCCAGGTCGGTCTGCTGGGCGACGAGACCGGGACGATCAAGTTCACCAAGTGGTCCAAATCCGACCTCCCCGAACTCGACGAGGGCGCGACCTACCACCTCCGGAACGTCGTCACCGACGAGTACCAGGGCCGGTTCTCGGTCAAACTCAACCGGACGACGGTGATCGAGGAGACCGACGAGGAGATCGAGGTCGGCGACGACGCCCTCGAGGTCGAGGGGGCCTTAGTCGACATCCAGAGCGGCAGCGGGCTGATCAAGCGCTGTCCCGACGAGGACTGCACGCGCGTCCTCCAGAACGGCCGGTGTAGCGAACACGGCGAAGTCGAGGGCGAGTTCGACCTTCGGATCAAGGGCGTCCTCGACGACGGCGAGGACGTGACGGAGGTCATCTTCGATCAGGACGCGACCGAGAATCTCACTGGCATCACCTTAGAAGAGGCCAAGGACATGGCGATGGACGCCCTGGATACGAGCGTCGTCGTCGAGGAGATGCAGGGGACGATCATGGGGCGGTACTATCGCGTCGAGGGGCCGACCTTCGGGCGGTACCTGCTGGCCGACGAGGTCGAGACGCTGACCGACGCGGTCGATCCTGAAGCGACGCTGATCAAAGCGAGGTCGATATAATGGCGGCGACACCGACCCGAGAGGTCGCCCGCCGCGTCTTCGCGGGCGAGTTCAACGACGCGACCTACACGTTCAAGGAAAGCGACGACGACCGCGCGCCGGTGTACGTCCTCCTGCCGACGGGCGAGCGCGCCAATCGCGTCTTCGTCGTCGGCACGCTGACCGAGACCGAGGACGTCGGCGAGGACAGCGAATATTGGCAGGGCCGGATTGTCGACCCGAACGGCGACACCTACTTCGCCTACGCCGGGCAGTACCAGCCCGACGCCGCCTCGATGTTGCGGGAACTCGAACCACCGGCGTACGTCTCCATCGTCGGCAAGCCCCGGACCTACGAGACCGACGACGGCGAGGTCAACGTCTCGATCCGGCCGGAGTCGATCACGCCGGTCGACGAGACGACCCGGAATCGCTGGGTGGTCGAGACGGCCGAACGGACGCTCGAGCGCGTCCAGGGCTACCAGGAGGCCGACCCGACTCAGGACGACTACGCGGCTGACGAGTACGTCCAGATGGCTCACGACGAGTACGAACCGGCGGTCGAGAACTATCGACGGCTCGTCGTCGAGGCCTTAGAGAGCTTGGAAGAGGAGACGGCCGAACCTGAGGCCTGAGATCGCGGCGACTCTCTCCGCCGTCTGACAAATGATTAAGTAGGTGGGCAAACGATTGTCGCCAACCATGAGTAACAAGAACAAGACCATCTCCTTTCGGGTCAGCGAGGAGAAATTCGAGACCCTGAGAGAGATCGCCGAGGAGCGAGACCTTTCGCTGTCGGCCGTCTTCCGGGATTACGTCGACATGCTCGTCGACCACAGCGGCAAGGTCGAAGTCGTTCCGGAGCACGAACTCAGCGGTGAATCCGAAAGCGACGACGAGAGCTTCCCGCCGAAAGTCGAGGTGCCGAAATCGTTCATCCGCGAGCACGAGCGTCTCGAACTCGAATCCGACCACCTCCGGGAGCAACTTGAGGAGTACAAACGCTACGTGACAAAGCTCCGGGAGGAGGTCAACGGGGACGAAGAAGACGTGATTCAGCTCGAAGATCTAGACGGCGAGGAGGACGAGGACGAATCCGCCTATCGGATCGGCGAGTTCGACGAGCCGGTTTAACCCCGCTATAACAACTGCTCGCGTCTGTTTTGGGCCTGTCTGGCTGCGTCCGTCTCTCCCTCGACGTCCGCCAGTGATTCGACGGCTTCCAGCGTCCGGACCGCGCCGTCCAGAAACGAGAGGACGTCGCCGGGATAGGCATACAGCATGTAGTCGTCGCCCATCACGTCGACGATAGCGTCCGGGCCGAGGCCGTCGGCACGCAACTCCAGGAGGTAGCGGACGAATTTCTCCTCCGGATGACCACAATGGGGGGCCGACTGGCAGTCACAGTCCATGAAGTCCTCGGCGAAGTCAAGCACGCGATCACGGGTCGCGTCGTCGAGTTTGCCCAGGTTCTCGCCGTGAAAGAGGACGTCCAGCGTCGCGCCGGCGAAGGCGCTCTTCGGGAACGAGGTCTCTAGTTGAGAGACAAGCTGGCGGTGGTTCTTGATGTAGATCTTGTCGGTGATCGCCACGACGACCGGAAAATGGGGCCAGTGCGCAAAAAGGGTCTCGGATGACGGAATTGTATGTCCGGGCCTCACCAGCTGAATATCTCGGGTGGGACGTCCGGCGGCCAGCAATCCGAAATCGGGTTTGTACGTAGCCCCCTCCTGTGGCTCTGTCAGTCTGATCTACGACGACGTCGTCTTCGTTGTCTCTCTCTTCTGCACTACCAACGCGGCACTCAGTATGATCACCGAGACGCCCATCGTTGCGATCTTTGCGACACCGCCGGTGAATCCCCCGAGCGCGAATGCGGCGAACCCGGCGGCTGCGACGAGGTGATACTTTCGCTGTTGTCCCGATCGGGACGCTCTCAGGAGATTGATACACATAAGCATCAGGCCCGCTATGATGAAGACGAACCCGTCCGGTATATTCATCCCTTGAAAGTTGTTTGCTGTATATTGGATTATTTCTTTCGGTGCACTGATATTTGGTCCCGCTGGCTTCAGGACGCGATCGTTTTTGTCCCCCGGAACGCCCGTGAGTCATTGCCGGCCCGGATCCTGGTGGACGCTATTCGGCGTCCTGTCGCGTCCGAAATCGCGTGAGCCGTCGATCCAGTGTCGGCCAGAGGAAGTACAGCACGATCGGGATCGCGAGCAGCCCGACGACAATCATATTGGGCCAGGGTCCCCCAACAGCTGCCCCCCCCCGAAGGAGAACACGATGCCGAGTGTACAGATGGCCACGGTCAGGCCAGCGAGGTTCGAGATCACCGTGTCTTTGACTCACTTCATACAAATCGTTCATTTCCACTGTCACAAAAATCTTCTTCATACTACTATCTCCGTTGCGGCATCAGATAGTCCAAGCCTTGACTAACCGCTCGTTGCGGTTGTTTCTTGTGAGGGCCTGCGCTCCGCGCAGAACCTCGGTCCGATTCGATTCTCTGTGGATTTCTGCGGGGCTCGCGGTTTGCTCGCCGTAGAATGCTCGCGGGTCACTTCGTTCCCCGCTCGCAGAAATCGAGATCGCTCAAGAATTCGCGATCTCGCACAGTCCGGGTGCGAGAATCGGGCCCGGTCCTCGGGTTGTCTCAGCACGGGCTAGTTCGCGCTTTCGTGTCCACACACGCCGGGGTATGAACGTCGGGACAGCGCCCGAATGAGTCGTAACGTATTTGAACGACAGCGAGATAGATGCAAGTGCTCTCAGCGTGTCCGGGTTGGGGTAGTGGTTATCCTTCAGCCTTGTGGAGGCTGAGAGGCGGGTTCGATTCTCGCACCCGGACCTTATTTCCGCGATCTAAAAGTGTGAATCATATCTGAGGCTGACGGCTCTCGTTTATCACTCGGTGCGGTGCCACAGTACTTGTGCAGGAATTTCAGTGTCCGACGTGTGAACGCGTGTTCGAAACGAGGCGTGGTCTTGGTGTCCATCACAGTCGTCGCCACGGTGAGCAATTGCCGAATCGAGAGTGTGCTGAATGTGGCGAACAGTTTTACTGTGAGTACGAGAAAACATACTGTTCGGAGGATTGTCGATCGAAGGCGATATCGTTCGCAGGCGAACACAATCCGAACTACTCCGGTGGCAAAGAGACGACCACCTGCGACAGCTGTGGTACGGAATTTGAGTACTACCCCTCCGAGAAAGAAGGGGTTCTATGCAGTACTTGCGTCGAATCTGTCTCATGGCGGGAATTGCCCGACATCGACGGACCGGCTAATCCACGCTGGAACGGTGGGAAAGTGACGGTGTCGTGTGACGTTTGCGGGACGACTGTCGAACGATATCCAAGTGAGATGGACGGTGAAGTCACCCTCTGTAGTCCAGCCTGTCACCACGAATGGCTCTCCGACGCTTTCAGCGGTGACGGTCATCCAAACTGGCGGGGTGGTGACACCGGAAACTACGGTCAGGGATGGAATGCAGTCCGCCGCGAAGCACTCGAACGTGACGAATTCGAGTGCATACACTGTGGAATTGACTCCGATAGTCTCGGTCGGAACCCCGATGTTCACCATATCATCCCGGTTCGAGCGTTTGTCAACTCAGATGGGTATGAGAAAACAGACGCCCACACCATCGACAATGTCGTTTCCTTGTGTCCGTCCTGCCATCGCCGGGCGGAGTTCGGACATATCGAAGCGGCCACACTCCGGGCGGAAGCAAATATCGTGAATTCAGACTGATTTTCTAACTGATCTCACGTATCGCTCGGAGTCGCCATCCGTCTCAACCCCTTCGTTTCCACTCGAGATTCGGTCACACGGGAACCAGTCACTCACGCACTCGTCCGAGCAGCCACCCGATTGCAATGCCGAGGACGGCTGCGCCGAACAGCGGCTTCCGATCGTCGAACCGGACGAATCGGGTGTGTTCGTCGGTGATTTCGAGCGCCCCGGCCGGCTTCGCCGAGAGACCGCCACCGCCGCTGACACCGCTTCCGCCGTCCCCTTCGCCGAACCCGCCGCCAAAGCCCGACGAAATGCGGGCGACGGGGACGACCGTCCGGCCGTCGCGTTCGATCGGCTCGCCGTAGACGGTCTCGACGGCGGCTCTTTCCCGGATCGTCTCGACGATCGTGGTGACCTGCTCGGGGAGTTCCATGATCTCCCGAGGTGACGTCCCCACAGCCAATAATCGTTCCCTCGATACGGGCGCGAACGCCGTTTCACAGTCACCGCTTGCCCACGATCGTGTTCGCGCTACAGTGACCCCGGAAGAGAAAGGTATAGCAGTATCGCCCTCTCAGATGGGGCCAAGATGGCCACAGAGCACGATCAGCGCGATCACGGGTTCGATCACACCGAGATCGAGCCCGCCTGGCAGGACGAATGGGCGGAGGCTGACGTCTTCCGCATCCCCGACGACGCGGAGGATCCGGCGTACGTCCTGGCGATGTTCCCCTACACCTCGGGGAACCTCCACATGGGACACGTCCGCGTCTATACGATCACCGACGCGTTCGCTCGATTCGAGCGCATGCGCGGGGAGGAAGTCCTCCATCCGATGGGGTGGGACTCCTTCGGCCTCCCCGCCGAGAACGCCGCCGAGGAGCGTGACACCAACCCACGTGACTGGACGCTTTCCTGCATCGACTCGATGCGCGAGCAACTCTCCCGGATGGGCTTTGGCTACGATTGGGAGCGAGAACTGGCGACCTGTGACCCCGAGTACTACCGCTGGAACCAGTGGCTGTTCGAGCGCTTCCACGAGGAAGGACTCGTCGAACGCCAGGCGTCCGAGTTGAACTGGTGTCCCTCCTGCGAGACGGTCCTGGCGGACGAACAGGTCGAAGGCGAAGCGGAACTCTGCTGGCGGTGTGACACGCCGATCGAGACCCGCGAGATGGACCAGTGGTTCCTCACGATCACCGACTACGCCGAGGAACTCTACGAGGCCTTAGACGGGCTGGATGGGTGGCCCAACAACGTCCGGGAGATGCAGCGCAACTGGATCGGCAAACAGGCGGGCGCCAGCGTCGCCTTCGAGATTCCCGGCTACGGCGAGGTCGACATCTTCACGACCCGCCTGGACACGATCTACGGCGCGACGTACTTCTCGCTCGCGCCGGGACACCCCGTCGCCCGGGAGATCGCCGACGAGAACGACGAGGTCGCCGAATACGTCGAGATGGCCGAACAAGCCGACGAGGACGACCTGGACGTCACCTCGGGCGTGTTCACCGGCGAGTACGCCGTCAATCCCGCCACGGGCGAGGAGATCCCGGTCTACGTCGCCGACTACGTGCTGACCGATATCGGGACCGGCGCGCTCTACGCGGTGCCCGCTCACGACGACCGCGACCACGAGTTCGCGACGGCCCACGACATCCCGATCCAGCAGGTCGTCGAACCGACCGAAGACGCCGATATCGATCCCGAAGACATCGACGTTCAGGAGGCTGCCTACACCGAGGACGGTGTGCTCGTCAACAGCGGCGAGTTCGACGGGCTGGAAAGCGCAGACGCCCGCGAGCGATTCGTCGAGGAATTCGACGGCGAGCACCGCACGGAGTACAACCTGCGGGACTGGGGCATCTCACGGCAGCGCTACTGGGGGACGCCGATTCCGATGGTCTGGTGTGACGAGTGCGACGCGGTCCCCGTGCCCGAGGAGGACCTCCCCGTCGAACTGCCGGAGTTCGTCCACACGACCGGCAACCCCTTGGACGCCGCCGAGGACTGGAAGCACGTCGAGTGTCCCGAATGCGGTGGCCCCGCCGAACGCGAGACCGACACCATGGACACCTTCATCGGGTCGTCGTGGTACTTCCTGCGATACGCTTCGCCGGATCTCGAGGATGCCCCGTTCGACAGCGAGCGGGCAAGCGAGTGGATGCCGGTCGATCAGTACGTCGGCGGGATCGAACACGCCGTGATGCACTTGCTCTATGCGCGCTTTTTCACGAAGGTCCTCGACGATATCGACCTGCTTTCCGGGGTCCGGGAACCCTTCGAGAACCTCACCAACCAGGGGATGGTCCTGGGCGAGGACGGCAACAAGATGTCAAAGAGCCGCGGCAACGGCGTCTCCCCTCAGCGAATCATCGAGGAGTACGGCGCCGACACGGCGCGGCTGTTCATCATGGAGGCCGCCCAGCCCGAGAAGGAACTCGCCTGGAACCCGGAGGGCGTCCGCTCGGCCCATGACTTCCTGCAAAGCCTCTACACGCTGGCAGTCGAGTACGAGGCGGGTGAGGTAGCGACGGCCGACGACGGGAACGACACCGACAGGGCGATCGCGGAGTACGTCTCCCGTGAGATCGAGGCGACCGCCGCCAGGACGACTGCGGAGTACGAGGACTTCCGGTTCAACCATGCCTTGCAGGCGGTCCGGGAACTCGTTTCCCTGCTGCGCCGGTACCGGGACGTGACAGCCGTCGATACCGAGACGTTCGAGCATGGACTGGCGACAGCAACGAAACTCCTCGCGCCGGTTGCGCCACACGTCGGCGAGGAGATCGCCGACGTTCTCGGCACCGACGGCTTGCTGGTCGAAGCCGAGTGGCCCGCGGGGGAAGCCCCTGAGGAGTATACCCTCGAACGCCGCCTGATCGAGGACACTCGCGAGGACGTCCGGGACATCGTCGAGACGGTCGGCATCGAGGATCCCGACGAGATCACGCTCGCGGTTGCGCCCGCCTGGATGCACCAGGTCGCCGAGATCGCTCGCGACGCCGAGAACGTCGTCCCGGCGGTCATGCAGAACGAGGACCTCCAACGCTACGGCGAGGACGCCGCCGACTACGCGAAGGAACTCGCCGGCCGGGGTCACGTCGAGGAGTTCCTCGCTCCCGAGCGCGAACAGGCCGCCCTCGAGCGGGCCGCCTGGTTGATCGAACGGGAGTTCGACGCCGCGGTTACGGTCCTGGCTGCGGAGGACGCGCCCGACGACCTCGTCGGCAAGACCGAACCCGGCCGCCCGGCGATCGACATCGAGGAGTGATCGCGACGGGCTACACTCCCGGGTCGGTATCGACCAGTTTGTCGCTTTCCCGACTCGTTCGTCCCGCGACCGCTGTCTGTACCGTTTCGACTGTCATTGATCCGCGGCGATCCGGCAGAAACGTAAGATATATGAATTGATCGCGGTTTTTGCGCATTCTGAAAACCATTCCCTCGCTGTCTTCCTGTCGGCTCGACCGAATGGCTCCAAACTTATTGCTGATATCGATATTATAAGAGTCATTTCGGGATCGAATGAGCTTGAAACGTGTCGTATATTTATTTAGTCCGATCCTAGATACGGTGATGGCAACACATGGCTGTCGACGACATTCGAGATCAGAAACTCGTCGAACTGTATCACCGGTACATCGGGGAACCGGAGTCCAAACGTGACATCTACGGTTATTGGCTGTTGCTTTTGGGGAGTCTCACGGGGCTGCTCGGGGTCTTCGTCTTCCAGATCGAACAGCACTTCTTTGCGGGGAACTTCGAAATCCGGGAGATCGCCATCGTCCTCTCGGCCATCGGACTGGCTTTGGGGCTATTCGCCGTGGTCGTGCTCTTGCCGGTCCGTCGGCGTGGTATGCAAGCCAGTATTCTTGGCCTCGCTATTGCCTTCCTGAGCATCATCGCTTTCACACAGATCTATCCCGGTGCCTGGACGGTTGGGCCGGCCTATAGCGCTGAAATCATTGCCGTCTATACGCTCGGCATCGGGACTATCGTCGCTGTCGCCATCCTCGTCCCGATCGTCACCGGCGAAAAGGGGCTGTTGGTCGAACCCGAACTCGGCTTGGGCGACGACGAGGCACCGATACTCGTCGGCGATGCGACTCGGGATGCGTTTTTCACCGTCTTCGAGACGCCGACGAACGACTGGACCTGGCGGACGATCCAGCGTGACGCGATCGGGCAGAGTGCCACGACGGTGGCGACCGACACCGACGCACGGATGGAAGTCCAGGCGGTCCGTGAGAAGATCGCCGGTGCCGGGCTGCTCGATATCACGACCGCGGCCTTCCGACTGTACCAGACCGAGAGTGAGGAGTGGGAGTGGTCGCTGGTCACCGCCGACGGGAGTATCATCTCGGCCAGCGATGACGCCCACGCGGACCGTGACGCGATCGAGTCGGCAGTCAACTTCTTGAAAGAGGAGACGCCGAACGCCAGCCTCGTCGAGATCCAGGGGGCGGCCTTCGACATCACTCAGGACGAGGGTGACCGCTGGCACTGGCGACTCATCGACGAACGCCACCGTCCACTCGCTGCGGGGCCCGACGCCTATGGTGAGGAGGCCAACGCCGAGGCTGCCATCGATCGCTTCCTCGAATGGGTCGAGGATCCACGCGCGCTCGCCGTAGAGACCATCGCCATCGAGCTGTTTGAGGACGGCGACGGCTGGCGGTGGCGCGTCATCGACGACGCCGACAATCCGCTGGTCACGAGCGACGGGACCTTCGACTCGCGCGGTGAGGCTGAGGCCGCCGGGACGACCATGGCCCGGCAACTCTCGGCGGCGGCCGTCATCGAACACGGCTCACCGGGATACGAGGTCTACGAAAGCGACAGTTGGTCGGGCGCTGATTCCGAGTTCGAACCAGCCAACGCGGGCTGGACGTGGCGACTCCGGGATCGTGCCGACGAAATCATCGCCACGATGCACGGCCACGCAACCGACGAAGGCGACGCCACGGCTAGTGCGGAACGCACGCGTTCGGCCCTGAGCGAGACCGAGACGATCGAATTCGAGGGGGCGGATTACGAGGTGTACCCCGCCGACGAGCAGTGGCACTGGCGGCTGGTCTCGGCTGATCGTGATGTGCTCGCGGACAGTACTGTGGCCTTCGCGGACAGAGAAGAGGCCGAGACGGCGGCCGACCGCGTTCGTGAACAGGCGCTTGCTGCCGACCTCATCGAATTCGAGCAGGCCGCATTCCAGCAGTACGAGTCCGACGGCGAGTGGCGCTGGCGACTCATCGACGAGGACGGGAAGGTGATGGCCGACAGCGGCGAGTCCTACGAGGACAAAGCCGAGGTCACCGAGGGGATGCGGACGCTGAAAGAGAACGCGCCCGACGCGGAGGTTCTTGAGATCGACACTGCCGCGTTCGAGATCCACCTGACTGGTGGCGGCGATTACGCCTGGCGGCTTATCGACGAGGGCGGGAAACTCATCGCCGAGAGCGCCACGTCCTATCCCTCACGGGCCGAGGCCCGGGAGGCCGTTAACTTCCTGATCGATCACATCGACGACGCGGCCGTTCGTGCGATGGAACATGCCACCTTCCAGCTCGTCAGCGACGAGGAGACCTGGGGCTTCTGGCTGGTCGACACCGACGGGACGATCCTCGCCGAATCTGTCGAGGAGTACCCCACATACGACGACGTCACGACGACGATCGCCAACGTCCGCGAGGCTGGCGCTCAGGGATCGATCGACACGATGGGGGCAGTGACGGTACAGCTCCGCCAGAACGCCGGCTATCACTGGCGGCTCATCGACGGGGATCGCAACCTCGTCGCCGGCGGCGAACGGACCTACGAAACCCGGACCGCCGCCGAGACGGACATCGACCGCCTCATTTCCGATGCCGCCGACGCCCCGGTCTTCGACATCGGCCGTGGCGTCATCTGGGTCGACCGGCGGGGCGAGCAGTGGCAATGGCGGCTCATCGACGCGGATCGGCGGGATCTCGCGGTGAGTCCCCGGACCTACGAGAGCCGCGGGGACGTCATCGACGACGTCGAGATGGTCCAGGCCCGGGCCGGCGATGCCGAACGGATGGATATCGAGACGCTTGCGTTCGAGCCCTACCGGGAGGGTGACCTCGCGGGCGAGACGTCCGTCGCCGGTGACGCGGATGGCGATGCAGCCGGACAGTGGCGGTGGCGACTCATCGACGAGGACGAGACGGTACGGGCGGTCAGCGCCGGCAGATACGAGACTCGGGACGCAGTCGCCGACGCCATCGACGAGGCGCGTGAGACGACCGGGAAAGCGAGCATCCTCGAGATCGACGAGGTCTCCTTCGAGTTCGCCCAGCGCGACGACGGCTGGATCTGGCGACTCATCGACGAGAACGGCTCGGCGCTCGCCGAGAGCGTCGAACCCCACGACACCCGCCAGTCGGCCCGCGAGGAGATGCTCACCGTCAAAGAGCACGCCCCCGAGGGCGAAACCGTCGTCTCCTGGTAGGTCGGCCCGGGATTCGATCGCGATGATCGCGCTCCACCCAACGTAGCCGGCGGATCTTGTGGACAGTGCGGACCTTTTATAGCCCGTCTGGCCATAGTCGTCGTATGAGCACGTCCGACGAAGACGGGGCTATCGAGGAGGCGCTCCGGACGGTGACGCCGCTGACGACGGAACGTCCCAACCTCCAGATGAACGT
This sequence comes from Halorhabdus sp. SVX81, assembly GCF_029207715.1. Lineage (NCBI taxonomy): Archaea > Methanobacteriati > Methanobacteriota > Halobacteria > Halobacteriales > Haloarculaceae > Halorhabdus > Halorhabdus sp. SVX81. The sequence continues at coordinate 2,895,079 of NZ_CP104322.1, read as the reverse complement.
GGTTGGCTATCTTGTCTTGCTGCCGATCCTGCTGTTGCTGTTGCCCCTGTTACCGTTTGCGGTCCTGTACCTGCTCCTCTCGAAAGGTGCGAAAGCCCTTCGCGGATAGGCGCCCTCTCACGGTGCTGTTCGCCGGCCGTCGCGCGGCCCCTCAACGTTTTTCGACGAACGTCGCGTCCGCCGAGGTCCGGCCCTCGTTGAACGAGAGCACCTTCGCCCGGATGACATCACCTTCGCTGACGGCGGCCGGGACGTCCTCGGTAAATAGCACGAACCCCTCGACCTTTCCGACGGCGATTCGCTCGCCGGAGTGGTGATCGGTGAACTCGACGACGCCGAACTCGTAGACTTCGCCCAGTTCGACCGGTGGCTCCCGGCCCTGGGCGGCCTCGTGTGCCTGCCGCGAGGCGGCCCTCTCCGACGATCGGCCCCACCACAGGACTATCACGATCGCGAGAACGAGGCCCACCCCGGCGGCGACGAACCAGATTTCATCCATGTCTGTCCCCTGGTCATGGTGCTCAATGACAGTGGCGGTTGGTGGCTGGGGGCCGATACTGTTCGGTGAGGGATCGCCTCACTGTCGTGTCCGGGCCGATAGTATCGCTATAGAGTGCCCGATCTGTTAGCAACTACCGGATGATAGCAGTGGCTTCGGTCTTGGAAGTGGATTTTGAAGGAAATGGGTGGTCGGCGGGGATCTATCGCTTTAGTCGGTATTCTGGCATGGTCGATGGCGCTTGAGGCCGATCGATACGTCAGATGGCTCCGTCCAGGCGATCGGCAAATAATTTCCATTTCCGTAATAGAAATAATCCACTTGAAAATCGTCTACGGTAGGTTTTGTCCAGAATTCGGGCGACGCAAAGATGACGTACTTTGGCAACTCGTTGGCCGTGAGTGAGACGTTCAATGCCTTTTCCTCAGAGATAGTTCCTAGACAACGACTATCGATAATCGACCCATCGTCTCGATAGAGTCGGATGCTTACGTTTGTGAAAGAGGGATATCCATTGAGTATGCCTCCAATCTCAATAGTCCCCGTGAGATTGAATCGTGGATCTGTTGAAATATCTCCATCAAAATCGATATCCGTATGCTGTTGTGGTGGTGAGTTCGGTGTTTGTTTCTCCTCGTGACCAATACCGCCCGTGAAGACAAATATAGAACCACCAGCCACTACTAGAACCACGAAGATGAGACTCCCAACGAGGAGTTTGTTATTCAGGTTCATGGATCGTTAGCAGCTCTTGATTGCTGACAGTGGCTTCAGTCCTACTAGTAGATTCTAAATCGAATAGACGACCGGCGGAGTTCTGTCGGTTCAGTTGGCGTTTTGGCATGGTCGATGGCGCTTGATGTCGATCGATACGTCAGATGGTTCCGTCCAACGAATGTGGAGATAATCGCCATTCCCGAAATAATAATACGCCACCTGAAAATCATCTACGGTAGATTTGGTCCAGAACTCGGGGGACGCAAAAACCACATACGTTGGCAACTCGTTAGATGTGAGTGAGACGTTCAGATTCCGATTATCCGTGAGCGTTCCCATACAGTGGCTCTTGATGAGTGATCCGTCTTCTCGGTACAGCCGGATACTGAAATTGTCGAACCTCGTCTGTTGCTGATGAAGACCAGATAATTGAATATTTCCCGTGATATTGAACCCCGGTTCGGCGGTGATATCCCCACTGAAGTAGACGATATTATGCTGTCTTGGAGGATTCAGCTGTTTATCGGCATTTGTCTCTGAACTATCCTCGAATATAAAGATGAAACTACCCGCAACTATCAAGACTACCAAGACGAGACTGACAGCGATAACTCTTTTATTTCGGTTCATGGATCGTTAGCAACTCTTGAATACTAAAAATAAAGTAACGACCGTTCATCGGCGTGCCTGCTTGCTGCTTGTAATTTGAGCTCATCAACGATCGTCGATATAAATCCCAGATCTCTTCCGGCGTTTCATCCGCGTTGCTTCCACTGTAGGTTTCATTCTCCATCAGGCACTTGTTCATGTCCACACCCTCGTCGTCGGCGAGACCCACACAATACGAATGGGCGATCTCGTGCATTGTGGTATGATGAGCGGGATTCAGCGGCTTTGGTCGGTGTTCTGGCATGGTCGATGGCGCTTGAGGTCGATCGATACGTCAGATGGCTCCGTCCAGGTGATCGGCAAATAATTTCCATTTCCGTAATAGAAATAATCCACCTGAAAATCGTCTACGGTAGGTTTTGTCCAGAATTCGGGCGACACAAAGACCACGTACTTTGGCAACTCCTCCGACCTTAGAGAGAAATATATATTGTGTTCGTACGTGAGTGTCCCCAGACACTGGCTCTTGATGAGTGTGCCGTCTTCGCGATACAGTCTAATACTGAGGTTATTGAACCGCGTCTGGCGTTGACCAATTCCGTACGTTCCGATTGTTCCGTTGATATTGAACTGTGGTTCTACTGAGAACTGTCCATCAAAGTCAACTCTCGTGTGTATCCGTGAGCGATCTCCTGACGGTTCTGGTTGTTCGTGCAAGAAAATACTTTGAAATGCGACAACGCTCACGAGTACAATGACGACCGACAGACCGATCCCAATGACGATGGTTCGCTTATTCGGGTTCATTGGTGCTCAACAATTCCTGAATGCTGAAGATGAAATATTCACCTTCCATCGGATCGCCAAATTGTAGCCTGTAATTCACACCCATCAACGATCGCTCCTTTTCATTCCAAATGTATTCCGGTGTCTCATCCGCGTTGCTTCCACTGTAGATTTCATCCTGCATCAGGCACTTGTTCATATCCACACCCTCGTCGTCGGCGAGACCCACACAATACGAATGGGCGATCTCGTGCATTGTGGTATCGGCCGTCAGCATGGCCAGTTCCGATTGATAGGGTGAGTGCTGGACTGGCACCGAAATATTAGAGCGGAGTGATTGGAGATCTGGCACATGTACGGCCATCGTCGGTCCGATGGGGTTCCCTCCGTAAAGGGTAAACTGGAGATTGTTTTGTATATTCGGACCGACGAGAAGCCATTCGTCGCTGGATTGTCGGGATTCGCCGAAATTGCCGTATGTCGTTTCTAACTCCTTGCCCCCTTCCGGGAGAGTATATGAGATTCCATCGGTTAGTTCCTGATCTGGCATGCCTTTCGGTTCCTCACCTATTTTGTTGCGAAACATCTGGTCGGTTATCGTTTCGTCACGGATCAGATCCACGTCCAGACCGTACAACTGCATGTTCTGCTCAATACCGTTTTCCCACGTTGACGTGTTGATCGCCTCGTGTTGGATCCCATCGTAGAAATCCACTTCGATCGTCCAGGACGTGTCGGGTTCGCTGTGTTCGTCAGTCGGCGACGTGCCCCAATGCAACTCACCGACGTGAACCTTCGAGTGATACCGAGTCCCATTATCGTAGATATTAGCGCCCGGCGTCTCTCCGGACACCTCGTGCAGTAACGCCTGCTCAGGGACCGTTTCATCCCCGCGAACCCCGCTCGGTGCTGGGACACCTGAATCACTATCGTGTAAGTGTTCCCGATACAGAATCACGTTCTCCGAATACCCGACACCGTGGACGCCAATGAAGCCGTCCCAGTAGCCGTCGCCGTCCGTGTCAGGATCGGTCGGGTTCGAAGAATCATACATCCGATCCCACGTATACTGATGGTCATTCCACCCGCCAGTAGCCACGGAACGTCCATCCACTTCCTGGCCGTCAGTCAGGCCATCGTCATCAGTGTCAGGATCCCACGGGTCAAGCGGTTTTTCTGCGTCCCACCTTGGAGGTGCCTTCCAGCTGAGTTCTTCCTCGTTCGACATCCAGATATCTGTTTGATTCTTGTCATCGAGGCCGATGAACGTCACGCGGTCGATTGGTCGAGGTTTAGATCCGCCCGGGGATACCGAATCATCGACGACGAAGTCGAAATCAGTTCCGGCGTCGTCAACGATACCCGGTTGCGCCGCGATCGGACCGCGAGCCAGCTGAGGAGAGACACCCAGAACATCCATCAGGAACTCTTTATCCCGGTGCATTCGTACACCATCAAGTAATTCTGCTCTTTCTTGAGAGAGTGAATACGTCACAGAACTCCGCGGATCCGTATGCGTGTGTCTCTTCTCCTCGAAGTCGGTCAGTCCATCACCGTCCGAATCCGTGGATTGGGGATCCGAGGAGACTTCTAGTGTCCCATTCGCTGGCTGTTCGGTGCTGTTTGCCCATCGATACGCCTGTCCGCTCTTGTTGATCGTATCGATCTCCCAACCGTTGACTTCCGTCGAGTCGAGCAATTTGTCGTCATCGGAGTCCGGATCCGTCGGATGACTCCGCCACTCGTATCCGACGAACGTCCTTCCTCGATAGCTGGTGTCCGCGTACACCGGCTGGTCGATCAGCACTTCCTGGCTATCTGCAAGCCCGTCATTGTCCGTATCGTATCCGGGCGCTTCTTCTGATTCCGTCTCGCTTGGAAGCCACGTGAGGGTGACGCGCTCCCCGTTCGCGAGTGGGACGCCACGTTTTTCGAGACGATCCGGAATGCCGTCACCGTCACGATCGGCATTTTCACCCGCCGCCTTCGCCGTACTGATGTTGATGTAGTCAACTTTGATCCACGCCGTCGTATTCTGATTCTGATAGGTCCACCGTCCGTCCGCTTCGAGCGAGATACGGACATTCTGGCCGGCATACTCGCTGATGTCAATGGTTGGCGCGGCAGCCACCGTCTCGTCTTCGTTGCTCCCGTCGTTACTCAATGTGAAAATCCGCTGGGATTTCGTTCCGGCATCGGTGTCGCTGACTGGCGAAATATATAGATTGATCGCTGCGTTTGACCACTCGGCATTGACGTGTGCCTGGAGAGAACTCTTGAAGTACAATGAACGGTTACCGAGAAGCTCCGAACGGGGTAAACGAACCGTCCGATTGAGGAACCTCGCCCGGTTGGTCTCCTCCTGGACTTTTGCCGCGCCGTCCTCGATTTTACAGAATCCTTTCGTCGGCGAATCGAGGGAGGAGTCGTCTGGATCCCGCGGGATATTTGAACACGTCCACTTCGTCAGGTTCTCGAACGTCTCATTGATCACGCTGATCCCATGCGTCTCAATCGGAGACGTTGCGCGGCGGTCGAGGAACGCGTGCCAGGCAGGCTGGTTGAAGACGACGAACTTCGAGAAATGCTCCGTTCGTGCTGTTACTGATTCGTTCGAAGCGTCCACGGTACTGGGGAGCGGTTGATAGGTATTCCTGGTCTGATTGAACGTGTATACAGCGAGTGCTGATTCGTTCGATATATTGGCTGCGTCATAGTCGATCTGTACTGTCGCGTTGTCTATCTCGGCCTGGGTTTCGATGGAGACGTACGACGATGCTGAGACGTTCGGCGGACCATACTTTTCCGAGAATTGAACGTTCGACGGTTTTTGCACTGTTGTTTCGGCTGCAGCGTTCCCCTGACCGGTTATCTCAACGTCAACGCCCAGACTTTCATTGCTCGTTCTGGTTGTGTATGTCTCGTTGCCATCTTGAGTGCCGTCGTCGTCAGTGTCGGGATCGAGTGGGTCTGTCGCAAACGGTTCGGTGGGTTCGACGCCGTCGTCGAGGCCGTCGTCGTCAGTGTCGGCTTGCCACGGATCAGTCCCATTGGCGAGTTCTTGGGAATCGGTCAACCCGTCACCGTCGATGTCGGCGTACTGTGGCGGTGTCCCGGCGTCGTATTCCTCGGCGTTGGTCAACCCGTCGCTGTCGAGGTCTTCTTCGCCGTCAGGTGTTCCATCGTCGTCAGTATCGGCGTCGAGCGGCTCTGTCCCAATCCCGGTTTCGCAGCCATCAAGAAGGCCGTCATCGTCAGTGTCCGCATCGAGCGGATCCGTACCCAGTTTGCGTTCGCGAGCAGTGATCAACCGATCGCCGTCGAAGTCCTCACGCCCGTCGATCGTGCCATTATTAGCCTCGTTCACCGCCGTCGACGGTGCGTCACTGTCCGGATCTAGCGGATCCGTGCCCGTTATATTTTCCTCGTAGGTATCGGGTAATCCGTCACCGTCTAGTCGAAGGACAACCGTACTTGTCTGAGATGCCTTAGATTGACCTGGTGAGCCGCCATCGCTGCTGTTTTTCGACTGCTGACCGTCTTTGCTTTCGACAGCCGCAATTTCGATCGTATTCACCCGCTCGGTGAGGTTGATGGGTTTCGCGAAAGTGCCGTTGGCATAGTCATTCCGAAGCGGGAGGTCGACTGAACGGTCATCGTTGATCGTCGCGGTAACGTTCGTTGTGTCGAGGCCGGTCGGATTCGTGACGTTGCCGACGAGTGTGTACTGTACCGACTCGCTCCCGTTGCGGATCGGATCCGTCCGTCGGGTCAGCGTCACGTCCGAGCCGACCTTGCGATCGATCAATCGCAACGCGGTCCGGGCCTGTTTGAGTGCAGAGCCGCACGTCCGGATGGCCTGCGCAGTCGTGCGGATGGATTGGGCACCCGACTTCTTGCCAGCACGATCACGAATCCGCTCGGCCCGGTCGAGTTGTCGCCGGGCGTTGTCGATGTGCGCTTCGACACTGTTGATCATTCCCGGACCGAGGTCCGCTTCAGTCGCTGTGAAGGCATACTCGGCATCACGAATCACCTGCCGAGCGGACCGGTTGTCTGCTGTCGCCACCAACTCGACGATCTGGTCGAGTCGCGTGCTCTGATCAGTCCCGTCGAAGTCAGTCAGTGCGCGGAGCGCTGTTGCATCGCGAATGAACGCGTGCTGGTCGTCGATGCGTGTCGGATCCTGGTAATACGCGAACGACTCGTTCAGGCGCGAGCGGGCGCGCTCTCTGGCTGCTTCGAGATCGGTCGCAGGGGTTGAGAAATTCTCGACTTGTTCCATGGCTTGGGCTTTCAACATCACCGGCGGCCCGTCCATTGCCACCTCGGGACAGTATCAACCGGCGCTGTATTCCCCGCGGTTTCTGTGACTGTCCCGGCAGATACCGTCCCTGCTGGCACTATCGAGACGATCATGAGAACCGATGCAACGACCGCGAACAATTTCCATTGCCCACCACTCCAGGACATATTTGTCGAAAACATACACCATTTAAAAATAATTTCCGGTTGGACTTATCAAGGGACAAATTGTGAGCCGTCGCCGACACAACGTGAAGTCTTTTTAATGGATGCGGTCGTACCTCGCTCCAAGATGTTCAACGCCATCGTGAGTGCGGACACGCTACGGACGGCACTGGACTCCGTCAGCGTGCTGGTCGAGGAGTGTAAGCTGCGGCTCGAAGCGGACGGGCTGGAGATCCGAGCGGTCGACCCGGCCAACGTCGGCATGGTCGATCTGACGCTGTCGGCTGCCGCCTTCGAGTCCTACGAGACCGACGGCGGCGTCATCGGGGTCAATCTCTCGCGGCTCGAAGACATCGCCGGGATGGCCGATTCCGACCAACTCATCCACCTCGAACTCGACGAGGAGACCCGCAAGCTCGAGATCGCCATCGACGGCCTCGAATATACCCTCGCACTGATCGACCCGGATTCGATCCGCCAGGAGCCCGATCTGCCCGATCTCGATCTCGCCTCGGAGATCGTCCTCGAAGGTCGAGACGTCGACCGCGCCGTGACGGCTTCGGACATGGTTAGCGATCACGTCGCCCTTGGGGTCGACGAGACCGACGAGCTGTTCTACGTCGACGCGGAGGGCGACACCGACGACGTCCATCTCGAACTCGGTCGCGAGGACCTCATCGACCTGACCGCCGGGTCCGCCCGGTCGCTGTTCTCGCTGGACTATCTCAAGGACATGAACAAGGCGATCCCGAACGACGCCGAGGTCACGATGGAACTCGGCGAGGAGTTCCCCGTCAAGATGCACTTCGATATTGCCGAGGGGCAGGGTTCGGTCACCTACATGCTCGCGCCGCGGGTCCAGAGCGACTAGACGGCGAGACTGGACCCGAGACCACGCTTTCGGTCCGGAACAGCCCGTCGGTTCGACCGCACGATGGCGACTCTCCCGTTTTGCGGCCGAACAGCCACTTTCGTCTTGCGTCCGTCTGACGTAGCGTTTTGTGTGTGGGGACCGACGGCTTCGGTATGCCGAGCCTCGGCGAAGCCTACGACGACGCCCGCTGGGGCGATCGCCGCCCGCGCCAGATTCACGCCGGGATCGCTGTCTTCCTCGCGGGTGCGCTTGCCGTCGTCGTCGCGATCACGCTCGTCACGACGCCACTCTCGGACGCGCTCGGGCTGGATTCGACGACGACCTACCGGGTTGCCGGAGTGGTTGCAGGCGTGGGTGTGCCGGGGACGTTCCTGGGCGTCGTCGCCGTGTTGCCCTCCAGTCGCCGCCAGCGACTCGGTGTCGCCCTCGGAACTATCGTCGCGCTTGCCGGCGTCGGGCTCTTCTGGTACGCCTATCCGGCCCACTGGACGGCAACCCAGCACTCGCTGGCCTTTCACACTGCGGCCGTCTACTTCCTGGGGGGCTCGCTCTCGCTTTGGTTCGTCTTTGCCACGCTTGCGAACTCCCACGTCCGGAACGACCCGCACGGCACCGTTCGCCTGCGCGTGACGCGCCAGGGTGAGTCCCGGGTCCTCGAAGTGAGTCGGGACGACTATCAGCGATACGCGGCCGCCATCAGCGACGGCGGCGAGGACGAGCAGGTCATCCGCGAAATCGAGTCGAAGTACGAGCAGTGAGTCATTTGCAGTCCCGAGGCTTTATCCCCGGACAGTCCAATCGCCATGTCGATGGAGTCGCTTCACGCCCGGTATCCGTTCCTCGACGCCTCCCGGCAGGCCGTCGAGGCGGCAGATGTCGATCTCGCGACGGTCGTTTCCCAGCGCGGCCCGGCCGTCGACCGTGGACGCGAGCGCGTGGAGTCGGCACTGTTCGACGGGGCTGTCGGTGATACCCACCGCCAGACTCGCGTCGAATTGCTTTCGTATCCAGTCGCGCGGGTCATCGTCTCGCTGATCGACCAGCCGGCGCTGACACATCGCTACGCCCGCGCGGAAGCCGAAACGGCACACGAACGTTTCACGGCGGAACTCGCCGCGGGGGAGTTCCGGTCGACCGACCGACAGCAACTCGATCTGCGGACCCTGCTCGCCGAGTTCGACCTGACGGGGGCTATCGAGGCCCGCGGGACCGGCGGACTGAGGGAGGCGGACCGCTTTTCGGTCGCCGTCGGGGCGTATCTCGACCTCGCGGCCGGGCAACGTGGCGAGCCATGGCGACTCGTCAACCGATCGCTTGCCGACGGCCGGGTGCCGGTCGACCGCGAGGAGTTGCTCGAACTACTCCGGCAGGCTGTCGAAGAGCGGATCTTTGCGGGATTGCCGCTCACCGTTCCGGAACCGATCGCCGACGCGCTCGCCGAGGATGTCGCGGCCGTCGAGGAGCGCCTGGACGAACTCGATCTGACCCGCGAAATCGACACTGTCGTCCCGGAACTGTTCCCGCCGTGTATGACCGCACTGCTCGATCAGGTCCAGAAGGGCGAACACCTCGCGCATCATTCGCGGTTTGCGATCACCTCGTTCCTGGCGTCGATCGGGATGGCGACCGACGACATCGTCGACCTCTACGAGGTCAATCCGGGCTTTGGCGAGGAGATGACCCGCTATCAGACCGATCACATTCGGGGGGAAACATCGCCGACGGAGTACTCCCCGCCCGCGTGTGCAACCATGCAGTCCTACGGTGATTGTGTCAACATGGACGACCTGTGTGAGGAGATCTCGCATCCGCTCAGTTACTACGAGGCGAAACTCGAAGACGCCGACGAGGAGGAGATGATCGACTGGCGTGAGCGCGACGCTGCGGACGACTAATCGTTTTGACAATTCCGAGAACCCGCTGCGGGTCGTTCGTCGACCAGGTCCACTACTCGCTGTCGTCGTCTTCCGTCGGATCGACCGCCTCGGCCGAATCCATCCGCGTGAGAACGAGTCCGACCCCGGACATGACGATGATGAACCCGACCAGTGCGGCGACCAGTGCGTATCCGCCGGTCGGCCCGAGGCCGCCGTCGGTCGAATACACCGTGGTAAGAACTGCTAACGCGCCGATAAATCCCACGACGATAGTGATAGATACAGCGGCCTCCAGGGCGGTTTGGCGCTCCATTGTCTCGCCCGTTCGTTCCACAGGGCGGTCCAAAAGCGCTTCGAAGCGCTGCTGTCGTTGGGGCCCCATCCCGACGGCTCCACCCGGGGGCCGAGTGTCTTCAGCCCCACGTTTCAGGTGGAGATCCCGACGACCGGGCGACCGATCACTCGAGCATTTCAGCGGCTTCCTCCCGGGAGATGTCGCCGCGTTCGAATGCCGCGAGGATGTCGAGTGTCGCCGAATCCGGGCCGTCGTCACCGACCTCGTCGAGGCGGACCTTCTCGGAGTGACCGACGAGTTCCGCAAAGTCAGTCCCCTCGGCGATCGCCGTCTCGCGCTTGACGCGGTAGTTGCCGCCGTCGGTCGTATAGAGGTCGGCCGGGTGGAAGAAGTACCACGCCTCCCGGTCGAACCGGACGCCGATCCGCGGGCGCGCGCCGAAGTTCCGCGAGAAAAACAGCAGGGCTTCGACCTCTTCGCCGTCGAGATAGATGGGATCGCCGGCGCTTGACTTGGCTTCGATCGCATAGAAGTCCTCGCCGTCGCCAGCCAGCACGTCCGGGAGTTCGCGCTCGGTGGCCGACCCGCTCGCGGGCGCACGCATCACGGCGAAGCCCGCCTCGTCGAGTTCGTTGACGAGTTCGCGCTCCCGGCGGTCGCCTTTCGCGTTCGATCCTACCATTGTCAGACCCTTGCCGTGGCTCCTCTTGAACGCGTCGGCTACAGCCTCGGATGGTGGGGGCCGTTCTCCGGAGCCGTTGATCACGTTCCGTCGACACTGATCGAGTCACGGTACAGTTCCGTGATATCGCCGTCGTGAGCGGGTGCCGTCGCTGGATCGCCCGTCCACTGGACGCGGCCATCGGCCAGAATCGTCACCGTGTCCGCGATCTCGATGAACCGGTCGTGGTGATGGGTCGCGACGACGAACAGCCGGTCCGGTCCGGCATACTCGAGGAAGAACTCCCGGAGTCGACCGACGTACTCGTCGTCGACGTCCGCGAGCGGTTCGTCGAGCAGGACGATATCCGGTCGATTCACGAACGCCAGGGCGACGTCGAGTCGGGACCGAAATCCCGCGGAGAGGGCCCCGGCGGGTCGATGGGCCATCCGGGTCAATCCACACCGCTCGAGTAGCGTTTCGAGCCAGTCCGTCGACGAGCCGGCGATCTCCCCGAAGGTTTCGAGGTTCTCCCGGACCGTGAGCCCCTCGTACACCTGCGGTTCCTGGAAGCTACAGCCGACGGAGCCGTCGGGGATCGATAGCTGTCCGGCGTCGGGGTCCGTCAACCCGAGGAGGAGTCGAAACAGGGTCGTCTTGCCAGCGCCGTTGGGTCCGAGGACGATGTGCCATCCCGGCTCGAACGACAGCGAGATCGCTTCGAGGGACGTTGCCTTGCCGTAGGACTTCTCGACGTCCGTGAGTTCGATCGGTTTCATCAGTGTCCTCGTTTGTACGTCTCGATCGTGAGCCACATTCCCGACAGTGACAGTCCCGCGACGACCGCAACGGCGGCGATCCAGGGAGCGTACACTCTGGCCGGAACCGCCCGCAGGAGTTCACTCCGGACGACGATCATCGCGTAGTGGAGTGGGTTGTGCCGTGCGACGAACTTGCTCAGCGGGGAGAAAAACCCGGCCGGATACGCGAGGTTCGACAGCACGACCAACACGAAAAAGCAGACGACGTTCAGGACGCGGCCGGCGTCGCTGAAGTCGGTCGCGAACGAGATCGAGATACTCAGCCCCGAGAGGCCGAGAAACGACAACACCAACACGCCGACGGCAACGACCGATGGCGGCTGGAGGCCGTAGCCCAGGAGTCGACCGACGAGGTAGATAACGCCCAGACTCACGAGGACCAGCCCCGTGACGAAGACGAGTTTCGCGACCACCAGCCGATGGAGTGAACTGTCCAGCCGGAGGCGGTCGAACACCTGGGCCTCTCTGGCGAGCACGGCAGGGACGTACGCGAACGCCACCAGCATGACCACGAGCATGGCCATCGTCGGCAGGAGGTACTCCGAGAGACTCTTCCGGTCGCCGATGACGTATCGCTCGCCCGTGATATCCGCCGGGAGCATTTCGTCGAGCGAATCCGACAGCATGGTACCGAGCACCTGGGACGGCATGCGATAGATGGTGACGCTTCCGTGGACGGAGATGTCGATCGTCGCCGATCCGTCGGTGTCAGTGATTCCAGGGGGGACCTCGATGACGGCATAGACCTGCTCACGACGGAGCTGGGAAAAGGCCGCGTCGCGTGAGTCGACGATTTTCGGATCGGAGACGAACGCGACGCCGCCCCGGACTACGTCGAGGTCCGCCTCAGTCACGTCCTCGTCCGCCGGCGTGATCGCAACCGGGGAGTTCTCGGGCAGGGTGTGCTCGAAGAACAGCGTCCCGCCGGCCACGACGGCTGGGACGAGGACGAACAGCACGAGAAGGGCAGCGAGGCGGTGTTTCCCCCAGGCGATGTCCTTCCGGAGCAGCGGACCGATGCCCCTCATGGCTCGCCGGCGTTCCTGGTTGTGTCTGTGAGGTCCACGCCAGTCACCCCCGCGAGGAACTCGGCAGCGCCCTCAACGACAGTCACCGCGACATCGGCAGGCCCGGACACCTCGACCACGACCGTCGAGGCACTCCTGTCGACGGTCACCGCCCCCAGCCCCTCGCGTGTGTCCCCGTCGGCCGTGAGACTTCGCGCCCCCGCGAGTGCGCCGTCGACGGTGGCTTTGACATCCTCGGCGTCGGCAGCACTTTCGGCGTGCAGCCGAACGACGGCACCGACGCCGTCGTCGTCCCGATACGCCTTGCCGGTGACCGACGTGAGCGCGACGAACTGCCCCGGATCGACCATCCCGCCGATCCCGGCTGTCCCGAACGGCAACTCGTCGGGCACGCGCGCGGCGGCACCGAACGGCAGCGACCGTGTCGCCGCCAGCCGACGCCGGAGGTCGCTGTCGACGGGGTCGAGAATGCCTGCATCGACGTCCATCGCCGCCCGGACTGCCGGCGGCGTTCCGATCGCATAGCTCCCGTCATCGATGACCCCGAGAGACGGGCCGGCGTCGCCGGATTCGTACAGCGGCCGGTCGCGGTACGTGTGGCGAGTGAGCGGGAAATCGGCCTGCTCGACGGCGTCGACGAACGACTTCGCCGACCAGTTCGAATCGATACGGAGGCCGACGTATCGACGGTCGGTGTCCGGCCGGTATTTCGCGAAGCCGACTGCCGTCTCTGCGTTCGCCGGATCGAGGTCAGTTCGCGTCGAAAGCGCAGCGAGCGCTGACTGGCTCTCGGCATCCGAACCGCCATCTTCCCAGGGCAATAGCGGAGCCAGCCCCGCGTCGACGACGCGCCGCACTGCATCGTCGTCCAGAAGGGTTGCCACGTCGGCGTGGGCCACGGCCGAGACACCTGCCGGGACCGTCTCGAGATCGTCCGTGGTATCCGTCCCGGACTTGCCGCCAAGCGACGTACACCCGGCCGTGAGAACGCCCAGCGTCGACGTGCCACCGAGTCGGAGGGCCTCACGCCGACTGATTTCCATGCCCAGAATCTGGGGAAGATACGGTAAAAATGTACCTCACTCGGCCGATCTCAATTTATTTTTGGATGTCATGAATAGGGTCGACGCGGTTCTGCGCATCTGCCTGTTTGGGCCTGCCATCGAGTGACGGCTTGGTCACTTGGTGGTGTTCCCGGACGACTGATCTCTATTGGCTGGTTTGACTTCTTCGAGGAACTGTTTCGCTTGCGTTGCGGATCCGAATTCGTGTGCGCGGGTCCCGGCGACTCCGAGGCCAAAGATATTGACGGTAGCTCCGATGCTGGTATTGGCTTCAACGTGACCGAAGGATTGACTCACCCATTCGTCCCGGCCGGAGATGCGACTTTCGACAGTGAACGCCGCAGGGTCGGTATCCCAGCCGTAGAGTAATCTACTGTTCACGTCAACCCAAACTAATGGCTTCTCGTCCAGCGTTTCACTCGCGTCCATCCCTGGGATTTCGTAGCTATCTTCGCAGACGACTGTGCCATTGCGTTTTACCCGGGCATCGACTTCGACTTCTCCAGGCCACGATCTGTTGAGACGAACGAACCAGAGTCGGTGTTCTCGCTGGAATGGATCCAGGGCGATGTAGCTAGCGCCACCGATCGCGCCTGCCCCGCCCAGCGATGCGAGAAACCGACGTCGGTTCATGTCGAGATCATCTCCGATATGATATCGAATCTTGCAGTAAATCTAATAAATATGTTCTGATCCGGAGTCGTCACCGGTCACGACGAAAGCGAGCGGGAGATGCTGTACTCACGGGGAACGCAAAATCCATTGCCGATAGCGGTCTCGTCTGCGTGCTCACTCCTCACGCACGGTCACGACCGGCACCGGCGCGGACCGGACGGTCTTCTCGGCGACGCTGCCCAACAGGATTCGATCGACGCCGCGGCGGCCGGTCGTGCCCATCACGACGGCCTGGCAGTCGTACTCGTCGACGGCCGAGAGGATCTCCTCGTCGGGCGACCCGGTCTCGACGTGTGTGCTCGCCTCGACGTCCCGCTTTTCGGCCATGCCCGCGACCTCCGAGACCGCCTCGTGGGCACCCTGGTCGAAGTCGCCGCTGGTGACGTTCGAGCCGATATCCGGCCCGAGCGCGGCGGTCTCGACCACCGAGAGCACGTCGACCGCGGCGTCCATGGCCGCCGCGAGGTCGAGGCCGTGCTCGGCGGCGCGACGTGACGATTCGCTGCTGTCGGTCGGGAGCAGGATGCGCTCGTATGGGAAGGTAAACGCATCCTCTTCGATCATCCGGGCGGTCAGCACCGGCACGTCCGCGAGTCGGACGACCTTTTCAGTGACGCTACCGAGCAGGAACCGCGAGAGTCCCTCGCGGGCGTGGGTCGGCATCACGATCAGGTCGTAGCCGTATTCGCTGGCGTACTTGACGATCGTCTCGGCCGGCGTCCCCTGGACGACATCGGCGCTGTGGGCGACGTCGAGGGAGTCGAGGGTCTCGCCCACGTCGGCGACGACCTGCTTGCCGTGTTCGACGAGCCCGTCGACCACCCCTTCGTCAACGACTGTCACGCTGTACTCGTCGGTATCAGCGACGTAGAGGATCTGGATCTCTGCGTCGAAGTGGTGGGCGATCTCGCCGGCATGGTGGAGTACCTCGGCGGGTCCAGTCTGCTCGTCGACCGGGAGGAGGATCTGGTCGTACATAGGGTCGCATTCATTCGTTGGCAGGATAAAACAGGGGGACTGTCCGGGGTGGTTGTCCGGTCGCCGCCAGTGTCGACCGGTTGGCCAGGTATCTCGATCGGCCGATCGGGCTGGGACCCGCGACAGAAACGCCTATGCACGCGCCGCCCCGTCTCTGACCTACGCGTGGCAGAGCCAGTCGAGAGCCCAAAAGCGGTGCCCGTCGCCGACGTATTGCCCGACTTCGCGCCGGCGTTTCCCTTCGAGTCGTTCAACGCGATGCAGGCCGAGACCCTGCCGGCGCTGCTCGAGCGCGACGAGAACGTCGTCGTGAGCGCGCCGACCGCCAGCGGCAAGACCGCGGTCGCGGAGGTTGCCATCGCGAAGACCATCGATCGGGGCGGGACGGCGCTTTTTCTCGCGCCGCTCCGGGCACTCACCAATGAAAAGGAGAGCGAGTGGGATCGCTTCGAGGAACTGGGCCACTCGGTGTACGTCGTCACCGGCGAGCGCGACCTCAACCCCCGGCGTGCCGAACGCGCGGACGTCCTCGTCATGACGCCCGAGAAGGCCGACTCGGCGACCCGCAAGCACGACTCCAGTCGGTACAGCTTCGTCACCGACGTCGACTGCGTCGTCATCGACGAGGTCCACTTACTCGACGCAGACCGTCGCGGGAGCGTGCTGGAGGTCACCATTTCCAGACTTCGACGCCTCTGTGACCCCCGGATCGTGGCCCTCTCGGCGACGATGACCAACATCGGGGACGTCGCCGAGTGGCTTGAGGCCCCCGCCGAGAGCACCTTCGCCTTCGGCGACGACTATCGACCGGTCCCCCTCAACGCCGACGTCAAGACCTACAGCCACGGCGAGAACGCCTTCGCCGACAAGTACCGGCGGCTGTATCGAGCCCTCGATCTCGTCGAACCCCACCTCCGGGAGGACGGGCAGTCACTCGTGTTCGTCTCCTCCCGGCAGGACACGGTCCAGGCGGCCAAGAAGACCCGCGACGAACTCGCCGAACGGGACATTCCGATCGGTGCCCGGGGCGACTACGACTTTCACAACGACGCTTCCGAACTCAACAACAACACCCTCCGGCAGTCGGTCCTCGACGGCGTCGGGTTCCACCACGCCGGCCTCTCCCGGGAGGACAAGAATCTCGTCGAACAGTGGTTCCGCGAGGGCAAACTCGCGATCCTCTTCTCGACGTCCACGCTCGCGTGGGGCGTCAACCTGCCCGCCCGGTGTGTCGTGATCCGTGACACCAAACTCCACGATCCGCTGGAGGGCGAGGTCGACATGAGCCCCCTCGACGTGCTTCAGATGCTCGGGCGGGCGGGCCGGCCGGGCTATGACGAACACGGGTACGCCTGGGTGATCACCGACCGCAGCGAGGCCGACAAGTACCGACGACTCCTCCGAGACGGCAAGGAGATCGAGTCACGGCTGGCCGAGAGTCTGGATGCCCACCTCAACGCCGAGATCGCGATGGGGACGATCCGCGATCTCGATGACGTGCTCGACTGGCTGGAGACGACGTTCTACTACGTGCGCGCGAACAATGCCCCCGATCGCTACGACGCCGCGGGATCGCTTCGGGAGCAGGCCAGTTCCACGATGCGTGGGCTCGTCGATCGGGGCTTCGTCGAGATGGACGACGATCTCCGGGTCTCGGCGACCGCCCTTGGCCGCCTCGCCTCGCGTTTTTACCTCCGGCTGGATACTGCCCGGCACTTCGGCGATCTCGCCGACGCCGCGGGCGAGGCCGAACTCACCGAACGGGACATACTCTCGGCCGTCGCGGGGGCCGGCGAGTTCGACAGCGTCAGCGCCCGAACCGACGAACGCGACGCTGTCCACGCGGTCCTGGGCGACGACCGGACCGATCAGGAGACCGTCGTCGATGTCGATCTCGATTCGGGTCAGCGGAAGGTCCTGGCGATTCTGGAGGCCAGCATGCGGGGAACGACGCCGACCGAACTTCAGAGCGACGCCTGGGTGATCCGCCAGAACGCCAATCGCCTCCTGGCTGCACTTCAGGCCTTCCTCGCGGAGTTCGACGGCGCACGCGCGGCGAACCTCGCCCGTCGGATCGAGGCCCGCGTCGAACACGGCATCAGCGACGACGCGGTCGGGTTGACGGCCATCGACGGCGTCGGGTCCGGTCGGGCGAGCAAACTCGCCGCCGAGGGACTGGCGACGCCAGCCGACGTGGTCGCGGCGGGTGTCGAGGGCCTGGTCGATGCGGGCCTGAGCGAGGGCGTCGCCGAGCGCGTCCTCGAGAGTGCACGTGACCTGCCGGTGGTCGAGATCGACTGGGGAGCCTTCCCCGAGTCGATCCCCCACGGCGAGAACGAGATGTGCGAGGTGACGATTCGGAACACGGCCGGCGGCGGGCAGGCTGGCATCCGGGTGACCGTCAACGGCGTCGAGATGACTGCGAGCGAGACCTACCTTGGCGAGGCGACGCTTCCGGTCGGCGTCTTCGGGGGTGACGCCGACGAACTGACTTTCCGCGTCGAAGTGTCGTTCCCGGAACTCCCGATTCAGCCGGTCGTCGAGACGCGGACGGTCGAAGTTGTCTGAGCGACGACCCTGTCGAAACTCCGGCTGGTATCTGGGTACAAATCATATCGCCGGTTCCATCGCAATCCAGTAGTATGGTACCGGGGAACATGGTGCCGAGGTGATCGTTTGTCACTGTGTCCTCCTACATCAGGTGGAATGCTCCGTTCAGATCATTCGGCCCACTCCACTCATCTACGAACTCTCCCCTTCTCCCACATAATATTCCACGGCGGTCAAAAGTGACCCGTGGCTCCCTGGTAACGGCAAATACCACGGCGTTGGATCTATCACGTCCATTTCTGCTTCGGTCCGGAGCACTTTCTCACCGTCCGCAAACTCGTCAGCGACTCTGGCTGCGCTCGCCGCGAACACCGTCGGTGTTGCCTGTGTCTTCGCCCACGTGTGTTCCCATCTGATAGCATCAGCAGGATGGCCGTGCTTGATCAGCTGAATTTCGTCGGGCTCGTTGCTCCAACTCAGATCAATACTGACTGGCGTGACACCGGCATCCATCGAGAACCCCGTAATGTCGGAAGGGGCTTCGTTTTTGTAGGTTGGTGCCCCCTCGATCTGGCGAACTTCGTTTCTGGTGGCCACTCCGTAGTCATGGGTGGGCTCAAATCCCTCGAGCTTGTAGTTCTTGAAACCGTCCTCATCTATGGCTTCGCCTGGCCGCAGTTCGTACTCGCTCAGGGTGCTGATGAGTTGCTCGCCGTCTCGTTTCTGCCGGAAGACATATTCATCGACGAACAGTTGTCCGAACGCCCGTTCCACATCCTTGTTGGTAAACTGATCTCTGCCGGCGGCCTCCCCGATTGTGACTCTGCGACCACTCGTATCAGGGCACCCCCACTGGTCGGTCCACGCTTCCAGATTCGTGTCATCCGAGAACAGGCCGCTTGGTTCGAAGCACCCGCCCGATCGTGCTGAATCCGTTCGATCAGTTGCGCCTTTCAATCCTTCGTGTACCCTTTCGACGGCGCTTTGAGCGGGACTTTCGTCACTGGCCGCGCCGGTTGTGGCCTCGCTGTCACGGCGTTGGCGTCCCCCCGTCGTGTCGTGGGATCGTCGTCGTTCGTCGCCACGGCCGGTACTGACACTCCCGAGTAGGTAATCGACATGCCCGCTACTATCGACTGCAACTCGATAGCCGACGACGGCTTCGTTCTCACCGGTCACCGGCGACGGCATCATCGCAGCAGCATCCCCACCGTTCGACTGGGCCGCGATCTCGTCTGTATTCTTCAGTGCCCGTCGATTGGCCGTTTTGATGTCCGCCTCTGAGAGGGGAGATTCACTCGCGCCGAAGACGGTCTCGCTGACGGTTGTCGGTCCCATCACACTGCGTAATACAGGAACGCTTGCCAGTGCGAACGACGTAGACGCCAGCGAGAGGAACTTTCGTCGACGCATTATACACAATCTCCAATCCGATTATCATATCAGTCTTTCTATCCTGCTATCACATTTGCATGTTCGTGTCGACTGAGTGACCCCATACTCGGGACCACCCGTTTTCGCCAAGCCGCCGCAGTGGTGTGGGTCTTCTCTTGCCTAACGACGGTTGCAAGTGCACATTTCGCGTGGGCATTTTCAACCGGTGGTGCGTCCAGGCAGGTGGCGTTCTCGTCGCCGATGGTGTCAGTAGAACGAAAATTTTTATAAATATGCCTACAACCAATTCACACATGTCGCTGTCAAGAGACGCGCTCCTATTCAGTATCCTATTGATGCTGTGGGCAGTACAGACCGAAATAGGGGGAGTTGACCCCATCGCGGAACAGCAGGCAAAACTTCCGTTATTACTTGGAGGGATAGCGCTACTCGGAAGTGTTCTTTCGTCGCTGTACTCCATGCTTGAAGAGGCTGAGCCTGAGTCCTCGGGGTGACACGGACTACTACTGCGGTGATCCAGCCCCTAATCGACCGGGTATTGAGATTTTCAAGTACCTCATCTTTGGAATTCAGGAATGGGCCTGACGCTGCCCGTCGGCGGCGATACCGAGGAACTGAAGTTCGCGATCGAGGTGGCGCTCCCGGACGTGCCATTGGGCCGGTGGTGGAGGGCCGGTTGGTCGCGGTGGAGTGAATCTGGGGCTATCTGTTCGACCAGATGTCGGTCGGCAATTCACCACGTCGGAAGTTGAAGTCGATGTCGGTCGGCGCGCTCAGATTGTCCCGAAGTTTCCAGAGTGTGAACGTGTAGTCGTAGGTATACTCCGTTTCGCCGGGATCCGGATCCGAACCACCACCGATCGACATCTTCGCACCGTTTGCGTAGACGTGAATCGTTTGCTCGTCGATTCTGACATCTCTGTACTTTCCCAACCCATAGTCAGACGGGAGCGCACCGACGATCGCCGTGAAGAAGTATTCGCCCGGCTCGAACCGCTGTTGCAATTGGCGCATACTATCCTGTTCGTGACCCGTCAGATTTGCCCATCTCACGTTCCGTTCGATCCAGTCCGGATCGGTCGCAAGCCAGGCGTCCGCGGCCGGTGCCGCATCGAGGGTCGGTTGCCCCTTCACGTACGGTTCAAACGCGCGCCAGCTCAGATTCGTTCGTTTTCGCGCCCTCGGCTCCCCGAGAAGGCGACTGATTTCTGCACAACCGGCCGTCGATCCGAGTGCTGTCGCCACCACGCCGAGGAACCGTCGCCGATTAGTTTCATTTTGTCGTTCATCCATTCTCACAAATAATTCTCGTTACTGATTCAAATCATATAGGAGAAATATGAATTTGGCGATATGTATTTTCGTCCGACCGCTCGACGTTTTGCACACGCACGCTTGACCGGCGTGTCGTCGCTGCAGTCGTGGTCGGGATCAAATTCTTGCACGCGATTCGTCGGTGCGCCCGTGTTAATCACTCCACTGAATCGATCCGAACCGTCGCCCCGCCGTCGAGATCCGCCAGCGGACGCACGTCTTCGATCCGCGCGAGTGGCGCGACCGGGGCTGCCGCTTTCGGTGTCTCGTCGGTGCTCGCCGGCGTCGGTCCCCAGAACAGTGCGATCACTTCACCGCCTGCCCAGTAGGCGATCGTGCCGACCGGCACTTCCTCGCTCGTCGTCTCCGGCTGGCCGTCCAGACTCGCGTCGAAGTACAGTTCGTCACCCCACCGGGCCGCCTGGCCTTCGACCGGCAGGGCATCAGCCAGGGTGTCCCGAAGGTCGGGATTCTCGTCGAGCCATTCGGCTTCGAGCGTTCGATCGTCGACGGTGAGTTCGAGGTCCGACATCAGATCCGGGTACGCTTCCGTCCCTCTTGTAGCCGTCCGGTCGAAGCTGGCCCGATCGAGCCCTTTTCGCCTCAGTAGCACGTCATCCGGTGTCGGCGGGGCCACCGCTGGATCGAACCACCCTGGACGGGATTCGACTCCGAGCTAGCAACCCCAGTGTCGAACCGATACTTTTCTCCGAAGACCGGTTGGAGATGGGATATGGCGCTGCCGAACTCGATTCCGTCGGTGGGGGGTGGCGACCGGCCGAGCGGCCGGTGGTGGGTACGCCTTTCCCTCGTCGTCGGGCTGCTCGCCGGTCTCACCGCAGTCATTTCGATGGCCGTGGTTCGTCCGGCACAGTTCTCGGTCGCCACCGACGTCTACGCCCGGGCGGGCCGGGCCATGCTGGACGGCGAGGCGGTCTACGCCGTGAGCCCGACCGGTACCCCCGGATTCACGTTCAAGTACCCACCTGTCGTCGCCGTTCTCGCGATCGGGTACGGGCTCATCGGGCCGACCGCCGCTTACGTCACGCAGGTCGGCGTCAATCTGCTCGCACTCGGCACCCTTGCGTGGCTCGTCCTGGCTCGCCTCCCAACGAGGTCTCGGATCGACCGGCGACTCGCCGCGCTCGCGATCCTCGCCGCCGGGCCAGTCACCAGCACGTTCGTGATGGGACAGATATCCCCGGTCGTGGCCCTCTGTGTGGGTGGCGGCTTCCTCGTCGCCCTCACCGACCGCGCCTGGCGAGGAGGGGTCGGATTCGGGCTGGGGGCGCTCATCAAAGTCTATCCCGGCGGGACGTGGGCCTGGCTGTTTGCCCGGCGCTCCTGGCGGGCACTTGCCGTCGCGATCGGGGTCCTGGCCGTCGGGTGGCTAGGGAACCTCGTGGTCGGCATCGAGTTGACCCACTCCTACGTCACGACGGTCCTCTTTGAGGAGTCTTCGACCGCCGTCTTCGCGGGTGGGCCGCCGCTTCGACCGGCCCACGTGACCGTCATGCGTCCGCTGTCGGCACTGGGCGTCTCGGGCCCGTGGCTCTGGATCGGGGCTGCTGGCCTCCTCGGCCCGCCAGTGCTCGCGTGCTATCGTCGACTCGACGAGCCGGCCGGTGCCGAGACGGCCTTTCTCGCGACGGTGATCGGCCTGCTTGCGGTCGTCCCGCTGGAATGGTTTTACTTCACGCTCGCTGTCGCGCCCCTCGTCTTGGTCGCCTACCGGATCGAGAACCATCCGGCAGTACGCGTCCTCGCGATCGGCACGATCCTGCTCTGGCTCGCTATCCCGCCCGAGCCCCTGCTGATGATGACGAGCGACCTTCCGGCCGGGCTGGGTGGGGCTGCCACATGGCTGGCTACGGACGTCCTGCGACGGATTCAGCCCCCATTGATCGGCGCGTGCCTCGTGCTCGGGGCCTGTGTCTGGGTCCAGCACGACCTGGCGCGCGGTCGGGCCGTCTGTCGCCGGACGGCCGACGAGGAGACGTCGTTCACTCCGGACTGAGACGGTCGGTGCTTACAATCGTTCGAGCAGGCGCTCCCGCAACTCAGCGACGTCCTCGGCGACGACGTCCGGGATCGAGCGGTCGATGTCGTTGTGGACGCCGGTGAAGCCGATCGTGAACGCGCCCGCCGCTTTGGCCGCCGACGCCCCGTTCGTCGAGTCCTCGATCGCAATACAGTCAGTGGGATCCTCGCCGGCAAGCTCGGCCGCCCGCTCGTAGACATCCGGGGCGGGCTTGCCCGCTTCGACGTCGGCCGCGCTGACGATCGCGTCGAAATCGTCTTCGAGGTCGAACCGGTCGAGCACGACATCGATCCAGTGATGTGGCGAGGAGGTCACCAGCGAGACGCCGTGCCCGTCGGCGCGAACGTCCCGGAGCAGTTCGGGGACACCCGCGACGATTTCGGCCTCCTCGCCGTAGATCTGCCGACCCGCTTCCTCGAAGAGTTCGAGAAATTCCTCGCGAGAGATCGCCGCGCCGTAATTGTCGTCCAGATAGTCGTAGATCTCGCGGTAGTACATGCCCGTGGTCTCCTCTGGCGGGACCTCCTGGTCGGGGACCGTCGCCGGGTAGATGTCCTCGCTCTCGTGGCGCTTCCAGTGGGCCTCGGAACTGACGATCACGCCGTCCATGTCACAGAGGACTGCAGTCATACTTCGACGTTCGCCAGGCGAGACAAAGCCGTGGCGGTTCGTGGGTGGCCGAGCAACGGTGTCGCTGTGAGTCTCGTCAGTGGCCCTGGATCGCGTCGACGACCATCGCGGCGGCCACGATCGGCTCTTTCGGGACGTCACTCGCATCGTCGATCACGATGTCGTAGCGATCCTTCAGCGAGAGTTCGCCGTCGATCCGCCCGACGTGGTCGCCGTCGAGGTCCGTGATCTCGTATTTGTGTGGAATCCAGCCACCGAAGGGGACGTACGCTCGCGCCAGCGTCACCATCGCGCCCCGGGAGTTGATCTCCGCGAGTTTGGCCTCCGTCCGGGCGTCCCGGATCTTCCACGTGTCCTGGAAGATCGAGTAGTCGTTGTCGAGGATCACGATGTCCTCGCCGGTCCGGGCGTCGCTGAGGACGTAATCGCCGGCGACGTCGAGGATCCCGCCCGCCGTGACGGTGAAGACCTCCTCGCCGTCGGCGTCGACGAACGGGAACTTCTCTTTCAGCTTGAACAGCTTTTGCTTGCCCCGAAGCACGACGTTCCCCTGCTCGTCCTCGGCCCGGTACTTGTTGCGAATCAGCGACTGGACGACGGTGTAGCGGTCGTCGGTCAACTCGATGCCCTCGATGTCGTACGACTTGGTCATGCCTGCCCTGGTTTGACTCTGGTATATAAACCCACGGACATGGTTGGCCGTCCGGCGCGGGCTGCTCGGAACGATCGCCTCGGGCTACCGTGACCTGCCGCTGAACCCCCAGACGCCACTTTCGGCCGTCTGTGCCCGCACCTCGGCCGCGGCGAACCGATCGTACAGCCCGAACTCGGTCTCGTACAGCCGCGCGTAGCCCTTCTCGAGTAACTGCTCGCCGAACACCTCGCCGTCGACCACTACGTAGACGAGCAGTCGGCCGTATCCCCCACGGCTACCCGCCACCTCGTCGGTGACGATCCGGACGTCCTCGCCGGCCAGTCGCCGCTCGGCGAACGCCGTGGCGTTGTCAGCCCAGCCGCGAAGCCACGTTCGCCCGGCCTCCGTATCGGGAACGCCGTCCCACTCAGCGGGAGCCACTTCCGCGTAGGGTTCGGGCGTGTCCACGCCGAGCAACCGGACCCGCTCGGTGGACCCATTCGCGAACCGGACGTCCATCGTGTCGCCGTCGATCACCTCGACGACCGTCACCGTCCAGGTCTCCTCCGCCGGGAGTACTGGCGTCCCCGTCGCCGGCGTTTCCGCGGCGGTGCCACCGGTTTCTGGTGATGTGGCCGTCCCGGCGTCCGGCTGGATGCCCGGTAGCGTACAGCCGGCCAGCAGGACGGCGATCACGACAACCACGCTGGGTCCTTCCATACAGATATCATGTGTGCCGGGGACACGAACCTTCGGGCTCCGGTACACACTGTTTGGGGATCGCTTACACCGTGTGCGATCTGAGCGACCTCCATCAGGTTTTTCGGGATCTATACGTACTGTGTCACATGCAGACGCCCTCCACCTCCCGGCTTCGACCGCTCCTCCTGGTGTCGATCGCGATCCTCGCGGTCCTCACAGGCTGTGCAGGAGTGGGGAGCCAGCAGTCGGACCTGCCGACGGCGGAGGCGGTCGAGGGGTCGCTCGCCGATCTTGACGCAGTGAATGCGACGGTCGTGTCCACACTGGACGGGACACGAATCACGGCCCGGCAGACCGTGTTCGAGGTCGGAACCGACCGGCGTCGATCGACGACATAGACCGGTGAAACGCGGTCACTCGTCGTCGCAAACGACTCCGTGACGTGGCGATACGATCGAGCCGCGAACACCGTCCAGCGGACGCGACGGGTCGAGGGGGACCAGCAGTCAACCACCAGCATTTCGCGAGCGATGCGGTCGATCTTCGGGCGATTGAACGCACCGGCGGACGAGTCCGAGCGGGAAGCGGCACTCGATCCACTCATTTTACCCGCTGCCGGAAGCGGCGGCCCACAGCCGTTCACTGGACAGGTCGAGAGTTTCGAAAACGCCTCGCTGCACTACCAAGGGACCGGGACAGTCGCCGGTCGCGAGGCGTACGTCGTGGAAGCCGTCCCACAGGCGGACGTCAACACGGCCAATATCACGCTGTGGATCGACCAGGAGTGGTACTATCCGCTCCAGTGGAACTCGACGATCGTCGTCGATACGGAGCGACGGACCGTGACGACGACCTACCGGAACGTGACATTCAATCCCGCGATCCCGGCCGGCACGTTCACGTTCGACCCGCCGGCGAACGTGACGGTCACCGAACGGAGGATCGTCAGCCGGACTTTCGGGACCAGCGGTGAACTGGCTGCCGCAAGCGAGATGGCGATTCCCGATCCGGACGTGCCCGAACCCCTGGAGTTCGATTCCGCGCGATATTTCGACGACAACGGCACGGTCCGCACGTCACTCCAGTATACGAACGGGTCGGCGACCCTCCGGGTGACGAAGTCCGAACCGAGAGGCGACAGTGGTACTCTCCCCGAGGGCGATCGCCTCGACATCAACGGACAGGAGGCAGTGATCCAGTCGTTCGAAAGCGGCACGTCGCTGATCTGGTCCTGTGACGGATATCGCTATACGGTCTTTGGCGACGCCCCGAGAGAGACGGTCCGCGCCGTCGGCGAATCGATCGACTGCGGGTGAGCGGACGCGCCGTCCGCGGCGCTGTCAGGACCGTTCGTCGTCCGGAGTTCGCGGATGCACGTCGATCCCGTCGGAGCCGAGGTCGAAGTCGAACTCGCTGACGGTGGCGTGGAACCGCTTTCGGTGGTGGCCGTCCGGATCGAACTCCAGCTCCGTCCGGACGAGCCCGTGCTCGGCTAAGCGTTCGAGCCGTCTGTATATCGTCGGCCTGGACATGTCAGTCGCCGCACTGAGCTCCCGGCCCGTCCGGGGTTGCTCGACTACCAGTGACAGAAGCCGGCGAGCGTACGTATCCCCGAGCAGGGCGAGTATCGTCCCGCTTGGGACTGTGTCCGGTCGGGGTTCGTCTCCATGATCGACAGCGCCGTTGGGTGAGGGAGTTCCGTTCGGCGTTGAGCGGCATCCCTTCATGGCCGGATAGTCGTGCTGTACTCCCCTGAGTTCCCAGGCTAGGGATACTGAGTCGGTACCGTGGCCGTCCCCGTCGGTGGCGTCTGTATAACTAGCCTCCAGGGCTTTAGGCGACCGGGACGAACGGTGATCACCGCCATCGCACAAATGACGTCCGCAAGACCGTTCTCGATCGGAGCGCTACAGGGGCCGGACACAGCACCACGCGAGACATGACCGACAACCCCACGAGCATCGTCGACGCCGAGCAATGGCCCGACCCGGTCTGTCACTACGGGATCGAAGACGGAACCCCGGTCGTCGAAACGGTCAACGAAGCCTTCGAGACGACCTTCGGGCCCGTGGATGCGGGCGAACCGGTGGCCTCGCTGTTCGAGACGGTCGGGCTGTCGATCGTCCAGGGGCCTGACGAGCCGGCTGTCGTCGGGACGGCCGCCGATCAGTTCACCGTCGAAACGGGCACGCAGCCGTCCGAGTCGGGGGCGGCGTCGCATGACCGATATCTCCTGCGGGTCGTCCCCACGGACGGAAACGCCGGCGGGGTCCTCCTCTTTACTCCTGTGCCGACGGGGATCGCCCGGGCGGCCGACGAGATCGGGCTGGACCACGTGGCAAGTGTGATCAGCCACGACCTTCGCAACCCGCTGGATGTCGCCAAAGCCCGCTTGCGCGCGGCTCGGGAAACCGGCGAGGTCGAGCACTTCGAACACGTCGCTGACGCCCACGACCGGATGGAACGGATCGTCGGGGACGTGCTGACGCTGGCCAGGGGGGCCGACGTCGTCCAGCCGGATGGACGAGTCGATATCTCGGCCGCCGCCGAGCGGGCGTGGGCGACTGTCGAGACCGACGACGCCGACATCGTCGTCGAGAAATCGCTGCCCACGGTCGTCGCCGATCCCGACCGCCTGGGACGGCTCTTCGAGAACCTCTTCCGAAATTCGATCGAGCACGGCGGGACCGACGTGACGGTCACTGTCGGGCCGCTCGCTGACGCTCCCGGGTTCTACGTCGCCGACGACGGTCGCGGCATTCCGCCGGGGCGACGCGAGCGCGTTTTCGCGCCTGGATTCAGCACCGACGATCACGGGACCGGACTCGGGCTGTCGATCGTCGCCCGGATCGCCGACCACCACGGCTGGTCGGTCGCGGCCACCGATTCCGCGAGCGGGGGCGCTCGCTTCGAGATCACGGGTCTCGACACCGGTTGATCGCCGAGTCGGGTTTCCCGCTCGGAAACACGGTCTACCGGTTCTTTTGTTCGGCGAACTGATTCGAACCCGGAGTCTGTTCACACGGCTCTGTGAAACGATGAACGTAGACGAATTTACCGCCGAACACGCACCGACAGAGACCGAGGAGACGTTCGACCTGGAGAACAAATACACGCTCGACGTGGCCGTTTCAGGGTCGCTGCTGGCGAAGGCCGGCTCGATGGTCGCGTATACCGGCGACCTCACCTTCACCGGCCAGGCGACTCCGGAAGGCGGGATCACCGGCTTCATCAAGGAAGCCGCGACCGGCGAGGGGACGCCGATCATGCGCGTCGAGGGAT
The DNA here is from genome assembly GCF_029207715.1 of Halorhabdus sp. SVX81. Taxonomy (NCBI): domain Archaea; kingdom Methanobacteriati; phylum Methanobacteriota; class Halobacteria; order Halobacteriales; family Haloarculaceae; genus Halorhabdus; species Halorhabdus sp. SVX81. The sequence goes on along the minus strand of NZ_CP104322.1, from coordinate 2,867,177 downwards.
CGGGCCACCTCTATCTCGCCGATCAGCGGAAGGAAATCCAGATCCTCCGACTGGACGACGGCGAATCACTCACCGTCAACGGCGAGGACATCCTCGCCTTCGAGTCGGGACTGTCCTACGAGATTACCGAGATCGACAGCCTCGCCGGAGCCTTTGCCGGCGGGTTCACCAACGTCGCACTCGAAGGCCCCGGTCACGTCGCGCTGACCACCCACGGCGATCCGGTCGTGATGGAACCGCCCGTCACGACCGATCCGGGCGCGACAGTTGCCTGGAGCGCGACCGCGCCCGAGGTCGAGGTCAACACCAACCTCTCGGACATGATCGGCCAGGAGTCCGGCGAACGCTTCCAGATGGAGTTCACCGATCCCGGCGGGTTCGTCGTCGTCCAGCCCTACGAAGAACACGCCTGAACTTCCGTCCGAGTCGCTCGGCCGTCAGCCGTCAGTCGCTGACCGGTCCACGTCGGGCCGTCGATCGGTCGCCTCGAACACGTCCGCCAGGAGCTTGCGCTGTCCGGCCCGGAGGTGATGCAACAGCGTCGGCCCGGTGATCCCGAGGGCATCGGCGACTTCCTCGGCGGAACTGCCGCGTGGTGATTCGAAGTAATTCGCAAAGAACGCCGTCCGAAGGGCCTCTTCCTGCCGGTCAGTCAGCCTGTCGGTCACGCTGTCCCGGACTTCCCCGGTCGTCCGTTCGTCCCGTCGGCGTTCCCGTTTTGCGATCACGGCGGCATCGTAGCGGCGGGTGATCGCGTCGGCGATCCGGCGGACGTCTTCCGACGGTGGGAGGTCGACGACGACCCGATCGCCGTCCGGGCCGAACGTGGCCGACTGGACTGTGCCGCCCTGACTGAGGAGTTGCCCGAGCGGCGTCTCGGCGCGCTGAACGACTTCGATCGAGCCCCCGCCGTCGTACTCGGCGACGGTTCGCGTCTCGATCACCGACTCGTGGTCCGCCAGCACCGCGCCGATTTCGTCCGGGGACCGCTCGGTATCGGCGTCGACGTAACAGCGAAGCTCCTCGCCCTGCGCGAGCACGCCTGTCACGTCGATCCGGGCGTCGGTCTCGGCGGCCGTGGCGACGAGTGGCGCGGCGGGATCTGCCAACCGGAACGTGAGCTCGACGACCCGTTCGGACGAGAGCAACGACCGGTTGCGGGTCGCGTTGATGGCGAACCCGGCCATCTCCCCGACGGTCCCGAAACTCTCGCGTTCGCGTTCGGAGAAGGCGTTGCGTTCGGCCGCGTAGATACCGACGACGCCGTAGACGCTCGATCCGTACGTCAGCGGCACCGCGAGCAGCGATCCCAACCCGTCGGCGAACGCCGCTCGACGAATGTCTTCAGGGACGGACTTGTCCTCGCCGAGTGACCCGACGATCGTCGGTGCGCCCCGTTCGATCGTACGCAGTTCGGGGATATCCGCGTCGCCGTCGAGTGCCGTCTTGAGCTGTTCGAGCGTGCGGCCGGTCGTCCCAGCGGCGGCCTGCAGCACGATTTCCCCGGATCCGACCGCGCGCTCGCCGACCCAGGCGAACGCGTAGATGTCGGTCCCGCCCAGCCGCCGGCAGATGGTCTCGGCGATCTCCTCGCGCGTCGAGGCCCCGACGAGGTCGCCCAGCACGTCCGCGATGAGTTCGTTTCCGATCGTCAGCCGGCGGAGGTCCGATCGTAGCGAGTCGAGTCGCTGCTCGCGTCGGCGGCCGTCGGTCTCGTCCCGGAGGTAGACGTAGACGGCGTCGTCACCGGGGACGAGATCGACCGCGAGCCACCGATCCAGTTCCGGGTAGTATTCCACGAAGGACAGCTCCGCGTCCGGTGGCGTCTCGAACGCCTGAGGGACGCGCCCCTCGACGGATGCCGGAAAGACGGTATCGATCGGCTCGCCGGCACTGGCGGCCGCGTCCACCGCGAGCATGGACGCCGCAGCGTCGTTGCCGTCCCGAACGACGCCGTCCGGACTCACTTCGAGGATTCCGATCGGTGCGTGCTCGAACCCGGTGTCCATCGTGTTGCATCACCGTGTGGCGGGCTGTTAAGGGTGTTCCCCCATTCGGCTCTCAGGACTGGAGCTGGCGTCCAATGTAGCCGCCGAGAGCGCTCAGCCCGACGAAGTACGTCGTGGTGAGGGCAGCCACGATCGCGAGGACGACGACACCGGTCGCTTTCATCGATTCGGGAAACCCCGTGAACACCCCGACGCTCACGAACACGAGGCCGATGAGAGCCGGAATGATCGTGAACAGGCCGGCGAACGTGCCAGCCGCGATGCCGCTTGTCTCGCGGTCAGCCGAGAGGTACCCCGCGGTCCCGCCACCGAGGAGCGGTGAGAGCGGGATGACGCTGAGAACGACGTTGACGACTGCGCCGGCCACGCCGACGATCCATCGCGGCGTCCTTCGGCCACTACGCCGTGCCCGGCCGTGTGCCACGACGACGGCAACGCCCAGCAGCACGGTATAGATGCCGGCAGCGACCAGGCCCAGGCCGCCCCATTCACCGAGCGAGACCGTCGCGGAGATCGCCTCCGCTTCGGTGAGCATGTCGGACTGAAACCCGCGCTCCCGGATGAGCCTCGCTATCTCCGACCGATCGATCCCGAAGTAAAACACCGCGCCCCCGAGGGCAGCCAGGAGGCCCAACACGCCTAGTGCCCCGCCGATCACCCAGTCGAGTGGCCGGTCGAAGGCAGGGTTCGGTGCAGTCTCGGGACTCGTGTCCACTTCTTGTGTAGATAATTCGAACGTTCCCATATTGGTCCCAACGGGGTCAAGGGACAAATCAGGAGTGGTATGTTTCACCGGGAGAAACGAACGATACTGCTCTTTAGGTCCTGGCGATCACGTCTCGGACGATAATGACGTCGAATACTGATCGGCGGTGTGGCGTCGGCATTCGCGGCGTCGCGATGGCGATAGACTCGATCGTCTGGATCGCCCTGTTCATGGTCGTCGTCTCCGCGGTCGGCTTCGTGAGCGGCGACTTACAGACGACGAGCGAGGGGATCGAGACGAATCTCGAAGGTGGCCCTGCAGTCGTCGGACTGGCGCTGTGGCTCGCCGTCTCGATCTGCTATCACACGGTGCTGGAATGGCGGTGGGGCAAGACCGTCGGGAAGTACCTCGTCAGCATCACGGTGACGCGACCGGACGGCTCACCGCCGTCGTTTCTGGGCTCGCTCCTTCGGAACCTCTTCCGGCTCATCGACTGGTTGCCCTTCGTTTACCTGGTCGGGATCGTCACGATCGCGGTCTCGAAATCGGACAGACGGCTCGGTGACCGGGTGGGAAACACCATCGTGATACGAACCTGAGCGGCGGCTGGATTACCAGTATCAGGGGAATTCCTTCCGAGCGACGACGCCGGACGTGCCGTCGACGGTGGCCGTCACAATGACCGTATCGCCAGTAGGATCGACGTAGAGGTACATGTACAGGCCAGATCGGGGTGTCGTCGTCGAGGCCTCGGAGTCCGTTTGGACGGCTGAAAACGTGACTTCGTCGGCCTGGAGTTCTTTGACGATCCCGACCCGGACGCGATTGTCGCCTTCCACGTAGGTAAACTCGAAGGCCCCCTCGGGAACTGCTTTCGCGACCGCGTCGGGCGGATCGACGGCCTCGCTCGCGTCTGGCTCCCCGGTCGCCGTCCGGTCGGGCCGGGTGAACTCGAAGTCGAGCACGTCCTCGCTGTAGGTCCCGCTTGCGGTCACGCGTTCGTCTTTGACCGTCACCGAGTGGTCTTCGCTCTCGGACCCGAACCGGGATTCGAACTGCTCGGCGGTCGCGTCCTCGAGCGGACGCCGGGCGGCGAGGGCAGCCGTGACCTCGCCGCTGTCGGCGTCGAAACGCACCGACGCGAGAACGTCGTCGTCTTCCCTGAGGAGGTCGGCTACGGGACGCTCGGCCGGATCGCCGAAATACGCGTCCCCGAGGTCGATCGGTCCCAGCCACCCGCCCGCGACGTGGCCGTCGCCAGCCGTCTTCAGTAGCCACCTGAACGGTTCGGTCTCCTCGATTTCCCTGGCGCGGTCGTCCGCCGTGGCCTCGACGACGCCTCGGATCGCTTCGCTCGTATCGGCGACGAGGACGGCGGTCTCACTGATCGCCGTGACGCCGTCCAGTGTCTCGTCGTCGCTCGGTTCGTACAGGGTGAACTCCCCGATCGACCCGCTTTCTTCGAGTTGTATGCCACCAGTGGGGTCGTCGGATCCGGCACGCAACCGCTCTGTGGCTTCGTCGAGGTCGATCTCGCCCCGTCCGACGGCCACGGTATCCGCCATGAACAGCTCGTCGATACCGCGGTCGGGCTGTGCCGGATCGATGAGATAGTCGAGACCGGACACGGCAATGGCAATGGAGGCTCCGGCGACCAGCCGCCCGCCGATCTCAAGCGGCCAGGTGAGCAACGGATCATCGACACTGTCGGCGCCAGAAATCTCGGTCAGGACTTCGCCGGGGCCGCCGGTCGCGTCCGCGGGAAGGATCAGCGGCAACAGTTCCTCGCCCGCCGTCGTCTCTCTTGCGATACTGAAGTCCAAATAGCCGACGCGGACGCCGCCAGCTGTCGCCGGGATCCACTCCGCGTAGGACGGCGTATCGTCGTCCGCGAGGCAGCCGCCGAGTGCGACGACAGTCGCGGCCGCGCCGAGTTCCAGAAACCGACGTCGGTGGAGGGCTGTCATGGGTATAGCGAGGGCTGGGCCGGTGACCGGCCAGCTTGACGGAAGCGTTTGGCGACCAGCGCCATAAACGATGTCTTTACACACCTCGTCGTGACCATAGTTACGCTCCCTCCGCCGTCCGCTCGGGGCGGCTCGACGTGGCAAAGTCCGGCAGGTCGACGACCACGACGCTCCCGCGTGGCTCCCGGTCTCCGAACGATAGGTCCCCACCCAGCCGCGTTACGGTCCAGTAGACCAGCCAGAGGCCGATCCCACTGCCGTGTCTGACTGGCGTCTCCTCACCGTCGAGGAGGACGGCCCGCTCCTCGGGTGGGATCCCCGGGCCGTCGTCTGCGACCTCGATCCGCCCACCGGCGGCCGTCGAGCGGACGCGGATCGTCACTGACGGTGTCTCCCGGTCGGTGTGGGTCACGGCGTTCTCGAGCAGTTCCACGACCACGAGTTCGATGGCGTCGCGATCGGATCGAAGCTTGACGCTCGCCGGCGTGTCGAGCGTGATGTCGCCGTCCACGCCCCCGTCGGCGACCGACCGCACGATCGCGACGAGGTCACACGCTTCGCGATCGAGGCGTGCCTCCGTCAGGACGCGCTCGGATCGCTCGACGGCGTCGGCGAGCTCGACCAGCCCGCTCGCGAGCGTTCCGATCCGGTCGACGTACTGACTGGCCTCCGCCGCCGGGAGTTCCCCGTCGCGGATCGGTTCCGCGAACCCGCGGATCGCGTCGAGGTCGTTCCGGAGGTTGTGTCGGATCACCCTGTTGAGGACCTGAATCCGCTGTTCCCGGGTCCGACGATCCGTCACGTCCTCGAACCGGTAGGCACGGCCGCGGCCCTCGTCGATCGCGGTCCGGTCGACGACGAACTCCCGTCGCCCGGCGGTTGTCTTGAGCGTGATCGGCTGCTCGACAGACGGATCCTCAGGGATGTCTACCACGTCCGCGAGCGACTGGTCCCGGAGTCGGGTGGTCCCGACGCCGAAGGTGTCCGCGGCGGCCCGGTTCACGTCCAGCAGTCGGCCGGTTCGATCGACGACGATCACGGGCGCGGACATCGCGTCGAGGGCAGTCTCGCGTGCGAGATGCCCCGCCGCAGCCGCGCGCTCGAAGGCGTCGGTACCGAACGAGATCCAGGCGAAGACTGCGATGATAGCGATCAACTGGAGGAAGACGACGCCATAGATCGATGCGCCGCCCACTCGGCCGCCGTACCCGATCGAGAGCGGGAGAAACGAGATCCCGACCCCTGCGAAGACGAACGCCACCGCGGAGCCAAGTGGCAGGTCGTCATACGCCACCGCCGACCTGACGAGCAAGATCACGCCGAGCAAGCCCAGCGAGAACACGGTCACCTGCAGGCCGAACGTCGTGAGATACGACAGTTGCCCGAGCAGGCCCAGCCGTATCCTGCCCGTCTGCTGGCCCCACGTGACCGCCGTGCTCGCGACCGTCAGGCCGCCCAGGACCACGATCACCACCCAGCGCCACGGCGTGATCGCCGGCCCGCGGCCGGTGTACTCGAAGACGAACGCGATCCACAACAGCGACACGAAGGCGTACCCCCCGATGAGGAGCAACTCGCTGACCGCGTCGAGTTCGATCGGCACTGCCCCGGAGCGGCCCAACGCGATCGTCGCGCCGAGGCCGGCCAGCAGCATGGCGACCAGCGCGTACGGGACGGCCCCCGGATGCTCGCGCCGTGCGGTTCGCCCCGCGATCAGGACCCCAGCCCCCAGCACGATGACACCGAGAACGGTCCAGACGGGGCGGATCACTTTCCGTCACCCCCGCCCGGTGCCGGTGGGGCCGCTCCGCGTGCGTCAGCCGTCGGGAGCCCAACGACGACCGCCCATCGCCCGTCGTCGGTCCGCTCCGCCGAGAGCTGTCCACCGAGTTGTTCGAGCGCCAGGCGTGTGACCGCAAGCGGGAGGTCGGCGTCGCGTTCCTGCTCCCCACACTCGGCCCCAACCGGGCGATCGTCGGTGATCCGGATTGCCGGCCCGTCAGTGTCGAGGGCGATCTCGACCCGCGTCACTGCGTTGCCACAGGCGTCTTCGAGCACTGGTTCGAGGAGCGACGATAGCAAGGTCGGGGTCACTGTGGTATCGATCGGCTCTCCGGGCACGTCGATCGCGATCTGTGGACCCGGCTCGGTGGCGATCGAGTCACGGAGTTCACGAACGACGGGCCGAATGTCGAGTCGCTGCTCCGGGGTGACCGCCCCCTCGGCGATGGCACGCTCGATCGAGCGCGTCCCCGCGACGAGCGTCGTGAGTTCGGTCGTCCGCTCCCAGATCCGATCCGCGAGCGCCGCGGCGTCGCCATCCCCCGGCTCGGCGGTCCACGACGCCGTCTCGTCGGCCACCGCGGCCATGCGTCCCCGGACCACCTCGACGAGGAACTGACTGAGCAGGGTTAGCTGTTCCTCCCGCTGTCGTCTGTCGGTCACGTCCGTACAGCGAACCAGATAGCCGAACGAACGGTCTCTCCCGTCGGTGACAGGATCGGCCGTCACGGATAGCGTCGTCCCGTCCGCGAGTTCGACTCGAAGCGGTTCCCCGTCCCCCGCTAGCTCCCCCGGAGCGACGGGCGTCGGGAAGAGCGACTCGATCGGCTCGTCCAGGGCCGACGCCCGCGAGACGTCGAACAGCCGTTCCGCGGCAGGATTGAGGTCGTGCAGCTGCCCCCGCCGGTCGGCGATGAGCACGCCGTCGGCCAGTTCGTCGACAACCCGATCGCGGCCCAGAACCCGTGCGGCCGGTGGCGTCTCGAAGACTGGGTAACGAACGACGGCAACCACCACCAGCCCACACCCAACCGACGTGAGCGCGGGCAGGAGGATCGGCCGTTCGAATAGCTGCGCGACGAAACTCCCGGCGAGCAACACGATCGCACCGGCGGACAGCAACACCGGTTCCCGGAGCGGGACTGCCTGCTGTCCGATCGACGTCCACAGGAGCAAGAACACGCCGATTGTCACCAGAAATCCCACCAGGAGGTACGCCACCGTCAACAGCTGAAAGGCGATCGTCGACGGGTCACCGAGTGCGACCCCCGCGATCGCGACGGCACCGAGCGACACTCCCGCGACGATCCCCGCAGTCACCTGCGTTACGCGTCGCGACCGACCGGTGTATCGAAACGCGAACAGTACCCACAGCCCGCCGACGATCACCGCGGTAGTCGTCCCGACCACGACCCACGCCGTCGCATCGAGGTCCCAGCCGGTCACCGCGAGCGTCGCGTTCGGCGGCGTGAGATCGGCGACCAGCAGGTGCAGGACGGTGCCCACGGCCGTGGCCAGGCCGACGCCCAGGAGTGCCCGGGCACTGCCCCGTTTGCGATCGCCCAGCAGGGTTACGACCAGCCCAACAGCTACCAGCGCCGCGAACGCGGTGATACCGAGGCGGAGTACAGTGAGGGGCGCCATGTGTCCGTGGTCTATCGACTGTCGCGTCGGTCCGAAGCCATCGACGTGGCGGCCCCGGCCGAGAGCAGGGGCCGACTATATCTGCCCGTGATCGCTGGCGTGTGGGTTCGACTGGCGGCCCGCGCCACTTGGATACCGGGGGTCGCGAGATCCGGCTGAGACGCGACTGCTCAGTCGTTCGCCGGGACGGGCGTCGACTGCTCGACGTGGGGGCCGGACGGGCGGGCTGATTCGAGGACCACCGTTATCTCGCCGTCGTCGAAGGTCACCGCAACCGAGTCGACGACGGGGCGATACACTTTGTGGTGGTGGCCCTCGGCCGCGTCGATCCGGTGCTCGGTTTCGAGCATCCCGAGATCAACGAGCGCGTTGAGCCGTCGGAACGCTGTCGGCCGGGACATGTCGGTTGCCGCCGCGACCTCCCGCCCGCTCCGGGGTTGATCGAGGACGGCCTCGACGGCCGCTCGCGTGTACTCGTCGCCAAGGGCTTCGAGCAGCGCCGTCGGGTCGTCGTGGTGCCGTTCGTCGTTTCGATCCGTGGCGGAGGGGGTGGCTGCCGGTGCGTCGGGACCAACTCGGGGTCGGAGTGGTTCGCTCGACATCTGTACATCGGGAGAGGTGTCCCGGGGCCGTATCGATGGCAGCTAGTTATCGAGGCGGCGGTCTTCGACACCCTCTAGCTATACAGACACGAGCGATCAACGCCGGTCGGCACCCCTCGATTTCGGCATGGGGGCGAGGAACGCCGCTGTCCGTCGCCGGAAGGGCCGGCATTTATATAAAGAGCGAGGCGAATACCCTGACCCACCGTGGTCGGGGATGAAGCCGTCACACCAGGACACAAACCATTAAGTCGACATATCTCTAACCAATAGATAGCGATGGAATACAGCTACCGCTACCAAGCTTACCCGACACAAGCGGTAGCGGAGCGGCTGGAGCACCATCTCGATGTTCATCGCCAACTCTACAACCACGTCCGCTGGGATTACGAGAATAGCCCCGCGGACGACAAGCCGAGCGAGTACGAACAGAACAACAAACTCCCCGAGTGGAAGCGCAAGTGGCCGCTATTCAGTGATCTACACTCGAAAGCCGCCCAAGCCACCGTCGCACGCTTCCACCACAATCTCACTGTCTTGAGCAAACTCAAGGAGAGGGGGTACAACGTCGGTCGGCTCACACGCCAAGCGCCCAGTGATTACCGGAGTGTGACGTACAACCAAAGTGGTTTCGACCTCGATGAAAAGAGGGGCCACGACAAAGACGCGTACGTCCGCTTCAGTAAGATTGGGTGGGTGAAAATCCGCTACTCACGTCCAATCCCTGACCACGCCACGATTAAAGAAGTCACGGTCAAACAGGAGACAACTGGCGAGTGGTTCGTCTCTTTCGGGCTGGAAATCGACGATGCTGCCCTCCCCGAGAAGCCTGACGTGGACTCGTTGGACGCGAGCAACAGCGTGGGTATCGACCTCGGCATTCTCAACTACATCCACACGTCGGACGGAACGACAGTGGAGTGGCTTGATCTCGAAGACGAATACGAGCGTCTGCGCCGCGAGCAACGCACCCTCTCACGAAAGGAGAAGGGGTCGAACAACTACGAGAAGCAACGGAAGCAGGTCGCTACGGTGAAGCGTCGGATTCGTCGCAAAGTGCTGGACTACCAGCACAAGATAACGAAGTATCTCGTCCGTGAGTATGATGCGGTGTTCGTGGAAGATCTCAATGTGAAGGGGATGCTTCAGGGCGATGGAAACGCCCGGAACAAGCAGAACGCGGCGTGGCGACAATTCATCACGCTCCTCGAATACAAGGCCGACCTGCACGGCACGCACGTCGTGCAGGTCGAACCCGAGGGAACAACCAAAGAGTGTGCTCGGTGTGGCGTGGAAACGGCGAAACCCATCTGGATCAGGGAACACTCCTGCCCCTCCTGTGGATTCGAGACGGATAGGGACGCGAATGCGGCGATGAACGTGTTGCAGAGAGGCTTTCAGGAGTTAGGGCTGGGATGGCCCGAAGACACGCCTGTTGAGACTGTGACCGCTACGGACACGATTCAGTTTGAATCTGTGTCTGCAAGTCACGTCGTGGAAACAGGAAGCCTGCCCTCGTGAGAGCAGGATTCCCCGCGCCACCGTGCGCGGGGAACATTCAAGAGCGGTCGCCGCGGAACTGTGCCCGATGGGTGCCACCGACGAACTCCCGAACGCGCTGGTGGTCGACGACGAACGGGAGGTCGCGGACGCCTACGCGCTCCGCCTGCGCGGGCTCTGTGACGTCGAGACTGCCTACGACGGCGAGACAGCGCTGGAGACCGTCCGCGATCGCGAGATTGACGTCATCCTCCTCGATCGGCACATGCCCGGCATATCCGGCGACGACGTGCTTGAAGAACTCGCGGCGATGACGTTCACCGGGCGGGTCATCATGGTCACGGCGATCGATCCCGACTTCGACGTCCTCGACATGCCGTTTGACGACTACCTCTGTAAGCCGGTCGATCGCGAGGACGTCCGGGCGGCCGTGACTCAGCAGTGTACCATCCTCGGGTACGCGACGCTGGGGGAGTACTTCAGCGTCGAAGCGAAGCGACAGGTCATCGCGGCCGAACTCCCGGCCGATCAGCGCGAGTCCCACGAGGCCTACCAGCGCAGGCAGGAACGGTCACGGCGGCTTGAACGACGCGTGCGCCGACTCCTGGGGGAAGCGACGGAACTACTCGACGCCTTCGACGACATTGCGCGCGAAAGTGGGTGATCGCCGTCGGAAACAGAACGGAAAACAGGGCGGGTTAGGGTGGGAAGCGACAACCGGCGGGCAAGCCGGGGCCGGATACTGGCCCCCCGCCTCCGACCTGGGCGGGCACAGGCGGCTACGCGGTGATGGGCCGTCAAACAGTGGCCAGCGTTTCCGGACGTGAAACAGTCTCTGACGGGTCGTTTCGGGGCCGGTCTACGGGTTCCGGGACGAAATCAGCGTCCCGTGTGTCCGTGCGTGTTCTGTTCGTGGTCACGGGAGACGTGCTCGCGCACGTCGGAGAGCGAGTCGAACCGTCGGGGACAGTGGGAACATTTCAGGAGCGGCATCGTGACACCTCCACGTTTCACCGTATTCGACCCACGCTCATATACCTGACAGAAGGTCAAAGGGGCGTTTGAACCGCGTTCGGCGGCGGTGTTGTCCGGGGGCCCAACGCACCCGTTCACTCACCTGCGCTGTCGTCGAGATGCCACGAGAGTCCGAGCGTCTCCGTGATCGACCGGGGATCCGAGAGATGCGGGACGACCATCGCAACGCTCTCGTTGGCGTCGTCGTCGGTATCGACCATTTCGGGACCCGGGACGAACAGCTCCATCGTCGTGTCGTCCGTCAAATACACGTCGAAATCGAGAGTCTCAGTTCCGAGCAGGCGATCGATCAGTCCTTCCGAGCGCGTGATATCAGTGATCGCATGCTTCTCTACTTTCGCCTGTGGTTCCCCGAGGAGACGGTCGTAGGCCACGAGCACGTCGTCGTAGCAGTGGTATTCGAGCGTCCCGTACCGGAGATAGCGCGTGGTTGCTCGCACTGCCACGAAGAACCCGCCCAGGCCGAGGCCGACGACGACGATCCCGACGCTCGACGCGAGCACGCCAAAGCCGACGATCAAAGCGGTGACGAACCCGATCGCGCCAGCCAGATAGGCGAGCCCGTGAAGCAGGGCATCGACGATTGCCGCCGTCCGACTCATCGATGTCCGGAGACCCGGTTCCGCGTCCGGCGTCTCGACGGGTTCGGGTTCGATCTCGGTGCGTTTGCTCCCGTAGAGCCGGGAGAACAGGCTCCGGCGGTCGTCGTCACGTTCGAGTCGGCTCGCCCGGATGTCGTAGGCGAGTTTCCCGACGGCGAGGACCAGCACCGACCGCCGGGGATCGAGGATTGCAGTCGTCTCCACGGTCGATTCAAGCGAGAGAAAGGCCATGAACAGGAGGCCGACGACGAAGAGGTACTTGAAGGGAACGAGCAGCAACGAGCGAGGGGAGTGCTCGCGATACCCGTTTCCACGGAAGTACTCGCGGTAGGTGTCGATCCCGCGGGTGAGAAACACCGCGGCCCCCCCGAGGAGGAACGCAGCCGCGTCGGCCTCGGTGACCGTCGGCCGCGTCAGTGCGAAAGCGACGAACGCCAGTCCGACGACGACGGGTGCGATGACGACCGCGAAGACGAGCGTCGGGACGTTCCGCGGGTACACCGGCGGGAGCCGCCCCGGCACTCCGACCGCACCGCGTTTCTCCTGGAGTGGCCCGAGCAGCCTGAAGCGGTCGTCGATGGCGTTGTTGGGTCGCTTGTGGGCGAAGGGGATCTTGACTACGGTCCAGACGCAGATCGCCGCCAGCTCGGCCTGGTAGACGAGCAACAGGGCCGTCGGCGACCACCCGAAACAGAGGACGCCGGCGATCGGAAGGAGGTTCCCGACGACGACGGGGAGGTCACGGAGCCACGCGGGAGCGGGCAACGAATCGATGGTGGAGGGCGGGACGCGCACGTGTCGGGGTCACAGGTGGCGATCCTCTTCGGTTTGTCGGTCCAACGGGTCGACGGCGGTGGAAAGACCGACTCTCATGGGTCGATCTCGACTGGATCGAAGATGTCCTCGATAGCGCAGTCGAAGTGCTCCGCAAGGGCAAAGGCGAGTTCGAGCGACGGGTTGTAGCGATCACGTTCGATCGCGTTGATCGTCTGACGCGTCACGCCGACCGCCTGCGCGAGGTCGCCCTGGCTCACGCCTTGGGCTTCCCGTCGTTCGGAGAGGTCATTACGCATGGGTCAGTACTGTCGTTTGACGATCCCGAAACAGACGCCGTACAGCAGGAACAGCGCCGAGAGCGTGAGGACGATGCCCGAGACGACGCCCGGGATCTCGAGGACGTCGCCGGCGTCGAGAACGTAGACTGCCGGCAACACACTCAACCCGACGACCATCGTGATCCCGATGAGTAGCCCGCTGGCCCGGTTGTGGAGTTCGTAATCGCGCTCGTCCTGCAGTGTCCTGTCGCTCCAGACGGGCCCAACCACGGCAATGCCGCCGGCGAACCATGCACCGACCATGTAGACGACGGTACCGGCGAGGTGCTGCCCAACCGCCAACCCGGCGAGGAGTGCAAGGATGGCGACGGCGGCGATACCGTAAACGAGCCCCCGGTAGCGTTGACGGGTCAGGTTCAGTACGTTTCCAGTAGTCACGGTTGAGCCTCGTTGTCGTCAAGGCTGTTTTACACCGCGATCATAAAGTTGGTGTCATCCGCCGTCGGGAGCGGACCGCACGATCGGTACCGACGGATGGCGTCGATCGGACACCGTTACGGGAGACGATAGGTTTCGAGCCGATGGACGGCGAGTCGGTACGCGAGCGGGAGCGCGAGGGCTGCACTCGCAAGGGCGAGCCACGCGACCGTCTCAAGCATCCCTGCACCGATATCGAGTCCGAACGGCAGCCACTGCGACACCAGGGCAGACCCCAGAACCCGAGCGGTCCCGTCGGCGACGAATGCGACAGCGAGGACGACCGTACTCAGCACGATCGAGAAGAGGGTGTAGGCACGCTTGCTCGGCGGGACTGCCTGTCGAGCCCCGTCCAGACTGATCCCCTCGAAGCGCGGGAAGATGGACCCGATTCCGGTCGCGAGGACGGCGCTTCCCGCGACAGCACCGACGCCGGCGAGGGCGAGGGAGGCCAGCACGGCCAGGGAACTGTCGGCCAGGTAGCCAGCCCCGAGCGCGATGCCGACGGTCGGCGGAGCGGCGACGAGCGTGGCGGCGACAACGGTGCCGTGGACGACGTGTCGGCCCCGTGCCGGGGACGTCAGCAGCCTGGGCAGCGTCCCGCCCTGGTTCCCCAGTGGATTCAGCGGCACGACCGCGCCGGCCGCCCACGCCCCGTACCAGACGACGAACCAGGGAACGTACCACGGGACGGTGCCGGTGGTCACCGCACTCTCGACGAAGAGGATCCCGGCCAAAAGCGGCGGAGCGACGAAGACGAACTGGAACGGCGACCGGACCGCCCGCCTGAGCGTCGTACTTGCGACGCCACGCGTCGCGGGCGTTCGACAGAGCACGTCGAGCACGTCGTCAAGCCGGGAGTCGGGGGCCGCCGGCAGATCCGGGTCCTCGTCGTCAGTCCTGCGGGCTGGATCTGCGAGCCACGCGTAGCGAGCGATCGGGACCGAAAGGATCGTTCCACCGACGACGACCAGCGGGGCGACGGCGAGGAGCCAGAGAACGCCGGCGACGGGTACGCCGGCACCGGGCGTCGTCACAACGGTGAGATGCCCGAACCACGTTAGCGGGGGCGAGGTCAGAACTGGGTGGAGGGAGACGACCAGGGTGACCAACTCGCCGGTCACCGAGAGCGTGACGTACGCGAGGCCGATCCCGACGCCGAGCACCGTCGTCAGCCGCTTGAGGTTCGCCGAGCGGCGGACCACACCCTTCAGCGCCAACCCGACCGGGTAGCCGACCGCCGTCGCAGTCGTCGGTATGAGCACGGCCGCGCCGGCGACTCCGACCAGCGGGAGTGGTGAGCCAGTCCCGACGACAAGTCCCGCACCGCCGGCCAGGCCGAGACCGATCGTGTACACCGAGAACTTCGCGGCGGCCGACAGCAGGAGTCCGCCCACAAGGTCCGGGGCGGGTCGGATCGTGAGGTACTGTCCGCCGTGATCGAGATCGCCGTTCGTCCCAAAGGCGTCCCCCGCGAGGAAGACCGCCAGGAAGACCCAGACCACGCTCGTCGCCAAGACGAGCCACGTCGGGAGTCCCTCCCCGGCGGCGATCGCCGCGCCGACGTCACTCGCGATCGCGTACGTCTGGACGAGGAAGAACGCGCCCATCACGCCAACGACTGCGCTAAAGGCGAGCCAGAGATCCTGGTGTCTGACCCAGCGATACCCCCGCAACAGGTCGATCCGGGCGACCTCCAGGCTCCGGGCCGGGACCGGCAGGAACGAGTACAGCCACCCTCCCACCGACCGGACGCCGCGGTCGCTCGACGCACTCGTCGAGGACCGCGACAGCACAGACGACTCCTCAGCCATCCGCCCCACCTCCGCCGGCGGCTGCCTGGGTGGTTGCCGACGATGCCGGTTGATCGGCGGGCGATCCGTCCCGTTCGGCAGTGATCTCGAGGAAGGCCGTCTCGAGATCGGGCGACGCTTCGGCCCGTCGCTTCAATTCCGCGGGCGGGGCCTCCGCGACGAGCGTCCCCTCGTCGATGACGCCGACGGTGTCGGCCAGTTCCTCGACGACGGGCAGGATGTGCGTCGAGAGGAAAACGGTCATCTCCCGGGTGACGAGATCGGCGATCGTGTTTCTGACGGTGCGGGCGGCGCGCGGATCGAGGCCGGCGGTCGGTTCGTCGAGAAAGACCACGTCGGGGTCGTGAAACAGCGCCGCGATGATCCCGACCTTCTTGGTCATCCCTGTCGAGTAGGCTTCGATCCGGCTATCGGCGTCTTCGAGCAGGCCAAATCGACCGAGGAGCGTCTCGATCCGCTCGTCGGCTCGCTCGTCGTCGATTCCGTGGAGACGGGCGACGTGACGCAGGTGCTCCCAGGCGGTGAGTTCCTCGAAGATTGGCGGGTCGGCCGGGAGATAGCCGATCCGTTGGGTCAGTGCCGGCCGGTTCGAGATCGGCACGCCCGCAACCGTCCCGGACCCGGCTGTCGGTTCCGAGAGGGAAACCAGCATTCGCATGGTCGTGGTCTTCCCGGCTCCGTTCGGCCCGAGAAATCCGTAGACGCTTCCTCGCGGGACCGACAGCGAGAGGTCATCGACCACGGGGTCCTCGCCGTAGCGCTTCGTGAGGCCGTCGGCGACGACAGCTGGTTCCGTCATTGTGGCTCCCTCCTCGAACATGGGACACCGGGCGTTCGTCGACCACATGGCGATGCGTGCTGTGGGGACCGTGTTGGGGCGGAGTCGTCCGTCATGGGTGTAAACAACTCTTTACAGTAAAGCATGTTTTACACAGGGGGATAAATGTGATGGTCGGATTGCTCGGGGAGCACCGCCGATTCAATCGCTGCAGACACACTGAGTAGCGACTACCGCAATGCGACGAGGCCGTCGATCTCACCGAGCCGGTTGCGTACCCCATACTTGCGTTTCCGCGTCACACCGATAGCATAGCTTGCACGGTTTCCGAATCCGAAACGCCGAACAATCCGTATATCTCTTGGCGGCAAACGCCGGAACGGACGTCCTGTCGACGACCGTCCAGCAAGCCCGTCGATCAGTGCGACCCAGTCGAGCCACATCAGACATTCAATCCATGCGCCCTCCCTTCGCCCTCGTCGTGATCGCCGCCGTCGTCATCGTCCGTCCCCTTCAGGTATCACTCCGTCCGGGGTGGTGGGGATACTCCCGCCGTTGCTGTAACGGCCCCGGAACTGACAGACAGTTCCCGTCACCGATGACCCGAGACACCACCATCCGCGAAACGAGAGACGATGTCTGACAGACGACAGTTTCTCGGAACAGTCGGGAGTTTGCTTGGCATCACGTCCATATCAGGCTGCTTCGGGCTAGTGATGACCGACAGTGCCGATCCGATCTATCCGGGCGGCACGGTGGTGATCGAGAACACGGCCGCGCGTTCACTTCCGGTCTCGGTAACGGCCGTCGAAGACCGATACGAAGCGTCCCTCGAAACGATCGTTCCCGCCGGCGAGACCCGGGTCCGGCGCGAATTCGTTGCTGCCGAGGCCGGGGACCTCGTTACGCTTGCGGCACGCCTCGGCGACAGTGGGGGCCCATACCCCTTCGAATTCCTCCCGGCCGGCGGCGAGAACAACGCCCGGCCGGAAGTCGCCAGGCTGACGATTCGAAACGCTGTCGAGCCGAGGGCTGATTGGACTGCAGAGCGTGCTTCGCGGTGACCCTCTCGCTGGGCCGTGCCCGTGCTCACGCCGGGATCGACCGCTGCACTTCTGCAACACCGTCGATCAGCCGTCTGTCGTTCCGTTCGCCGTCGCCCGTCAGTCCGGCCGCGCGTTTATACCGGAGGGGGCGGCCAACTGGCGTATGCACGATGGCATTCACGTCGTCGCCGGGGAGTGTACGACTACGTTCGACGGTTCTCGCGTCCGCGAGCACGAACAGCGCGGGCAGGTCCTGGTCGTCGTCAAGCCCGACAACACCGTTCTGGTCCACGACGCCGAGGGCTACCAGCCGGTCGCGTGGCTCACGCGCGCCGAGACGGTGACCATCGACGGCACCCACCTCGCGGCGACCGACGGCGACCAGCGCCTCACCGTCGAGATCCACGACGAGACGGCGAGCGGTCGCTACCCTGCCAGCGCCGCGGGCTCCCCCGTCGGCGAGTGTCCTGACTGCGGAGCGGCCCTCGTCCGGGTTACCGACGCCGTCGCCTGCACGGGTTGTGACGCCCGCCATGGACTCCCCGGCGACGCCGAAGTCATCGACGATCACTGCGAGTGTGGCCTTCCGAAAATGCGAGTCGAACGCGGTCGAGCATTCGAAGTCTGTGTCGACCGCGACTGCGAATCGATGGACGACGCCGTCGCCGAGGTCTTCGACCGCGAGTGGGACTGTCCGAACTGTGAGGGCGATCTCCGGGTTCTCCGTCGCGGCGGCTTGCTCGCAGGTTGTGAGCATTATCCCGAGTGTGACACCGGCTTTGCGTTCCCCGCCGGCGTCGTGGTCGGCGAGTGTACCTGTGGCCTTCCGCTGTTCGAGACCGCCGGCGGGCGGCGGTGTCTGGACGCGACCTGTGAGGCCTGGCGGGACGGTTCGGGCGGCGTTCCGGCGGAACCCTGACACGGCGATGGGCCGTTTCCCTTCGACCGGCCGCTGTGGGCTTGGACCGTAGCGCCTTTGCCCGCCCGCCGGCAGGTCAGACCATGGAACTGGTCCGTGAGGGAGACGTGGTCCGCGGGGGTAGCGAGGCTCGCGAGCGCTTCTATGACTCCCATGGGTACGGTCATGTCGAGGCTGGCGGGCTGGTGTTGGCACCGGTCGAGGCCGCCCATCTTCTCTACCGGGGTGACGTCGAACACGTCCGGGATGCCACAACCGGCGACGCGTTGGACTTCCGGACGCTCGTTTCCTCGGCCGCCGTCTCGGAGATCGACGTTCTCGTCTACAAGGACCTCCGGGATCGGGGGTTCTACCTCTCGCCCGCCCGCGAGGGCTGGGTCGACGATCCGGCAGGGGCCGACTTCGTGGTCTACCCCCGTGGGCAGGGGCCCTGGGACGACGATGTCGCCTATCGGATCCGGGCAATAAGTGAGCGGACGGCCGTCTCCGCGGCCACGCTGGGGGATAGCGTCCTGGCAGTCGTCGACGAGGAGTCGGCGATCACCTATCTCGAAACGGGCCACCCCGAGATCGGCGGCTCGACGACGGTCGACCTGTCGACCGGGGTCGCGGCCGACCTGCTGGGCGACCGAGTCCTGGTCTGGGACCCGCCAGAAGCACTCTACCACGAGGGGTTCTACGGCCAACCGCTCGACGACGAGACGGGCGAGCCCCTCCAGCTCTCGCTGATCGAGGCCGCCGCGTTGGCCCGCCAAGGCGTGCTCGACGTTGAGGGCGGTGCGGACGCGATCATCGAGTGCGGTCGCGAGGTCGAGGGCGAGCGCTTCGACCGTCGACTCGCGGTCTATCGGGCACTCCGCGAGCGTGGCGTCGTGCCCAAGACGGGCTACAAGTTCGGCGCTGATTTCCGGACGTACGCCGACGTCGAGACCGTCGACTCGCTGGGCCACTCCGAGTTGCTCGTGCGGGTGTTACCGGCGGATCACGCTTTCACGCCGCGCGATCTCGCGCTTGACGTCCGACTGGCCCACGGCGTTCGCAAGCGGATGGTGTTCGCGCTGGTGGCGGAGGCTGACGCGGACGGCGACCCCCGAATCGAGTGGCTCGAAGTCGGGCGACTGACGCCGTGACGGTATTGGCCGTCCCTCTCTCGTCGATCAGTCGTCTTCATGAAGTGCTTCGAGACGTGATTCGATCCACTCCAGGACAGTAAAGAGGACGCCGAGATGGTGTGATTCGTCGATCCCGGATTCCTCGATACCCGCGGCGTCCGGCGGTGGATGGACGTGTGCTCGTGGTGCCTCGGGCTTCGGGTGGCGGTCCCATCGGCATTGCCAGTCGTCTCGTTCGTGGGTTTCGAGATAGTGGAACGTGTAGTCCCCACCCTCGAACCAGCGAACGTCCAGTCGGACGTCAGTGACTGATCGAGGGTACTGGCTGGCGTCGAGATGGACTTCGAGCAGCCGAGGCGACATCGAATCCGGATCGAACGCCCACGCCGTGACGAGCGGGTGTGTCTCGGCGCGTCGGGCAAGCAAAGAGAGCGTCGCCACGTCGAGCGCTCCACTCGCCTGATCGTGGCGGGATCCACCCGCCGTCTCGTCGTCGTTCACGCCCGCGCCTCGCCGTCGAGTCGTGTCTCGGCGCGCTGGACGGCCCGACGCAGGACACGGATATCCCGACGAACCGTCCGCCACTCGCTCAATCCTTCCCAGTGGTCGTGGAGTGCGTCGTGATCCTCGGTTTCGACATCCTCGCTCGTGACGGCGTCGGGCTCCGGGACGCCGTAGCGCTCCTGGAAGGCCTCGTCCTCCTCGAGCAACGAGTCCACGCGCTCGCGGAGCTCGGCCGGCCGGTGCTCCCGGGCGAGGCGCTCGACGCGCTTCCAGGTCAGGTAGGCGTCGTTGCGCCGGTACGTCGCGGGCCGCCCGTCACGTCGCTCGGCGACTCCCATCTCGACGAGTTGCTCCAGGGATTCTCGGGCACCCGTCTCCGAGCAATCGGCTCGCTCGGCGATCTCGCCGGCGGTGCCCGGTGATTGGGTGCCGACGATCACGTCGTAGACTCGCTGAAACGTCGTCCGCTCCTCTCGCCACCGGCTGCCCGGGCTCGTATCGATCATACGATTGATACGGCGTAACGAGTTATATATGTTTCCACGACCGGATATATTGTCTTTGTGGCGATGTCCTGCCTGTTGGATCGTTCAGGCGTGTTGTGATCCACTCTCGGGCGTGTCGTCTCACAACAGTTAAACCCCTGCTGGTGGAGACGTACGCACATGGCGTCCACTTCCCCCGACGTCCGTCGCTGGCACCCCCGGGAAGTGGACAGTGTCGCCGTCGCCGGTCGGCGGGCGTAACTCGTCGCCCGGCGGGCGATGCTCCCTCCGCTTTCTCGGCCCGGTGGCTTCGAGGACCAACCACACGAGACACGACACCAATGACGCGAGATTCACACACCAACGACGAACCGACAGACGACCGACGGCGTGAACAGGCTTCCCCCCGACTCCGCACTGACGGCGGCGCAGCCGCCGGTGCCGACGACACGACCCTGGATCCGTGGGGCTCCTCGACGGTCGCCGACTACCGCAACCTCTTCGAGGAGTTCGGCATCGAGGAGTTCGACGAAATCCTGCCCGATGTCCCTGCGCCCCACTATCTGATGCGCCGCGGGGTCATCTTCGGCCACCGCGACTACCGGCCGGTCGCCCGCGCCATGCGCGACGACGACCCATTCGCCGTCCTCTCGGGATTCATGCCCACCGGCGACCCCCACATCGGCCACAAACTCGTCTTCGACGAGATTATCTGGCATCAACGCCAGGGCGGGGACGCCTACGGCCTCATCGCTGATCTGGAGGCCCACGCCGCCCGCGGACTCACGTGGGACGAGATCGACGAGCACGCCCGGGATTACATCCTCTCGCTGCTCGCGCTGGGCTTCGACCCGGAGGAAGGGACGCTCTATCGACAGTCCGAGAACCGCGAGTTGCAGGATCTGGCGTTCGAACTCGGCGCGGAGGCCCGCTTCGCCGAGTTCGAGGGGATCTACGGCTTCGACGGCGAGACCGATGTCAGTCACATGCAGAGCGTCGTGACGCAGATCGCGGACATCCTCTACCCGCAACTCAAGGAACCCAAGCCGACCGTCATCCCCGTCGGCCCGGACCAGGATCCGCACATGCGCCTGGCGAGAGACGTCGCGGCCCGGATGCGCTATTTCGGCGTCACGAAGGCCTACGCCTCCTTCGAGACCGACGACGAGGAGCGAGCCCTGCTTGCGGAGGCCTACGAGACGCTTGCCGGCGACCATCCGGGAGAGACGATCCGGTGTGGCGACGCCGCGACCTACCTCGACAACGAGCGTGATCGCGACGCGACTGACGGTGGTGCGATGACCAAAGATCGCCTCATCACGATGCTCCGGGAGGCCGGCAAGGAACCGCTCCGCCCCCGCGTCCGGTTCCTCGACCGCAACGCCACCGAGGAGGCCTTCGAGGCCCTGATCGAGGCCATCGACGGCGAGAAGCGCGTCTACGACGAGCACATCGACGCCTTCGAACTGGATCACGAGGCCGCCGCGGCACTCGCCCGCGAGGTCGAACTCGCCAACGGCGGGTACGGTTTCCAGCCGCCGTCGTCGGTCTATCACCGCTTCATGACCGGCCTCACCGGCGGGAAGATGTCCTCGTCCGTTCCGGAGAGTCACATCAGTCTGCTCGACGATCCCGAAGACGGCTACGACAAGGTTCGTGCGGCGACGACCGGCGGCCGTGAGACGGCCGAGGAACAGCGCGAACTCGGGGGCAAGCCCGACGAGTGCCCGGTCTACGAACTCTACGCCTACTTGCTCGCGGATGACGACGACGAGTTCGCCACCGAGGTCTATGAGGAGTGTGCCGGCGGCGAGCGATTGTGTGGTGGCTGTAAGGAACAGGCTGCCGAACTGATGGAGTCTTTCCTCGAAGATCACCAGGAAAAACGCGAGGAGTGGACTGAGAGACTCGACGAACTCGATATCGACTTCGATTCGAGCCGTAAACGAACTTGATCGACCGCCCTCGATTCGCTACTTCTGCCACCGGGTGAGTCCGCCTCACCTGCCGATCCGAACCCCTCGTCTCGGTTTCCCCCTTCACCTCATTCGCCAGCAATTCGCTTCGGCATCAGTTGGTCGCGTTACCCTCGACGCTGGCGATCCGAACGCTTGTCGTCCCCGAAACGGCCCTGATCGACCGGGTTTCGTTCTCCTCGGACGCGACGAACCGGAGCGACCCGACCGACGTGGACGCGTTGGCAGCCGGGAGCGGGCGCGACCCGACGAGTGTTCCGTTCCGGCGCACCCGGAGTTCGAAGCCGTCCGCCGTCGGTGCAACCGCGACCCGGCGACCGTCGATGCGGGCGTCGGCAGTCGCGGGGGCCGATCTGAACGACCGCGTCGTCGTGCCCTCCGTGCGCAGGTCGACGGCGTAGACGCTGTCGTTCCCCACGACGCTGACCGCCTGCTGTTCAACATCGACTGTCTGCTCCCAGTCGAGGCCACCGACGCGGACGGTCGCCGACCCGTCGTGGGCCAGTCGATCCGGGCTGACCGCCTCGATCCAGACCGCCCGGCGCTCGCTGGCGACGATGACGCCGCTCGACGTCCCGTCGAAGATTTCGCTGTCCCAGGTGAGTGCTCGCCCCTCGCTGACGTTCTCGGCGTAGGTGATCGTGTAGTCCTGTATCTCGACCTCGCCGGTGTCCGCCAGCGAGGCCGTGCTCACGGTGGCCGGGCTGAACAGGAGGCCGAGCAGTGCGACCACGGCGAGTGCGCCAAGGAGCGTCCCGGTTGCCTTGCCTGGACGGGGGATCGACGGCACTGGAACGCGTCCGACCCAGCCGCCCGTCGGCACCGCGGCGATGAGGTGGCCGAGGGCCCATTTCAGGAGTTTGAGCACCAGATAGCCACTGCCGGCGACGACGCCGAGCGCTAACGCTCTGGCGGCCAGTTCCGAGATCGGCTCGACGAGGACGTACGCCACGAACGTGAGTCCGACGATCAGTCCCTCCCGGACCCACGTCGGAATCGAAACGGCAGCGACCCGACGGCGGAGTGCTCCCGGAATCACGCCGGTGTCGATATCCGGTTGCCAGGACAGCGACTGAAGCGCGCGTGGGGCCGAGATCTCCGGCCGCGCGCCGGTCGCCGCAAGCGTCACCAGGAGCGTCCCGAGCAGTACCATCACGACGCCCGCACCGCGATACAACACGTAGACGCCCTCGCCCCCGGAGCTGACCACCAACCACAGCGACTTCGTGAGGGCGAAGGCGATCACCGCGCCGAACAGCCTGACCGGTTCCGGCGTCCAATCGTACCGACGGAGGAGCCCGATTCCCAGCAGGATGCCGATGAGGAAGCCCAGCATATGGCCCTGGAAGGCGATCCCGGCCCAGGCGGGTGGCGCCGGCGGGCCGACCGACCGCGTCGCCTCGACGACCGGCTGTTCGGCGGCGTCGACGAGGACTCCCAGCGCGTCGTGGGCGACGATGGCGAGGACGGCAGCGAGCGGCCGCGTCATCAGAGCGAACCCAGCGAGGGCGTAGACCGCCCCCGAGTAGCCAAGGACCCACCCGAGGACGAACGGCGAGGGGACCACGGCCAGGCCAATCATGCCGAGCGAAATCAGGAGGATCCGGACTCCCGGGCGACGCAGTCTGTTCCACCGTCGGGAGGCAGTGTCGTCCCTGTCCCGTGGGTAGTGACCGACGGCGTGCTCGACGATCGCGCCGAACACAAGCAACCCCGTCACGTTCCCGAGCAGGTGAGCGGGACCGGCATGTGCCAGTCCCGACGTGAGGAGTCCGACCGGTTCGAAGAGGCTCCAGGAACGGAAGGGGATCGTCAGTGGCTGGCTCCAGTGTCCGAGGCCGCTCTGGACGAACAGGTAGAAGCCGACGACCAGCGCCGCCGTCGCGAACGTCGCCCAGGGGACCCCCCGGACGAACCGATCCCGGGTCAGAGACTCCCAGCGCCCGCGACCGCCGACGAACCACCAGTAGCCACCCGAGAACACGACGACTGCGGCCAGGAGGACCATCCAGGGTATCATCCGATTGGCCCTGTCGGACAGTGCGTGCTTGAATCGTTCGATTCTCCAGATCTTCGCCAGTGGTGTCTACGACGGAACCACCCATGAACCCGCAGCCGGCCGGACAATCCGAACTGCCGTCCGCGAATGGGTACCTCGCAGTGATATTCGCGGAAGATGGGAAGACCTTTTTCCGCTGCCGTTGAACGAACAATCACTTCGTGTCTCGTCCCGAGTCCTCGATCGACAGCGCCGTCCAGTCGATCAAGCGTACCGGCTCCCGCGCAAACCCTGTCCGAGGCGTTATCCTTCTCATCGGCCTGGGGCTTGCCCGCCTCGGGTTGATCGACGCCGAGCGGGCACGCAAAGCGACGGATCTCTCCTGGCCGCGTGTGGTCACTGGGATCGCCCGGATGTCGAAAAACGCGGCCGACGTGGCGATGGTCGGGGCGGCCTCGGGGATCGCCACCAAGCCGGCGATTTCGGGTGTCGGGCTGGCCGGCCCGTTCTGGGGGCTGGCGTTTGCTTTGGGCGGCGGCTTTGCCGCCGGGACGATCGCCCTCGTCTCCCAGCGATTCGGGGCCGAGGAGTTCGGCCAGCTCGGCCAGGCCGTCCGTTCGAGTTTCGTCGTCGTCGTTGCGGTGACACTCCCCGTCGGCGCGGCCTTTTGGGTCTTCCCCGAGTGGCTCATCAGCCTGCTCAACAGCGATCAACCGGTCATCACCTACGGCGCGACCTACCTCCAGATCCTCGGCCTCGGCGTCCCGTTCGCGGGGCTCAACCTCGTGGGCAGTCGCGTCCTCATCGGGGCCGACGACGCCCAGATCCCGATGATACTCCGTGGCGGCGGTGCGGTTCTCAACATCGTCCTCAACGGCGTGTTCATCTTCGGGATGGGAATGGGCGTGGCCGGTGCGGCCTGGGGGACCGTCGCGGCCAACGTCCTCGTCACGTCGCTGTTCATAGTCGGGCTTATCGCCGGCTGGCTCCCCGGTATCGGCCAGTTCCCGGTCTCGGTCTCACCGCGTGGGACGTACTTCCATTGGGACGACATCACCGATGTGGTCTCCATCGGCACGCCCGTCGTCGGCCGGAACATGACCTGGACGGTCGCCCGCTTTCCCATGCTGTTCATCGTCGGGATGTTCGGGACGACCGTCCTGACGGCGTACACTGTCGCCCGGCGCATCTGGGGACTGATGAACGTTCCCGGATGGGGGTTCGGCCTCGCGGCGTCCAGTCTGGTCGGCCAGCATCTCGGCGAGGACGACGAGGAGACAGCCGGGGTCTACGGCCGGGAGATCGTCCTCATGGCGGTCGCGACCTACGGCGTCTCGGCCGCAGTCGTCGCCCTGGTTGCTCGGCCAGGTGTCGTTCTGCTCGGGGCCGAGGCCGAGGTCATTCCGATCGCCGTCGGCATGGTCTTTGCCGGATGCCTCGCGATCATTCCCCAGGGCGTCAACAGCACCATCGCCGGGGCTCTGGACGCCAGCGGCGACACGAACTGGCCGTTCATCTACCAGACACTCGGCGTCTTCGCCGTCTCTATTCCCGCCGCGTATCTCGGTGCGAAGACCTCGATCGGCGTCTGGGGCATCTACGTTGCCTTCCTCGGCGAGACGCTCGTACCTGCCATCGGGAACTACTACCGCTTCTCGACGGGCAAGTGGAAGGCCATCAGCCGGGAGTACCGCCCGGAGACGGCGCTAGACGACTGATCGCTGCCGACGCTTCCTTCCGTTGCTGGGACCGAGCAAACCACAACGGAAAAACTATAGCGGAAAAATACAATAGCCACGAAAATATGATCGAAGATAATGAACACGATGTGAGAATAACTCGGATCATCTATGTCCTTTTCGCGATTCAACTCACGATCATTGGTGTGGCCTTCGATCCATTCTGGCCACTCATTCCTGTTGGTGTCGCGATAAGCCTCATCGCGATAATCCGTCCGTAGCTGCTGAAGTTGATCCGGAGACGTTCGTCTTTTGGGGGGTTTACCCCTTTCGACTGGGAACTGGAAAGCTATCAGCCGGGAGTACCGCCCGGAGACGGCGCTGGACGACTGAACTAAATTCGTTCGCAGCCGTATCCGTGCCCCTCAGATCCACTCGTAGCCACGTTGATAGCTGAGATGATACGAGAGCACGAGGACGACTGGCACCAGTGCACCCACTGTGTACAGCTGGGTGAGTGGGTCGGGTGGAGTCATGATTGCAACGGTAGCGTGCCCAACTAATCCGAGGACCAACACAGACATCAGGAACTGAGAACCTTTCGACGCCATCTCTTGTTGTTCAATATTCCACTCGAACTGTCTTAAAGGCATCCGTGAGTCAGCCTGGGCCTGGATCGGGTGCTCTCGCAACGCTTTTGTGTGATGGCTTACCAACCCAGGGATATGGCACCGAACGCCCAGGACCGGTGGATCGCCAGCCAGTCGCGAGTCGGTCGGGCGTTCGGCTTTTTTGCCGCGTTCTGACGATCGGTGGACTTCTCGGCCCGGGACGACCAGGCCAGGGACGAAACCGGTCACCCGATCTCGTTGACGGTACGGTGACCGTCAACGCGACTCGCGGTTCCGTGGTCACCGCTCGCAATACCGTGGCCCTCACTCCGTTCGGGCCACGCTCTCGAAGTAAGAACCGTTAACTGAGCAACCCCAGTGTATTCCGACAACAACTGATGGAACTCCCGAGCGACCAACTCGCGGTGGTCGAAGCCGCGAGCGCAGACGACCGACGCACCGTCGAACAGCTGAGCGAGGAAACCGGCCTGGCCACCGCGGCCGTCACCCGCGCGGCCTTCGAACTCGAAGCCGACGGGCTGGTTGCCGTCACCGAAACGACCGACGAATCGGTCTCGCTGACCGCGGAAGGTGAGTCTTACCTCGACGTTGGCTTGCCCGAACACCGTCTCTATTCCGCTGCCGTCGAGGCCGGTGCCGACGAGGGGGGCGTCTCGATGGGGCAGGTCATCGGGGCCGCCGATCTCGATGGCGCGGCCGTCGACATCGCGCTGTCGAACTTCGCCCGGAAGGGCTACGGCGAGATCGATGCCGGGGAGATCACCGCCGAAGCAGACGTCGATCCCGACGCCGACGCGGAAGCCGCCGCCCTGAAGGCCATCGATGCAGGCGACGCTGTCGGGGACGACGACGTCCTCGATCAACTCGACCGCCGCGGACTGATCGAGCGCGACGAGCGGACCGTCCGGTCGGTCGAACTCACTGACGCGGCCGTAACGGAACTCATGGCTGGGATCGAGGAGGCCCAGGAAGTCGATCGCCTGACGCCCGATCTCCTCACCAGTGGCGAGTGGGAAGACGTCGAATTCGCCGACTACAACGTCGAAGCCGACGCCGAGGCCATCGACGGCGGGAAGATGCACCCGCTTCGCGGCATGGCCGAGCGCGTCAAGGAAGTCCTCGTCGGCATGGGCTTCGAGGAGATGAACGGTCCCCACGCCGACGCGGAGTTCTGGATCAACGACGCGCTGTTCATGCCCCAGGATCACCCCGCGCGCACGCACTGGGACCAGTTCGCGCTGGACGTGCCGCCGATGGACGACCTGCCGGACGGGGTCCGCCAGGATGTCGAGGCAGCCCACCGGGAGGGCGCTGGCCCCGATGGCGAGGGATATCACTCGCCGTGGGGCGAGGAGATGGCCCGCCAGGTCGACCTTCGTGGCCACACCACGTCACTCTCTGCCCGTCACCTCGCGGGCGTCGCGCAGGGTGATCTCGAACCGCCACAGCGATTCTTCTCCGTCGAGAAGGCCTACCGCAACGACGAGATCGATGCGACTCACCTCCTCGAGTTTTTCCAGATCGAGGGCTGGGTGATGGCCGAGGACCTCTCGGTGCGTGACCTGATGGGCACCTTCACGGAGTTCTACGAGCAGTTCGGGATCACCGACCTGGAGTTCAAGCCGACGTACAACCCCTACACGGAGCCGAGTTTCGAGCTGTTCGGCGAGCACCCGGTCACGGGCGAGGTCGTCGAGATCGGCAACTCCGGCATTTTCCGGCCCGAGATGCTCGATCCCCTCGGCGTCGAGTGTGACGTGATGGCCTGGGGACTGGCCCTGGAGCGACTCATGATGCTCGTTACCGGTGCCGAGGACATCCGGGACGTTCACGGGACGCTGGCGGATCTTGAGTACCTGCGAACCGAGGAGGTGCGTTACTGATGCCTACTGTCGACATCGATACCGACGAACTGCGGGAACTGACCGGCCACGGCGAGAAGAGCGACGACGACCTGCGCGATGATCTCTTCGAACTCGGCCTGGAATACGAGGGCGAAACCGAGGACGGCGAGTTGCGCTTCGAGTTCGAGCCCGACCGCCTCGATCGCCTCTCCGTCGAAGGTGTCGCCCGGTCGCTGCGCTACCAGTATGGGGATTCGCGGGGCGTCTACGTCCCGAAGACCAACGACGCCGACTGGACGATTCACGTCGAGGACGTGCCCGAGGAACGCCCGTATGTCACAGGGGCAGTCGTCCGCGGGCTGGATCTCGACGAGGCATCGCTGGACTCGCTGATCCAGCTTCAGGAAAAACTCCACGCGACGATGGGTCGCAAGCGTGCGAAGGGCGCGATCGGGGTGCACGACCTGACAATGTTGAAAGGCGGCGAGGCTGCCGACGATGGCGAGGGCAAGTCCGTCCGCTATACCGGGATCGACCGCGACGGCGACACCTTCGTGCCGCTGGAGGGCGACGCCGAGATGACGCCCGGCGAGGTCCTCTCCGAGCACCACATCGGCGAGGAGTACGCCGACCTCGTCGCTGAGTACGACACCGTCCCGGCGATCTACGATTCGATCGGGCTGTTCTCGTTCCCGCCAGTGGTCAACGGCCGCCGGACGGAGGTCTCGACCGACTCGCGGGACCTCTTCATCGAGATGACCGGCACCGACCAGTGGACGATAGACCACATGCTGTCGATTGTCTGCTACGCCCTGGACGCCCGCGGCGGGACGATCGAGGAAGTTCGCGTGGAGTACGAGGACTCGCCCGAGGAGTACCGCGAGTCGCTCCTCCGCCCCGATTTCTCGACGAAAACCAAGACCGTCGCCCACGACCGGATCGAGCGCACACTCGGGATCGAGCTGCAAGGCGAGGACATGATCGACCTCCTCGAACGATCCGGACTGGACGGGGAGTCTACCGAGACGGACGGGTCGCCAGCTTACGACGTCACGATCCCCCCGTATCGCGTCGACGTCCTCCACCCCGTCGACGTGATCGACGACATCGGGCGGGCCTACGGCTTCAACAACCTCGACCCGCGCTACCCCGCGGTCGGGACGATCGGCGGGCGGCACGAGCGCGCACGACTCGAGGAGGCCGTCAGGACCGCGCTGGTCGGACTCGGCTTTCAGGACCTGCTGAACTTCCATCTGACGAGCGCCGAGGAACTGCATGACCGCATGGGGATAGCGCCAGGCGTGGACGCCCTGGGTGACGGCGACCCTGTCGAGATCCGCAATCCCTACAGCGAGGATTACACGGTCGTCCGGACGTGGCTGCTCCCGTCGATCATGCAGGTCCTCGAGAACAACACTCATCGACGCTACCCCCAGGACCTCGCGGAGGTCGGGTTCGTCGCCCAGCGTGACGACGGCGCAAACACTGGCGTCGCCGAAGCCCGTCACGTCGCGGGCGCGCTCGCGCGTCACGACGTGTCTTACGAGGACGCCAAGGCTCGCCTCCAGGCGCTGGTGGCCGACTTCGATGCCGAACTGGAGACGCCACCCACGGCGCATCCCTCGTTCATCGACGGTCGGACTGCTGCCGTCGAGATCGATGGCGACGCGGTCGGCGTGATCGGCGAAGTTCACCCCGCCGTGCTCGTGGAACACGATCTGGAACTGCCGGTAGTGGCCTTCGAGTTCGACCTGGCGGCGTTGCAGTAAGCAAGCGGTTTTTCGCCCACGTTTTTGCGCGAGAAGCTTTGCTTCGAGCGGAAAAAGGTGGTTGAACACGATCTGGAACTGCCGGTAGTGGCCTTCGAGTTCGACCTGGCGGCGTTACAGTAAGCAAGCGGTTTTTCGCCACCGGGAGTATACGCTCCCGAGCTCACACTCGCTTCGCTCACGTGGACCACGCGCGCGAGAAGTGTCGATGTCGATGGAAAAGCCGGCAGTCAGTGGTGGGATACTCATTGCCACGGGTGTTAGGATTATAATTTAACTCTGCAGTATGGATTTAGGTTGGATTGTATTACTTTGTCCGATAATTCTGTGAGATGACGCCAGTATTTCCGGTACAATCCGATATATAAGGAAACAACTGTTATAGGGAGTTGAGTAACGATGTCGACCACCGACGACACCGCGACGCCCGCATTGCCAGCCAGTTCTCGCGAGACGGATCGCGAACTGGACCGGGCCTACGATGACCAAGACGATCCGTCGATCCTGACGGTGTTTCCGGCTGACGCCGAATGGCCGGAAATCGGAACAACGTGGATCTCCGTTGACGTAGACTACGCGGTGTCAGCGG
The DNA here is from genome assembly GCF_029207715.1 of Halorhabdus sp. SVX81. NCBI lineage: Archaea > Methanobacteriati > Methanobacteriota > Halobacteria > Halobacteriales > Haloarculaceae > Halorhabdus > Halorhabdus sp. SVX81. Next base: position 2,836,652 of record NZ_CP104322.1, on the reverse strand, counting down.
CCGACTGGCGATAAGAACTCTTCTCGGAGTATTCTGCTCGGCTCTTTGCCTATAGGTCCGCACCGACGGCGTCCTCGACGCTGTCGAAGCCGTCGCGTTCGAGTAGCGTCGCGAGCCCGCGGTTGACGTTCCGGGCGATCGTCGGCCCGCGGAAGATGAAGCCGGTGTAGATCTGGACCAGGCTCGCCCCGGCACGGATCTTCCGGTAGGCGTCGGCTGCAGTGAAGACGCCGCCGACACCGACGACCGGGACGTCCGTTCGGCGGGCGACGAACTTCACCATCTCGGTCGCCTGTTCCTCGATGGGTCTGCCCGAAAGCCCCCCTTCTTCGACACGGTCCGGACTGGTGAGCGTCTTCGGCCGGTCCGTCGTGGTGTTGGTCGCGATCACACCGTCGAGATCGTACTCCTCGACGAGCTCTAACGTCTCCTCGATGGCTGGCTCCGGCAGGTCGGGCGAGAGTTTCACCAGGAGCGGACTCGCGCCGGCGTCTTTCAACGTGCCGAAGATGTCTTCCAGCGACTCGCGGTTCTGTAAGTCTCTGAACCCCGGCGAGTTGGGACAGGAGACGTTGATCACGAAGAAATCGCCACCCTCGGCAACCTGCTCGTACGTGTAGCGGTAGTCCGCGGCCGCCCCCTCCATCGGCACGTCTTCGCTTTTGGCGAGATTCACGCCGACCGGGATCGAGACGTCGGTGTGATCGAGACGCTCGCCGATGACGTCCGCGCCCGGGTTGTTGAGCCCCATCCGGTTGATGACTGCTTCGTCCTCGACGAGTCTAAACACGCGCGGGCGCGGGTTTCCATCCTGGGGCTCGGCAGTGACGCCGCCGACCTCGACGTGACCGAAGCCGAGCGCACCCAGCGTGCCAGGTGCCTCGGCCGTCTTGTCGAAGCCGGCCGCGACGCCGATCGGGTTTGGGAATTCACACCCGAAGACCGACGTCCGCAGCCGATCATCGTCGACACCGAATGCGCGGACGAGGGCCGATTCGATCGGCGTCCCGTCGACGAGCGACAGTCCCTCGTGCGCGAGCGCGTGTGCAGTCTCGGGTGATAGCTTGAACAACAGCGGCTTGGTGAGGTTATAGGGGTTCATGGTATGTCGATCCCGGGTGCGGCCAACCCGCGAAGGGCCTAGAAGTCGTGTTCGACGTCCTCCGGGTTTGCTTTCTGGATGATGATCTTGTTGTCCCGGACTCTGACGAACACTTCGTCGCCGATCTCCATCCCGGCGACCGCCAACTCGTCCTCGTGAAGGTTGATGTGGACGTTGTGGTATTCCCCGTCCTCGTCCTTCGCGCCACTTGGGCTGAGCTTCTTCTTTCGCACCATCGCGGTATCTTAACCTGTGGTTGGCCGGAGGACACACTTAAGCCTACCGTGCCGTCCGTCTCAGGCGCCTCATACTGTGGACTCTGGGACATCGGTCTCAATGGGGCGCGCGCGAACCGCGCGCTGTCGGTCGAATGCCAGAAAATCGGGCGAATATCGCCACCCGTCAATTTTTCACATAAATATTTTGTGGCAATCGCCCCCCGAATCGGGGGGTATTTTTATAGTGTGTCATGTTCTGGGTTGACATGGAGTATCGAAAACCATGGCACGTGATACGGACAAACGGAACTTTGCACTGCGCGAATCGGACGGGAACGAGTCGAGTGTCTTCTCGGGGGGGACACCTCGCCAGGCGGCGCTGAAGGCTGCACGACGGCTCGATCCGGCACCAAGCGAGGACGCGGCCGATCCCGAGACGATCCGGCTCCGTGAGAAGGGGACGGAGAAGGTCCACGTCTACGAAGGCTGGGCCTGGGAAGAGGACGCGCCCGACGACAAGCCCGACTGGATGCCCGGTGAGATCACCAAGGGCAACGTCTCCAAGCAGGGTGTCGAGCATCTCGAGGAAATCTGAGGTACGCCCCACCCGCACATCACTTTTCGGCGGTTTCTCGGAGTCGATAGTCTCTACTATCCCGACAGCCAACCCCCGGTGCGCGGCTTTCACTCGGGGTGACCTGACGCACGACGCGCGGGATGACCGCTCGACCTCCGGCCGCGCGACATTCTTCCTGCTCCGGGAGTCACTACAGCTCCGGAAGTAACCACTCCTGTGTCCGGGCTGGCCCTCCAGCCAAACGGTCGTCGACTCGTATGGCCTCAATCTTCCCTTGTCTCACACACAGACCTCACGTGTTGGCGGGTGTGTGGGCCCGCTGCCGATACCACGCCCACCATGTCACGGTACGACATCCCTCTCTGCTTGTAATCGCATGACGTGGCGGGTCTCCTTCGACGGGTTTAAGTAATTACCTCCCATCTGCATAGATACGCAGCGACGAAGGGCGAACGGCGCCCCTCCGACCGCGTCGCGCCACTCGCGTGGTGCGATTCGATCCGATGCCCTTAAGTGTAACAGGGCACTTCGGATTGAATACGAACGTGGTTCGGACGGGGCACGGATCGCCCCGGTCGCACCCCGGATCAAGTCCGAGCCGGTTCGAAGGGTTTATAGCCCTTCTCGGCTTACGATTTGGTCCGGAAGACATGAGGATTCCACCCCTGCGGTCCGCCGTATAGATGGGATCTGATGTTAGCCCTGGTAGTTCGGTGACACCCGACTGGGGTGTCAGCGAACGTGCTTACGATAGCGACGACACCCCTTTGGGGTGTCATCCCGCCTAACCCTCCCCATTCCGGGGAGACATTCCGGTTGATCCTGCCGGAGGCCATTGCTATCGGAGTCCGATTTAGCCATGCTAGTCGCACGGGTTTAGACCCGTGGCAAATAGCTCAGTAACACGTGGCCAAACTACCCTGTGGACGGAGATAACCTCGGGAAACTGAGGCCAATATCCGATACGACTCGCCAGCTGGAGTGCGGCGAGTCGGAAACGTTGCGGCGCCACAGGATGTGGCTGCGGCCGATTAGGTAGACGGTGGGGTAACGGCCCACCGTGCCCATAATCGGTACAGGTCATGAGAGTGAGAGCCTGGAGACGGTATCTGAGACAAGATGCCGGGCCCTACGGGGCGCAGCAGGCGCGAAACCTTTACACTGCACGACAGTGCGATAGGGGGACTCCGAGTGCGAGGGCATATAGTCCTCGCTTTTCTGTACCGTAAGGTGGTACAGGAATAAGGGCTGGGCAAGACCGGTGCCAGCCGCCGCGGTAATACCGGCAGCCCGAGTGATGGCCGCTATTATTGGGCCTAAAGCGTCCGTAGCCGGCCAGACAAGTCCGTTGGGAAATCCACGCGCTTAACGCGTGGACGTCCGGCGGAAACTGTCTGGCTTGGGGCCGGAAGATCTGAGGGGTACGTCCGGGGTAGGAGTGAAATCCCGTAATCCTGGACGGACCGCCGGTGGCGAAAGCGCCTCAGAAAGACGGACCCGACGGTGAGGGACGAAAGCTAGGGTCTCGAACCGGATTAGATACCCGGGTAGTCCTAGCTGTAAACGATGCTCGCTAGGTGTGCCGCAGGCTACGAGCCTGCGCTGTGCCGTAGGGAAGCCGTGAAGCGAGCCGCCTGGGAAGTACGTCTGCAAGGATGAAACTTAAAGGAATTGGCGGGGGAGCACTACAACCGGAGGAGCCTGCGGTTTAATTGGACTCAACGCCGGACATCTCACCAGCACCGACAATGTGCAGTGAAAGTCAGGTTGATGACCTTACTGGAGCCATTGAGAGGAGGTGCATGGCCGCCGTCAGCTCGTACCGTGAGGCGTCCTGTTAAGTCAGGCAACGAGCGAGACCCGCACTCTTAGTTGCCAGCAGCATCTTGCGATGGCTGGGTACACTAGGAGGACTGCCGCTGCCAAAGCGGAGGAAGGAACGGGCAACGGTAGGTCAGTATGCCCCGAATGTGCTGGGCTACACGCGGGCTACAATGGCCGGGACAGTGGGACGCCAGTCCGAGAGGACGCGCTAATCCCCGAAACCCGGTCGTAGTTCGGATTGAGGGCTGAAACCCGCCCTCATGAAGCTGGATTCGGTAGTAATCGCGTGTCAGAAGCGCGCGGTGAATCCGTCCCTGCTCCTTGCACACACCGCCCGTCAAAGCACCCGAGTGGGGTCCGGATGAGGCCGTCATGCGACGGTCGAATCTGGGCTCCGCAAGGGGGCTTAAGTCGTAACAAGGTAGCCGTAGGGGAATCTGCGGCTGGATCACCTCCTAACGATCGGGATCGGGGCGTTGCCCCGACCCACCTGCACGTTCGCCACCACCCCAGTTGGGCACCTATGAACTACCAGGGCTAACATTGTACGGCGGAAGGGCCCATAGCTCAGCGGTAGAGTGCCTCCTTTGCAAGGAGGATGCCCTGGGTTCGAATCCCAGTGGGTCCATAGCTCGTATCCGATCGAATCCGATCCCCTTAAGTGTGGGACGGCGCTTCGATTGGGTACGGACGACCGATGCACCATCCCGTGCGAACGTGGATGGGAAGGGTTGATGCACGCACCGCCACCGACGGGCGTGTGTATGAGACCGTGTGTACGTGCGATCCAGGCGTCCACTGGACGCGTTTACGTCGAGTTTACACTCGACGTGGCTGCTGTACCAGCTGGTGGATGGCTCGGCTCGGGCGCCGACGAAGGGCGTGCCAAGCTGCGATAAGCTCAGGGGAGCCGCACGGAGGCGTAGAACCTGAGATTCCCGAATGGGAATCCTCACCGCAATTGCCTTGCGCAATGGGGAACGCCGGGAACTGAAACATCTCAGTACCGGCAGGAAGAGAAAACAATCCGTGATGTCGTTAGTAACCGCGAGTGAACGCGATACAGTCCAAACCGAAGCCTTCGGCCAATGTGGTGTTCGGACTGGCACTCATCGTCAGAACGTCTTCTTGAAGTCTCCTGGAACGGAGCGCGATACAGGGTGACAGCCCCGTAACGAAGTCAAGTATGACGTGCGCCAGTTCCCGAGTATCGGGGGTTGGAAATCCCTCGTGAATTTGGCAGGCATCTACTGCTAAGACTAAATACTCCTCGAGACCGATAGTGAACAAGTAGCGTGAGCGAACGCTGAAAAGTACCCTCAGAAGGGAGGCGAAATAGGGCCTCAAATCAGTTGGTGATAGAGCGACTGGGCATAGAAGGTCCCTCGATAAACGACCTATCCGCGAGGATACAGTAGGACTCGAGGGAAGCCGGTGTTCAGTCGTACGTTTTGAAAAACGAGCCAGGGAGTGTGCTTGTGTGGCGAGTCTAACCCGATCATCGGGGAAGGCATAGGGAAACCGACATGGCCGCAGTGCTTTGCACGAGGGCCGCCGTCTTCAAGGGCGGGGAGTCACACGGGCACGACCCGAATCCGGACGATCTACGCGTGGGCAAGATGAAGCGTGGCGAAAGCTACGTGGAAGTCTGTTAGGGTTGGTGTTTTACAATACCCTCCCGTGACTCTCGTGTAGGGGTGAAAGGCCCATCGAGTCCGGCAACAGCTGGTTCCAACCGAAACATGTCGAAGCATGACCTCCGCTGAGGTAGTCCGTGGGGTAGAGCGACCGATTGCGTGTCCGGCCTCCGAGAGGAGTCGGCGCGGCTGTCAAACTCCGAACCTACGGACGCCGTCGACGCGGGGAGTCCGGTATGCGGGGTAAGCCTGTGTACCATGAGGGAGACAACCCAGAGCTGGGTTAAGGTCCCCAAGTGTGGATTAAGTGCGATCGAAGGTGGTCTCAAGCCCTAGACAGCCGGGAGGTGAGCTTAGAAGCAGCTACCCTCCAAGAAAAGCGTAACAGCTTACCGGCCGAGGTTTGAGGCGCCCAAAATGATCGGGGCTCAAATCCACCACCGAGACCTGGCCACACCTGTCAAAAGGTGGTTGTGTAGGTTGGCGTTCTGCGCGGGTGGAAGCACGGGTGAGAACTCGTGTGGACCGCGTAGAAACGAAAATCCTGGCCGTAGTAGCAGCGAAAGTCGGGTTAGAATCCTGACGGCCTGAAGAGCAAGGGTTCCTCGGCACTGTTCGTCAGCCGAGGGTTAGTCGATCCTAAGTCTATCCGTAACTCGAAGCGGATAAAAGGGAAACTGGTTAATATTCCAGTACCACCGTACACTCAATGTCGACGCCTTGGGGTAGACCGAGCCGGGCACTCGCCCGGTCGAATCGTCAAAACTCGTGGAAGCCGTAATGGCACGAAGCGGGCGAACGGCGAGATAGAGCAATTTGGTTCAACCTGGGGCCCATGAAAAGACAAGTACGGTGCTCGTACCCAGCACCGACACAGGTGCTCTGGCGGAGAAAGCCAAGGCCTGTCGGGATCAATCGACGTTAGGGAATTCGGCAATTTAGCCCCGTAAGTTCGCGATAAGGGGTACCTGCTCGGGAAACGAGCAGGTCGCAGTGACTTGGAGGCTCGGACTGTCTAGTAACAACACAGGTGACCGCAAATCCGCAAGGACTCGTACGGTCACTGAATCCTGCCCAGTGCGGGTATCTGAACACCTAGTACAATAGGACGAAGGACCCGTCAACGGCGGGGGTAACTATGACCCTCTTAAGGTAGCGTAGTACCTTGCCGCTTCAGTAGCGGCTTGCATGAATGGATTAACCAGAGCCTCGCTGTCCCAACGTTGAGCCCGGTGAACCGTACTTTCCAGTGCGGAGTCTGGAGACCCCCAAGGGGAAGCGAAGACCCTATGGAGCTTTACTGCAGGCTGTCGCTGGGACATGGTCGCTAATGTGCAGAATAGGTAGGAGACGTTACACAGGTACGTGCGCCAGCACGCCACCGAGTCAGCATTGAAATACTACCCGTTAGTGACTGTGACCCTCACTCCGGGAGGAGGACACCGATAGCCAGGCAGTTTGACTGGGGCGGTACGCGCTCGAAAGAATATCGAGCGCGCCCTAAGGCCATCTCATCCGGGTCAGAGATCCGGAGAAGAGCGCAAGAGCAAAAGATGGCTTGACAGTGTTCTTCCCAACGAGGAACGCTGACGTGAAAGCGTGGTCTAGCGAACTCATTTGCCCGCTTGATGCGGGCAATGAATGACAGAAAAGCTACCCTAGGGATAACAGAGTCGTCACTCGCAAGAGCACATATCGACCGAGTGGCTTGCTACCTCGATGTCGGTTCCCTCCATCCTGCCCGTGCAGAAGCGGGCAAGGGTGAGGTTGTTCGCCTATTAAAGGAGGTCGTGAGCTGGGTTTAGACCGTCGTGAGACAGGTCGGCTGCTATCTATTGGGGGTGTTTGGTACCTGACGGGAACGACCGTATAGTACGAGAGGAACTACGGTTGGTGGCCACTGGTGTACCGGTTGTTCGAGAGAGCATTGCCGGGCAGCCACGCCACACGGGGTAACGGCTGAACGCATCTAAGCCGGAAACCCACCTGGAAAAGAGGTACCGCTGAGGTCGCTCGTAGAAGACGAGTTCGATAGACTCGGGGTGTACGCACCGAGGTAACGAGGTGTTTAGCCCGCGAGAACTAACTGACCGAAGCCACCATTCATACCGCATGTAAACGCGACGTAGTCGCGTCCAGGCGCAAACTGGATCGCACGTACACTGGTTTTGCATCGACCGATCGCTGGCCTCGCGTGGTTCGATTCCACGGATCGGCGTTAAGGCGGCCATAGCGGCGGGGCAACACCCGTACCCATTCCGAACACGGAAGTTAAGCCCGCCTGCGTTCCGGCGAGTACTGGAGTACGAGAGTCTCTGGGAAAACCGGTTCGCCGCCTCCATTCATACTTCAGCCCATCCGAGAGTGACAACGCTCTCGGGTGGGCTTTTTGTATTTTTATAAGGAGCTGCTGCCGAGAGTGGCAATGCTACACGGGGCTTCAGTACAATACAGAGAGAATCCAGCCGACGGTCAGGCGCTCGGTCGGGAGGATTCCGACGTGCCGATCGCGACAAACAGCGCGCCCGAGACAGTCAACAACAGTGTGGCGAGCCCGCCGGGGAGGTCGCCACTGGTCAGGAACCAGCCGGCCGCTAGTAGACTCGCGACGACGAGTCCTGTGCCGAGAGTGATCAGTCGCCAGTCCCCCGCGTCGAGCAGTTCGAACGGTCGATTGTGCCGTGTCATTACGAGCAGCAACGATACAAACGGCCAAGAATGTTTTTATATTCTGAACAATTCTTGTGGTTTATTATAATTCGTAATGGATTCGTGAGGCGTCATACTGTGTGGCGACCAGACCGCTATGTTTATTGGATCGCTGGAACTAGACGAAGTTGCGCCAAGGTGGCAGAGTCCGGCCTAACGCAGCGGCCTGCAGTTCAGACAGACTCACTTCGTTCGTCTGTCAGCGTCGCACGTTCTTTCATCACGTGCGACAGCCGCCCATCGCCCGTTTGGGCGAAACGGCCGGATCATAATCCATAACTTGGCTGGTCACCGATACAATACTGTGCCAAGGTGGCAGAGTCCGGCCTAACGCAGCGGCCTGCAGAGCCGCCCATCGCCGGTTCAAATCCGGCCCTTGGCTCTTCTGTCGCTCACAAACACGTGAGCGACGAAAGGCAGACGAGGATTTGAATTCTGGGACGAGCGAAGCAAAGTCCCTCCGGTTCAAATCCGGCCCTTGGCTCTCCTTACTGTCCGAATCAATCGACTTTCAGGGGGAGAGAATACATCCAGTTGCTCCCTCGGATTCGATACTGCTTGTGGAATACTGTTTCGGATTCCTGCTTCAGATCGATTTCGGGCCGAGGATTTCGAAGTTGTTGGGGCAACCGTCTTGTATGCGGGCGGACAAGCGGGCGTATGCACGATCTCGATGAAACCGATCTGGAGATCCTCTCGATGCTTGCCGAAGATGCTCGTCGGCCCTTCAGCGATATCGGTGAAGCAGTCGAGTTGTCCGGACCGGCAGTCTCCGATCGCGTCACGCGCTTACGGGAAGCGGGCGTTATTCAGCGGTTCACGATCGACGTCGATCGGACGCAACTTCGTGCTGGCGTCCCCGTATTGGTGCAGGTCGAACTCTCCGGGAACTCTGTTGAGACGGTTCGGGAACGTGTCCGTGACGCGGATGGGGTCGAACACGTTTTCGTCACTGCGGAGGGTGACGTCTGGTTTTACGCGCGCGCCGAGGCCCAGAACGTCCGGTCGTGGGTCGCTGGATTGCTTGCGGACGTCGACGTCGAGGGCTACGCCGTCACCCTGGTCGACGATGTCGAGTGGACACCGTCGATCGAGGGCCTGGAGTTCGCACTCACCTGTGCGGAGTGTGGGAACACGGTCGACAGCGAGGGAGAGACGGCACGGATCGACGGCGATGTCTATCACTTCTGTTGTCCGTCCTGTCTGGATCGCTTCGAGACCCGGTACCGGCGGCTCGAAGAGGGGGCGTGAGACGGGCTTTGGAATCGAAAGTATCCCTAGGGCTGGAGCCGACTTCTCGAAGCGAAAAGTGGCCTAAAGCGTGAACCCGTACGTATACATATCATGGCTACACGAACGACCCATCTCGATATCACGGGGATGTCCTGTGCGAACTGCTCGGGGACGATCCAAGACACCCTCGAGTCCCTCGACGGTGTGGTGACGGCCAACGCCAACTACGCCACTGACGAGGGGACGGTCGAGTACGATCCGGAGGTAGTGACGCTGTCTGAGATCTACGAGGCGGTCGAATCGGCCGGCTACGGCGCAGTGTCCGAGACTGTCACCGTCGCGATTTCCGATATGTCGTGTGCGAACTGTGCGGAGGCCAACGCGACCGCCCTCGAGGACACGCCGGGCGTCATCGAGGCGGAGGTGAACTACGCGACCGACGAGGCCCAGGTCACCTACAACCCTGCCGGGGCCTCGCGAGCGGATCTCTACGATGCCATCGAGGCCGCTGGCTACTCGCCGGTCCGTGAGGACGACGACGCCGGGGACGCCGGGGCGGACGCGCGCGACGCGGCACGGGACGAGGAGATCCGCAAGCAACTCCGACTGACGCTGTTCGGCGCGCTACTGTCGGCCCCGATGTTGGTCTTCATGGCCGACAAACTCGTCCTCGGTGGCGGGATCGTCGCCGGCGTCGAGTCCCTCGTCGGCATCAGACTGGGCTGGGTGGAGTTCGCACTCGCGACGCCCGTCCAGGCGCTGCTTGGGTGGCCGTTCTACAAGAACTCGTACAACGCGTTGGTGAACAATCGCCGGGCCAACATGGACGTCTTGATCGCGCTTGGCTCCTCGACAGCGTATTTCTACTCGATCGCCGTGCTGGCCAACCTGGTCGCGGGCGAGGTTTACTTCGACACCGCCGCGCTGATCTTGGTGTTCATCACGCTTGGCAACTACCTCGAAGCCCGTTCGAAGGGCCAGGCCGGCGAGGCACTCCGCAAGCTCCTGGAGATGGAGGCCGAGACGGCGACGCTGATCGGTCCGGACGGGACCGAACGGGAAGTCCCGTTGGAGGACGTCCAGACCGGCGATCTGATGAAAGTCCGGCCGGGCGAGCAGATCCCGACCGACGGCGTGGTCGTGGATGGCCAGTCGGCCGTCGACGAGTCGATGGTGACCGGGGAGTCCGTCCCAGTCGAGAAGAGCGAGGGCGACGAGGTCGTCGGGTCGACGATCAACGAGAATGGATTGCTGACGGTGAAGGCGACGAAGGTGGGCGCTGACACCGCCCTCCAGCAGATCGTCCAGACCGTCAAGGAGGCCCAGTCCCGCCAGCCCGAGATCCAGAACCTCGCCGACCGGATCTCGGCGTACTTCGTCCCGGCGGTCATCGCGAATGCCGTCTTCTGGGGCGTCGTCTGGTTCGCCTTTCCCGAAGTGCTGGCCGGGTTCGTCGACGCGCTGCCGCTGTGGGGGCTGGTCGCCGGCGGCCCCGAGATTGCCGGTGGGGCCGTCTCGGTCTTCGAGTTCGCCGTGATCGTCTTCGCTTCGGCGGTGTTGATCGCCTGTCCCTGTGCACTCGGGCTGGCGACGCCCGCGGCCACGATGGTCGGGACGACCATCGGCGCACAGAACGGCGTCCTGTTCAAGGGTGGCGACATCCTCGAACGCGCGCGAGACGTCGACACCGTCGTCTTCGACAAGACGGGCACGCTCACGGAGGGCGAGATGGAACTGACCGACGTGGTCGCCCTCGACGGGGAGGGGAGCCCGGTCGGGAACGGTGACAGCGAGGCCGCCGCAGACGGCGGGTCATTGACCGAACGCGAGCGTCACTCCGAGGACGACGTTCTCAGGTTCGCGGCTGCGGCCGAGAGCGGCAGCGAACACCCGCTCGCCCGCGCCATCGTCGACGGTGCCGAGCAGCGGGGACTGGACGTCCCCGACCCCGAGAACTTCGAGAACGTCCCCGGGCACGGAATCCGGGCCACTGTGGACGGCTGGGAGCCGCGGAGCGGCTCCGAACGAGCGAGCGGGGAGCGAATCGACCCGCGAGCAGTCGAAGTTCTGGTTGGGAACCGAAAACTCCTCGAAGACGAGGGGATTGACCCTGCGCCCGCCGAAGAGACGATGGAGCGTCTCGAACGCGAGGGCAAGACGGCGATGCTGGTTTCGATCGACGGCGAACTTGCGGGCGTCGTCGCCGACGCCGATACGGTGAAGGAAGGCGCAACGGAGGCCGTCGCCGCACTTCGCGAGCGTGGCGTCGACGTCATGATGATCACGGGCGACAACGAGCGGACCGCCCGCGCCGTCGCCGAGGACGTCGGGATCGACCCCGACAACGTCCGCGCGGAGGTGCTTCCCGACGAGAAGTCCGATGCCGTCGAGACGATCCAGGCGGACGGCCGAAAGGCGATGATGGTCGGCGACGGGGTCAACGACGCGCCGGCCCTCGCCGTGGCCCACGTCGGGACGGCGATCGGGAGCGGCACAGATGTCGCCATCGAAGCCGCGGACGTGACGCTGATGCGCTCTGATCCACAGGACGTCGTGAAGGCGATCCGGATCTCCGACGCGACGCTGCAGAAGATCAAACAGAACCTGCTGTGGGCGCTGGGATACAACACGGCGATGATCCCGCTGGCCTCGCTCGGGCTGCTCCAGCCCGTGCTGGCCGCCGCGGCGATGGCCTTCTCCAGCGTCTCCGTGCTGACCAACAGTCTGTTGTTCCGGCGGTACACGCCCGATCGGGACTACCGGATCCTCGGCCGACTTCGGTAGGGCCGCGGGCTACGATTCTGTCTCGTTTCGGACTTCTCCAAGCAGCTCCTCGGCGACCTCGCGCGCCTGGTCGGTCTGTCCGTCGGCGACGAGCGTACGGATCCGATCCGACCTCGCAATCGCTCTGAGCGCGTCGCGTCGGTGCGGGCCGTCGACGCCCTGGTCGGCGAACTCCTCGCGCAGATCGCCGACGAATCCCGCAAGCGCGCCAGCGCCGTCGATCTCCCGTTCGATCTCCTCGCGCAGGACGCCACTCACCGCCGGGGCTCCCCCTTGGGTCGAGATGCCGACGACGACCGGGTCGTCGCGGACGATCGCCGGCAACACCACCGCTCCCGGTGCTCGTTCCCCGGAGTGATCCGCGCGGTTGACCAGTACCCCTCGATCTTCGGCAGCACGCTCGACGGCTGCGTTGACGGCCGCATCGTCGGTGGCTGCGACGACGAGCGCCGGCTCGATCCGGTCGAGCCACTCCGCCACCTCCGTCGGATCGGGACTGGCACGCTCGAGCGTTGCGTTGCCGAAGTCGGCGTCCGCGAACTGGGGAGCCACGACGACGACCTCGGCCTCGTGGTCGAACCGGCGGGCCTTCCGTGCGCCGACGGGCCCACCGCCGAAGACGAGCACGCGGGAATCGCTGAAGTCGTGGAGAAGGGGAATCATTGGTGAGCGTTCGTGTGGTAAGCGTTTAGTTTCGGCGAAGCCCGGTACATGGAGGGTTTCAACGGTCGAACGCTGCGAGTCGCGGCCCGAAGTGGTCGAGATCAGTCGCCGGCAGCGCCGCCACGGTTCTCACTCAAGTGCTCCCAGATCTCCGTACAACCGGCCCCGACCTCGACGTCTTCGAGGTGGTCCTGCTCCGATCGTTCGTCTCCTGGGGTCGTTGCTGTCGCCGTCTCGGAAGTCTCGGTCATCGAATCCCTCTAGTCTGCCCGACTGCATAAGGCCGTGTTCCGGCGTAATCCCTACCCGTTCTTCTTCTTTGGGGCAACAATTGCTGGTTATGTCGAACGACAGCTACCGACGGGAGGCACCGGAGTATGGCGATCACGCTGCTTCGCCGTCGGGGAACGACTGTGACGAGCGGCAATCGCCGCGGGTGCCGACGGGCTTACCGCCCGCCGGGAATAACTCGGACTATGCCGACGGACGTCCACCAGCTTGACGACGGGGCCTGGGTCAGTGTCAACGACACTCGTGAGGTGAACGTCAGCGATCTCTGGCGACTCGCTGGCGGGGATTTCTGTTCGTGTCAACTCACGGATTTTCTCGCCGAGGGGTTCGTCGAGGTCGGCGTCGACGGCGGGAACGTCGAGGCGCGCATCGCCGGCCAGTGCATCCAGTGTGGGGCGAGCGGCGTGACCGGCTGGCTCACGCTCGGCCGGGTCGACCCCGAAACCGGCGATTTCAGGCCTGTCGTCCCCGAGAGCGTTCACCGGCCGTCTCGGTCCCGGCGACGCTCGCCGACGGCGTGAGGGGTCAGATATACCTGCAAATATTGTCGCACTCCCGGAGAGGCGGGGAAGGTTGACGAGGTGGCTGTGGGTATACGTCCGGGTCGCATCTGGATGGACATGCCCACGAAGGTCGAGCGATGGAAGGACGAAACCTACGGGATGGAGATACGCGACCACCTCGAACGATTTGCCGAAGAGGGGTTCGATGCCATCCCGGAGGACGAACACGACGCGTGGTTCGAGCGGTTCAAATGGTGGGGACTGTACCACCAGCGGAAGGGCCAGGAGAGTTACTTCATGATGCGCATCGGGACGCCGATGGGCCGGATGACGCCCGAACAGCTCCGGACCGTCGGCGAGGTGGCCCGCGAGTACGCCACCGGCCCCGTTGAGAACCCCGAGTTCGGCGACGCCTACGCCGACTTCACGACGCGCCAATCGATCCAGCTCCACTGGATCAAGATCGAAGACATTCCTGACATCTTTGCGGAACTCGAATCTGCGGGTCTCTCGACGATCCAGGCGTGTGGTGACTCCTGGCGCAACATCGTCGGCTCGCCGGTCGCTGGCCGGGATGCCGACGAACTCGTCGATGTTTGGCCCATCGTCGAAGAGCTCCACGACCGTTTCAAGGGCAACGATCTTTACACGAATCTTCCCCGCAAGTGGAAGGTCGCCGTCACCGGCGACCGTCGCGGTGCCGGCCAGGGCGATATCAACGACCTCGCCTTCGAACCGGCGGTCAAGGAGATAGACGGCGAGGACATCGCCGGCTTCAACGTCAACGTCGGCGGCGGCTTGGCTCGCAAGGAGCCCCGGCTGGCCCGCAGCATCGACGTCTTCTGCCGGCCCGAGAACGCTGCCGCGGTCGCCGCCGGCCTCTCCGGACTCTTCCGGGACTACGGCGACCGCGAGGACCGGTTCAACGCCCGGATGAAGTTCCTCGTCGACGAGTGGGGAACGGAGAAGGTCCGATCCGTGCTCCAGGAGGAGTACGTCGATTACGAGTTGCCGACCGCAGGCCAGGGCCTCCGGGAGGAGTACGACTACAACGCCGGGCGGTCGGACGCGCCGGGCGACTACGTCGGCGTCCACGACCAGGCCGACGGCCAAAATTTCGTCGGGCTCTCGGTGCTCGTCGGCCGGATGGCCGCAGCAGACGTCATCGAACTCGCCGACCTCGCCGAGGAATACGATTCGGAGATGATCGGCCTGACCCAGCGCCAGAACGTCATCGTGGGCGACATCGCTGACGAGGACCTGGACGACTTCCTCGCGGAGTCGGTGCTCGAGAACTACTCGCCCGACCCCCATCCCTTCATGCGTGGCTCGATCGCGTGTACGGGGACCGAATACTGCTCGCTGTCGATCGTCGAGACGAAAAACCGGATGGTGCGGTACGCTCGGTGGCTCAAAGAGAACGTTCCAGTTCCTGAGGGCGTCACGGATTTCCACATCCACCTCTCGGGGTGTACGGCCTCGTGTGCCCAGCCCCAGATCGCCGACATCAGCCTCCGCGGGATGAAGACCCGCAAGGACGGCGGGGCCGTCGAGGCCTTCGACGTCGGGCTGGGCGGTGGCCTCGGCGAGAACCCACAGTTCGCCGACTGGGTGGAGATGCGCGTCCCAGCCGACGAGATTCCGGGCTACATCGCCAACCTGCTGGAAATCTACGAGGCCGAACGTGACGGTCAGGAGTCCTTCCGGGAGTTCGTCGCCGACCGCGAGGAGGACGAACTCTCGGGGCTCGCCGAGCCCGAAGAGACGAGTTACGAGGACCCGTACCTCGGCAACACGAAGATGACGTGGTATCCCTACGCCGAGGACGAGGAGATGAGCGCCTCGCCCGCACCGACGAACGCCAGCGGCGAACCCATTCCCACGGACGATTGATATGGCTGATCGCGTGCTGAAGGTCAACGCCTTCACGACGTTCGACCTCCTCGAAGGGCGCGTGGAGGGACACGGCTTCACGGAGGAGGCCTTCGCCACGCTGAACGTCCGGACGGCCCGGGAGGACCCCGAGGACGTCACCCTCGAACTCGAACTCGACAACGTCGAACTCGACTCGGTGCCGGCTCACGCCGACCGCGTGACGCTCTCGGCCGCGGAGGCCAGAGAACTCGCGGCCGAGCTGGAGGGGGCGGCGAAACGTATCGAAGCCACCGAGGAGGACGATCCATGACCGAGGAGGACGACCCATGACCGAACAGGCACTCGTCGTTGCGGCACACGGCTCCCACCGCAACCCCGACTCCGCGCTTCCGACGCTGTCCCACGCCGAGACCATCCGCGACCGCGGGTGTTTCGACCAGGTCCGGACAGCCTTCTGGAAGGAATCGCCGAGCTTCCGTGACGTCCTGCGAACGATCGATGCCGAGACGGCCTACGTCGTCCCGCTGTTCGTCAGCCAGGGCTACTTCGTCGATCAGGTCCTCCCACGGGAGTTCGACCTCGGGATCGACGACGTGGCCGGCGAGTCAACCGCCCCCGAGATGGTCTACACCGACCCTGTCGGAACACACTCGGCCATGACCGACGTCGTCGCGGCCCGCGCCCGCCGGTACCTCGACGACGTCCCCGAGGAGGACGCCGCGCTCGCGGTCGTCGGCCACGGCACCGAGCGGAATCCGAAAAGCGCCAAGGCCGTCTACAACCACGTCGAGGCGCTCCGCGAGCAGACGGACTTCGCCGAGGTCGGCGCGCTGTTCATGGACGAGGCCCCGGCGGTCGAAGACATCCTCGATGAATTCACAGCCGACGACATCGCCGTCGTCCCGCTGTTCATCGCCGACGGCTTTCACACACGCGACGAGATCCCCGAGTTGCTGGGGATCACCGACGACCCCCGGTCCGGGTATCCGGTCCCGGGAACGGTTGCGGGCCGTCGGATCTGGTATACCTCGGCCGTCGGGACTGACCGACTCGTGCCGGACGTCATTCTGGAACGAGCCGGCGACGCCGGGGCCGACCTGGACCGAGACGTCGAGCAGGACCAGCCCGTGCGGCCAGACGCGGCCGAGGCGTTCCTGTCGTGGCTCGACGCCGCCCCTGCCGACGGCGACCGCCGCCGGCGGGAGTGGGGTGACCTTATTGTGAGTGTCGCGGATGGCGCGTACGAACTCCGCCATCGCGACGATCGCGACGCGTCCCCGGCGGCGCTCACCGAGCAAGAGCCCGAGACCTTCCGGTGGTACGCCCGCACCGACGGGGCGGGTCGCTTCCGGCCGTTCGCCGGCGAGCGCTCGCTCCCGACGGGGTGGGTACTTCCGGACCTGGACGCAACTGGACTGCTCCGGGCCGTCGCGGCGGTGTACCCCGCCGGCATCGAGACGTGGGCCGACGATCCCGACCCCGTGGCCTTCCGGGACGTCGCCGCCCGCCAGACCGGGATGTACGCCGGCGTCTCGGAGCTTTCGAGTACTGAACTCGACGACCTGACGACGGCGGTCTGTGGCAACTGTGCCAAGCGCCGGACGTGGGACGAGGACGGCGAGGGTGGCGCGGAGCGCCTGTCTGCCGACGCTGTGGAAGGGAGCGAGCCGCCAGCCGACGGTGGCGAGAGCGAACTTCCCTGCCGGGAGCCGTGTTCGTTCCTGATCGCCGCGGCCAGAGAAGTGCGTTCGGGAGACGAATTTGACGAACAGCCACTCGATCAGCCCGAAACCGACGTTCCACCGGGCGATCTGAGCCAGCCGAGCAATCGCTACCGGATCCGGTACCGCGAAGTACGGGGAGTCACACCCTCCTCACAGGAGTCCCCATGACAACGAACGGAACCGTCTACCTCGTCGGCGCGGGCCCAGGCGACCCCGAGTTACTGACGGTCAAGGCCCGCCGGCTACTCGACGAGGCCGACGTCGTCCTCCATGATTCCCTCGTGGGCGATGGCGTCGTCGACTCGATCCCCGATGGGGTCCGGGTCGAGAACGTCGGCAAGCGCGCCGACGGCGAGCGGACACCGCAGGCGGCGATCAACGAACGCCTCGTCTGTGAGGCCTCGGCCGGCCGGGACGTCGTCCGCCTGAAGGGCGGCGATCCGACGCTGTTCGCCCGCGGCGGCGAGGAGGCCGAACACCTCGCGGCCCATGGCGTCGCCTTCGAGGTCGTCCCCGGTGTCACGAGCGCTATCGCCGGCCCGAGCGTAGTCGGCATCCCGGCGACCCACCGCGATCACGCCTCGGCGCTGGTCGTCGTCACCGGCCACGAGGACCCGACCAAGCCCGACTCCTCGCTCGATTGGGATGCCCTCTCGCGGATCGTCGCCGCCGGCGGCACCCTCGTGATCCTGATGGGCGTGGGTCGGCTGCCCGACAACGTGGCCGCGCTCCGGGCGGGCGCTGTCGACGCCGAGACGCCCGTCGCGATGGTCGAGCGGGCGACCCTGGAAGACGAGCGGGTCGTTACGGGCACGGTCGAGACGATCGAGACGCGTGCAGCGGCCGCGGGGATCGAACCGCCCGCCGTGACCGTCGTCGGCGACGTCGTCGACGTCCGCGAGGCGGTCGCACATTGCCTGGGGGAAGCCGATGCGGTGGCCGAGGCCCCTTTGGCCGGCACGACCGACGGACTCGCGGAGGTGAACCGGCAATGAGCGACTACGGCGAGTGGCCCCTGAAGCGGCTGATGACCGAAGTGGTCGGCTCCGGGACGAAGTCCGCCGAGGACATGACCCACGAGCAGGCGACCGAGGCGATGGAACGGATTCTCGATCGCGACCCCGATCCGACGACGCTCGGTGCGTTCTGGCTCGCCAACCGCTGGAAGCACAACACGAGCGAGGAACTCGCCGCGTACGTCGACGTGATGGCCGACCGCGTCGAGACGGGGGTCCCCGACGCCGACCCGGTCGACTGCGGCGCGAACTACGACGGGAAGGAGCGGACGGCGATTTTAGGTGTCGCTGCGGGCGTCGTCGCTGCCGCCGCTGGGACGCCCGTCGTCGTCCACTCGGGCGACCGCGTCCCCACCCAGAAGAATGATGCGTACAAGCACGTCCTCGACGAACTCGGCATCCGGACCGAACTTCAGCCCGCCAAATCCGCCGCGATGGTCGAGGAGACTGGTTTCGGGTTTTACTACCAGCCGGCGTTCAATCCCGCCATCGACGATCTCTTCGACCGCCGGGATCAGATGGGCGTCCGGACGTTCATCAACACCGTCGAGACGCTCGCCAACCCGGCCGGTGCGAGTGTCCATCTCGGTTCGTTTTATCACCTCTCCTTCGCGAAGAAGATCGTCGAGACCTTCGAGCGCAGCGAAGCCCACTCCCTCGATCGCGTCATCATGTTCCAGGGGATGGAGGGCTACGACGACATCCGACCGGGCTACACGAAGTTCGCCGAGTGGACCGAGGCCGAGGGCCTCGCAAGCGACGAGATCGAAACGGCTGCCTACGGCATGGACTTCGAGACCGACGATCTCGCCGTCGATGACGTGGCTGGAGACAGCGCGCGGCTCACCCGCGAAGTTCTCACCGGCGACCGGACCGACCACTGGCACGACGCCGTCGCGCTCAACGCCGCGGTCCGAATCTACGCCGGCGGTGACGCCGACACCCTCGATGAGGGTCTCGAGGCCGCCCGCACAGCCATCGACGACGGCTCGGCCGCGGCCGTCCTCGAGGATCTGCGGGGGTTCTGAGATGAGTGAGGACGACGATACTGCCGTCATCCAGCCAAGCGACGTCGGCGGGGATGACGGCCCGCCGGTCGAGGCCAAGCCGTACAAGATCATCTTCGAGGCCAACCGGTGTTTCGGTGCCGGGAAGTGTGCCGCTGAATCACCGGACTGGGAGCTGGATCTCGAAACCGGCCTGGCCAAACCCAGCACCTACTACGTCGGGGAGGACGACCTCGATCATCACGTCCGGGCCGCCGAGAGTTGCCCGGCGAAGAAGGGCCGCGGCGTGATCCACGTCATCGATCGCCGGACCGACGAGGAGATCGCGCCCGATCCACACGGCGACGGGCGACTCAGCGTCGACTGGTAATTATCGCTCGCCGGCACCCAGCGCGCTCTCGCCGACCGGATCCTGCCCCTCGATCAGTTCCTTGCCGTCGAGATACGGGCGGAGTGCTTCCGGTACCGTTACCGTCCCGTCGTCGTTCTGGTAGTATTCCAGGATCGCCACGAGCACCCGCGGGAGTGCGACTCCAGAGGCGTTGAGCGTGTGGAGGTACTCCGCGGATTCGTGGCGCTCAGGCCGATATCGAATGCCAGCCCGCCGGGCCTGGAAGTCCTTGAAGTTCGAGGCCGAGGAGACCTCGAGCCATCGCCCACCTTCCGCCGGCCCCTCGTCCATGTCGTCGCCAGGGGCCCAGACCTCGACGTCGTAGGTCTTCGCCGAGGCGAAGGTTAGATCGCCGGTACAGAGGTCGAGCACGCGATACGGGAGACCGAGCCGCCGGAGGACCTCCTCGGCCTCGTCGAGGAGGCCGTCGAGTCGGTCGTCACTCTCCTCGGGCTCGACGAAGTTGACCAACTCGACCTTGTTGAACTGGTGGACGCGGACGATTCCGCGGGTCTCGGTACCGTGTTCGCCGGCTTCCTGCCGAAAGTTGGGCGTGTACGCCTGATGCTTCAGCGGGAGGTCGTCGTCGAGCAGGATTTCGTCGCGGTACATGTTCGTCACCGGGACCTCCGCGGTCGGGCACAGCCAGAGATCCTCGTCTTCGAGCTTGTAGGCGTCGTCGGCGAACTTCGGGAGTTGGCCCGTCCCGGTCATCGACTCACTGGAGACCGGGATCGGCGGGAACACCTCTTCGTAGCCCTGCTCGCGGTGGATGTCCCGCATGAACTGGATGAGCGCGTGTTCGAGGCGTGCGGCGTCGCCCTTCAGGAAGTAGAAGCCGCCCCCCGAGACTTTCGCGCCGCGTTCGAAGTCCAGGATGTCGAGTTCCTCGCCGAGATCGTAGTGGGGCGTGACGTCCTCGGGCAGATCCCGCAGATCGTCGAACCCCCACCGTCGCGTTTCGACGTTGTCGCTTTCGTCCTCGCCCTCGGGAACGCCCTCCTGGGGGATATTGGGAATTTCCAGCAGCCGCTCTTCTAACTCCCTCTCGAGTTCGTCGGCGCGTTCCTCGACCTCCTGGAGCTCGTCTTTGAGCTGCTGGGAGCGCTCGATGGCTTCCTGGGCGGCTTCCTCGTCACCTTCCTGCTTGAGCTCGCCGATCTTCGAGGAGACCTCGTTGCGGTCGTGTCGCAGGTCGTCGCCGCGGGCTTTCAGTTCGCGCCACTCCTCGTCGATCTCCAGGATCGCGTCGAGATCGACATCGTCGACGCCGCGAGCGGCGAGGGTCTCTCGAACCTCCCCGGGGTGCTCGCGGACGTACTGGCGTGATAACATGGACGCCCTTTCTCGGTGCCGTCTCAAAACCGTATCGCTCTGGCCGGCTGCCGGGTACAGCAGTCACTCGATAGTCGGCGTCCTGAAGAAACTCCGTCTATATCTCTACCTTGTAACCAGAGATACTTAAAGGCCGATCGGTGATTTGGTCGCCTTCTTCGATCCTACTCATTCGAGCAGGTCCTCGACGAACCGAAACCCGTTGATGAGTCCGCTATATTCCGTCGAAGTGTTCGACAACGACGGGACGAAGCGCCTGGAGAATGATCTCGGCCGCAAGCGGTGACATGTCCAGATCGTCGGCCATCGTGCGGTGGGTCACTTCCCCGCGTTCTCTGTCCACCGCGTAGGTGAGTGCCGTCGCGAGTCCGTCGATCCCGTGACGATCGATGTACGTATCGATGTCGTCGTCGGTCTCGCGGCGACCGACGGCGTCGACGAGCGCGGACGTGATGGTGTATTCCTGGGCGTCCTCACTGCTGGTGAGCGTCAGATCGATGTCACAGGCTGCGTACGTCCGTGGCTGTTCGTCACGAACCGTCTCGATGACGCCGGCGTCGACGAGCCGGTTCACGTAGGCGTATGCTGTCCCCTGGGCCAGATCGAGTTCGGTCATCAGCTCCTGGACGGTCGCCTCGCCCGAACGGGCCAGGGCGGCGTACAGCCGGGCCAGCTGTGGGTCCTCCAGCAGGTCCGCGACCGAGAGGAAATCCCGAACGACGGCTCCGTCGGCCCGGTTTGATGTCCGTGACATGCGTGAGCTATCTGTTTACAGATTACACTGAATCAGTAAAAGCGTTCGGTTGCAAACTCTTTTCTGCCGCTCTCGTCTCCTACCCGATCAGTCGTACTTCGGTTCCCGCTTCTCGGCCCGTTCCAGTGCTGTCTCGACGATCTCCCGAACGTCGCCGTGGAAGACGCCGCCGTGGCCGCTGTACATGTGTTCGACAGTCTCGGGCATCCGATCGAGGATGTCGCGGATCGACTCGATGAGACGCTCGCGCGATTGGCCAGGATTGTCGGTCCGGCCGAAACTCCCGCCCTCGAAGGCCCCGTCGTCGTGGACCACGGTATCGCCGGAGAAGAGCGTGGTCTCGCTGACGAGCGAGACGTGGTCGTCGGCGTGGCCCGGCGTGTAGACGACCTCGAAAGTTTCGTCGCCCATTTGGATCGTGTCGCCGTCGTCGAGTTCGTTCGTCCGCCGGGGGTGATCGGCGTTGGCGTACAGCTCGGCGTCGAAGGCGTCGAGGACCGCATCGAGTTGCGCGACGTGGTCGCCGTGCTGGTGGGTCAGGACGACTGCGTCCAGGTCGTCGGTATACTCCCGGATCACGTCGACGACGCCGTCCATCGCGCCGGCGTCGACGAGCGTCGGTCGGTCGCCGGTTGCCAGATAGACGTTGGCGGTGAACGTCTCTGCGTCGGCTGTCACGTTGTGAATATCCATAGTCGTAGATAGGGTCCAGCAGCGGGTTGAGTCTGGCGGTAATCATGCCAGGCAGTAGCGTGTGATTTTTCACCACGAATCCCGTACCTTTACACGACATGGGGTTTGGGAGCTACGACGAAACCGAACAGGAGAATCAGGACCTGGACGCTGATTTTGATGATGACGACGGGGTCAACGCTGCGGAAAACACACACGACGGCGACGTTGAGTTCGAATTCACGGCCTCGAACGACGAACTGATCGATCAGTTATCGGATATCAAGGAGAACACCTAACGTGAAATCGGGGGTTCGCGCCCTCGGAATCGCCGAGTCGTTCACCGGGGAGTCGAGTACGCTTGCCGGCGCAGTTGTCCGCGCCAGTCGCGTCACCGACGGCTTCGTCTTCGGCTCCTGCACGGTCGGTGGACGCGACGCGACCGATGCCATCGCCCGGATGGTCGAACGCCTCGACCGCGCGGACGTTCGCTACCTGCTCGTCGCCGGGATCGCCCCGGCGTGGTTCAACGTGCTCGACCTGCACCGTCTCCACGAGGAGACCGGACTGCCGGTGCTCTCGGTTACCTTCGAGGAGAGCGAGGGGCTGGAACCGACGCTCCGCGAGGAGTTTTCCGGGGAGGCGCTCGCCTGGCGACTCGATACGTACCGTTCCCAACCGGTCCGTGAGCGCGTTTCGGTCACCGACGAAACGGTTTTCGTCCGGAGTGTGGGCTGTGGCCAGAGTGAGGCCCGCGAGGTGGTCCGGGCGTTCACCCCTGAGGGTGGGCGACCCGAGCCGCTGCGGGTCGCGCGGCTGGCAGCGCGGGCGGCCGATGGGGCGTTCGATTCCGCCGATCGATAGCGACGTTTTTGCGGGCCCGGCCCGCAGGCTCGGGCATGGAGCACATGGACGGCCTCTCGGTCGAGGGCTGTGAGCGGTGTTCGGAACTCCTCGCTTCCCGGTCCCGGATCGTTGACGGTGTCGGTCCAGACGACGCTGATCTCCTCTTCGTCGGCGAAGCCCCGGGCGAGCGGGAGGACGACCGGGGTGAACCGTTCGTCGGCCGTAGCGGGACAGTGCTCGACGACGCCCTCCGGGACGCGGGCCTCTCGCGGGCGGACGTCCGGATCACCAACTGCGTGCGATGTCGACCACCCGAGAATCGCGATCCGACTGCCGGGGAGCGCTCGAACTGTCGCCCGTACCTCGATCAGGAGATCGGCCTGGTCGATCCCGCGGTGATCGTCACGCTCGGCAAAGTCCCTGGCGAGCACCTCCTGGGCCGGGACCTGGCCGTCACCAGCGAGGCGGGTTCGATCGAGGAGATCGAGATCGGGGGCACGCGCCGGCGCGTCCTCGTCTGCGTCCATCCGGCTGCGACGCTGTACGACCGCAGTCAGCGCGAAACCTTCGAAACCACGATCCAGCAGGCCGCTGACCTGGTCGGCGACGGTGGCCAGGCCGAACTGGGTGACTTTTGACCGGCGACCCACTGCCTCGTCTCTTTAAGTACCTCTGGTTACAAGGTAGAGATATAGACGGGGTTTCTGGTAGCTGTATTTCGACGGTTCTCCCTCGGGGCCATCCGGAGCCAGTGGATTCAACTGTGCGTAGCGACGACTGAGATGTGATGGACAGCAGGGGAGAGAACCACGTCGGCCGGGCCAGAGAGCCAGCCGATCGCGAGCGCCGGGAATGGCGCGAGCAGCGGGAAGTCTCGACGAAGCCGGGGGACGGGACGCTCTCGCGGGCGCAAGCCAAGCGGGACGCGACGATCAGACAGTTCGATATCGTTTCGCCGAGCGCCACGACGATCGGTCGGCCGGAGGACCCGAACTCGGATCTGAGCGAGCGTCTCCGGCGACTCCACGACGAGCAACACCCGGCGATGACCGGCCACGCCGAGCGGATGCACCGTCTGGACAAAGCCCGGATCACTCACGCGCTGTGCAGTGCGCTGGACGTGACGCCCTGGGAGCGCGACCGCACGCTGGGGATCATGACCGAGATCGACCTGACGGCCTTCGGGAGCCAGCGTGCCATTTCGAAGGTGGCGCTGGTCGTCATCCAGTACGTCGTCGATCTGGAACGCCAGCGCCAGCTAGGGTTGACCGATCCGGACCGGATCGCCGCGCTGAGCCCCGACGAGATGGCGTCGCTGTACGATCGACTCGACTCGATCACCGATGACGACCGCTACCAGCGGCTGCTTTCGGCCCACGGCCTCGATCAGACGAGCGTCAACCGGCTCGACAGGGTACTCAAAGACCAACTCGATGAACACGATCTCCGCGACGCGGTGTACGGCCGCTCGCCGTACCACGATCCGAACCTGCCCCGTGAACGCGAACCGGGCCCGTCGACTGCGGGATCCGATGGTCCTAGCTCCGGGGATACCGGCCCGGGACAACCGGACACGTGAGGCTGGGTCTGCCTGCCCTGTGAAGCTTGCCTGACCCGTGATCTCGAGCCCGGCGTCTGACTGACCGCGTCACGTCTCGAAGTGCGCCGGATACGCGTCTTCGATCTCGGTGAGCCGGGATTCGAGCGTTTCGATCCGCTCGATGAGTCGGGCGAACTCGTCGCTGTTTGCGAGTTCGTTCTCGTCTTTTTCGACTTCGAGGACGTTGCGCTTGACGCGGGCGCTGCTGAGTTCGCGCTGGAGCCGCTCGTGCTCGTCGAGCGCACAGAGCTTTTCGACGGTGGCTTCGAGGTTTTTCGCGCCGACTGGTTTCGTGAGGTAATCGTCGATACCCAGCTCCAGAATGTCGTAATCCGGTGCCACGGCGGTCACCAGGGCGACTCGGCAATCCAGCCCCCGGTCTTCGATAACGTCCAGCACGTCCACGCCCGAGAGCCCAGGAATCCGGCGATCCAACAAGACGACGTCGACGGTTTCCTCAAGCGCATCCAGGGCCTGCTCGCCGTCGTAGGCCACCCGAACGTCGTAGTCTGCCTCCAGCAGTCGTGCGTATCCCTCGGCGGTCGCCCGTTCGTCTTCGACGACGAGGACGGTCGTGTCGGACTCGGGAGTCGGTGACACGTTATTGACATTGTGTTTTGGTACCAAAACACTTGTGCTGGTTACGACGTATGGTGGCTATCGACGATCGACCGGCCCCCGAACACACAGGAGCATGCCGGGGTCCGAACAGTATCATGCAAAATAATCCCACGCATAGGCTTAAGCCACGTGGCCCAATACGGATTCACGAGAGGCACTTTTCGATGGCCTGGCAAACGACCTGGATGATCGTGCCGCTGCTCGTTGCCGCGTTCCTGCTGTTGGTGTTGGGGCTGTCGATGTTACTGTTGGTGACGCTCAACCGCATGACGGCCACGATCGGGTCGTTGTTGGTTTTCTGTCTTGCGGGAGCGACCTGGGCACTCTCGGCGGCCTATCAGGTCGCCAATACCGGCGGCCCAAAGCGGATCTGGTTTGCGATCGGGTCCGGTGCCTTCGTCGTGCTCGTCGTCGCGTGGGTGGTGTTCGCGCTGGCTGCCAGCGAACGCCAGACGTGGCTTGCCCCGTCCCGACTCGTCCCCATCCTTGCGGTCGGTGGCGTCCTGGCCGGCGTGTTCGTGACGAACCCGCTGCACGGGTGGCTGTGGGATGCAACCGTCGTCGCGGACGGCGACCTCCGCCTGCTGGATATCGATCCGAAGCCGGGCTACGTCATGGGCCAGTTCGTGTTGCTGGTGGCGACGGGGGCAGGCGGGGCCTGCCTGGCGACTTTCGCCAAACGCCACGAGCGGGTGGCCTCCCTTGCGGTCGCGGGTATCCTGGGGGGCATTACCCTCCCGGTCGCGACCGGCTTGGTCTATCGCCTCGGCATCGGCCCGGGGTTTGACCTCACGCCGGTCGCGCTCGTGATCACCGCGGGGACGCTGACGTATCTCGTGTTCACCCAGGAGTTCATCGGGGAGGTCCCGCTCCCACGGTCGGTCATTTTGGATCGCATGGACGAAGGGCTCGTGGTCGTGGGGACGCGGGGGCAGATAACCGACCTCAATCCCGCAGCCAAGTCGATGCTGGGGATCGACGACTCGGCCCTGGGGGCGGCCGTCGAGACGGTGCTGCCGGAGTGGCCGACGCTGGATGGCGAGCGGGTGACTGTCGACGTCACGATCGAGGGGAGCGATCCGCGACATCTCCGCTTGCGCGTCGCCCCGCTTGCCGGGGACCACCACGCCGAGATCGGATTCATCTCCGATCGCACCGAACAGGAAGCCCTCCAGGCACGCTATCAGGCCATCATCGAGGAATCCGCCGAGGTCAACGTGTTGTTGGACGAGACGGGGACGATTACCTACGCCAGCCCGTCAGTCCACCGAATCCTCGGCTGGGAGCCCGCCGAACTGGAGGGACGCGATGGGTTCTCGATTGTCGCCCCGCGGGACCGCGAGCGCGTCCGCGAGGAGTTCGAGGCGGTCCGTGAGGATCCGTCCTCCCAGCCCCGTGTCGAGTATCGAGTCATCGACGCCGACGGCGAGGAATGCGTCTTCGAATCGCTGGTCCGAAACCTGCTCGACCATCCACACGTGGAAGCGATCGCCGTCACCTCACGCGACGTCACGGAGCGCCGGCAGCGAGAACGGGAACTCGAACGGATGAACGAGCGCTTAGAGGAGTTCGCCTCGATTCTCAGCCACGACCTCCGGAATCCCCTGGAGGTCGCAAAGATCCACACGACGCTCGCCGAACGCGGCGAGGCGGACGCCCTCGAGACGGTCCAGGGGGCCCTCGACCGGATCGACGCCATGATCGACGACATCCTGACGTACGTCCGGGAGGACGAGTCCATCGATCCGGAATCGGTCGATTGTCACGCCGTCCTCAGGACTGCCTGGGAGACTGTCCACACCCGGGACGCAACCCTGACCGTGACTCTCGAGGAGGCGGCCGTCATCCGGGCGGACCGACGTCGGCTCCGACGGGCCCTCGAGAACCTCTTCCGGAATGCGATCGACCACAGCGGTGAGGACGTTTCTGTCAGGGTTGGTCGAACGGACGACGGCTTCTACGTCGCCGACGACGGGCCGGGCATCCCGCCGGACGAACGCGAGGCGGTCTTCGACAACGGGTTTACCACCGCCACGGAGGGGACTGGACTCGGGCTGGCGATCGTTCGACGGACGGCACAGGCCCACGGCTGGACGGTCACAGCCACGGAGAGCGCCGACGGCGGCGCTCGGTTCGAGTTCGCCGGCGTCGAGTTCGTTGCGGGGTAACAACGCGTGTGGCCACCCCGATCGCGCAGGTGGCCGCCTGTCGAGGTTTTATACGGCAGGGCGAGTGACTATCTACCATGGCCCGTCCCGGTGGGACTCCCCCGCCCGGCCCGGCGGAGTGGGAGTCCAGCACGTGGTTTCGCTTCAACGGGCGAGCGCCGACGGAGGGGATGGCGCCGTGTTGATCCGCGACGTGATGAGCACCGATTACCTGACGGTGTCGCGTGACCGGAGCCTCAGGGCCGCCGTCGAAATACTGCTCAAGGACGGCCGGGAGTCGATCATCATCACCGACGGCGACGATCCGGACGGACTGATCACCCAGCGGTCGGCACTGATCGCCTGCTACAAGACCGATGATCCGCTCAGCGAAATCCCCGTTTCGGGGTTCGCCTCGGGGTTTCCGACGTCCGTCAAGCCGGACGCGACAGTGTTGTTCGCCATCGGTCAGTTGATCAACGCCGATACGGACGTCCTGCCGGTCGTCGAGGGCCTTGAACTGGTCGGCGTCGTCACCCGCGAGGACATGCTCAACGAGTACACGAACCTCCGCAACGAGGCGTTCAACACGGTCGAACAACGCAAGGACTGGGGACCCGAATGACGCGGTCGATGTCGGCTCACATCGCGATCACCAACTATGACAGACGACACTGACGTGACGGTACTGATCGTCGAGGACGAACAGCAAATCGCGGACGGCTACGCGTCGATCCTGCGCGAGCACTACACCGTCGAGACTGCCTACTCCGGGGAGCAAGCCCTGGAAGCCATCGACGACGATGTCGACGTAGTCCTGCTCGACCGGATGATGCCGGGGCGCTCGGGGAAAGAGACGCTCGATGCCGTTCGTGCGGAGGGGTACGAGTGCCCGGTCGCGATGGTGACGGCCAAGACCCCGGATCTCGACGTCATCGAGATGGGCTTTGATGACTACCTCACCAAGCCCGTCGACGTCGCTGAGCTGGAAGACACTGTCGAGCGTCTGGTCGCGCTGGGTGAACTCGAACCCGAGGTCAGGGCGTACGTCGCCGATTCGATCAAACAGGCCAGTCTCGAAGCAAACAAACCAGCCGCCGAATTGACCACAAGCGAGAACTACCAGGCACTGCGCGACCGGCTCACCGAACAGGGGGCCGAACTGGGAGACATCTCCGCTGCGATGACTGACGAGGAGTTCGAACTCGTGCTCCAGACGATTGTCAGGAACCTCGGGGACAGCCAGGACGAACCGACGTATCAGGTGTAAGCGCCCGCCTGGCGCTTCCAGGCCGTGACGTCGACCGAAAGGACCGTCGTGTCGTCGTCGGGATGCTCCGTCTCGATGTCCCAGCCCAGCGTCTCCAGGACGAGTCGGACCTTCAGCAGGTGTTTCGACCGCTCGAGGAGATCCTGATCGCGATACTGGTCAGTCAGGGCCGGCACGGTCAGGTGCTTGGAGAGATGTAGCCTCACCCCCGCTTCGGTGGACTCAAGCCGGATCCGCCCTGCCGGCCCGAGCGCCGCACTGAGCTGTTCAACCAGCAGCGTCGTCCGGAGTTGATCGGTGGTGATCGTAACCGACTCGCCCGTGACCTGACAGTCAGCGTACTGCTTTGCGAGGCGTTTCAGGTCGACTTCGGTGAGTTCGCCGCCGGCCTTGACGACCGCGAACAGTTCGCTGAAGTCCTCGACCAGATCCGTGAGACGTTCGACCATCTCAGTCTCGACGTCCCGCGCCTCGGTGAACGACCGGTGCATCTCCGCCCACGTGTTCGCGAGCCCTTCGAGTGACGTCCGCACTTCCTCGCGATCGGCCCGTCCGTCGGTATTCGTGCCTTCGATTTCGGCCCCCGGACGGACGTCCAGGCCGAACAGCCCCCCGAGTTCCGACAGCCGCTCGCGGCCGGTCGACTCGGCTGTGAACGCCTGTTTCATGTGGGATTCGATGGCGACCTGGATCTGCGTGCGGTTTCGAAAGTTGTGGTCGTACATGCCATAGAGATGTTCGATGGTATCCCGCACGTTCTCGATGAGGGCCTGTTGTCTGGTGAGCGCGGTGATGTCCCGCGAGATACCGATCAGCCCGATCACGCGCCCCTCCGGATCAGTAATTGGGTGCTTGCTCGCAGTGACGTGGATCCGCTCGCCGTGGGCGTTTTCGATCCACTCCGGCTTGCGCTCGACCGCGCTGTGACCTTCGATCACTGCCAGATTGTCGCGGTAGATCTCCATGGCGGTCTCCGGCAGGAAGGTGTTGAACTCGCTTTGGCCGATCATCACTTCGGGGTCGAGATCGTGGAGGGCGGCTTTTGCCTCGTTCACCCGGACGAAACGCGCGTGGCGATCGAGGACGTAGATGAGGTCCTCGAACTGCTCCATGAGCGTCTCATACGCCCGCGGTTCGATCGACGGTTCCATACCGAGCCGGCCCTCGGCTGGTTCGACCGGGACTGTCGCACCCAGATGCAAGCTCTTGAGTCGCGCTTCGAAGTGCTGTCTGTCCGCAGGGTGGAGGAACACATCGGCACCGGATAGCATCGCTTCCGAGACTTTCCGGGGTCGATCGTCGACGTAAAGGACGGCATGCGGCGGGGTCTGGTCGGCCGCGGTCTTCACTGCATCTAGTCCCTTCGGGCCCCCTTCGATGATGAGGTAGTCCGGCGGGTTCGACCCGGACGCGACGGACTCCACTGCGGACGGATCGTACACTGAAACGCGTCCGACGACCCGCTCGCAGACGGAGCGATAGGTGTCGACGCCATCGACGACGCCCGGGACGATGCCGACGTGGGCGTCCTGAAGTGACAGGTCGTGCATAGTCTGGGTTTTCTGTCGCGTGTCATCGGCGACAGGCGCGATACAGGACTACGTCTCCGTCTATCCCAATCAAACTAGGGGCCCGATCGGAACCAGCCGGATGGACTGGCTGTGCTCGACCGGCCCGGCTGGGTGATATCTGGGTCGAAGGAAAGTCCCAAGACCCGAGCCGAACTACGGGTTGACATGAGCGACCGCGAGCAGGCGGCGGCTGACGTCGTCGTCGTCGATTACGGACTGGGGAATCTCCGGAGCGTCACGCGTGGGCTCGAACGCGCGGGCGCAGCCGTGACGATATCGGACGACCCGGTGGCACTCGATGCCGCCGACGGGATCGTCCTCCCCGGCGTCGGCGCGTTTAGCGAGGGGATGGACAACGCCGGTCCGTTCCGGGACGCCCTCGTCGAGGCGGCCGAGGACGGTCGCCCCCTCCTGGGTATCTGTCTCGGGATGCAGATGCTCCTCACCACGAGCGAAGAGGCCGAACACGCCGGCGAAGGTGACGCCGAGGGGCTGGACCTGATCCCCGGGACGAATCTCAGATTTGACGGCGATCGGAAGGTTCCGCACATGGGCTGGAACGAACTCGCCGTCGAGCGCGAGCATCCCCTGTTGGCGGGTGTCGACGGCGAGCACGCGTACTTCGTCCATTCCTATTACGCCCAACCGGACGACGGGGCCGCCACCGCGGCGAGGACTGACTACGGCGAGCGCTTCGCGAGTGTCGTCGCCAACGAGGCGGGCAACGTGATGGGAACCCAGTTTCACCCCGAGAAATCCGGCGAGACGGGGCTTGCCATTCTCCGGAACTTCGTCGAGTACTGCGCCGACCAGTAGCGTCGCGGTTCGTCCACTTTACAGCGCGTTCACGACTACGAGTGCCGACCAGACCAGCATGGCTGCGCCCATCGCGATGCCGACGTAGCCGACCGCCGCGAGGATTCGTGGGGAGAGCTGCTCGGGATCGATCCGGTCGGGATCGTTGACGACGCCGTACCCGAAGCCGATCAGCAGGACGCCGATGACCGCGTGTATCCCAATCATGATCGTGGATTGACCGCCGAAGGCTACCTGTGTCGCCCCGACGGCGATGTTGCCGAGGCCGAGCATGACGACGCCGTAGCCGTACCGCAAGCGCGTCTCCATGGGATATCGTCGTCGTCACCGCCCATAAGTTCCGGACATACTCCCCAGCGGTTTTATACTGGCTCCGGTCGGGAACGGACGTATGAAGCGAACGATCGAAACCGAGGCGGCCCCCGCCGCAGTCGGGGCGTACAGCCAGGCGACCGCAACCGATGAGCTTGTCTTTACCGCCGGACAGATCCCGCTGACCCCCGACGGCGATTTGCTCGACGACGCCGACATCGACGTCCAGACCCAGCAGGCGCTGGACAACGTCGAGGCAGTTCTCGACGAAGCGGGCGCGGGCATGGCCGATGTCCTGAAGGTGACCGTCTACGTCGACGACATCGAGAACTTCGAGGCGATGGACGCCGCCTATGAGACGTTCTTCGATGAAGATCCGCCGGCCAGAAGCGCCGTCGAGGTCGCCGCGCTGCCGAAAGGCGTCGGTGTCGAGATCGAGGCCGTGGCGGCCGTCTGAGATGGCCGGCTACGACATGGGATGGCGTCAAGCCCTGGTGTGGGGCCTGGTCGGCGGGCTATCGTTTCTTGTGTTGCTCCAGGGCTACGAGCTGTTGACGCCCGAACGCGTCGATCCGCTGGTCAAAGCCGGCGTCGCGCTGGTTGTCACCGGGATCGGGGCGGTGCTGGCGAAGTTCGTCGAGCCCCGGTTGCGACAGACGCTTTGAGGGGGTCGGTGCTCGACCGAGAGCGAAAACGCTTAACCACACCGCCACTCATCTGGAGATGCGAGCCAGGATGGCCGAACGGTAAGGCGCACGCCTGGAAAGCGTGTTCCCTTTCGGGATTCAGGGTTCAAATCCCTGTCCTGGCGCTTCTACCGCGAACACATTACCGAGAACCGCGTAGCGTGTTCTCGGTTCTCGTGAGCGGTTGTGCGTCTTCGCTGGGATTTGAGCACGCGAGTCGCAGCCCCGGGAGCGCAACGAACGGACGTGAGTGAGCACCCCGGAACGTCTCGTACCTGTTCAAATCCCTGTCCTGGCGTGGGCGACCCGACCCTTGTGCGGGTCGCCGAAGTAGTGAACGGGGAGCGTAGCGACCTGTAAGCGTCGCGGGACCGGAACTGACGGGGGTTTCAGAATCGCTTCACTCAATTCGGATCCGTATCTGAAAACTACCCATGACCGCCAGGAAATTGATAGATGATAGAAACTGTCTGTGGAGATGGAATATCGAAAAATATTATAATGATCATTGAATAATGATGAATGGAGTTAATGTATGAAAAGACGAGATGTCCTGAAATCGACTGCCGGTGCTATCGGAGGTATCGGAGGTGCCGCAGCCATCGCCAATCCGGCTGCAGCACGGTGCAACACTGTCGGAGAAGTGTTCTCGTGGAACGGCATCGAACTTGGCGTTGAGGTCAAGTTCTGCAGTGGGTATATTGAATACACGATCGATCACCCCCTGCAGAGTACCACATGTCGGATCGGCCGAGACAGTGATTGCGATGGCGAACTGAATTTAGGTGCCGCAACTCTTGAATACTCGATTGGTGGGGATGTGGACGAACAGGAGGCTGAGGCCACGATGGAACTCTGCATATGGCATTTGACAGGATGGTCCTGTTATGAGAGAACAGTCGAAGCTAGTCCTGATGGAGTTGACATCTAAAATCCCGAGTGCGTGATCCGCGGCGGCGTCATAGCGCAGTCTTCGGATGGCTTTGTGCGCCTCGTCGCCCGGTTTCCGACGGATACGCTTCCCAAGCTGTAACGCTCAGAGGCGAGAACCGCGTAGCGTGTTCTCGGTTTCTGTGGGCGAGTCTCAGGGCCGGGGTGTCCCAATCCCGTGGGACTTCCTTCGCCGTCCGTGTGTTTCGTGAACAGTTACCATTAATATTCGTCCCGCTTCCGTGGCGAATTTTCCGTAGAGCGGGGATCTCCGGGCGAACAACCGGGGAATTTGTCCGGGAAGTCTGTTTCGAACAGCAAAGTTAACAGTCAGGCGTGTGTACCGTGCTCCTGATGCCCACTGTAGAATACCTCAACTACGAAGTGCTGGACGATCACGGATGGGACATGGACGACGCCGACCTTTTCGAGAAGGCCGAGTCGTCCGATCTCGGTGAGAACGACTACGGCGAAATCGACGTCGCCGAAGGCGAATACATTCTGGAGGCCGCAGAGGCCCAAGGCTACGACTGGCCGTTCTCGTGTCGCGCCGGTGCGTGTGCCAACTGTGCTGCCATCGTCAAGGAGGGCGAAATCGACATGGACATGCAGCAGATTCTCTCCGACGAGGAAGTCGAGGACAAGGGTGTTCGCCTGACGTGTGTCGGGACGCCTACCGAGGACGACGTCAAGATCGTCTACAACGCCAAGCATCTGGATTACCTCCAGAACCGCGTCATCTGATCGGTTCGCTTCCAAAACCGCTTTCTGCGATCCTAACGCGATCAGCGACTGCGACCGTCTGCCGGGAGTCGACAGGCCAAACAGGCGAGTGCCTCGGGCGTGACCCGGGCACTCACCCTGTCGATTCTCGACCGTCCGTGACTACGCCGGGCACTTCCTCGACAGCCTCCGGCCCCGCCTCGACGATATCCACCCCGGAGAACACGACCCGGGCACCGCCCCGGGACCCCTCGGTCATGCTTACCGACCAGCCGTGCGCGCTCGCGATCGCGTCGACGATGGCGAGCCCGAGACCCGTACCGGTCTCCTCTGTCGTGTAGGCGTACTCGAACACCCGCTCGCGTTCGTCCGCCGGCACGCCCGGGCCGTCGTCCTCGACGTAGAACCCCTCAGCGTGGCGGCCGAGCGTGATCGTCACGCCGGCCGCGTCCCTACCGGCCGGCTGGTCGTCCGACGGTTCGTCGTCGGTCGCCCCGTCGTCGGCCGTCGGAGACGCGTGCTCCACCGCATTGCGGATGAGGTTCTCGAAGACGTTCTGGAGGCGCCCGGGATCGGCGTAGACGACCACGTCCGCGTCCGGTTCGATCTCCTCGGTGGCGGACGGGGTCGCCGTCGACGCCCAGGCGTCCTCGAAGACGGGTTTCAGCCGAACTCGTTCCGGTTCGTCGATCGTGCGGCCCTCCCGGGAGAGCGCGAGGACGTCGTCGATGATCTGGCCCATGCGCTGTTGGGCGTCGAGCGCCGCTTCGAGGTGCGAGAGGTCGCCCGTTTCGAGTGCCAGCTCCGAGCGCCCGTTGGCGACGTTCAGCGGGTTCCGGAGGTCGTGCGACAGCGTGCTCGCGAACCGTTCGAGCTGTGCGGACTGCTGTTTGAGGTCCCGTATCTGTCGGTTGATCGCCGTGACGTCCCGGATCACGAGTCCGTACCCCTGCGTGTCTCCCGCCGTCACGAGCGGGGAGATGCTGACCTCGAACTCGCGGGACTCCTCCCCGTAGTCCGTGAACGACTGGACGATCGTGTCGTCCTCGACGATCGGCGGGAGGCGTTCCTCCAGTTTCGCGCTGTCGGCATCAGCGAGGGCGGGGAACGTCCCGACGGCCGCCCGGTTGACATCGAGGATCCGGCGGTCGGGGTCGACGACGACGATCGGATCGCGCAGGTCCTCGAAGACGCGTTTGCGGGCGAGCGAAAGGATGTCGAACAGCTGGTAGCGAAACACCGCCCAGGCGACGAACGCGAGCGACCACGCCGAGGCGATGTTGCTGGCGCCGTCGAGCGGGCCCGGGATGACGCCGACGTTCCAGCCGGCGACGGTGAAAAGCGGGGGCAGGAACCCGACGATCAGCGCCAGCGTCCGCTTGCGCTTGGCCGGCGCTTCGACCGCCGCGTGATAGCCCAGCAGCCCCATCGCACCGAGATAGGGGACCGTCTGGAAGAGCGCGAAGATCGGAAACAGCGGCGTCGGCGTCGCGGCCACGTGGTGGAACGGGTCGGTGGTGATCGCGTACTCGTAGACCAGGCCATGGATCGGGTCCGTCAGCTGGATGGCGGCGAGGACCGCCAGCAAGCCCCCGAACGCCAGGAGTCGGGGACGTGTGAGCCAGTGCCCGCGGTCCGTATAGCGGATCGCGAAGAGAAACCACAGCGGGACGATCACGGCGACGACCGCGGCGTGAAGGACGAAAAACGCGATCGCGAGCGTCCGATCGGTCGCGACGATCTCGCCGACGACGAACAGCCCCACGAGCGGATACAGCGACAGCATCAGCGCGAACACCCGCGCGGCGCGGTCCAGATCGTGCGACCACAGCCACGTGGCCACGGAAACGGCGAGGCCGCTGGAGACGAGAACCGCGACCACGTAGAGCGACGCTTCCATCGACCCCGTTTTTGTCGCACTGCTATAATATTCTTGGGACGTACCCGGGGAGTGAACTGAGGGCCGCGATTTGTGGGGGCGACCAGGTGGGGGCAGTTCCACAAGGGCTAACTCCCGCCCCCGAGAGTGGCGAGTGTGAACGCGACGCTTCCGGATCTGCTGCGGTTGCTCGTCGTCCCCGTCCTCGGGTGGGCGGCTTGGCGTGACGTGCGTACGCGTCGCGTCCCGAACCGCACCTGGCTCCCACTGGCCGGTCTCGGCGTCGTCCTGCTGGTCTGGGACGCGTGGCTGGTCTGGACGGACGGTCTCGTCGTCGATCCGCGCGTGCTCGCGCCGACGCCGGCCCTGTTCGTCTTCCAGGTCGCCTTCAGCCTCGGGTTGCTCGTCCCGCTCGCGTACGCGTTCTGGTGGATGGGTGGGTTCGGCGGCGCCGATGCGAAGGCGCTGATCGTCCTCGCGATCCTCTTTCCGACCTACCCGACGTATCTCGTCGCGGACATGGCGCTGCCGGCGATCCGGCCGTCGCTTGGGGTCTTCGCGCTGACGATCCTCTCGAACGCCGTCCTCGTCGGGCTTGCGTATCCCCTCGCACTCGCCGTCCGGAACGCTCTCGGTGGCCATATCGACAAAGCGATGGTCATCGGCCGGCCGATCGCCGCCGAGGCGGCGACCGAGGAGTACGGCCGCCTGCTGGAGACGCCCGACGGGTTCACCCGTCGTGGCCTCGACCTGGACGCACTCCGGATGTATCTGACCTGGCGCGGCCGCTCGCTGTCCGAACTCCGTTCCGATCCGGACGCCTACCGCGATCCGGCGTCGCTTCCCGACGACCCCAACGATCCCGGCGACGGGTCGATCCCACCGGACGGTGAGGGGTCGATCCAGCAGTCTGAGCACGACGGAACGACCCAGACCGACGGCGGGGAGTTCGAGGACCCATGGGGAGCCGAGGCGTTCTTCGCGGACATCGAACACTCCGCCTACGGCACGACGCCGACGGAGTTGCGGGAGGGACTGGAAGTACTCGCCGAGGGCGACACCGTCTGGATTACGCCGGGCATCCCGTTCCTGGTGCCGATGTTCGGCGGGCTCGTGGTGAGTCTGGTCGCCGGCGACATGTTGCTCTGGGTGCTCGACGCCGTCGGGATCGGGGCGCTTGGGTGATCCGGCGGGACACGATCGCTGGGCGAGTGGGCCCTCCGGGCGCTCTCGGACGTGCCCGGTTCCCGTGACAAAAGGCCTATGCGCGGAGACGCCGTCTTTCCGGGTATGGTTGCGAGTGACGCCCACGATGTCCCCGACGTCGATCTCGCCTTCGCGGACAACGAGTACCTGCCGGCGGTCGCCCAGGACGCCGAGTCGGGCGATGTCCTGATGCTTGCCTACGTCACGCGGGAGGCACTCGACCGGACCCGCGAGACCGGCCTGGCCCATTACTACTCCCGGAGTCGTGAGGAACTCTGGCAGAAGGGCGAAACGAGCGGGAACGTCCAGCACGTCGAGGAGATCCGGGTCGACTGCGACGGCGACGCACTGCTGTATCTGATCGAACAGGACGGCGGGGCCTGTCACACCGGCTTCCGATCGTGTTTCCACCGGACGATCGACGGCGAGGTCGTCGGCGAACGGGTCTTCGATCCCGATGATGTCTACGAATGAGCACGCAATCGACTGACCCGGGCGAGGGGGACGAACCGTCCGTCGAGACGCTCGTGACGGCGCTTCAGCGGGCGGCGACGGCCCACGAGGAGGCACGCGATCGCGTCGAGGCGGCCGGTGAGAACCGACTGCAGCAACTCCGGGAGCACTACGAGGAGATGGCCGGTCTCCTGGACCGCTACGAGGCGCAGGTCACCAGTGACGGCGAGACGGACGTCGACATGGAGGCGTTCATCGAGTTCCAGGAGGAGATCGCCAGGTTCGTCGAGACCCTCCCGGAGGACATCGATCATCGCGAGGCCTTCGAGACCGTCGACGAGACGATGCACCAGAAGTGGCTCAAGAGCGCGGACTTCGAGACGGCGCGTGCGGCTCTGGAGCCCATCGGGGACCTCGTCGAACGCCTCGAGGAGCGCGAGCGGACGCTCGAACGATACCGCGAGGCCCGCCACGACGTGGCCGTTCGCGAACGCGAACTGGCGGCTCGCATTGCGGAACTCGAGGACCTGGTCGCACTCGGCGACGCTGATCTCGACGCGCCCGTCGAGACCCTTCGCGAGCCGATCGAGGCGTACAATCAGGCTATCGCCGAGGCGTTCGACCGCCGCAAACACGAGGATTCGGCCCGGGAACTGCTGGCGTTCGCCGAGACGACGGCGGCCTATCCGCTTGTCGACTATCGACTGCCACCCGAGGATCTGGTCGCGTACGTCACGGACAGCGAGGCCGGCACGGAACCGGTCCCGACGCTGCTCGAATACGCTGATTACTCCGTCTCGAAACTCGAACACTACGTCCCCGACGCCAGACGGCTCAAGCGCAACGTCGCCACCCACCAGACGTACCTTCGGCGGCTCGATTCCGGCCCGCTGACGGTCTCCTGGCCGCCGCCCGCCGCCGAGGAACTCCGATGGCGCTGTCGGGAACTGATCGCCCTCGTGGGTCGGATCGCACCCGAGGCGGTAGTCACCAAACTCCGGACGGTCCGGGGGCTGGCGCGGACGAGCGACTACGAGCGGCTGCGCGAGAGTATCCGCGCCCGCGAGCAACTCACCGACGCGGAGCGCGATCGTCTCGCACGGGGGGACGTCGAGGCCGAACTGGCTGCGTTGGGAGACGAACGTGACCAGCTTACTGCGGCTCTTGAGGCGCATCCCGAGCGCTGAGGGCCGCTCGACGGCGACAGTGTAGTCTTATGATCCCTCCGGTTGTACCGGCGGTCATGCGACAACGACACGAGTGGTTCGGCCCCGACGCGTTGGCCACGCTGTATCGGACGTATCTCGTCGCCTCGCTGGTGGTGACGATGGGTATTCCGATCGCCGTGACAACCCTCGCCGAAGACATCCCCTGGTACGTTCCTGCCGGGCTGGCTGGCCTGACGATCGGTCTGCTTGCGTTCATCTGGTGGTGGTCGGCCGCGTACGCCCGGTCGGTCGGCTTCCGGCTGACTGACGACGAGATCGAGTCCCGCGGCGGCGTCTGGTGGCACAGCCAGTCGACCGTCCCCTATTCGCGGATCACGAACGCCGAGACCAAACAGGGACCGATCACCCGCCGGTTTGGCGTCGGCAGCGTCGCCATTCAGACCGCCGGGCAAGGCGCACAGAGTACGGCCGAACTGACAATACAGGGGGTCGCCGACTACGAGGAACTCCGTGAACAGATTCTCGAATCCGTCCGGGAGGGGGGACCCGAACCGGAGGGGACTGGCGGCACCACACATACCGGGACGGCCGACGAAGCGACCCTGGATGCGCTCCTCGATGAGGTACGGGCCATTCGCGAGCGACTCGAGTGACGGTTCCCGGGCGGTCAACTGGCTCCTCCGTCGGATTCCGATGGCTATTACCCCCGCCGTCACGCACGCACGGATATGACTCAGGCGCTCATCGACGCGTTACGCGATGCCGACGCCGTCCGTTACGGCGAGTTCGAACTCTCACACGGCGGGACGAGCGAGTACTACGTCGACAAGTACGTCTTCGAGACCGATCCCACCTGTCTCGGATTGATCGCCGAGGCGTTCGCCGAGGCACTCGACGGGCGGAAACTCGCCGGCGTCGCGCTGGGCGCGGTCCCGCTGGTGGCCGTCACCAGCGCCGAGACCGATACGCCCTACGTGATCGTCCGCAAGCAACAGAAGGAGTACGGGACGGGCAATCTGATCGAGGGTGAACTCGACGACGGCGAGGAGGTCGTCGTCTTAGAGGACATCGCCACCACCGGCCAGAGTGCGATCGACGCCGTCGAGGCGCTTCGGGAGGCTGGCGCAGTTGTCGACCGCGTGCTGGTCGTCGTGGACCGCCAGGAAGGGGCTCGTGAAAATCTGGCCGAGCACGACATCGAACTCGAATCGCTGGTGACTGCCGAGGAACTGCTCGCGGATGTCGACGGCGAGGCCTGACGCCCCCTGACGGCCCGTCGCCCCCCGATTCCCCCGTGAGTGTTCCGACGATCCTGTATAGATAGCGGCTTGTTACTATCGAAATATTCACGGTTGGGACGTGACAGTGGACATGTATGAAGCGCCTCGAAAAGACCACCCTCCAGCTGCGGGCCGTCTCGGTGCTCCGGCGGCTGAAGGCGAGTCGGACCTACGACGAACTCGCCGCCGAGACCGGGCTGTCGGCAAGCGATCTCAACCGGTACGTCAACGGCCACGTCCTGCCGGGCGTCGAGCGTGCCGGGGAGATCGTCGAGGACCTCGGCCGCGCGACCCTCGCCGCCGAGATCGAATCCCGCATCGAACGGAACGAAGACGGATACGTGGATAATACTGACGTGGTTTTCGACCAGCCGCTGCTCGACCTCGTCGCCGGCGTGGCAGCCGAGACGTTCGACTTCGAGCGCCCCGACGCCGTCCTCACGGCCGCGACCGACGGCATCACGATCGCGGGGGCGATGGCCCGTCATTTCGACGTCCCGGTCGTCTACGCGAAGAAGTCCCGCGAGACCGGCGTTTCGGAGTTTATCGATGCCCGCCAGCGACTCACACCCGGCATCGAGATCACCTACTCGTTGCCAGCAAGCGCCCTCGATGCCGGTGACGACGTCTTGCTCGTCGATGACTTCGTCCGCTCGGGGTCCACCCAACAGCTCCTGCTCGATCTCGCGGACCGTGCCGGCGCAGTGGTTTCCAGCGTGTTCACGCTGATCGCCGTCGGCGAGGACGGCCTCGATACC
Source organism: Halorhabdus sp. SVX81 (assembly GCF_029207715.1). Lineage (NCBI taxonomy): Archaea > Methanobacteriati > Methanobacteriota > Halobacteria > Halobacteriales > Haloarculaceae > Halorhabdus > Halorhabdus sp. SVX81. The sequence goes on along the minus strand of NZ_CP104322.1, from coordinate 2,796,070 downwards.
GTCCGCGAGTCGACTGGGGCCCCTGTCGTCGCGTTCACGAGGCTACCCGAAGCCAGCGAACCCGATATGTATCCACGAACGTGAATACTTGTTCCGTAACTATATAAAGCATTAAGTCGTCGCTGTGCAAGGTAGTCGAATGTGTTAGATACATGGCGGTAACAGACACACTCGCCGATTACTTCGAGTTCGAGGAGCACGGCACCGACCTCCGGACGGAGATCATCGCGGGGATCACGACGTTTCTGGCGATGTCGTATATCATCGTCGTGAATCCTGCGGTACTCTCAGAAGCAATCAGCGTAGGGGAGAACACGTTCCAGATGCTGGCTGTCGTGACGATCATCGCGTCCGTCGCAGCCATGCTCGTCATGGCCTTTTACGCCAATTTACCGTTCGGCCTGGCGCCAGGAATGGGCTTGAACGCGTTTTTCGTGGTGGTCGTCACACAACTGGAAATCCCCTGGGAGACGGCACTCGCTGCTGTCCTTATTGAAGGCCTCCTGTTTATTGGGCTGACGGCAGTCGGGGCTCGAGAGTATGTTATCAAACTGTTTCCGGAACCGATCAAACTCGCCATCGGGGCGGGTATCGGGTTGTTTCTTGCACTGCTGGGGCTCGAACAGATGCGGGTCATCACCCAGACGGAGACGATCAATCCGCTGATCGGCACTGATCCGATCGCTATCCTCGCCGTCGCCGGCATCATTGTCACTTTCGCGCTGTGGGCCCGCGATATCCAGGGATCGATCGTTCTTGGGATTCTGTCCACCAGCGTCGCGGCATACGTCGTCTCTGCGCTTGGCGTCATGCCGGCAGGCAACGGCGGTGAGGACGTCCTCCTCGTTGAAACGGCGACGCTTGCGCCGGGTCTCGACAACATTGCCTTTGACTTCGCGGCCTTCGATATCTCACCGCTCGCCTTCGCGTTCGTCGACGGGCTACAGAACGTTGAGGGGCTGGCGTTTGCACTCGTGATATTCACGTTCTTCTTCGTTGACTTTTTCGACACCGCCGGGACACTGACTGGTCTTGGCCATGCTGCCGACTTGACTGACGAGTCGGGGAACCTCCCCGAGATGAACAAGCCGCTGATGGCTGACGCCGTCGGGACAACGGTCGGCGGCATATTGGGTACCTCCACCGTTACGACCTACATCGAATCCTCGACCGGGATCGGCGAGGGGGGTCGAACGGGTATGACGGCATTGGTGGTTGCCGGGCTGTTCCTCATTACGCTGCCGGTCGTGCCGCTGCTCGATGTGATCCCGTCGTTCGCACCGTACATCGCGCTGGTCGTCGTCGCGGTGATGATGCTCCAAAACATCACGGATATCAACTGGGGCGACACGGTCCACGCCGTCCCTGCCGGCCTGACCATCATCATCATGCCGCTGACCCAGAGCATCGCCTACGGTATCGCTGCCGGGCTTCTGACGTACCCGATCGTCGCCTTCGCTGCTGATCGGCGTGAAGAGGTCCATCCCGCTCAGTGGATCATGGCACTGGTCTGTATCGGGTACTTCGCCGTTCGCTTCCGCGTCCTCGTCTGACCGGGACGGGAACGGGCTCGAATCGAGACTCGACATTGGAGACACGGGAGAGAACAACCGACACCGACGGTCTCTTTTATTTCCCGCTTGTTGGATGGGACATGTCGAACCTCGAACTCTACGAACTGGACGGCTGTCCGTTCTGTGCGAAAGTCAAAGAGAAACTCGACGAACTCGACCTCGAATACGAGTCCCACATGGTTCCCGCCGCAAAGAGCGCCCGCGACGAAGTCGAGGCAGTCAGCGGTCAGCGCGGCGTCCCCGTTCTGGTCGACAACGACAACGGGGTCGAAGGGATGCCCGAGAGCGACGACATCGTCGACTATCTCGAAGAAACGTACGGCAGCGGCGCGTGAACCCCCTCGGCCTGTTGCGCCTGTCGATCGGGTTTTCATGACGGTTTTCGACCGGGGTGACGAGTAGCCACAAGCCAGACTCATACCCTTCTACTGGATTACATCTTTGCGATGTGTCTTCGTTCTCATTAGAGAGATCGACCGACTCCGGCGGTAACCTTTACAACCGGCGGCATGGAACCACATGATATCTGAATGAGTGAGGACAACTCGGCCGACGGTCCGGCGGTTGGTGAGGCAGTGTTCGTCGTTCTCACGGTCGTCGCCGTTGTCCTCTCGGCCGCGTTCCTGCCTGTCTTCGATGTTTTCGACATGCTCGGCGGGGCCGAACTCTCGGAGAGCATTGGTGGCGGTCAAGGGGGCGGCTCGGGCGGTGCCACGACGCCCGCCGATAGCGGTGAGGATACTCCGCTTGCGGAATCCGGGGCCGGTTCGCCCGTCGGCTCCGGTCTGAGTCTCTCCCAATCGCCGTCGGAACTCCCGGTCGCCGGCGGTCGGGATCCGGACGATGGGCTCGAAAAGACCCCGCTGTTCGTCGTCAATTCGTCCCGGGACACCTACTGGCGCCAGACGGCGTACATGGGCTATACGGGCACCGGCTGGACCCGATCGGTCGAGACCCGGCCGGTCGAGGCCGGCATTCCGTACGACAATCGAACGGTCGATGGCCGCACGTTCGACTATCGGATCGAACTGCTGACCCGGGCGGGGTCGTTGCCGACGGCCTGGCAGCCAGACACGGTGACCCTCTCGAACGCGTCGACGGCTGGCCGTCTCGAAGCGTCGACTGTCGGTGGCATCACCAGCACACAGCCCTTGCCGTCGGGGACCACCTACGAGGCCCGGAGTGCCACGCCGCCCGATGATCCGTCGACACTGCGGGCTGCCGGGCGGTCGTACCCGGACTCCATCGTTGAGACGTACACCCAACTGCCGGCCGAGACGCCCGATCGGGTCGAATCGTTCACCCGGCGGTTGACGGCCGATTCGCGGACACCATACGACGCCGCGAGGACTATCCGTGACTGGCTTCGGACGAACAAAGCCTATTCGCTGAACACCTCGATCGATACTGACGAACCCATCGCCGACCAGTTCCTCTTCGAGGTCGAGAAAGGCTACTGTCAGCATTTCGCGACGACGATGGTGGTCATGCTCCGGAGCCAGGGGATTCCGGCGCGATACGCCGTCGGGTTCGCCGGCGGGGAGCAGGTCAACGAGAACCAGTATCTCGTCACCAGCGACAGGGGCCACGCGTGGGTCGAAGTCTACTTCCCCGACGTCGGCTGGGTGACGTTCGAACCCACGGCGTCGGGTGACCTCCCCGTCGACATCCCCCAGCCACCCTACAACATTTCGCTGAACCGGTCGGCCGTGGCCGGGGCACCGGTTTCCGTCACCGTCGAGAAAAACGACAGCAGTGTCGTCGGCGCGCCGGTATTCGTAGCAGGCGACCACGTCGGCTGGACGGATTCGGACGGGCGGATCACGACCCGATTGCCGTACCTCCGGAACGTGACGATCGTGGCACGACCGCCGGGGTCGGGAACCAAGTACGACGATCGGGACGACGAGCAGCGTGTCGCGGTCGGCTCCCGGCGTGCGCCCGGGCCATCCCCGGTGGGATCGTCACCGGTGGCCGCGATGTCCACCCGATCCTCCCTCGATCCCCGCCCGGGGTCCGTGGCCCAGTTCGGACTGATGTCCGGTCTTCAGGGATCGAGACGCCAGACTGAGGACGGCCGCAACGAGTCCGCGGAGACATACTTTGCCGAAACCAACGGGACGATCGCCGTCCTCGACGACCAGCCGGTCAGCGACGCGGCTCTGCTCTCGGTCACGGTCGAGGACGTCCCGGTCAGGAATGCGACGGTATCAGTTGACGGAACGGGTGTCGGAGCGACCAACGCGACTGGCCACTTTGAACTCCCCGTCGAGTCGCTTTCGCCGGGCGACTACCGTGTCACTGCGACTCGCGGAGCCGTTGGCGCGAACACCACGATCACCGTCGCCGAACCGTCCGAGACGCCCGAGTCGACGACACCCGAGCCGACGGACAGCCAGGCGATCTCCCTCTCGGTGTCCCCGTCCCTGGGGATCCCGCTTCCATTCGGTCCGGCGACGGTCACGGCCACCCGACAGGGCGAGCCGATCGCCGACGTTCCGGTTTCAGTCAGCCCATCGTCTGCCGATGAGACCGCCGACTCGACGCCAGTGGGCCGCACGGATGACAACGGCACGCTCGGGGTGACGTTCCCGATCGCCGATTCGGTCACCGTCGCCGGCGTTGGCCCGGGGGGATCGACCGCCGAAACGACGGTTCGCGGGCTCTATGCGAATGCCGTCGGCGGCGGTACCGCGCTCGTTTCGACCGTCGTGGCGGTGCTCGTCGGCCTGCATCTCCGTGGCCACTCGTTGCAGTCGATCTGGACCCGTATCGTCTCCCTTTCGCGGTTCGGTGTGGATGCGCTCCTTCGGCTCTCGGCTGCTATCGTCAGCGCCGCCCAGTCCCTCGGGACGGCTCTCAGGCAGGCCCTCACGGCCTTGCGGTCGCTGTCAGTGCTTCACCCGGAGACCTGGCGGCGGCTGTTGTGGCTCTTCGACCCGCGACGACTGCTCGCGTGGCTTCGGGGGCTCTTCCGGCGCGTCGGGTCACAGGCAGAGACCGGCGAGGAGTCGGCTCGGGCCGCCGGTGCGGCGACGACCGGAGACGGGACCGACGACGAGGTGCGTGCACCGCCGGGATTGCGGGCCCTCTGGCGGCAGTTCGTCTCGCTGGTCCGGCCGTCGCGACCGTCGACACGGACTCCCGGGGAGATCGGCCGGCGTGCGGTCGCGCGGGGGTTGCCCGAGCGGCCGGTGCGATATCTGACGGCGTTGTATCGACGGGCGGAGTACGGTGGCGAGCAGCCGGATCAGTCCCGTATCGAACGCGCTCGGGACGCACTCGACTCGATTCGGGCGGGTGAGGACGAATGACATCCGGTACGCGGATCGCCGTCGGGTTCGGTGCCCTCCTGGCGCTTGGGTTTGCCGTCCTGATCGGCTACGCCCCGGAGGCGTTACCTCCCGCCGTCCAGCAGGCCGTCCAGACCGCCATCGGGGACCTCGACCCGTCGTTTTTCCTCGTGGCTGTCGGGGTGATGGTCGGCATCCTCGGGCTGTTTTCGTCGTGGTCCTGGCGGACGACGACTCGCTCGGCGCGGCTTGCGGACGACGACATCGAGGCGCCCGACCGCGACGTGCGGATGGCAGGTACCGCTCTCACGGGGCAGTTCGAGGCGTGGCGTGACGGTGCGGCGTCGCTCTCCGGGGGCTCACTCGACGGGCCACTTCGGGATGTCCTCCTTGACGTCTACGCCGCCGAGTTCGGCGACCGTGAGACGGCAATCGAGTATGTCGATCGCGGCGAGTGGACCGGGGACCCGCTCGCGGCCGCGATGCTCACGGAGACGGACGAGGTCGATTATCCGCTGGTCCATCGGCTGTACGCGTGGCTATACCCGGGCCGGGCCTACGAGCGCCGGGCCCGTCGAACGTTGCGGGCTGTCGAGGCTGCCTGTGCCCAGCGGTATTCGGCCTACGATCCGCCGGACCGGTCTTCGAGCCGGCTCGAACGGCTTCAGTCGGTGGTTTCCGGCAGGGGTGAGCACGAATGAGGGTCGAACGCTTCCGGAGTATGCGAGCGTATGCGATCATACTGATCGCTGCCGGGATCGTGACGGCGACGCCCATGCTGGTGATTGCCGCGACGCTCCCACTGGGGTTCGTCCTCCAGGGTGCCGTTGCCCGGAGTCCCTCGGTGGAGCAGGTTCGCGTCCGGCGTGACCTTGACCCGGAGACGCCGCTGCCCGGCCAACCGGTCGAGGTCACCCTCACGGTGGAGAACGTCGGCGACGGGGCGATCCCCGATCTCCGGTTCGTCGACGGCGTCCCGGACGAACTCGGCGTCACGGCGGGATCACCCATCGGTGGCGGGTCGCTTCGGTCCGGGGCGAGTCTCTCTCAAACCTATACGCTCGCTGCCGACAGGGGTGTCTACCAGTTTGACCCGGTTACCCTCCGGGCACGCAACCTCAGCGGGACCCGTCGCTCGACTGAAACCGTCGAGCCGTCCGGCGAGGATCGCTTCGAGTGTCGTGTCGCTATCGAGGACGTGCCGATCCGTCAGGACACCACCACCTATGCCGGCCAATTGGCGACTGACACCGGCGGCCCGGGGATCGAGTTCTACGCGACACGCGAGTATCAGCCCGGCGACCCGGTCAAACGGATCGACTGGAATCAGTACGCCAGGACCGGCTCGCTCTCGACGGTCGAGTATCGCGAGCAGCGTGTTGCACATGTCGCGGTGATCACTGACAGCCGGCCGCCCGCCCACGTTGCGGCCACACAGACACAGCCGACCGGCGCGACGCTGTCGGCGTATGCCGCGACGCTCGCCGTCGAGGTGCTCGCCGGCGAGGGGCATCACGTCTCGGCGGGTGCGCTCGGGATCCCCGATCCGGAAACAGGAACGGGGCCGCCCGCGTGGGTCGGCGTCGAGGAACGCGCGTCGTTTGCCGCCCACGCCGGGGCAGTGTTCAACGCCGCCGCGACGGGGACGAAGACGACCGACCAACGGGCGACCGCGGCCGATGACGGGGCGGCCGGGACTGCCCAACCAACGCCGGCGACCGACGGGGGCCGGCAGTTTCAACGCCTCCAGGCACAGCTCCCGGCCGGCGCCCAGGTGCTGTTGTGTTCGCCGGTCGCTGACGACGCCGTTGTCGATCTCGTCGAACAGCTCCGGGCCGAGGGCCATGCGGTCACGGTGCTCTCGCCCCAGACGGCTCCCGGGACGGTCGGCGGTCGGGTCGCTGCCCTCGAACGGGCTGGCCGAATCGATCAACTGCGCATGCTCGGGGCGGCCGTCGTCGATTGGTCACGCGAGGAGAAACTCCCGATCGCGCTGGCACGAACGCTCGAAACGGGGGTGCGGTGATGCCGGGATCCGGAACGACCCGCATTGCGACGCTAGTCATGGGGCTTTCGGTCAGTGCCGGTGTCTGGCTGCTGTTGCGGGCCGGTGGATCGATGCGGGCAACGGCGGTGTCCGCGCTCGCCGGCGGCGCACTCGGTATTGCGGTCCTTCTCAGCGCCGGTGAGACGCCGCTTCGGCGGGCCGGTTCGACGCTGCTCGTCCCCGTGACAGCTGTCCTGCTGGTCGGTGGGTTCGGGCTGGCGGTACTCGATGGAGTGTTAGGCAGTCTCGGGAATGGAATTCGTGTTCCTGTCGTTGTTCGCGCGTTGCTCGCTCACGTCGGTGTGGCCGTCGCTGCCAGTGCTGGTACCTTTGGAGTCCTTGGAACGATCACCGACGGCATCGGGGACGGCGCAGTCGCACGGTTCTGGAAGACTGCCATCACCACCGAGATCGTCCTCGTCGCGGCGCTGGGACTGCTGGTTGCCGTCCGGTTCGACGCGCTCACGGCGCTCGACCTGCCGACCGGCGACCTCTCGGCGGCCGCCGATCCGTTCCTGCGGCCGGCCGATCCGCGGGTCGCGCTGGTTACCTTCTGGCTCATCGTTGCCGGCGTCCTCGTGATGGGCCGTCGAACGCTGTCGGCCCTGCCGCTGGTCGAACTCGCCGGTCGGTCGAGCCGGCCGCAACTCGAAACGGGTCTCGACCGTGCCGACTCGGTGCTTCGATCGGCGACGGTAGCCGTGGTCGCGGTGACGTTCCTCAGTGCTCTCGGCTTTGCAACCGACCCGGACGCGGGTGTCTTCGCGATGGAGTCGATCCAGCCAGTGCTTTCAGTGCTGGAGAATCAACCGCTTCGTCGGGCGCTCGTTGCCGTCACGCTCGCGCTCGGGGCGATCGTCCTCGTCGTCGGTGGCTTACAGCGGGTGACTGGCAGCGTGACCGGCCTGTTGCGGCGGCTCATCCCGTCGATCCTCGGCGGGGTCGTGGTGATCGTGGCGGCCTGGCTCGCCTCGCCGTTCGTAGCGGGCCTGCTCCCCGACGTGCCGGCGACATATCGCCCGTCAGTTGCCGCCCTTCTCGACGCCCTGACACCGGCCGGGGCGTTGCTCGCTGCCATCGCCGTCGCCGTGTTTCTCCTGACTGTCCTGCTTGCGACGCTGGTCGGTGCTGGTGGCGTCAGTTACGTTCCGGCCCGCAACGCTGGGGGTGCAATCGCCGGTGCCGGACTCGCTGTCGGCTCGATCCTGATCGGCGTCTCCGGTGGCGAGCCGGCCGTCATCTTCGCCGTCGTGGCACTCTCGATTCTCGCCTGGAACGCGAGCGAACGCGGTGTGACGACGCGTGCCGAACTCGGGACCCGGGCTGGGCTCAATCTCGATGTGGTTCATACTGTCGCCGCGCTTTCGGTCGCACTTCCCGGGATGGCCGTCGCGTGGCTGTTGTATTCGAATGCCCTCTCCGATATCGCTGTTCCCGGTGGGACGCTCGTCGGCGTCCTCGTGACGCTTGCCGCCTCGCTCGTGTTGCTCGCCGCACTTCGTGGCTAATCACTCGGCTTCGGGTGTCGCACCGGGGACTTCGACTGTATTGAGGACGTCAGCGACGATGTCGCTTGCCTCAACATTCCGGATGCCGGCCTCGGAAGTCAAGACCAGGCGGTGAGTCATGACGGCGGGGGCGATCGCCTTGACGTCATCGGGGGCGACGTACGTCCGTCCCGCGACCAGCGCCCGTGCCCGAGCGGCCTCGAAGAACCGCTGGATACCACGCGGGGAGACGCCGACATCGACACGTGGGTCGTCCCGACTTGCCCGCGCCAGATCGACGAGGTACTCACGCACGTTTATCTTCATGTCGACGTGTTCCGGGAGCGATCGGAGCTGCGTGACTTCCTCCGCAGTGACGACCGACTCGACGGTCGGCATCATCGCGGTCCGGCCCGCCCGTCGGTCGATGAGTTCGAGTTCGCCCGCCCGGTCGGGATAGCCCATCGACGTTTTGACGACGAAACGATCCCGCTGGGCTTCGGGCAACTGGAAGGTGCCCTCCTGTTCGATCGGGTTCTGGGTCGCGATCACGAAAAACGGCTCCGGGAGGTCGTAGGTCTCCCCGCCGACGGTCACCTGTCCCTCGTCCATGGCTTCCAATAGTGCCGACTGGGTTTTCGGCGGGGCGCGGTTGATCTCGTCGGCCAGGACGATGTTCGCGAACACCGGGCCGCGCTGGAAGCGAAACTCGCCCTCGTGTTCGTCATAGACGTGAGTGCCGGTGATGTCGCTCGGCAGGAGGTCGGGCGTGAACTGGATCCGGTTGTACGTCAGGTCGAGCGCGTCGCCGAGCGCAACGGCTGTCAGTGTCTTGCCGGTCCCCGGCACGTCTTCGAGCAGGACGTGCCCGCGGGCGAGCAGTCCAGTCACGACCGTCTCCAGGAACTCCCGTTCGACGATGACAGCACTCCCGATCCGGTCGATGACGGCGTCGATCGCCTCGGTCGCCTCTTCGGCACGCAAGGAAGTACCCATTCGCCTATCGCTATAGCCGATCGGCCCTTATGTGTACCGACCGTTTGTCCGGGTTCGGGAACGGCGATGCGCTCGATTCAGAGATACTCGAAGTCCTGCTCGCTCGTCGAGAAGCCCACGCGGTCGTGCGCCCAGTCGAACGTCGACTCGGCTCGCTTTTCCTGGAGGAACTCGACGATCGTCTCGCCGACGTCCCCACCGTAGAGGTTCGGCCCAGTCTGGATCTGCTTACGGACGGTGTCGGTCTCGGCGACGTACTCGATCATGTCGGTGACGAACTCGCCGTCGATCGGCGGCACCAGGAGGTTCGTCTTCGCCTCGAAGACTGTCTCCGGGCGGTCGGTGTTGAACCGCGCCGTCAGGCAGATCGCCTCGTCGATGTAGTTGAGTTCCTCCTGCATGCTGCCCGAGTCGGTGAACTCCGCGAAACACTGCCCGGAGGTGAGAAACTCGTAGACGTGGGCGTGTTTCTTCCAGAGGCCGGTAAAGAGGAAGTTCTCCCGGTTCTCGGCGAGCTCCAGCAGCTTCTCGCGGTAGCCGTACTCTTTGAGGGCCTGTTCGGTCGCGGTCAGCTCGACGAAGTTGACGTTGTAGCCGGCCTCGACCAGGCCGATGACGCCCTCGACGATGGCTTCGAAGCGGTCGGGCAGGAGGTTCGCCCGGCGGTGGATGTCCACCCGGATCCAGTCGTCGCGTTCCTCCAGGACGGGATAGATGTCGAAGATGCTCTCTTCGAGATCGGCATCGCGCTTCATCTCGATGGCGTCGACGACGCTGTTGCCGACGACGGGGATGCGCTCCTGTCCGTCGACTTCGGCGGGGTAGCCCTCGTTTTGGAGGTGCTCGCGATTGAGTTCGACGGGGGCGAACTGGTAGATCGAGCCCGCCGAGCCGACGAAGGTGTCGTACTGCTCGGGGAAGGGTTCGGCGCGGTTGATCGACCACTCGCCGTTCCATTGGGCCTCAACGAAGGCTTCGGGATCGGCGTGGCTCTCGAAGTCCGGCGACATCCCCCGGAGGCCGGCCTCGTTGTGCGCGACGGCCTGGTTCGTGGCGAACAACCACGCCTGCGGGACGATGCCGGCGGCGTGGGTGTCGCCGTGGACGATCGGCAGGACCGTGGTATCGGGCCACTTCTCGGCGAGGTAGTCGGTCAGTTCGTCGATCCGGCGGTGGACCTGGGCGGTCTTTTCGGAGAGGCTGCCACGGATCGAGAGGTCGACGGCGACGCGATCCTCGATGCCGTACTCGGCGAGGCCGTGGCCGAGGACGTCGTCGTAGTGCTGGCCGGTGTGGAGGACGAACGTGGGCACGCCGGCCTCGCGGGCGGCCGTCACGACGGGGGCCTGTTTGTAGAAGTCTGGTTTGGTCGCCGTCACGACCGCGAGGACGAACTCCCCCGCGTCCATCTGGCGGGCGAGGCGATCGTCGTAGATCGTCAGGTCGCCGGGCATACGACCCTCTGGGAGGACCAGGGGGTAGTGCGTTCCGGTTCTCGGTAGGGACGAAGAGAAATCGCCGGTTCAGGCAGGCTTCTCGCTGCGTTCGCGGATCAACTCCCGCAGTTCCTCGGCCACCTCGATGTCGTCCATCTCCTCCTCCTCGACGAGGGCCGTCCCTTCCAGGGACTCACGGGTGGCGCGCTCGACGACGTAGACCGATCGGGCACCCGTGACCCGGCCGACCGACGCCATGATCCGGGCGCGCTTTCTGGCGGCCTCGTTGAGTTCCGAGTGACCCGTGAGCATGCGATCGGCCTCGCCGTCGTCTTCGTCTTCGCTGACGGTCTTGAACGGTGCCCGGTTCGTCGGATGGACGTCGAACCCGACGCGAGTCAGCACTGTCACGAGCTGTTCGTCGTCGGGATCGATCTCCGGTTCGTCTGGCATCGAGTCGTCCTCCCGGACGTCCTCGCCCTCCTCAAGGACGTTGACCGGTGAGGTGAGTGGCTTATCGAAGAGGTCATCGAGTGCGGCCGCAACCTCGACGCTGGCGTCCATCCCGTTCTCGTACTTCGAGACGGTCCGTCGGGAGACGCCGAGTTCGTTGGCGAGCTTGCCCAGGCTCCAGTCGCGCTCCTCGCGGGCGTCGGCGAGGATGTCGCTGTCGATGTTGACGTACAGCCCGCCTGGGGCCGCATAGATGAGCGGCGGGACCTCTTCTACGAAGTAGTCCATGGCCGTGTTCGGGCTGAACACGGGCACACCATGGCGGAAGTACACGACGCCCGGCTTGAGCTCCTCGTCACGTGTCCGGAGGCCGATCACCAGCGGGGTCGCCTCCAGATACTCCCCGAGGCGTCGCATCTCAGCGCCGGTGTGGCCGTCGAAGGCGTCGATGTTGCCGAGGATCTTTACCAGGATGGTGTCCTCCCCCCGGCGAGCCGCGATGTCGAAACTCTTCGGTCGAATCGCACACCGGTCGCTGACGAGGAATCCCGCGTCCTCCAGCATGGCGATGACGTTACCGACCAGTGCCGACCGTGACATAAGTTTGCTACTGTATGTAATGTGATCCTGCTATAAATGCGTTCCGCCGGCTCGTAACGCCGTCTTTGCCCGTTTTTCCTCTTTGAACTAGAGTTGCTCGACGGGCTTGCCGTGGTGGGCGGCCCGCCCGTCCCCCCCCTGGAGTCGAAACCCGTTAGTTCGCCCGTGAGGTACGATCGGCCGTGACAGTCATCGGTATCGACGACACGGACTCCCGGACGGCGGGGATGTGTACGACCTACCTCGCCGCCCGGATCGCCGATCGACTGGCGGCTGACTGGGCGCTCCAGCGGCGGGTGCTCGTCCGGCTGAATCCCGCTGTCGAGCACAAGACACGAGGGAACGCCGCACTCGCGATCCACACCGACGCACCCGTCGATGCCGCCCGGGAAGTCGTCCGCGACGAACTCCCGCTGGCCGAGACTGACGACCCACGCACGAACCCCGGCGTCGTCCTCACGAGTGAGTCGGCGGCTGAGATCCCGGAAGCCGTTGGCGACTTCGCTCGCGACGCCGTCCGGGACTTCCACGACGTCGCCGACGCCCGCGCCCTGATCGACCGGCTTGAGTACGATACCCTGGAGGCGGGCAACGGCCGCGGGCTGATCGGTGCGCTCGCGGCGCTCGGGGCCTGGCGGGCGTTCGACGAATGGACGTACGAGCATATTTCTTATCGCGAGGTGGACCGCCGGGGGACACCCCGCGAGGTCGACGCCGAATCCGTCTTCGCGGCCGCCGAAGCGGGCTATCCCGACGCCTGGGACACCGTCGACCGTGGCGAGGAGGAACTCGTCTGTGTCCCCCACGCGCCAGGGCCGATCCTCCACGGCATCCGGGGTGACGCCCCTCACGTGGTCCGCGAAGTCGCCGCCGGCATCGAGAGCGAACCCATCGAGCGAACCTCGCTGTTCGTCACCAACCAGGGGACTGACGCCCACCTGCGCGAGGGGGCAGTCGAGACCGTTCGCGACGGCCGGGCCTACCGGGTGACAGGAACCGTCACCGAACCGCCCGAAACCCGTGAGGGCGGCCACGTCTTCCTCACGGTCGCCGGGAAGGACGGCGAGGACCTGCCTTGCGCCGCCTTCGAGCCGACCAAGCGCTTTCGCGACCGCGTTCGCGCGCTTCGGGTCGGCGACCGCGTCACCATCTGTGGCGAGGTCGGCGACGGCACGCTCAAACTCGAGAAGTTCGCCGTCCGTGATCTCGTCGAGACTGAGCGCGTCACGCCAACATGCCCCGACTGCGGTCGGACGATGGAGAGCGCCGGTCGGGGACAGGGCTATCGCTGCCGGGACTGTGGCACGACGGCCGCCGGGAAAGCCGAGCGTGAAATCGACCGCGATCTGGAGGCCGGATGGTACGAGGTCCCGACGTGTGCCCGTCGGCACATCGCCAAGCCACTCGTCAGGGGCGGGTTCGACGCGCCCGTCCATCCCGAGCGGTGACCGATAGCGGACGCCAATCCATCCGCTCTCGTCTCGACCCCATCCGATGTGGTTTTCCGCGTCGACGGCGTCTCTCCGTGTATGAACGCAGATTCGCCGTCGATTCGCCGCCGAACGACGACACGGAATTCGGTGAGTTTCCCATGAGCGGGAAGGACAAGTACTACAACCGGGCCAAACAGCAGGGCTATCGCGCCCGTTCGGCGTTCAAACTCCGGCAACTCGACGAGACGGCCGACTTACTGGGTGCGGAGCGGACCGTGGTCGACCTGGGCGCGGCCCCCGGTGGGTGGCTCCAGGTCGCCGCCGAGCGCCTCGGCGACGGCGGCCGCGTCGTCGGCGTCGACCGCCAGCGCATCGACCCGCTGGAGGATCCTGACGTTCCCGTCGAGACGATCCGCGGCGACATCACCGACGAATCGACGGTCGAAGCCATCACCGACGCCGTTGGCGAGGCCAACCTCGTGCTCTCGGACATGGCCCCGAACGTCACCGGCGAGTACGACCTCGATCACGCCCGGTCGGTCCACCTCGCCCGCCAGGCGTTCGAGGTGTCTCTGGACGTTCTCGGGGCTGGCGGCGACCTCGTCGTGAAGGTCTTCGACGGTCGTGATCTGGATGACTTGAAAAGCGACATCGAGGGGGAGTTCGAGTACGTCCGGGAAGTCAGGCCAGACGCCTCGCGGGACTCCTCATCGGAACTTTATCTCGTGGCCAAACATCACCTGACAGCCCCCGTCCGGGAGGGCGATACGGTCGAGGTCGAGATCGTCGATACCGGCGAGGAGGGCGACGGGATCGCGAAGGTCGAGGGATTCACGCTGTTCGTCGCCGGTGTCGAGGCGGGCGAGACGGTGACGGTCCGTGTCGACGATGTCAAACCCCAGTTCGGGTTTGCCCAACCCGTTCAGTAACTTTAACTGAGCAGGCATTTTTTAAATTTTCATGGAGAGATCCGCTCTTTCGCGGAGACAACTCCTCCAGGGATTCGGCGTCTCGGTCCCCTTGGCTCTCAGTGGCTGTTCGACCTCGGGCGACGAGACCGACGCGAAGACGGAGAAGCTACGCCTGAACGAACTCATCATAGAGAACCTCGAGGAAGGGACGCCACACACGATCGAGGTCGTGGTTTCGATCAACAGTGGGATCCGGTACTGGGACACCCATCAGCTTGCAGGGAGGCCCGCCGGGCAGGACGTTTCTCAGGAAGACGCTGGCGAGAACTACACGACTCTGGACGTGGCCCTTCCCGACGAACCGATCACGTTCACGGTCAGCGCCCGCGTCGATAGCGAGCGGACGGGACGAACGTCGTCCGCGAACGGGATCGAGTGGAACAAACTCGACCACCCTGACGAGAACATGCCATGCGTTAACGTACGAGTACGACTCACGCAGAGCGGCGAATTGGTCGTTCGGAGCTACGAAGCGGACTGTGGGACAGAAGACGGACAATCCACGCAGGGGGCCAGTTGACGACAGAAACGAACTCCTGAGCGGAGTTGTCGACGTGACACGTCCACGGGGACAGCTCCCGTCGAGTGAACGTGCGATCAAACCGACCGATTCTAAGGCCCCCGGCTCCTGTGTGGAGGTATGCGTATCGCCGTAATTGCGGACGTTCACGCGAACAAAGTGGCACTGGAGGCCGTCGCGGGGGACATGCCGGACGTCGACGGCGTCATCTGTGCCGGGGACGTGGTCGGCTACAATCCCTGGCCCGAGTTCTGCGTCGACTGGGTGCAGGAACACGATGTGCCGACCGTCCAGGGGAATCACGACCGGGCGGTCGCCACCGGTGAGTACCCGGGCTTCAACGACATGGCGGCGGCCGGCGTCGAACACGCCCGTGACCACCTTTCGGAAGCCCATCGCGAGTGGCTCGGGCAACTGCCGACCGAACGGACGCTGTTCGACGGCCGCGTGAAGATGGTCCACGGCCACCCTGACGACCCCGATCACTACACCCATCCCTCGGAGTTCAGTCCGGGACTGCTCGGCGACGAGGACGTCCTGGTGCTTGGCCACACGCACGTCCAGAGCCACGAGAAGTACGGCGACGGGATCGTCCTGAACCCGGGCAGCGTCGGCCAGCCACGCGACGGCGATCCGGGCGCGGCCTACGCGCTGGTCGATCTCGACGCGATGACCGTCGAACAACGCCGGGTGCGCTACGACGTCGGCGCAGTGATGGACGCGGTCGACGAGGCCGGGCTTCCGCGGCGGGTCGGGACGCGCCTCTCACGCGGGCAGTGACAGCTGTCACCGGCGGTTGTGACGGTATTCCCCGGCGATGGCGGCTGCCGTCCGCTTGCCCCCGGCGATCCGACCCACGATCCCGGCTCGACTCATGAAACTCGCACAGATCTCGATCCCGTCCGGAAGCGAAAGCTCGTCCAGCGCAGCCCACGATCGATCGTAGGCCGGCATCCCGGGCCGGAGGACGGCCGCGTCAAGGACGGTGGCCGCCGCGCCGGTGACGGTCTCGAACTCCTCGGCCGCTCGTCGTCCGATGACCGCGGGGTCGGCGTCTAAGAACTCCGAATCGCCGCTCCCGACGTAGGACGTGAACACGCCATCGCGGCCGAGCATGCTGTGATTCCAGGTGCTGCCGTCCGTTTTGAATCCGTCGTCGATGATGTGAAAGCCGTGTCCCGTGCCGTCGAAGTCCGAATGGAGGTGGACGACGCCGATCGGGTTGTAGGCGAACTGACTGATCGTCCCGGCGGCCTCGCTGTCGACGTCTTCGAGCAGCGCAGCGGTCGTCGGGGCCGGTGTGGTAAACACGACGGTCTCGGCCCGCTCGGTCCCGTCCTCGGTGTGGACGAGATAGTCTTCGCCGTCCGGCTCGACCCCAGTCACGGGCGTTTCGAGGTCGATCGATTCCTCGTGAGCCGCATACATCGCCTCCGGGAGTGTCTGGAGACCGTCCTCGAAGGTGACGATCGGGGGTGTCTCGGTCCCCTGCAGCAACTTCTTCAGCATGAACACAAGCAGGCTGCCCTCGACGCCGAAGCGATCGAGCGCCTTGCCAAGGGAGTACTCGACGTACATGTCGTCGGCGTCCGTGCCGTAGAGACCGCTGTACAGCGGGCCCGCGAACCGGGTCGCGACTTCGTGCCCGAACTTCCGGGTGAGGTACGACTCGACGGTCTCGTTCGGCGTTGCCCCGCCAGTCAGCGGTTCGAGCAGGACGCGGGCCTTGCCGCGCCAGGAGAGCAGGTCAGTCGTGATCGCGTCCCGGACTGACAGTGGCATCCGGCGGAGCTGTCCGTCGTAGTAGGCAAAGAGGGGCTGGTCGTCGTCGCCGAAGCGCAATTCGTCACGAAGATCGAGCGTCTCGACCAGCGATTCGACGGGTTTCGAGAGGCGGAGTCGCTGTGGTCCCCGTTCGAGGACGTGGCCCTCGACGGTCGTCGACTGGACAATACCGCCCGGCTCGCTCGCCGCTTCGAAGGTCCTGACCTCGGCCCCTTGCTCCGCGAGAAAGTGCGTCGTCGAGAGTCCGGACATCCCGGCCCCGATGACGGCGACCGTCATCGACTCACCCCGTGGAGTCTCTCCGACGACGCTCGCTGCGTGGTCTCGTCGTTCATGTCTTCCAGCTACGGGCTGGTCGTATTAATCCCCCTGGAAGGCTATTGACCAGGCCGCCTCATCAACCGTGGTCGAGTGGCTCGACCAACTGCCAGACGTCCGTCTCGGGATCCAGCCGGTGGGGTTCCGCGCCGCGTTCCGTCAGGATGCCCGCGTGGTAGCACATGGCTTTGAGTTGGAAGACCGTCGGCGCGTGATAGACGTTCCCGTCCGAGAGTGCCGACGCTTTGAGCTCTCCATCTTCCGTGAGCACACGGGAGCGGGCCGAATCGCTCCCACGGATGAACAACTCGACGGTGAACGTCGGATGGTGGACGTACAGCCAGGTGACCAGCTCGACGAGCGAGGGCTCGGGGATGCCGTCGTCGTGCATCGTCTGAAGCTCCTCGACGATGAGTTTCGTGGCCGGATACGACCACAGCACTCGCCTGGTGAGCTGGCCCCATTCGGGCGCGATTTCGACAAATCGCTTTCGGGAGCCCTGCCAGGCGTCGAACGCCACGAGCGCGTCTTCCACGGTCCCGTAGCGATGCCGGGCGAATCGCACGACTTCCCTGCCGAGCGGGGTGAGCGTGGTACCGTCGGGAGCCTCGTCGATCAGCCCCAGGAACGCCGCGCCCTGTCTGGCCCCGTCGGTGGCGCTGACCACGTATTCCCCAAGCACCTGATCGGTCGGGTCCGGATGATAGAGTGCGAGGGGATAGGCCAGGTAGTTCTTCGGATGGTTGAGGCCGAAGGATTTCTCGGCGACGCCCTGGGCCGTCGCCTGGAACCGGATCGCCGCCGCCTCGTCGACCGTTCGATTGCCGACGACGCGGGGCACTTCGAGTGGATCGACGGTCCCGCCACTATCGACGCCCAGGACGCCGACGTTGAGTTCGCGTGCAAGCGTCTGTGCGGAGTTGGAGATCGCCGGCTTCGGGGCGGCGACGTAGGCCGCATTGGCCTCGTGCAATCGATCGTACGCCTGGACGATCCCGCGCTCGACATCGACTGTCCGGCCTTCGGTGTAACCTTTCGCCTCGATCGCGACCACCGGGGGATCGTCGCCGAAGCGTTCGATGGCGAGCAACGCCGATTCGAGCTGTCGGACGCCGACCAGGTCGGGATACCCGGAGCCGATCTGGACGTGGTTGAACGGAGCTAGTTGCTCCCGAACGGCCGGCTCGATCGGCTCGCCGGCGAGCCACTCCTCGCTCGCGAACTGTGTGTCCACGACCGCGTAGGTATCTTCGGCCGTCGGTTCGGGGAACAGTCGCTGTTTCGCGTGAGCGAGCACCTGCGGCTCGGACAGCGCCGCTTTCGTGGCCATACTGCTCGCACGGACAACGGCGGCAAGAATCTTCGGCCCGGAAAGCGGTCCGACTGTCGCTCTGGGGACAGGGGTTCAGGGAGACGTCATTCTGTCAGTCGTCCCTGGCCAGGTAACCGCCGAGGAAGCCACCGAGCCAGCCGATGCTTGCCGCCGGGCCGTCTCTCTTTGAGGCGGCCCCTTTCGAGACCTCGACTCGAACCCTTTCGAACGTTGGATTCTCGTTCGCATTCGAGGAGGGATTGCGGCACGGACTAGGGGACACGCACAATCAGGGGCTGATACAGATCGAGTGTCATATCTCCGTCCTCAGTCGGAGGTCAAGCCTGCCGGAAGCCTATTCCGCGTTGCTCCCTGTTTGACTGTACAATGCGGCTCCAACCACAGTGGCCATGCGCCAACTGTCGGTCCCGACTGGCCCCATTCCTCGCCGGTGAGGCGATTTGAATGGCGGACGACGCGCCCTCGCTGGACCGGCGGGCGTTGCTCGGTGCCGTCGCGACGGGAGCAGCAGCTTCACTCGCCGGCTGCTCGGTTCTCGAATCGGGTGCGGACGCGACAGTCGAGTCGGTCGCGGACGAGCGGGCGCGCTCGCTCGCCGAACAGTTCGCGCCGGCGCTTTACTTCGACCGCAACGAGCGGTGGTTCCCGACCGATCCGCGGGCCTACGAGAGCCGGCAGGACGGTCGGACCGTCGTCGACGGCTTCGACGCGCTCGAGGGGTACGTTCGGGCGGGCGGCAGCGACGATCCGCCGGCACCGACGGCGTTCTATCACGTCGTCGAGTACGCAGCGTCGCCGCTTGCGGTCGTCCAGTTCTGGCTCTATTCCGCGTTCGATCAGTTCACGACCAACTTCCACTGGCACGACTGGGAAGTGCTGCAGGTCTTCATCGATACGGAGACCGACGAGCCACAGCTGTACGTCGCCAGTTCCCATTCGCGATCCGTGCCGAACAACGAGTACCTCGACCCCGACCCGGACCGACGGCCGCGCGTCCTCTCGGAGCTGGGATCCCATTCGAGCGGGCTCTCGGTCAACGACGACGCCGATTCCTTCCAGCGACTGGCCTTCGACGACAGCGGCGCGGACATCACCAACAGTCTTCTCGAGGGAATAGAGAACATCGCGTCGATCCCGCTGGCGTATGGACTTCCCCGCGACGAGGGACTGCGACTCCCGTTCGTCGTCCCGGAACTCGATGGCGACCCGCTGGTCGAGCACGACCGCCTCCCCTCGGTCGACGCCTCGAACCTCCTGCCGGATGGACTCACGATCCGGTCGTTCGACGACCTGACGTCGCCGCCGACGGAGCTGCCAGCGCGGGAGACGGGTATTCACTTTGAGTATGCGGGTCGCGACGGCGTCGACGCCGACCGGACCTACGATCTGGTTTCGAGTGCCGAACTCGAACACATCGATGACTTCACCGGCCCACAGTTGAGCTTCGAGTTCGCCATCCCCGAGTTCGCCGAGGATCAGATCGCCAGCCACATCACGACGACCGGGGTCCCCTGGGCGGACGACCGCTACGACCAGCCTGCCAGCGACATCAGCGAGACGGACCACCGGCAAGCGCTGGCCGACCGCTACGAGGCCATCGGCGACCCGTCGCCGGTGAACCAGGTGGTTGCAGGGGTGACCAACGCCGTCGCGGCCGAGGACGCCCCCGAAGACGAGGGACTCACGACCGTCCCCTCCCCGCTTGAGCTGTTTGCCCTCTTCGAGAGCGAGCCCGAAGCCGTGCCAACCTTCCAGGGCATCGCCGTCATCCAGGATGTCCCCGCGGGCGAGCACCGCCTTTCCATCAACGGCGCTGGTGTCGCACCCCACAGCGAGCCTGTCACTGTCGCGGACGGCAGCGGCACGACCGTCGCAGGATCGGCGGGTGAGATTCCGGTGGTAGCGCGCGAAAACGCGACGAAACTGGAGATCGACCCCGACGGGGCCGACAGCGACCTCGATCGCCTCGCCGTCGAGGACGACTTCGCCGGCCGGCTCTACGACGCGCCGCTTTCGGGCCCCGACGCCGTCTATCTCCACCGCGGCGGGGCCTTCACGACCGAGGTTCGGGACACCGACGACGAGGTCGGTGCGTTCCGCGTCAATCCCGGCGAGGAGGCGCGCACGCGTCTCGACGCACCCCGGACAGGAAAGGAGTCGCTCGCGACGTATCTGGTCGCCCTCGCCGAGGAGACGCGGGCAGCGGTGGCGGCCGTCGCCGAGGAGGTCGATGGCGATTCCGACGACGGCGATGCCGACGACGCAGGGGGATCCGGAACCGACGCGGACGGAGCCGACGGTCAGGGCGGTCCCGTCCGGGGGCTGGTGTCAGTGCTCGACGCCATCGTCGACGCGGCCCGGTGGGCGGCCGAACGGGCGGTGGCCGGCGACCGGGGTAACGCGGATCGCCAGCTCGAGGCGGTGGCGACCCGACTCGACCGCGTCGAAACCCGCATCGAGGCGGCTCGGGGCTCGCTTCCGGACGAGTTGGCCAACGCTGCCGAGCATCGACTCGAGCAGGCCCGGCGACGGACCGACCAAGCGAAGAACGCCGAGAAGCTCTGACCGGGCGGCTGAACGACGCCGGAGTTTGTCGGCCTGATTGCGGCTTGTGGTTCTGCCTCCAACAGAGTGCCGCCTCCGGATTGTGAACCACGCCCAGAAATGCTCGCTTCGCTGCGCCTTTCTGGTCTAGTTCAAATCACGGTCGGGGGACGTTTTCACTGCTCCCTTCGGTCGCAATAAAATGCCGCCTCCCGGATTTGAACTGGTAGTTCACATGCCCTAATTTAAAGAGGGTTGGGACACATCTACCTGTATGACCGATCCGGACACGCAAATCGAGAACATGCGCGAGCGGATTCGAGAGTCTGAGGACATCAGCGACGCCGATCGAGACGTTCTCCTGGAGTTCAGCGACGAACTCTACCTTCTCCAGCAGCAGTACAGCGATCACCGACACCTGAAGCTTCTCAGCCACTGCACGAACATGGCCGAAAAGGTCGGCGGGCTTGCCGACGCACTCGCGGATCGAGACGCCGCCGAGGAACTCGTTCGGTGGATCAATCGTACCTACGACAACGTCGAGACCAACCGGGACTTCCGGGTCGCGATTCGGGTTTTCGGTCGTCGGGTGACCGACGGGGACGACGACCCGCCCGAAAGCATCGACTGGATTCCGTCCGGGACGCCGCGGAACTACGATCCAGCGCCGAACCCCGGCGACATGCTCCACTGGGAAGAAGACGTCCTCCCGATGATCGAGGCGACGAACCACAGCCGGGACGCCGCGCTGATCGCCGTCGCGTGGGACTCCGGTGCGCGCAGTGGCGAAATCCGGAGTCTCACCATCGGCGATGTCGCCGACCACCGCCACGGCTATCAGCTTACGTTCCAGGGCAAGACCGGTCAGCGGACGGTCACGCTGATACCCTCGGTCCCGTACCTCCAGCGCTGGCTCGCCGATCATCCCGCGCGGGACGATCCGAACGCGCCGCTGTGGTGTAAGCTGAACCGTGCCGAGGAGTTCTCCTACCGAATGTTCACGAAGATCCTCGAGGGCGCCGCCGAGGACGCGGGCGTGAACAAGCCCGTCACGTTCACCAACTTCCGGAAGAGTTCCGCGAGTTATCTCGCCTCGCAGGGGATGAACCAGGCCCACATCGAGGATCACCACGGGTGGGTCCGCGGCAGCGACGTCGCCGCCCGCTACGTCAGCGTCTTCGGCGAGGACGCCGACCGCGAACTCGCGAAGATCCACGGCGCCGAGATCGACGAGGACGACGAACCCGACCCCATCGCGCCGATGGACTGTCCGCGCTGCGGGAAGGAGACGCCCCGCGAGAAGGACTTCTGTGTCTGGTGCGGCCAGGCGACCTCCCACGACGCCGTCGAGGAGATCAAGGCCGAAGAGCAGGACCTCCGGGACTCCATTCTGACCCTCATCAAGGAGGATCCCGAGCTCCTCGACGACATCGAGAAGGCCCAGGAGGCGATGACGGTCTTCGAGAACCGGCCCGATCTCCTCGAAGACGCCGAACGATTCCGTGAAGCGCTGAGCGACAGTTGACATTCGGGTTGCACCCGGCGCTCGTACGCTGTAAGAGTGGGTAAGATCGGGCGTGGTGGTTCCGGAGGTGCCAGAAGCGGTCGAGTGCTTCTATTTTAGTCCTTTACCGCGGGCTCACCGTACTCATCGCCAAATTCAATAAAATGCTCTTTGAGAATTTCGAATCCTTCTTTGACAGCGGATCCACTATCAACAGGGATATAGAACAGTCCAAGATCATCGTTCCAGAGATCATCATCGAACTGGATGGCATCCCATTTGTCGTCTTGCTTGGTTTGCTGTCGAATCTGGTCGTACTCAGCTCTATCAAGATTCTTTATCTTGTAGAATATAATGCATAAGCTCCCATCTGAATGCTCGTCGTGCCGATGGACTTCTGGTTGCGTCCATTCGATACAGACATGGAATTTTAGCTGGTCGCCAGACGCATTAACTCGGGCTATCTTCGTATCCAGGCGTATATGCCCCAATGGCTCCGTCCTTCGTCTCGTCTGATTCTTCGCCTGATCGAGATCGTCGGGGAACCACGCAGGTTTGGCCTCAATTACGTCTTTTGAGACGTTCTTGAGTACGGTGAACATCTCCTCCTCAAACTCTTTATATAATCGAACAGCCTTCAAATACCGATCATTTTGGATGCCTTTGCTGATGAATTCCTCATTCATGGGTAGTATCCTTCGCTAACAACGCTTCAAGATAGCGGATTTGCCTTTCAGGGTCAAGTGCAACGAGCCGGTGGAGATTCTCCGATGACGATGTATTGTTGCTACCCGTCTCGGAATCGATGAATTCCATGGAGTGAAGATCAAGTATTCGCTGTTCAATGAGCGTAACGAACAGGTAGGCACTCGCCTGCCAGTGGCTGTCTGGTTCGTCCCCTTCAGTCAATATCCATCGAAGAGCATGGCTTACATCTTGCCAATAGCGGACTTCCACTGAAGGGTCATTCTGGGATCGAATTGTGGGTCGGGTTTGCTCGTCAGTGATCAAGTCATCACTGAATGTCTGGCGCAATCGCGGGCTATTCACTCGTCGTAACAATAGTATGTGTGTCCACGTCTGGTTTTCCTTTTCCTCTATGAGCCTGGCTGTCTCGGGTGTCTTCCCATAGTTTGAATCCCCGTTTTTCACCTCAATGGAGACGGCAGTATCTGGATACTTTACGAGTATATCAATACGACGCGTCGATTTGTTATCCGAGAATTCGACCTCACGACGAACCGTCTCCGGTGGCTTGTTTGGAAGACCCAATAATTCCGCCACGAATGGACCAGTCGATGTTCGCAGAAGGTGGGCGAGCCACTGTGACCAATCTTCTTCGTCGATAGTGGTCCGCAAGGGGCCTTCGTAAGTGCTGTTTGGTCCCCAATTTGCGGAGAGTGGATCCGCATTGAAGGCACCCATTCGATTGTTCCAGCGGTCCCGAACTGTCGTCAACAGATTTTCAAGCCGGTTGAGCTGAGGTAATTGTTGTTCTACATATCCATCCCAGAATGCATCCACCGTCTTCCATTCATCGGCTTCTGAACTGTCCGGAAGAGCCTGTAGTGGTGTCGGGCCAATGAGGGTATCGTGATCTCTGATGAACCCTTCCCAGAACTCGTCAATAGCGCCCCAGTCTAAGCGCATGAGTGTCTATTACTCAATATGGTTTGATTATTCATAGAGTCTATATTTATTGTACCAACCGACCAGTTACGATAATAGTACGCTGAAGATCAATCATTAACCCTTGCAAATACTATCGCCACCGGTCAAACGCTGGCAATAGCATGGATTGTATGGCTCTGAATAGGGTATAGTGGTATATCTGCTCTTTGTATCTTGTATGCTATGCGTTGCCAATGTCGGAAATATCGCTAATTCCCCGTTTAGTTCAGTATGATGTTCAGAGTATTTCTATTTCTGATCGGGAGTCCCTCCGGCTGATCTTGTACAGTGGCACTCCTCACGTCGCGAACGATATACCGGAAACAGGGCGCGAAAACTCACATCAGGTCAGCACTTCGCGACCGGTCTCCAGTTCCTGGACGACCTGATCGAGTTCTGGATCGGACAATCCACGGATGAGCAGCGCCGCCGCGTAGGCCCGGATCTCGATGCTGCTGCCATGCCGGAGGATGTACTCGAGTTGGTCGCGGTTCTCCCGGGCGTACTTCCGGGTCGATTCCGGCACGTCGCCGGTCACGAGGCGTTCACCTCGATTGGGTCGATCCTATCGCCGGTTTCCGGGTCTCGCAGCGAGTCGAACTCGGGGTTTGCGCCGTGGAGACGGCTACAGTCGTGACACCAGTAGTGGCCGTTCGACCGCGTCCACGCCGTATGGCCGTTTGGACAGACTGGTCGATCGAAGCCGTCCCCGAACGCAGGGTCATTTCGGGACATTGCAAATCAACGTGGGACTGCCAGAAACGTAAGCGAAGGCGCGCTACTTCCGGAATTTCACGAGTTCGCTGATCGGAGATATTCGCGAGACAGCCGGCAGAAAGCCCTCCATCATCGCCCCCTTCTCGGGATGCCTGATTGAGAAGACAATCAGACCGATGCGCTGATCTCAGTCGTCGCGAGCGTCCGTGCGAGCAAGGACAGGTCCTCGCGATAGTCGAGCGGTTCGAGCCAGCGATCGGGTAGTGACTCCACTCCGAATCGCGCACCTGCAACAGCACCAGCCACGGCACCGATGGTGTCCGTATCGCCACCGCGATTCACGGCCGACACGATCGCCGCTTCGGCCGAGTCCGCAGTCAACGCGTCGTATAGCGCCGTCTGCAGCGTGTAGACGACGTAGCCGCTGGTTTCGAGGCTGCCCTCGTCGATCAGATCCGGGACCAACCGAAGCGTCTCGACCAGTTCGTCCGGCGCCTCACTATCCACACCAGCGAACGCGTCACCGAACGGATCATCCTCGCCGCGGAGATATCCGGCGATCGTCTCGTTCAGGATGGCACAGCCGTACTGACACCGTGGGTCGTAATGGGTGATCGCCGAGGACTGCGTGCTCACCGTGGCGAGCGTGTCGGGGTCGTCGGCAAACGCGATCGCGTGGGGCGCACATCGCATGACGCTCCCGTTCCCGGCGTTCGATCCTTCGGCGCGGTGTTGCCAGACTGCTCGACCGGCCGACCGCCAGTCCGTCCCGTGGCTGTACTCCCGGAGTGCGTCGGCGGTCATCAACCCGATATCGAACGGATCGGTCTCGAACCACTCCAGAAACCGGTCGGCGATATCCTGGCCGTCGAAGCGTTCGTTCTCGACGAGACTCCGTGCGATCCGGAGTGCCAGTTCGGTATCGTCGGTGACGGTCCCCGCTGGCTTGCCGTGCGTGCCGTTTGCGAGCATCTCCGTGACGGTGCCGTGCTCTCGATCGATCTCGTCGCCGGACCTGAATTCGAGCGGTCGTCCGAGTGCGTCACCGCAGGCCAACCCGAGGAGAACGCCTTCGGCAGCGTCGGTCGAAACCATGGGCGAACCCACGATGACCAGTCCGTTAAACCCACTCCCACTCGGCAACTCCGATCCCACTGTCGCCGGATCACCGATTCCCTTGCTCTCGCCCGTGGATCGTCGTTGACTTCGTGAAGTGGATCTCCCGATCACCGTTGTACTCGCTGACTTCGACCTCGTCGAAGACGTACGTCGCCCCCTCTTCCACGACTGGTGGGTCAGTTCGCGCCCACGAGACGAACTTGATCCGGCCACTCTCGTCCTCGAGCAAGCCCGCCTGTGCCTGGCTTTCGTGCGGGTCGTCCCACAGCGTGGCCACCGTCGCAGTGATGCGCACTCGCTCGCCGACCTCACCGGGATCGACGACGCTCTCACTCCGTGCGAGGCATTCGCCAATTTCGTCGAGAAACGCGGACTCCTCGCCCGCCTTCGTCAGCAGATCGAGCGTCGCTTCCGAGCGCGTCAGGGCGACGTAGAAGAGGCGTCGCTCCTCGGCTTCGGTGTTCGCCGAGACGTCACGGACAGGGTTCAATAGCTCGTTGTTGCGGACCTCGGGTGCAAACCCGTCCTCGCCCCGAGCCACGTTGAGGAGAATCACGTGCGGTGCCTCGCGTCCTTTCGCCTGGTGGGCGGAGAAGACCGACACGCCAGCGTCGTTCCCGGCCGTTGCACCGTGGGGCCGATATCGGTCGCCGTCTGCTTTCCCGTCGTAGGGGATGCTCCGTTCTTCGAGCGCCTCCTTGACCTGCTCGACGAACGGCGCCCCGCTATCGTACCGCGAGAGGATCATCACGTCCTCTGGATCACTGCCCTCGTTCAGGTACTGCTCGACGAGAGTCGCCGCGTATTCGCCGACTCGGTCCGCATATTGCCACTCGTCGTACCCGTCGAGCACGTGGAGCCGTGGTGTCGTCTCCCGGCCACTGCAGGCCACGGGGCGCTTCTCGATCTGCGTGGGATTGTTCGCGATCAGGTCTGTACTCGCGTCCAGGACGGTCTCCGGACAGCGATAGGTCTCGCGGAGTTCCGTGATCGCTGCCGGCCCGAAGTATTCCTCGAAGTCCACGAAATACTCGACGACAGCGCCACGGAACGCGTAGATGCTCTGCCAGTCGTCACCGACGCAGAAGAGGTGCGGTGCGTCGGGCCCGTCGGTCAACGCGTCGAGCAGTCTGATCTGACTGATCGCGACGTCCTGAAACTCGTCGACGAGGACGTGCTCGAACTGCGACTGAAACCGGTCCGGATCCTCGCGAACGGCCGCGACGGCGTCATAGATCATGTCGTCGAAGTCCACGAGACCGTTCCGTCGCTTCCAGTCTTTGTACTCCTCGAGGAGGATCGACCCACAGACACCGAAGTGATACTCGCGGGGATCGTGCCGGGACAGATCGTCTCGGATCTCGTCGGGATCGGTATCGAAGGTCCCGGCGTTGTCGATGAACTTCGCGAAGAGTCCGACGAGGTGTCGCTCGCGCTCGTGGTCGTCGAGAGCGTGATCGACGAGGTCGTCGAAACTCATCGGATCCAGTCGAACGCCACGTCTCGCGAGACGATGGGTGAGGGCTTTCTCCAGGGTGCCGGCCCAGTATTCGAAATCGTAGGTTTCGACCAGGGTGTGGTCACTCGAAGCGAACTGCTGGCGTGCCCACGCGAGTTTCTCGCGGTACTCCTCGCTGGTCCAGGAAAACCACGGCGCGACGTCACCGCTTTCGTCGATCCCCCAGTGTTCGATAGTGATGTCGTATGCGGGCAGATGGAAATCCGGACTGTAGACGTCCCTGTCCTCGCCCGTCTCGGCCCATTCGGCGATCGCCTCGTACTGATACTCGACGTCGTGCGTGAACAGGAAGTCCGCGATGGCCTTCTCGGCCTGCGATGCGACCGTTTCGCCGGCGAGCGTCTCGTAGGACCGCTCGGACCGCGCCCGGACGTACTCGGTTCGCGATTCGTGATCGTCGGGGACTGGCGTCTCGGTCGAGTAGTGGGTCAGAAACTGGCGATAGTGCCGGGTGAACGTGGGATCGCCTCCATCGAGCTTTTCTCGGATCCGTTCCTCGACGAAGTTCCGGCGGTCGCGATCGTCGATCGTCGAGCGATTCCCGTCCGTCGCCTGCCGTGCGATCCCGTTGGCGAAGCTGTGGATCGTCTCCACGGTGACCTCGGTGATGTCGAATCGCTCTGCGAGACGGTTCTGAATCTCGTCTCTGGCGTTTCGGGTGAGTGTGACGGCTGCGATCTGGTCGGGATCGACACCTCGTTCGATGAGGTAGGTGATCCGATGCGTGAGGACGAGTGTCTTCCCGGTCCCCGCGCCGGCGATGACCTGATTGTACTCGTCGTTCCGGACGACCGCTTTTCGCTGGTCGCGATTCAGGTCGTGGCCCGCCTCGTCGATGTCGGTGAAGAGGTCCTCGTACTGCTCCAGTTGTCGCTCGACGAACGACTCGTTGTATCCGTCGAGATGGTCTGTAATTGCCTGTAGTTCCGATCTGATCGAGTCCAACCGACCGCGGTCTTCGTCCGCGTAGGGGAACGGCCACGTCGTCGATCGAAGTTCGTCGTACTCGTCGATCGCACGCCGATGGCTGTCGGTGAACTCGCGTCGTTCCCGCGTCGTCAAGTACTGCTCACCGTCAAGGAGCGCTGCTTGTTCCTCGTTCAGAGAGGCGAGTTCGTCTTCGAGAGTCGCAAGTGCTGATTCGAATTCGCGACGTCGTTCGTCTGGATTGCCGAGAAACAATCGAACGAGTGGTCTGGGGGCATACCGACGGAACAGACGAACCGGCAGTGACGGCTCGTCGATCGGTTCGATTTCCTCTTCCCCGACGGTTCCCATAGCGGAATTTCTCTCGACGATCCTAAATAAACGTCCGGCACCTCGGCGACCGGTATGGATCCGCGTCAAAAGGAACCTAATATAGACCCGATCATGAGGTATTGTGTTCTATGAGTGGGGTGAAACAGTTACTCAGTAGATATGCGTATGGACCACTGGAAAATATTCCTATTTGGATATATTCTGCTAGCAGTGCAAGGTACAGTGCGCATATTCAGCAAATCGATGGGATGAAGTGGCCTATGAGTGCAGTGGCCCCCGTCTTTGAGGGTTAGACGACGGAATAAGGTAGTTTGTCTGGGGCCGTGGTCTCCAGAGGCCCCAGTCAGTTCGCAAGTCAGCACTACGACGACCTCAAATCGAGTATCAAGCGACAGTCCCTCCAAAACGAATCTACATCCCCTCGCAAGACCCGCCGTTGGAGGAGTAACCATACTGCGTTTCCAAGATTAGAATTCCCCGTGAATCTGAGCAAAATCTTTGTGTAACCACAGTAATTACTCCACATGGAATGGGGATCAACTCACATCCTATATCGCTCTGAGAATTACTTAGCGCGGCTGTATAGACAAGTCGAAGATACACCGGACGAAATCCAAATGAGAAGTGGGGAGGAGTTCCAAGCAGGAGTAGAAGGCAAGATCGGGCTGTCTGACCTTATTTCATCTTTACCCGGAGTCAAACTCGAAGGAAAGGCAACTGGCCAAGCTAAATCAATCAATGAAGAAGTTCGCATTGAGACGACGGATACCATTGATCAAGAACTAGCAGTTGCCGAGAGGCTTAAGGCCTCAAACCTCCCCTCTCTTGACTCCATTGACGAAACGAGTGTAGGAGTACCGCATTACTTTGCTGGTAGTGTTATGTTATCAAATAATATTCAGGAAGGGGGCGTTATTGTGAAACATGAGGCAGACGGTGTCACAATTACTGGGTCGACATCGGAGGATAACTGGGTTAGCCGTAGTGTTCTAAACAACCTTCTTATGAGTGAATCCAACCAAACGTACGGCTTGTTTGTTCCGTTCGATATTTCATCTCAAGACCAAGGCCTGGAAGTCACAGCACAATACATCCTAATATTATTGTTAGAAAATGAATGAGATGTCCGATGTCCCCGAAAATCCATTAGAGAGGTTGTATAGGTGGACTGAGTTCGGAGCGGCTTTAGCTAGTTTATATCGTTCTGGAAGGGTAAATCCCGATCTGCATCAAGATAATATCGGCTGGCACGATGGCCGCTTGAAAATGATTGATTATGCAGACATGGCCGACGTGACTTATCCAGCAGATGTAAAACCTACTGGAACGGCAGTAGCTTCACTCCTGCGGGGGCTTGACGAGGTACACACGAGTGCGGTTCGTTTTGGATTTCTTCACGAAGGGGGGGCTCCAGCTGGACACGTAATTGCATACCTTCGAGAGAATCAAGGACTCTCACCGCTACCAAGCGATGTGACACAGAACACCTCGAAACGTCCACCGGAACTCGAAGAGAGACAACCAGTGAACACAGAATCCAATACTTGGGTTGAATGGCGGGATACACATGAGAAAGCAAGCCTTCTGAGTGAACCACCGTCCACGATATTTCATGACTGGTACGACAGCCGCGAGGACACAAACGAACCGCAGTATGAGGACCGTCACTACGCTGAAGCACAGATGTGTGCAGGGCTTCGCGATCAACAGTTTGGGCCAGTCATTGAAGCGATAATGAATTTGCAACGCTACGCGCTGGCTACCGAACGACCTACACTAGCAGCAGGCTACGCGCGATATATTGAGAAACTAGTGTCTGACCGATCAGCCAGGTTGAGCGAGGCGGCAGCCGAAGAAGCCTCTGCTATTATTGATCAAGTAGATGAAGATATTGTCGAAACTCTTCGTATACTCAATCAGGAGCTGTCTGGATTCGAAACCGTGTGGCCAATTTATTGGTTTTGGTGTGTCGATGAAGTTCGGGCAGGAACATTCGCTCATGATAAGTGATCTTATCATTTTTTACTCGCCGAAACGAGTGCAGTGTTTCCCGGCTTTGCAATCAGCAAATTGAATGGCCCTGCTGGGGGCTCATATGTATTGTTAAGTCTTGGAGTCGGATTATCGAGCGTTGAGCGCCCAGTAACAGAACGAACGGTCTCGATAGGGCCGCTAAACACATTCACTATGGATAGATTATGAGTCGTGAGTGCCGAGGCCATAACTTTGGTGCCAATCATAGGCGGAAAGCAACACGTACCTCCGCTTACTAATCCCCTGCAGCGTTTACTTGCGTCGGGGCCACGGTTCGACAATTTCGTCCAAGGATACGCGGTGATGCACGAATCAGGTGATGAGGCTAAGGAGAAACTGGAACGAAAAGTCGACTCTAGTCGTAACCATATTGAGATGGAACTCGTGGAAGTAGTGAGGACATCTCAAAACCTGCGGAAAACCTTTCAGAGCAGGAAAAGAAGAGATGGAGTACGCAGACTACCTTATTAACGAGGGGCTGCAAAGGATAGGTAGCCGCTAGATTGGGAAACCTAGTCACTTGCAAGGTCAACCTCTGCTATTCTATCAGAAAGAAATATGACACCGCTCGACAAAAATTTACCCAAACAGCATCAATCTGGACAATAACTGATGTCAAGGCAACAAGAAATAGGGAATGAAGACGGCGATTTCGAGGAAGCACAAATCTTCTACCGACGGGTCAAATCACAGGATCGTCTTACCAGCCCTATCTCCGAGCGAATTGAGTCACCCTCCGAACTCAGCGACGTCGGCGAACTGCTTGACTACATCCGAAGTAGAAAACTACGGTACCCAATCGATGTCTCAGAAACCGAGATGGACGAACTTCCCAAAGATCTCGCTATACAGGTTCTCGAAAAGGGGCCAGAAGAAGACCCTGTTAAGTTCCTTCTTAGCCAGTTCTGCGACAGCCTTCGCAAAAGGCAACGTCAGGCCAACAAGTACGCGATGCTGATCCACATCGGCCAGCAATTCCTCCTCGCACACGTCCGAGCCGAACGTGGAATGTCGATCAAAGAGGAAGAAGGCGAAATCGAACTAATCAGACGCTTCCTCGACGTCGACAACATCCTATCAGCTGCTCTCTTCGAAAGAACCAATGACGGCGTAATCAAATTCTCACACTTCACCGACACTGGATCAGACTCCTTCAGAGCCTTTCTTGGGGTCACAAAGCGCAAATTCCACTACCAGAAAAAGAACGTCCAAATCATCACCTACTACAAGGGAAAGACTGGACTTGAGTGCAAATTCGAGTTCACCAACGAAGAGTTCGAGGACAAATGGCTCAACGGAAGCGAACTGACACTTCGAGGAGAACAGTTCGCATTCAACGACGAACGCCCACACCTCATCAAAGAAATTCGTTGGGGCGGCGAGCAATACGAATCCCCTCGTTCATTCAAGAGCGATTTCAAAGAATACAGCTTCAGTCTTGACGGAGAGCGCCGACGCTACCAGGACCTACTTGACCTCGATTCTCCAGAGGGATCCTCCGTCTCAATATTCGACAACGATGTTGAGAAGGCGGAAGACAAGCAGGATCGAGTCGAGATCTACTATGAAGACGAAGATACGCGAGTCCTCGACAAAGGAAGCCTGCCAGACAACCTATACGTCATCTACGCGAACGGCAAGATAGATCTTAACAGCAGTTTTGCGGACCATATCTTCGCAGATATCATCAACGGAGCAGAAATCTCGCTCTTCCATCCCTCTCAGTCCGCTGCCGCCAATGAGTTCACAGTTAACACTATCACCTTCCTCAACATCGACGAAGATCAGATAACACCAGAACTCCGGCAATTTGCCGAAACCACGCACGAACATATCGTGAACCTCAGCGGAGAAACAGCCAGCCGTTGTCTAACCTACCTGCTACTGCACGTTCTCTCCCGAGAACTTGGCAATCAGTTCCAGAACGGGATAACCCAGCTCATCAACATCAACCATGGCTCAGCCCGGAACCGGGATGTTGTCTCCAGTAAAGAAAACGAATACGGCGGACTCATCGAATACAAGAACAAGAAAGACCTCGAGAAGGACGACGCCGCCTCTGAAATCGTCTCCAACATCAAAACCAAGCTGAAAGATTCCAGTGAGAAAGTCTTCCTCTGGGGGATCCCGGAACAGACCCGAGAGCTTGACGGCCTCAACACACAATCCTGGAACGACGACAGAGTGACCAATATCGAGGAGCGCGTCAACGAACAGCTACAGGAAGACAACTTCGACTACACCGACTACCATATGCAGATCATCCCTCTCGGAGACAACGGTGACCGCTGGATCATCGCCGGACTGATCTACTGACATCATGAGAAGCGATCCCCTGGTCAAGCTATTCACCAAAGGCAGGCTCCGAAAAGAGCTCGAGTCTCGAAAGGACCAGGCCCAGGAGCACATTATTGACGAAGATGACCAAACCATCCTGACGGCTAACGAGCAACAGTATATCGACCAGGTCGTGGAGAAATATTCTGTTGACCCGCCAGTCATCCAGTTCGACGAACGCTACGCAGAACCCGAAGGATCCGGCCCTGACTCCCAGATCGTCGTCTACTTCCCCTACACCGGAAACCAGGAAATGCTCTACAAGAAGCCAAGTAGCCACAAGAGCAACATCGGGATCTACGATTTCTACGTCGGCAGCGACCACATCTACCACAAGATCGACGCCCACCGCAAGGACAGCGACTCACTCGACACAGAAATCCAGAGAGTTACCCAGTACCTCCGAGACCACGCGAAACCTGTCGCCAAGCAGGTCCGGAAATTCAACGCAGATCTCCGAGACCAGGTCACCCGCTGGTTCGAGGAACATAAGGAAGATACCCGAGAGAAACACGACGAGTTCTCCGACCTCGACATCCCCATTAAAAAGCGAGACGAAGTCCCAGAGACCTTCTCCGTACCAGGGCCCGAATCCCGGAAACAAGTCTCTCTCAGCGACAGCAATTCCACCGAGTTCAAAGAAAGCGGAGAGCTGGAACCAGAACTTGACACCGAGATCTACCGCGAAATACTCCAAGTCATCTACGATGTCGGGAAAGGATTCGAGCGCTCACCACACCTATTCCAAGACAAAGGAGAAGAAGACCTCAGAGACTACATCCTATTCTTCCTCGAAGCCCACTTCGAAGGCTCAGTCACCGGAGAAACCTTCAACAAGAACGGGAAGACAGACATCCTCTACCGCTACGACAACAGCAACCTGTTCGTAGCAGAATGCGGCATCTGGGACGGCCCAAAGTGGTGCAACGACAAACTCAACCAGCTACTCAGCTACCTCACCTGGCGAGAATCCAAAGCCTCCCTCATTATCTTCGTCAAGAGAAATGAAATCACTCCCGTACTGGAAAAAATAGACTCCATCATCCATAACCACCCCAACTTCATAGAACACGTCAGCGAAGCCGGCGAGTCTTGGAACAACTACAAAATCCACATACCCGAAAACCCCGACAGAGAAATACACCTTGGCGTAATCGCAATACACCTTCCCAACTAAACCGGCACTTCCCTCCGACCGGAATTAGTTCGACCAATGATTCAGAACAGATCTACATTCTCCTCACTGTTCGACTTCTCCCTCTCGCCCTTTGACATTCTTCTGACTTGACTCGCCAGTATCGATTGAGCCGTATTCCTTGTAAGACCGTACTTCATGGATACTCCAGATTCAGAACGGACAATTTTGGTAAGTGAACACAGCGACGCCGGCGACTGCGAGGAACTGGAGCAGGATGCCGGTAACGAGTAACGTGACGCCCCAGATGCCGTCGGCTGCATCCTCGGCCAATGCCCGCCGGAGCGGCGGGGACTGATTCCAGTACTCGCCGGATTCGGCTGCCATACCATACGGTCCTTTCAGAAGGCCTCGTGCCAGAACGATGGCGCCGAACAGGTCAAGAGTCAACCCATAGGACTGGTTAGGGACCGCACCGCACGTTCCGATGTCGACTACGCCGATGGCCGCGAGGAGCGCGGCTGCTACGAGGAGGTAGACCTTCGTCCGTCCGGCGAAGTAGTCTAGGAATTCTTCCCGGGCTTGCCGGACTACACTTGCCGGGTCTTTCAGCCGTTCATTGGCGTCCTCCTTGACGGACTCGTTGGTGATAAAGTTCAGCAGGCGGGTGCCGATCGGATCGGTCAGTCGTCTCATGCGGCCATCAGCGGTTACGGATTTCCCTCGGGCCTCACGTGGATGTCGCCGGAGCGGACGTTGACATTGAGGTCATCGAACTCGTCACGTTCGGCTAATGCGTCTTCAAGACCACCATAGTCGATCTTCACCTTCACCGATCCCTCCGTGGTGCTCTGGGTCACACTCTGGACGGAGACGAGATCGGTCTCGGTGAGAGCGTCCTCGATGACTTGCTTGACGGTTTCCTGTGCTTCCTCGTCCCGGGTTTTAGCTCATTAAGCTGGTCGGCGAGGCCATCAGGCATCGTAACAGTTAGTTTTGGTGTCCGTCCTATTACTGTACCGGATAACGAAGAACGGCTATCCCTATCAGTCGTTCTATTGGGTCTCTGTGGTCGTGCCGACGTACACCGTCTCCTCAGCGATCAATGCGGATCATTGATCCAGTTTTCATGCGGTTCATCTGCCTCATGGGGGGTGACAAACGTCATCTCCAATTGCCAGGGATTTCCCTCAGAAAGTCCGGTTGTTCTTGCGGCTGATTCAATCGGTTTAGAGGGAAATAACGAACTTACTGTGTTGTACTCATCTTCTGTATCGGTCACGCCGGTCTTAACAGAAAGCGGTCAGATAGCGAAATATCATGTCAGTTCGTTCACCTGTATTAATCACTCTGATACTCGATCTCAGGTAGGGAACGGTTCTATGCCCCCTGTATCAGAGGAGTTGCCCTTCGAGAAAGTCGAGTAAGTCGTCGATGTCGTCACTCGACGCCGCAGACTGGCCGAACAGACTCTTGAAGCGGTGGTCCAGACCGCCCTCCGCGATGAACTCCCGTGCGTCTTCGAGTTGCGCCTGTAGAGCGTCCGGGTCGCCACGGTGGAGGTGCGTTTCGACGACATCGAGGTCGATCTCCGGGACGGCAGCCAGCACGTCCGCGAGATCGGTCGGACGGGCGCTATGGAGTTTCGCGGCGACCAGAATCTCGCCATCCGCGGTGCGCGCCGTCGTCGATTTCGACCCACCGGAAATCGTGCGTTCGGTGCTGTGGTCGCGGAGATACGCGAAGGACCACTCCGCGTCGGTCTGTCGACAGCCGAGGCCGTTCACCAGCACGTCGACGCCAACAGGATGGACGAGGTCCTCGGAGCGCTCGAACAGTTCGATCTCACGATCGTAGATGGTCTCCTCGGGCGGGACTTCGAGGGCGTCCTGGCGCTCGAAGTGATGGGCTTCGAGAAACGCGACGACTTCATCGTATTCGTCGGGCGCGATGACGAGGTCCAGATCGGTCGAGAAGCGCGTTTCGAACTGGCTGACGGCGTAGCCACCGACGAGCACGAATGCGATGTCCGACTCCTGGATATCCTCGAGCACCTCGATCAGGGCCTCGCTGCGTTCTTCCTGGCTCATGCTGGCTCCATCCGGTAGTTCGCGTCGCTATCGACCTCGTCGTACATGCGATCAAGCATGGACAGGGCCGACTGGAACGTGGCGTAGTGTTCCCGGGCGAATGCGACCGTCTCGTCCAGCGTGATGACTGGCCGGCCGTCGACCGAATCCGCATCGATCGCGTCGCGAGGTTCGACGACGACCTGGAGTGGTCCGTTGATCTCGTCGCGCGGTTGCCGCTCGCGGGAGACGGGAATATTGAACCGCTCGAAGAACCGCTCCCACGCTTCGAGGTCAGGTTCTTCGACGGCGATGAACAGGGGATAATCGTCCGGCTCCCGTGCGACCTGGTAACCGCCGCGCGTCCAGACGTACACCGCGTCGATCCCGGTAAACGCGAAGTCCATGCCGGCGAACTGCGGGAGGACATACGCTTCGGAAATCGACGGTGGTGAGACGCCTGCCGAGGCCGCGAGCAACTGCAGTCCCGCCTCTCGGACGGACTCGTCGACGACAGTGAGTCCATCGTCGTATGCGATGTACCCCTCGGCTTCCAGCCGATCGACGGTCCGGCGGATCGTTTCCCGGTTCTCGTCGATCTTCCGGGCGACGCCGACGATCGTATCGCCCGGATCAATCGCGAGTAGCGTCTTCAACGCCTTCTCCCCGCATGCAGTATACATATTTTTCTTATGGTTGCATATAGTTATGCAAGAGTAAAGTATCTTATCATTCGCTCACAGTCCAAACTCAAAGAGAAATTCATCGCCTGATAAATGAAGTCGTATATTCTTTGCCATAAGTCAGACAATAGCCAATACAACTGTTTATTTCGGAGTTGTGACTGGAACTAGATCACGGTGCCGGAATGAGATTGGCAGTTCCGAATTTGATTCAATGTCTCGAACTTTGTACGAATATGCATCTAAGTCCCTCCCGGTTGCTCTATCGAGATTATCGTTAAGAACCTCAACAACTTCACAGATCGTACCATGATATTGGGAATCGGGGTCATCCATCTTGATGTATACCTGTACTCGATCGCCGACTGAGTATGGATCATCTGAAGGCTGAGGAATCTCCTCCATGAGTAGATGATGAGTTTGGTCGCGATATCAGTTCATCGTTATATTCGCGACTGGACTGGAAAGCAATTTTCTACTACTGACACTGAAAGCTAATCATTTAGATTTAATAGATATCATCTGGAATAAGTCACGACGGACTCGCCGATGCCAGACATCGATAGAGGCGGTCCTGAGTTGATCCCTCAGCCGTAACCAGGTTGTACCGCTCCATCTTCGTGAGATAGCTCCGAACGGTTCGATCAGATTTCGGGTTGTCGACGCGAGACCGATATTCTGAGTACAGATCACCGGGCGGGATCGACCCATGTTCTTCGATGATTTCGTAGATCTTGCGCTGGTGATCCGACAGTGCGTCGAGGTTCTTCTGTCGAAGTTCCTGATGGGCGTCCGGGACGGCCTGTCTGACATGGTCGGTCGTAATTCGCTGAGCATCGTCGCGCTCAGCCTGCCGTGCTGCGAGTTTGAGCGTCGCGATTGCGACACGAGCGTCTCCACTGGCCTCGTCGGCAATTAGTTCGAGCTCCGAACTTGAGATCGCGTCGTGGGCGAGTGCTCGATCTGCTCGCTCGCGGAGAATGTCCACGAGTTCGTCGGTCGTGTACGTGTGAAAGCGAATGTGCTCGGCACTGCGAAGACGGCTTGCCAGTCGTTCGTCGACCTCGGCAAGAAGTTCTTCGACATCGTTGGCAATGAGAACGAGCGAAAACGACTGCAACCCCAGTAGTTCATAGAGGATTTCCCGGTCCTCGAGTTGGTCTACCTCGTCCAGGATGACAACACAGGGCGGTTCCTCGTGGTCACGAAGTCGCTCAAACAGGACGTCACGCGGTGTGGATTGGCGATGAATATCGACGGTACTCGTGACCTCGTCCAGTATCCTGAACAACACTTGGAATCTAGAGTGATCGTCCCAGCAGTTGACGTAGATGGATTCGACGTCGAGGTTCTCTTGCTTGAGTCGGTCAACAGTGAACTTCGAAATACAGGTTTTCCCGGACCCGGAAGGCCCGCTGATCAAAGCAGTATCAGCGGGTCGACCGTCTGCGAGCGGTTGGAGGACACTCGAGAGATGATTGACCTCTGGATCGCGGTGGACCACCTCCCGGGGCACGAACTCTTCCCGGAGGAAGCGGGCGTCGATGATCATGATCGTTGGTTGAACAGCCGACACATTAAATGGCGGCGGGTTGATTCCGGAATTTCCAGAAAGAGTAACAAACCACTCAGCTATCTCCGTTCCACTTCGTCAGTATAGTCAATGCTCCTCGAGTTCGTACAATAGATCGAAGGCAGGATGACGCTGTAGTACTGCTTTACAACTCAGACATTGCGTAAGCAGCGTGCGTTTTGAGTTCCAGTAATCACTTCGTCTTTTGACCACGTCACCATCGATACCGTATCTTCCTCCCTCAGCTGTGAAGTGACGGAATTCAGTTCCGCCACATTCCGGACAGGGATCACTGAGTTCCTCCCAATCTGGGTGTTTCGATTCGATCAACTGAGTTTCTGTTCCATCTTCATCGAGGAGTTTGAGCTCTTTCTTCATTGGTGGAGCCCTCACCCATGAGGGCTCACAAAACCACGAGGGCGGATAATCTAACCGTCGACGTACTCTGGTCGCTCCTCGTACTCGATCGGATCTTTCACCCCGATCCGCTGGAAGGCCTGCAATCTGAATGCGCACGCATCGCAGGTCCCACACGCAGGAGATGACTCACGGTAGCAACTCCACGTGAGCTCGTAGGGAACACCCAATTCCATCCCTCGTTCGGCGATGTCGGTCTTCGACCACTCCACAAAGGGCGCGATAAGGTCGATCTCGGTTTCTGGTTTCGTCCCGGCGTCGATCACGTCTTCGAAGGCGTCGAAAAATGCCGGCCGACAGTCCGGATACCCGGAAAAGTCCTCACTATGAGCGCCGATAAACACCGCTGAGCAGTCATTGGCTTCTGCATATGACGTCGCCATGGAGAGGAGGTTCGCGTTCCGGAAGGGAACGTACGAGGTCGGAATCTCATCACTCTCTAAGTCTGCGTCTTCGACATCGATTGAATCGTCCGTGAGGCTTGAGGCACCAATCGCGGCGAGATGTCTGGTTTCAACGTGAAGGAAGTCCGCCGCGTCGACTTCTTCCGCCAGCGCTTTGGCACACTCGCGCTCCTTTGACTCTGTTTGTTGACCGTACGAAGTGTGTAGAAGGTACGGTTCGTATCCACGGTCCACCGCTTCGTAGACCGCAGTAGCACTATCCATTCCACCGGAAACGAGAATCACTGCGCGTTTTGAATCCATAATTAGTATGGTGAGAGTTGTTTCCGCTTGATTACACCGACTGCTCTCCGAATCACGGTTTGCTCACAGTTCGGTCGAAATCTCCCAGTCATGTCCCTGGTTCGTCGTTCCATAAGTCGACGTGAAGCCGCGGAGTATATCGATATCCATGCTCCATCGCCAACTCGGCGACTCTGTTCCGTGTCTCGTCTAACTGCTCTCTCGTCATCCCTTCCGGCATGAGGAGGACATCGGAATCAGCGGTCGTGGTCGTCGTTGCTGTTCGAACTCTTTCTAGAAGCTCTTCTATTTCGATGAGATCATCGCGGCCAGTAACGACGAATTTCAGTTGAAACTCGTAGTTCTCCACGAGAGAGGTTAATACCTCAATATCGATCCGATTCTCTTCGTGACGACTGGCCCATTCGCCATCTCCTTGCGGATCCTTTTCGCTTCTCGGCGTGCTGCTTGCCAATTTCGGGCTGATGCTTACAAGGTCGATTGGAGCATCTCGATAGATCGTCCCGTTCGTCTCGACAGTAACATGGTATCCATTTTTGTTCAGTTCATCGAGAAGCTGAACGCTGTCTTCGTGTAGCAACGGCTCGCCACCGGTGAGAACGACGTGCTCCGCGTCATGCGATTCGACCTCGTTGACGACGCTTTCGATGTCCATCCACGCGTGAGTTGGCTCCCAAGAAGTATGGTAGGAGTCACAGAACCAACAGCGGAGATTACAGCCGCTCGTACGGACAAAGACTGTTGGCACTCCAGCGAGGACCCCTTCACCTTGCAGCGAATAGAAGAGCTCGTTGATGGGGAGCGAATTTTCGGGATTCTGTGGATCCCCATCAGGCATATCGACGTTTGTAGCGTTGACTGGCATCGTTATCTCGCACAGAGTTCATCAGTCTCGCTGACCGTCACCGAGACCTCCGAGACGTTCTCGGGAAAAGCATCCAACATACGTTCCTCGAGAACTGCACTCATGACTTCAGCTGTCGGAGGATATTCGAGAATTATGACAGCATCTCCGTCACCACTTTCTTCGAACGCCTCGATCAGGGGATCGCCCTTCTCTAGAAGAAACTTGTGATCCCAATCGAATATTATCGAGGTAATATCCCCTTTGTCAACGATCCACCCTTCATCAGTCAATTCCCCCGATATCTCCACCGAAACCTCGTAGTTGTGCCCGTGTGGATTAGAACACTTCCCATTGTGGTGTTGAATCCGATGGCCAGTACTGATACGGATAGGACTCTCTTCACCGATTACGAGCGTTCGTTCACCGAGGTGCACTGGAGTTTCTTTGTCTTCTTCGACTGCACTCCGAAGCATACTGCAGTATTATCAAGAGATTACTTAGTCCTTCCCCTGTGGTCTCCATTTGCTGACTGAGCAGGAGAATCCTCGTCAATTTATCACAAATCCGCTTACATCCGAACGTTGATTAGCAACAGCGGTGCAATCAAATGATGGTGACTGACGAAGG
This sequence comes from Halorhabdus sp. SVX81, assembly GCF_029207715.1. Lineage (NCBI taxonomy): Archaea > Methanobacteriati > Methanobacteriota > Halobacteria > Halobacteriales > Haloarculaceae > Halorhabdus > Halorhabdus sp. SVX81. The sequence continues at coordinate 2,755,061 of NZ_CP104322.1, read as the reverse complement.
TGCGCTTCTATGTGCCGGAGTGGGAAGACCACGTTGATGCGGAGTACGATTTCAAGACGGACGAACACTCTGCTATCCGTCGCAGCGACCGGAATCTGGCCTATATCTGGGATATCTTCGACCGAGATCCAGCCGAGACGCCTGTCGATGGAATCTTGATATCTCGTGAACAGATAGAAGAGAGTCCAGAACGGGCGCGACGACTCAGGGAATACGGTGTCTATGACGCTCCCGATGATGGAACTACCTTAGCCGTTCCAGAATGGTTGCCTACCATTAGCGACTGCGGCGCGTGGGGATACAAATCTCTCCCATTCCCCCCGTATGGGAACGCAGAAATGCTCGACTTCTACGAACATTTGGAAGTCGACGTCGGCGTTACGATTGACCATCTCGTTTTGGGCAGTGGCCACGAGGCTCGACTATATATCGACCAAAACGCCATGGGTGACGGGTTCGATTCGGACGAACTCCCCGAAGCACTCACCGAACACGTTGATATCATGGTCGACGAATGGCCGGAACAGTGGCCGGAATACGTCGACGAATACGAACCATCGCTCACGAGAGTCGGCCCCGCTCGAAAACCTCTGAGAGAACTATTCGAGAGTCTTCGAGGACTTGATTCGGAAAACGGTTCAAAAGATGTCGAAAAACAGGTCAAAGACCACTTGCGATCGATTTCGGACGATCCACGGGTTGTCTATCGAGACGACGATATGGAATTCCGATTCGAATTGACACTTCACAACCTCCGAGAGATGAAAGAGTTGTACGAAGCTGGCGAGTACTCGTTCCGTCTCATGGCTGCAATCCAGGGGTGGGATTCAGCTTCGTATGCGAAAGGGACCCGAGCAGCGTTAGCCGCGGGATACGATCATGTCGGTATCGGCGGAGCTGCTGGAAGCAACGAAGAAGACGTAAAGCGGTACGTGTCTGCCGTTGGGGAAGTCATCAAAGATTACGAGCGGGCACACACCACTCGTGTCGACTCACATCTCTTCGGGTTCGCGAAGGCTGGAGCTTTCGACACGGTCGGACGAAGCGGGATAGCAAGCTTCGACAGTGCGAGTATGCTCCGTTCGGCGTGGACAGGTGGGAAGAATTATCATCTCGATACAGCCGACGACGATCGTCGGTACGATGCTCTTCGAGTACGTTACCCGAACCACAGTGGCGACCTATCGGAAGCGATCGATACAGCACTCTGGAGTCAAGAGGTATTAGCTGCCCTTCGTGCCTACGATCAAAACGAATCAATCTCGGAACGGATACACCAACGGCATGAAACTGCTGCTGAAGCCCTATCGAGTCTCGAACCTCATCTCGAAGAGCAACGATGGGCCGAGCACTACGATCAATGGCGTATTCGGGATATGACCGAGGCCATTCAGGAAAACTTCGAATACAGCGGCGAATTAAAGGCCTGCTTCAGCGATCGTTTCCGGAAGCGGATCATCAAACTCCTCCGCCAAGACGATCCTGACGACCCCATTGATTTCGACGAATATACTACACTTATCGACACAGCGAGAGAACGTCTTGCGGAATTTCCTCGAACTCAGGAAGCGATCCAGGATCAACTCGAATCTGGCGTTTCAGCGAGTTCATTACCAGCAGTCTGGGAAGTTATTGAGGCCTATGCGTCATGGATGGACGACGAAGATAAACTGGATGGCTATCATGCGTTGCTCAGCGATCGGCCGTGGGACGAATGTGATTGCCCGATCTGCTCCAGCCTCGGGATTGACGTCGCAATCTTCCGGGGCAACAACCGAAATCGTCGGCGAGGGTTTCACAACACGAAACGCTTCTACGATCAGTTTGAGCAGGAACTCCCCCAGCTCATGATCGTTACAAAAGGCGGTGCGTCACTTTCAACCGTCGATACCGTCGAGGAGTTCCTCACTCAGCATAGATCCAGTTTCTGGGAACAAGTCCACGACCTTCCTGTAGTCGAAATCGGGGCTGTCACTGCAAGTGGAATAGCCGAGTGGTGGGAAGATCCACCCTCGCAAATCTCGTTTGCTCCCAGTGACCTCAAAGAAAATCTTAGAGAAGCATGTGTTCGCTATCAAGATATCTACATCGATGCTCGGAACTGGGACGTTTCACCTGAGGTCCGATCAACGATCGAAGCGACAGACTGTGAGGTTCATATCTACGATGACCCACGTCAATTACGGCGGGCAGTATTCAATCGCCTGGAGTACGACGAACGAACGATTCCGCCCCATCCAGAGCGGGAAGAAGCCGATCAGATCGGTATTACGGACTTCTAACAATGAATATACTCATCATCGACCAGTGCTCGAAAGCCAAGGAGTACCGCGAGGAAGCGCGATCGTTTGATGCAGGTGATATAGATGAGCACGGCTTGGAGACGCTCCGTGAGCATCCAGAATCACTGAGCAAAGCAGCGCGAAAGCTCTATGCTGGCCGACAACAGCAGTACATCAGTGACGCCGTTGACCAGCTGCGGTCCGTCGGGGACTCCGTAGACCGATTCTTCATCAGCGCTGGATTCGGGGTTATCGAGGAGACGGAAGAACTCCCCCCGTACGACGTGACGTTCGCAGATCACTCCGCAACCGAAATCCGGGAACGGGCCAATACGTTGGGAATTGAAGACGATATTCGTAATCTCATCACTGATGGCTACGATCTCATCTTTTTCGCACTCGGCAGTGACTACTACCGCAGTTTCGATCTCCAAAGTATCCTGGAAGATGTCTCTCCGACGACGTGGGTTGTCTGTTTCAATCATGAGTCGATAACCGACTCATACGAAAATGTCGTCTCATTACCTGCTCGAACAGAGGAAGCTAAAGAGCAGGAAACCATCGTAGTTGCTCTTAAAGGACGATACCTCCAGCATTTTGCGTCCCACCGTTCAAAGGGAAAAGAGGTGACCGATCTCGAGGATATTGAAACGTTCTGTACGACCGAGTATACCACTCAAACCAGTCTCGATCAAATAGACGAATAGAACCTAATTTTTCTTATACTTATCTTTATAAGGCAGTCCGAGTTAATCGAGCGCGTCGCAGTATGCTGTACAGAGAGCAAACGTTGGAGACTCCCCATGGGACGGTGGACACCCCAGTCCTCTTCCCAGTCCGGAATGTGGGGAAACGGTCTTCCGACAACACACCAGAGTACGCTGACAGTATCCCGGACCTCAACACGGGAATGATAAACGCACGGGCAATTAGACAACGAGATCCGCAATGGGAACGGATTCAGGCAGGATCGTCAATCCGAGACGAAATGGAGGTCCCTGACGAGACGATTCTATTTGCCGACAGTGGTGGGTTCGATTTCCAGAGTGACGAAGTCGACACCACCCCAAAAAGAACACTCGAGACTCAACGAGCGATCGGGGCCGACATTTTCGGAACTGTCGACCGTCCGTTGTCACGCAATAACCGGTCTGCAGAAAACGAACGGCGAATCGAGGAGAGTACGAAATACGCTTTGGAAGCAAGTGATCGCCACGACGGCGATGAGTTGCTTTTCGCTAGTGTACACGGTTACGACCCTGAAACAGTTCGGAACACGCTACGTCACCTTGATCGGAATGGGGAGTTCGATGGGTACGCCCTCGGGAGCATGGTACCAATCAGAACAGATTACGAAAAAGTGACAAAGCTGATACTATCTGCGAGGAGATCGACCGATAAACACCTCCATGTATACGGACTTGGCGGGATAGTGTATCAACCACTATTATTGTATCTTGGTGTTGATAGTTTCGATTCGACAGCGTTCATCCGTAGTGCAGGAAATCGAAACTATTTGATCCCGGGATTTGGTGGCGAAGAACTGAGAAATATCGAAGAAATCGATCGCCTTCCGTGTTCGTGTCCAGTGTGTAGCTCACGAAGTTACGCGGAAATACGCGCTCATCGTGATCTTCTGACTCGACATAACCTATGGGCACTAGTTACGGAATTACGGCGGTTCAGGTATATGGCGGCCGCTGATCAAGATATCGAGTCCTACCTTGATCTTCGGTTCCAGGGGAATTCCGTCACTCAGCGAGCATATCGAATAGCTAAACAGCAGGTAAGGAGGCTCACATGAGCGAAAGAGCGACAATCCGACCTGTGACGCTTGCTCGTCTCGTTGAGGTAACCAATGCGTGTAGCAAGAAAAAACAGTCTACGGAAGATGTAGAGATTGATCTCGAGGTTAGCCATCGTCGGGCACGTGAAACTCTTCTCGAAGCATGCCGCATTGGTCTGATCGACGAAGATGAAAACGGCCAAGACGACCCCCAGTATTCGACGACAAAGGTCGGAAAAGCATTGCTCGATGCAGTTCGAGCGGAGGACTGGCGACGAGTCAGTAGCATTCTGCAAACTCGAAGTCCTCATTACGGGGCATTTTTGCAGGCTGTCGACGAAGTCGGCCCAGAAAAACCACAGAAAATTCTCGAAGAACTCGAGATCGAACACGAACACTCACCGTACGACTTCAATCAAACCAGCATAGAGGTTATCGGTGATTGGGGGGAACGTCTCGGTACGATCCAACGTAACGCGTTCACTGGGACGTACTATCGAGTGAATGGGAATAGCACTCCACCAAACTTCCCGTTTGTCTTGCTCTCGGTGTTCGATGATCTCGAGGAGACAGCCGGGGTAAACCTCAGTCAGAGATATGTGTCAATCCCTAAACTACGCGAATACGTCTGTGAGCATCTCAATTGTACCCGGAACGGATTCGATGATAGCCTATTATCATTGGTCAGAGAGAATATAGGCAAACTCGAACTATCGGGCGCGCCGATGGATACCGGCGCAAAAAAAGCCAAGCTCGGGATCAAGCAGATTGAACTCGCTGATACAAGCGGGTTAGTTTCAACCGATCAGTCCACTGATTCGGTGATGCGCGGTGTCGAACAGTTCGGTAAACAGTACTATTACCTCGCAGTCCACGACGAGAATATCACACATTCACAGGTAAACAATGAGTAGCGATACATTCACCATCACGGAAGAAAAGCGCGACTACTCGATGTATGGTCTGGAAGAGAACCCATTCCCGTACAGCCCTGTTCCGAACAAAGATCCAGAGGTCTACTGTGGACAGGATCACGTTGCTGACGCAGTAAGTGATACGATCTCCACGCTTCTAAGCACGGGAAAATCCAAGCATCTCGTGATTACGGGGAAATACGGTAATGGTAAGTCGCATACGCTCAAATATTCCCGCTCGTTAGTGCGGGACCGTGAAGATGTACTCGTGGGATACGTGGCGCAGCCAGGTGATGGTTTTCTCGATATATACCACGAGTTCATGTATGATATCGGGTTTGATGAAGTGCAATCGATTGCCTACGAATTCCTTGCGGAGGTCACAAGAGACGAGACCGACAAAAATCCGATCGGAGCGGATGCGATGGAATCACTCATTGACAGCGGAGAAGTGCTTTTGTCCGAATTGGTGCCAGACGCTGTTCAGCGTTTAAGCGATATCACACAGTTCGCCGACTTTGCTAGAGCTATCGTCCATATGGTTTACGAGGATACTAATCTCTACGCCTGGCAGTGGTTGACTGCAGAGGGTATCCGCTATGAACAACGTAAAGAGATGGAAATTCACAGTGCGTTGGATGACGATACGATGGGTGTCCGAGCGTTCACCTCGTTTAAGAATCTGCTTTTGGAGTTAGGATACACTGGAGTCTTCATATTTATTGACGAGTTTGAGGCAATCGCCCGGCTGAACAATAAGGATAAGCAGGCAACATTAAACAGTATTCGTCATCTGATGGACCAGAACGGTTCTGGCCTGTCTGTCCTGTTTGCTTGTGCGCCAGAAGTCTGGCAGGACGTGATGAGTGAATACCATGCGTTCAGTGAACGAATCGGCAATGAGGTTGCGCTTCGCCCGTTAACTGCTGAAAACATCCATCATTTAGTCAAATCATACTTAGATAGAGCACGAGAGGGAACTACCAGCACGGTGGATCCGTTCACTAACGAGAGTCTTGACCTGATTCTTAAGCGGTCTCAAGGGAATATTCGGCGGGCTCTTGCACTTTGCAGTAGATGTTTGGATGAAGGAGTTGAAAACAACATTTCGAAGATCGAACCGGAAGTGATACAGACCGTTGTTGATTAACAACGTAACTTCGCTGAACAAATACCCGATTTAAAATGAGAGCCACTTAGTAATTCTACTACGGCCATTCCGGATGATAGTCCGGGAGAAGACGTTCGTGGACTTCTCGGCCAAAGTCAGTCAGTCCAAGTTCGTTATGGTGGGTTTGATCTGCAATTCCGAGATATAATGCCCATGATAGATGTGCCTGTGCTTTCTTTTTCCAAGAGTTGATGCTATTGACGTTTTGGTACCCGTCGAGATGATCGATCCGATCCCGAAATCCCTCTGCCCGGTCGTCGGTTTCGGTATCCGCAACTGTTGTCGTTGCTAATAGATTGACTGTTGCAAGCATGGGCACCCAGTTACGTTCAAACAGTAATTGTCCGAATACTGCTTGTTCTGTTGGCGATAGCGCCTCTTTTGCCCCCAATCCAGGCTGTCCATCGAGACCCTGTTGGTTTGCCGGTTCGAAGTGTCGCGCTAGCCATAGCCCTTGCAGACTGAGTGTTCCATGTTCGGTAACCAACCGTAATTTCTCTGGTCCCAACAGCGTCATTAACTGATTTACTTTGTTCTGTTCACCTTCAGAGGCCAGTCGAGCAGACACGTCTTCTTTCTGCTCCTCGGTTGCTTCCCAGTGTGCATGCAAGATCTCACACGCATACGGGAGATCTCCCCATGTCGGTTGTGCCCCTGATAGATGCGGTGAATCAATTGCTGTCGGATCGTACATCATCTTTGCTTGTCACCGACCGATAATAGTCCTGGGGGTCGTATACGAACAGAGCGCAACGTATAGGTGAGTCCTTGCCCCCTTTAGTGATAATGGACTCGCGTACGTATCAGGACGTACATAAAATCCGCGACGGCCAGCAATATATCGTGGGTGATGTTGGTGACGTTCTACCAAATCTCAATTCAGATGCCGATATCATCTATCTCGATGATGCATGGGCCCGCCCACAGCGCGCCGATTGGTATGGGGTCGAATATGATACGCATGATTTCACTCCCGATGAGGACTCTGAATACGATGGAATCACAACAACCGAAATTCTGGACCTTTGTGAGGAAGCCTTAGTCGACGGTGGGTGGTTGATTGCGGATGCGGATGACTGGCTACTCCCCAGACTCATCAATTACATTCGTGAGGAGTGGGGCGATGTCGCCGCCAGTTACAAGGGCGGAGGATATCGTCGTATTGGAGGTGTCACGTATGTCTCACAGTCTGGTGACCCGGACCGAAGTACGCCAGGAATGTACCTCTCCAATGGTGGCTATCCCGTCGTTTTTGCTCATAAAGGGGAAACAGATAAGAAATCTTCCGCATCTGCTCGGCAACTCGCACAGCAGGCCTCTTTCGACGGAGATTGGGGAAGTGTAAAGCCCATCAAACCCTACCGGAAGTGGTTAGATGGGTTGATGAACGAAGGGGAGCATTTAGTGGTCCCCTGTGCTGGGACCGCTCCCGCAGCAATTGCCGCTGAGCAGTTGTATGGAGATAGTATCCAATACACCTGTATCGACAACGAACCTGAAGCGTTAGAGATGTTCCAACAAAGGCGAGAAAGTGGCTGAATTTGGTCAAGAAGTCATCTTCTTCAAGTAGTGGCGCCATCCGAGCAGTTACAGTCCAATCCCGGGGGTTCTTTCTGCTGGACGACGTACGTCCTCTATGGAAGTTGAACAGATCACGGGTGTCCGGACTGATTCTGTGATCTTTCTCAAAGATCCGCTCACCAGCGCGAACTCGTTAGGTAACCAAATGGGATACCTTCGATCACTGCCATATCTTTTTGAACAGGGGATCTTGAATTATACGTTTCCACCAAGTTGGCTCCGGATGCTTTCGAACGAGACATTTAATGAGGTTCTTCAGGAATCCGACGAGGCGAGCGACCAGTGGTTTGAGTACCGGGCTCTGTCTTCTTTCCCGTTTAAGTACACAATCATTAACCAGGAGAAGACAGTCGATGAACTCTCGTTTCAGCATATCTGTCAGGTGACTAATCAGGAGGTTGAGGAGGCTGGTAACACCCGGATTACGCATAAACTCCTGCAGGCATATATGAATAATCAGATTCAAGAACTGTTCATTGTGACAGATAATACTTCGTTTTCAATTAGCGATACTGTTTCGGAAAAACCGCTCAGGGAAGAGCTCGACCATGCAGAAACTCTTTCTTATGAAAAGATCGCAAAACAATACATTCGAAATCAGTTCGGGAGTCCGAATCTGCCTTTGGGGGAAACTCTCAATATTTGGCTCCATGGCGCCGCTACTGAATACTGCGAGATAATGGACGAACGGCCGCGACGTATCGCAGATCTATTCGAGTTTGATGTCCTCCAACCAGGAATCCGAACCTGGGACATGTTCGAGTTTCTAGCGTCAGACACTTCTCGAGAGGGAATCGACCACATTAACGCAACGATCCGGCCTTGGATCGAGTCCGACATCACGAAAGTAGAGGAGAACATCAGGAACGCATTGCAGGAGTTCGATTACGATCGGGAGACTGTCCAAACATTCAGGGAAACAGGTGAACGCCCGGACTAGTCTGTTTCTTCTATGTTTCTTCGGCAGAGTAACTTTCCCGAAAACGTCGGAGTAACATACTTCGTTTTACCATGCATTTCTGACTTGACGGCGTCTACGTTCTCTAATTGTCTTATGTGCCTTGAGACTGTACTTTTCGCCTTATCGAGGTCATTTGCAAGCTCGGGGATTCCGATCTCGGATCCATGTTGAATGATTGCTTTCAGTGTCTCCATCGTTGGCCCGGGTGGCGTCCCAACAATCCGTGGCATTGAGATTTCTTCAACACTTCCATCAATGTCACTGAACTGGAGTGATTTGTCTACCGCACCTGGATGAACCAATGTTGCGATCGCAACCGCTAGGTAGACTTCACGTGGTCCACCGCCAAAATTGATTATTAACTCATCCCGAATGTCTCTGATCAATGCACTACACTCTAAGACCGCTGCCTGAAAGTCATCCGGTGGAACAGTCCGTTTAGTCACTGAAACCTCCGGCTGTACTTGATTTACCATTCGTTCGATGTCTTCGATTGCCTCCTGTGCGCGTGTATCATCTCCATGTCCGACTGGCCGCAACAAAATAATCTGGTCGCCATCGTTGATACCTTCGCTTAGAATGGGTCTCGTAATCCGGGTGCTGTCGTAGCCAATAGGAGAGATATATACTGTCATACAATATTTTCGGGTCCGAGCCAGCAAATGAGTTTTGTTGCAAATATATGAGATCCAACCACTAGAAAACAATCATAACTGACTGGATATTTTATGTAGAGGGCTATTGACGTTGCCATATTAAGAGTAATGTCGGATTCCTGTTTCAAATAGTCGAAATACAACCCCGTGCATTCAGCAGAAATGGAATGATTATTTATATTTCAATACTTTCATTACGGGCGGCAGTCAACTAGTCAGTATGGATCAAATGACCGTTTATACCACTTCATCAACAAATGGAGAATGACGTTAACGTGGTGTTATCGCTAAGTGAAATGGGCCGGTACAACCAAATGCCTGATTAATCGATATCAACTACCATGCCAATTCTCACGCGGAATGTCACGGGCGCAGATCTGCTCGCAATCAGAAAGACCGTTTCCGACGACGGCCCCATCACGAAACAAGACATCCTGGACTTATACTTCCCTGGTGATGCTTCCGATCCACAGACGGCTGATCAGCGGAAACCGATTAAGGACGCAATTGAGTTTTTGATCGAAGTTAATCAAATCCAAGAAACTGACGACGGCTATAATCTGACAGAGAATACAACTCAGTTTGATGACGCACATCTCGCTTTGTTACACGGCATCAGAACGGCCGAAGATAGAGAATCCGCCTATAATAACGTAATGGAGTGTCTTGCGGATCAGTCCGACGTACTGGCCGACCGAACTGGCGGACTATTAGACAATCTTCGAGATCGCGTTCCTGACGCTAACTGGAACGAGCAGAAACTCCGATATTGGGCCCGAGTAATGGAGGAGATAGGTGTCACGAAAGAGGTGAATGGTGACGAAGCGACGACGATATTCGGCCCTAACCGAGACCTCGGGTTGCGTATTCTGACTGATGTCGCAGGAAGTGGCACTGCGTCGTTGGCAACAGTTCTAACGAATATCCACGAACAGTATCTCCCTGTACTGAGTGAACACTCAGAAGTTGTGCCGTATTTTGAACGGACACTTCTTTCGCTCCGAGCGTCGAACGATGTGCAACTTAAGACGATCAGTGATATCGGCCAGAGCGTCGATATCGATGGAACAAGCTACAGTGCAATCGAGGTGATGGCAAATGAGTGAGACGGTTGGTGTCCAATACCCAAAAAGCTGGACACATGATGCGGTTCAAGCGTATTTAACTCAAGAGTCCCAACAGAAGTCACGAGAGCGCTTCGAAAAGACGCATGTTCCGATTCGGCGCATCAAAGTTACTCGGAACAACAATGTTCTCGGATTCGGTGACAACTATATCGACGAGAACACATTTCATGAGGGGGTTGTTGCCTCAGATCTTCGGGACGACAACCGCATGTTCTTTGTGGTAGGTGAGTCGGGTAGCGGAAAGTCAGAACTGTGTCAATGGCTTCAGTATGAACTTGAGGATCGGGCCGACGCCAGCGAATCCTTCACACATGTCCCGATCCATATTCCACGGCAAGTTCGCGAACCACGAGAGGTTCTCGGTCGACTTGCGGACTATCTTGACGATGAAAATCTGGATGAAGCGAAACAGTTGGCGAATCTCCCCCCGAGTGGAGTATTCGAAAAGACGATAGGAACAATCACTGTCGCTTTCGAGAAAGGTGATGCCGTGGTCGAACTAGTTGAGGATGATGACTTCCGGGAGAAAATTCGCGAGAACCTTGAAGAGTATGTCGAATCTTTCGACGATCCGGAATCTGAACTTGAATTCGAACCGATCTCCGAAGACGACTTAGCCGAACTGTTGGACCGGTACCCGTCTGCGGGTGATGAATACGGCAACCAGAGCGCCACAGCAAAAGAAGAATTATATGACATTATTACCAGGCAGGCAAAGGAAGCCATCAAGGACATGCTGTATGTCGGAGATATCAAAGAGACGCTCCGACAAATAAACGAACGGTTCCAAGAGCGCAACGAACGCCCCGTCCTCATCATTGAAGATCTCACGGGATTTACGATATTCCAACACGAAATCCTCTCGTTTTTTTCGGATCTGGGAGCATCCAATTGGGATGTAGTTATCGGTATCACAACTGGCATGGAGCAGAAACTTGTCGAAGGGCGTCGAGCTGATATCGCCTCTCAAGATACGATCAATGACCGGATTTCTGCCCGGGTGGCACTCACTGAACGGACCGACGATGGCTCGAAGACATTATTCCTTGAGCAGGAAGACGTTCACATCGAACTGGCTCGGACGTATCTGAAAGCAATTAAGCAGGATTCTGATACCGACTTTGCACCCGATCCCGGTATCCCCAGCGACAAGCTTGACGACATCTTCGGTGAAGGACTCTATCCGTTCAATGAGCGGTTCCTGACACGAATCTACGAGAATCTTCAGGAGGATGACCAGCGAAAGCAAACGCCACGCGTCTACCTGAAATTCGTGCTTGAGGGTTTGCTCGACAACGACAAACCACCGTTCCAGCACGCAGAACTATTAGACACACTCGGTAAGGTTCGGTGTCTTATTACCGCTGACTACGATGATCTCGATCGAAACATTCTGAAATGGTATGGAGAGGAAGATACCGATGCCGGTGTGCAACGCGTCAATCAACGTATCCCACAAACCTTTGGAGTCGATAGCGATGGTACCGTCCCGCTTACAGATACCAACACGGAACTTTGCCCTCAGTGTAGCGCTCCTTTAGAAGAAACCGATAGCGGAGCTCTTGTATGTCTGAATTGTGATACAACGTGTAATGAGTGTGGAGCACCGATGGAGCAGAGCGATGAGTTCTGGGTTTGTACTGAGGATGCCACACACCAGAAACCTATTGGTGGCAAAAAAGAACTGTTCGAGAATCGCCTGCAAGAACTGCTTGACTGGCGGGGTGAAGACGCTAAATTCAACAAGACATCACAAATCGAAGATGGAGCTGAACGAGTGATTCGATTCTTCTATGACCAACCAACAAGTCTGGTCCGACCGGAGTGCCGTTCCGACGATGCGGCCGCGTTTTGGTGGGACAAGGGTAGTCGCAAGGTTCCGATTCATATCGACAACGGTGACGAACCTTCGTACCGGAAAGTGATCATCAGACGTGGTTTACCAGAATCGGTACTGAAGGATCTCCTGAGGATAGGGATTTACGATCAAAGTACAGTGGAAGAACATATCCAAAATGGTGCCGTCGACGCTCATCAACTCCGTACGTGGGCCGATGATGCGGTCACCGAACTTCGGACTGGCCTGAAAGGAGACATCAGAGAACGTTACGAGGCCGATATCGACCAAATTGCCCTCTTTGGGAAGTATCTCTTGAATATTTTCACAGGGAACGGTGCGGACTTCTCCGCAGAGGCCCTCGCAGAACCAGTGAACATGACTCGATTCTCAAAATCAGCCAAGCCAAGGGACTTGGATATTAATCCAAGTGGACTTGAAACGTATGGTGAGTCACTGCTGGGGCTCTTTCACGCTCGGTTTCACCTCCGGACTAACATGGTCGACTACGAGCGGCTCGAGTCACATGTAGAAGCCACCTCTCCTGATAAACTTTGTGCAGCGGTTAGCGGGATGTCAGCAGGCATTCGTGGGTTCAAGATTGGGACGACGCGGAAGGACGCAATCGACCTCAAAAACTTTCTTACTGAGGCCGCACACTTCGGATTCCGCTCGATCGGCAGGTCGATTCATGAATACGCCGCAGATGACGAGTACCAGGAGACTCTGCATGGCCTGAAAGGTCACTTTGCGGATCTAGAGAAGTTTTACGGGCCCGTCAGTTCACCTGCTGAGATTAACTTATCGAGCGTGGAATCTGCTTACGACAGGCTTCCTGGTACGTATCCCCCTGAGTCACTGGAGACGCTCCAGGATCTTGGTGACGAACAACGTGAACAATACGAGCAGACACTCGATCAGATGAGCGAAATCACAGACCGGCTCGAAACAGTATCGTCGGTTTGGGACTTCCTAAGCATTCATTACAATGTTGCAGAGCTCAAGTATGGGAGATTCAGTGACCAGTACAAACTCCTTGATGGTTTCCGTGATGATATCGAGACGGTGGATAACAAACTCGAAAGTCGTACTGAAAAATTAGAAGAGGAAATCCAGATCGATATTGATACAAAACCACTCACAAATTGCCAGCAGGTCGCCGATAATTTTCTCAATGAACTGGAGGGAGTAGAATGACTATCACTGAGCGAGCCAAAAGCATCAAGAAGCGCCAAAGAGATGTGGCTGATCTCGAGGCTCAAGCTGAACAAAACAATAAGCGTCGCGAGAAAGCCGAACGGAAAAACAAAGCATTTCAAAGCCTCCAATCTGAACTCGGCGGACTCCGGAGTGATTATAAGACGCTAAGCAATTGGCAATCGTTAGCTGATGCCATGGGTGTGTCATACGATGCGGACGCTACCGAGCATCTCAAACGCGACATGGAAGACGATCTACGAATTGTCTCCAACACAGATTTCGAAGGATTTGAAGACGACCAAGAAATCCGTGATCTCGAAGCGGACTTTGGAACTCACCACCAGAAGTTGAATGATCGACAACGGAGCATTCAGGATCATATCGAGGAGCGTTGCGAGGCACTTCTGGAGGAACTGTCCACAAAACGGACCGTACTACGCATCCCAGACGTTGGGTCTGCGGAAGATGAGACAGTTATCGACAATTTCCAAGAGTTTCTTCGCAGGCAAAAACAAGGGAACCTACATCAGAGTGCTGCGACCCGATATAAGGAACTCGAAGCGGAGTACAACGATGTGGAAATTAGCTTTGAGGCGGTCCAGGAGGAATACGATATTGGAGACAAAGCAATGGAGGAACTCAAGAAACTACTGAATAACGAGCGAGTTACACTCGCGAACATCGACGGAGATGTTCTCAACGATCTAAAGAACTTGTCGGAGTTCAGTCAACTGCTTACAATCCAATTCACGGAGGAAAAATAAATGTCATCAAATTTCAACCCGATAAATCTAGGAATTAACGCTCAAGAGAACTATGCGAACTACCTCATAGGAAACAACCAACGTGGGTATCAAGGTCTGCTGGAAAACTTCGCTCATGACGATGAGGAAACAGCTGAACAAGCGTTCATTCGTTCAAAGGGGCCCTACCTCCAGGGCGTCGCTTCCGCAGCATGGAGTGACACACCATGGCCGGAATTCGCCAAAGATGTTGAGGGTGAGTTTGCACCGAACGGCCTGGAGAAACCGCTAATTGACGCCTTTGAAGCGGAAGGTTTCGAGAACCTGCAAATCCATCAAGAAGAGGCTATTGAGTGGCTTGCAGACGATAATCACGCACTTATCGCAGCCGGTACCGGACGTGGCAAAACTGAGGCTTGGTTTATTCCTATTCTTCAATATATCCTCCGTGCGAAACAGAACCGGATCGATGGTGTTGCCCCAAAGAGTATCAAAGCCCTGTTAACCTATCCGACAAAGGCCCTCGCTCAAGACCAGCTCAAGCGATTCATCGAGTACCTCTGGTTTGTCAACCGGAAGTCAAACTTGTCAGAAGACGAGTACATCACCATCGGCGTTTATGACGGCGACACGCCACGGCGTGGTCAACGAAAGGACGGAAAGAGTACACACAAGTATCTTGAGGACTCGTTTGAATACTTCGAACTCCCTGACCAAATCGCCGACGAGCTCGCGGAAAGTGAATCAATCCGAGAGAACGAAGCACCTAACTTGCACGTCAAGAAGGAAGGCCAAGAATATTATCTCAAGACAAGGGGGGGCTACGGAGGCGAATTTCTTCGGTTTGTCCACTTGACGCGGGATCGAATCGAAGATGAGCAGCCAGATATCTTATTGACAAATCCTGACGCGATCAATTATCGGTTGTTCAATGTCAATGACAGGCAGGCTCACCGACTATTTGTTGATCAGCCTAAGTTCCTAGTGTTTGACGAAGTGCACACTTATCAGAGTCTGTTCGGCGCCCATGCGTCGATGCTAGTCAAACGGCTTCGGAAGCTTCGTGAAGCCCGCGGCGTTGACGATCCGATGAGACTTGTCGCTGCGAGCGCGACGATCGGCAAGAAGGAAGAGCTATTCCAGCGTCTTTTGGGAGTCCAACGCGGTGATCCATACAAGCTAATCGAGGAGCAAGTCGGATTCGACGATGGAGACGACAACACCGACCGTGCATCGCCCGGCAAAATCCCAGAGTTCCTCAGGACTGGGAGGTTCGACAGGGATACCGTCGAAGAAGATCTTAGTCGTTGGCGGCAAGGTGACGACCCCCGTAGCCATCGGTGGATCACAAGATTAGATATCGATCCTCAGTATGGCCGCGGTCCCGGGGCGGTTCTGGAGCAGGCCGCAAAGGAGGGATCGCTTGGCTGTCTTGTCCACCTTCACCAGGCGCTCCAAAAGCCAAGTGACGATGCGTATGATCTTCCAGATGCCCCTCGATTAACAGATTTCATCCAATACATCCAGGACACCTACGACTCCGTCCCTGATGAGGACACTGCGCAGCGTGTCGCACAGAACGCGTTGACGCTGTTCGAACTCGCTGGATTCGAGGTTCGAATCCACGTGTTTAATTGGCCAGTTGATGGGTATTATAAGTGCTTACACTGTCACCGGATCTACGCCAAACCCCAGTCATGTGATTGTGGGGGCGAAGGTGAACACAGCCGGTACGTCACCAAGATTCGTCTCTGTAACAAGTGTGGCGAACAGGTGTACGAAGGATGGTACTGTGCCGATTGTGGGGATGTTCGCCCGGTGACTCAAGAGACAGAAGGGGAGTATCTCTATGCAGACGAACCCGAGTGTGCTCACGAGAACCACGGCAAGTTGACGCGCGTTTACTGGACACCTGACTACGAATGCACGGAATGTGGTCGTGAAGCCCATCCTTCCGAGGCACTTGGTGACTGTCAGCAATGTGGCGGGCATCTCACTAGAACTGCTGAAGGAATCGTCTGCAAAAACCCAGACTGTGGCGCCACTATTGACCAGTCCGCTAACGACTGCCACCACTGCGGTGGTGGACTAGAACTCGACGACGATATCTCGTATGAATGTACTGATCCCGAATGTCCTCGGCATGGAAAATCCCAAGAAGGACTCGTCTGCGGAGAGTGTGATAGTCACTTAATCCCCAAGCTTGTTTTACCATGGGTTTGCGCAAACTCTGATCACGGCGAAAACCATGGGGGCAACCCACCGGACGATGGCTGCGATTGCGGAACCAGTACCTTCGTTCTCGCGGCGTATATTGATACGCAGGAAGCCGACTACTGTACCAAATGTAACGCTGATCGATCAGATGTTTACTATCTCCCTGGGACTGGCTGTGCGATTCATGATGACGATGCTGTCAACCGTGTTCAGAAGTCGTTCAACCTCCAAGTCGCGTACCTCGATTCGGATGGCAACGTCCGGCTGGAAACTCCTTCGACGGGTAAACACGCTGTTCCGTGCTATCACCAATATCGAGACTACGACACCCTGATGCGGTCGCCCATCAACACAGGTGTGACGATGAGCCAGTTCATGCTCCGCGAACTGGCAGACGAGGAGTCCGCGAATCAGCAGCAGGCCAAACTCATGTCCTTCGCTGATTCCTATCGGGACATGGAGCGATTAGCAAACGACTTCGATGAACCTGAACGATTGCTGTTCATTCAGCAGGTTCTCTTGTCATACATGGCTGACGAACGGCAGGCCACGCTGAGGGAGGTCATCGACGAGACAGTTCAGCGTGCTCGCGATTACTGGACGGTCTTCGAAAACAAGGAGGATCTGATCAACGATATTATCGGCTATCTTGAGTGGCGTCATACGATCACAGGCCAACTTATCTCAGGGAGTTACCGGTTGTTCAATGGTGATTACGGTCGGGAGTACGGCCGGCTGGTCAGTGACGGACTTCTAAATATCGGCCTCATCGAACAGCCAAAAACGTCGGCTGAGCAGATCGTCTGCCAAGAACTCCTTGATGGTAACCGACAAGATCAAGAACGACTTATCGAATCACTCCAAGAAGACGAAGGGATCGATAGCCCGACAGAGACGCTTAGTGAATTGGAAGATCGGGACGTAATCGAAATTGAAGATCAGACCGACCGTGTGTCCTTTGCCCCGGAAGCGATCGAAGTCAGATACGTCGACAATAACCAACCGATCCGCTACCTTCACGAGGTCGATGCGTTCATCAGCGATCTCAAGGCCGAGATAACGCCCGAAAAAACGTACGACGACGCGATCGACTTCACGGACTCATATCAAGATCGTGCAGATCTCACGTCACCCCACTTTACGCGTACAGCCTACTGGGCTGCTGGAACGGACACCCGGATGTTGCTCAGCCAGGTGTATAAAGGGGACTTGCCTGCTGATGAGCGGAGACGGATCGAACACGAATTTAAACGGAATGCAACACCGAATTTCCTATCAACTGGACCGGCAATGGAGATTGGAATCGACATCGGCGACTTGAACAGTTTGCTTCTCCTAGGCACGCCACCGAACACGAATGCGTATCTGCAGCGCATCGGTCGGGCCGGTCGATCAAGCGGAAAGTCGCTAGTAACGACGATTAGCAAGCGAAATCCGATCGATTTCTACTATCATAAACGCCCCGACGAGCTCATTGAATCCGAGGAGAAACCGGTTCCACTGAATCCGCACAACGAGCACGTTCTCAAATCAGCACTCACGTGGGCAATCATGGATTACATTGCGGCCTACTATGCGGTTCCCTGGAAGAAAATCGACCAGATAGAGGGAACAAAGATCAAAGCCCCCGATCCGAGTGAGTGGAATCGCTACAAGAAGGACTCACCTCGCAAACAGGCACCGGACGAGTTCGAGACGTTTACCAGTGTCTACTACCGGAACGTTGAGGAAGTCACTGACGGAAAGTGTCTGGCGGCTCTCGAAGCAATCGCTACCCAGGACGACGGGGTTCGTGCTTGGCTCGAAGATCTGCTTGATTACGCTTATTGCCGTCAGTGCGGACACATGTACAATTCAGATGTCCGGGGTACCTGCGATAACTGTGAGAGTACTGATGAACTTAGCGTCGCTCGCCAGGAATTCCGAGAGTTGATTGATGAGGCAATCGAGCAGTTTGAGCAGCGATTGGTTACCTTCGCTCGTGAGTACAAATCCGAAATCGAGAACGAGATTGAACATCTTGAAGAACGAAAGACCAACCTTCGGGAAGTTGTCCAAGATGAAGGCGATGATTGGGGTTGGGATGATGATGACGAGGAAGAAGAAGCCCGAGAAGCCGAAGAGGATCTAGACCGTGTTCGCTCTCAACTTCAGACGCTTGAAGATCTTCTCGACGACTACAAGGAGGCCGATCTCGCAGAAGTTCATCAACGGTCTGCTAAGTCGGCATTTGTTCCCCAGATGCGGGCGTTTGGCAACAGCGTGTCAGTCACGCGCCATGTGTATGATTCCAACAGCGGCGAAACGCGTCCGACTGAGGATCCTAATTGGGACCGTGGTGAGGCGATGGCGCTACGCGAACTACATCCCTACGCTTACAGTCTGAAAAGCAAACGTGGATATGTCGCCACTCGGATTCATGAGGATACGGAAGGAACGCGGGAGCTGAAGAAGCGACTAGGTGACAAGCGTCTAATGTGTGCGAACTGCGGCTTTGAAGACGATTACGATGGCCAGGATGCCTGTCCGGACTGTGGCGAGACCGATGATGTCCGGACTATCGAACCGCTCTCACTCAAGAGAGTCGAGTTGTCCGACAAGGCCCGTCAGTTTGATGCCGTCCGTGCGAATGAGATTTACCCACTTTCGGACTATCACACGAACCCACAGAGCACATATGCTAATGTCGAGACTGCTGTCGAGGAGTTTACTACCTCACAACGCCTAGAGCTACAAACTCCCGGTGGGGAGACTCTAATAACGCTTGAGCACGGTGATTTAGAGATCGTCGAAACAGTAGACTCCTACACCACCTCGTACAGTGGGGGCGCGCAGGATCCGGGTGAACAGCCATTGACGATCTGTCGTGAGAGTCACTGCAACAGCGTGGTCGTCCAACAGAAAGACGAAGACCGTGTCTGTCTGCGAGACCCGCAGCACGACCAGTCCGCCCAGCAGGATATTATGGTGGGGCGGACTTTTCGTACCAAAGGCCTGCGGTTGGAATCTGCCAGTCCACGCGTCAGCCCTGAAACTTTGCACACGTTAGTTCACGGCTTCCGATTGGCCTTACAGCGGATTGGCGGTATTGAAATCCGTCAACTCAACGAATCATATAACGACGGGGATAATGAAGCGTTCATCTTTGAGGGAACGATTGGCGGTAACGGCGTTACAAAGCTCTTGTTCGATAGATCCGAGGGCGTACTCCGCGAGCTCGAGGATGCACTTGATGTTATGGAAGAGAATATCAGTCGATGTGACTGCGCGACGGGTTGTCCTGAATGCATCTACCAGTATGGATGTGACGAACGGAACGACGAACGGACGTTCGACAAAGAGGACATGTTATCTATAGTGGATGAACTGGCAGCCGACCCCGAAGATGTCCAACTCGTTGCTGACGACTGAAAACATCTATGTCGTTACCCCATCAGCCCCAGGTTTCAAATAAGTCTCGCAGGTGTTCTGAGATATGTTGACTGACTTCCCGGATGTACTTGAAGAACACACTACTGGCCAGTATTGGGGTATTACTCCTGAGAGCCTTCTCCTGTACAATAATGCCACTGTAACGCAGACAGACGTGGCATGGGAAGCCCTCCATCGCTACTATGATCTCACAGTGTACGTGACTAACCATGCCGTCGACTGGGAGACGTATATTGATGCTCTCGAAATGGTTGTTAGTGAATGGTTAGACCCCCAAACACGGTTGCTAGCCCAGCATGCCACGTCAGCAACTGCCCAGCAGTTTGTCTTGGGAGCAAGCTATGAAGCTGCGGGGGGTGTTATGCGGATCCTGCGAATGGCACAAGAATCCCTTGAGGACAACCACGAGGGGACGACTATACTGTTGGCCCGACGTGATGTGCGAGCGATAGCTGAGGACCGGGATATCAAACTCCTCCGGACGCTCGGTGCACTTCGTGCAACGACAGATGGCTATGAAATCAGTCGGTCAGCCGTCAAAACGTTGCACGGGAGTCGCAAGTTTACGGAATCTGAGGCGTGCTGGGCAATTTTAGCTCGAATCTGCGAGACCCATGGGGTAACAGACCTTGACACCGTCGTTTCGCCACTCCTGAGATGGTTCGATGTCACTCCGCCAGATAGCAAACCGGCTAACATCCAAGGAAGCCTGCCGGTGTATGCTGGCGACGAACGTGTATCGGCGTTTGTTGAAAAGCTGTTCGCTGAAGAATCGATGGAAGTATTCACTGATATCGAAAATGAGAGTGCTGACCGTGCTGATCGACTTGAGGAGACAATCGGCCTCCGTCAGCCAAAGGTCCCTGTCGAGACTCCAACGTGGCCAATCAGCGATCAAGCAGCTGCAGTGTGTGCTGTAGCTAGCCAGCACCAGCATCCGGTGGCGGTCGAATGGTTACCCAAAGAAAAGGAAAACCGGAATAAATTCGAACTCCACCGTATTCTTAGAGATGCTGGATTCGAGGTATCGCTCGAGGAAAATCTGCTCCTGTTCGAAAAACCGTATTCTGGGCCGACTGCTCCTGATGCAGTTGCCGCCTATGAGGACTACATTAAGATTGAACAGACTCGCGCGAGATCAATCGCAGCGTCCAGCCGCCAGTTAGCTAATAAGCTCGACACCGCATGGGCAGATCAGCGAACAGATCTGTTGGCGTCATCTGTAAACCGATTGGAAGACGTTACGATAGCTCCGATTGAGTTCGTCTTTTCGATGTTCGACCCAGTATTTCACGCTGACGAGTACGAGACTGAAGAATATATTGGCGACAGTCCTCATCTCGCAGACGAGGTCGACCGTATACGGGAGTGGCGATCAAATCAACCACATGACGCCGTTACGTTCGTTGAGGAAGTTCGGAAAGTCTGTGCCTACCCGCTGGAAAATGAATCGGTCGCTCCGAAGTTACGGGTGATGTCCCCTTGGCTCAATTTCAGTATCACAGAATATACCGCACTATTCCAACGGCTTCTCGAAAACGGTGTGGAAATTCAACTTCTGTTCCGATTACCTAGTCCGGACAACTGGAACAAACTCAAACAGAACTTTCTAACCCGCCTGGGGGACACCCACGATAATCTCACATTACGGACGTACACTCGCTACAAGAAGTTCAAAGACCACACCCAACTCCGCAGACACAAGCGGAACGAAACAGATAGTGAAGGAGATAGCTTCGTTTCCGAGACCGGTGTCCATGCGAAACTATTCATCGCCGGTGATCCTGAGACCGGTGCCGTGCTTGCGGGTAGCGCCAACCTCATGGAGAACAGTTTCTATTACAATCCAGAGGCTGGGCTTCATACTCGGCATCCAGAGGTCATCCAGACCGCCATAGACTACTTCGATCTAATCTGGGACGTGGCTGAACCCGACGAAATCGATAAGTCCGTATTTACAGGTCAAACAAATTTCGAGTTCTACCCAAAGGTATACCGACCCTGAACCTGTCAACTAGCAGCTGTGGATATTGAAAATGTCACCCAACACTAAGTCATCAGGACGAATCTATCACTTGTCGAAATCGCTCCCGCAACACTTCTTCACGGTCTTCAAATTGCTCGACCTGTGACCGCAGACTCTCGCTAATTCTCTCGATCTGGGCAAGTCCCCGTTCTCCATCAAGAGAGATTTGTTTACTGGCGTTATTTTCGGTCTCAATCTGGTCCTTATACGCCTGGTTGGCCCGCTCGATTGTTCCTTCAGGGTTGAAAAGAATATCATTCGCAATGCGTACGTACTCGTCCAGTGCTGCTCCTTCCCTGCCTTTAAAGAAATGAGTGAGTGCATACGTCGCTCCAGAATGGAGCGTCCACATGTCGATCTCGAACGGATTCGGAGCATTGGCTTCGGCATCGGCCGCTGCCCGTTCCGCGAGATACTCCGGGAAGCCGAGGAGCGTGTAGAACTCCGTCATGGTGTACGGAAGATCCGAAAAATCGAGATCGATCTCTTGAGCATCCCGAATAAACTCGAAGAGGTCGTTCGCGACGAGTTCGACCTGTTCGAGAATGCCTTCCCACCAGGTCCGGAAGTTTCCCACGTCGCCGACATGCTTGACGACCTCCTTGTCGGTGAGCGAGCGCATCGTGTTCGAACAGTAGCCATCCTGGGCGAACCCCTCCACGTACACTGCGTGTTCACCGAAGAAGTCATACCCCGACGTCACGCCCATCGTGATCGGATCGGAGCGATCGGGGAGCGTCACTTCGAGGCCGTCGAACATGACGTCCATGTGGACCTCGCCACCGCCGCGGTATCGACGAATCTCGCCGAACATCACGTCGCCGAGTGACTGCCCGTCGATCATCTCCTCACGCAGCACCTCCTCCAGTGGGCCGTACACGTCGACGGGATTGATAATCGCGTAACTGTCCGTCGGGATGTGGAACAGTGGCTCGACATCGTCCCCACCACGCCCCTGCTCCCGAAGCCGCGACGGCTCGACGACCGCGTTGAAGCGCTCGGTTTCGACCCACTCGTCGCTGCAGGGATTCTGGTAGGCCACCGTCGTCTCGATCGCCTGGGGAAGATCACGAATCGCTTCGGTGAACGTCACCGGATCGTCCACGGGTTTCTGCTCCGCGTACCAGTTGGGAAGCTGTGCATCCGATCGGCCGTCGAGACCCGCGAATACGGTACGGGTTTCTGGGTCTTTCATCTCGTAGTCACCTCGCGAAGAACTCTCGTCGTCGGCCAGCCCATCTCGCGCGCCCTGCACCCTTTATGAGGGCACAACAAACGCCATCGTGCGGGAGAACACCGTGAGGAAGCCTCTGTCGTTGACCCTCACTACTCGATTTGCTTGAGTTCTCGCCAGCGATCACGTACCGTATTCGGCGAGACATCCGCACACGCTCCAAGTTCACACTGCGTCACGCACTCGCTACGCCGCTGAGTTGCTTCGTACAGACAACCGGCCGCCACTCCGACTGGATTCCGACCGTTCGCCAGACGGTGGTTCTCCGCCTTCTTCGCCAATCGCTCCGCCACCTGACGCACCTCCTGGGAGACTCCCAGTTCTGACGCCAGCCGTGGCACGTACTGCTGCGGTGACGGCGGGACCGTGGGAAGCCCCAACTCCCGATTCAACGCCCGATAGGCGTTCTCGACTCGCTCCTTGTTCACCCGTGCGACCGCGCTCACCTCGTCGAGCGTCCACGGAAGTCGATTGCATCGACAGGCTGCGTAGACACTGCCGGCCGCCATCGCCTCGATCGACCGCCCGTGAAACAGGTCCTCGCTCTGTGCGCTCCGGAAGAGGTCACACGCCTGGTCATCGATGACGTCCGAAGCGTCGAGTGCACTCACGATGCGACTGACTTCGGAGAGGCCGTGGGCGAGGTTCCGTTCGCTCTTCGAACGGAAACGCGCCCGGCTGTGCTCCCGTCGGAACCGGCCGAGTTGCCTGCGTTTCGATCCCGAGAGATCGTTGCCCTTTCCGTCGGTCTTCCGGCCGATCTCCGTCGAAATCCCTCGGTCGTGTCTCGTCGGCGTGAGTGGAGCCCCTGTTCGTTCCGGGTTCGTCCGGTCGTCCTCGAACGACCGCCATTCCGGCCCGTGATCGATCGGTTCTTCGTGGAGAACCAGACCACAGTCCTCACAGACTGTCTCGATCGAATTCGTTCGAACCCGCCCACCACAGTCCGGGCAGCCGGTGTTTGATCCGTTCGGTACGTCTTCGTCGAATCGATGGTCGTAGCTATCGCTGGTCGCCATTCGAATCACTGGAGTTACGAGGAACTCAGTTCGTCACGAGCCCCTCGCCCATCGCAGGGGCAGAAAAACAAGCAGGGTCCGTAACCCCCTTTAATTCAATCAAAAGGGATATGGTGATAGTGATTGGTATTCATCATATGGGCGCCGGTGATTATGCAAAGGGTAGCACTCCGGAAATGGCGTTGAGGGCAGTTCTCAGAGAGCATCCTGCATTTGATGAACCTCTTGAGATAACCTACTATTCAGAGGAACCCGCGTTCATGCAAGTTACACTTGCTGACATTCCTGATTTCGACTGGGACCAATACAACAGCGATGCAAACAAAACGAGGCCAGGAGGACAACCCAGTGCTCACGTCATAGAAAAAACAGATGCGACCAAACTCCACCTCGATAACGTCTGGATAACTACTGATAAGACTCCCGACGGGAAGGCCTGCCACGTCAAATTCCGTTTCATCACTGAACTTGAATCCTCGTTTGTCGAAAGTGGGGAAATTGCCGATACAGACGTCGATCGCAATACCGTGTGGAGCGCTGAACGAGTTAGCACGGAACCAGTAACTACCTAATTCCGCTTTAATCATTTTTTGTCATTTATCCGGCCTCCCAAGCTATATCTCGCTGTCGGGACAACGCCAGACACGACTGATGGATGCAGGTTAGTTACCAGCACGCGAACCCCCACGACGGTCGAGAGTCACATCTCCTCAGATTCCACGAGGAGATTCACGACCAGACGACCTGCATCCTCGTCGACTCCGGATCCGGGGTCGACGTCGATGACCTCCTCGGAGAAGACGAGTACCTCTCTGCGATCTTGCTGACGCACGCCCACCTCGACCACTACCGGACCCTCGGGTCGAATATTCGGGACGAAGCACCGATCTACGCCACACCGGAGACGGCAGAGGCGATCGAGACGCGACTCGACACCGACGCCGAACACGCAGATCTGGACAACCCCGACGACGTGAGGGTGGCGATAGAACCGATCACGGACTGGACGACGGTCACGAGTGACATTCACGTCACTCCGGTACCCGCCGGGCATGCACCTGGCGCCTGTGGGTTCGTCGTACGGTTCGCCGAGGGCGACGATCGCCATCACCTGCTTGCAACGGGCGACTTTACCACGCGCCGGGCCGCCGGCTATCCGGGTCTTGCGACGGATTTGCCGGTCGACGCGGTGTTCCTCACGGCAGCGACGAACGCGGACTTCCGGGACCAGTTGACCGGCGCGGTCGCGACCGTCGTCGAACGAGCGAGCGCCGGTTCGACAGTACTGACGACGACCAGTGGCTCGACCGGTGTCCACCTTGCATACCTGTTGGCGCACGTCGCTCGCGCTTCCGACCTGGCGCGTCCCGTGACAGTTGCGGGTCGGGTGGCAACCCTCTGGGAGGCGTTCGACTACGACCATCTGGCCGTCAAATGCGTCACGACGTTCGAGGATCCGGACGAGGTCCTCGGTCCGGGCCGAATCACGATTGCCGGGCCGGAGGTTCCCATCGCTGGAAGCAGTGAACGACTGTTCGACGCAATCGAAGACGATGCGGGGGCGACGCTCGTGCAGGTGACGAGCGGCGCGTTCGACCCGGAGCGGTCCGCGGGCTGTACAGTCCACGATTACCAGCTAAGTAACCATCCGACCGAAGAAACGGTCGATTCGGTCGTCGAAGCACTGGGCCCAATCCACGTCGTCATCACCCATCAGCAGGGCCACGCTGCCGATCGGTACAAGGACAAGTACGATAGTTTCGTCTGGGCGACCGACGACTCGAAGCAGTACACCCTCTACGACGACGGCTGGTCCGGGCCACCGTGGGTTACCGAGGCCACCCGTCGACGCGTTCGCTCCAGACTATACACGGACGCCGGACCGGATGTCGGGGGATCGCTCGACACCGTCGACGTCCCGCTGCCGACGGTGGAACGTCACGACGATGTCGATCTGGTCACCGAAGGCATCGATACAGATCGGCTGGCCGATGATCTCGGCCTCGACGTGGGTATCCTCGAGGCGCCCGTAGTCGTCGACGCCGATGGATCCACAGACGACCCTGTCGCGGTCGCAGACGGTGCGTCGGTTTCCGACCCCGTCGATGAGACGTCTCAGGTAGATGGTGCCGAGAGTGAGCAGCCAATCGAGGATTCCACGGCAGGCGATGACGTCGAGGTCGGTTCCGACTCGATTGCGGACGTCCTCGCTCGGCTCGATCGGATCGAGGACGCTGTCACCGGCACTCGAACCGGTGCGACTGTCGTCGACGCTGGAGACGGGGTGACGCTGCTTCGGGTGACCGACGAGTCGGTCGCCGAGGCACTGGCGCACGGCGAACGAGTTGACCTCGTGATTCAGACGGACCAGGAGCAGGATGCACGCGATGATATCGAGACGGATTGATCGACGGGCCTGGCTGTCGAACCGATCGAACTGGAAAGCGAGTACAACGCGAGTTGTCCGACAACAAATACCGGGATGACATCTTGGTAGCCAAGAATTCGGACTTTCGATATCTCGTGCTCCGGATTGGGTAGCCAACGGCGAAAGCCCGGCAGCGCAGCGCGCGATACGCGACCGGTTGGAGCGTCTCGGAATGGGCGAACGGGCGACGCCCGTGAGCCAGCGAGCAGCCCGGACCGTGGAGGTGGTTGGGTGGTGGCGGAGACAACACCAGCAAAAAGAAGTCCTGCTTCGGCTACTCCCACCAACAGCCCCGTTCGGGGAACTCGATCCGACTGTGATAAGTCACGGCGAGCGAGCACCGTCCATCGTACCAGTTCTTCTTGACGCCGTACATCCGCACAGTATCGCCTTCCTGGACGATCTTCGGATCCGACTTCTTCCAACTCGTGAACTTGATTTTGTCCGTTCCATCCGCGATGAGTCCGACCTGTTGAATGGCCGGATTGCTTGGCTCCCAGAGCGTCTGAATCGTTCCCTCGATGTCTACCTCGTTCGACTGCACGTCCGGCACGTCCGCAATCGGGCAAATCACACCCGGTTCGGCCTTCCACTCGTCGATCGTCTCGAAGACCGCCTCCGTGAGATCCTGTCCACGGACCACCCGCTCGGCCAGCACTCGGGCGATGGCCGCTCGTCGAGGCCCACCGTCGAACCGCTTCGCGATCCGATCAGCCTCGCGATTCACCGACGCCAGTTCGTCCTGCGAAAGTCGCTCTCGTGGGTCCGACCGTCGTCGCTCGCGCCGCAGCTCCCGCCGATCTTCCACGACGACCTCTCGCGTCCGTCGTGCTCGCCCGTCCTGGGACGTGAGTTCCGCCTGCGCGCTAATGTGCTCGAGTTCGGCCTCCCTGGCCCGGATTCGCTCTTCCTGCTCCAGCGTAAGGTGCGAGAGGTCCTGCACCATCCCTTCCGGATGATTCGAATCCACCTTGGCCTGCGTCTCCTGTTGGACCGACGGCCTGAATTCCGGCGAGTCCTCGACGACTTCACCGACTTCGTCACTCTCGCTCCGCTCGCGCGTTGGTTCGAGTGCCTGTGCATCGACCGAAACTTCATTAGTCGATAGCTGTTTACCTGACATTGGAATTACACCAGATTCCGAAGGCGCTCACGCGCCACCACCGCGATGCCATTACATCGCGGTTTTCCACGATGACGACCGACAGAACCATCTCTGCGCTCTCGCTCGCGCCTTCGCGAGCGCCCCACCGGGGCGCGAGCGAGAGCGCCCGATGGACGTGTTACAACCAGCCACGCGCGCCGACCCGCCCGGAGCGAACGGCCAGCGGAGTAAGCGTGGCGGGATGAGCACCGACCGGAGCGCAATCCCCCGCGCTTACCCGCTGGCGGCAAACCGGAGGCCCGGCAGGACCCGCTCCCACTGGAGCGGAAGCCCGCCCGGAACGGTCGGTGCCGAGTGACGCGGAGGTCCCGCGAATGAAGTGAGCGGGACGACGGTGAGCTTGCTCACCGGACGGCGGCAGCGGCGAGCGTGGCGAGCCATATTCAGTCCGCTCTATTCACCAACCGATGATACAGAAAATCACCACTATCCGGGTTCTATCGCGGGCAGTGTCCGCGATGAGTGGCCACCGACTCGAAAACAAATTTTCGATCGGGTCGTCACTCGTTCGACCGTTTCGCAGAAAGATCGGAACCACGCCCGAGTCGCTGGAGTTTGCCCTCCAATTGTTCGATCCGCTCGTTCTTCTCCGCAAGTCGTGTCTCCAGATTGGCGATTCGCTCCTTCAGTAGGCGATTCTGTTCGACGAGATGAGTCCGGCGACGCTGGCCCTCGAGATCAGTCGGTGACGCGTTAGCGTCCGCTCCGCCAGTCGGATCGTAGAATTCGTCGACGGTCCCGATCGCTCGTTCGATGGTCTTCTCGCCGTAGGTGCTGCCGTCGGCGTAGTGGACCGCGTCCCACTTCTCGCGCATCAACCCCGACTGCCGAAAGAGGCGGTCGATCTGCGAGCGATCGCCACCGGTCCAGAACGCCAGCAGACAGCATAGCGCCATGTCGGCCTCGGAGTGGCTCTCGTAGCCCGCCGTCCGTCCGTTCCAGAGGTCCTCGAACTTTCGATTGTTCTCGGCGCTCCGAGCCCTCTCCAGGACCTCCACGTCGTCCAACTGTGGCTCACTCCCCGACGATTCTCGCTGTGATGGTGATACAGAGCCCGGAGCGTCTACCCGCTCCGAATTCGAGTCGTCCTCTCGCACGTACTCGCGATGGACCGCTTCGAGTGCGTCCTGTCGATGGGCCACTCGAGTCGGCGTCTCGTCGATATGCTCACCAGTAACGGTGAAGAACCGGGCCGTCTCGTAGAGTTCGACGTTTCCACGTCGGTTCCGACCGTCCGGCAACTCCCCTTCGACGATGACGTGCACTCCGGTCCCCGACGGAGAGACCTCCGTGTAGGAGTCGAGTCGCTCCACGATATTCCGTGCCGTCTCGTCGAGTTGCCCGTCCGGATCGCGACAGTCGTCGAGATCGACGCCGACGAACGGGTCCGCTTCACTGAAGACGAACCCAACTCCTTCGATGTCTTCCCGTTCGACCTCTCGACAGGCCGTCTCGAAGTTCATCCACGTCTCCGCGTCAGTCGTCGAGGCGAACTCGTCCGATCCAGGTTCGATCGGCACCTTTGTCGCTTTCCCGTCGCGCGTCTCTTCCCGCCAGCAGATCCACTGCTCTCGATTCTGCAATCTCTCAGGGATCGCAGACGGATCCATCGCCGGTTCACTACGCTCACTCATGGCAGCCACCCCTCGCCTGCCGAGATAGACACTCGCCTCCGCGCTCGATCGACCGCTCTCGTACTCCCCTGGATAACTCCCTCCGTTCCGACGCTATTGCCCCACCTATTATTGGTCGGTTTCTGCCGTAACTGGCGAAACGAGACGGCGATAATCGAAAGACGTGACGGCATTACGCGATGACGCTCCCCTCGTGGTCGTGTTTCGGCATTCGAGGAAGTGCTGTAACCCGTCGCTATCGATCGATACAGCGCGTAGAGCCGCCAGTTGGCACTCAAAGCCCTGGTTCGATACCGTAACTCCGGGGAAACCGACGCTTCAGGCACTGGCATTGCTGGATCCCTCCTGCAGGTCGATCCCCGCGTAACAGCGGACAGTCGTACCGTCGCGGTTCTCCGCCGTCCGCTCGAAGGAGACGTGATTGCTCAATCTCCGGGCGAACCAGTTCTTGGACTCGACGGGCAAGTCACGGGCCTCGGCCCACTCGCAGTAGGTGTCGTAGACGGCGGCCGTCGTGACCGTGGCGTCGCCGTCCTCCCGAAGACGCTCGGCCGCGAACAGGCCGATCGCCGCGTCTGGATCGTCCGCGAGGTCGGCCCATCGATCACCCTCTTCGGCGGAGTCCGTGGTCTTAGTCTCGAACTCGGTCAGGGTGTCGAGCGACCGGATCGCTCCGTCCTCGAAGACGACCGGTTTGTCCAGATCCCCGCCATCGCCCGCAACGATCACGGTCGCGTACGCCTCGGGCCCGAACGCCGAGTCGCCCAACTCGATCGCGGGAACGAAGGGCCGACGCACGCGAACCCAGTCCGCCTCGAAGGCGTCCCGGGAGTCGTAGACGTGCGTTTCGCCGTGCTCGCGAACGGTGAACTCGCCCGATCCGGGGTCATAGCTGTAGAGCGCGGGGAATCGGTCTTTCGACGGGTCGGAAGGATCGTCAACACGAGCGTGGTCGGTCCCGTCGCCGTCGCGGAGCACGAACTCGGCACTATCCTCGATCCAGACGGTCCGTCGGGAGCCATCGGTCACCGGCCGGACGGCAGTGACGCCACCCTCCGCTCGGGCCCCGCCACCGAACGTGACCGACTCGTCGGTGATGTAAAAGTGGGTCTCACCGTCCGCGCGACGCTTGACTGGCGGATTCAGAATCCCGTCGAGGCGCTCGGCCCAGTGGGTCACCGATTCGACGCCCGTCTCGACGACGAACAGCGGGACGTACCCGTCTTCCTGCGCTCGGCGGAAGTTCCGGAGAACCTTCGCCGGCTTGTCGGGCGTGGTCGTCTCGGCCTCGACGTAGAATTCCACGTCCAGGTCCGGATGGAACGCCTTCGCGTCGGGGCGATCGGCGCCGTCTTGCTCCTCGATCGTGACGGTGAATCCGAGCGGCGTCAGTGCCTGCTCGATCTCGGCGAGCATGGCGTCGTGGCGATCCCCGCCGGCCGCCCGAACGTCGCCGGTGTCGATAGCGACGGCCTCCTCGCCCGCGTCGGTCAACCGGGCAACGACCGTCTCGCCCGACTCGTCGAGATCCACGTCGATCAGTCGGGAGCGCTCGCGCACGTCGGCGAGCGTCTCGTACTCCGGCGGTGGCTCCTCGATGTCGGCGGCGTCGTAACACCCCCGGAGTTCGTCGTCCACGTCGGCGACCGGCACCCAGCCGTTGGTTTCGTGCTCGCCAGTCCGGATCTGGACGATCCGGATCGCGCTCGCCAGCGCCCGATCCAGACCGCCATCGTCCGCGCCGAGGATCTCCCGAACGGCGTCGGGCGTTCGATCGACCGGCAGATCGCTATCCTCGGGCACGCCGTACTCGCCCGCCGTTCGCTCGTGGACCTGATCAAGAGCGTCCGCGAACTGCCGCTCCTGGCGATGATCGAGCGGGTCGTCGCTCTCGGGATGACCGTCTGGAATCGGTAGCGGTTCGAGACTGAACGGTTCTGGCCCGGTCTCGCCGAACGTCGGACTCGGCAGTTGGGCGATCCACTCCCCGCGCGGGAGCGACCGGATCCGGTTGGCGAACGCCGCGGGGTCCATCTCCTCGTGGGCCATGGCCCGTGCGATCTCGCGATCGACGGCGATCTTGCCGACGAGCGTCGTCGCCACGTCGTTGAGCACGTTGAGATACACCTGGTGGTCGCCCTCGGCCTCGATCTGCTCGGGGAACTGCAGGGAGAGGCCGACCGAGAGCCCGAAACTCCGGCCCTTCTCCAGCAGGTCGTTCATCACGTCCGAGACGACGACCGACGCCGCCTCGTCCACGAGCAAATTGACGACGTAGTCGTCGGGCAGCTCTTCGACGGTCCGATCGCGGGTCTCCAGGGCGTCCTCGAGGTTCGTCAGGATTACGCCGGTCATCAGTCGAGCGGCCTCGTCCCGGAGGTCGCCGAGGTCGAAGAGAACGACCGTGTTCTCGTCGAGCACGTCCCGGAAGTCGAACCGGGGCTCAGTGTTGTCGAAGATCCGCCGGAGATGGGCGTCCTGCGTGACGTAATCGAGGCGATTGCTCACCCCGCCCATGACCGTCGCGAAGGTGTTCGAATCGAGTTCGAGTTGGCGATTGATCTTCCGCTGGACCTCGTTCTGGCTGGCCTGCGGCGCCTCGGTGACGTCGCCGTCCGGCGGGCCGGCAGCCCACAGTTGATCGAGGACGTGTTCGAGTTGCGTGTGGGCGAAGAAATCGACGGATTCGCGGTACAGGCCGTTCTCCCGGCCGTACTCCTCGTCGAACAGCGCCTTGACGAGGTACTTGATCAGGTTCGGCGCGACGATGGCCTGCTCGTAGCGATCCTCGCCCATCGCGAGTTTCAGGATTTCCTCGTAGTGATCGGCGACGTTCTGGACGGCGTCCACCCGCGCTCGGCCGGCAGCAAGGTCACGCTCGACGTTGAAAAACGAGAAGCCCGGCAGCACCTCCGGCACAGGGAAGTGCAGGACGTTCGCCGCGAGGTCATCGGCCCCAAAGCGGGCGGCGTGGGCGCGCATGTAGTTCTCGCTCATGCCGTCGCCCTTCGGGTCGATCAGCACGACTGGGCCGTCGGTTGCCTCGTATAGCGAAAGCGCGTCGTTGACCAAGGCCTTGGACTTGCCGGCGCCGGTCGTCGCCGCCCGTAGATAGTGCGTCGTGAGTAACCCGGGCGGGACGCGCGTCGGGTCGTCCTCTGGCTCGCCGTTCTCGTCGAGGGCGTACCCGATCGCCATCCCCTCGCGGAACTGGTCCATGTGATCGGTCGTCGGCCGGGGTAGCGGCGAGCGACTCTCGGGGTTCGCCTCGGCGCCACGGCCACCCTCGGTCGTGAGTTGCGATGCGGGCGGGACGACCGTCACGTTCGCGAGTTCGTCGGCGTTGAGCACGAGGTCGGGACGGATCGATCCCCATCGACTGGTGGTGATCTCGCGCTCGCGAAAGCGATCGAATGCGCGGGTAGCGCGGCGCTCCTCCAACCACCCGCTACGGAGCCGCCGCCCCGTCACGCCGTAGTGCGTTCCGGAAAGGTGATCGAAGATGGGTACGAGGTCGTCGAGCAATCGATCGAGTGCTTCGTCGTCCTCCTCGTCCTCATCCCTCTCGTCGGGAACGAGGGCGAGCGCTCGCAGGTTCGCGGTGAACGTCCGCCCGGGCCGTTTGTTCTCGATCGAGGCCACGCGTTCGCGACCGCCAGGGTCCTGGAACTCGTCCGCATCGACTGCAGCGCCGTCGGTCTCGGCCCCGACGAAGAGTTCGCTCAGGGCACGATCCAGGAGGCGATCCTCGCCGTCGCGCAGGCGTCGTTCGCGGGCCCGGGCGTCTGCCGTCCAGTCGGGCTTGCGCTCGAAGAGCACCTGAAACGCGATCGGATGGTCGGCGGCGGTGAGCCGATCGATCAACGGCGCCAGCGGTGCGCGGGAGTGATCGTCGCCCTGCCCGACCGTGTCCGTGAACGTCGGAATCGTCGTCATCCAGTCCCGCGTGCGTATCGCGTCGCCGACCCACCGGACACCCCGTGGTGCGAACTCGTCGATCACGTCGCTCTCGGGGACCTCGATACCGTCCTCTGGAACGAGTTGGGTCACCGGATCGACCTGCTCGCGTTCGACGACGAACGTCGAGGGATACAGCGTCCGGAGGCGCTCCTCGAACGCGTCGAGACGCCGGTCGGCGCCGTAGTAGAACTCGACCGGCTCGTCGCTGCCGGCGCTAATCGCGAGGAACTCGAAGGTCGGCGGCCCGCCGTCTCCGAGCGAGTCGAGACCGGAAAGCAAACCGCCGCCCGAATCGAGCGCATGCAGCGCGCCGAGTTGTTCGACGACCGTCCCGGGTGCGAGGTCGCTCCGGGAGGGCGTGACCTGGACGTACTCCCGCGTCATGTCCCCGACTCGCCACCTCCGTCGAAGTCCCCGCCGCCGTCGATCACGCTCGCCTCGTAGTCGCTCGCGCGGATCCGCAGCGGGAACCAGCCCTCCTGATCGATCCCGATCAGCGCCTCCGAATAGCCGTCCTCGTCCTCGCCGGCCTTTGCCGACGTGACCCAACTCACCTGCCGATCGTTCAGGTCGAACCACTGTGCGATCTTGTCGTCCTCCTCGTTCACGCGGTGGAGCAGCGTGATCGAACAGAGGTTCGCGATGGTGCGGGCCTCCGGCGTGAGCGCGAACTCGCCGCCGGTCTGGGTGACGAACTCGAGGCTCAGATCGAAGTGGCGGCTGTGCCGGACGGCCGTCTCGAGGAAGTCCAGTGAGGAGGCGTCGTTCATCAGGTAGTGAGCCTCGTCGATGGTGAACACGACCTTCTTCTCGGTCTGCTTGACGCGCTCGTAGACGCTGTTGAACAGCACCTGCATGGTCAGCGTCGTCTCCGCTCGGCCCTGCGCGCCCTCCTCCTGGTGGAGATCCAGGTAGATGACCTTCGAATCGAGGTCGAACTCGGTGGGCTTCGCGAGGTTGGCCAGCGCACCCTCGTCACGGAACGAGGGTCGGAGGTCCTTCAGCAGCGACTCGGCGTCCTCCCGGACGGCCTGCTTCT
This sequence comes from Halorhabdus sp. SVX81, assembly GCF_029207715.1. Classification (NCBI taxonomy): domain Archaea; kingdom Methanobacteriati; phylum Methanobacteriota; class Halobacteria; order Halobacteriales; family Haloarculaceae; genus Halorhabdus; species Halorhabdus sp. SVX81. The sequence goes on along the minus strand of NZ_CP104322.1, from coordinate 2,720,649 downwards.
CGCCGTCGGTCTCGTAGCCGAACTCGCCGGGGTCGGCGGCGAACTCCTCCAGCACGGCGATCACGTCCCGGATCGTCGGCGACTCTTTCGCGTGGGTCGCCGGATCGCGCGTGATCCCCTGCTGGCGATAGGCCGCTTGCGTCGCCCGTCGGAGCGTCTGGCTGCGCTCGCCGAGCGGGTTGTCGGCGACGTGCTCGAAGAACGTCCCGAAGAAGGTCATCACCCACGTGATCTGCTCGCCCCACGGGTCGAGGTCCTCCACCGCGTCGAGGACGTGCTCGGGCGTCGGCTTGATCTCCAGCGGGTTCAATCCGCGCGTCCCGCCGACGGTGATCTGCTCGCCGCCGAGGGCCTCGCTGACGCCCGCGAACCCCCGCATCGGGTCGAGCATGACGACGATCGTATCCTCGTCGTACATCGCCCGCCGGACCAGGCGCAATTTCGTGGCGAAGGACTTCCCCGCGCCGAGGCGGCCGATAATCATGGTACAGTAGCCGGTTTCCCGCGCGAAGCGATCGAGGATCAGCGGGCTCTCGTTGAGCGCGTAGGTACCGTATTCGATCCCTGGCTCGGCGAACGCACCGGAAACGAAGGGGAACATCGCGCCGACCGCGCCGCCGAGCATTGGCGTCGTCGCGTCGAGCGTCTCGTCGAACTCGTCGGTCGCGACCGGACTCGCCGCGGTGAGTGCGTCCAACTGTGACCAGCGCGGTGCGACTGGCGTGAGGTTCGCCGGGGCCCGCCGCGCAGTCGTGATCACGTCGCTGGCGTCCGCGTCGTCGCGGTCCTCGCCCCGGACGGCGAGATACGTCGAGACGTCGAAGGCTTCCATCGGTGTGTTCCGGAGGACGTCGTACATCTCCTCGTGGTCGGCGAGGTCCTTCTCGACGCCGCGGGAACTCGCCCGGTGCTTCTCAGTGAGGTATTCGAGGTCGGCCTGGAGGTCCTCGATCCGGTTTTCGAGCGTGTCCAGCGTCGCCTGCGTGTCGCGCGGATCGAGGTGGATACTCACGTCGGTACTTCGCGTTTCGGCGGCCGCGTAGACCTCCTCGAGGAAGCCGTCAATCGGCGCGTCGGGATACTCGCCGGCCCACAGCGTCTTCGCCCACCGATCGCCGGTCCGGATCGCGGCGGGCGTCCGCTCGATGGCTGAGGGTGCGACCAGCGACTGGTGGATTTCCGGGATGGTGCCGATCTCTTCGTCCGACTGGTCGTACTCGACGGCGACCTCTCGCGTCTCGTGGCTTTCGTCGCCGTCGTCGCTGGCAGGGGCACCGTGATCGTTCTCGTTTGACTGTTCGTCGTCGATTCGTGGGAATGGAAGTTTCTCGCGAATCATGAGTCGGCCCCTCCAACGAGGGGCGTGGTTCGAATGCGGTGGGCCAGATCACCGTGTTCGAGGTCGCGACCGGCCCAGAACTCGCCGATGACGCGGGTGAACTCCGTCGCGTCGATCCGGTTGGCGTTCACGTCCTCGATCCCGCGCAGGCCACGCTCGACGCGCCGGAGACGCTCGTCGAGTTCCTCCGCCATCGCGGCGCGCTCGGCGGCCTTTGGCGGCGAGGTCGCCGCCCTGACGAGCGTCCCGATCACGCGCAGGTCGGCGATCTTCTGGATTAGGCCGTCGCGCTCGAAGCGGACCTCCGCCGGCGTCACCGGCACGACGACGTAGTGGTCCCGGATCGTCATCTGCCGGCGGACGAGTTCGTCCTCGTACCAGGCGACGTAATGCTCGATCAGCGCCTCCAGTTTGGGATTCGCCTCGACGTCAGGATCTCCGAGTCGGGACTCGTAGGCGTCGAGGTACTCGTCAGCGGGGAACGATTGGGTCGTCGAGTAGAACTGCACCGGGAACTCGACGGTCGTGTTGACGAAATCCTGGAACGCCTCGGCCTTGGCCTGCCACTGGTCGTCGGTCGCCAGCGCCATCGTCGCCGGTTCGACGTGGACCGCGCCCACGATCGCGCCGTCAGTCCGCACGACGGCGTCGTGCTCGGGCAGGACGCGCTCGACGCGGGTGTACGCCTTCGCCTGCTCGTGATCGAGGTTCGACTCGCTTTGGTGGAAGCCGACGAACTGCTCCAGCCAGTCGAGACTGTTGGTGTACCCGGGCGTCAGGTAGACGAACGTCGCGCCGACGGCGATCCCGACGACCGCGAGCGGGATCGTGAGCACGGTCACCGAGACGCCGGCGACCGCGAGGTCCGACGGCAGGACGACCTGCGTCAGCAGGATGACGATCACGCCAGGCATGCCGGCGACGATGAGGTCGGTCAGCGAGTACTGCCCGAGGAGTTGCGTGTCGGTACCGAGTGACTTCGGAATGCGTTTGGATGGATCCGTTCCGTTACTCATTGCTCTCACCTGCAGAACTGCTGTCATCGCTCGCGTCGCCGTTCGATTCGCTCGTGGTGTCGCTGTCGCGCAGGGTGTCGCGACTCGTTTCGCTCCGACCCCTGTTGGCGTCTCGACTCGTCTCACTTCTGGAATCGCTCCTGCCACTGTCGTCGGAACTACGACTGGACCGATCGCCGCTCCGATCGCTTCGGTCGCTTCGACTGGTGTCCGTGGTCGTCGAGCGATCGGCGTCGCTTCTTCCAGAACCAGCGTCACCACTTCGTGCGGAGTCGCCAGTTCCCGACTCGCGGGTTCCGCCGTTGCTTCGTCGATCAGATCCGCCGTTGCCCTGCCGGTTCGATCCGCCGGATCCGCCGCCACCGCCGTCGTCACCGCCACGACGGAACCGATCGCCGAGTCGCGAACCAGTACGATTCACCCGCCGACCGGCCGCGTGGGCCGTCGAGTCGCCCGAACCGAAGACGGTCTGGCCGTCGCTCCGGACTGCCGGTTTGTCACGGACGCCACGGGCGAAGTTGCGTCCGGCGTGGCCGGCGCGCTGGACCTGCTCCTTGCCGGTCGTCGTCCGCCGGCGGGCGCGCTGCGCCGAGACGTGGCGGGCCGCCCGATCGGCCATGAACATGATCGCACCGGCCTGCCAGAACAGCACGAACGGCGAGAGCACCGCCGCGAACGGTACGACCAGCGCCGTCAGCCAGGTGCCGATTCCGCCGGCCGAGAGCCCCGCGCTCTGGCCGAGCAGGCCCCCGACGCGAAAGAGCAACGCGACCGGGACCGACATGAACAGGAAGGGCACGTAAAATCCCGCGAGTTTCTTCATGAACCGCGAGACCAGCGTGAACGGCCCGACGCCGGGGATCCAGAGCACGATCAGGATCGGCATCAGCAGGACGAACAGGTACAGGACCAGCTGGCGAATCAGGTAGATCAGCCCGATGATGACGAAGAGGGCGAGATCGACCGTCAGCGAGATGACCAGGCCGATCACGCCGATGGCCGCGAAGGACATGGTCTCGAACAGCGCGATTTCCTCCAGCGAGGGCAGCAGGAACTTCGCCAGCGCGTCCATGAACCGCAACGAGAACGCCGCGAGCCACCACCACGAGAGAATCCCGATCAGCCCGGAGAAGGCCCGCTTCTTGAGCTTCGAGCGGTGGTAGTTGCTGAACAGGTGGCTCGTCGATTCCAGCAGGATGACCACCCCAACCGCGAGGCCCCACAGCGACAGCGAGAGCGGCACGATCGTCTCCCAGTAGTAGCCATGGACCGCCGGCCACGGGCCGTTCGTCGGGGCAGCGAACACCGCGTCGGGATGTGGTGTCTGCACCACGACCTCCAGCAGCGCGTCGCCGTGGTTCTGGATCGCAGTCTCGATCGGGCTGAACAGGATCCGCAGGAGTTCCTGGAGCGCGCCGACGATGATGTCGCCGAGACCGTCGAGCAGGCCCATGCGTTGGACGCCAGCCTGGCGACCGGACCCGCCGAGGGCGGCGATCAGCGTCAGGACACCGAGAGCGGGCCGCAGGTCCACCGCCCGGTCGCGACCGCCGTCGGTTCGCGTCCGGGTCACAGTCCCCTCCACGGCGGCCAGAGGTGCCACGTCGTGATCCGGTCGATCAGGTATACCGCCAGCAGGAGCAGGCCAACCGGGACTGCGAACCGGAAGACGGCCGCGAGCACCTGCAGGGACGGCCCGCCGAGGCTGAGCGTCACGCTATCTTCGACATAGCCTCGGTCGTGGTGCCACCAGTCGCCGGGTTCGTATCGCGCCGACACGAACGTTCCAGCATCGTCGAGCGTGACCAGCGCGGTGCCGTCGTCGGTGGTGTTGACCCGCTCGCCGTCGATCACGACGACGCCGTCCCGATCGGCGGTGTCGATGGGGTCGCCCGTCGCCGCGTCACGCAGGCGGATCTCGATCCTGGTCGTCAATTGGGAATCGTTGCGGACCGCGAGCGTCAGATTGCTCCGGTGAATCGGGACGGTGTCGAAGTCCCCCGTATCGACCGTCGTCGAACGCCCGCGAACGAATCCCCGGGCGCGGATCTCCGATACCTGCTCGGGAAAGCGTGTGACGATGGTTCGGCTGCCCGTGTAGGTGCCGTTCGGGACGCCCAACTCGACGTTCTCGGGGAGCGTCGGCGCCTCGTAACGCTGGCCGTCCGTGGCGAGAACGCGAGTCGTCGGCTCCGCGGCCGACGCACCCGTTGCTATCGGGAAGGCGTTGACCTGCAACGGATGCAGGGGCGAGTACCGTTGTGTGGTGGTGTTCTGCTGAGCGTAAACGAGGGTGTCCCACGACGGATCGCGCGCCGAATAGAGTCGCCAGGTCCCCGTTACGTTCCCCTGGTCCGTGCTGTATCCCAGCCAGGGCCGGTTCGCCGTCACCGCGAGCGCACTGCTCCCGTCCGGATATTCCGCGCGCTTCCCGGTGATCTGGAGGTCCTCCACGACGACGCGCCGGTCGTCCTCGACCGTGACCGTCTCCGTCGGATAGGTGTAGTTATGATCGACATCGGTCTGACAGCGCGTCGTGGTGCCGTTCTGCCAGCAGTCGGTCTCCTCGGTCCGGACGTGCTTTTCGAGGCGGACGAACACCTCCGTCTCGACTGAGATGCGATGGGGCCCTCCAGCGAGGTCGTCGAACGCGAAGCGCGGCGTGTGGCTCCCGCCGTCACTTGCGACGGTCTCGCCGTCGATCGTCAGCCGGGTCTCCTCGATCCGGTGGGTCTCCAGCGACCAGTAGACCTGCCGGTCGCCCGTGGTGTCGTCTTCGGGAACGCGCACGCGATAGTCAGTGGTCGCGAGCACCTCGCCCGACCGCCCGACGTACAGCGGTTGCCGGGAAGCCGACAGCCGGAGCATTGTCGAAGGCTGGATGGCGAACAGCGTTGCGTGGGCGTCCTTCACGAACTCACCGTCGCTCGTATCGGCGTGGCTCGGCTGGATCGAGACGCTCCGGTTCGTCTCGGGGAACTCTTCGATGTCGCCCGCATTCCAGCGCTCGACGTCACGGGGCGGCGCGTTCAGCGGCAGGTCGGTCCCGTTGGCGAGTTGCCGGAGCGCAACGTCCTGTCCGCCCTCGTCGTAGGTGCTGACAGTGCCGTCCTCGTCGCCGGACCACAGGATCGGGAATCGCGTCTCGTTGACGCCGTGGTCGGGCTCGGAGGGTGGATCGGCCAGCGCCGACCCCGCCAGCGCGGTCAGCGCAACGAGGGCGATCATCGCGAGGAGTCCTGCTCGCCGCTCAGAACGCACACGCGCTCCCTCCGGCGACGACGTTGTTCAGGATGAACGTGATAATCTCGGTCCCGAGCGGCGCGACGATGACGCCCCAGAGCAGGCCCTGATTCCGGATGCCCTTCATCTCCTTCTTCCAGTCCGACCGACGGACAAAGGGCAGGGCGACCGTCGCGCCGAGCGCGAGGACGCCACCGAGCATCGGCCCGCCGAACTGGATCAGCGTGAAGACGTTCTGAATCGTGTCTGCCATCGGCGTGTTGCAAAAGGCCTGGCCGGACCCCTGAGCGGCCGCTGGCTCGGCCAGCACGAACAGGGCGATAGCGGCAATCGCCAGGCGCCGAAACGGGAGATGGCGGACGAGTCGGTCGGTCATCGAAAGCGATGCCTCTGTCGAGGGGTGCGTGTCGTCGGTCATCGGTGGATCAGTCGTCTCCTTGCACGTCCGGCGGAGGGGCCCGCCGAACGATGCACTCGGGACTGAGCACGGGATGACCGTAAGCGAGCGCGTGGTGATTCCGGAAATTCGAGAGTTGTTAGAAGAATCCTCTATGATAATGCTCAGTTACTATTCAGTTGGGTTCAATTGGTCCAGACACGATAGTAAGCAGAGTTTATGGCACATCCAAAGCTTCTTTCAAGCTCATTCTCTTTTCAGCTTCAAATTCTCCTTCATATATTTTTACATTATAGTCTTCTCCGAGAATATCTTCATAATATATTGTTAGGGTTAGTTCTAACGTGTTACCGGATTCTACTCGTGAAAGCACGTCACTAAAGGCATGAGTGTCAACTGTAACTAAACCCTGGCCCATATCAATAGCGTCTTCATTAAATTCAGCTTTTGCTTCGTACTCTTTTTGTTCGCCAGCTTGGAGCGGTTCGGAGCCTTTCCCTGTGTCTATAGTTGTATGGCTAACCAATGCCGTCCATTTTGGGTTTATACCCTCTGGTACCTGTCTAAATGACTTTTTCAGATATTGATTAATGGGGAGACTCAGTTCTATATCTTGGTACTTCTGACGTACGCATAATTTTGTTGATAAAGCTAATTTCTTTGCCAATCCATTACCTTCATTTTTTAAAACCACAACTAGCACGTCGTCCCCGTTTGTCGTCTCTTTAGCATATAATTCAAGCGGCGTGAGCTCGGGCATGTGATTTGCTTCGATCAATTCATTCTGTCGCTCTTGAATAGTTGCGACTTTTTCGTTAAGTGTGGTTTGCTTCTCTTGGAAATCCGTTTGCTTTTGCGCCTCTATTGATTGGACCGATTCATTATCTGCAATTATCGCGTATATAGAAATTAAAGCGACTGTGAGAAGGAGGTTTGTGACTATCCCAAGGACCTCAAATTGGAGTGTGGGTTCAAAGTAATGCCCGGTGATTGCCCAGGCAACACCTACAATGATCGATATAATAACAAGATACAGAGTTATCTTCCGGAGTAACTTGTTGTCCGAAAACTCTCTGACACCCTCGGCTTCAACCATACTGGTTTTTAAATCCGTCTCGCCCTACTTAAACTGTACTCAGCCAATTAATTCGACCTTGCCAAATCATACCATGACTGATCCGAAAGGACGGCCAGACGCTCAGCGAATGGTTCCTCTCCAAGTCAAATCCCCAGACTGCATTTGAATCTGCTCAGGGTATTTGTCGTTTGAATTAATGAGGTTGGTATCTACTCCTCAACCATGACTAACGTGCCTGTATGCGACGAGCGTCATGATTGGTACAAACCTCCAAGACTCCTCACGGGGGACAGTGGGCCGTCACACCTGACACCTCCCGCTCACGGGTGTCGATTTTAAGGCACACCCCACCCTTTTCAAGTGGGAATGTGTAATATTAGTAACATGCCGCCTCCCGGATTTGAACCGGGGACAGCTCGATCTTCAGTCGAGTGCTCTCCCAGTCTGAGCTAAGGCGGCGCATATCCAGAGACGACGAGGGGCGAAAAAAGGATTTCGAAAGCCGGCGGCGGTCCGTTACGCGCTCGCCAGCCCTTCAACCAGGAACTCGGCGGAGGTTCGCGTCGTGGCCATGGGCGTGTCGTGGACGTCACAGATACGTAGCAGTGCCGTAATGTCGGGTTCGTGGGGTTGGGCGGTCAGCGGGTCACGAAGGAAGATAATGCCGTCGAGTCGGTCAGCGGCGACCTCGGCACCGATCTGGGTGTCGCCGCCGAGTGGACCGGATTGTTTGCGTTCGACGGAGAGATCGGTCTCTTCCATGATTCGCTTGCCGGTCGTCCCCGTACAGACGAGTTCGTATTCCGAGAGTTGAGGTTCGTGCTCTTGAACGAAGTCGATCATCTCGGGCTTTTCGTCGTCGTGGGCGATGAGTGCGATTCGGGTCATACCCTATCCTCGATGTCCTGGGGTAAAGACGTTGAGGAAATCGACGGCGCGCGGGCACCGATTCAGGATTGGGCGTGGACGTCGACGTCGCCGGTGTGATGGACAGTCACTTCGTGGTCCTCGACGCTAAAGGAGAGGTCAGTCGCGTCGGTGTCGTCGTCGTCGAACAGCTCGACTAGCGCTTCGATGTCGACGTACGACGAGAGCGAGTCCAGGTCGTCTTCGTCGTAGTCAGTGTTTTCGAGGACGGCGTCGACGACGAGTTCGTCGACGGGCTGTGGGCGCACCCATTCGTCGCCCGCACTTTCGGGAATGATATAGCGGTCTCCCATACTCATATATTGGTCCGGATGGGCCTCGCGTATAAAGGAACACCCACCAGTTTCGCGCCCTGAAAGAACGTCCCCGTACCACGGCCGTGGGATCGTGGCGGGCCCGGGACCGTGAATTCACTTCGTTTGGCTTGTGGGCTTGCTCTCCGTGACTTCTCTTCCCATCCACTGTTCTCCGGTCTCGTGTCGTTTCAGCAGGACTCACAGTCCGCGATCGCATTGTCCTCACAGACTGTTTTCGAGACGAGCGTCCAGAGGCCACGACGGAGTCGTTCGGACGCGGCTTGCTGTGAGATGTCGAACTCGGCAGCGAGTTCGGACAGCGACGTGTCCCGCGGGATCGAAAAGTAGCCACGGTCCCAGGCGAGCATGAGGAGTTCCCGTTGTGATGGCGTCAATCCGAACTCGTCATCGAGTGCGGCCGCGTCGTGGTCACGGATCGAGGCGACAGTGACGTCGACGCCGATCTGCTCACAGTGCGAACAGAACGCCGACAGCTTGTTCCGATCGGGGATCCGAAACCGGACGTTCCAGCCGTCACCCTCGCTCGTGGCGGCGAGCAAGAGGGCGTCGTGTTCGATCGCGGCATTGTATACCGCGACTGTCGGCAGGCTCGCGTCGTGGATCGATCGGTACAGCGTCCCGGACGGTGTCGATGACAGCTGTTCTACTGCCGAGACAGTCCGGTCCGATCGGAGCGCCGCCCGGAGTTCGTCCCCGGCGACGCCACGGGCCCAGAAGAAGAGCCGCAGGGGGACCGACAGACCCGCGTCGATCCCTTCGACATCTACCGAGAGCTCCGGATGCTGTTCGAACGTCGGCCCCAGCAACTCAGCGTCGAACGTACAACACGCGATCATTCGAGGTGGGCCCTCATTCGTGTCGGCTGGTCGTATCGATGAGGCATAAAACGCGCGGTTCGAACGAACATACGTCCGGCGGACGACCGCATCGCTGGCCAGTTGTCATCCCTGAAGGGTAGGACCGCGTTCAGGGTTCCCCCCTTTCCCAAACGGTGTCGACTGCCGGAGCAGGTGAATATGTCAGAGGCACGAGCTCCGGTCGGTCCCGAACTGTGCCGACACCGTACGCTTACTCCAGCGCCCTGGAATATAATGATGATACTTGTGTATTCATGCACTATATAAGGTGGTGGTGGGCTCACAGCCGCCTGTCACGATCAGGACTGACGGCGGTGGCGCCGATTCGCCCCGAAGAGCGTTCCTGGGGTACGCCAGCGGTCGTTCACGAGAGGTGTTCGCCCTGATAGTCGCCCTCGTAGGTGCCTGAGTGGGCAGCGTCGGCGAGGACGAGCTGGGCGATGCGAGCGCCTTCTTCCAGCTCGATCTCGTGGTGGACTTCGAGCAGTCCCTCGCCACGGCCCTCGTAGCCGGCGTCCCAGACGGCGGTGTCGAGCATGCAGGAATTGCGCAGCAGCGACGAGCGGGGGAGCAAAAAGCCGACGTGGTTCTCGGGGATCCGGACGGTCTCGGCGTACCGGACCACGTACCCACCCGGCGGGAGGTGATACCAGCCGTCCGCGGATTCGACCGGCTCGCGTTCGCCGATCGACTTGCCGTCCCGGCCGATCCGACCCGGCGATGTTTGCTCGAAGACGGCGTCCAGGGTGAGGTCGACGCCGTTGGGCTGGCACTGGTCGTCCCGGAGCTCGCCGAGCTGTGCAGCGACGAAGTGGCCGCTCTTGAACATCGTCTTCGGAATCGGGGACGACGACAAAGAACGTTCCGGGCCCACGGACACAACGACGACCCCTGTGCTACCATGCCGCGGCGGTTCCAGTCCCGTGATCGTGCGCCCGCACTCGATTTTCACGGTCGATCACCGGGGTTCGGAAAACCGCCGGACGGCGAACCCGCAGCATTCGCGCCAACACCGGGGATTTATGTCCATGCGTGGCCTGTCTCCGGACGATATGGGACAGACGCTCACAGAGAAGATTCTCGACGATCACCTCGTCGACGGGGACCTCACCCCCGGCGAGGAGATCGGGATCGAGATCGATCAGGCACTCACACAGGACACGACGGGGACGCTCGTCTGGCTGCAGTTCGAGGCGTTGGATCTAGAGGAGGCCCAGACCGAGCTTGCCGCCCAATACTGTGATCACCAGACCTATCAGTTCGACTTTAAGAACACCGACGACCACCGATTCCTGCGGTCTGCGGCCGGCAAGTACGGCGCGTACTTCTCGCGGCCGGGTAACGGCATCTGCCACCAGGTTCACAAGGAACACTTCGCCAAGCCCGGCAAGACGATGCTGGGCTCGGACAGCCACACGCCGACGCCCGGCGGGCTGGGCGAACTGGCGATCGGTGCCGGCGGGCTCGATCTGGCGGTCGCGATGGGAGGCGGGGCCTATTACATCGAGATGCCCGAAATCGTCAACGTCCGCCTGGAGGGCGAGTTGCCCGCGTGGGCGACCGCCAAGGACGTCATCCTCGAACTCCTTCGCCGACTGACGGTCAAGGGCGGCGTCGGCAAGGTCCTGGAGTTCTCCGGGCCGGGCGTCGAGTCGCTGACGGTGCCCGAGCGGACGACGATCACCAACATGGGGACGGAACTCGGCGCGACGACATCGATTTTCCCGACCGACGAGGAGACCAAGGATTACCTCGAACGCCTCGGTCGCGGCGAGGACTACGTCGAGATCGGCCCGGACGAGGACGCCGAATACGCGGACCAGATCGTCGTCGACCTTTCCGAACTCGAACCGCTGATCGCGACGCCGTCGATGCCCGACAACATCGTCCCGGTGCGTGAGGTCGCGGGCGAGGACGTCGAGCAGGTCATCATCGGGTCGTGTACTAACGGGGCCTACGAGGACATCCTTCCGTCGGCGAAGATGCTGGAGGGTCGCGAGATCGACCCGACCACGGAGATGATCGTCGCACCCGGCTCCAAACAGGCTTCCGAGATGCTTGCCCGCGAGGGCTGGGCCTCCGAGATGATGGCCGCCGGGGTCAACTTCTCCGAATCGACCTGCGGGGCCTGTATCGGGATCGGCCACGTCCCCGCGAGCGATTCGGTCAGCCTGCGGACGTTCAACCGCAACTTCGAGGGACGGTCGGGCTTAGAGGACGACAAGGTCTACCTCTGTTCGCCCGAGGTCGCCACCGCGGCGGCCATCGCCGGCGAGATCATCGATCCGCGCGACCTGGCTGACGAACTCGACATGGACTACCCCGGCTTCGAACTCCCCGATGAGTACTACGGTGCGGACACGGACATCATCGAGCCCGAGAACGCGGTCGACGACGAACTCATCAAGGGGCCGAACATCGGCGAGGTGCCGCTGAAGGATCCGATGGACGAACGGCTCGAAGGGTCGGCGCTGCTCAAGATGGACGACAACATCACGACCGACCACATCATCCCGGCGACCCAGGACATCCTGATGTACCGGTCGAACGTCCCGAAGCTCTCGGAGTTCACCCTCTCGCGGGTCGACGAGACCTTCGCCGACCGCGCCCTGGAAGCCGACGGCGGCTTCCTCGTCGCCGGCGAGAACTACGGACAGGGCTCCTCACGTGAGCACGCCGCTCTCTGCCCGATGTATCTCGGCGTCGAGGGCGTCCTCGCCCAGAGCTTCGCGCGAATCCACAAGGCGAACCTGTTCAACTTCGGGCTCCTGCCCTTAGAGATCGACGAGGAAACTTACGAGAAAATCGATCAGGGCGACGACATCGAGATCGTCGAGGACGTCGCCGCTGCCGTCCGGTCGGGTGCCGAGGAGTTCACGGTTCGCGTCAACGACGAGTGGGAGGCCACGGCGACGCTCGACGCCTCCGACCGCGAACGTGAGATTCTGGCCGACGGTGGCAAGCTGCCACACACGAAAATGAAGTACGCCGACGACGCGAGCGACGCGACGCCGGCCGACGACTGAACGCGTCGCTGCCCTGTTTTTCGCCCGGCTCGATTCACCGCTCGGCCGCCTCGATTCATCACTCCGGTGACACAGCCGACGCCAAGTCGCTTTTCGGGGCTCGCCGTCTTCGAAGACGGCGAGTCGATCGTCGCCCTCGATAGGGTGGACCCAAGTCAGTCACCCACCGGTGATTCGTCCGTCGGTTGCTACCACATGAGCGTCGCGGTGGCGTTCCACTAGACGCGATCGAGCAGGCGGCGAGCCTGACACGACGGCAACCCGAGATAGAGCATCGCGGCCACGCCGGTGAGTCCCGCGAGCCCCAGGATCGCGCCGTCGAACTGGCCGGCGTCGGCGAACACGCCTACCATGGTCGAGGCGAGCGAACTCACGACGAACAGCGCCGTTCGGACGACGCCCCAGGCGGTCCCCTCGACGTCGGGCGGGAGACACCGGATGATGAACGCGTTCGAGACGGGTGCAAAGCCCATCCGAACGCCGATCAGGAGCACACTCCCCGCGACGAGCAGGCGGTGATCGAAGACCACGAGTCCGACCAGCGGCAGGACGCTGACGGCGGCGATCCCGGCCAACACCCGCGCGGACCGGCGGTTCGTGGCGATCCGGCCGGCCAGCCACTGGGAGAGTGCGCCCACGAGAAACAGGCCACCGAACAGCACGCCGGCCTCGGACTGGACGAAGCCCTTGTGATCGACGAGATACGTGGTGACGAGGGCGGTGATCCCCTGATACCCGAAGTACATCACGATCGCCGCGAGCGTCGCCAGCCCCGCCTGGCGATTCCAGATCGATTTCGCGGCGACCGACAGCGACGCTCCGATCGACTGTGTGGCAGCCGAATCGTCGGTAGTGTCACTGGTGTCGTCGACATCTTCCGTCTCACTTTCGCGTTCGCTCTCGGCACGCCCGGCCGTGAGATGGACCGCGATGCCAGCCAGAGCGAAACCGGGGGCCGCGAGGCCGAGCGTCGCCCGCCAGCCGAATCCGTCGACCACGAGCGAGGCGAGTGCAGGCAGGACGGCCGCCCCCAGGCTGCCGGCCGCGAGCGTCAGCCCGATCGCCCGGTCGGCTCGATCGGCGAAGACGCGGGCGAGCAAGGTTCCCCGTGGCGGGCCGTAGAGTCCGGTCGCCCCCCCGAAGAGCCCGGTCGCGACCACGAACAGCCCGAACACTGGGGTGAACGTGAACGCGATCAGACTGGCCGCTCCCAGGAGCAAACTCGCCGTCAGCACCCGCGCCTCGCCGAGCCGGTCGGCCGCGATGCCGGCGGGAAACTGCATGATGCCGTACGTCGCCCACAGCACCGTGATGGCGATCCCGGCCTGGGTATCACTCGTGGACGGGAACGACGCCGTGATCGTCGGCAGAATCCCCGGTAGGACAAAGCGCAACCCCTGGGCGAACAGCCACCCAGCGGCGACGCTCAGGAGAATCAGCCCACGGCCCGATCCACCGCGCTCGGTCATTGCCGTTCACTTCCGACGGATTCGACGGGCCGAGTCGCTTTCATGTCCCGGTCACACTCCTGTTCGATCGACCGCGTCCCACATTCGCTCGGGTCGACTCAAAATGGGGTGTCCGCACGGCCGGTGGCCCCCCTCTCGGGGGCTTGTCGTCGGTCGACACTCGCTGTGGGCGGTCATTACTGCTGAGTCGTCGCTGGGCCCGGAAAACGGCAACGATTGCCGCAATGTCCACGATTGTTTATCGCCAAAACGGTGGTACCCCGGGTCGAACAGCCAAGCGCCTCTATCTATCGAACTGGTGATACGACACGTTCGGACACGAACCCGTAGCGTCGGCGGTCAGAATGGTCCCGTGGATGCGACCATTTTCGCGGCCGTGTTGCCGTATTGATTGGACTGGTTCTGCCGTCCTTGCCTGGTCGTCCGAGGGGCTTTCGACCCTCCGGTTACCGCGGATAGAACATGGTCTCAGAGCTGTCGGTTCCACGCTGCGGTCCCGAATCGATCCTTCACGAGTACCTGAGCGCTCGCACGTTCGTCGTCAGTGAGCGAGCGCTCGGTCGCGCCCGCCCGCTCGCGAACCCCGCGTTTCAGCGCATCGATGACGGCTGATCGGGAGGCTTCGACGTGATCGGCGATCCGGGCGACTCGCTTTTCGGCGGACGCGATCGCCTTGTCCGAGACTTTCTCCTCGCCGACGCGCAGAACCCGCAACATCTCCGCGATGTCCAGGTCGTAACTCATCGTCGTGTGATGGAGGACCGCGCCATCGGTGCGACGCTGTGCTGACCCACCGATCTTGCCCTCGGCGTGAGCGATGTCGTTCAGTGGCTCGTGGGCGACATCGACGCCCAGATCCCGAAGCGCCTCGATGGCCCACTGATCGAGGTCGGCGTAGCTCTGGCGGATGTCGTCGCTCACCATCCCGGCAGGCAGGTACAGCGAGAAGGTGACGACCGCCCCCGGCTGGACGAACATCGCGCCGCCGCCAGTGATCCGCCGGACGACGTCGATTCCCTCGCGTTCGACGTACGTGGGGGCGACCTCGTCGGCGTAGGCCTGGAAGCGACCCAGCGCGACCGCCGACGATTCGCGGTACCAGATCCGCAGCGTCGGCCCGATCTCGCCGTTCGCGACGCGGTCGAGCAGGACGCGTTCGAGCGCCTGCTGGGTGGCCTCGCTGTAGGTCCCCGAGTCGATAATCGTCCAGGGCTCGTCGGTCTGGCGTGCCCCAGCCGTAGATTCCTCAGTCATCGAGAGCCTCCATCGTCAGGTCGGCGACGTCAGCGGCCGAGAAGCCGATCAGCGTCGCGTCGATGTCCTCGACGGCCGCCAGGATCGTCTCGCGGTCGACGTCGACGGCATGTCCCTCGATCGCGGTTTCGATGTCGGCGCGCGCCGCGGCCGGTTCGACGAAGAAGTCGCCGGTGAGTCGGACGTCGTCGATCCGGTTCTCGGCCGCGACGTCGACGCGGACGAGTTTGCCGTCGGGTACTTTCTTCGAAGCTCGTGGTGGCATAGTGGGGAGAGTGACGTGGGCAGAGTCAGTTCGCGGTGTGGATCGCCTCGCCACGGGCGTTCGCGGCGGCCTCCATGACGGCCTCCGAGAGCGTCGGGTGAGTGTGGACGGTCTCGGCGATGTCGGACAGGCGGGCGTCCATCTCGATGGCGAGGGAGACCTCGGCGATCAACTCGGAGGCGTTCGGGCCGACGATCTGTGCGCCCAGGATCAATTCCGTGCGTCGGTCGGCGACGATGCGGACGAAGCCTTCGGTGTCGCCAAGCGTCAGCGCCCGGCCGTTGCTCGCGAGGGGCATCCGGCCGACGACCGGGTAGTACCCGTCGTCGCGGGCCTGGGCCTCGGTCATCCCGACGGTCGCGACCTCGGGGTCGGTGAAGACGACCGCGGGCATCGCCTGGTAGTCCAGGACGGACGGCTCACCGGCGATGGCCTCGGCGGCGACTTCGCCCTCCCGGCTGGCTTTGTGGGCCAACATGGGCTCGCCGACGACGTCGCCGATCGCGAAGATGCGCTCGCAGGTCGTCCGGCCCTGGGCGTCGGTCTTGACGAAGCCGTCGTCGTCGAGTTCGATCCCGGCCGCTTGGAGGTTCGCGGTGTCGGTAACGGGTTCGCGACCGCCGACGACGAAGACCTTCTCGGCTTCGAGCGCGTTGCGGGTGCCGTCCTCGTCCTCCGTATGGACGACGATACCGTCGTCGGCTTCGTCCCAGGACTCGGCCATCTCGCCGAACCGGAAGTCGATGCCGAACTCGACGGCGCGCTCCCGGACGAGCCGGGAGATGTCGTCGTCGTAGCCGCTGAGCACGTCGTCGAACATCTCGACGACCGTGACGTCGGTCCCGAGTTTTTCGAAGACCGTCGAGAGTTCCATCCCGATGTAGCCAGCGCCGATCACGACCAGCGAATCGGGCCGCTCGTCCAGGGCGAGGGCGTCACGCGAATTGAGGACGTACTCGCTGTCGAAGGGGAAGTCGGGGATCTCGATCGGGCGGCTCCCCGTCGCGACGATCGCGTTCCCGAAGTCGATGGCCGTCTCGCCGTCGTCGGTCGTGATCTTCGCCCGCCGGTTGTTGACGAACTCGGCGACGCCATCGACGACGGTAACGCCCTGTGCGTGACAGAGTTGCTCGACGCCACCGGTGAGCTGGTCGACGACGTCGTCCTTCCAGCCCGTCAGCTGCTCGACGTCCACGGTCGGGTCGGCGCTGACCCCGAGGTGTTCGGCGTTTGCGGCCTCGTAGGCGATGTCTGCACCGTGGATGAGCGCCTTCGACGGGATACATCCGTAGTTGAGGCAGGTCCCGCCGACGGCGTCGTCTTCGACCAGCGTCACGTCCAGGCCGAGCTGGCCGGCCCGAATTGCCGCGACGTAGCCGCCGGGACCGGCCCCGATGATGAGGACGTCGGTCTGTTCGGGGACGCCCTCGACGCTGCCCGGACTCGGGACGTCCGCCGGGGTGCCCTCGCCGACGGGTCGGACCGTCCGTTCGGACGCCCCGCCTGTCGGCTGGGTGGCCCCACCGACAGCGTCGGCGGAGTCGTCGTCGGGTTCCGACGGTCTGTCCTCGGTGGGTTCCGGCGGTTCGGTGGGTTCGCCACCCTCGGCGTCTCCACTCTCGGGGACGTCGTCGGGATCGGCGGCCTCGTAGGTGAACAGCGTCTCGCCGACTTCGACGTCCTCGCCCTCCGCGGCGGCGCACGCTTCGATCGCCATCGTCTCAGGGGCGGTCACCTCGACGATCGACTTGTCGGTCTCGACCTCGGCGAGAAGCGTGCCCTCGGCGACCGTCTCGCCGGCCGCGACCTCGAGGGCGACGAGTCGGCCCTCCGTGGCCCCGTCACCGAGATCAGGGACTGCAAAGGCTGTTGACATCTGAAATAATGGAGGGGAGTCCTCAGGCGTCCTTTTCGGCTTCTAGTTCCTCGAGGATCTCGTAGGCCTCGATCGCGTAGGTCATCGCCGGACCGCCGCCCATCAGGACGGCGACTTCGAGCGTCTCGATGACCTCCTCGCGGGTCGCACCGGCCTCGAGTGCGCCGTCCATGTGCCAGAGGACACAGTGTTCACACCGCGCCACGCACCCGACAGCCAGGGACATGAGTTCCTTGGTCTTCGTATCGAGCGCCCCCGGGCTCTCTGTGGCTTCGACGTAGCCGGCGAACCCTTCGAGGTTCTCGGCTTCGCCAACGAGTTGGTGGAGACTTTGCTTCATCTCGGCGAGTTCGTCGGATTTCGACATCACATATATATTCGACTGTAGCGGCATAAATTACTCGAAATATGGCGTTAGAGCGCCTAAAACGCATGAAATCGGCACATACTGGTGACTGTTGGCCCCGTCCCGATCGACGATATCGCGTTCGATCCGCGGGGGCACTCCCACGCCGACGCCATCCCACTGGTCGCGACCAGCAATTCGCCGTCGGACTTGGACCCGTCGTCCGGCGTGACGATCACATTGGCCGCGGTATCGATTGCCCGCTCTCTTCTCTGGTGGGAGAGGTCGCGCTTGCTATCCCACGTCTCAGTCGTGGACGCGACGGCGCATGCCGGTAGGGTTGCCTTCGCCGGTCTTGTCTTATTCGACCATTACTATGGGTTGGATACGTATAAATATAGGCGTAACACCGTTAGGACGCCCTCAAAATAGCTACTCTTGGTGACAGGGTCCTGCGTATCCTTGTGACATACGTACAACAGCCAGGCTCGGAAACTGGTGGTATTCCGACGCTCGCGCCCGGTGCGGTGGGTAGTGTTCAAATAAGGATCTAACCAGAGTGAGACTGCCCTGAAAGCCCTCGCCAGTTTCGATCCCGCGCCTCGCTGTCGCCGGAAATCAAAGATTTCCGAGATGACGAAAGAGCTACGCTCTTTCGGACCACGCTCTTCGGCCGCGTTGCGGCCTGCAGTGCTTACTTCGTCGGGGTTCCCGAAAAGGGAGGTCGGCGACGCCGACCTCCTCAAACCGTGGCGGCAGGGAGACGGCGTCGCCGTCTCCATTCGAGGCGGTGCAACCGCCTCGCAGCCGCCACGCGTGGCTCGCCCTTTCATTTTACCAGAAGACGCAGTCTTCTGGTCGCCCGAAAATCTTCGATTTCCGGAGACAGCGAGGTCGTCGGACGGCGTCGCCGTCCGACTGTCCGAGGGACCGGCGGTCCCTCGCTACCTTCGACCGGAGCCACTCGGGGCTTTCTGGCTCTCACATTCCATTCCTGCTAAACTAAACGCTACGACCAACCGAGGCCAAACCGTCATGTAGCTCCCGCCCGGACCCGAGTTATGGACGTACTGATTATCGGCGGTACTGGCGTCATCTCGACCGGCATCACGCGACAGCTCGTCGAGGCAGGCCACGGCGTGACGATCTTCAACCGCGGAGAGACTGACATCGACATCCCCGATGCAGTCGCAGAGATCCACGGTGATCGCTTCGATCACGATGCGTTCGAATCCACAGTCGCGGACGTCGAGGTCGACGTCGTCATCGACATGATGTGTTTCGGGAGCGAGGACGCCGAGAGCGATATCCGGGCCTTCTCCGGGGAGATCGAGCAGTTCATCTTCACCAGTACGGTCGACGTCTATCACCGGCCGCCCGAGCGCAATCCGGTCACCGAAGACGCGGCCCGCGAGCCGCCGGTCAGCGACTACGCCGAGGGCAAGGCCGCCGCCGAAGATCGCTTCCGGGAGGCAGAGGCCGAAGGAGCCTTCGACGTGACGATCATCCGCCCGTGGAGTACCTACGGCGAGGGCGGGGCCATCTTCCACACCTTCGGCGGTGACACCTACTATCTTGAGCGCATCCGCCAGGGCAAACCCATCGTCGTCCACGGCGACGGCACCTCGCTGTGGGGCTCGTGTCACCGCGACGACGTCGCCGCGGCGTACGTCAACGCCGTCGGCAACGAGACGGCCTACGGAGAGACCTATCACGTCACCAGCGAGGAAGTCATCACCTGGAACCAGTATCACCGCCGGGTCGCGGCCGCGCTCGACGCACCGGAACCCGACCTCGTCCACATCCCGACTGACGTCCTCCGGGAGGTTGCGCCCGACCGCACGGAGATGCTCCGGGATCACTTCCAGTACAGCACCGTCTTCGACAACAGCAAGGCCAAACGCGATCTGGACTTCGAGTACACGGTTTCCTTTGAGGAGGGCGTCGAACGGACCGTCGAATGGCTCGACGACCACGACGGGATCGAGGTCGGGGAGGGCGACGCCTTCGAGGACGAACTTGTCGAGGCATGGCGGGCGTCGGCTGAGGACTTCCTCGCCAACTTCGAGTGAAAGACAGCGCCAGAATGTCGCATGTCGAACCCTATAAATAGCTGTCTATCATTATTACTCATCACTGATGGATTCGAACACGCTCGATCTGTCCCCGCCACACCAGAGCGCGTTGACGACCCTGGTCAACGAGTATTCGGAGTCCGAGTCGCCGGTCAAAAGTGCCCGGATAGCCGAGAAGGTAAACCGAACGGAAGGGTCGGTCAAAAATCAGATGCGGAAGCTGTCAGCGCTCGGACTCGTGGATAGCGTCCCGGGGCCACGTGGCGGATACAAGCCAACCGAGATGGCCTTCCAGGCGCTCGAGCGCGACCAGGAGGCCGACGGCGAGAAGGTCGTCGTCGCCCAGAACTACGAGCGCGTCGACGTCACTGTCGACGAGGTCACGCTCACGAACGTCCACCACCCGACCGACTGTCGTGCCCGGGTGCACTTCCAGAGTATTCTCGAGGAGATCGAGATCGGCGACGCCCTCGCCGTCGGCCCGACGCCCGAGTTCGACCTCGTCGTGGTCGGCGAGGTGATCGAGATACTCGGCACCGGTGACGAGGTGATCCTCGAAATCGGCAAGATGGAAGCACCGTTCGTCGACGAGGGGCTATAAGAGGGTCGCCGGAACAGTCAGGCCGTCGCGGTTGCCGCGAGCGCTTTCTCGATGTCGTCACCGATTTCGTCGACGAGCGCCGGCACAGCCTCGCTCACGGCGTCGGTCATCCCCTCGCCGTACTCGAATGGGTTCTCGACCTCGATCGCGAAGATCGTGATCTCGGGCATGGATTGCCCCATCGCCTCGCCGAGCGTCTGGAGTGTCCCCAGCCCGACGTTGTGGGTTGCCAGCCCACCCGAGTCATCGCCCGGCTCGACCTCGCTCGGGGAGAACTCGTAGTAATCGCCGGGAGTTCCGCCGTCAGTCTTGATCGCGTCGACGAGGAACACCCGGTCGTACCCGCTGAGTTCCTGGATGAGCATGAGCCGGCCGGAGGTGTAGGTCTCGACGTCCAGCCGGTCGCCGAATCGCTCACCGAGCGCTTCCGTGACGTCCAGACCGACCACGTCGTCGCGCTTGATATCGTTGCCCAGGCCGAGTAAGAGTGCGTTCATGATGGGGATGCGGTGTTGTGGTGTCGTGTCGTGGGACGGTGTCGTGGTGTCGTGTCCGCCGTTCTCAGCGACTCGTCGAGGCGACCGTCTCGCCTCCCTGTTCGAGTTCGAGTTCCAGAGGCATTTCGCCGATGGCGTGGGTCGAACACGACAGACACGGGTCGTAACATCGGATGACGCTCTCCATCTTGTTGAGAATGTCCTCCGGGATTTCGGGGCCCTCGACAAACTTCTCGGCGGCCGAGAGCACGCCGCGGTTCATCGCCCCGTTGTTGTGCGTGGTGGCGACGATGAAGTTGGCGTCCTCGACGATCCCGCCGTCGTCGATCGTGAACTCGTGGATGAGCGTCCCCCGTGGAGCCTCGATGACGCCGACGCCCGTGCCCGCTTTGGGCTTGGTCGGGACGTTCGTCGCGCCCTCGTAGACATCATCGTCTTCGAGGAGCTCCTGGATGCGCTCGACGCAATAGAGCATCTCGATGAGCCGCGCCCAGTGGTAGTACGTCGAGCGTTCGTGGACGGCCCCCTCGGCCGCGTCCATGAACTCGACCCACTCCTCGCGGGCCTGCGGGGTCGCGATGTCGTCGACGGCGTTCAGGCGAGCCAGCGGCCCGACGCGGTACTGGCCGTCCTCGAACCCGCGCTCCTTGTAGTAGGGGAACTTGAGGTAGCTCCACTCCTTGGAGCGCTCGGCGATGATGTCCCGGTACGCGCCGTCGTCGATCTCTTCGAGTTGGTCACCACCCTCGTCGACGAGCCGGATGTCGCCGTCGTAGTGTTCGAGGCCACCCTCCTCAGTCACGAGGCCCATATAGCCCGTCGGGTAGGTGGCATAATCCAGCGTGTCGTCGTCCATGTCCTCGAAGATCCCTTTCAGGAGGTCGATCGTCTCCCGAAGGTATTCGGGGAGGGGCTGGCTCTCTTCGAGCAATTCCTCGCCGTCTTCGCGGTCGAGCGTGTTCGAAACGCCCCCAGCCACCGCGAAGTCGGGGTGGACCTTCTTCTCGCCCAGCGCGGCGATGACGTTCTGGCCGAAGCTCCGCAGGTCGATCCCGCGTTCGGCCAGCTGTGGATTCTCGTTCAACACGCCCTCGATGTTACGCTCGGCGGGGTCGGCGTCGTAGCCAAGCACCAGGTCCGGACTGGAGAGGTAGAAGAAACTCAGGGCGTGACTCTGGAGTACCTGCCCCATGTGGAGCAACTCCCGAAGCTTGTGGGCGCTCTCGGGGACGTCGGCATCCATGACGTCGTCGGCGGCCTTCGCCGCGGCCAGTTGGTGGCTGACCGGGCAGATGCCACAGATGCGGGCCGTGATCTCGGGCATCTCCCAGATGGGACGGCCCTCGACGAACTCCTCGAAGCCACGGAACTCCGTGACGTGGAACTGTGCGTCCTCGACGCTCCCCTCGTCGTCGAGGTGGATGGTGATCTTGCCGTGCCCCTCGACGCGCGTGACCGGATCGATTACTTCCTTCTTGCTCATGTTTTCCTCGTTAGTCGTACTGCAGTTTGTCGCCTTCGATCTCGGGGGTTTCCCCACGTGCCAGTGCTTCGAGGCTCTCTTTCATGACGTCAGCGTCGGGCGGACACCCGGGGACGTAGACGTCCACGTCGATGTACTCGTCCAACGGTCGGGCGTCTTCGAGGAGTTTCGGAATGCCTTCGTCATCTCCGAAGGGCACCTCGCTCTCGTCGTCGGCCTCGCCCATGAAGGTCTCTTCGAGCATCTCGTCGCGATCCTGATAGTTTCGCAGGGACATGATGCCACGGAGTGCCGCACAGTCCCCCCAGGCGACGACGGTGTCACAGTGTTCCCGGAGTTCCTCGGCGACCTCGACGTTCTCCTCGTTGGTCACGACGCCCTCGGCGATGCCGATGTCGGCCTCCGGGACGCCTTTCTCGTCGACGATCATGTGGCTGGCGACGATGTCGACGTCCTCGACCAGATCCACGAGACCGTGGTCGATGTTCAGAAACTCCATGTGACAGCCCGAACAGCCGCCGAGACACACCGTCGCGACGGTCGTCCGGTCGTTGTCCTGGGCTTCCGCGTCAGTCTGTGCGCTCATGCGGCCACCTCCTGTAGTTCCGCGATGATCTCACGGTCGGAATCGATCTCCCCCCGCGGGTCGAGAACGCGCTCGACCGCGCGCTGGTCGTCGTCGGCGTCGACGGTCGTCCCCTCACGCTCGAACCAGTCCAGCGCGGGAAGGACGATATCGGCAATCTCCGTCAGCGCCGACTCACGAGTGGCCTGGACGATCACCGTCTCGGCCCCCCGGGCGAGTTCGATCTGACGGTCAAGATCCTCGCCACGGTCGTCGGCGGCCAACAGGTACGCGACCTCGGCGTCGGCTTCGAGGTCGTCAGTCGGGACGTCCGCGACCGCGCGGTTACGCCCCGGCCCGAGGCTGAGGACATCGTTGTCGCTGGTCGCCGCGAGTCCGAAGACGTCGACCATCGTCTCGGCGTCGTCGACATCCGGCCCGAGGACAAACGTCGCATCCCCGGACAGTTCCAGGGACACGTCGACGACATCCTCGATAGCCGCGTCCGCAAGCGCCTCGGTCCCCGCCTCGAAGACATCGGTCACCTGCTCGGTGACCGTCGCGGTCGGGGCATCGAGTTCGATCGAGTGATCCGCGAACCGTTCGAGGCGATCCGTCCCGTCGTCGATCGTAACCAGCGTCGTCTCGCCGTTGGCCGCCCGGCGGACGTAGGAAGCGACGACCGGATGGGTTTCGACGATCCCCGTGTCGTAGACGACCAACGTGTCGCTGTCCTCGATGTCGTGCAGCGAGTCGACGAGGAGATCGGCCGTCTCGACGTCGAGTTCCGCTTCGAGGGCCGCGAGGACGTCCGATTCGAGTGCGGCGCGTTCGGCCCCCGGAATCTCCACGCTGGCGTCGTATTCGGAAAGCGTCTCGGACAGCGCCTCCAGGGTCTCACGCGGCAGGCGATCGGAGGCGAACGCGTTGACGCCGTTGGCCTCGGTCAGGGCCGTCCTGGCACGGTCGATCGCGTCCGCGAGGTCGACCGTCTCGCCGTCAACCCGCGGCTCGGTGATCCGCTCGCGGCCGTCGGCGAGCAACTCAAAGCGCCCCATCTCACACAGCTGCCCCCCGGCCGGGCCGTCCTCGTTGCCCTCGATCTTGACGATCCGCCCGGAGTTAGTGAAGACCTCGAGCTCACAGCCGACCGAGCACTCGCTGCAGGTCGTCGTCTCGACCTCGCAGTCCCGTTCCCGGCCCTTGTAGGCGCTGAGTGGGCTGTACAGCGCGCCGGTCGGACACGCCTGGACGCATGACCCACAGGAGATACAACTTGACTCGCCAAGCGGGACGTCGTCGTCGGCGACGATCGTCGTCTCCCGGCCCCGGTTGCCGAAGTTCAGCGTCCCGTTGCCGACGATCTCGTCACAGGTCCGGATACACCGTCCACATCCGATGCACCGATCCAGATCCATCGTGACGTACTCGTTGGAGGTGTCCGGCTCGATATCGGGGTACTCCAGGGGAACGCGACTGCTGTCGAGGCCGGCGCGGTTGAACATGTCCTCGAGTTCGCAGTCGCCCTCCATCTCGCAGTACATGCAGTAGTGGTTCTGGTCGGCGAACATCATCTCCAGCATCGTTCGCCGGTGGTTCCATAGCTCGTCGGTGTCGACGGAGATGTCCATGCCGTCCTGGACGGCGGTCGTACACGCGGTCTCGTTGCGCTCGCCGTCGACCTCGACGAGGCACATCCGGCAGGCCCCAACGTTCGAGAGGTTCGCGTGCTCACACAGTGTCGGAATGTCGATACCGGCCTCCCGGGCCGCCTCCAGAATCGTCTGTCCATCGCGTGCCTGTACCTCCCGGCCGTCGATTTCGAGAGTGACGCCCGTCTCGGCCTCACTCTGGGTTGCCTTGCTCATGCTATCACGTCCTCATGTCGATGGCGTCGGTCGGACACGCCTCGACACACTGTCCACAGCCGACGCAGGTTTCCGGATCGATCGTGTGTGCCTCGCCGGTCTCCCCGGAGATGGCGTCGACCGGACAGACGTCGACACACTGTCCACAGCCGACACACTCCTGGGCGGCGATCTTGTACGTGCCCGCGTGATCCCCGCCGCCGATCTCGCACTCGCCGGCGGGACACTCGTCGTCGTAGATGTGGGCCTCGTACTCGTCCCGGAAGTGTTCGAGCGTGCTCAACACCGGGTTGGGCGCCGTCTGGCCCAGCCCACACAGGGAACTCTCGGCGATCGTCTCGCCGAGTTCCTCTAAGCGATCGATGTCGCCGGGTTCGCCCTCGCCGTTGGTGATGCGCTCGAGAATGCGCAACATCTTGTGGGTCCCGATCCGGCAGGGCGGACACTTGCCACAGGACTCGTCCTGGGTGAAATCGAGGAAAAAGCGCGCGACGTCGACCATACAGGTCTCGTCGTCCATCACTACGAGACCACCCGAGCCCAGCATCGCGCCGACCTCCTGGAGGGAGTCGAAGGTGACCGGCATGTCCAGGTGTTTCTCCGCGAGACACCCGCCGGAGGGCCCCCCGATCTGTACCGCCTTGAACTCCTTGTCGCCCTCGATACCGCCGGCGACGTCGAGGATCTCCTGGAGGGTCAGTCCCATCGGGATCTCCATCAGCCCCGTCGCCGAGCAGTCCCCGGAGACCGCGAAGGTCTTGGTACCGGGGCTGTCCTCGCTACCGTACTGTTTGAACCACTCGGCACCGTTGGTGATGATCAGCGGGACGTTAGCCAGGGTCTCGACGTTGTTGATCGTCGTGGGCTTGTCCTCGAGTCCGGACTGGGCGGGGTAGGGTGGACGCGGGGACGGCCGGCCGGCCCCGCCCTCGATGGAGGCCATCAGCGCCGTCTCCTCGCCACAGACGAACGCGCCGGCTCCCTTCTCGACCTCGAAGTCGAAGTCGAAGCCGGTGCCCATGATGTTCGTCCCGAGGTAGCCTTCCTCGTAGGCGTCCTCGATGGCCTGCTGGATGCGCTCGACCGCAAGCGGGTACTCCGCGCGGAGGTAGATGATCCCGTCGTTGGCACCGGTGGCGTAGCCGGCGATAACCATGCCCTCGATGACGCGGTGGGGATCGCCCTCGACCAGACACCGGTCCATGAACGCCCCGGGGTCGCCCTCGTCACAGTTGGCGATGACGTATTTCTCGCTGGCGTCTTCCTGGTGGGCAAACATCCACTTGTTGCCCGCCGGGAACCCGCCGCCACCACGACCACGGAGGCCGGCGTCCTGAACTTCCGCGTAGACGTCTTCGGGGTCCATCTCGGTGAGGACCGTCTGCATCGCCTCGTAGCCGCCGGTGGCCTCGTACTCCTCGACGCTCTCGGGGTCGATGCGCCCACAGTTGCCCAACGCCAGACGGCGCTGCTCGGAATAGAACGGGATGTCGTCGGTCCGGGACTGGCGTTTGCCGGTCTCGTCCTCGAAACAGAGGTCCTCGATGACCTCGCCGTTCCGGATCGTCTTCTCGACGATCTCTTCGACGTCGTCGACGTCGACCTGCGTGTAGAGGACGTTCATCGGGTCGATCCGGACGAGCGGGCCGAGCTCACAGAACCCGTGACAGCCACTCTTCTTCGGTTCGACACCGAGTTCCTCGTGATCGATATCGCCCTCGCTCCAGGAAAGAGCGACGTTGTCGGCCCCGGCGAGCGCGTCGATCTCCGCCCGGAGTGCCTCGTACACTTCGTCGGAGCCAGAGGACATACACCCGGTTCCCTGACAGACGACGACGCGGATCTGTCCGTCGACAGTGTCGATATCGGTCGGTCGCTGGAGTACTTCAGCCATGATCACTCACCTCGCTCGCTGTATTCCTCGATGATCGTCTCGGCGTCGTCAGGCTCGATCGGTCCGTGGACGTCGTCGTCGACGGTGACGACCGGCGCGAGCCCACACGCCCCGACACACCGGACGTGCTCGATCGTGAACTTCCCGTCGTCGGTGACCTCGTCGAGGCCGACGCCGAGTTCGTCCTGCAACTCGTCGGACACCGCATCGGCCCCCGCCACGTGACAGGCTGTGCCGGTACACACCCTGATGCTGTAGTCGCCCCGTGGCTCGAGGTGGAACTGCGAGTAGAACGAGGCCGTACTGTAAATGTCGGCGAGTGACTTCTCGCAGTGATGGGCGATCAGTTCGAACGCGAACTTCGGCAGGTAGCCGTATTCGTCCTGAACCTGTTGGAGTGCCGGGATGACACCGCGTTTCTCCGGGCGAACGTCCGTGAGTATCTCCTCGACCGTCTCGATCTCCTCGTCACAGACGTCCTCGACCCCGGCGTCGGCCGGAATGATGTCCGAATCGGCCCCGATTTCGGACTCCTCCGACTGCAACGATTGCTTGACGCGTTCTAGCGTTGCCATATAGGAGAGTCTTACCGGTACATCCTGTAAAGGAATGCACCGTATTCTCACTCCATGAAAACATATATGGTAGAATGTGATGGACTGGTCGCGATTCAAGATCCATCCGGGATGTTGGACGAGAGAAGCTATTCAGAGGGCACACGGATATTTGTTATGTGAACAGCTCCCAGGATTGAAGAATATTGGCAAACATAGCCACCGGTCGGGGGATACGGTCCGGACCCAAAAAAGATTAAGCGGGTGCCCCGAGAAGGAGGGACATGCCGCCGTCTCGCCGCGTTCTCGTGTTGGTGGGTCTGTTCGGAGCGATAGTCACGCTTGCGGTACTGACGCTGTGGAGTGTCTTCTGGACGGTCTTTTTTGCCATCACGGTGGCGTACGTCCTGTATCCGGTGCGGCGTCGACTGTCGGCCAGGGGGGTCGGCCCCCGAGTCGCCGCAGGCCTGAGTACGGCTGTCGCCTTTGTGGTGGCCCTGGGCGTGCTCACACCCCTCGGATACGCGGTATACGTTCGGCGGTCCGTCTTCTTCGAGCTGATCGAAAACCTTCCCGAGGAATTCTCCGTGACAGCGCTGGAAACGACGTATACGGTCGACCTGTCGACGATGATCCAGACGGCACAGCAACTGGCCGAGGACGTGGCGATCAGCGCGGCGAGTGCGGCACCAGCGCTCGCGTTGAAGTTCTTCCTGTTCGTTCTGCTGGTGTACGCGCTGTTGCTCAAACCGACCATGCCCGCACGGGCACTCCGTCGAACCGTTCCCGTCGAGTATCACGATATCGTCGAAGCGCTCCACGAACGACTCCAGGACACGCTCTTCGGGCTATACGTCCTCCAGGGGGCAACCGGTGTGGGGACGTTTCTGATTGCGCTGCCAGTGTTTTTCGTCCTCGGGTACGACGCGACGCTCACGCTCGCCGTTCTGAGCGGCGTGCTGCAGTTCGTGCCGATCATCGGGCCGAGCGTGTTGATCGGCGTGCTCGTCGTCACCGAAGTCCTCGCAGAGAACGTCACAGGGGCGATCCTCGTGGGGACGGTCGGGCTCGTGTTCGTCGCCGGTTTGCCGGACGTGCTCATCAGGCCGCGGCTCTCGGAAGTCGCCGCCGATCTGCCGGGGAGCCTCTACTTCATCGGGTTCACCGGCGGGATCCTCTCGACGGGGGCGATCGGGATCATCGCCGGACCGGTCGTGGTGGCGCTGCTCGCGGAATCGGTGGAACTGCTGGCATCGGAACAACACCCCGACGCCGAGGCCTGACGGCCGCAGGATCGAGAGTGACCTACTCGACAGTCTCGATCGGTTCGCCCGCAGCCTCCCACTCCGTCAAACTTCCCTCGTAGAAGGCAAGGTTCCCATAGCCAAGGTGCTGGAGAACGACGTAGGTGTGGCTGATCCGCCGGGCAGTATTGCAGTAGAGGACGATCCGGCTGTCGGGCGTGATCCCCTTCGGTTCGAGGATCGCCTCGATCTCCTCGCGTGGTTTGATCCCGCGCGTCTCGTCGTCGACGAGGTCCCGCCAGTCGAGCTGGACAGCGCCGGGGATGTGTCCCTCCTCGTACTCCCAGCGTTCCCGCGTGTCGACGATCACCGCGTCGGTGTCGATCGCCGCCGCGACGGCTTCGCGACCGACCAGCGTCGACTCGGCCGGTCGATCGACTTTGTACTCGGTAGGAGTTACATCGGGCACCTCGTCGGTCGTCGGGTGGTCGCGCTGCCAGGCGCTGAAGTCCCCGTCGAGCAGATGCAGCCGGTCGGGATCGTGGCCGTACAGCTCCGCAGTCACGAGAAACCGCGCGGCGAAGACGCCGTGGGTGTCGTCGTAGGCGACGATGTCGTCCTCGGGTGCGATCCCCGCATCCGACAGCAGGTTGGCGAAGACGTCCTCGCCGGGCAACATGCCGTCGTCGCCCTCGCTGGCCCGGAACGAGCCGAAAGGAATCGACACTGCACCGGGGAAGTGGCCGATGCCCTCGTACTCCCAGGCGTCCCGGACGTCGACGAGGCGGACATCCGACAGTCGATCGGCAAGCCAGTCTGTGGCGACGATATCGGTCATTACTGGCCATTCACTCGCGCGTGATTTGAACGTATGGACGCCACCCCCACCTGCCAGTGCTCGGAGATAGCGGAAACATTTGCATGTCGGGGGGACGCCCCAGCCGTCCCAGCGCGGGTTCGACGGGCGGGCATGGGTTCGTGTTCGACCGACGTATCGAGTACTGCCGCCAGACGGCAAGACCTGCCACTACGGGCGAGGAGTGGCCGTACCTGCCGATACGTCAGCAGCTTTATTAGTCCCGTGTGTAGGGTAGGATGCATCATGACTGAGTACGCAAACGACGTTCTCGTCTCCGCG
Source organism: Halorhabdus sp. SVX81 (assembly GCF_029207715.1). Lineage (NCBI taxonomy): Archaea > Methanobacteriati > Methanobacteriota > Halobacteria > Halobacteriales > Haloarculaceae > Halorhabdus > Halorhabdus sp. SVX81. The sequence goes on along the minus strand of NZ_CP104322.1, from coordinate 2,691,320 downwards.
GAATGGGTCGAGGACAACCTTTCGGAATTCGAAAGTGACGATCCGGCGCATCGACTGGTGGAAGTAGACGTCGACACCGAAGCATACGACGAGGCTCACGCCCCCGGCGCGATCGGGTTCAACTGGGAGAGTCAGCTCCAGGATCAGACGACTCGGGACATCCTGAGCAAGGAAGACTTCGAGGACCTGCTGGGTTCCCACGGCATCAGCGAGGACTCGACGGTCGTCCTCTACGGCGACAACTCCAACTGGTTTGCCGCCTACACCTACTGGCAGTTCAAGTACTACGGCCACGACGACGTGAAGCTGCTCGACGGCGGTCGCGAGTACTGGGTCGAGAACGACTATCCGACGACGGACGAGGAGCCTGACTTCTCGGCCGTCGAGTACGACGCAAGTGGGCCGCGAGAATCCATCCGTGCGTATCGCGAGGACGTCGAGAACGCCATCGAGCGTGGCCTGCCGCTGGTCGACGTTCGAAGCCCCGAGGAGTTCCGCGGCGACATCCTCGCGCCGCCGGGCCTCCAGGAGACCGCCCAGCGCGGCGGTCACGTCCCGGGTGCCCAGAACATCTCCTGGGCGGCCGTCACGAACGACGACGGCACGTTCAAGGACTTCGACGAGCTGGCAGAGCTCTATAGCGACTACGGCATCGACGGCGACTCCACGACGGTCGCCTACTGCCGGATCGGCGAGCGCTCCTCGGTCGCCTGGTTCGCCCTGCACGAGCTGCTGGGCTACGAGGACGCCATCAACTACGACGGCTCCTGGACCGAGTGGGGTAATTTGGTTGGTGCCCCGATAGAGAAGGGCGAGGCTGAGTGAACGCAGTGAACTCCGCCTCGAAGTGAGGCGGGGAACGAAGTGACCCGCCGAACAGGGCGAGGCTGAGTGACGCGAGGCCGAACGAAGTGAGGTCTCGGTATGCACGAGCGGTGAACGAAGAGAACCGCGAGTGAACGCAGTGAACTCCGCCTCGAAGTGAGGCAGGGAACGAAGTGACCCGCCGAACAGGGCAAGGCAGACGACTGACGCGAGACGCGACCGCAGGGAGCGTCTCGGTAGGAGCGAGCGGGCTTTTGGCCCGCGAGCAACGAAGTGAAGGAGTCCACCTCTAAGTGGGACGGGGAGTATCTGCGTCGATTCGCCATTGTCCAATCCAAGACGCAGCCGGTGATTCGGAGATCAAGCAGGGTAGAGCAGATGAGACACTTCGTTTTTGGTCACTTCATACCGTCCGAATGCGTCAAGATAATTCAGCGACACGTTAGGACGACGGACGGGACATGGATCGTCGTGGACACACATTCCGAGGAACAAGCCGTCTACATCTACGAGCAGTGAGTCCAGTGGATATTCGATCGAAAATCGACCGTTTTTGACGTGAGAGAGGGGAAAACAACTGTATCGGACAGCTTCGTGCCGGAAGTGGAACGAATACTCTTTCCATTCGGGGAACCTGGGCTCTCGCATGGCCGGAAAATCCGACTTCGGGCAAGAGCTCGAAACGCAGACGGACGCGTACCTCGATACCCTCAAGGACTGTCTCGGGTTGCTCCCACAGTTACTCGAAGAGTACGAGGCCGGTGAGGATTTCGAGGCGACCGTCGAGCGCATCGGCGAACTGGAGAGCGAGGGCGATACGATGATCCGCTCGATCATCAGTTCGATCACGAACTCCGACCCCGAGGACATGGGGCTGCTCAACACGCGGATCAACTACAACCAGTCGGGACTCATCGAGTTCTACAAGCAGGTCGACTCGCTGGCGAACGTCACCGAGCGCATCGCCGACGAGATCGCCATGATGCAGCCGCCGACTGACACGGAGTGTTACCAGGGACTGCGCGAGATGGCCGAACACGTCGCCGACATGACCGAAACCTTAGAGGAGGTCGTCGAGCGCTTCGTCCACGGCCTCGGGACGACCAGCGGCTCGGACACCCTCTACGACGAGATCAAGGCGATCCGGGACATGGAGAGCCGATGCGATTCGATCAAAAACGACGTCATCCGGACGGCCTTCGCCGACGAGGGGACCGCGGAGGCGCTGATGTACCGTGAACTCGCCATTCTCTTCGACGACCTCGCCAACACGATGGAGGACGTCACCGATCAGATTATCGTCATCGCGAGCGACGAGCCGGGGCTGGTCACCGAAGTCGATCCGAGCGAGGAATAGCACACCGAGACCGAGGGCGACTTTCGGCACGAACGGCCGCGACCATCGGTTTTTATCAGTCATGCACAAAAACTGCCAGCCGCATGACCGACGACAACCCGCTGGCGGATGCACGCGTTCGCAGGCTGATCGGCCTCTCCGGTGCTTTCGCACTCGCGGCCATCGCGATCTTCTTCCTCGACGGGACGATCCGGTGGGTCGTCCTCGGGATCGCCGTCCTCGACGCGATCGTGACGCCGTACATCCTTGGGTTGGCAGTCGAGAACGCTGAGGACGAAAGCGAAGAAGCGGCTGACGAATACGGCTTCTCGACGTGACTGCCGACACTACTCGCGCTCGGCGTCGAGCCGCGTGAGAACGCACTCAGTTGCGACTGCGAAGAGAGCTGCAGACCCAATCGAGCATCGAATCGGCGGTTCGCTCACCGGGAACTCGCTGAAAACCGCGGGTTGCCAGCACTCCTAGAATACGTGCAAGCCGTGTGCTTCTCGTCCGTGTTCGAGAAGGTCCTCCGTCGTCTCGAAGGACGCACCACAGCTACAGGTGTGATACCCCGACTGGGATTGCTGGCTTGTCGCCATACACAACAGTGAGAGTGGAACCGTAATAATTGTTTATGTAGGTTTGTTACCGATGCACATACGTCATGGTATCCAGTCACAATATGTCGTGACCAGCGAGAAATTCACGAATTTCGATAGAGGCTGGACTATCTCCTCAGAAAACCCCACGTTCGTTTGATTGTATTTGTGTCCGGGATCACCGTCGACTCGACGCTGGCGTCGAAGCTGGAGATGATAGTTCTTATAGCCGGCCTCGGCCAATCATTCCCAATGACAGTCTTCGGAATCGTGGGGCTGCCGGGCAGCGGGAAGAGCGAGGCCGCGGCGGTGGCCCGCGAGCTGGACGTGCCGGTCGTCACGATGGGCGACGTGATCCGGGGGGCGTGTCGCGACCGCGGACTCGACCCGGCGACCCACCACGGCGAGGTGGCGAAGGCACTCCGGGCGGAGAACGGCCCCGCCGCCATCGCCGAGGCGTCGCTCCCCCACATCGAGGACGGACTCGAAGACAGCGAGCACGTCGTCGTCGACGGGATCCGGTCGGACGTCGAAGTCGAACGCTTCCAGGCGGCCTTCGGCGAGGAGTTCCTGCTCGTCAGCGTCGAAGCGCCCTACGAAATCCGGGCCAACCGGCTCGACCTCCGCGGCCGGGATGCGAGCGTCGAGGACGGCGGCGAGAGCCTGCAAGACCGCGACGAGCGCGAACTTGGTTTCGGTATGGGCGAGGCGATGGAGATGGCCGACGTCACGATCACGAACACCGGAAGCCTCGCGGACTTCCAGGAGCGCATTGAGACACTATTGACCGACGGCCCGTCGGCGCTGGCCGACGACGAGCGTATCGAACTCGCGGAGGGAAACGCATGAGCGAAGTCTACAGCGTCGACGTCGAGATCACGGCCCCGGTCTACGACACCGAGGTGACCGACCGGGTCGCCGACGCGATCACGAACGTCTTCCCGAACGCCGACGTCGAGCAGCGACCCGGCGAACTCCACGCTGAGACCCACGATCTAGCGCACTTTTCGGAACTCCTCCACCGGCGGGAAATCCTCGACACCGCTCGGGGCGTGTTCTTCGACACGCTGCAGGGCGATCGATTCAGCTTCACCCTGAAGAAACAGGCCGCTTTCGAGGGCGTCGTGACGTTCTCGGTCGGCGAACCCGACGAACTCGGCGAGATCCACGTCAGCGTCCGGGTGGCAGAGCCAGACGTGGAGTCGTTCATCGACCACATCGCACCGCCGACCCAGGACGGCCGGCCGATCGATCCCGAGAGTGAGTGAAGCACGCGGTCGAGAGTGTTATCGCAGAATTCGCAAGGGAGTTGTCGTCGATTGAAACTATCCCCGTGCAGTTGATCCGTCGCCACCGGGCGTTCAGCGTGAATCGCCGTTCCCACAGGGGTTTTCCACCTTGGTCGGCGAGACCGAGATCCGGGCGTTCGGGTCCTCCGACAGACTTCCGACCCGTACTTCGGCACCGAGACAGCCGGGGTCTGCCTGTCTGTCCTCATAGTAGGTGGCGTAGTCCTCCTGGGAGAACGTATACTCGCGATACTCGGCTTCGAGATCGCCCGATTCGTCGATGTGGGCCGCCCGGACTGTGTACTGGGACTGCGTGTGTGACCACGACGGGTCGATCATCGTCCAATCTGAGTCGTCTTCCGAATCGAGCGCACCTAGAGAGACGTCCTCGGTGACGAGTGTTTCACCGTCACGTTCCACGACGACGCGAACCCGGTTCGGGACGCGCGAGGAGTTCATAACTGTGATTTTCCCCAAGACGGTTCCCTTGTCGCCGGATCCGAGAATCGACGAACATCCCGCAAGCGCCAGACTACCCACTGCCGGTAGACTCCCGAGAACGTGTCGACGGTTCATTACGTCGGTCTTGAATCGGCTGTCACATGTTTTTTTTTGGTCGAATATGGTGATGGTGTTCAGATAAGAGTCCAAACTGGAGACAACGCACCGAAAGCCCTCGCGGGGCTCGACCTTTCATCCACCAGGCACGTGGACGGTCTCACAGTCCGACTCCTGGCGGATGAAAGGGCGAGTGCAGTTCCGGGAACCCCGGCGAAGTAAGGACCGCAACGTAGTGAGGACCGCAACGAGCCGCGGGACCGGAACTGCACGAGGGCTTTCGGTGTCTGCACTCCAGCGGCCAGTGCTTATCTGAACACTACCAATATGGTGACGATTCCATTCAGAATACCTGAATCCGGACAGCAGGACGTCCCTATCGCGTCGTGGAGGGGATCGAAGAAGCAAAGAACGATTGTGAGTGGCATCGTACGACGCCGCATGTCGACGGCCATCTACTTCGATCTGGACGGCACCTTGCTCACGTTCGAAGAGCCATACGAGACGATCGTCGAAGATGTCTTGGCCGGGCACGTTCCCGATCCCGCCGCCGCGAGCGAGCGGTTCCTCGCGACGTTCGGCGAGCACTTCGACGCACTCGAAGCCGACCCCTATCGGGCCGGGATGGCGACCGTCTGTGAGCACGCGGAAGTCGACGCCCAAGCGGACGAGCTGGTCGAGGCCCTCCGCGAGGCCGAGTGTGAGCGCACGCAGGTCAGCGAGGACGCTCGCGCAAGCCTCGATGCGCTCGGCGAAGCGAACGCGCTGGGCGTGTTGACTGACGGCGTCGCCGACTTTCAGCGCGCCAAGCTGGACCATCACGGTTTGCTCGATCACTTCGAGACCGTCATCGCCTCGTACGACATCGGCGCGCACAAGCCCGACGCGGCGATGTTCGACCGCGCACGCGAGGCGATCGAGGCCGAGCGCTACGTCATGGTCGGGGACAGCGACGCCGATATCGAAGGTGCCCGCGCGGCCGGGTTCACGCCCGTCCGTGTCGAGCGTGGCGAGGACGTGCCGGACTTCTGGACGACATTGCGGGCGCTGGCCTGAGCGATGTCGAAAGCTACACCAGCACCTGGACGACGACGAACAGCACCACCACCCCCAGCACGTCACAGACGTTCGTGACGACGGGGATCACCACGTCGTCGGGGTCGAGTTCCAGCCGGTAGGCGACGTACGTCGCCACGACGGTCACCGCGACGGCCAGCACCGACAGCACCGCGCCGCTGGTGACGGCGACAGCCAGCACCGTCGTCACCGGGAGCGAGGGGCCGCCGGTGAGGACGCCCAGTCCCCAGGCACCGACGCCGATCACCGGAAAGACCGTCAGCGCGAGCGCGACCGTGGCGAGGGCGTTGCCCAGCAATCGATCGTCGTCGACGGCAAAGGAGAGCGTCCCGAGGTGAAACGCCGTCGAGAGTCGCGCGGCGAGGATCGATCCGAGGTTGCCCGCCGTGCCGATGGTGACGGGCACGAGAATCAGGAGGGATGGATAGGCCAGCAGATCGGCCTCGAAGGTTTCCAGGACGAGTCCGCTACCGATCTCGATCGTGGTCAACACGAGCAAGACCGGTAACATCGCCCGCGTGATCGCCCGCACCGTCCAGGCCGTGCGGGCCACGGTTAGCCCACCCCCCAGATGACCAGCCTGGCGGCGATCAGCAGGGCGGCCATCCCGAAGACGTCGCCCGCGGTCGTGACCAGCGGGCCGACCAGCGTATCGGGGTTATATCCGCGCCGGAAGCCCGCGAAGACGACCACGACGACGGTCGTCGCCAGCGCGATGCCGGAGAGCAACCCGGAGATGACGGCGACAGTCACGAGGACTGGCAGGCCGGCGGCAGGCCGGGCCAGCCAGGCGAGCGCCGCCGTCGCGACGACCGCCGCGAAGGCGCTGGCGAGCAGGCCGTTTCCGATCGCCGCCGCCACTGCCCGGAGGAGTCGGTCGTCAGCATCGCCCAATCGCGGTTCGAGAAACCCCTGGTGGAGCGCGGTCGCGATCCGCGCCCCAAGCGAGCCATAGACGTTCCCCCGGGTGGCGAGCAACGCCGGAACCAGGACGAGCAATCCGTCGATGGCAGTGAGTTCCGCCCGCATGCCGCCGAGGACGACCCCCGCGAGCAAGCCGCCCACGAGACTCGCAGACAACGCCGGCAGCCCCTCTCTGTAGGCCCTGACGGCGACCTCGCGGACAGTCATTGCCGGACAGACGGTCGGCCACCTCAAAAAACGACCGAGTGGATTGGCGCCACAGTAGCGAGCAACTCTGTGTGTCTCTCACCCACCGTTCTCACTATCTTGGAAAGATTGCGAAATACTATAAACTCGCCGGCCCAATCATGACCTGTGAGATACCAATGACAGGATATGCAGTCGTGCTTGCATCCGGCGAGTTAGAGCGCGTACAGGCGGTCAGCATGATCAGTTCGATCGCAGCGTCCTCTGACATGCCGGTTCAGGTGTTCGTGACGATGAACGGCCTTTCGGCCTTCGAGAAAGACCGCGTCGAGAGCGGCGACTTCCAGGTCGCCGGGCCGGCCGGCGAGGCGATGCTCGAAGGCGGTGGCGACGAGGTCCCGCTGTTCACCGAACAACTCGAGCGCGCCAAGGGGATCGGTCCGCTGGAGGTCTATGCCTGTGAGATGATCATGGATCTCATGGGGACTGATCTCGACGATTACGTCGACATCTTCGACGACACGCTGGGCGTCGCCGGCTTCCTGAATCGTGCGTCCGACAAACAGGTGCTGTTCGTCTGAGGTGACTATCATGAGTGACACACCAACCCCCGACGTCGAGATCGATTCCCGCGGTGCGGCCTGCCCCGGTCCGCTGATGGACTTGATCGGGAAAGTCAAAGAGGTCGAAGCAGGGACGACGATCGAGTTGCTCACGAGCGACGAGGGCTCGAAGAACGACGTACCCGAGTGGCTCGAGGAGGCCGGCCACGAGTTGCTCGAAGTACAAGCGGAAGACGACTACTGGGCCATCTACATCGAGACCACATGACCGAAGACATCGTCGTCGTCGGTGGCGGCACCGGCGGCACCGTCCTGGCGAACCGCCTCGCCGAGAAACTCGGTTCGGCGATCGACGCCGGCGACGCCAGCGTGACCGTGATCAACGACGGCGAGCACCAGCACTACAAACCCGCCTACCTCTACGTCCCCTTCGGGAAGAAGACCGTCGAGGAGGCCAAACGACCGCTTTCGGATCTCCTCGATCGACGCGTCGATCTGCGCGTCGACCGCGTGACGGAGATCGACACCGACGACAAGGCCGTCGCGCTCGAAGGCGGCGAGTCACTCGCCTACGACCACCTGGTGCTCGCTACAGGCGCGAACCTCGATCCCGAGGCAGTCCCGGGTCTCGCGGAAGGCGGGCATCACTTCTACGGCCCCGAGGGTGCCGAGTCCCTGCGGGACGAACTCGCCGAGTTCGAGGAAGGTCACCTCGTGCTGTCGGTCATCGGCGTCCCGCACATGTGTCCGGCGGCCCCCCTGGAGTTCGTCTTCATGGCCGACGACTGGCTCCGCAAGCGCGGGCTCCGGGAGGACGTCGAGATAACCTACACCTATCCCATTCAGCGGGCCCACGGCCTCGAATCCATCGCCGACTGGGCGACGCCCAAACTCGACGAGCGGGACATCACCCTCGAGACGTTCTTCAACGCCGAGGCGGTCGATCCCGACGAAGGAGTCTTAGAGACGATGGAGGGCACCGAACTCGACTACGATCTCCTCGTCGCCATCCCGCCACACACGGCCAGCGATCTCGTGAGTGAGGCGGGCCTGGGCGATACCTGGGTCGAGGTCGACCGCGCGACGCTGGAAGCCGAACACGCCGAGGACGTCTACGCCATCGGTGACGTCGCCGACGTCCCGACGAGCAAGGCCGGTAGTGTCGCCCACTACGAGGCGGGCGTCGTCGCCGACCGCATCGCCAGCCGGGTTCGCGGGGAGACGCCAACCTCGGTCTACGAGGGCAAGACGGTCTGCTTCATCGAGACCGGGATGGACGAGGCCACCTTCGTCGAGTTCGGATACGGTAGCGAGCCGACGATGCGCGAACCCTCGAAACCCGTCCACTGGGCGAAACTGGGGTACAACGAGTCCTACTGGCTGACCGCCAGGGGACTCCTGTGAGGTGGTTCGCATGAGTGATTCCGAATCGGAACCGACGGATGGCGCAACCGAGCGGACGGACGACGCGACCGAGGCTGGCACCGACCAGCCTGCGGATCTCGAATCCCTGGTTGCAGACAATCCCGAAGAAGTCGCCCGGTTGCTCGAACGCCTCGGGCTGGTCAACGACCTGCTGGACGCCGCCGACGTCGCCACGTCGGCGATGGACGACGAGATGGTCCAATCGCTGGCCGGCACGGGCACCAATCTCGCGATGGCCGCCGACGGCATGGCGACCGACGAAACCGTTCAGCTCGGCGAAGCGGTCGGCGAAAATGCCGACGACCTCGCCGAGGGCGTCGAGACGGTCGCACAGCTCCAGCGGACGGGGACGCTCGACGATCTGCTGGAACTGGCCGAGTTGGCCTCGCTCGCAAGCGCAGCCATGGACGACGAGATGGTGATGTCCCTGGCCTCGACCGGTTCCCGGCTCGGAGAGGTCGCCGACACCGCCGCGGACGACGACGTCGCCCGTGGGCTGGAAGACGTGCTGGCTGCACTCGGCGAGGCGAGCAGCGACGACCCCGAGCGAGTCGGCGCGATCGGGCTGGTGAAGGCCGTCCGGGACCCGGACGTCCAGGCCGGACTAGGCGTCGTGATCGCCCTCGCTCGGGCGCTCGGACAGCAGACGCGCGATCGAACCGAGGCCTGACTCGCGCGGTTCGGCCGGCGGGTAACGGCAAAATTTACTGCAACGCCACGAGAGTGGCGGGCATGGAGCCACGATTGACGGTCATCACGCTCGGCGTCGAGAACCTCGACCGGTCGGTCGAATTCTACCGCGACGGACTGGGATTCCCGGTCCTCGAACGGATGGGCGAGTTCGTCGCGTTCGAACTGAACGGCTTTGCGCTCGCGCTGTATCCACGCGACGACCACGCCACGGGAGCGAACCTCGATCCCGCGGAGACCGGCACCGGTGACGTCTCGTTGGCACACAACGTCGAGACGCGCGGGGAAGTCGAGGCACTCATCGACGAAGCGGCGGCGGCCGGGGCGACGATCACGAAGCCGCCAGCCGAGACCGAGTGGGGCGGGTACTCGGCGTATTTCACCGACCCGGATGGTCACCTCTGGGAGGTCGCGACGGGTGCCGAAGTGTTCGAGCGCTTCGTCTGAGAGTGTGACCGATCGCAGCCCGTCACCGGGGCGGGTTTGCTGGTGACGAGATAGATCCTGCGGATTCACCCCTATGATTAATATAACAGGGGTGAACAGTAAGAACAATGGACGGATTCGGGGCCGCCATGGAATCTGATCCGGTCGCGGACCCGCGATTCCGTCCGACGACACCGGGTGTCCAAATGGCGACCACGGACGGCCGGCGACGCGAGATACTGCTCGAAGGGGGTGAACGGATCCATGGAGAATGAAGCCGTCTTCTCGGAGTTACTGGGCGATCGCGTCGGGGAATCGGCGATCTACCTCCTCGTCGTGGTGTTGCTCGGGGTAGTTGCGGGTGAAAACGTTCTCGAGATCAGCTATCCGCCGATCCGCGTGACGGGCGCATACCTCGCAGTGGCGGTCCCCGCAGCGCTGCTCATCGCGTACCGGAACCGCGGCTTGCTCGTCGTCTACGCGGCGATCGTGGTCCCGGTTACCGCCGCCGACACTGGATTCTCCGTGCTCGTGTTTCTCTACAGGCTGAGTGCGCCGATCTACCTGTTCAGTTCGCACTGGATCGGCTTCACCGTGCTGGTCTATGCGGTCGCCCGAAGCCTCGCCCGGCTGCGACGGGATCACCGACCCGCGCCGATCGAAGGGCGACTCCTGCATAGCGACTGGCGCGTGACTGCCCTTGGATGGGTAACCGGCGCAATGATCGGCGTTCTACTCGTCACTCCACCGTTGCGCGTCGTACTCGAAGGGGTGCTGTTCGGGTGGCTTGCAGTGAGTCTGCTGGCCGGGTGGCTCCTTATCCGCTACGGCGGGGGATTGCTATCCGTCGTCGGGCTCTTTTCCTGGTCGCCCGGGCTGGCGGTCGCGGTCGGCGGCGATCCACTCGCCGTGCTCGCACACCTCGGCAGGGCACTGGGCGCAGCTGGGACGGGTGCGCTCGTCGTGGTCGTGATCGTCGTCGCGGTCGATCGAGTGTCGGCGTTCTTCGATGTCCAGTCGGTGGTCGATACGGCCCTTGAAATGACGGTCGACCAGGCGACTGCCGGTGGCACGGACGCCAGCGCCGAGGAGACAATGGCGTCGCTCCGCGAGCAGGCACTCCGGATCGGGGCCGGCGCTGTCCCCTGGCTCGCGCTGGTTCCGGCGGCACTCCTCGGCGAGCCGAAAGGGGCGGGGCCGACGGTGCTCGTCGGGTATGCGACGATCGTCGCGGTCGGGCTGGGTGTCGCAACCGTCGTGACGACGCTGCCGTTCGCGGGATGGGGACGAAGCCTCCTTTCGCGGACGAGTTTGGGACCACTGGACGAGCGAGCGCGACAGCAGTTCGCCGCCGGCGCGCTCCTGGGGCTGTTCATCCTGCTTGTGGTGGCGTTCGGCGGCGGTCCAGCAAATGGAATACCGTGAGTGCAATCGCCGGTCCGACCAGCAGGGCGAACGGGGAGGTAGTAAACGCGACGAGGACGAGCGGCGAGACGAGGACGAGAGCCACCACCGATAGGCGCGCGTCGTCGATAAACCGGGTAACGAGAAAGATCACTGTGAGTACTACCAGCGTCCCGATGAGCAGATCCGGCAGCCAGTAGATCACTGCGAACGGCCAGGGAAGCCAGTAGTTGCTGACGGCCAACGCGCCCACGAGACCGACCGCGGACGTACCGAGTACTTCGAGCCACCGCTCGGGACGGAAAAATGTGACCACTGCGAGCGGGAGGAGCACCCAGATCGCGATGAGGACTGGCGACAGGAAATACAACACACCGAACAGCGCGAACGACCAGCGACAGTCGCCGGCGTCGATCGGTAATTCGGTTGCAGCCCCGGTGTACTGTCCATAGGGTGTGTACCGATAGACCGTTCCGTCCGAGTCGAGCACGTTCCAGCCACCGTCGGGCTGGGTGATCGCCGCCGGGTCGGAAAGCTCGCTACCCATCGACCAGGTCGACCGAACGGACGGATCGCCGTCCGGATCCTCGATACGGGCAACCGTCTTTCCCTGGAGAACCTGGACGTCGCCGTCGATCGCACTCACGCCGTCGGCCGAGACGTGCAGCGTCGCCGTGCGTTCCCAGGTGTCGCTATACCGGTAGAGGATATCGCCCAGGGCAACCCACCATCGTCCCGCATCGTCTCTAGCAATACCTCCCTCTCCGTTCCGTACTCCAGTGGACGACGGCAGATCGATCGAGCGATTTGTCGGCTCCCAATCCGCTCCGAACACGTGGACGCGGTCGGTCGTGAGTACGTACCACTGATCGTCGTCCCCGCGTTCGAGACCGAGTATTGACGGCTCCGAGTGGTTTGCGGGCACGGAGACGGTATGGCTGTCGGCGACTGATCGCCGATCCGGAAGGTGGTAGATCGTCACGTTGGCGTCGTATCGCTCCACGGGAATCCACCACCCGCCCCCGTCGTCGACGTGGATGCCGACAGCAGGCTCGGGAAAACAACTTATGGCTGCGCCCGGACCGACCGCAATGGCCCCACCGAGGACACAGAGGACGGCCACGGCGATGAAGGCACCCCGTTGCACAATGATCGAACAATCAAAGAGCACTCACAAATCAATTTCGGCTGAAACGAGTTGATTTTAGACGATCGCAGCGTCCCGAAATCGGATCGGAGCGGGGGGATCGGGTGCCGGCCGGGCCAGCGATCGATCCCGCGAGCCTTCCCTGGGACGCAAGCTACAAACGCTCGCCACCGATAGGAACGGTCATGACTGACGAGATCGAACACCGTCGACTCATCATCGCCGGCTCGGGCACCGCCGGGCTGACAGCCGCGGTCTACGCCGGGCGGGCGAACAACGACCCGCTCGTGCTGGAAGGCGACGAACCCGGCGGCCAGCTCACCTTGACAACGGACGTTGCGAACTTCCCCGGGTTCCCGGAGGGGATCAACGGCACGGAGCTGATCAACCGCATGAAAGAGCAGGCCAAGCGATTCGGGGCCGACGTCGAGACGGGATTCGTCGAGTCGATCGACGATTCCTCGCGGCCGTTTCGAGTCGAACTCGCCGACGGGACGGTCTACACCTGTGACGCCTTCATCGCCGCCAGCGGCGCGAGCGCGCGCACACTGGGCATCCCCGGCGAGGGCGATCTGATGGGCTATGGCGTCTCGACGTGTGCGACCTGCGACGGCGCGTTCTTCCGCGACGAGGACATGCTCGTCATCGGTGGGGGCGACGCCGCGATGGAGGAGGCCTCCTTCCTGACGAAGTTCGCGGACACGGTCTACATCGCCCACCGTCGCGAGGAGTTCCGCGCCGAGGACTACTGGGTCGACCGAATCATGGAACACGTCGACGCGGGCGACGTCGAGATCATGCGCAACACCGAGGCGACCGAGATCCACGGCTCCCGCGAAGATGGGATCGAAGGCGTCTCGTTGATCCGCCATCCCGATGGCCACCCCAAGGAGAAACTCGACTCCGAACAGGCAGAGGAGGTCGAGCACTTCGAGCACGACGTCGGCGCGGTCTTCCTCGCGATCGGCCACACGCCCAACACCGGCTATCTGGAGGACACCGACGTCGAACTCGACGAGACGGGGTACATCCGGACCGTGGGCGGCCACGGCGGCGGTCAGACGAAAACGGACGTCCCCGGCATCTTCGGGGCAGGCGACGTCGTCGACTACCACTACCAGCAGGCCGTCACAGCCGCCGGGATGGGCAGCCAGGCCGCACTGGACGCCGACGACTACCTGGATGACCTCGAACCGGCCGAGACCGCCGAAACAAGCGTCGCCGAGACCGACGACTGAAGCCGATCCGAGTCGATATTTTCCACGGCTTTCGCCGCGCTCGGTCTCCGCGGCTTTCGCCGCGCTCGTCACCCTGATACGCGTCGCGACCCTACCAGGTGGTATGGAATCTGCGACGTTCGGCGGCGGGTGTTTCTGGTGTACCGAGGCCGCGATGAAGGAACTCGACGGAGTCGCCTCGGTGACATCCGGGTACGCCGGCGGGCACGCCGAGAACCCCAGCTACCGGGCAGTCTGTTCGGGCGACACCGGCCACGCCGAGGTGGTGCAGGTCGAATACGATCCCGACGTGATCGCCTACGACGAGTTGCTGGAGGTGTTCTTCGCCACACACGACCCAACGCAACTCAACCGCCAGGGGCCCGACGTAGGGACGCAGTATCGCTCGATCGTCCTCTATCACGACGAGACCCAGCGCGAGACGGCCGCCGCCTACATCGACGCGCTCGACGCCGAGTACGACGACGAGGTCGTGACGGAACTCACCGAGTTGGAGACGTTCTACCGCGCCGAGGAGAAACACCAGGACTACTTCGAGAAGAACCCGACTGACGCCTACTGTCAGATGCACGCCGCGCCGAAGGTCGAAAAAGTCCGTGAACGCTTCGAACAATTACTGGCCGACTGATGCCTGCCATATTCACAATAGCTTTATTTATCAACCGAACGTTTTCCATAGTATGAGTACAGACGTGGACAATCCCGGCGACGAACGGACGCCGCCGGTGAACATCTCGCTGTTTCTCGGGGAAGATGATGACCGGTGGATCGCACGCGATGAGGACACTGGCGTCACCTCACAGGGACAGACCCGACAGTCCGCGCTCGAAAATCTAGACGAAGCAGTGGCGGGCTATCACGGTGCAGGCGATGCACCGACCGACGGAGAGCTGCGGGATCTCGGTATCAAACCGGAGCAAAACGAACCCGGTTCTCTCGACGATTCTGACGTTTTTGAGTAAGTCGGTGAACATGTCCCGAGGACCGTTCTCCGGTGAAGCAGTGGTGAAAGTGATGGTAAACAGTGGGATCTACGTGTGGGATCGGACAAATGGCGACCACGCCATTCTCCGGTGGGAACCGCCAGAAAACCACGATACGGACGCCCGGACCGTGCCCGTGCCACTGCACGATGAAATCGATACTGGAACCCTTCGGAGTATCGCGGAGCAGGCAGGTGCGAAGGACTTCGAGAAGTTCTGTGAGTGGATCGATCGGAATCGGTAATCGAGCAATTTCTTTGTGTTCGACCGTGGTGAGTATTTCTACCGCATCGAGGAGAAACACCAGGACTACTCCGAGAGGAACCCCTCAGACGCCTACTGTCAGATGCACGCCGCGCCGAAAGTCGAGAAAGTCCGCGAACGGTTCGAGGAACTGGTTGCAGAGGTCTGAGAGCTCTGGTTCCGTACTTACGACCGACCGTGAGGACGAAGTCGTGACCGACGTCAGTCCTGCTTCTGCCCATAAGCACGAGAGATTTTCTCTCGATCGACGGGTGACGTGATAGCGGATGGTATTTGCGAAAATACCTTTTTCGACGATAGCTATATACTCCCGGTAGTTGAACAGTGGCGAACATGGCAAATGCTGGTACCGTCGCGGTAGCCGTGATCGGACTGGTCGTAGGACTGGTCCTGATCAGGTGGGGCTACACGATCGCCAGGTGGCGAGAGATCATCGACGCGATCGGCCGGAAACGCGCCGGACGAGTCGAACCGGCCGACTGGCACGTCGGGCTCGTGAAATCAGTCGGCGTCGTGCTGGTCGTCTACAGCTCCGTGATCGTCATTGGCTTTCTCCTCCAGTGACGCACCCGCACTCAGGGATGGGAGAAATACGCGACTAGCTCGTCGTCCTCGCCGACGTCCATCGGATCACTCGCCTCGGGAACCGCGTCGAGACGCGCAAAGCCGATGCGGACGAACTGGACCATCTCGTCGGCCCCGTGAGTAAGCAGCCCCGGTTCGACGTGGCCGGTGACGTCGCCCTCGGTCGTCCGGAGTCGGGCAGAGACGCCCGTCGCCGCCGGCACCCAGTGGATCACGTCCACGTCACCCTCCCGGACCACGTCGATGTCGTCGTCGGTGTATTCGAACGCTCGCTCGCCCGTCCGGCGGACACAGCCGTATCCTTTCAGCCAGACACGCTCTCCCTCCGGCGGCAGGTCCTCTTCCTCGACCAGGACCGCCCCGCCGACCGGGATCGTCCGCTTGCCGCGCTCCTCGTGGTCGGGGTGGATCGGCGGCTGGCCGCGCTCGGGCCCACCCGAGAGGTCCATCTCGACGCCGTCCCGGACGAAGAAGGCCCGGTCGGCGTCGTCGTCGATGCGTTCGCGGTTGGCCGCGTAGATCGACGACATCGCCAGGTCGACGTTGCTGGTCGAGGTGCCGAGTTCGGTCATCGCGTCGACGATGGCCTCGCCGCGAATGCCCCGTCGCCGGAGGCTGGCGATCGTCGGGGCGCGGGGGTCGTCCCAGCCATCGAGGTCGCCGGCCTCGATGAGTTCCTTGATGGTCGAGGTCGACATGGGAACGTCGTACTCCTCGACCTGGACGTGGCCCCAGTGGATGACCTCGGGGTACTCCCAGTCGAAATAGTCATAGACGAATCCCTGGCGCTTGGCGGAGTCCTGGAGGTCGATCCCGCGGATGATGTGGGTGATGCCCGTGAGATGGTCGTCGATCCCACTCTGGAAGTCGAGCATCGGCCAGCAGCGATAGTCTTCGGCTTCCGGGCGAGGATGCGGGGTGTCGATGAGGCGGAAGGCGACCCAGTCCCGCAGCGCGGGGTTCTTGTGCTCGATGTCGGTCTTCACGCGAAGCACCATCTCGCCGGGATCGTACTCGCCGTCGACCATCGCGTCGAACTCCTCGTGGACGGTCGCGGCGTCCTTCTCGCGGTGCGGGCAGGCCTCGCCGTTGTTTTTCAACTCGGAGAACGTCTCGCCGGGACACGAGCAGGTGTAGGCCCCGCCGAGATCGATGAGGTCCCGCGCGTAGGCGTAGTAGGTCTCCAGTCGGTCGCTGGCTTTCAGGACGCGATTCGGCGTGAACCCGAGGTACTCGATCGCATCGAGGATCTCGTCGTAAGCGTCCAGATCCGGGCGTTTGGTCTCGGGATCGGTGTCGTCGAACCGGCAGACGAAGTAGCCGTCGTAGCGGTCCTTGTACGAGCCCACGACTGCGGCCATCCGGGCGTGGCCGACGTGCCAGGGACCGTTTGGATTCGGCGCGACCCGCATCCGAACCTCGTCGTACGCATCGACGTTGGGCAGGTCCGGCAGTGCCTGCTCGTCTTCGTCCTCCTCGGCGTCGAGTTCTTCGACCCGTTCGGGCGCGAGTTCGGCGAGTCGCTCGCGTTTTTCCTCGGTCGAAAGCCCGTTGACGCGTTCGACGACCGGTGCGAGGACGCCCGGGATCTCGTCGCCATACTCCCGGAATTCGGGGTTCTCGCCCATCAACGGCCCCATGATCGCTCCGACCTGGGCATCGCTGTCGTGTTTGAGCGCGTTGAACAGTGCGTCGGCCTCGGCGGCCGCCTCGACGCGCTCGCGAAGGTCTTCGTTCATTACCTGGCGGTTGCAGGGCGGTCGTCAAAACGTCGTCGGGTTCGATGTTACCCGAGACTCACGCGATGGCGAGGAGGACAGCAGGCCCCCGGTTGACATCGCTGAAATCCCGCCAAGGACGGCGATTGCGGAGTGAGCGGAGCCTTCTCAATCGGTCGTTTTCGCCTCTGGATTCGGATTCTCTTCTGGCCCCAATGTCCGCTCGTCATCCCCCTTGATCTCCTCATAAACGAGTTCTCGGAGCAACTCGGCCATGGTCATGTCCCGTTCCGCAGCGAGGACGCGAAATCGGCTCTTCTCGTCCTCCGTGACACTTGTACTGATTTTTTCAGTTCGCTCCATACCCAATGGAAGGTTGCAGGTGCACAAAAACTCTGGGTCATCGGAGCGTTAGAGAGGTGGTACTTAGACACATCTATTTACTGCATCAGTAGAACAGTAGAACAGGTTTATCATGCACCAGTACATTATCTAATATGTTGAATACGTATGACAGACAGACTCACATTCCAGTGTCAAGATTCGGTTGCCGCCGATGTCGACGAGATCGCCGACAGAACCGGATTACCCGAATCCGAAGTGATCAATCGGCTAGTCAGACTCGGGCTGCAGGATATCGACGATATCGACGACAGCGTGCTGTTCGGGACAATCTCCGGTTCGACGGACGGAGATCCGGCCGACTGACGCCGTCGGCCGAGTGGACCGTTCCAGGCGGCTGTGGTCAACTCGGCGGCGGAGAGAACACGAGGCATCCAAGATGCAATACTCCACGTCCGACCCGAGGAATCGTCCGACGAACAGTCAGCAGTCCCGGCGGGAAAGCGGCGACCGGCCGACCCTGGCGTGGGACAGCAGGGGCGTTTCGTTTCGACGCGTGGCTGGGGGAACAGGCAGTGCGAGCGCGACCGGCACGGCCAGCGGGGACACGCGCCAGGTGGAGCAACCGAGAGACGTGACCGACGGGAGCATGGGGACAGACCGCTTCCGGGGACTGACCGGCCACGGAGCGCTGGGCGTGGACGTCGAACGAACCGGAGGCGAGTCATGAGTGATCTCGCCGAGCGACACCGGCAGATCGCCGACATCCTCGAACCGCTCGAACGGATGGGGATCGACGCCACGGTGGACGAGCGGACCACTGACGACGGCACGCTCCGTCTCACCCTGACGCTCGGACTCCCGCCGGACTTCGACCCGATCAGGCAGAAAGCCACCGATCCCACGGGGACCCTCGAAGCCCGAATCAGGGAGCTCGAGAAGCAGAGTGAACCCAATGAGTCGGATCACGAAACTGATCCCGACCCATCGGAGGACGGATACCCCAGCGTCGCCGGGCAAGAGCTCACGGACGGCGAGCGTGAGACGCTCGACGCACTCCGGACGCTGGGTGGCCCCAGGGCGTCGGGTGACATCGCGGACCAGGTCGACGCCACGATCCAGAGTGTGCGGTCCTGGCTGCCGAAACTCGCCGGGGCCGGCCTCATCGAGACCGTCCCTGACCCCACGGACGGCCGGCGGAAGCTGTACTCGCCGGTCGTCTCCGAGGAGTCGGCCACCGACGAAGAATCGGCGGACGAGGACGACACGATCGACCGATCCGAAGACAATCCGGTCGACCGGTCCGAAGACAATCCGGTCGACCGATCCGAAGACGACACGGTGGAGGAGACCACCGACGTGGCGGGGACGGTGTACGTTGCGACCGGTGGCGGCAGCCCCTCACAGGTGTTTCACGTCCGCCCGGACTGTCCGCAGTTGCGGCGAGCGAAGGACTTCGTCGAGAAGGACCGCTCGGTCGTCCCCCACCATCGCCCGTGCGGGACGTGCGTCTCGACGGATCTCGCGGACGGGCTCGTCGCGATCTCGAACTCACCGACCGGGACCTACCACAAGCGGGCGGACTGCCCCCGACTCGCGTCGGCGACCGACATCACTGTCGTGGATGGGGAGACCGTGCGGGACTTCGATCCCTGTGCCGACTGCGTCTCCGGGGATCGGACGAGCGACCACGACGAAGACGAAAAGGAGCGCGATGAAGATACTGACGAGGACGGGTCCGATGAAGAGAAAGCCGACGCAGACGATGTCTCCATGGCCGCGGAACTCTGCGACCGCAACGACCTCGACCGCGAGGCAGTCATCGAAGCGCTTGACGCGGCGACGGCGATCTATCACGTCCAGCGCGATCTCACACTCCCCCGCGACGAGACCGAGGCCCTGCTCCGGGACCTGGGCGTCTTCGAGACCCTCGACGGCGGCGGACACGTATCGCTCGACCGCGCGAAATCGGTGGTTCACGAACACGTCCCGCCCACGTAGGGTCGGGGAGCCGTATTGCCATTCGAGAACCCTCGATCCGACGACGTTCACGGATTCGCCTGTTCTCTCGGTTGGGTCGTTTATCATCCTGAACACGCTCGTGGAAACATGGCAATCGAACCGTCAGCATCGGAGACCAACGGCAGCGAGGAGTACGGCGTCATCCCTGCCAGGGGCCAGGAGATCCACGTCGATCGTGGGGAAACGTTCGCAAACAAACTGATCGACCTCTCGACCGGTGACAGCATCTGCCTCCGCGTCACCGGATCAAACTCGGTGATCCGAAACGTCGGGTTCGAGGGGTGCTACCGGGGCGGTCGGTTCCTGCTCTGGATCGACGGCGATCCCGGTGACGTCCTCGTCGAGAACGTCTACATGGGCGACGGCGCCAGGCGGGACGGGACGAGCGTCCGCGGCCCCGGCGGGGTCTTTTTGCACCACGGCAACGAGGCGGACGTCCGCTTACACCGGTGTAACGTCCAGGGGTTCCCGAACAACGGGTTTCACTGTTCGAACACCGCCGCCGGGGCGGGCAGCGTGCACTTCGATCGCTGTTTCGGGAAGAACAACGGCGTCGCGACGTTTCGCTGTGGCGGTGGCGAGGACCTGATCGAGCACTGCGTCGCCTACACCGACGGGACGGACTACGGCCACGACGATGACGAGTACCTCGAAACCAACGGCCGGCCGGTCTGGGTCTGGAACGGCGGCACCGTGACGATCAGGGACTCGCATTTCGCCGACGGCCCCTACCCCAACGCCGTCGTCGCCGGCGCGAACGACGCCCCCGGTCGGATCAGCTTCGAGAGCGGCGGCTACCGGGGCCCCATCCAGCGGACGTGCGGGTCCACCGTCGACGTGAGTCCGGCGGTGTCCGACGACGCCGACCTCTCGATCCCCGACGGCGTCCCGACTTCGGCGAAGGCGGCGTCGGGTGGGTTCGGCCGCCCATCGGATCGGCGGCGAGTCGACACCGACGTGGACCTCCCCCACAGCATCGTGTTCGCGGCCGGGGGGTCCGGCGAGCCGAGTGCTTACGCCTTCGAGGCCGACGCAGTCGTCACGGCGGGTCACCACGACGCACGGATCAGCGACGGCTATGGCGGGCACCGGGCCGTCCAGGGTGTCGTCGACGATACCGTCGAGGCGTACTGGTTCCGGGGAAACCTCGAATCGCTCTCCGTCGATGGCGACGCGACTGTCAGCATCCAGTACGACGTCCGCGACGGGGGGAGACACGGGGGGCCGATCCAGTCGTGACGGACAGTACGGCCGTCGGGTCCGCATGGTCCATTCGTTCGCGGGATACAATGGGTCCCACTCCGGATTCAGGCACACGATCGATTCAGACGGAGACTTGGAGGTGACGTAGTATGTGTCCAGAGACCGAGGTCAATACACACGACACGGTCAGAGAACGGGCCGACACAAGTCGGGTCGTGTCGTGGCTGCTGTTGTCCGGGAACCGGCTGGTCATCGCCGGGCTCATAGCGCTCACCTTTTTCATCATATTCACCACCGGTGTCTTCATCATCCGTCCGTCGCTGTACCAGGTGGATGCGGAAGGTGACCTAGCCGAGCGGCTGTTCTCGACGATGATCATCGTTATCGTGACAGGGACGACCATCGTCGTCACGTTCGGACAGCTCATCCTAACGCAGGAGAACGGTCCGCTCGGCGACCAGTTCGAACGGTTGGACGGTGCGATGGAGTTTCGGGAACGCGCCTCGGTGCTGATCGGCGCACCTTGTTCGACGAAACCATCTATCTTTCTCAGCAACATCCTCAGAGCCACCTCGAAGCGGGCCGATCGGATTCACGACATCGAGGACACTGGCAACAAACAACTTGAGACGGACCTTCAGGACCTTTCGGAAGGAATTTTCGAGAACGCAGAGAACGTCAGGGCGCAACTGGAACCCGCCGAGTTCGGGACGTTCGACGTGGTATCAGCCGCGCTGGACTTCGATTACAGCTGGAAGGTGTTTCAGGTCGAGCGCATCATCCACGAACACAGTGATGACCTCACGAGCGAGCAGATCGAGTCTCTCGAAGAGCTAAAAGACGCACTAATGTTGTACGGACCGGCGCGGGAGTACGTCAAGACGCTGTACTTCCAGTGGTCGCTGATCGTGCTCTCGCAGGTCATTCTCACGACAGCGGTGCCGGCGTTGATCATCGCAGGCACGATGCTTGTCTCCCTCGACGGGAAGACGTTCCCCTCCGAGACGATGGGCGTCGAGCACGTCATTCCCGTGACTGGTGCTGCCTTCTCGCTGTCGCTGCTCCCGTTCATGATCTTTATCTCCTACATCTTCCGCATCTTCACGGTCGCAAAGCGCACGCTCGCGATCGATCCGCTGATCCCGCGCCAGTCCTGAGAACGCTGGACGCGTTCGTTCGGGGGGACAGCCGACGCCTCATTCCCCCGGCAGACTCCCGATGATCGAGTCGGTGAGAGCGGCTTCGAGGTCCGTATCCCGGTATCCTGCGGCGAGGTTGACGTCGACGGCCCAGTACTGGCCAGCCTCGCCTTTGACGAAGTCGACGCCGATACCCCGGAGGTCGAACCGCTCGAGGAGGTTCCGAAGCGCGGCGGTGATGGTCGGTTCACGCTGTACTCGGCCAAGGAATCGTTTCCGACCGTACAGCTTCGAGGTGACGCGTCGCCCCTCGACGTGCGTTCGGTCCCCATCGTTGACAGCGTAATACTTGTAATCGACCGGCTCCGTCGGGATCAGTTCCTGATAGAAGTCCCCCGCACCGTTGAGTTCGGGGTCGCTGCCCCAGACATAGGCCCCCTTCGCGACGTACTCGCCCGTGGGCTTCTCGAAACTGATGTCGGGTGTGTGCAGACCCATCTTCGACGCTGCTCGAAGCCCGACCAGCCGTGAACTGAGAACGATCGTCGCCTGGAGATTGTTCCACAGCGGCGTCGCGCTTCGTCGAGCACACCAAAGGGCCGGCAGGGCGACCGGGAGTGTCTTCTTGTTGACGATCAACGAGAGGTCGGCAGCCTGGCGTGGACTGAGTCCGGATTGTGGATGGAAGAACCTGACCCGGTGGCCCGCGTTGCGGAGACGTCCGGCGACCTCCGTGAACACTGGCTTGTTTCGCTTACACAGGAGACCAATATTGCTGGTCCCGGTCGCGCCCGACATATAATTTGTCTATCAGGTGCGGACGTCAATAAACCGCGTTCTCCTCGAAGACCGTTATCGTGCACTTCGATTACCAGTCGTCGCTATACCGTCACCGATCGAAGTGCACGTCGTTGAGCGAAGCCATCAAAGCGAACACGGGCGCCAACGACGACACCGAAGACGGCGGGCTCTCGGCGCGACCGGCAGGGCCTCGAAGGACCGATCAGGGCACGCGATCTGCCGGACTATCGACCGACGGCGAGCGCTGGCGCTCCTTGTTGTGGGATTCGTCTGTGGGTTCGTTCTGGGCAGGCTTCGGTGAGCGGTCGGAATCCACCGAACGATAGCGCACTAACATGCTAAGACGTGTTTCCTGATGCGAAAGTCGGAAGACAATCCGGCGGCAGCATAAATGGTGAACTAGGGCGGCCACAATTCAGTCCCGCCACGAGCCGGCGTGCCGAGTATGGATACGGCGTACAATAAAAAGGGAACGCTCTTGGGAAGCAGGTTGTTGGTATCACTGCCGACCCTCGTCCTGTGCCCGTTCGACCCCATATTCAGTCGGTGGCAACCGCGATTTGACCCAGTTTCGTCTAGTTCTTAATACCCGACGAATCGCAAGAGGAAAATCTACCAACAATGTACTACACAAGAGCGTCGAAGAATGTGATCACACGAAATCAACCCCAGGAGAGTCCTTCTGAAACAGCGCCGCTGCCGTTCGCGAACTCTTTGACGTATCCGATCTCCACCCGGACACCTGTCGGCGTCTCTTTGTCATGAATATCAAACTCGGGATGAGGGGTGGCTACTGATGAAAATTGGGCAATATTCCGGAATGTACGATGACGCGCGCTCTGGGCGCAGCGCCCAAAAACCGATTAATAACGTATGTGTATATTATCAAGGTTAATAAAAGGCAGTCAAACGAGTGGATCTAGTATGTACTTTTCACCCCCCATTTCAAGACGGGAATACCTCGGACAACAAGTTAATTAGTAAGTTGTGTGTACGGTTTTACTGTGATGCCAGGATACATCCACCCTAAGATTGAGGAGTTCCGCGATTCTCCCGAGCCTGGGGAACTGCAACAGGTGGTGGTGGTGTATGAAGAGAGGGTGGATGAATCTCAGATTTCGGAAATCATCGACGCAGCAGACGGTGACGTTGTGAAACACCTGCCCGACAATTCGCTAGTTGCGACTATCCCTGAAACCGGGATGGGAACAGTATGTGAATACTCGGGTTTGGTGTCCATCTCGCCTGATGAAGGTATGCAAGTACTCACATAATGAGTACAGTGCCACAGTGGGCAGATTCTATTAGCGAACTACAGAGTGTAGCAATCCGTGCACATGGTCACTGCGTCAACCATCCACACACTGGACACTCTGGTGAGGGCGTTAAAATCGGCATCATCGATTCAGCTCGAAGCCTGACAGATAGTTTCGAGAATGAATACACTATCAACAGAAGATACTCTGCACTCAATAATGAGGAGAGAGCAGAAGACTGGACCGATGATCATGGGGTAAGAGTATTCAGTATATTATCAGCATATTCAGGTGGTGCACAGTTCTATTTATATCAAGCTGTTAACGAAAATCGGCAGGTCCCGATAGAGGCGTATACTGATGCGATTGATGAAGCGATTAGCGACGATATAGATCTGCTTAATGTTTCCGCAGGAGAAGCGTGGAGAGGACCGATCGACGCGAACGCATACGTGAGACAAACTAAAAGAGCGATTCGGAATGATATTACAGTGGTAGCTGCTGCCGGAAATCAGAAGGAAAGGTCAGATGATCTACCTATTCATTGCCCGAGCGCTCATGAAGATGTTATCTCAGTAGGGGGACTGGTGGCTGAATGTCCTGCAGATCCCAAGCCAGCTAAGGATACGGATCCAAAAACTGGGCCCTATTATATTTTCCCTGACGAAGATGAGGAGTATCTTGGAACAACAGACCGACCATTTTGCGGTTATCAAGAGTGTGTTAATGGCGATGACTGCATTGAACACCGGACTGAGAAAGTATGGGAACATAACCCGATTCCCACGGATGGTAAACCCGATGTGTTAGCACCAGTGTTGTATCCAATTGGAGAGATAAGTGAGAGATGTAAGATCAATACGGGGACCAGTTATGCAGCACCTGTCGTTTCTGGGGCGTTAGGTTCGATTTTTGGAGAATTGCGTGCAAACGGTCATTCGCTCCCTGCTCCGTCAATAGCCCGGGAAATAGTTGCGAAGGCCACTACTCCGATAGACACGGATAGTCCGGCAGGGAAATTGAACGCACTAGATCTCCGGAACAGATTGTTTGAGCTGCCGGTACAGACTTAGCTCCCCGCTCTCCGGTAGAACATTCCCGTCGAACAGAGCCACATTCAGGGAATATCACGTATATTCTGCTCGTCGAACTTCCAATGGCGCTTGGACTACCAGTCGTCACTATGCGTCCGCCGATCGAACGTCACGTCGATGATTGGAGAACAGCCTCGTCGAAGGACAGGGCGTGACCACGGCGAGGAATCGATCGGCCAGAGACCTCCGCAGGGAACTGCCCCGGGGCGGACTCCAGCCGTCACGAACGCGGGTGACTGACGTGGATATCCCCGAGGAATTCGCGTCGTTGAGCGAAGCCATCGAAACGGGCACGAGTGCCGAGACGGTCTACAGCACGCCCATCGAGCGCGGCGACCGGGCGGTCGTTCCGATCATACGGGTCGATTTCGGACTCAGCAGGAGCGATATCGGTGACGGTGGCGGGACAGACGACAGCAATCACGGCCTGGGTTGTGGGCTTTGTAGCCGGCTGTTCGGACTCTGTTGGACAGTCAGCACATGCCGAGCCTCGATCGTGAGCAAATCATAGCGAGACCGCGGGTAGACGGCTGATCTAGGATTCGGCTACCGTTCTTGTTTATGATCATTGTATCCTATCTTCAATATGGGAAATGCCCATGCAAGACAGCCAATTCAAATCCGACTACCCCAACATAGCAGCGCTGCTGCCGCGGAACTTCATAGCCGCTGCGGATACCGAAAACAAGCTTCGGCTAGCTGTACTAGGGGACCGCACTGAGTACCTCGACGTCCTCGAGACGCTCGCCAGGAAAACTCCGTCACAGGAAATGCGGAAAGATCCACATAGATTGACCAGTAAAACCGGATTTCAGTCGTTTGTTTCCGAGATGAAAGCATATCTCGCGGTGAAACACTGGGTATTCGCACCGAATCCTGCCGATGTCCAAGGCACCCACGGTGAGCCGGATTACGAGTCCAGAATCGGCGATCTCGATGTCGAGGTCCTCACCAGAACTTCGTGGGACCAGGTGGACAACGTGAGTGTGGCGTTACAGGAGAAGCTGAACGGGACGCCGTACACCGCCCATGTCATGCTGAAAGACAATTTCATCAAAAATCCTGGCACGGAACGGGGGATTGCGCACAATGAACAACTGGTCAGTGATATCGTCGCCGAGAGTCACAATCTTGATACGTCAAACCTACCGTCTTCGATCAGTAACGACGGGCTTCGAATCGAGTTTGAGGATACAGGCGGTGATAGCCCGGTCGTTCGGTGGGAGGATGCTGAGCGAATCCCGTTGGATCCGATGGGGAGTATCGTAGACCAGATTGAAACTGATGCAACAAAGCAGCGTGGAGGGCGTCCGATTCTTCTGGTCTATGATGCGGATGTCTCGTTCCTTGAACCGAAGGATATGCGGCAGTTACTGCATGGAACGAGGACGGGCGGCCAGGATCGGGAGGTTTCCGAGAGGGTGTATCAGCATCGAAACGTGTGGGGCGACTATCTACGGGACAGTGGGTATATCCCCGAAGCAGGAAAGACGACGTATTTGACGCAGGTTGAGACTGGTGATCCGAACTACGAGGGTGACCAATGTATCTGTCGTGGCGATGAGGGGCTTTTCGCAGATCGGACGTTCGATCGGATTGCGGGCGTCCTGTTTATCGATGAGTCGGATTCCGGTCATTACTTCCCGAACTTCTACTCACAGAAGATGGACTTCCAGCAGTTGCACCGTGACGTTTCCAGGAATCTGAAATCACGGTCGAGCAAGTTCGAAGACTTACTCTGACGGCCCACCTTCGTCGGTTTCACCCACCGGTATTGCTGAACGCACAATCGGGATCTACCGATTCGGGTATTCTTGCACGAGACCAGCCAGAGAGATGCTGCTGATCCTGTTCGCGCTCAGAATAGATGTTGTCACGTCCAGGCGTCCATAAACCGCGTTCTCGTCGAAGAACGGCATCGTGCGCTTGGACTACCAGCCGTCACTATGCGTCCGCCGATCGAACGTCACGTCGATGATTGGAGCACAGCCTCGTCGAGAGGCGGGGCGTGACCACGGCGAGGAATCGATCAGCCAGAGACCACCGCAGGGAATTGCCCCGGGGCGGACGCCAACCGTCACGAACGTGGGTGACTGACGTGGATTTCCCCGAAGAGTTTGTGTCCTTGAGTGAGGCCATCGAAGCGGGTACGACCGCCGAGACGGTCTACGGTACGCCCATCGAGTGCGGCAATCGGACAGTCGTGCCGATGACGCGCGTCGAGTACGGCCTCGGTGGGGGTGGCGGGGGCGGTGGCGGCGGTGCGGACGGCGTCGGCGGCGGTGGCGGCACCAGCGGCGACGACGATGACACCGAAGGCGGCGGACTCGGTGGCGGGCTCTCCGCACGACCGGCGGGTGCCCTCGAAGTGACCGACCGCGGAGCGCGGTTCGTCCGCCCCGTCGACCGACGGCGATCGCTGGTTCTCCTCGCCGTGGGGTTCGTCTGTGGCCTCGTCCTGCGTCGGCTCCGCTGAGCATTCGACTCCGTCGAACGGGCGCGTTCGGACATTCGAGAACGTGGTTTATGGGAGTATGGCCCCGACGATAATTCGGCGGCAGCCTGAGAGACCGACCAGGGCGGCCGAATACAGTCCCGCCACGAGCCGGCGTGCCGAGTATGGATACGGCGCACGAGAAAGAACCGAGAACGTGCTCCCTGGACAGCTATCCGGGTTCGACTCCCGGCGTCGGCTTTCTGGAACGGACGAACATTCCATCAGTGTCGTCCCTGCAGATACGCTGGCCGATTGATTTTCCTCTGACAGACACGCGCGGCTCTGTTGAAATTCGATTGGTCAGACACCATCTACAGTGAAACAGCCGGTAAGTATGATTGGGTGTTGCGTGTTGGGGCCACAAGCATACGCCGAGCGAAGCGAGGCGTTTCACCGCCGGAGCCGTCGAAGACGGCGGAGGCGGCCGTTTTCACCACCGGGAGCGCAAGCGCTCCCGAGCCCACACTCACTCCGTTCGCGTGGACCATGTTTTTGCGCCGAGTGGTTCGCGCGAAGCGCGAACCCAAGGCGGAAAAAGATGGGGGCTTAGAGTTCACTCCGCTTGATGAGGACGTAGATGAACAGGCCACCCAGTACGACGCTGGCGTAGGCCTCCATGCTGACCAGGACGAGTCCGAGGTTGCCCTCGGCGACGACGTTCCCGTACCCGATCGTCAGAAACGTGATGTAGCTGAAGTGCAGGTTTGCGGCGAACGTCTCGATGCCGCCCATTGAGATGAAATCGGTGATCGAGTGGACCTGGCCGGCCCCGGTCCGGAACGGGGGGCCGCCGAACGTGTACAGCAACGCTGGGACGACGGGGAAGAAGATGAACATCGCGGCGATCCGGTACAGTCGCATCCCGTGGCCACAGGTGAGTCCCAGAAACAGGTTCTCGGCCACGCGCTGGCCGTTGCGGATCCGGGTCCGGAACGGTTCCGCGGGATCGCGGGCGATGTCCTTGTAGTTCCGGCGGGCGAACTGCTGGCGCTTGAACCGGAACTTCCCGGAGGCTTCGACGTTCCCCGCCGTCGAGGCGCTTGTCTTGGCCCGCTGGTAGGTCTTCTCGACGTTCAGTGACGTCATCTCGACGGCGTACTCGTAGGCGAGGCCGTCGTCGTCGAAGTCGTGGAGTCGCCAGTCCGATCGGGTGAGAAAGTGGGCGTGGGCGGTGAAGTCGAAGTTCTCGAAGGTGGTGTCACAGAAGCGGACATACTGGAAAAGATCCCGGTGGGCACCACTCTCGACGCTGAAGCCGACACTGCCGAGCGTCGCGATGGTGAGGTCATATCGGATTCCCACACCGTCCGGCTGGACGATCTCCCCGTCCGCGAGGACGGCGTCGGTGAAGTTGACGACGGTATCGCCCCCGTTTTCGCTCACCTTCAGGTCGAGGTGCTTCGTGAACTTGGCCTCGGTGAAGCACGCCGCGTGCTCGAAGTGGACCTCCCAGAAGCTCGCGGAGGTACACCAGGCGTGATGGAAGTTCGCGTTACCCGAAAAGCGGACCTCGTCGAAGGTCACGCTGGCGCTGTCGTAATTGTTCGAGCCCTCGAACTCGACGCCGGGGAAGTTCGCGGGCCCCTCGAAGGTCGCCCCCTCGAAGGTGACTTCGTCGTCGAAGGTGGCCGCGTCGAAGACGGCCTCACCGGCGAAAGTCGTGGCCTGGAAACTCGCCCGTTCCTGAAACAGGACGTCATGGAAGCGAGCGTCGCCGTCGAACGTCGCGTCTTCGAAGGTCACCGCGCCGATCTCCCCCGATGCGAAGCTGACTGCCCGCGCGAAGTGAACGCCGGAGAAGTCGGCGTCGCGGTGCAGGACCGTCCCGCCACCCTCGAACGTGACGCCCCGGAAGTTCGTCTCGCCGTCGAAGGTGGCCGCCGCGAAGGACGCGTCGTCCTCGAAGGTCGACCCGTCGAAGGTGGCTGCCGATTCGAAGGTGGCCCGGTCGAACCTGACGGGCGCGGTCGTCGTCGCTTCCTCGAAGTGTACTGCGTCCGAAAACCGCGTCGCTTCGAAACTGGCAGCCTCGAATCGGCTGTAATCGAACCGGACGACGTCCTCGAACGTGGCACCCTCGAAGGAGGTGTAGTCGTCGACGTCGATCCCCCGGCCGCGGAACGCCGATCCGAGGAACGTCGCGCGCTCGCGGAACGTCGCGTCGTCGAAGGTGGCGGGATCGCCGAAGGTGGCCTGGTCGAATCGCACGGGACCCTCGAAGGTCGCGCCGTCGAAGGCCACGTGGCCGCTGAAGCTCGCGCGGTCACAGTCGACGTCCCCCTCGAAGGTCGTTCGCTTGCAGAAAAATCCGTCATGGAAAGTGCCGCCGTCGAGTTCGAGCGTCCCGAGTTTCGCGTCGCGGAGATCGACAGCCTCCTCGAACCGGGCGTAACTCGCCACGAAGTCGCCGTGAATACATGCGTGGCGAAGATCGAGCAGGTGTTGATCGTCGTGGTCGAAGTCGAGATGATCGAAGTCCAGGCTCGGCAGCGTCGCACCGACGAAGGCCCGCCGCTCGGGGTCGCCGCTCCCGAGTGCCGCCTCGAAATGCTCGCGAACCGCCTCGTCAGCGATGTCGAGTTCTGCTCGCTCGGCGGCCGTGTGGTGAAACACGCACCGCTTCTGGTCAGCGAGTGCGTCGTGTGGACAGTGCCAGGGGCCCGCCAGCGCGGCCGTCGACGTGTCCTTGAGGACGAACGCACATGTGCTGTCGTTGGATGAGGGGGTCACTCGTTCACCGTCCGTCGTGGATTGGGACCCACGATGCCCGAAGCCGGGGTGGCCCGCGTGGGGGAACAGTCACTCATCTGTGAGCGCCTCGAGTTCCACGTCGATCGACGCACGTTCCGCTTCAGTCTCCTCGTAGGCCGCCTCTTGCGCTGAGCGTTCCTCGACCCGTGTTTCGAGCTCTGCCTGGAGGTCCTCGACGAGTTCGAACGCGTCGAGACAGGTCGCTCCCGCGTCCGTTTTGGCCCCCAATCTGTCGATGTCGGCCTCGAGACCGGCACGCTCGATCTCGAGGGTCGCCACCGTGGCGTCCGCCCGCGTGCGTTCCGCTTTCGCCTCGGCGCGTTCCGAACGTGCCTCCCGGTGATCGGCCCGAAGGTCCGCGAGGTTGGCCTCGCGATCCTCGACGCGGCCCGCCGCCGACGCGACGGTCTCGGATTTGAGCGAGCGGAGGCTGATCGCCGTGCCCCGGAGCTCCTCCAGTTCCTCGATGCCGGCGAGCAACTCCTCGCGTTCCCGCCTTGCCGTCTCGAGCCGGTGTTCGATCTGGCCCAGTTCCTCCTCGATCGCCTCCAACTCGCTGGCCGTGCGATCGGACCCGACGGTCTGGTTGCACGTGGGACAGCTCCCCCCACCGTCGATCGACTGGAGTTCGTCGCGCTCGGTCGCCAGGGTGGACTGCCGCGTCGTGAGGTCCACGACGCGTTCCTCGATACGCTCGACCGACGCCCGCATCTCACTCCTGCGTTCCGGGAGCCGGTCGTCGATGACTGCGCCGAGGGTCTCCGGGGAGAGTGCGATGTCGAATGTCTCGAATCGTGCCGCGAGCACGGCCAGGTCGTCCGTAAACCGGGACCGGGTGTCGTCGAGGTCCTCGCGGGCGTCCGCGACCGTCGTCTCGGCCTCGTCGATCCGATCGCCGATGCGATCGAGGGCCGCCGAGATCTCCTCGATATCGGCACGAGCGTCCGTCGCCCGCTTGGCCTCGGCTTGCAGCCGGTCGTCTGTCAGCTCCACCTCGTCGGATCGCACGTCCTGCAACTCCCCGATCGAATCGAGGTACGAGGCAACGACGCCACGGGTGTCGGCGGTCACTGTCTCCGGGAGTCGATCGGCCGGGAGGAACGCGTCCGTCGCCGTATCGCGTGCCTCGGTCGCCGCCGCGATGGCGTCGTCCATCGCGTCCGTGCTGACCTCCATTCCGTCGAGGACAGCGCCCAGTGCCGACAGCTCGGCGTCGAGCTCCTCGCGTTTTCTGCGTAATCTCGTTCGTTCGTCCGTCATTCGTGTGAGTCCGTCATGTCATTGGTTGTCGTCTCTCGTTCCGTCGACCGTCGCCCGGCCGCGCACTGTACACCCGGCACTGTCTGTCGTCCCGATCGCCGTCGAACGCATCGAAGTACGGCAGTTTCGACGGTATTCCGTGCAGTCGGGATGGCCGCCAGGGGATCGTTCCCACGGGGTGTCGCTCCGGACCTCGAGTTCGATTGCCCCCTTCAGCCAGTACGATGTCGCCACGTCGACACGCGACGCGAACTGGCCTCCCCCGAGGTGGGAGCCCCGCGCTGAACGATCCTGCTTGGCCACGGGAGCACACTACGCCCGAACGCTCATGAACGAGCGTCGTCGCCGAACGGGTGGAGACCCGCGATTCGAGGGTTCGGGGGCTCTCGGGGTGCTGTCGCAGTACCTTCGGAGCACGCTAACCCGGTATCCGCCGGCGCGATGGCGACCGGATCGCCGGCAGATGCCGGTAGCGATGGGACGCCGGCAGACGCCGGCTGGGTGGCGACGGGTCATTGACTGACGCCAGTGACCCGGCACGCGGTGACCAGTATCTGCCAGCGACCCGGCACACGGTGACCAGTATCTGCCAGCGACCCTCCCCAGGCTGTCAGCGATCACTCGGTCAAGGTCCGTCACGGTCGACCCCGAGCAGTGCTCTGCAGTGGTTCTCGAGGGTGTCCGTGAGTTCGTCGATGTCCGCCCCAGCCAGGTCGCGCCGCCCGCCGAGGCCGCTTCCGACGGTCGTTGCCCCCTCGGAACGACCGTCCTGAGACCCAGTGTCACGGGCCCCGTCGACGACGTGGGTCATCGCGTCCAGGAGCGCTTCGACGACCTCGCACGTCTCGGAGGGGAAGTAGATCTTGTGTTCCGCGTAGTAGGTTTCGAGATCGTTGCGGGACTCGGTGGCCTGCCGGCGGCGTTGCTCGTTCGAGGCTCTCGTCTCCAGCGCTCGGACGTCCCGGTCGAACTGGACGAATCGCCGGTACAGTTCGCGGACGACACTCACCCGCTTCTCGTGAATCCGTGAGGAGGCGACGCGCCGTGCCTCGATCTCGGCCCGCTGGCCGGCGAGTTTCGTCTCGAAGAACTGCTCGATCCCGTCTTCGACCACCGCTGCGGACCGGTCGATCCCCTGTTCTGCGACCTCGGCGGAGCGGTCGATTCCGTCCTCGACGAGAGTGGAGAACCGCTGGATGCCGTACCGTGCGATCAATCCGGCGGCGGCGGTGCCGGTGGCGACCAGTCCCAGGTTTGCCAGTGCGTCCATGACCATCGTTGAGTGGGAAACGGTGGCCGAAGGGATAGCCCACCCCGATGTTCGAGTAGCCGGACGATCCACGCAAATCGCCGAATCAGGGAATAGGACGGGTAGATACGCTAGATGCCCTCGGGTACCTCCGTCGTTCATGAGCGAACAGTAGCGACTGTTCTCCATGGAGGTTCTCGTCCCCATCAACAGTCGAGATTCGGCCCGGGAGACGGTGGAATACGCCCTTCGCGAGTACCCCGATGCGTCGATCACGGTGATACACGTGACACCGCGGAGCGGAACGCATGGCATGGGCGGCATGTACGTCCACGGACCACCGGTCGAGGCGGAACGGGAGTACACCGACCAGCTGTTCGAGATGGCGAACGGAACGGCGAGTGCTCACGGTCGCCTGCTGACGACGATCACCGCCGTCGGCTGTCCGGTCCGGGAGATCGTCGCGTACGCGGAGAAGTCCGACACCGATCACATCGTCATCGGGAACTGCAAGCGGACCGGTCTGGCTCGGTTCCTCTTCGATAACGTGACGAAGGGCGTGGTCTACCGCTCGCCCGTGTCAGTGACGGTCGTAAAGTGACTGGCGCGGACAAAACTGCTGGATCGCACGGCCACTCAGTACTCGCGTTCGATCAGGAAGTCGGCGATGCCTTCCAGCAGATCCCGGGACTCGTTGTCGGGGAGCACTTCGAGGTTCCGCTTGCCGTCCCTGATGAGTCCCTCGGCCGTCTCGCGGGCGAAGTCGATGCTGCCGGCTTCCTCTAGCTCGGCAACGGCCTCGTCGATGGTCGCCTCGTCGACGGCGTCGACGTCGTCGGTCGGGACGAGATTTTCGACGTCGACGCCCTGATTGCGGGCGTGGACGGTGATGATCGTCCGCTTGTTCTCGACGAGGTCGCTGCCCCGTTGCTTGCCGAGTTTCTCGCTCGGCGTCGTCAGATCCAGCAGGTCGTCCTGGATCTGGAAGCCACGCCCGATGTTGAGCCCGTACTGATAGAGCGGATCGACGTAGTCGTCCTCGCCCATCAGGATCGCGGGGATCGACGCCGCGGCGGCGTACAGCACCGCGGTTTTGAGTTCGACCATCTCCAGATAGTCCTCGGTCGTGACCGTCTCGTCGGTCTCGAACTCGATGTCCATCGACTGGCCCTCACAGATCTGGGTACAGGTCGTCGCGAGTTCCGACAGCGCCCGGACCGACCGGTCGCCGGTCGACCCGGTTTCGAGCATGTTCTCGAAGGCCTTCGCGTAGAGGGTGTCGCCCGCGAGAATCGCCGTCGAGAGGTCGAACTCCCGGTGGACGGCCGGGACCCCGCGGCGCATGTCGTCGTCGTCCATGATGTCGTCGTGGATGAGCGTAAACGACTGGATGATCTCGATGCTCACCGCAGCCGACATCATGTCGATCGGGCCCTCCGCGGTCGGAAACTCCCGATACGGCTCGCTCCGGGGAGCGACGTCGGCGATCGACTCGGCCGCAAGCAGCAGGATCGTCGGCCGGAGTCGTTTCCCGCCGGCGTCGAGCAGGTATCGCGAGGCTTCATAGAGCTTCTTGGGCTCGACGACCGGGAGATTCTCGGGGATCGCGTCGTTGACCTGCCCGCGTCGCCACTCGATGGCCTCCATGACCGCCGTCGAGTCGACAGTGTCCGTCATCGGCAACGGATTATTCGACCAGGGTGATCACGTTACCGTTTCGCGTGACGTGCAGGTCCTCGCCGAGCTCGTAGCCCTCGCTCTCGGCGAGTTCGACGTACGGCGCGAACCCACCCATGCTCTGGTGGGCCGGGATGATGTGTTCGGGTTCGAGTGTGTTGAGCATCTCGTAGTGGCCCTCGCGGTTGAGGTGACCCGAGACGTGGACCTCGTCGTAGATGCGGGCCCCCTGCATCTTCAGCAGCGTCTCGCTCTGGTAGCGCTGGCCCTCGTTGGTCGGCTCCGGGATGACCCGGGCCGAGAAGATGACCTTGTCGCCTTCTTCGAGTTCGTAGGGCGTGTCGCCACGGCCCATCCGGGTGAGCATCGCACGGGGTTCGCCCTGGTGGCCGGTGACGATCGGCAGGAAGTTCTCCTTGCCCTCGCTCATGATCCGCTTGAACGTGCGGTCGACGGACTTGCGGTGACCGTACATCCCCAGGTCCTCGGGGAACTCGACGAAGTCCAGCCGTTCGGCCGTCCCGGAGTACTTCTCCATCGAGCGACCGAGAAGAACGGGCTGGCGACCGATGTCGTCGGCGAACTCGACGAGACTCTTCACGCGGGCGATGTGACTGGAGAACGTCGTCGCGACGATGCCGCCGTCGTAGTCCTCCATGCTGTACATGACGTCCTTGAGGTGGCGACGGGCGACGGACTCACTCGGCGTTCGCCCCTTCTTGCCGGCGTTCGTACAGTCCTCGATGTAACAGAGGACGCCTTCGTCGCCGAGTTCGCCGAAGCGCTCCATGTCGATCGGGTCGCCGACGACCGGATCGTGGTCCATGCGCTTGTCCAGTCCGTAGACGACCGCGCCTTCGGGCGTGTGGAGGACCGGGTTGATCGCGTCGATGATCGAGTGAGTCACGTTGACGAACTCGAGTTCGACGCCGTCGTCGCCGATCGACGTCGTCGCGCCGGCGTCCATCTTCACCAGGTCGTTCTCGACGCCAAACTTCTCCTCGCCCTGGATCTGCTGTTTGACGAGTTCGATCGTAAAGGGCGTCGCCATGATCGGGGCGTCGTAGCGGTGGGCCAGCTTGCTGATCGCGCCGATGTGATCGAGGTGGCCGTGTGTCGGCACGATGGCCTTGACGTCGCCCTCGATCTCGCTCATGACGCGATCGTCCGGGATCGCACCCATGTCGATCAGGTCCAGGCTGTGCATCCGCTCGGTCTCGACGTTGTCGTGGATCAGGACCTTCGAGAGGTTCAGGCCCATGTCGAAGATCACGACGTCTTCGCCCGCCCGCACCGCAGTCATCTGTCGTCCCACTTCCTCGTAACCGCCAATGGTGGCAATCTCGATTTCCATAGTTGTGCCTCCGAGTGGGCCACCCGACGGAGGTTCCCAACGTCCGACAGCACGGTGCTATCGAGTGTGTCGGCAGCGTCGACCGCCATCCGGATCGACCGGACTGACTGGGGCGCGAGCCAGCGTTCCTCACTGGCCCGCGACCCGGCGACGACGTGGGCAAGCAGTGCCCGACGCCGTCGCGACGATCGCATTCGACGTCCATCCGTCGGCCGCCGGTCCGTACGGGCGGCCGAGCGCTCGGTTACTACCCGGTATGTGGCGCGGCGGTAAAAACCGTGCGGGTTGGGGCCAACGCCGAAATTACCCCTGTTCGTCGTCGCTATCCGTGGAATCGGGCACTGAATCCGCGCTTTCCACCGCCGCGTCCGAGGACGCACCAGTCGTCTCATCGCGCTCCTCGGCCGTGTCCGCCGGTTCGTCGGCGGGGGCCTCGGGCTCGAAATCGTCCGGGGCAAGCGGGTCATCCGCTTCCGGAGCCGGATCGGAACCGTCAGCCGACTCCGGGATGGCATTGTCGTCCTCGGAGGTGTCGGTATCGCCAGTCACGTCGGTGACGGGCGCATCGACCGCGGCGGTATCCGTTGGCGGAGACACGTCCGTCTCGACAGCCCCTGTCGTGTCCGCCGATTCGACCTCGCGGGTCGACTCGGACGCATCGATCGCACTGCCACTCACCCACTCGTCGTCACCCGACTCGTCACGATCCGCTGGCGGGGCCCCGTCGGTTTCGGTCCTCGACCGGTCCCGTTCGCTGGCTGGCGATTCGACGGGTTCCTCCTCGGAAGTGGCTCGTCGATCCGGTGGCTGGCTCGTCGGTTCGGCCCCCTCGGCCGGGGGCGCACCTGAGGACGCCCTCCGGGCTTCTTCGGGCCCCTCCTCGCCCTCCAGGTCGCGTTCGACTTCACGAATCCAGTGCTCCTCGTCGGGTTCCGTGGGCGCACGTCGTTCCGATGTCGATTCCGCAGTCGGTTGCGCCCGCGTGCGGTCTCGCTGGGGTCGGTGTGGCTGACCGCCCACCGGCGCACGCCCGGCCCGTCGCCGGGCACGGTTCCGCTCGGCTGGGTCGGAAACGGGTTGTTCGGCTGGGCCGTCGTCAGTCCCGTCTTCGCCGGCCGGTTCGAGGCTTGCGGCCTCGATGCCGACCCGGACGCCATCGGCGACGATCGCGAGGACGATCATGAAAAATCCGGCGAGCAAGACGAGTGCGCCGACGGCGAGAAGCCCCGCGCCGGCGAGCAGTTTCACGCCGACATCGGGTGCCCGCCCGCCGGGCATCCACCCGGGAACGTCACGGAGGAGGACAAGCCCACCACCGGCGACGGCACCGCCGGCGACGGCGACCGCTAGAAAGTACCCGAACAGTCGCGCCCAGTGGCGCAAACTTGCTTTGAAGGTGAGTGCGACCATGTCGGGCCCAACGCAAACCGGAGGGAAGTAAATTTCGGGGAGTTGCACAGCGAGCGACGCGATCGGTCACTCGATCAATGTGCCGGGATCCTCGCCAGCGAGAAACGACGCCAGGTCCGCGGGACCGAAGATCGACGCCGGGGTCTCCAGGTCGAGCAAGGCACGCACTTTCCCGGCCATACCGCCGGTGACGTCGGTCGCCTCGCTCTCCCCGAGGGCGTCGCCAACGGCCCCGACGTCCGCGATCCGGTCGATCACCGCCCCGGACGAATCGAGGACGCCCGGCACGCCCGAACAGAGCCCGATCCGGTCGGCCCCGAGCGAGCGGGCGAGAGAGACGACGATCTCGTCGCCGCTCAGGATCGTCGCGCCCGCGCCGGCCTGGACGACCACGTCGCCGAAGAGGACGGGCACGAACCCCTCGGCTTGCAGGCGCTCGACCACAGCAGTCGGCAGGGTCGTCCCGCCGGTTTCGTCCCGGGAAGCCACCGAGAACGGGTCGACCGGAAGGGCGGACACGCCGGCTGCCTGGAGGGCCTCGACCACGTGATCGTCGAGCCGGCGCATGGCGTCGTGGATGGCGTAGACGCCCGCCGCGTCGTGGGTGCCATCCGTCGTGGTGACGCCGTGAGCCTCGGCGTGGTGGTGGCCGAAACTCCCGCCGCCGTGGACGACCACGAGGTCCTCGAGGTCGGCCGCCCCGATGGCCTCGGCTGCCGCCGCGAGCGCCTCGCTATCGACGGTCTCGGGCGTGTCCTTCGCCGTGATGACGCTGCCACCGAGTTTGAGGATCGTCGTCATGCGGACTCACCCCCCGGAACGCCACAAGCGGTCATCGGTCCTCCACCTGGACCCCCTCGGTGTCGAGTTCCGCCCGGAAGGCGTCTTCACAGCCTGGCGTGTACCGGAGGGCGGTCTCCGTGCCGTCGGTGTCGTCGAGCGCGACGATGCAGCCGCCACCGCCCGCACCGGTGAGTTTCGCGCCGCGGGCGTCGGCGTCGCGGGCGGCCCAGACCATCGCGTCGAGCGACCGCGAGGAGACCCCAAGCGCCGCGAGTAGTCCGTGGTTGAAATCCATGAGTCGACCGAGTTCGTCCAAATCTTCGTCGGCAAGTGCGTCCTCGCCGCGACGGACCACGTCACCGATCGCTTCGACAGTATCGGCCGCGAAGTCGTACTCCTCGCGCAACCCGCGAACGCCCGAGACGAGCGCGCCCGTATCGCCGGATCCCCCGTCGTAGCCGATCACGAACGGCAGGTTCGGGACGGCATCGAGTCGCCGGCAGTCCTCGCCCTCGACGCGAACGGCACC
This sequence comes from Halorhabdus sp. SVX81, assembly GCF_029207715.1. Lineage (NCBI taxonomy): Archaea > Methanobacteriati > Methanobacteriota > Halobacteria > Halobacteriales > Haloarculaceae > Halorhabdus > Halorhabdus sp. SVX81. The sequence goes on along the minus strand of NZ_CP104322.1, from coordinate 2,652,713 downwards.
ACCCATCGCCGAGCAGAAGGTGTCGGCCCGCGAGGCCTCCCCGTCCTGGACGGCACGTTCGACCTGGTAGGCCCGATCGGCGATCTCCTCGGAGTCCAAGGTAACGCCGAGCTCACGGGTCGCGGCATCGATCGCGGCGACCACAACCGCCGCCGAGGAGCCGAGTCCAGCACCGAGCGGGATCGCACTGTCGATGTGGACGTCGAAGCCCGCGTCGGGCCGGCCGGTCGCGTCGCGGGCCTGCTCGATCGCCTCGTTGACGTAGCCCATCGCCGCCTCCAGCAGCGGTTGCTGGACGTCGACGTCCGGCGTTCCCGCCGTGTCCCCGCTGTACTCGACAGTGAAGCCATCGAGTGTGAGGTCGCCGGCATCGACCCGGAGCGCTTCGTCGTCTCGAAGTGTCGCCGTCACCGACGCGCGGCGCTCGATCGCGCAGGGGACGGCGGGTTCGCCGTAGACGACGGCGTGCTCGCCGAAGAGATACACCTTGCCCGGGGCGCTCGAAGTGACCATGGTAGGGGTTGGAACAGCGACTGCCAAGGGCGTTCCGGAGTCCCCGCTCAGATATCTGTCTCCCGAGCGAGATAACGGCCGAGAAGTCCACCGAGGGCACTGAGCCCGACGCTGTACACCAGGGCAAACATGAGCACGATGATCCCCAAGATGCCAAACAGAGCCGTGATCGAGCCGGCCGTTCCGAACGCCGGCAGGAACGGAATGATCGTCGCCAGCAGCGTCAGCGCGAACACCAGCGGGATCGCAGCGATGAGCCCCGACAGTGCTCCGACCCGGATTCCGGCCGACTCGTCACCGCCCTGAAGATATCCCGCGACGGCCCCGCCGACCAGCGGTGAGAACGGTACGAACGTGAAGACGACGGTAGCGACCGCCCCAATGACCGCATTGAGCAACGTATTACCTTCAGCCATGCGTTCGGGATTGCCGGCTGTCGACAAGAAACTTCCCCCGGACGGCGTTGGCCGCCCGCGGTGGCCTTACTCGTCCTCGCTCATCTGTTCGCCAAGCCGGCGACCGAACTGGTACCCCTTTTTCGAAATCGCGTAGAAAATGACGCTCCCGACGGCAACCCCGGCCAGTATCGCCAGCACAGTCGGCCCCGACACCGAAATGTCGACGACGGAGACGACGGCTCCGAAAAGGACAACGACGACAGCCGTCCACGCCATTGCTTTCCAGGTTTCCATACCCCCACGTATGCCGACCGCGTCCGTATAGGTGTCGGCTTGTACCGACGGTCCCGTCGTAGCATCCGTGTGGCCACATCCATATAGTGGTCGCGCCCGTAAACTCCGTATGGCACCGACGCTCGTTTACGACGACGACTGTGGCTTCTGTACGCGGTCCGCGAGGTTTGTCGCTCGCCACGGGGCCGTCGAGATCGTCGGCTTCTCCGAGCTGTCGCCGTCGCTTCGCGACCGGCTTCCGCCGGACTACCGGACGTGTGCACACCTCGTGACTGAGGACGCCGTCTACTCGTGTGGCGAATCGATCGAGCGCGCGCTGGCCGAAACGGAACTCGTCCCGGCCCCGCTGTTTGGCGTCTTCCGGGCGCTTCCGGGATACCCCTCCCTCCGGGAGTGGGGCTACCGCCGGATCGCGGAAAATCGCGGGCCGATCGGTCGGTTGTTGCCGTAGTGCCGACGTGGCTAGGGGAAACACTGTCGACGAGCAGGTGCCCGCCCGTACCTTCTTGGCCGTCGGCCCCCTTGCTTCGAGCATGGAACACGTAACCGTCGCCGGCACCGAGGTTCCCGCTCTCGGCATCGGTACCTGGCAGATGGAGCCCGAGACCGCCTACGACGCTGTCAGCGACGCGCTCGACATCGGCTATCGACACGTCGACACCGCCCAGCTCTACGAGAACGAAGCCGGTGTCGGCCGAGCGATCGCCGACGCCGACGTCGATCGCGAGGACGTCTTCCTCACGACGAAGGTCAATCCCCGCCACCGATCGGTCGAGTCGATCGTCGACAGCGTCGCGGACAGCCTCGCAGCGCTCGGAACCGAGTACGTCGATCTACTGCTGATCCACTGGCCGAACCCCCTGGCCGATCTGGAGACGGTGATGGACGGCCTGAACGAAACCGTCGACCGCGAGATGACGCGCCACATCGGCGTGAGTAACTTCGGGAAAGACCGACTCGACCGTGCGCGTGAACTCTCCGACGCGCCGATCCTGACTAACCAGGTCCTGTTTCACCCCTGGTGGCCACAGCGGGAGTTGCTCGCCTACTGCCAGCGCGAGGACGTCATGCTGACGGCCTACAGCCCGCTGGCCAACGGCGCCTTGCTGGACGACGCGTTGCTCGAAGAGATCGGCGAGCGCTACGGCAAGACCGGCCCACAGGTCGCGATCCGGTGGGCGACCCAACACGAGAACGTCGCCACGATTCCGATGTCGACCTCCCGGGCCCACATCGCCGAGAACCTCGACATTTTCGACTTCAAACTCACGCGCGCGGAACACGACCGCGTGACGCGGCCATCGTACTTGCAGACGGGGAAGGCGCTGTTCGGCGGCATGCTCAGCGGGTAAACGCCGTTCGACCGCGTCGTCGCGAGTCGCGTCGACCACGCACTCAAACGAGGCCGTGTTACCCGACCAGATGGCCGTCCTCCATCCACGTGGGGACGAACTACTCCTTCGGACGGACTGTGTTGCCATCCCGATAGACTCGGTCGAATCTTGAGAGAGACGTGATCCGGTCGTGAATCTCGTCGGTATCCAGCTCCAGTTCAGCGGCCAGTTCGTCGACGGACATCGGCTCGTCGAGTGCCTGGAGGACTTCGAGCCCGCGGTAGTATCGGGTCGTCAGCTCCTGAATGCGGTCCTCGATCGGTGTGGCCACTCCGTACTGCTCTTCAAGTTCGACCAGAGCCTCGTTCGCGAACGTGACGAACTGATCGTCGCCGACCCGATCGATCTGCGCTTCGAGTTCCTCCTCCACGATATCGTAGTCGAGACCGGCCTGCACCAGCATATTCATATCCTCGATGTCGTCGTCGCGGCCTGCGATCAGTTTGAACAGGAAGATATCCTCGCTGCTGACCAGCCGGACCGTCAGCTGATCCGTGTTGCGGAACGGCTCGCTGCGCTCTTGCATGCCGTCGGTGAGGACGAGCTTGTTCGCGACCTGCTGGTTAAAGATGTCGAGGCGACACCCATCGTCGTTCTCGACACAGCTCGTTGCCCCCAGCACCCGGTACTCTGGACCCAACGACTGGATCTCCGCGTACCCGAGGTCCATCAGGACGGCCCACAGCTGACCGTACGCGTCGCCATCCGAGACGACCAGATCGATGTCCTTCGTCGCCCCCTTGAGGTTGCGCAGTGCCATCGCGCCACCGCCGATCAGGTAGACCGTGAGCGGGGCTGAAAGCCCGTCCGTGACTCGCTGGAATTCGTTCTCGATATATTCTCGTCCGAATGTTGGTCTCATTGTGAGAGATCCACCTCGTAGTCAGCCGCCAGTTCCTGGAACTCGTCCCACTCCGGGAGCCGGTCGTCGTCCTTGACCTCCCCCTGTGTCTCGATGTAGCGGAGCAAAGCGTCGATTTCGGCTTCAAGATCATACTTCGCCGCCTGGTCTCGGAGATCCTCTTCGTCGACGTCGACGTGGCTGAGCAGGAGGAGACAGTACGAGCGGTGCCGGCTGCCGTCATCGATCAAGAGAGTGTGGCAGCAGAGCTCCGCCGGCGAGACTTCGTCGAGTTCCGTGGAGAATCGGTAGTACCGGTGGCTCGTGAGCAGGAACTGGAGGTCGAAGGCCGCGAATCGGGCGAGGCCGGTTTCCTGGAATCCCTCTGCGTCGATCTCCGTCTCTGCCTGGGCGAGGAATTCGTCGTAATCTTCCCAGAGAATCGTGCCCTGTGGGGCGACGGATTCCAGGCGTTGGCGATGCAGATGGTGTACGAGTTCACGGGCGAACTCCTGAAGGCGGTCGAAGTCGGCGTTGAAGTCATACCGGCCGTCGTCCGTCCCGACGAGACCGCGATCGCGAAACCGCTTGAGAACTCGGTTGACCGTGTTGCGGTAGTTATCGCTCCGGGTCGCGATCTCGGAGACCGTCCGCGGCTGATCGAGGTAGTACAGTACCTCGATCGCCTTGCCGGTCAGCAACTCGGCAAAGTCGATGTGGGAGTGCTGGCGAACGAGGTCCTGATAGATCTCAACGGCGCGGGCATCTGACGGGACAACACGCTTCCGGCGACCGTCGCGTTCCGTGTAGACGAGCCCATTCTGGGCGAGGTCGCCAACGGCACGCGAGAGGTAACTCTCGCTGTGGTCGAGCTTTGAGGCGAGTTCGGATATCGTGTCGCCGCGGTCGACCGTGGCGAGGACCGCGAGTTCGATGCGTCGAAGCACGGTGTAACATAGTACGAAACGTATATATAAAAAAGTTTCGAGTAATGTTACGGTTGGCGGGTATCGGAGCCGACGCGACCAGATCCGGAGTTTGGAAGTCAATATTCGTTCCGCCGCCTGTCATCGCGTTTCGAGCGGGCCCGTCGCTCTTTGCCATCACTTCGACCGCGTCGTCGCCGGTCGCTTCGAGGACATCGTCGGCGGCGCGTCGCTCCGCGGTGCCCATCGGATCAGTCCGTCGCAGGACCGTCGAGAGTTCAGTATCCGAGAGATCGCTGCGATTCCAGGCACGAAGCGACGTTCGCACGGTCGCAGTCGCTTCGGAGAGTTCCAGGATTGTGGCCCTGCCGTCCCTTCCGAGCGATTCGAGCGCTTGCTTGCCCGTCTCGCCGGTCGCCCGCACGACGCGGGTGGCCTTCGACGCTGACTTATAGACAATCCCGTTGTCGTCGATCCAGCGCAAGGTCCCGGTATCCATCTCGCGCAACTGCTGAGTCGTCCGCAGCCGGACGGGCTGGGACACCTCGCTCAAGCGGTTGGCTATCTGACCCGTGTCGAGATCCACGTCGGGAAGGCGGCCGTTGACCCGGCCCGCAAGCGCCATCGTCTTCGTCGAGATGCCGGCCTTCAGCGACGTTTTCGCAGCCTCCAGCGCCCGCATCGCTTTGCCGATCCGTGTACTCGACGAGGAGAGGCGACTGACGACAGCACTCGTGCCCTTGTTTCCGACAGCAATCGAGACACCTGTCACGGTCACGTATCCCAGATATCACGATGTAGCGGCTACTGACTACTCGTCACACGCACCCGGTGGCCGACCAACCTCGACTATAGCCCATACACAATTGGGACCGATTCCAATTATTTTATACGGGTGCGCGGCCAACTGTTATGGGAATGCATCGAGGTGACGCGAACGCGACACTCCCGGCGTCGAACGGCCCCGTCACACGGGACCGATCGATCCGGGCTCAAACCGGAATTCCTGCGACACGAGGGGAGCGATGTTCACGGGCATAATCGAGGACGTCGGATCCGTCGAGGCCATCGACCGGCGGGCGAACGCGCTCGTCCTGACAGTCCACTCGGCGGAACTGACCGACCTCGAACTCGGCGACAGCGTCGCGGTCAACGGCCCGTGTCTCACCGTCGTCGAAATCGACGAGTCGGCCGAGACGTTCACCGTCGAGGTGACGCCCGAGACCTACCGGCGGACCAACCTTCGGGAGCTACAGCCGGGCAGTCCGGTCAACCTCGAGTCGGCGCTGCAGTTGAACGACGGCCTCGACGGCCACCTGGTGACCGGTCATATCGACGGGACCGGCGTCGTGACCGATCTCCGCCGCGAGGAGAAGGCCCGGATCTATTCGATCCGACCGCCGGAGAAATTGTTGCCCTACCTCGCCGAGAAGGGGTCGGTGGCGGTCGACGGCGTCAGTCTGACGGTCGTCGACGTCGATCGGACCTTCAGCGTCTCGATCACCGATTACACGGAAGACGAGACGGTCCTCACGGAGACCGGCGTCGGCGACGAGGTCAACCTCGAAGTCGACGTGATCGCGCGGTACGTCGAGCGGTTGGCCGGGGAAAGCGAAGGAGAGACGGACCTCATGCGTAAACTCGAAGAACTCAATCAATGACAGTCATCGCATCGGATCGGGATCGCTCGCGCTTCGACGACATCGAGACCGCGATCGACGCCATCGAGGACGGCGAGATGATCCTGCTGGTCGACGAAAAGAGCCGTGAAGACGAAGGCGATCTGTACGTCCCGGCCGAAGCAGTCACACCGGAGCACATCAACTTCATGCTCAAGCACGGCCGCGGACTGGTCTGTGCGCCGGTCGCCCCGGAGATTACCGACCGCCTCAGCCTCGAACAGATGGTCCCTACCTCGGAGAACACCGAAGAGATGTCCACGCGCTTCACGGTCTCGGTCGACGCTGCTTCGACGGGGACTGGGATCTCGGCGTACGACCGCGCCGAGACGATCCAGGCCCTGGTCGATCCCGAGACCGAGCCGGCTGATCTCGACAAACCGGGGCACATCTTCCCCCTGGAGGCCAAATCCGACGGCGTCCTCGACCGGGAGGGGCACACAGAGGCAGCCGTCGACCTCGCGAGAATCGCCGGCTATCGGCCGGGCGGCGTGATCTGCGAGGTCGTTGACGACGACGGCACGATGGCCCGGGAGGACCGTCTCATGGAGTTTGCAGACGAACACGGGTTGCCGATCGTGACCGTCGCCGACGTCCTCGAATATCGCCACCTGACGGAGACGCTCGTCTCCCGGGAGGTCGACACTCGCCTGCCGACCGAGTTCGGCACCTTCGACATGTACGGGTACGACTACCGCGGGGAGACCCACGTCGCCCTGGTCAACTTCGAGGACGTCGATCCCGCGACCGACCGGCCGCTCGTCCGGATCCACTCGAAGTGTCTGACCGGCGACGCCTTGCACTCCCTGAAGTGCGATTGCGGGTTCCAGCTCGAAGAGACCATGCAGCGTATCAGCGAGGAAGGTGGCGTCCTGCTGTATCTCGATCAGGAGGGACGCGGGATCGGCCTGCTCAACAAGCTCAAAGCCTACGAGTTACAGGAGCACGGCTACGACACCGTCGAGGCTAACGTCGAACTCGGGTTCGAACCCGACGAACGCCGATTCGACGCTGCCGCCCAGATGCTCAGGGACATCGGGCTGGACCGCGTGCGCCTGCTGACGAACAACCCGCGGAAGGCCGCCGCGCTCGAGCGGTTCGACTTCGATGTCGAGATCGACGCCCTGCAGATCGAACCCAACCCCGAAAACGAGGCTTACCTCGAAACCAAAGCCGAAAAGCTCGATCACCAACTCGACGTGTTCAACTCCGACTGAAGACGATCGCGCAACGCCACACTTACCACCCGACACAACACTCTACAACCCATGACAGACTACGACGTCACCGAACTGGAAGGCGAACTGGACGCGAGCGGACTGACCATCGGTATCGTCCTCAGCCGCTTCAACGACCTTATCACCGGAAAGCTGCTCGACGGCGCGCTCGATACGCTCACTCGTCACGGCGCAAGTGAGGACGACATCGACGTGGCCCGGGTCCCGGGTTCCTTCGAGATCCCGCTCGTCGCAAAGCGAATGGCCGAAAGCGGCGACTACGACGCCGTGATCGCACTCGGCGCGGTCATCCGCGGCGAGACGCCACACTTCGAATACGTCTCCAACGAGGCGACCAAGGGGGTCGCGAAGGCGACTCTCGACACCGACGTTCCGATCTCCTTCGGCGTGCTCACGACCGACACGACCGAGCAAGCGATCAATCGCGCGGGCGTCAAGCAGGGGAACAAGGGGAGCGAGGCCGCCGAAAGTGCCATCGAGATGGCGAACCTCCTCGGCGAGTTCTGAGCGGACGACGCTTTCAGCGTGGAGTCCGCCGGCCAAGAGGAGTTCCCGATAGTGCATCCCACGGATGCTTTTGTCCGGGAATCCCCAACCGGGAGTGATGACAGTCGTTCTCGCAGGCGTCGGCGCGGATCAGTCAAACGTCGGCCGAAACCTCCCGCTGTACGACGACGGGACCTTCGAGTACATCCCGATCCCGGAGAAGACGCCCGAAACCGACGAATCCGAGACGTTCGGGACCTGGCCGCTTCGGAACGGCGGCGTCGCCGCAGATCTCCTCTCGAAGATCCGGCCGGCTCCGGGCCGTGAGGAAGAGTGGGTCACCGACCCCGACCGGATCGCCGATTGGCCGCTCCATCGGGATCCGAACTTCGACGCGCTCACCTACGGCGAACACCGCGGCAGCGCCGATCGGAGACAGGGATACGTGCGGCTGCTCGAAGCGCTGGATCCCGGCGATGTCGTCGGGTTCTACGCCGGACTCGCGCCGCCCGGGGGACATCCACACCGATACCTGATCGGGTATTTCACCGTCGAATCAGTCGTCACGACCGCCGGACGCTCCCCGGCGGAGAAACGGGATCTCCTCGCCGACCATCCCGAGAACGCCCACGCCAAGCGTTCCCACGAAGGCACACTCTACTACGATCGGGTCGGTGCCGAGGACAAGTACGTCGCCATCGTCGCGGGCCGCGAGCCCGGCGGCCTGTTCGACCGTGATCCGATCCGACTCAGCGAGCGCTACGTCAAACCGGGCAACGAGCGCGTCGGATATTACCTCCGCGAGGAGATTGCCGACGAGTGGCACCTGCGTGCACCCGACGCCGATCCCGTCGCACTGACCCGGAAACCAGCCATGTGTTTCGATCTGTCGGGCGGGGCGTTCCGGGATCGCGTCGGGATTCCGGGAACGCGCTAAGACGTATTGCTGATCTCGAACCAAGAAGTTGTCTCCGCCAGACTTAATACTTTGATGCGGCTAAATCCGACAACAATGCAGACCGATGTCATGGAGGACTATCTCAAGGTAATCTATCGGCTCGAGCGCGAGGATGGCACGCCGGTCGGCACGTCGGCCATCGCCGACGCCCTGGACGTGACGGCCCCGACGGCCACACGGATGCTCGAAAAGCTGGCCGACGAGGAGTTGATCGAACGCGAGAAGTACAGCGGCGTCGAATTGACCGAGCACGGGCGGGCGATTGCACTCGAAACGGTTCGTCATCACCGACTGCTGGAGGCGTACCTCGTCGAACACCTCGGCTACGAGTGGGAGGAAGTCCACGACGAGGCCGAGCGGCTGGAACACCACATCAGCGAATCCTTCGAGGAGCGCATCGCCGACCTGCTGGGCCATCCACCGGTCGATCCCCACGGCGAGCCGATCCCGGGCGTGGATCTCGAACCGCCGGCCGCCGCCGACACCCGTCCGCTGTCGGCGTGTGAAGCCGGCGAAACAGTCGTGGTCGCGACCGTCCGGGACCGCGACGAGGAGACCCTGCAGTACCTGGCCGAGAGCGGGATCGTCCCCGGTCGGGAAGTGGCGGTGACCGATGTCACCCCCGTCGACGTCTACGCCCTCGAACACGACGAGGGGACCCAGCATCTCTCGGCAGCGGTCGCCGAGTCCGTCTACGTCGAGACGCCGCCTGCGGAAGGGGAGTCCGTGCCGGAGGAGGTGCCCGGGCTATGACGGCGTACCTTGAGATTCTCGTCGTCGCGTTCGGCATGCAACTGGCGGTGCTCCCGGGCGAGAAGGTCCAGTTCATCATCGCCGGCCTCTCGACGCGATACCATCCGCTGGTCGTGGTCTCGGCCGCCGGGACCGCCTTCGCCGGGTGGACCGCCCTGGAGATTGGTTTCGGCAACGCGCTCCAGAACGCGCTTCCCGAGATATATCTCACCGCGTTCACGGCCGGACTGTTCGTGCTGTTCGCTGCGCTGATGATCCGGTCGGCCCCCGACCCCAGTGACTCGACGGCCGAGACCGACGGTGGCGTCACAGAACCGGTCGGTGAACTCGACGTCTCGCTTTTCGGTTACAAGGTACCGGCGTTGCTCGGCGGGTGGCTTCCGATCTTCGCGATGATGGCCGCCGGCGAGTTCGGCGACAAGACCCAGCTCGTGACCATCGGGCTGGCAGCCGACTACGGCGCGACCTCGGCGATCTGGGTCGGCGAGATGCTGGCGATCATCCCGATCAGCCTGCTGAACGCCTACTTCTTCCACCGGTTTTCCCACATGGTCAATCTCCGGAAGGCACACTTCGGCGGGGCGGCGCTGTTTGGCTTTTTCGCCGCGGACAACGTCCTGAAGATCGTGGCCGACTTCTCGCTGTGGGAGGCGATCGTCACGACGGTCTCCTCGGTCGTGCTGGCGGCAATCTGATCCGTCGGCGTGCCAGGGAGTGAGATCGAGCCGGTTCGCTGCGGTGACCGGTTCTCGCCAGCTGGCGTTTCCCAGAAACGTTATGCATCTATCTTTCGAAGTATCATGATACCTGCTCGACAACGGTGAGCACTGCGATCGAGCGGACAAACAGTGGCGGTGAGGGGAGACACATGACACAGGATCGAATGGACCCGACCGACGTATCGCTCACGGCACTCTCGCGGTCAGTCACGCGAACCGGCGGCAAGTACCTCTGTGGCCTGTTGCGGTGTTCGCTGGCCGATCGCGAGCAGGTCGCCACCGGCGACCTCGCCGACGACCTCGACGTCAGCCGCGCGAGCGTCACCGAGATGGTCGAGAAGTTCGGCGACGGCGATCTCGTCGATCACGAACACTACAAGGGGACGACGCTGACGGGCAAAGGAGAGGTGCTCGCCCGCCATCTGCTGTGGCGGCGGTGCGTCACCGAACAGTTTTTCGAACGCGAACTCGCGCTCGATGTCGACGTCGAGACCGCCTACCGCATCGGGTTCGAATTCCCCGACGCCGGCCTCAACCGGTTGGCCGAACGGATCGACCATCCCTGCGACCGGACGTGCCGCGCGACGGAACCAGATGAGTGTGCCCAGCTCACTGTCGGCTCCGCGTGATCTGGTTGCCCCCGCTCACAGCGGGGCTGATCTGCTTCGCTCCGCTGTGAGGTGGCTGTTTCGCCATTCAGATGTTACGGAACGAGAGTACATTGTAAAACGTCTCCGGCAGTTTCAGCCCGTCATAAAATGTCAATAGTTCCTCAGTAGAGGGAGTAAAACGAGCTGAAACGACCCGAAGGCTCGCCGGGTTATATGGGGATATCGCTCAATGAGTGAAACACGCGACGGTGTCCCCGATGTCAAACTCGAACCCCTCACTCGCCGACCACACGCCGCCGACCGAAGCACAGTCAGTCCAGCGTCACCTCCTCGAACCCGTCCAGGGGGTCGCGTTCTGGGCGTCGATCGCCCTCCCGTTCGTCCAGGTTCCCCTCCTTTTGTCCGGACTGCGCGAGTGGACGACGCTGGCCGCGTTCCTCGCGCTGCTCGCGCTCAACGTCTTCACGTTGTACGTCGGCCACACCTACGGCCGCGAATAGCGACCACTACGGTTGCGCTTCCGCCAGCCAACCGGCATACGTCTCACGGATCGCATCCCGTTTTAGCAGGACAAATCCAACCAGAATGACGACGAACCCGGAAGCCGTCGCGACGTCGATGCGTTCCCCCAGCAGGAGAAAACCAGTCAGCGCGGCGAAGACGGGCGCGACGTAGGAGACGAGGTTGATCTCGACCGGGCCGAGTCGATCCAGCAGGGCGAAATAGAGAAGAAAGCCCAGCGCGCTCGCGACCAGCGAGAGATAGCCGAGCGAGAGCAGGGCAGTCGGTGTCCAGCCGATCGCGGCCGGTGACTCCCCGAGCGCGAGACTGAGGACGTGCATCAGCACGGCTCCGCCGACCATCGACCACCCTTCCATGGCTTCGATCGACAGCTCAGCGTCGAGCCAGCGGGTGAGCACACTTCCCAGGGCAAAGGCGCACGCAGCGCCAAAGACGAGCAGCGGCCCGAGGACGTCACTGGAGAGGAGTCGAGCGGGATCAGGCTGGGCGATAACGACGACGCCAGCGAACCCCAGGGCGAGTCCGGCGACGCCGGCAACCGAAAGACGGTCCCCCGGGAGGGCAAGCCGGGCGAACCCGGCCGTCAGTACCGGCGAGAGACTCACGATGACCGCTGCGGTCGCGCTCGTGGTTTCGAGTTCGCCGACGAACAGCAGGGCGTGATATCCCGCGATGAGGAGAGTCGACCCGACGATGATCGCCGCCAAATCACGACGGTTCGCGGGAAGTGGATCTGTGACGACCGCGGCGTAGCCCAGCACGATGACGCCGGCGACGTCGTAGCGGAGTGCGGCGAACAGAACCGGCGGGAACGCCGACAGGCCGGCCTTGATCGCGACGAACGCGCTCCCCCAGATCGCGCCGAGAGCAAGAAACGCGGTGGCGTTTCGATAGCGCACAGTCGGCGTTCGATCCTGGGGCACCTACTGGTTTCCATCTCGATCGAGGGGCGAGACGGCACCTCACGGCGGGTTGCGCTCGTCATCGAGTGCCGTGAGAAGGTCCTGACGCGTGACGATCCCGACCAACTGGCCGTCGTCGAGAACGGGCAGCCGGTTGATGTTTCGGGACGTGTCGGCCAGCAGTCCGAGGAGTTCGTCCAGATCGGCATCGGGATCGACAGTCACCACATCCCCGGTCATGACAGTGCTGATTGGCTTGCGGGCGCTTTTGACCATGTCGATCCCGACATCGAGGTCGTCCCACGACAGGTCGAAGCCGTAGGTTCGACTCTCCAGGAACGGCGGGAACCCGATCGGGATCCACAGCACTCGGTTCGAGGGCTGGAACATGTCCACGAGGTCCTCCTCGGTGACGACGCCGACGACGGCCCCGTCCTCGACGACGGGAAACCCGTTGAAGTCGGCACGGGCCAGTCGGGTGAGGACTTCGCTGATCTCGTCGTCAGGGGCGACCGTCTCGACGTCCTCGGTCATCACGTCGCGGGCACGGATCATGCTCCGACGCACACGCCCCGACGCCGTATGTATTCCGGTGAGACGAACCGGAGCGCACAACAGGAAGGCTCATTACGCTCCCGTGACAGGATTTTCACAATGGCCTCGACGTGGAAGCGTGACTTCGCCAGCGGACTGATCGTCATCACGCCGCTTTTGGTCACCGTGATCGTCCTGCTGTGGCTGTACAATCGGCTCGAAGGGATCCCACTGCCGATCGAGCCTGCGCCACTCCGGGTCGTGCTGACGATCGTCGTGTTCGTCCTGCTGGTGTTCGCCGTCGGGTACCTGATGCGGACCGCTGTCGGATCGATTCTCGAGGACGCGATCGACGACCTCATGAACCAGCTGCCGGGGTTGCGCGTGGTCTACAACGCTTCGAAGATGGCAGCCGAAACTGCGCTCTCGGGCACCGACGAACTCCAGGCACCCGTCAAGCTCGAAGTCTGGGACGGGATGCGGATGACCGCGTTCCTGACGGGCAAAACTACCGAAGACGGGCGCGACGTCCTCTTTTTGCCGACGGCACCCAACATCACGACGGGGTTCGTCGTCGAGGTCGAGGCCGAGCGATACACGGAGGTCGACGAGCGTGTCGAGGACGCGCTGACCCGGATTCTCAGTGCCGGCTTCGGTGAAAGCGACGAAAAATCGATTCAGGTCGACGTCGAGGACGTCGTCAGTGAGGTTGGAAAGAGTGACGGCGGAGAGGGTGACGCCGACTGACGCGTCCCGCCCGGAGATCAGACGTACGTGAACCACTCCTCGCGGTCGCCGGACTCGACGACGTCGAAGAACGCCTGCTGGATCTCGTCGGTGACCGGGCCTTTCGTGCCCGGGCCGATCTCGGTGTCGTCGACGCTCCGGATCGGCGTGACCTCCGCCGCCGTCCCCGAGAAGAACAGCTCGTCGGCGGTGTAGAGTTCGCCCCGGGAGATCGTCGCGTCGTCGTGGACAGTGTATCCCCGCTCCTCGGCGAGATCGATCACTGTCTGGCGCGTGATGCCGTCGAGGTTCGACTCGGCGAGACCGGGCGTGTGAATCTCGCCGTCCCGGACGAGGAAGAGATTCTCACCAGGGCCTTCGGCGACCTGCCCCTCCTTGTTGAGGAGAATAGCCTCGGTGTAGCCGTTCTCCTCGGCCTCTAAGCTCGCCAGCACGCTGTTGACGTACGGCCCGGTGGTCTTTGCGTTGGTCGGGATCTGGCTGGAGGCAAACTTCCGCCAGGAGGAGATCGCCACGTCGACGCCCTCTTCGAGTGCCTCTTCACCCAGGTACGCGCCCCACGGCCAGACGGCGATGGCGACCTTCACGGGGGCGTCACCGGGGTTCAGCCCGAGCATGTCGTAGCCGTAGAAGGCGATCGGGCGGATGTAACACGAGGGCAGGTCCTCGCGCTCGATGAGTTCGAGCGTGGCCTCGGTGAGTTCCTCGCGGTCGAAGGGGATCTCCATCCCGTAGGGTTTGGCCGACTGATAGAGCCGATCGAGGTGCTCGTCCCACCTGAAGATCGCCGCGCCGTTGTCGGTGTCGTAGCTCCGGACGCCCTCGAAGACGCCCGTCCCGTAGTGGAGTCCGTGCGTGAGGACGTGCACCTGTGCGTCCTCCCAGTCGACGAATTCACCGTCCATCCAGATCGTCCCGACGTCCATGTCCTCGAAACTCATACTCGCGCAAAAGCACCCCTCCGTTAAGAGTGTTCACGGTTCGAGTGGCTCACGGCCGACTGTTCAGCCGTGCAGAATGTCACGCGTCGCCGGTATCGTCGGGGGCTACCGTAAACCCGAGCGTCTGGAAGTCGTCCTGGTCGAATGTGAATACGTACTCAATGTTGCGATCGGAAGCGAGGATGGCACTGGTATGATCGACGAATGAGATCTGTTGATCGTCGTACCGACCGAACTGTTCACACGTACGATCGAAGGAGTCACCGGTCATCGGAAGAACGTTGAAGCTGTCGGCGTCGCGTATCGTGGCGAGTGCGTCCACGGCCTGGCGATGGCCGACTTTTCGGAGCAGCAACGTCGCCAGCTCGGAGAGTACATACCGACTGGTGAACAGCGGATCGTACGGGAGCTTGCCGGTGCGGATGCCCCGAAAGACGGTCCGTGCACGATCATGTTCGGTGGCACGCTCGTTGAAACGGGCGAAGAACGCGGCGGTGTCAATAAACAGTGGCCGTGGTGAGACAGTCATACAGGACCGCTATCCGTAAAGGACATCGTCGATGTCAGTGGCGCTCATCTCTTCGCCGGCATAGGTCTCTGCTTCCCAGAATCCGTCGTCCGGGTCGACGTGTTGCACGTCGACTGCTGCCGCTGTAGCGCTCCAGATCAGAGAGCCGCCGACCTTCTTACTGGTGACTTTGCCGTCATCCGCAAGTTGGCGAAGACGTTGATCCGCGTTCTGGCGAGTTACGCCGACTGCTTCGGCGATTTCCGCCGTCCCGGCAGGCTCACGTTCGGCCACTGCCGCGAGGAACTCGTGGTCGCCGTGATCGGGCCTAAACCGGCCCTGTTCGTCTCGGTCGTTCCGACTCATACATCCCCATACGTTCGAGACCCACTTAACGCTTTGCTGGTCAGCAATCGGTGGCGTGCTGGATTCCCAGCGTCGAAACAAATTGTGAACTTACGAGAGCGGTTCTCTGAGAGAGGGGCAGTCACCGCTCGTGAACGTGGACCGTCACGACATCGCCGTCCTCGACGCCGAGTTCCGTCCTGAGTTGATCGGGGGCGATGATCTCCAGTTCGGCGTCGTCGTAATGCGTCCGCTCGGGCGAGACGACGTGAGCACCCTCGTAGGTGGCGGTATCGCTTTCGAGGGTGATCGGGTAGCAGTACGCCGGGCCGTAGGTCCGGTCGCCGTCTTCCCAGCCATCGATCTGGACCGGATCGAGGGCGTTCATCCGCGCCCGGGCGCGGGCACTCCGGTCGTCCAGCGTGAGGTTGAAGGTGCCAGGATATGGCTCGTACCCGAGTTTGTCGACGAACTGTCTATGATACCCCGACAGCGAGACGTAGTGCCGTCCCTCGCCCATGCCACTCTCGACTGAGCCCGACAGCGTGACGCCGATGCCGTGCTCGAAAATGCGCTGGTACTCGGCGTACTCCTCCTGGAGGAGGCGCTCGCCGTCGTCGGTGACCCGGACCCACTGCCCGTCGCTGACGATCTCCCGGGCGACCAGATCGGCGTCCTCCAGGCGCTGGAGCCGACGGGAGGCGGTCTGAGTGGAGGCGTCGAGTTTCGACGCGAGGCCGGAGCCGGTGATCTTGGCGTCGCCGTCGACCGCGCCGGCCAGCGCCAGGAGTTTCAGCGTCGCCAGTTCGGCGTATCCGATCGACTCGTCCGGGAGGTCTGCCATCGCCGCCGGATTGGACGGGATCACGGATAAACACACCGGGAGCGGCAGGGGCGTTCCGGCGGGTAGGACAGAAGTCGCGTGGCTTGCACGAGAGGTTTGCCTGATTGGGACTGTAGTGAGCGCTCAATACAGCCACACCTATCGGTTATCCACGATGATGGAGTATTTATATATGAAAATATATGAGAACGAAGAATAGTTAGTCAGGTATCAATGTGATGTCCCTTCACGAAGTCATTGACCAGTGTGGCCATGTAGTTCTTTTTTTGATCTGCTCCGTAATAGGTAGGCATATATACTCCTTCTATGGGTTCCCCGACTCTCTCCATTTCTGAGCCATCTTGATGCGTTGGCTTTGTGTTCAACAGCCACGCTTTGCGCGCGTATGGAGTGGCGTAGGGCAAATCAGATGTTTCGATATGTCCTTGATTAAATAGAAAGGCGGCAAAATCAACGAAGTTTTGCTTATCACTCTTGCTATTATCAAACTCAAATTCTTTTTTCCGTGAATCCCATGTTATGCCGGTTTCTGCTTCTAATTTCTCAAAGAATCCGGCTGCTTCGTCGTTTCCATTATCAGGCACCTCCACTTTTTCAACGGTATCAAACTCCAATCTGATTGATGTGGGCAGGTCATCATTGTTATCAACGTCGGCATCTATACGGCTCACTCCTTCAATTCTTAGATGTTCCACCGGGAGTTCATCCCACCCAATTTCATCGGTGACTGTTTCAATCGGTTCATCGGACAGCATGCGCTCTTGTTTACTCACGAACTGAATGCCCTTCTCGTTCATCTCTATCGTGCGGGACATACTCGCCTATTGGTTTAGATATGACTTAAGTCTTTGTGTGTGTCCTATTCGACTTCCAGATATCAAAATATTGCCCAACCAGTAAGACTGAAAAGCCACACCAGTCAGTCAATATCCAGTCAATCCGGCCTCAACAACGCTCTATCCCCCTCAATTAGCTTATTTCGTGGTCAGCCAACAATAATCAGTTGGTCCTAATCGAGAAGTTCTTGGCATTTACAATCGCTCAATTTTGAGGGATCTTATGCTGTATCCAGGGCAAGAATGTAGTAATTTACGTAAAGCAGTAACAGTCAGTTCGCAGATCTACTGACCAGTTGGTTTACCTCAGTTCCCCAGCAACACAGCTGATGTGCTGAACTCATACTCTCTACGCAGTACGCCAGTTTTAGCGCGATAAGTCAAGCCTTCGGCTACTATCGATCTCACGACCGACCGCCCTTCGGCGTCCAGTCGGCCGTCCCCTCCGCCCAGAAGTCGCTCTCGGGCGCGAGTTTCTCGACCCAGGTGTCTTCCTCGCGGGCGAGCATCGCGACCCGGGAGTCCGCCGACTCCTTGATGACGTCGTGGTCGGGCAGGAACTCGCCGACAGCCTCGGTGAAGGACAGGACATCGTCGTGGTCGGGCATCGACGACCGATCCAGCCGGCCCCGTGAGTGGCCGACGTGCATGTAGGCCTTCAACTCGTAGAAGTCGACGTCCGCGCGATCGGCCATCGCGGCGTACCACGCCGGCCGATGCATGTTGTAGCCGTCGATCAGCGTCGTCCGGAGGACCGTCCGGGTGTCGTCCTTCGCGGCGAGGACGTCCAGCGTGTCGATCAGGCGATCCCAGGCGTCGTCCTCGACAGCTTTGACGACGTCGTCGAACGTCCGGCGATCGGCGGCGTCGACGGAGACATAGAGCTGGGTGGGATCACACTCCGCGAGCATCTCCGGGTCCGTTCCGTTCGAGACGAGGAAAGTCGTGATCCCGCGATCGTGAAAGGCCTCGATGAGTTCGGGCAGGTGGGGGTACAAGGTGGGCTCGCCGTCGAGGGAAATAGCAACGTGACGGGGTTCCATGGCCTCCTCGAAGCGCTCGCGCGGAACGTCGTCGTTGCCGCCGTACCCCGAGAGGAGCTTGCGCTGGAGGTCGATCGAGGCGTCGACGACCGCCTCGGGATCGTCCCAAGCGACGTCGTCGAGTTCGTAGGTGTGGCCGGCGTGATCCCGCCAGCAGAAGACACAGCGCTCGTTACACCGGACGACGGGCGTCATCTGGATGCAGCGATGCGATCGAATGCCGTAGAACGCGTACTTATAGCACCGGCCCTCGCCCTGGAGTGCGTTGTCGGTCCACCCGCAGGTCTGGGCCGCGGTGTGGCCCTCGCTGTGGTAGTCGGGATCGGTGACCTGGCGGGCGTCGTCGCTCATTACGCACTGGTTATCTCACAGAACACCAAAAGAACACGGATCGCGGGAATTCTCACTCGAGAAGGTCGAGTGTGTCTTTGTGTTTCGAAATCAGGTCCCGAACACGCTTCCGATAGGCAGCATCTGGCCCACCGTCAGCCCTCTTTTCTGGTTCATTTTTGTCCATGGTTATCCCCTCCACCAGGCGGAGTGTACTCCACCTAGTGTTCCAATCGTCCTACTAGAGTAAACCGGGCGAGTCTACTTGAATCTATGGTACTCTATTCGTACCCTAAAAGTACCGAAAAAACAGAGGTCATCGTTATTCTTCACGGAGACGATCTTCATCGATAGATCCATCCTCTAACCACTCTGCGATCTCTTCCACTGAAAACCGCTTACGGCACCTCATGACACGTTCAACGACCTCCCCACTTTTCGCGGGTTCAAGATTTCGTCGGTCAAGGTACTCAACAACGACAAGATAGGCTGTTCGCTTGTTTCCGTCCTCAAACACATGCAATGAGGGAAGCTTCCGTAAAATAACTGCTGCTCGTCGAAAGTCGTCGTCGTATTCTCTGGCTTTTTCGAGCAGTTGTTTGACTTTTTCATCGGCGAATCGATCACGGACTCCAGGATATTTCAGATCATACGTCTCACTGATCTCATCATGAATAGTGTGAACATCTTCTACAGTCGGAAGATCGTCGTCCGTGTCCATTGAAACAATACGCTCTTTGTGAATTTTTGAGACGCCTATTTAAATTCCTCGACCTATTTTATTGAGAATATCCTCAATAAAATTAAATGGGTGAGAGGAATGTGACCCCCGGATATTTGTTATCTTTCTGACTATTGGACAGAGCGAGCCACGGACGAGCAGCTTCGTCCCCTTGAACGGATCGTCACCGAAGACGACGTCGCCCCGCTCGAAGATCGGGGCGGCTTCCTCGTCGGTCACTGCTCGCTCTCCGTGCTCGGATGGGATTCGCTGGGGGCGTGCTCGCGCCACGTTTCCTTTTCCTCGGCACCGAATTGCTCGTTGAACAGGGCGGTCGCTCGCTCGTAGCCGCTATACCCATCAAGTCGATCGGCATCGTCGGTCACCGCCCAGTACGTCGCCTTGTGTTCGACGAGATCGCGGTCCTTCAATCGCGACAGCGCGGTACTGACTGGAGCCTTCTCGAGCCCTGTTTGAGAGGCGATTTCCTGGGCCTCGAACGCACGGTCCTCGTGCGCAGCGAGGAATCCCAAGACCTGATCGGGGGCGGAGAGCCCCTCGAGTTCCTCCTCGCGTGTGTTCTCGAAGGTCTCTCGATCGATGGACATGGATGATGGAAAATACGTCGTCGACTGTAAAGAATGTTAGGAGAGAAAGCTATGAAAATAGCGTGAGTGACGACGAACCTATACAGGAAAGCACGCTTCAGGTCGATTGCCGGCCCGTGGCGGTCGGTATGGCGGAACGAGCCGAGGACATCGAGTTCGTCGGATCTCGGAGAGAATTTGTCGAGACCGGCCAGATGGGGACTGCGGTGCGATCTACAGATACTGAATCGATTGATCGTCGTCAGAGCGGTGTTGTAAGTGCTCGTCGACGACTTTCACCACGTCTCCGATCTGTCGTCCAGCCTGTCTGACGTAAATTATTCCAGTGTGCTCCAGTCCTTCGCCCTTGACGAGTGAGAGAAAGTCGTCGTCGAAAGTCAACAGGAGCCAGTCGTTCTCGACGGCGTATCGCAGTTGTTCACGGTCAGGTTCACCGAGCGTTCCCTTCTCTCGCGGTATGGATCGTCCAGCCACGCCGGCGAAGTCCATCAGCGACGGGGATCCACATGCTCTCGTCACAGTACACCGATCGGGTCATGCCGGGGTCGGCTCCGAGGACGGCGATCGGAAGTCCTCGATGTGGTCGTAGTAGTACGCCAGCGCCCGATGGACGTCTGCGAGCGTGAGATCGGGATACAGTTGCGTTATCTCGTCCGGATCGTAGCCGCTGTGTTCGTACGCCGAGGCGATATCCTTCACCCGGATCCCTGTTCCCTCGACCGTCGGCGTGCCATCACTGTGGTCGGGGTCTCGAACGATTCCCATACATGCTAATTGTACGCTCTGTAACTTCAAGTTGCGGTTACATGGAATCTGTTTCCAGAAAAGCACACTCTTCTGGACGTCGAGCGTGTCACCGGCCGGCAGACCCGTCGCCGCGTCAACGAAGGGCCTTACTCCCCGATCGAGATCATGCCCTTGATCGCATCGTCGTCATCGCGGGCGCGCTCGAAGGCTTCCTCGACGTTCGCCAGGGGTTCGGTGAAGTCGGCGATCCACTCGATCTCGGCGGCACCGTCTTCGAGCAGGTCGATCGCCGGGCCGTAGCGGTTGGCGTCCCGGAACGAACCCAGCACGTCGAGTTCGTTGGTGATGATCTCTAAGGCGTCGACCTCCACCGTCGCCTCGTCGGCCAGGCCGATCATGACGACCGTGCCGCCGCGACGGGCCGCGTCGATCAAGGCTTCGACGTCGGGTTCGGAGTCCGTCGCCTCGAAGACCACGTCGGCCCCCCGGCCGTCGGTATATTCCTCGACGGTCGCGGCGAAGTCTCCCTCGCGAACGTTGACCGTCGCGTCAGCGCCGTGTTCTTCGGCGCGTTCGAGTTTGCTGTCGACGACGTCGCCGACGATGATATCGGTCGCGCCCGCCGCCCTGGCGGCCTCCATCGTGACTGAGCCGACCGTCCCGCCGCCCAGGATCGCGACGGTGTCGCCGTGGCCGACGCTCCCCCGGCGGGTCGCGTGGAGACCGACGGCGAAGGGCTCACACAGCGCGCCCTCGACCTGGGAGACGCTGTCGGGGAGAACGTGGGCGAGGTTCGCCGGCCAAGCGACGTACTCCGCGAACGCGCCGTCAAAGGGCGGCGTCGCCATGAAGTCGACGTTCGGACAGAGGTTGTACTCCCCGCGGCGACAGTGTTCGCACGTGCCACAGACGATGCCCGGTTCGAGTGCGACGCGGTCGCCGACATCGAGTCCCTCGACGTTGTCGCCGACCGCGGCGATGACGCCCGCGCTCTCGTGGCCGAGCAGGAGCGGGTCCTCGACGACGTACTCGCCGATCTTGCCGTGCTCCCAGTAGTGAACGTCGGACTTGCAGATGCCGACGTCGGTCATCTCGACGAGCACCTCGTCGCTCGCCGGCGTCGGTCGCTCGCGCTCCTCGAACTCGAACTCGAGATCTTCAGTGAGGACTGCCGTCTGCATGGCCCGAGATTGCTGGGCCAGCGGTATATAACCCACAGACTACGATCGAACAGGTCACTCGAAGTATCGTTCGTTCCGATGAACGCCGTACCCTCCGGGATCCGGGCTGCTCGCTTCGCCATCTCGTAATCCCTATGGTCGCCGGTGGAATACCGTGGGTATGTTCCTGACATTCCGCGACGAGGTCGAGGTCGCACTGTCCGAGGCACTCTCGGCGCTCGACCTGCCGAGTGACGATCTGGGGATCGAACACCCCCCGGAAGATGTCCCGGCCGTCCTGGCGTCCAGCGCTGCCTATCGACTCGCCGACGAGGCGGGCGCACCGCCACCGAAGATCGCCGCCGACATCGCGAGCGAGATCGACCCAGCCGGGTACGACTACGTGGGAAGCGTCCAGACCCAAGGCCCCTACGTCAACTTCCTGCCGAGCGATCGGTACTTCGAAGGGACGCTCGAAGCCGCCCAGGCAGACGACTACGGCACGCTCGAAGACACCGGCGAGTCGGTCGTCGTCGAGCACACCAGCGCCAACCCGACCGGCCCGGTCCACGTCGGCCGGGCCCGCAACCCCATCGTCGGGGACGCGCTGGCTCGGGTGCTGGAATACGCCGGCAACGACGTCGAGCGTCACTATTACGTCAACGACGCCGGCCGCCAGATCGCGGTCTTCACCTGGGCCTACGAGACTTTCGACGAAAGCGACCTCCCCGAACCCGAGCGTGAGTCCTCCGAGTACGAGATGGTCCGGTACTACCGGAAAGCCAACGACTACCTCGAAGAAGCCAGCGAATCGGAGCAGGAAGCCGCCGAAGACGAGATCGGGGCGATCCTCCAGGGCTTAGAGGAGGGCGACGAGGAGACCTACGAGCGCGTGAGCGAGGTCGTCGACACCGTGCTGGGCGGGATGACCGAGACCCTCGGACGGCTGCCCGCCGAGTTCGACGAGTTCGTCAAGGAGACCCGGTTCATGCGCGACGGGTCGACCGACGACCTCGTCGATCGCCTCAAGGAACTCGACGCCGCCGTCTTCGAGGAGGATGCCTGGCAACTCGACCTGCCGGACTTCGAGAAGAACCTCGTCTTCCTCCGGTCGGACGGGACCTCGCTGTACACCACGCGAGATCTCGCCCACCACGAGTGGAAGTTCGACAACTACGATCGGGCGGTCACGGTGCTCGGTGAGGACCACAAGCTCCAGGCTGATCAACTATCCTCGACGCTGGAGCTACTCGGTCACGACACCGACCGCCTCCAGCAGGTCTTCTACTCGTGGGTCAACCTGCCCGAGGGCGGCATGAGCACCCGCGAGGGGACCGGTGTGGATCTCGACGACTTACTCGACGAGGCGATCGACCGTGCCCGCGAGGAGGTCGAGGACCGCCTCGAGGACCGCCAGCGGAGCGACGACCTCGATACGGAAGATGTCGAACGCATTGCCCACCAGGTCGGGATCGGGGCCGTCCGGTACGACGTCGTGGCCAAACAGCCGACGAAGGGCATCACCTTCGAGTGGGACCGCGCGCTGGACTTCGAGGCCCAGTCCGCGCCGTACGTCCAGTACGTCCACGCTCGCTGCTGTGGCATCATCGACGAAGGGAAAGACGCCGGCTACGAGGTGCCCGAGACGGTCAGTGCGGCGACGCTGACCACTGATGCGGAACGGGACCTGCTGCGTGCGATCGCGCGGTTCCCCGGCGTGATCGAGCAGGCGGCCGATGAACTCCGGCCGCACGTCGTCGCGACGTACACCCGCGATATCGCCGAGGCGTTCAACGCCTTCTACCGGGAGTGTCCCGTGCTGGACGCCGACCCGGAGACACGGGCGGCCCGGCTGGCGCTGGTCGCCGCGGCGCGAACGACCGTCGCCAACGCCCTCGACGCGCTGGGTGTCGAGGCACCGGATTCGATGTAAGACAGGTTGGGAGAAGAGATCCCCGCCGGAACGGACGTCTCAGCGACCGAAAACGCCGAAGACGCCGCCGGACTCTTCGTCGTCGGCCTCCTCGCCGTCTTCGTCTTCCTCGTCCTCGGGGAACCAGACGGTGTCCTGTTCGTCGATGGATTTCGCTGGTTCACCGATCAGGACAGCTTCGAGAATCTCGCCGAGCCGTCGGTAGGCCTCCGCCGCGGGGCTGTCGGGGGAGTTCAGCACCAGCGGTTCCTCGGTCGTCGCCTCGGAGTCTTCGGGGACGATGGCGAGCAGGTCCGCCCCGAGATCGTCGGCGACGAGTTCGACGTCTTCCGGGCCGGTCGCCCGCGTCAGGATCGACCCGATGACCTCGCCGTCGACGCGCTCGGCCAACCCCGCGGTCTTGTTCGCGTCGCCGACCGCGACGCTGTCGGGCGTCGTGACCAACAGGACGCTATCGGCCAGCCCCAGCGGGACCGTGGCCTCGTGACTCAGCCCCGCGCCGGTGTCGATCAACACGACGTCGTAGGCGTTACTCAGCGTCTTGATGACCTTCCGAAGTTTGGCGGGATCGGCGTCGGCGAAGGCCTCCAGGCTCTGCTCGCCCGGGACGACCGTCAGCCCACCGGGCGCTTCGGTCAGCGTGTCGCTGACCGCGGCGCGCTCGGCGAGCACCTCGTGAAGACTGCTGTCGTACTCGACGTCGACCATCGCCGCGAGGTTCGCCATGCCGAGGTCGGCATCGACGACGACGACATCGTACCCTGCGTCCTCGAGTGCGACACCGACATTGACGGCTGTCGTCGTCTTCCCGACACCGCCCTTGCCGCCTGCGACAGTAAAGACGTGCCCCGTCATTCGCGTGTTTTGATAGTCACGAGGCAAGCATATAAAGCCCCGCGTCCGTGCAGTTTCCGTGCAGTTGAACTGATCCACGTGTCGGGTGGGGAGACAGTCGCTTGCACCGTCCCGGACGACCCACGCCTGCCGGTCAAATGGGACGGCGCACGCAAGCCCGCCGAGTGGGACGACCCACGCCTGCCGGCCGAGACGTGCATGCGAGCGGCTGACGGGCGCGGTCAAAGCATACTTACCGGTCATCCGACTAGAGACGCGTAATGAGTAGCCAGGAAGGGCACGGGGAACAGAGTGACCGCCAGAAATACGAGTTCCGGAAAGTGATCGAGGAACTCGAAGACTACGACGGCAGCGGCACCCAGCTGGTGACCATCTACGTCCCCGACGACACGCTGATCAGCGACGTGGTGGCCCACGTCACCCAGGAGCACAGCGAAGCGAGCAACATCAAGTCCAAGGACACCCGGACGAACGTCCAGGACGCGCTAAAAAGCATCAAGGACCGACTCCGGTATTACGACAACAAGCCGCCGGAAAACGGCCTCGTGCTGTTCTCCGGAGCCGTCGACACCGGCGGTGGCCGGACGGACATGATCACTCGCGTCCTCGAAAGTCCACCCCAGCCCGTCCAGTCGTTCCGCTATCATTGCGACTCTGATTTCCTGCTCGAACCGCTGGAAGGCATGCTCGAGGACAAGGGCCTGTTCGGCCTGATCGTCCTCGATCGCCGGGAGGCCAACGTCGGCTGGCTCCGGGGTAAGCGCGTCGACCCAGTCAAGTCCGCCTCCTCGCTCGTTCCCGGCAAGCAGCGCAAAGGTGGTCAGTCCGCACAGCGCTTCGCCCGGTTGCGGCTGGAAGCGATCGACAACTTCTACCAGGAGGTCGCGGGCATGGCCAACGACCTGTTCGTCCCCGAGCGCCACGATCTCGATGGCATCCTCGTGGGCGGGCCCTCGCCGACGAAAGACGAGTTCTTAGACGGCGATTACCTCCATCACGAAATCGGCGACATGGTGCTGGGGAAGTTCGACGTCGCCTACACCGACGAGTCGGGACTGCACGACCTCGTCGACGCCGCCGAGGACGTTCTCGCCGAACACGAGATGCTCCAGGACAAGCAGGTCATGGAGCGCTTCTTCAAGGAACTCCACGACGGCGATCTGGCGACCTACGGGTTCGACCAGACCCGCCAGAACCTCATGATGGGGTCGGTCGAACAACTCCTCATCAGTGAGGATCTCCGAAAGGACGCCGTCACCTACGAGTGCGCGAACGACCACGAGGAACACGAACTACTCGACCGCAGCGCCGAGACGCCGGAACACACCTGTTCGACCTGCGGCGAGACCGTCGAGACCGGCGAGCGCGAGGACGCCATCGAACACCTGATCTCGATCGCCGAACAGCGGGGTTCCGAGACGATCTTCGTCTCGACGGACTTCGAAAAGGGCGAACAGCTGCTGACGGCATTCGGCGGCGTCGCCGGCATTCTGCGATACTCCACGGGTGTCTAATCGAAATACGGCGTGGGGGCGTCAAGGAATGCCGTGTCGGAGGGGGAAGGGCCGACACGGCGTCGACACAACGCCAGTAGGATTGGGGATCGATCGTCGGGTGGCGTCTCGGGCGTTCGGTGCGGATGCAGGAATCTGCTTCCGCAACCTCTGGTAAGCGCTTGATTCAGGTATGCACGCTACCCAACTAGTTGGGTATAGTAACGGCGACTCAGAGCAACTGTTCGAGTTGCCGGCGTCGGCCCTGCAGATCGACCGACGTTTCGACGCCGTCGGCGATCGACAGCCGGTCGACCACAAGCAACGGATCGGCGCCCGCGCGCTCGACGTGTTCGAGCAGTGCCGAGATCTCCTGGCGATGAATCGCAAGCGACGAGAGCAATCCCACGACCAGCGCCATCGGGATCGCGGCCTCGGACTCGGCGGGGAAGGAATCGTCGATCTGCCGGAAATCGGGTAGTTCCTCGGGCGGGTCGGCGACCGGCCTGAGCTCCAGACACCGGGGACAGATCGCCGCGCCGGGTTGCTCTCCCGGGAGATAGTCCCGCAAGTCGGCCGGGACCGCAAACGAGAGCATCTGGGCGTCACACTCCGGGCAGTCCATACCGGCACTAGGTAGACCGGGAGCAAAAAGGTACGCTGTCAGGGATAGCCGGCCACGATCAGTTCGTCGTCGCCACGTGACGTCGCCCTCGCCGGTGCACATTTGGGGGCAGGATGTGAACATCCCACTATGGCCGAACGTCCGCTGAAACAGCGATTCGTCCTCGATACGTCGGTGTTCATCACGCCGGAAATCCGGGGTGACGACGAAGACATCGAGGACGCCGTCGATCGCCTGCTCGACCTCGTCGCGGAGGCAAAACTCGAACACAATATCTCGTGTTACATGCCGCCCTCGATCAACGACGAACTCACGACGATGCTCGAGGAGCGCGACGTCAGCGATGAGACGATCGCCAAGCTCAACACCTGGGTCATCACCAAGAGTCCGGCCCAGTACGAACTCATGATCCCGGCCGAAATCGTCTATGGGTTCATCGACGAGATGAGCGAGCGGGTCAACCGCGGCCTTCGAGTCTCGGAGAAGGCTGTCCGGAAGGCCGAACAGTCCCGCGACGAGCAGGAGACGGACAGCGAACACATGAGCGAGGTCGACCAGGTCATCTCGGATCTCCGGGACGAATATCGGCGGGCACTCCGCCAGGGCGTGCTCGACTCCAGAGAGGACTTCGACCTGTTGATCCTCGCGCGCGAACTCGAAGCCGGCGTCGTCACGGAAGATACCGGCATCATCACCTGGGCCGAGGACTTCGGTCTGCGGTATCTGCGGGGACGGTCGTTCCCGTCGTTACTCGAGGAGTATTTAGCGGCAGGTGAGCGGATCGACTGAGCAATCGTCGCGCCTGCGGGCGATTCTCGATTTGAAATTTGACACTCTCGGTTTCGGTCGGCGTATTATTTGCGAAAGCCATAATACCGCAAAGCCAGTGGCTCCAGTACCGACTACGCTATGGGACGCCATCACGCTATATATCGGCCGACACACACGAACGGGGTCGTACCGGGAGATCGACTACAGCGGAGATCGTCCACCCAGCCATGATCGTGGGCGTACCGACAGCGTCCGGCGATGAAACCCGTGTCGCAGTGGTCCCCGGGGTCGCCGAGGACCTCCTCGAGGATGGTCACGAAGTACTCCTCGAAGCCGGGGCCGGCGAGACCGCCGGGTTCGACGACGACGCCTATCGCGAGGCAGGCTGTGACGTCCTCGACGACCGGGCGGCGGTGTTCGATCGCGCTGACGTCATCTTCGAGGTGGAAGCGTTGGGCGCAATCGAGGACGGGGACGCCACCGTCTATCGCGAGGGACAAACCGTCATCGGGTTGCTCGGGCCCTACGACGTCGATGACGACGTTCTGGAGGCACTGGCCGAACGGCAGGTTAGCACGTTCGCGCTCGAACTCATCCCGCGGATCAGCCGCGCCCAGAGCATGGACGCGCTGTCGTCGATGGCCAACCTCGCGGGCTACAAAGCGATGGTGCAGGCCGCGAGCGAACTCGACAAGCTCGTGCCGATGCAGATGACCGCGGCGGGAACCGTCCAGCCCGCCGACGTCTTCGTGATCGGCGCAGGCGTCGCCGGCCTCCAGGCGATCACCACTGCTGACCGACTCGGGGCGTCGGTCCGGGCCTACGACATCCGGCCCGAAGCCGCCGAGGAGATCGAAAGCGTCGGGGCGGACTTCGTCGAACTCGATGTCCACGCCGAGGACGCCGCCGACGAGGAAGGTCACGCCCAGGAGATGGACGAAGAGTTCTACCGGAAACAGCGCGCCCAGCTCGGCGAGGAAATCGCCGAGGCCGATGTCGTCATCACGACGGCGGCGGTTCCGGGTGGACCGGCCCCCCGACTCGTCACTGACGAGGCTGTCGCCGCAATGGATCACGGCTCTGTCATCGTCGACCTGGCCGCCGACGGCGGGGGCAACTGCGACGTCACCGAGCCTGACGAACGAGTCGAGTACGAAGGGGTCACGGTCTTTGGGCCGACGAACCTGCCGTCGACGCTGCCCCGGACGGCGAGTGAGCTGTACGCCAACAATCTCCGGAATCTCTTCGAGCTTCTGGTCGAGGAGGGCGAGTTGACGATCGACATCGACGACGAGATCGTCGACGCGACGCTGCTCACCCACGACGGAACGGTCAGAGCCCCCCACGAGGACGATAGCGAGTCCGACGGGGACGATTCGAGTGACGGCGAGGAGGGGGCCACCGACGCGGACGACGAGCACGGTGACGACACGAATGGAGACAGACAGAACCAAACGACCGATGGAGGGAACGATGCGTAAGTCACCCCGCGGCGGGACAGCCCACACAAGGAGGGCAGAGCCATGAGTCTCGTCACCAACCTTACGCTGTTCGTGCTCGCGGCCTTCCTGGGCTATGAGATCATCACCCAGATCCCGACGAACCTCCACACGCCGCTGATGTCAGGCTCGAACGCCATTTCGGGGATCACGCTGCTGGGCTCAGTGCTGGTCGCCGGCTCGGGCGAGACCACGCTGGCGACCGTCCTTGGCTTTCTGGCGGTCGTGATGGCGACGATCAACGTCGTCGGCGGCTATCTCGTGAGTCACTTCATGCTTGCGGAGTTCAACCAGGGTGGTCGCTGAGATGGCCGACGGTGTTCTCGGGAGTCTCCCGCCGGCGGCGATCGAACTCGCGTATCTGGCCGCGGCGATCCTGTTCATCCAGGGGCTGCGGGACATGACCCACCCGCGGACGGCGGCCCGTGGGAATCAGCTCTCCTCGGGCGGGATGTTCCTGGCCGTCCTCGCGACGGTGCTTTACTTCGAGATCGTCTCGCCGCTGTTGCTGGCCGCAGCGCTCCTGATCGGCGGGTCGATCGGCGTCTGGCTCGCCGTCAGCGTCGAGACCACGGAGATGCCACAGCTGGTCGGGCTGTTCAACGGGTTCGGCGGCGGGGCCTCGGCAGTGGTCGCCGGGGCCGAACTGGTCGACACCGTCGATCCCGCGACAACTGCATCCCTCTCGGCCGATCTGACGGTCTCGGCGGCGATCGCCGGCATCATCGGGTCGGCGACGCTGTTCGGCAGCCTTATCGCCGCCGGAAAGCTCCACGGCATGGTCGGCGACCCGCCTCTCAGCGGGACGGCCGGCCAGGCACTCCAGGGACTCTTCCTGCTCGGGGCCGTCGTCGCCGGCGGGTTCCTGGTGGTCCAGACCGGAATCCTTGGGGGCGATCCGTTGACAACGTGGCTCCCCTCCTACTGGGTGCTGGTAGCCGCGGCGTCGGTGTTCGGCATCGTCTTGGTGTACCCGATCGGCGGCGCGGACATGCCGGTCGTGATCGCCCTGTTGAACTCGATGTCCGGGCTCGCGGCGGCGACGACCGGGTTCGTGCTGGACAACACGGCGCTGATCGTCGCGGGGACCCTGGTCGGCGCGGCCGGGCTCATCCTCACGTTCATCATGTGTGAGTCGATGAACCGCCCGCTACTGGACGTCCTCTTCGGGACCATGGGCGGCGACGACGAAGATGTCGAAGACATCTACGAAGGCAACATCACCGAGACCTCGCCCGAAGAGGTCGAAATGCTGCTCGAAGTCGCCGAACGGGTCGTCGTCGTCCCGGGCTACGGGATGGCGGTCGCCCAGGCCCAGCACGCCGTCGCGGAACTCGCGGAACTCTTAGAGGAGGACGGCGTCGATGTCGAGTTCGGTATCCATCCCGTCGCGGGCCGGATGCCGGGGCACATGAACGCGCTGCTGGCAGAAGCTGACGTGCCCTACGACAAGATGCGGGAACTCGAAGAGATCAACCCGAAATTCTCCCAGACCGACCTCGTGATCGTCACCGGGGCCAACGACGTGGTCAACCCCTCGGCCAACGAGGACGAGAACAGCCCGATCGCGGGCATGCCCGTGCTGGAAGTCTGGGACGCCGGGACCGTCGTGGTCAACAAGCGCAGCCTGAGTTCCGGCTTCGCTGGCATTCCGAACCCCCTGTTCGCCAAGGACAACACGAGTATGCTCTTTGGCGACGCCCAGGCGTCGATGCAGGACCTCGTCAGCGCGTACAAGGAAAACCGGTAGCTAGCGCCTCCTCATCGGTGGCGTTCCCTTCGCTCACACATCGATCGCTCCCCAGTTTCGTTCGCACCGAGTTCTTCCCGTCCGTAGTCGTCCGTCCAGTCGATCAAACGGCATCCGACCACCACGAACGACCAACTGGCCCAAACGAAACCACCGCCTTGCCAAATAAATTGTCCATTACGGAAAGAGATAGATCCAAATCGACAAAATATGATTGCGTGTTCGGGAACCTTTAAGTAGTTCCCACCAGTACGTTGTCGTGTATGAGCCAGAGCGAGCACGTACTCAAGACGGCAGGCGAAGTCGAGGGATCCGACGGACTGCGAATGGACGCCGAGCGCGCCGAGGAGATCGTCGACGCACTGAACACGGACCTGGCAGCGACGTACGTCCTCTATCACCAGCTTCGCAAGCACCACTGGAACGTCGAGGGCGCGGAGTTCCGTGACCTCCATCTGTTCCTTGGCGACGCGGCCGAGAACGCCGAGGCCTTCGCCGACGAACTCGCCGAGCGTGTCCAGGCACTGGGTGGGGTGCCCCACGCCAGCGGCGCGACGCTGGAGGCCGAGTCCCCCGTCGAACCGGAAGACGAGAACGTCTACGACATCCGGACCTCTCTCGAAAATGATCTGGAGATGTACGGCGACATCATCGAGACCCTCCGGGAGCACGTCGAGCTGTTCGACAACCTCGGCGACCCGACCACGGCGGAGATCATCCGCGAGAACATCGTCACCGTCGAGGAGGACGCCCACCACATCGAGCACTACCTCGAAGGCGACACGCTGGTCACCGCCGACGCGATGGAGTAAACCGGTCCGTCACTCTTCCTGATCGATCCCGTCCGCGATCGTCGAGGCGACCCGGGCGTTCGTCCGGTGATCGATCGCTTTCGTTTCGAAGATTGCACGCGCACTCGCGAGTGCTGACTCGTCACGTTCGAAGCTGAGCCCGGGATACTCGACCGCGGTCAAAACCAGCGCTTCGGGCGCAGCCGGCGCGACGCCCGCCGGCCCGTCGACAGGTTCATCGCCGAGAAGCCACTCGATCCGGTCGAGTTCGGCCACACCACTCGCGACGGCGTCGATGACGGTGACGGCCCGTCGGACGAACTGTCGGGGGAACCCGTCAGCGCGGAGCGTGACGACCAGGAAGTCCCCTTCTCGCCGTAGATCCCGGGAGAGATCCCGGACGGTTCCCGTGTCGTCGGGCGTGAAATTGTGAAAGTCGTGTTCGCCGTCGAGGGCGTCGAGTGCCTCTGTCGCCCGCGACAGCGAGGCGTCCGGCGCGTGGAGGTGATAGGTGTACTCGCGGGCGACGGCGTCGTGGGTTGCGTGAAACTCGGCGGGAGCCTCGGCGCTCGCCCAGGCCCGGACGTCGGCCGGGAGTTCGCTGTTGAACGCCGCCGGCGAAAGCCACTCCGGGCAATCGAAGGCGACGGTCTGGGCGAGCGCGGAGACGCCGGCGTCAGTCCGTCCGGCAGCGGCGTATCCCGGCGGAACATCGTTTGCGGACGTATCGAAGACTTCGAGATCGGCGAGCGCGTCGAGGATCGCGTCCGAGACGGTCGCCACGTCGGGCTGGCGCTGGAACCCGTGGAACGGGCGGCCGTCGTAGGCGATCCGGAACGCCCGTCGCGAAACGTCGGTCACGGGTCGAGTTCGACGGAGCGGACCCTTCGAAGTTTCGACACCGTCTTCCCTCCCGTGGGCGTCGCCGGCATCTCAAGGGTCGTTCGTCGAATCGGATCGTCCGCTGTTCGCTGAAACCATCCGATGGACGCCGTACCCGCCGACGTCGGCGAACAGTGCCAGTCCCCCCACGACGGGGATCGAGACGTCGAAACCACCACCAGAATCCTCATCGAGCGCGTAGACGTGTCCATCGGGGCTTCCGATGTAGACGCTGCCATCGGCAACGACCGGCGAGGAGTAGTGGATATCAATCGACCCGACAGTCCAGCGTTCCGTCCCGTCAGTCCCGTCAAGGGCATACAGCGTCGACTCGACGTTCCCAACGTAGACAGTGTCGTCCGCGACGGCCGGTGCCGTATTGACGGTTCTCCCCGTCCGGTAGGACCACTCCTCGTGACCGTCGCTCGCATCGATCGCGTAGACGTGTTTGTCCCCCGAACCGACGTACACCGTCCCGTCCGCGACGGCCGGCGACGACCAGATCCATCTGCCCGTCCGGTAGGTTCGCTCCTCGCCCGTCTGGAACGTCCACTGCTCCGTGCCATCGTCAGCGTCGATCGCATAGACGGCCCCCCTGTCGCCACCGATATAGACGACCCCGTCGGCGACTGCCGGCGACGACGCACGGATTCCGCCCTCGGGTTCGAACTCCCATCGGCGTGTGCCGTCTTCGGCATTGATCGCATAGAGGCGATAATCGCTGGCGACGTAGACAGTCCCGTTGCGGACGGCCGGTGACCCGGACGGTCCTGCTCTCGTTCCCGTTCCGTACGTCCACTGCTCGACCCCGCTGGCGGCGTCGATAGCGTACAGCAGCCGGTACTTGCTGCCGATAAAGAGCGTCCCATCGGCGAGGACTGGCGAACAGCGGACACTATATGGGGTTTCAAACGTCCAGACTTCGGTGCCGTCCGTCGCGTCGACAGCGTAGACGTTTCCGTCAGTACTTCCGAAATAGACGACCCCATCCGCGACTGTGGGCGAGGAATAGATGTTCAGTTCGGTCTGGAATGTCCATTCCTGGGAGCCGTCCGCAGCATCGAGGGCGTACATCTGTCCATCGGCGCTGCCGACGTAGACTGTCCCGTCGACGACCGCCGGGGCCGACTCGTAGTAGTGCCCCTCGATATCGGCCCGCCAAGCCACGCCGGCGCGTTCGGTCGGTCCTGTATGCCCGCGAGCGTGGCCCGTGTTCCCGCTGTCGTATCCGAGCTGCCCCCAGTCCTCCCCAGTGATATCCGCTGTCCCATCGGAGGCGGTGATCGAACCGATTTCGGTCACTCCGAGCCCTGCGATCGTCTGTAGATATTGCCGTCGAGTGGGGACCATCAGCTGTTTCATCTCCCCCAAAGATCGTGCCCGTTGAAATAATTTCTGACAGACATTTCGTTCGGCCACGTTCGGATTCCGAGGAATATTTCGCTTCGACGAACGAACAACCAAGCGATGAACGTCGGTTTTGACCTCGATGGCGTCCTCCTGGACTCGGCGGCCGATCTCGCGTGGCTCGACCGCGGGCTCGACAACGCGCTGGCCGAACTCGACATCGAGCCCACTGAGTCCAACCGACGAAAGCTCTACCCCGACGCGCTGGCTGACCTCGAAGCCGTCGCTACCAAGTTCGGCGTCGAACCGGACCGCCTGTGGGCGGCACGAACCCGCAACTACACCGAGGCGAAGATCACAGCCATCCAGTCCGGCGAACTCATGCCCTTCGAGGACCTCGACGCCATCGAGCGCGTGACCGACGAAACGCTGTTCTGCGTGAGTAACTCCCCCCAGGAAGTCGTCGAGGCGTTCCTCGAAACCACGGGCTACGACGAGGCGTTCGACGTGGCTGTCGGTCGCGGGCAATCACGGAAAGCACTCGACCGACTCAAGCCCGATCCGGCCATGTTTGAGCCGGTCGCCGACGCGCTGGGCGAGGGCGAGTACGTCTACGTCGGCGACCGCGACAGCGACCGCGAGTTCGCCGCCCGGACCGGCATGGGCTACGTTCATCTCGATCGACGCGAGCGGACGCTCGCCGAGGCGGTCGAGACGATCGAAGACGAGGCCTGGGAGTCCCCCGACGGGGCAGCGGTAGACGCGGAGTCGACGCCCGAATCGAGGTGAAGGATTTTGGGCCGGCAGTGCGTATTGGGTGCCAGTGGCTGACACCGACCGACCGAGAATCGAGTCGCGATCGCGTCGACTGCTCGCGTATCTGGGGCACAACCGCGATCAGTTGTTCGTCGACGCGGCCGTGTTGCTGTCGTGGATCGTCGCCTCGGCGGCCGCCTTTCGCTGGCTGACGCTCCCCCAGTGGGCCCATTACCTCGTGCTGTTCGTCGGCATCGCCGTCTACGCGAAACTCACCCCGGCGTGGGAGCGACCGTATCGAAGTCCGGACTGAGAGGACGGACCGATCAGACCGGCAGCGGCGTGTGACGCAGCAGTGGCAGCAGCGTCGCCACGAGCCACAGTAAGACGCCGAGTCGGACGTGACTCACCTGCTCGGGATCGCGGCGTTCGTCGCGTGAACTCCCGGCGGCGATCAGCCCGAGCGCGACCGCCAGCGCACCGCGGTAGACGAGCATCGTCAGCGAGAGATGTGACACGCCCAGATACGAGTAATCGAGGAGGACTGCGGCCACGAACCCGAGCGACGCGCCGGCAAAGGCCCGCGGGCGATCGAGCTGTCGGGCAAGCAGGTACGTCACGGTCGGAAGGCCGACGAAGAGAACGGGATAGAGTCCAAAGGCGATCGTCTTCGGCGCAACGTCGAGCGCGCGCTCGAGTTGGATGCCGAGCACTCGGACCGAAAGTGTCACCGCCACGATGCCGGCAGCAAGCAGGAGCGTCCTGATGTCCTGTGTGGGGACCCGCTCGCGAACACGCGAAGCAACGCCCGAGAACCGGGCGCTAAACGCGCCGAGGAGAACGACTGGCAGCACGGACGCGACGCTCACGCCGAGGTCACGGAGGTCGACGATCGTCAACCAGCGATCGAAGTCAGACTGGTCCCCTCCAACGGGTATCCGCCGGATCTCGGGCGCACTCGACCCGGCGACGAGTTCGCGTTCGAGATGGGACTGTGACTTCTCGACGCTCGTGACGACGTGTCTGCCCATGAACCAGTCCCAGTGTTCGTGGTGGGCCTGCATCGCCGTCCACTCGCCGTCGCCGTCGGGGGACGTGTACGCCCGGATGTGGTGACGGCTCCCGAGGTAGGTGCCGTCGTGGACCTGGTAGTCGACGGTGAGCCACTCGCCGGCCGTCCCGTCACCGCCCGCATCGGCCAGGTAGACGTACCGGTTCGAGCCGGTCGTGAGATCCCACTGGACCGCCGGATCTGTCGCCTCGGCGGCAGTCGGATCCGCGGCGATCGGCTCCGTCGGTTCGTCCGTGACGTTCCAGTTGTCCATCCCGCCCTCAAGGAACCGCCCGCGGACAGCCGACGGATCGCCGTAGACGAGTGCGTTCAGCGCGAGCGTTGCCCGATCGAAAGAGTAGCCCGTGCTCGTATACGACCACAGCTGTCGATCGGTGTCTTCCAGCGAGAGATACGTCGGTTCGACAGCGGACTCGCCGACGGCCTCGGTCACGACGAACGAACCCAACGATCCGGCCAGGAGCACGGCTCCCAGGACGACCAGCGCCGTCGCCGGACGGAGTTCGACCGCCATCGACGCGATCTATGGTATCGACACCCAAAGAAGTGTTCGTCAGCGAACGGACCTCAGTAGACGACAGCAGCTCAGGCGAGATCGTCGTACGTGGGCCGGTCGCGGTCGCCGGGGAAGTCATCAACGGGCACCTGGATCTGGTCACCCGAGGCCATGTCCTTGATCGTGATCTCGTCGTTTTCGAGGTCGCGTTCGCCGACGATGATCGCCGTCTCGGCGTTGATCGAGTCGGCGTAGTCGAGTTGTCCGCCGAAGGATCGATCGGAGACGTCGGTCTCGACGACGTGACCCGCTTCCCGAAGCTCGCGGGCGATCCGCGCGGCGACCGAGCGGGTCTCGCCAACCTGCAGGACGTAGTAGTCCGTCGAGAGTTCTTCTTCCGGCCAGACGCCGGCGCGCTGGAGCAAGAGGGGCAGCGTCGAGTTCATCACGCCCGGCGCGACGCCGACCGCGGGCGTCGGCTGGCCGCCGAAGCTCTCGATGAGGTCGTCGTAGCGGCCACCGCCGAAGACGGCCCGAGAAACGTCGCCCACGGAGTCGAAACACTCGAAGACGACGCCCGTGTAGTAATCGAGTCCACGGGCCGTCTCCAGGGAGATCGTCGTGTACTGTCGGACACCGAAGTCCTCGGCGGCCGCAAGGACGGCTTCGAGATTCTCGACGGCGTCGGCGACGCGATCTGTGCCCGCGAAGTCGGTCAACTCGTCGAGGTCGTCGGTCGCCAGCAGGGCGTCGAACTGTTCGGCCTGATCGTAGGAGAGCCCGGACTCCGTCAGGAGATCGTAGTATTCGGCCTCCTCGATCTTCGCGCTCTTGTCGACGGCCCGGATCGCGGCCCGCTGATCCACGTCGGCGTCGAAGGCCACCAGGAGACCGCCCAGAATGTCACGGTGGGAGACACGGAAGTCGAAATCGTCGGCGTCCAGCCCGAGGTTCGTCAGCGCGTCGGCGGCGAAGGCCAGGATCTCGGCGTCGGCTTCGGGTTCCTCGCTGCCGAAGATGTCGACGTTGGTCTGGTAGAACTCCCGGAAACGGCCCTGCTGGGGCTCTTCGTAGCGCCAGAACGGGCGGGTGGAGTACCACTTGATCGGCTTGGCGAGAGCCTGCTGTTTCTCGACGACCATCCGGGCGACGGTGGGCGTGAGTTCGGGCGTCAGCGCCACGTCGCGACCGCCCTGGTCCTCGAAGCTGTAGAGGTCCTCGGTGATCTCCTCGCCGCTCTTCTCGACGTACATCCGCGTCTCCTCGATGGCGGGCGTCGCGATCTCGCGGAAACCATACCGGGCGGCGGTGTCCTCAACCGTGTCGATGACCTCACGGTGGGCCGCCATCTCCGCGGGATAGAAGTCGCGAAACCCCTTGATACCGTCGTACATACCCACGCGTTCGACCAGCGGGCGTTTGAACCCTTCCTTCCGGCCGCGTCGATAACACTGACGGATACTCGATTCGCTTCGCGACTTCGTCAACCCTGTCTGTCGCCGTGGTTGGATCGGTTCTCGATCGGATCGACAGCAGTCTCCATCCACGTCTCGATGGTATCGTCGGAAAAACCGCCGTCGATGGCGTCGGCCGTGGCAGCTCCGAGAAGACCGGCGGATGCAGCGGCGTGCTCGGCGTCGGCGATCAGCGCATCTGTGTCAGCAATGACTGGATGGCGTTGTTCGTCTCCCGCCATCCCTATTCCTGATAGACGCCACTCGTGTCGAGTTCCATCGCGTCCTCGAAGGCGGCCGCCTCGCGCTCGATTTCCGCGATGCCGTCCCCGATCAACATCTCCGCCACCTCCTCGGAGATGTCGCCCTGCTCGTATCGGCGGTGGATTTCGATCTTTTCTTCGTCCGACAGCGTTTCTCGGAGCTTCTCCTTGAGGCCTTCTCGGGCCAGTTCACTGACGTTGATGCCGCCGAGACGGATCTGATCGACGACTTTCGAGGCCGCCTTCTCGGTCTCCCCCCGGAACTGGACTTTGTCGTTGTTTGCGGCCATCCTACTCTCATTTCTAGCCCCACCGCAATAGATGTTATGACGCGCCATCCATGTCATTACAGCTGCCTGCATCAGGCACGAGCGTGTATACCGCTTCGTGGCCGCGTCCGAAAAATAGTGTTCAGATGAGGATTCGGTTTAGTGAGCGTTCCAAATCATCAGTCCGGCGCTCGGACGCTCAGGGCTCCCGCTGGGCTCGGTTCGAAGATCCAAGCGATACAGACGAATCAGCCTTCGAGTGGTGCTCCTGATACTGCTGTTGGGTGACTGTGTATCGGTGGTGGTCGATTATCGTCCCGTCAGGTCGGGCTGTCGAGTTGCGGATGAGGCCGTCGTACTGCCCGCCGTACGTGGAGAGGTACTTCTCGACCGCCGCCCGGGACCTGTCGTTGCCGTCCTGCACGGGGATTGCGACGAGATCGAGGTCCAGACGTTCGAAAGCCACTTCAAGCATCGCCTCCGCTCGTTCGCCGGCATAGCCGTTGCCCCAGAACTGCTTGCGGAGCCAGATCGCCGGCTTTCCGGTTTGTGTCTCCCAATCGACGATGAGGCCCCCCGAACCCACGATTTTACCCGCGCCTGCCTCCCCCTCTTTCGGACGGATGATGTACTCCGCCCGCGTTCCGTTGTCCCACTTGGCTTCGAGTTCATCGAGATAGTCGGCTGTTTCCTTGACAGTCTCGTGAGGGTCCCATGGAAGGTACGCGGTCACTTCCTCGATCGCTGGCTCATGAGCAGAACACAACCGATAGTATTCGAAGACGTCGACCGTCTCGTGACAGAGCCGTCGTAAACGGAGACGCTCCGTCTCAATCTCCTCGGGGAACAGCATACTGGCCACTACCTGAAACAGGTCAATAAGACCAACGGAGAATGGGACGCAGACGGACTGCGCAATTACCTCAGTATGGTTGCGGTGTGAACAGCCACCTGATCGATCTCACTCCCGCCGTCCACGCACGACCGACTGGACGTGCTCGGGGAAAATTTCGCCAATTGCGTCCTCGCCGTACTCATCCGCCAGCACAGCCCGAAGTTCGTGTTCGTAGTCGCCCTTCGCCAGTCGCTCGCTCGGCCCCGTCTCGATCCGGAGTAGATCGCCAGCAAGTGCATCGATCGTCGCCCGGCCGTAGCCGACGAGTGGCGCGACGTACTGGACGCCGTGACGGTCTTCGAGACTCTGCGCAACTGATCGCGACACCGTCGGCGCGCGGTCGTCCCGCCGGGTCCCGTCGCCGACGGCGTCGAACCCGACCTCGGCCACGGCTTCGAGGGTCGCCTCGTGGACCTGCTGGATGCCGTTGCGTGGATAGCCGTCCGTGACCATCCGCTCGACCGCCTCGTCGGCGACGGCGCGGTCGAGTTCGACGGTCTCGTGGGCGAAACCGATGGACTCGGCTGCCTCACGGGCGTGGGTAGCGGCGTCGGTCACGCCGAACGTGGCCGTCACGAGCGTGACGTCGAAGAAGGGGTCGGCGAGCAACGCCGCGAGCGCGGAGTCCTTCCCGCCGCTGAACGAGAGCGCGAGCTCCATCTACCGGCGTTTGATGTTGAAGCTCTTGGAGTCGGGCGTCAGCTCCCGGAGGAGTTCTTCCATCTTTTCGTCGTCGATCTTGCCCTGGATACGGCCGCTCTGGGCGATCGCGACGAGTTGACTTTCGACCTGCTCGGCGACCTGCGGCTTGGACATCTTCAGCGTGTTGAGCCGCTTGCGGGCGTCGTCAGTCAGGTGCTGGCGCAGGACGGCCTTCTTCTGGGCATCGGCGCGCTGTTGGGCTGCTTCACGCGGGTTTCCACCACCCTCCTGTTGGGCCTGGTCGCGAAGCTGCTCCATTTTCTCCTCGCGAAGCTGTTCGAGTTCGTCGTCGGATGGCTCGCCACTCATGGTTGTAGATAGGTTGTCGATTCCGGGGGAAAACGATTTCGCTACTCCGCGACCGATGTCGCGGCCGCCGGGCGGAAACGGCGAGTGCTAGGCGTAGCGTTCGAGTTCCGGTCGGTCGAGGTCCTCGATGACCGCTTCGGCCGTCTCGTCGAGCAGAGCCTGTCCCTCGGCGGTGATGCGTCGCCCCTCGCCCTCGGCGGTCGAGACGTAGCCGGCGTCTTCGAGTTGCTGGAGCGCCGTCCGGACGATGTTGCGACTCCCGTCAACCTGGTGTTTCGGACGAACCTGATAGCGGTTGGTTCCCTGCTTGGTTCCGCCGTAGGCGGTCGCGAGCGTACCGACGCCGACCGGGCTGTCGACGGCGACCTTCCGGAGGAGGCTCGCGGCGCGGGTCTCCCAGAAGTCCTCCTGCTCGGGTGCCAGTTCGCGACCGGTGCCGGTGGTGGTGAAAGTGAGCCATTCGGGTGCTTCGATCGCACTGTCCTCGGCAAGTTCCTCGGCCACGGCCTCGATGAGATCCTCGGCCGGGACGTCGTAGAGCGTCGTCATTGACGTATCCTTCCCCGTGGCGTCATTTAAGCGCATCGTTGTCCGGAAGGTCGTCTGGGCCGCGTTCACACGCCAAGGGTGCAACCCAGTCGTTACGAAGATCGATAGCGTTCTCCCAGAATGGCTGCCGTACTGCCCCCGACGAGCATGGTGAGCCAGTAGGTCGAAAGTCGGTAGATGACGACGCCCGCGCCGGCGACCGACGCGGAGAGCCCCGTCGTCGAGACGACCAGCGCGATAAAGGCAGCTTCGATCCCACCGAGTCCGCCGGGCAGTGGTGTGATCGCCGCGATGGAGGCGACCGGGACGACGACCAGCATCGCGACGAACGGGACGACGTGGCCGAGCGACGCCATCGACAGCCACAGCGCCGTCGACAGCGACAGCCACCCCGCTGTCGAGTACAGCGAGGCGAGCGCGAGCGTCCGGCGACTCCCGGCGACCCGATCGATCGCGGTGAAAAATCCCTCGATGCTATCCTCGACAGCGTTGCGTTCCGGGGGTTCGATCCGCGGGAGCACGTCGCCGACGCGGCGAATCACCGGCGTCAACAGGGCAACGACCACACGCTCGATCTCGTAGCGGTATCGCCATCCGAGCAGCGTCGCCCCGAGGAACGTTGCCGCGAGCAACCCGACCGCGGCCGCCGCGAAGTAGAGATTCTGATCCAGGTTGGCTGACTCGACGGCGAACGCGCCGAGTCCGATCGTCGCCAGCCCGATCGAAGGCACGAAGTGGAGCGTATCGACGCTCGCGATCGCAGCCAGGCCGGTCTCGTAGTCGCTATCGGCGGCCTCCGAGACGAGCAACGCAGCGACGGGTTCGCCGCCAGCCTGTCCAAAGGGCGTGATGGCGTTTGAGAAGACGGCCGAGGAAAACACCGGGATCGCGGTCCGGGCGGGAACCGGTGATCCGAGCGCACCGAGGACCGTGTGCAGCGACATCCCCCAACAGGACAGCCAGACGAAGGTCATCGTCACGACGGCGAGGACCAGCGGGAGGCGGGCGCGCGAAAGATGGCTCACCAACGCGTCGATACCGACCGCCCAGAACAGCAATCCGAGTACGGCGAGCGCACCGGCGAACCCGGCCAGCGTCGTCTTCCGATCGCCGTTCATGGCCGCGACTCACGAGTGGGGGCGATTTGAACCCACCGGAACCGGGTGACTGTCTCGACCGGGCCAGGCCGACGACGCTCCGGACTGATCGATCGCCGGGCGTATTACGAACGGGACCG
The DNA here is from genome assembly GCF_029207715.1 of Halorhabdus sp. SVX81. Lineage (NCBI taxonomy): Archaea > Methanobacteriati > Methanobacteriota > Halobacteria > Halobacteriales > Haloarculaceae > Halorhabdus > Halorhabdus sp. SVX81. The sequence continues at coordinate 2,611,167 of NZ_CP104322.1, read as the reverse complement.
AATCCCGGCCATGGACGAGCGGAGCGCACTGGGGCTGATTGCCGAGCATCTGGATCCCGCGGGCGACGACGCGGCAGTCGTCGACGGACTCGTCGTCACGATCGACATGCTCCACGAGTCGACGGACTTCCCTACCGGGACGACCCGTTACACCGCCGGCTGGCGTGCGGTCGGCGCGTCACTATCGGACGTCGCCGCGATGGGCGGCGAGGCGACGGCGGCGGTCGCGGTCTACGGCGCGTCGACGTTCGAGGCCGAGGCGATCACGGCGTTCGTCGACGGGGCGCGGGACGTCTGTGCGGCAGTCGACGGTGCCTACGTCGGTGGCGACCTGGACGAACACGACGAGTTCACGGCGGCGACCGCAGCGGTCGGCCGGACGGACAATCCCGTACTCCGGTCGGGTGCGTCGCCGGGCGACGTGGTCTGTGTGACCGGAACACTCGGCCGAAGTGCGGCCGCGCTCGGCTTCTTCGACGCGGGCGAGCACGACCGGGCCAACGATCTCTTCCGGTTCGAGCCGCGGGTCGCCGCCGGACGCGCGCTCGCCCCGTACGCGAGCGCGATGATGGATTCCAGCGACGGGCTCGCCCGCTCGCTCCACCAACTCGCCGAGGCCAGCGACGTGGGCTTTGCCGTCGAGTCGCCGCTGCCGATCGACGACGCACTCGTCGAGATTACCGATCCGGAGGAACGCCAGGAGCTAGCCGTCTCCTTCGGCGAGGATTTCGAGCTCGTGTGTACGATCCCGGAGGAAAAACTCGACGCCGCTCGCGAGGTGTCACCGACGGAACTCACGGCGATCGGCCAGGTGACCGACGACGGAGCGGTAGCACTCGACGGCGAGCCCCTTCCCGATCACGGATACACGCACGGCGAATCGGGCTGAGCGGGGCGAACGGACGCCGCTCAAACGTAGCCCAGCGACTCCAAGCGCTCCTCGACGTCGCCGTCGTCGGTAGTGGCCGATCGCGTCTCTCCGCCGTGAATCTCCCGTCGCACCTCGAAGGGGAGTTCGACCCAGGGGACGGCGGTGAGTTCCTCGTCGGCGATCCCGGGCGGATGGCCGTAGATATCGATCGGCAACGGCGAGACGCGCTCGCCGAAGAGGTTGCCGTGGTCGCTGGTGACGACGGACTTGCCGTCGAGTGCCTCGACGAGTCGCTCCACGGCAGGGAGTGCACGCTGGAGGTTCTCCTCGTAGGCGTCCCAGACCTGGTCCTCGTCGGCCACACCGGCGTCGAGACGCTCCCAGGCCGAGGGATAGGCCCGATCCTCGCGGCCGTCGAGAAAGGAGCCCTGCGCGGCGAGATCCGCCCCCGCCTCACCGATGAAGGGGTAATGAGGTTGCATGTAGTGGACGATAAGCCGCTTTTCCGGGTACGTCTGGGCGACATCGAGTGCGCGGTCGGTCATCGTCTCGGGCAGGACCGTGTCGGTTTCCTCGTCCCAGCCGTCTCGCCAGACGTGTTCGACGTGGGCGAAGTCACCGCCGTGATTGGCCACCTGCGGGCTCGCAGTCACGTAGACGGTGTCGGGATGATCGCCGGCGAAGTTCTTCGAGAGGAAATCGCTGGTGTGACTCGCGTTGGAGTTAACCCGCTCGGCCGGCACGGAGAACGGGTTGTTCGCTTCGAAGACGTCGTACCGACAGGCATCGAGGACAACGAGCGTGTCCCAGTCGCGGTCGGCATAGGAGATCGTCTCGTAGTCCTGGCGGACGAACGGCCGGACGAGCCGGGCTTTGAGTTCGCGTTTGAGGACGCTCGCTGTCGAGAACTCGCTGGGGAGCCATCGGACGAACGACGCGATCGGTTCGGGGAGAGAGACCACGGGTAGTGGTCCCAGCTACTGGGCACTGCCCGAAAAGCGTATCGCGTTCGCGTCAGCCGCCGGCATCCCGCGTGGTCGGGGGCTCACGCCAGCACGATCTCGATCGGGATCGGCATGAAACACAGCGCCCCGAGTGCGAACGTGAGTGCCGCGATCGCCAGCCGCCCGACTCCGAGGGAGTCCTCGCGGAGCGGCGTCGCCGAGCCGGCCCGAACCATGACCAGCGCGAGCACGCCCCAGATCCCCCAGAGAATGGTCGACTGGGTGTACTCCGTCAGGAAGTACAACCCGCCGGCCATCGCGAACAGAACCCCGGGAACCGCCGCGGCGACCGTCTCCTGGCGCGGTCCAAGCGTTGCCCGAAGGATGTGCCCGCCGTCGAGTTGACCGACGGGGATCAGGTTGAGGAAGGTCACGAACATGCCGACCCAGCCGCCGAAGACGACCGGGTTGACAGCCAGCCCCTCGCCGTACCCGGTCGGCTGGCCGACGAGATCGGCCAGCAACGTGAGCAACAACGGATCGTTGAACCGGATCGAAGCGCCCCCCTCGGCCGCCTGGATGGCCTGCTCGGGGACCGCGATCGGATCGAGATGGAGACCGATCACCGTCACGGCCATCGTCGCGGCGAGGCCGGCCAGCGGGCCGGCGACGCCGATATCGAAGAGGGCTTTCCGGGACGGGATCTGCCCGCGCATCCGAATGACCGCCCCCATCGTCCCGATCGGCGGCGGGACCGGGATAAAGTAAGGGAGACTCGCGTCGACACCGTGGTAGCGACTCATTACGTAGTGGCCGAGTTCGTGGGTCGCAAGGACGCCAAGCACGGCGGCAGTAAAGGGCCAGGCCCGGAGCAAGTTGAGCGGGTCACCCGCGATATCGATGTAATACCACATCGTCCCCGCATACAGCGTCGTTGCGACCGTGAGGACGAACATGACGAGATTGCCCCACGGGATACCGTCGATACCGGGGGACTCCGGCTCGGCGACCAGGGCATACGGCGCGGGGCTACCGTCGCCGTGACGCCGCGTCACCGAGACGTCGTATCCCCGCTGGGCGAACAGCGGCGCGACCTCCTTCGAGAGGTCTCTCGCCGGGATCAAGGGCTCGCCGATGTATCTAATCTCGTCGTCGTCACGTTCGACCCGGTAGACGTGAAACACCGACGTCAACGCCCCAACACTGGGAGGGCTACGCGACGGCTCCTCGGATGACATCTACGTGGCTCTGAAGAGTTGGTGACGTAAAACACCGACGCCCGTGCGGGGAACCAGCGGGGCCGGGGGCAGGGCAGAGCAGTGAGTCAGGCCGCTTCGACGCGCCAGGTGGTCGCACTCGTATACGACCACTTCTCGACGTGGAGGTCCGGGGCCGATTCGCTGAGTTTGACCATGATCGCGCCGATCTCCTTGGGCGAGAGGTCAACCTCGTCGGCGATGAACTTGCTCTTGAAGTACATCTCGCCGTCGTCGGCTTTACGCTTCAAGAACGCGCGTAGCCGCTGTTCCTTGCTGGCAGTCGACTCCTCGCGTTCCGGGGAGGGCGTTGCTTGTGCGCTCATGTGAATTACCTCGATTTTGTGTATCGACTACAGCTACATATAAAGGGGAGAACATTCGGGTTGCTTCGGGACGTTTCAGTCGTTTGTGGGGGTGACGGCTACGTTTTAGGACCTTTTTAGAACGGCCGATATATTTTATAGACTTTTCTTAGGCTTTCTTTCATATACAAAATATTGATTTTATCTCGCCCGTATGCGGTCCCCAGGGCGTCGAAAACGCCCGGGTTGCCTCCGAGAACCATGTCCAGAGAGCGTCGCGCGACGAGAGGGGCGGGACGCGCTTGATAACCCTTAAGAGTGAATCGGGGCTACGCCGATTCAATGAACGTCGTCGTCTCTATCGGTGGAAGCGTGCTCGCGCCCGATCTCGATGCTGACCGCGTGGCCGGTTACGCCGACGCACTCGCAGCGTTGGACGCCGCAGGACACGAAGTCAGCGTCGTCACCGGCGGTGGAACCGTCGCCCGGGAGTACATCGAGGCCGCCCGGGCACTCGACGCCAACGAGATGGAACTCGACCACATCGGGATCGCCGTGACGCGATTGAACGCCCGGCTCCTGATCGCAGCACTCGGCGAGCGCGCCGCGCCCGAACCCGCCGAAACCTACGAGGACGGACGGGAAGCACTCCGGCGCGGCGACATCCCGGTCCTGGGCGGGACCGTCGCCGGGCAGACGACCGACGCCGTCAGCGCCGCCTTCGCCGAATACGTCAACGCCGACCTGCTAGTGTACGCCACGAGCGTCCCCGGCGTCTTCGACGCCGACCCCGACGTGGATGCTGAGGCCACCCAGTTCGAGACGCTTTCCGTGGGTGAACTCGTCGACGTGATCGCCGACATCGAGATGAATGCCGGGTCCAACGCGCCGGTCGACCTCCTGGCGGCGAAACTCATCGAGCGATCGGGTATCCGGGCGATCGTCCTCGACGGCAGCGATCCCCAGCGAGTTCGCGAGGCGGTCGAAGACGACGCCCACGACGGGACCGAGATCGTTCCGAACGGAGAAGCGTGAGGCGTATACGATGACATACATCGGAAACATCGTGGGTTCGGAGGGCGAAGGACGATGACCGAACAGAACCCCTACGCCACGATCGAGGACGGCACGGCGACGTTCTGGGCCGACGCCGTCGCCGACGCGATCGAAGCGCGCGATCCGGATGAGCCGATCGTCATCAAGGGTGGCGTCTCGCCGTCAGGTGTCCCACACATCGGGCACCTCAACGAGATCGTCCGGGGGTACGTCGTCGCCGAGGTATTGCGCGAGCGCGGTCACGAGGTCCGACAGGTGTTCACCAGCGACGACAAGGACCGCCTGCGGAAGATCCCCCGGCGACTCGCCGACCTAGAGTGGAACGTCGTCGGACTCGGCGAAGTTGACGCCGGGGCGCTCGGCCGGAACCTGGGCAAGCCCTACACGTCGGTTCCCGATCCCTTCGGGTGCTGTGACTCCTACGGCGCACACTTTACGACCCTGCTGGCCCGGAGCGCGGAGCTGCTCGATGTCCCGATCGAGGTCGTCTCGAACACCGAACTGTACGCCGAAGGCGACTTCGAAAACCTGACGCGTCACGTGCTGGAAAACCGAAATCGCGCGCGCGACGTTCTCAGTGACTACCAGGCGAGCGTCGACGACGACTACGTCCCCTTCCAGGTCGAATGTTCGTCCTGTGGCATCCTGACCGACGGAGTCACCGATGTCGACCCTGCAGCCGGGACGGTCGCCTACGAGTGCTGTGACGTGACGGTCGGCGAGGAGACCATCGAGGGCTGTGGCCACGACGGCGAGGTGAGCCTGCGCGAAGGCAAACTCCCCTGGCGCTTCGAGTGGCCGGCCCAGTGGGACGTCCTCGGTGTCGACTTCGAGCCCTTCGGGAAGGACCACGCCGAAGGCTCCTGGCCCTCCGGTGTCGACATCGCCCGGAACGTCCTCACCGTCGAGCCCCCGGTGCCGATGGTCTACGAGTGGTTTACCCTCGACGGCGAGGCGCTGTCCTCGTCGTCGGGCAATATCGTCACCGCCGCCGAGGTGCTCGAGCTGGTCGAGCCGGCCGTCCTCCGGTATTTCTTCACCAAGGACCCGCGCAAGCAGCGGGACTTTTCGATCGCCCACCTCGACCAGCTCGTCGACGAATTCGACCGGCTCGAAGCCGTCTACTTCGGCAAGCAGGACGCCGACGAGGCGGAACGAGAACGAGCCGAGCGGGTGTATCCGATTGCCGTCGACGAGCCGCGCGAGGAGCGGATTCGCATCCCCTACACGTTCGCCGCGGTGCTCGGGATGACCGACGATCCCGATCTCCGCGAGGAGATCGCCCGTCGCGAGGGGCATATCCCCGACGACGCCCCGGAATGGGCGGTCGAGGAGGCACTCGAACGCGTCGATCGCGCTCGCGCGTGGGCGCGCCGGACCGACAACGCGTTCAACTACGATCTCAAGCGCGAGGAGTTGCCCGACGTGGACTTCGAAACCGGGACGGGGGCCGCCCTCGACGACCTCGCGGAGTTCGTCGCAGCCGGCAACGACGGCGAGGCGATCCAGGCAAAGATCTACGAACTCGCCGACGAATACGACCTCGAAGTGAGTGAGTTTTTCGCGGCTGGCTATCGATTGCTGTTCGGGCTCGAGGAAGGACCCAAGCTCGGGCCGTTCCTGGCGAAACTCGACCAGGCGTTCGTCGTGGATCGGCTGCGACGCGACCGATAACGGTCGGTTAGACGTATCGTCACACGGGTCAGGTTCGTGTCGTCGCCGCCGGGCTGTGGAATGTGAATTCGTAACGCAATCCTCTTTGCGGGAGAGGGCATCCCCACACGTAATGGTCGATACGCTCACGCTGGTCCTCGCGGGCGTTCTTGCGTACTCCCTGGGAGCGATGGCCTTGCAGCGTCGCGGCTTTCTACCATCCTTTCTCCACGTCTCGGGGCCGATCACCACGATCCATACCAAGCGTGGCCGGGCGTTTCTCGACTGGCTCGCCGGTCCCAAGCGGTTCTGGCGAGCTTTCGCGAACGTGGGGGTCGGATTCGCGTTGTTCGTCCTGGTCGGGATGTTCCTGACAGTCCTGTTTTCGGGATTCATGAGCCTCCAGCAACCGGGTGCGAACCCGATCCAGGAGCCGAAAAACGCCCTGGTCATCCCGGGCCTCAACGACTTCCTCCCGCCCGCGGCCGCGCCGGAGATCATCTTCGGGTTGCTCGTCGGCATGGTGGTTCACGAAGGGGGCCACGGCTTGCTCTGTCGGGTCGAGAACATCGACATCGACTCGATGGGCGTTGCCCTCCTGACGATCATCCCGCTGGGCGCGTTCGTCGAACCCGACGAGGAGAGTCGGGCCGAAGCCGACCGCGGCGCCCAGACCCGAATGTTCGCAGCCGGGGTGACCAACAACTTCGTCGTCACGGCGCTCGCCTTTCTCCTGCTCTTTGGCCCGGTCGCGGGCTCGATCCAGGCCGTCGGGGGCGTCGCCGTCGGCGGCGCACTCCCGGGATCGCCGGCCGCCGACGCGTCCCTCGGGGAGGGTGACGTGATCACGGGGATCAATGGGACCGAAGTGACCAACCAGTCGACGCTGACCGACGCACTCGGGAACACCGAGAGCCGGACGGTCGCGGTGTCCCTCCACGGCGGCGAGACCAAATACATTCAGCGGTCGGTGTTCGTCACCGTGGCCCTCCTCGAGGGGCCGCTTGCCGTCGATGAGGGCGACACGATCACGAGCGTCAACGGGACGGGTGTCCACACCGTCAGCGGGCTGGTCGAGACCATCGAGAACCGGTCGGTTGCGACACTCGAAACGGCCGACGGAAACCGGACGACCGGGCCGATCGGCGCGTACGTCAGCCGCGTCGCCGAGGACGGCCCCTTCGCCGAGGACGGCGGCCCGGCGGGCGAATCAGTCGTCATCACTCACTTCGATGGGGAGCGGATCGTCGGGCAGAGTCAACTCACCGATGCGCTCGACGGGACTGCACCCGGCGACGAGGTCGACCTCGTCGCGTACGTCGACGGCGAACGCCGAACGTACACGGTCACGCTCGGGGAGAACCCACGTGACGAGACCGGGTTTCTCGGCGTCGTCGGCATTCAGCCCGGGATCAGCGGCCTCGTCGTCAACGACTTCGGCATCCAATCGTACCCCGCCGAGACCTACCTCGGCATCCTCGGCGGCGACGTCGGCCTGGACAGCTCGCTCGCCCAGCAGATCCTCTGGATCGTGACGCTACCCTTCGCGAGCGTGGTCAACCCCAACATCGCATTCAACTTCGCCGGCTTCCTCGGGCCGATCGCTGACTTCTATACCATCCAGGGGCCGCTCGGCGGCCTCGGCGGCGGGGTGTTCGTCGCGGCGAACCTGCTGTTCTGGACTGCCTGGATCAACCTCAATCTCGCCGTGTTCAACCTGATCCCGCTGTTTCCGCTGGACGGCGGCCACTTGCTCCGGACGGGAACGGAAGCAATCGTGTCTCGAACACCGATCAACAAGCGCTGGGCTGTCCGCACCGTGACTGTCTCGGTCGGACTCGTGATGTTCGGAAGCCTCATGTTGATGTTGTTCGGCCCGCAGTTGCTTGCCTGAACGGTATTTAACTCTTTTCCCGACCTGCCGTCCCGGAAGGTCTGGATCGGGTAATAAGTACTACCGCCCGGTACGTGCTATTGCGAGGTTCCCGGTGAACACCGGCCCACCAAGGATTCGGTGCCTCTGACAGCGCCGGTCCTCCTTGCTTTCCCGTTGACCGCGACGGCCCACTGACCAAAGGTCCCCGACGTGACGGCCCTCCAGGGGATCCGTCGTGGTCGTGAATACTCTGGGACTCGATCCGAGTGTATGGACCTCCGACTCGCGAGAAGCGGTGGACCCGAAGCGATCGAACCACCGCCGCAGCTGTCGCTGACCAGCGCGGCACGTCGCTCGGGCAGTCCGTCGTTCCGTAGATTCATACTTCTCGTCGTCATAGTTCCGATAGATGCGGCTCGACGACTATATCGAAGGCTTCGAGCGCGACGAGGCCGCCGAGAAGCGCCGCCTCGCCGAGGAGAAGTCCTATGCGATCACCGATCACCTCGAAGACGTCGAGCGACAACTCGAGGAGACCCTCCAGGGCGACGCGCTCTTTGGCTCGACCGCGCCCGAGATCTTCGTCGGACGGTCGGGCTACCCGAACGTCTCCTCGGGCGTGCTCTCGCCGGTCGCCGACGACGGCGACCCGACGGACTTTGCGACCAGCGGCCAGTGGTACGCCAACGGCCTGGGGATCGAGGACGTCCTCCAGCGCCGGACGGGGTTGCTCAACTCCCAGCGCTCGGCGAAGGTGGACGTGAATGACGTCTGGGATGGGTTCGTCGGCACCCAGCGTGAAGTCGCGATCGCCGACCGGCCCGTCGACGTCGAGATCGGGCTGGACGGGACGCCCGATTTCGACCTGACCACTGACGACATCTCCACGCCCACGGGCCCGCGGGCACGGGCGACCGAAGCCACACTCGCCGAGAATCCCCACGTCCCTCGCCCCGTCGAGAAGACCCTCGAGGACGACGACTGGCGCGCGGAGGGCGCGATGACGTACCTCTACCGGAAGGGCTTCGACGTCTACGACGTCAACACCATCCTCTCGGCGGGCGCGCTCGGCCAGGGCCGAAACCGGCGACTCGTCCCGACGCGGTGGTCGATCACCGCCGTCGACGACACGGTCGGGCAGTATCTCCACGGCCAAGTTCGCAACGCCAACACCATCGACGAGACCCAGGTCTGGTACAACGAGTACATGGGCAACCGGTACTGGATCATCCTCACGCCCGGGGACTGGGAGTTCGAACTCGTCGAGATGAAAGCCCCCGAGAGCGTCTGGAACCCCCTCGGCGAGACCCACTACCTCGCGAGCGCCCACGAAGGCTACGAAGGGCGGACGAGCTACGTCGAGGAAACCGCCGGGGCGTACTACGCCTCGCGACTCGGCGTCCTTGAGCACCTCGTCGACATCGATCGACAGGCCAAGTGTCTCGTCCTTCGGGAGGTGACCGACGACTACTGGGCACCCGTCGGCGTCTGGCAGGTCCGTGAGGGCGTGCGCAACGCCTTCGAGGATCCGGAGGGGCTGCCCGACGCGCTTTCGGGCCGATACGGCGAGGCCGGGAGTTTCCGGGACGCCGTGACGAGCGTGACCGAGCAACTCCCGGTCTCGCTGACGGCACTGCGCCGGAAGTCCGAGATGGTCGCCGGCCTCCAGGCGACGCTGTCGGACTTCTGAGGGAGGAACTGCCGGATTATCGAGAGCGTGACCCTGGCGAAGGTGGTGCTCAGATAAGATATCCAAACTGGGGACAACGCACCGAAAGCCCTCGTGCAGTTCCGGTCCCGCGGCTCGCTGCGGTCCTCACTGTGTTGCGGTCTCTGCTCACGGCGGCGAAGCCGCCGTATGCTCGCGGGCCGCAGGCCCGCTCGCACTGTCCGTGGGAGCTTTGCTCCCACGCTATTCGCATGGTCCGAGGGACCTGCGGTCCCTCGCTACTTACATCGCCGGGGTTCCCGGAAAGGGAGGTCGGCGTCGCCGACCTCCTCAAACCGTGGCGGCAGGGAGACGGCATCGCCGTCTCCATTCGAGGCGGTGCAACCGCCTCGCAGCCGCCACGCGTGCCTCGCCCTTTCATCCGCCAGGATTTGGACTGTGAGACCGTCAATGTGCCTGGTGGATGAAAGGGCGAGCGGGGCTCGAACCCTCCCGGACGACGCAAGCACCTACCGGAGCGCAGCGAGCGCGAGACGCGAACTGTGTGAGCGTCTCGGACCGCTCGAACGGCGAACGGAGTGAGCCGTGAGAGTCCCGGAGCGGTCGAGCCCCGCGAGGGCTTTCGGTGTCTGCACTCCAGCGGTCGGTGCGTATCTGAACGCTACCCCGGCGAGATGACCTACCCTTATTTGCCCGCCGTCTCGAAGGACGGACAATGACCGACGACACCGCCGAGGACCTCGGGGAGACCCTGGACCTGCGGGAGTACGAGGCCACGGCGCTGACGCAGTTGCTCACGCTCGGGCGGACGACCGCACCGAACCTCGCCGAGGCGACGGGGATCCCGCGCGCCCGGATCTACGACGTGCTCGACACGCTGTCGAATGCCGGCTACGTCAAGGAGATCCCGGGCCGGCCAAAGGAGTACGAGGCCAAACACCCCGAGACGATCCTCGAACGGGCGGTCGAGAACCGCCGGCAGTCCTTCGAGTCGGCCCGCGAGGAGATCGATTCCTTCCGCGAGCGCTTCGTCGCGGAGTTCGGCCCCGTCTACGAGCGCGCCAGCGAGGACGTCACGCCGACCGAGGACCTGTTTCACGTCGTCGACGTCGGCGAGCCAAGCGAGACCGAAACCCGCCGACTCTACGGGTCGGCCGACGAGGAGATCGCCGTCATCACGAAGAGTTTCGCGTACTTCGAGTCGGTTCGCCCTGCGTTCGAAGCTGCCTACGACAGCAATGTCCCGATCCGAGTCCTGTTGCTCGATCCTGACCACCTCTCGGCGGAGAATCGTACCGCCCAGGCAGACGTGATCGAGACGCTCCAGGCTGGCTTTCCGGACGTCGCGTTGCGCTACAGCGAGAAGGCCCTCCCCTGGCGCGGGACGATCGTCGATCCCAGCATGGACTACGAGACCGGCGAAGCGATCATGCTAGTCGAGGAGAAAGACGTCCCGCTGTCGATGCGCCAGGCCGCCGTCACCGAGAACGGCTCCTTTGTCGCCGGGCTGGGCCGGTACTTCGAGTTGATCTGGGAGTACGACAGCAAGCCAGTCGACGAGGACGCCGATCGGTCGGACTGACGAGGCGACGGGAGGCATCCGTCCGGCGGAACCCACACCTACTTTTCTCCCCGGCGGCAACGTCCGCCCATGAATCACGAGCGCTCCCGCGAGCTGTACGATCGCGCGCTGTCGGTCGCCCCGGGCGGCGTCAACTCCTCCGTCCGGGCGATCCAGCCGTACCCCTTCTTCGTCGAAAAGGGCGACGGCGGGCACGTCATCGACGCCGACGGCAACCGCTACCTGGACTTCGTGATGGGCTATGGCCCGCTCTTGCTCGGCCACGACCTCCCGGAACAGGTCCAGTCGGCGATCCAGCAGCGCGCGGCCGAGGGGCCGATGTACGGCGCGCCCACGGAGGTCGAGGTCGAACTCGCGGAGTTCGTCGCCAGACACGTCCCCAGCGTCGAGATGGTCCGGTTCGTGAATTCGGGGACAGAGGCGACCGTCTCGGCCGTCCGGCTGGCCCGCGGCTATACGGGACGGGACAAGATCGTCATCATGCAGGGGTCCTACCACGGGGCCCAGGAGTCAACCCTCGTCGAGGGCGAGGGCTGTCACACGTCCCCGTCGAGTCCGGGAATCCCCGAGAGCTTCGCCGAGCACACGATCACCGTCCCGTTCAACGACGAGGAATACGTCGAGGGCGTCTTCGAGAGCCACGGCGACGAGATCGCGGCCGTCCTGACCGAACCCATTCTCGGCAACCATGGCATCGTCCATCCCGTCGAGGGGTATCACGAGACCCTCCGGGACCTCTGTGACGACTACGGGTCCCTCCTGATCTTCGACGAGGTGATCACTGGCTTCCGCGTCGGCGGGCCGCAGTGCGCCCAGGGCAAGTTCGGCATCGAACCCGACGTGACCACGTTCGGGAAGATCGTCGGCGGCGGGTTCCCGGTCGGCGCGATCGGCGGCAAGAGCGAGATCATCGAGCAGTTCACGCCCGCCGGCGACGTCTTCCAGTCGGGCACGTTCTCGGGCCACCCGGTCACGATGGCTGCCGGGCTGGAGACGCTGCGGTACGCCGCCGAGAACGACGTCTGGGAGCAGGTCAACGATCTGGGAGCGCAAATGCGCGAGGGTCTGACCGACATCGTCGCGGATCGCGCCCCCGAGTACACCGTCGTCGGCTCGGACTCGATTTTCAAGGTGATCTTCACCCGCGACGGCGCGAGCGGCGAAAACCACTGCGGGTCGGGGTGTCGCCAGCGCGAATCCTGTCCGAGCTACGACGCCTGCCCGAAGAACGGCGCGGACGTGGATCGGGCCGAGACCGAACGCTGGGAGCGGCTGTTCTGGCCGGCGATGAAAGATCAGGGCGTGTTCCTGACGCCGAACCAGTTCGAATCGCAGTTCGTCTCGGCGGCGCATACTGAGGACGACATCGAGGAGGCACTCGAAGCGTACAAAGAAGCGCTGTAGCGCTGTGTCAATCTGACGTGGCGAGACACTTATTGAAGACAGCGAACACGGTATTTGTCTCGAAATTTTGGGATCGAGACGTGCAAGATATAGAGTGTCTATGCAGCAGTCGGCCCTCGATGGTTCCACATCGGCTGGGATGAATCAACCGGTCAGCAGCTTGCTAATTGGGTGGTTTGCGCTTGTGTATTCAGCATACCTACTGAAACCCTCTCAATGTGTTTCAACAAGCCTACTCTGACCTATTTTTCTGAAGTGAATGTTTCGGGCCAAGATATAATATGAATTGCCCAGAGTGGTCTATTGGATGAAGAAGTGATCAGACTAATCAGGGCTGAGCAATAAAGATCCCACAATATGAACATTGAGCTATCCGAAATCAAGGGTTACGACGAAAGGGAGATCGTCTTGGAACTCATCACCGAAGTCACCAAATCCGGTGAGGAGATGGAAGAAAAAGAGACCAGAGGTTCCAAATCGACGGATCTGAAGCTTTACCTTGTCAACTCCTCTGAAGACATCCAGGGTCGTTTCGACAAGGCCGGGATGGACGTTGCCGACGACAAGAACACGAAGAAGGCAGCCCGGGAATTCTTCAATAGTATCGTCATTGAGGAGGACGAAGTCAGTGATGGGATCTCTTTTCTTAGCGTTACATACCCACGGTATGAACGGACGGACGAAGCGATCGTCGTAGACAGAGGCGACGTATTCTGGATCCTTACAACCGAATTGAAGGAATGGTTAGAGGACACCGTTGAAAAAGTCATCAAGTACCTTCCGCAACTGGAACGAGTCTATCTATCGCCTGATGAGTTGGAAGACACGATGCGGAGCATCGCCGATTCCGAGATAGCTGGGTTTACGGCTGAGTACCATGCCAATCACAAGGATCGGGATGCGACCCTACAATTCCACGGCGCAGAAAAGAACGATCTTCGAACAGCGGAAGATGCTTTCTCTGCAACCCCGACACGGATAGAGTTTAACCAAAAGAACAGCCCAGCGACGGCAATTCAGGGGTCCGGTTCAAATGACGGATTCCTCAAACTCGAAAGCGTCCGGGAGGATTCGGAAGCAAAAGCGGCCGATACACTCTTACGAACGTCAGAAATGTTTGCTGACCGAGATATCGAGCAGTTCCGCGTCAACGCGGACACGAGCTGGAAGTTGTTCCAACCTGGATTCGTCGTAGATGAGTACACCAGTATTGAACTCTATGACCCCGGACGCGATGAAACCGAAGCCGACTCTCTCGATAGGGAACTCGAAGAGGAGGTCTTCTCGAAACATCGCTACCAGACTGGTCGATGGGGAGACGATACGTTCTTCGTCTACGACAAGGAGCATGAGGAGGTCTTTGAGCTTGGAATTGAGTCGAACGAGCTGGTGCTTCACGCCCGAGAGACGACGACTGCCTACAGTCTACGAGCCTTCTGTCGCACGGTCCTCGATGAATTCGACTCGACATATTCTCTGAGGAAGAAAGAAACGAGGGTGAAGGCACAGTGACCAGTGGGAAGTCATGGACACGCCAAAAGGGGGAAATAGACGCATACAATGCTTTTCTCTCTGCTTATCGGTCACGGAGCAGCTATCATGGGTTTTCCCAGCGCGGATATCGACTCACGAACTTCTTTCCGACGATAGACAACCGGTTCACCGATGATGCAGTCGAACCGGATTTCTCTCTCTATGACGGTGAAACACTCATTCTCGCTGAAGTGAAACAGGGTAACAACATAGATGTCCGAGATGTCGAACAAACGGGGCGTCTCGACAGTGTGACGTTAGATGCTGCCGAAGCGTACATGGATAAAATGAACATCGGTGAGCGCTTCGGTCTTAGTGGGGACGTATACGGTGTTGAGCCGCTGATATACTATGACGGCATTGATAGCACCTATATAGAGAAGTGCCGAAACGAGTGGGAGAGTTGCGAAGAGAGATTGATCGAGATGGAATCGAATTGTCCGATTTTAGGTCGAGAAGCGGATCGACAACTGAAGTTACTGACGGGCCAATTCAATTCTGCCGACCTTACTGAGTGGCTGGAGTACGGTATCAAAATGTCAGAGACGCCGCGAGTCACGGTCTCGATGACTGATGGCTTGGAGATAGAGAGCGTAGCTGTCACCATCTGTAATATTTGGGGCCAAAGGGCGGTCTCAGAACCTGTTCGAATAACGGTGAGTCAACTCCGTAATCATTTCAATTACCGCAGTTTGGAGCCAGGTCGTGTCGAAAGTGCGTTTCGGCTGCTTGACGACCTTGGTGCCGGAAACCAACTGGAAAAGCGTGAACTCGAATTTACGCCCGAGGATATGCCTGAAATCCTGGACATTGAAACTCTCGTTAGCGAACGAAGCAGCAACTCTAGCGAGGAGGATCTCGATCGCTTCCTCTAATCCATATATTGAGCAATTGCGACTCATATCAACTCCAGAATTCCCGGTGCGAAATACGTACCCTACATCTTGCACGCCAACCAGCACCAATCTCGAGAATCCGCCGTTATTTCGCTCAGTTAGAGAAGAGCAAGTGACGATTGTGTAACCTCTCACTCCGCCACTCCAAAACCCGCTCACGTGAGCGCATCGACCACGTCACCGGCACTGAACAGTTTGAGATCGTCGCGTTCCTCAGCGGCTTCTTCGACTGCCGTGGTGAATCCACTCCGGGAAAAGAGCGCGTACGTCTCGACCCGATCGCCCCCGTCTTCGGGCGTCCACCGGAGTTCCTCGACGTGATCGCGGAGGGTCGCGAACGGGTCGTACCCGAGCGGCGCCTGCATGAACGTGCACTCGCCGACGATCAGCGTCTCGCCCGTCATCAAGCCGACCACGTCGATCTCGTGACTGATCGTACTTTGAAGTATGATACTCTAAAGGGCCTTGTTTAGACGGTTGATTTCACTGCGTTTACGGCCGCTATCCAGAAACGGTTGAAAGCCCTCACCCGTTCGCAGCCGCTGCGTGACATATCTTCGCTCGCTTCGCTCACTCAGATAGGGGTCACGCAGCGACACGCGAAACGGATTCGCCCTTTCAGTCCACCAGGGAAATATTGGGTGTAGACCGGCTATGAAACCTAATTCCTGGCGGATCGAAAGGGCGAGGATCGGTCGCGAGCCGAAACGACGTAAGCACCGCAGCGAACGGCGTGAGCGAGGAGCACAGCGAGTTGCAGGCCGCGAGCGATCCGAGGGCTTTCTACTACATCCGAGTAGAAACCCTATACCGTCAAAATTTTAGCGTCTAAACAAGACCCTCTAAAATATCATCGTTACCGCAACAACTGCCAGACGCCCAAAGAGACAGCCCGTATCGCGACAGGCCGGTTCGTCGCCCTTTTCTCCCCCACTTGCTTACCCCGACATAACTCGCATGGACCCGGAGGACAACCGCCGGAGCTGGGCCGAACGCGACGGCGCGTACTCGCCGGAGTACTACGCCCAGATCGGAGAGAACGAGGTGAGCGAGACGCTCGCGACCGTCATCGAATACTACGCGAACGAGGACGCGAGCATCCTCGAGATCGGGTGTGGCTCGGGTCGCCACCTGGACCACTTACTCGGCGTCGGCTACAAGGACCTCGCCGGGATCGACATCAACGACGAATCCTTCGAAGTCATGGCCGAGGAGTACCCGCGACTCGCCGACACCGGGACGTTCCTCAGTGGCGCGATCGAGGACCATCTTCCGAAGTTTCCCGACGACGCCTACGATGTCGTCTACTCCGTCGAGACCCTCCAGCATGTCCATCCCGACGACGAATGGGTGTTCGAGGAGTTGGTCCGGGTCACCGGCGACCTGCTGATCACCGCCGAGAACGAGGGCAATCGACCGAATCGGGGCCCGGACGCCGAGGACGTGAGCTATGTCGACGACGACTTTCCGCTCTATCACCGCGACTGGAAGGCTGTCTTCTCTGATCTGGGGCTGGCCCAGATCGTCTGCGAGCGGACGAACCGCGACACGATCCGGGTCTTCCGGGCTCCTGAGTAGTGTGCTCCTGGACGCAAACAGAGCGATCTACCGAACCATCGTTAACAGCATCTTGAATGGCTCTGCTGCCGCGATCGCATGAGGCGTGTCGGCGGGAAAGACGATCGACTCGCCGGCCGCCAGTTCGTAGTCGGTCCCGTCGATCGTGACTTCGGCGGTGCCATCCAACACCTGCAGGAGTGCCTCGTGAGGCGCGGTGTGCTCGCTGATCGTCTGGCCTTCGTCGCAGGCGAACACCGTTAGCGTCGCGGCCTCCCGATCGACCAGCGTTCGGCTCACGATCGCGCCGTCCTGATAGTCTAGCAAGTCTTCGAGTTCGAGTACCGATCCCGCGAGGTCCGCCAGTTGATCGTCGCTCATACCGGCCGTTCGATCGGCCGAGGTTTGGGGCTGCCGGTGAACATGTTCGACCAGGTGGAACCGACATCGCTACGGATCGGCCGAGCGAGTTGAAAACCATGCGCGTCAGTGTTATCGGCGGGAGTACGGTCGGCGAGGAGTTGTACGACCAGGCTCGTGAAGTCGGCCGGTTGCTGGCCGAGCGCGGCCACGAAGTCGTCTGTGGCGGCCGCGGTGGCGTCATGGAAGCAGTTGCCCGGGGCGCGACGGAAGCGGGTGGCCATACGATCGGCATTCTCCCTGGAGCGGACCGCGGGGCAGCCAACGAGTACATCGAGACGCCGATCGCTACTGGCCTCGGCAACGCACGCAACGCCCTGGTCGTGGGCAACGGCGACGCCGCGATCGCCATCGACGGCTCGACGGGCACGCTCTCGGAGATCGCGCTTGCGCTCGACGCAGGGAAACCGGTGGCCGGCCTGGATACGCACGACGTTGCGGGCGTCAAAGCCGTCGAGACGCCACAAGCCGCCCTCGAATACATCGAGTCAGCACGGCAATAGGCTACGCCAGCCAGTCGATGAACGTCCCCTCCAGTAAGGTCTCGCGCTGCCGGTTGATGTACTCGGCCTGCATCCCCCAGATCGCCTCGCCGAGCGGAACGCCGTCACGGACCTGCCGGCGGACGTAGTCGTGTTTGAAGCGGGCCGGCGTCATCCGCCGATCCAGGCGCTCCCGAAGCGGTTTGATGTACCGGTGAGCTTGCTCCGTCGAGAACCCCCGCAACTCCAAGCCGTCGCGGGCGTGTTCGAAGAGGTCGCCGTAGAGTTCGTCGATCGCGGTCGTCTCGCCGCTGCCCGTAATCCAGGTCATCTCGGCGTCCAATCCATCGCGAGCGGCAGCGTAGAAGTTCTCGCGGGCGCGTTCCCAATCGAGTTCGCGCACGGGGTGTTCCCGACGTGGAAGACTTTCCAGAAGCCCGGCGAAGACAGCCGTGAAGGCGACCGCGTCACGGATTGTCGGCTGCCCGGGCAGCGGGCGGAACTCGATGCGAGCGTTGGCCGCCGAGCGTGTCGCCCCGTCGAAGACCGGTCGGACCCATCGCCAGTAACTGCCGTGCTTGTGTCGGATATGAGCGAAGCGATCGTCGAAACGGTCCCCGCGATCGATGTCCATCGGGACGATCAGCGGGTCAGCGACGATCCGGTCGATCGCTTCCTCGACGGAATCCAGATCCCGGGGGAACCGAACCTTCGGTTCGATGTCGCTTTCCGCGGACGGATTGAGGACGGACTCGAAGATGCCGATCCGGTGTTCCATGTGGGCGTCGGCGACGATCTCCCGATCGTGGGCGTCGTCGTAACACTGCGGCGGGAAAAATGGGGAATTGACACCCAGGGCGAGTAGTGGGCCGGCTACCCGGAGGGCGTACCGGAAGTGCTCGGGCAGATCAGGGGCATGCGGGACCTGATAGTGGGGCTGGATCGACGTGATGAGACTCTCCGGCATGACGGTATCGGCCTCCAGGGAGACGTGCGGGGCGTCGAGGCGGAAACGCGAGGGATAGTCCGTGTTCGCCATCGCGTGATACCGGACGCTGTCGGACATGTTCGTCCCGATCCGGATCCCGTCCTGCTCGACGGAATCACAGAGGTACTCGACCGCAGTCTCGCCGTTGGGTGGGACCGTCCACAGCCCGTCGCTCACCAGTCTGATGTCCTCGGCCCCCGTTCGCTCGATGGCCGGCGCGAGGTTGGCCTGGAGCTGTCGTTGCTGGGCTTCGAGGCCGTGATCGTTCAACGGCAGCGGACTGGTCTGCATTTCGGCGTTGTGCAGGCCGAGTTCCTTCTCGAAACCGATGCGTTCGAGCAACTGACGTGGCACCCGACGGAGGGCGTCCGTCCGGTCGTCGGCCGCGTAGAGTTCGAACTCCAGGCCGATGATCGCCTGGTTGTTGTCGAAGGTTCCAGCTCTGACGGCGGCTTTGAGTTCCTGGGCTTCTTCCTCGGCCCGCGCCTGGAACGCCTCACGATCGACCGACAACGCCTCGCGGACTGCGGCAGCGAGTTCCGAGGCTGACATGTTCGCGGGTTACAAGCGGAGTGTCTTCAACGTGGTGTCTCGGCCGTCGAGCAGGAGAAACGGAGTCCCTTCCGGCTTCCTCACTGAAATAGGCCAATATTGCTGACTCTGTGTCAGTGCCAGCCCCTTCTCGAAGAAGCCAGCGACCTGAATCGACGCTGGCGAGTAGGGCGAGAGGGCGAGTGTCGTAGCTACCGAAGATTCTTGCCGCGAGATGGGAGTTCGGGAAGGCATTACCACGGAGAGCGGTCTTTTAGGGCTGTACGCGCTACGAATGATCGATGAGTAGACGGCAGCTAATCGCAGCGCGAACCTGGACAACACTTGCGGAGGGACTGAGCGATGAGTGACACTGACAGCGAGGACGAGCACCTCGAGAACGTCGAGGACGGCTGTGGCTGTGCGGAAGTCTGGGAACACCTCTCGGCGGAGCGCGAGCGGACGGCCGCCGACGATTGAATCGCGGCGAGACGTTTTTAGCCATACAATCCGTCCCACCATACGAATGAGTGACGAGACGCAGGGGCCGGGGATGCCCACTGACCGGGAGTCGCCGGTCGGCCAACCGGTGATCCGTGGTGACCCGGACGCGACAGGCGAGCACGCGAACCGGGCCGTCAAGTTCGATCCAACCGACGACGAGAGTCTCGAAGCGGCGGCGACGACCGTCCGCGCCTTCGCCGAGAACACTGTCGGCGACGAGGACAGCGTCTACATGCTCCGGGGTGCGGCTGCCTGTGCGGCACTGGTCCGTGGTGTCGGCTCCTACAAAGCGGCTGCCGAACGGGCCGGCGGCGAGACGACGGTCTCGTTCATCCGGAAGTGGTCTCGGGTCCACGACTTACCCCGGTCGATCCGCCGACACGTCGCGAAGGGCGAGATCGCGCCGACCGCAGCCAAACACATCGCCCGGGTCAGCGGGACGTCACGGTTCTTGCTGGCGTTTGCGATCCTGGACCATGGCTTGACCGTCCGGGAGGTTCGGACACTGGCGAGTGAGATCACCGACGGGGCGGATCCGGCCGTCGTCCTCGGTCAAGCCGGATATCCACTCGGCGAACTCACGATCCGGTTGCCGGTTGAGGCCTATTGTGAACTCCGGCGGCGGGCCTCATTGGAGGACGAATCCCCCGGGTCGCTCATCGCCGCGGCGCTGGCCGAGCACTACGACGCGGTCGGGGAGTCCGATCGGCGGCAACCGTAAGGACTTAGCCGGCAACTCCCCCATGAGCGAGTGAGGGCCGGTAGCTCAGTCAGGCAGAGCGTCTGGCTTTTAACCAGACGGTCATGGGTTCAATTCCCATCCGGCCCGCTCACGATGGCGCTCGCAAGCTCGCGAGCGCCTGCTGTTCGATGCCGGTGGGAATTGAGCCCTGGGAGTCGCAGCCCCGGAATGGCCGAGTGAAACGAGGCCACATGCCCGGAACGTCTCCCTCCGGTTCAATTCCCATCCGGCCCGTAGCATTTTTCTGTGTGCAATCCGCGAGCAGCAAATGTGCTATGATGGGAATTGAACCCTACCAGTGCCAGCCCGCGTAGCGTAGCGAGCAGGAACCTCTGGTTCCGGTTCAATTTCCGAACGACGAAACGTCGTTCGGCGTTCGCCTCGCGGTGCTCGGCGAACTCCCATCCGGCCCGCTAAACTTTTCTCGTCGGGTTCGTGCGTGGCGCGAACTGGGTGGCGGCTTCGCCGCCACCGGTATCAGTTGCGGGCCGTCGGCCCGCAACTCACTCCTCGAAAACTTTAGTATCCAAAAGCCGGACGCTCACTTCGTTCGCGTCCGGTGAAACGACTCGCTTCGCTCGTCGTATACTTGACGTGAGGAATTGAACCGGGGAGCCGCAGCCCCGGAAGCACAGCGAACGAAGTGGGCAAGCATCCCGGAACGTCTTCACTCGCTTCAAATCCCACCGGCAACGATTTCACGAAACGGTGTTCGACCAGCAGCTGTCGAAGTGTGGACAACAGCAAAAATGAGTGCTCGATGATCTACCCGACAGCCCTACTAGACCGACTCGAACGTCCAGAGTTGGTTGTTACCGCCGTGCCAGTCGTACTGCTGGACGTTCCCGCCGTCGGAGGTCGAGGAACTCTCGACTTCGACGGCCTTCTCGCTGTGAACCGGCTGGATGTGGTACTGACCGCCGCCCTGATCGTGGAGATAGAACCGCTGGTTGTCACCGCCGCCGTCCGAGTACTGATGGACGTTCGCGCCGTTCTCGGACGACTGGTTGGCGACGTCGAGCACTTTCCCGCTGTTGACGTTCTGGATCCGGAACTGCCCGCCGCCGGTATCCTCGACGTTCCACTGCTGGTTCTCGCCGCCCCAGTAGCTGTACTGCTGGACGTTCGCACCGTCCGACGTCGACTGCCCGGCGACGTCCATGCCTTTGCCACTGTTGACGTTCTGGATGCTGTAGGTGCCGCTGGATGGCGGATTCGAGGAGCCACTCGAACCACCGGTGTCACCGCTGCCTCCGCCACCGCCGCCACCGCCGCTACCGTCGGCACCGACCCAGACCTCCGAGGAGCCACTGGACTGGTAGCCCTCGGTGGCCACGATCATGTAGTCGTGGTTACCCATGGGGAGCCCGTGGTTCTCCCAGGCGTCGAAGTGGTTGCCGGTCGTGATCGTCCCGCTGGTTCGGGAGTCCTGTCGAATGGACCAGTACTGCGTGAACGTTGCATTGCCCTCGATCGAGGGCTTGTTCACCCGCTCGGACGTGTAGATCTCGTACGTGGACCCATTGGTCGTATGCGTTCCCTGATAGGAGTCGCCCGGCTTGTAGCTCCCGTAGTCCTCGATGATGTAGTACTCCACCAGCGGGTCCGTCGTCCACCCGTAGATGCACAGGTAGGAGTTACCCGACGGGTTGTAGTTGGCCGTGTAATCGACGTCACGACGGCCGCCGGTCTCCCAGCCCTTGCCACAGACGAAATTCCCCGTGTCCGACCAGTCGACGCTATAATTACCACCGTCTCCCAGGGTCATCTCGACCGTCCCTTCGGAATTGGTCCAAAACGAGTAGTAATACCCGCTGTCGTTGCCGGTCTGATTCGACGTGATGGCGGCGGCCGGGGAGGCCAGGGAGCCAATCCCGAGCCCCGTCGCCACGGTCGCGGCTGCCCCTTTCAGGTAACTCCGACGGTCGAACTGTCCGACCCGTTCGTTCGCGTTCGATTCGACTGCCTGCTCGTTGCCTGAGTCATCCGATTTGTGTTGCCCCATTGTGAGATACCAACAAAACAAATGACATTAGTCCAGCTATATAAATCATTCTATTTCTATGGAACGACATATTCGGGGGAGCTACTAGTCAGTAACAGTTGACTGCGAGCCGGCGAACGATCGACTTTCGAGGGCGACCTGTCGAAGCGCACTCCGTGTATTCCGCAATTATACGCCCCGAAAGCAAGCGAGGCGAGTTATACGAGAGAGCGCCAGTGCCGTTCGGAAAGTCACCTCACGTGATCGTGACGGTCACCTCGTCAGTCGTCGACGTCCCTTCGTTGTTGGTCGCGGTGAGTGTGACAGTGTAGCTGCCGGCGGACTGGTAGCGTTCGTCGATGTACCAGCCGGAGCCGGTGACACCGTTGCCGAGATCCCACTCCAGCGAGGAGATGTAGTTCCCGGATCCGGTGGTGTCGTTAATGTTGAACTGCACGAGGTCGCCGGTACTGGCTGAGGTCGTGTTCGGATCAATCTCCGCAACGAGATCGCCGCTGGTACCGCCACCACCGCCACCAGTACCGCCATTACCGCCCCCTCCGCCACCGCCGCCGCCTCCGCCGCCTCCGCCACCGCCACCGTCAAGCGAGAGGTCGATGGTGTTGAGGTCCCACCAGCTCTCGTCCATGGAAACGCGGATCACCTGCTGTCCGGCGTCGAGCGAGACACCGGAGGTCGAAACCGTCTCCCAGGAGTCCCAGCCGCCGGTCGCGCCGAAGCTGACGTTCCCGGAGACGTTCTGTCCGTTGACTTCGAGGTGGAAGGAACCGCCGCCCGAGTCAGAGGCGACCAGCGCATCGAGGGTGTAGTCACCGGATTGCTGGACGTCGACGGTGTACTCGACCCACTCGCCGGACTCGATGTAGCCGATCGAGTAACCCGAACCCGCGGAGTTCGAGGAGATGTCGACGCCCTCGCCGGTGCGCATGGCACCGCCCTCGTTCTCGGACGTGTTGTCGCTGTAGGCGACGCCTGAGCCACCCTGATCGTACTCTTCGGCCGGAATGGTGCCGGGGATGCTGTGCGGCGTTCCGTTGTAGGGCTGCTGGCTGCCGGAACCACCACCGCCACCACCGCCACCACCGCCACCACCACCGCCGCCGCCTCCGCCACCACCGCCGCCGGAACTGCCGACTGTGACGCTGGAACTGCCGCTGGATTGGTAGCCCTCAGTGGCCAGGATCTGGTAGTCGTGGCTCCCCATGTTCAGGCCCGCGCTCTCCCAGGCGTCGAAGTGATTCGAGGTGGTGATGGTCCCGCTCGTCCGGGAGTTCTGTCGAATGGACCAGTACTGCGTGAACGTCGCGGTCCCTTCGATCGAGGGTTTCTCGACTCGCTCGGACGTGTACATCTCGTACGTGGAGCCGTCAGTGGTGTGGGTCCCCTGGGACTGGTCTCCGGGCTTGTAGCTGCCGTAATCCTCGATGATGTAGTACTCCACCAGCGGATCCGTCGTCCACCCGTAGAGACACAGGTAGGAGTTGCCCTGCGGGTTGTAGTTCGCAGTATACTCGATGTCCCGGTCCGAGCCGGTCTGCCAGCCCTTGCCGCAGACGAAGTTACCCGTGTCCGACCAGTCGACACTGTAACTACCACCGGACTCAAGCGTCATTTCGACCGAGCCCTGGTCGTTCGTCCAGAACGAGTAGAAGTACCCGTCGTGAGTCCCGGTCTGGTTCTCGGTGATCGCAGCGGCCGGACTCGCGATGGATCCGACGCCGAGTCCTGTCGCCACGGTCGCCGCTGCCCCTTTCAAATAGCTCCGACGATCAACCTGTCCGAGCAGTTCGTGTTCGTTCGATTCGCCGCGCCGTTCGTTCGGTGTATCTCCGCCGTCGTGTCGACTCATTGTGCTTTTCTCAGCACACTAGTAAGACACATCCACCCATATAAATCATTTCATTTCGAATTCCATAGCCAACTGAAGGTGTAAACAGTGCGATACCGCCAAAAGCAGTGGATCGCATGCACGGGGGAATCCAACTATCATCGGCGAGGTCGTGACTGAATCACAACCCCGGAAATCACCACCAGGTCAGCGAGTGACTTCACTGACCGGCTGCGACCGAAGGTTCTTCTACAGCGGGATCGACAGCGGAGACGATCGACGCTAACCGTTCAATCCCATCGAGGAGCCGTGGACTCGGCTGATTGAGCAACGAATCGTCGATCGCACAGACCTCGGCGTCGAGGTCCCACTCGCGTTCGACCAGCGCCCGCGTCGATGGCTCGCCGGCCCCGCAGTGATGGACGACCGCGAAATCAGGATCGGCTGCTTCGACGGCCGGGCGATCGATCTTTCGGGAGCGATCGCCAGGCTCGACGAACGGGTAGCGACCGCCCGCGACGCGGACGGCCTCGGGCACCCAGTTGCCGGCTGCCATCGGCGGATCGCCCCATTCCTCACAGTAGACCACCGGTCGGTCCTTACCGTCGAGTGTGACGTTTCGAATCCGGTCGATGCGATCGCGGGCCCGTTCTTCGAGGCGCTCGCCGCGCTCCGGGAGCCCGATCGCATCGCCGATCGTCCGGAAGCTCGACAGGACGTCATCGAGCGTGGCCGGTTCCGCGTGGGCGACTCTGAACCCGTCATCGCGCAACGCATCCCGCAGGTCAGCCTGAAGCTGATCGTTCGTGAGCACCAGGTCGGGGTCAAGATCGGCGATCCGGTCGAGATCCGGG
Organism: Halorhabdus sp. SVX81; assembly: GCF_029207715.1. Classification (NCBI taxonomy): domain Archaea; kingdom Methanobacteriati; phylum Methanobacteriota; class Halobacteria; order Halobacteriales; family Haloarculaceae; genus Halorhabdus; species Halorhabdus sp. SVX81. The sequence goes on along the minus strand of NZ_CP104322.1, from coordinate 2,586,211 downwards.
TTCAGCCAGCCGCCGAGGCGAGGGACGTCCGCGACCTCGCAGTGGGCGGTAGCCCCGACCAGCCGATCGCCGGCGTCGAGCGCCTGGACGATCGACGTGGCGCTCGGGGCCACCGAGACGATTCGATCCATGACCGTCAATCGAGACGCGAGCCTAAACAGTGTCGGGGTGTGGGCATCATTGCGGGGGTTCGATCCGAAGTAGCCACAGCATCAGCGGAGTGGTGCCAGGGACCTCATTCGAACGCGACGGTCTCGACGGCTTCGAGGAGCGCAGATTCGTCGAGATCGCCGGCGACGACGACAGTCTGGCCGTTCTCGGACCACTGGGCGACAGTCAACTCGTCCGCCCCAAGCCCTGGGATGTCGGCCTGCGCACCCGAGAGTTCGGAGAGAGTTACGGACCGATCGCCGGCCAAGTTCCTTCGACCGTCAGCACCGAACTCCTGGAGGACAGCCGAGTCGGACTGGAGGACGGTGATCGCGGCTCCATCGGCGGTGTACTCGCCGATGGTCACGGAGACGGGGCGTTCGAGGGCGCTTCCCTGTTCGAACTGCCAGTCCTCACTGGGGACAGCGAGGGGATCGCTGGCACTCGCCCGAAGCGCCGCCAGCGAGTCGACGCGTATCTCGCTCCCGAGTTCGGTCGACGCCATCGGTGGCTCGAACGTGCTGTCGGCCGGCGACACGTCGAATCGAGTCTCCATTTCGACAGTGACGGTGCCGCGGGGCGTCGTCAGTTGCTGCTTGACGACGGCCGCGTCGTCGGTCCGGACCCACAGCGTGAGTTCCCCATCGCGCTCGGGAGCCGAGACTGCCACGACGTGGACTTCCTGGCCGTCTACGGTCGTCGTTTCGATCCGTTCGGCGGTCAGATTCGTCTCAGCGAGGACTGTCGAGACGGACCACTCGGCCGGATCGAGCGAGATATTTTCCGTACTCCAGTTGTGATCCATCGACGCGTGGCTCCAGTTTCCAACCGCGAACTCGCTGTCGTTCCACTTCTCAGGAATCGCACTCTCGTTCCAGTCCGCAGAGAGTTCGCTCTCGTTCCACGCTTCGGAAACCGTACTCTCGTTCCACTCAGCAGGGAGCTCAGCGTCACTCCACGCGTCCTGAACCGCACTCTCGTTCCATGCAGCTGGGAGGTCACTCTCGTTGACCGCGTCGCGGACCCGTTCGACTGACTCGTTGTCGAGGCCCTCGTCCCACGTCAGGTCGGCGTCTGTCTCGGAGAGAAACGCGTCCAGCCCAGCCATCGAGGCAGTGCCGTTTGAACGACTGAACGAGACATTGCCAAGTGCGGAACTGCCCCGGACGACGAGCGGCGAGGCGAGTTCGGAACTCGATAGCCACGACGTGTTGCCGTCGTAACCGGCAAGAAGGTACCCGCCCCCGTCAGAGACGTTGACGCGCATCCGTCCCTCGGCCGTAGCGACTGACTCGACGGAGAACTGTCCGGTAGTGTTTTCACCGTTGACAGTTACTGTCGCGTCGACGACTACCGAGTCGGCCGTCCGGTACTGTTCCTCGACATCCGATAGAACGGCCTCGCCGGTCGGACCGTCGGCGACCACGAACCCGGCAGCGGCCGCGATGCCGAGGACGCCGACGACGAGGGCGGCGAACCCGACGAGGCGGATCGCACCCCGACGTGTAGAATCCATCGAGTGTTTACAGGAGCCTGAGCAACTTAAACGGCGGGACAGGGGCGATAGGGGAACCGGATAGAACGTTCAAACGTGTCCAGAACGTGAATGTAGATATGGACGAAGCGGCGGACCGCCAGTCGGTCGTGTCACTCGCGGACGTCCGCAAGGAGTACTCTCTTGGCGGGACAGTGACCGCACTCGACGGGGTCGATCTGACGCTGCCGGACGGCTCGTACACAGCAGTTATGGGACCCAGCGGCTCCGGAAAGAGCACGCTGTTGAATCTCATCGGCGCACTTGATACGCCCACCTCGGGGACCGTCACCGTCAACGGGACTGCTGTTTCGGAACTCTCCGAAAGCGGGCGAGCACGACTCCGCGGCACGGAAATCGGGTTCATCTTCCAGACGTTCAACCTGATGCCACGACTGACCGCCAGCGAAAACGTCGCACTCCCCCTCGTCTTCGCCGAATGGGACCGACGCGAGCGGGCCGAACGCGCCCGCACCCTCCTCGAACGCGTCGGACTCGGGGACCGACTCGATCACTTGCCACAGGAACTCAGTGGCGGCCAACGCCAGCGAGTTGCCATCGCCCGCGCCCTGGCAGCCGACCCCGCGCTCCTCTTGGCCGACGAGCCGACCGGGAACGTCGACACCGAGACCGGCGACGAGATCATGTCGCTGTTCGCGGACGCCCACGATCGGGGCAACACGATTCTGCTGGTGACCCACGAGCGTCGGATCGCCGAACACGCCGACCGGATCATCCACGTCAGAGACGGCGTCCGCGAGCGGACCGAGCACCTGGGAGGTGACGACTAATGGACTGGCGAGAGGGGGTTCGGATGGCAGTGCGAGCGATCGCCGGCCATCGGCTCCGGTCGGCGTTGACGGTCGTCGGGATCGTCATCGGCATCGCGACGGTGATCGCGTTCGCGAGTTTCGGCGCGAGCGTCCAGACCGACGTCGTCGGCGAGTTCCAATCAACGTCGGCGAGTGAGGTCTACATCGTCTCCGGTGGCGGGTTCCTCTCGGGCGGTGGGCCGCCCGGGGCCGACGTGGGGCTGACGACCCCGGTCGTCACGACGCACGACCTCGAACAGTTGCGGGCGATCGACGGCACGCGAGCGGTGCTCCCACGGGGATCAGTACCCATCTCGTCGCTGACCTACGCGAACCAGACGGTCACGCCCGGGAGTCTGACGGCGACCACCGCCGCCGCCCTCGACGGTGAGATCGTCGAGGGCCGGGCATTCGAGTCCGGGACGAACGAGATCGTGCTCAACGAGATCGCGGCCGCGCAGTTCGACTCGAATGTGACCGTCGGGGACCGGATCGAGGTCGCTCGCGAGACGAAGTCGTCGTTCACAGTCGTCGGCATCACGGCTGGGGCACGCGGTGGGTTCTCGGAACTCTCAGCGCCCGGCCCGGAGTTTTACGTCCCCGTCGATCCCCATTACCGGACCACCCAGGCGTCACCGGCGGTCGGCGTCGACCAGCGCGCGTACTCCCAGGTGACGATCGTGGCAGACGCTGGCCGTGTCTCGGAAGTGCGTGACGCGGTCGAGGCCTACATTCAGACCGAGTCCGACGCCCGACAGCTCGCGGGCGAGGACGGCCAGGTGACCGTCCAGTCCACGGAAGACGTCGTCGGTGGTATCCAGGCCGTCCTGCAGGACATCACCCGACTTATCACCGGGATCGGCGTGCTGGCGCTGATCGTCGGTGCCTTTGGCATCGCCAACATCATGCTCGTCAGCGTGACCGAGCGCACGAAGGAGATCGGGATCATGAAGTCGATGGGCGCGACCAACCGGGAGATCCTCGGGCTGTTTCTGGCCGAGTCCGTCCTGCTGGGTTCGCTGGGGGCCGTGATCGGCATCCCGCTGGGTCTCGGCGTCGGCTACGCCGGCTCGGCCTACGCCGAGGTCGGGTTCACGATCCCCGTCGACTGGGTCGTCATTGCCATCGCGATGGGAATCTCGATCGGCGTCATCGCCGGGCTGTACCCGGCCTGGCGGGCCGCACGCGTCGATCCGATCGAGGCCCTCCGCTACGAGTAAACTACCCTACCCTACTTCGCTCGGGGGCAATCGCCCCGCTCGCTCGTTGAGGGTAGGGCTTTCGCGTGGACTCCCGTTCTACGCCTCGGATGAGGCGGGAAGGTCGTACTCTCCACTCACGTTCAACGTCCCGCGATTCAAGCGCACGTCTACGGGTGCGCCTCCGTCGTCTGCGTTTTGCCGACGCCGGAGATACTGTAGGCCAATATTCTTGGAAGCGTTGTAGTCGGCGTGGTTCTGGTAACCGCAATCCAGACACTCGAAGTCCTCGCCGTTGCGGTTGTCGTCGTGGGTAAACCCACAGGTCGAACATCGCTTCGACGTGTTCCGTGGGTCCACTTGGACGGCTTCGACACCGTGTTCTTTGGCTTTGTATTCGACATACTCGTAGAGGCGACGGAACGCCCACAGATGGTGCCACGACGCTTCTGGAACATTCTCACGAATGTCTGTCAAGTCCTCAAACACGATATGCGAACAGTCGTGAGTGAGGGCTTCGGTGACGATTTCGTTGGCGACACGATGCAGGAATATCTCGAAGCGTCCGTCCTCTTTGCGCTCGACGCCTGCTATTGCGTCGTGTGCCGCCCGTGTCCCACACTTCTGAAGGTCGCCACGCCGTTTCTCGTACTCTCGTTTCCAGTGGTTGAACTCGTCTGCCGACCAGAACCGTCCGGTCGAAGTAACCGCGAGTTGGTTCACACCGAGGTCCACACCGAGGACTGTTCTGTGCCCGGTAGTGGTGTCGGTGTCGTCGTCCTCTTTGAGCATCGACGCATGAAGATACCAGTCGCCGTCACATCGATGAAGTGTCGCCCGCCGAAACTCGAAGTCCTCGTTGGCGACGTACTTCGTCGGCGGTGTCTCGGGATTCTCAGGGAGAATATAATCGCACTCGATGCGCCCGTCCGGTGTCGATAGGGAAACGTGGTCACGGTGGAACGTGGCGCTTCGCTTGTCGTAGATAGCGGTGTCTACCGAGAACGTCGGACGGGACGTATCTTGGCCGTTTTTGAGCCGTTCGACGCCGCTCTTGATGGCTTCGACGGCCTGATGAATCCCTTTCTGGACGAGATTCGCGGTCAACTCCGTGTCCTCACGGAGCCGGTCGTACAGTGCATCTTCGGCCTTGGCTTTGGATGTAACGTGGTAGCCGTCGTCGCCGTGCCAGCACCACTCACTCGCGGTGTTGGAACAGTATTTGAATTGCTCAATAGTCTCCCGTAGGTGTTTATCTGCGCCTTCGGGCGTGTCGAGTTTGATAACGGCGGTTCGACGGTACTCCACGATATTTTCATATATGTGCTTGTAGTTACTTAATGGTTGGGAGTAAGCAGGCAACAGTCTGGCGGCTGGTCAGTACCGTGTCGGCTTCTGCGCGCGGGCTTTGCCCGCTCGCACGGCCCGCGGAACTTCGTTCCGCGCTGTCCTCCCCACCCTACTCGCTTGTGCTTCCGCCGGGGCCGGAAGCCCGGCGTCGTCCGAAAATCTCCGATTTTCGGGATCACGAGAATCTTCGATTCTCGAACGACTCCTTGAGGGTGGGGCCTCCGCCTCGAATTAGGTGAGCGTTGCGGACGCCGCGAGGGGCGACCGGTGACCACCCGGATCGATCGCGGAATACTTGACCAGGGGTTGCCTACGGGACGCTAATGGACGGGCCGCTGTGGACCGAGCGACACGCGCCGACGATCGACGAGTTGCCACAGCCCGAAGTACGTGACCAGCTCCGGGGGGCACTCGACGATCCGATGAACCTGCTGGTTCACGGCCCCGCCGGCGCTGGCAAGACCGCCGCAGTCCGGGCGTTCGCCCGTGAGGCCCACGCCGACGTCGAGGCCGATCTGGTCGTGATCAACGTCGCGGACTTCTTCGATCTGACCAAGAAAGAACTCGCCGAGGACCCCCGATTCGAGCGGTTTATCACGCCCAAACGCCGCCGGGAATCCTCGAAGGCCGACCTGATCAATCACGTTCTCAAGGAGGCCGCGAGTTACACGCCGGTTTCGGGGTCGTACAAGACGATCCTGCTGGACAACGCCGAGCGGATGCGCGAGGACTTCCAGCAGGCGCTGCGGCGGGTCATGGAGCAGTACTACGAGGCGACGCAGTTCGCCATCGCCACCCGCCAATCCTCGACGCTGATCCCGCCGATCCGGTCACGGTGTTTCCCCGTGACGGTCCGCGCGCCGACCCACGACGAGACCGAGGCCGTCCTCCGCCGGATCGTCGAGGCCGAGGACGCCGACTACGACGACGAGGGGCTGGAATACGTCGCAGGGTACGCCGGCGGCGACCTTCGGAAAGCGATCCTGGGTGCCCAGACCACCTACGAGGAGGCGGGCGAGATCACCATGAACGCGGCCTACGAGGCGCTGGGCGAGGTCCGGACTGACGAGGCCGTCGAGACGATGCTTTCCGCCGCCGAAGCGGGCGACGTGACCGACGCACGGTCGACGCTCGACGACTTGCTCGTCGACGAGGGTCACAGCGGCGTCGAGGTGCTGGAGGTACTCCTCCGGGTCGGTCGCTCGCGGTACTCCGGTGATCGGCTGGCACGGCTGCATCGGGTAGCCGGAGAGATCGACCTCGACCTCGCGGAAGGGACCGACGACCGGTTGCACCTCTCGCATTTGCTCGCCGAACTGGCCGCCGAAGCGTGACCCTCGCCCGGGCGAGGGGCCGTACCGACCTCTTCGAAATCCTTATACACGCTTGTAGGGGACATATGAACAACGAACCATGGACATCGACATCATCGAAGAGGAGGACAATCCGATGTTGCATCGGACCGACGTCCGATTCGAGGTCGCCCACGAGGAGGCGACGCCGTCGCGGCTCTCTATCCGGGATTCACTGGCCGCGATGCTCAACAAGGACGCCGCAGAAGTCGTCGTGCACGAACTCGATACGACCTTCGGCATGCGAAAGACCGTCGGCTACGCGAAGGTGTACGACGACCCGGAGTACGCGCGTGAGGTCGAACAGGACCACATGCTCGAACGCAACAAGATAGTGGCTGAGGACGGCGAGTCCGAGGCAGAGGAGGCCTGAGATGGCGCGCCACGAACTCTACGGCGACGACGGCACGACCGACCGAGAGATGTGCCCGCGGTGTGGCGACGCGTTCCTGGCCGACCACGGCGACCGCACGCACTGCGGCCGGTGTAGCTACACCGAGTGGAACTGACGCACGTCGCCTGAACGACCCGGCCGAACTCACCGTCGAGACACTTCTTTGTATGCAGAAGCTGTTCCCCTCGGGTTTTTGACCGCCAGCGGACGCTGTGCCTGCTATTCTCACACCGTGAGAAACCGATCACTGTTCTTTGCGTGTGTCCCGCCAAGTATTCGTCGGAGAGCATGTCAGAGCTACAGGACGGCGTCGCGATCGTGACGGGCGGAAGTACCGGTATCGGTGCGGCAACGGCCAGGCGGTTCGCCGACGAAGGAGCGAGTGTCGTCGTCGCGGACGTCAACGTCGAGGACGGTGAGGGAACGGTCGCCGAGATCGTCGAGGACGGTGGGGAGGCGACGTTCGTCGAGGTGGACGTCAGCGATCCCGCTGAAGTGGAGGCGATGGTCGAAACGACGGTCGACACCTACGGCGGCTTGGACTTCGCCGTCAACAACGCCGGGATCGAAGGCGAGAACGCCGGCACCGCTGACCAACCCCTCGAGAACTGGGAGCAAGTCATCGACGTCAACTTGAAGGGAGTCTTCCTCGGGATGCAGGCCGAGATCGACGCGATGCTCGAAGACGGCGGCGGGGCAATCGTCAACATGTCCTCGATCGCGGGCCAGGTCGGGTTCCCGAATCTCACGCCGTACGTCGCAAGCAAACACGGCGTGATCGGCCTGACCAAGACCGCTGCGGTCGAGTACAGCGAAGCAGGGGTCCGCGTCAACGCCATCTGTCCGGGGGTTATCGAGACACCGATGGTCGAGGCCACCGACCAGGAGATGATCGAGCAGACGATCGCCGCCACGCCGATCGGCCGGCTGGGCGAACCGCCGGAGATCGGCGACGCGGCCGTCTGGCTGTGTTCGGAGGAAGCCTCCTTCGTCACGGGCGAATCGCTCGTCATCGACGGCGGATACGTCACCCAGTGAGGCCGGGGCCCACAACGAATCCCGACCGGATCGAAGTCGTCTTTTCCGTCGGCCACAGAATCCGGATAGACTGAATGGCACCGACTGGAACTGATGACGTCGCGTCCGCGGACCGAATTCTCGGCATCGAGGGAACCGCCTGGGCCGCGAGCGCGGCCGTCTACGACGTTGAGGCCGACGACGTCACCATCGAGACGGACGCCTACGAACCCGACAGCGGTGGGATTCACCCACAAGAGGCGGCCGAACACATGCGCGAGGCCATCCCGCAGGTCGTCGAGCGGGCGCTCGACATCGCCCGCGAGCAGGCCGCCGAGGCGGGCAAAGACTCCGACGAATCGCCGGTCGACGCGGTCGCCTTCTCCCGGGGGCCGGGCCTCGGTCCCTGTCTGCGGATCGTCGCGACGGCCGCGCGGGCGCTGGCCCAACGGCTGGACGTGCCCCTGGTCGGCGTCAACCACATGGTCGCCCATCTGGAGATCGGTCGCCACCGGTCGGGCTTTTCCGCGCCGGTGTGTCTGAACGCCTCCGGCGCGAACGCCCACATTCTGGGGTATCGCAACGGCCGGTATCGCGTCCTCGGGGAGACGATGGACACGGGCGTCGGCAACGCCATCGACAAGTTCACACGTCACCTCGGGTGGTCCCACCCCGGCGGGCCGAAGGTCGAAAAGCGGGCAAAAGACGGCGAGTACATCGACCTGCCGTACGTCGTCAAGGGGATGGACTTCTCCTTCTCGGGAATCATGAGCGCCGCCAAGCAAGCGATTGACGATGGGGCGGCCGTCGAAGACGTCTGTTACTCACTGCAGGAGAACATCTTCGCGATGTTGACGGAAGTCGCAGAGCGGGCCCTCTCGCTTTCGGACGCCGACGAACTCGTCCTGGGCGGGGGTGTCGGGCAGAACGATCGCCTCCGGGAGATGCTCGGAGCGATGTGCGACCAGCGCGGGGCTGATTTTTACGCGCCCGAACCCCGATTCCTGCGTGACAACGCGGGGATGATCGCCGTCCTCGGCGCGAAGATGTACGACGCGGGCGATACGATCGCCGTCGAGGACTCCCGGGTCCGGCCGGACTTCCGGCCCGACGAGGTTGACGTGACCTGGCGATCCGGCGAGGCCGTCGGGTCGTGGACTCGCTCGAAGGACGACGATGCCGTCCAGGGGGCCGAAGCGACCGTCACTGTCGAGGACGGCCGCGTCAGGAAGGAGCGCCAGCCACGGACCTACCGCCATCCGACGCTCGACGAGCGCCTCCGGACCGAGCGAACGCGCGAAGAAGCCCGACTCACAAGCGAAGCGCGCCGCGTCGGCGTCCCGACGCCGGTCGTCCACGACGTCGACCCGCAGGAAGGCGTCCTGGTCTTCGAGCGCGTGGGCGAGCGGGATCTCCGTGAGGCCCTGACACTCGATCGGGTCCGGGACGTCGGGCGACACCTGGCGACGATCCACGACGCGGGGTTCGTCCACGGCGATCCGACGACGCGAAATGTCAGAGTTTCAGAAGATCGCACTCACCTCATCGACTTCGGCCTGGGCTACTACACCGGCCACGCCGAGGATCACGCGATGGACCTCCACGTCTTCGGCCAGTCGCTCGCCGGGACGGCCGACGATGCTGAAACGCTCCAGGAGGCCGCCGAGGACGTCTATCGCGACGCGAGCGGGCGGGGTGACGCCGTTCTGGATCGCCTCCGGGAAATCGAAGGGCGCGGCCGGTACCAGTGAGCAGCGAAGGCTGGACCGCGGTGTCATAACCGAAAGCGTCTCCGAGCGACTCAAGTACCGCCGTTGCCCTACGTAGAGTGTGTCCCAGCAGGTCACGCAGGTCGATACGCTGTTCCTCCACGAGAACGGCGAGGACTTCCAGGTGGTCGTCCAGCGCGACGGCGAGCGCGTCCTCGGCGGTCGCCTGGAGGTCAAAGAGACCGAAGCAGGCCCACGGCCGGCCCGACTCCGGGTCGAGCGGGGCAGCCAGGAGGACCTTCGCAGCCCCGACCAGTTCGTGGAACTCGCCCGCCGAGCGGGGCGGATTCGCGTCTCCGAGCAGACCTCGGCCCGCGGTCGCCGCGTCGTCCGCGAGCTACTCGACGCCTACCAGCTGGACGCCAAGGTCGTCCGGACCTGCCGCTTTTGCGCGTCGGCTGGCAAATACTCGCCGATCACGAGCGAGACGGCGATCGACGCCGACGGCGAGGACATCTGCCCGTCGTGTGCGATCACGGAACTCGAACGCGAGCTCGCCTACCACGGCGACGTGACGGGGACGGCCCGCGATCGACTTGAAGAACTCTTATTGGACGTCCAGGACCTCGAACGCATCGTCAACCTGCTGTCGGGCGAGCTCGACCCGGAACTCACGAAGTTCGACGAGATCAGCGCCACGGTCGAGGACATCGATCTGGTACCGACGGACTCGCTGTCGTTGCACCCGGGCATGCAGGGGAAACTCGAGGGGCAGTTCGACGAACTCCTGCCCGTCCAGAGCCTCGCCGTCGAGAACGGCGTTCTCGAAGGCCAGGACCAACTCGTGGTCTCGGCGACCGCAACGGGGAAGACGCTGATCGGCGAGATGGCCGGCATCGACCGCGTGCTCAACGGGAAAGGGAAGATGCTGTTTCTGGTCCCGCTGGTGGCGCTGGCAAACCAGAAGTACCAGGACTTCCAGGCAGAGTACGGCGACATCGTCGACGTGAGTCTCCGGGTTGGATCGAGCCGAATCCGCGGGGACGGCGGTGGGTTCGATCCCAGCGCCGACATCATCGTCGGTACCTACGAGGGGATCGACCACGCGCTGCGCGTGGGTCACGACCTCGGCGACATCGGGACGGTCGTCATCGACGAGGTCCACACCCTCGGCGAGGGCGAGCGTGGCCATCGCCTCGACGGCTTCATCTCGCGGCTGAAGTACTACTGCGAGGAAGGCGGAGCGACGGCGGCCCGCTCGAACCGCTCCGGCGGGGGCGGCTCGAGTGCGAGCGCCCAGTCGGGCGACACCCAGTGGATCTACCTTTCGGCGACCGTGGGCAACCCGGGGTCGCTTGCCGAGTCACTCTCCGCGAAACTCATCGAGTTCGAGGAGCGCCCCGTTCCGATCGAGCGTCACGTCACCTTCGCCGACGACTACGAGAAGGTCGACATCGAGAACAAGCTCGTCAAGCGGGCCTTCGACACGAAATCCTCGAAGGGATACCGGGGCCAGACGATCATCTTTACCAACTCCCGGCGGCGGTGTCACGAGATATCCCGCCGGCTGGAGTACTCCTCGGCCCCCTACCACGCCGGCCTGGACAACAAGCGCCGCGGCGAGGTCGAGACCATGTTCGCCGATCAGGAACTGTCCGCGGTCGTGACAACGGCAGCGCTGGCAGCGGGTGTCGACTTCCCGGCCTCGCAAGTCATCTTCGACTCCCTGGCGATGGGGATCGAGTGGCTCACCGTCCAGGAGTTCTCCCAGATGCTCGGCCGGGCTGGCCGGCCCGATTACCACGACAAGGGCACGGTGTACCTGCTGGTCGAACCCGATGGCGTCTATCACAACAGCCAGGAGATGACCGAGGACGAGGTCGCGTTCAAGCTGCTGAAAGGCGAGATGGAACCCGTGAGGAGCCTGTACGACGAGAGCGCGGCCGTCGAGGAGACGCTGGCGAACATCGTGGTCGGGGGGAGTGCCGCCAAACGCCTCAACGACCGGATGCTCGGGGAAGTGCCGACGAAACACGCCCTCGGGAAGCTCCTGGAGTTCGAGTTCATCGACGGGCTGGAGCCGACGCAACTGGGCCGGGCCGTGGCGCGGCACTTCCTCTCGCCCGACCGGGCGTTCCTGTTGCTCGATGGCATCCGGAAGGGCAAAGATCCGTTCGACATCGTCGCGGAAGTCGAGTTCGCCGACGAAGAGCTGTAAGTCGGTGCGTCCGGGATCGAGAGAGCACATGTTGGCCCAACAACCAGACATAAAAGCTTTTGCTACCGACACGGCAACCACCGGACACTCCCCTCCATGCGAAACCGAACACGGATCTGTGCCGTCCTCGGGGTCCTCGTCGGGCTGAACGTCCTGTTCGTGGTTGCGATCCTCTGGGCCTACGGCGTGCTGTTGCCTGGGGTCGTCGCCGGGACGATCGTCTTCGCACGTCACGGGACTGTGAGTTTCGACCTCCTCCAGCTTCCCGTCTCCTGGCAGACAGTCGCCGTCCTCGTCGCCGGCTTCCTCGGCGCACAGCTGTACTACGGTTACAAGCGCGTCCTCGCACACACGCAGCGCGGGCGCGAAGACGCGGATCATGCTGTCGCGGGGATCGTCCGCCGGCTGGCGATGACAGCGGACATCCCCGAACCCGGCGTCCGGGTCGTCGACGACGACGAACCGAGCTGTTATACGGTCGGCCGGTTCACCGACGCGACGATCGTCGTGACCACCGGATTGATCGAGCGACTCGACGCCGACGAACTCGCGGCCGTCCTTGCCCACGAGGTGGCACACGTCGGAAACCGGGACGTGACGCTGATGACCGTCACGACGCTGTTTCTGGAGATCGCCGAGCGTGCCTATCGGGCGGCGCGACTCGCACGCCGGGCGATCCAGTCGCCCGGTGACGTCTCCGTCCGTGGGAAGGTCGCCCTCTACTGGTTCCTTCCGCTGGTCGCGCTGACGTACGTCTTCGTCGCGCCGATCCTCTGGCTCTTCCCGACCGTCGCCGACTGGGCGACCCGAACGCTCTCGCACGCCCGGGAGTACGCCGCCGACGCCGCGGCTGCCCACATCACCGGCCGGCCGCTGGCGCTGGCGACCGCGCTCTCCTCGCTGACGGAATCGGGTCACCACACGCCCGAGAAGGACCTGCGGACGACCACGATGCAAGCGCTGTCGATCGTGCCGTCGCCGCTGATCGACAGTCGGGTGGTTCGATCGGTCCCGACCCCCGCCCGACCGCCGGGCGACCACGAGCGTCGCGACCGCTTGCGGGCGTGGCTCGACGGCGAAACGCCGGGGGTCGAAACGGCGGGTGAGCAACGCAGCGGCGCAACGGGACACACCCACCCGCCGGTCGGCGAACGGATCCGCCGGTTGCAGCAACTGGCCGCGGCGGCCGAACGAGATGGTGGAACGGCCGAACGGGAGGGAAAGCGATGACGGACGCCCGCCGCGCGCTGTTCGCGCTGGGAGCCGTCGTCTGCCTGATCGTGGTCGCGAGCGCGCTCCCGGCTGCCGATCCGCGGCTCGACCCGCCCGGGACCGACGGCGGGGACGTCGTCGCCGGGCAGTGGGATTCGGGCGAGCGGAACACGACCGATCCAGCCGCACAGCCAGACGATACCAGTACCGAGCAACAGCCGAGCGACGACGAGGCGGACACCGAACGCGATATCCAGGTCTCCGGGTCGCCGGTGCCGGGGACTCGCCTGACCGTCCGGACCGAGAGTCCCGACCCCTTCGAGACGAACACGATCACCGTCGACGGCGAGGTGGTCGGCGACATCGAGTCGTTCGAAAACCTCGACGTCCGCGTCCCCTATGCCGAGGAGATGACGATCGGGATCCAGGGCGAAGAGACGAGTCGGACGGTCGACATCGAGACGAACGCGACGATCTACGAGCAGTCCGCGGCCGCGCCGAACGGGACGCTGTCGATCACCGCCAGCGTCGAGACGGAGCCAGTCCCCGGCGCGGTCGTAACGGTCGACGGCGAGCGGGTCGGCTCGACGGACAGCGAGGGAGACGCGACGGTCCCGTTGCCGCCCTCGGCAGGGCCAGTCGAGATCGGCGTCGAGCGGGGGCCAGTCACCGCCGAGCGGGTCGTAGACGTCCCCGAGCCGACAGTCTCTTTCGCCACACCCATGCTGTTCCCCGGATTCCCCGCACACGTCGTCGTCTCGGCCGACGGCGCACCTGTCAGTGACGCACGCGTCGAGATCAGCGGTGAGTCAGTCGCCACGACTGGGGGCGACGGCAGAGCGATGGTCTGGTTGCCGGTCGACGATTCGGCGACCGTGAGGGCGACAGTCGGGACGGAATCGGCGACGACGACGGTCGGCAACCTGTACTTCCGGCTGGCGGCCGTGGTCGTGATCGTCCCCGGACTCGTCATCGGCGGCGTCCTGACGTACCTCAAACTCGCCGCGCTCCGGCAGCGACGCCGTGCCAAAGGCGTCGTCGCCGTCTTCGTCGGACTCGCCGGCGTCCTCGAAGGGCTCTCCGGCGCGATCGGTCGCCTGCGCCGTTCGCTCGCCGACTGGCCGAAGTCCGTCGCGTCGATCGGCCGTCCGTCGTTGTCCGGACTCGGTGGGTGGCGCTTGCCCGCCATCGGAACCGCGATCTCGATGCCGTCGCTGGGTGGGATCGCGGTGTCACTGCCGTCGTTCGGCTCGCTTCGAGACGCCGTCAGCGGCTCGCCGAACGGCTCCAGCACATCGCGTTTGGGCCCCAATCGGCTCGTCGAGTGGCTCAACGGCGACGATAGCGAGGAAGCCGACGATGTCGTCGAAGAGCCCACAGACACGGACGAGCCCGCCGTCTCGCTCACCCCGAGAGAGGAGATTCGGGCGGCCTGGCACGGGTTCGTCGACCGGCTCGACCTGAGTCGCCGCGAGACGGTAACGCCCGGGAGAGTCGCTCGCCGGGCCATCAGAGACGGGTTCCCCGCCGACAGCGTCCGGCGACTCCTCGCGATCGTGCGTGAGGTCGAGTACGGCGGGCGAGAGCCCTCACCCGATCGCGTCGCCAGCGCTCGGGCGGCGGCTGGCGACCTGATCACCTTCGAGGACGACGAGGAGGACCCACCGGGAGCGGAGGACGGCTCGACAGGGGTGAGCGGAGAATGAGCGCTCTCAAGTCACTGATCGACACAGTAGGTCGCTTCCGTCCCGAGAACCCGGAGCGCGTCGGCGTCGGCGTCGTCCTCGTCGGTGGGACCGCGGCCGTCCTGACGCTACTCGTCGGGAGTTTCGTCGCCGTCTCGGGCACGCTGCTGGGCGTGTTACACGGCCTGGCAGTGTTGTTGCCGCTGATCGGGACGGCCATCGTTCTGGTGACGGCCTGGTGGGGGCTGAAAGGAGCAGTGACTGAGGAAACCCGACCCGACCCGCTGGTCGACGGTGAGCCGCCGGAACGTGGCAGCATTCGGTCGGTTCGAGACGTCTCCGCCGGGAATCCGATCGAGCAGGCGGCGACCGACCGGTATCGCTGTCAACGCGACGAGGCCGAAACGGACGTCCGGAGCCGATTGCACGACGGGGCGATCCGGACGCTGGTCGCGAACAACGGCCTCGGACGGGAAGCCGCTCGGGACGCGATCCGGACGGGCGAGTGGACCGACGACCCTGTCGCGGCCGCGTTTCTCTCGCCGACAGTTTCGCCGCCCCTCGCCGAACGACTCCGCGGCGCGATCGACCCGGGCGCAGCTTACACCCGCCGGGTTCGACGCACGCTCGCGGCGATCGAGGCGATCGGCGCGACGACGCCCGGCGAGACGGCGGAGACAGCGTCCGACGCGGAGCCCTCCGCCGAGCAGACGGAGACAGCGTCAGGCCCAGAGCGGGCCGCCGAGACGGCGGGGACCACGGCGGAGAGCGGCACAGACCGCACGAATGCAGCCGTTCAGGAGGGGGCGCGATGACCGGGCGCACGGTCGATCGGGTCGGGCGCTCCGAGTCGGCGTTCGCGGCGACGCTACTCGTCGCCGGGATCGGGTTCGTCGCCGGGAGTCCGTTCCTGCTCGTCGCCGCGACGGTGCCGCTCTGGTACGCCGCCGCGAGCGTTGTCGGCACCGAGGAGGACGCGACGGTTCGGGCCACTCGGGAGGTCGCCGTCGACGGTTCCGGCGGAGACAGTGACTCGACGGCGAGCAGCGACGAGCCGCTCGCTGGCGATCCGGGCGACGTCGTCGCCGTCCGGACGACCGTCGAGAACGCCGGTTCGGAACCGATCGTCGACCTTCGGGTCGTCGACGGCGTCCCGACGGAACTCCCGGTCATCGAGGGGACGCCACGGGTCTGCGTGAGTCTCGACGCCGGCGAGGCCGTGACCCTCGAGTACGACCTGGAACTCCAGCGCGGCGAGCACACCTTCGACCCGGTGACCGCACGGACGCGGGACCTCACCGGGACCGTCGTCGAGACCTGGGACGTCGCGGCGACCGGGGCGGACGCACTCAGTTGTGAGCCACCCATCGAGTCGGTGCCGCTGCGTGATGGGGCCAACGACTTCGCCGGCACGGTACCGACCGACGACGGGGGCAGCGGCGTCGAGTTCTACGCCGTGCGGGACTACGAGCCGGGCGACGCCGTGGGCTCGATCGACTGGCGTCGCTACGGCCGGACGCGAGAGTTGACGACCGTCGAGTATCGCGCCGAGCGGGCGACCCGGATCGTCTGTCTCGTCGACGCACGGCACAACCAGTTCCGCGGGGCGTCCCGGGACCGACTTGCCGCCGCCGAACTGTCGACCGACGCCGCAGAGCGAACCGTCGAGACGCTCGTCGAGGCTGGCCACCCGACCGGGGTCGTCGCCGTCGCCGACGACGACCACGCCGCCGTCCCGCCGGGAACCAACTCGGGGACCCGGGAAGCCGCCGCGACGTTGCTCGAGTCGGCACGATCGAGCGAGCGTCTCACCAACAGTCGCTTCTGGCACTTCGGCGTGGCCACGGACCCGTTCGGGGAGATCGAACCCTCGCTGCCCGGTGAAGCACAGCTCTACCTGTTCTCGTCGTTCGTCGACGACAGACCGGTCGAACTGGTCGAGCGTCTCCGAACCCGGGGATACACCGTTCGCGTCGTCTCGCCGGACCCGGTCGACGGCGAGGGGCTCGAGCGCCGGTTCGAGGCGGTCGTCCGCCGAACCCGACTCGCCCGTGCCCGGTCTGCGGGGGCCCGCGTCGTCGACTGGGACCGGACGCGACCGCTCGGAGTCGTCCTGCAGAACGCGATCAGTGGGGTGAGAACACGATGACGGCGCGACACGATCGGGACGGTGAGCACACGACAGCCACCCTGGATCCACGGATACCGGAGCCGATCGGCGCGGCGGTCGTGATCGCCGCGATCGCCGGCGTGCTGTCGCTTGGGATCCACGCCCCCCTCGCGATTCCAGGGGCAGTGCTCGGCATCGGGCTGGTCGTCGGAATGGCCGGACTCACGCGCTCGTACTGGCGGATCGGGCTTACGACAGGCCTGTACGTCGCGATCGCCGGGGGTAGTGTCGGACTGGTCGGCGTCGGCGTGACGGGGGCGGACCCGATGGCCGGTGTCCTGGCCCTGGTCGCGATCGTGATCGGCGCTGGGGTCGGGCTGCTCACCGTCGACGGGCTCACGCCACAATCAGTCGGACGCGGGGGAGTGGCAGCGATGTACGGTGCGGTCGCCGCGACGGTCTGGGCGGCGGTGGTACTCGCCGTCGAGACGGCCGGCGGCGTCGGGGCGGCGGTGTCGGAGCTGGTGTGGCTCGGCGGGACGGGCAGCCTCGGGCTCAGAGTTTCGATCGTCCTCGCCGCACTCGCAGTCGCGGCGAGTGCGTTCGCGATCCCGCCCGCTGCGCTCACTCGCCCGGAGACCTTCGGGCGGTATCGGACGATCAGGAGAGGGGCCGTCGTCGGACTCGCAATCGCCACGGTGGTCCTCGCCGGCGGGGCGTCCGTGAGTCGGTACGTCCCCGGGATGGCCGACGTCGTTGGGGCCCTCGCCGGGAGCGCGGTCGTTCGCGTGCCCCTCGCCGTCACGATCGCGACCGGGACCGCGCTCGCGGCCGTCGGAGCGGTCGTCAGGGAGATATGGTCGCGGGCGAGCACGCAGCCGAACCTCGCCGTGCCGATGCTCGCGGGCGCGCTCCTCGGCGTCGGCGGCTTCGTCGCCCTCGCAGTCTCGTTCGGCGTCGCGACGGGGGAGATGCTCTCCGTTCTGGTGGGTACTGCCCTGGTCCTGGGTGTCGGCGGCAGCTTCGCGTGGGCCTACGGTGTCGAACGCACCGACGACGCGAGGGGCGCAGCGCTCTCAGCCGCGGCGACGATCGCCGTCGCGATCGCGCTGGGGATCGGCGGGATCGTGACCGGTGCGGGCGTCGAACTCGAACGCGGGTTCAGCGTGGCGGCCGCACTCGAAGCGACCGCGGCGCTGACCCTGTTCGCCACGGCCGCGTTCGTCACCGACGTCGGCAAGTACGGTCGAATCCTCGGCTGGGAAGTCGGTCGCGACGGGGCCAGACCTCTCCCGCAGTTCGTCCGCGTTGGCTGGAGTGGAGCGATCGCCGTCGCGGGGTTCGTAGTCGCGGCCCTCGGGTTCGTCGCCGCGACGCTGTTCGCACCTGTCCTCTCGGCCCCGGCGATGCTGGCCGTCGTCCTCGGACTGGGCGCAGTACTGCTCGGAAGCTGGTTACTGTTCGGCTGAGGAACAGCGCTACTCGAACGCCGGCTACTGTTCGGCTGCGGGCTCGTCCATCGCCGGCACCGAGACCGTCCCGAGGACCGACTCGACGATGGACCGTCGGGAGACGCCTTCGACACTGGCCTCCGGCGTCAGGACGAGCCGATGGGCGAGCACGGGGCGGGCGATCCGGCTGACGTCGTCGGGAACGACGAACTCGCGACCGTCGAGAACGGCCCGGGCGCGAGCGGCCTCGAACAGCCGCTGGACGCCGCGCGGGGAGACGCCGACCTCGACGCGGCCGTCCTCGCGGGTCGCCCGACAGAGGTCGGCGATGTAGTCCCGAACCGGATCCTCGACGGTGATCGTCCCGGCTTCCTCCTGGAAGTCGAGGACGGCCGCTCGATCCACGACACGATCGACCGTCGGGTCCGGGTGGTCGCGATCCGCGCGGCGGTCGATCAACTCGCGGGTTCCATCGGCGTCGGGGTAGCCCAGCGAGGTCTTGATCATGAAGCGATCGCGCTGGGCCTCGGGGAGTTCGAAGGTCCCCTCCTGTTCGACGGGGTTCTGGGTTGCGATGACGACGAAGGGCTCCGGGAGGGCGTGAGTTTCACCGTCGACCGTCACCTGGCCTTCCGCCATCGCCTCCAGCAGCGCCGACTGGGTCTTCGGCGGCGCGCGGTTGATCTCGTCGGCGAGGACGACGTTCGCGAACACCGGGCCGGGGGTGAAGTGGAACTCCTCGGCCCCCTCTTCGAAGATGTACGACCCGGTGATGTCGGCGGGCATCAGGTCCGGCGTGAACTGGATCCGGGAAAACTCCAGGCCCAGCGCCGTCGCGAAGGAGCGTGCGGTCAGTGTCTTTCCCGTCCCGGGGACGTCTTCGAGGAGGACGTGGCCGCGGGCGAGAATGGCGGCGGTGACCTCTTCGAGGACCGTCGGGTCGGCGATGACCGCCGAGCGGATCTCGTCGATGACCGCCCGGACCGTCTCTGCGGTGTCGGGGACTGCCATGCGTGTGTCGCCTCGCCACATCGACATAAAGTTCCTGATTGCGAACACGATTCCCGGCGGCGTGCTGGCGATGGAGACGACCGGATAGCAAGCAGTGTCTGGTCGAAGGCAGGTGGGACAGAGGTGGCTTTTTGTCCACAGGCGACTGTGTGACGGACGTGCTAGGTGGGCTGGACCCCGGGATGGTGATCGTCTTCGCGATCATCCTCGCGGCACTGGTACTGTTCGCCACGGAGGCCGTCCCGGTCGACGTCACGGCCATCGGGATCATGATCGCACTGCTGGTCGTCGAACCCGTCTCGACGATGCTGGTCGAGTGGGGCGTCCTCGAGTCGGCCGTCTACGTCCTGCGCGCGCCGGGCAGCGAGGTGACGGCCGTCGAGCGCGGCCTCTCGGGGTTCGCCAGCGTCGCGACGATCACCGTCCTGGCGATGTTCATCCTCAGCGCCGGCGTGCGACGGACCGGCGTGATCCAGATCCTCGGCCGGAAAGTCGGGGCGTTCACCGGCGAGGACGAGACCCGGCAACTCGGCGCGACCGTCGGGATCGTCAGCCCGATCTCGGGGTTCATCAACAACACCGCCGCGGTCGCCATCCTCCTGCCGATGGTGACCGACCTCGCCGAGAAAGGCAAGACCTCGCCCTCGAAACTCCTCCTGCCGCTGTCGTATGCCTCGATGTTCGGCGGGACGCTCACGCTGATCGGCACCTCGACGAACATCCTCGCCAGCGACCTCTCGGCCCGGCTGGGCCGCGATCTCGGCATTCCGGAGCTTCACGCCTTCTCGATGTTCGAGTTTACCCACCTCGGCGTGATCATGATGGCCGTCGGGCTGGTGTATCTCATGACGATCGGGCGACAACTCGTCCCAGCCCGGATCAAACCCGCCGAGGACCTCACCAGCGAGTACGACATGGCCGAATACCTGACCGAGGTCGTCGTCCGCGATGATTCGCCGGTCGTCGGCCAGCGCGTCGGTGAGGCCCTCGAGGGCACGGACTTCGATGTCGACGTTGTCCAGTTGATCCGGGAGGACGCGGTCTTTCTGGAGCCACTGGGCCAGAAGGTGATCCAGGCCGGCGACGTCTTCGCGCTCCGGACCGATCGGGACACCCTCGTGGAGCTCATGGACGTCGACGGGTTCGACCTGCTGGGCGACGTGGCCGTCACTGACACCGAATTGGAGGCCCCCGAGGAAGGCCACAACCTGGTCGAGGTCGTTGTCGCCCCCGGATCGTTCCTGGTCGGCGAGACGCTCGCGAGCGCGAACTTCCGGCAACGCTACGACACGACCGTGCTCGCCCTGCGCCGCGGCGGGGCCGTCATCCGCGACCGGATGGATCGAACGCGACTCCGGGTCGGCGACACCCTGCTCGTCCAGGGGGCGACCGACAGCATCGACCGCCTCAACAACAACCGCAACTTCATCGTCGCTCAGGAGGTCGACCGACCCGACTACCGCGAGTCGCGGATCCCCGTCGCGATCGGGATCGTCGCCGCCGTCGTCGGCCTGGCGGCACTGACCCCGATCAACATCGCCGTGGCGGCGCTGGCTGGCGCGCTCGGGATGGTCCTCACCGGCTGTCTGAAACCCGCCGAGATGTACGACGCCGTCGAGTGGGACGTCATTTTCCTGCTCGCCGGCGTGATTCCGCTGGGGATCGCCCTGGAGGTCACCGGCGGCGCGGCACTGCTCGCTGACGGGATCGTCGCCGTTGCCCCCTCGCTCCCGCCGATCGTCGTCCTCGGGCTGATCTACGTCGTGACGGCGCTGCTGACGAACGTCATCTCGAACAATGCGAGCGTGGTGTTGATGATCCCCGTCGCCGTCGAGGCGGCCGTCGCGCTCGGAGCCAATCCCTTCTCGTTCGTGCTCTCGGTGACCTTCGCCGCCTCGACGGCGTTCATGACACCCATCGGCTACCAGACGAACCTCTTCGTCTACGGGCCCGGCGGCTACGAGTTCATGGACTACGTGCGGGCGGGAGCGCCCCTGCAAGCGATCTTCGCCGTCGTCACGACGCTCGGAATTGCCCTCTTCTGGGGGCTGTAACGTCGATTGGGGATGTCAAACAACGTAACGGCGGGTGGGTTCACGGGATCAGTAACCGACGACGCTGGGACGTATACATACCTATATAGCATTCATAGTAACTATTACCCAAATCCCTTCTCTGCATCAGTCTGATGCCCTCCATTACTCGACGAGCCTTCCTGGGTAGTTCGAGTGCGGCGCTTGCCATCGTCGGTGGCTGTATAACGCAGGGATCCGCTTCGACTCCTGCTCACTGGGTGACCGTCTATCTAGGTGAACGCGAGGAGAGCCACGACGTCAGCGTGACGGTCAAAAACGGGAGTGGGGACGTACTCTTCGCGAAAGACTACCGTCTCTCGGATGCCAACGAAGCCGACGAGGACGCCCCGTTCGAGGCATCGACCGACCCCGAGACAGTCACCGTGTCCGTCGACGGAACCCGGTTCGAACGTGACTGGCCCGGCTTTGAGCAACCCGAGTTGCCCTGCGATGACCCGAATCGCGCGGGCATCGAGCTATGGGTCGAGAACGGGACCGACGGCTCGCCCGGAATCCGAATGGAAGCGGATTGTCAACACGTGACGATGGATTGATGGGATCCACAGACAACTCAGTCCGCTACCTGTTACGAGCGCTCGAGATGAGCAGGTCAGAATGTAGCCAGTCGATGAAGCATCGTGAATAGCAAAGAGACCGAAGAACGCCACGTCGAGGTACCGGATGCCGGATCGACGGGGCGACTCAAACTGCCTGCAGCACCGAATGTGGTAGTGGGTCCTGTCTTCGAGCCTCAGTAGATCGACCGGAACAGCGCGAGGACGTCGCCGGCGTCGACCGCCCCGTCGTCGTCGAAGTCGAAGGTGTCGACGTTGCTCTGGACGGCCGGGCTGTTACGGTTGTTCAACAGCGTCCGGACGTCGGTGACGTCGACCGTCCCGTCGCCGTCGACGTCCTCGGCCAGGCCGTCGCCGTCGTGGTCTTCGGAGACGTCAGGGCCGAGTGCGGGGCCGGCCTCAACCGCGAGCGTCGCGTCGGCGCTGAGCACCGAATCGTCGTGGCCGTTGCGGACCGCGTCGACCTCGCTGTCGGCGTAGTGGCCGTAGACTGTAACGGCGTCACTCGACGCCGAGAGGCTCTCTAAGGCAGCCGTCTCGACCGTGACGGTAAGCTGGCCGTCGGCCAGCGTCGCGTCCGCGACGGCGACCGTCTCGGAGTCCTCGTTCATGACCGTGAACGTCGACGCGTTGATCGACTCGACCGCGTCAGGGACGTCGTAGGTGAGGGTCGTCATTTCGCCCTCGGCCGCGATCGAGGGGGCCTCGAGGGATCGGGTGACCCGCCGGATCCGGTCCTCCTCGGGCGGCGTGATCGTCCCGCGTTCCTCGATGTAGTGCACGACCGCGGTGCCATAGAGGGTGTAATCCTCGTCGACCGTCGGCAGGTCGGCGAGGTCGTCCCAGCCGGCCATGTAGGAGTTGACCGTGACGTCGTAAGTGTCGTCCATCGCGATCGGGTCGCCGTCGACGTAGACATCGCCGATCGCCGAGGATGCGCCAGGCCGGTCAATGAACTCGTAGGTCACGCCGCCGACCTGTAGCTGGGGCTGGCTGCCGTAGTCATCACTCGGGGGCGTGACCTGGCTGTCCAGAAGGTCGAGGAGCTGTCGGCCCGTCATCTCCTTGGTCACGAGCGTGTTGCCGAACGGCAGGGAGGTGTAGACATCGTCGTAAGTGATGTTCCCGTCCTCGATCACGAAGTTCCCGCGAATGCCACCCGCGTTGGTCACCGCGACGTCGCCGCCGGTCTGTTCGAGGAACGCGTCGCCGATGATCCGCCCCCAGCCCGTATCGTCGGCGTAGTTCGCGCTCGTCGAATCCAGTGCTTGGGTGGTCTCGCCGGCGACCCGCGAGAGTTGCTCGGCGAAGCCCGCTTCGACGACACTCCGGGCCGACTCGTTGACCGTCCAGTTGCCCTCACCGAGGTCGTGGAGACGGCCGTCAGTGAAGCCGACGCCGTTCTCGCTGACGGAGAGGTTGACCTCGCCGAGGTGGCCGGCCTCACCGCCCGCCTCCACGATGACCGATCCTGACGTGACTTCCGGCCCGTAGGTGACCTCGTCGTCACCGGAGACGATCACGTCGATGTTGTCCGTCTCGTTGGCGAGTTCGCGTGACTCGGGAATGCCGGTGTGGGTGAGCGCCACGACGACGTCGACGTTCTCCTCTTTCTCCAAGGTCTCGGCGACCTGGCTGCCGGCGTTCGAGAAGTCAGTGACTTCGTAGCCTTCTTCCTCGAAGTCGACGGCCGTCTTCGGCTTGACGGCGTCGTCGACGAGGCCGAGGATGCCGATTTTCACGCCGTCGCGTGTGACGGTCGTGTAGTTCTGCGTGCCGGGAACGTTCCCGCCGTCCGCGGCGCGGATGTTGGCGACGAGCCACGGGAACTGGGAGGTGTCGCTGACGTTCGAGACCGGTTCGAACCCGTAGTCGAGGTCGTGGTTGCCGACGACCTCCGCGGCCGGGTTCAGGACGTTCAAGACGTCGACCGGGACGCGCCACTGCGAGACCGCCGAGAGTGAACTCGGGCTGATCTCGTCGCCGCCGCCGACCACGAGCGTCGGATTGTCGAGTGCGGCCTTGCGGTCGTTGATCGCGCCGACGAGCGTCCCCATCGCCTCGCTATCGGCCATCGCCGTCTGGACGTCGTTGTACTGGATGATCGTCAGGTTGGTCCCGTCGCCGGGATCGACCGACTCGTTGAGGTCGGCCGGCTCGGTAGTCGGGGCGGCTGCCGCTGTGACACCGCCCGGACCCACGGCCGCGCCAACGGCCATCAGTGCCATCGCCATCACAACCAACGCGGCGACTTGGCGTCCTCCCGCCGTTCCCGACGATTCAGGTCGTCGTGACATATCCATCTGTTTTCCGCTCCGTCAGGGACAAAAGCCTTTCCGTGAAACGGCTTTAGAACTCTCCATAGACTATTTAATACGATATAAAGTCGTTTCTCTATAGATGGCTTCGTCTCTCATCGGATCGCTCCCGATGGCTATGGACGCCTATTGAGCACTGCTCGCGGAGAGGGAGATCGTCGCGAAGAGTCGCCTGTGGTCGATCACTCCAGTACTGACAGGGTCAGAATGCCGCGATGATCACGGCGGGGACGAACGCGACCTCCAGCACCGACAGCAGGATCACAACGATTGCGCCGGGCAAGCCCCCGATGGCGACGATCAACAGCACCAGCGGCGATATCGCCACTTCCAGTCCGAGTGCCATCTCGGCGACGAGGAAAACGACGAGGCCGATCACCGCGTTCCAGACGAACGGCTTGATTGCCTTGACGATCCAGTACGCGCCAAAGACGACGCCGAGGACGACCACCAGCGCCGCGACTTCGATACCTGTTACCATATCTGTACTTCTACGTGACGTCGTATGTGCTTTCTGGCCAGTGAGATCGAAAGAGGGATTGAACGGGGAGACTGTCGGTAGAAACCGCGTGAAAGCCCCGGACCGTTCGAGTCGGGAGGCTCGCCCATTTCAGTCCCTCCCGTGTCTCCTGGTCGGGCAGCTGGTGTGGGTGAGGCTTTCACGCTGTCTCCGGTGGTCTCGACTCTAGCAATATTACGAACGAAACGCTTTACCTCGCGTCGTCGTAATTGTGGGTACGGGACCGTGGGGTAGCTTGGTATCCTTGCGGCCTTGGGTGCCGTTGACCTCGGTTCAAATCCGAGCGGTCCCATGCTTCTGCGAGGAACGGACGTGACGAGCGAAGCATGCAATAGCGAGGATTTGAACCCTGGAAGTCACGCGCAACGAGCGAAGCGAGTGAGCATGTCTTCCTCTGGTTCAACATCCGAGCGGTCCCATACCACCTTTTTACGGCGTCGGGTGCGCCTGCGGCGCACCACTCCTTGTAAAAACGTGGGCGAAAAACGTCCTGCTCGCGAGCCGACGGCTCGCTCGCAGTGAAACGCGCTCGCTTCGCTCACGGTTCCACCGTTCGCGTTTCCGAGACGCTCCCCCCGGTCGCGTCTCGCTTCGCTCGCGCGTACGCTCAACTGATCCCAGTCGTCAGCTCCTCTTCAAAAATATTGCTCTCCACCGTCTAGGCGTGGGGACCGAAGCGTTTCCCTCCGAGAAGTCGATCGCGTCTTTCTCGGCGTCGGAGAGCCCGACCTGGCCGGCCGATGTCGGCGACGGCTTCGAGAGTTAGTTCGACCAGGGCACCTGAGCCATCGTTTTTCTGCCGGTTGAGTGATCGGCGAAACACCTACAACCCTGTATAATTGAATTATACATATGGGAAGCACAATCCGCGTGTCCGACAACACAAAAGAACTCCTCAACCGGCTCAAGCAGGAAGACGAAACGTACGATGAGTTGCTCTCGCGACTCGCCCGCGAAAGCGATACGATGAATCCTGGCGTCTGGGACGAAGACCAGGTAGACGCCGCTCGAGAAGTTCTCAAACAGTCCCGGAAGAGTTTCGAGCCTCACCGATGAGTTTTCTCGATACGTCCGTCATCATCGACTACTTGGGCGATGTCGACGACGTAGTCGCGTTCGTTGACGATCAAGATACGCTTCTCACCTCGAGTATCTGCGTCTTCGAAGTCCTCGTCGGCGAGGTCCACGCGCCCGGCCCGACCGATATCTACCAGCGACGCCAGGACTTCGGCCGCGTGCAGGCCATAGAGTTCTCCGAGACTGTCGCGATAGAGGCGGTGCGATTGCAACAGGAGATGATGGCAGACGGGGTACAACTGTCTCCCCGGGATATGATGATCGCTGCGACGGCACGCTCGACGGGAGCCGAGCTGGTCGTCGCCGATTCGGACTTCGATGTCGATCCCCTCAGGGAGTACATGAACGTCCGCGATTTGCGCTCGGAGTAGTGGCCGGTTCTCGGCACATTGCCGGACGGAATGAATCTCGACCACTACCCGCGCAAACCCAAACGATAGGTGCGACGGGGACCAACGTTTCAATATGCCAGACGGCAGGACGTGTTCCGAGCGAGCGACAAGGGGGCCACCCACCAGCGATGATCGTCGCTGACCTCCACGTCCACACGACGCGATCCGATGGGACACTTCCACCCGAGAAAGTGCCCGAAGCCGCCCGAGAAGCCGACCTCAGGGCAGTCGCCGTGACGGATCACGACCGCCTTCCACCCGTCGACGCGCCGGTCGTCGAACGCGACGGCGTAACGGTGATCGCCGGGATCGAACTCCGGGTGACGACCGGCGATCAGCGACTCGATCTCCTCGGATACGGCATCGATCCGACGCCGGCGCTTCGTGCGGAAACCGAGCGCCTGCAGCGCGACCGTATCGAGCGCGCCCGGAAGATCATCGACTGCGTCGAGGATCGCCTCGGCGTCAACCTGGATCTCGACGTGCACCCGGGTGTCGGCCGGCCGCACATCGCGCAGGCAGTCGCCGACAGTCACGACCACTACACCGTCCAGGACGCCTTCGATCAGCTCATCGGCACGGACCAACCCTGTTACGTCGCCCGCGACCTCCCCACCGTCGAGCGCGGGCGGGCGCTGCTCGAGGAAGCAGCGGCGCTAATCGGCCTTGCCCACCCGCTCCGGTACGACGATCCGGACGCCGCGCTGGCGCACGCTGGGAGTCTCGATGCGATCGAACGGGAGTATCCTTACGAGAGGGCGGTCGATCGAACGCCGGTCGACGACGCGATCGCCACTCACGACCTCCTCGCGACGGGCGGAAGCGACGCCCACGGGGAAACACTCGGGGCGGCGGGGCTTGGACGGGCGGGCTACGAACGCGTCTGCACGGCCCTGGACGCAGTGGTGTCCGGGACGTGATCGGGGTCCGCTGCTCACCGGGACAGCGCCGACCGTCAGCCGTTCGTCAGACGATAACGGTGGCTTGAATGTCTCTGGATTCATAGGTTCGGGATATGCAGTGTCACTACTGCGAACGGGAAGCGGACGTGGCGGTTGAAAAGGGGGACATCACAGTGGGGGTCTGTGAGGAACACTTTCGCGAGCAGATGGCGGAGTTGGCCGACGGTGAGTGGCTCGAAACCGTCCAGGACGATCTCGATGTCGAAGGGATCGAGTGACGGGGGCGGCCCCATCGCCGGCAGGGTTCGAAGTCTCACCTGATTGCCTGCCAACCCACCGGTAGCACTCGCTATCGTTCCCGCTCCGCGTGTTCGTCGAGCCACGCGAGTAGTTCGTCGGAGACGGTCGCACTCTCGCTGACGAAAAAGAGGTGGCCACCTTCGACGCGACGATGCTCGCCGCGCGGGAGACGATCGGCGAGCGCCGCCGTCGCGTCGGGATCGACCACAGCGTCCGCAGTGCCGCTCATCACGAGCGTCGGCGTCGTGATCTCGTAGAGATCATCGAGAGACGCCCCGAGCCACGCCGCCTGCTGGTCGCGCCACCGGGCCGGTTCGGCGTCGTCTGCCGCTCGCCACTCGGCGATCCGGGCGATGACGTCCGGGTGGGCCTCCGGGACGCCGGGAGCGAACGCCGTTTCGAGCGACTTCTCCAGCGCGTCAGGATCGTCCGTCGGGGCGGCCATGGCCGACAGCGCGTCCTCGTCAACAGCGTCCCCTGGAGCCGTCCCGAGGATCGTGAGGCTCGCCACCCGGTCGTGGTGGCGGGCGTATTCGAGAGCGATGACGCCTCCCAATCCGGCACCGACGAGGTGGACACGCCGCGAATCGACGGCGGTGACGACTGCCGCGAGATCGGCGACGAGCGACGGGAGCGTGTACGGGCCCTCGGGCGCGTCGGCGTCGCCGGTTCCCCGAAGATCCCAGACGGTTGCCTCGTAGGGGCCGGCGACGGCGGTGTGCTGGTAGCTCCAGAGCCACGCGCCAAAGCCGACGTCGTTGACGAAGACGACGGCCGGGCCGGAGCCAGTAGTGTCGTATCGGAGGCTCACGCCATCGGTATCGACTGTCGGCATGTTCCAGCAGTGCTTGCGGTCGGAGAAATGGCTACCGATCGCAGCCGAATCGTTGCGGCGACCACCGAAGCTATATCCCCGGCTACCCAACCGGGTGCCAATGGGGATCTCTTCGTTTATCGACGCCGTCGAGGACCGGGAGAAGACGGTGACAGTCCTCAATCGCGAGTCAGTCGATCCGCTCTATCGAATGCTCGAAGGGATGTTCGAGGACGATAGCGTCTCGATTACCGAAAGCCAGGACCCCGAGGCACCGGGCGACGTCGTCCTCCTGCGGGACCAACAATCCGGCTCGCTGGCGATCTCACAGCTGGGCGAGATCAGCGAGACGCTGTTGCTGGTCAACTCGGATCTCTACGTGACCGGAACCGTCCCCCTCGAAGACGTCGAGACGCCGGAGGTCGTCGCGCACCTCTCGGACGTGACCTTCACCGTCGCGGACAAACAGAAATTTCTGCTGATCCATATCTCCAGGCACATCGAATCGCTGGCGCTCGAAACGGACGGCGGCGTCCTCCACTCGTCGTTCCAGCGGCTCTCACGGTTGCGCGACGAACGTGGGACTGCGGCGGCATACGAAACGCTCGCTACGTCGGCCGTTGAGACCCACGTCTACGGCGTCGACGACTGGGACCCACCGGCATTCGCCGACGAGTTGACCGTCCACGCCGGCGACACCCCGGAGCTCCGGGACTCGTGGTTCGTCGTCCACGATGGCGACGGCGACGAGGATCGCATGGCTGCCCTCGTCGCCGAAGAGGTCGGGCCGAACGAATACCGCGGGTACTGGACCTTCGAGCCGGGACTGGTAAAAGAGATTCTCGGATATCTCGAATCCACGTACTAAACTGCAGTCAGATAGATTCCGTGGCGGAAGTGACGGGCGAACCGCGACCTCAAATATACGAAACTATTCGTTATCAAAAAACATATCGTCGTGAGGTTTCTACGGTCAGTATGCGCGATTTTTCGTCGTCTCGTCGGGCGTTTCTGACTGCCGCCACGGGGGCTGTAGTCGGGCTCGCCGGCTGTAGTACGTTGGCTACCGAGCCAGATCCGTGTCATCCGGTCTCGTTCGATCCAGCGCCGACTGACTGGCCGATGGCGAACCACGACATCGGCAACACCAACCGAGCGATCGACGCTGCCGCCCCGGATCGACCACTCACGGAACGGTGGCGGCAACCGCTCCCGGAGCGAGACGCCAGTCACGCCGGTCCTGGGCCAGTCGTCGCCGGGAACCGGATTCTGGTCGTCTGGACGAGAGAAGATGGCAGTGACTCTTCGACTCGGATGCTCGTCACGTACGATCTTTTCACGGGGGAACCGGGATGGCAGGTAGCATTGTCCCCTGACCAGGGACCCTTCGATTCGGCATATCTCACAGGGGGCCGACTGCTTCTTGACGACGGAAACGGGAGTCTTTCAGGATTCGACCCGACCGATGGGACCAAACAGTGGAACACGACGCTATCGGGACTAGATAAGTCCAAAAGCGAAGCGAGCAGACCCATTCCGTCCGATAATCGTCTCTACGGGATTCGCTATAGCGTTGAAGCCGACGGATCCCCGAACGATGCAGTCCTGACGGCACTCGGTAAGGAGGGCAATGTCTGCTCGAAGACGACACCGACCTTTGACGACTTCGTCAGCGTGGCTGCCGCCGGACACGGCCGACTCTACTTCGGCGGGAGTGAAATCCACTCGTACGACCTGCAAGCGGACGAGTTCATTTGGCAACGATCGGGTCCGACGAGAGCAGAATCCCTCGTGGTCGGTTCGGACCGCATCTTCGTCGGCTGGACACGATCCGGTGATCAAAGCGGTGCCATTGGCGCGTACGATCCAACTGATGGGAGTGTCCTGTGGGAGCGAACCGGCGACGAAACGACCCGACCCTACTGGCCACAAACGATGAGTGTCGGCGACGAGACCCTCCTGGTGGGCGAGCAACTGGGTCCTGACGGGTTCCAGATTGTCGCGCGGGTGGCAGCAACCGGTGAGCAGCTGTGGTCAGTCGAAACGTCCCGGACGGCAACGCCCGTGATCGCGGACGACGTCGTCTACGTGGCGCAGGACGATTCGGAGATCGGTCCGAGCCTCGGGCTATACGACCTCGAATCCGGGCAGGAGATCGCCCGACATTCGCTTCCAGCGATCGCGTCGGATCCTGTCATCGCGAGTGGTCACGTCCTCCTCATTGCCCGTGACAGCGAATACGGTGACTTTCAGTTGGTCGGGTTCAGATAAGTACATCTAGTTTCACGATCGCGATACGCACGTAGTGGCGGCGCTTTTGACTGAATCAAAAAGGGGTGAAAATCGGGGGGTGAAAGCACCGTCTGTGAACTGCAACTCCGGGGGATGGAGTCATGGTGCCTCTGACATTGTGGGGGGATTGGGCCGGCGTGCCGACCCACTCGGTCATTGTTGGCCGGTACTTGTAAAGGGGGGAGACAATTTACTCAGCGTGAATAAACCCCCGCGCTACACCGGCCACACGGAGTCAGCAATCGGAACGCGAGGTGATGGACGCCGCGCGGAAGCCGTCTGTCGATGGAGTTAGTTTATAACCTGTCGTAGCACGGCCGGGGCCGCCTCGAGTGCGTCGTCGAGCGCCTCGGCGTCGGGGCCGCCACCCTGTGCGAAGTCCGGCGGACCGCCGCCGCCTCCACCGACGCGGTCGGCGAGTTCGCTCACGACCGCGCCGGCGTTGACGCCGGTACCCTCGGGGGCAGCCACGACGAACTGTGCGCCGTCCACACCCGAACCGACGACCGCGACCGACCCCGATTCGGCGATCGCATTGGCCGTTGCCCGCAGTTCGTCCATCCCGCCATCGACCCGCTGGATCACCGCCGTCGTTCCGCCAACGTCGACTTCCTCGCCCCCGCTATCACCCGACGCGCGTACTTCGGCGAGTTCCGCCTGTAACTGCTCGATCTCCTTACCGCGCGCTTTCCACTCGGTAAAGAAGCGTTCGGCCGTCTCCGGGACGTCCCACGGATCGACATCGAACGCCTCGGCCGCCGCGTAGAGGGCGTCCTCGGTCTCCTGGGTTGCCTCGATGGCAGCCTCGCCGGCGGCGTACGTCAGCCTGACGACGCCGTCCTGGATGCGCTCGGTCGAGTGGATCTTGATCGCCCCGACTTCGCCGGTCCGGGAAACGTGAGTTCCGCCACAGGCCTGGACATCGTCTTCGACGTGGATGAGCCGGATCTGTTCGCCGGCCGGGATCCCGCCCTGGTAGAGGTCAAAGCCGTACTCGGCTTCGGCCTCGTGGCGGTCAGGCCACTCCTGGGTGACTGCGGCGTTGTCGGTGACGATATCGTTGGCGACCCGCTCGATCTCCTTGACCTCCTCGCGGGAGACCGGTTCGTAGTGACGGACGTCGATGCGTGCCGAGTCGGTCCCTTTCTGTGCACCGGCCTGGCGGATGTGGTCGCCGAGAACCTGCCGGGCAGCGTGGACGACGATATGGGTCGCTGTGTGGTGGGCCATGAGTCGGCGTCGCCGCCGGCCGTCGATCTGTCCGCGGACGAACTCGCCCGTGCCCGGATCGGCGTCAGTTCGGTGGAGGACAACGCCATCACGGATCTGGACATCGGTCACGTCGACCGTCCCGTCGTCCGTCGAGAGCGTACCGTGATCCGGCGGTTGGCCCCCACCTTCCGGGTAGAACATCGTCTGATCGAGCACCACATCGTAGCCCTCGGCGCGCTCGATGACGTCGAGGACGACGGCTTCGAACTCGGTCCGGGTCTGGTCGTCGTAGTAGAGCTTCTCGGTGTCCGGGAGCTCGAGCAGTCGATCGTCCCGGTCGGTCTCCTCGGTCGACCCGGGGCCCTCGGCGTCCTCGTGGCGCTCGGCGACCAGCGAGTAGAAGTCCTCCGGGGCGTCGACATCGACACCACGATCGGCGGCGATCTCCTCGACCGTCTCGGCCTGGATGCCGTGACTGTCGTAGAGTTCGACGAGTTCCGCGGCCGGGATCGGCTCGCCGGAGTCGGCGTACTCCTCGGCCAGCTGTTCGACGCGTCGGTGGCCACGGTCGAGCGTCTCGCGGTACTTCTCGACTTCCGTGCGGACGATGTCACGGATCGTATCGCGGTTGTCGTAGTCCAACCGCTCGGCCTGCATGTCGACGAGTTCGTCCATCGGCGCGTCGACGCCGACCTCGTCGACCAGGCGTTTGGTGCGCCGGAGGACCATCCGCGCGAGATAGCCCGTCCCGACGTTGCTCGGGACGATCCCGTCGCCGAGCATGTACGCGAGCGTCCGGCTGTGGTCGGCGATCGCGTAGATGGATTCGAGGGGTTCGACGAGTTCGCGGAGGCGGTCGGTCGCGACGCCGATCTCCGCGGCGATGTCGTCGCGGGCGGCCTCGACGTCCTCGGCCTCGTCGATGTCCATCCGACCGGAGAGCTTCGCCGCTTTGTGGACGATCTCCTCCTCCTCGGCGGTGTGTTCGATCCCCGCGTTGTCCGTGAGAAAGTCGATCATGTCGGGGTAGACGGCCTCGTAGACCGTCGGCGTGCCCTGTGACATCCAGGTCCAGCGTTCGAGCCCGTAGCCGGTGTCGATGACCCGGCGATCCATCCGGCTGTAGGTGTTGCCGTCCTTCATCTCGAAATCGCCGTCCGGGTCGCGCTCGAACTGCATGAACACGAGCGTCGCGAGTTCCGCGCCCTCGTAGATCACCTCGAAGGCGGGTCCGGCGTTGCCGCCGCCGACCCAGGGGTCCTCGATCAGCGTCACAGCCTCGCGGTCGGCACCGACCTCGGCGAGCAGATCCATACAGTACTCGACGCATTCGTCCTTCCAGTAGACCTCGCCCTCGTAGGCGTAGTCAGTGCCCTCGTCGGCGTTGAACGCGTGATGGCCCATCATCTCGAAGGCCATGGTGTGTCGGCCGGTGACGCCGACGTTGTCGATGTCCTGCATCCGGATGCAGGGCTGGCTCACGGCGAGGGGGTTCGCCGGCGGCGGTGACGCGCCGCTGGTGACGTGTGGCTGGAAGTCGTAGATCGACGCCTGGGTCAGGAGGACGTCCTCCCGCCAGCGGTTGGCCGCGACGGGATAGGGATCGATGCGCTCGTGGTCGTGCTCCTCGAAAAAGGAGAGAAATTGCTCGCGCATCTCGCCGAGTTCGAATGCCTCGTCGAATCCTGGATCGTCGATGAAGCTATACTCGTCACAGGGAGGTTCGCCACAGGTCTCCCGCGCGTCGTCGAGCGTCCAGAAGTGATCCCCACACTCCACACACTCCTTGCGATGGAACCCGTGCTCCTCGAAGTATTCGAGCCGGTATTCCTCCTCGAGATCACTCATTCGTTGCCTGTATTGTGGCCCGTCCGGCCCTAAATCAGTTCCGAAGGGGCTGTTCGGGCAGCTAACGGTGTCCGTGGGCCGAAAACGGACGCTCCAGCCGCGTCATTGTTTCGTACCTGGCGGTTTCGGGGACGCGGTGATCGAAGACGTCTGAGACACACGCAAGCGTCGGTCTGGCTACTCGACAGGCGTCAACAAGGTGCGTGTGAACCGCTCCATGGCCGTGCCGAGCAGATCGAAGACGTGCAACGAGAACGCCCAGAGCAACACGCCGACTGGAACGGCAAGCAGTGCCTCCGAGAGCGATCCCAGGTGCCACCAGGGCCCGAACTGGAAGAGTTGAACACCATCGTAGTGCAACGGTGCGGTCACCAGCGCGAGCGAAAGGGCTGTGAGCGTCACGGCGACGGTGAACTGGATCACGCCGACTGGCAGCCGAACCAGCGCAAAGGCACACGCGCGCCAGGTCTGCTCATCGGTACACGCATTCCGAACGTGGGAAATGGGCTCCGACGGGGAGGTATCCAGCTGCCGAGGGGACTGGATCGTCTCGTCGAGGAATGTCGCGGCCAGGCGTGCCTCGACTATCGCGAAGACACGCAAGAGGACGACCGTCCCGGCGAGGATTGCGATGCCGACGAACAGAATCGAGAGAGTGAGTCCGAGCGAGACACCGATCACGACGCCGAGAAACGAAAGGATGCCGAGCGGAAAGCCCAGCACGTGGTACACGAGCCGTTTGTACGGCCCGGGATGGAGGACAATACCGAGACCGTCGTCGGAGACGGAGGGGGACCTGATGTCGAAGGCGGACATCGACTGTACATGTCAGTTTCTGTTATGAAAAAACTATCGGATGGAAGAATACCGGATGAAACCGCCGCCTGTCGCCGCGTCTCACCGCAATTTTTCCGCACCAATTTTTTATATTTCTGTCAGTCACGGCCGTCGAGCGCGAGTGACGCGAGCAAGGCCTCAAGCTGGATTCGTTCGCTCGCGCCCTCGGTGATCCGATAGTCGGCTTCACCGACACGATCGAGGACGCGGACGGCCGCCGCATCCGAGAGGTCGAACTCCCAGACGGTGCGGTGCAGCTGGTCGATGATGTCGCCGCCGGCGATCCCTTCCTCGGTCAACAGGGTGTCGAGACGCGACCGGGCAGCAGTGAAGTCGCCGTCGAGCGCGAGGTCGACCATCTCGCGGATGTCTTCGGGCCGGGCTGTCGACGTAATCTCGAAGACCGCTTCCTCGTTGACTGTATCGCCGGACATCGACGCAGCCTGGAGCCCGTTGATCGCTTTTCGCATGTCGCCGCCGGCGACGTAGACCAGCGCCTCGATCCCGTCCTCGGTAACGTCGATGACTTCCTCTTGGGCGATCTGGCGGATCTGGGCCTCGACGGCCTCGTCGGCGAGCGGCGAAAAGCGGAAGACGGCACATCGAGACTGGATCGGATCGATGATCTGACTGGAGTAGTTACACGAGAGGATAAAGCGGACGTTGTTCGAGAACTGCTCCATCGTCCGGCGAAGCGCTGACTGGGCGTCGCTAGTATTGTGGGTCAAAATCCCATTGGCGAGCATGAAGTTCGGCGTCCCCTCCATGCTGATGTTGTACGCCTTCCCACGATGGCTGTATTCGATATTTCGAACCGTGATCGTTTCCACGGCTTCCAGTCCACCGTCGGTCACGAGAGCAGGTTCGAACTCGTCTCTCTCGTAGTGTTCGTGATGCGGAAGTTCGCCGTCCCCGACGACGACAAACGTGTACTCCTCACCGTACGTTTCCAGGAATTCCTTCACCTTCTCGGTCTGGCCCCACAACTTGGCGGAGCCTTTGACCTCCACGACGGTATCGCCGATAAGGAAATCGGGATGGAACACTGATTCGGAGAGTTCAAACTCCGGTTCGTACTCGTATTCGACGCCTGCATCCTGCAACGCCTTCGCGACCTCGTACTCCCAGTCGGATCGGACGAGATGGCCGAGTTCGTCGCTGTGTCTGATGTTCCCGCCGGTTGGTTCGTGCCCCTGCAACGCTTCCGAAACCTTCTGTGCGACCTCGGGGTCACGCATCGGGTTGTTATCGCCGGTGATGTCACAGACCGGGTACTCACACGCCTCGGTCGCTTTTTGGACGATTTCGTCTTTCCTGTCCTCGTCCAGATTCGCCCACCACTGCGCGCTCGACCGACCGATCCTTTCTTTCACCGCTTCGGGGTCGGCGTCAACGACCCACTCGTCCCACGAAGTCCCGGATCGTTTCTCGCTAAGATTGTCACAGAAGCGTTCGATGCTTTCTTCGTCCATTTCCCAGACGGAGACACCGTGGAAATCGCCCCCGTAGTTCGGGTTGTCTTCACCTTCAAGTCTCCCGTCGGAGAGCTTCTCAACGATTTTCTCGCGCCGCTCGTCGGACCACTCCGTTCCGTACATCGGATTGTTGGTCCCTTGCATCTCGCGGCTGTGTCCCTCGTCCTTGCAGGAAACCGAACAGAACCGTCCCGCGGTCCAGTCGCTACAGGATTCACACCGCGAAACGCCGATGTCGTCTTTGAAGTCCGCGATCTCGTCACCCGGCTCCAGTTCCTGTAGCTCTTTCTCGACGAGTTTCCCACCTTCATCGACCACGAAAAACGGATGCGAGAGGCTCGCCTGGACGGTCCGTCCGTCCGCAAGTTCGAGTTCAAAGAAATCTGCGATGCCCGAATCGACACGGTGTCCCTTGTCGGATTGGATCTCGTTGGTCTCGAAATCGACGGATGGAATCGGCTCTCCGTCTTCCGCCACGTCTTCGATATTTTTTACCTCCGGTTTTGACGGATATCCCGTAACAACCTCAGTTCCAGGCGGCACGCACAGTGCGTCGGCCTCATCGAGGAATATAATTCGGTAGTCATAGCCGCCAAAAGAAGTACGCGCGAAGCTCTTGACCCGGTCGCGGACGACGTCGATCCCGCGTTCGTCGCTCGCGTTGAGTTCGAGGAAGTTCTCCTCCCAGTCCTCGCCGTAGAGTTCCCGTGCGATGGCGGTCGCAGCGGTCGTCTTGCCGACGCCGGCCGGCCCGGCGAACAGCATGTGGCTGAGATCGTTGCGTGAGACGTAGCTGCCCAGTCGCTCGACGATGGCCTCGTGGCCCGCGATGTCTTCGAGGGTTTGTGGGCGGTACTTCTCGATCCAGACTTCCTGCCGACCCGCCCGGGTTGACTCGGCCTCGCTCATAGACGATGGATGGGTCCCGGGTGGGATAAAGCATGCGAGGTCGACCGACCGTCGTGAGTGAAACCTCGACAAATGCGAACGGAGAGCTGAGCGAACCGTGGCTGCGAGGTCGCGTGATGCGAGACCGAACGAAGCGGAGGCTCGCTACGTGTGAACGGGCCGTCCGGCTCAGAGACAGTAACGAACCCCGAAGCGCTCATGGTCACGCACGCGAACGAACGGATATGGAGGTCACGGTGGAGCTGGTCGACGAGGCCACGCGCGAGTTCGACATCGAGCCGGGGACGACCTACGGCGAGTTGCTCGCGGACTTCGACGTGAGTCCACACGAGGTGTCGGTGCTCGTCGACGGACGGCCGGTCCCGGAGGACCAGCCAGTCGAGGCCGAACACGTCCGCGTCGTCCGGCTGATCAAGGGTGGCTGATGGCGATTCGCACCGCCCAGGATGGCGATCTCGTCGGTGTCTTGAACGTCCTCGACGGGGCCGACCTAGCGACTGACCACGACCAGGTACAGACAGCCATCGAGCGTGGGGATGTCTTCGTTGCTGTACCGGACGAGGATCGGGACGGTTCGCCAGTCGTCGGTGCGGTGGTACTCGACGGCGAGGAAATCGTGAACGTGGCCGTGCGCCGGCGACGTCGGGATCAGGGGATCGGGACCGCGCTCGCCGAGCGAGCGATGCAGGAGCGGGAACGACTCGTCGCCGAGTTCGATACCGATGTGCGGCCGTTTTACGAGTCGCTGGGGTTCGACATCGCGGCGGCGGGTGACGGGCGGTGTCGAGGCGTGTGGCGGTTGGGCGACGGCGGATAGATGGAAGGGACGGGTCGCGGTATTCGGAGACGGTACAGTTTAGTTCGCGGACGGAAAAAGCGGGGATGAGGGCCCGTATCTCAGTCTGGTTAGAGAGAGCGGCTCATAACCGCTTCGTCCTTGGTTCAAATCCGAGCGGGCCCATACAGCGTGCCGCGAACGACAGTGAGCGGCCGCTGTATCACCACCGAGGATTTGAGCCCTGGAAGTCACAGCCCGCGCAGGACCGGAGGTCCGAGCAGGAATGTCTTCCTCCGGTTCAAATCCGAGCGGACCCATGTGCGTGGCGTGAGCAAACTCGCGAGCGCCCGCTACTGGAAAAGCAAGGATTTGAATGAGACCTGACGCGCACAGCGAAGCGAGCACGTCAGGGCGTGGTTCACAATCCGAGCGGGCCCAGTCAACTATTAGGCGTTCTGTGGCCGCCCAAATCCAGAGTAAGGGGCACTCAATCTGCCAATATCGGCAAGAACGCATTTTTGGGAACGGGGGTGCGAAATCGGCGGTCAACAAAAATCACCGTCGGACCCATCACGTCGGTCGACTGCCGTAACCGGAGGGATGCCCGGTGAGTCGTTCTGCACAGACTTCGATCAACGCAGATGCCGAGAGAGCAGTCCGGAACCAATCACAGGACGCCCATGTGCCGATCGCTGCGCCGGGGAGACCAAGGCGATCACCGTCGCGAGAACAACACTCCGGGAGATCGGTTCTTGAGGAGTCATTAAGGCTACTTCCCTAAAACACACCGCCTGCAGTTGCGAAAATCGAGCCAGAGCGGACCCCCTGCAGGTCGTACAAATTTAGAGATACATCTAATCTTGAAATGGACTACGGCACTACCAGTATCATTGAATAATAGCGATGAGTGTGGATATATTTAAATAAATGAGTTCAAGAATCGGGATAGATAGTGAGGCGATGGAAAGACCGAGATAATACAACAGAAGCAGTCGTTCTTTTGTCCAGTTTTGCTCCCAAGAATCCTCGCGGTAGTCTGCTGGAGCCGAGAAAAACTGATCCGGAGAATCAACCGTTTCGAAATCAAAATTCACGTTTTCAAACTCATTTATTATATCTTCTAGATGATTGGATATTTCCTTTCGGCTATTTAAGTATGTCCTTGTCCAAAGAAACATGGCCAAAAAGACCCCTGAGGCAAAGATTGAAAGGATACCCCTAGTCAAAAATGTAGAGCTTTGTGGGAGTACTCCAACCAAGGCCCCGAAAACGACAATACTAATATAGAAGGTTGTGTGTATTATCTCGTTTGTTGTCAATTGTTCCTCGACAAGCTGACTGTATCTATCCATTAGAAAATCGAGTTCCATTTTGTCTTCCTGACCACTTGAACTGGGCATTGTTGCATTCACCTCCTCACATTTCAGTATACAGTCTAAAGAAAAAGTATTGCCGATTTATGATAAGTTACCGCACGTGTATTCGAATCGGCTATCTCGTGGGGCCGATACGCCACAAACACGTACACTCCGCCCTCACGCCGAAGCCGGTCGTAGTACTTCCGAAACCCCCGAAAGCGTCTCTCCCTGCCGTTGGCTCGCTCGATTCGGCTTCTATCAGCCGCTTCCGAAGAAGAGTAGGATATTGGTGATTACCGCCCGAAGAGGGGATAAATCGATTGATAAAGTACTATACTCCATGATATTGAATTGCTAGAAGATGCCTAAAGTAGAATACCTCAATTTCGACGTGGTCGACGAGAACGGCTGGGACATCGAGGACGAGAACATTTTCGAGAAGGCTGCCGCTGCCGACCTCGACGACGAGGATTACGGCGTCCTGGAGGTCGAGGAGGGCGAGTTCATTCTCGATGCGGCCGAAGACGAGGGATACCACTGGCCGTTTTACTGCCGAGAGGGGAAATGTGCGGTCTGTGGGGCACGGGTACTCGATGGGGAAATCGAAATGCCCGATCAAGAAATCATCACAGAGCAGGAGAAAAAAGAGGGCAACGTTCGACTGACCTGTGGAGGCACGCCGGTCGAAGACGACACGAAAATCATCTACAACGCCAAACATCTGAATCTGGATTGGTATAGCTACGTTTAGGACAGATACAGTCGGTATCTATCCCGTGCGCCTGGCAAAGTTCGAGACAGGACCGATGGTGTCAATTTTGAGTTGCGAGCCCGCTACACAGTACTGACGGCCCGACCGGGGGCGGTGTCCGAAGCCGTCACGACGTCGCTTCCGCTCGTTCTCCGCCGCGCTGGATCGCGTCGGCGAGCAGTGGGCGCATCATGCCAACGAGCGGGGCGGTATCGCCGTCGGTCCAGACTGCGCGGTGTTTGCGGACGCCGGGCAGCGACGTCTGGATGTCGGCACTGACGAGCAACTGAGCGCCGTCGACCATGAGGATCGCGCTGACGGCACCGGGCTGGATCGGGTGGGAGTCCCACCACGTCCAGGTTTCCAGCACGCGGGCGTCGGGCAGGGCCGTGCGAAGCCGCTCGCGAACGGGCTCGGCGGGTGAACCGATCACGATGTCGACACCGCGATCGCTGGCCGCCCGCAGCGCCGTGAGCAACTCGTCGGTCAGCAACTCCTCGACCGCGATGGCGAGCAAGACCTCGTCGGTCGCGTCGTCGAGCAGGCCTTCCATGCGCTCGCTGACCTCCGCGTCGCCCTCCATGACCCAGACGTCGCCGTCCTCCTCGTCGGCCGCCGGCGACTGGAGTCGGGGGAGCAGCGTGCCGATCCGATCGAGTACCGTCGACAGACGGCGGTCGAGCATCGATACCGCCTCGTCGGGATCGACGGCCCGGAACTCCCGGGGGGTCCCCTGCTGAACATCGACCAGCCCCCGCTCTTTGAGCCCGTCCATACAGTCATAGACACGAGCGCGCGGGACGTCGGCGACCTCGCTGACCTCCTTTGCCGTCCCCTGGCAGAGACGCTCCAGCCCGACGAAACAGCGTGCCTCATACTCGGTAAAATCAAGCGTTTCGAGCAACTCGACGACCTCCTCGACGACGGATCGATCCTCCGCAGTCGAATCAGATAGTTCCCCTGTCATTGTGGTGTGAACGCCCCGTCGGTTGGAAACGATTGGTCCTCCGTCTGAATAATCCTTTGGACGTTTCTACGGTAATCGTAACATACGTGACGACCCGGACGACCGGCTGAAACGCGATATACCCGCCAACCTGGCCGAGAAGCCGGGATAACGTATCGAATAGTACGATGGGAGTATCCACGTTGTTTCTACTGGAGTAAAAAATAGACGTAACATCTAAATGCACCCGTCGACTACGTACGGGCACACGAGGCAGGCGGCAGTACCATCATGTCAGGAACCAATTCGGTACGAACGGTATCCGAGCACCGCGCAACCGAGCGGAACGCCGAAAGCAAGCAGTCCGGCCGGGTCGAGACCTGTCCGGAGTGTGGCGGGACAGTCACAACCGACGACGGGCGTGGCGAGCGTGTCTGCGAGCAGTGTGGTGTCGTCGTCGAGAGTGACGCGATCGATCATGGGCCGGAGTGGCGGGCGTTTACCCCCGCCGAGAAGGACGAACGGAGCCGGGTCGGGTCGCCGACGACGAAGCTCCTCCACGACGAGGGGCTCTCGACGAGCATCGGCTGGGCGGACAAGGACGCAAGCGGCCGCACGCTCTCGTCGTCCCAGCGCGAGAAGATGAGTCGGCTTCGGGTCTGGGACGAGCG
The DNA here is from genome assembly GCF_029207715.1 of Halorhabdus sp. SVX81. Lineage (NCBI taxonomy): Archaea > Methanobacteriati > Methanobacteriota > Halobacteria > Halobacteriales > Haloarculaceae > Halorhabdus > Halorhabdus sp. SVX81. The sequence continues at coordinate 2,544,957 of NZ_CP104322.1, read as the reverse complement.
CTTTCGTGCGACGGACTCCCGGGATCGCAATCTCAAGCAAGCGCTTGGCGAAATCGACCGGATGGCCAGTGCGCTTGGCCTCCCGGAGAACGTTCGGGAAACCGCGAGCGTGATCTATCGCCGGGCCTTGGACGAGAATCTCCTGCCCGGTCGGTCGATCGAGGGGATGGCGACGGCGTCGCTGTATGCCGCCGCCCGCCAGGCCGGGACGCCCCGGAGTCTCGACGAGTTCGAGCCCATCAGTCGCGTCCGCCGCCAGAAGTATTCCCGCGCCTATCGGTATCTTGCCCGCCAACTCGAACTCGGGATCGCCCCGGCCGATCCGGCGGAGTACCTGCCACGGTTCACGTCCGACCTCGAACTGGGCGATGAACTCGAACGACAGGCACGGGAACTACTCTCGGAACTCAAAAAGACGGGCGAACACAGCGGGAAGAACCCGACCGGCCTTGCTGCCGGCGCGATCTACGCCGCCGGACTGCTGACCGGCGACCGCATCACCCAGCAGGAAGTCGCCGAGACGGCCGACGTCAGCGAAGTCACGATCCGGGACCGGTACTCCGAGTTGCTCGAAGCCCTCGAAGGCGATCAGATCGACGCTCGCAGCGAACGCGGCGGGAACTGATACAGCGACATCGGAGAGGACCACTCGAGCGCCCGTTTTTCGCGGTGTATTGTTGTCGTGACGGGCTGACAGAGTAGGCGAGGGCGATCGCTGCCTCGACCAGGCGCCCCGTCGCCGACTGGCGTGACGACAGGTATAATCGGATCGGGGCGCATGCCTCCGAACGTCCGAAGCCATGGCGGGAATCGATCGAGGGGGACGGCAATGAGCGAAGGGGTCGATCACGCCGCCCGCGCCCGGGAAGCGCTCGGGTTCTCGCGGTGGTGGCTGGTACTCGCGGCCGCGGCCATGATGGCCGTCGTCGGGCCCTACCAGTACGTCTGGAGCAGTCTCAGAGAGCCCGTCGCGACCAACCTGGGGATCGACAGCGCCGCCCTCTCGACGGTCTTTACGCTGTACGTCGTGATCCAGGCCGGCAGCCAGTTCCCCGTCGGCTGGTGGCGCGACCGCCACGGCCCGCGAGCGCTCGGCATCCTCGCGGCCGTCCTCGCCGGCGGCGGCTACCTCGCGCTGTCGGTCGCGGAGACGGTCTGGGGGATCTATCTCGCCTATTCGCTAGGTGCTTTCGGCGTCGGCATCGTCTACACCGTCGCAGTCAACACCGCGCTGAAGTGGTTCCCGGACCGCCGGGGCCTCACGGCTGGCGTCGGCACGATGGCCTTCGCCGGCGGGAGCGCCGCCCTCGTCCCGTACGTCCGGGCGAACGCGGGGCCCGGGAGCCCGGTCACGGCCTACGTCGACGTCCTCCAGCACGTCGGCGTGCTCATCTTCGCCGTCGTCTTCGTCGGCGCGCTGGTCCTCCGGGATCCCCCCGCGGCGTGGCGCTCGGGGGACGAAGGATCGGACGTGAACCACACCGGCCGGCAGTTCTCCTGGCGGGAGATGCTCCGGACCCGGCAGTTCTGGCTCATGTACGCGATGTTCGTCGCCGTCGCCAGCGCCGAACTCATGCTGATCGAGAAGGTCGTCTCCTACGCGGGGACGCTCGGCCTCGCCGCGACGATCGCCACCGCGGCCGCGACGCTGCTCCCGGTCGCCAGCGCAGTGGGCCGACTAACCGTCGGCGGGATCAGCGACCGCGTCGGCCGGACGGCGACGATGACGGGCACGTTCGCCCTGGCCGGGATCGGGCTGTTCGCGGTGGTCGGCTTCGGCCGGAGCGGGATCGGCGCGGCGTTCGTCGGCGCGGTCGTCTTCAGCGTCTTCTTCTCGAGCCCGCAGTACACGCTGTTTCCCAGCGCCGTCGCGGACTTCTACGGCGAGAAACACTCGAGTGCCAACTACGCGCTGCTGTACTCCGCGAAGATCTGGGGCGGCGTCTTCGGCGGGACCGTCACCGGCGCGGCCGTCGTCACCCTGGGGTGGAACCAGACGTTCCTGCTCGGCGGCGGCCTCGCCCTGTTCGCCGCCGCCGGCGCGCTCGTCCTCGACCCGCCAACGGTCTCTCGAGCCGACGACGCCTAGCCGGACGGCGAGCGTAGCGAAGCCACCGGGCCGCGGCGCGGGCCGGCGGATGCAACCTGAAGCGACGGACCCAAACCCGGCGACGCACAACGACGACGCGAATGAAGCTCCGGTTTCTGGGCGGCGCTGGCGAGGTGGGCCGGAGTGCGATCCTCGTCAACGAGTCGCTGCTGCTGGATTACGGGATGAAGACCGAGACCCCGCCGCAGTTTCCGGTCGGCACCGTCGAGCCCGAGGCCGTCGTCGCCTCCCACGGCCACCTCGATCACGTCGGCTCGATCCCGTCGCTGCTCTCGGGGAGCCGACGCCCGCCGATCCACTGGACGCCGCCGACCCGGGAACTCGCGCTGACGCTCGCCCGGGACACCCTGAAGCTCCACGGCGGCACCTACGACTGCCCGTTCACGGAAGTCGACGTCAGGCGCGTCACGCAGGTCAGCGAGACCCACGGCTATCGCGAATCCTTCGAGGCGGCCGGCCACGAGGTCACCTTCTTCAACGCCGGCCACATCCCCGGCAGCGCCCACGTCCTCGTCGACGACGGCGAGACGCGACTGCTGTACACCGGCGACTTTCACACTGACAACCAACGGCTGGTCGCAGGAACCACGGCCCGCCCGGACGCGGACGTGGTGCTCACCGAGAGCACCTATTCGGACGTCTCCCACGAGGATCGGGCGACCCTCGAGGAGCGCTTCGCCGAGAGCGTCAAGACGGCGCTGTGGGAGGGCGGCACCGTCGTGATCCCCGCCTTCGCCATCGGTCGGACCCAGGAGCTGCTCATGATCTGTGAAGCCCACGACATCCCCTGCTACGTCGACGGGATGGGAAAGCAGGTGACGAAGATGCTCCGTCACCATCCCGACTTCGTCCGGGATTCCGACGCTCTCCAGCGGGCGAAATCACACGCCCGGTTCGTCGACGGCCGCGACGGCCAGCGCAAGCGCATCGCGGCACAGAACACGGCGATCGTCACCACCAGCGGGATGCTCTCGGGCGGCCCGGCGATGTCGTACATTCCCGAGATCCGCGATCGGCCGGTCAACAAGATCGCGCTCACGGGGTATCAGGTCGAGGGGACGCCGGGCCGGGACCTGCTGGAGACGGGCAGCGCCGAAATCGACGGCCAGCGGATGCCCGTCGCCGCGCAGGTCGAGTCCTATGACTTCTCCGCGCACGCCGATCGTGCGGGCCTCGACGCGTTCCTCGATGCCTACCGCGAGACGCAACTCCTCGTCAATCACGGCGACAGATGCGAGCAGTTCGCCGCGGAACTCTCGGCCGACGGCTACGACGCGACGGCACCCTCGAACGGCGAGACGGTCGAGGTGTGAGGATCTGCCGTCGGATCCCTAATAGCGAGACGAATCGGCACCACGACCGCAATCGACCGTATCAAACGCCGACAGCGTCGCGTCCCGCTCGCCGGCGAGTGCGTCCCGGACGTCCGCGTCCGTCCAGTCCAGCGGGCCGAGGACGCCGACCGCGGCCCTGATCGCCGCCTCGCGGTAGTAGCCTGCGTCGTAGTCGCTCTCGTCGTCGATCTCCGACGCCAGCCGCACTCGGTCCATCCCATCTCTGTCGTCGTCGCGGACGACGTAGACCACGTCTTGACCCGGCGCGTAGTCCAGCCCCATTGCCTCACCGCGCTCCAGCACGGCGACGGTGCGGGTCCGGTGCGTGTAGGCGTCGACATCCTTCGAAGCGCGATTCCGGACGAGCAGGTCCGTCGTCGGGACATCGCCGGCCGCAAGAGTTGCGAGGTGGGCCGCGAGCGTGTCGATCACCGCGCTCGGATCGCGCGTCCCGTCGAACGTCTCGATGAGCGACCGCTGAAGCCCCGCGACCCACGCCGGGGTCGAGCGCTGCCGGCAGGCGAGCCCGCGAACCTTGAAGGGGTCGTCCCCGTCCGGATCGCGCCGACTGCCGAAGTACTTCGTCAGCGCCCCGCCCTCGCCGTCGCGTCGGGGGCAGAACGCCACCCAGTCGAAGGCCCCCTCGTGCTCCAGGGCGATCCCGACATCGTCGGTGATTTCCGCAGCGATAGGGTCGAGTGGCTCCTGGGTCGCCCCCTCGCGGGGCGTCACCCAGATCGAGTCGACGATGCCGTGCAGGACCGACCAGCCGCCGGCTTCCAGGCGTTCTTTGGCCGAGAGGAGGACGTCGCGTGCGTGGGCGTTGATCGCCTCGTGGACCTCGATCCGGCCGAACTTGGCGTTGCTGAACCCCTGATACCCGAAACACGAGACGAGGATCCACTTCAGGGCGTCCACTTGCCCGGAGAGTGCGCGTCGCTCGGCGGCCGAGAGGTCGTCCTCGGCCAGCCGGCGTTTCATCGCGGCACGGTCGTCGATGATCGGCTCGAGGACGTCGGGGAGATAGCCCTCGCAATCACAGACGGAATAGCCCAACTCGGGCACATCGTCGCCATCGTGACACCCACACCGGACCGTCTCGGGCGAGAGATTGTGTTCGCAGATGATGTTGGGGTACATCGACGCGAAGTCGAGTTCGTGGACGGTGTCGTGAACGCCGACGATCGGTGAGAGCGTGGTTCCGCCCCGATCGGCGTCGTGGAGCGTCCGGGCGGTCTTGAACCGCTCCGGTCGCCAGGCCCGCCACTGGACGAGGACATCCCGCTTTCGGACGGCCCGGATCTGGATCGCCGTGAGCACATTGCCTATCGACGCCCAGGACAGTTCCTGCAGCGGCTTGCCCGACCGGGCAACGAGGTCGAGTGCCCCCGCGAGGTTCGTCTCGCCGAGGAAGAACGTGTTCGAACGGTCGATCACGACCCGGCCGGGGACGTTGTACCGCGCCGGGGAGTGCATCCGTCGCCCGTAGGACTCGAAGGTCGACGCCCCCGCGAGTTGCTGGACGGCCGGGATTTCGTCCCGCGATTCACGGCTCGGGACGCGCTGGAGGCCGAGGTCGACGCCGTGCTCGGTGGCCGCCTCGTCGAGCAGCGGGAGGATATCGCTCCGTTCGACCCAGAGCACGTCCGGATCCTCGACCGCCAGCCGCCGCCGGAGCGTCGAAAGCGTCTCCTCGACGGTGTCGCCGGCCGGCTGCGTCGCCGCCGACGTGGGCTCGGCAGTGACCGTCGGGGCCGTCGGGGCCGTCGTCCGCGCGCCGATCGCCAATTCGGTGAGATCGCCCGCAGCCGCCGCCGTCCGGGGCAGGTCCAGCCGAAGCACGCGCGGGGGCCGCCCAGGCGTCGGGTCGATCCCGGTTTCCAGACAGTACCGGAACTCCGGCGAGAAGTCCACGTCGAACGCCCGGAAGGGAACCCGACCGGGTGGGCCGCGATCCTCGACGAAGCGGGCGACCGCCCGGACTGTATCGACCCGGTCGACATCGATCCGGAGGACGGGCTGATCGGCAAAGCGAAACCCTGGCGACTTCCACTCGAAGCCAAGGTCTACGACAGCCGGATGCATCCCGAGATCCGTCCGGAGATCGGCCAAATCGGCGATGCAGGCCTCGGGGTCGGGGTCGCGTTCGGTCATCCCACGCGCCGCGACCGCGTACACCGTCGGGCGATACGCGGCCGCGCGCGACGCCGACCACGCCGGTTGATCGACGGTGCCGTCGAGGGACCACACGAGCGGGTCGCCGTCGCCGAGGAAGTCGATCGTGAAGACCATCGCCCGAAACCTCACCCTGTTCTTTCGTGTGGAGATGTCTCATTCTCCGCCGAGATTTCGTCGTATTGGTGCCCGAAATCGTCGATTTGGGCTTCGAGGTCGTCGACGCGATCCGCCTGCTCGCCGATCTCCCCTTCGAGTTCGTCGAGTCGCGCTCCGAGGTCGTCGATCCGCCGTTCCTGGGCGAGCGAGATCGCGAGCAGGACCGGCACGATCGGGGAATGGTGGTTCAAATTGCCCGCCGCGTCGGCGTGCGTTCGGGCGTGCCCGAGGAGGCGATCGAAGCGCTGCTGGTCCTCGTAGCGCAGCGCCCGCCGGAAGGGGGCCCAGCGGCCCTCGACCGACCGGAGCACATCCCGGAACGTGGGGTTGGTCCGTCCCATCGTTGTCACCTGATTTCCGCCGGCCCGATGGTTGGCGTCGATGCGGTCGATCCGGATCCACTCGCCCCGACGGAGCCGCCGGACGCGACGGCCGGGTGCCGAGCCCGGAGGATCTCCGCCCAGTAGGTGATCGTCGTCTGGTGGACCCCCTCCTCAACGCGGTAGACCAGCGTCTCGAAGTCGAGGTCGTCGCACTCGAATCGGGGGCCGAACTGGGTTTCTTCGAGGGCGATCGTCGTGGCAGCCGCCTCGATCGGGTCGGTGTCGCTGTCGGCCCTGGACCGCGTCAGGATGACCGGGATGTGGTGTTCGCGGGCGATCGCGGCGAGGGTCGCCAGCGAGCGCGTGAGGAGGCGTCGAGCGTCACCGTCCCGGAGTTCTCCCTTGCGGTAGAGCGCGTCGAGTGCCGGGGCGACGACAATTGCGGGGCGGTCCGTCGCCGGCGCGCCGAAGGGCGAATCGCCATCGCTGTCGTCGGCCAGCCACCGGCCGAGTTGCTCGACCAGGGTGTAGTGCTGGTGGGTCGTGAACGCGCGGGCGACGTGGACGCGATCGAGCGCACGCTCGGCCGGGGCGACGCGGGCGAAGGCGTGCGTCGTGGCGTGGCCCCCCGCGTCGACCCAGACAACGTCGCCGCCCGCCGAGAGCGCGGTATCGAGTGCGAGCGCGTGAAGCGGGCCGACGACGGCGTCGCGTCGCGATCGCGCGGTTCCCGCGTCGGGTTCCAGCAGATAGAGGTCGTCTTCGAGCCTCGGCAGTTCCGGGAGGGCGAGGCCGTCGTCAACGTCCACGGCGGTCGCCGCGTCGTCGATCTCGCCACTGGATCGCTGCCGTGCACGCTGGCCCGGGAGGTCCTCGCTACTCGAAACCGGCCATCGCGGGTCCCCGATCGACGATCCGCCTCGCCGGCTGTCCGCTCCCATCCGTCCGGTGATCGCGTCGTGTTCCATACGACAACGATCCGCCGGGACCGTCAAACCGGCTGGTGTGTCGTTTCATGGTTTCCGGATCGGCCGAAAACAGGGTGAAACCGGGGGACTGCACCGCTATCGGCGTCGTTTCCGGGTCGGTTCCGGATGCCGGGTCGCCATATTGGTTTCCGGAAGCGTCACATGGCACTCACTCCCAGAGGTCCTCGATCCCGACCCGGATCGTGACCGGCCCGTCGGGCGATTCGAGGATCACGGGCGAGCGATCCGCGATGTCTCCCGCTATACTGACCTCGTACGTCGGGGTTTCGAGGCGCACGGTCCCGACGCCGGGCTCGAGCAGGCCGATGGCGTTCCGGAGCCCCGTCGCGTAATCGACGGTCATGATCTGTTCCGGGAGGACTCGCTCGTCGGTCTCGGCCTCTGGGGCGCGCTCGACGGTGAGCCGGTGGTTCCGCCGGCTGGTGTCGACCTCGGGATGGACCGCCTCGATGGTGTCACCGCCGCGTTCGATGGACAGATCCGCGGCCGGCGTCACCGCGACTGGGTCGCCGTCGAGTTCGAGTAGCGCCGCGTAGCAGCGGTACGTGTCCTCGAACATGAGGTCACGCGCGTAGGCGTACAGCCCCGGCCCGAGGTACGGAACCGTCCGCCGGTAGCTGTCGTCCGTGTCGTCGAATCCGGGCGGACCGCCGAGCCGCCGCCCGTTGAACAGTGTATGTGTTTTCCGAGCGATGCTCCCGGGCTGGAGCGATCCCCCTGGCAGCGGAATGTTCTGGAGTGCGATATGATACCACGTGTCATCGTGCAATTTGTACAGTCCCCAGTTGTACGGGTTGAGCCCGAACGCCTGCTCGACGGTGTGATTGACGAGCGTGAAGTCAACCCGTAGCGGGAGGGTTCCCGCCTCCGTCTCCGGGTGGAGGAAAACCGGCGTCTCGGGACCGGCCTCGTGATACCAGACCCTCTTAGTCACGTCTTCGCGGGTGGGAGGCGGCGGCGGGACGTCCCGGCCCGCGTGGATGGATTCCTCGCTCGGCCCGGGCGCGGTCCGGTCCCAGATGCCGATCGACAGGTGGACTTCGGAGGTGTCGGCGGTACTGTATCGCCCGGGGACGGGCACTCGGCCGTCGAACTCGACGGTGTCGGCGACGAGCGCCCACTGCCCGTAGATGGTCTGGCCCGGGGCGAGTCGCAGGTAGTCCGGCGTGTCACGATCGGTGCGCTCCCGGACCCGCCAGACGCCTTCCCCGTCGCGGTGGAACGACGGTTCCCCGTCGACGAAGTCGTGTGCTGCGGTCGGTTCCAGCAGTTGCACGAGGTTTCGGTCCCTGCCCGGGATCGACACGTCCAGATAGCCGTCCGGCCGGAACCAGCCGTTCCCACCGAACGGCGAGAGCTTCTCGAAGGCGATTACGTGCTCGAAGTCGCCATTATTGGTGAGTGTCCCCTCGACGAGCGCGGGGCCGTCGGCGTCCGGTTCCGAGACGAACTGGAAGCTGTCCCACAACCACTCCTCGTCACCGCCCCCACCGCCCGCGCCCAGCGCGTAGACGCGGTCGGTGGCCGCGGCCGTCACGATCTGCGAGCCCTCCGCCTGGAGCGGATCGCGCTCCGGGTCTGGCTCGGGCGGGGTCGCCACCGTCGGCCCCGCGACGGTCGTCGTTGCCCCAGGCGTCTCGTCGCTCGCGGGGGCCGTACACCCGGCCAGCCCGGCGGCGACGACCGTCCCGAGGAAGGTACGCCGGCGCATGATCCGGGAGTTCGTTCGATGCCTGCATAAGTTTTCATCCGACTATCAGTTCCGTGACGTGGGTTCGACCCTGACTGTCGGGTCGTCACCACTCGGCCATGGGTTCCATCGCTCCCCGAAGGTGGACGAACGCACAGCTACTCCTCGGCGATGACGCGATACGTCCGGGTCGGGCCACTCCCGTCGGCCTCGACCAGGTTGTACTGTTCGAGTTTCTGGAGCCACGACCGGACCGTCCGTTTCGTCCGGGGATCCTCGACCGCCGCGACGTACCGATCGTAGACCTCCCGCGGCGGGAGCCCGTCGCTCTCCTGGAGGATTTCGAATACTTTCCGTTGCTCCTTGTGGAGTGCGTCGAGGGCCCGCGACCGGACTTCCCGGCGGGCTTCGGGGATCGCGGCCTCGACGTGTTCGTCACGGACAGCGTCGGCCCCGTCGCGGTCAGCCCGCCGTGCGGCACTCCGGAGGATGCTCAACCCGACCCGGGCGTCGCCGGCGGCGGCGTCGGCGATCCAGCGAAGCTGGTCGAAGTCGACGGCATCAGCGGAAAGCCCGTGGTCGACGCGGTCGGCCATGATGTCGGTCAGCTCGTCGATGTCGTAGCGATCGAAATGGATCGTCTCGGCGGTGTGAAGCCGCGACCGGACGCGCTCGTCGAGGCCGGCCAGCAGCTCTTCCTCGTCGTTGGTGATCAGGACGACCGCGAACGTGGGGAGGCGATAGAGATCGTAGATAAGATGGCCGTCCTCGAGCTGGTCGACCTCGTCGAGCGTGACGATCACCGGCGGGCCGTCGTAGGCTTCCAGACGGTCGAGGAGTTCGTCGTGGGGCGTCGACTGGCGGTGGACGTCGATCGTCCGGCCGAGCCCTTCGAGAATCCGATAGAGGGCTTTGAATCGGGTGTACGATTGCCAGCAGTTGACGTGGATCGACTCGACGTCGAGGGCGGTCTCCCGGAGGCGGCCGACGACGAACTTCGCGATGGTGGTCTTGCCGGCCCCCGAGGGGCCGGTGAGCAGCGCGGACTCGGGCGGGTCGCCCTCGACGACGGGTTCGAGGACGGCCGAGAGCGCGTCGACCTCGCCGTCGCGGTGGACGACGTCGTTCGGGACGAACTCCTCGCGGAGCACGCGGGCGTCCTCGATCATCAGGCGACGATTTCGCGGCGAGCGTGATAAGCGACCGGGGGTGGTTTCCGGGTTTCCGGGTTTCTGGTTTCCGGGCTTCAGTATCGGCGAGACCGTGGACATCTTCGAGAGTCGTGAGCGCTACGAGCTGGTCGACCAGGACGGAAACGGGCGTCGGACTGTGTACTCCGTGAATACAGAGGCCCACATCCGTATGTTATCGAGTCCATAGGCTTATTTCTATGGACCACATAACATAGGGTAACGGATGGCGTCCTACACGACCGTCGAAGACTGGCAGGATGTCGAAAGCGGCTACGTCGTCGACGTGACCATCCGTCAAACGGAGGTTGAGAAGTACCCGAGTGGCTGGGACTACAGCCTCCACCTCGGGGAAGTCGGCGGCGACACCATCCTCCGCTACGACAACGCACACGAACGGACGAAAGGCCACGAGCGGCATACCCGGGACGGCGTCGAAACCATCGAGTTTCCGGGAATGCTGACGCTCTACGACCGCTTCAAACAGGAAGTCGAAGAGCAAACCCCCGTCTCGTGGGATTGGTCGGCGTAGGACGCCTCCAGGAGAGACACCATGCCCACGCTCAAAGTCACCGTCGGCGACCGCGACCGCCTCGATCAGCGCACGCGCAGCCGCATCAAAGCTGCCCAAGCGGGTGAGAATCTCGACGACGCCCAGCCAGTGCTGAACTTCGGCTCGTACGCTGAACTCAGTCGGCTCCTGAGTCCGAAGAACCTGGAACTGCTTGAAGCGATCTCCGAACACGAGCCGGCGAGTATCAGCGAAGCCGCCGAGCTGGTGGAGCGCGACTACAAACAGGTCCATCGAAACCTCTCTGAACTCGAGGACATTGGCGTCATTGAGTTCGACGGCGGCGGATCGGGGCAGGCGAAGCAACCGACACTGGCGTACGACGGTCTCGAGATCGACATTCCCTTTGGGGGATCGAACGGGAACGTCGGCGCGGTTGCGCCGTGATCTAACCTTCTTCAACGTGTTATAGGACCACTCACAACGGATTTTGCAATGCAAACGGGTGGGGAAACAGTCTGGACTGAGTATGATTTCAGAAGGTCATGCAAGATACAGAGGCAGGGTTCAGTAGCGAAAATCTTGTTATTCACTATGGGAATATGACGTTAACATCAGATGTGTGAACCCACTGACTCAGAAAAAACAGCCATCGTTCAGGGTGAGATCCACCTTTCGAATGATGATGTTAATGCTCTCCTCGAGAGGAATCTGGAGGACTGGGATACTCTTCTCGTCGAAGGAAGGGTGCCAGTGTACAACCTACAAAACTCCAAATTTGGCTTCGGATATTATGCCATTGGCGCGATATTCCTCACAACAGCAAGTGTATTCCTTCACAAAGTGTTTGATGGGCTCAAGATAGCACAACAGGACCCTGTTGATGAAGTTGAGATTGATTCAAATAAGCGTATTGACGCAAAACATAGGGAGATCTGGGGGTTTACTAGTGATTGGCTTCGATGGACTTTGTTACTTTTCGCAGCATTCGGTTCAATTGCTATCCTAACTCAGCCCGAGGTGGTTGGTAATCTATTTTACAAGTGTTTTTCGTGGTTCCCCTATCGGGAGTGGCATTTATATCTCCTATTCTTTCCCACACTTCCCGGGCTAGTCCATATATTCTCGATAGTTAACCCTACTAACTCTAGCGAAAGAAATCAGGCTATGGTCGAGAATATCGTTGAATATACAACAGAGAATAATTACGACAAAGCACTGATTCTGGTGGGCGAAATGCATCGTGAGGGGATTGTTGAGCGACTCGAAGACCGGGGTTGGGACGTTGAGAGTAATCAGACACATAGCAAACTTGGAAACGGAATCTCTCGGGCATACAATCTGTTTGGTGATTGGAGGTAGCCGATAAGCGCCCTATATCTTGCACGCGAGTCTTGTCAAATCTTGAATAGAGTGTGTGCGAACCCTTCTCTGACACACTGCACGGTCCAATGATCGAACCGCGAGAACCGAACAGTCCCGACGCCACTCCCAATCCAGCCCCATCACCCCTTTCTCCGGCAGAAAATCCTATACAATTATAAACGTGGACGAGCCGTCACCACACGACATGGATATCGACGCGGCGGCAACGCAGTGTCGGGAGGTAATCGACCTGTTGAACGAGGCGGTCGTCGCCGACCGGACGTTCTTCGAGGACCTCCTCGTCGGGTTGCTCGCCGGGGGACACGTGCTGATCGAGGACGTACCGGGGACGGGAAAGACGCTGACGGCGCGCTCGACGGCGACGGTGCTGGGGCTGTCGTTCTCGCGCGTCCAGCTCACGCCGGACCTCCTGCCGGCGGACGTCATGGGGAGCCAGGTGTTCAACCAGCGCGACCGGGAGTTCGAGTTCCGCCAGGGGCCACTCTTTGCGAACGTCGTGCTGGCGGACGAACTCAACCGCGCGCCGCCGAAGACCCAGTCGGCGCTGCTGGAAGCCATGGAGGAGGGCCAGGTCACCATCGAGGGCGACACCCACCCGCTGCCCGCCCCCTTCTTCGTGATCGCGACCCAGAACCCGATCGAGGAGAGCGGCACGTTCGAACTCCCCGAGGCACAGAAGGACCGCTTCCTGATCAAGACCCAGCTCGGGTATCCCGATCGCGGCGGCGAGCGGACGATCCTGGATCGGCGACTTGCCCGCGACGCGGCGACGCCGTCGGTCGAGAAATTACTCGAATCCGGGACAGTCCAATCCCTCCGAGACGTCCCCGAGACGGTCAGCGTCGAGGGGGACCTCCGGGAGTTCATGCTCGACCTCACGCGGGAGACCCGCTCGCACCACCACATTCGAACCGGTGTCTCCCCGCGTGGGACCCAGCGCCTGCTGGAGGCCAGCCGGGCCTACGCCGTGATCGAGGGGCGGGACTACGTCGTTCCGGACGACGTCACCCGGATGGCCGAGCCGGTCCTGGCACACCGGCTGGTGCTCACGCCCGAGGCCACCGTCCAGGAGATCGAAAAGCGCGAGCTCGTCCGGGAGATCGTCGAGGACACGCCGGTCCCGACAGTCCAGGCGGACGCGAGTGCGTAAGGAGGATGGCTGAGAACCGCACCCAGGGAGCGATCGCCCTGCTGGCTATCCTCGCCGTGATCCTCGCCGCCGTGGCGGTCGGACCGCTGTTCACCGCCGAGCAGGGCGGCGACCGGGTGGGGCTCGAACAGCCCCCGCTGGACGGCGGGGATACCCAACCCGAGGCGGTCGAAACGCTGTTGCGCCCGGTCCTGACCGCGATGGTCCTGATCGGACTGCTGGCGACGCTCGTGCAGTTCGCCAGCGAGCCCTGGGAAAGCTTCAAGCTGCTCGTCGGCATTGCGGCCGGGACAGCGGCGTTCGCCGCCGGATTCTGGCTGCTTGTCATGTTGCTCAACAATCTATCGACCGGCGGGCCGCCGACGCCGGACAGGTCGCTAACGCCGCAAACACCCTCGACCCCCCAGGGAACGACGGGGTTCGGGGAGGGGTCCGGGACGCCGCTGGTCCTTCCGGCCGGGGGGGCAACGACGATCATCATCGTCGGGGGTGTCGTGGCCGTCCTCGCCTTCCTCGCCTGGCGGTCCGACGCGCTCAGGTCGGTCCTGTCCGCCGAGGCGGGTGGCGAGACGGGCGCTGTCGACGCCGAACTGTCCAGCCTCGCACAGGTCGCCGGCGACACCGCCGACCGCGTCGAGGCCGCCGAAACGCCGCGGGCGGCCGACAACGCGATCTATCGGGCCTGGGGGACGATGGTCACGCTGCTGGGTGTCGGCGATTCCCAGGAGTCGACCCCGAGACAGTTCGAAACGGCGGCGATCGAGGCGGGGATGGATCCCGACGACGTCGGCGTCCTCACCGAGACGTTCGAGGAGGTTCGGTACGGTGACGCGCCGTTGACCGACGAGCGCCGAGAGCGTGCCGTCGCCGCGCTCGAACGTATCGAGGCCACGCACGGTCCCGAGCAGGCGGCGGCTGAAGGAGGTGAGGGTTCGTGAACGATGGACTGCGCAGGTTCGCGGTCGTGATCGGGCTCACGTCGCTGGCCGGCGGGGGCGTGGCGATCATGACCACTACCGCGGGTGGTGTCTCGGGTCTGACAGGAGTGTTGTATGCGGGCGGCGGGGTACTCGCCGGTGTGATGGCGCTGCTGGTCTACCGCGACTGGCGGACGGCAAGCGACGTCGAACCCCCGGCGGTCGAGCGAACGCCCACACCGCCGACACCGGGGAACGCATTCGACCGGACGCTCGCGCAGTTCGACGGCAGTGGAACCGGCTATCTCCCGGATCGCGCCAACATCCACGATCGGCTTCGGGAACTCGCGGCCAGAATCCTCGCTCGCCAACGGGGGACGACCCCGGAGGCTGCGATGGCCGCGATCGACGCCGGCGACTGGCCACGGGACGGGCCGACCTCGGCGTTCTTGCGAAACGCTGACGCGGAGATCGCCGAGGGGCTTTCCGGGCGCGTTCGTGGCGTCCTGCGCGAGGACCCTTCGGACTTCCAGCGCCTCGTGAGGCGGACAGTCGCCACGCTCGAAGGCGAGTCCGAGCTCATCGAAGGGAAAGGCAAGGGACGTCTCGCCCTCGAAGAGAACCGGGACACCGAGGAGCGACACTCGACTGCCGATCTCGCGGTGGGGACGGTCGGCGGCCGTCAGCTGTACGACGTCGTCACCGCCGCGCGGTTTCGACCGCTGGTCCCGCTTGGCGTCGCGTTGGTCGGCCTCGGCCTGTTCGTCCAGGATTCCGGGGTCGTACTCGCCGGGGCAGTCCCGATCGGCGTCCTGGTGTTCGCCCGGTTCGTGACGCCACCGGACGCCACGCTGACCGTCGAGCGGACGCTCGACCCCCGCCATCCCGATCCCGGGGACGAGGTCACGGTGACGACGACGGTTCGCAACGACGGCGACCGGACGCTACCCGACCTCCGGGTCGTCGACGGCGTCCCGGAGGGTCTCTCAGTGACCGAGGGATCGCCCCGACGCGGGACGGCGCTTCGCCCCGGCGAGGCGACGACCGTCGAGTACACCGTCACTGCCCGCCGGGGAACCCACGAGTTCGATCCCGTCTACGCGATCGTCCGGGATTACGCGGGTCGGTCGGCGCGCACACACCTCGTTGAGGCCGTCGAAGACGCCGACACGTCGCTTTCCTGTATTCCGGCGTTGCAGGCCACGCCCGTGAACGTCCCGCTGTTCGAACACGCAAGCGAGTCACTGGGGCGGATCCCCGCCGAGGGCGGTGAAGGTGTGGCGTTCTACGCGACCCGGGAGTATCGGTCGGGCGACCCGACGAATCGCATCGACTGGAAACGCCTGGCGCGATCGCCAAGCGAGGAACTCACGACGATCGAGTTCAGGGAAGAACAAGCCGCGTCGGTCGCAATCGCCATCGAGACCGCCGGATCGTCGTATACAGCCCCGAAACCGAACGAGCCGACCGCACTCGAACGGTCGATCGCCGCTGCCAGACGGGTGTGTGGGTCGTTGTTGGGGACCGGCGACCGGGTCGGCATCGCGGCGCTCGGACCGACGCCGGTGTGGATCCCACCGGGGACGGGGTACGATCACCGCGAGCACGTCGAGCGTGCCCTGGCGACAGCGGACGCGTTCCCGGCGACGACGCCCGACAGTGATACCTTTAGCCCACGCTGGGTCCGGGAGTTCCACCGCCGGTTCCCCGAGGAGACCCAGGTCGTGCTGGTGTCGGCGCTCACCGACCCCACCTACCGCTTCGTGATCCACCGGCTGCGCGCGTACGGCCATCCGGTCACGGTGCTGAGTCCGGACGTGACGACGGGTGACACCGTCGGCGAGCGACTCGTCCGCCTCGAACGGCGCCACCGGATCGAGGCGTTACGGGAGGCCGGCGTCCGGGTCATCGACTGGGCGGACGGGGAGGAACTGGGCGTTGCACTCACGCGGGCCGGATCGAGGTGGTCGGCATGAGCGCCCCGTCGCGGTTTACCCACCAGCCCGGGGCCGTCCTCAGGGCGGGCGCGCTGGTGGCCGCACTCGGCGTCACACTGGTCGTGGCCCCGATCACGACGGTCTCGCTGGTCGGATGTGTGATCGGCGTCGCCGGCCTCGCGGTCGGGCTGACGCGACATATGCGAACGGTGACGGGACTCGGGGCAGTTGCAGTGGTCGGGGCCGTGATCGCCACCGCGTTCGTCGGGATTGCCGTCGAGCGGTTGCTCCCGGCGGTCGTGGGCAGCGTCCTCGCCTGGGAGTTCGCGCTGGGGGCGTTCACGATCGACGCCGAACTCGACGGTGGGAGCGTCGAACGCGCCGAGTTCCTCCACATCGCGATCGTGACCGTCGTCGCATCACTGGTCGCGATGGTCGCCTACGTCGCCTACGAGACGCTTTCGGTCGGGGTCTCACTCCCCGGCGTGGCACTGCTGGTCGTCGCCGCGACGACCCTGGCGCTTGGCCTGCGGGACTGACGTGACACAACCCCACGGACCTTGGCGACTGCGATCGGCGTCGCCCGTCCTCGCAGTGACGCCCGGACCACCGGTAAACGTTAGGGGCATGACCGCGAACTCGGCCGTACTGTGTCACGAGCGCATACACTCAGACGGAGTTTCGTGGCGGGGCTGTTTCTCGTCGCCCCGCTCGTGGTCACGATCGTCGCCCTCAGACTGCTGATCGGCTGGCTGTCGGGGTTCGTCGATCCGATCGTCTCGACGACTGCGCTGGCCCAGTACACGGGCAACATCACGCTCGTCGCCCAGGTCATCACGTTCCTGACACTGATATTCGTGATCACTTCCCTGGGGTATCTCACCCAGCGGTCGATCGGCGATTGGGCGTTCTCGTGGTTCGACCGGGCGTTCGGGATCGTCCCCGTCGTGCGGGTCATCTACACGAGCGTCCGCCAGATGACCCAGGCGCTGCGCAACCGGGAGAACCGCTACGAGAACGTCGTCCTGATCGAATATCCCCGTGAAGGGCTGTTCGCCATCGGGTTCGTCACCGGCGAGAGCCCGGCCTCGACCCAGTCAGCCACCGGGAAGGCCTACAACGTCTTCGTCCCGCACAGCCCGAACATCACCGGCGGCCGACTCGTGCTCGCGCCGGAAGACACCATCCACGAGATCGATATCAGCGTCCGCCGGGCCATCCGACTGCTGATGACGACCGGCATCGCCGAGGAACAGTCAGACGTCGACGCACTCGCCTCGGAGACGAACGTCGATATCCCCGACGTCACGGACTTCGAGAGCTCGACGACAACCGCTGCTGGCGACGACACATGATCGCGAGCTCCCCACGGGCAAATCAACGCGTCCACCGCTGAAAGCACGCATATGTCCCGATCGCCACGTTTTTAGGCTACCCTAAACAATCGGGAGTACCGATGACTACCCAAGATATCTGCGTCGTCGTCCCGACGATCAGAAACCACGAGTTCCTCCGGGCGTACGCCGAGAACGCCCGCGAGCACGGGTTCGATCTGGATCGACTCTTCGTCGTCCTCGTCACCGAGGACTTCTGTGATACCGCGGCGATGGAAGCGATGCTCGACGAGGAGGGCCTCGACGGGGCAGTCTTCGACGGAAGTGGCCGCCAAGACTGGTTCGAGGCACAGGGGATCAGCGAGTACGGGCACCTGATTCCCGACGCCAGTCACGCACAGACGTCCTTCGGCCTACTGTATCTCTGGGCGCACGAACGCTTCGAGTATGGCGTCTTCCTCGACGACGACACCGCCCCACACGACGATATCGACTTCTTCGGAACCCACCTCGACAACCTCGCCTACGAGGGCGACCTCACGGCCGTCGAATCCGACGAGCAGTGGGTGAACGTCCTCCAGGGGGCCGAGGACCTCTATCCGCGCGGGTATCCCTACAGCGCGATGGACGAAGAGCGGACGGTCACGACCGAGCGCGTCGAGCGCGTCGTCGCCTCTCAAGGCCTGTGGACCAACGTCCCGGACCTCGATGCGGTCCGAATTCTCATGGACGGCGACCTCCAGGGACAGGCCCAGACCCGCACGACACGGGACGATTTCGGGGACGACTTCGTCGCGGGACGTGGGAATTATCTCACCGTCTGCTCGATGAACCTGGCCTTCCGTCGGGAGGTCGTCCCGGCGTTCTACCAGTTCCCGATGGACGACAACCCCTGGGACGTCGGGCGCTTCGACGACATCTGGTCGGGACTGCTGTTGAAACGTGCCGCCGACGTCCTCGGCGGACGGATCTACAACGGCGCGCCGCTGTGTGACCACAACAAGGCACCGCGGTCGACCTTCGGCGACCTGGCCAACGAGGTGGCCGGCCTCGAACTCAACGAACACGTCTGGAAACTCGTCGACCGCGCCGGCGCGGACGCCGATTCCTACGCCGAGGTGGCCCGCGCCGTCGCCACGGAACTCAAGACCGGCGCGGACGACGAGTGGGAGAACGCCGAGTTCCTCGCGTACTGTGGCGAGTACCTCGACGACTGGGTGGACTGCCTGGCGGAACTCGATGCCGACGGGCGGCGGGAAACGGCGGTGGTCGCGGAATGACCGATCGTGACGACCGGTCCGGCCGCGACGAAGACGGAAAGACGCCGGCGAACCCCGGACGAAATCACGGAGTTTATACGTATTTAGGCAAACCTAAACCCAACATGACACGGAGATCGACGAGTCGGCGGCGGTTCCTGGGGGCGGCCGGCGCAGCTGCGCTGGGCGGGCTGGCGGGCTGTGCAAACCCCTTCGGGGGCGAGACGACGGAGGGGAGCGGCGAGGACCTGGGCGTGCCGTCGCTGTCGGAGTTCCGCGGATCGGGCGCGATCGTCGACGGGCGACCGGCCCCCGGCGGCACGTCGATCGACGAACTGCCGGATCTCTCGGGATCGTTGAATCTCTACATCGGCGGCGGCGAGGGCGGCATCTACAAGGGCTTTATCGGGATGTTAGAGGATATCTATCCGGACTTTTCCGTCCTCGACAGCAATTCGCCCTCGGCATCGCTGGCCCAGACGATCGTCGAGGAGGTCGAAGCCGGGGCCACGCAGGCCGATCTCTTCTGGTCGATCGACGCCGCCTCGCTCGGCTTCGTGGCTGAAAACGACGCCTACGAGCCACTCGCTGACGAGGCACTCGAACCCGTTCCGGCGGACTTTCGGGGTGCTGACAACGCGTGGGTCGGCGTCGCCGGCCGCGCCCGGAGCGTCCCCTACAACACCGACGTGATCAGCGAGAGCGAGATCCCGGAGAAAGTCGCACAGTTCCCCGAGACCGAGGCCCTCCGGGGAACGATGGGGTGGGCACCGACCTACGGCGCGTTCAAGGCCTTCGTGACCGCGATGCGGCTCCAGAAGGGGCCCGAGACGACCCGCCAGTGGCTGGAAGCGATGCGGGAGGCCGGCACCGATCGCCATCGCAACGAGTACCTCGTCACCCAGGCGGTGGCCGACGGTGACCTGACCGCCGGGTTCGCCAACCATTACTACGCGATGCGGGTGAAAAACCAGCGCCCCGACGCCCCGCTGGATCTCGCGTTCACGAACGGCGACGCCGGGGGCCTGGTCAACGTCGCCGGGGTTCTCCAGGTCAAAGGAACGGAGAAAGACGACCTGATCACGAACTTCGTGCGACACCTGCTCTCGGCGGAGGCCCAGGAGTTCTTCGCCACCGTGAGTTACGCCTATCCGATGATCCCCGGCGTCGAACCGGTCGGCGGCCTACCGACCGTCGACGAGTTGAATCCCCCGGACATCAATCTGGCTGACCTGGCGGATCTCGAACCGACGCTGGAACTGATGTCCGAGGCCGGCGTCTCGGGATGAGCACGAAGGGTCGACTATCGCGCCTTCGCGAGCACCTCCCGGGAGAGTCCCGCTTCCGACGCCCCTCGGGGCTGACGTTGCTCGCGGCCGCCATCGCCGTCGCGCTGGTCGTACCCTTAGCCTGGCTGTTCGAGGAAGCCCTGAACCTCGGCCCGCGCGCACTGGCGCTCACAGTCGATCCCCGAACGATCGAGATCCTCCTCCGCAGCGTCGCACTCGTCACCATCGTCACGGCGGCGAGCGTCCTCGTTGGGGTCCCCATTGCCCTGCTGACGGCCCGGACTGACCTCCCGTTCGCTCGGTTGTTCACCGTCCTCGCAGCCCTCCCCCTGGCGATCCCCAGCTATCTCGGGGCGCTTGCGGTCCTCTCGGCCTTTGGCTCGGGCGGCATCCTCACGGGCGTGCTCGCCCCACTCGGGATCGAACAGCTCCCGTTGATCGACGGGTTCGCCGGCGCGGCGATCGTCCTGACGCTTTACACCTACCCGTACGTCCTGTTGACGACGCGAGCGTCACTGCTGTCGCTTGATACCTCTCTCATCGAGGCCGCCCGGACGCTCGACGCCGGGCGACTCGAAGCGTTCCGGCGGGTGACGCTGCCACAGATCGCCCCCGGGATCGCCGCCGGCGCGCTGTTGGTCGCGCTGTACACCCTCGCGGACTTCGGGACACCCAGTTTCATGGGCGTCGAAGTGTTCACCCAGGCGATCTACGCGCGCTACAATACGATGCGCCCGTGGGCCGCCCTGCTGTCCATCCAGTTGCTCGGCGTGACGGCTGTGATCCTCTACCTCGAATCGAAGGTCGGAGCCGACGACGAGGGAGCCTATCAGAGCCGTGGAACCAGTGGCGGTGCCGTGATCGAACTCGGCGCGTGGCGATACGTCGCCGCGTTGTTCCCCCTCATCGTGGCTGCCCTCGCTATCGCGGTCCCGGTGGCCGTCTTCGGACTGTTGCTGTTCAGCGACGCGGGTGCCTATACGGCCGGCGGGCTGGCCTTTTCCTGGACGTACGGCTGGAACTCGCTGTATCTGGCCGGCTTCGCTGCCGGCGGGTCGCTGCTGGTCGCGCTGCCGGTGGCGGTCGCGGCCGCACGGGGTCGCTCCCGGCTGGCGACGCTGGCTGATCGTCTCTCGTACGTCGGCTACGCCACGCCGGGGATCGTGCTCGCATTCGCGCTGGTCCTGTTCACGCTGCATGGCCTGCCTCCGTCGGTGACGGAAGCCGCCGACGATCTGCTCCTGATTCTCGTCTTCGCGTACGTCGTCCGATTCGTTCCGCAGGCGATCGGTGCGATCCGGACCTCGACGATGCAGGTCGATCGCCGCCTCATCGAGGCCGCCCGGACGCTCGGACGTACCCGGACGGAAGCCTTCCGGGCGGTGACGCTCCCGCTGATCGCCCCCGGCATCGCGACCGGGGCGGCCCTCGTCTTCCTGACGACCATGAAGGAACTGCCGGCGACGCTACTCTTACGGCCGTTCTGGTTCGATCATACCCTAGTGACGTATATCTGGGAAGTGCGGGAAGCCGGCCTCTACGGTCGCGCGGCCGTGCCTGCGCTCGTCTTGATCGTCATCTCCGCGCTCTCGATGGCCGTCATCCTCAGCCAGGAGGGTTCGAACACGTGACTGCATCACAACCATCAACACCAGTCGACGCACAGCCCCAGACGACCGGCACAGCCGAAACAGCCGGCGAGAACCGCACGGCAGTCCTCGAACTCGACGGCGTTACCCGCCAGTTCGGGGCCGAGACCGCCGTCTCGGATCTCGGTCTTCGCGTCCAGGACGGCGAACTCCTCACGCTACTCGGACCGTCAGGCTGCGGGAAGACGACGACGCTCCGACTGCTCGCCGGACTGGACGAACCCGACGACGGGACGATCCGGGTCGCCGGCGAGACCGTCGCTGACGAGGGAACCTTCGTCAAACCGGAGAACCGCGACGTCGGACTGGTCTTCCAGGAGTTCGCGCTGTTTCCCCACCTCACTGTGGGCGAGAACGTCGCCTTCGGCATCCAGGATCGTCCGGACGACGAAATCGACCAGCGAGTGACTGACCTGCTCGAACTCGTCGGACTCGGCGACTACGAGAACGCGAGCCCGGAGGACCTCTCGGGCGGCCAGCGCCAGCGGGTCGCACTCGCGCGCTCGCTCGCCCCCGAACCCGACGTGCTCCTGCTCGACGAACCCTTCTCGAACCTCGACGTCGGCCTGCGCGAGGAGATGCGCCGGGAGGTCCGCCGGATCATCAAGGAGACCGGCGTCACCGCCGTCTCCGTCACCCACGACCAGGAGGAGGCCCTCTCGATCAGCGACCGCGTGGCCGTCATCGACGGCGGGCAAATCGAGCAGATCGGCCGCCCGGAGGTCGTCTTCCAGCAGCCCGAGTCCCGCTTCGTCGCCGAGTTCCTCGGCCAGGCCGGGTTCGTCTCCGGAACCTTCGCCGAGGGCTGTGTCGACACGCCGCTTGGCTGTCTCGACGCCGACCGGATCGAGGGCCTCGACACCGAGTACGAGGGAGCCGATGTTGACGTGCTCGTTCGACCCGACGACATCCGGGCCGTGCCGGCCGATCCGGCGGGCACCAACGGTCGGATCGTCGATCGGCAGTACACCGGCCCCTCGTTCGTCTACACCGTCGAACTCGACTCCGGGGCCATCCTGCACTGTGAGCACAACCACGCCGAGGAACTCGGAATGGACAAGCGCGTCCGGGTTCGCCTGGCGACCGACCACCCCCTGGCCTGGTTCCCCGCGTGATGGACCGACGCCGCTTTCGTCTCGCGACGCTCGCACTCGCCCTTCTCGGCGCACTCGCCGTCTGGCTCGTCTCGACGAACCTCTTTCCATACCATTCACTGAATCACGACGAGGGCGTCTACCTCCAGCAGGCCGCGATGCTGCTGGAGGGCAAACTCACCCTCACCCCGCCCGTCGAGGGCGTCTTCCGGCCGTGGTTCTTCGTCGAGAGCGAGGGGTTCTACCCGAAGTACAACCCCGTCCCCGCCGGGCTGTTCGCGCTCGGGGAACTGCTCGGGGGCTATCGGCTGGCGCTGCCCGCCATCGCGGCCGGGATCCTCGCGGGCGTGACCGGCGTCGTGAACGAGGTTTTCGACCGCCGGACCGGCCTGCTCGCAGCTATCTTCGTGCTGGCCTCCCCCCTCTTCCTCCTCGATACCGCAACCTTCCTGCCGTACGCGCCGACGACGCTGCTGAATCTGGCGTTCGCCTATGCCTATCTGCGGGCCGACCGGACCGACGACTGGCGGTGGGCCGCGGCGGCGGGCGTCGCGATCGGCCTCGCCTTCTTCGCCCGACCGTACACCGCGGTCCTGTTCGCCGCGCCGTTCGTGGCTCACGCGTGCTGGACGCTCGCCCGGGACTGGCGGACGGCGATCCCCCGGCAGGCGGCGACTGCCACCCTGGGCCTGGTCGGCGTCGGACTAACCCTCGCGTACAACGCCGCCGTCACCGGCTCACCCCTGACGTTCCCCTACGAGGCCTTCGCCCCGCTGGACGGCCTCGGGTTCGGCCACCGCGAACTCCTCAACCACGGCGTCGAGTACACGCCCGGGCTTGCACTGCAGGCCAACTGGAACGTCCACACGACGCTCGTCGACCGCTGGATCGCCGGCGGGATCGTCGGCGCGGCGCTCGCGGTCGCCGGACTCGGCGTGGCGGCCCGGCGAGGGCTGGACGCCAGGCAAGCCACCCTGGCAGCCGTCGGCGTCTCGGTCCCGGTCGGGAATCTGTACTTCTGGGGGAACTACAACCTGCTCGGCGACCTCGACGCGGCCGGCGACGGCCTGATCGCCTCGCTAGGTCCGTACTACCACTTCGACCTGCTGGTCCCGACGGCCGCCTTCGGGGCCGTCGCCGCGCTGGCTGCGTTCGACGCCCTCCGGGCCGCTCTCACCGCACGCTTCGAGCGCCGAACGGTGCTGGCAGCCCTCGCCGCGATCACCCTCGTGAGTACGCTCGTCCTCGGCGGGATCACGGCCGGTGGGGCCGGCCCACCCGTCGAGCGCAACGCCGACGTGACCGACACCTACGAGCGGGCCTACGCGCCGTTCGAGCCCGAACCACCGGCCAACGCGGTCGTGCTGACGCCGACGCCGTACGGCCCCTGGCTCAACCACCCCTTCCAGGCGCTGCGGAACGATCCGGGCTACGACGGCCGGACGGTCTACGCGATGGCCGACCGCCCGTTCGCGATCGCCGAGGCGTTCCCCGACCGCGATCTCTATCGCTTCGGCTTTCGGGGCGTCTGGGACCCGCTCGGCGACTCGCCCGAGGCCGCCCGACTCCAGCGCGTCCGGGAGCGCTCGGGCGAATCCGTCACGCTGAACGCCAGCGTCGGCCTCCCCGAGCGCGTCACAAGCGCGACCGTCACCGTCGAGACCGACGACGGCACGGCCCACTACGTCCCGAGAGAGACTGGCGACGAGTTGCAGTTCCGGCTCGTCATCGGCGACACCGTCCGAGCGGTCGGCCTGCTCGAAGCCGGCAGCGAGGAACAGCCTACGATCGAGGGGCGTGAAGATGTCGACGTGACGGTCTTCGCCGACGACGGGATCGGCGGGTTCGAATACCGGCTGTCGGTTCCAGTCGAAGCCGGGGGCGGACAGGTGCGCGCGCTGACCCCCCGCGTCGAATACTGCTTCGACGCCCAGGCGTGTGGCGGCGCGGCGACGTACGTGCCCGAAGAATCGCCGGACGGGGTATTCGTCCGGACAGAACTGCGAGCGACGAACGAGACACAGGAACCCTGATCCATGAGCCACGAACTCACCAGACGGGACGCGATGGCAGCGCTGTCGGCCGTCGGGGCGTCGCTGGCCGGTTGTACCGCGCCCGCGGCGGACGACGAGCAGGCTGATGCCGGCGAGGAACCGTCGCTTTCCGACCACGACCGCGAGACGCTTTCGGCCGCCGCCGAGGTGCTCTACCCCGACGATGTGAGCGAGATCGAGCCGTTCGTCGAACGCTACGCCGCGGGCCGGACGGCCGACCGGCCGGAACACGTCGAGGGGATCGCCGACGCCGTGGCCTACCTCGATGAGTACTGTCAGGCGTGGTACGAGGCCGACTTCGCGGCGTTGTCGCCCGACGAGCGCGACGAGGCACTCAGACGGATGGGGGCCAACGACGCAGATCCTGATCCGAATGGGGAGGACACCGAACGCCTGCGCTATTTCGTGATCAACGACCTGTTGCTCGCGCTGTACGCCTCACCGACCGGCGGCGAGTTGATCGGGATCGAGAATCCCCCGGGTCACCCGGGCGGACTCGCGAGTTATCAGCGGGGGCCGGAGTCGTGAGCGCCGATCGCACGCCGAGCGACGGGGTTGACGTCTGCGTGATCGGGGCCGGCCCCGCCGGCGCGCTGATCGCCCATCGGCTGGCCGCCGCTGGCCACGAAGTGACCGTCCTGGAGGCTGGCCCGCGATTCGACCCCGAGCAGCGAATCGAACAGATGGAGGACGCCCTGCGCCCGGCGCACGGCCGGCCCGATATCTGGGGCATGGGCGGGGAGCGCGACGCCTTCACGTCGAGCGGCGATCGACACTATCCACTCAACCACACCCGCGTGAAAGGGGTCGGCGGGTCGACGCTGCACTGGCAGGGGATGGTGATGCGGCTCCACGAACGAGACTTCGCGGTGCAGTCACGGGAGGACATCGCCGCCGACTGGCCCATCGAGTACGACGACATCCGGCCCTATTACGCCGAGGCCGAGGCGGCGCTGGGCGTCGCCGGCGCGAGCGACAACCCGTTCGAACCGCCACGCGAGGAGCCACATCCGATGCCGGCGTTCGACCCCTCACACAGCGACTCGATCTTCGCCGAGGCCTGTGAGGCCCTGGGAATTACCACTCACTCGGTACCCAACGCCCGCAACTCCGAACGGTATGACGATCGATCGGCCTGCGTGGGGTATGGCACCTGCCAGCCCGTCTGTCCCTCCGGCGCGAAGTACGACGCCACGAGCCACGTCGAGAAGGCCGAGAAAGCGGGGGCGCGAGTGATCGACCGGGTCCCCGTCCAGCGCCTCGAACACGACGACGCGGGCGAGCGGGTCACGGCCGCGGTCTACGCCACGCCCGACGGCGGGACGTATCGTCAGGAGGCGCGGGAGTTCGTCCTCGCCGCCGGCGGCGTCGAGACGCCCCGACTCCTCTTGCTGTCGGAGTCACCGCAGTACCCCGACGGCCTGGCGAATTCGAGCGGGGTCGTGGGCCAGTACTTCCACGAACACCTGTTTGCGGGCACGAGCGGCGTGATCGACCGGGAGACCCGCCAGCACCACGTCGGGTTCAACACCACCGAGTCCCACCAGTTCTACGACGATCCCGCGGCCGGAACGGACCGGGGAATCCCTGCGGCCGACGCCGGCGCGGACGATCTCGGGCCGATCAAACTCGAATTCCGCAACTACGGCGGCCCCTCACCCGTTGGAGTTGCACTGTCCGACGGCGGGTGGGGCGACGAACTTCGTGATCGGATCAGTGACACGTACGGCAGCCACCTCACGGTGGGAGCCCTGGTCGAGCAAACGCCGCGCCGGGAGAACCGCGTAACGCTCGACCCCTCGCGGACTGACGACCACGGCAATCCCGTCCCGGAGATTCACTGGGGTATCGACGATCGCACCCGGCGGACGCTCCGGCGAGCCAACGCGATCCAGGAAGCCATTCTTGACGAACTCGACGCGGAGATTACCTGGCAGATCGGCCCCGAGAATACCGGGCCGGCGTTCCATCACATGGGCACGACGCGGATGGGAACCGATCCGGACGGGAGCGTCGTCGACGCCCGAGGGCAAACTCACGACCTCGCGAACCTCTGGCTCGCGGGATCGAGCGTCTTCCCGACCGGCGGCGCGATGAACCCGACGCTAACCATCGCCGCGCTCGCGTTGCGGACTGTCGGCCACCTCGAGAGCGTGCTGTGACGTCTGAGAAGCGCCATCAACTCATCCCGACGCCGGTGGTCAGAGTACGTCGACGCCGGTGATCTCGAACCGCGCCCCGCCGGCCTCGCTTTCGGTCACGCGGACGTCCCAGCCGTGGGCCTCGGCGATCCCCTCGACGATCATGAGACCGAACCCCGTCCCACCCTCGGAGGTCGAGTACCCCATCTCGAACACCTGCTCGCGGTCGTCGGCGGAGATGCCGGGGCCGTCGTCCGCCACGTAGAACCCGTCGGCGAGGTCGCCGAGCGTGATCGTCACGGCTGCCCCGCCGTGCTCGATCGAGTTTCTGAGGAGGTTGCCGAGGAGTTCCTGCAGGCGACTCCCGTCGGCACGAACGGTCGCGTCAGTGTCGACGATCACGGCCGCGTCGGCCGTGTCGACGTTCTCCCTGCAGCCCTCGGCGACGACGTCGAGGCGGACGGTCGACAGGTCGTCGATGGTCCGGCCCTGCTGGGCCAGCGTCAGGAGGTCCTCGATCAGGGCCTCCATCCGATCGAGCGCCCGCGAGGCGGTTTCGAGGTGGTCGTTGTCGGCCTCGTCCCGCAGGATGTTGACCCGGGCGTGGGCGACGTTGAGCGGGTTCCGCAGGTCGTGGGAGACGACGCTGGTGAACTCCTCTAAGCGCTCGTTCTGGAGGCGAAGCTGGACTTCCTGCCGGTGTCGCTCGACCGCGTAGCGCAGCGACCGGGCGAGATCGTCCGCGTCGAGATCGTCCTTCAGCAGGTAGTCCTGGGCCCCGCGTTGGATCGCCGTGACGGCGGTCTCCCGATCGTCCAGGCCGGTGAGCACGACGATCGGAACGCGTGGGTCCTCGTCCTGGACGGCCCCAAGCGTCGCCAGGCCGGTGCTCTCGGGCAACCCCAGATCGAGAAACAGAATGTCGTGTCGGCCGGCTTCGATCGCCCGGAGCCCCTCGGCGAGCGTCTCCTCGTGTTCGAGGGTGACGTCGCCAACGAGATCGGCCACGTGGGATTCGTTGAGATGGTGCTTGACGAGACGGGCGTCGCCGGGGTTATCTTCAACCAGCAGCACCTCGGTCGGTGATTCGGTCTCTGACATGGGTTCACTTCGGTGGCATCTTGACGACTGATAGCCAGAACTCCTCGAGACTCCTGACGACGTCCATGAACCCCGAGTAATCGACGGGCTTGCTCAGGTACGCGTTGGCCTGCAGGTCGTATGATTTCACGATGTCCGACTCGGCTTCGGAACTCGTGAGCACGATCACGGGGATACGGCGCAGTTCCGGGTCGTCGTTGATCTCCTCGAGGACATCCCAGCCGTCTTTTTTCGGCATGTTGAGGTCCAGGAGGACGAGGTCGGGCCGGGCCTTGTCCTCGTACTCGCCGCGCTGGTTGAGAAAGTCCATCGCCTCGGCACCGTTTTCGACGACGTGCAGGTTGTTGAGGATGTTGCCCTGCTCGAAAGCCTTCTGTGTGAGTTTGGCGTCACCCGGGTTGTCCTCGGCGAGGAGGATCTCGACCGGCTGGCCGGCCTCAGTCATGGTCGACACCCTCCGATTCGGCGACGTTCAGCCCCTTGGGGATGGTGAATTTGAACGTCGCTCCCTCGCCGGGCTCCGATTCGATCCAGATCTCGCCGCCGTGGCGTTGCACGATCCGGCGGGTGATCGCCAGCCCGATCCCGGTGTTGCCGGCCTCGGCGTTCGCCCCTTGCCTGAAGATCTCGAAGACGTCGTCCTGTTCGTCGGCCGGGATCCCCGGCCCGTTGTCCGCGACGGCGAACTCGTAGGCCTCCGGGCGGTCGGTGACCGTCACGTCGATCTGTGGCGTTCCGTCCTCGCTGGCGTGTTCGATCGAATTCTTCAGGAGGTTCTGAAACACCTGGCCGAGTTGATCGCGGTCGGCGCTGACGGTCGGCAGGTCCCCGACCGTGATCTCGGCACTGTGGTCGGCGATCAGCAGTTCCAGATCCTGGCGGGCGCTTTCGAAGACATCTCCGGCGTCGACCTCGTCGAACTCCTCGGCCTCGGTGTGGACGCGGGAGTACTCAAGCAGGGAGTTGATCATCCGCTTCATCCGCTTTGCCCCGTTGACGGCGAATTCCATGTACTCCTCGGCCTCGTCGTCGAACTGGTCGCCGTACTCCCGTTCGAGCAGGTCGACGTAGCTCGACACCATTCGCAGTGGTTCCTGGAGGTCGTGAGAAGCGATGTAGGCAAACTCCCGGAGACTCTCGTTGGATTTCTCCAGGGCCTCCCGGTGGTGTTCGAGTTCCCGCTGGTATTCCTTGCGGCGGGTGATGTCGCGGGTGTACCCGGCGAGAGCGGTCACTTCGCCCGCTTCGTCGACCACCGGTTTGCCCTGAACCCAGACCCAGGTCCCGTAGTCCTCGGCCGGATCGACGCGAAACTCCAGATCGGTCGACTCGCCGGCGGACAATTGTTCCATCCCGTCGGCGACCCGTTCTCGGTCGTCGGGATGGACCGCGTCGAGAAAGCTCGTCGGGTCCGCCTCGAGGGACGCCACCGGCTCACCGAAAATATCCTCGTACGTCGAATTGGCGAAGATGACGTTCTCCCAATCTGGGGTGAACATCCACAGAGAGTCGTCCGTGTACTCCGTCAGCTGTAAGAGAAGGTCCAGATCATCCGGGACCACACGGTTCTCGTCGTCAGTTCGAGCACTGTTCATTATATGTGATGGGGAGAAACGTGGACTTGAGTGTCCCCCTCGACGAATCAGAATTGATAACCTCCCCAGGGAAGCTATCGGCGACGACTCGTCAGATCTCACCAGCCGAATCAGGCCTCCCCTGGCACGTGCCGGGATTTCCTGGCCGGCACAGAGACCGGACAGTCGGGCAAAGAATGATTATAATCCGCTGAGAAGCACGATCATGGCTACATCAGACGCCAGCGACTGGAATCTCCGACGGTTCAACGCGGCGATGGCCGTCCTGCACTTCGTCCAGGGCGCGCTGATGGTCTACCTGAGCTCCTCCCGGGAGTGGACGATCACAGCCGTCTACCAGGAGTTCGATACGACCACCGAAACCCTCTCGCCCGTCATGAAATCGATCGGGACGATCGAACTCGCGTATCTGGCCGCCGGGTTCCTGTTCATCTCCGCGATCGCACACGCATTGATTTCGACGGTGCTGTACGATCGGTACGTCGCCTATCTGGAGCAGGGGATGAACCCCTACAGATGGTACGAGTACGCCGTCAGCGCGTCGCTGATGATCGTCCTGATCGCGATGCTCGCCGGGGTCTGGGATCTGGGCACGCTGATCGCGCTGTTCGGCCTGGTCGCCGTGATGAACCTCTGTGGGCTGGTGATGGAACGCCACAACCGACTGACCGAGGAGACCGACTGGAGTGCCTTCGTGGTCGGCTCGCTGGCCGGGCTCGTCCCCTGGATCGCGATTGCCGTCACGATCATCGGCACCTTCACCTTCGGCGAAGGGAGTCCGCCGGACTTCGTGATCGCGATTTACATCTCGCTTTTCGTCCTGTTCAACCTCTTCGCGATCAACATGCTGTTGCAGTACCGGGGCGTCTGGAAGTGGAAAGACTACCTCTTCGGCGAAGTCGGCTACATCGTCTTGAGTCTCGTCGCGAAGTCACTGCTGGCCTGGCAGGTGTACTTCGGCGCGCTGAACTCGCCGGTGTAGCGGACGGTTCGCTAACGAACTCCTTCTTTAGGCAAACCTAAAGCTCAAGTGTTCCCGGACGAACAGTGGCGTAATGAGCGATGAGAAAGCCAGCGGGGACGGCTATACGTTTTCGGACGTCAGCGTCGTGATGGGGACGTACAACGAACGGGAGGCGATCGGCACAGTACTGGCGGACATCGAGCGCGTGACCGACGGGCAGGCCGAAGTCGTCTGTGTCGACAGTTCGACCGACGGGACGGCGGAGGTGGCTCGCGAGCACGGCGCGCGCGTGATCGAGCAGGAGCCACAGGGCTACGGCGTGGCAGTACAGACGGCGATCACGACACCCGACCGGCCGGTAGTCGTCACGACCGACTGCGACGACACCTACCCGATGGATCGCCTGCCGGACTTCCTCACGGCGATCAACGACGGCTACGACGTGGTTAGCGGCGACCGCCTCACCGGCGGGGCCGAGACGATGCCCCGTTTCAATCGCCTGGGAAACCACGCCTTCGCGTGGCTGGCGAGTGCGCTGATCGGCGAGCGCGTCCACGACACCACCACGGGAATGCGGGCCTATCGCCGCGAGGTCATCGACTCGATCGAGTGGACCGAGAACACCGGGCTCTCAGCCGAGTTGCTCCTTCGGCCGGTCGTGCGCGGGTATCGCGTCACGGAGATCCCGATCGACTACCGCGAGCGCGTGGGGGAGACGACGCTCGACCCACTCGCCGGCGGGGCTGCGATCGCGAAGTCGATCGGCAAAGTCGCCCTCGAAGAACAGTGGCGAAAGTGGGCCGGAACGGAACCGCCGGAAATCGAACGGACAGTCGACAGTCAGTCGCGATAGCCCGCGAGGAGACAGAGACAACGCCGCCGGACGGGAGAACGGTCACTTCCGGAGGAAATCGGGCAGCTCCTCGCGTTCGAGGCCGTCCTCTAAGCGCTGTTCGAGCATCTCGATGGAGTCGAGCGCCGGCGGGAGCGAGTCACGACGGTCAGGAACGTCCGTCTCGTCGACCGTCGTCTTCTCCCCGTCAGGTTCGACGAGTTCCGCCCAGACCCCGGCCGACTCCTCGAACTCGCCGCGTCGCCCCGACGCCTTGCGTTTGCCTTCCTGATAGGCGAGTTCGATGAGGCTCCGATCGTAGGAGGTGCCGGTCGTCTCCAGAACCCGCTCGTATTCCTCGGGATCAGGCTCGCCGAGCACCGCCGCCACGCCGAGTGCGAACGCCCGCTCGGTCGCCTCGTCCTTCCCGAGTGTCTCCCAGTCTGTGCCGTAGGTGCGTTCGTACATTATGTCTGAACCTTGCTATCGGGGAACACCCGCAAGCCCTGCTCGGAGAAGCCGATCTCGCGGATGTCACAGTCGATGGCGGTCCCGCGCATCTTGATGACCTGCACGCCGCGGGTCATGCTTCCCGAGTCCAGGAAATTATGGAAGAAGATAACGCCGTGTGCGAGGTAATGTTCGTCGGAGTAGGCGCTGGGATCGGTCATCTCGGAGATCAGGACGATCGTCGCGTCGGTCTGTTTGAGTGCCGACAGAAAGCCCGTGATCTCCTCGGACACGTCGGTGAAAAAGTGCTGGAGCAGCATCGTCGAGTCGATGACCGCGCGGTCGATGTCGTTGGCTTCGATATACGCGACCAGCCGGTTTGTCAAACCGCCATCGCTCCCGAACTGCGAGATGGTTCGCTTGCCACTCTCGGTCACGAGGTTCAGAAACTGGACCGTATTCGACTGCATGGCCCGGTCGAACCCGAATTCGAAGCCGGCCATATCCTGGCTCAATTCGGACTTCGTCTCGTGCATCGTCACGTACAGACACGTATCCCCCTCTTTGGCACCCTGGGTGATGAACATCGACGAGAAGGTCGTCTTCCCGCTGCCCGGTGGCCCACTCACGACGTAGAGCCGATTCGGCAGCAGTCCACCCTCGACGAGTTCGTCGAACCCCGGCACGCCACTGGCCAGACGCATACGTGAAGAAGACACTGTCACCACTAAGGTGTTTCTTCATCGTTCTCAGGACTGATATCGTCGAGTTCGGCTACCGGTATTCCCTGGCACAGGCCCGACAATAGGTGTAACTCGGATCGAATTCGTTTACAGCCCCGCAGTGTCGACACCGTATCGTCTCGCCCGGTTCGAGGCTGTCGAGATCCCGCGGCTCGATCGTCCGCGATCCGCGCTCCCGGTCGGTGGAATCCGGGGTCGTCCGCTCGATCGACGTGCCGGCCTCCCCGAGATACCAGTAGATGAGCAACTGAAAGAGCAGAAATCCCAGGACGTATGCGACGATCCAGCCCCAGACGGGCGTCATATGGTACCGTTTGTCGTCCTCGCACTTGGATCTTCGGTGTCACCGGATCGCCGTCCCACAGCGTCCGCTCTCAGCACCTTCGGAAACCGATCGCAAGGATGGATCGAGCCAGCAGTTACTCCCCCTGGTCCTTGAACTGCTTGAACGCGGTCGTAAAGTCGTCGTCATCGAAGGAAAGCATCGTCTCGTCGAGACGATCACGCAGATCGTCACGCCGGTCGAGGAGTCGCTGATAGGCGTCGTTGTGCTGGAGTTCGGTCTCGCTTTTGTTGGCCCGAAGCGTGGCAACCTTCGACATCACCCGGTATAGCTCCTGAAACTGCTTCTCGTAGGACTGGAAGGTCAACAGACGATCGATCGTCTCGAAGAGATCGTCACGGGAGACCGGCTTGGTGATGTAGGCATCGAAGGGCATCTCGATGATGTCGAAATCCGGATCCACGGCGGTCACCATGGCGACCCGGCAGTCAAGGCCACGCTCACGAATGCGTTCGAGAACGTCGTCGCCAGAGAGCCCCGGCATCCTGCGGTCGAGCAGGACGATGTCGACGGTATCGTCGAGTGTTTCCAATGCTTCCTGGCCGCTATAGGCTGTCAGGACCGTAAACTGCCCCTCCAGCTGGGCTGCGTAGGCGTCGGCGACGTCTGATTCGTCGTCAACCACCAGCACGATGGGAGCAACACTGGCTGACATCTGCGTGTCCGAAGTTGGTATGGCACGTCCCATAAGGTTTCGGGCGTGAAAAGGGATCGAGAAACTGCCCACCCGGTCGATGCAGCGGCGGTGTGGCGACCGGGGAGCTTTATCGATCAAAGCCCAACGACACGTATGGTCGAAGTCACGTATCACTGTCCGTACTGTGGGGCCGTCACGAGCGTCGACCGGGACCCGGCATTGCAGGACGCATCTGTGACGCGCCACCCCCTCGCCGACCACGAATACGCCGCCACGACAGACGACGTCGAAGCCGCAGACGGCATCGAGTTCGTCTGTCTCGGCAACGTCGCGGATGACGCGTCCGCCGGACAGGACCGAACCCCCTCCCCCACAACAGACCACAGTGACGGACCACAGCCCGGCCAGGACGGCTGTGGGCGGACGTTCTACCTCAACTACCGCCAACCGCCACCGCCGGCAGTGGGCCCCAGGCGATGAGGCCAATCCCGTGAACATGGTCGAGTTACGGACACTCCCCGAGCGGGTCGTTCCGGGATGGTTTCAAGCTGGGCTGGCCGCGTTCGAGGCGTTTCTGGAACCGCGCCCGCTGCCGGAAGCCGATGCCGTCCTCTGGATCGTCGTCCTCGTGGGCTCCGCCTTCGACATCGTGACCACGATGGTCGGAACGGCGTCCGGGCTGTCCGAGGGAAACGCGGTCGCACGGGCGTTCATGGCCACCTATGGCACGCCGGGGATCGGCGCGCTCAAACTGGTCGCCCTCGTCTGTCTGGTGCTCGCCTGGCACTCCCTGGCCGAGACATCCGCCAGACTCGTCCTCTGGGGGTTTTCGATGGTGTCACTGGTGGTCGTTGGACTCAACACGATCACGCTCGCGGGGATGTGACAGGTGTTCACAGTCGAAACCGAAACAATAAAAGCATTGGTGGGTGACAGGAGAGATGACCGGACGGGGGTGGAGGGTCCAGCAGCCGGGGGGTGGAAGCCAGCAACCGGGGGTTGGGATCCACTGTCTGGGGGACGTGGAATCCAGCATCGGGGGGTGGAGTCCACCATCCGGGGGTGTGGAATCCAGCGTGCGGGGGAGTGGAATCCATCATCCGGGGGAGGAGGACCCGTCAGCCAGGCGACTGGACGCCGTCGTCCGGGGATGGTGGAACGATGGGAAAACGTCAGACGGCACCCGAGGGGGCGGGTTCGACACGGTATCGCTTCGAATCGATCGGTTGCGTTGGCGAGTGGCTCTCGCTCTCGACACTGTCCGTGTCCCTCTGGGCGACAGTGATCATGGCGTCGATACTGGACGTGCTGACGACGACGGTCGGCCTCCGGCGAGGACTGTCAGAAGGCAACGTGCTCGCAGGAGCGCTCGTCGAAACACTGGGGGTTGGGGGATTCGTCGGGCTGAAACTCGCTGCAGTGGCTGTCCTGGTGACGACCTGGTATCTCGTCGACGAACAGCAGAGATACGCCGCCCTTGCAGGGTTCGGCGGGGTCACGGTGGTCGTGGTCGTGTGTAACGTCGCCACGATCGCAACGAGTTGATCGGACTGGAGAGGCCACCGGTGCCGGATTTAAGACGTTCTGGCCCGACACGGCGCACATGCGCGCAGCCGTCTTTCGTGGCCCCGGCGAGATCGGTATCGAAGACGTCCCGAAACCGGAACTCGACGCCCCGACGGACGCAATCGTCCGCGTCACGCACACCGCGATCTGCGGGTCGGATCTCTGGCCGTATCGCGGGACAGAGGACCGCGAGGTCCCTTCCCGTATCGGTCACGAACCGATGGGGATCGTCGAGGAAGTGGGCGAAGAAGTCCGCGCCGTCGAACCCGGCGATCGCGTGTTTGCCCCCTTCGTGACGAGCTGTGGCGAGTGTGAGTTCTGCCGGAAGGGGCTCCATACCGCCTGTGTGAACGGCGGCTTCTGGGGCGGCGAGGACGGCGGCGCACAGGGCGAGTACGTCCGGGCGCGCCACGCCGACGGCACGCTCGTCCGCGTGCCCGACCGCCATGCCGACGACGAGGAGACGCTCCGGGCGATCCTGCCGTTGACGGACGTGATGGGGACTGGCCACCACGCCGCGGTCAGCGCCGGCGTCAACGCCGGCTCGACGTGCATCGTCGTCGGCGACGGCGCAGTCGGACTGTGTGGCGTCCTCGCCGCCCGCCGGCTGGGTGCCGAACGGATCATCGCCATGGGCCACCACGAGGACCGCCTCGCACTCGCCGAATCGTTCGGCGCGACAGACACGAT
This sequence comes from Halorhabdus sp. SVX81, assembly GCF_029207715.1. Taxonomy (NCBI): domain Archaea; kingdom Methanobacteriati; phylum Methanobacteriota; class Halobacteria; order Halobacteriales; family Haloarculaceae; genus Halorhabdus; species Halorhabdus sp. SVX81. Next base: position 2,509,345 of record NZ_CP104322.1, on the reverse strand, counting down.
CGCCGCGCGCGGCGAGGAGGCCGTCGAGCGCGCCTTGGAAGTTACACACGGCGGTGCAAACCACGTCATGGAGTGTGTCGGATCGACGGGTGCGATGAACACCGCGATCGAGGTCTGTCGGCCTGGCGGGGCCGTGGGGTACGTGGGCGTCCCACACGGGATCGAGGACGACGGACTCGACATCTTCGGACTGTTCATGGACAACATTTCGTTGAACGGGGGGATCGCGCCGGTCCGGGCCTACGCCGAGGAGTTGCTCGCGGACGTTCTCGGCGGGACGCTCGACCCGTCGCCGATCTTTACGAAGACGGTCGACCTCGACGGCGTGCCCGAGGGCTACCGGGCGATGGACGAGCGCGAGGCGATCAAGGTGTTGGTCAAGCCCTAAACCGGGTCCGGAACTAGATCACTGCGGCTGGCGAGGCCCGCGGCCGAGGATCCGATCCGCAAGACTCCCCAGTGCTTTCAGTGCGACGTTGACGTACAGCCCAACGAGAAAGGCGACGCCCGCAACGAACCGCGGGCCTGCGACACCCTCGACGCCATCGAACGCCCCGAGAAGCAGGTAGACACCCGCAGCGAGGATCCACGCGGCCGGGATCCGCATCGCCAGTCCGACCAGGTCCTCCCACCGGTTCCACTCAGTGTACCGGTCGAGTCTGCCCATCAACTTCGTGAAAATGTATCCAAGCGCCCCGAACCCAGCGTAGAGGTAGACGTATATCGGGACCGCCACCGGGTTTGGATCGGTTCGGTCCGGGGGGATCGCGACCGCCCACTCGACGATGCCCGTCGAAAGGACGATCCCGACGGCCGAGAGCGCGCCGAAGACACCGATGACGATCCAGTTCAGCAGGGACCACTCGGCGGTCTCGAACGGCTCTCGACCCAGTTTGGTCCCCGGTACGTCCCCCCTCCCAGCGTCCGATCGACGATCCGCCATGGACGACATTTCTAAATTACATAAGTAAAAGCCACCGTTTGTCGATCCCGACGAACGGCCAGTCCCATCGACCGGACCGGACGGACACCGTCGGGGGAGAGACCACTCCCGCCATCGACGGCCCGGCTGGAGACGGCTACCCGCGACCACCACGGTTATCTTTATCCCACCCATCGCCACGAGCATGAGTGAGCTAACCGCGACCTTGGAGACGACCCACGGCGACATCGAGATCGAACTGTACGACGAGCGCGTCCCGACCACCGTCGAGAACTTCCGCAACCTCGCGGAACACGACCCCGCAGCCGACGCCGAGCCGGCCCCCGAAACTCCGACCTGGGAGGACCCCGAGACGGGCGAGATCCGCGGCGACGCCTTCTATCAGGACACCCCGATCCACCGGATCATCGAGGGTTTCATGGTCCAGATGGGCGATCCGACGGGGACCGGCCGCGGCGGCCCGGGCTACACCTTCGACGACGAGTTCGACAGCGATCTGGGCCACGACGGCCCCGGCGTCGTCTCGATGGCTAACTCCGGGCCCAACACCAACGGCTCGCAGTTCTTCATCACGCTTGCCGCCCAGCCACACCTCGACGGCGATCACGCTGTCTTCGGCGAGGTCATCGACGGGATGGACGTCCTCGAAGACCTCGGGAGCGTCGAGACCGGCCCGCGTGACGAGCCCAAAGCGGACGTCCGGCTCGAAGCCGTCCGAATCAACGACTGAAGCTGCAACGCTGGCTATTCCTTCCCGCTCCACTCCTCGGCGAGCAGGCCGTACCAGTGGACGTCCCGGAATCCGCCGTCGGAGAAGACGGCTTCGCGGTGGACACCCTCGTGGGTGAACCCCAGATGTTCCAGCACCCGGCGGGACGGTTCGTTCCCGTCGAAGACTTTCGCTTCGATCCGGTGGAAACCGAGGTCCCGAAAGCCGTATTCGACGAGCGTCCCGACGGCGTCGGTGGCATAGCCCTTGCCCTGCTCGTCGGTCGCCACCCAGTACCCGAGTTCGCCGCGCCACGAATCCGCCGAGATCTCGTGAAAACTCACCATCCCGACCGGCTCCTCCGCGACCGTGATCATGAGATAGATGGTCTCCTCGTCGGAAATCGTCTCTTCGAAGAACTCCGTAAGCTGTTTTCGATTGGACGGGAACGGCCAGCCGAGCGTTCGCCAGACGGCTGCGTCGGAACGTTCCCGCTGGATGAATTCGAGGTCCTTGTCCTCGATCGTACGGAGGGCCACCGTCTCGCCGTCGAGAAACGTCGGTCCAGGCATCTCGGGGGTGTTCGAGCAGTTTCCGCTTAAGCGTGACGGGGCCCCGATCGGGGATGCAAGCACGTGTTTTTCCGAAAGGAAATGATAAACATTGTAGTTTGGGAACAAGTTTAACAGATTTATATAATTAGAAGATGGAACCAATTGATGCACATATTCTTGGAAGTATAGCCAATACCAGTACGTTTAAGCACGTGTCTTTGTTAGAGGGTCACATCATGTCAGACGGAAAAAAGCTGAACCGACGGAAATTCCTCGCGGCGACCGGTGCCGCGACGGCGAGCATTGGGCTGGCCGGGTGTGGTGACGGTGAAGAGACCGAAGAGACGGACGAACCGGAGGAAACGTCGAGCGACACCGAATACGAGCCGCCGAGTTCGTTCCCGTACGGGATCAACGAAACCAACGTCGACGAGGCCCAGCGGGTGATGGAGGAGGCGGGCTACGGACCCGATAACCGGTACAAGCTCGACTGGTTGCAGTACCAGAGCGGTGCGTGGAAGGAGATGGCAAATACGATCCGTGCGCGCCTGGAGTCGGCGTACATCGACATGAGCATCAGCGACTCGGACTTCGGGGCGCTGCTGGAGACCACTCAGAGCGGGAACCACGAGGCCTACACGCTCGGGTGGGTCGCCGACTATCCTGCGGCCCAGAACTTCCTCCAGCTGGTCGATCCGGAGAACACGATCTACGACGCCGAGAGCTATACGCCAAACGGCGAGACGCTTTTCTGGTCCGAGGACGCCGAAGGCGACGAGGAGATCCGCCAGTACGTGATCGAGCAGTTCGATCGGATCCAGAACAACCCGGAGCTAACCGACGAAGCCCAGAGCATCCGGGAGGAAGCGACGATCAACATCGAGCGGGCGCTGTGGGACGCGGCCGCCCTGCTCCCGGTCTATCACACCGTCGATCAGCTGTTCTGGTACGATCACCTGGACTACAGCCCGCCCGGCGGGATGGGGCCATCGCGGGCGAAACAGAACGTCTCCGTCAACGCGCTCGAGGGAGACGACGTCCTGAGTCGGACATCGGGCACCTTCAGCTCCCTGGACCCGATCGCTTCGGGGAACACGGAAAGTGGGCGCAAGATCATGAATATGTTCGACGCGCCGATGAACTACGTCAACGGGACCACGGAGGTCGAACCCCTCATCGTCGAGGACTACTCGGTCAGCGAGGACCTCACGGAGTACGAGTTCACGCTCAAGGAAGGCGTCGAGTTCCACGGCGACTACGGCGAGGTCACCGCCGCCGACGTCGTCTACTCGTTCCGGCGACTCGTCGAATCGGACAACTCCACAAACACGTACTTCCCGCTGTCGGTACTCGGGATCGAACACGAGACCGACGACGACGGCAACGTCGTGCCGGGTTCGACCGCTGTCGAGGCAACGGGTGACTACACGTTCACCATCAGCCTCGCCAGCCCGTTCGGCTACGCGCTCGAAGTGTTTGCCTACTCGGCGTTCTCCGTCGTCCCGGAGGGCATCGTCGGCGACATCGAAGGTCACGACGGCGAGATGGCCTGGGAAGAGTTCTCGACGAGCCCAGTCGGCTGTGGGCCGTTCGTCTTCGAGAGCTGGCAGGAGGGCAACGGCGGCGAGTTCACCGCGACCGCCTTCGCGGACTACCACGGCGAGACGGCTGACTTCGACATCCACGAGGCGATCATCACCGACGACAACGCGCGATACCAGTACCTCAACAACGAGAACGCCGACGTCGCCGGCATCCCGACGCCACAGTACGATCCCGAACTGGCGACCGAGGAGTCGACGACCGAGGACGGGCAGGTCCGTGGCTCGTACGGCCCGCTTGACAACGGCAAGACGGTGAACATGTCCTCGACGCCGGGCATCAACACCTACTACATCGGCTTCCACATGGAGAAGGTGCCAAAGGCCGTCCGCCAGGCGATGGCCTACGTGCTCACCCGCGAGGACTTCGTCGAAAGCGTCTTCAAGGGTCGCGGCGAGGCCGCCTACCACCTGGTTCCGAAGCAGGTCTTCCCCGACGGTGCCGAGGGCTACGAATCGAACTACCAGGGATAGGCCCCGACCCCGAGTTTCGCTCCCCGCGAGCCGGCTCCGATCGTTATTGTTAAACCCGCATGGCGGATATCACGACCGGATAACTCACTTATGCCCTCGAGGATGGCGTCATCGTCGTGGCTGGCGATGTTGTTTCCCAACGGAGTTCATACTGCAGTGTGGTCCAGACCGGTTTCGGGCCGTCACAGGGATGTGGACAAGACGGACGCTCCCCCAAGAATAGACCCACGCGGCCGTCTCCGACCGTCCAGGGGTGACCATAGATGAACCGCCTGATATATCTCTTCAAGCGCCTGTTGCTCGCGGTCCCGGTGCTCCTGTTCGGGATCACGATGAGTTTCATAATTCTGTATCTGGGGCCGATCGACCCCGTTTTGAACATTCTCGGACAGGACGCGACGCCGGAAGACATCCACCAGCTCAAGGTCGCGCTCGGGATCATCTATCCCGACGGCTCGGCGGTCCCGCTGTGGGATCAGTACCGAAAGGTCCTCACCGATCTGGTGACGTTCAACTTCGGCCAGTCGTGGATCATCCAGCGTGGGACGCCGGTCAAGGATCTCATCATGAACCGGATGCCCGTGACGCTGTGGCTCGGGTTCTGGTCGGTCGTCGTCGCACTGATAGTCGGCATCCCCGGCGGCCTCTATGCCGGTCTCCGGGCCAACACCTGGCGGGATTACCTCACCTCGGGTGGCGGGATCATCTGGCGGGCGATGCCGAACTTCTGGCTCGCGGTGATGTTCGTCGGCCTTATCTCGGCCGGCGGTCTCCTGTCGTTTTATCCCGATCTCTGGGTCTCGACCGACGTGATCGGGACGTCGCCCGCGGTCGCAGACATGTTCGGGAGTATCAACGTTTTCGATGGAATCCCCTTCCTCGAAGCGTTCTGGATCCCGGTTCCGAAGCTGACGAACATCGCCATCGCGATCAAGTGGATCCTGCCGGCGGCACTCGTGCTGGGATCCTCGTCGATGGGGAACGAGATCCGAATCGGCCGGACTGCCGTTCTGGAGAGTATCAACTCGAAGTACGTCGAGACCGCGAAGGCAAAAGGTGTCTCCGGGCGACGGATCGTGACCAAACACGTCGGTCGCAACGCCATGATCCCACTCCTCCCGATCATCATGAGCGAGTTCTACTTGCTGATCGGGGGGTCGGTCCTCGTCGAGAAGGTCTTCTCGATCCGGGGACTCGGGAACATGTTCTTCCGGGGCGTTCTGGGGCCCGACATCCCACTCGTGATGGGGCTGGTCTTCCTGTTCATCCTCGTACAGGTCACCGTGAACATCGCCCAGGACATTCTGTATACGTTCATCGACCCGCGAATCACGCTGGAGGATACTGAGAGGTGATATCAATGTCGGACATTGAACCTACCACGACGCGCGAAGAGTTGACCGGGTTCGAACGCGTGCCGCTCCGGACCCGGATCGTCGAATCGCCCCGCCCCTTCCTCCGGTGGCTCTCGGTGCTACTCGCGTTGCTCGCCGTCGAGTTCGGGACGTACGCAGCCTTGGTTCTCGCCACGATCGAACGGGCGTTCGTCGGCGTCACGGCGGCTATCGAGTTGCTCGTCGGCGTCGTCTCGCCGAATGCTGCGGAGGGCATCCTCGACATCCAGACCGGTGGAGCGGAGTTTCTCGTGGGACTCGCCGACGGTGCGGGCTCGATCCCGACGCTGTTCGGCCGGGGAACCATCCCCAATCAGGGGTATCAACTCGGACCGGGGGCTGGCTGGGACGGGACAGTGCTGGGGATCGAGCCCCAGGCAATCATCGCGGACCTCCCGGTTGTGTTCGATTGGAAAGGAACCTTTCTCGGCCTCGAACCCGCGCTCGCGTGGGCGTTGCGATTCACGCTTATCGTCGCCTACGCGCTGTTTCTGGCGTACTGGCTGTTCCGCGGCTGGAAGGTCTACCGTGAGCACTACCGCCAGGCCGACTGGACGCCGACCGACGACATGGTCAGCCGACTCAAGGGCCACCGCTGGGGGCAGTTCGGGATCCTCGTCCTCCTGCTGTATCTGACGATGGCGATCTTCGGGCCGGCGCTCGGCCCGACGACTGTCGAGCAGAACATCAAGAGTTCCTACAGCTTCGAGGTCAACTACTTCGACACCGAGACCGGCGAAGTCGAGTCCATCCCCGTCGGCGACGCCAACTTCAATTCGAAATCCAAGGGCAGCGGGGAGAACGTCGGGCCGATGACATACGACGACTATGGGCGGTTCCATCCGTTCGGGACGCTCAACAACGGGCGTGACCTCTTTACCTTCCTCATGGGCGGGGCGCGTATCACGATGATCGTCTCCGGAATGGCGATCGGGATCGCAGCGGTCATCGCGGCCGCCCTCTCGATGATCTCGGCGTACTACGCCGGGTCGGTCGACCTCACGATCCTCACGACCGCCGACGGGATCGTCTCGGTCCCACGGCTGATCCTGTTGATCATGGTGAGTGCCGTCTTTGCGAACCACTGGCTCGGGGACATCCTCGATGGCGGGTTTATTCTCGCGCTCGTGTTCGCGTTTACGACGTGGCCGATCCTCTGGCGGGCCGTGCGTGGTCCGGCGTTGCAGGTCGCCCAGGAGGAGTGGGTCGACGCGGCCCGGAGCTTCGGCCAACGGCCCCGCACGATCATGCGCAAGCACATGCTGCCGTACATCGTCGGCTACCTGCTGGTGTACGCCTCGATGACGACCGGCGGGATCATCATCAGCCTCTCGGCACTGTCGTATCTGGGCAACGGCCTCGGGATCAGCGCGCCGACGCCGGCCTGGGGACGTGCCGTCTCGGCCGGCCAGAACTTCGTGGCGACCTCCTCGTGGCACATCTCGCTGCTCTCGGGGCTGATCATCGTCGTGCTGGTCACCGGCCTCAACGCCTTCGGCGACGGGATCCGTGACGCGATCGACCCCGAGACCGAAAGCGCCGAGGCCGAGGAAGCGGCCGCAGGAGGTGGTGCGTGATGTCCCGTGAACGCACCGCCGAGAGCGCACGCGGCGAGGGCGACCCGCTACTCTCGGTCCGGAACCTCCAGACGGTCTTCCATACCGACCGGGAGACGATCCGAGCGATCGACGATGTGAGTTTCGACGTCTACCCCGGCGAGACGGTCGGTATCGTCGGCGAATCGGGATCAGGCAAAAGCGTCACCGCCCGCTCGATCATGGGACTAATCGACTCCCCTGGCGAGGTACTCCCGGAGTCGTCGATCAACTTCAACGGCCAGGAGCTGACCGCCCTCTCCGACGCCGCCTATCGCGAGGTCCGAGGGAGCGGTATCGGCATGGTGTTTCAGGACCCCCAACAGTCGCTGAACCCCGTCTACACGATCGGCAATCAGATCAGGGAAGCCCTAGAGATCAACCGGGGTATCACGGGCGCGGAAGCGACCGCGGAGGCGACCGACCTGCTCGAATCGGTCGGTATCCCCGACGCGAAGCGTCGCCTCGATGAGTACCCCCACGAGTTCTCCGGCGGGATGCGTCAGCGCGCCGTCATCGCGATGATGCTAGCCTGTGAACCCGACCTGCTGATCGCCGACGAGCCGACGACCGCCCTGGACGTGACCATCCAGGCGCAGATCCTGGATTTGCTGAAAGAGATCCAGGCGGAACGCAACCTCGCGATCCTTTTTATCACCCACGACATGGGCGTCATCGCCGATATCTCCGATCGCGTGAACGTGATGTACGCGGGCGAGATCGTCGAGAAGGCGTCGGTCGAGAACCTCTTCGAGCGCCCGAAACACCCCTATACGCGGGCGCTGATCGAATCGATCCCCGGCGAGCACTCCCGCGAAGAGGGGCTCAACACGATCGAGGGAGAGGTGCCAACGCCCAACGCGCCGGCGGACCACTGTCGGTTCGCCCCGCGATGTCCGCAGGCGTTCGGGGCCTGCGACGAGATGGCCCCCCAGCACATCGACGTCGGCGAGACAATCGAACACACGGCGTCGTGTCTGCTGTACCCGGAAGGGAAGACGGAGGCGGAACGGCTCGAACACCACAGCGCACTTGCGAGCGGTGAAGACATCGAAACGGAAGGTGAGCACCGATGAGTGGCGACCTACAACGGACTGGCCAGGTGGCCGAGACCGGCGAGACGCTGATCGAGGTCGAGAACTTAAAGAAGCACTACGGCGGTGGCGGCGTCTTCGCCAATCCGTCGGTAAAGGCCGTCGACGGCGTGAGCTTCTCGATCAAACGTGGGGAGACGCTCGGCCTCGTCGGCGAGTCCGGGTGTGGGAAGAGTACGCTCGGCCGGACGCTCGTCCGCCTGGAGGAGGCGACCGAAGGGACGATCTCCTTCGACGGGACCGACATCACGACGCTGTCGGGCGAGGACCTGAAAGACTGGCGTCGCAACGCCCAGATGGTCTTCCAGGACCCCGAGTCCAGCCTCAACGATCGGATGACCGTCGGGGAGATCATCCGCGAGCCGCTGGACGCCCACGACTGGCGGACCAAACAGGAGCGCCAGAAGCGCGTGCTGGACCTGTTGACGTCGGTGGGGCTCCGGGAGGAGCACTACTATCGCTATCCCCACCAGTTCTCGGGCGGCCAGCGCCAGCGGGTCGGCATCGCGCGGGCGCTCGCTCTCGAGCCGGAGTTTCTCGTCCTCGACGAGCCGGTCAGCGCGCTGGATGTCTCCGTCCAGGCGAAGATCATCACGCTGCTCGAGGACCTCCAAGAGGAGTTCGACCTCACGTACCTCTTTATCGCCCACGACCTCTCGGTCGTGCGGCACATCTGTGATCGCGTTGCGGTCATGTACCTTGGGAAGATCATGGAGCTCAGCGACACCGAGGCGGTCTACGAGAACGCCCACAACCCCTACACGCGGTCGCTCCTCTCCGCCATTCCCCGGCCCGACCCCTCGAGGTCCTCTCACCGGATCACGCTGCCGGGAACGCCACCCAGCCCGCGGGATCCGCCGACAGGCTGTCAGTTCTCGACCCGGTGTCCGGCCAAGATCCGGCCGGAGGGCTACGAGGACGTCGACGAGGCGGTCTGGGACGCGATCGAGCGCTTCCGGGAGGTCGTCCGCGAACGATCTCGGATGAATCTCGGGGCAGTCGACCGGCTCAGACGACAGCTCGGTAACTTCTCGGCGTACGACGACATCGACGAGACAGTCACGGACCTCTTTGGCGACCTCGAGGTCCCCGCGGACGTTCGCGAACAGATCGAGACCGCCGCCGAGTTGGTCAAGGACGGGCGGCCCGCGGAGGCACGGAGTCACCTCGGAGAAGTATTCAACGGCGTCTGTGACCTCCAGCGGCCGGCGTTTCACCCGGTCGGGGAGAACAACCATATGAGCTACTGCCACCGTCACGACGCCGAATACGAGGACGTCGACCCAGTCCTCGACCACCGAACCCGTGACGCCTAGACGGTACCGCTACGTCGAGTTCGCCCTCTGGGTGGGGAGCGTCGCGACGGCGGTGGTGATCGTCCTCGCGATTCCATCCCTCGCATTTGGCGACGGGCTGATAACCCTCAAGTATGCCCTCTTCGTCGTCGGCTTTCTGCTGTTTGGCGTCGGCTCGTTCGCCATCCAGCCGACGCCCCACGGCCGAGGACCGATCTCGCGACTGTTCTCGATGAGTCTCGACGGGGGCCATGCGTTCGGGTTCGAGCAACGGATCCAGAAACTTCCGCCGCTGGACGGTCGCCAGGTTCCACTCGAAGATCGCGTGAGCCGAGGCATGAAGGTGTTCGTCACCAGTCTGGTCGTCATCGGCGTCTCGATCTTCCTCGAAGTCGGCCTCGGCGTGGCCGTGAATTGAACCCGGGACCCGGAGAGAGCGGCGAGCCACCTTTATTGGCGTGGGAGTGTATCGGAAGACATGGTCAAACTCGGCCCTGACGACGTCGAACTCGACGATGGTGAGCGATTACTTCGGACCAGCGACGCGGCCCGGAGCGGCTGGGAACAGACCCTCGAAGACGTCGAAGCGATGGCGCGCGATCGGGCCGAATCAGGGTTCGAGACGCTCGTGCTCACGTCCGACGACACCACGCCGAAAGCGCCCGATAGCGACGACGCCGACGAGTGGGGACTGGTGTACATCGTCCCGAGCAATCAAGCCGAAGAGTACGAAGATTTCGCCGAAGACGTCGCGTTCACCGAGACCGTCGTCTATCAGGCGACCAGCTCCGGGCACGCGTTCGTCGTCACCGAGTGCATCGACCCCGATCGCCAACGGGTCCTGTTCGTGGCCGGGACCTACCAGTTGCAGTACGCCGCGCCGCTGGTCGAGGCCGCCCTCGAGCGCGGCGAGATGTACACCCACGTCAAGAAACTCGACGGGACCGATGTCGCGACCGTCGCCCACGACGACGCCGAGCAGTTCTTCCCCGATCGGGACACGTACACGGCCTACAGCGGGTAATGGCACGCTGTGGTGTCCGAACATCCCCCCAACGCCGGAAAGAGGGGCCCTGTAGCGGTAACGAAGTTGTCAGCCACCCCGGCCGCTCGCCGCGTGGCGTTTCGAAACCTTCAATTGTACCAGCCATCTACCTGAAAGTGCAACGAGCGAGCCAGGGTTGGTGGTCTAGGTTGGTTATGACACCTCCTTGACATGGAGGAGGTCGGCGGTTCAAATCCGCCCCAACCCACTTTTGCTGCGAACAAATCCGTGAGCGGCAAATGCGGGTATGAGGATTTGAAGCAGGGAGTGGGAGGTGAGCGAGTGCAACGAGTGAACAGGAACGACCGCGGTTCAAATCCGCCGAGAGAGCGAAGCTCTCTCGAGCCCTCGTTCACTGCGTTCACGAGGACGCCCCAACCCACTTCTGACGGAGGATTGTAGGCCGGGTTCTACGTACAAGAACTGGGAAAAGTTCTTGTGCTAGAACCGCCTCTCTTAGGGTAGGAACTGTAGGCATTACGAATGACCTTTCAAGACCGCCTCCGCTCGATAGAAAAGCGGTACGATGTCAGTGAAAGCGAGCATGCCCGGGAACTCGGGCGAACGGTCGCCCATCTCCAGGACTAGCACCGCTATTCTGTTTGGTCGAGATACGTAACGAACTCTGCTTTGCTGATTCCGTCTGCACCGATCAGTTCGTCGTGTCCGGCCCGTTTGACGGACTCGATCAGAAACTCCGTACAGAGATCAGTATGCACATCTCCGTAGTATTTGTAGGCATCTGATTGGGAGAGGTCGAGATCGTACTCAGCCAGAACGATTTCGATGTTGTTCTTCCGCTTGACGATGTCGCACCCCCATTCAGCAAGTAGAGAAAACGGGGTCGTGTTCCGTCGAACTGTGAGTATTCGCTTTGATTCGACGATGTACTCGTTGACCCATTCCTTCCAATCGTAGTCTGCCGTCGCGAAATCCGGAAACGAGAAGCCGGTTTCGATGCTTTCCAGGTACCACTGTGCCATACTGATCGAAGTCCGGTGGTTGGCATTAGGCAGTGCGTGCGTGAGAATGAGCGTGGACAGAAGCTGCCCTGCGACATCGACGGCCGGCTGATCCCAATCAACTCGTTCGATCGCGGCAGGGATCCGATCCAACTCTATCTGTTTGTAAATTTCTAGCTTCTCTGCTTCCTCAAGCTCTTTTTCCTTGATTATTTCCTCGAAAATCTGAAGCAATCGAACAGTGATCGTACGATCGTCCGGAGACATCTCATCGAGAGCGTCTTCGAAGTTTTCATCGATATCATCGATGGTCCCGCTCGTCCCCTGGTTAGTATACAATACGAAAACCGTCTCATCGAGATCGTATCGCTCTATCAAAGCGTCCTTCCCGCTAGACGTGATCTCATCCCGATCTTGGGTGACATATGCGAGAGAGTATTGCTGGTCCTTGGGATGGTGGTAATGAACGAAGGTCGTCATTTTGCAGTTATATCTCGCGAAGAAGATTAAAATCAGCTTTCATTGAAGCAGAGAACCAAACAGGTGGGGCAGCTCGATGTCGGCTTGATTTTCACACGTCACGTCATGAGAGAGGGGTCGCCACTCTACGTCTAACAGATGAGGAGTCAATCGATAGTGATCTCAATACTGTCGTGTCTCCAACAGTGGGCACAGGAATTCATTGAAAAACCGCATCCACGCCCAGTGTTGACAAACGGAACAGCCGATTTCTATCCGCCGTCAGTAGAGTCACGCTGGGCCTGAAAGCACAGCCGAGTCCTAGATTTATATTCCATCCATCAGTGGTCCAAACAATACAGATGCCGCCCATCCAGACCGACGCGTTGACGAAGTATTACGGCGACGTGCGGGGCGTCGAGGACCTCTCCTTCGCCGTCGAGGAGGGTGAAGTCTTCGGGTTTCTCGGCCCGAACGGCGCGGGGAAGACGACGACGATCCGGACACTCATGGGATTTCAATCGCCGACGGAGGGGACGGCGACCGTTCTGGGAGCCGACATTAGAGACGGGGCGGCGCTCCGGGAGGTTCGCGCGGACGTGGGTTACCTGCCGAGCGAGCCGAGTTTCAACGAGAACGTGACCGGTCGCCGCTTGCTCGACTATCACGGGGCGCTCCGTGGAGACGTTCGCAGCGACGAGATGCTCGAACTGTTCGATCCGCCGCTGGACCGCAAAGTACGGGAGTACTCCCGCGGGAACAAGCAGATGCTCGCCATCGTCATGGCATTCATGCACGACCCGGATGTGCTCATCATGGACGAACCGACATCCGGGCTCGATCCGCTGAAACAGGAGCAACTGCTGGAATTCATCCGCACCGAGCAAGGCCGCGGGAAGACCTTCTTTTTCTCCTCGCACATCCTGAGCGAGGTCCGGAAGGTCTGTGATCGGGTCGCGATCATCCGCGACGGCCATCTCGTCGAACTCGAAGACGTCGAATCCCTGCTAGATCGGAGTGGGAAGATTGTCCGGGCGCGCCTCGATGGTGATTTCGAGGCCGACGAGCTGGCGCTTTCGGGGATCCACGACCTCGAGATCAGCGACGCCGGCGACGAAGACGACAAACCGGCCGCGGCGAAAAACGAGGCAACGAGCATTACGTTCACCTACACCGGAGCCTACGAGCCGCTGCTCAGACAACTTCTCGAATACGATATTTTCGATCTGAGCATCGAAGAGGCACCGCTTGAAGACGTGTTCATGCGATTCTACGGGGAGAACCCGGCCAAGCGCGTCGAAGCAGTCGAGAACGGCGATATTGAGGCGAATGAAAACGACGAGGTGACCGACGGTCCGGAGCAGGCCGATGTTTGAAACCACCCGCTTCGAGTCCGAACGGCTGTTCCCCGCCTCGGCAGTCATCGGGCTAGGATTGGCAGCCTTCGGCGGGATGATGACACTCATCGCGCCGGGCATCCTCGGAGAGGTCGACATGGCGGCGCTGTTAGAGCAGTTCCCGTCCGCGATGGTCGAAGAGATGGGACTGGGGAAGATGGGGACCATCGAGGGGTTCATCGCACTCGAACTCTACGAGTACGTCTGGCTGCTCGGTCTCGGTGTGTACGTCGCCTACACCGCGGCCGGCTCGATCGCCGGCGACGTCGAGACCGGGCGGATGGACACGCTACTCGCCGCGCCGATTTCCCGGTGGCGACTCCTCGTCGAGAAGTATCTCGCGCTGTTGACGCCGATCGTCGTCGTCAACGTCGTGGTCTTTGCGGGCGTGGCCGGAGCCATCCAGCTCATCGACGAGACGATTCCAATCGCCGACCTCGCCGCCGTCCACATACTGTCGGTCCCCTATCTGTTGGCCTGTGGCGCGTTCGGCATGCTCGCGTCCGTTGCCGCACCGCGGCGACGTCTCGCCGAGGGCGTGGCCGCCGGTGCCGTCATCGGAACCTTCCTCTTTGAGATGCTGGTAACCAACACTGATATCGAGTGGCTGGGCGGGATCACGCCGATGCGATACTACGATCCGCTGGCGATCCTCTCCGAAGGGACCTACGACCCCGCAGGCGGGGCAGTTCTGTCCGGTGTCACGGTCGTCCTCGTCGCCGGGAGTGCCTGGCTGTTCGCGGAGGTCGATGTCGAATGAGCACCGACACTCACGGCAGGGTGACGGGCCGCGATCCCGACGACGATCCGCTCCTCGTGGTCGCCCGCTTCGAGGGGCGTAACCGACTCCGGATGACGGCGGTTCTCGCAGTGCTGTTCTCGCTGTTCGGGCTCCTGTACGTCTGGGTCGGCCCGCAGATGATCGACGCCGGGTTCTCGGAATTGTTGGATGCGATGCCGCCGGTCGTGACCGAACTGTTCGGCTTCGAAAGCCTCGAATCGATCGAGGGGCTGCTCGCCAGCGAGTTCTACACGCTCGGCTGGATCGTCGGTCTCGGGGGCTATCTCGCCTATACCGCCGCCGGGACGGTCGCTGGCGACCTCCGGGACGAGCGGATGGACACGGTGCTGTCCGGTCCTGTCCCCCGGCGGAGCGTCCTGTTGGGGAAGTTCCTCGCCGTTCTCGTCCCGATCGCCGCCCTCAACGTGGTCGTCCCGGTCGTGCTGTACGTGGCATCGCTCACGATCGGAGAATCACTCTCGGTCGTGGATCTCGCGATCGTGCATGCCTTCTCCATCCCGTATCTCCTCTTTTGGAGCGCCGGTGGCATCCTGCTGGGCGTAGTGGTACGCCGGGGCCGAGCCGCCGGGCGGGTCGCACTCGGGCTGCTCTTTTTCAGCTGGCTCTTCGAATCGGTCATCTCGACGACTGAGTACGACTGGCTCGGTGGACTCTCCCCGGTGCGGTACTTCGATCCGCCCGGCATCCTCGTCGATAGCACCTACGACGTCGCTGGGGCTGGCCTCCTGTTGGCCGGTGCGATCGTGGCCCTCGGCCTCGGCCAGTACTGGTTCCGGCGACGTGACCTCTGAGCCGTCGCCACGGTTCGAGAATGTTTTCGGTCGTCTGATCCAATCGAGGACCGTGCTCGCTGTGTTCGCGGACACTCATGGGACGGACGAACCACGGCTCGCCGGACGGACAGCCGACGCACTCACGAGTGCCGACCAGGTGCTCCACGCGGGAGACTTTACGACGAGGGCGGTCTATGAGGCCTTCGAGCGCCGAGCCAACCAGTTGGCCGCGGTCCACGGCAACAGTGACACGACTGCAGTTCAGAAACAGTTGCCCGCCGTCCGGACTCTCGAATGGAACGACTGGCGAGTGCTTCTCGTCCACGGACACGAACACACCCCGACATCGCTGCCGTTGCTTGCCCGGGAGCGAGACGCTGACCTTGTCGTCATCGGACACACCCACCGGCCGGCGATCGAGCGACTCGGGGACTTGCCTGTCCTCAATCCGGGAAGCCACGCCGATCCGCGTGCCGGCCCGCCGACCCACGCCGAAGTTCACCCGGCAAACGGAGCCATACTGATCGAGCTTCGGGAGCGGGACGGAACAGTGATCGATCGGGTGCGCGTCGCTGGGAAATGAGTGCGACGAGCGCGGTGATGGAGGGCCAAAGCGGGGGTAGCGCATGTGGATTCATGGTCGGGCGCATAAAGTGAATACCGGAAGTTCAAACGACCGTTTGACTCACCCTCCGAAATCGCCGACCACCCGTTTTGTCCACGTCGGCGAAAGCAGACAACTGGGGCGGCCCGGTGGTGAGAGGGAAGATGACAACAAACGACGAAACATATATTATCGCCGAGATGAAACCGCGAGTCATGGTT
Source organism: Halorhabdus sp. SVX81 (assembly GCF_029207715.1). Classification (NCBI taxonomy): domain Archaea; kingdom Methanobacteriati; phylum Methanobacteriota; class Halobacteria; order Halobacteriales; family Haloarculaceae; genus Halorhabdus; species Halorhabdus sp. SVX81. The sequence goes on along the minus strand of NZ_CP104322.1, from coordinate 2,493,423 downwards.
GACCCGGTTCTCGTCGGCATCGTCGTCGTCGTCCTCGCGTTCGTCTTCTTCGTCTACCTGTTCGTCCGCCGGATCGCGACCGGCTTCAGCCAGGGTATGCGTGAAGGCAAGCGCGGTGGGTGACCCACGGGACGAAACTGGTTTGGCTGACGGTCGAGAAGTCCCTGCCGTCATGGACCCACGCATCCGCGAACACGCACAGCTCATCGCCGACGCCGTCGATCTGAGTGCCGGGGACAACTTTCTCATCAAGAGCGAGCCCGCCGCCGAGGATCTCGTCGTTGCCCTTTACGAGATCGCCGGCGACCGCGGCGCACACCCCGTTTCGATCCGGACCAACCGCAGCGGTCGCGCCATCCGGAGCTACCTGCAGGCGGCCGACGCCGCCGACGTCGACTTCGAGACGCCGGCCCACGAGCAAGCGCTGGTCGAGGCCGCCGACTGTCACGCCGTGATCCGCAGTCATGCGAACGTCACCGAGTTGGAAGACGTCCCGCCCGAGGTCAACTCCGACTACGAGAAGGCCCACCAGCCGATCCTCAACGAACGGCTGACCGACCGCTGGACGCTCACCCAGCATCCCACGCCCGCCGACGCCCAACTCGCCGAGATGAGCACCGAAGCCTACGAGAACTTCGTCTACGATGCGATCCTCAAAGACTGGGACGAACAACGCGAGTTCCAGGCACAGTTGGTCGAGATCCTCGAGGACGCCAGCGAGGTCAGGATCGTGAGCGGCGACACCACCGACGTCACCATGTCCGTCGACGGCAACCACGTCATCAACGACACGGACACGCACAACCTCCCCGGCGGCGAGGTCTTTACTGCCCCGGTCCCCGACAGCGTCGAGGGCGAGGTCCTCTTCGACAAGCCTGTCTACCGCCGTGGGCGGGAGATTACCGACGCACGACTCGTCTTCGAAGACGGCGAAGTCGTCGAACACAGCGCCTCGAAGAACGAGGACCTCCTGACAAGCATCCTCGACACCGACGAGGGAGCGCGCCGCCTGGGCGAACTCGGGATCGGGATGAACCGCGACATCGATCGGTTCACCTACAACATGCTCTTCGACGAGAAGATGGGCGACACCGTCCACATGGCCGTCGGCCGCGCCTACGAGGACAACGTCGGCGAGGACAACGAGCAAAACGAGTCGGCCCAGCACGTCGACATGATCGTCGACATGAGCGAAGACAGCTATATCGAAATCGACGGCGAGGTGGTTCAGGAAGACGGGACGTTCGTCTTCGAAGACGGCTTCAAGGGATAATTGCCGAACGCGAACGGAGTGAGCGTTCGGCTTTTTAGTCGAGCATTTTCGAGGAGTGGGTTGCGGGCCTGTGGCCCGCAACCGTATGACGTGGCGGCGAAGCCGCCACGCTGTTCCCGCAGGGTAGCGACGCTGCCCGAGGAAACCCGACGGAGAAAAAGGTCGGTCGACATGAGCGAAGGCAGTTTCATCGAGGTCGACGGTGAGGTCGTCCAGCGAAATAGGACGTTCGTCTTCGAAGAGTAGGCGGGAAGCGTAGATGGGAGAAGCACGGGCAACCTACCCTACCTCTCTGATACATTGACAGCGATTCACATAGTTTAGTTGACTGTTCTTCTCGAAACTCATCAGCGAACACAACATCGCGAGGATCAGTTAAGAGCCGAGGGTCATCCTCGAAACAGTCCGACGGCTGTCGAGGAAGAAACAGCGTGTCTGCTATTGTCCGATACTGCGGTTCTACGGTTTTCACGGGGGACACGATTTTTCGGCCGCATCGGACACAAGAGAAGCCGATACGGCCATCAGGTAACAGTACATCTCCCGTAGCCGCGTCACACCCATCAGGGCAGCGTATCCAGTCGTTAAGCGACATACGGCAAACAATTTGTGGAGAGCTGATATATTATTCATGCTCATACAGTGCGAAATAATATCAAATATGATGAAATTAAAAAATTATGTAACGATTATATAAATAAATAATTATTTTAGACTTCAGCGATTGCCGATCTTCTTGAGTAATTCAACCGTTGATGGATTCCCGTTGGAAACAGGAGAAACATCATCCGAATTAGCGTCATTCCGAATGTTTTTCTGAGGATTTGAATAGATATTCTCAACAGTATTTAGGAAAAATTCAAGTTTCTCCTCTTCACTATCCACATTTAAGCGTTCTTCTAATACTCCAAGGAATCCTTCCAAAGATAAAGCCATTCGTGCTTTAAACTCGTATTCTTCCATGAGTCGCTTTTGACGACTATAATTTGATACGGTAAACCATACTGCTACTGAAACAGGTAGGAGCAATGCCACCTTTGAAAAATTCAATATGTAGTTGTTATCAGATGAGATTATATTAATGTATACAATTGCCGAAGAGAGCAACAATAATACAATTGACACGATAGAACCTATCTTCCACCATATCAATGAATTTTGAAGTTCTTCTTTCCTTCCTGCAAATTGTTCACCTAACGAAGCACTTGTAGTACGACTTATTAATCCTCTCGCAGTTTCCTCTAAGTCATCAAGTTGATCTTTCTGTTCTTCAATATCCTTAATTTCCATTTCTAATTGTTCCCGATTGTCCTGGAACCTATCATATTCACTATCAAGCCTATTTAGTAGGTCTGATGATAGCTCGGAAATGTTTTGATAATCTTTTAACGTATTATCGGCCCCAACAAACTCCGCAAGTTCATCTTCCAGTAAGGAAATCTCTTCAATAACAGAATCAAGTTCCTGATTGAGATGTTCTTGCTCGTCTTTTAGATTGCGTTCAGTACTTTCTGAAATGTCACCAGATTGTATTTTAGTTCGAATTTCATTTAACTCTGATTGGATCGAATTACGCTTCATTTCAAGCTCATTCAACGCCTCCTGAATCTCTTTGATACGTTCAGCGGGTTCAGACATATACCAATAAATGTATGAAGGTATCTTAAAAATGTTATACAAGCCAATATTGAGGTACTAGATGAAATGGCTCCGAAAGAGTGCTCCGTTACCACGCTTTCGACCTATCTTTCCAGATAAACCACTCTGCAGGGAGTGACCGTCCCAACAACACATCTAGAAAGAATTAGGGCAACTACGTTCAATTTCGCCAGCAGGCTTCCAGATGTATCGATACACGCCCTCCGAAATCGACTACGAACGTGCCAGTCATCAGGCGAAGCTCCAGGTCGACATCACCGGCCAGGGTAATGCCGACGTCAAGCGGATCGGCAACCTTGGCGAACTCGCCTTCGAGCAGTTCTGCCGCGAGTTCATCCCTGTCGAAATGTGGGACTGGAAAAACGCTTCGTCGCTACGGAAGTGCAACCCTGAATCGTTCTCAGGGTACGATTTCGAGCTATTCGGCTACGAAGTAGACGTAAAGACCTCACGGGACGTGTCCGCGTTCCTGCCCGAGGAAGTCCTGAAGACGGACGACGATGACGACATCGTCGTGATGGCCTGGCACCGGGACAACGAGGACGCGCTGATCCTCCTGGGGTGGGAACGGATCGAGACGCTGCAATCGAAAGCGGCGACGAAGCACGACTTCTCGGGAGAAGAGCCGGAAAAGCTGGACCACCTGGCATCGAGGCCGATGAACCAGCTGCTCGAGCTGGGGCCGAGCGCCGCCAAGATGGACCAGCGACCGAGTAACCCGTTCACGCCAGGGGACCGCGTTCGAAACGATAGTGGAGATGAAGCGATCGTCATCGAGCGGGTTCCGCCGGAGAAGTTCGATTACGAGGCAGTCGATGTCTCGTTTGTCGACCTACTCGATGAAGGACCGGGTGACTGGAGACAGATCCATCCGGCGAAGCTGGCGTCCTACTGCGATGATCAGGACATCAATACGTACGCCTACAAACACACCAATCTCGAATTCGCCGAATAGAGAAATCGCACCAGACGCCACCGCGGCTTGGTGACGTACCGGGCGACGAAGCCCCGAAATATTACTCCGTTACCGGGCTTTTGCCCAAGATTCTCCATCACCTACTGGAATTCGGGGCCTGGGCCAGTTTCTACTCAGGCTTGCCGTGGGAGGGAAACAGCATCCGGCGAGCGGAGCGAGCCGGTTCGCCGAGCGGGAGCGAAGCGACCGCTCGGGTAGTTTTTGGCCCAGCTTTTTGCGACGAGCGGTAGCCGAGCGAAGCGAGGCTACCCGAGGAAGTAAAAAGGTGGACGGGCACGGTGGGATTCGAACCCACGAACCGTCGGATTAGAAGTCCGACGCTCTGTCCGGACTGAGCTACGTGCCCTCGTGAGGGTATGACGGGAAGGATGACAAAAAGAACCCGGATTGACGACGGACTCACGCGCTAGCCTGGGACTCGGCACTCTCGAGGCGATCTTCGGCAATGGCGAACGCGAGGGTGCTGAACAGTCCCAACAGCGTCCCGGCGGTGAGCATCGCCGCGAGATACGAGAGCGTGACCCGGCCGAGGACGTACAGACTGACCGCGTGGATGACACCGGCGATGGCGAGAATGTAGAACGGCGCGTTGAGATATCGCCACCGGAATCGCCCGGCGAGATATTCGTCAGTCACCTGGCCGAGGCTGCTAGTGATCCCGGCGGCGGCGAGCCAGTGGATCGCCCCCGCGAGCACCGCGGCCACAGCCTGAGTCGCACCCAGCGTCGCAGATTCCAGCCCGCCGCGGACGGTATCGAGCATCTCCAACCCGCTCGCGCCGCCGATCGCCAGCAACACCCCGGCAACCACGTAGGTGACAATCGTCACCCGGCCAGCGTACAGCCCGGATCGGGCACGGTCGACAGCCCCGTCGACGACGTCCCCGAGTCCGAGTCCCCGCGAGAGGATGTAGATGCCAAGCAACCCCGACGCGAGACCGAACACGTCGCCGGGCATGCCGAGAATGTCCGCGATGACGGCGAGCGGATAGATGAGCAACAGGATCCCGAGCGGGACCAGGATCGTCCCCCGAGTCTCGGGGTCGTTGAGCACCTGTTTGATGGTGTAGTACATCGATTCCAGATCCTGTGCCTGGCGGACGACGACCCGCCGGACGCCGTCGATGTCGACCCGCGAGCGGATGACCGGAACGACGCTCTCGTCCTGTGCGCCGTCGGTCACCACGATCGCCCGGACATCCTCCCCGGTCGTCAATCCCGCGAGGACAGTGTCGATCTCCACACCGACGGCCCGATTGGCAGCGACGTCGCTCCCCTCGATCCCGGTCACGGCGGCGACTTCGACGGACTCGCCGGCGCGATCGAGTTCGTCATAGAGGTGAATCCCCTCGAACAACACGTTGAGGTCACTGTCCTCTGGATCGGCCGTCGCGAACTCGACTGCGGCGCTCTCGACGGCGTCGCGACCCACGACCGGCGTTTCGATGCCGGTCTTCCGGCCGACGTCGTCATCGAGATCCACGCACAGGACCAGCAGCATCTACCGACCGTACGCGACGGCCGTATAACACTTTTCTGGGTGCGGGACAGCCGAGGTTTGGCTACCGAATCGAAGACCAGTTGCGCCACGGGGACTCCAGCACCCGGCGAACATTGTCACCAAATAGCAACGATAACACAGAGATGGGGACTGAAACGGGACGTCATTCAGATATCCGAAATGTCTGAAAAGGTATTTCAGAGAGAGCAACAATGTTCGTTCAGTGTCAAATAGTAGATCCGTCGTCCTCGCTGCCCTCTTTGCGAACGGGGCAATTGCCGTCCTGAAGTTCATCGGGTTTCTGCTCACCCAAAGCCCCGCGATGCTTTCCGAGACGTATCACAGTATTTCCGACACCGGCAACCAGGTGTTCCTGCTCGTTGGCATCCGGTACGGGAAGCGCTCGGCGTCCCGTGCGCATCCGTTCGGCTACGGGAAAGCCCAGTTCTTCTATAGTTTCCTCGTGTCGGTGCTCCTGTTCGGCATCGCGGGCTGGGAGAGCGCCAAACACGGGTTCAACGCGATCCTACACCACGAGGCGGCTGCGCTGTCCGGCACCGTGACACAGTTCGGGATGACGGTCCCCGCAATCTGGGTGAACTACATCGTCCTCGTCGGTGGAATCCTCTTCGAGGGATGGGCCTTTAGCAAGGCATATGCAGGTATGCAATCCGATATCGACGAATACGGATGGAGCGGGTTCCTCGAGGCGTTCCGGAAAACGTCGAACGTGACGACGCTGACGGCGTTCACCGAGGACACCATCGCGCTGATCGGGTTGGTGTTAGCCCTCGGTGGTGTGTTCCTCACAGATTTCACAGGGAATCCACTGTTCGACGCGACCGCTGCCCTGCTCATCGGCCTCATGCTCATGGGCTTTGCCATCGCCCTGGCCTGGGAGAACAAACGCCTGTTGTTGGGCGAGAGCCTCCCACAAGCCGAAGAGCAGCGACTCCGGAAAATCATCCGCGAGTGGGACGGCGTCGCCGAAATCGTCGATTTCCGGACCGTCTACTTCGGCCCCGAAAACGTGGTTGTCTCCAGTGACGTGGCCTTCGATGCCGGTCTCGACACCAGCGAGATCGACACCCACATCACCGACATGGAGAACGCCATTATCGACGCCTATCCCGATATCCAGAAAGTCTACGTCGAACCCGAGACGAAGGCGGTAGCGGACGACTGACTGCTGGGAAGCAGTCCTTGGCGTGCATACCGGGCAGGCACGGACCGACAGCGCCCCAGTAAAAATCCACGGCCACTCGCAGAAATTGTTCGCACCAGTGCTGGAAAGTCGCGATCGATGGACAGAGGAAAACGCCCGAGAGCGGCGCGAGAAGTGGGTCCGGGCGTCCTCGTGAACGGAGTGAACGAGGGCTCGAGAGAGCTCCGCTCTCTCGGCGGATTTGAACCACGAGGACTTCGCTTCGCTCGTCCTCAGGCCCAAATCCGCCGTCCGCCTCGCACACGCGGCGCTCGTGAGTGAGCGCCGCGAAAACTCAGTGGGTCCGGGCGGATTTGAACCAAAGAAAGACTCACTTTGTTCGTCTTTCAGGGTTCAAACCGCCATGCCATTCGCTCCTCACGTCCGTTCGTCGCAGAATGGGTCCGGGCGGATTTGAACCACCGACCTCGGCCTTGTAAAGGCCACGTCATAACCAACCTAGACCACGGACCCGTATCCCGAAAAACTGCATCCGGCGAAATAACCCTTGCTTTCTGATCCGAACGCTTTCAGTTCCCCCTCCCATCCTGCCAGACATGGATCGCAGTCGACTCGTCAACCTGGTCGTCGTCGCACTGCTCGTCCTGGCAGCAGTGCTGGCACTGACGGGTCCGACCAGCCCACTGGCACCCCTGCTCTCGCCGCTGTCCTACGAGAACGCCACCCTTTCGATCCATGACGAAGACGGATCCGACCTCACGACCGTCGACGTCCGCGTGGCCGACACCGAACGTGAACGCTACGTTGGTCTGAGTGAAACCGATTCGCTCCCGGATGGCGAGGGTATGCTGTTCGTCCACCCTGAATCCGGCACCTATCCCTACGTAATGCGAAACATGTCTTTCCCGCTGGACATTCTGTTCCTGGACACCGACGGTACAATCACGACGATTCATCACGCCAGGCTGCCCGAAAACCCGAGTGACCCACAACAGCAGTACCGCGGCCAGGGCCAGTACGTGCTCGAAGTCCCCCACGGCTGGACGAACTCGACCGGTATCGACCCCGGGGACCGAGTTTCGATTCCCGATTCCGTCGCGAACTGAGAGGAATCGTTTTCACGACGCGGCCGCCCCGTGGAGACATGTACCTCACCGAGTCGACCTGGCCCGACGCCAAAGCTGTCGAGACCGACCTCGCCGTCCTCCCCGTCGGAAGCACCGAACAACACGGCCCGCACGCACCCCTCGGAACCGATGCCATCATCGCCGAGGCCGTCGCCGACGCGGCGGTCGAGGCCTATCCGGGCGAGGTCGTCGTCGCGCCGCCGATCACGGTCGGCGTCAGCGAGGAACACCGTGCCTTTGCGGGGTCGCTATGGGTCAGCGAGGACACCTTCCGTGCGACCGTCCGCGAGACCGTCGCCAGCCTCGCACACCACGGCTGGGACCGGGTCGTGATCGTGAACGGCCACGGCGGCAACGTCGGCCCACTCAAGGAAATCTGTGCTCGAATCACCCGCCACGACGACGCCGACGCGGTCCCGTTCACCTGGTTCGAAGCGGTCGATCCTGATGACATCTCGATGGGACACGCCGGGCCGATGGAGACGAGCGTGCTCGAAGACGTCGCGCCGGAACTCGTCGACGAAGACAAGAAAGGCGCTGCCCGCGAGGGTGCCGCCGAGCGCTGGGGCGAGTGGACGAGCGGCGTGAATCTCGCCTACGACGTCGAGGAGTTCGCGCCCAACGGCGTCGTCGGCGATCCAACTGTGGCGGACGCCGAACGCGGCGAGAAACTCCTCCGTTCGGCCCGGGACGCACTGGTAACACTGCTCGAAGACGTGGCCGAGCGCGACCGTCCGACGGCGTAAGTCCCTACTCGTCGCTGTCGCTTTCCTCGTCACCCGCTGATTCGAGTTCGCTCCGGATCTCGGGGACAGTACCCGCCAGGTCGCTCACCTGCTCGCGAGCATCGGTCAGGTCGGTAATGAGCCCCTCGACAGCCTCGATATCGTCCTCCAGATCGCCGGCATCGTCGAAGGCATCGGCCCGCTCGCCCATCGTGTACCACTTTTTGGCGTCCCGAAGGTGGGCCTCAGCTTCACCCGGGTCCAATTCGGATCGGAGGGCGTTGAGGACACCCAGCGTGTTGTCGGCCTCGACGTCCCAGATCGCGTCCGGATCAGGGAGTTCGTCGCGGGCCGCCGCGAGGTGTTCCTCGACGTCGCTGCGCATTTCATTGGCTGCCTCCCCGAAGAGATCGTCGTCGTCGAGTGTCGATTGACTCATAGACACCACTTCACACGCTCTCGGTTAAAAGATTGCCCGAAATTCGGGGTGATGTTCCCTCAATCAGCGCCCGAGGGGCGACGGTCGGCGAGCACGTCGAACTCGGCGTTGGTGTCCCCGAGCACCAGCAGCGCGAACTGGCGGTGAAACACCCGGATCGGGACGTAGATCACGGCCGCTGCCACGAAGACCACGAGCAGATACGCGAGTAGCAACGCGGCAAGCACCGCGACCGCTGTGGCGGTAATCACCCCGCCCTGCAACGCACCTAGACCGACCAGCACGGCGACGATACCGAACGGAACCAATAACGCGACAGCGACGATCCCAAGGACGATACTCCCGGCGATTCCGGTGACAATGTGGAGGCCGAAGGCGACCAACACGTACGCGCCATACTCGGTCCACTGCTCGGTGAGCGTCGGCCAGAAGCGCCGCCAGGCCGCGAGCACGCCACGATCTTCACGGAGCATGATCGGGACGACGAACTCGGTGGTGAAGCCGTTGAGCAGGGCCACTGGGATGCCCACGACGAACCCGAGCGGAAGGAGGACGAGGACACCCACGACGATCCGGGCGATCGACGGCGAGACGGCTTCGCCCGCGAACAGCGCCGCGATCACGTCACCGAACAGTAGCAAGAACGCCCCGCCGAAGATCGCGAACGTGACGGCCCCGAGAACGAGCCGGAAGGCGAACAGTCGGAGTCCGCGGCCGAGATAGCGCCCGAAGTACGCTCGAACGGCGACGTCATCGGCTGACAGCGACTCGATGAAGACGAACTCCATGATCGCGCCGATCGCCGCCACGACCAGCCCGAAGAGGACGAGCACGGCGAGAAGACCGAGAACGACGGCGATCGCTGTCGCCGTCAATTCGGGCAGCTCGACGCTGAATGCCGGGAGCGAGTCGCCGGGGACCGACCCAGCACTGGCGGGAACGTTACCTGTCGTCGAGAAGACGCTCCCACCGCCGCCGCCCCCGATCAGGAAGAAAGTGATGACGGCAAGGCGGGCCCACCGGCCGCCGTCGAACGGGAGGAGGAACGAGCGGGTCATGTCGACGGCGTCGTCGATGCGGTCGATCGCTGCGAGAGCCATACCGGTGGTGTCCGTCCCCATGTGACTTAGGTCTAGGCCGTCGAGAGAGTCGGAAGCCACGCAGCACGGAATTGCGTACTCTCCGAAAACAGGCGACTCATTCTACTCGGGCATAGGAGCATCGCAGTCATACGACGGACACCCGACCAGTGTCGAGGAGACGACCGATCCAACATGCCCGTCCTCGTAGATGCCGATGCTGGTGGTGCTGCTGTTGCAGTCGAACATGATACATGGCACCAGCAGCGTCTCGGTGTCGATGGCGGGGCCCCAAAGCTGGACAAAATACTGTGACGGCTCCAATAACGTGGTTCTGAGTGCTTCCGCTGCCGGTATCGTATACGCTTCTCGGTGGACTGATTCCTCTGCCACCCGGTCGAGAATCCGGAGATTGACAGTCCGCTGGCCGGCGGTCGCATTCCAGATGCGGAGATCGTGGGGGACATAGTCCTCATCGACGCCGTCCCGACTGCCCACCTTGATCTCCCGGTACGTTGTTTCCGGGTCGAAATCACCACGCAGGCCCGTGTTGACTGGCGGAAGATCAGCAGGGGGTGGCGGTGGGGTTGTCGTGCCCGCCGCACCTGCCGGCCCGGTCGTCTGGCTCGCGAGACAGCCGGCCAGCGACAGGGTGCTCGTGGTAATAGCCGCAAGCGCCTGTCGGCGGTTCATAGTGTTTCAATGACCATTAGGCCCAAATAGTCTTTGGCTCGATCAGCTGAAATCGCCATCATTCGACTGTGAGACTACTGCGGGATGGGTTCCAGAAGTCAGCATTTCGGTGACGGTGGAAACCGTGGAGGCTTGCTGAACGCAACTCGCGAGTTCTCGGTTCAATCACTGTGAGAAGATGTTAGGGCTGTACGATGTGCCCGCGAAGGCCATCAGGAGGCCATTACGTCGGTTCGTCGACCTCGACCAGCCGCATCCGGGGATAGCCGTCGTCCATCGCCATGACACCCCTCGCCTCCAGTCCCTCGTAGTCCACGAGAATCTCCACGTCGGCGAACTTGCCGGTGAACTCCGTGTAGCCCACGGCCGGGTCGACCGCCGTCTCGATGGCTTCGGTCTTCATCTCGACGGTCACGGCCTCGCAGTGTGGCTGGTTCTCGATCGCGCTCTCGATGGCACTCGCGAGCTCGGCGGCGCTCGCGGGACTGATCGGCGTCCCGGCGAACTGGTGATAGAGCGCGCCGAACTTGATCCCGAGTTCGAACGTCGCCCGGTGGGCGTCGGTCGGTTCCATACCGTCTCTGGGATCGGCGACGGCTAAAACGTTGGCCGACGACGCTGGTCAGCTGGTTTCCCTGCACGACGGAACGACGGCCTCACCACCGATGGTGAACGTGGTCGTAGAGGTGTGCCTCGTAGATGTCCCGGACCGCGCCGTGAGTCTCGTGGGAGAGTTCGGGAAGGTCGGCCGCGGCGGCGTTGGCCTCGACGTGCGCGGGCGTCGTCGAGCCGGGGATGACCGTCGAGACGGCGTCGTGATCCAGGATCCACCGGAGGGTGAACTGCGCCATCGACATTTCCTCGGGGACGTGCGGCCGTAGGTCATCGACGGCGTCGAGGCCGGCCTCGAAGGGCACGCCGGCGAAGGTCTCGCCACCGGCGCGACCGATCCCGGCGTCGACGCCCCCCTCGGCGGCGCTCTTGCGGTGGTCGCCTTCGTCGAAGTCCTCGATGCCGTCGAAGGCGTCGGCCAGCAATCCGGAGGCCAGCGGGACGCGGACGATGATGCCGACGTTCTCGGCGGCTGCCCGTTCGAAAAACCGCTCTGCGGGGCGGTGACGGAACGGGTTGAAGATGATCTGGACCGTCTCGACGACATCGTACTCGATGGCCTTCGTCGCCTCCTCGACCTTCTCGACGCTGACGCCCGCGTGGTTGATCTCGCCCTCCTCGCGCAGCTCTTCCAGCGTCTCGAAGGTATCTGGGTTGTAGAAGGCCTGTGTCTCGGGGCAGTGCAACTGCACGAGGTCGAGCGTCTCGACGCCGAGGCGCTCTTTCGAGCCCGCGATGGACTCCCGGAGGCCCGCTTCGGAGTGGCCGCCGTCCTCGTCGGGCGCGGCCTTCGTCGGGACGAAAATGCCGTCCCGGTCGCGCTCGTCGAGCACTTCGCCGATGAGGGATTCGGCGCGGCCGCCGCCGTAGACCTCGGCGGTGTCGATCAGGTTGACGTCCGCGTCCAGCGCGGTTCGGATGGCGTCTTTGGCCTGTTCGTCGCTGACGTCGCTCCAGACGGGGCCGACGTTCCACGTGCCGAGACCGACCGCCGAAACGTCGACGTCGGTCGATCCGAGAGTTCGGTACTCCATAGTTTCTCTGAGGAGTTCCGGCGCGAAAAATCCGGGGATTGAGCGGTGACCAGATTCGCCCATGACGGCTGAATAGTGCTATTCCGTCGTCTACAGCTCGAAAGCCCCTGCGCGTTCCAGTCGAGGGGCTCTCACGGGTCGCTTCGCTCACGGGTCACTCGCTCCCCGTTCGCAAACGAGGCGCTCGCGTTCGCTCACGCCTCGCTCTCCCCGTTCGAGTGGACGTGGCCTCGCTGCTCGCGGGTCACTCCGTTCCTCGCTCGCAATCCCCGCGGTCTCACTGCGTTCGACCGCGCACCGCTCGGCCACGCGCTCGCTGCGGTCCTCACTCACTACGTTCGTTCCGGTCCTAGCGTCGCCCGTCTTCCCGGAACGCCCAGCCCCTTTCAGTCCCACCCACTATAGCCAGGGAAGAAGCCGACACGGGTGGGACTGAAAGCCCCCGCTCGCTCGACCTGGCCCGGACGAAGCCAAGGACCGCAACGAGCGAAGTGAGTGAGGACCGCAGCGAGTCCCGGACAGTCGAGCGAGCGGGGGCTTTCTTGCTGTTTACAACCGCGCTTCCAACGCAGCCTACATCCCAAGAAGCAATCCCAACGCGAACGGTTCCCATGACGGGATCGATTTGCCTTTAATCCCGGCGATGGTGTGATCGGATATGACAGACGCCGAGGACCACGCCGACGCCTTGCCACCGACGTACGACCGGTTCGGCGAGGTGGCAGACCAGTACGACCCCGACAGCGTCCGCGATCGGGTGTTCGCCCACTGGGACGCCGTCGACGCCTACGAACAGACGAAAGCGCACCGCGCCGACGGCGAGGACTTCTTCTTCGTCGACGGCCCGCCCTACACCTCCGGGGCAGCCCACATGGGGACGACCTGGAACAAGACGCTGAAGGACGTCTACATCCGGTATCTGCGGATGCAAGGATACGACGTCACCGACCGGCCGGGCTATGACATGCACGGCCTGCCCATCGAGACCAAAGTCGAGGAGAAACTCGGCTTCGAGAACAAAAAGGACATCCAGGAGTTCGGCGAGGAGAACTTCATCGACGAGTGCAAGGACTTCGCCGAGCAGCAACTGGAGGGGCTCCAGGAAGACTTCAAGTCCTTCGGCGTCTGGATGGACTGGGACGATCCCTACAAGACGGTCACCCCGGAGTACATGGAGGCCGCCTGGTGGGGTTTCGAGCAGGCCCACGAGAAGGGACTGGTCGAGCAGGGCAAGCGCTCGATCTCCCAGTGTCCGCGGTGTGAGACCGCCATCGCCAACAACGAGGTCGAGTACGAGGACGTCGAGGACCCCTCTATCTACGTGAAATTTAACCTCAAGGATCGTGAGGGCAGCCTCGTCATCTGGACGACGACGCCCTGGACGATCCCCGCCAACACCTTCGTTGCGGTCGACGAAGACCTGACCTACCAGGGCGTCCGTGCCGAAAAGGGAGACGATAGTGAGGTCCTGTGGATCGCCGAGTCCTGCGTCGAGGACGTCCTCTCGAAGGGTCGGTACGACGACTACGAGGTCGTCGACGAGGCGACCGGCGAGGAGATGGTCGGCTGGGAATACGAGCACCCGCTCCGCGAGGAGGTCCCGGACGCACCCGACGCCGAAGACGCCCTCCAGGTCTACACCGCCGACTACGTCGAGGCCGATCGGACGGGATTGGTCCACTCCGCGCCGGGACACGGTGAGGAGGACTTCGAGCGCGGCCAGGAACTCGGGTTGGACGTGTTTTGTCCGGTCGGCGGTGACGGCGTCTACGACGAGGCGGCCGGGAAGTACGCCGGCGAGTTCGTCAAGGACGCCGACGCGGCGATCATGGATGACCTCGACGCGAACGGGAATCTCCTCTCGCGGGGGACCACCCACCACAGCTACGGCCACTGCTGGCGGTGTGACACGGGCATCATCCAGATCGTCACCGACCAGTGGTTCATCACGGTGACGGACATCAAAGACGAGATGCTCGACAACATCGGGGACAGCGAGTGGCACCCCGACTGGGCGCGGGACAACCGCTTCCGTGACTTCGTCGAGGAGGCTCCGGACTGGAACGTCTCCCGGCAGCGCTACTGGGGGATTCCGATCCCGATCTGGACTGCTGAGGACTGGGACGGCTCCATGGACGACGCCATCGTGATCGGCGACCGGGAGGAACTCGCCGAGCGCGTCGACCAGGACATTGAGCCCGACAGTGTCGACCTCCACAAGGGGACCGTCGACGACCTGACGATCACCGAGGACGGCCGGACCTACGAGCGCGTCCCGGACGTCTTCGACGTCTGGCTCGACTCCTCGGTCGCCTCCTGGGGGACGCTGGATTATCCCGAGCAGGAAGACGACTTCGAAGAGCTGTGGCCGGCCGACCTCATCATGGAGGCCCACGACCAGACTCGCGGGTGGTTCTGGTCCCAGTTAGGGATGGGCACCGCGGCGGTCGGCGAGATCCCCTACGACGAGGTGTTGATGCACGGCTACGCGCTGATGCCCGACGGCCGCGGGATGTCCAAATCCAAGGGCATCACCGTCGAGCCACAGGAAGCGATCGCCGAGGGCGGTGCGGACCCGATGCGGGCGTTCCTGCTCTCCCAGAACCCCCAGGGCGAGGACATGCGCTTCTCCTGGGACGGGATGGACTCGATGGGGCGCAACCTCAACATCCTCTGGAACGTCTTCCGGTTCCCGCTGCCGTACATGCGGATGGACGGCTTCTCGCCCGATGAAATCACCGTCGAGGACGTCGAACTCGAGCAGATCGACGAGTGGGTGCTCTCCCGGCTCCAGACCGTCGAGAGCGAGATGGGCGAGCACTTCGAGGACCGCCGCCAGGACCGGGCCATCCAGGCGCTGATGGACTTCGTCGTCGAGGACGTCTCCCGCTTTTACGTCCAGGCGGTCCGCGATCGCGTCTGGGCAGAGGGCGAGGACGGCTCGAAGACGGCCGCCTACGCCACGCTCTATCGCGTGCTCGAGGAGACCGTCGCGCTGCTGGCTCCGTTCACCCCCTTCATCGCCGATGAAATCTACCAGTACCTCACCGGCGATGCCGGCTACGACACGGTCCACATGTGCGACTGGCCGAAGCCCGACGGATCGCTGCGTGACGTCAGCCTCGAAAACGAGATCAGCGTCGTCCGCGCAGTCGAAGAGGCAGGGTCGAACGCCCGCCAGCAGGCCGAGCGGAAACTCCGGTGGCCGGTCAAGCGCGTCGTCGTCGACGTCGACGACCAGGAGGTTGGCGGCTCGATCGAACTCCAGGCCGACCTGCTGGCCGACCGCTTGAACGCCCGCGAGATCGAGGTCGTCGCCCCCGACGAGGCATGGGGTGAACTCACCTACAGTGCCGAGGCTGACATGAGCAAGCTCGGCCCCGCCTTCGGCGACGAGGCGGGAGCCATCATGAACGCGCTCAACGACGCCAGCGTCGCCGAGCCCTCGATCGAGGCCCTCGAATCGGCCGTCGCGAGCGAGTTGGGTCGGGGCGTCGACCTCGAATCCGAGATGGTCGAGTTCGTCCGCAACACGCCGGACGGCGTCGCGAGCACGGAGTTCGAGGCCCTGGATGGGGGCGGCGTGGTCTACGTCGACACCACGCTGACGGAGGACATCGAGAGCGAGGGCTACGCCCGTGAGGTCGTTCGAAGGGTTCAGGAGATGCGCAAGGACCTCGACCTGGCGATGGACGCTCGGATTACCGTCGAGTACGATATCGCGGACGATCGCGTGGCCGAACTAGTCGAAGAACGTGAGGACCTGATCGCCGAAGAGGTCAGGGCCGATGCGTTCGGATCGGTTGGAGATGGCCACCGCAAGACCTGGGAGATCGAGGGTGTCGCAGCCGAAATAGCGATCGAAGAAGTCTGAGTTGCTGCTCGCGAGGGACGAGCGGGCAGTTTCCCCACGTTTTTCGACGAGTGATACGGGTTGATCTAACTGTTTACCGTGACGACCGCCCGACTGCGGGCGGTCGATATGGTACTGACTTAGAGCAATCCGTATGAATGCTCAATACAGGTGTTTCAAGTATGACTCTGCGTGACTGATCTCGTTAGATGTGCACCTGAGTGGTGGTTTTGTCATTTAAATGAGTGGGTTCAATCATAATCATGTGTGAAATATGGCCCCATTTCCAGAAGTAGCAATAGCAACGCCTACAGCACACATATACGAGCTAGTAAAATATATGTGTTCCTGGAGCATAGCGTAGTGTATGACCGACGAGCCATCACCCCCTGACGGCCCCGACGAGTTCCCCACCGAAGAGGAACTACCGGACGAACCGGTAACCGTGGATGATATTGACCCGTTCACGGTTGATGACGATGACTTCGAGGACATCGATGACTTCGCCGCCGCAGAGTGGAAAAACGAGACCACTGCGGACGAACGAATTCGCACGGTGATCAACAGAACGACGATTCCGAAATCGGCGGGCGACATCGCAGAGACAGCTCAAGTCTCAGAAACAAAAGCCAGAGCCACACTCAACAAGCTTGCTGAAGAGGGTATCGTTAGAAGTCAGCAGACAGACTCTGGAAAGCTGTACGGTCGAAACCCGGAGTGGCATCTTCTCAAACAGATCAACCAACTCGCCGGTAGCGAAACGCTTGTCGATCAAATCCAGCGAGTAAAACAGGAACTCACAGAGTACAAAGCCAAATATGACGCAACTGATCCAGAGGAACTCCTGATTTCAGACAAGGAACTCACCCAGAACGAACTCGACGATGTCTCTCACTGGCGGACAGCAGAACGAGAGCTCAGCCACCTCAGAGCAGCATACCGCCTCAAAGAGGCAAAAGAACAGGGATCTACCGTAACTGAACCGGGAGACAGACAGACGGGGACACAGACAACGACTCCCGCTGGCAATCAGCCTCCACTCCAGTAATGGGGATGGGAAACGGCTCTCCGATCGATTCGGAAGCGATTGATGAGAGTGTGGAGCAGATGCGCCAACAACTCGACAAAGGAGTCGTCAAAGTCCGATTCCGGTATCAGAAAGGTCACCCGTTTACACAGCGAGAAGGGAAAGATCTCAGAGCGGCACGGATCACTGTCACCCCAGGAATCCACGAGCGAGGAGGATATTTCGACATTCAGTGGTGGGAGAATAGAGACTACAAATACCACTATCGGGAGGACGGACTGGAATTCCGGTTCGGGCGTGAGGCGGCGAATGAAACCACCGATACGCCAGTGCGGCATTTTCATCCGCCGAACGATCTCGACACACATACGAAATCCTGTATCGAGATTGAACAACCACCGAAGCTTGTCACAATTGCTGTCCTGAAGACGTGGTGGACAGCGGTCGAGAACGGTGATGAGAACGTTCTGAACGCGCAGAATGGCTTACCGTAGTCCAGGAAATCCTGCGCAGTCAGTCGGTCTTCCGAGTATGCCTTTGTGCTACTTGAAATCATAGAGTCAGAAAATTTCCGCTCAATTCGCAGGTGAGTTGAGCGGTGCTGTCTATACCGATACGCCGAGTGAAGCGAGGCGTTTCACTGCCGGAGCCGTCGGAGACGGCGAAGGCGGCCTATTTGACCACCGGGAGCGCAAGCTCTTCCGAGCGCACACTCACTGCATTCGCGTGGACCATGTTATTCGAGGAGCGGGTTGCGGGCCCATGGGCCCGCAACTGAATGTCGTGGGAGGGAGACGGTAACGCCGTCTCCGGTCGAAGCGGTGAAGCCGCCTCGCAGTCGCCACACGGTGCCCGCAGCGAGCGAAGCAAGTGAGGACACCGCTCCTCGAAAAACAGGGATGAATCTCACACTGCTTTCTGGAAGCATGTCAATATCGGTGTTTTATGCCCCCGTTGCACCGGGGCAAATCGCCTGTGAATGTTTCTATGATACGCTGGAAGTGGTGTGCGAACGGAGTGAGCACAACCTGAGGAGAAAAGGTGGTGGCGGGATCGAAGGCGTCAAAGCCGAGATCGCGGTCGAGGAAGTCTGAAAGGATGCTCGCGAGGGACGAGCGAGCAGGTTTTTTGATCCAGCTGACGGGTAAAACGTGTCATAGAAAACTTCGCACGCCCACATCTATCCAAGTATTATCATAACGCACGTCCAAGAGACAAGGCGCGTATCTTGCACGGCGTGCCCTCCAGAAGCAGCCACTTCCGAGTCGTCAATCAGAAACGATGTACCACACCCACCAAATCACTCTCCAAGTTCGGTGAAGAATCAAGTGCTGGAGTGAAACGAGGTGCCGATCTTACAGGAGAGAGGGATCTGATTAAAACGACGCTGGTAAAACTTAATCTATGGTTGGCGAGTGCCCACGGCCATTCAGCGAATTTTCAACGAGCCACCCGAGTCCGAGTCCAGGAATGCCGAGGACGATCAGTGGTGCGAGAATATAGAGATCGGATGTACCTGGGTCAGCCAGCACGGAGATGACTGAGAGGGCTACTATTCCCATGATCAAACCAAGAATCAGATACTGTCGAGATTTGATCCACATCCCGAGAAGTACCGGAATACTGGAGGCAAGGCCAAAGGCAAGGTACCCTTCGATGTGTACCAGTGAAATCATCGGTGCCTGATATATTTCCACGCCGAGCAATACCGTCGCTGCTACAGCAGGAAGGAGGGCCAGATTGTACAATGTGGTTGCTTTTCTTTGCTGAATGTATGACAGAGCAAACAGGAGACCGCCAGCCGAAAGGAGACTTGCTCGAAGAATCGCTTCAAACAGGCCCCCATTATCGGCAGTTTCTGTCCGTATCATATACACTGTATCTCCTTTTTGGATATCTTTAGATCCACGAAGGGACTGAACTGCCTCATAATCTTCATACGTGGAAATAATCGGGTCTTCTCCAGCAATAGCAGAATCAACGATGGTTTGAGCACTTTGGGGAAGTTCCGAGTACTGAACATCGAAATCAGCTATCGTGTCGCTTTGATCAACAACCCACGGGTAGAATTCTTGATCCTCCGCTGGAGAAAGCACTGTAGCCGCGGATATAATCAGAATTAGTCCCACTGCCACGTAGATAAGTGATGTCTGAGCACTCATATCGATTGATTAACTGGTGCGGTTAAGTATTTTCTTATCACCAATAAACCGAGGAGAAAAAGGTAGTGGCGAGATCGTCGTCGTGAAAGCAAAAATCGCGGTCGAGGAAGTCTAACCACCCAGTTCTGTAAAGGATTCCTCAGTTCGTGTCTCCGAAATTCAGTACCCTTCAACCGAGACGCCGTCGAACAGCTCGAAGTCCGTGACGTTCTCCGTCGCAACGGTGGCTCCAGTGTCTTTCGCGACGGCGGCGATCAGCAGATCGCCAGCCAGCGCGTTGATCTTGTCCTGATTGATCGCGTCGTCCCGCTGGAGGGCGGCCTCCAGTTCGCCAGCGACGACGGCATGGTCAATTTGGAACGGGACGATTTCCACCCACTCGAACGTCGAAAGAAGCTGGTGGCGATCGAGGTTCCCCTGGAGAGACAACCCCACAGCGATTTCCTTGAGATTGAGCGTCGTGGTAATGAACTCGGCATCCTCGTGCGCCTCGAGATGCGTTTTCGTTGCCTCCCTGCCACCCCAGTAGTGGATCAGAAAGGTCGTATCAAGCAGTTTCATCCGAGTCCTCCGGCTCACTGGCGTCGGCTAACTCTTCGATCGCCGTCCGCTGGCGCGCCGCGAGTCCCGCACTCGTCCGATCGCGGGATTCCTGGACTGTCTCCTCGAGTGCATCCGCTGCGTCCTCGTCGAGCGTCCCGAACCCCGCCCGCCAATCGGCCGTCGTCTCCTCAAGCAGTCGCTCGACGAGGTCCGTGAAGCTCTCGTCGTCCCGTTTGCGGCCTTTCAACCGCTCGTAGGTGTCGTCCTTGACACCGATCGTTTTCGTTCCCATGTTTTGTGTTTGTGTACACATACACAAAGAATTGTCGGCCGGATCGGAGTGCCACACAACCGGAACAAAATTTGGTGGCTAAGGATCTTCGTAGATCGTGACGTTCCGGAAGCGGGAGACGCCGCCGACGTCGCTATCGTCGTCGTTGACGAACACAAGGTGGGAGACGTCCGTGCCGACGGACACGAGCGAGGAAGCATCGATTTCGTAGGTAACCCAGCCGTCGCCATCCGAGTAATACGGGGTAGCCGCTTGCGCCCACGACTGATTTCCGTAGAAGCGCACGAACCGCGATTCAGCCTCTGAATCTCCGGTTTCGAGGCCGATGCCGTGGATTTCTCCTTTGCTCGTGGCGTTGAACTCCACAGTGAGGACGGTGTCCGCGGTGACATTCTTGTCGATCGGGACGGAGGCCCACGTGTTGTTCGAAAGCGTCAGCGTGGCGTTGTCGTCGCTCACTGCGACACCATAGTCCTTGTCCTGAGACCCGTAACTTTGTACGGGTTCGGTCGTGGTGGTGCCCTCAACCGTGAATTCGAACTGGATCGACGAACCGAGGTCGGGGGCGTCGTAGGCCCGGATGTTCCGGAACTGCGAGTCGGTCGCGATGTCCGTGTCGTCAATGTCGTTGACGAGCGCGAGAAAGTCGGCTTGCCCATACTGGGACGGCCCGTAGAGTTGGCCGACGGGGATCTCGTAGTGAACCCACCCGTCCGTCGTCGCGTAGTCCACTTCGTCGTACTCGATGCCCCAGGACTGGTTTCCGAACAGCTTGAAGATCCGGTCGTCGGAGATGCTTGCGTCGTTCTCAAGGCCGATCCCGTGGATCTCGCCCTCGGTGCTCGACCGGAAGTCGAACTCCAGCACGGTCTGGTCGGTGACGTTGTGATCGAACTCGACCACCTTCCAGGTATTGTTTGTCAGGACTGCTTCTCGCGCGCCCGTCGTGGAGGTGAACTCGCCGTCGTAGTCCTGGCCACTGCCGTAGGACTGGACGGTCGCTGTGTCGAAGCGGAGATACGACGGAACGGTGCCTTCCCTGGGCGGCATTGCGGTGTAGACGATCGACGAGGAATCATCTTGCTCCCAGACGAGACGAGCCTCCGCGGCGTCAGCAGGATACAGCGGGCCGATGTCGGTGCCTGCGTTCAGGCGCTGGCTCGATACGTAATCCGTCACCGGGTACGACCGGTCGCCGACCTGAACCGACAGTCCCCCGACATCGAGGACATCGCCACCCCTGTGCTGGAGGACCAGTCCGTTGTCCGCGGTGTAATCGGTCTCGAAAGCGGC
The DNA here is from genome assembly GCF_029207715.1 of Halorhabdus sp. SVX81. Classification (NCBI taxonomy): domain Archaea; kingdom Methanobacteriati; phylum Methanobacteriota; class Halobacteria; order Halobacteriales; family Haloarculaceae; genus Halorhabdus; species Halorhabdus sp. SVX81. The sequence continues at coordinate 2,471,971 of NZ_CP104322.1, read as the reverse complement.
CGTCGGCGGGGATTGCCCGACCTGCTCGACGATCCCGAGTGCGAACACGGACACGGTCACGCCCAGAATGATCGCGATCGCGACCAGCAGAACGTTGGATACGACGGGCGTTACCGCACGGTCTTCCCGAAGGTCATCTGGCCGACGCGAGCAAGAATCAGCGCCTCGGCGGCGCGGCCCGCGGGAAGTATCGGACGACGACGGCGTTTCCGAGACACCGGACCCCATGGGGGAACCTACCCCAGCAGTGTAAAAAGTAATTGGGTAGCGCCAGCCACCGCGAGTATTACTAAAATCCGAAAGAGTATTATTCCGGCATCGATTACCGCTTCGACAGGCAATGGTGACACGACGAGGCGTGCTTCAGACGATCGGTGCCGGTTCGTTGGTGGGGCTGGCAGGCTGTACGGGCGGATTGGGAGCATCGGGCACTGGCACGCAGGCTGACGCAAACGAAATTACCGATGGGTACGGCCGGACGGTGGCCGTCCCCGGGACGGTCGAGGATATCGTCGGCGTCGGCCCGGGCGCACTCAGGCAACTCGCCTATCTCGATGCGACCGATCGTGTCGTTGGCGTCGAGGACGAGACCGAGTCGATGCTGTCGGCCCCGTACAACCTGGCGAATCCGGGCCTCCAGGAGCGGCCAGTTATCGGCTCGGCTGGGCCGAACGCCGGCGGTAACCCGGAAGCGATCCTTGCGGTTGACCCGGACGTGATCTGCTACTACGGCGATCCATCGAGAGCCGAGACGCTACAGAGTCAGACCGAGACGCCAGTAGTTGGCCTCGAAATCGTCGATATCGTCGACACCGCGGCCCGCGAGACGATGTTCGACACCTGGCGGCTCCTCGGCGAGATCCTCGACAAAGCCGATCGCGCCGAGGCAGTGATCACGTTCGTCGAAGAGACGGTCGCCGATCTGACCGACCGGACGGCCGATCTGGCCGACAGCGAGGCCGAGCAGGCCTACGTCGGCGCGATCAGTTACAAGGGGAGCCACGGGATCAAGACGACTCGCAAGCGATTCCCGCCATTTCGGTTCGCTGGGGTCGAAAACGTCGCCGGCGAGATCGACACCGACGCCGCCTCGGTCCAGGTGAGCGAGGAGCAACTGCTGGCATGGGACCCCGCGCCGATGTTCGTCGCCGCCGACAATCTCGGGCTCGCCGTCGAGGATCTCGAAGCCAACCCGGCGTATCAGGACCTCTCGGCGGCGATAGATGGCGATATCTATACGATCCTCCCCCACGCGAGTTACCATCACAACTACGGGTCGATCCTGGCCAATGCCTACTTCGTCGGGCAGACGCTGTACCCGGATCGCTTCGGCGACGTGGATTTCGAATCGACCGTCGAGACGATCTTCGAGACGATGCTCGGCGCACCACTGTACGAATCGCTCCTCGAAGCGTACCCGGCCTACGAGACGGTGATCTGACGTGATGCAACGGGATCGATGGAACGGTGATCTGACGTGACTGAACCAGCCCTGGCGGCCCACCGCGAATCGACCGCCCGGCGACTCGGGTTTCTCGGTGTCTCAGTGGGGTTGCTGGTGATCGCGTCACTTGCCGGACTCGCGATCGGCTCAGTCTCGCTCCCACTCGTGGACGTCTGCAGTGCCCTGGTTGGCGGTAAGAGCGATCTCGCGCGTTCGATCGTCTGGAACGTCCGAGTGCCCCGCGTGCTCACGGCGATCGTCGCCGGCGGCGGGCTGGCGATCGCGGGCGCGGCGATGCAAACCGTCCTCCGGAACCCGCTGGGTGCGCCGTACACACTGGGAATCTCCCAGGCTGCTGCCTTCGGCGCAGCCGCCTCGATCGTCCTGATCGGGACCGGCGCGGATGGCCTCTCCAAAGTCGGCTCTTTGGGGCCCTATCTGACGACGATCGCGGCCTTTCTCGCGGCGATGGTCTCGACCGGCGTCATCCTCCTGTTGGTGACCTACCGCCGGGCGACCCCCGAGACGATGATCCTGACCGGCGTCGCGCTCGGGTCGCTGTTCACCGCCGGGATGACGACGATCCAGTACTTCGCCAGCGACACCGAGGTCGCGACCATCGTCTACTGGACCTTCGGCGACGTGGGCCGGGCGAGCTGGCCCCAGGTCGGGCTGATGGCCGCCGTCGTCGTGCCCGGGTTCGCCTATTTCCTCCGCAACGCCTGGAACTACGACGTTCTCGACGCCGGGACCGAAACCGCGACCAGCCTTGGCGTCGACGTCGAATCGGTGCGGATCCGCGGGATGGCGCTGGCCTCGGTCGTGACCGCAACCATCATTTCCTTCGTCGGTATCATCGGGTTCGTCGGGTTGGTCGCCCCGCACCTCGTCCGAATGGTGATCGGCGGCAACGAGCGATATCTGCTCGGGGCCTCGGCGCTGGTCGGCGCGACGCTGCTGGTCGTCGCCGACACCGTTGCCCGGACGATCGTCGCGCCGGTCGTCCTGCCAGTCTCGATCCTGACCTCGTTTCTGGGCGCGCCCCTGTTCATTTACCTCGTGATCGAGGGGAGGGACTACTGGTGACACTCACGATCGCAGACCTGCGGTTCAGCTACGACGCCGAGCCGGTCCTCTCGGCCGTTGATCTCTCGGTCGAGTCGGGTGAACTGCTCGGACTCCTTGGCCCGAACGGTTCGGGCAAGAGCACGCTGTTGCAGTGTCTCAACGGCATTCTGGAGCCGGACGCGGGAACAGTACGGATCGACGGCGATCCAGTGGCGAAACTGACCAGCGACGAGCGCGCCAGACGGTGCAGTTACGTCCCGCAGGCCGAGTCGGGTGCGTTCCCGGCGACCGTCTTCGAGACCGTGATGCAGGGCCGACGACCCCACGGTGGGTGGTCGCCGAGCGCACGCGACCGAGAGGCAACGGCGGGCGTTCTCGATCGGCTCGACATCGGGGATCTCGCCGATCGCCAGGTCAGCGAGCTCAGCGGTGGCCAGCGCCAGAAAGTCCGTCTCGGGCGGGCACTGGTCGGCGATCCGTCGGTCACGCTGCTGGACGAGCCGACGAGTGCGCTGGACCTCCGCCACCAGTTAGAGGTGATGGACCTCGTCGTCGAGCACATTCGAGCCAGCGAAGTGGCCGGCATCGTCGCGATTCACGACCTCAACCTCGCCGCCCGGTACTGCGACCGGATCGCGCTGCTCGCAGACGGCGAGATCCACGCCGTCGGGCCGCCCGATGTCCTGACACCCGAGACGATCCGGACGGTCTACGGCGTCGAGGCGTCCGTCCGCGGGCACCGCGACCGGCAGTTGATCGTGCCCGAAGCGCCGGCCAAGAAAACCCACACTGCGGAACAGTCTGCCCGACAGCGCCAGCCAGCATCGACCGACGACTGAAACCGATCACCTGACCATGACATTCGAAGTGACACAGATCGGCACGGTACGCAACGATTTCGAGACACCTGTCGGTCCCGAGGAGATGGCCGATCACGAGAGTACCATCGTCATCGACGAAGAATACACCGAGGGGCTGTACCGCATCGCGGACAACGACTACGTCACTGTCCTGTGGTACCTCCACGAATCCGGGGAGCCGAGCCTTCGGGGGCCGCGACGCTACGGAACCGAACGCGGGATCTTCGCCTGCCGGAGTCCGAATCGCCCGAGCCCGATCGGGACGACGACGGTCGAGTTACTCGACCGCGAGGGTCGGGAATTGCGGGTTCACGGACTCGACGCCATCGACGGGACGCCGGTGCTCGACATCAAGCCATACGCGCCCAACTTCGATCGACCCGACCATGTGGCCGACCGCCGCGAGAATCACGGTGGCCGAATCGAGGGTCCCAGCGCCGACCGTGATGGACGGGCGCGGGAGGTCGGCGGAGACGAACAGTGAATCAAACGACGAACCATCGCGACACCAGCAATTCGAACCAACAACACATGACAATCTGCATGCCGATCACCGACGGTGACGGTCTCGACGCACCAGTATCAAAGCACTTCGGTCGCGCACCCGCCTTCGCGGTGTACGACCCCGACGCGGAGACAGTCGACGTCGTCGACAACGACAGCCACCACCACGGCGGCAACCGTTCCCCGCCGAGCGTCGTCGCCGAGACGGGCGCGGAGACGCTGATCTGTGGCAATCTCGGCGGGAAGGCCGCCGAGCGCTTCGACGCGTTGGGGATCGACGTCTACTGTGACGCCGACGGAACGGTCGGGGACGCCATCGAGGCACTCCGGGACGGCGAGTTGACACCGGTCGGGCCGGACGACGACGGATGTGACCACGAAGGCGGTGGCCATCACGACGAGGACGGCGGGCACGGACACGGCGGTGGCGGTCACAGCCACAGCGACGGCGATCACGGCCACGACGGAGACGACCACCACGACGTATGACCACCGTCACGATACTGGCGGACAACAGAGTCAGCGGCTCGCGGCCGAAAGGGATCCGCGCCGAGTGGGGGTTCTCGGCGGCGGTCGGCGACCGCCTGTTCGACGCCGGACAGTCGGGAATCGCCGCCGCAAACGCCCGCAAGCTCGGTGTCGGCCCCTTCGAGACGGCGGTACTGAGCCACGGCCACTACGATCACACGAAGGGACTGCCGGCGTTCGTCGAAGAACTCAGGGAGATCTACGTCCACCCCGACGCCTTCGAGGCGAAATACCATGGCGAGGAGTCGATCGGACTCCCCTACACCCGCGAATGGCTCGAAACCCACGCCGAGATCACCACCCACACAGACCCAATTGAAGTGGCGGACGGAATCGTCGCGCTCGGGGAGATCCCGCGGGAGTACCCCGATAGTAGAACGGGAGAACGAGTCGACGAGGGCGGCCAGCGCGTCGAGGACCCGGTCCGGGACGACCAGGCGCTGGCGGTCGAGGGTGAAGACGGCATCAATCTCGTCCTCGGATGCTGTCACGCTGGCCTCCGGAACACGATCGCCCATGCCGAGGCTGTGCTTGAGGACCCTGTCCGGACGGTCGTGGGTGGGACTCATCTCCGGTCGCCCGACCCCGAGACGATCGAAGCTATCGTGGAGTGGCTCGACGGTCGGATCGAGCGGATCGCGCCGACGCACTGTACTGGTCACGTGGCCGAGCGAGCGCTCGAAGACGCCTTCGGCGAGGACTACCGTCGCATCGGCGTCGGCTCACAAATCGAACTGTAAGCTGTCGGTCTGATTTCGTCGGAGAACGGAAGCCTCAGACGGTGGGGAAGTCCAGGGGCGGACAGTCTTCAGCATCCAGGACAACAGAGTCGATTTCCGCCGAGAACCGTTGATAGGCGCGCTCGAGACAGTCCTCCATGCGCTCTGCCACTCGATCAGGACCGACGGCCTCGTAGACAGCCGGTTGCTGGGTGCCTGTCCGGGTTGTGACCTCAGTGATAAGTTTGTGTTCCTCCAGCGTCTCGAGATACCGGTAGGCAGTCGCGAGCGCACAGTCCAGTTCCGCAGCGAGTGCTTCGGCACTCAGTGGCTCCGCCGCTGCGAGCAACGCCCGATAGACGGCCTGTTCGGATGTGTTCAGCCCGAAGATGCGTTCGAGCGCCCGATCCGCAGTCGCCTCGGTGACCACTATCTCCTGGAATGTCTGTGCCATCACCGACACTATTTCCTTCTCACACTTAGTATTTGGTTTTCCGAATATTCGGATATAAAGAGTGTGGACGGGGCCCAGCACAAACCGCCGTCACAGAGAGATGGGCAAGTAGCGCTCGGCGATCGATTCAGCGGGGAGAAACACGTATCAGTCTCACGGGCGTAGGCGGGTCACCGATGATCGAGCACACGGAAGATTCGCTGTACGAGCAGCAAGCGGATCTCTGTACGGTATTCTCTAACGCGAAGCGACTCAAACTGCTCGATCTGCTCAAGGACGACAGCGAACGAACAGTCACCGAACTCCAAGAGGCGACCGGGATCCCACAATCAACCGTCTCACGGCATCTAAAGTTGATGCGCGATCAGGGAGTGGTGACAAAGCGCAACGACGGCGTCCACAGCTACTACACGCTGAGCGACGAGCGAGTCGCGACGAGCATGGAACTGATGCGCGACGTACTGATCGACCGACTCGAACACGACGACCAGCTCGCAGTCCCCGAGTAAGCGTCACGTGCGGCGAGACGCTCGGTCACGTTCGTGGCCGAACTCCATGACTTCGAGATCGACGCACCGATCTACGTCCTGTTTATGCTGAAATGTGACGTCGTCGCAGCGGACGTCGGCGTCTCCGAGGGCAGCATCGTCGCGAGCGCGCCGGCAGTCGCCGCCGACGGGGATTGAAAAGCCACCTGTTCGCTCTATCCACACAATACTGCGATCCGCGACGAATAGCGTGGCGACCGAGCAGCGAACAATCCAGGCTCGCCGACTGAAATCCGAACTATTGTACACTAGAGACCATATCGACCGGATATTCTGTCACCAATATACATTATTACTCAACCTTCATGTTATTTATTACGCCTAGATTTATGTGCATTCAACCCTTAGTCATGTATGTATCAGACAACACTGCCGGATCGCCGGCACGCATCACACCGCCTTCCACACACCCACCATGACATCACATTTCACTCGAGAGGATCGCGACGACAGCTACGTCGTCATCGGCGACGGCGTCGCCGGGAGTTCCGCGGCCGACGTCCTGGCCGAGCAGACCGACGACGCTTCGATCACCGTCCTGACCGCCGAGAGCGAGCCGCTGTACAACCGCATTCTCATCAAGGAGTACGCCAAGGGGACCGTCCCCGAGGAGACAGTCCAGATCCACGACCAGGCGTGGTACGACGAGCGCGACATCGACCTCGAACTCGATACGCGCGTGAGCACGATCGAAACCGACGACAACGCGGTCGTGACTGCGGGGGGCGAGCGCTACCACTACGACAAACTCCTCGTGGCGACGGGCGGGACGCCGCGGTCGCTGCCCGTGCCCAACGCCGACGCCGAGGGCGTGACGTCGTTCTGGACGATCGAGGACGCACGCCGGATTCGGGAGAAGGCGGCGGCCGCCGAGACCGGGACGATCGTCGGCGGCGGCCTGCTTGGCATCGACTACGCCGCGATCGCGGCCGCCCAGGACGTCGACGCGAGCTACCTGATCCGCGAGGACCGGTGGTTCTCGCGAGCGATGTCCGAGACCGGCGCTGCAATCGTCCACGACGCCCTCGAGGAACGCGGGGTCACGCCCGTCCTCGAGACCACCGTCGATCACTTCGAGACCGACGACGACGGCCACGTCGTCGCGACGGTCGACTCCGAGGGTGACGTCTACGACAGCGACTGCGTCGGCGTCGCCATCGGGACCGAGTCCAACACCGCGTTCCTCGAAGAGACGCCGATTACAGTCGAGGACGGCGTCGTCGTCGACGGTCGTCTCCAGACGGACGACCCCGACGTCTACGCGGCGGGTGACGTCGCACAGTACCACGACCGACGGCTCGGTCGGCCGGTCAAGAACGGCTCGTGGGGCAGCGCCGCCGCACAGGGCGAACACGCGGCCGAGAACATGCTCGCCCCCGCCGGGGCCGGCGAGCACTTCGAGTTCGTCCCCTCCTATACAGTGACACACTTCTCGTTCCCGATGGCCTCGTTTGGCCACCCGGGCCTCGGGGAGACCTACCGCGAACGCAAATACGGCGAGACGGAGTGGCGACGGCTGGCCTTCCGGGACGGTATGCTCGTCGGCGGCGTCCTGATCGGGGACCTCTCCGTGCTCCAGCCGCTGAAGGAACTCACGGCGACCGGCCGGCGAGTCCAGAACCGGGCGGCCGAACTCCTCGCGCCGACGTTCGACGGGCTCGCGGACGTCACCGCCCCGTCGCCGATCGCTTCCGACTGAAACAGGGCTTTTTCGAAAAGAATCCGGGCCGTTACTGCTTCGACGTGACCGACCCGGACGAACGGGAGCCGTCCCAGCTCGGAGAACATGACGTGATGGTGGACGGGCTGGTAGATCTCGAGCGCGTCCCCGTCGCGATGGGCCAGGACGTTCTCGGCGGCGGTCGCGGCCTGGTGTTTCGAAACGTGGAGGATCGGCTCGCGACCGTTGGCGTCGCCGACGACCGCGAACGCCCGCGTCTGTCGGACGGGATCGACCTGGAGATCCACGTCACGACTGACGGCCGGGTTGGTCAAACACCCAGTTCTCCACCGGACTTCACGCCACCGAGACACCCGTCGTTGTAGGCCATACACGCTCGTGCGGCCCCTCGACGTCGCTACGGAACTTCCCGACAAAGTCCGGGTCGGCGACCAAGGGCAGATTAGCAAAAAATCAGATATGGATAGTAATTCTTATTAAGATCTGATTCTGAGTTATTAGTGACTTGCCGAACCACCGACCAAGAGACGGTTCGACCGAGACAGACACACCATGACAGGAACGAACACCGGGCAAACACGACGGGATCGCAATGCACTGGGCGTCAGCGCTGTCACTGCGATCATCTTCGCCGGCGTGCTGGCGGCCGGGAGCATGACCGAACGCACGACGCTCGTTTTCGTCGTCGCTTTCGGCTTCCTTGCGATGGTCGCGGGCGTGACGATCAGTCTATTTGTGGATTTCAGTACGCCGGAACGACAGGTCTGGGCCTACGGCCTCGCCAGCGGCGCGATGCTCGCGAGCGCCGCAGCACTGCTCGCACCGAAAGCCATCGGTCGCCACCCGCAGTACGGCGGATTCGCCATCGCGCTGGGATACCTCCTGGGGTACGCCGGCCACGAACTCGGCCACCTCCTCAGTCACTACGACCTTCCGTTGAACGCCGCCGTGAGTGAACTCACGTTACACGCCCTCGCGGCAGGGTCGATCATGGGCGTCGTCTACGGCTCCCTACCTGATCTCTCGGCGCTGTTTGGCTTTGGCATTCTCGCTCACAAGTTCCCGGCCGGCTTCACTGGGTCGGAAGCACTCAAACAGTCCGGCATCTCGCGGATCGTGATGATCGTCCCCGCCTCGGCAGTCGCGATCGCGGCGATCCCGCTGTCGATTCTGACGCCGGACCTCTCGGCTGTTGTCCAGGCAGTGTTCTATGGGGTTTCGACGGGTGTGTTCGCTCACGTCGCGATCGACATGCTGCCGGAGTGTTCCCATGTCGGCTCACATGCCGATTCCAGCGGTCATGGGACGATCCAGTGCTCGCGAAATATCCACCGAGTTCGGCAGTACGCCGTGGCGAGCACGCTTTCGGGCGCGGGGGCGATTTTCCTTCTATGGCAAGCGCTCGCGATGGGGTGAACGCGGCAGTGACTCGTTTCCGGAACCGCCCACTGGACGGACGAGCAGCGGGGTAAGAGCGAGGCCAGACGATGAGCGACGGGACCTGGGCCAACCAGCTCCGTGCGGCCGGGCGACGTGCGTCGAAGAGTCCTTCCGAGCGCGGCCCTCGCGAAAAGTGGTACCACCCTGGGTCGAATCGCCCCTGTTCTCGTGGTCATCCGGGTTGCGCTCGCGCTCAGCCACGTCTTGCTCGCCCGCGATTCGATCGCCGTGGCTGTCGAGTCGGCACACGGCCGACCGGCTATCTCGTCGCGACCGTAGCTGGAACACGCAGCCACGGCCCCGCCTACGCCTGGAATGCGCTTCTCGCCGACCTGCGCGACCGTGGTCTCTCGGACGAAGTGATCGCCGTCTTCCGGTACAACCGTGCGATCGAACTCCCAGTGTTGCCTGCGTTCCTCACATACTCCGGGTGGCGATTCGCCTTGGTGTTGTTCGCCACGATGGTCGCCGCCTCCATCGTCCGGGGAGCCACAATCGAGATGGCGAATTCGACAGGTAGTAAGCAATGATTTGTACTTCAGCAAAATATCCTTCTGAAAGCGAAGCGAAGTTTTTAATATTGTGAAGCCAGTACAAGATAATGCAATGGAATCCGAGACAGACGACGCGAGCGGTATCCCGTTGATTGGCGATGAGTTCCCCCACCTCGCAGTCGAGACGACGCACGGGGAGATCGACCTCCCTGACGATTACGCGGGCGAGTGGGTCGTGCTCTTCAGCCATCCGGGCGACTTCACGCCTGTCTGTACGTCCGAATTTGTCGCGTTCGAGGACCGACGCGAGGAGTTCGAGCAACGCGATGCCAATCTGATCGGCCTCTCGGTCGATCGCGTCCACTCCCACCTCAAGTGGGTCGACTGGATCGAAGACGAGATCGGTGTCGAGATCGGCTTCCCGATCATCGCCGACGAGAGCGGCCGGGTCGGCGAACAACTCGGTATGATCCAGTCCGATGCCGGCACGAGTACGGTCCGGGCCGTCTTCATCGTCGATCCGGAAGGCATCGTCCGACAGGTGCTGTACTACCCCGAGGAGATCGGCCGCAACATCGACGAGATCTTGCGGTCGCTGGACGCCCTCCAGAAGAGCGACGACGAGGGCGTGGCTACGCCGGCAAACTGGCCCGAGAACGAGCGCTTCGGCGATCGCGTCCTCCTGCCGCCGCCAGGGAGTCGGGAGGCAGTCGAACAGCGCGAGAGCGAGGCCGGCGACGAGGGCTACGAGCAGTACGACTGGTGGTTTACCCTCTCCGAGCAGTAGCCTCGCAGGCATCTCCAGCGCGACGCACTCTACTCAGCCCCGTCGAACCAGTTCTCGACGTTCCCGAAGACGGGTCCGGCCGCCGCCGTTTCGGCGTGTCGTTCCGGCGTGACGAAGCCGATTTATCAGTATTTTTAGCAGGGTTTGCCGAACCAATTATATAAATATTTCCGGTATCTATGACGCTTCTATAGGCTGTTGTCAGCATGAGTGAATCCGATTTTGTCCGGCGTCCACAGTTCGGCCAACTCAGCAGAGGGTGGAAATCGCTTGAACGGGGCTGGAAAGCCGTTTTATTGGGTATGGTTGTCGTCACTTTTGTCATCGTTTTCTAGCCGACTTGTAACATAATAGAGTGAACACAATGTGTAGTAGACGATGAGACGACCAGTCGCTCGGGTGATTCCCGGCATAGTGTTGCTCGCACTCGGCGGTGGGCTCGCACAGTTGCTTGCGGGGACAGTCGTGCCGATCAATGAATTGATCGTGGCGGTTGGGCTCGGTGCACTCCTCGCCAATACGGTCGGCACGCCGGCCTGGGCGAAAAGCGGCATCGCAACGCACAAGCTCTGGCTGGAAACCGGTATCGTCCTCATGGGCGCACGGATCGCGATCGGACAGCTGTTCAGCGTCGGGCCGGCACTGCTGGTGTTCGTCGTCGGATTTCTGACGATCAGCCTTGTGATCGGTGAGGCGATCGCACGCAATGTCTTCCGGATCAACGAGCGGTTGGGGTCGCTGTTGGCGGCCGGGTACGCCGTGTGTGGGGTTTCAGCCATCGTCGCCGTCTCCGGTAGCGTCCGCGCGAAAAGCGAGCAGATCGCCTACGCCGTCGCGACGATTCTGCTGTTCGATGCCGCCACGCTGGCGGTCTATCCGATCATCGGTCGCCGCCTCGAGTTACCGGACATCGTCTTTGGCACCTGGGCCGGAGTCAGTATGGTTTCGACGGGGCCCGTCGTCGCAGCCGGTTTCGCCTATTCGCCACAGGCCGGAGAGTGGGCCACCGTGACGAAACTCGGCCGGAACGTCTTCATCGGGGTCGTCGCCGTCCTCTATGCGGTGTATTATGCCCGACAACGCGATACCGGACAGGCCGGCGGTGCCAGTTGGCGATATCTCTGGGAGGAGTTTCCCAAGTTCGTCATCGGCTTTCTCGCGATGGCAGGAATCGCGAGTCTCGGGTTGCTTTCTTCGGACGACGTTGCACTCCTCACGTCGGGCTACCAGGGGTTGTTCCTCGTGGCGTTCGTCGGTCTCGGGATGGAGATCGACCTCCGGAAGATGCGGTCGGTCGGGATCAAACCTGTGTTGGTCGTCTTCTCGTCGCTGCTCGTCGTGAGCTTGCTCTCCTTGCTCGCGTCGATGCTGCTGTTCGGTTGATCGTTATGGCGGGCACGAAGGATGTCACTCCGGTGTGAAGGCGTGCCCACGGAGGATCATCCGGGTGGTGAAAAGGGCCGTGACGGTCCAGACGATCACGAGCAGCCCGGTGACACCGGCCAGGATCGCTTCAAAGGCCGCAACCTCAAGGAGGTGGCCCATCACACCCGCCGAGATCGCAAAGGCACCAGTCGGGAACGTGTAGGCCCACCAGGTGAAGAAAAACGGATGATCGCGACGGCTGACGTAATATGCCAGGACCGCAACCGTCAACAGGAACCACCAGGCTGAAAAGCCCCAGAGAACGATCGCGAGCAGTTTCATGCTCGCGACGATGGGCTCGACGGCGAGGTCGAATCCGACGCCCGCCTGGAGGGCACGGATGAACCGTCCGATGGCAATGACCAGGACGGCCGTCGGCGCGAGCCCGATCACGAACGTCGGCGCGAGTTTCTCCTCCGGCAACGACTCGTAGGCGTAGCGATGGAGGATGATCGAGCCGAAGAAAATGAACATGAAGCTCCCGACGCCGAGCGCCATCAATGAGACGACGAAGATGAACTGGCCGAGTGCACTCCCGGCGTAGTAGTTTTCGACCAGCCAGAACCCCAACAGCGGGATCACGAGATGCGAAACTGGGGGGATATACCACGCGAACACACCGTGGTGGGAGCCGATATTATCATTGGCAAACATGATCGTGACCAACAGGAGTCCGAACCCGAAGATACCGATACTGCCAGTCGCGAACAGCCCGACCAGCACTGATTCGAGAACAGGGGCCGGAAGAACACCCTGCATCGTCCGAGCAATGCCAACACCGAGAACGATCAGCGTAATCGGCATCGTCGGGAAGAACTGACTCCGGATCGGATGTGACAGATCCGTCCGGACCTGATCCGGGTGGGTCACGATTCGGAGTACCCAGGGGATGGTGAAGACGACCGTCAGAATGGCCGTCAACACGACGAAAAACTGTGCAAGCGTGGCGACCGGCCCGAGCGAGTACTCGGCAGCGACCAGCGCCAGGGCCACACCCAAGGCACCGGTCCCCATCGTCGAACCGAACCACTGCGGTCCAAAGTACTCCGGGATACCGGCCAGCCGCGACTCCGTCCGTCCGGTCCGTGTCGTCGATGCGCTCATAGTCTTGTGTATTCATCCAAATACTACCCAATAATACGGATAAGGATTCCGATCAGTAAATCAGCTACAAACAATCAGGAACGAAAGACACCGGCACGAGCAACGACGGTGCGGGTATCGTCGAACGGTTGAATCGTCTCTTCCGGAGGCGACAAGTCGGGTATAAGTGCTTGTGCCCACTGCACGGCAGTGTTCAGATAAGCACCGAGCAAAGAGTGTGTTTCTGCTGGCTTTCCAGCCGGATCCTGGCGGCCTGCGAAAATCGAAGATTTCCGGGATGACGAGACGGACGAAGTCCGTCTCGAACCACGCTCCTCACTGCGTTGCGGTGTCTGCTCACGGGCGCGCAGCGCCCGTTCGCACGGGCCGAGGCGGCTCTGCCGCCTCGCGCCTAGCGTCGGCCGTCTTCCCGGAGCCACTCGCCCCTTTCTGGCTGTTCGCAACCGCGACCTGTTTAATAAAACACCACCCGGTTGATGGCGGCGTTTCGTACCGTCCTCGAAAACTGCAGCCAGCACAGTGTTTACCCGTCGTTCGCTCCAAGTGGAATCAGATCCCCATGAGCGAGTCCACAACCGACGCGTCCGAGGAAGGCGACGCGACCATCACCCTGTACCGACTCCAGGCCTGTCCGTTCTGTGAGCGCGTTGCGCGGACGCTCTCGGAATACGACCTGGACTATCAATCACGCTTCGTCGAACCGCTGCACTCCGAGCGCAACGCCGTCAAGCGGGTCAGCGGCCAGCGTGCGGTCCCGGTTATCATCGACGAACGCACCGGTGTGACCATGAGCGAGAGCGAGCGCATCGTCCAGTACCTCGATCGGACCTACGGGGAGGCCTGACATGGAGTTGCCCTTCGACGTCGTCGACCTCGGCCCGGCCGAGCATCCCCAGCCCGGCGAAGCGGCCCCGGACTTCGAGCGCCCGCTGGTCACCGACGAGTACTGGGAGGACGTCGCGCTGTCTGATCTCACGGCCGACGGTCCCGTCCTGCTCGTCTTCTTCCCGATGGACGGGAGTTTCCCGGCGACGTACATCTGGAACGAGATCACCGACCGCGGGTGGGGCAGCGACGACGACCTGACCGTCGTCGGGCTCTCGATCTCCTCGCCCTACGAGCACAAGGACTTCATCGCGGAGGCGGCCCTGCCCTATCGGCTGTTCAGCGACCCACAGAATGGTGTTGCCGAGACCTACGGCATCGTCCACGATCTCGACGGAATGGCGGGCGTCAGCGAGCCCCGACCGGCCGCGTTCCTCATCGACGGAGACCGGACTGTCGAATACGCGTGGGTCGCGGCGGAATGGCCGGAGTTCCCGGACTACGACGCGATCGCGGCGGCGATCGAGGATCTCTGAGCGGCGAGCGACACACAGACGGTGACCGCTCGTTTTCGCCGTCAGACCTCAATCTTGCGGAGTGGTTCCGTCTCCCCGCAGTAGGGACATTGGAAGTCCGCGACGGTGACGTCCTCAGGCATGTCGTAGGTGTAGTGGAGTTCGACCATGTCGAGTTCGCAATCGTCGTTCTCGCAGGCGACTTCGAGTGTTTCGGGCATACGCGACCGTAGCGGTGGCTCTCGGATAAACGAGTGGGTCACGGAAGCAATCCTCGCAGGTCAGCGTGGACACTCACGAGGTAGAAACGGTGGCTGCGGGGAGTAAGCCCCCTTCTGTTGTCGGCATTCGGCTACGCGTCCGCGTCGTGTCCGGGCTACCAGTCACGCGGACTTGCACCGGCGAGGATTCGCCGTTCCATCCGTTCTCGCCCGTCGACGCGCCGGATGGCGCGCCCAGTTCGTCGCGAGCGTGGGGCCCGTAGGGTTCCACGTCGCGACGCGCCCTCGGTGGGTTGGGCTTCCCGTCGTTTGTTCGCCCGGCCGACCGGCCGCCTTGCGGCGGGGATCGACCGCACTTTGTCACTCAGGGGTCACACACCTCATCGGTCGGGGCGAGTGGTCTCGTTTCTGTTCCAGCGCCGGCGGTCTCCCGCCCCGGGCTTGCGCCCGGTCGCCTGCCCGGACGGTGGGGGGACTTTCCTCATGCCCGTAAGCAGCGTTCCGACGAGGTCGGAACGCACGTCCCGGGCACGGGAGCCGGGCTCCCGCTGCCACCCGAAGATAGGCCGGCAGGGGGATTAAGGGGTTCGATCGGTCGACCGGCTGTTGGTTGGGCGGCCTAGAGGGCTCCCTTGACTTCCTGGAGGAACTGCTGGGGCGGGAGCGCACCCGTGAACTCGCCGTCGGTCCCGTTGACGTTGATCTGAGGGACGCCCCGGACGCCGAACTCTTCGGAGAGCTCCATGAACTCCTGGGACTCGACGGAGTTGGCCGTGATGTTCTCGTTGGCCACGGCGAAGTTGTGCGCCGTCTGGACTGCCTTCGGGCAATGCGGGCAGGTCGGCGTCACGAAGACGGTGATCTCGACCGGGTCGTCGATTTCGGCGATCTCTTCGAGGACGCTCTCGTCGATATCCGGCTCGCCGGTCGAGACCGTGATCATGTCCTGGAGGAACGAACTGAACTCCTGACCCGAGGGGATCCCGAAGTACCGGACGCCATCGATATCCTCACGGGTGATGACCGTCACGGGGCCGCCCTCGTAGCGATCAGCGCCGAGGTCGCTCGCCAGCGGGTCGTCCATGTCGTGGACGCCCATCTCGACCGCGTCACTGAGATCGACAACGTCCTCGACCAGTGCCACCGTCTCTTCACAGTACTCACAATCCTCTTGGGTGAAGACGTGGATGTCGATCGGCTCGTCCATGTCTTCGAGTAGCTCCGAGACTTCCGATCTATCGTCGTCGTCGAGTATTGACATCGTACCTTCGCTAGCAGCTACAGCGCAATTATATTTTGCGATATACACAATACCACGCAATCAATATGGACGGACCGAACGGATTCGGATCGGTCCGGAAGACAGAGACGCTCACTCCGGGGCCTGAACCGGGATCGTCACCTTGTCGCCCTCGAGGCCCTCGACGTCGGCCGTGATCGTCACCTCGCCGGATTCACGCCCGGCCTGGCCGATCGCCAGCGCCGTTCCGTGGTAGGCCGACCGCCGGGAGTCGGTGTAGGACTCGTTGCTCGCCAGATCGCCGTTGTCGACACCGGCGAGATTGCCAGCGCCGTTGACCGAGAATTCGATCTCGTGGTCGGCCCGCGGCACGACGACCCCCTCGTCGTCGACGATTCGGGCGTCGACGTACACCAGATCTTGCCCGTCAGCCGTGATAGCCTCGCGGTCGGGATCGAGGTCGACCCGCGCGGGCTCGCCGGCCGTCTGGAGCTCGTGGGTCGCGACGACCTCGCCGTCGGTCTCGGCGACGGCCCGAAGCGTCCCCGGCTCGTAGGGGACGTACCACTCGATCATGTGGTCGGGGTTGTCCGCGAGGTGCTGGACGCCGAGGCGCTCGTCGTTCTGATAGAGCGTCACCGTCTCGGCGTTGGTGAACGTCACCACGTGGACGAACCCGCGGGAGTCCTCGCGGTCGGGGAACGTCCAGTGCGCCGAGAGGGCCGGCCACGACCAGGCCGGGCGGGCCGGCGCGCGCTCCCGGTCTGGATCGAAGGCGGCGATCTCGACCATCGGCTCGTCACTCCAGACACTTCGGTGGAAGGCCGCGGGCGGCTTGGGGACGCCACAGGTGTCGATCAAGCCGGTCGGCCAGCCCTTGCTCGGCCACTCGCGCGCCTCTCCGAGATAGTCGAAGCCGCTCCAGATGAACTGCCCGACGACATCGTCGCGCTCGGCGACGTCGAACCACGGATTCTCCGGGACGAACGCCAGCGGATCGTCGCCCGACCCACGGAAGAACGGCCGGCACTCCGAACCGACGATCGGCGCGTCGACGCCCCGCTCGCGGAGGTCGTCGTAGTGGTGTTCCATGTAGTTGCCCGAGAAGAGATCGACCCGCTCGGCGACCGCTTCGGCGTTCTCGAGGATCCCCTCGCGCCCGTCGCCCCAGGCCGGGCTGCCGTAGGTCGCCGGCCGCGTCGGATCGAGGTCGTTGGCTGCCTCGACCAGCATTTCCAGATCGTCGAGCATCTCCGGGTCGCCGTGGTCGTAGCTTTCGTTGCCGACGCTCCAGGCGATCACCGACGGGTGGTTGCGGTCCCGGCGGATCATCGCTTCGAGGTCCTCGCGCCACCACTCCTCGAAGAATTTCCCGGTCTTCTCGTGACGCCACTTGTCGAACGCTTCGTCGATGACCAGAAAGCCCATGCGGTCACAGAGATCCAGGAGTTCGGGCTGGGGCGGATTGTGGGCGGTCCGGATGGCGTTCGCTCCCATCTCGGCGAGGGTTTCGAGTCGGCGTTCGAGCGCGCGCTCGGGCACGGCGGCCCCGAGCGCGCCCGCAGTGTGATGGAGGTTGACTCCCTTGAGGGTCATCGACTCGCCGTTGAGCAACAACCCCTCGTCGGCCGAGAACGTGACTGTCCGGATTCCGAAGGGCGTCACGTAGTCGTCGACCGGTTCGCCCGCCGTCTCCGCTGTCCCGTCCGGGTCCTGGCGGTGGACGACACTTCGGACGTGATACCGTTCGGGCGTCTCCGGCGACCACAACTCGGGATCCGCGACGGCGAGTTCCTGCTCGAACGTGTGTTGCTGTCCGGCGGCGAGTCGCTGCTCGGTCGCGGCCTCGGCGACGACCTTGCCCGACGGGTCGTAGACCGTCGTCGAGAGCGTACAGACGGCCGCCTCCTCGGCGTCGTTGGCGACCGTGGTGTGGACGTCCACTCGCGCACGACGCTCCGTCACGGCCGGCGTGCGGACGTCTGTGCCCCAGGGGACCACGTGGAGTGGTGCGGTCTCGATCAGGTGGACGTGCCGGTAAATGCCCGAGCCGGAGTACCACCGGCAGTTCGGGAGGTCGGTATTGTCGACCCGGACGGCGAGTGTCTCGCTACTCTCGACCCCGCTGACGTCGTGATTGAAACTCGTGTATCCGTTCGGCCGGTTGCCGACGTGCTCGCCATTGAGATAGACGTCGCTGTCTCGATAGATGCCGTCAAAGCGGAGGTAGACGGTCTCGCCCTCGACGTCGCTCGGGAGCGAGCGACGGTACCACCCGACGCCCCCGGGCAGAAACGCCCCGGCCGATCCAGCCGGGTTGTCCGGGTCGAAGGGCCCCTCGATGCTCCAGTCGTGTGGCACGTCGACGGATCGCCACTCGGCGTCGTCGAAATCGGGGGCGGCCGCCCCGTCGATCTCGCCCTGGTGGAATCGCCAACCCGTTTCGAGCCGGCGGATCCGTCGGTACTGTTCGGTCGGTCCCGGGTGGCCGGTCATACCGTTCGGGGTACGAAAACGACCGAGTTAAGCGTGGTGACCGTTCAGCGAACAGCGAACTGGGCGACAATCAGCGGCCGAGAAAACCGATCCGTGGGGTTTCGGAACCTGTCCGTCAGGCCGACGCCTGCCGTTTCTGCCAGGCAGCGATGAACCGAAGGAGGATGTCGAAAAACAGTCCCAGGAGGATAAACGAAAAGCCCCACACGCCGAACATGCCGGCGAGGACGTTGTTGACTCCCTGGAGGACCAACGCACCGAACACCATGAACAGTGCCCCGAAGATGGCAACCGTCAGCGAAACGTGACTGCTCGTCCAGTACCAGACGGCCAACAGTACCATCTGGATCCCGCTCGCTTCCTGCCTGGCCGAATTGAGTGCCCGAATCTCTACCATAGTTCAAACATACGTAATCGGGTATTTGTATCTTGTGGAGTCCAGCCGATCCGCACACGGGTCGGCGTCGAAACCGCAAGTCGACGACAGCATCGAGTGGTTCCTTGAGGGCGCTACATTCCGGGTGCGCCGCCATCGTCGTCGCCGCTGGTCGAGAGGTCGCCGGCGGAGACGACGTCGTCGATCCGGAGAATCATCCGTGCCGCCTCGATCGCGGCGTCGATCGCCGTTGCCTTCACGCGACGGGGTTCGACGACGCCGTGTTCGACTGCGTCGATGAGTGCACCGGTCTCGGCGTCGACCCCGGCGGTGCTGTCGCCATCGTGGTGGCGCGCCCGGAGGTCGACCAGCGCGTCGATCGGGGAGTGGCCGGCGTTCTCCGCGAGCGTCCGTGGCGAAATGTCGAGCGCGTCGGCGAACGCCTCGACGGCGAGTTGCTCGCGCCCACCGATCCCGTCGGCTGCGTCTTCGAGTGCGAGGGCGAGTTCGATTTCGACGGCCCCGGCACCCGGAAGGATCTCGCCGTCCTCGATGGCCGCCGCGAGCACGTCGAGGCTATCCTCGAGGGCACGTTCGACCTCGTCGACGACGTGGTCGGTCCCACCCCGGAGGACGATCGTTCCAGCCACGCTGTCGACGTCGGTGAAGGAAGTGATCCGCTCGGGTCGGGCGTCGCCACGCCACAGCGGCATCCTGATCCGCTCCTGGCCGACCGTGCCGGCCTCGCCCAGATCCGCAGCTGTCGCGGTTTCGAGATCGGAGACCCGCGAGGCATCCGTCGCCTCGGCGAGTCGGCGTCGGTCCTCGTCGTCGACCCGGCGCAGCGCCATGACGCCTGCCTCGGCGAGCAGCTCCTGGGCCGGATCGTCGATCCCGCCTTCGGTCAACAGCACGTCCACACCGGTATCGAGAACGCGATCGACGTCCTCCTGAAGTGCCTCCCGCTCCCGTTCGACGTACTCCGTGACGTCGTCGAAATTCGAGACGGTGGTCTCGGTGGACGTCTCGAGTTCCGGTGTCTCGATCGCCCCCTCGTAGATGAGGACGTTGGCGTCTTCGAAGTCACTCGGCATCGCGTCGTTGGCGGGGTTCTTGTCGATCGTGACGCCCTCGACCAGCCGGGAGTCCGCGAGGTTGCCGCCCGCGAAGGGCTTGATCGTGATCGCGTCACGATCGACTGTGCCGTCCTCCCGGACGGCCGTCCGGATCGCCTCGACGACGAGCGACGTGAGGTGGTCCTTTTCGGATTCGGCCCCCTTGCCGGTCATCGCCGTCGACGCGATCGCTTCGAGGACATCCGTGTCGTCGACGTCGAGGTCCATCGCCACGTCATCGAGGACGTCCTCGACGTGCTCGCCTGCCTGCTCGAACCCGGCGGCGACCGTTGTCGGGTGGACATCGTTGTCGAGTAGCTCCTCGGCAGCCTGGAGCAGTGCGCTCGTGAGGATCACGGCCGAGGTCGTCCCGTCACCGACCGCCTGCTCCTGACTTTGGGCGACTTCGACGACCATGTCGGCCGCCGGGTGCTCGACTTCCATCTCGTCTAAGATCGTCACGCCGTCGTTCGTGACGACGGTGTCGCCCGTCGAATCGACGAGCATCTTGTCCATTCCCATCGGGCCGAGTGTCGTCCGAACGGCCTCGCCCATCGCCTGGGCCGCCGTCAGGTTCATCGAACGCGCGTCCCGGCCGTCGATGCGCTGGGACTCATCCGAGAGCACCGAAAGCGTCGGGTCGCCAGCCTGTTGTGCCATATTGTCTAGGAGGCCACTCGACGGCTATAAATCTGTTTTTTCGTCCACAAATACGGCGACAAAAAAGGCGGGTGGGCTCTAGTCGTCCGCAGGCTCTTCGTCTTCGAGGCTCGAGGTGAAGCCGAGTTCCTCGCGGTCCGTGAGTTCCTCGCTTTGCCAGTACTCGTGGTTGTCCAGCGCCCGGAAGCACTTCGTCTCGGTGCCGTCAGCGTCGTACATGTCCGGTTCCTGCTTTTTGCAGACCTCACGAGCGTGCTCACACCTGGTGTGGAACTTACAGCCCTCCGGCGGGTCGGACGGATCGGGAATGTCGATCCGGCGAACCGGCGGCTGCATGTGCATGGTCTCGCTGGCCACGTCCGGATCGGCCGGCGGCGTCGACCACCGCAACACCTTCGTGTAGGGGTGGGTCGGGTTCTCGATGAGTTCGTCGGGGCCGCCGATCTCGACGATGTCCCCGAGGTACATCACGGCGATACGGCCGTCTGACTTCTTCGTGAGATAGCGGGCGTTCGCCAGGTCGTGGGAGACGAACACGAAGGAGGTCCCGAACATCTCCTGGAGTTCGAGCAGCAGGTCCATCATCTCGACGCGCAGGGAGACGTCCAGCGCCGAGACCGCCTCGTCCGCAAGCACGAGGTCGGGATTCGTCAACAGCGCCCGCCCGAGGACGACCCGCTGCTGTTCGCCACCCGACAGCTGGTGGGGGAACCGTTCGGCGTAGTCCTCGACCGGCGTCATCCCGACGTATTCGAGGTAGTGATAGATCGTCTCGAGTCGCTCGTCGGGCCCGAGCTCCTTGCGCCACTTCTTGAGTGGGTCAGCCAGCGACGCACGCACCCGTCGCGAGGAGTTGAGCGCGCTCGCGGGGTCCTGATGGATGATCTGGAGCGCCTGCTGGATCGTATCCTTCGGGATCTTCACGTCGTCGGCCCGATCCTTCGCGTCCCAGATGTCCTGGCCGCGGTACTTGATTGACCCGCCCGTCGGTCGCTGGAGGCCGATCGCGGCTTTGCCGAGTGTCGTCTTTCCACAGCCACTTTCGCCGACCAGCGCGATGATGTCGTCCTCCTCGATGTCCAGGGAGATGCCGTCGACGGCTCGAACGATCTCCTCGGAGAGTGCGCTCCGGATGATGCCGCCGGGCTTGAAATGGACCTCGACGTCGTCCATCGAGAGCAGTGGTTCGTCTGATTCAGTTTCGCTCATGTTACATATCCTCCTCTAAGACGCCTGCGTGTAGATTGTACGTGATCGTTTCCCGTGACTCCTCCGGATAGAAGCACGCAGCTACCTGTTCGTCCTCGACGTCCATCAGCTCCGGGTCCTCGACCGTACACTGCTCGTCGGCGATCGGACACCGCGGGTGATATCGACACCCCGACGGGATACTCACCGGGTCGGGGGCCGACCCCTCGATCGGTTGCATCTCCTCGACGACCGAGTCGATGCTCGGCAGCGATCTGAGCAGCGCCCTCGTGTAGGGATGAGAGGCGTTCTTGAGGACCTTATACGCCGTGCCGACCTCGACGAACTCGAAGGCGTACAGCACGGCGAGTCGATCGGCAAGTCCGGCCACCAGCGGCAGGTCGTGGGTGATAAACAGGATCGTCAGCTCGAACTCCTCCTGGAGTTCCCGCAACATTGCGATGATCGACCGCTGCATCAGCATGTCCAGGGCCGCGGTCGGCTCGTCCATCACCAGCATTTCCGGTTCGAGGACGAGGCTGAGCGCGATCAGCGCCCGCTGTTTCATCCCACCCGAGAGTTCGTGTGGATAGGCGCCAAGCACCCGATCCGCATCGAGGTGCAAGGCATCGAAGAGGTCCCGGGCGTGGGTCATTCGCTCGTCCAAATCGGCGTCGTGTGCGCGGATAGTCTCCTTGAAGTGGTCCCCGATCTTCATCGTGGGGTTGAACGAACTCATCGCGCCCTGGAAGACCATCGCGGCCTCCTCCCACCGGTAGCGCCGTTTCTGCTCGTCGTTCAACTCGAGGATGTCGACCGCGCCGTTCGCGTCGGTGGTGATCCCCCGCGGGAGCGTCTCCGGGTTCTCCGGGTAGTAGGTAATGTCCCCGGTCAACAGCCCGGGATCCTCGACGACGTCGAGCAGCGAGGCGGCGAACATCGATTTGCCGCTGCCACTCTCGCCGACGATGCCGATGATCTCGTTGCGGCGGATGTCGAGGCTGGCGTGATCCAGCACTGTCGACTGTCCGCGTTCCAGGTCGAAGCGCACGGTCGCGTCCTCGACCTCGAGGATGATATCCCCGGCCGATGCCTGCCGTCCGTACTGCGTCTGTTCTTCGGTTGCCATGCTTAGCACCTCCGGCTCTCGTTGGGCTGCTCCAGTACCATTCGCTCGATCGTGTGTGCCGGTATTTCCAGCACCTACATCACCTCACCGCTGGCCTGTGGCTCGTCATCCTCGTCTGGCGTGGTCTGTGCGTGGCGGGCACGGAGTCGCGGGTTGAACACCCGGTCGAGCCCCTGTGCGAACAGCACGAACACGAACGTCATCCCCGAGAGGGCAACGGCGGGGAAGAACAACCAGTGGCCCGCGGCCCCGATCTGTGAGACTGCCTGTCCCTGGTCGTAGGCATTGTTCATGATGACGCCCCAGTTGAGCGTCGAGACCGGAAGGATACTCAGGAAATACAGCGCGACCGAGGCCTTGAGGACCCGTGTCGCTGCGCCCGCCATATTCACCAGAATGTATGGGGCGAGTTGCGGGAACAGGTCCTGTCTGATGATCGTCGACGAGGAAAGCCCCAGTGACCGGCCTGCCTCGACGTAATCCTCCTCACGCAGCGTCAGCACCTGTGACCGGATCGCACGCGCCAGTCCGGGCCAGGTGTCGATGGCGAGGACGACCCCCACGACGAAGGGGTCCCGCATCGAATCTGCGAAGATTCCCGACAGCACGATGATCAGCGGCAGGCCGGGCAGGACGGCCTGGATGTCGGTGATGGTCATCATGATCCGATCGACGATGCCGCCTTTGTACCCGCCGATGAAACCGATGATGACGCCGGCCAGTACTGTCGTGAGTGCACCACCCGTCGCCATCTTCAACATTGCGGGCGTCGCGTGGACGATGAGGCCGAATATCCCCTCACCGTTGGAGTTGGTCCCCAGCGGCACCGACCAGTCGATGAACGCGGGCAGCTTCCGCGGCCCCTCGTTGAGTTCTGGCTCTTTGACGAGCACGACACCGACCGTCCCCATCAGGATGTAAAACAGGATGCCGAGCCCGCCGACGCGGGTCCGCCAGTCACTCCACCCGATCCGGAGCGGAGCGAGGATGTACCGGTCGACAAACCGTCTGAGACGCTCCCGGGTCGACATCCGGGCCGCCTCTAGATCCTCGCCCGTCCCGAAGATCATCTCTTCTGCCGTCCCACCGTCCGTCCGCATCTCCGTTTCGTTGTCAGTCATGTTAGAAACTCTCCCGTGTGGAACCGGTTCCTGCTCGTGGGTCGATCAGCCCGTACGTCAGGTCGGCAAACAGGATCCCGAGGAT
Source organism: Halorhabdus sp. SVX81 (assembly GCF_029207715.1). NCBI lineage: Archaea > Methanobacteriati > Methanobacteriota > Halobacteria > Halobacteriales > Haloarculaceae > Halorhabdus > Halorhabdus sp. SVX81. The sequence goes on along the minus strand of NZ_CP104322.1, from coordinate 2,447,944 downwards.
GGTGATGAACGTGAAAAACAGGAACGCCCCCATCATCAGCGGGTAGTCCTGTCGTTCCAGCGCCTCGAACGTGTAGTATCCCAGCCCGATGTACTGGAAGATCCGTTCGGTGATGACGTTCGAACTGAACAGTCTCGCGATCCCCATCATCATGCCGGTGTAGATCGGCAGGATGGCGTTCCGCGTGAGATACCGCGTCAGGATCCGGTTGACGCTGATCCCCCGGATCTTCGCCGACCGGATGAAGTCCGACCCCATGACCCGGACCGCGTTCCCCCGCATGTTGAGCGACCCGGATGCGAAGCCGACCACGAAACTAGAGAGGATGGGCATCGCACCGTACCGGACCAGTCCGATCATGAACTCCACGTTGAACCCTGGTTCGGCAGTCGGCGGGTATTTCCCACCTTTCGGGAGAAGTTCCCACTGGTACCCCAGGAAGACGAGCATCACGACCGCGACGACGTAGTAGGGAATCGAGTTCATCGCCAGGACGTACGCGACGAGTCCCGAGTCGATCTTGGTTCCCTCGTACCACGCCATGACCGCACCGATGACGATAGTGGCTGTGTATCCGAGCAGGAGGCCGTAGACGCTGATGAACACCGACCACGGCATCGCCCGGAAGAGGATGTCAAAGACCGGCTGGTTGTAGTAGATAGACTCCCCGAAGTTCTGGTTCAGGACGATGTCGGAGGTGTACCCGAGGAACCCTTCGATGATCCCCGAATCGGGATTGATTCCCGTCATCCGTTCGGCCTGCGCGGCGATCTCCGATGGATCCGGCGGCCGCCCCTGTCCGATCCGCTGTTGAATGAGGTCCGCCATGATCGAATCAAGGGGGCTCCCGGGCATCATCCGGTATAACGCGTACGTGATGAACGTCCCGGCGATCAGCGTTATTACCGCCTGTGCGATACGACGTGTGTAGTAACCCATGCTATGCACGTATATGGTGAATTCCACCTATTATATTTTCCGTCATCGACTCCTTTTTACTGTGTCCAATTCGTGGCATATAAATTACCATATGGACGAAAAGGTTTCCGGTAGTTCGCGGGTGGTCCCGGCCGACGGTCCGGTTCGGCACGGTCGTCCCCCGGATGTTCCGTCGACGCGAGCGACAGCGTTTACTGGGCCGGCAGTCGAGCTATGTGGTAATGACCGACGATCGACGTGAGCATGCCACGACGCTCCTTCGGGAGACCCGCTCGGACCCGGATCCTGCGGACGCATCCGAGTTCGATACCATGCTCGGGGCTGACGATCCGACACTCCGTCGGTACGGCCTCGACGGCCTCAAAATACTCGCCCGCCGGGATCCGTCAGTCCTGACCGCCCGCGTCGACCGGATCGCCGCGTTGCTCGAAGACCCCGACCGTGAGGTCCGGGCCGGGGCGAGTGCGATCTACGCGGAGTCGCTCTCGGGCGACCCGGTCCTGGCGGCGGCCGACGTTCTTGTTGACCTTCTCAGTGATTCGTATCCGATCGTCCGATGGAACGCCCTCGAAGCCCTCGTCGAAGCGGCCCGCACTGACCCTGCTGCCTGTGAGGCGTACGTCGAGGACGTCCTGGCGTTCCTCGACGCCGACACCGATCACGTCCGGGCTCATGCGGTCCGGTTTCTGGCTGTCGTCTCGATGGAACGGCCCGAGGCAGTCGTGCCGGCGGCCGACCGGCTCGTTGAGATCCTGCTATCGGCGGGCGATGTCGACGTCGGGATCGATGCCACAGTCCGGCGACAGGCACCCGACCGTGGTTCGCGCGTCGACGACATGGCCGAGCGAGCCCGCGAACGGCAACGTAGCGAGCGACAGGCCGCCGGGCATGCCGTCTTCGGGATCGCGACTGTCGACCCAGACGTGGTTCGACCCGCCGTCGACGACCTCCTGGCCCTGCTTGCGGATCCCGACCCCCAGGTTCGCCAGGTCGCCCTCGACGTGTTGGTTCCCCTCGCTGAGGACGACCCCGGCGCAGTCGATGCACACGTCGAGGCGATCGCCGACTGCCTCGACGATGTGCCGATGGTCCGGGCCAGCGCATCGCAGGCGCTTACGGCTATCAGTCCCGTCGCGAGCGATTCCGTCGCGTCGGCCGCGCTCGATCACGTCGAGGCGATCGCCGATCTGCTCGACCACGATTCACCACCGGTCCGGGCCAGTGCCGCATCGCTGCTGGCGCTGGCCGCCGATCGGGATCCCGATGCGATCGCCGACGTTCGGGCGGAATTAGAGGCGCTTTCCGAGGACGACGTCTCCTTCGTCCGGGAAGCCGCGGCGGATGCGCTCGCCGACCGGTGATCGACTCGTCCCCCTCTCGTGTCGTCGACGGCAATCGAGGTCGGTCGTCCTCGACGGTGTCGACGTGCTGGTTCTCTGTGGACGTAGCGTGAGGCGACCGGACCAAAGCGATAGGAGCACCTCCTGACGTCGAACGCGAAGAAAAAACCGAACGCGATCGGAAATCAGCGAACCGGTGAGACCGTTTCGAGCGTTATTCCTTGTGATCCGCGGGCGGATCGGGGAAGTTCGTGTCGTACTTGAGCTGGGGCATCCCGGCGATCACGCTGTAGTTGCGTGACCCGTACTCCTTGGTGTGGCCCCACATCTCGTGATCGTGTGGCGGGAAGTTGAACCCGCGAACGTCGCCGTAGACTCCGTTGTAGTAGGAGTGGAAGACGAAGTTCGGGAGGTAGTAGTTGAAGTACCGTGCGGCGACTTTCGCCCGGTTGCGCACCTCCTCGATGTCGATCCCGGGCTCGCGTAGGTTCTCGGTCACGGTCTTCATGTCGTAGGTGTCCGCGCCGCCCGGAATGCTGTCGGGCACCTTGAAGGAGCCATCCGGTGCCTCGATCGAGCCGACTTCCGACGGGAGCGGGACCTCCTGGACAGGCCGGCCCAGCCCGTCGACCTCGTTTTCGTCTTGTATATCGAAGTACGGAGCCGTGTCGGGACTGCCCGAGAGCAGCGGGTTCGACCACCACGCGCCGTTGTAGTCGTAGGCACCGGTGATCGTCTGGAAGTTCGCCCACTGCAGCGCGATGTCGTAATCGTAGTCCGGCGGCGAGAGTCGATCGGTGTAGGTGTCCCAGGCTTGCCCGTCGAGCGTGACGCCAAGGCCGAAGTCCTCGAGGTTCGCCATGACGGTCTGGACGCCACCGATCCAGGAGGATTCACCGGAGTTGAACGTCAGGTCCCAGTCCGGACTGTCGCCGTCCGGTCCGACCCAGGACCCGGACTGTTTCTCGTAGCCGGCCTTCCGCATCCACTCGGCGGCCAGTTCTTGATCGGCTTCGATCGGGTAGGTGTAGAGACTGTCGAGGAATTCGTCATCGAAGTTCCCCTCGCTGACGGTCTCGAGCAGTCCGGTGTGGTGGGGGTTGGTTTCCGAGACTTCGGGCCCCCAGCCGTTGGCCCCGACCTGGTTCCAGTCGATCGCGGCGACGGCCGCACGTCGGACCCACAGGCGACCGAGGTGCTTGTTGTTGAAGTTGAAGATGAGGTTGTCCCCGCCGACCTGGAGCCACCGGGAGATCTCCTGGATGTGGTCCGGCACGGACTGACGGTTGATCGACCCCGTCGACTCCGGCAGGACGCCGTTTTCGAGGTCGACCTGTCCACGTGAGCGAACGATCTGTGCGCGGTCCTCGGTCGCGAACTGGATCCGGAGTTCGGGGATGTTGATGTGGTCGTTGGGGTGGTCCTCACGAAGCTTCATCAGGACTTCAGTCCCGCTGACGTCGTCGCTGGACTCGATCTTGTAGGGACCGCCCCCCCAGCCCTCGTCGGCGTATCGTCCCACGGAGATACTGTCACCCTCGAGTTCGTTGGTGACCTCGGTCATCGCTTCCTGATTTGCCGTGTCCGCGTACTTCTCGGCGTACGGCGTCGTGAACGACGGGTGCATCGGCATCGCCTCGGTCTGGGCGACACCTTCGACGGTGTCGCTCTGCATGACGTAGGCGTTGGTACCGTCGTCCGGGAGTTCGGATTCGCCCGTCGGCGCGTTGGAGTTGCGTGGCTCCAGCCGCCGCGTGCCATCATTGTACCAGAAGTGATGTCGGAACTGCTCGACGGCCTCGGACTTGAACGCCTCGTCAGCGTTGAAGATCAGCCCGTCGTACCCGTAGTAGACGTAGTCGTGTTCAACCCGGGCCTCGGCGTCGATGGGCGTCTCCTCGTCCCAGTAGTAGAGGTCCTGGTTGTACGTGTTGTACATGTCGTACGGCGGTTCCGCGGTGTAATCCGTGATCATCGCCGGGATCTCGACCTCTTCGAGCCCGTCGACGTGGGGCATCGAGTACGTGTGGCCGTCGATGATGATGTCGATCTCCTGGGTCCGGGCGGATGAGAGTTCCGTCATCCAGTTTTTCCCGGTAGAGGCGTCTCCCGTCTGCCAGGTACTCATGTTGGCCTGCTCGAGGACGTTGTTGTCGACGACGTTGAACGTCTGGCTGACGGGCTCTTCCCCGCCTTCGTCGGTGCCCCCGTTGCCGTTCTCTTCCCCGGTATTGTTGCCGCTCCCGTCGTCGCCACACCCAGCGACACCGGCGACGCTGGCCGCGACGATCGCTTGAACATATTGGCGTCTGGACAGTTCATCCAGCGGATTATTGGGTCTCCGCATGGTACGATATTCTCAATCAGACATTAATAAAGCTTTCCATTATAATTTCACTCCGATATTCTAATAACGAAACCACGGGGGAACGTGATGTGGGGTCATTCGGTCCAGAACTGTTTCTTATCGGAGCGTCTCGAAGCCGATCCTCTCTCAGCGTAATGTAATACGTATAATTTGTAAGAAAAAGAACTTGTAGCAGATGGGTACGCATCTCCCAACGGTGTTCTCGCGTGTGCGTGTGCGAACAGATATACCACGGACGCCAAGGGGAAACGTTTTTTCAACCGAAGGCGAGACTCATACGCATGTCCACGGGCCAGACCGACTTCGAGTGGGAGGATGAATCATGACGGACGGGCCATCGATGTTCATGGTTGAGATCTGTGATCGCCGGATGCAGTTTTTCTATATCTTTGCGTTTTCGCTGTTCTTTCTGTTGCTCATGGTCCCATACCTGTTTATTTTGGATCCGACCTCGGCCGTCTACGTCGTTTCTGCGCTCAACGCGTTCGGTCTCGGGACGTTTGCGCTTCTCAGCGGCGTCGCGATTCTATACTGCAAACGGAATTTCTGATCGCGGTGGCGTCACTCTCAACGGGCCGGTCTGAACCATCCGATATCCACACGTTCTTCGCCGCGGCTCGGTGCCTGGTTTCGGCGACCTCGAAAAGGATGTCGATCAGCCGCTGTTCGTCGACGGCAGGACGGAACCCCGCTTACATCATGCCGCCCATGCCGCCCATACCGCCCATGCCGCCGCCCATACCGCCCATGCCGCCGCCCTGGCCTTCCTGTTCGTCCTCGTAGTCCTCACCCAGCGCGGTGGCCGAGATGATGTCGTCGATCTTGAGCACGAGGTTCGCGGCCTCGACCGCACTGGAGACCGCCTGGGACTTCGCGTGGGCCGGTTCGACGACGCCTGCCTCGAACGTATCGACGACATCGCCGTCGAAGACGTCCAGCCCGGCGTGGCCGTCGCCATTCTCGTGGGCCGCCCGGAGTTCGACGAGCGTGTCGATCGAGTCGAGTCCGGCGTTCTCCGCGAGCACGCGCGGGATGAGGTCGAAGGCGTCGGCGAAGGCCTCGACGGCGAGCTGTTCGCGACCGCTGACGCCGTCGGCGTACTCCCGGAGTCGGCCGGCGAGTTCGACCTCGGTCGCCCCGCCGCCGGCCAGTACCCGGCCGTCGGAGATCGTCGCCGCGACGACGTCGAGCGCGTCGGTGATGCCGCGTTCGAGTTCGTCACTGACGTGCTCGGTCGACCCGCGGACCACCAGCGTCACACCGTGGCTGTCGTCACTTTCGACGATATACCAGCCGTCTTCGGGGTCACGCGTGATGTCGCCCGTCGCGAGATCCTGGTCCGAGAGCGTCTCGAAGTCCAGGTCCGAGTGGAGCTGGGTCCCCAGGACTTCGCTCAGGAACTCGATGTCGCTGCGCTTGATCTGGCTGATCGAGAGGATCCCCTCCCGCGCGAGCAGGTGCTGGGCCATCTCGTCGATCGACTTCTTCGAGAGCACGACGTCGACACCGGCATCGACGACCGCATCGACCTTCTCCCGAAGCTGTTGTTCTTCCTGCTCGATGAACTCCTGGAGCTGCTCGGGATCGTCGACGCTGAGCTGGGCGTCGTTCTCCATCTCGTTGACCGTAAAGGGTGCATCGAGCAGCAGAATGTCGGCGTCTTCGGCTTCTTCCGGCATGTCCTCGTGGTCGGGATCCGTGTCGATGGTTCCGCCATTGACGAGCTGGGAATCAGCAACCGGTCGGCCGGGTTTGGCTTTGATGTCGACGAACTCCAGGTCGACGACCGTCGAGCCGTCTTCGGCATCGACGGCGACGGCCTGGGCCGTCTCGACGACCAGATCCGAGAGGAGATCGAGATTGAGTTCCGCGCCCTTGCCGGTCATGCTCGTCGCCGCGACGCTTTTGAGCATCTCCTCGTCTCCGGGCTCGACCGGGACCGCGATGTCGTCGATCTCGTCGCGGGCCTGCGTTGCCGCCATGTCGTACCCGCGGATGATCGACGTCGGGTGGATGTCCTGTTCGAGCAACTCCTCGGCGTTTTTCAGGAGCTCGCCCGCGAGCGAGACGGCCGTCGTCGTGCCGTCGCCGGCCTCGTCCTCCTGGGTCTGGGCGACCTCGACGATCATCTTCGCCGTCGGGTTCTCGATGTCCATCTCCTCGAGGATCGTCACGCCGTCGTTCGTGACGGTGACGTCCCCGATCGAGGACACCAGCATCTTGTCCATCCCCTTCGGTCCGAGCGTCGAGCGGACCGACTCGGCGACCGCGCGGGCGGCCGAGATGTTGTGGCTCTGGGCGTCTTCGTCCTTGAGGCGATCCGCATCCTCGCCGAGGACGATCATCGGCTGTCCCTGCATGCGCTGGCTCATAAGTCGGTAGCATGTTTGTCTGTGGTTCTATATAAGTGTGCGGGTTTCGATCGACTCGTGGACCGACGACAACGCAATCACGAAACCAATGAAATGCACTATAATGGCTACAGCGGCGATTAGATGCCGGAATTGCACAGTTCGGGGTACACGCCTCCAGAGACTGGGGCAAATATACTTATATGAGAAATCGAGGTGTGAACGAGCGCCCGTCCGGTTACGATTCCCGGTTCAATTCCCGGATCGATTCACGGATCTGGCGGACGTTGGCGGATTGCTCCTGGTTTGCGGCCGCAATGTCGTTGACCTCCTCGGCGATCGTCTCGGCCTGGCCGACGAGTTCGTCGACCATCGAGGCGACTTCCTCGGTGCTTGCGGCCTGGTCGTCGGTCGCTTCGGCGACTTCCTGGATGCCACGGGACGTCTCAGTGACGGCCTCGACGATGTCCTCTAGGTTCTCCATGGCGGCCTCGACGCGGGCGATACCGTCCTGGACCTGTTCGGTCGTCTCTGCGAGACTCTCGACGGTCTCGTCGGTGTCGTCCTGAATCGCCGCGACCATCTCCTCGATCTCGCCCGCGTGTTCCTGGGACTCCCCGGCAAGACTCTTGACCTCGTCGGCCACGACGGCGAAGCCGTCGCCGGCCTCGCCGGCACGGGCGGCCTCGATCGAGGCGTTCAACGCGAGGATGTTCGTCTGCTCGGCGATGTCGTTGATGACCTCGACGACTTCGTCGATCTCGCCGACGCGATCCTGCAGGCGGTCGACGTCTTCGGCGACGTCCGCCGCAGAGTCGTCGACCGCCTGCATGACGTCGATCGCCTCGGTGGCTGCGTCCCGTCCGTCTTCAGCGAGGCGTTCGGCCTCGGCACTGGTGGCATCGACGTCGTCGGCTGTCGCCGCGATCTCCTCGATCGTCGCACTCATGTTCGAGACCTCGCCCGACACCTCGCTGACGCTGTCGACCTGTTCGTCGGCGATCGAACTGATCTGCCCCGCGCTGTCTGCGAGATCGTCGGCCGCCGCCTGTGTTTCGTCGACTGCCGTCTCGACCTCGCTGGCGACTGTCCGTCGACGGTCGAGTTCCGCCTCGACGCGCTGGTTGTAGGCGTGAATGTAGGTGTCCATCGCCACCTGCTGGTCGAGGTTGAGCAACTTCAGCGCCGAGAGCGACCGTTCGACGACCGCGTCGACCGCCTCTTCGGGGCTCAGTTCGTCCGTGTCGTTGCCGGCAGACTCCCCTTGCCCGGCGAGTTCGGATTTGACGTCGTCGGCGATCATCTCCATGATGCCCTGGTAGTAGATGACGTAGGCCCCGAGATAGAATCGCGGCCCCATATCGAGCATGTCGTGGAGTTTGCCGATTCGTGCCCGCCGGTCGAAGTAGTCCTGGCCGTACTCGCCGTCCCCTAGCGCCCGGAGGTACGCCGACTGGGTCCGTTTGAGTGCCTCGATGCCCTTGCTGGAGCGCCCCATCACGTCGACGGCGTCACCGAACTCCTGGAGGTGATCGTAGAACTCCCCGGCGAGCTCGTCGGCGAGCTCATCGAACTCCGCCTCCATGTCGGCCAGTCGCCTCGCGTCTTTCTCGTCGAACTGGGTGAAGCCCTTTCGCCAGGTAATCTCCTCTCCGTCGATCCCGATCTCGTCGGTGAGGGTCGAGCCATCGACCCGACCCCGTCGCTGTGCATCGATCACGTCGTCATCTGTCGGTGGCATGGGTCTCACTGTCAGTGGAACACGTCGACCCCTCACGTCGGTGTTCGGGGGAACGACTGTTTCACTTTGGGCTTGTTATCTTCTGGGGCCTATTAATCGGCGTCCTCCCAGTTTCAAATATGATTTCAAAAAGGGAGGGCTATATAGATGTACTTTTCATACCTTTTGGAAGTTCTCATGGTGGGTCAGGGCGGCTTCGATCGATACGTTTTCCCCCCGTGCCGGCCGATCCAGGCGCATGTTCCCGGACTTTACGGTCATCCCGGCAGTCGACATGCAGGAGGGGCAGGTCGTCCAGCTCGTCGGCGGCGAGCGCGGGACTGGCAAGACGTACGGCGACCCCGTCAGCGCGGCCGAACGGTGGGTCGGGGCGGGCGCGGAAACCCTGCACCTGATCGATCTCGACGGTGCGTTCGAGGGCGAACGCGCCAACGCCGACGCCATCGCGGCGATCCGGGCAGCCGTCGATGTCGACCTCCAACTCGGCGGCGGCATTCGCACGGCCGAGGACGCCCGGGCTCTCCTCGATGCGGGCGTCGATCGCGTCATCCTCGGGACGGCCGCCGTCGAGGATCCCGAGATCGTCGCCGAGATCAGCGAGACCCATCCGGACAGCGTGCTCGTCAGCCTGGATGCCAGCGACGGCGAGGTCGTCGTCTCGGGGTGGACCGAGTCGACCGGTCTCGACCCGGCGAAAGCCGCCGGCAGGTACGCCGAGTTGGGCGCGGTGGGCATCCTCTTCACGGATGTCGACGTCGAGGGGCAACTGGCAGGTGTCCGGACCGGGCCCGTCGAACGCGTCGTCGAGGCCGTCGACATCCCCGTGATCGCCAGCGGCGGCGTGGCGACCATCGACGACGTTCGCGATCTGAAAGACGCTGGCGCGGCGGCAGTCGTCGTCGGCAGCGCACTTTACGAGGGCGCGTTCACACTGCAAGAGGCGATCGCCGCCGTCGAGTGAGCCGGCGACGGGTACCTGACTTGTCATGTACTTCCCGGTCGCCACCGGAATCGGTGTTCCCTCATCCATCCCCGTCGTCCGGCGCTTGATCTCGACCCGGGACGGGTTCGGGGAGCGACACCGTGCGGTCAGGGAAGTAGCACTGTCTCACCCGGGATTTCCTTACGACGGTAAAACATATTACTCCGCCAGATTACGTCGTCGGTATGGTCGATCGACGTGGTTTCGTTCTCGGTTCAGGGACGGTGCTGACTGCAGCGCTCGCCGGGTGTACAGCTATCCCCGGAACGGGCGGTGTGGACCCCCATCCTGTGGAGCGGTTCGTACCGCAAGCGACGGCAGTGAGCGAGTACGGCCCAACGCTCCGGGACAACGAGTATACCGTCTGGAGCGTCGACGCCGCAGCCCTCCGTTCCGAGGTAGAGTCGCTATCCGAAGACGCCCGTTCCCAGTTCGACGTCGAAATCCCGGCCCGACACGGCGTGTCGCACTCGGAGTTCGGAATCGAGTACGGGGCGGTTGACGATATCGTCTTCCTTGGAACTCCCGAAATAAATGCGGTTCCACGGGGCGTCGATCACCTCGGGCGACTCGTGGCCTCGATCACGGTCGGCGACTTCGATCAGGGCGATGTCGTCGACGCCGTCGGCGATGAATTCCGGCGCAACGACGACGGCGAGGTCGTCGTATTCAGCGACGGCGACCTGTCGTATGCGGCCGGTGACGGCTGGCTCGTCTGCGGGTTCGACCCAGTCGTTCGCACGATCGTCGACACCCGACGCGACAACGTACAGCGATACGTCGCTGTCACACCGGCGATCGAATCGATCGTGACTACACTCGCCGATGCGACGTTCCTCTCGGCGACCAAGCACGACCGCCACGAGCGGACGGACGTCGAGGACGAAACCATCGAGGGACAGGTCGCCGAGGGGTTCGGCTACGATTTCACCGGGGAAACAGCGTCGATCGAAGCGGTTCTCGTCTTCGAGGACGCGGCCGTAGTCGACGAGGAGGCGGTGACGGAATGGGCGCAGGAAACCCTGTTGAACGTCCCCGAACCGACGGTTGCCGCCGACGGAGCCACGGTGACGATCACGGGCGACACTGACACGGACGTGCTCCGATACGCCACGATCGCCTTTCTCCCGTTCTCGTTTGCGACCGGGAGCGAACAATCCACCACCTAGGGACACGCCGTTCCGCGGTGCATGATCCGGTTCCCGAGATCCCGCTCTTCGAAGGCACAATCACCAAATACGAGGGGGGTGTGTATCGACCCATGACCGACCGGACCGCCGCAGTCACCCGCGAGACGGGCGAGACCGACATCGAGGTGACGCTCGATCTCGACGGCGACGGGGAGTCGACCGTCGAGACGGGGATCGGCTTCTTCGACCACATGCTCGATGCGTTCGCCACGCACGGCCTGTTCGATCTGACCGTCCGATGTGACGGCGATCTCGCTGTCGACGACCACCACACCGTCGAGGACGTCGCGATCACGCTCGGCGAAGCGTTCACCGAGGCGCTGGGCGAGAAACGCGGGATCGACCGCTTCGCCGACCGGCGGGTCCCCTTAGACGAGGCCGTCGCGACCGTCGTCGTGGACGTGAGTGGCCGCCCTTACTTCGAGTTCGAGGGTGAATTCTCCCAGGCCACTGTCGGGGAGTTCACCAGTGTCATGGCGAAGCACTTCCTGCGCTCGCTCGCGATGAACGCCGGCCTCACCCTGCACGCGAGCGTCGAGGGCGAAAACGCCCACCACGAGGTCGAGGCGCTGTTCAAAGGGTTGGCCCGGGCACTCGATGACGCGACGCGGATCGACGAGCGGCGCGCCGACGCTCCCTCGACGAAAGGCCAGTTATGACTGACGAATCGGCCACGGACGAATCGGCCTCCTTCGAAGCGATCATGGAAAAGTTCGAGGACAGCCCGAGCCAGCAGCGGGTCATCCGGCTGTTGCTCGAACGCGGGTTCTCGGTCAACGACGACGGTCGGGTCGTCTCGGGTGGGATCGAGATCCCGAACACGGGTATCGCCCGCGAGGTGGATGTCGACCGCCGGGTCGTCGACGCGACGACTGATGCCATCCTGGAGGACCCACAGTTGCGGCGGATCTTCCAGAACATCTCGGCGATCCCGAGCCTGATGGATCTCGCGCCGGTGCTGGATCTGGCGGTGATGACCGTCGCCGTCCGCGAGGCCGAGGAGTCGGGCATCGTCGCGACCGTGACCGAACTCCTCGCCGACCGGGACATCTCCATCCGGCAGGTCATCACCGAGGACCCGGAGTTCACCGACCAGCCGCGACTCTACGTCATCACTGACGACGCCGTGCCGGGTGACCTGCTCAACGAGATCCGCGAACTGGCGTTCGTCCACAAGATCGAATTGCAGTAGTCGAGCCGCTCCGCCAGCGTTGATCGACAAAGGTAGGTGGGAGCCACTGGATGACGTTCGTATGCAGGTAGACATCGGAAACGCACTCGCCGAGGTCGCCACGCCGGGGATTCCCCGTGAAGCACTCGAACGACTCGACGATCGCGTCGCCGCGGCCCACGCCCGCATCGAGGACGGCCGAGCGAACGACGAACACGGCTACGCGACGCTGAACCAGCCCGACAACGTCGACGTCGATGCGATCCAGGAAGCGGTCGAGCCCTTCGCGGACTGTGAGACGCTGATCAACGTCGGGATCGGCGGCAGCGCGCTGGGCGCGGCGACGATCTCGGCCGCTCTCGACAGCGACGTCGACGCCTACTATCTCGACAACGTCGATCCGAAGTGGGTCGCCGATCATCTCGACGACATTGACCTCTCGAAGACGGCACTCAACGTCGTCTCCAAATCCGGAATGACCGCCGAGACGCTGTCGAACTTCCTCGTCGTGCGCGAGGCGATGGAAGACGCAGGGGTCGACTGGACCGAACGAACCTGGGTCACGACCGGACCGGAGGGCAACCTCCGGGATCTCGCCGAGAAACACGACCTGCCGTCGCTTCCCGTTCCTGACGGCGTTCCCGGCCGCTTTTCGGTGCTCTCGACGGTCGGACTCGCGGCAGCCGCACTGCAGGGCCACGACATCGAGGCGATCCTCGACGGTGCCCGTGACGCCGACGACGCGCTCGGCCCGTCGCTGTTCGACTCGCCCGCCTACGCCTACGGCGCGGTCAACTACGCCCTCGACCAGCGCGGAGCCGGGATCAACGTCCAGTTGCCCTACGCCGAATCCCTGGAAACCTACGCCGAATGGTACTCACAGCTGTGGGCCGAGAGCGTCGGCAAGGACGGCGTCGGCCAGACGCCCGTCCGGGCGCTTGGCGCGACCGACCAGCACTCCCAGCTCCAGCTCTACCGGGCCGGCCCCCACGACAAGATGGTCACGTTCATCCGGCCAACGGAGCGGGCGGACACGACGATCCCCGAGACAGACCTGGCGGGGCTCTCGTATCTCGGCGGGTCGACGCTGGGCGAACTTATCGACGCCGAGTTCGAGGCTACCGAGGCCAGCCTCGCGAATGCGGGACTGCCGAACGTCCGCATCGAGATCGACCGCGTCGACGAGGCGGCGATCGGCGAGTTGCTCTACAGCATGGAGGCGGCGACGATCCTCGCGGGCGAACTCTACAATGTCGATGCATTCGTCCAACCGGCCGTCGAATGGGGCAAGAAGGCCACCCGCGGCCTGCTCGGCGGCGGCGACTTCGAGGAAGCCGACGAGGTCGCCGAGAAGACCGAGCTGACGATCGAGTGAGGGCGTTCAGGCCGCTGCAGACTCGATTATTCCGCTCGAAACGACTCGATCAGGTCGGATTTCGACTCGAACGCCCGATCGACCATCCGATCGAGGAGTTCATTTTTCGACACGCTGTGGCCCGTCTCGCGCTCGATTTCGGCCTGCAACTGTTCGAGCTTCTCGTTCGTCTCCGCTATGATTGGAACAGTCGGTGCCATACGAGTTGTCAGCGGACACGACAAAATATAGCTTTCTACAAACTCACGGCACCAACTGCTCGCCCTCGTCGTCGTAGACCGTGATCGCGTCGACCGGGCACGTCCGGGCGGCGAACTTCGCGTCGAGTTCCTCGTCCGCCGCCACGTCGAGTGTCACCATGCCATCGTCCGTCTCCTCGCCATCGACGAGCACGGCTTTCCCGGCGTCCTCGTCCCGTTCGAAGGCATCGTACTCGACGACGCACTGGAACATCCCGATGCAAGTCTCCCGATCGAATGCAATGCGCATGGGCCTCCCTCGGGGCCGGCCATACATAAGACTCTCCGCCGACGAACGAACCCTTAAACCGGGGGCCGACCCAAAACATGCCCAATGGACGTTGCGGACATTCCGGGGGTACCCGCGTGGTTGCCCGAGCACCTGCAGGCGGAGGGCATCGAGGAGTTGTATCCACCACAGGCCGAGGCCGTCGAAGGTGGCGTCACCGACGGGGCGAACCTCGTCGCGAGCGTGCCCACGGCCAGTGGCAAGACTCTCATCGCCGAACTCGCGATGTTCTCGGCGATCACGGACGGGGAAGGCGATGAAGCGGACGACGACGAAGGTGTAGACCACGCGGCGGAAACTGACGGCACCGCGCTCTACATCGTGCCGCTCCGGGCGCTCGCCAGCGAGAAACGCACCGAGTTCGAACAGTTCGAGGCCTACGGCCTGGAGGTGGGCGTCTCGACGGGCAACTACGAGAGCGACGGCGGGTGGCTCGCCGATAAAGACGTCGTGGTCGCCACCAGCGAGAAGGTCGATTCCCTCGTGCGAAACGATGCGCCATGGATCGACGACCTCGACTGCGTCGTGGCCGACGAGGTCCACCTCGTCGACGACGGCGAGCGCGGCCCGACCCTGGAGGTCACGCTCGCCAAACTTCGAAAGCGCAACCCGGATCTCCAGACGGTGGCGCTGTCGGCGACCATCGGCAACGCCGACGCGCTCGCCGAGTGGCTCGACGCCGAACTCGTCGACTCGACCTGGCGGCCCATCGACCTGAAAAAAGGCGTCCACTACGGGCAGGCGCTCCATCTCGAAGACGGCAACCAGAAGCTCCTCTCCGTCCGGAACAGCGAGAAGCAGACGGCGGCCATCGTGCGGGACACGCTGGAGGACGACGGCTCGACGCTGGTGTTCGTCAACTCACGGCGGAACGCCGAGGCCGCGGCCCGCCGGCTCGCGTCGACGACCGAACCGCACCTCGATGGCGAGGAACGCGAGCGACTCGCCGAGATCGCGGCGGAGATCCGCGATGTCAGCGACACCGAGACCAGCGACGATCTGGCCGACGCCGTCGAGGGTGGCGCGGCCTTCCATCACGCCGGGCTCTCCCGGGAACATCGTTCGCTCGTCGAGGACGCCTTCCAGGAGCGTCTCGTGAAGGTCATTTCGGCGACCCCGACGCTTGCGGCGGGCGTCAACACCCCCTCCCGGCGCGTCGTCGTCCGGGACTGGCGGCGCTACGACGGGACTGCGGGCGGGATGCAGCCGCTCTCCGTGCTGGAGGTCCACCAGATGATGGGCCGGGCGGGCCGACCCGGGCTGGATCCGTACGGGGAGGCCCTCCTGCTCGCGAGCAGCCACGACGAACTCGACGAATTGTTCGAGCGCTACGTCTGGGCCGACCCCGAACCCGTCCAGTCGAAACTCGCCGCCGAACCCGCACTCCGGACGCACATCCTCTCGACGGTGGCTTCGGGGTTCGCAAACTCCCGCGCGGGGCTGCTGGACTTCCTCGAAGCCACGCTCTATGCCAGCCAGACGACCGAGGGCGGCCGCCTGGAGACGGTCGTCGACGAGGTGATCGCCTACCTCGAGGCCAACGACTTCCTCACGCGCGAAGACGACGGGGACGGCACCCTTCGGGCCACATCCATCGGCCAGACTGTCTCGCGACTCTACCTCGACCCGATGAGCGCGGCGGAGATGCTCGACGGCTTGCGCGAGTTCGAGCGGACGGCCGGGGAGCGATCGACTCGATCACCCCACGACGGGGAGCGGGACGACGAGCCGCCGGGCTTCGAGCCGGCCAGCGAACTGGTGTCGGACGCGGGCGACGACATCGGTGAGTCCGACGACACTGACGACACCCCCCAGCCGACGGCGATGGGACTGTACCACCTCGTCTCCCGGACGCCGGACATGTACGAACTCTACCTTCGGTCGGGCGACGAGGAGGAGTATTCCATGGAGGCCTACGAGCGCGAAGCGGAGTTCCTCGGCGCGATGCCCAGCGAGTTCGAGGAGGGTCGCTTCGAGGACTGGCTGTCGGCGCTGAAGACCGCCCGACTCCTCGAAGACTGGGCCGACGAGGTCGAGGAGGGAACCATCACCGAGCGCTACGGCGTCGGGCCGGGCGACATCCGTGGGAAGGTCGAGACGGCGTCCTGGCTGCTCAACGCCGCCGAGCGGCTGGCCGGCGAGGTTGGCCTGGACGTGACGCCGGCGATCAGGGAAGCTCGCGTGCGCGTCGAACACGGCGTCCGGGCGGAACTCGTCGACCTCGCGGGCGTCCGCGGCGTGGGTCGCAAGCGCGCCCGCCGACTGTTCGCCGCCGGCATCGAGTCCCGCGAGGATCTCCGGGAGGCCGAGAAGGGGGTCGTGTTGGGAGCGTTGCGTGGCCGGGAGAAGACCGCCGAGAACATTCTGGCAAACGCCGGCCACCGCGATCCATCGATGGATGGGGTGACGCCGGTCGAACCGGACGGGACCCCCTCGCCGGCGGGGGGCGGCGACGGCGAGACAGCCGCCAACGGCGCTGGCACCGCCGAACGGGACGGTGACGAGGACGACGCTGCCGATCAGTCAAGCCTGGGTGACTTCTGATGGAGGTAATCGAAGGGACGCTTCGGATCGACGAGCTGGACGCGTTTCTCGATCGACTCGATGCGATCGGCAACGAGCACGGCGTGGCGGTCCAGGCGTTCGACGCGCGATACGTCGCCGGTCGCGAGCACCTCAGACGGGCCTGCGAACTGGCCGATCGCGCACACGCGCGAGATGAGATGATCGCCCGCGATCCCGGCGTTGAGATCCTGCTGTACGCGGCCGGTCGCCGCCAGATCCAGGACGCCCTGACCATGGGCGTCTCCCGCGGTGAGCAGCCGGCGGTCGTCGTCTGTCACGCCGTGGGTGGCCGGCAGAGTGCGGGCGGTGGCGACAGCGTGACCGAACGCGAACGGGCCGCCCGCACGGTCGTCGAGGCGATGGAATGTATTGGGTCGGCCGAGACGCTTGGACTCTCTGACCCAGAACTGATCGCCGATTTCTTCGACATCACCGACGCTGAACGGGCCGCGACCGACGCGACGCTGTCGGATCTCGTGTGTGAACGTGTTGCGATGCTGGTGGTCGAGAAGTAGCCCCGGACTGCTCCCCTCAGGCGGGTTCCTCGTCGATCAACACGACAGCCTCGCCGTCGATGACTACTTCGTCCGCAACGAGGACCTGCGTCGACAGTCGATACCGCCCGCCATCAAGGGTGTCGACGACTTCGACTTCGGCGGTCGCCCGGTCGCCGATCCCCACGGGGCCTTTGAATTCGAACTCCTGGGAGAGGTAGACCACGGTGCCCGGGAACCGCGCCAGTGCAGCGCTGATGAGGCCCCCGACCAGCATGCCGTGGGCGATCCGGCCGCCGAACCGCGTTTCGGCCGCGTACTCGTCCTCGAGGTGGAGCGGGTTGGTGTCGCCGCTGGCCCTGGCGAAACTGGTGACGTCGTCGTCGGTGATCTCTTTGCTGAAGGTGACGGTATCGCCGACGCCGACGGCGTCGCTGTTTTCGACGGTTCGACTCCACTCCCATTCGGGGAGATCGGTACCGCCTTCGAGTGCTGTGTCCGGTGTATCGCTCATTTCGCCTGGTGTTTCGATGGCCTGATACAAAACTGTGGGGTAATCGACAGAATCGGCGTGGGAGGTCACCGCCGTATGTATCGATCCGTGAAGCGAGCCCTCAATCGGTGTTCAGGGTGGACCGTTCCATTTCACCCCACGAGTTCTCGCCGCGGACATATTCGAACAGTCCCTGGACGGCCACGAACGTTCGCCACTGGCGATAGCCGATGAACTCCACCACGGCGAGGCCCATGAGCTTGAGCACCTGTCGGGGATGGCCGTACTGTCCCGAACTCCAGACTTCGGTGAAGATGCTGATCCACGTCAACAACACACCGAAAAACATCGTGCCGACGAACACGAACAAAATGGGTTTCAGCGAGACTACACCGACGGCCAACATCACTGGCAACAGCAGGTATCCGATCGCTTCGAGGATCCGCCCGATCCCCTCACCGATACAGAAAAACGGGAGCGCGAACATGCCGATCCGGCCGTACTGCCGATCGAACATGGCGTCGTAATGTTTGACCATCGTCTCAACGAGCCCACGGAACCAGCGGCGGCGCTGGTTCGCCAGTGTGGCGATGTCCTCAGGCACTTGTGTATAGACGAGCGGGTGAAGCAGGTAGCCAACACGATAGGGGCGATCCCGATCGATCAGGTGGCGGTGTAATCGAACTGTGAACTCGATGTCCTCGACGATCGAGTCCTCATCGTAGCCACCCATCTCACGGACCAGATCGGTCCGGAACAGTCCGAATGCGCCCGAGATAAGAATGAGGCTCCGGAGTTGATCGAGGCCGAGGCGACCGGAATAGAACGCACGGATGTACTCGACCTGCTGGAGGCCCGCAAGCAGGTTCGAGGGCAGTTTCGGTCGTGTCATCAGTCCCTCGTCGATGGTCGACCCGTTGGCGACGCGGATGGGGCCACCCACCGCAACCATTTCGTCCGGATGTTCGAGGAACGGCCGGACCATGTTCGCAAGGCAGGTCGGCTGGATGATCGTATCGGCGTCGACGATACAGAACAATTCGCTGTCCGTGAGCCAGATACCCGCGTTGTGGGCGTCGCCCTTTCCGCCGTTTTCCTTGTCGACGACGCGCAAATTCTCGACGGCGTTCGACTGGTAGACGCCGTGGACTGGTTCACAGGGTGCATCCGACAGCATCGGTGGAACCTCCAACTCCGTCAGCGAGAACTCCTCGTCGAGTACCGCAAGTGTCCCATCAGTCGAGCCGTCGTTGACGACGACGATCTCGAAGTTCGGGTAGTTCAGATTCAGGAACGACCGCACACTCTCGACGATCACGGTTTCTTCGTTGTACGCCGGAACGAAGACGGCGATATCGGGGACCAGTGGATCCTCGAGCACGTCATAGACCGGTTCCCAGGCCCGACCAGTTACTTGCTTTCGCATTCGAATCACTGCCGCCAGATGGATGAGCAGATACGACCCACAGATCACCACCAAAAACGTGATGCCGATCACCGGCAGAAACGTATCGAGCAGCCACATTAGATTCGGACCTCCCGCCGTTCTGCCTCGCCCTCCTCGGGCGCGAGAAGCGGCTGGTTCTCCCATTCGAGATCCCAGGGTGCCCGCCAGTTGATCGACCATCGGGGCGGTTGGATGTCCGTCTCGGGGTGGTTTCGATCGAGCTCCGTGGCCACGACGTGTCGTCCGATTTTGCTCGGTTCGCGATCCGCGATCGAACGAATCAACTCCTGGGTCCGGAGATCATCGACGTCGGACAGCTGACGAAACGCCGCAGCACGGACCCGTATCGAGGGATCGAGGAGCACACTGTCTATATCGAGACGGGGTGGGACGCTTCCGGTGGCTGAGATGTACGGTTCCAACGCGTTGACGGCCCCAGCCCGGATCGCCGGCGAATCGGCGCTCAGACATACCCGGAGCCACGACGTGACTTCCGGTGTCTCAACCCACTCGACGCGACGCAGGATCGAGAGCAGTTGGACGACCAGCGTGGTGTCCCATGATTTCCAGGCCGGTGTCTCACGGATGAGGGTCGCGGGGTTCTGACGGACGATGCGATATAGTGTGTACAATGCGAACCCGGGAAGTGGTTCTCCCGGCTCTACCAGGAGTTCAACCGCACGGGACCGATCGCCGGAATCCTGCATATGTCTTGCGATTATCGCCCGCTCATACTGGGTCTCGGCAGTGGCTATGCCACGATCGACATCAAGCCTGGCGTCGAGCAACAACAGCGTGACGAGTCCGCGATGTCGGTGCGTTTCATTATCGGAGGCAAGCTGTCGGCGGGCTCGAGTGTCGATATCGAGTGCGACAGCGAGGGTCGAAATATTTTCCCGGTAGGCCCCTGAGACGCTCTCCAGTTGCTTTCGGGTCTCCCTGCGAAGGACGTATCGCTCGACAAACGAGAGCTCGGTAATCCACGGCACCCACTCAGGATCGTCGCTTGTGGCCCGCGCGACGATTTCCGGCCGGAGGTCCCCGATCACGGATTCGACGTAGCGATCCCGGTAATGACGGGTCACCGAGATCGCTACGAGAAGGGTCCCCGTCGTCACCAACCCGGCAGCCGATAGGACAGCGAACAGCCGATATGCGTCCGCAACGGCTCCTTCGATCATACGTACCTCCACATTCGCTGGGCGATCCGCTCCGGGTCGACCGATGGAAAGACTTCCAGTCCCGGGCGCTCAGACACTGCCAGGAGAGTCGCGTCCTGTCCTGACAGGCTCAGATCGACCCGGCTACGATAGTTGAACAGAAACACCCCAACGGTCCCGGAGTACCCGTCAGCGAGTTCTCGTCCGAACGCGACGCCATCCGCCCGCGGGAGGACGGCATCGATGACGAACACCTCCGGCGGGCCGTTGTTCGCGATGAACTGGCGACACTCACTGGCGAACGGTCTGGCAACTGCTTTGAAGCCGTCGGATGCTAGCCGCTCGGCCAGGACCGACCGGGTCGTCTCGTCGTCCTCAACGATCAGCGCATCAACCATTGCTCTCGTGGGAAACCCCAATGGGTTCCAGTCTGTGCTGGTCCGTCCGGGTCAGACACGTCCTCCCTGTCGGGCCTGCCTACGTCTGCAGGTCTGATCGGTCGGGTGTGCTGACCGGGCCGGTCCAACGGCAGACGCGTTGCTTCGCTCCGTTTTGCCCACGAGACGGATCTGTAATCGGTTGTCCCCTCCACCAAGGACACAGGGCTCGTACCCACCATAGTATCAATTCCATTTCCAGTAACGAAATCCAATGCCAAGTAGTTCACGATTATATACATTTTGAATATACTATAGATATGTATATTCCCGCCATTACAGCCCCATCGGTCGATCGCCTCCGGAGCGTGGGCCGGGATGGCGATGTCTTCGATCGGTGTATCACTCCGGATGTGGTGGGCCGTAGGACTGTGATCGGCCGATCGCCCCCGGTGGCAACTGCACTATTGGACGAGTCGTGCGTTCGCTGCCATCTAATGGTTTTCAATGGTATTGAGAGGAAAGCTTAAGTATCTGAAAGGACTATCTACAGTTGACCGATGACAGACGAGGACGACGGCTTCCCATGGCCGCCGACGATGTTCACGGAAGCGAGCGAGAAGGCGCTCGAACAACAGCAGGAGCTACTTCGCCAGATGACTGGTGGGGGCGCGACCGGACTGGACATGAACCAGATCGGGACGATGAGTAAGTTGGCGACGTTCAAGACCCGTGTGCAGAGCGGCGGTCGGCTTTCCATCCCCGATGCCGAGCGCGAGGCGCTGGACATCGAAGAAGGCGACATCGTCCAGGCCGTCGTCCTCCCGGTCAAACGCAACCGGAGTGACTAACAATGGCAGACTACACCACGCCCGTAACGACCGTCTTCGAAGCACAGCGCGCAACCATCGAACAGAGCCAGAAGGCCCTCGAACAGACCGTCTCCCTCCAGCAGCGGATGAACGAAGCCGTCATGGGGAGTTTCGAGAGTCAGGAGTCCGTCCAGCGTCGCGGCGTCGAACTGAGCCAGACGGCCGTCCACACGTACCTCGATGCGATCGAATCGAGCGTCCCCGGCGTCGAGCCGGCCGTCGAGGAACTGCGCTCGACCGTCGACGAGCAGTTCGAATTCCTGCTTGAGAACCACGCCGAGGCCTTCGACGCCGTCGAGGAGGAACTCGGTGAGGGTGCCGAGGCCTACGACGAGATGACCGCCGATTCGCTGTCCGCCCTCGACGATCAGATCTCGATGCTGATCGAGGCCCACGAGGACTTAGAGACGCAGTCGGTCGAAGCCGTCGAGGGGATGGCCGATCAGGTAGCGGACCTCCAGGAACAAGTCGAGGAAGTCAGCGAGCAGATTCAGGACGTCCAGGAACAGGCCGCCGAGGCCGTCGACGCCTGAGAGGGACGTAGTTTTTTCTTACCAGCGCACACGTGATAAACCATGAGCGATAAGAACGCGGACATCGGCGCGGAGTACAGTGAGATGGTCGAGGAGATGAACGAGGCCGTCGCCGAATCGGTCGAGCAGAACATGCAGGCCCAGGCGGCGTTCGTCGAGTCCTGGTCGGAAACTCTGTCGGATTCGGTGATGGAAGACGACGAACTCACCGAGGGCATGGAGGGGTACAACCAGGCGGCGGAGGTGTGGATGGACGCCGCCGAACGGATGTTCGAACGGTCGGCCGACGCGGCTCAGGGCGAGGACGTCGATCCCACCGAGTTCCGTGATATCTGGCTATCCTCGGCCAACGAGGCCGCAAAGGAGATCATGGGCACGAGCGCGTTTGCTGCCGCCAACGGCCAACTCATCCAGTCCATGCTCGAGATGCGCCAGGAGGCCGACGACCTCAGCCAGGAGGCCATCGCGGACCTTGGCTTTCCGACCCGCGGGGACGTCGAGGAAGTCGGCGAACGGCTGGTCGAACTCGAACGCCGTCAGCACGCGGTCGAGGAGAAACTCGACCGTGTTCTCGAGGCCGTAGAGGAGTGATCGACATGCCAGACCCAATGAGTGCCGCGATGGACGTCCAGCGCCGGGCGCTCGAGGAGATGACTGCAGCCGGCGAGACCGCCGAGGTGCTCGACGACCGTCTCGAAACGATGGCCGACGTCGAGGTCGGCACCACACCTGCCGACGTCGTCTACGAGGAGAACAAACTCGAACTCCTCCACTACGATCCCGAGGCGGCAGGCATCGACGTTCCGGAGGACGAACGCGAGGACGTTCCGATCTTGATCGTCTACGCGCTGATCAACAAGCCCTATATCCTCGATCTCCAGCCCGACCGCTCGGTCGTCCGTCGGTTGCTGGAAGGGGGCCACGACGTCTATCTCATCGACTGGAACGAGCCCTCGCGGCTCGATCAGCACCTTACCCTGGAGGATTACGTCGAGCGCTACATCGACAACTGCGTCGACACGGTTCGGGAGCGCTCGGGCCAGGACGCGATCAACATCCTCGGGTACTGCATGGGCGGGACGATGAGCGTAATGTACAGCGCCCTCCATCCCGAGAAAATCAATGCTCTCGGACTGATGGCCACCGGACTGCACTTCGAGGAGTCGGGCGGCGTCCTCGAACAGTGGGGTGCCGAGGCGTACTACGATCCCCGGCAGGTCATCGAGACGTTCGGGAACGTCCCCTCGGAGTTCTTAGACGAGGGCTTTGCCCTGATGGATCCGATCGACAACTACGTCACCAAGTACGTCCGCTTCGTCGAGAACCTCGACAACGAGGATTTCGTGAAGAACTTCGCACGGATGGAACGGTGGCTCGATGAGGGCGTCGACGTCGCCGGCGCGACCTACGCCCAGTTCCTCGAGGACATCTACCAGGGTAACAAGCTCTACGAGAACGAACTCTATCTGGGTGACCAGCACGTCGACATCGACAACATCGACATGCCGGTCCTGCAGATCGTCGGCGAGTACGACCATCTCGTCCCGCCGACGGCGAGCAAGCCGTTCAACGACGTCATCCCCAGCGAGGACACCGAGATCATCGAGTACTCGACGGGCCACGTCGGCATGGCCGTCTCCTCGAGCACTCACGAGGATGTCTGGCCCCAGGTCGCCGAGTGGTTCAGCGACCGGTCCCGCGGCTCGCCCGACGTCGAGACCGTCGACGGGATCGGCCCGACCTACGCCGAGCGCCTCCGGGCGGCCGGCATCGAGACCGTCGAGGACCTGGCCGCCTCGGATCCCGAGACCGTCGCCGAGCTCGCCGAGGCCCCGCCGGGCCGCGTCGAGGACTGGTTCGAAGCCATCGAGTGAGGACGCGTCGGTCGCCGCCGGCGTTTTGTTTTTGCCGTCCGTCCACTTCCACCCTGGTTTGCGAACCTTCTTGGGGCAGTGCGCTCAACAGTGGCTACTATAATGGCTCGCGCGGAGAACACGGAGTTCATCGATCTCTTCGAGGAGTTCTATCGCGATTACTACCGCAACGAGATCGGCGAGCTCGCCCAGAAATACCCCAACGACCAGAAGTCGCTGTTCGTCGACTACCAGGATCTCTATCGGTTCGACCCCGACCTGGCGGAGGACTACCGCAACAAACCCGACCAGCTCCAGGAGTACGCCGAGGAAGCCCTCCGACTCTTTGACCTGCCGATCGACGTGAAGCTCGGCCAGGCTCACGTCCGGATGACCAACCTCCCGGAGTCGACGGATATCCGGGATATTCGAGCCGACCACCGCGGCCAACTCGTCAGCATCCAGGGCATCATCCGGAAGGCCACCGAGGTCAGACCCAAGATCACCGACGCCGCCTTCGAATGCCAGCGCTGTGGCACGCTCACTCGCATCCCCCAATCGACCGGCGACTTCCAGGAACCACACGAGTGTCAGGGCTGTGAACGCCAGGGCCCCTTCCGGATCAACTTTGATCAATCGGAGTTCATCGACGCCCAGAAGCTCCGGGTGCAGGAATCCCCGGAGGGGCTGCGCGGCGGGGAGACGCCACAGAACATCGACGTCAACATCGAGGATGACATCACCGGCAACGTCACCGCGGGCGATCACGTCCGGGTGACCGGCGTGCTCAAACTCGATCAGCGTGGCAACGACCGCGAGAAGTCGGCCATGTTCGACGTCTACATGAACGGCGTCAGCGTCGAGATCGAGGACGAGGAGTTCGAGGAGATGGACATCGACGAGGACGACAAAAAGGAGATCGTCGCCCTCTCTGAGGAGCGGGACATCTACGAGCAGATGACCGACTCCATCGCCCCCTCGATCTACGGCTACGACCAGGAGAAACTCGCGATCGCGCTCCAACTCTTCTCTGGCGTGACAAAACATCTGCCTGACGAGTCTCGGATTCGGGGCGATCTCCACGTGCTTCTAATCGGGGACCCTGGTACAGGTAAGTGCCAGAAATATGACACTAATGTGACACTGGCCGATGGGACACGGCGAGCATTGGGAGACATCGTCGAATCGAATCTCGACGATCCTGTTCCTGTTGACGATGGATGGTACGATACGACTGACTTCCAGGTACAAACGCTCGGACACGATGGAACAGTCACGCGAAAGCGAGTAACCAAGGTTTGGAAGCGGGAGGCCCCCGAGAAGTTGTACACTATTCGAAGTCGAAGCGGTCGTGAAGTAACCGTGACGCCGTCTCATCCATTGTTTGTCCAATCTGGCCTCGGTCTCGAACCCCGCACGGCAGAAACGTTGGCTGAGGGGGACTTTCTTGCGGCCCCTCGTCGGTTAGCTGAGAGTGGAGACGATCGACTATCGATATCACATTATACGGTCGATCGAGATCTGGCGAATCACCTCGAGACACCGTCCGAGATCACACCACGTCTTTCGCGCTTACTCGGGTACATAATCGCGGAAGGACACGTGACTGATAGCGAATCTAACGGATCGGTCGTCGTCACGAATGCCGACGAAGAAATCCTCGAGGACGTGTCTGCCTGTTGTGAGTCGTTGGGGTTGCGGACCACGAGACGTGCACATCACACCCGTGATTCCGTCGATATCGTCACATGTTCATCCGTTGAGTTCGTCGATTTCCTCCACGAACTCGAACCGGCTATCCACGAACGATCCGCCGAACAGCGCGTTCCGGATCCTCTCTTCCGTGCATCTCTCGAAAACAAGCGGGCGTTCTTGCGCGCATACGTCGACAGCGAAGGGACCGTCTCACCGAAGGAGCGTGAAATCGCTGTCGCCTCAATGAGTCGGGAACTGCTAGACGGTGTCCAAGCGCTCCTTCTCGCGTTCGGCATCAACGCACATCTCGAATCCCGACAGAACGGAAGTTACCGTCTTCGGATCAGTGGGACTGATTTCCGCACGTACGTGGATCGAATCGGATTTGTTACCGACCGAAAAGCAACGGCGTCACGTGCGTTCACAGACACACCATCGAACACGAATACAGACGTCATTCCAGGCCTTTCGGAAACGCTACGTGAAGTCCGTGAAGCTCTCGCGCTCACACAAACAGATTGCGGCGTTCCCAGAACCACCTACCAGCATTACGAGCGCGGCGACCGAAACCCGAGTCGCGAATCGCTCCGCGCCGTCGTCGATGCGTTCGAGGAGCGACTCGCGTGGCTGAAAGACCAGCGCGACGGGCTGGCTGGCGAGGACTGGGAGACGATCGTCGAACTGCGGGACGAACTCGGGATCTCACAGCAATCGCTCGCCGACGGGATGGACGTTACCCAGACAGCGATCAGCTACTACGAGCGCAACGAGGTTGCACCCGACGGCGGTGAGACGGTCGCCGCCAGCGGGGTCGTCTGCGACCGACTCCAGGAGGCGCTCGCCGTCGAATCCACTGTCGACCGATTGGGTGATCTCGCGACGAACGACGTTCGCTGGGATCGCATCTCCTCGATCGAAACGGTCGAACCCGACGATGAGTGGGTGTACGACCTCGAAGTCGAGGGGACCCACAGCTACGTTTCCAACGGTGTCGTCTCGCACAACTCCCAGATCCTCCAGTACATTCGCCACATCGCACCGCGGTCAGTTTTCACCTCGGGGAAGGGGTCGTCCAGTGCTGGGCTTACTGCTGCGGCTGTGAGGGACGACTTCGGCGACGGCCAGCAGTGGACGCTCGAGGCCGGCGCACTGGTGCTGGCCGATCGCGGGATCGCGGCAGTGGACGAGTTAGACAAAATGCGGTGCGTTACTGGGGATACTCTCGTGCAGGCGGGTGATGGACAACGACGAATCCGCAAACTGGCCAGCGAGGCTGCCAAAGCGGGATCAATCGAGGAACTCCCGAACGGGCGCACGATACGGGATGTCGATCTCGACGTGTGGACGATGACCGACGATAATACGCTGACGAAACGCCCGGTGACGGCCATCCACGAGTATGACGCACCCGAGACACTCTACGAGGTGACGCTTTCGACCGGCGAAGCAGTGACTGTCACGCCGGATCATCCGTTCTTCATCGAACAGGACAGCGGGAGAGTCGAGACACCTGCCGAAGAACTGCAACCCGGCGATCAAGTATACGTCCCAGAAGGCGCAACGATGGCAACTGACGGTGGAACAGCCCAAATCGACACCTCATCCGATCGCCTTGGCCCGGCGGCATCCGGACTCGGCGATATCGGGCTTCGAACGGTCGAACACGTCGAGAGCGTCCCGGACCACGACTACGATTCAGTGTACGACCTAACTGTGGAAGGCACCCACAATTTCCTCGCCAACGGAATGGTCGTTCATAATTCCGAAGACCGTTCGGCTATGCATGAAGCCCTCGAACAACAAAGTATTAGCATATCCAAGGCTGGAATAAATGCAACACTCAAGTCCCGCTGTTCGTTGCTCGGGGCGGCAAACCCCAAGTACGGCCGCTTCGATCAGTACGAGCCCATCGGCGAGCAGATCGACCTGGAGCCGGCGCTGATCTCCCGGTTCGACCTCATCTTCACCGTCACCGACGAGCCCGACGAGGAGGCGGACGCCGAACTGGCCGAGCACATCCTCCGGACGAACTACGCGGGTGAACTCAACACCCACCGGGAGCAAAACAGTACCTCGGACTACAGCGCCGAGGAGGTCGCGAACGTCACCGACACGGTCGCCCCGGAGATCGACCCCGAACTCCTCCGGAAGTACGTCGCCTTCGCCAAGCGGGACTGCTTCCCGACGATGACCGAGGAGGCCAAAGCCGCGATCCGGGACTTCTACGTCGAGTTGCGGACGAAGGGCTCGGGCGAGGACGCGCCGGTGCCCGTGACGGCCCGGAAACTGGAGGCGCTAGTGCGGCTCGCCGAGGCAAGCGCCAGGGTGCGACTCTCGGATACCGTCGAGGAGGAAGACGCCGAACGCGTCATCGGGATCGTCCGCTCGTCGCTGGAGGACATCGGGATCGATCCCGAGACGGGCGAACTTGACGCTGACGTGGTCGAGACGGGCACCTCCAAATCCCAGCGCGATCGGATCAAGAACATCCGCGGGATCATCGCCGATATCGAGGAAGAGTACGACGAGGGCGCACCCGTCGACGTGGTGATCGAGCGCGCCGAGGAGGTCGGGATGGAGGCCTCAAAGGCCGAACACGAGATCGAGAAACTCAAACAGCAAGGCGAGGTGTACGAACCCCGTACCGACCATCTCCGGACGACCTGATCGTCTCTACGACCGGTTTCTACTCCCCCGTTCTCCGCCGCTTGTGCGCGTTAGGCGTTGCTGTGCACGTCCTGATACGTCGACCTGAGTGTTGCGGGTGCCACCCCGGCGACATCCGCAACCTCGCGTTGCGTGACGTCGATGTTCCGCTCACAGGCCGCCGTATATAGACACGCTGCTGCCACCCCGCTCGGCGCACGGCCGCCGGCCAGATTCTCCTCGGAGACGAACGCCGCGAGTTCACGAGCCCGACGCTCGATGTCGACGTGGAGGTCGAGCCGACTGGCGAACCGGGGCAGGTATTCCCGGGGATCGATCGGCCCGGTTTCCAGCCCCAGTTCGCGGTTGATGGCAGCGTAGGCCACTGTGAGTTCGCTTTCGCTCGCATGGGCGACCGTCGTGATCTCTTCGATCGTCCGCGAGACGCCGGCGATGCGACACACGGCGTACACCGCGGCGGCAGCCATCCCCTCGATAGAGCGCCCGTGCAACAGCCCGTCCCCCTGGGCTGTTTCGAACAGGACGCACGCCTCGTCACGGAAGTTTCGAGACAGTGACAACCGGCCGACGAGCCGGCGGATCTCCATGATGCCGTACATCAGGTTCCGCTCGGCCTTCGAAGACGTCTGGGACCGACGATGTTGGCGGCGCAACCGCGCGATCCGGCGTCGGCGTCGCGGCGGTGCGCCACGATCACGCCCGATCCGGGTTGACAACCCGTGATCGTGACGCGACCGCGAGATCGGCGGTCCGGTCCGTCGTCGGTCGGTCGAGTCGTCATCGAACGATCGCCATTCCGGTCCATGGTCGACCCGCACTTCCGAGACGACCAGCCCGCAGTCCTGGCAGATCGCTTCACGACCGTCACGCATCAGTTCCCCCGAACATTCCGGGCATTCCCCCGATGTGCCTGGAGCGTGCACAGCAACTATGAAAAGACAACTCAACGTAATTAATCTATTGATATTACTGTAAACTGAGGTTGCCGAAAGTCAGATCTCGGCGGCAATCACGGTAGCGAGGTCCGATTGCTCGGCAGCTGAACGGTGTGGGCGATCGTCGAAGAGTGCGTGGATCGGCCCGGCGTCGTCGTCCGGAAAGCGCGGGACGACGTGGGCGTGAACGTGGGGGACTTCCTGTCCCGCGGACTCGCCGTTGTTGACGGCAACGGTCGTCGCCGGTGCGTCGAGGGCCGCCTCGACGGCCGGGACGACCTCGTGAACTGCCCCGTAGAACCCCGTCGCCGTCTCGGAGGGGAGGTCATCGAGTCGCTCGTGGTGGTCCTTGGGAACCACGAGCGTATGTCCCTTCGCGAGCGGGTTGGCGTCCAGAAACCCAAGGGCGTCGTCGGTCTCGTGGACGGTGTGACTCGGCAGTTCGCCGTCGATGATTGCACAGAACACGCAGTCTGGCATATCCGAGTGAACGACCGCCCGTCCCAAAAACCGCCGGGTCCTGGCTGTAACTCGTCGCGTCCGGTTACAACGCGTGGCCCGGACGCGCTGCGGGTAGCTTTTTTAGCGCTCTCCGTATAGTCAGAATCGATGACGTTCGACTTCGACCCCGCTACACAGACGACGTGGTTCCACAGTCCGCTGGAGGACTTCGAGGAGGTCTCAGTCGAGACCGAGATCCGCGAAGATCCGCTCACAGGACGCCAGTCACGGATCGTCTCGGAGAACTTCGTCCGGCCGGAGGGCGACCCCGACATCGATGCCGTCGTCGGGGACAGCGAAGGGTGTTTTTTCTGTCCCGACATGGTCACAGAGGCGACGCCGACCTATCCTGACTGGGTCGGGTTCGACCGCGGCGAGTGGGGCGAGGCGACCTCGTTCCCCAACCTCAACCCCTACGGCGACCACTCCAACGTGGTCGTCCTGACCGAGGATCATTACGTCCCGATCGACGAGTTCACCGTCGAGCAGTTCACCGACGGGCTGGCGGCTGCCCTGGAGTTCGTCACCACCGCCTTCGAGTCCGACGCCGCCGACGAGTACGCCTCGATCAACATGAACTTCCTGCGGCCGGCCGGCAGCAGCATCATCCATCCCCACATGCAGACGTTGGTCGACGAGTGCGGGACGAACCTCCAGGCCGACCGCGCCCAGGCGGCCCGCGCCTACCGCGAGGAACACGACGCCTCCTACTGGGAGGACGCGGTCTCGGAGACGACCGAGACCGACCGATACATCGGCTCGACCGGCGCCGTCGAGTGGGTCGCGCCGTACGCGCCCAAACACCACCGCCACGTCCGCGGCGTCGCGCCGGGCGTGGACGTCCCCGATCCGACCGATCCGGTCGTTGAGGACCTGGCGGCCGGGATCGTCAACGGCCTCCAGTACTACGGGTCGGCCGGCCACAACAGCTTCAACCTCGCGATCACGCTCCAGGACGGCGATCCGGCGAACCCGCCGGTGATCGACCTGGTCGCCCGGGCGGTCTTCGAGCAATATTACTGGTCGGACTCACCGTTCTTCGCCACGCTCCACGACGAGAGCGTCGTCGACGTGCCGCCAGAGGACTACGCCACGGAAGCGGCCGCGTTCTTCTGAGCTGGGCTGATTTTTGTCTCGACCGTCGCCGTGAGCCAGGCCGCTACTCCGTCAGCGGGAGCACGATGCCGAACATGAGCGGCGCGATCAGGCCGATCAACACGCCGAGGATTTCCAGGTCAAGCAGCAGCGTCGATACCCACCCCTCTAACTGACCGACGAGTGCTGGACCGACGATGTGGCCCAACGCGCCGATCGACAGGAGGGCAACGCCGAGGAGAAAGCTGTTTTTCGTCCACGATGCATAGTTTATATTCCGAGTAGGTGCCATCTTCGTCGCATATCTCGGGAGAAAATATAACGATTTCGTCACGCGTCTCCCGGATCGGACACGATGGTCGCTCGACGCATCAGCAGGCTGGCGAGCACGTCCTCGGCCCGACGACGGAACGAAAAGAGTCATAATCGCCGGTTCTCGTAGGAGGGTGTATGTTAGATGTTGTAGTCGAGCAACTCACTGGCGTCGCGATGGCGCTTTTGGCCGGCGTGCTGACGCTCGTGGGATTTATCGCGGAATCCGCCGGGTTCGAAAACCTCACCGCCGGCCAGCAGATGGTCGGCGTCTGGGAGATCGTCGTCGGCGCGCTCCTCTTGATCGCG
This sequence comes from Halorhabdus sp. SVX81, assembly GCF_029207715.1. Lineage (NCBI taxonomy): Archaea > Methanobacteriati > Methanobacteriota > Halobacteria > Halobacteriales > Haloarculaceae > Halorhabdus > Halorhabdus sp. SVX81. Next base: position 2,416,651 of record NZ_CP104322.1, on the reverse strand, counting down.
GGTGCGAAACTGATCCGGGACGAAGCGCTGCCGCGGATCATGGCCGTCACCGACGACTCGACCTGACTCACTGCGCCAGCGGCAACGAATAGCTCTTCTCGCGCTCGCGGACGGCTTCCCAGGTCCGCTCACACTCACACTCGACCTGCGTGAACACGCTCGGGTCCTGCCGGAGGTTGAAGTCCTTGATCGCCGTCTGGACGTGCTCGTCACACTCCCCGCAGTTGTGGGGCCCGCGATCGCTGCCGTGGCCGACGGGGTCCGAAACGACGGTGACGTCTTCCTCGACCGTTTCCCGGAGGACCTCGGCGACACTCCAGAGCCACGGCGGGCGGTAGCCACCGTCGAAGTATAGCTGCTCGACCATGGTATAGCGCTGGACGTTCGTCGGGTTCATCGAGACGGTGTGACACCCCTCGACGGCCCCACATCGCTCGACAGAAGCGATCATGTCCTCGATGGCCTCGCTCTCGCTGAGGAACGGCGGCTTCATCAGCAGGTAGGCCTTCACGCCGGCGTCGGCGGCGACGGCCTCCGTGCAGGCATCCTCGAAGTCGGCGAAGTCGAAGTACTTGTTGACGCAGTCGTGGCGGACTCGGTCGGTCGCCGTCTCCAGACCGATCGCCACGTCGGTTTCCAGGCCCTGCTCCCGGAAGTCGGCGATCTTCTCCCGATCGACGAAGTCCGGGAGCGATTCGACGACGATCCGATCACGGTCGCCGAAGCGCTCGGCGATAGCCTGGCGGGTTTCGGCGGGTACCTCGCGCTCGTCGAGGAAACTCCCTGAGGTGTAGATCTTGACCTGCCGGCAGGTACCGTCGTGGGTTTCGCGCTCCTGTTCCAGGGCGGCGTCGATCTGTGCCATGAGGTCCTCATGGGCGACCGTGCCGCCGTCGACACTCTCGGCGACGTAGCCACACATCGTGCAGCCGCCGGCCCGGGCCCACCGACACCCGCCGGTGTTGAGGACGATGGTCAGCGAATCGACGACGCCGTCGGGCGTGTTGTCACGGTCGATCCAGACCCGGGTGGGTTCGTCGGGTTCGTAAGAAGCGTCGTTACGGGACCGGATCTCCCGCATCACTTTGTTGTGGGCATCCATGCCCCGTCCCTGCTCGTAGACGTCCGGACTCGGCTGGCTCATTACTGCAGGATAGCCGGTCAGTGCCTAAAGCCCCTGCGGGACGACCGGCGGTAGTGTTCAGATACGGATCTACCGAGAGTGATACTGCACTGAATGCCCTCGCCAGTTTCGGTCCCGCGACTCTCACGGGTCACTTCGTTCCCCGTTCGAGCAAGACGAGACGCTCACTCTGTTCGCGTCTCGCGCTCTTCTTCCGCCCATTCCCGACCGGCCTGTTCGACCCGTTCGCGCTGCTCCGCGGAGACCCCCGACTCGCGTGCCGCCTCCAGCTGGGACTCGATGAGCGAATTGAGTTGTGGGCCCCAGAGGTCCGGTGGATTCTCCTGGATGTAGGCCACCCATCGCTCAATCTCCGCGCGGCGCTGCTCGCGGTTGCGCTCGTGTTTCTCGGCCAGTGGCTCACTCGAGTCGGTCATACTCGTCCTCGACGCCGAGCGCGTCTACCCATCGTTCGAGTTCGGGTACATTGAACTTTTCTCGAATATCCGCTCACGATCGCCGAAACCCGAGTGCCGACAGCGCGGCCCGGCCGTAGGCCCACACGGCGACCACCACGACGGCCCCGACCGCGTCCGCGAAGATGTCTCCGACGGCAAACGACCGGTAGGAAATAAACAGCTGAACGAGTTCGAGCAGGGTGCCGTAGGCGACGACGATGACGGGGACGACTGCCGGATGGAGCGTCGGGCCGTCGGGCGTATCCAGCAGTGCGTACACCAGCGTCAGGCTGAAGAAGGCGTAGCCGAAGACGTGCAGCCAGGTCGCCTGCGTGAGCAGGCCGAACGGTCCCGATCGGGCGATATCCGACGAAGGCTCCACGACCGCCGCGACGAAGAGGATCGCCGCGACGACGATGACGATCAGCCACCGTAGCGGTCGATCGACCGGCCGGGCCCCCGCGCTCATTTCTCTTCGACGTGGCGGACCTCGCTGGCGATACCGCGCGAACTGGCGACCATCTCCGGCCCGCTCATGTTCGCCCGGCCGATCGCGAACGCCGAGGGACCCTCGAAGACCACCTCGTCGCCGACGCGGATCGACTCGTCAGCGTCGATGATCCCCGGCGCGAGGACGCTGCCGTGCGGGACGAAGTCGTCGATCTCGACGCGCTTCGTGGGGACGTCAGCGTCGACCCACTGACGAGCGCCGGCCAGCGTCAGCGCGAGGACGCCGTACTCGGGCACCATCGCGGCGAGTTGCTCGCCGTCGTCGTCTCGAACCCGGAGCTTCGGATAGCGACTCTCGACGCTGAAGTCCCCGAAGAGTTCGTCGCCAGCGCCCGCGCCGAACTGGTAGTCGGCGATTGCCCGAATGACGTTGTGCTGGCGCTCGCGCTTGCGATACTTTTGCTCGCCCGAGAGGGCCTCCGAGAGGTTCGCGAGCGATTCGTCAGTCGTGGGGTGATCGGCGACGGTGTACTCGAATTCGCGATCCAGCCGGTCCTCGACGCGCTCGGTGATCGCCCGGTAGTCCTCGGGAACGTGGGCGATCACGCGCGGGTAGTCGTTGGCGGCGAGGTAGGCTTCGAGCACGCTGGCGACGAATTCGATCTCCGTCTCGGACCACCGCCCGGTGACGACGGTGTCGTAGTGCTGAGCCGGGTAGGTGAGTTCGAGTTCCTGGGGGACGACGCCGATCGGCGAGGTCATCGAGGCGACGTGCCCGCGGTAGTTGATCGCCTCGCGGAACTGGCCGTGGCTCTGAGAGTCGCTGTATGGTTTCGTCGCCGAGCAGGGCACGAGCACCAGCGGCGCGTCGAAGCGGTTGCGATAGCGGTCGGTAACGCGCTCGGCGAAGCGCTGGATCTCGACCCGCCGAAGCGTGTCGTCGGTCGACGCCGTGATCTCGGCCTTTCGGAGTAGCGGCGTCCGCCCTTCGAGGTAGTCGTACTCGTCGTCCAGCCGACGCATCGCCGCGGTCAGCCACTGCTCGTGGCGGGCCTGGCCCTCGATGTAGTCCCGAAGTTCCCCATCACGGATGCGGTTGCGGACGGTCCGGAGCTCGGCGTCGAGGACGTTCGTGTTGTGCTCCACGCAGTCTTCGCGGTCGAAATCCGCAGCGTCCTGCTGACACGCTGGACACGAACACGGGAGTTCCTCGAGGTCGGCGAGTCGATACTCGCCGTCGCGAGTGAGATACCACCCCTGCGTCCCGCGGATCACGGCTCGATCGCGGTCGAAGAGGTCGACTCCAGCGTAGGCCAGCGTCGCGACGTTGCCGGGCGTGGCGACGCCCGGAAGGTAGAGGCCGGCATCCGGCGGGATCGACTCGCGAGTCTCGACAACTGCGTCGACGAACGCCTCGCTGTGGCCGACCAGGCCGGCCCCGCCGGCGAGGACGTACGCGTCGGTGCCGTGATCGGCGGCCGTCTCCGCGGAGACGACGGCGGCGCTGGGATACTCGACGTCCGGGACGGCGGGGTCGAAGGCCGTCTGAACTTCCTCGGGCGTCCCGGCCGGGAACCCGCGGTGGGGCAGGACCGTCAACTCGTCGTCGCTGCCATCGGGGACCTGGCGATCTTCCGTCCAGAGGTCACCGGCGTCGACGAGCACGTCGTCGATCAGCGCCGGCGTGGTGATCGACGCGGCCAGCCTGAGGTCGCCGATCCTGGCGGCCCCGTCCCGGTCGATCACTTCGAAATACTCGGTCATGGAACCCATTCGGAGACGCGCTCACAACTATCTTTCCAGTCCCGAACGCTCTCAGTCCGAAACCGATCCGCCGCCCCCTCAACCGTCTGTCTCAGCCCGACGATACGTTATATATACGATATCTGATCTGATTCGACCATATCCGGCATTCCGTTGCGGCAAGTGAAAACAATCAAAACAAGTATGGGTATTTCGTATCGATGGCCTATATCCGCCAATAACCGTCTAAGGGCCGAAATTTGAATATCAGGTATCCTTCTAAAATCCGCTACAGAGAACGTTCATATCCGTCCCACGCATTACTCGGAAATGCGTAACATGAGCGACTACGAGCTACCGCCGCTACCGTACGACTACGACGCACTGGAACCGCACATCTCCGAACAGGTACTGCGCTGGCATCACGACACCCACCATCAGGGCTACGTCAACGGCTGGAACGCCGCCGAGGAGACCCTCGCCGAGAACCGCGAGGCCGGTGAGTTCGACTCCTCGGCCGGCGCGATCCGCAACGTCACGCACAACGGCTCCGGCCACGTCCTGCACGACATCTTCTGGCAGTCGATGAGCCCGGAGGGTGGCGACGAACCCGCGGGCGACCTCCGCGAGCGAATCGAGGAGGACTTCGGCTCCTATGACGCCTGGAAGGGCGAGTTCGAGGCCGCCGCCAGCGGGGCCGGCGGCTGGGCGCTTTTGGTCTACGATTCGTTCAGCAACCAGCTTCGCAACGTCGTCGTCGACAAACACGACCAGGGCGCACTCTGGGGCAGCCACCCCGTCCTGGCGCTGGACGTCTGGGAGCACTCCTACTACCACGACTACGGCCCCGCCCGCGGCGAGTTTGTCGAGAACTTCTTCGAGGTCGTCGACTGGGAGGAACCCGCCGCGCGCTTCGAGCAGGCCGTCGAACTGTTCGAGTAGATACGCGACGTCGTCTCGAACACACTGCAGTGGGCATTTTTTCGCGAAAGACAGGATGCAACGCCGCGGCCGTGACTCACCCGACTACGGCGACGGTCGAGATAGTCGTGGCTCGCGGTGGGCTGGCGTCGCTCGCTTTCGAAAAGTGGCTTCGCTGGGTAGTCAGGCGTTGTCCGCCGGCGCCGGAATCGTGCCCCACTCGCCGCGGTGATACGTGAGCGGGTCGGCCTCGGGGTTCAACAACTCGGCCGCTTCGACCTTCCCGACGTAGACCGTGTGATCGCCCGCCTCGAAGCTATCGTACACCGAACAGTCGACGAACGCGAGGTCGTCGTCGAAGACGGGCGCACCCGTGGCCGGCGCGTCGGTCGCTTCGGCGAGGGGGTCGCCGTCGTCGGTCATCCCCGCGAAGAACTCGCCGACCTCGCGTTGGTCGCGGGCGAGGATGTTGACGGCGAACCCGTCGTCGTCCCCGTCGGCGAGTCGCCGGTGGGCGTCGGTGTCGTGGTCGAGCGAGATCAACACGAGCGGCGGGTCCATCGACAGACTGGCGAAGGCGCTGACGGTGATGCCGTGGGGCGGGTCGCCCGGCAGCGTCACGACGGTCACGCCGGTCGCGAACTGCCCGAGGACGGCCCGGAACTGCTCGGCGTCGACCATCGTTACCGATTACTCCGTCCGCTCGCCTGGGTCGTCGATGCCATCCGTCCAGTCAGTGACTGCGTCATATCCACGACTACGGACTCGACCGGTATGAGCCCTTCCTCCACCCAACTACAGTTTATTTTTTGATACTTTGTTGAGCCGGCTTACTCCGGGAGACGTTCGACGACTGCAGTGTCGATCACGGAGACGGTTTCGTCGAGCAGGACGCGGAGTTCGTCGCCTGCACAGGGGAGAGTCAGCCGAACACGGAGCGGCTCGTCGTCGACGATCTCCGTTCGCTTGTCACTGACGCACCAGTCGAAGTGCCAGAACGGCGTCGCGTTCAGATCGACCCCGCGCTCGGAGAAAAACACCAGGACGTCGGCGACATCGAGCAGCGTGATACCGACGGTTGACTCCAGGCGGTACCCGCAGCGTTGACAGACGTGTTCGACGGCGACCTCCAGGTCGTCCTCGTCGGGGTCGGCCACGAGATCCGACTCGATCGAGCCGGTACATTCCGGACAGACGCCGTCGGCGGCCAGACAGTAGTGGTGACGGACGTAGTGCTGGAAAGCTTCCAGGACGTCTTCGGTCGTGCGGTCGTCGAGGCCGCCGGCGGGGAAGGGGTAGCTAACTTGAATCGTCCCACAGTCGATACAGCCGATGGTGAGTTCGTCGTCGACGTACCACCCGTGCAGCGATCCATCACAGGCATAACAGGACCCATCGACGGGGAAAAAGCCCAGTTGAGCGCGCTCGGTCAGCGTCCCGGTGAAGATCGAACTCACGACCTTCCGGCCAGGATACCGGAACACGTAGCCGTCCTCGCGCTGGGCGACGAAATGACCCGTCAACTTCTCGAGGTGGTAGCTGAAGTTGGCGCTGTCGGCGATGTCGACCTGCTCGAAGATGGCCGTGAAGCTGACCGGCTGCTCGTCCGCGCCCAGTTCCAGCATGGCCCGGAGGATGGCCACCCGCGTGTCGTTGCCCAGAATGGAGAAGACCTCCGCCGGCGGAATCCGCGATTCGGTTCGGGCCGGTCCCGGACCGGTCTCGGTCCCTGCCCCCGATTCGTTGCCGGACTCTTTGGTCCGGTCGAACTGACTCATACTGGCGAAACGGCGACCCGACGGGAAAACGCACGGGTGCTGTCAGACCTTACCGGGTTCGGCGATGCCGGCAGTCGATCCAGCGGAGCGATCCGGTAAGCGTCTGTCACTCTTCGACTGTCGTGTCGATGTCCACGCCCTCGGCGACGAGGTCGAGTGCGCTCGCCGGCCAGCCGTCGTCGATCAGCGTGATCGCGGCGTCACTCGTCTCGGCGAGACGATTCACGCCACGAGCAGCGGCCCGGTAGGCCCGGTCGTCGAGCCGGTCGGGTAGTTCGGCCGTGAGCGGGTACGTCTGATCGAGGCCGCGCGGGACCGGCCCGAACGGTGGTTCGACCGCCCAGACATCGGCGTCCGATCCAGCATGAGCGTCGGGATCGGCCGCGAGCACGAGTTCCCCGGGCGGTGACAGCCGCGCGAGTCGATCGTGATGTCGCCGGACCTCCGGGCGGTCGGCGCTCTCCCCCGAGAGGTAGAAGAAGGCGTCCTTCGAGGCGGGATCGGTTGCTTCGAGCTGTTCGACGTGGTCGAGCAGTGCCCGGTAGCCGTCGAGCATCGTCGGGTGGGCGCGAGCGCGGGTCTCGACAAGTTCCAGCAGATTCCCCTGCCGGATCGCCCCCTTGATGCGGCGCATCTCGCCGAAGGACACGTGGAGGTTGTGCTCGGCCAGCAGCTTGGTGCGCTCGTGAGTCGGCCGGTCGCGCAACTCCGCGGGAGTTCGGGTCGAGCAGACGGGGCATTCACACGGGAAGTGTTCGAGTTCGTCGAGGTGTTCGGTCCCACGGACGGTGAGATATCGGCCGTCGCGGGCGTACAGCGCGTAAGCGGCCGAGTCGAACAGATCACAGCCGGCCGCGACGGCGAGGGCGAACATCATGGGATGGCCCGCGCCGAAGAGGTGGACCGGGGCGTCCTCGCCCAGGCCGCGCTTGGCCCCGGCAACGGCGTCGACTATCTCGGCGTACCGGTAATCGTTCAACAGCGGGACGACCGCGCCGATCGGAAAGACATCGAGCCCCGTCGCGTACGCGTCCCGAGCGGCCTGCTCCCGAAGATCGGGGTAGGTCGCCCCCTGGACTGGTGCGTTGAGGAGCATCTCCCCGGCGTCGAAGTCGGCGGCCGTTTCGAGTCGAGCCTGTGTCGTCTCCATCTCCCGGCCGACCTGCTCGCGGTCGGCGTCGGGCGGTGTCGGGATGTCCACCGGCGTCGCGATGTCCGATCCGATCTCACGCTGGAATTCGAGGATCTCAGTCGTATTGACGTCGATCTCGCCGTACTCGGCGAGCTGGAACGATCCCGAGTCGGTCATGATCGCGCCGTCGAAATCCAGCAGGTCGTGGAGCCCATCTTCAAGCGCCGGCTCTCGGACCTCGTCGCTCCCGTAGATGACGTAGCTGTTCGTGATCAGGATCTCGGCTCCGAACTCCGCCAGCCGTCCGGGATCGATCGTCTCGTGGTGGGGGTTGATGACCGGCAGCAGTGCGGGCGTCTCGACGGTGACGTCCGCTCGCGGGACGGTCAACTCGCCGAGCCGTCCCATGGCGTCGTACGCCTGGAGTTCGAAGTGATCGCGCATAGCCGTCCTGGGTGATCGGCGGGCCTAAGAATTCCGTTTGGTGATCACAGCGACCGACTGGCGGACAACTCGTCGGCACCACCGTCCTTGATCCCCCGTACTGCTGGCTCGGAAGCTCTGGTCGTCGGTTTATATCCCATAGCGACCAACGGCCGAGTATGCGTTCGAAAAAGAAACTCGCTGTCGGTGCTGTACTGTTTGCAACCATCGCCGTCGTCGCCGCCAAACTACGTGGCGGCGAATCGACTCCCGAGGAACCCCGCCCTGAGTAAGGTCCGACGCCGTTCGATTCAGCGCGCTTATTCGAGTCTTCACGACGGACAGTCAGTGAAGTGTGCCCTCCCGGACGTGGTCGTCGTAGGCGAACAGCGCGTAGCCGACGTCTGCCGGTGAATTCCCTGTCTCGTCGGCGATTTCGCGGATCGGTTCGATCATCGTCACGTAGTCGGCGGCGTCGAAGTTCTCCTTGCGGCCCTCGAGGAAGTCCAGCCGTTCCAGGGCGGCCCAGACGCGGGTGTCCACCACGGCGTGGCGCTCGGGATCCAGCGCCGTCAGGACGGCCGAGGCGACCGGGGCCTTGAATCCCGAGAGGCCCGAAAGCAACTGCACCTGTGAGAAGTCCCCCTCGACTGTTCGGACGTTACGGGTCACCTCGATGCACCGGTCCTCTGGATTGGACTCGACGTGATAGGCGCTCCGGGTCGCGGTCTCGTAGGCCAGTTCGTATAGCTGATCGCGGGTCAGGTGGCCCTGCTGGCGGTACTGCTCGCCGATTGCGTCCAGCCGCTCGGGCAGGACACCCTGGGTGTCTCCGTACCGATCGAGGTTCTCGGCGACGAATTGTTCCATGAGATATCCTCGTGTTCTGAGACACAAATATTCTCACCCCGAAGACAGACGGATCCCGGTGACTCGCCGCCGACTGCCGTCACTCCGGCAAGAACGCTACCGTCTCCTCGATGACGCGTGTATAGTTACGCAAAAACGAGTGATCCTCGTCGGGGAGGACCACGAGTTCGCCGTCTGGCAATCCTTCGGCGATCCGCTCGGCACTGTCGACGGGGATGCCGTCGTCGTCACCCTGGAGGATCCGAGTCGGAACGTCGACGCCGAATTCGCCGGGAGTCACGGCTGGCAGGTGATCCCAGGCGTCTTCGGGGACGTTCTCGGCGTTTTCGGCCAGGACTGCGGGAGCCCACAGTACCAGCCGATCGACGCCGTCCGGCAGGTGCTCTAGAGCCACTCGGCCGCCGAAACTCTTGGCGACGACCGTGATCGTCGAACAGCCCCGCGAACGAAGGAACTCGACGCCGGCCGCCAGTTCCGCCCGGAAGTCTTCGTCGGTTTTAGCCTCCAGGTCGTTGGGGGATATCCACGTCTCGAATCGGGCAACGTAGTGTCCGTCCTCGGCTGCTCTCCGGGCAAAACGGAGGAACACGTCGCCGAACGGCCCGTGTCCCGCGCCGGGAACGATCAGTATCCCGCGATCTGAAGGCTCCTCGGGCGTGTTCAGTCGTCCGGGATACGTGCTGTCGCCGACTGCCAGCGTGACGTCCTGGGACATCTCTCGATATCGACCGGGACTTCGGGGGACAAAAACGTTCGCCCGGACGACACCTTCACACGCTGCCGCCGTGGCCCGACGCCCGGTGTTCGCTGATCAGCGCGTCGACCATCTCCGCGGTCCGGGCCTTCTCGCGGTCGCTCGCGTACTCGCGCCACTCCTCGATAGCGGCCTCGACTTCGCGCTCGCGGGCGACGGCGAGTTCGTCCACTTCCTGGACGGTGACGCTGTCGGCCGGCGCGACCGGGACGTCCTCCTCGAAGAGCACTTCGTCGGAGACGTCCGAGAGACCACCCGTTCGGAGGACGAGCTTCGGGTCGAGATCAGCCAGTCGCTCGGCCGTCGAGCGGCCCGCGCCCGTCGCGTCTCGGAAGAGGATGATGTCTCCCTCCGCGAGTCCGAAGCGGTCGTCGGCGTCCTCGATCGCCGCGGTCGTGAACTTCTCGACGACCTTCACGGGGACGAGCCCCTCCTTGGTCTCCTCGACCTCGGCGAAATTGGAGTGGTCGAGCTTCCAGAGCGCTTTCAGCCGTTCGAGCTTGCCCTCCAGGTCCTCGACTCGCTCACGCTCGCTCTGTAGTTCGCGTTCGAGCCGGTCGTTCTCGCGTTCGAGGCGGGTCACTTCCCGCCGTTTGCGGGTCTCCGCCCGCTGCTCGCTGCGGGCCGATTCGAGTTTGTCCCGGAGGTCGCTGATCGTCTCGTCTTTCGTTTCGATCGTCTCGTTGAGATCCGCGACGTGGGACTCGAGTCGGTCGACCCGGTCCTGGAGCCGCTTGATCTGTTTCTCCTCGGCGGTGAGGTCGCGTGGCGTGTGTTCGGTGGTTTCGGCGGGTTCGCTCTCCTCGTCCGCGAGATCGTCCAGCACGCTCTCGACTGATTCCTCGCCGGCGACCACGCGAGCCAGCACGGGGCCGACCTCTTCGCGCGGTGGGACTTTCGCGGCGACTCGCTCGAACTGGTCCGCGTGATCGTCGTAGGCTTCGAGGGCGGCCGCCAGCGCGTCGCGCTCGTGGTCGTTGTCGGTGGCCGCTTCGCGGGTTCGGTGGAGTTTCTCGTCGACGGGGAGGTCGCTGTCGGGCGTCCAGGCGGCGGCGTCGAAACTCCGGCGGAGTTTCTCGACGGTCTCGGGCATCGGCGTGACGTCCGCGGCGACGACGATCGGTCGCCCGCGTTCGATGATCCACTCGATGACTGCGGCGGTGTCCGCGGTCCGGGTCGAGTGGACCTCAAGGACCTCGCCGTCGAGTCCGACGACGGCGACCGCGGTGGTCGTCCCCGGGTCGACGCCGACGACGACGTGATCGCGCCGGTGGGCCAGGGGCTCGAACTCGATGCCCTCTAAGCGCTCGCGCTCGATCTCGATCCTGGTGTCGCCCGACCGTTCCCGCGAGACGGGGATGTCTTCCGGTGGGGCCTCGACCTCGAAGACCGCGTTCGAGAAGCCGCCGTACTTCTCGGTTACATCGCGGTCGTATTCGAGATTCGCGGCCTCGAGTTCGCGTTCGACCTCGCGGGCGAGCTTCTTGACCGAACCGTGAATCCGCCGGGTGAAGCGGTCCTCGCTCCAGCCCCCACCGCCGCCGGTCGAGCGGCCGCGGGAGACCTTCACCTCGGTCGTTTCGGAGAACGCCGACACCGCGTAGCCGACGTTGCCGGCCGCGAGTCGGGCGGCCGCCTCGGCCTCCTTCATCGGGTCCTTGCCGTAGGCCACACCGTGGCGGGAGGCGACACGGGAGAGCGGTTCGGGCTGTTCGTCGCCGGTCACCTGCACGAGACGTGTTCCATCGGGTAACTCCCGGAGGAAGTGGACGAGTGCGTCCTTGTCCGCGGCGAGTTCGTACATGTTGTCCGTGGCGACGATCGCCGGCTCGCGGTCGTCGATGAGTCGCCGGAGTTTCCGGCGGCTCACCACGTCCCGGTCGATGCTCTCGCCGTCGAAGATGACCAGCGCGTAGGAGGGCGCATCCCCCCGCACGTCCCCGCTCTGGACGTCCACGCCGAAGATCACGTCGTCCAGGGCAGCCGTCCGTTGCACGGTGGCACCTAGGTGTCTCAGCAGTATAAACCCATGACGCCGCCGGCGCAAAATTTCCTCATGATGCCGATTGTCGGGAACGAGGCACGTTGATTTCGCAAGATCTGCAACAGTCAGTCCTCTCATGGGAGACACAGGGCGCGACTCGGGCAGGCTGAGTCAAATATACAGAGACGGTTTTCACGGACGGAGCGTATTCCATTCGCGCTGAGAGGTGACTGGGCCGTCGCTCAGAGCCATTCTTCGCCGACGTACTCGAGGCCCTGCAACGCTTCCTGTGGGTAGTTCCGAGAAACAGTGTGGATGATGTCCGAGACCTGCTCGACGGACAGCGCCGCGTCGTCGAAATACAACACCGCCCGATACTGGCCTTCGTCCACCTCGAGGACGAAGTCGTCGTCGTACGTCACGATCACGCGATCGGTGTCGAGTGAATACCGCGCGATCGGCTGGTCGGCAGTCCCCTTCCCGAGCTCGGGTACGAAATCGACGTGCTCGACGTCGTGGCCGTAGTTCTCGAGCCGATGGGCCACCTCGTGCTCGACGTTCTCGTCGAGGATGAGCCGATACGCCATCGGTCAGCTGTCGGGTGGCGTGAGCGACGACCGTTCTCTGGCCTCGGCGGCGGCTCGGTCGTGGCGTTTCTCGACCCGTCGCATCTCCTCGGGATTGGTGTGATAATACGCGAGTGCCTCGTAGACGTCTGCGATGTCCAGGTTGTACCGCTCGGCGACTCGTTCGGGGGCGAGTCCGCGCTGTTCGACGCGTGCGTGTACATCTCGGACAGTAACGCGGCTCCCCTCGATGTGGGGCTCCCCGTGGATCTCCGAGTCCTCGGCGGAAACGATTCGATACTGCTGGGTCGCCATTACAGAGGAATAGGCGCTCCTGGGTCTTGAAACCTCGCCGAAGTGAGACGGTAGTGCTTCGTTTAGCGCTCGGCTGCCTCGTGGAGCGTCGTCACTTCGATCCCACGCTCGCGGGCGGCCTCGACGGTCCAGATCACGCGTTCCTCGGGGACGGACTCCCAGTCGCTGTGGCCCGCGAGAATCCCCACGCCGCCCTGCTCGGCGAGCGTATCGAGGTACGCCGTGAGTTCCGGCCGGGTCTGATGGCTCGTCTGGAGGTAGTACCGCCGCCAGTTCGTCGGAAGCGTCCCTGCTGGGTTCGGCAGCGACCTGACTCCGGCGTTCGCGATGGTGTCGTATTCCTCGCTCGCGACGTCCCAAGCTCGCGGGTCAGTGGCGTCATACGGGAAGACGAAGCCCGTCGGATCGAAGCCCAGGTCGTCGAACGCCTCGCGGACGCCGACGATCTCGTCCTCGATGGTCGCCATCGTCGGGCGGACGACCGCTTCGCCGGCGGTGTAATCGCCCGAAATCGCCGTCTCGAATTCCATGATCGGTTCGTCGTCGGTGCCCAATTTCTCGGCAAGGGTCAGCGTTTCGGCGTCTTCGCCATTGGTGATCTCGTAGGTGTCGCCGACGTAGACGCCGTGGTCGTCATCGGGGAAGACGTGGTTGTCCAGGGTAACTCGACGGTCGCCAGCCGACGCGTCGGCCGTTACCCGATGGGTTCCCAGGTAGCGGTGACGGCGGCCGTGTGAGAGGACCTCGTGGCCCTCGGCGGCGAGCGTCGCGAGTTCGTCGGCTGTGATGTGGTCCTCGCCGCCGAGCCACCCGGGGACGATCGCCAGCGTCATGGGGGCGTCGAGGTCCGCGAGTGCCGGTCGAAGCATGTCGAAGTCGCTGCGATACCCGTCGTCGAAGACGAGCGCGAGGCGCGGATCAGTCATTGGTCTCCCTCCAGCGATGTGACGAACTCGAGGGTGTAGCCGTCGGGGTCTTCGACGAAGGCGGCGTAGGCGTCGGCCGGTTCGACGACGTGTGGGCCGTCGATGACCGAGCCGCCAGCGTCGCGGCTCCGCTCGACAGCCGCCTCGACAGCAGCTTCGTCCTCGACACCCAGCGCGACGTGGTCGGTGTCGGCCCGCGTCGGTGCGATCGGCGTCGTCCGGTCGGGATCGTGACGCAACTGGAGTTCGCCACCGTCACCGCTAACGTAGACGTTCTCGACGCCGTCTGCGGTGAACGACCACGATCGCTCGAAACCGAGTGCCTCGTAGAAGTCGAGGGATCGGTCGAGGTCGGTCACCCATATCGCGACGTGTGAAAGCTCCATGCCGTTTCATTCCACGCCGGCACAGATGACAGTAACGGGTGTCGGTTCGCGTCGGGGGCTGGCAACTTGCCGTCGGCGTCCCGAGCGTGATGTCGAGGGGTGCTATTCGGCGTCGGCGATCGGCAGGTTGACCGTGACAACTGTCCCACGGGACTCCCGGTCGTCGATCGAGATCGTCCCGCCGTAGCGATCGACGAGCATGCCGACGATGTACAACCCGAGCCCTGACTCGCCTGCTGGATCCGGACTGGTGTCGACGGCCTGGAGGCGCTCACGCTCCTGGGTGGGGATGCCCGGGCCGTCGTCGGCCACCGAGACGGCGACCGTTTCGGCGTCGCGTTCGACCGACAGTTCGACGGACGGACTGTCCCGGTCGTTGTGTTCGACTGCGTTCGAGAGCAGATTGTGAAAGAGCGTCGAGAGGAGTTCGTCGGCGTGGATCGCGACGTCCGGAACCTCGCCCGCAAGGGTGACTGTCGCTTCCCGGTAGACTTCCCGGGTGTTTTCGATCTGGGTGTCAAGCACGCGCTTGAGGGAGATTCGGCGGCGTTCGGAAGGTTCGTTCTCGTCGAGCGACGCCACGAACGCCCGAACCTGTTCGGTCAACTGGATGGCCTCTTCCGTGGTCCGCTGTACCCGATCGAGATGCTCACGGCCATCGGGATCGACGTACGCTTCGAGGTGGCTGCTCATGCCGCTGATGATCTGGAGGTCGTTGCCGATGTCGTGGCGGACGATCCGGTTGAGGAGCGCGAGCTTCTGGCGTTCGTCGGCGAGCCGCTCGTGTTCGCGTTCGAGTTCGCGTCGGCGACGCTGACTCCGGGCGTCGTAGTGACCGACGAGCAGGCCACCGACGCCGCCGATAGAGGCGATCCCGCTGAGCACGATCGCCGCGTCGGCCACACCGAGGCCCGCCGCCATCTGATAGCCGACGAGGCCGAGTGCCGTGAACGCACCGAAGGCAGTCCCCAGGAACCACCATACCATGACCGCAGCAGCCAGCGATCCGTCGAGGTCGCTCCCCCCGAGCCAGTAGCCACTGGCGAGAACGACAAGACCGAACACGGCCGGGACGAGCACACCCACGACCGGACCGGAAACACCGCCGGGCGTGGCGAACAGACGGACCAGCGGGACGAGAATGCCCGCCAGTCCTGCCGCCGCGATAACGCCACCACAGGCGAGGCGAACGCCCCACGGCGAGATCGAACCGAGCGCCCTCGCGACGGCGGCGTCGGCCCGCTGTTTTGCCATTGCCCTAGTCTGTGGATACGGTGGTGTAATTGTTCTGTGATCCGTGAGACCGTGTGAACATCTTACTCCCCGTCTCGGACATTGTCCGGGATGTCACTCGTCTCGTGTGTCATCCGGGTACGGGACATCGACCGCCTGGCCGTCACTTGCGACGAAGGCGGCGTCGCCGAACGCCTCGCGGGCCTCCGCTTCGAGTCGGTCGGCCTGTCCGGCGTATCGCGTCGAGATGTGCGTCAGCGCGAGTCGCTTCGCGCCGGCTTCGGCTGCCAGCGATCCGGCTTCCCGCGCCGTCGAGTGGCCGGTCCCCCGGGCGCGCTCGGCCCGGTCGTCGGCGAAGGTCGCGTCGTGGATCAACAGGTCGGCGTCCTCGCTGGCTCGGCGGACCGCCTCGACGGGGCGAGTATCGCCGCTGTAGACGACCGTCCGACCCGGCCGCGGCGGGCCGACGACCTCCTCGGGCTGGATCGTTCGCCCGTCGTGTTCGACTGGCTCCCCCGCGTGGAGTTTCGAGTACTTCGGTCCGGGCTCGATCCCGAGTTCGTTCTCGGCCGTTTCCCGGTCGAAACGTCCCGTCCGGTCGTCTTCGACCAGTGCGAAGCCGAGCGACTGGGTCCGGTGTTCGGTCTCGATCGTGCGGACCTCGTAGCCCTCGGCGTCGAGCACCACGTCACCTGGGCCGTTCTGGGTAATTCGGAGGGGATAGGACGGCCGATCGCCGGTCGCCGAGATAAGCTCCTCCAGCCGAGACCGGGTCCCGTGTGGCGCGTGGATCGCCAGCGGGTCCTCGCGGTCGTTGAAGTCCATCGTCTGCAACAAGCCGGGGATGCCCAGCACGTGATCGCCGTGCATGTGCGAGACGAAGATGTGCGCAACGTCGAAGCCCGTCCCGAAATGCATCATCTGGCGCTGGGTCCCCTCGCCGCAGTCAAAGAGCAGTCGCTCGCCCTCCCGGCGGACCATCACTCCCGAAGGGTTGCGTTCGGTCGTCGGCACCGCGCCGCTCGTCCCGAGAAACGTCACGCGCATTGTCTTCCGGTCGCCGGGCGAGGGATAAACGCCCTTCGGAACGACCCGGTCGGCCGGTCGGAAACTGTCGACCTGTGGAGTTTCCCCGGCCGGCCGGGCAAGATTTGACGCGCCCGCGCAGTTTCAACTATTCCCGGTTCGTCCCGATTCAGTGTGCGAATGTGTGCTGTAACGATGTCTCAGTTGGACGAACCGAACGGAACGAGAACCGAACTGGACGAGGGGTTTGCATGAGGGGGACGGCGGACAGCACGACCGACGGATCGGACCGGACGAACGACCGCCCGATCGCGACGGCCCAGGGGGCGATCGAGGTGCTTCGAGCCACGTCGGCCGATGTCGACGAGCAACTCTCCTCGATCGACGAGAGCGCCGCCACACAGGCCGAGGAGGCGGCGAGCACTGTCGAGGCGGTCTCGGAGCTGAGTGCGACCATCGAGGAAGTCGCGGCGACCGCAGACGAGGTTGCCCGACAGAGTTCCGACGCTCGTGAGCGTGCCGCTGAGGGACACGACGCTGCCACGGAAGCGATGGCTGTCGTGCGGAGCGTCCGGGAGACCAGCTCGGACCTGGCCGCGAAGGTGCGCCGGCTCGAGGATCGCATCGCGGCCATCGAGGAGGCAGTCGCCGGCATCGACGACGTCGCCGAGCAGACGAACATGCTGGCGCTGAACGCCTCGATCGAGGCCGCACGCGCCGACGACGACTCGGCGGACGGGTTCGCCGTCGTCGCCGAGGAGATCAAGGGCCTGGCCGCGGAATCACGCGAGCAGGCCGACGCCATCGAAACGAGCCTGACTGAAGTGCGAACTGCGACGGACGAGACCGTCGACGCCCTGGAAACGACTGTCGAGGAGATCGAGACCGGGGTCTCGTCGGTTCGGACCGCCGTCGAGCGCTTCGAGGCTGTCTCGGATTCCGTCGACCGGACCGCCCAGGATGTCCAGTCCGTTTCGACGGCGACTGACGATCTGGCCGCCTCCAGCGAGCAGATCGCGACGACGGCCGAAGACGTCGCCGACCGTGCACAGTCGATCCGGGGCAATATTTCCTCGATCCGGGAGAGCCGGGCCGAACAGACGACGATGCTCGGGGAAGTCGGCGATGCGCTTTCGGGCGTCACGACCGACCGGGACCACGCGCGTATCTCGACGGGGCTCGACGGACTCGACGATCTCACTGGCGGGCTGATCGAGGGCGGGCAGGTCGTCCTCCAGTATTCGGATGTGGCGATCGCCGACCTGATCGCGGGGCTCGTCGCCGGGGCGGTCGCCACCGGCAACGCCGTCTCGGTGACGCCGCCGCCCGGGCTCGATCGTGAGACGCTCGATGGTGCGCTCGCCCATCGGGACCTCTCCCTTTCGGCGACATTGGCGAACGATCGGCTGTTCGTTCTCGATGCGTTCGACACCTGGCAGTCCGACACGAACGTCTTCGATCTTGGGGCCCGGTCGCTCGGCGCGGTCAACCGCGAGACCGACCGGCGGCGCGAGCAGCCACTGCTGATCGTCGGTAACATCGCCGGCGAGATCGCGACACTGGGCGAGGAGGCCGCCCGCGCGGCCCGCTTCGAGAACGACGAGGGGATCTTCGAGGCCACCGACACGGTCCTCAACGTCGTCGATCGCGGGGCTGTGGCGGCGTCGGTCGCCTCGTTTTACGTCGGGGCCGCCGATCAGGCGTTCACCCTCGACGCGTCCGGCGATCGTCGCGTCCTGACCGTCGACACCGATCCCACCGCCGACACGCCGGTTCGGGGTGCGCTCCGGACCGGTGATCGCCCGGGATCGGTCGCGGTCGTGCCCCGAACGAATGATACGACGCCCCCGAGCGCATGACCGACGCGCCCGATCGATACGGGCTCCTGTTCGAACTCACGGAGGACGCCGTCGCCGAGATCGAGATGGTCGAGAACGTCCCCGTCGTCCGGACGGTCAATCCCGGATTCGTCGAAACCTTCGGGTACGACCGCGCGACGATCGTCGGCGAGTCGCTCAACGACTTCATCGTTCCAACCCACCGAACGGGCGAGGCCGCGACCTTCGATCAGCGGACTGCCGAGGGCGAGGCCAACTGGGCGACGGTCACCCGCCAGACCGCCGACGGCCTGCGGGAGTTTCGGTACCGCGGCGTCCCCTTCGAGCACGAGGGGGGCAGTCACGGCTTGGCGATTTACACCGATATCACCGACCGAAACCGCCAGCAGCGCCATCACGAGGTCCTCCATCGGGTCCTCCGACACAACCTCCGGAACGATCTCTCACAGATCCTGCTGTCGACGGATGCGCTTCTCGATGTGATCGAGGACGACGATCTGCGAGCCCACCTCACGCGCATCCGGGCCGCCGCCGACGATCTGGAGGAGTTGAGCGCGGCGGCGGGACGCGTCAGGGACATCCTCGGCGACGGGTCGCCCGACCGATCCACAGTCGACCTGGCGAGCACACTCCGGAACGTCGTCGATCGACACGCCGCGTCAGCGGAGGCGGTTGCCTTCGAGACGGATCTCCCCGAGACACTCCCCGTCACTGGCGATCGCCGTCTCTTCGAGGCGCTCGACGCGCTCGTCGAAAACGCTGTCGAGCATGGCTCGACAAGCCCTCCGTCGCAGGCTCCGGAGGACGCCGTGGAACACGGTTCCACGACCCCTGACTCGCAGGCTCGTCAGGATGCCGTTGAGCACAATCCCACACCGCCGACTGTCACGCGCCCACGGTCCGAATCACGCTCGACCATCCGGATCGCGGCCCACGATGACGGCGAGCAGGCCGTTGCGACGATCACCGACCACGGACCGGGTATTCCTGAGTTCGCCCGGGCGGCCGTCTTCGACGACCGGCCGATCTCCCAGCTTTCACACAGCAGCGGACTGGGGCTGTGGCTGGCGAAATGGCTGGTCGAAAGCTACGGCGGCGAACTCGGCTACGAACGACGGGGTGATCGAACCACAGTGTCGGTCATCCTCCCCGATGCCGAGTGACGTGATTCACGACGCCGAAATTGAACGATCTCGGACGGGTGATCCCCACGACGAAGGCCGTCGAACCGGCCTAGAAGTGGATCAGCGGCTTGATCATCCCGTCTTCCTTCGTCTCCATCATCTCGAAGGCCTCCTGAATATCGTCGAACTCGAACTCGTGGGTGGTCATCTTCGTCGGGTCGACCTTGCCCTGGTCGAGCAAGCGCAGCAGGCGCTGGATGCGCAGGCGACCGCCCGGACAGAGGTCGTTGACGATGTCGATCTCGCTCATGCCGACGCCCCATTCCGCCCGCGGGATGTGGCGGAACTCGCCGTCGCCGTGATACCCGACGTTCGAGACCGTGCCGCCGGGCTTGGTGACTTTGATACAGTCCTGGAATGTCTCGTCGGCTCCCAGGGCCTCGATGGCGACGTCGACGCCCTCGCCGTCGGTCAGGTCCATGATCTCCTCGGCGGCGTCGACCTCGCCGAAGTCGACGATGTCGGTCGCGCCGTACTCGCGGGCGAGTTCCTTGCGCTCGGGCACGGTCTCGACAGCGATGATCCGCCCGGCACCCTGCAGTTCGGCCCCTTTCGTCGCCATGAGGCCGACGGGGCCCTGGGCGAAGACAGCGACGGTCCCGCCCATCGGGATGTCGCCGCGCTCTGCGCCCGCAAAGCCAGTCGAAAGCATGTCCGCGACGTAGGCCGCCTCGTGATCGCTGACGCCCTCGGGGATTTTCGCCATGTTCCCGTCGGCGTCGTTGATGTGGACGTACTCGGCGAAGGTGCCGTCCTTGACGTTGGCGAACTTCCACCCGCCGAGTGCCTGGTTCGATTGGGAAGGATGGCCGTCCTGGGCGGCCAGGGAGTTCCAGTCGGGCGTGATCGCGCCGACGGCGACGCGGTCGCCTGCCTCGAAGTGCTCGACCTCGCTGCCGACCTCGTCGACGACGCCGACCACCTCGTGACCGAGTGTCAGATCCTCACGCTCGCCGATCGCACCGTGGACCGTGTGGCAATCGGAGGTACAGATCAGTCCTTCCGTGGGTTCGAGGATCGCGTCCCGGGGACCGGGTTCGGGCCGTTCCTTCTCGATGATCGCCGTCTCGCCGATTTCGCTCATAACAAATGCTTTCATGCTTCCTCATGATCGATTAGAAGGGATAGCTAATCAATCTATGGCTGGGCGGAGCGATGCCAGTTACGTCCAGCCATCGATCAGTGGCCCCGATCTCGTCGAATCAGCCGGTAGGGGGGCTCAGTGGCCACGCAGTTCCCCGTTTTCGCGTCACCTGGATTGGACAGTGATAGCCGTTGTGATCGTCTGTACTGATCATTCACTCGGGTTTTAGGCGAGCCAAAATTTTCGAAAGTGTCTTATGTTTTTAGGCTGCCCTAATTCATATGCAGCCCGAACACGACGGAGACCGAACGCCGACTCGACGACGTTTGTTGCAGTACAGTGGCGCGGCGATCGCCGGTGGTCTGCTCGCCGGTTGTCTGGGCACGAACGACGATACTTCTGAAGGTGCTACGCCGACAAACACGGCGACCCAAACACCGACAGACACGCCAACGGAGACTGACACCACGGCAACGGACACGCCTGCTGCCAGTGAGTCGCCGTCCGAGTCGTATTCCGTCTCGCTCGTACCGGTCGGCGAGGTCTCTTTCGAGGGGGTCCCTGAGACCTGGGTCGCGAACAACGGCAGCTGGGCGGACATGGGAATCGCGCTTGGCCTGGAACCCCCGAAGGCCGTCTGGCTGACGAACCGATATCACACCGACTACTACGACGCGATTCCGGGCGTCTCGGTCGACAAGAGCGAGATGGTCTCACTCTACCAGGACAGCGTCAGCCAGGAACGGTTCTACGCCCTCGATGCCGACGTCCACATCATCGACCCGAATTTCCTGATGAACCGCTTCAGCGGGTGGGACGACGAGGACATCGCCGCGATCGAACGCGACGTCGGCCCCTTCTTTGGCAACTGTATTTACGCCCAGCATTATCCCTGGCATTCCGACTACCGTTACTACACGCTCTATGAGGCCTTCGAGAAGCTGGCGCAGGTCTTCCAGCGCACCGAGTACTTCGAGGCTTTCGAGGCGATCCACGACGACTTTCAGTCCAACCTCGCGCCGGTTGTCCCCGGTCAGGGCGAGCGCCCGGAAGTCGCCGTCCTCTGGGGCGTCGGCGACCAGCCCGTGGAGTTCTACCCCTACGTCATCGGCGAGGGTACCGGGTTCAAGCACCTCCACGACCTCAAGGTCAGGGACGCCCTGGCGAGCACCGACATCAAGGACTTCCACGGGAGTCGCGCGGCGATCGATCTCGAAACCCTGCTCGATGTCGACCCCGAAGTCCTCCTCCTACGTGGATACGAGGATCTCTCGGAATCCGCGTTCGAGGACACTGTGGTCGCCTCCCTGGAGGAGCACGCGACGGCGAGCGCACTCACCGCCGTCGACAACGGCGATGTCTACCGTGCCGGCGGGCTCTACCAGGGGCCGATCACGAACATGGTCCTGACCGAGCGGACCGCCCGCCACCTCTACGGCGTCGAGGCGGAACTGTTCGACCGTGAACGCGTTGCCGATGTCGTCAATGGGGAGTTCTGAAATGTCCGACGACCGATTCCCGGCGGACGAAGATGGGGACGCCGGACTGACTCGACGCGCGTGGCTCGCCAGCGGAACGGCGCTTCTGGGCAGTGGCTTGCTGGCCGGCTGTCTGGGTGACGGGGACGGGACCGAGACACCGGCAGGGGAGACACCCACGGGGACCGACAGCCAGGT
This sequence comes from Halorhabdus sp. SVX81, assembly GCF_029207715.1. NCBI lineage: Archaea > Methanobacteriati > Methanobacteriota > Halobacteria > Halobacteriales > Haloarculaceae > Halorhabdus > Halorhabdus sp. SVX81. The sequence continues at coordinate 2,394,781 of NZ_CP104322.1, read as the reverse complement.
AGATCCGACGGCGACCGCCACGCCGACCGAATCGACGACACCGACCGACGAAACCGCGACACAGACGGACCAGCAGGACGGTGACGAAGATGCAGGCGGATATTCTGTCTCGATGGCCCCCATGGGAGAAGTGCCCTTCGAGGAGACCCCCGAGGACATCTTCACGATCATGAATCCCTACGCTGAGATGGCGCTGGCCCTCGGTCGGGGCGACGATGTCAACGCCGTCTACGCCGTCGAGTACACGAACTCGCTGATGGACGCCATCACCGCGCCACTCGATGGCGTCTCCGTCGACTGGAGCGACTGCTATGACTCCTGGAACCCGAGCAAGGAGAAACTCTACGACCTCGACAGCGACGTTCACCTCGCCGATCCCGCTCACGTGGTCACGATGGGCAAGTGGGAGCGCGCGGATGTCGAGGAGGTCGCAGAACGCGTCGCGCCGTGGTTCGGCAACAAGTTCAGCGCCGAACACGCCACACCACCCGAAGCCTACGCCGACAGCTACGAGTATTACACGCTCTGGGAGACCTTCGGGCACGTTGCCTCGGTCCTTCGGGAACAAGAGCGCTACGAGGCCCTTCGACGCGAGCACGAGTCGCTGGTGGCGACGATTCGGGACGGACTCCCGCCGGAATCGGAGCGGCCGACGGTCACGATGGTCCTCCCCTCGACGAGCAACGACACGATGTGGGTCTACGACGTGAACGGCCCGGGCTATCACGCTGCCCATACCCGGCCGCTCGGCGCGGTCGATGCCTTCGCCGACGACGACGCCGTCGGCAGCGGCACCCAGATCGACTACGAGGAACTGCTCGAAGCCGATCCGGATGTCCTCGTGATCCTCGGCGGGATCGTCGACGACCACGACATGCCTGCGATCCGGGAGGCCCTCGCCGAGGATCCCGTCGCCAGTGCGGTTAGCGCCGTCCAGAACGACCGGATCTACGCCCAGGGTGGGAGACATCAGGGCCCCCTCATGAATCTCTTCCAACTGGAGATGGGCGCAAAACAGCTCTATCCCGAGCAGTTCGGTGCGTGGCCACGTTACGAGTCCGGTCCGTATCCGGACCTCTCGGCCGACGAACAGCTGTTCGATCACGATCGCGTCGCTGGGACGATCACCGGAGACCGATAGCGATGACCGACCACGAGGAATCGAGTCACGCGACGAGTACCGAACGCGACGGGCGCGGGCACGCGAACACGACGAGCGCCGGTCACGCCGGAGAAGGTGGCACGGCGGCCACGGACTACGACGTGATCGTCGTCGGCGGCGGCCCTGCCGGCTGTTCGGCCGGCGTGTTCACGGCCCGGTACGGGCTGGACACGCTCGTCTGCGACCGCGGGCGCTCATCCCTCCAGCAGTGCGCCGTCGTCGAGAACTACCCCGGATTCCCGGTCAGCATCGGCGTGGAGACACTGTCGACACTGTTCGAGGACCACGCCACCGAAGCCGGCTGTGACGTCGTCCCGGAACTGGTCGAACGGATCGATCGCCCGGACGAACGTGTCGAACACCGCTCGGATGACTCCGGATTCGTCGTCGAGACGGCGGCTGGAAACACCCACACCGCCGACCGGGTCGTCGCGGCGACACGCTACGGCGGGGAATATCTCCGGCCTGTTCTGGAAGACGACGCCTTCGAGACGCTCGACGGGGCCGACGGCCGGACCAGACTCGACCGCTCGTATCCCGATCGTGACGGCGGGACACCCGTCGACGGCCTATATATCGCCTCGCCTTCGAGAGCGGCGGATCGACAGGCGATCGTGGCCGCCGGTCGCGGCGCGCGTGTCGGGATCGAAGTCGTCGAGGCCGTCCGCCGCGATCAGGGGTACCCGCCCGCGCTCGCCCCCTACTACGACTGGGTCCGCCCCGAGTCATCGCGCGAAGACAAGTGGGGCGAGCGCGAGACCTGGCGAGGGGTGTTCGCCGACCGGTGGCCCGCCGATCGCGAGGTGGATCGCCGCCGCTACGTCGCACTCCGCGAACGGGAGATCGACCGTCGACTCGCGGCGTATCGCTCCGAGGCGGAGATCGAATCGACGGCCGACCGCGGCCAGCGGCGGTTGCTCGAGCACCTCGAGGACGAACTCGTCCTCGAACGCGCCGCGGAGATCGCGGCCGACCGGGACACCCTGGAGGTGGACACCTGACCATGGCGGGCGAACCGACGACGCGCGACCGGGTCGCCTCGCGCTTGGGGTGGCTCGATCGCGTCGACAGCGCATTGCTTTCGCTCTGTCTCGCGAGCGTCGTCGTGGTGCTGGTCGCCGGGTTCGTCCAGATCCGCTACGGGGACTTCGCGATGACCTGGGGGGAGGCCTGGGCGGCCGTCTCGGATCCGAACGTGCTGTTCAGCCTGCAGGCCTGGCAGGGGTTCCTGCTGGGCGGCGAGTTGCCCGAACTCTCGAACCAGAGCCTGATCGTCTGGAACATGCGGATCCCGCGGGTGATCGTCGCCGTCTTCGTCGGGATGAATCTGGCCGTCTCGGGGGCGATCTTCCAGGCCGTGACCCGCAACGAACTCGCGAGTCCGTTCATCCTTGGGGTCTCCTCGGGAGCCGGGCTCGCGATCCTCCTGACGCTCGTGGCGATCCCGGGTGTGACGATCGTCGTCCCCCTTATCGTCGCCGAGTTGTCGGTTAGCACGTCGATGCTGTTGCCGGTGTTCGCCGCGGTCGGGGGCGTCCTCGCGTTCGTGATCGTCTATGCCATCGCCTGGAAGAACGGCACCTCGCCGGTCCGGCTGGTGCTTGCGGGCGTGATCGTCAGCACGGTCTTTGGCAGCCTCCAGCGGGCCATGTTCTTCTTCGCTGACGATCTCGGGATCGTCCAGTCGGCGATCGCGTGGATCACTGGCTCGCTGACTGGCACTGAGTGGGAGCAGGTCCGGATGGTCCTGCCATGGTCGGTGCTGGCGCTGGTACTTGCCGTCCTCAGTGCTCGACAGCTGAACGTCCTCCTGCTCGGCGAGCGGACCGCAAGTTCGCTGGGCATGCGCGTCGAACGCGTCCGCTTTGCGCTCTCGGGCGTGGCCGTCCTCGCGGCCGCCGGAAGCATCGCCGTCGCGGGTATCGTTGGGTTCGTCGGGTTGATCGTCCCGCACATGGTGCGCAACATCGTCGGTAGCGACTACCGGAAGCTGATGATCGGCTGTCTGTTCGTCGGCCCGGCGCTGATGGTCGCCGCCGATGTCGGGGCCAGACTCGCCCTGCCGGTCCAGATCCCTGTCGGGATCGTGACCGGGCTCGTCGGCGGGCCGTATTTTCTGTATCTGATGCGCAGACAGGAATCGATGGGTGAGATCTGATGGACGAAGACACACCACAGACGGATGGCGGAAGCCAGGCGATACAGCCACCCTCCGGAACCACCGGCGAAATTGCCGGGGACGCCACCGGTGAGAACGACGCTGATCACGGCGACCCTTCCCCCGACGCCAGCGAGTTCCTCGGCAAGGACGTCGTCGCCGGCTATCCCGGGAGCGAAGAGCCAGTGATCAACGACGTGACGATCAGACTCCCGCCCGGGCAGGTGACGGCGCTGATCGGCCCGAACGGCAGCGGCAAGAGTACGCTGCTTTCCGGCCTCGCCGACCAGCTCTCCATCGACGACGGGACCGTTCTGCTCGATGGGACGGACGTCCACACGCTGGAGGCGAAGGAACTCGCCCGCAAGCTCGGACTGCTGTCTCAGGAGAACGTCGCACCCGACAGCCTCTCGGTTGCGGACCTGGTGGGGCACGGGCGGTATCCACACCGGGGGTTCTTCGAGTCGCTCACGGAGGCTGACAGGGAAGCGATCGACGAGGCGATCGACCTGGCGGGGGTCGGCCACCTGCGTGACCGCGAGGTCGGCAGCCTCAGCGGCGGCCAGCAACAACTCGTCTGGATCGCGATGGCGCTGGCCCAGGGGACCGACGTTCTCCTGCTTGACGAGCCGACGACGTTTCTGGATATGCACCACCAGCTGGAGGTGATGGGGATCGTCGAGCGACTCCGCGACGAGCGGGAGGTCACGGTCGGGATCGTGCTTCACGACATCGAGCAGGCGGCCCGGTACGCCGATCACGTCGTCGCGTTGCGGGACGGGGCGGTCTACGATCGCGGCCCCCCCGAGGCGGTGATCACTGAGGGGTTGCTGGCCGAGGTGTTCGGCGTCGAGGCACGGGTCACGGTGACCGAGAGCGGTCCACGGGTGACGCCGCTCCGGGCGCTGCACGACGGTGACGGCTGATTGCAGAATCGACGAAACTGTCCGCGTCCGGGCTTCTCTGGGAGCGACGTCCGCTCGACGGACAAGGTTCAAATATCGACCCGACGAGTGCTAACACGATGATCACTCCTGGGAACGATCGGCGATGGTGACTGGTCTCTTCGTCGATCTCGTGGGCGAGAACCGGCTCGTCCAGGCGCTGATCGGCGGTGTCGTCATCGCGGCGCTCAACCTGTTTGGCGCGTCGCTCGTCCTGGTCTGGCGCGATCCGAGCGAACGTGCCCTGGACGGCGCGCTGGGATTCGCCGCCGGCGTGATGATGGCCGCGGCGTTCACCAGCCTGATCGTCCCGGGCATCGACGCGACCGAGATCCTGGTGCCGGGTGTCGCCGCCGACGGGTTGCTCCGGCCGCTCCCGGTCCTGATCGGGATCGCACTGGGCGTCCTCGTGCTGGATCGCGGTGACGCCCTGGTCCCCCACGCCCACATCCTGTTGACGGGCCGCAAGCGGGCGGACGCGGCCGGCCAGTCCGAGCAGCTTCCGATCGACGATCCACGGGTCGCGAGCGTCGTGCTGTTCATCCTCGCGATCACGCTGCACAACATTCCCGAGGGGCTCGCCGTCGGCGTCGGGTTCGGCTCGGGTGACGTCGGCGCTGCCCTGGCGCTCATGCTGGCGATCGGAATCCAGAATATCCCCGAAGGACTCGCCGTCTCGATCGCCGCCATCAACGCCGGTCTCGATCGGCGACTCTACGCCGCCGTCGCCGGGATCCGAGCGGGCGTCGTCGAGATTCCGCTGGCCGTTCTCGGCGCACTCGCCGTGACTGTCGTTGCCCCTCTCCTTCCCTACGCGATGGGCTTTGCGGCGGGTGCGATGTTGTTCGTCATCAGCGACGAGATCGTTCCCGAGACTCACACTCGTGGCAACGAACGCGTCGCGACGCTCGGGACGATGGCCGGCGTGCTCGTGATGTTGTATCTGGACGTGGCGCTGGGGTGATATGGACCCCGGCGGTGCCGTGTGTCCCTGCGCGTCGTCGCTCAGATCCGACCGCCGGCCATCCCGGCCGAGCGTTGACTCCCGCCGCCAAGTTGACTGAAGTCCATATCCTCGAAGAACTCCGGAGCCTCCTCTTCGGTCGCGTAGACGTACAGCGCCGTCTTGGCGACGCCCGTCAGTGCCTGGCCGACGAGGAATGCCAGCAGGACCGCCCCGCCGCCGATCACGACTGTCGCCAAAAGTCCCGGGAGGCCCGTGCTGCCGACTGTCAGGAACGTCACAACCGCCACCCCCAACCCGCCGAGGACGAGCAGGACGGTGACGATACTGATCGCCGAGAGCGTCCCGAGGGATTCGCCCCACGTGCGCTTGATCGTCCGGCCGCTCTGCTTGAACATGCCCGTGATCGAGGGCTCCTCGAAGACGATCACGGGGACGATGAAGTACGTCATGACGCCCCAGGCGAAACTAAACACCGCTGCCAGGATCGTCCCGCCGATCTCACTCGACTCTTCGATTCCCCGGATGATCACCCCGACGACCGCCGCGATGACCGACCACGCCAGCAGTTGCCAGCGCTTCTCCCAAGCGATGGCCAGACTTGCCCGGACCGTGGGCTCCTCTCCCCGGAAGGTCTCTCGCGTCGCGGCGACCAGCGCCGCCGTGAAGAAGGAGGCGATGAACGTCTCGATGACGTAGACGACGAACAGCGTGGCGTACATGACTACCCCCGATCCGAGATCGGCCACGAACAACCCACCGAAGACCGTCATGACGAACGCCAAGCCGGCGAGCCCACCCAGCAGCGGGAACGCAAGCAGATTCGGGTGTGCCCGCAATACCCGACCACTGCGCCGTGCCAGTCCGAACCCGATCGAAATGCGTTTGAAGAGTCCCATCGTTCAGGCGACTCCTCACGCGTCGGTCGTATGAAACTATCTATCTTCGAGGAGAGAATCCCGCCGTTCACGGTGGGAGTGAGTCTGACACTTCCCACATAACCCACCGTGGATGGCAGGCCGGATATTCTCGGTAAATAGTCACTGTTGGCCGTAGTAAATCGCCAGACGTAGCTTGATTTCACTGTTTCATTGCCTGCTTGATTTTATAAACCATACATCAGGTGGGAATGATATATGTAGCGTTGCGCCATTGTCCGAGCCAAATGAGTAACTATCGGACTGCAACGTTTGAGTTACGAAATGCGGAGGTGTCTCCAGAAACAATCCTCCGGTCTTTGCAGCCGATTTTAGATGCCGAGAGTGCTGTCGTCTGGCAGGGAAATCTCGTCGCTCCTATTTCGGCCAGGCCCACGGTGGAAGATGAATGCTTCACCGAGATATGTGAGACCCATCCCGGGATCTCTCGGGTTGCCCGATACGATCACAACGATACAGTCTCTCGGTCTTGGGCCACATTGTACAAATATACAGATTCGCTCAAACCTGTTGAGAAGGTAAAACAGGGCGATAGAGAGCACGATAGATGGGAGTACGAGGATAGTATTGACGAGGAAACTCGACTCGTCGACTGGATCGATATCGAGGAACTTCGGAAAGAACATTACAGCGAATTACTGCATCGAATGGCGACGCCTGAAGTAATGGAGATCGATACCTTTGCCGGGAATGATGGATGGGGTCGCGGGAACCCAACACAAGACGAGGTCACGACCTATTTACAGATCAAGTATGGGTTCCATACGATTGCCTGCTATGCCGGTCATATCGGGTCCACCAAGTGGCAGGATCCATGGGAGTGGGAGTGGATAACCATCGGTAATGCTGAGTAGTCCACAGTAGCGAACCCTCTCACCGATCATTCCGGAATTGAAACGATTGCTCCTACCCGAACTTGTAGGAGACGCCGCTGCCGTTCTCTGGGTACTCCCAGACGACGTTGCCATGTGAGCAGGCCCACCGGCAACTGCCACATTCCAGGCAGTTCTCGTAGGCGATGGTCGGGACGCCGTCGTCACCCTCCATCCGCCAGACGTTGGCGGGACAGACCGAGACGCAGTCCTGGGTGACGCACTTCTCCTCGCAGATGCCGGCCAGTTCCACGTCGAGGTGGGACTCGCCGGGGTCCTCGTACTTGACGGTGTAGAGGCGGTCTTCGATCGATGGCTGTTCGACGTCGGGGGTTCCGGGTTGTGCACTCATTGGTCTAGATGAACATCTTGCGGTATTTCCAGGCTTTCTTCGCCGCGCCGAGGTACCCGCCCATCGCGCCGACGAGGCGCTTGCGGGCGGATTTCGTGTGGCGGGTCTTCGGTTCGTCGTTCATCCGGAAGTAGTCGGTCTCGGCGTCGGCGATGGCCCGCGGCAGATCGTCGAATAAGAACTCCTTGTCCTCGGCCGCCGCGTCGAGGAACCACCCGTAGTGGTTCAGGTTGTCCATCACCCACGAGTCGGTGAGGTCGTCCTCGTAGTCGGCGAGGGCCGCGGCATCGGTCCGGCCGGACGCCACTGCATCGGCGACCGCTTTTCCGGCGTGATACCCGCTCTCGACGGCCATGTTCGTCCCTTCGAGGTGCAGGCCGTTGTTTAGCACCAATCCGGCGGCGTCGCCGGTGATCACGGCCCCGTCGTGGACGAGGTCGGGCATCGCGTCGGGGCCACCCTCGGGAATCGCGTGAGCGGAATACTCAACCATCCGGCCGCCTTTCACCAGTGGCGCGACCGCCGGGTGGGATTTGAAGTCGTCGAGCACGTCGTCGGGGGTGCGCTCGTCGTGGACCGCGTCCTCGATCGAGTAGACGACGCCGATGGCGAGCGTGCGCTTGTTCGTGTAGATGAACCCGCCGCCGACGGCGTCGCCGACCGCGCCGTCGCCGAAGTAGTGCATCGCCGCGCCCTCCTCGTCGGTGAGGTGGAAGCGATCCTCGATGGTCTCGCGGTCGTATTTTCGGACCTCCTTCGCGGAGACGGCGATGTCCTTGCGCTCCTGGGGCTTGGCCAGGCCGGCCCCCTCGCTGACCAGCGAGTTAGCCCCCTCGGCGAGGACGACCGTCGGCGCGTGCAGCCGTCCGTCCGGGCGATCGGTCTCGACGCCCGCGATGGTGCCGTCCTCGCGAACGAGATCAGTGACGGTCGTCTCGGTGAGCAGCGTCGCGCCGGCCTCGACGGCCTGCTCGGCGAACCACTCGTCGAAGTCACCCCGGAGGACCATCCAGGAGTCGTTGTGTGGCTGCTCCTTCCAGGCCGCCGGCTGCATCGAGACCTCGGTGGCGTCACCCTCCTCGCTAAGCATCGAGAAGGTCTTCTCGGCGACGAACCGTTCTTTGGGCGCGTCCTCGAAGTCCGTCAGCTCGCGGATGCGCGGGGTGAACATGATCCCGCCGAAGACGTTTTTCGTCCCGGGGGAGTTTCCCCGCTCCAGCATGATCACGTCCAGGCCCTCCTCGGCCATCGTCAGCGCGGCGGCACTCCCCGCGAGTCCCGCGCCGACGACGATGGCGTCGAACTCGCCGTCGTAGTTGGGTGTCTCGCTCGTCGGCTGGGGCATCGGCGGCCCCTCGCTCTCCTTGGGTTCGGGTTCAACGCCGGCGTCCTCGCCGGATTGTGCGTCGGTACTCATGCTGACACCTCCGGTGTGTCGTCGAGTCGCTCACGGAGCAGGTCGATAAGTTGGGGCAGCACCTCGGCGTAGTCGGCGACGATGCCGTAATCGGCGTTCTCGAAGATCGGCGCGTTGCCGTCGTTGTTGATGGCGATCACCGTTTCGGAGTCGTCCATCCCCTCAACGTGCTGGATGGCTCCCGAGATCCCGACGGCGATGTAGAGTCTCGGCCGGACGGTCTTGCCGGTCTGGCCGACCTGGCGGGCGGGTTCGATCCAGCCCTCCTCGACGGCCTCCCGCGTCGCGGCGACCTCGCCGCCGAGCAGGTCCGCAAGTTCCCAGAGGGGATCGAAATCCCCCTCCAGCCCCATCCCGCCGGCGACGACGACTTCGGCGTCCGTGATGTCGGCCACGTCGCCGACCTCGCGTTCGAGCACTTCGGTGAGGGTTTCGTCCTCGCCGACGACGGTCTCGACGTCCTCGACCTCCCCTTCCCGGCTTTCGTCGGGCTCGGGCGTGTCGAAGACGCCGGGGCGAACGGTGGACATCTGTGGACGGTGGTTCGGGCAGATGATCGTCGCCAGGGCGTCCCCGCCGAAGGCGGGGCGGCGCATCTCGTAGCGCTCGTCGGTGATCTCCAACTCCGTCGTGTCGGCGGTCAGGCCGGCATGAGTCGGCACGGCGACCCGACCGGCGAAGTCCCGGCCGGTGTGGGTCCCGCCGATCAGCGCGATGTCCGGCTTGCGCTGCTCGACGAGGTGACGGAACTGCTCGCCGTAGGGATCAGCGCGATAGGGTTCGAAGATCGGATCGTCGGCGATCAGGACGCGGTCCGCGCCGCGGGCGATCGCCTGCTGTGGGATGTCCGTCTCGCGAATGTCCTCGCCCATGACGAGCGCGACCAGGTCCTCGTCCTTCTGGTCAGCGAGCTCCCGCCCCTTCGCGAGCAACTCCCAGGCGACCTTCGCGACCTCGCCGTCGTGCTGTTCGACGAACACCCAGACGTCGCTGTGGGCGTCGACCTCGGCAGCCGTATCGGCGTTCGCTCCAGCGGCCATTTAGAGCACCTCCGCGATGCGGTCGGCGATCTCTTCGACGTCGTCGACCTTTTCCTGTTCGCGCGGGACCGGCTCGGCGGTCGCCATCCCGCCGACCTGCGTCGGCGAGACGGCCAGGCCCACCTCGTCTTCGACGTCGATATCGGCGGCTGACCACTCGACCGGCTCGAAGTCGGTCTCGGCGTAGATCTTCCGGTGGAGCCCCGCCGTCCGGGGCTGGTTCTCGCCGAACTCCATGGCGACGACCACCGGAAGATCGGCGGCGACTCGCTCGTAGCCGCCCTCGACGTCGCGTTTCGCGACCAGCTGGTCCTCGTCGGGGCGGGGTTCGAGGTCCTCGACGTAGGTGAGTTGGGCCCAGTCGTTGTGGGCGGCGATCCCCGGCGGGACCTGCCCGGTCGAGGAGTCGGTGGTTTCCTCGCCGCCGAAGACGACGTCGGCATCGAGCTCCTCGGCTGCCCGGGCCAGTGCGAGGCTCGTCGGCCAGGTGTCGCTGCCGCCGAAGGCCCGATCGGTCAGCAACACGGCGTCGTCGGCACCCATCGCGACAGCCCCACGAAGGACTTCGTGGGCACTTGCCGGCCCCATCGTGAGGGCCGTGACCGTGCCGCCGACTTCGTCACGGACCTCCAGGGCCGCCTCGACGGCGTTGTAGTCCGGCGCGTTCATCACTGCCTCCGCGTCCGCTCGGTTGAGGATCCCCGTGTCGGGATCGATCGAAACCTCCGCGGCATCAGGCACTTGCTTGACGCAGACGACGATGTTCCAGCCGTCGGTCATCTCTGCTTTGACCCCCTATATAGTGGGATTGCGATTCGGTTCACACCGGGAGAAGGGATCCTAACGATAGTAAATGACAGCGCTATTCCCAGCGCGTGAAAACGGCCTGTGACCGATCTCGTGATGCATCACGACTTCTTTATCGACAAGCCCGGAATGCATCACGGACTTTTTTATTCATGTTTTCGTGATGCATCCTTGAACCGATATCCCCGTATATTTGGGTCACTTTCGTGTCGCCGGTCGTTCCCATGTCACAATATCAGCCCCCGACCCACGCAATCCTGCCAGAAGGGTTAAACAGGGACCTACACTACAGTTGGTAATCAGGTGGTGGTGTCCTGTCATCCGCTACGTCGGTGCTGAACGACGCGCCAGTCGTGGGTTATCGTGGGCCGGCTGCCGAGACACTGGTAGAGCGGTGGAACGGGTCCGACCGCCCGTTCGTCCTCCGGTCCTGGGAGACTGTTCGCTCGGCGGCAGCCGATGGGGTTTCGGTCGACTGTGTCGTCGTCGAAACAGACACGGACACCGATGTCAGCAGGTGGATCGACGAGATCCAGGATCGCGTCGGCTCGGTCCCGATCATCGTCGTCACCGTCGGGCAACTGCCGGCGCTGGATGCGGTGGCTCCCGACGGGGCGACGAGTCAGTTCACGGTGCCGCCGGACGTCGACCGCGTCGAGTTGCTTTCGGAACTCGCATCCCTCGTGGACGAACACGTCACGACTCGCCGTGAGCAGTCGATACTCGACTCGCTGCTCGCGAACGTCCCGATGTCGGTGTACGTCAAGGACCGCAAGGGTCGCCACGTCGCTGTCAGCGATGCGTTGCTCGACATGATCGGCCCGCCGTACATCGAGAACCCGGAGGGAAAGCGTCACCACCATCCGGACGACATCGTCGGGAAGACTGACTTCGACCTGTACTCGTCTGGGCTCGCCGCCGAGAGTACCGAGGACCAACAGGCCGTCATCGAGACCGGTGAGTCCGTCGAGCAGCGCGTCCAGGCGTCATATGGGGAGCACGGCGTCGGAACGACCGTCATGTCGACGAAAGTCCCCTGGTACGACCGGAACGGGGCGATCGTCGGAACCGTCGGCGTGACCCAGGACATCACCGAGCGCAAGCAGTACGAACGCCAATTACAGCGACAAAACGAGCGGCTCAGACGCCTCGCGACGATGGTGAGTCACGACATCAGGAACCCGCTTTCGGTGGCGATGGGCCGGCTGGAGGTCGCCCGGGAAACCGACGAGACCGATCAGTTCGCCGCCGTCGAGCGCGCACTCGATCGTATCGACGCTCTCGTCGCCGACATCATCACCGTGATGCGGCAGGGCGAACCCGCGACGGATCTCGATCACGTCCCCCTCGCTGAAATCGCCCGGGACGTCTGGGCGAACCACGAATGCGACGGTGCGACACTCCAGGTATCGACCGACGCGAGGATCTACGTCGATCCCGGTCGACTTCGGCTGTTGCTCGATCACCTGTTTGCAAACGCGATCGAACACGGCCGTGACGGAACCGACGACATCACGATCACGGTCGGTGCGCTGTCCGACGACGAGGGGTTCTTTGTGGCCGACGACGGCATCGGCATCCCGGCCGACCAGCACGAGGCGGTCTTTCAGCCGGGCCTTTCGGGGTCGGATACCTCGACGCTTGGACTGGCGCTCATCGCGACCATTGCCGACGCCCACAACTGGACGATCGAACTCACTGACAACGAGGACGGGGGCGCACGCTTCGAGTTTCACGGCGTCAGGCACTTCGAGGCCTAGTCGTCGGTCCCCGTGTCCGGTCTAGACGCCGAGTAACTCCAGCGCCCGGTCGTGATCGCCGTCCATCCGCGAGAGGATCGACCGCGCACGGTCGGCCATCTCCGCGTCGACGGCGACGTGGACCATGCCCTCGCCCGGCTGGCCATAGACGACGCTTCCACCGGGCGGGGTGAGCACCATTGCCGGCACTGTCGCGAGATCCTCTTCGCCGTCGACAACGACGATGGTCGACGGTTTCTCGCGGCTGAGTGCCTCGACCAGTGCTTCAAGCAGGCCAGCGGTCAACGTTCCGGGCGGGTTCTCGATGTGAATCCGGTGGTCGTACCAGTCCTCGCCTGGATCACAGCCGACGATCCGCTCTCTGATCTCGGCATCGACGGCACTCCGTTCGGTTCGCTCGTCGATCAGTGACACGTCCGGCGGTCGGCCCGCCTCGAGCAGATGATAGGTGACGATGTCACCGACCGCGATCAGGGGGTCGCCCGCCTGCGCCAGCAACGACTCGGCGTCCGTGAAAACGGGGCCAAAGGGGTCTTTCAGCGCACTTCGTTGGGACTCGGGCAGGGAGAGAACGATCTCTCCCTCCAGGTCGGCCGACTCGCCCGCAGGCGGCGTCGATGGCTCCTCCGACACGGTCTATCGAACCTTCAGCGCGTACTTGCCGGGTTCGGTGACTTCCATCTCCGCGGCGATCTCGCTCTCCTCGGGGTGGGTGATGATGACGTAGCCGGCCCAGTCTTCGGTGAGCGAACTCGACCCACAGCCCTGGCAGACGTCGGCCTCCGGGTTGTCCTGCACCCGATGACACTCCCGGCAGACGTACCGATCGGCCATCAGCTCTCACCCGTCTCCGCGCGTGCCTTGCGCTCCTCGTCGAGCCAGCCGTGTTTGCCCAGGCCGACCTGCTTGGCCGTCAGGCCGATCTTCGAATCCCGGGGGTTGCGCTCGTCGATGGACTTGGTGACGATCCGGGCGCGCACCGAGTCCCCGACCGTGAGCGTCCGGTTTGAATCCCGGGAGGCGAGTTGCTGGTTTTCGCCATCGTAGGCCAGGTACTCGTCGGAGATCTGAGAGACGTGGAGGAGTCCGTCGACCGGGCCGATCCCGACGAACGCGCCGAAGTTGACGACCTCGACGACCTCGCCGTCGACGACCTCCTGCATCTGGGGATCGAAGGTGAGGGCGTCGAACTCGGCCACGTAGTAGACGCCGGGCTCGTTGGGGACGACCGCCCCCTCGCCGATGTCGTGGACCTCGGTGACGCTGACGATGCTGCCGACATCCTCGTCCATGCGGCCTTCGAGTTTCTCCTGTAGCAGTCGTTTCACGAGCCCCGGCGTCACGTCTGCCAGATGCTCGGGCGGTACCTCGACCGTGTCGCGCAATCGAACCCGTTTGTACATGTTATGGTTGAGTGATCGCGAGTTTGTTCCGGCCCCTTAAACCAATTACTGGAACGTCCGCAGCGAGGAGAGCCTCGCGGAGCGGCCCGTCGTTGGTGACCGCGTAAGCCTCTAATTCGCGGGCGAGTTCCAGCACCGCATCGTCGGCATTGGTCGCGTCGTGATCGACGACCCGACACCGCTCGACGAGGTCGCGACCGACGCTCGCCGCCGTCGCCTCCTCGCCGCCACCGTCGGACAACCGATCGAGTTCCGCCACGACCGCCTCGGGGACGACCAGGTCCGTCTCGCCGATCACCCGATCGAGTTCCTCGAAGACGCGGACGTTACATTCGACCGGCATCATCAGTGCGTTGGTATCAAGCACCGCAGTCATTCACGGAGCGTCCCGACGCCGATCAGCCGCCAGCGTGCGCCGATCCGGCGATTGATCGCGATCTTCGCCCCTTCGCGGGCACACACCGGCCGTTTCAGCGCCACTTCGGCCTCGCCGTCGCGGGCACTCGTGACCGACCCGACGGTCGTCGCCGTCCCGATCGTGAGCATGAGCGGCTCGCCCGTCGAGATCTCCTCGACCTCGTCGGTGTCCTCGGCGACGATCCGGTCGAGCAACTGGATGTCCATCGTGAACTCCTCCTGGACTGGGGGGAGCGTGCCGGGCGGGCCGGCGATCTGTCCCGCCAGCGCGTCACCCTTCGTCAGCGAGGGATCGAGTCCGGTTCCGACGCCCAATAGCCCGCCGGGCGTCACCTCATCGACGCCCTCGCCGCCGGCCTGCAGCGACCGGACCGTCGTCTTGACGGGTCGCCACTCCGTCTGGCCGCCCTCCTCGACTTCTCGACCAGGTCGGAGTTCGATCTCGTCGTCACCTTCGAGGCTGCCCTGGGCGAGACTCCCGCCCAGCACGCCGCCCGACAGCGAGTCCCAGGTCGTCCCCGGGCGATTGATGTCGAAACTCCGGGCGACGAGCATCTCGGCATCGGCATCGAGATCCCGGTCCTCCGTCGGGATCTCCTCCTCGACGGCCTCGATGAGCAGGTCCATGTTGACGTTCTGGCCCGCACTGATCGGGACGATCGGCGCGTCCTCGGCGACGGTGCCTTCGATGAAGTCCTGAATCTGCTCGTAGTTCCGTCGCGCTTGGTCGGCGTCGACCAGATCGACCTTGTTCTGGGCGACGACGATGTTGTCGATCCCGATGATGTCAAGCGCCATCAGGTGCTCCTCGGTCTGTGCCTGGGGGACGTCTTCGGTCGCCGAGATGACCAGGACGGCCCCGTCCATGATGGCCGCGCCGGCGAGCATCGTCGCCATCAGCGTCTCGTGGCCGGGCGCATCGACGAACGAGACCGTCCGCAGGACGTCGGTCTCGACGTCGTGTTCGGGACACTCCTCGGCGACGGTGTACGCCGCGGAGTCCTCACACTCCGGACAGCGCCGGAACGTCGCGTCGGCGTATCCCAGCCGGATCGAAATCCCGCGTTTCATCTCCTCAGAGTGCTGATCCGTCCACTCCCCGCTGAGAGCCTCGACGAGCGTCGTCTTCCCGTGGTCGACGTGCCCGACGAGTCCGATGTTCACCTCCGGGTGTCCGTTGTTTCCTGTCATCTCCAGAGTAATCGTGACCGATCTTTCCCGCCTGGCAGTCATAAAGGTACTGTTCTCGGCCCGCTGGTCCGGCGCAGCGGGAAATTCGTCACTTCGAAATCGCCGTCACGAAGCGCCCGATGGCGGCCCCTTACTCCTCGTCCGGACCGGATCGGCACGTCCAACCGGACTCGACGTTGCGGTTGGCGAGGACGACCAACCCGTCGTCGGTCCGGAGCCGACTCTTCCGGAGGCCGATGTCCGTGACAGTCCCCGTCGTCGAGGCGGTCGTCACGGTGTCGCCCTTGTTGAAGTCCGGGTCCTTGAACAGGTAGACGCCGGCGACAGTGTCGGCGATCATGTTCGAGAGCGCATACGAGACGCCCAGCCCGATGAAGCCGGCGGCAGTCCCGAGACTCGCCGCGACGTTCCCCAGGCCGAGGACGTTCAACAGCGCCAGGCCGGCCCCGAACCACAGAAACGTCCCCACGACGAGCAGGAGAAAGTCGACGATGAGACGCTGATCGGTGGGATACACCCGTTCGAGGACCGACCGGACGACTGTCGTGACGAGTTTGATCCCGACATACGCGACCGTGAGAAACACCAGTCCGGAGAGCGCCCGTGGGATCGCGCCGACGACGTCCGCCTGGAACGATTCGATCATTGTCTCGATCACCCCGACCGCGAGTACTGTGGCCATGTGACGCGGATCGGCGTCGGGCGGTAAAACGCTACTGCCCGGTGATAGCTGGCTGGCACACCACCGCCAGCCCCGTCCCGCCTCGCCGGCCGGGACGCTCTTGTGCCTCGCCACCCGAAAGTCACCCGTGCGGGAGTACGGCTTCGAACTCGCGCTGTGTGGGGCTTTGGAGGACAGCGAGCGGCTGCTCGCCCGTCAGCTCGGTGCGCACGTCCACGGCCGGCGTATCGCGGATATCGTGGCCGTCGATCCGGGTCCCGGGTTCGACCAGCGAGCCGCGATCACCGACGAGACCATCCCGCCGGCGGCCATCGAATCGCCGGTCGGCCCCGGCCAGGCCAGGCCGCTCCGGGACGTCTTTCCCGACCGCCGGCCCGACGAGCGCCACCGGATCGCCGACCGCGCAGTCGACGCCGGCTTCTTCGAGTCCGAGCGCCGATCGGGTGATCGGTACGTCCGGCAGGTCGCTCGCTATCCCGACGCGTGGTTCGACCGTCTGGTCGGCATCGAGAACAAGCCCGACCTCGACCGGCCGGGCGACCTCCAGACCCAACTCCGGATCGACGTTTCGCTCGGCCTCTTCGACGAAGTCATTCTGGCGACGGCCTCCCACGTCACCGGCGCACACCGCAATCGCCTTCCCGATGAAGTCGGGATCTGGCGGTTCGACCCCGAGACCGGCGAGCGTGAGGTGCTGCGGGAGCCGACATCGCTGCCGACCGACGAGTGGGGCCTTGAAGTGATCGAACGCGAGGCCGGCCAGGCCGCCGTGCGGCCGGTCGATCCCGCGGTGAAGGCCCGGGCTCGCCGGCGGCTCGCCGAACGGGCTTACGGCAAGGGCTGGCGGACCTTCGCCTGGCCGGCGTGTACCCGGTGTGATCCCGACGGTGCCGAGACGGCCGCCGCGGTGCCGTACTGCGCCTATCACGACCGGATCGTCAACCCTGTCGAGGACTGCGGGGAGTCCTGCCCGGGCTACGAGTCCGCCGATCCGCCGGCGGTCGATGTCGAGGCCGTCCGCGATTTGCAGTCGCCCTGGGTCCACGATCCGGCTGGCCGACAGCGTCGACAGGCCGGCCTCGATCGCTTCGAGTAGGGCTTCGCTCCTGGCCTACTCCTGGATCTCCCGTCGCAGGTACAGGAATGCGGCGTAGACCCCGGTGAAAACGATGACGAACGCCGCTGTTTCGACGGGGTTGATCGACCCATCCATCACCAGTTGGATCGCGAGGTAGACGACAGTGGCGACGACGGCACTGATCGTGACTGCAACGGCTGGGTTCTCCGCCGGAACATCACTCAACGACGCCGGATCGAGGTCCATGCGGGCCCTTCGCCCGCCAGCACATAGTTGTTGGGCGTCGGCGGACTCCTTCTCACAGCACGAACCGCTCGCCGTCGACTGCAAGCGGCTGATCGAAGGCCGTCTCGACCGGCAGGTAGTGCGAGAGGTGGACGATCCGCAACTCGCCGGCGTCGAGTTCCTCGCTCAAGCGCTGAGCCCCCTCGATGGTCATGTGCTTGCTCCCGTAGGTCATCGGCACGCCCTCGTCGTCGTGGTGTGACCCGCCGGCCGGGTGGGTGTCACACCGGTCGGCCGGGAGGATGCCGTCGACGAGCAACAGGTCGGCCCCGGCGAGGGTGTCCCGGCTCTCTTGGGGAACCTCGTAACTCGTATCGCCCGACAGCGAGAGCTTCGTGCCCGTCACGGGATCCTCGACTACGAGGCCGTAACACGCAAGCGGCGGGTGATCGACGGGCACGAGCGTGACGTCGAGGCCGGCGACCCGGAACGGTTCGAATGGATCGCGAGCCTTGACGTCGATCACGTCGAGGTAGTCGTAGCGCTCGCGGACGCTCTGGGCGACGCTTTGCCCGGTCGCGGGGTCAACCTCGCCGGCTGCGTAGACTGGCATGTCCCGCGTCAGGCGATAGAAGTTGCCCAGCCCGTCGAGGTGGTCGAAGTGGACGTGGGAGATCACCGCGGCGTCGGGAGCGTCGAGGTCTTCCCGGAGGAACTGGGTCCGGAAGTCGGGACTCGCGTCGATCAGCAGCGTCTCGTCGGTGCGCTCGTTGCGGACGTGGACCGAAAAGCGGGTCCGCTCGACGCCACGATCGCCGACCTCGACGCCGCGGTCGCGCAACTGCTCACGGAGGGCGTCATCAGGATCGCGCGCCTGCTCACAGACGTCACACCCACACCCGACCGTCGGCGTCCCGGTCGTATCGCCGGTCCCGAGCAGCGTGACTTCCATCGACGGGAGCGTAGCGGCGGTCGGCTAAGGATGTGACGGTCCCGGTGGGCAACGCTCGCCGGTTGGACCGTCGGCGACACGCTGTCCCCGTCGCGACCGCCAGACCGAAGACGACACGCCGCCAATTCAGGCCGATGCCACCTGCCACAGTGCCCGTCCCCGGTCTCGGCACCTACTCGGACGAAAACCGCGAGCAGTGGGTCGAGAACGTCCTGACGGCGCTTGACGTCGGATATCGTCACGTCGATACGGCCCAGGGATACGACAACGAACAGTACGTCGGCGAGGGGATCGCCACTTCGTCGGTCGATCGCGATGCCGTCTTCCTCGCGACCAAGGTCGATCCCGAGAATCTCGCCCGCGAGGATGTTCTCACGTCGACGAAGGCGAGTCTCGATCGACTCGAAACCGACTTTCTCGATCTCCTGTACGTCCACTGGCCGACCCACACCTACGACGCCGAAGAGACGCTCGCTGCCCTCGAACAACTCCACGACGAAGGCACGATCAAGAATATTGGCTTGTCGAATTTCACGCCGGAGTTGCTCGAGGAGGCCCGGGAGATTCTGGACGTCCCGATCACTGCCCACCAGGTCGAGTGTCACCCGCTGCTCCAGCAGGACCGCCTTCGGGAGGACGCCCGCGAGCACGACCACTGGCTGGTCGCGTACTCGCCGCTCGCCCAGGGCGAAGTGTTCGAGGACCCGACGATCCGTGAGATCGCCGAGAAACACGGCGTCTCCCCGGCCGCGGTCAGCCTCGCGTGGCTCGATGCGAAGGAGAACGTCGTCCCGATCCCGAAAGCCAGCAGCCGCGAGCATCTGGCGGCCAATCTTGAAGCCGTCGAGTTGTCTCTCGACGACGAAGATATCGCGGCGATCGATGCCATCGATCGGGAACACCGCGTCATCGACCCCGATTTCGCCCCCTGGAATCAGTAGGGTATTGGAAGCGACTCCGTCACGACCGCCTGCACTCTCAGTCGTCCGAGTGGCTGTGGTCGTGACCGTGGTCCTCTCCGCCGTCCGCACTCGGCGTCCCGCCCGCGACCAGCGCGTCGTGATCGCCTTCGATCATATCGAGGTTCTTGAGATTGTCGCGCTCCTCGAAGTTGGCGACGGCGTTGACGAGGTCCTCCTGTGTGAGCGTGGTCCGCTCCTCGGTCAGCGCGTTCAGGACGGCTTCTCGGAGGACAAGCCGGAGGTCGCTGCCGGTCAGCCCCTCGGTCATCCCGGCGAGTTCTCCCGGATCGTAGTCGTCGATCTCCATGTCGCGAGTGACGACCTGCAGGATGTCGGCGCGCATCCCCGTGTCTGGCTTGGGGAAGTTGACGATCTCGTCGAAGCGCCGCCAGGCCGCCGCGTCGAGCTGATCGGGGTGGTTGGTCGCGCCGATCAACAGGACGTCGTCCTGGATGAGGCTGATCTCGTCGATCGACTTCAGCAAGGTGTTCACGGCGCGCTTGATCGCGGCGTGCTCGTCGCTGGCGCGGGTCTTGGCGACGAAGTCGAACTCGTCCATGAAGAGGATACACGGCGAGAGCCGCCTGGCGACCTCGAAGGTCTTCTCGACGTTCTTGGCCGTCTCGCCCAGGTACTGGGAGGTGATCATCGACAGCTTGACCTCGACAAAGGGCAGGTCGAGTTCGTGGGCCAAGGCCCGGGCGACGCTGGTCTTGCCGGTCCCCGGCGGCCCGACGAACAGGAGCTTGCCGATCTCCCGGAGGCCGATCCGCGCGAGGTAATCGCGGTGCTCGATGGCCTTGACGAGTTTGTTGATCTCGCCCTCCTGGTCCTCGGTGAGCACGAGATCGTCCAAGCGCATGTCGACCTCCTCGGGGGCGCGGATGTCCACGAGGTCGAGCATCTCCTCTTCCTCCTCGTCCTCGAAGTACTCGTCGAGCAGGCTGTCGATCCAGGCCCGATCGGCGCGGGCCGGCCTGACCTGTTCGCGGGCCTTCTCGTAGCTGACCTCGTCGAATTCGTCCTCGAAGATCGACGCCAGCGTCGGGTTTTCGAGGAGTTCGTCGGGCTCGATTCGCTTCTGTAGCCACTCTTTGGCCATGTCACGGTCGGTGAGTTTGATCTCCTCGGAGAAGTCGTCGTGACTGGTAAACATCAGTCCCGAGACGGTGTCCCAGGGATCCTCGACGTCGGCCGCTTCACTGGTGGCCTCGACGGTCGGGACGAGTGGCCGCTCGATCGTGCCGTTTTCCCAGAAGACGGTCCGATAGATCGACGGCAGATCGTCCGGTTCGAGATCCTCTCGCTCGGAGTAGACGTCCGTCGTGAGGACAAACTCCACGACGTCGCGTTCCGGTTCGCTCATCTCCGGGAACTTTGTAGCGCAAGCGACATAAGCCACTCGAAGACGGCCAGGCGTTCGTCGGTCGGCCACAGCCGCTTTTGTCGTAATGTGCAACCTCTAAGGTCGCCGGCCCGAAACGCCGACTCAATGACCAGCGTCAAGGAATTCCGGATCGACGACGAGCCGACCGCGACCGACCTTGGTCGGGGCGCGTTCGTCTTCACCGACGACTACTCGGTGTTCGACTGGGGGAAGATGCCCGACGAGATTCCCGGGAAGGGGGCCGCGCTGTGTACGATGGGCGCAGCCAACTTCGAGGCCCTGGAGGACGACGGAATCCCCACCCACTACGAGGGTGTCGTCGTCGACGGTGAGACGATGTCTGTCGAGACGGCGATCGACGTGGGCGAGCAACCTCGCGAAATGGCCATCGAGTTGACGCAGGTGCCCGATCTGCCCCACGACGGCGACGGCTACGACTACGACGTCTATCACGACGGGGCGGGCGAGAACTACCTGATCCCCCTCGAAATCGTCTTTCGCAATACCGTCCCCGTTGGGTCGAGCCTGCGAAAGCGATCCGAACCCGAAGACCACGGCCTCGATTGGGAGTCCTGGCCCGAGGAACCCGTCGAGTTACCGGAACCCGTCGTCGAGTTCTCGACGAAGTACGAGGAGCAAGACCGGTATCTCTCCCGTGCGGAGGCCGACCGGATCGCCGGCCGTGCGAACGTCGCCGACCTCGAATCGGTCGCCCGCGAGGTCAACGACCTGCTCAATCGCCAGGCGGGGGAGGCGGGCTTCGTCCACGAGGACGGCAAGATCGAGTGTCTCTACTACGAGGGTGAGATCCGCGTCGCTGACGTGGTGGGAACCTTCGACGAGAATCGCTTTTCCTACGACGGCCAGGAGGTAAGCAAGGAGGTCATCCGGCAGTACCACAAGCGGACGCAGTCAGCATGGGTCGAGGCCGTCGGCGAAGCCAAAACGCGGGCGAGCGAGGCGGGGATCGCCGACTGGAAGTCGCTGTGTGATCACCAGCCAGAACCACTCGACCAGCACGTGATCGACGTCGCGCGTGATCTCTACTGTGCCGGCACGAACGCGTATCTTGACCAGGCAGTTTTCGAGGCTCCCTCCATCGACGACGCGATCGACGCGGCCCGAAGTCTCTAGGCGGGGACGCTCTCAGCTGGTTCACAGCCGTAATTCATTGCCGGCAGCGCCAGCGGTATCGATGCCCTCCTAGTTCTGACAGCCCGAACAGTAGGCGTGACGCCGGTAGCTCGTCGGGGATTCGAGGTCACTGCCACACTCCTGGCACGTGTCGTAGTGCGTTACTTGCATGACTATGTCAGCTACAGCACCAGCGGGGTTTAGCCCTTCCAGAAGGAGCCGATTCTGCCTCTTTTTAGGCGAGCCAAAAACAAATACCACGAAAATTTCTACGAATCTTCGGCGTCTGGCGGCGCTCAATCCGACGTATGGCAATCTTTTTGGGCCTGTTTCCCGTACCTCTAAAACGAATCATGGACGCTGATGAACTCCAGGAAAAACTCGAAGCGAACGGTGAACTGATGGTTGCAGTCGCGGACTTCGGTCAGCCGCTTGAGCTCCACCTCCACGACACGGAGATCGACGACGAGTCCGTCCGGCTCGAACTCACTGACGGCGTTCTCACCTTCGACGTGGACGCTGTCGCCGGTGCATGGCAGCACACGCACTCGCTGGCCGACCTCGGCCTCGAGTAACGCGAACATCCGCTCCGCCTTCTTCGGTTTTGCTCCCGGACAGTCATCGCAGTCGGCTGTCTCGTGTTTTTCACGTCGCCCTCGCTACTCACGGGCCACTTCGCTCACCGTTCGTTCATTCCGAGGGCTCGCTGCGGTCGCCCTCGCTACTCACGGCTCGCTTCGCTCACCGTTCGTTCATTCCGAGGGCTCGCTGCGGTCGCCCTCGCTACTCACGGCTCGCTTCGCTCACCGTTCGTTCATTCCGAGGGCTCGCTGACGATCTCGCCCAGCCCATCGATCGGCCGGTCGGGATTGAGATCGTCGAGTTGCTCGGGCGCGCCGAGCTGGGCGTCGGTCTCCTCCGGCTCCCGGAGCCGAGTCCGGCCGCGGTGGACGTAGATCTCGTCGTTGAGATGGAGGTCGATCGCCTCGAGTAGCGCCTCGGCCTCCAGGGGCTGGCCGATCTCCTGGAGTTCCTCTTCGGTGGCCTCCGGCGGGACGTTGAACACCCGCTGGGTGATGACCGGCCCCTGATCGAGGTCAGTCGTCACGTAGTGTGCGGTGACGCCCGCGATCCGGACGCCCTCCTCGATGGCCTGCATGTACGCCGAGGCACCGGGGAAGGAGGGCAGCAGCGACGGGTGGACGTTGATGATTCGGTTCTCGTATCGGAAGACGACGTCCGGGCTGAGGATGCGCATGTACCGCGCGAGGACGATCAGGTCAGTGTCGTACTCCGCAAGCAAGTCCAGCAGTTCGTCCTCGTCGGGCGTGCCCTTCTCGTCGCCGATGTCGTGGAAGGGCACCTCGTATTTCTCGGCGAGGGGCTGGAGGTCGGGATGATTGCCGATGACGACCTCGACGTCCGCGCCCAGATTGCCGCTCGCCCAGGCCTCGAAGATCGCCTCCAGACAGTGACTTTCCTTCGTGACGAGGACGGCGATGCTCTGGGTCTCTCTATCTTTCGGGAACCGGACCGTAATGTCGACGTCGAGTTCCGCCGCGAGATCCTGGAGATCGTTCCGGAGCGTTTCCTCGGTGACGATCATCTCGCTGGTGTCGACCATCGTGGTCATCCGGAAGACGCCCTCCCGGACCGCCTGATCCAGATCCTCGATGTTGACACCGCGCTCGAACAGCAACGACGTGACGTTCGCGATCAGCCCCGTCTCGTCGTCGCCGACCACAGTAATCTCGGTGAACTCACGGGTCACGGCCACCACCTCGCGAGTCGCGTGCTGGCGATCATTGTCACGCTATGGCGCCCACGCGAGCAAAAAGGGTGCGCTTTCCGGCTGACCGGCGGTGGTCGCGATGTCTGTCGTATCCAGGAGTGTTCGGAACTCGGCCGAGACGCTCAGAACTGAAGACACTGATCGATTCCCGAACAGTCCAGCTGATATTGTAACGAGATCATAATATTTACTACGGAGACATCTGATTTAACAGTTTATGCTCGTTATTGAGATCCTGGCCGCCCTCGGGACGATCGGTCTGACAATTGCCATTTGTTCCGCTATCGCGCTCGGGTACGTCGCGTTCTACAACTACCGGACAGTGATGGCTGGCCTCGCCGGTTTCGCCGGCGGGTCGCTCCTTGGCGTCGTCGCCGCATCGGGATACGGAGTGGTAGCCAGTGGGCTCGTCGGTACGGTCGGGGGAGTCGCTGCGGCCCGATATCATCCGAGAGGTGGCTCACTCGTCACGGCCGGGGGCTTCGGTCTCGGCGTCGGGGTTTTCCTGGGATTGATCTGGTCGCCGCTGGCTGGTATTGCCGTCGGTGCCGGACTCGGTGTCGGCCTGGCCACCATCGCCTGGCGGTTCCCCCGGACGGCGCTGGTCCCCGCGACAGGTGCCGTTCCGGTCCTTGCAGCCATCGGGTTTTACTTCCTCTATCTGGCGGCTGTCGGCACCGACGTGATCAGTCGCTTCCTGGATTCGACGGAGGGGGTGGCCCTCGTGGCGATGTTTCCGATCCTGTTCGGTATTGGTTCGTACATCTGCCAGCCCTACTACGTACAGTCTTCCCGTCGCGTCCCGCCGCTGTGGCCCGAACGTCTCCGTCGATTGTTCGGCGACGAACCGTACGAGGGGAACTATGGAATCCGCTGTCAGTCGTGTGGCGCAATCGGGGACCCAGGTCACGAACGGTGTCACGCCTGTGGCACTGTTTCGAAGTACGACGCCGAGCATCCGGCCCAGACCGAGGATGTCACCGCTCCCGACGACGCCGTGGCCGTGAACATCCCGTGCCCACACTGCGGCGAACGCCCCATCGAGGAGGGGACCCGAGCGTACCAACTCACCGGGATGGTGTTGCTATACCGCTCGCGGACCATCCGTGTGATTGGCTGTCACGATTGCGTGTCGAGTCGGCTTCGCCGGACGGCGGCCAAGACGATGGTCACGGGCTGGTGGAGTATCACGACGATTCTGGTCAACCCGTTCTTGATCGTCTGGAATCTCGGTCGGAGCCTGTACAACCGCGGGCCGACTGACGCGCTCGCGACCGCGCTGGCCGAGTCCGGTCTCCCCCGGGACTGGCTCACCGATCGGGCGGATTTCGATCCTGAAGAAAACACTGGCGACGAGCTGCTCGTCGATGCATTGATCGAGGTCGGTTGCCGAGTCATGCTGGCCGACGGGACTCCCTCGCAATCCGAGGCAGCCGTGATTCGGGATACCGTCCTCGATACCTTCCCCGAGTACGATGCCGACGAGATCGAGTCCCGGATCCAGTCGGCAGCCGAGCGGGATGGCTCGCTTGAGGCCGCTACCGACGGGCTATCGGCACTGTTAACGCGGCCGGCCAGGGAGGCAGTTCTCGCGCTGGCAGCCCAGGTCGCGGCCGCAAAGGGTGAAATCGGCACTGACGAGAAGCGACAGTTCCAGACACTGGCAAACGAACTCGACGTCGATCTCGATCCCGCAGAGATCGCGATGACTGGCGGCATCGGTGAGTACGTCGAGGATGTCTCGTAATGTCCGTAAAAGACTGGTCCGTCTTCGATCAACGAGTGCGACGGAAAGAGCGAAATCAGATCACATTGCCAGCACGACCCCGCCGATCACCAGCGCCACGACGACGCCGACGACGTTGTAGTTGAGGTCGCCAGTCTGGATGACCCGAGTCCGGGCACACCACCAGCGGTAGGCCGCGACGCATCGCTCGTAGACGGCGTCGAAGCCGTAGCCCAGTGCGAGCACCGACAGCAGGCTCTCGGGGGCGGCGTCGTTGATCGACTGCCGGAAGTGGAAGCCGAGATAGCCGAGTCCGAGTATCCCGGCGGTCAGCGCCAGTGTCTGGACGGTGAGCGTGTGCTCGACGAATTCCATGATCGTATAGCCGTGAACGTCAGCGCCGGGGAAGTACGTCTTCAGGGCCTCCGAGAGCGGGCCGATCGCGAGCCACGAGGTGAGCGTGAGGCCAGCCAGGATCGAAAGCGGGCCAGTCATCGCCAGTGGCGATTCGGTGACGGTCTCGCTCGGTTCGCCGAGGAACATCAGGTAGTAGATCCGCAACGAGTAGACGACCGTCAATACGGCCGTTATCGCGAGCACGACGAAGGCCGCCATCTCGATCGGACTCCCGTCCATCGCCGTGGCGAAGATGTACTCCTTGCTCCAGAAGCCGTTGAATCCAGGGACGCCGATCAACCCGAGAATCCCCACCAGGAAGGCGACGTTGGTTATCGGCATCTGCCGGCGGTTCCCCACGCCGCGGAACTCGTACATGTCGACGTGCTTGTGGACGGTGCCGCCCAGCGCGAAGATGACCGACCCCGCAGCGAGAAAGAGCAGCGCCTTGAAGATCGAGTGACTCAGGACGTGCGCGGTCGCCGGCAGGACGCCGCCGGCCAGCCCGATGGCCGCGGTGACGTACCCGAGCTGGCTGATCGTACAGTACGCCAGCGCGCGCTTGAAGTCGTTCTCGACGGTCGCGAGCACCGCCGCGAGGAAGGCTGTGACCGTCCCGATGGCAAGCACGGCGGTCGTCCACCACGCCAGCCCGTCGAAGATGGGTCGCGTCCGGAGGAGGAGATACAGCCCGGCGTTGACCATGCACGCGGCGTGGATCAGCGCCGTGCTGGTCGTCGGGGCCTCCATCGCGTCGGGCAGCCAGACGTGTAAGGGGAACTGTGCGGACTTGCCCACTGCGGCGACGATGAAGAGTCCGCCGGCCGCCGCGAGCGTCCACTCCGGCAGTGCGCCGCTCGCGGCCTGCCCGACGAGTTCGCGGATCGAGAACGTCCCGCCGCCGACGTACAGGGTGGCGATCCCGGCCAGCAGGCCGATGTCGCCGAAACGGGTCGTGACGAAGGCTTTCACGCCCGCCGCGAAGGATGCATCGTCCTCGAGCCAGAAGGCGATGAGGCCAAACGAACACAGCCCGAGGACCTCCCAGAAGACGTACAGCGCGACGAGGCTGTCAGTCAGCGCGAAGCCGATCATCCCGCCGACGAACAGCAGGGTCAGCGCGTAGTAGCGCGTGAGTCCCCCCTCGCGTTCCATGAATCGCGTCGAAAACACCAATGCGAGCGCGCCGACGACGCCCGCGATGGTCGCCATCATGACGCCGAGGACGTCCAGGTACAGGCCAAAGGAGACGTCGACGGCTGGCACCCACGCCAGGTCGTAGTGGACGACCGACGGGTCCCCGGAGAGTGCGCGCGGGATCAACGCAAGCGTCAGGAGAGCGGTGACGATGCCGACACCCACCGCAACGGCGTTCCGGGTCCGATCGCCGGCGACGGCGACGTACGGCAACAGCGCCGCGCCGACGAACGGCAGCGCGATGGCCCCGAGCGCCAGCATAGCGGGCGTCTCGAGATTGGGACCCATCAGCGCGACCGCCAGGGCGAGTGCGCCGGCGACGAGCACGCCGGGCGTCGATGCGAGCAGTGTCTGTCGGTTCGTTACCATGTCAACCTCCCGAGTTCGTCGAGATCAAGGGTTCCGTGCTGGCGATACACCGCGACGACCAGGCCAAGCAGGACGGCGACGACGATGGCGTCGATCAGGATCAACAGGATCACGATCCCCTGGCTGCCGGCCGGATCGGTCGCGACGAAGTTCACGAGGACGCCCTTCGAGGCGAGTTCGATCCCGATCAGCGTCTTCACCGCGTTGGCCCCGCTCAGGACGGCCGCGAGGCCGATTACCAGGAGTGTGATCGCCGCGCCGTAGGCGAGTGCAGTCATGATTTTCCCTCCGTGTTCCCTGACGCTTCGTCCGCGTCGGTCGGCCCCCGATCGCCCGTGATGGGTTCGTCGGTCGCGTCGAAACGCTCGGCCGTCAGTCGGACGATCCCGAGCACGCCCACGAACAGCAGGACGGTCACCGCGAGCAGATCGATCGAGCGCTCGGCCCACAGGGCCTCTGCGAGTCCGATCTCGCTCCCGCCGCCGATCGAGAGCCCGCCGAGCCAGCCCCAGACCACCAGGCCGACACCGAGGAGCGCACCGAGCGCGAGTCCGACGACCGGAAGCTTTCGTCCCTCGATCAGCGTGGCGGTCTCGGCGTCGGTCAGGCTGATCATCAACAAAAAGAGAACCGTCACCAGCCCGGCGGCCACGACCGCCTCGAAGACGGCCGCGATCGGCGCACCGGCCAGATAGAAGTACACCGCAAGCGCGACGCTTGCGCCCGACAGCGAGAGGATCGAGACGAGGAAGTCCCGGGCGGCGACCGCGGAGAGCGCGAGGCCGACCGTCGCCACGAGCGCCGCCGCCGTCAGCGCTGTCATGGTGTCACCCCCGAGAGCAGCACCTCTGTCGCCGGCCCGACCAGGTCGAACCCGACCGAGGGAACGATCCCGAGCAGAATTGTTCCGGCAGTCAAAGCCAGAATCGGGAACGCGAGCAGCGTCGGCGTCCGAGCGGCCGAACCCACGGCATCGTCCGGGCTGGCGAAGAGACTCCGGAGAACCGGCAGGTAGTATCCCAGCGAAAGGAAGGAGTTGCCGATCACGAGCAAGGCGAGGGCGACGCCGAGCCAGCCGGACACCTCCGCGCCACCGACCACGATGAGGAGTTTGCCCCAGAAGCCCGCCAGCGGCGGGACGCCGGCGAGTGCCAGCACCGCCACCGCGATCGCGCCAGCGGCGACCGGCATCCGGTAGCCGATCCCGGCGAGATCGTCGAGGTGGCGCGGATTCGCCACGTCCCCGCTCGCGAGCCGGTAGCCGATCGCACCGACAGCGAGGAAGGCTCCGCCCTTCATGAGGGCGTTGGCGAGGACGTGAAAGAGCGCACCGTCGACGGCGACGCCGAATCCGCCGTGGAAGCCGATCCCGAACCCGAAGACGACGTAGCCGACGTGGGGGATCGACGAATAGGCGAGCAGCCGCTTGAGGTCGCGCTGGCCCAGCGCGAGGAAGTTCCCGACGGTCATCGTGATCGCGCCGAAGACGACCAGCAGCAAGCCGACCGGGACCGTGCCCGGGAACACCGACAGCGCCTTCACCATCGCCACGGCGGCGGCCGGCGTCGCCAGGCCGGCGAGCAACGCGCTCGCACTGGCGGGCGACTCGGCGTAGGCGTCCGGCACCCACGTGTGCAACGGCACGATCGCGGCCTTCACGCCGAAGCCGACGACCAGAAAGAGCACAGCGGCCGTTGCGACCTCCGTTGTGCCAGCGAGCGCCTCGGCGACCCCGCCAAAGGCGAGCGTGCCGCCGGTCTCGGCATACACCAGCGACACACCGAAAATGGCCAGCAGCGAGCCGACTGTGTTCAACACGACGTACTTGAAGCCGGCTTCGACGGCACTCGCCCGGGAGACAGCGAAGGGGACCAGCGCGTAGGTCGACACGGCCATCATCTCGAAGAAGACGTACAGCGAGAACAGATCCGCCGAAACCCCGATGCCGACGACGCCGGCGACCGCCGCCAGCACGAGTGGATAGTAGAGTTCGGTCGCCCCCTCGTCGTCCGTCCCGGCCATCGCATAGACCGCGACGGCCAGCCCGAGCAGGCACGCCACGACCGACAGGAAGATGCTGAGCGCCGTGACCTGGATGCCCACCCCGGACCCGCCGAGCGCGTATGCGACTGGAAGCGACGCCGTCCACAGCGTCCAGGTCGCCCCGAGCGCGACGAGCAGCGACGCGACCGCGACGATGCCAGTCGCCTCGGTCGTCCGGTCGTGATTGACTCGCCCGACCAGGTACGTCGCGAAGATGCCCGCGAACAGGGCGACCAGTGGGACTACCGCAAGCGCCGTCTCGCTCACGGTTGTCCTCCCGGCGAGCGTTTTCGATGCACACCGCTCGCCCCGTTCGCGTATCGGACCGGACGAACGGGTCGCGTTCGCGCAATCACAGACATACCGTGGGTTTTCCGGCGAATACTTCTTGAATCATTCGACTTAATTCGGATGCCAGGGGCTGAATCGTACATTTTTGCTCCCGACCGTGATCGGCTCGCCGATCGCCTGCATCCCGGAGACCAACGTCCATCCTGAACGAGTCGCTTTAGACGGTTGGCGTCCTGTCTGGACCTGTGACGACGCCACCGCAAATCGACGCCGCCGATCGCGTCGCTCTCGTCGGCATGGGTTCGGAACTCCGCGGCGACGACGCGGTCGGCCTCGAAGTTGTCCGTCGACTCGACGGGATCGGGGCCGACCGACTCCGCGTGATCGAGGGGGGCGTCGCGCCCGAGAATCAGACGGGCGTGATCCGTCGGTTCGAACCCGATTGGATCGTCCTGGTCGACGCTATCGCTTTCGGCGGCGACCCCGGCGACTCAAAGTGGATCGAGTCCGACGACCTCGGTGGCGAGTCCTTTTCGTCGCATAAGTCAACCCCGGCGATGTTGGAAACCTTTCTCACTCGCGAGATGGACGCCGACGTGGCGTTATTTGGCGTCGAGCCGGCCCGGATCGAATTCGGGACGGACCTGTCGTCGGCGGTCCAGCAGCGACTCGACGATCTGGTGGCGGAATTGAGCGATGCGCTCGGCGCTACTCAGTAGACGGGTGCCACCCGTCACCGTTCGAAGGTGTAGGATTCCGTGAAGGACTCCCGGTCTCCGTCCGCGAGCTCGAAGTCCTTGCCCATCACGATCGCGTCGGTCGGACACGACTCCTCACATTGCCCGCAGAACATGCATTTGGCCACGTCGTACGCCCAGGTGACGTTGCCGTCGTCGTCGGTCCCGACGACGATCGCGTCGGCCGCACAGTGGCGTTCACACATCCCACATCCGGTACAGGGGTCGGGATCGAACTCGACGGCGCCCCGGAAGCGGTCCGGGAGCGTGCGCTTGTTCTTCGGATACGATACTGTCGCCCGGTCTTTCCCGAGGGTCTTCAACGCCTCGGGGAGGAGTTTGCCTGGGAAGCTCATAGGAGTCCCTCCGCGTACAGTCCGACAGCCAGTACGAGTCCGATCTGGACGAGCCCGATCGGGACGAGCCACCGATAGAACACGTCGACGACCTGTTCGATCCGGAGGCGCGCGAGCACGCCCCTGAGTATCGAGAGGATGGCCACGATCGCGAGCGTCTTCACGAGGAAGACCGCGATCCCGAGCGCGGCCCCGGCGATCCCCTCGATCGATCCGGCCGGGTAGGGACCGCCGAGGAACAGCGCCGACAGCAGTGCCGCGCCGACGACGAGTTCGACGTCCTTCGTGAGTCGGAACAGCGCGAGCTTCCGACCCGAGTACTCGGCCAGCGCCCCGGTCGCGAGTTCGGACTCGGCCTCCGGCGCGTCGAAGGGGATGCGTTCGAGTTTGGCCTGCAGCGACAGCAATCCGATGACGAACGCCGGGGCGAAGACGAGCATGTGCAGCGGGTTCGACCCGACGAACGCGACGATGCTCGACAGTTCGAGCGTCCCCGCGGCGACCGCCGGCGCGAAACACGCGAGGAAGAACGGGATCTCGTAGCCGAACAGCTGCGTGATCGTCCGGGTGGTCCCGACCTGGCTGAAGACGTTCCCGGAGTACCAGCCGCCGAAGAACAGCGAGAACGACGGCAACGAGAGCAAGAAGAGGACGACGACCAGGTCGCCCTCGAAGGACATCGCCGCCGCCTCGCTCCAAACAGGGATGTACAGCATCGCGGTCAACACGCCGGCCAGCCCCGTCAGTGGCGCGGCCCGGTAGATCCGTTCGGTCGCGTTCTCGGGCACGGCCGACTCCTTGGCCAGTAGCTTCAGGAAGTCCGCCAGCGGCTGCAGCGGCGGCGGCCCCACGCGGTTCTGCAGGCGGGCGTAGAGCTTCCGGTCGACGTACTCGGCGGCCAGCGCGTAGGTGAACAGGAACGCAAAGCCGGGGAACACCAGCAGGTAGAGCAACCCGGTCGCGAGGTCGATCTCGAGGCTCACGGTCGGTCACCCTGGTCGAATTGTCGGTCGCCCGTCACCGATCCGCCGTCGGCGCGTTTGTCGTACCATTCCATGCCGTACTCACGCAATTCCTCGAGGTTGAACGAGTCCTCGCCGCCGTGGCTGCCGTCGGTCTCGACGCCGATCCGGGAGGTACAGGAGATACAGGGGTCGATCCCGGCGACGACGATCGGCGTGTCGGCGATGTAACTCCCGCGTAAGGCTTCGACGACGGTCGGCCAGTTGGCGAGCGTCGGCACCCGGATGTGGACGCGCTCGGGCGTGTCAGTGCCATCGGCCCGAATGTAGTAGATGAGTTCGCCACGCGGAGCCTCGTAGCGGCTGACGACGTCGCCCTCGGGGATCTGTGCCAGCAGCGCCTGGACCGGCTTCGGGCTGGCCTTGAGATCCCCGTCTGGAATATCCGCGGCGGCCTGGCGGATGATCGAGATGCTCTCGGCGATCTCGCGGATCCGAACCGTCGTGCGTGCCAGCAGGTCCCCCGCCGTCTCCGTGATGACGTCGAAGTCCAGCTCGTCGTAGGCGGCGTAGGGGGCGTCCTTGCGAACGTCGACAGGGAGTCCCGAGGCGCGCCCGACCGGCCCGGCCGCACAGTACTCGCGGGCGAGTTCGGTCGAGACGGTGCCGACGTCTTCACACCGCATCCGAACCGTCTCCTCGTTGGGGACCGTCTCGAGGTAGAAGTCGATCCGCTCCTCGAGTTCGTCCATCTTCGTCAGGACGGTCTCGCGTTGCTCGTCGGTGAGATCCTGGCGGACGCCGCCGATCGTGTTGATCGAGTAGTGGATCCGGTTGCCCGTGATCTCCTCGAGGAGGTCCAGGACGATCTCACGGTCGCGCCAGGCGTACTGCCAGAGGGTGTCGAAGCCGATCTCGTGGCCCGCGACCCCCAGCCAGAGCATGTGGCTGTGGATGCGCTCGAGTTCGCCGATCAGCGTCCGGATGTAGTTCGCCCGCCGGGGGACATCGAGATCGAGGAGGTCCTCGACGCCGATCACAAACGAAGACGTATGGGCGTGTGAACAGATGCCACAGATGCGTTCGAGCAGATAGATGTTCTCCAGGTAGCTTTTCGAGAGGACGGCCTGTTCGATCCCGCGGTGGTTGTACGACAGTTTGAGATCCGCCCCGGTGATGACCTCGCCGTCGACGGTCAGCGTGAAGTTCGCAGGTTCCTTCAGCGAGGGGTGCTGGGGACCGACCGGAATTTCCGTGCCTGAGACGTCTTCGGACATCAGTCGCTCACCTCCAGGTTCTCGGCCCGCAGCGGCGGCCCGCCGTCGAAGTCGTCGGCCAGCAGGAGTTTTTCCGGGTTCGGATGGCCTGTGACCTCGACGCCGAGCATGTCCATGAGTTCACGCTCGTACAGCGTCGCGCCAGGGAGGATGTCGGTGAGCGTCGCGATCGTGGGATCGTCCTTCGGGACGGTCGCTCGGATCGTGAGTTCGACGCCCTCACCCAGATTGCCGTCGTCGTACTCGCCGTACCGCAGGAAGTGATACAGCACCTCGATCTCGTCGCCGGCGTCGACGCCGGTGATCGTGACGAGGTGGGTGATGCCCAGTTCCTGCAGCGTCGTGACTGCATCGACCAGGTCGCTGCGGTCTGCGAGGGCGAACTCCAGGCGACCGTCGCCGTGTGCCGTCGAGGCGGCGATGAGGCTGGACAGTTCGTCGTCGAGCCTACGCTTCAGCTGGCTCGGCGTCATCCGATCCCTCCTGTGTCTCCGGGTCAGTTGCTTGCTGGTCTGTCGTTTCAGTCGGAACAGTCCCGTCGATACGGTTGCTTTCTTCGACGATCTCGGGTTTGTTCTCGGCGAGGCGTTCGGCTTTGGCCTCCTGGCCAGCCTCTTCTAGCAGTGTGACGATCCCGTCGATCAGCGTCTCGGGCGAGATCGGACACCCGGGGATGTACATATCGACGGGAATCACGTCGTCGATGCCCTCGTGGCAGTTGTAACAGTCCTGGAAGACGCCGCCAGTCGCGGCACACGACCCGGCTGCGATGACCAGCTTCGGCTCGGGCATCTGCTCGTAGATGCGCTCCAGCCGGGGAGCCATCTGCTTGGTCACCGGCCCCGTGGCGACGAGGATGTCGGCGTGCCGGGGCGTGTCCTTCTGCTGGATGCCGAAGCGCTCGATGTCGTATCTGGGCATCAGCGCGTCCAGCGTCTCGATGTCACAGCCGTTGCAACTCCCGCAGTTCAGGTGGAGTATCCACGGCGATCGGTTCCGCGCCCAGTCGGTGATCCGTCCCATGTGTGTTATCTCCCTGGTTGTGGTCGACCCGCTTCGACGATCGCAAACAGCGCCAACCCGACGACAGCGAGCAGCGGCACGCCCAGCAACGCCCCGTTCGCGTCAAGCGGGATCGTGGCGACGAGCAAGACGGCAACGTGAATGATCGTAAAGCCGATCCCGACGTGATAGAGCCGATATCGCGGCTGTCCCTGGCTGCTCGGCGGTTCCTCACCGCTGGCCCACGCCGTCCGAAACTCATCGTCCGTCTTCTCGCGGTCGGATGCGATCCGGTCACCCACATCAT
The DNA here is from genome assembly GCF_029207715.1 of Halorhabdus sp. SVX81. Classification (NCBI taxonomy): domain Archaea; kingdom Methanobacteriati; phylum Methanobacteriota; class Halobacteria; order Halobacteriales; family Haloarculaceae; genus Halorhabdus; species Halorhabdus sp. SVX81. Next base: position 2,360,481 of record NZ_CP104322.1, on the reverse strand, counting down.
CAATACCCAGACCTATAAGAAGAAAGATAGCAAATGCGAGCGGTGGTGCGAGAAGGATATCAATCACCATTTCGGGTTAAAAATACGATATTCTAGCCAATAAAGCTTGTCTCGATTGTAGATATTTGGTTTCCGTCGTGAAAAATCGGGAAGGAAGAGCAGGCACGTCCGATCATATCACAATATGTATGTGATTCTGTTGTGGTAGACCCCGGCTGACGTGAGTCACAAGAGTTTTCGCGGATGACATCCGCGTTTCACCCGATGAGTACCTATACCGCGACCGTGACCGTCAAGCTCAAGCAGGGGGTGCTCGATCCCGAGGCGGAGACGACCCGGGAGGCGCTCGAACGGCTCGGCTTCGAGCTCGAGGCCCTCCGGGCGGCCGACCGCTTCGAGATCGATCTGGAGGCAGCCGACAGCGAGGCGGCCAGAGACCGCGTCGAGGCGATGGCCGAGCGCCTGCTCGCGAATCCGACCATCCACGACTACGAGGTTGCGATCGAGGACCAATGACCGTCGCCGTCATTCAGTTCGGCGGGAGCAACTGCGATCGAGACACCGTCCAGGCCCTGGAGTCCGTCGGCGTCGCGGCCGAACTCGTCTGGCACGAGGATGACCTGCCGGACGATGCCGAAGGGATCGTCCTCCCCGGCGGGTTCTCGTATGGCGACTTCCTCCGGGCGGGCGCGATGGCCGCCCACTCGCCGATCATGGCCGAGGTTCGGGCGGCCGCCGACGATGGCACGCCCGTGCTGGGGATCTGCAACGGAGCCCAGATCGGGTGTGAGGCCTCGCTCACCCCTGGCGCGTTCACCACCAACGAGAGCGCCCGCTTCCAGTGTGAGCACGTCCACCTCCGCGTCGAGAATAGCGAGACGCCCTGGACGAGTCAGTACGAGGAAGGCGAAGTCATCGAGCTACCGATCGCCCACGGCGAGGGGCGCTTCGAGATCAGCGACGATCGCCTCGACGCCCTGGAGTCCGAGGATCGGATTCTGTTCCGGTACTGTGACGCCGAGGGGAATGTCTCGCCCGAGGCCAACCCCAACGGTTCGAAACACGCCGTCGCGGGCGTCACCGGCGAGTCCGATCACGTCGCCGTCATGATGCCCCATCCCGAACGGATGGCCCTCGCCGACATCGGCGGGACAGACGGGCGCGGCGTCCTTTCCGGGTTCGCCTGATCGGTTTCCGCTCGTCTTCGGGAGGTTCTAAGGCGCTGATTCGTCTCTCTCCGCAGTCTTTCCCTCCGAAAAATATAATGAACTATTATGTTGGTGCCGGCTGAACATCTAACGGGGTGCCCACATGCCAGTAACAGACCTCGCCCGAAGCGACGTAGTCACAGCACAGCCGGAGACGCCGGTCACCGAACTCGCCGGTCGGATGGATGCCGAAGACGTCGGCAGCGTCGTCATCACCGACGACGACACACCGGTCGGAATCGTCACGGACCGTGATCTTGCCATCCGTGTGCTCGGCAAGCAACGCGACCGGACTGAAACGACGGCCGCGGACGTCATGACGGAGGACCTCGAGACGATCGAGGCAGACGCCGGGTTCTACGAGGCGACGAACCTGATGAGCGAGAGCGGCGTCCGTCGACTGCCGGTCATCGACGGGGCGGAACTCTCCGGAATCATTACTGCGGACGACCTGACAGAACTCATCGCCGACGAGGAACAGCAACTCGCCTCGACCATCCGCGCCCAGCGGCCGGCGTACTGACGCGCCGGTGGCGGGCGGCTCGATTTTTCCGGCGGTGACTTACCTCACTCGAACAGTCCCTCGACGTCCGCTTCCCGACTTTCCCGCCGGTCGACGTGTTCGCTCAGTCGTTGCCGGATGATCGCCCGATCGTCCGGTCTCCGGACGTAATCGAAGACGAACGTAACGAACTGACTGCCCTCGTCGCCGGCCTCAAGGTCGGCTTCGGCGTACTCGATCGCTGCGTCCAGCAGGTTCTCGTCGCCCTCGACCTCGGCGATCGCGTCGGCAGCTAGCGTCGTCTCTTCGAAGTCCAGATCGGTCAGCTCGACCCCCTCGCCGTGGTGGGTCATCGTCGGCGGGTCGGTGTCCTCGACGTGAGCGGGGTCGGCTTCGAGTGCAGCGAGGTACGCCCGCACGGGGACGAGGTTCACGCCCTGATACTCCTCCGGATACCCCTCCAGATACGTCTGTGCGCGGCCGGCGAGTTTCCGCGCGCCGGATTCGTTGTCGACGGTCGCGTGGTGAATGGCGACGGTGAACTGGATGAGTCCCTGGAGGAAGTCCTTGGGTTCCTGGCGGCCTCCCATCCCGATCCACGGTGCTTCCCAGGCATCGTGGGTGATCCGATAGTACCCGGCGTTGTAGAGCGCGATCCCGGCCCGCAAAGCGGCGTCCATGCGGTTCGTTCGGACCTGCTCCGACAAAACGCCTCTGTCTGTAGTCCCGTGCCCGACGGATGGCAGCCCTCCCGGCTGCCCGAGTCAGACAGATTTTTGCACGCATCGGGGAAATTTGCGGTAGATGGTCCCCGTTCGCGCACTGTTCGGCCGGGCGAAAGCCCGCGTCCTCGACGACCTTCGGACGGACCCGTATCTCCCTGCCGTGCTCGTCCTGGCGGCGGTGCTGTCGGGCTTTTGGTTCTGGCACCGGCTCCCGAACGTCGCTACCAGAGACGAGTGGAGCCGGGCGCTCGATCCTCTCGTCGCCTTCCGGTCGGTCGTCGCCGATCCGAGCTACGAGGGACTCAAGGAGGGCGTCGCGTGGGGTCGGGTCCCGTTCGGGGCGACGTTTTACCTGTTCGGACTGGCCCTCATTCCGATGATTGCCGTTGCAGTCCTGACCGGCACCCTCGATGCGATCATGGGCCCCGTCCAGATCAGCTGGGACTTCGGTCACTTCCCGACCTGGGACGGGATTCCGGCGTGGTTCTGGACCGGCTACATCGGGCTGATCCGGCTGTTCAATGTCGCCTTTGCGATCGGCTCGGTCTATCTCACCTACCGGATCGCCACGACGATCGCCGACCGGTCGACCGGCCGGCTCGCGGCGCTTTTGTTGACGTTGACCTTCGGGTTTCTCACGATCGCCCACGAGGGCGGCGAGGATATGCCGGCGCTGTTTTTCCTGTTGATCGCCCTCTATCTGCTGATCTGGTACGTCAGATCGGGGGAGACGTGGACGTTCTACGGCGCGAGCGCGACCGGCGGCGTCGCGATGGCGTTCAAACTCACGACCGCCCCCGTGATCGGGTTGATCGTGGTCGCCCACCTGCTTCGTGCCCGCGGGAGTGACGACTGGCCGGCATCGCTGTACCGTCCGCGATTGATCGGGATCGGTGGGGCGCTTGGCTTGCTCGCCATCGTGGTCGGGCTCCCGACGACGCTCGTCGGTGCCTTCGAGCCGGTACTCAGCCGGATCGGCGGTCACTCCATCAGCCGCCCGGGAAGCCCACACGGACCGACTGCGCCGGTGTGGTGGTGGTTCGCCCGTGGCTACTTCAGTGGCCTCGGCCTCCCGCTGTTCGCCGCGAGTGTCGCTGGCGTCGTCGCCGCCCTCGTCCGCGCCGGTCGCCGCCGCGCGAACGCGGGGACATTGCTCGTCCTGGCTGGGATCGGCGGATTCCTGGTGCTGTACGTCCCCTGGCACGACTTCCGCGTCCACCACCTCCTGCCGACGTTCCCGTTGCTCGCGATCCTCGTCGCAACCTGGCTCGTCCGGCTGCGCGACCGTCGGCAAACTGTCGCCCGCGTCCTCACGGTCGGCCTGGTGATCTCCTCAGGCGTCTACGCCGGCGTCGGCGTCGCGGGGTATGCCGACATGCCACGCGACCAGGCTGCCGCATGGATGGACGACCGCGTCGGGGACAACGAGACGATCGAGTCCTATCGGTGGCACTTCCAGGACACCGCTGTCCCGCACGGTGCGACCGTGACCTACCGGGAAGGCGAGTTCACCGCCTGTCCCGAGTACATCATGCTGACCTATCGCGACCTGGTGTATCTCGACGACACCTATCTCCGGAACTCGCCACGGCGACAGGCGTACATCCGGGGGCTACTCGACGGTAACTACAGTTACGAGATCGTCACGGAGTTCGGGTCGCGACCGCCCGCGTACGTCCCACAGCGACCGACGCCCGGGTCACTGCTCGAACTGCTTCCATACGGCATCGTCCCGCAGGTCGATCAGCACGGCGACGAACAGGAACTCCAGCCCAATCAGTTCACGGTGATCCTCCAGTCGACTGGCGAGTGTCGGTCGGACCGTGGGCCACCGTTCTGAGTGCCGGTCCCCGACCGCGTCACCCTTCTTCGCCACTCCGGAGCGACGCCCGATCGATCCCGAGGGCGGGATACCACCCGGCGAGCGCCGGGAGGTAGACGCCGAGGAAGCGGTCAACGAAGACGACGGGGACGATCGCCGCACTCGGGACGCCGAGCGCGACGAAGACCGCCGTCGTCGTCGCTTCTGTCACGCCGAACCCGCCGGGCGTCAGCGGCAACAGCGTCACGCTGTAGGCCATCACGAGGTAGAGTGGGACGAGCGCGGCGGGTTCGAAGGCGACGCCGAAGCCGGCCAACAGCAACAGGACACGCGCGCCGGGTGCGAGCACCATCGCCACGACCCAGCCAGCGGTGTACCGGACCCAGACGCCCGGATCGAGGGCGATCCTCCGGAACGCGACCGTCGCGTCGGCCGTGAACGAGACTGCGTCTTCGGCCTGGGCAGCGAGTCGATCGCCGACCTTCGGGAGATAGCCGAGCAAGCGCGTCACGCCGCCGAACACCCAGTCCAGCCGTTCGAGGTTCGTCCCGGCGGCGAGGACGACCGCCCCGGCCAGCAGATAGAGCGCGATCGAGAGCGCGAGGACGGTAGCGAGACCGATCGAGAGGCGCCCGATGGCCAAGGCGAGCCCGACGGTCGCGACCGCCCCGTACAGCACTGCGTACAGTGCCGTGTGGACGCCGGAGACGGCGGTCGCGTCGGCGTAGGAGATCCCTAGCTTGCTCCGGAGGACGAACGGCGCGGCGAGTCGGCCCGTCAACCGCGACGGGAGGAGCTGGTTGACAAAATTGACGATCAGGTCGACGCGCCCGGCCGTCCGGCGGTCGGTCGGCTGGATCGGGGCAAGCGTCGCCGCCCACGTGTCGAAACGCGCGAGCAGCCCGAGGACGGTCACAGCGAGCAGCGCCAGCACCGTGAGCGCGTCGAGGCCGGCGAGCAACGACGCCGCTTCGGCGGGATCAGTCTGTGAGGCCGCCCACGCGAGAGCGACGAGCGCAATCACGTACTGCGCGAGCGTGACGGCCATGTCGCGGAGTTGACTTTCGGTCACATCACTCACCACCGTCGGTTTTGGGTCCATCTTCGCCTGTCCCACTCTCCACAACCTCACGGGCCGAAACGAACCGGAAGTCGCTCGACAGAATCCGCTCGATGGCCCGGCGCATCCACGCCCCGGTGTGCCAGTATACTCGCGAGGGGACGCCCTCGACGTCGGGCAACTCCACGCACTCCCAGGGGTGGACGTACAGGATCGGCGTGATTCCCCGGCGGGCCAGCCATCGCATTCCCAGGATCGTATATCGCGGGCCGAAAAACCGGAGCCAGGTCCCGGTCAGTGGCAGCCGCAGCCCGGGCATGACGCTGACCGGTAGTTCCCGCATATCCGCGGGTGCGTCGGCGTCGATCCCCGTGGCCGGCGTCGGTCGATGGACGTCGTACTCGCCGCCGTACCAGCCCGGGATCGCCCGACTCGAAACGATACTCGAATCGTAGGTGTAGCCCGCTTGCGCGAGCACTTCGAAGTGATCGTCGGCCAGATCGAACGCGGGGGCGCGAAAGCCATGGACATTCCGGCCGGTCGTTTCGATCAGCATCTTCCGTGAACGCTCGATCTCCTCGCGCTGCGTTGCCGAGTCGAGAGCTGACAGCAGCCGATGGGTATGCGTATGTGAACCGATTTCGTGGCCGGCGTCGGCGAACGCCCGGATCGCCCCGGGATGGGAGTCGGCGAGTTCGCTGACGATGAAGCCCGTCGATCGCGCGTCGTGTTCGGCAAGTGCGTCCCTGAGGAACGAAAGACCGTCGAGACCGATTCCCGCTCTCTCAGCGGAGCCGTTGGCGTTACGGTACGCGGGCGTCTGGGAGAACAGTTCCACGTCGATCGAGAGGACCGCCCGCCGGTCAGTCATCGCGCTCGTCGAGTTCGGCCCGGAGCAGGCTCAGCTCCTCGTTGAGCGTCGAGACGCGCTCCGCGAGCCGGCCGAGGCGATCGAACAGATACGTCACGACCACGAACAGTGTCAGGTTCGAGAGCACCAGCATCGCCCGGGCCTTCCATTCGAGACCCAGTACCGTCGCGACGACCTCGAAGGTGTTCGGGAAGGCCGCGACGAAGATCAACCCACCGCCCAGGACGAGCGACAGTGCGAGGATGGCAAGATCCTCCCGGCCGCGATCGACGAGGCGATAGGCGTTCCAGAGGAAGGCGACTCCCACGAGCACGGCGAGGACGTTGACGAGGCTATAGGTCATGAATCTCGAAAGAGCAGGACCCGGAGGATGGCGTCGGTCATGCGCAGCGGGTAGAGTGCAAAGGTCTCGACTGTGAACTGCGAGGACCCCGTCTCCCGGGTCGGCATCGCGATCGAGACCTCCCGGATGTCCATCTCGCGTCTGGCGGCCTCCAGGGTCTGTTCGACCGCCCAGTGTTTGTCCGAGCGATGCAACAACCGTTCCAAGGCGGTGACACGATAGACGCGGAACCCGCTCGTGACGTCCGTGACGTTGACGCCGCCCAGGACGTTGACGACCGCCGTAAACGACCGGATCCCGAGGTCTCGGAGCCACGAATACTCCTGGAAACTCTCGTTGAGATACCGGCTGCCGATCACCATGTCCGCGTCCTCGGCCACCGAGAGCAGCCGTGGAATCTCTTCGGGGTCGTGCTGGCCGTCCGCATCGACCTGCACGACGAAGTCGAAGTCGTTCCGGATGGCGTACCGGTAGCCCGTCCGGACTGCGCCACCGACGCCCGTGTTGTAGACGTGTTCGATCACCGTCGCACCCACTTGCCGGGCGAGCTGGGGTGTCCCGTCCGTCGAACCGTCGTCGACTACGACGACCTCCTCGACGTGACGACTCGTCCCGTCGACGACAGACTCGATCGTCTCACGTTCGTTGTACGCGGGGATGACGGCGACCGTTCGCACGGTAGGATCGCCTCCGTGCGATCACTTAGGCGTATCGTTCCCGGTGCATCGCTTGGGCGTCTCGCTCGCAACGCATCACTCAGGCGTCCCGTTCGAAACCCACTAGTGAGTCGCCCGCGTCCCGGCAGACAATGACCGGCACCCGGACCGTCGTCGTGGGGCTCGACGGCGCGAGCTGGCGGCTGCTCGACCCCTGGATCGCGGCCGGCGACCTCCCGAACCTCGCCGCCCTCCGGGATTCGGGCTCGTGGGCCGAGACCGAGAGCTGTCTTCCGCCCGTGACCTTCCCGAACTGGAAGTGCTACTCCGCGGGAAAGGACCCTGGCGGGTTCGGCGTCTTCTGGTTCGAGCACGTCGACCTCGCGGCCGGCGAGATCACCGTCGCCGACGGCAGCGACTACCACACCGCCGAACTCTGGGACTATCTCGCGGCTGACGGCCAATCGACGGGTGTCGTCAACATGCCGACGATGTACCCGCCACGAGAGATCGACGGCGCGTCGATCGTCGCCGGCGGTCCCGACGCCGTCGAGGGCGAGTACCGCTCGATCTCCGGCGGCTACACCCACCCGCCGGAACTCGAATCCGAGATCGAATCGCGCTTCGACTACCAGGTCCACCCGGACCCCCTGCTCTCCGGCAACGACGAACGTGGGGCCGAGGTCGAGGCGATCCTCGACGTTCTGGAGATGCGTTTCGAGGTCACGCTGTGGCTGCTCGAGGAGCGCGAGCGCGATTTCGTCCACGTCACGCTGTTCTATCTCAACGTCCTCCATCACTTCTTCTGGGACGCGGAACCGACCCATCGGGCGTGGCAACTCGTCGACGAGTACCTCGGTCGCCTGGCGGACATCGACGACCTCAACGTCGTCCTCATGTCAGACCACGGCAGCGCCCCCACCACGACGGAGTTCTACGTCAACGAGTGGCTTGCCGAGAATGGCTATCAGGCCCGCACGGCGACGATCGACGATACCCTGCGGCGGATCGGCCTCGACCGTGAGACCGCCCTCGGCGTGGCCAAGCGCCTCGGGATCGTCGACGTGCTCGCCACGGTCGTTCCCGAACGCCTCCAGGCACTCGTGCCCCAACAGGCGGGACTCAAGCGCGATCGCAAGCTCGAAGCGATCGACCTCGACCGGACGAAGGCAGTCGCGAGCGGGCAGGGCCCGATCTATCTCAACCCCGACTTCGACGACGCATCGGTCCGCGAGTCGTTGATGGCCGACCTCAAAACAGTCGAGGACAGCGAGGGACCGCTGTTCGACGGCGTCTATCGGGGTGAAGACGTCTATTCGGGACCATACGTCGAAGAAGGTCCGGAGATCGTCCTCGACATGCGCCCCGGCGTCCACGTCAACGACGGCGTCGGCGGCGGCGAGATCACGGCCGGCCCGGATCGCTGGGCGGCCGAGAACACCCGCCACGGCATCTTCCTCGCGAACGGCCCGGACTTCACGGCCAGCGGGCAACTCGACCGGATCAGCATTCTCGACATGGCCCCGACGCTGCTGGTCGCGGCCGGGTGTGACGTCCCCCACGACATGACTGGCGAGGTGCTGCCGATCGTCGCCGGCGATCCCGACTGGGGCCGGCGTGATCCGATCCGGATCGACGAGGGGGGACGCGGTGAGGCCGGCGAGGAAGTCGCCGACCGCCTCCAGCAACTCGGTTACATGGAGTGAGGGCCGAGTTCACAGTTCTGTAGACCGATCTGTTCCGCTGTTGTCTCTCGATACGGAAGCCGCTACGGTTATAACCACCTAGTGGTATCACTCGATTATGGCAACATCGAGAGACGCGAGTGGCACTGTCAGATCCCATCTCCGGGAGATGGGGCCGTCATGGGTTGCTGGGGCGATCGCTGCCGGGCCGGCGACGATGGCGAGTCTGATCGCCGCCGGCGCGGGATACGGCTACGATCTGCTGTGGGTGGTCGTGCTCTCTGCATTCGCCGGTGCGTTCGCGCAGTACCTCGCGATGCGACTCGGCCTGCTGACCGAGCGCGGGATCGTCGGCGTCGTCGAGGACCACCTCGGGACTTCCTGGGCGTGGATCCTGGTTCTCGACGCGGTGATCGCCGCCGGCGTCGCCCAGTTGGTGATCATGAACACCGTCGCATCCGTCTCGGCGACGATCACCGGGCTGGATGCCGGGATCTGGGGGATCATCTGGGCGGTGATCCTCGCCGTCGGATTGGCTGGGAGTGGCTACCGCTTCGTCGAACTCTTCGCGAAGGTGCTGGTCAGCGCCGTCGTGCTTGCGTTCGTCGCGAGCGTCTTCGTCGTGCCGATCGACCCCGCCGCGGCGGCGCGCGGACTCGTCCCGTCGGTCCCCGGCGGCAGCGCGGCCGTGGCCGCCGGCGTGCTGGGCGGCGCGGTCCACATCACGCTCATCACGATGCACTCCTACACGATGCGTGCCCGCGAGTGGACGGCCGACGAGTACGATCTGGCGACCTTCGACGTCGGGATCTCGATGCTCGTGGCCTTTGGCATCTACAGCGTGGCGATCTTCCTCGTGACGGCGAGTGTCCTCTCGGACCCGAACCTCTCGACCGTCGGCGCGGCCGAGGCGCTGGGCCCGCTGGTCGGCGAGCGCGCCGAGGTGCTGTTCCTGCTCGGCCTCGGCGGCGCGGCCGTCTCGACGCTCGGCGGTAACACCATCGTCCCGCCGTTCCTGCTGGCGGACAAACTCGGCTGGGGGACGACTGTCGAGGACTCGCGCTACCGTGGACTGCTCGCCGCCTTCGCCCTGCTGTCGGCCCCCGGCGCGTTCATCGGCGGCGAGGTACTCGGGCAACTGGTGCTCGTCCTCGCGATCGGTACCGTCGGGACGCCCTTTGCGATCGCCGTCGTGCTGTACCTGCTGAACTCCGGGGCGGTCCCGCGGGTGAATTCCCCCGCCGCGAACGTTGCCGGACTCGCCCTGCTCGCCGTCACCGGCGGACTCGCGGCGAACTTCCTCCGTGAAACGGCCACCATCGAGTTCTTCCGTGAAGCGACCGCCGGGAATGTTGACGTCCTCACCGCCGCGGTGCTTTCCTTCGGCGTGGTCCTTTCGATCGCGACTCTCGGGTTGCTCGTGAAGTTCTTTCAGGAACGGGTCGCCGGCACTGTCCCATGACCGACATCTCGCTGTCGGGATCGACGCTGCTGGTCGGCCCCTCACAGGTCGGCAAGACGGCAACCACGGCACGGGCGCTGGGTGACTGGCTCGACCGCCACGGCACCGACGGCGTCGTCGTCCTGGAGTTCGCGCCGGAAGTCGAGCGCGACGGGCGGATCCTCGGCGGTCGGCTGGACCGCTTCGTCAAGATTCCTGACGGTGTTTGGCACGGCGTCCTGGACGCCCACGCACCCCGGGCGGCGTCCGATTCGGCTGCGGAGGCTGTCACACTGGCCCGGGAGAACGCCGAGGGAGCCAAGACACTGTTCGAGAACGCGCCTGATCCGCGGGCGGTGTTCGTCAACGATGCGACCATCCCCTTCCAGCACGAGACGAACGATCCCGCGCTGCTGACTGACTACTGCGAGCGCGCCCGCTGTGCCGTCCTCAACGCCCTCGACAGCGACGAACTCGGGACTGAAAATCCGGTGTCCCGACGCGAGCGCGAGGTGCTACTGTCCCTCCGTGAGAGCGTGGACCGGACGATCGACCTGTCCTGACTCCGTCGCTGACGCCCCATCTCCGGCCCTCCGAAAGACTGTCCGTATCGCTCATTCGATCAGATAGCGGAACGCCCGAAGCGTGTCGCTGCCGCGGTTTGGTATGCTGCTGGCTGGAATATCGAGATCACACTCCCCGTATGTGGTGAAACTACGACATATAAGATGGAGCGGCTGCAAAGCTATGGGGAAGAGTCCAGGTGCGCGGGACTCGAAGGCGGAATTTGGGGCACGGGCTGCTCAAACTGACTTCGTCGTCGCTTCGAGTTTGACACGCCGTGTCTCTTCAGTACCCCAGTCACCCGCATCACTCAAATCGGTATTATCGATAACGAGATAATATGTACCCGCCGGTAACTGGATGTCAGTCGCTTCAACACCGGACTCGACGCCGGGTGCGGACCCATCGAGGTACTCCGGTCGAACACCCTCCGTGACTTCGTTAGCGATCGCACGGTACTCTTCGAAGTCCGTGGCCGTATACAGGAGAACATCGAAATCATAGTTCTCATCAAGTTGATTGATCGCCCTGTACTCCAAGATGAACTCCGCGTTGACCGAGAACTCCCACGCCCAAAAATTGTCCCGGGCGGAAATAGTGTGTACCCCCGAATGAGAGGGATACGTTACGTCCGCGGGTGATTGTGTCTGAGATGGAGTCGAATTCCCGGGTGATTCGACGTCTTCTTCACCGCCCGTCGTCGGACTGTCCCCTGATTGAACGTCCGATTCTCTCTGGACGTCAGGGTCTCTGGGTGCGTAATCCTCGCTGTCGATCACACCGTCCCCATCCGAATCTTGGATGTCACCTCCCTCCGTTTCGGGCTCTTCTGAACCACAGCCAGCAATCGATAGCGTGATCCCCGTCGAAATTCCTGCCAATAATTTACGTCTGGTGGATTTCATTTTATCCATGTGTTAGTATATACAAAATGTCCCAGTTGTATATTTGTTCGCACCTGAATTTGCCAGGCGGAACCCATTCTCGTTTCGATCGTCGCTCAATACTAGGCGGTCGCTACAAACGCGTTCCATACATTCAGTCATCTGATGGCATACGGATTATCTGATCGTATACTCATGGATGAAATGACTATCGAGAGCTCTCTGAAACGAGGTCAGAGAAACATCGCATATCTGAGCACGGCAGAACGGAGTTCGGCCCGCGAGATTTAGATTTGCCGAGACGGTCGCCCCCACTTCGTTCGGCTGTTGCGATTCGGCATAGCAAATCTCCTGATTGACGCATAAGCGGCGCTGGTCGCTCGCGACGGCGCGCCGCCTCGACACGGTCGCCGTGTCATCACACCCGTTCGTAGTGGCGGACGTAATCGACCTCCAGCCGCTGTGGAAACGGTGTGGTCTCGTCGGGGTAGCCCGCCGGGTCGCCGCCACAGGCGAAGGCGAGGACGAAGTACATGGGGGTGTCGAAGACCCACTCGTTGCCGGCGTCTTCGACCGTCTCGCGACTCACCGTGTGATACTGGGTTTCGTCGACGTACCACTCGATCCGGTCGGACTGCCAGCGGATCGAGAACACGTGCGTGGAGTCGGTTAACGCCCCCTCCTCGACGGTGTAGCTGTCCGTGAGACGGTCGGCACCCGTGTAGCCGGGACCCTGGGCGAACCCGCGAACGGTTTCGGGTTTGTCACCGCGGAATTCCAGGATGTCTATCTCGCCACAATCGGGCCAGCCTGCGAAGGCAACGTCCGACCCCACCATCCAGATTCGTGGCCAGATGCCCTGGCCGCGTGGAAGCCGTGCCCGGACGTCGACGCGGCCGTACTTCGTTGCCACAGCGCCCTGCGTGTTCAAACGGCTGGACGTGTAGTCGTACTCGCCGTAGTCGTCTTCGACGTGTTCCTCCCTGGCCTCGATGACGAGATGGTCGTCCTCGAGCCACGCGTTCTCGCGCTGGTAATACTGTGGCTCCTCGTTGCCCCAGCCCGGCACGTCCGGGTGTCCGTTTCCCGTCTCGAAGTTCCAGACCGCCTCGTCGATCTCCTCGCCGTCGAACTCGTCGCTCCATGACAGATCCCAGGAATCTCCATTCGGTTCCGTACTTTCGGCTTCGGGCGACGTCGGGGCATCACTCCCGTCAGTCGGCGTCGCGGAATCGGCAGTGTCAGTCGGGGACGATCCCCCGTCGAGCGCGCTGCAGCCGGCCGCACCGACGGTGATCGCACTCCCCATCGCCCCGAGGACCGTCCGCCGATCGACTGCTCGCCGAGGTCGCTCCCGTGCGGTTCTCACCCGGCTGTCTCCACCGTCCGAATCCGACGACGCTGAGTGCTCACCCATTGTGCGTTCATGATCTTCCACGCCGTTTTACAAATAACTCCGGGAACAAACGCGTCCGGACGGAGTTCGGCGCGAGCGAAGCGAGACGCGACCGAAGGGAGCGTCTCGGAAACGCGAACGGCAACGCCGTGAGCGAAGCGAGCGTTGGGCACGGTCGAACTTCGTTCGACCGGAGATTTGAACTCGCCGAGAAATGCTCGCTTCGCTTCGCGTTCCTCGTCTGCTCAAATCTCCGTCATGGATGAAACCGCTGATAGAGGAGTATCTCACTACAAGCAAGAGCAGAATTTGACGGGCAGGGAAATCATTCGATAGGGGGGTTAATACTAATTCTCAAGAAAACGGTCTAGCTAAGGTAGTTCAAATATGCCCTCGTTTTTCGAACGATATAGTGCCCACAGTAATAATAAGAGAGTGACAACTCCAAATATCAGCATCGTGAGTCTTTCAGTCCCTTCAAGCGATACGATGCTTGAAGCCGCCTGCATTAATGTTGCAATGAATATTCCGATTGTTAAGATCACGAGGCTTGCGTTTAGTTCTTGTTGGCCCTTATTGATTTCTCTCTCATGTGCTATATCAAATCCCTTAGATTCTAAAATTAGCGTGGAGCTTGTACCCTCCTGTTCCCAAGAAATTACTTCAATCCTCTCAAGATGAGAAAGCATCGAGGCAAAGACTGCATCACTTTGCATTTCCTCTGAAAATTCTATCTTGTCCCGCAATTCATCAAAGAATCTCTCATTTATCAACTCATTCTCATCCGTCAAATGTTCCGTCACATAGACCAGACCCTGGTTTTCATAAAGATACTTGAGTAGTTTTGCCCAATCTTGATTCGTCATCCTAATACATAATAAATTCTGTTTACCAAAAAACTCCGGAATCTACGACAGTATATCTTGTATTAATTTGACAATTGAATATCAACTATATCAATTTCAGGAACAGTTTGCTCACCGGTTAGTGAATTGTACGTGTGAAGGCCTTCAACAACTCCCCAAATGTCCACATTGTCTCCTTCTTGGAAAGGATCGCCATTCCAACGACAATATAGATATTCTGCTCCTGAAAATCCATCTTTGTCTGGGTGCTTTATAATCATTTCAAATCCTCCATCAGTGTTACTAACATCGGAAATTCGGATGTCTGCATAATGAATTGGTTCTCCTACCCAATCACTATTATTTCTGTATAGCTCTTCCCATCTCGGTGATCGAGCATTCTCTTTCACTTCTTCAATATCATGTCCTCCGACAATGTTGTCTAATTCCTCGCTACAACCCGCAATGCTTAGTGAACCAATCGCTCCAATCACACCCAGACACTCACGCCGGTCCATGAAGAAATATGGACGTAATGCATCAAAAAGCCATCCATCATTTCGGTAGATATCTTGCCTGTCCTAAATTATATGAAGAATCCCGAATATGAACCGTATTCGTCCGTAAAGAGTTCAGCGCGTATGGAATGAGCGTTGAGCACGGCTGAACTTCATTCGACCGGAGATTTGAACTCACTCGTTCCCGTTCGCTCGCTACGCTCGCTCACCACCCACTCGCTGCTCAAATCTCCGTTGTCGCTTCCTTCAGCGCGGACCGTTCGCTACGCTCACGGTCTTGCGCTGAAGAGAAGCGTCCGGACGGAGTCCCACGCGAGCGCAGCGAGCGTGGGGCACGTCCGGGCGTGAACACAGAGCGAGTGCTGAGCAATGCGAAGCACTCGCGAAGAGTGAACGTCCGGACGGAGATTTGAACTCGTGAAGACGTTCCGGGTCGCTCCCGACGGTCGCTTCCCGGGCTGCGACTTCCCTGCTCAAATCTCCGCCTTAGACGCATAAGCGGCGCTGGTCGCTCGCTTCGCTCGCGACGTAGCGCCGCAAAATGTAGCGTCCGGACGGAGTCCCACGCGAGCGAAGCGAGCGTGGGGCACGTCCGGGCGTGAACACGGAGCGAGTGCTGAGCAATGCGAAGCACTCGCGAAGAGTGAACGTCCGGACGGAGATTTGAACTCCGGTCCCTGGCTCCGCAAGCCAAGAGGATAGTCCACTACCCTACCCGGACTCGACTCTCTCTACCGCGGTTGCAAATAAAGGGGTTACGATTCACCGACCCATCCGCCGGACGGAACAAACGTTCGTTTGACCCTACGGAAGGCCCTTTTCCCATTCGTCCTTCCATACGAACATGAACCGACGCAGATTCCTCCAGATCGGCGCATCGACCGGTGCGATCGGTCTCCTCGCCGGCTGTCTCGGCGGTGCGAGCACCGACAACCCCGACGACACCGATTCGCCGACCGACGAGCCGAGCGAAGATCCCGACGGGACTCCCTCGCCCACTGATTCCCCCGCGAACACCACCGACGACCAGGGCGGCGAATCCGGCGACGACCCCACCGCGACGCCGGAGGAGGGAGACGAGACAACTGGATCGAACGGGGAGTCCCGGACGTCGACACCCGACGAGGACGAGATTTCGACGCCCGACTCGGGATCGGCCGAACAGGCTTGGAGCGCCGGTGGCGAGATGAACGGCGTCACCTTCCAGTTCACCTCACACGCACCCAAATGTGGCCAGGGCGAGGACGACGCCGACGTCGAATTCCAGCCCGACGAGGGTCGGATCGTCGTCGAGGGCGTCCGCCGTGGGAGCGACCTCTGTAAGCGCGCCCAGCTGGGTGATGTCTCCCACGACACCGACGCCGAACGACTTGCCGTGTCCGTCGACGCTGTCGACCGCGAGGAGTGCGAGGACGGCGGGGTCGGCGGCCAGTGTCTCGTGGACATCCCCTACGAGGCGACTTTTTCCTTCGAGGACGACATTCCATCCGAGGTTGCGGTCAGTCACGGCGACCGCTTCGGTATGAGTGCCACCTACGGCTCCGCGAGCGCGACGCCACCCGAAGAGTGACGGCCCCTCCCTGTGACTGCTCTCTCACCGCACCTTTTTAAGAGAGGGGGCGACCAATCCCGGCTATGATCGTGTCCGAACGGGGATGGGAATCGACCGAGGGCAGTCCATCGAAGCGCCGACGACAACGCTTAAACGCGGCGCAACCCTGGTCTCGGTAGACAGATGGGCGCGATAGAGGACGTATACGCGGATCTCGACGCCGATGTCTCCGAGGACGACTTCCGGGACGCCGTCGAGGAGAAGGTCGAACAGATGGGGGGACTGGCCGACGAGGAAACGGCGGCGATGTTGATCGCCCACGAACTCACCGAGAACGAGGCCCAGACCGTCGCCGACGTCCAGGCCGGCATGGAGGAGGTCCGATTTCTGGCGAAGGTGCTCTCGATCGGCGAATTACGGACCTTCGAGCGCGACGGGGCGGACGAGGACGGCCGCGTCATCAACGTCGAGGCGGCCGACGAGACCGGGAGCCTTCGGCTGACGTTCTGGGACGGGGAGGCCGTCGCCGTCGACGAGGGTGAGGTCGAAGTCGGCGACGTGCTCCGGGTGAAAGGGCGGCCACAGGAGGGCTACAACGGCCTCGAGGTCAGCGTCGACCAGGCCGAACACGATCACGACGCGTCGATCGACGTCGAACCCGGTGACGGCGAGACCATCGACGCGCTCACCATGGGCCAGTCGAACGTCGACGTTGCGGGCGTCGTCCTCGACACCGAGCCGGTCAGGACCTTCGAGCGTGACGACGGGTCGGAGGGGCGGGTCGCGAACCTCGCTATCGGCGACGAGACCGGCCGCGTGCGGGTGACGCTGTGGGACGAGCGCGCAGACCGGGTCGAGGAGATCGACGCCGGTACGACGGTCGAAGTCGTCGACGGCTACGTTCGGGAACGCGACGGCGATCTGGAGGTCCACGTCGGCGAGGAGGGGGCGATCGACGAGCTCGAGGACGGAGACGTCGAGTACGCGCCGGAGACGACGCCGATCGACGATGTCGAGTTGGAGGAGACGGTCGACATCGGCGGGGTCGTCCGCTCGACGGACCCCACGCGGACGTTCGACCGCGACGACGGCTCGGAGGGGCAAGTCAAGAACATCCGGATCCAGGACGATACCGGCGATATCCGGGTGGCGCTGTGGGGCGAGAAAGCCGACCGCGACCTCGCACCGGGCGACGAGGTCGTCTGTGCCGATGTGGATATTCAGGACGGCTGGCAGGACGACCTCGAAGCCTCGGCCGGATGGGGCTCGACGGTCGTCGTCCTCGAAGACGGCGCGTCGATGGCGACGACGCCCGACGCGGACGATACGGGCGAGGGCGACGACAGTGCCAGTGGGGACGCCGGCGGATCGACCGGACTGTCGGCGTTCGCCGATGACGGGGCTGGCGGGAAGACAGCGGATGACGAGGCAGGCGAGCGCGAACCAGCGGACGAAGATGCGACGGGTGATGTCGGCGGGGACGCCGAAGCAGTCGAGTTCACGGGCACTGTCGTCCAGACGGGCGATCCGGTGATCCTCGACGATGGCGAGGAGACCGTCACCGTCGACACCGGCGAGTCAGTCCGGCTCGGCGAGGAAGTTACGATTCGGGGGCAACGACGCGATGGCGAGATCGACGCCGAGGAACTGTTCTAGATCCGTCGGCGGCGTGAGGAAACGCTTAAGACGGAAACCGCCCGCTTGTGGCGTATGAGCGTCGAGCTACCGTTTGCCCCTATCGATTCGATCATCCGGCGAAACGCCGGCGGACTGCGGGTGAGCGCCGAAGCGACCGAAGCCCTCACCCGCCGCATCCAGTCGCGGGGGGCGGCGCTGTCCGTCGACGCCGCCGCGGCGGCCAACGCCGACGGACGGAAGACGCTGATGGCGACCGATTTCGGCGTCGAGGGTGTCCCGGAGAAGGACGCACTCGAACTGCCGATCGCGCCGGTCGACCGCATCGCACGCCTCGATATCGATGATCGGTATCGGGTCGCGATGGATGCACGTATCGCGCTGGCCTCGATCCTGGAGCGCGAGGCCGACGATGTCGCGGCCGCGGCGGCGCTGCTCGCCGAGCACGCCGGCCGCCGAACGATTAAGGCGGAGGACGTTGAACTCTACGCCCAACTGACACACTACGTTGAATGAAGTTTGGTTACCGCGAAATCTGCCTCGAACACGACACCGGCAGTCGGCATCCGGAGAGTCCCGACCGACTGCGCGCGATCAAACGGACCCTCGCTGATTCGGACAACGTCGAATACGTTCCGGCAACTGACATTCCTCGCGACGCCGTCTGGGCTGTTCACGACCACGAGTATCTCGAAAACGTCCGTCAGTTCTGTGCCAACGGTGGCGGCAACTGGGACGCCGACACCGTCGCCGTCGAGGCGACCTGGGACGCGGCGGTGGCGAGCGCCACGCTGGCCGCATGGGCTGCAGACGAGGCAGTGGACGGTGCCGATGGGGCCCAAACTCCGTTTTCGCTCGGTCGGCCGCCGGGCCATCACGCGGTCGAAGACGATGCGATGGGCTTCTGTTTTCTGAACAATGCCGCCGTCGCGGCCGAGCACGCTCTGAACCGCGAGGACGTCGACCGCGTGGCAATCCTCGACTGGGATGTCCACCACGGCAACGGGACCCAGGACATCTTCTACGATCGCAGCGATGTCTACTACGCATCGTTCCACGAGGAGGGACTGTATCCCGGTACGGGCGACGTTGGCGAAACCGGGGCCGACGCCGGGCGCGGCCGGACGCTCAACGTCCCGTTCCCCTCAGGGTGTGGCGACGCCGACTACCTCGCCGTCCACGACGAGGTCGTCGCTCCCGAGTTCGAGGGGTTCGATCCCGACCTTCTCATTGCCAGTGCCGGCTTCGACGCCCACGAGAACGATCCGATCTCCCGGATGCTGGTCTCGACTGTCGGATTCGGCGCTCTCGCCGGGCGACTTCGCGACCTCACCGATCGCATCGGCGCTGGTCTGGCGTTCGTTCTCGAAGGCGGCTACGGGCTCGAAACGCTCTCGGCCGGCGTTCGGGAGATTCACGAGGTCCTCAATGGTGCGGAGGCTGAGTCGATCGAGGCAGTGCCGACCGACGGGGGACAGAACGTCCTCGACTCGCTGGTGTATCAGGGCTTCGGATCGAGATAGCCGGCGAGTTCCCGCCCGAAAGTCTCGGCGAGTGTGCCGACGGCTGGCCCAATCAGCACCGTATGGTCTGTCTTGAGAGCACTCTCGACATCCGTCCCGAGTGCGACATCGAACAGCGCGTCGCTTTCGAGTAACTCGGCCGCGGTCCGGTAGGCCCGCTCGCGCTCGACGACGTAGCGATCGTCGCTCACGAACGGTCCGTAGACGTCCGTGTCGGCGTATTTCTCGTAGAAGCCATCGGCGTGCTCGCGAACGTGGACCGGTGGGCCGACGTGGCGCTCGATCGCCGGTCGCTGGGCGACTTCGAGTTCAAACAGGAGCACGGCCCGTTCGTCGGCGAAGGCAGCCGATCGCAACACGTCGAAGCCGTGACGATCGAGCAGTCCGCCGACCCCATCGAGTGACTTCTCGAGTTGGGGGTAGAGATCGTCCTCGACGAGAGCCGGCGTTTCGAACGTGAGTGCGACGGGTGTGGTCCCGCGCTCGTCGAAGGCTGCCCGGACTGCTACCGGATCGAGCGGTTCCGGTTCGGATGGGTCGAACAGTGACCCACGTGGCTCGGCGAGTAGCTCCCGGGCGTAGTGCTGAAAGCGGGCGAGGTTCGCCGTCGACAGCGCCGCGGCGACGTTGCGCTCGGGATCAGTCGGGTCGATGACCACGAGTTCGTCGTCGAACGTGGCGGTCCCGTGCGTTTCCGGATCGAAGCGGACGGGCGGGTGCCATTCGGCCGCGGCCTCGATCAGCGATCGGAAGCCGTCGTGTTCCAGCACCAGCAGTTCGGTCAGATAGCCCGAGAATCCGCGGGTCCGGAGGTCACTCCCGTAGACGCCGATTCCCTTGAGAAAGGCTTTACAGAGCCGGACATCGTCGGCGAGGTCGTCGTCGAGGCGGGTCCGGAGATATTCGGTGTGAAACGGCGTGCGATCCACGGCTGACTGGATCGCAGTCGCATCCTCGACGTCGTAGCAGGGGACCAGATCGACGTCGTAGCCGTCGACTTCCCCGACGACGTAGGGGTGTTCGGCGTATTCCTCGTGGTCGTCAGGGAGGACTGCGTGGCCGATTTCGAGGCCGACCGATTCGAGCCGTTGGCGCTCAGTGTCGGGTGGGAATCGGACGAAGACGTCGACGTCGCGGTCGCCGGCGATCCAGGTGTTTCGGGCGGTGGAGCCGACGAGCATGACGTCGCCGTCGATGCCCTGCTCCTCGAGCGCCGCTTCGGCCCGGTCGATCACCTCCGTTGCCGCCCGGTCGAGGCGTTCCCGCTCGGCGTCGGTCGGTTCGACGCGCTGTCGAACCGCCTGGAGAACGCCCGTAAGCTCCTCAGACATACAGAAACCGTACCGGCAGGAACGGGAAAGCGTATCGATGCGTCGCGACCGCCACCCGGCGACCGGACGAAAGCGAAAGCCCTATCAAATAACTCCGATTACCCTGGAGTGTCTGCCGCCGTAGCTCAGATGGTAGAGCACCACGCTGTTAACGTGGTTGTCCCAGGTTCGAGTCCTGGCGGCGGCGTACTTCTACCGGCGACAACTCGCGAGGAGCGTCTGCTCCGAGCATCGTCGCCGGTGAATACGAGATCAGCCAGGACTCGAATACGGAAGTCGCAGCTCGCGCAGTGAGCGCAGCGAACGAGCAAGACCGTCTTGCATCGGTTCGAGTCCTGGCGGCGGCGTGAATTTCTGTGAAATTCACGGCACGTCAGAGCTTGCTCTGACGGCGGCGTAAAATCGCGAAGCGATTTTCCGGCCCGAGAACTGCTACGCAGTTCTCGGGACGGCGTCTCTTGACGATTCTGCGAGGCGTTTCATCGCCGAGCGATAGCTATCGTCAAGGACGGCGTACCCCAGAGTCGAACACGGAAGTCGCAGCTCGCGCAGTGAGCGTCAGCGAGTAACCCGGAACGTCTTGCATCGGTTCGAGTCCTGGCGGCAGGCTTCCGGAGAGCGACGGATTCAACTCGGGACGGCGTGTGCACGTAGCTATGGTCGGACCGCCGCGATACAAACTGGCAGACACAGCCCAGCAGATCGTGGGTGGGTTCCTGTTGGCGGGGCCGTTCGTCGTGACCGAGGAGGTCTGGACGTTGGCCCGGGGAATGACGCGGGTCCACGCCCTGGCGACGGCCGTCCTCGTCGCCGTGATTGGCTATGGTGCGCTCTATCAGGCCGACGACGACCGCGACCCGGATTCGGAAGCGGAGGTCGCCGGGCTGCCGCTTCGGTTTCTCTCGCTTATCTCAGTGGCTTTCGGTTCGGTGGCGCTGCTGGCGATCCTGCTTAACGCGCCCGCGTCGTTCCTTCAAGGGGAGTCTCTGTTCGAACAATTCGAGATCACACTTCGGGTGGTCAGCGTCGGCGCGATCTTCAGCGTCGTCGGGGCGGCGACTGCCGACAGCGTGTTCTAATCGCGGGGAACAGCATCCTTAAGGCGATCCCCGCCCCCAGAACGGCCAGAGATGGACTACACCCTGGCGATCGACGGCGCGCCGGAGACCGTCCCGGGCGGGACGGGCATTCTGTTGATTCACCCGAGCACTGGAGAAACCGACCGCGTCGACACTGATTTCCTCTCGACCGACACCGATCACTTCCTGGTCGTTTCGACGCGGACCACTGCCCGCGAGGTGTCCCAGAAGATCGAACACTACGAGGTCGACGAGTCGACGGCGACGATCCTCGACGCGCTTTCGGTCGAGCGCGGGTACACGCGCCGCCGGAGCGACGACGTCCGATACGTCTCTGCGCCCGATGACTTCGACGGGATCGTCGCGGAGACACGGGAGTTTCTGTCGAATCACGACGGCAAGCGACGCATCAGTGTCGATTCCCTGACAGAGATGCTGTACTACGCTGACGAACAGCAGACTGAGGCAGCTATCGACCGATTGCTCGAACTGCTCGGGGAGCACGACGCGGTTGGACTGTTCCATCTCGCACGCGGCGTCCACGACGAAGATCGACTCGACAGGTTCCGGTCGCTGTTCGACGGCGTCATCGAACTGGAATCGGACGGATCGACCACTGCATCGTTTTGAGTAGCGATAAAACGATTGAAAAGTACGATAAATCGTGAGGGTTGGTAACTTTTATCACACCACCAACAGTTAAGGGTCCGAGTGAGAAACAAGTGCACGTATGCCGCATTGCCAGAACTGCGGTGCGTTCGTAACCGCCGCATACGCACGCGTTTTTACGCCGAACGGAGTTGATCAGCCCCGGGTCTGTCCGCAGTGCGAGGACAAGATCCGTGACGGAGCCGACGTGCGGGAGGCGCGGTCGACCCGGCGCGGATAAGCCCTCCTGTCCGTGTTCCGCGTTCCCGCTGTCCCCCCAGTGCCCTCATCCCTGGGTTCGGGTGACGATCTCCCGCGCCTCTTCGAAGACACTGCTGGCGCGCTCCGGGTCACGCGCTTCGGCCGTGATACGGATGAGGGGCTGTGTCCCACTCGCTCTGAGCAGGAACCACGCGTCCCCCAGATCCACACGGACGCCATCAAGCGTGGTGACGTCGTCGTAGTCGTCGTGGACGCGTTCCCGGACGCGGTCCATCACTCTGCCTTTTTCCGTCACTGAGACGCTGTCCCGGTGGATCGGGTACGCCTCGATGTCGTCAACGCGATCGGCGAGCGGGCGCTCGGCCGCGAGCTCGACCAGTTTTGCGGCCGCGAGCGGGCCATCGGGACACAGTGCCTGGGCGGGCCAGATCCACGCGCCGCTGGGTTCGCCGCCGAACGCGACGCCGGGCTCGCTGGCCCGCTCGGCCACGGAGACGTCACCGACCCGTGTGCGAACGACGTCGATGTCGTCGGCCGCGAGGTAATCGTCGACGGCCAGGCTGGTGTTGACCGGGGCGGCGACCGTCTCGCCGGGGGCAGCCGCGTCGCGCGCCAGAATCGCCAGCAGGGTATCCCCGCTGAGGAACTCGCCGTCTTCCGTGACGGCGCGCAGCCGATCGGCGTCACCGTCGTGGGCGATCCCGAGTCGCCCAGTCTCCCGAGCCAGCGCCGTCAGGGACTCACAGTTCTCAGCTGTCGGTTCGCTGGGTCGGCCCGGGAAGGCCCCGTCCGGCTGGGCGTTGAGCGTCTCGACGTCACACCCCATCTGGGTGAGGGCCTCGACGCTGACCGCGCCGGCACCGTTGCCGAGATCGACGACGGCGTCCGGCGGCGAGGTGACGGAGACAGCGTCGAGGATCGCCTCGACGTGGGCGTCCGCGCCGTCTCGTCGATGTCGCGTTCCCAGATCGTCCCACGCGACGAGATCGAACGCCTCGGACTCGATCCGGTCGGCGACAGTGTTCTGTCGAGCCGTATCGAACGCCTGGGTCGTCGGCTGCCAGAGCTTGATGCCGTTGTCCGCTGGCGGGTTGTGGCTGGCCGTGATCACGACGCCGGCGTCGCCATCCTCGCCACGAACGGCGCGCGCGACGGTCGGCGTCGCCGCCACGCCGAGGTCGATCACGTCGGTGCCTGATTCACGCAATCCGGCCGTTACTGCGTCCAGCAGCAACTCGCCGCTCTCACGCGGATCCCGACCGACGACGACGCGGTCGGCGTCGATACCGAGTGCTCGCCCCACCGAAAGCGCCAGATCGGCTGTCACGTCCTCGCCGACTGGCCCACGGATACCGCTCGTTCCGAACATGTCACACTTATCGTCGGGTGGCCACTAAAAGAGTCCGTCAGTACTCGTCGGACATCAGCGACTACTACCGACATTCGGCACGGAAAACGAAAACCGCGAATGCGACGACCTTACAGGTCGCGCGGCTGGACGGTCTTGCGGTCGTTCTCCTCGGCACGTCGCGCTGCGTCGGCGAGCAGCTCCTCGACCTCGTCGTCGAGGGCAGCGTAGAAGTCCGAGGCAACGTTCATGTCATCGAGCTCTTCCTTGACGGCGGCTTTGACGATTAGGTCTGCCATACAGGGCTTTGTTTCACAGGATCATTTATAAGCGTTCCCAATTCTACCCGCTCTCGGGACGGTTCGGCGGGGTTTGAGACCGCGTTCGGGGGTCAGATACACGAATCTCTCCGCCAAAAATGTCAAACCTTTTTTCAGTTCGCGCGCAGGCGGAATCGATGCCTAAGAGTGCCTCGGGCCCGGAGTCGGACCCATGCGAGAGATCCTCGAGGCCCTCGCGGCCGGCGAGACGAGTGTCGAGGCGGCGGAGGCCGAACTCCGCGGGTACGCGAGCAACGACGGCGGGCGATTCGACGCAGCTCGAGAATCGCGGGGCGGCGTCCCCGAGGCGATTCTCGGCGACGGCAAGACGCCCGCCGAGGTCGCCGCACTCGCGTCGACGGCCGTCGAGACGACCGGTCGGGCCATCGTGACACGCGTCACGTCCGAACAGGCTGGTGCAGTCCGTCGTCGACTCGCCGAGGACCACCCCGACGCGACGATGCGCTGGCGCGAGCGTTCGAACGTGGTCGTCGCTCGTGGCCCCGACTTCGAACCGCCGCGACTCGACGCCGACGTCGGGATCGTCACCGCCGGGACCTCCGACGCCGTTCCGGCCGGCGAGGCGGCCGCCATCGTCGGCGAGATGGGGGCCCGCGTGGGTCGGATCGACGACGTCGGCGTCGCCGGCATCGCCCGCCTGCTCGACCGTCTCGAGGACATCCGGGCCCACGACGTGGTCATCGTCGCCGCCGGCCGGGAGGGTGCGTTGCCGACCGTCGTCGCCGGGCTGGTCGACGTCCCGGTGATCGGCCTCCCGGTTTCGACGGGCTACGGCCAGGGTGGCGACGGCGAGGCGGCCGCCCTCGGGATGCTCCAGTCCTGTACCGCACTCACGACCGTCAACGTCGACGCCGGGTTCACCGCTGGAGCCCAGGCCGGCCTGATCGCTCGGCAACTCGACGACGCTCGCGGCAAGCGCGCCTGAGACCCCACTGTTCATGCTTGTGGATGACTTACATACCTCGTCGGTCACCATCCCCGACAGTCACCCATGCCCGAGTGCGATCACTGTGGCGCACACGTCTCCGATCAGTTCGAACGGGTGTTCGCGGACGCGGACGGCCGATTGCGCGCCTGTCCCGCGTGTTCATCGACGGCCGGCATCGCCGAGACTGCCAGGGAACGCGCGCCAGAACTGTGAGGGCGTCGACGGATGACGCGATCCGACCCCGACCACTACGTCTACGTCCTTTCGTGTGCGGACGGAAGCTTTTATACGGGGTACACGACCGACCCGGAGCGCCGCGTCGCCGAACACAACGACGGCGAGGGGGCGAAGTACACTCGTGGCCGAACGCCGGTCGAACTTGTTCACCTGGAGGGGTTCGACTCGAAATCGGCCGCGATGTCACGCGAATACGAGATCAAGCAACTGTCGCGTACTGACAAGGAGACACTCGTCGACACCGCGCACGACTCAGACTGACTCGACGCGTTCGAACAGCGCCGCGCCGAGTTGCACCATCACGACCGAAGAGACGAGGAGGGCACCGGCGTCGATCGCGACGGATCGCGCGGCGGTCCCCACCAGCACCGCCCGGAGGCCGTCGACGCCGTAGGTCAGCGGGTTGAGGTACGCCAGCGGTTGGATCACCTCGGGGAGGCTGTCGATCGGGAACATCGCACCCGAGAGGAAAAACAGCGGGAAGATGACGAAGTTGACGATGAGTCCGAACCCCTCGGTGTCGCTGAACTGGGAGGCCAGCGCGATGCCGAAGCCGACGAACGTGATTGCGATCCCGACGAGAAAGGCGGCGGCCAGCGGCAACGAGAGCAGGCTGACTGGCCGGAAGCCCAGCGGGATCGCGAGCACGAGGATGAGAACCGCCTGGACGAGCGCGGTGGTCGACCCGCCGGCGATCCGCCCGAGAACGATCGACGTCCGGCTCACCGGCGCGACGAGGATCTCCTTCAAGAAGCCGACCTCCTGATCCGAGAGGATCGACATCCCGGCGAAGGAGGCCCCGAACAGCATCGTAAAGCCGACCATCCCCGGGACGAGGAACTGAAGATAGTCGACGTCTTCGGGAAGGCCGGGAATCGCCGCGCCGCTAAAGCCCGTGCCCAGGAACAGCAAAAACAGCAGCGGCAGCGCGATCGAGCCGATGATCCGCGAGGGCGTCCGGAGAAAGCGCTTGACATCCCGCAGCCACAGCGCGTAGATGCTCCGCGGGTCGATGCGGTTCATCGGTCACTCTCCGTCCGCACTGGTTCTTGGTTGGGCATGTCGGCGGGGTCGGTCACCCGTTGCCCATCGGCCCCGTCCCCGAGTGTGGGATCCGCGCCCTGGGTGGTGTTGCCCTCGGCGTCCGCGATGGTGTTCCCGGTGAGCGCAAGGAAGACCGCCTCCAGGCTCGTCTCGTGGTGTTCGATCGCGTCGATCGTGACCCCGGCGTCGTCGGCGATCCGGACGAGGTCGGCGATTCGAGTCTCGCCACGTTCGAGGACGACGCGGACGCTGTCGTCGGACCGGGTCGCGTCTTCGACCCACCCGCGGGTGCCGAGCTCGCCCAGAAGCTGGTCGACCGGCCCGGTGACGTCCATCGTCACGACGTCACCGCCGAGATCGTCCTTGAGTGTCCCCGGCGTGTCGATCGCCACGATCTCGCCGTCGTCGACGATGGCGACGCGATCACACAGGTTCTCGGCCTCTTCGATGTAGTGCGTCGTCATCACGATCGAGACGCCCGATTCCTCGTTGAGTCTCTGAATGTACTCCCAGGTGTCCCGGCGCGTCCGGGCGTCGAGCCCGACGGTCGGCTCGTCGAGAAACAGGACCGTCGGTCGGTGGAGCAGTCCGCGGCCGATTTCGAGCCGGCGCTTCATGCCTCCCGAGTAGGTCCCGACCGGGTCGTCGCGCTCCGCGTCGAGGCCGACCAGGCCAAGCACCTCGTCGATCCGCTTGCGACGCGTCGCGGCGTCCATCCCGTAGAGTCTGCCGTGAAATGCCAGGTTCTCCGCGCCGGTCAGCTCCTCGTCGAGCGCCGGCTCCTGAAAGACGATCCCGAGGTTATCCCGGACGGCGTTTCGCTCAGTGTGGACGTCGTGTCCGGCGACTGTCGCCGTGCCGCCGGTCGGGGCCAGCAACGTCACCAGCATGTTGATGAGCGTGGTCTTGCCTGCCCCGTTGGGGCCGAGCAGCCCGAACACCTCGCCGTCCTCGACGGCGAAGGACACGCCGTCGACGGCCGTGACCGACTCGAACTCCTTGCGTAAATCCTGGACCTGAATGGTGTCCATATGGGTCGTGTGTCCGCCGTTGAGTAAACGTTCAATCACCAAATACCCATCGACGGACGGCCGGGAAAGGCCACACGTCCCGGCCTCGATCAGGACGCGAGACGAACGGGTTTTGCCGATCGCGCTTCGAGTGTGCGTATGAGCGTCGGCGACGCCTTCGATGAGTGGGCCGAGGCAGGGAAGGATCGCGGGATGGAACAACGACACTGGCACACGGCCAAACACGCGCTCGGTCGGATGCCGGTCGAGGACGGCGACGTGGTGCTCGATCTCGGCTGTGGCAGCGGCTACGCCGCCCGCGCGCTCCGGGCGGCCGGCGGGGCCGGGCGCGCCTACGGGCTCGACCGCTCGCCTCAAATGGCGAAAAACGCCCGCGAGTACACCGACGACGCGGCCGTCGGGTTCCTGGTGGGTGACTTTCAACATCTCCCCTTTGGGACCGACAGCGTCGATCACGCCTTCTCGATGGAGGCCATCTACTACGCCCCCGATCCCGTTGAGGCCCTTCGGGAACTCCGGCGCGTCCTGCGCCCGGGCGGGACCTTCTACTGTGCGGTCGACTACGTGGCCGACAACCCCCACACCGCCGAATGGGACGAGTACGTCGACGTCGCCATGACCCGGTGGTCGCGGGCTGAGTACCGCGAGGCGTTCCGTGAGGCCGGGTTTCACGTCGCCGAACAGGAGGCGATCCCCGACGAGGAGGTCGAGATCCCGCCCGCCGCGGAGTTTCCGACCGAGGACTGGAAGACCCGCGAGGCGATGGTCGAGCACTTCCGCGAGCACGGCACCCTGCTGACCGTCGGCGTCGTCCCCTGAATCCCCGGCACAGGACTCAAGTACGAACCTCCCCTTCTTCCGGAGACCGATGCGAGCCTACGAAGTCACTGAACCCGATACCGACTACGAGGGTGTCGTGCAGGTCGATCGCGACCGGCCGACCCCGGCCGCCGATGAAGCGCTCGTCCGGATCCACGCGGCGTCGCTGAACTACCGCGATCTGGCGATCGCCAACGCCGACCTCGCGTATCCCGGCGCGAGTCTCCCGGTCGTCCCGTTCTCCGACGGGGCCGGTGAGGTCGTCGCGGTCGGCGAGGGGGTCGAGCGCCTCTCGGAAGGTGATCGCGTCGCGACGCCGTTTGCCCCCGACTGGATCGACGGCCCCGCGACTCCCGAGAAGACCCGGCGGACGACGGGCGGGAACGTCGACGGCGCCCTCGCCGAGTACGCCACGTTCCCCGCCGAGAGCCTGCCGCGCCTCCCGGAGTATCTCTCGTATACGGGCGGTGCCGCACTCTCGTGTGCGGGGCTGACGGCGTGGCGAGCGCTGATCGAGGATGGCGGGCTCAGTGCCGACGAGACGGTCCTCGCGCTGGGAACCGGCGGCGTCTCGACGTTCGCGCTCCAGTTCGCGACGATGCACGGCGCACGCACCGTCGTCACCTCCTCCAGCGACGCGAAACTCGACCGGGCCCGCGACCTCGGTGCCGACGTGACGATCAACTACGAGTCGACCCCCGAGTGGGGCGAAGCCGTCGCCGAGGCAACCGGCGGCGTCGACCACGTCGTCGAGGTCGGCGGCCCGGGCACGCTCGAACAGTCCCTGGTGGCCGTCGGTTTCGGCGGGCACGTCCACCTCATCGGCGTCCTCGCCGGCCAGGACGGACTGGTCCACCCGGGGCCGATCCTGGGGAAAGCCGTCGACGTCGAGGGTGTCACTGGCGTGGGAAGTCGCGCGATGTTCGACCGCATGCTCGCCGCCATGGAGACGGCCGAGATGGACCCCGTTATCGATCGGGTGTTCGCGTTCGACGCGGTCCGGGATGCCTATCGGTACGTCGATCGTGGTGACCATCAGGGGAAAGTCGTCGTCGACCTCGAGTGAGTGATTTCCGACTTCAGTCTCGTGGTTTTCGTTACGTTTGAAGTGCGGCCAGCACCACCCCTTTCGAAAGCCCTAACCGGGATTCAGCCCTACGACGACCCGAATGAGCAAGCAACTCCCGGACGTGCAGGCGAACAGTCCGGAGGTCGCCGTCGGACTCAACCGCGTCGGCGTCACCGGTGTCGAGAAACTCGTCGAGATCGACCGCGAGGACCGACGACCGATCGTCCTGATGGCGACGTTCGACGTCTTCGTCGACCTCCCCACCTGGCGAAAGGGGGCGGACATGAGTCGCAACATGGAGGTCATCGACGAGACGCTCGAAGCCGCCGTCGACAACACCGGCTATCGCGTCGAGGACGTCTGTGGTGACGCCGCCGAGCGCCTCCTCGGGAAACACGACTACACCGACCGCGCCGAGGTGCGCATGGAGGCCGAGTACGTCACCCGTGAGCGCACGCCCGAAAGCGACCGCCCGACCCAGAGCACTGCCGACATCATCGCCTCCGCGACCGCGACCGACGAGGGGACTCGGGAGGAACTCGGCGCGCGTGTCACCGGCATGACGGTCTGTCCCTGTTCACAGGGAATGAGTGAGTCACGGGCCCGCCAGACGCTGAACGACCTCGACGTCGATCGAGAGACTATCGACACATTCCTCGATGAAGTCCCCCAGGCCGGCCACTCCCAGCGCGGCCACGCCACCCTCACCATCGAGAGCGACGGTTCGCCGGATGTCGACCTCCGGGACGTCATCGAAGTCGCCCGCGACGCGATGAGCGCCCACATCTACAACCTCGCGAAGCGACCCGACGAGGACCACATGACCTACGAGGCCCACAGCGACGCCAAGTTCGTCGAGGACTGCGTCCGGTCGCTGGCCGAGGGCGTCGTCGAGACGTTCCCCGACTTGCCCGCGGATGCTGTCATTCGGATGGAACAGTCCAACGACGAGTCGATCCACCAGCACAACGCTCACGCCGAGCGCGTCGCCCGCTTCGCCGATCTCATCGACGAGGTCAACGGTGACGCGAGCGGCGGGAATCCCGATCCGGAGACTGGCAACGTCGACCGGCGGACGAACGGCTCCGGCGACCGGTAATCCGGCAGTCGCACTCGCTCGAAAAGGGTTTTGAGGCCCCGCCCGGTAGGGGGCGGCATGCTCCGGATCATCGCGCTCCTGCTGTTGATACCTCTCGTCGACATGGTGATGCTAGTCGTGGTTGCCGGTGAGCTGGGTGCCGTCCCGACAGTGTTGCTCGTGGTGTTGACGGGACTCATCGGCATGTTGCTCGTCCGTGCGGAGGGCCGTCACACGATCGCGAAGATCCAGCGGAAGGTCCTCCAGGGCGACCCGCCGACCGACGAGTTGCTCGACGGCGCGCTCCTGTTGATCGCCGGCGCGCTCCTGTTGACTCCCGGGCTGGTGACAGACGTGATCGGCTTCGTCCTCGTGATCCCGCCGACCAGATATCCAGTCCGCCTCGCACTGAAGAAGTGGGTCGTCACGCCCTACCTCGAAAAGAAGACCGGCGGGTTCGCCACTGGCTCGGTCTACGTCGGCGGGTTCCCGAACGACGACGGGGACGGCCCTGTCGGCGGTGATTCCGGCGGTCCCGGTGGATTCGGTGGGCCCGGCGGGATCGGGGGTATCGGCGGCGCGACGGACGATGGAGTCCGCGACATCGGTGAGGCCCAGGACCTCGACGACGTTGAGGACGGGGACGATCGGCCCGAGTGATCGCCAGCCACGAGGGTGACGACGGGAGCGAAAAGAAACGCTTAATGGTAGGCCTCCGGTACGCCTTGATGCGCTCACCTGGGCCAATAGCTCAATCAGGTTGAGCGCTCGGCTGATAACCGGGAGGCTACCGGTTCAAATCCGGTTTGGCCCACTATTCTGCGCGAATAATGCGAGGAGCGTAGCGACGAGCCTGTGAGCGCGAACTCGTTGATCCGAGCGGATTTGAACCCTGCAAGTCGCAGCCCGGGACGTGAACGGAGTGAGCGTCCCCGGAACGTCTTGCTCCGGTTCAAATCAGGTTTGGCCCATTTTTCGAGAATTTACTCAGAAAATATCAATAAAAAATATAGAAAATCTACTATATTTCTGACGGAAAGCGATGGTGACCATCGAGTATCGTCGCTATTTTCCCTACACTTTAAATACCAGACCGCGGCCACCGATCCCGTGGCGGACGAGTACGTGCGTCGGACTGCGATCACTCGCCTCGCGGTGGACGACGAGCAACGCGAACTGCTTGAAGAGACCATCACCGAGTGGAAACGCGGTTGTCAGATCGCCACGGACATGGCGTGGGAAACGGCCAATACCAAGGGAGATGTGCAGTCTCTCGCGTACGATTCGTTACGTGAGCAGACCGATCTCGGGAGTCAACACGCGGTTCTTGCAACCCACCAGGCCGCAGAAGCCATCACCGGCTGTATCGAGCGGCAGTCCAAGGGCCAACAGGCCAGCAAACCGACGTTCTCCGCGCCGACGGTGACGTTCGACGCACGAACGATGACGGTGTTCGACGACGATACAGTCTCACTTTCCACGGTCCAAGACCGAGTGCGGTGTTCGCTCGTCCTTCCTGCCGCGGACAACGGCTATCAGCGTCAGTATCTCGATGCTGACGCATGGAGTGTTACCGAAAGCACGCTCACCGCCCGCGATGGCGAGTTCTTCCTGCATCTCGGCTTTCGCCGACATCGGACTGAGACCGAACGGGACACCGCCGAGGACGGGACGGTCCTCGGGGTCGACCTCGGTATCGAGAACCTGGCCGTCACCAGCACTGCCACTTTCATCAACGGACGGGAGTTGACACACGACCTCGAACGATTCGAGGAGGTCCGCGGTAGCCTCCAACAGACTGGGACGCGAAGCGCCCACCGGACGATCGAGGAAATGAGTCGCGGCCAACGTCGATACGTCCGTGACGTTCTCCATCACGCCTCAAACACAATTGTCGACGAAGCGCGTCAGTATGGCTGTGACGTGATCGCGTTCGAAGATCTGACCGATATACGCGAGCGAACTGGCGCGTCGTGGGGGCATCGATGGGCGTTTCGGACGCTCTACGAACAGGTTGCATACAAAGCTGAGGCCCGCGGTATCGTGGTGAAACAGGTGGAGCCAGCGTATACGTCGAAACGATGCGTCGAGTGTGGCTTCACGGCGGACGAAAACCGTCCATCACGGAGCATGTTTCGATGTCAGCAGTGCGGATCCGAAGCGAATGCCGACTACAACGCTGCGAAAACCATCGGCATGCGGTATGTCCGTCGGGGCCAACAGTCGTCTCGGCGGACGGGCGACAGTCAACTCGCCCTGAAGTCCGGAACTGTGACACCGAACGGGGGATTCACCCCCTCCCCTGCACGGGGCTGAGGTCGAGTTCACGGACAACTTCCACGCTCAATTGGCCAAGGAGTCAGGCTGACCGGCCTCGAGTGGGAGAGTTGATATCCGCGTTGGCTTACTCTGTCGCGAGTAAAATAGCGAGACCGCTGTCTTCGCGTGGTTCACTGTCTATCGGTAATCCGTTCCGTTCACTCCAGCTCGCGCTCTCGCTTGGCACTCTCGAGAGAATTCGTCTCGAGTGGATCACTGGTCCGGTCGCCAGCCGTCAGGTCGCCGACCTCCGCCGGGCCTCCTTCCTCCGTCGCGACCAGCCGATCGAGGCGCTGTTCGAACTCCCGCTCGTCGATCTCGCCCGCCGCGTACCGTCGCTTGAGTTTCTCGATCGCGTCTTCCTGGGCATTCGTCGACCCTTCGGCTTCGTCGCTCGAAAAGACCACGGCTGCGATGTCCTCTCCCCAGAAGAGAAACAGGGGCGCGAGCAGGAACCAGCCGACGATCAGCGATACTTCGGCGAGGACCGCCGGCCCGATGGTGTCGAACAGCATCATGGCCGGCAGCGTGAGCGCACCGATCGCCAGCCAGAGTTCGTCCGCGACGAAGTTCTGTATGCGTTCCGACATCCGGACTGATTCCATGTTGTGAGGGGGACTGCATAATTCATTGGGGTTTTGGGCAGGCGTGTGCAGAGCCGCTTCTATTTGGGCCGTGAACAGCGTGAAAGCCCCGAGTCGTTCGATTTGGGGGCAGCGAGGGGTCATAGTAAAACAGAGAACGATTGAATTGAAGTACGAAATTGAAAGCCCCGGCTCGCTGGAGTCGGAGGGCCTCGCTGCGCGCTTCCCTCGCTTCGCTCGGTCCAGTGCTTGCGTCGGCCGCCTTCCTCCAGCGAGCCGCCCCTTTCAGTCCCACCCAGACTGTCCGGTTGGCCAGCCGACACGGGAAGGAATGAAAGGGGCCGGCGTCTCGGCGTACCTGGACGACACAAGCACCGCAACGAAGTGAGGAGCGCAGCGAGTCCCGGAAGCCGAGACGCCGGGGGCTTTCAGGCTGTTTGCATCCACTGGCTCAGATCTTTCGCCCAAATCCCTACCGATGGAACGCTTCTGTGACCTCTTCCAACGTCGCAAAGTCGAGCGCTTTCACGTTTTCGACAGCCTGGTCGATAGTCTCCTGAACCATCTCATCCCCTTTCTCGCTGGCTGTCTCACACATTGGACGATTCGACGTAGTGCCTTCTAATGATACTTACGCCACATTTTCGGCGGTAAGAACTTTACTCCGCTCCGCAAACGCTACACCACCACCTTTTTTCGCCTCGGGTGTGCTCGCTACGCTCGCACACCACTCGACCAAAAAAGCTGGACCAAAAAACCGCTCGCTCGTCGCTTCGCTTCTCGCTCGCGCCCTTACTCCCCAACCGCCTCTTCCACTATTTCGATTTCCTCGTCGGTCAACCCGTACAACTCGTAGACGATTTCGTCGATCAGGTCGTCGGTGCGCTCGATCTTCGCCTCCAGCTCCTCGGCGCGTTCCTTCGTCTCGACGTAGCTCTCTAACCCCGCCTGCACGTCATCGACGGCGGGCAGCGTCAGCTTCCGCAGGCGATCGACAAGCGAGTTCGTCTTCGTGGCGGTCTCGCGGAAGTCCGCGAACCCACCGGCCTCGTCGACGGCGACGGGCACGAAGTGCTCGAGCAGGTCCGCCTCGGCCTCGGTGAGGTCCGAAATCCGCAACGCCGGCAACGGCTCGGTCTCGGTGTAGCCCCACTGGTCGGTCTCGTGGGCGTTCTCACGGGCTTCGCCCGTTCGATCTGAACGAGACGCTCCCGCCGGTCGCGTCTCGCTGTCCTCTGGTTTGTACCGCGCTGTGAGGCGGATCTCGACCGCCGTGGGCGACTCCCGGACGACCGTGGCCTCGCCAACGCGGAGGTTCGGGCGCTCCTCGGTGGTCTGGGTGAGAATGGACTCGGCCGCGCCCTCCGGCGGCTGGGTGAGGCCCACGTCCGCGAGGGTCGGGCCGTCGGCATAGGAACCGAGGTGGTCGAGGAGTCTGAGATTGAATGATTGTAATTTTGATATGAGGGTGTTTATATTTGACACCTCCTCTCCGATTTGCTCATAAACATCTGGATCGTATATCAGTGGCAGCTTGCGAACATGTTCTGGGAATACGTTGAGTTTTCCACTAACCGCTTGTAAATAGTAATAATGTATAAGCGATGAATTGATAATCCCTAAGACTGGTTGCAACTCAACATTTTGTGATAGTTCTAAATCGTCTTTATATATTGTCGTGTCTCTATCAAACACCTTTGATGGCCCACCATTATCCGGCGGTCGATTTTCTTCCACAACTTCGACCCCACGTGCACTTAATATATCTTCGTCTGCACGAACTAATGATGACTTCCGTATGAGATTGATGACAGAATCTTCTGTATAATATTCGTTCTCATCAAGAGCCGCGATTAATCCATTTGACCCAGAGACCTTTCGTAAGCATATTTTATCGCTCTCAAACAACTCTGGAAATGCCGGTCGATGTAGCTCATCCATGTCATACCATAAATATCTGTCATTGTACGTAATGGAGTATCTGTCTATATCTTTGCCCTTTATGAGCCTCTTAACTTCTCCAGAAATTTCCTCCGGGTACTCTTCAAACACAAACCTGCTTGCATTTCCAGGTTGTGCCCCCCAACTGGCATAGAAGAGTCTTGATAATGTGAATGAGTCTGATCGAATACTCTCCAATATCTGTGGTGTATTTCGCGACCAATCAATTCGAATTTGTGATTCTGGCAGGGTGAGAAATTCCGACAGTGGGAAACTAGTTCTCTGTTCTGGATTGCCGTATTTATAATCTTCTATGACTATATTCCCAACCTCGCCAGATGATACTGCAATGAATACGATTGGTGAGTTCGTAGCGTCCTCAAACACATTTCTATTGCGGAGATCAAGTATTCTTTCTATTTCCCCCCGTTCAAGCACATGTTTGCGCCATATTTTCGCATAAGACTCAGTAAGCGACTTATCTGGTATTATATATGAGTAATATCCGCTTTCCCGACATAAGTCACTGGCTTGCTCTGAGAATAGAATATACAAGTCAAATCGTCGGAATGCGGTATCAAACGTCTCACTGAAATAATCAACACTCGAATCAGGAACCATCATAATATTTACATACGGCGGATTCCCGATCACCGCATCGAACCCGGCATCTTCACGCTCTTCGCCGTCTTCGTCGAAGAACACGCCGGGGTACTCCAGTTCCCAGTGGAAGAACGTCTGCTCGTCGGCCAGCGCCTGGGCGTCCTCGAACCAGTCTTCCCCCTGAATCGCGGCCCACTCGCTTTCGTCCTCGATGGCGTCGGCCATCTGCTCGTAGGCGTCCTCGGGCACGTCCACCCCGAACTGCTCGGCGGTGTGGACGTTCGTCAACTCGAACAGCCGCCGGTAGAGGGGGTCGTCCTGGATCTGCTCGTAGAGGTCCTCCATCGAGTGAACGTCCTCCAGGGTCTCGTTGTCCATCGCCAGCAGGTCCGCCATCAGGTCCATCACGTGATCCAGGGTGTCCCGACGCACGCGACCGAAGGCCTGCGTCAGCGTCAACTGCCCGCTATCGTCCTCCTCGTCGTCCTCGCTGAGCACGTCCGTCACGTCCGAGCCAACCAGGGAGTTCCCGGCCTTGAGGTGGTGATCGAGAAAAGCCAATGGCTGGTCGGTCGCCAGCGTCTCCAGCCACATCGACAGCTTCGCGAGTTCGACGGCCATCCCGTTGATGTCCACGCCGTAGATGCACTCCTTGGCGATGTCCCGGCGCATCTGCTGTTCGTCGATGGCGACGCCCATCGCCGATTCGACCTCCCGGACCTCCACCATCACCTCGTTGGCGAGGTACTCCGTCGCCCGCGTCAGGAAGTGCCCGCTCCCCATCGCCGGATCGAGGATCTGCAGATCCGTCACCCGCCGGATGAACGGCCCGATGTACTCCTGGGTCCCGCGCTCGAACCCCTGGGATTGCAGGTCCTCGTGAATCTCCGCCACGAGGGGGCCGATCGTCTCCTCGACGATGTACGTCACCACGTAGTCTGGCGTGTAGTACGCCCCCGTCGCCTTGCGCTCGCCCTCGTCGTTGACGACGTACAGCCCACCCTCGAGGACCGTCTCCACCGCGTCGGCGACCGTCACCTCGCCGGCCGGCTTCCAGACCTGCCCGCCGTCTTCGGCGACCGCTGCGTACTGCTCGGGCGCGATCCGGAAGTGGTGCTCGAGCAGGCCCTCGTAGACGCTGCCGAGGTGGCGCGTGTCCAGGTCGGCGTAGTCCGCCAGCACGTACCGCCCGTCGTCGTTCTCCGTCGTCGACAGCCGGTAGATCACCTCCGCGAGATACCGGTTGCTCACCTCGTGGTCCGTCAGGAACGCGTGCTGGTCGTGGTCGAACAACCCGCCGTTGTACGCCGGGATCCCGAGGTCCGCCTCGCCCTCGTCGATCAGCGAGAAGAGGTCCTCGAGTCGAGTCCACATCGTCGTCGAGT
This sequence comes from Halorhabdus sp. SVX81, assembly GCF_029207715.1. NCBI lineage: Archaea > Methanobacteriati > Methanobacteriota > Halobacteria > Halobacteriales > Haloarculaceae > Halorhabdus > Halorhabdus sp. SVX81. The sequence goes on along the minus strand of NZ_CP104322.1, from coordinate 2,323,244 downwards.
GCTCGCTGAACGCCGACTCGAAGCCCTCGTCGACCTCGCCGATCTCCTCGTGAATCTCCATGCGCAGCGCGTCCAGACTGAAGTTCTCCTCGTATTCGTCCTGGGTCGACGGCTCCTCGGGGTGGATCAGCTCCCGCGCCTCGGCGTAGAGGACGAACATCAGCCGGTAGAGCAACACGAGCGATTGCTCTTTGAGTTCGGCAAGCGCCGCCTCGTCGTCGGGATCGATGGCCATGTCGTTCGATTCGACGAACCCACGCCCGAGGACTCGCAACGCGGTGAAGACGTTGTCCTGCAGGTCCTCACCGAGTTCCTGGGAGGCAGTCTCACTCTCCGAGCGCACCTCGTCGAGGAACGTCGTCCCGGCGGTTTCCCGGAACGCGTCCGGCCGGAAGAAGACGTAGAAGTACTTGAACGCCTCCAGATCGCCCGATTCGAGGAGCTCGGGCAGGTCGACCTCGAAGTAGGTCTGTGTCTCGTAGTCCTTGGTCCCGTAGAGTCGCCACTTCCGGCCGTTCGTCAGGACGCCCCACTGGATGTTCGCCGGCGTCTTTTCCAGATAGTGTTTGATCTGGTGGGAGGCGTTGCGGTAGGGCCGGCGCTCGCTGAACTCCGCGGTGAAATCGGCGTCCCACTGCTTGGCTTCGACCAGTCCGACCCCGCGCGTGAAGAGGTCTGTCGTGTCCTCCGTGTCGAGGTTCACCTTCGCGGCCTCGCGACGCTCGGCCGAACTGCCGAACAGCAACTCGTCGACGTAGCCGTCACCGTCCGGCAGGGTAACCTCCTTCTGTGTCCCGAACCCGAGCACGTCGAGCACCCCGTCGATCCAGTTGTCGACGAGGGCGTCCTCGCCGTACCCGTCGACGACGCCCCCCTCGAGATCGTAGAGTGACTGAAGCTGCTCCATCGCCTCGCGTGCCGCCTCGTCGCAGTCCCACTCCTCGCGCTCGGTCACGCGCTCGTCCAGATAGTGACTCGAAAACAGGGCCGAGTTGACGTACGGCCGGTCGGACAGGGTCGCCTGACTCATTGAATGGGTGATAGTGGTCCCTGGCAACCACAAATAGATGACGGAGGCCTGGCCGGTAGTGTTTAGTCACGCGGATTCGGTTGCGAACAGCCAGAAAGCCCCCGCGTTCGCAGCTCCCGCGACTCGCTGCGCTCCGGTAGGTGCTTGCGTCGTCGAGGTTCGCTGCGAACGCGGCCCCTTTCAGTCCCGCCCATGTCGGCTGAATAACCGGCTACGGGTGGGACTGAAAGGGGCGGCCAGCTACACGACGGCGGCTGACGCAAGGACCGCAGGGAACGAAGTGACTGAGGACCGCAGCGAGGCCCCCGAGTGTAGCTGGCCGGGGCTTTCTGGCTCTCTGCACTGCTTCCAGCTAAACTAAACATCACTCCCTGACCCCCGATCGACTACACACCGCTGAACGCCGCAAAGCCGCCGTCGATGGGGATGACGGCCCCGGTGACGAACTCCGAGCCGGGCGCGATCAGCCAGAGCACGGTCGAGAGCAGGTCCTCGGGGTCGCCAAAGCGATCCTGGGGCGTGTGGTCGATGATCTGCTGGCCGCGGTCGGTCAGCTCACCGTCGTCGTCGAGCAACAGATAGCGGTTTTGCTCGGTCAGCAGGAAGCCGGGCGCGATCGCATTGACCCGGATGTCTGGCGAGTGATTCTGGGCCATGTCGACCGCCAGCCACTCCGTGAAGTTCGAGACGGCGGCCTTCGCCCCCGAATAGGCGGGGATCTTCGTCAGCGGCGTGAAGGCGTTCATCGAGGAGACGTTGAGGATGTGGCCCTCGCCCTGCTCGGCCATGTACTCGCCGAAGGCCTGGGATGCCAGGAACGTCCCCAGGAAGTTGAGGTCGAAGACGTTCTCGACGCCCGCGGCGTCGAGGCCGAAGAAGTCCGTCTCCTCGTCCGTGGTCGCCTCGGGGCTGTTGCCCCCTGCGCCGTTGATGAGCACGTCGATCCGGCCGTATTCGTCGACGATTGTCTCGGCGGCCGCCTCCAGTTCCGCCCGGTCGAGCACCGACGCCTCCAGTGTCATGTACTCGGCGTCGACATCCTCAAGCGCCGCGGCGACCTCGGCGAGTCCCTCGCTATCGATGTCGAGTACGACGACCGTCGCGCCCTGTTCACCGAGCGCGATCGCCATTTCCGAACACAGCACGCCTGCCCCGCCGGTGATCACACACACCTCGCCCTCGACGTCGTAGTCGTTGGGTACAGTCATTACGTCTCCCGGTGCGGACGGGCGGACCTTAAACAACCACGGTCGATGCTCGTCGCGTCCCGGTCAATCCAGAAAGTCGATGCCGGTGATCTCGAAGCGCGCACCGCAGTCCCCGTCCGTGACCAGGATGTCCCATCCATGTGCGTTGACAATCGTCCGGACGACCGAGAGTCCGTAGCCGCTGCCGTCGCCACTCGTCGTGAACCCGTGGTCGAAGACGTCTTCTTTTTGTTCGTCCGGAATCCCGGGACCGTCGTCCTCGACGTAGAACCCGGTTTCGAGCGGTCCGACGGTGATCGTCACCGTCCCGCTATTGCCCGGTGTTCCTCCCCCGGCGTGGGTGTCCGGGCTCGCCGAGCCGTGTTCGACTGCGTTCTGACGAGCTTGCGAGTCAGAGCTCGTGGAACTGTGTTCCACGGCGTTCCGGAAGAGGTTCTCGAACAGCTGACAGAGCCTGTCCGCGTCGCCACTCACCGTCGGGACCTCCTGATAGACGACCGTCCCGCCGGTGGTGGTGTCGACGACCGGTCTGGCCTTCTCGACCACTTCGCCGATGTCGGTCGGTTCCGGGTCCGTGACGACATCTCCCTGTCGGGCCACCCGGAGCAAGTCTTCGACGAGGCGGGCCATCCGGTCCGTCGTCTCCTTGATCGTCTCGATGTGGGCGTCGTCGCCGGTCTCCTCGTAGAGTGCCAGGTTTCCGTCGATGACAGAAAGGGGATTCCGGAGATCGTGAGCGAGGATGTCCGTGAACTCCTTGAGACGGTCGTTCTGGCGTTCGAGCATCCGCTCGTACTCCTTTGCCGTCGTCTCGTCGTGACTGATGGCTGCGAACCCTTCATCGCCCGAAAGCGGCGATAGCGTCAGCGTTCCCCAGAACACCGATTCGTCGGCGCGTTCGTGCCAGTGCTCGACCTCGACGGTCCCTTCGGTCGCGTCATCGAGGAAGCCGTCCGGCGGATCGCCGGCTTCAGTCCCGTCACCGTCAGTGAACAGGCTACTCACGTCTTCGCCGAGTACCCTTTCCGCGTCGTAGCCGTACATTGCTGTCGCCGGTGGCGGCCATTCCGTGATCGCACCGTCGCTGTCTAACATGAATATGGCATGTGAGTCGATACTCTCGACGAGGCGCTGGGCGACTGGTGCCAAGTCATCGCTCGGCCCGGCCCGTTCATGGCTCACCGGCGTCTTTCCCATACGTTTGATCCGATGCCCGATTGCAAGAAGACAGCAGGTGGCACACCATGGCAGTAAAGACAGATTGGCTGTCAACTCTGGCAGAAATCATGTGCGCCCGATCGGCTGTCCGACAATCGGACCGTCTAGTCGCTCCCGCTTTGCCCTTCGAGTTCGACGACCATGACCTCTAGATCAGGGCCGGCCCCGTCAGTTCGGTACACCCAGGATCCGCGCGGGTCGACATCGCCGGCGAGTGCCGAGAGCAGTACCCGCCCGAGCGTCCGCTCGAAGTCCTCGGAATTCGTGAGTTCGTCGTCGGGAAGATCGGGGTTCATGATCGGTGGACAGAAGACAGCAAACCGCCGACCGTTTGGGGTCGGCGACGCCGCGACCGGTCGTCACGATGGATCGTCGCCTGACTGGCGGATCTCGCCAGCCCAACTGTCATCTCTGTACCATCCCGTAGATGCTCCGGAGGGATAGGGCTACCGAAAAGCATGGTGCATCATGCCCGAACGTCGGCGAGCACGTCGCTACCGGGGAGCCTTTAACGGTATTGCCAGTGAAGACGCGAATATCCCATGAGTGTCATCGTCGAGCTCACAATCCCCTCGGAGGCATTCGAGTTGGGGCAGATCCTCCGCGTCGAAGGTGCCACACAGGTCACACTCGAAACGATGGTCCCCCTCGGGGGGAAGCCGACCCCGTTCGTTCGGATCTCCGACGGCGCGCGGCGGTCCTTCGAGAATTCGGTTCGGGAACACGAATCCGTCCGTGATATTACGCCGGTCAATACACACGACGAGGAGACGCTGTACGCACTCGAGTGGGAGCCGCCCGACGGATCGCTGTTTGATCGACTTACCGATATCGGGGCGGCCTTGCTCGATGCGACCGGGACCGCCGATCGATGGCGGATCGAGCTTCGATTTCCCACTCACGATGCGCTCTCTACGTTTCAGGAGTACTACATCGAGGAGGACATCCCGGTGTCCGTCGAGAAGATTTACAATCCGACGAAACCTGACGCAGGGCCGTGGTACGGGCTGACCCCGGTCCAGCGGGAGACGCTTACGTACGCGGTCGAGGCAGGCTACTATTCGCTCCCACGAACCATCTCGACGAAGGAACTCGCCGCGGAGTTCGACATCTCGGACCAGGCTGCCACCGAGCGACTCCGCCGGGGAATCTCAACACTCGTCACGAATACATTGTTGACACTTGACAACGAGTGATCGGGTCGCTGGTACCTGAGAGTTGAAACGCTGGAGACGGAGATCCCGACGACGGATGACAGCGGTAGACCCTGTGAGGGGATGCCGTGGAATGGTGGGGTACGTCGTCCGGAATTGAATTCAGCCCTGGCATCCGGGTGGGGGCAATCGGATGCCGGTGCCGAATGTATTCTCCAGCATCTACACGTCTATCCCCTCAATAAAACAACTATTGCATGGTGATCAAAGTCCTTTTTTATATGCCAAGCTGGCGTAGTCGATCGATCACCGATTCGATGAACGTGATAGTCCCAGCCAGGCTCGGATCGGAAACTGGACAGCGCCGATTCGTTTCGACTACCCGAACGGCCCGCGATCGCCACCGAAGCCCGTTTCCATGACTTCACACTCGCCGTTCTGGTTGATCAGGATGCGCCCCTGGTAGCCACAGCTTCCGTTATTGTTGTACTGACACCGCGTGCAACGGCACTCGACGTCTTTTCTGGCGTTGCCGGTCGACATATGGATCCATACGGTAGCCAGTTACTTGGAACCTTAGTCTGTCGAACCCTGCTTCCCGATCAGCGCGTCCAGCAGTTCGATCGAGAGATCCTTGTCGAGCGGGTCGTTCGCGTTCCCGCAGTGGGGTGACTGGACACAGGCCGGACACCCGTCCTCACAGTCACAGTCCGCCACGAGTTCCCGCGTCGTCGCCGCCAGGTCACCGATCGATTCGTAGCCGGCTTCCGCGATCCCGACGCCCCCCGGATAGCCGTCGTAGATGAAGATCGTACTCCGGTCGGTGTGGGGGTGATGGGGCGTCGACAGGCCCCCAATGTCGCGTCGATCACACAGAAAGGAGAGTGGCATCGTCGCGATCATGGCGTGCTCGGCGGCGTGAATTCCGCCCGGGAAGTCGCCGTTCGCCCGCAGATTCCCCTCCAGATCCGGCGGCAGGGCGTAGTACAGCGCCCGGGTCCGCAAGCTCGTCTCGGGAACGTCAAGGGACTCCCGGCTGATCGCCTCGCCCGAGCGGGCGTCGTGGCGCTCGAAGCCCGTGATCTGCTTGCGCATGGTCACATCCGCGAAGCGAACGGGAACGTCCTCCCGACCGGGGAAGGGCCTCTCCCGAAGGTCGTCCTCGACGGTGATCGTCTTCTCGTGGAGGACACGCGTGTATTGATCGGCGTACGTCCGGTCCAGCGTCGCCACGTCGTGATCCAGATCGAGGTCCACAACTTCGTATTTCGTCCCCTGGTGGTGGTAGATCGCCCCCGGATGGGCGTCCCGCAGGGCGTCGCCGAAGGGCAGCGATGCGATCACGTCGTTCGAGCCACGTTCGCGCAGTTTGATCTCCCGGTCGTCGGCGCTCCGCAGGCTGGTTTCGTGGGCTGGACTGCCGCCGCCGTCGTAGAGCCACCGCGTCCCGGCGTCGGTCGTCCGGCGCTCCAGGTCGCCCCGAGATTCGAGGTCGGCCACGACATCCGGGAACGTCTCGCCGAAGTGGCGATCGTCGCCCGGCGACAGCCAGTTCTCGCGGGCGGCCGATCGGACGTGATCCGGGAGGATCTGGTCGTTTGCGGGGTTGGTCAGCGCCTGCTCGGGCTCGCGGTCGAACAGCGCCTCGGGATGGCGGGCGACGTACTGGTCGAGCTGGTCCTCGCCGGTCACCAGCGCGACCAGCGCTGGATCCTCGCCCCGGCCCGCCCGCCCCGCCCGCTGGAAGGTCTCCATGCGCGTGCCCGGGTACCCATCAAGAATGACGGCGTCCAACCCGCCGACGTCCACCCCGAGTTCGAGTGCGCTCGTCGTCCAGACGCCCCGGATGGACCCGTCGTGCAGGCCCGCCTCCAGTTCCCGGCGGCGGTCGCTCGTCAGCGCGGCCTGATAGGCCCCGATTTTCGTCGCCAGTTCCCCCTCGCCGCGCTCGCGGAGCTCCCGCTCGCTCTCGGTCGCGTAGCGCTCGGCCACCTGCCGGGAACCCGTAAACACGGCCGTCTGTAACCCGCGCTGGACCAGATCGGCGAACAGCCGCTTGGCCTCGACGTGGTGGGACCGACGCTGTCCGTGGCCCCCGCCACCCCGTTTCTCGGGCGGGTTCCAGACCACCCATTGCCGCGGGCCGGTCGCGCTGTCGTCCTCGGTGAGCAGCCGAAACGAGGGTTCGGGTTGGTTGGTCACCGTCGCAGCGTGGCCGACCGGGTTGCCGATGGTGGCCGAACAGCAGACGTACTGTGGATCGGCATCGAACCGCTCGGCCAGCCTGTTCAGCCGCCGCAAGACCAGCGAAACGTGACTGCCGAAGACGCCGCGGTAGGCGTGGACCTCGTCGATAACGATCGTCTCTAAGCGCTCGAAGAACCAGTCCCACAGCCGGTGGGCGTGGGGCATGATCCCGTAGTGGAGCATGTCCGGCGTCGTGAGCAGCACCGTCGGCTGGCGCTCGCGGACGGTCTCCTTCTCGGACTGGGAGAGTCGGCCGGTGTAGCGATCGACAGTCACCCGCGACCCGAAGCCCAGTCCATGAGCGAGATCCGAGAGCGTCTCGGCCTGGTCGTTGATGAGTGCGACCTGCGGCGCGATATACAGCGTCGTCCCCACGTGGTCCATCGCCCGCTCGAACGCGGGGACGGTGTAGGCGAGGCTCTTCCCGCTGGCGGTCGGCGTCGCCAGCACCACGTTCTCGCCGCCGCGGACGGCCGCGATCGCGTCGGCCTGATGGCGATAAAATCGATCGACACCCTCGTCTTCGAGCGCCGAGGCGAGGCGATCGGGCACGTCGAGGTCGCCGTAGGTCGCCTCGCGGCCGGGGAAGCGTCGCTCGTCGACGATCTGTCCCTCGTAGTACGGGCGCTCACGAAGCCAGGCGAGGAGGTCGTCCACGCGCTCGCTTGTGGTTCCGTCGTCCTAACGGTTGTGCTCGTGATCACGGGTGCGTATTGTATTCCTCCCGTTTCGGCTTCAAATAAGCAGACATACCGACCGATACGTGCCGGTCCGTCTTGATCGAACCGTTATGTCTCGACGCGTACCGTCTCGCCGATCTCGGCGGATTCGTAGATCGCGTCGATCGCCCGCATGTCCACCAGTCCGTGCTCGCCATCGGGTGCGGGCTCGCGACCGGCCAGCACGCAGTCGGCGAAGTACGCGAATTCCTCCTCGAGCTGGTGGACGTCCGTCACGTCGATGGCGTGGCGCTCGCCGTCGAGCCTGACCTCCATGTCGCGGGGCTCACGCTCGAAATAGGCGGGATCGATGATGACCTGGCCCGCCGTCCCGGTCACCCGGAGGAAGCTGTCGTGGTAGGCGTTGTGATTGGCAGTGAAGACGACGGGCACCCCACCCTCGAACGTCGCCCGGACGGCGACGCGCTCCTCGACGTCGGCGAACGCCCCGTGGGTCGAACCGGTCTCGGCGGAGACCCGCTCCGGATCAGCGTCGAGCAGGAACCGCGTCGTGTTCAGCGGGTAGATCCCGATGTCCATCATCGCGCCGCCGCCCGCGAGGTCGGGGTCGAGTCGCCACTGCTCGCTCGCATCACCCTCCAACTCGGCGACCATCCGCTGGGACATATTGGAGTGGACTTGCACAACGTCGCCGATCGCGCCCGCCTCGATGAGTTCCTTCGAGCGGCGGACGACCGGATCGAGGTGCATCCGGTAGCCGACCATCAGCGAGACGCCGGCTTCCCGAGTTGCTTCGACGAGTTCGGCTGCCCGGTCGACACTGGCTTCCATCGGTTTCTCACAGAGCACGTCCTTGCCGAACGCCGCCGCGGTTTCGACGTACTCCAGATGGGTCGCGTTCGGCGTACAGACGTAGACGGCGTCGTATTCGGACTCGGCGACGCCGTCGTGGAACGCTTCGGGGGTGAGCGCGGTCAGGCCGTGCTCGGCGGCGAGTCCCTCCGCCCGCTCGCGATCGACGTCGACCACGACCGTCGCCTCGGTGTGGTCGGCTCGCTCGATGCCGGGCAGCGCCCACTCGCGGGTGAACCAGCCGGCCCCGATCAGCGCGAATCGGACGGTCTCTTCCCCGTCGTAACGCTCCCAGTCGCGGCGCGCGAAATCCGAAACGTGCTCCGTGAGATCCATATCCCCTGTTCAGGCCGGCCGAGCAAATACGCTGTCGTTGGACGACGGACCCGTCGTCGTTAGACAGTCTTCCGGGAGGCGTCGGCTTTCCGTACAGACACACGCCCGAAGTGAGAACGTACCGGGTTGGGGGACCCGGCGGGCGGCAATTGATGGCATCGGACGACGACATTCGTCCGGATTCACCGCGGCGGGCGAGCCACGGTGGGACGTGAGCATCACACAGACGATCGAGGCGTGACCGTCCGGGTCGATGACGGGGTCACGTCGTCGACCCGGTACGAATCACGCATCGGTGGCATGTAAACCCAGTGGACAGTCTCAAGGTCAGCAGTTGACGCCAAACGTACATATACCGAACCGGTCGATTCGGCTCCGTACACCGCCGTCCCGCAAAAATCATTCACCGCCGTCCTCGGCGATCGGATCGCGGGTCGCTTCGGGCGCGTTTCTGTGGCTCGTCTTGATGTGGGTCGGGCGTGTCTCGCTCACTCCGCTTCGATCCGCGCTGCAATCGCCTGACAGGGCTCGATCCACTCCGCTTGATACGTCCCGGGACCGACGACCCGCCCCGTGAGGTCCGTGATCGTCTCTATTCCGTCCCGGTTGCACCACTCGATGCACTCGCGGTAGACGGGAAGCGACGCGTCAGCGGCGAGGTTCACGTCGTAGGTGACGCCCAAACGTTCGCGCCCAGTCAGATGCGCGACAAACGCCCGGGTGTGCCCGTCGGTCAGGTAGTGCTCGCCATCGAAATTATAGACGGGCAGCGGCCCCGGATCGAACACCTCGCCGTCGACCCGCTCGGCGACGGCGGCGACCTTCTCGGCGTTGAGATAACACTGACTGGGTCGGACCGCCGTCAGCGGGACTGTCGTCACGTCCATCGGAATCACCGCTCACTTCGCGGTCGAGACGATCTTGATCACGTCGCCCTCTTCGAGTTCGGTATCGTCGCTGATCCGGCGCTTTTCGCGGGCGTCGACGGCGTGGAGATAGCCCTCCCCGATGTCCGAGTGGACCGCGTAGGCCAGGTCCCGAGGTGTCGAGCCGTCCGACAGGAGATGGGCGTCGGGCAGGACGTTGCCCTGGCCGTCGGTCCAGTGGGTTTCGTCCTGGACCGGATAGGCCGTTAGTTGATCGAGCACTTCGTAGACAGCCGTGTCCAGCGCCTTCTGGACGCCCGTCCCGCCGTGAGACTCCATCACGTCGCGGATCCGTTCGAGTCCGGCTTCCTGGTCGTCGCTGATCTCGCCGGTGATCTCGAAGTCCGGATCACCGGGATCGTATTCGACGATGTCCGCCTCGACGGCCCGCCGGAGCGCGAGCTCGCCGTCGGCGGTGACCGGGATCGTCGCCTCGTTGCGCTCCTTGAGCGCCTGGATGTTCTCCGGCGGGGCGACGTCAGCCTTGTTCGCGATGACGATGATCGGCTTGGTTCGCGCCCGGATCTCGCTCGCCAGCGATTCACGATGCTCGTCGGTCCAGGCCAGGGGATCTTCAGGGTACTCCAGTTCGCGGAGCGTCCGGGCCACGTCGAGTTCCGTCGCGCCGACCCCAGTCAGAAACTCCGAGAGCGCCTCGTCGATGTCGAAATCCGGCGACCGGGAGCGGCGCTCGACCGTCTCCCAGTTGCGCTCGATGATGCTGGCGAGCCACAGATCCATCTCTTCTTCGATGAAGTCCAGATCCTCGACGGGATCGTGTTCGCCGATTTCGACGGGTTCGCCCTCCTCGTCGGTCGCTCCCGAGGCGTCGACGACGTGGAGGATCGCGTCGGCGTCGGTCAGTTCGTCCAGGAACTGGTTGCCGAGGCCGCGCCCCTCGTGGGCGCCCGGGACCAGCCCCGCGACGTCCAGCAGTTCCACGGGGACGTATCGCTTGCCGTCGTGACAGCGATCGTTACCACACCGTTCGTCGAGATCGAGACACGGACACTGTGTCCGGGCGTGACTCACCCCGCGGTTGGCGTCGATCGTCGTGAACGGGTAGTTGGCGACGTCCACGTCGGCCATCGTCGCCGCCGTGTAGAACGTCGACTTGCCGGCGTTTGGCTTCCCGGCAAGTGCGAGCGAGAGCATGCTACTGGCTACCCCACTCGGGACTTTCCCACTTTCGGTCTGCCGTTGGGTGGGTAGCGACTGACACTGAACGTCGCGGGGCGGTTCGCGGTCCGATCGGTCCGCCTCGCCGCGCTGTCGAGTGGGTCGCCCGGGGACTGTCTCGATACGGCCCTTCGAACGCGATGCGTTCGATGGTCTCAGAAGCGGATCTTCACTCACCCTCTGGATCGGACCCGTTACCGTTCGTGTCGTCGTGTTCGTCTTTGATCGACTGGAGTTCGGCCTCGACGTCGACGCTCGCCTCCGGGTTTGCTTCGCTCTCGGAGCGCTCCTGGAGGCGGTCTTCGAGTTGCTGGTTGAGCGTCCGGGCTTCCGAGAGGTGTTGTCGCGTCCGGTCGTCGAGATTCGAGTCCTCGACGGCTGACTGGACGTCTTCGAGGGCCTCGTCGAGCCGATCGACGACCGACCGGCCGACGGACGCGACATCCTCGCTCGCAGTGGCCCCTGTGTCTCCGTCCGTCTCGGAATCCTCGACCATCCGGAGCGTTCGCTGTAACAGCCGAAGCGTTCTGATGTTCGTCTCAAGTACCAGAATGGCTGCGGGGATGGTCACGTCGGCCGTGAACCGAAGCAGCCGGTCGAGCCCCCGACCTCGGCCCCGCCGCTCGGCCTTGAGATCACGCTGGAGGGCCGAAAGCGACCTCGTGAGTTCCCTCAAGAGCTGGGGGAGACCCGCCCGATCGGACTGACTTGACATACCACTCGGTTGGGGAGTCAGTCACATAAATGTGCGAGCTGTCACCGCCGATCCCGCGTGACGACGGCCGTCGGGGCCGAGTCGTCGACCCCCGATCACAAATGACCATGATATACTGGCTGGGCGGGACCCGCAATTCCGGGGCGTAGGACCCCCTCTAGGCGATGTATTCCCACGTCACTCACTCACAGACGGCGACGATTCAGGTAAATATTTCCCCCGCGATACCCAACTCTGAGAAGATACGATGGGCCAGTTAGATACGTTATTTGCGCCGGAACGGGTAGCTGTCGTCGGAGCGACCGAAAGCGATGGCGCCGTCGGGCGTGCTATCATGGAGAATCTCCTCGACGGATACGAGGGTGACGTCGTGCCGGTCAACCCGAGTTCCGAGGAAGTGTTCGGCCTCGACTGTTATGACGACCTCACACAGATCGATGGCGTCGAACTGGCGATCGTCGTCGTCCCGCCGGGAATCGTCAACGACGTGCTTCGTCAGGCGGGCGAGGCCGGCATCCGGGACGCCGCCGTGATTACCGCCGGCTTCGGCGAGTCCGGCAGCGAGGGCGTCGAGCGCGAGCACGAGATGAAGGAGATCGCCGAGGAGTACGACATCAACCTCGTCGGGCCGAACTGCCTGGGCGTCATCTCGACGTCGGTCGGGATGAACGCGACGTTCACCGAGAAATCGGCCATCCCGGGCAACATCTCCTTTATGAGCCAGTCCGGCGCGTTCATCTCGGCGGTCCTCGACTGGGCCGGCGATCACAACGTCGGGTTCAACGACATCGTCTCGCTTGGCAACAAAGCTGTCCTCGACGAAGGGTCGTTCATCGACTACTGGGGGGACGATCCCGATACCGACGTCATTCTCGGGTATCTCGAGGACATCGAGAACGGCCGGGAGTTCATCGATACCGCCCGCGAAGTCACCAAAGACACACCGATCGTCGCCGTCAAGTCCGGGCGGACGGAAGCCGGGGCCTCGGCCGCGGCCTCCCACACGGGAGCCATCGCCGGGAGCGAACGCGCATACGAGGCGGGCCTCGAACAGGCCGGCGTCATCCGGGCCAACAGCGTCCAGGAACTGTTCGACTACGCAACCATCCTCGGCGACCAGCCGATGCCCGAGAGCAACGACATCGCCATCGTCACCAACGCCGGCGGCCCCGGTGTCATGGCGACCGACGCGATCGGCGACTCGGGCCTGGAGATGGCGTCGTTCACCGATGAGTCACTCGAACAGCTCGAGGAAGCGATGCCGTCGGAGGCCAACATCTTCAACCCCGTCGACGTCCTCGGTGACGCCTCCGCGGAAACCTACGAACAGGCGCTGGACATCGTCCTCGACGACCCGAACGTCGGCTCGGTCATCGTCGTCTCCTCGCCGCAGTCGATCGACTTCGAGAACCTTGCGGAGGTCATGATCGAGAAACACGAGGAGTACGGCGTCCCGATGGCCGCAAGTCTCATGGGCGGCGAGACGGCCGAAGTGCCCGCCGAGATGCTCGGCGAGGCCGGGATCCCGTCGTACTTCGACCCCGCTCGCGGCGTCAACAGCCTCGATGCGCTCCGTGAGTACGCCGAGATCCAGCAACACGAGTACGCCGAGCCCAAAGCATTCGATGTCGATCGCGAGCGCGCTCGCGAGATCCTCGAACGTACGAAGGAACGGGACACCAACAAGCTCGGCGTCGAGGCTATGGAGCTGCTCGAGGCCTACGGCATCCCGACACCGGACGGGGCCATCGTCTCGGATAAGAACGCAGCCGTCGAAGCCGCAAAGGAAATCGACGGCGACGTCGTGATGAAGATCGTCAGCCCGGACATCCTGCACAAGTCCGACATCGGCGGCGTCGAGGTCGCCGTCCCGGACGACGAGGTCGCAAGCACCTACGATGATCTGATCGCCCGCGCGCGAAACTACCAGCCCGACGCGACCATCCTCGGCGTCCAGGTCCAGGAGATGGCCGACCTCGACGCGGGGACCGAAACCATCGTCGGGATCAATCGCGACCCGCAGTTCGGCCCGCTGGTGATGTTCGGGCTCGGCGGCATCTTCGTGGAAGTGCTCGAAGACGCCACCTTCCGGGTCGCGCCCGTTTCCGAACCCGAGGCCGAGGAGATGATCGACGAGATCGACTCCGCGCCGCTGCTTCGCGGTGCGCGTGGTCGCGAACCGGTGGACGAGGCCGGTGTCGTCGAGACGATCCAGCGCATCTCGAAACTCGTCACTGACTTCCCCGCGATCCTCGAACTCGATATCAACCCGCTGGTCGCGACGCCAGACGGCGTCGTAGCGGTCGACATCCGGGCGACCGTCGACCAGGAAGCGCTGTAACCGCCTCCCATCGGGGGATCGCTTTTCTTTCGAAGTAGTGGCAAGGTCCTCGACTAGGAGGAACTTTAAAATCGGTGCCCTACGAAAGGCATTGACATGGACCCGATCCTGGTCACCTCGACCGAAGAAGCGACCGGCAAGACCGCAGTTACGCTCGCGATCGCGAAACTCGCGGACGCGGCTGGTCACAGCGTCGGCTACATGAAACCCAAGGGGACCCGTCTCCAGAGTGCGACGGGCAAGACCCGTGACGAGGATCCGATGCTGGCTCGGGAACTGCTCGGGCTCGATTCGGAGATGCACGAACTCGAGCCGATCGTCTACACGCCGACCTTCGTCCAGGAGGCCATCCAGGGTCGTGAGCAACCCGAGGAACTCCGGGATCGTGTGCTCGAGAACTACGAGAAGATGGCCGGTGAACGGGACATGATGGTCCTTGAGGGAACCGACCGACTCACCACCGGCGGCATCGTCGACCTGACGGACGCCGACATCGCCGAGATGATCGATGCCAAGGTCGTCCTGCTGTCGAGATACGACGAACCGGAGGACGTCGACGACATCCTCGCCGCCGCCGAGACGCTCGGGGATTCGCTGGCCGGCGTCCTGTTCAACGCCGTCCCCGACGCGGCGTTCGATCAGCTAACCACGGACGTCGTCCCGTTCCTCGAGAACCACGACATCCCCGTGCTGGGCGTCGTCCCGCGGGTCCAGGAACTCGCCGGACTCACCGTCGACGACCTGGCCGAGCGACTCGGCGCGGAGGTCCTGACTTCCGATGCCGGGACCGATCTGTTCGTCGAGCGCTTTACTGTGGGCGCGATGTCCGCTGAAAGTGCGCTCACCCAGTTCCGCCGGATGCAAAACGCCGTAATGATCACCAGCGGTGACCGCCCGGAGATCGTCACCGCCGCCCTGGACGCCTCGGGGATCAAAGCGATCATCCTCGGCGGCGGCTTCCGGCCGTCAAGCGCCATCATCGGTCGGGCCGAAGAGGAAGGTGTCCCGCTCCTGTTGCTCCAGTCGGACACGCGTATGGTGATCGACCGCACCGAGGACCTCCTCCAGACCGGCCCGACCCGCAGTGCGGCTACCGTCGACCGGATGCGGACGCTGCTTGACGACCACGCCGACATCGACGCCCTCATCGGCACTGACGAGTGAAACCGGGCGCTATAGTCGATCTCCGGCGCCATTTGCCGTTTGTTTCCATCCCTGATAACGTCCTGTGCGCTTATAGTGATGTAGACCATACGCACAACCGGAGCCAGACGGCTCCGTAGTGTCACACGCGGGGTTCCCCCCCGTTACCCTTTGGCGAGAACTCGACCGACCAGTCGCTACTCTCCCGTCGCCGACCGACTGCGTTCCATCCCAGGCCTTATTATCGGACCTCCGGAATCCGCGTACATGCCGACGCACGCTCCATCCTCGGGACCGGCGGACCCACTCGATCTCCACGGCGTCATCCCACCGACGATCACGGCGTTTCATGACGACGAGACGGTAAACGAGGCCGCGACGGCGGCCCACGCCGAGTTCGTCGTCGAACACGGTGCCCACGCCGTGTTCCCGCTGGGCACTAACGGCGAATTCCCGCTGCTTTCGGCGGGCGAACGCGAGCGGGTCGTCGAAGCGGTCGTCGACGCTGTCGGTGACGAGGTGCCCGTCATCGCCGGCGTCGGTGCGCCGGGCACCCGGGAGACGGTCCGGCACGCCGAACGCGCGGTCGCGGCCGGCGCGGACGGCCTGGTCGTCGTCACGCCGTTCTATTTCCCGCTTGCGGCCGAGGCGGCCGTCGACCACTATCGGCGGATCGCCGACGCGGTCGATCGCCCGGTGTACGTCTATCACATCCCGCCGCTGACTGGCAATCACCTCTCGACGGACGCGATGGCTGACATCGCCGACATCGACGGCGTGGCTGGATTGAAGGATACCAGCGGCGACGTCCCGTGGCTCGGACAGGTGCTGGCGGACAACCCCGACCTGACGGTACTCGCCGGACACAACGCACTCCTGTATGCTGGTCTCGAACTCGGGTGTTCCGGGGTCGTGAGCTCGGTCTCGAACGCGTTCCCGGAACTGGTCGTCGAACTCTACGAGGCGTTCGACGACGGCGACGCGGCCCGTGCCCAGGCGCTTCAGGAGACCGTCCGCGACGTCGTGAACGCGTTCGATCGCGGGCCGTACATGGCCGGCGTCAAGACGGCGCTGGCCGAACGCGATGTTGGATTCGACCCCGGGCCGCTTCGGGATCCCCTGCGGACGATGGACGATGCCGAGACCGCGGCGTTCGTCGAGGAACTGGCGTCGATCGGGTTGCTGTAGGGCGAGCGGCCCGGCGGTCGGCTGGCGTCCTGGGACCTCAGTCCCCGGACTCTATCAGAACTATTATGGATCCGTCGTGGGACCATACACGTCGAGATCACATGAGTCAGGTAACCGTCGAACGCGTTACGCACGACCGCTGGGACGACGCCGTCGCCGTCGACAACGGCACGATCGAGTTGCTCGCGCCGACAACTATCGGCCCGCGGATCACCGAGTTCGGGTTCGTCGACGGCCCCAACGAGTTCCATCTCTTCGAGGAGGTCCGCGACGAGTGGCCGCTACTGGGCGGTCATCGCCTCTGGCATGCCCCCGAAGACCGCGAGCGAACCTACACCCCGGATCTGGACCCGGTCGCGGTCGATCTCCTCGACGATGGGGTCCGACTCGAAAAGTCGCCGGGCGAGGACAACGTCGCCAAGGCCATGACCGTCCGGATGGCCGAGACGGGCGCGTCCGTCGAGGTGACCCACGAACTCACCAACGCCGGCCAGTGGCCGGTCGAGTTCGCCCCCTGGGCACTGACGGTGATGAAGGGCAACGGAACGGCTGTCATTCCCTTCACCCCCCAGGCCGATCCCGAATCGCTGTTGCCCGATCGCTCGATCCAGCTGTGGCCCTACGCGACCCTGGCCGACGACCGCCTCTCCTTCGGCGAGGAGTATCTCTACCTCGAGCAGGATCCCGACGGCGCTGGCGAGACCAAGATCGGGACCGCGGCCGGCGACGGCTGGCTCGCCTATCTCAACGACGGCCACG
Source organism: Halorhabdus sp. SVX81 (assembly GCF_029207715.1). Classification (NCBI taxonomy): domain Archaea; kingdom Methanobacteriati; phylum Methanobacteriota; class Halobacteria; order Halobacteriales; family Haloarculaceae; genus Halorhabdus; species Halorhabdus sp. SVX81. The sequence goes on along the minus strand of NZ_CP104322.1, from coordinate 2,306,268 downwards.
CCTTCCGGAAGGATTTCGCCCACGATCCCGAGGCGACCTACCCCGATCTGGGCAGCGACACCGAGGTCTACACGGACGACTACGTGACGGAACTCGAATCCCTCGCCCCGATTCAGACTGTCCAGCCCGGCGAGACCGTCACCCACGTCGAGACGTGGACGCTCGAAGACGGTGTCGATGAGCTGGACGCGACGGCGCCGATCGAACCCGACGCGATCTGATCGGCAGGGGGTGATTCGACACGACAGACGGACTTTTCTGGGAAATCGTGACCTTTGCGTCGGTTCAAAATGCTCTCAGTGGCTCGGACAGTGCTGGAATGCGGATTTTGTGACGAGTCTCATTCCGTCCGGTAGCCAGCAAAGCCAGCCATTTGCCGTACTGCTGTTTCAGTGACTGCAGCCCCAACCCGAGCGACTGCTCGTTCGACGTTCGTCTCACGCAGGGATACGACTGCCCACGGAGCGACGAACGACTCGCGATCCAGAGCGCCTTCCACGATTTCGTCTGCGATGGGAATCGACTCGTCGTATTGCTTTGTCGAGATTCCGATCGCGATGTATTGTTCCCCGGCGAAGGGATGGGTCTCGTCGCTCACGATCAGATACGGTCGGTGAGGCGTGTCTCCGAATGGGTCTGACGCGACGACAATGGTTCCCCGTCGATACATCACTCGTCGACTGTCTCTTCGGCGTCGAGATCGGGGAGGTCTGCGTCCCAATCGTCGTTCCGGTCGTAGTAGTCGCCCTCGAACTGTTCTGCGACGGCCTGGAGGCCGATCTCGCTGGCGGTCTGGGCGTCGTACGCCTCGACGTTGATGGCCCAGTACTCGCCCTTGTGACGGACGAGTCCGCGGTCTTCGAGCCGGCGAAGCGTCGTCCCGACGCTCCCGTGCGGGATGTCGAGTTCCTCGGCGAGCTCGCTCGGACGAAAGCCGAGGTCGGGATTGCTCGCGAGATATTCCAGTATTAGACGCCCGTTGGTGTCCTCCTCCGGGAGATCGGTTGGGTGATAATTCTTGAAATCGACGGGCATTGTAACCGTACGTAAATACACGTCATCGAGAGTAATAATGATATGGGTCGAGTGATTGGCCGCTTCAAGCGCCAGCCGAACTGACCGGATGGTAACGCATCGAGGACCTCGACGCGACGGCGGCGATCGAACCCGATTCGGTCTGATCCGACGGCGTCACACTGCTCGAGAAAACACTGCTTTCGACGTCCGTTCGCTGGATCACTCCCCGGAGCCCAGTGCCTCGCCTTCGCCGCTCGCACCCTGGGCCTCCCAGATCTCGATCATCTTCGCGACGAAGGTCTCGGTCCGGAGCGGGTGGCCCTGGTTGCCCTCGGAATCGAGTGGCGCTTCGACGACCTCCTCGGTGAACTCGTCGTCGAAGTCCATGTCCGTCACGGTCTCGACGACGTCGAAGGACAGCGTGTTGTCCTCAAGGTCGCTTTCGAGCCACGGGACCTTCGACTGGGCGTCGTCGTACTCGATCTCGTAGGTCTCCCCGTCGAAGAGATCGAGTACCGCGTCGAGGGGACCGATCTCGACCCACTCGTCGTCCCACTCGATCAACAGCGCCTCGTCTTCGAGTTTCGTGTCGTGACGTTCCATCGTAGGTACTCCCTACAGTGACTGACCTGCCCGGGGAGTATATATGCCACGACTGACTGTCCCTGCGGCCTCACGACCGATCATCCACGCGATTGAGCCGTATTTAGCTGTATGGGCCTTGTTTATCCGCTGTAGAATACACCGATATCCGGTGGTCTAACCCCGCTGATTTCGGGAGCACCACTCCTCACGTGATTGATGCGATGGGATTAATGACATTCGGGAGACAGTGTCCGGATATGCCCTCCATGAAAGAACTCGCTGGCTTGGTTCTCGGAGTGCTGCTGGTTATACATCCAGTTGTCGGTAATGGTCCGGGCCCCGACACACAGCACTCATATTCAGTAACGGAGCTTGATCTCACAAATGATGAGACTGTTGAACGTCTCTACAAGGTCCCAAGTGTACCGTACGGAACCGGGAGTCAAATTGATCTCGTCCGAGATGCGAGAAACGAGACGCTCACACGCCCAAAATCGACTCTCGAACTGGAGGTGATCAATCTTCTCGATGTCCGATATCTGGCGGACGATTTCCATGATCACTATTACCGCATCCACGCATCCATAACTGATAGCACATTTCAACTGCGGGCGGCGAGAGTCTCAGCGGAGACTGTTGCCAAGGACGTGGCTGTCAGACCAGCGGAGACAAACCCAGTCATTCGGACGGTACTCGACGGCCAGCAAACGGTATCAAAGCATGTGAACGCCACAGTGGTCAGACAGGACGACCAGTACATCTTGGTTCAGCCCGTTGAAACACAACGTGTTCCAGATCCATTTGCACTCGTGAAAATCACCGGATATGCCCTGGGGAGTGTCTGTATTATTGGGGCATTGGTGAGCCTGTTCCATCGGAACGAAGCTACTGCAAAATGAGGCGTTCTCACCGATTCCGTCCCTCTCGCATCACGCGTCCAAACAAGAACCGCGATTCTATGATCGATCGAATCCATCCGTTTTAAGCCCGCGTCCCGTCCATCTCTCACCATGACTCCGCCACGACTCACCGCATTCGGGGAATCACTCCTGCGACTGGCGACGCCGACCGCCGAGCCGATCGAGACCACCGACACGCTCGACGTCCACGTCGGCGGCGCGGAGGGCAACGTCGCCGTCGCCGCCCAGCGGCTGGGCCTCGACGCGACGTGGGTCTCGAAACTCCCGGCGACCCCCGTCGGCGAGAAAGTAACCACCGCCTACCGGACCCACGACGTCGACCCGGCCGTCGTCTGGGACGAGAGTGACGACGCCCGACTCGGGACCTACTACCTCGAAGCGGGCGCGGCTCCCCGCGGCTCGCAGGTCATCTACGACCGGGCCGGCTCGTCGATCACGACGGCGACCTTCGACGAACTTCCCACGGACCCCTTCACCGAGGCCGACGCCGTCCACGTCTCCGGCATCACGCCGGCACTCTCGGAGACGCTGGTCGAGACCACAAAGGAGGTCCTGTCGACGGCCAAGGATTCCGGGGCGACGACAGTTTTCGACGTCAACTACCGGTCGAACCTCTGGGACCCAGAATCGGCCCGGGAGACGCTCACCGATCTCCTGCCCGACGTCGACGTGCTGTTCGTCGCCCATCGCGATGCGGAGGCAGTACTCGAATACGACGGCGACGCCGAGACCGTCGCCGCCGACCTGCACGCCGACTACGACCTCGACCTCGTCGTCGTGACGACGGGCGAGGAAGGGGCGCTCGCCTTCGACGGCGAACGGAGCGCCCACCAGCCGGTCTTCGAGACCGAGACGGTCGACGCGATCGGGACCGGCGACGCCTTCGTCGGCGGGTTCCTCGCGGCGTGGCTGACCGAGGAGCCGATCCCGGTCGCGCTCGAACAGGCGGCGGCGACCGCGGCGCTCAAGCGGACGATCGGCGGCGACGCCGCGACGATCCGGCCCGAGATGGTCGAATCGATCCTCGACGGTGACGTCGAGGAAATCTCGCGGTGAGCGAACCGCCCGTGGCAGTCGTTTTCTCACCGGAGGGGTGACGTCGAGCGGTCCGGCCGGGCATCGAGCGTCACCTCGACGGTTCGCTCGTCACCGTCCCGCAGGATCGCGACCTCGATGGTATCGCCGGGCCGGGTTTCCAGCGCCAGATAGCTCGCGAGGTCCTCGAAGGTCTCCATCGGCGTCCCCCCGATGGCGCGGATGACGTCACCGCCGACGGGGACCTGGCGTCCATTGACGTACTCGATACTACTGGGCTGGAGGACGCTGTCAGCCGGGCCACCACGAACGGTCTGGACGACCAGCAGACCCTGGGGATCGTCGAGGTCGTTCGCCGCCGCGACCGCCGGGGCCATCGTCTCCAGGGAGACGCCCATGTAGGCGTGCTCGTAGCTCCCGGTGTCGATGAGTGCCGGGACCACGCGCTGCGTCAGCGCAGCCGAGATCCCGAAGGCGATGCTGTCGCCCTGCTTCGAATTCACGACGCCCACCACGGAACCGTCGAGATCCATCAGCGGGCCGCCGCTGTTGCCCGGGTTTACCGCCGCGTCGGTCTGGATCGCGTCCGGAATCTGATAGCCCGCCGGCGAGGGGATCAACCGGTCGGTGCCGCTGACGATCCCCGACGTGACCGACCCGTCGAGATTGTACGGGTTGCCGATGACGACGACCTCCTGACCGATGGTCGGCGGCTGGTCGCTGAACGGGAGTGGCTGCGAGGCATCGGGCACTGTCCCGGGTTCGATCACGGCGAGGTCGCTGTGTGGATCCGTCCCGACCACCGGGCCACTCGCCCACGTCCCGTCGTGGAAGCGGACCTGCGCCTCACTCGCCGTCCCGACGACGTGGGCGTTCGTGACGACGTGCCCCTCGTCGTACTGGAACCCGGTCCCCTGGCCCGCCGTCGTCTGGACGGTCGTGACCGAGGGGATGGTGTCTCGATACACCCGCGTATAGGGACTCCCGGCTGTGTCCGTCTCGGGAGACTCCCCGGCGGCGGAGGGCGACGACGACTCCTCCGGTGACGACTCGGGTGCCGACAGCGACGTCGAACACCCCGCGATCGCGGACGCGAGTGCCGTCCCGCCGAGCGCCAGAAACCGCCGCCGTGTAGATGTCTCTGGGGTCATCTCTGTTCACGTGTACGGTTCACTCGCTTGTGAATGTTCGGTCGCCCGAACGGTGGTATGTCGTTACGCGAGTCGCGGTTAGGTACATCCAGAAAGCCCCCGCTCGCTCGACCGTCCGGGACTCGCTGCGGTCCTCGGCTTATCGCCTGCGGTCCTTGCTTCGTCCGGGCCAGGTCGAGCGATCGGCCCCTTTCAGTCCCGCCCATGCTGGCTGCCCAACCGGCTACGGGTGGGACTGAAAGGGGCGAGGCGTGCGCGGCGGCGCAACCGCCGCGACCATTCGAGGCCGGCTCGCCGGCCTCGCGCTCGGCGACGGCGCGCACGGGCAAGCACTGTCGTCCGAGAGAGCGGAGCTCTCTCGTGATCTGCTCGCGGGCCGCAGGCCCGCTCGCAGGTTCGTTGGACGTAGTCCAACGCTCATCTCGGAAATCAAAGATTTCCGGTGACAGCGAGGGAGCACGCGACCGAGCAAAGCGCGCAGCCGGCGCACCGAGCCGACCGCCTCGGGGCTTTCTGGCTGTTCCCAGCCGCGATCCCTGCTAGACGAAACACGATAACCCGAACGGGGGGTTGCTGTCGCTCGGGTTTGCTATCCGCGACCCCCGGGCGAAGCGCCATACAGTCCGGGCTTGAAAAGGATTAACCGCCCGACTGTCGAAAATCCGCCATGCCGATCGATTACACGCAGCTCAGCGACCCGAACGCCGAGTACACGATGCGGGACCTCTCTTCGGAGACGATGGGCGTCACCGCCGACCGCGGCCCGCGCGATGTCGAGATCACCGACGTCCAGACGACGATGGTCGACGGCAACTACCCCTGGACGCTCGTGCGGGTCTACACCGACGCGGGCGTCGTCGGCACGGGCGAGGCCTACTGGGGCGCGGGCGTCCCGGAACTCGTCGAGCGCCTGAAGCCCTTCCTCGTCGGCGAGAACCCGCTCGATATCGATCGCCTCTACGAGCACATGGTCCAGAAGACCTCCGGCGAGGGCTCGATCGCCGGTGTGTGGCTCCACGCCATCTCCGGTGTCGAGATCGCGCTGCACGACCTCGCCGGGAAGATTCTGGATATCCCTGCCTACCAACTCCTGGGCGGGAAGTACCGCGACGACGTCCGGGTCTACTGTGATCTGCACACCGAGGACGAGGCTGACCCACAGGCCTGTGCCGACGAGGCCGAGCGCGTCGTCGAGGAGTTGGGCTACGACGCGATCAAATTCGATCTGGACGTGCCAAGCGGCCACGAGAAGGACTCGGCCAACCGCCACCTCAGCCAACCCGAGATCAAGCACAAGGCCGAGATCGTCCGGGCGACGACCGAACGCGTCGGCGAGCGCGCCGAGGTCGCCTTCGACTGCCACTGGACGTACACCGGCGGCAGCGCCAAGCGCCTCGCCGAGGAGATCGAGGACTACGACGTCTGGTGGCTGGAAGACCCTGTCCCGCCGGAGAACCACGACGTCCAGCGGGAGGTCACACAGTCCACGACGACGCCGATCGCCGTCGGCGAGAACGTCTACCGCAAGCACGGCCAACGCCGCCTGCTGGAGGAGCAGGCCGTCGACATCATCGCGCCAGACGTCCCGCGCGTCGGCGGGATGCGCGAAACCCGGAAGATCGCCGACCTGGCCGACACCTACTACATCCCCGTCGCGATGCACAACGTCGGCTCGCCGATCGCGACCATGGCCTCCGCGCAGGTCGGCGCGGCGATTCCGAACGCACTCGCCGTCGAGTACCACTCCTACGAACTCGGCTGGTGGGCAGACCTGGTCGAGGAAGACGGCCTCATCGAGGACGGTTCGATGGCGATCCCCGAGAAGCCCGGGCTTGGCCTGACGCTCGACCTCGACGCGGTCGAGGCGCACAAGGTCGAGGGCGAGACGGTGTTCGACGAAGTGTAGCTTCGTCGGGCTCGACAGACGAACGAAGTGAGTCTGTCGGCGTTCGATCCGGCCTGACCGGATCGAACCGGCGAATCTCCGATTCGACTCGTTCGACGAAGGGAACCGCTTTCGAGGAACGGAGTCCATGAGAGTTCAGGAAGAGAATACTTCTGTAAGTGGTCGTATCCGAGAGAGCTAAATGCTTGATCCTGTAAATATACTTTTACGAACTATGTCGAACGACGAAGCCTCGGTTGTCGTTCAGACACGACTCGAAGAGGGCGAATACGAACGGTTGCGACGGGTGGCAACAGAGAACGATCTGTCCCTCCAAGACGCACTTCGGAAAGCCGTGAGGGAGTACGTGAATCGTCATAGAAAACACGATCCGGACGATCCGTTCTTCTCAGAGCCCTCGAAAGATCCGACAGCCGACTTCTCGCTCACCGCAAAGAAAGCTGACCAGTATCTCTACTGAGTGGATCGACCGCTTCAGTTCGCGACCGAGACGACTTCGATGTCGAACTCCAGGGTCTCGCCCGCGAGTTGCGGATTGAAGTCGACGCGGATGACCTCGTCCGTTACCTCGGTAATTTCGGCGAGATTGCCGTCCTGGGTCTGGAGGAACATCCCCTCCTCGGGCTGCTCGTCACCGAGTTGCTGGCTGAGTTCGGCCGGATCGAACGTCCGGACGCGCTCCTCGGACCACTCGCCGTAGCCTTTCTCCGGCGGGATTTTCACGGTCGGCGTATCGCCCGGCTCCATGCCGATGAGTGCGTCCTCCAGCCCGTCGATGACCTGCCCCGCGCCGACTTCGACCGTCAGCGGCGTGAACTCCCGCTCTGGCTGCTCGTCGGCCAGTTCGGTCTCCTCGGCGACTGACTCTCGGGAGGTGTCGAAGACGGTCCCGTCCTCGAGCCGTCCTGTATACTCGATGCTGACTGAATCGCCTGTAGCTATCGTCATGGGTATGAAAGGAGCGACACGGGGATACGTCCTTGCATCGCGGCACGTGGCGCTGTGGTGGTTGGTGGCCTGTGTGGCTGGATTCGACGGGGGCTTTCTGTGTTGGCGGCCTTGGTTTGACGCTTGATCTCACACCGTTCACGACCGCTATCGAGAAGCGGTAGAAAGCCCTCACCCGCTCGCGGCCGTTGAGTGACATATTCTCGCTCGCCATACTCGCTCGAATAGAGGTCACTCAGCGACGCGCGACACGGGTTCGTCCTTTCGATCCACCAGGCGAATAATGTGCGTAGATCAGCTATGTGACCGAATTCCTGGTGGATTGAAAGGGCGAGGGCAGCGTGGTGGCTTCGCCGCCACCTTATAAGGCGGTCGGTGTACACCGACCGCCCAGGTCGCATGCGTCTCAGCGGGCCCTATCCGAGCGCAGCGAGGATATCTGGCTGAGAGTGGGCGAGCGGGCCGAGGGCTTTCTACTAATCCGAAGAGAGAAGCACTCTAACGTCAGAAATATTGCTTCCAAACAAGACCGTGTTGACTGAAATAGGGGACGCGCTCACTCCACCACCCGATCAGCTATACCGAGTTGCGACCCAGTCGATGATCACGCCGTAGGCAACGCCGGCGGCGAAACTCGGGAGGTCGCGGAACTCGCTGGTGAAGGTGACCGCCGCGCTCACGACGAGTCCCAACAGCAATCCTCTGACGTAGACGTTGTATTTCGAATCGACGACCTGGAGGCCACCCGCCAGCCCGATCACGAGCCCCATCACGACCCGATTGTACCACATCGAGAACAGGAACAGCTCGTTGCCCGCGAAGCCGATCCGGAGGCCGACGCCGACGATGCAGAAGATGCCGAGGAACGCGCCGGTGAGCATCCCGATGGCGAGTCGTCGTTTCATACGGGATATTCCGGTGGCTCGGGAATGAACATTGGGGTCACTTCGAAACAGGAGTCCTCGATTTAGTAGGGTTGTGCTTTTGCTGTATCGTATCGCAATATGATTTTCACATATACTTCACTAGTTATTCCCATCTTGATACTGTTCAATGCGGGACTCTAAGCTGGTTTGTCCCGCCTCTGTATTTGAGTCAAATTCTTCCTTTGACCTTCCAGTCTCTGATTGGTTCGCCCCCGGATCATTGTCTGACGATTCAGACAGCATCGTAGCGGCGAGTCCACCGCCGATGGTGAGTGCAAACCCAAGTGCGATGAATATTCCCCTGCCAAAATTCGGGGTTGTATAATCGGCTTGCACACATCCATCACCGTAGCCATATTGAGAATCAATACAGGTAGTCGATGTGTTCGTCTGCGTTGCTGGCATTCCCAACCCAGCGATGAGTATGAGAACACCAAACGCTCCAACAAGTAATCCAATTCTGTTCATAGTGTTAGTAGCGGCATGAACATGAAGAAAAACATCATAATAAACACAATAGCAAGAACAACATACAGCATATTTGTCCCATCGGCTTGATCATCTGCTGACTTGACCTCTTTTGACCCTCCTTGCGTTACTTTTTCTCCGTGCTGTTCAAGGAGATCCTCAATAGGTTGTCCGCGGAGCCTGTTAAGAGAACTCAGGAAGCGTGATTCGTACTTGTCGGGATTTGCGGTGATATTCATTCCGACCTCCTTCTCAGATTGCACCGAAATCATCGTCTGTCCATCACCGGCTTGTGTTTCCGGGATCTCGACGATCACCTTTTCACCGTAGCTACTGAAGCTGGCACCTGTTTTCCCGATAATTTTGATTCCGTTGTCGTTGTACGTCTTGATACCTCGGGTATTCTCAAAAGCGAGCTTAACCAGGCTTTTTGCATCCTTACGCGGGTATTCCAAATTAAGAGTTGACACATAATGTATGTCCCATCAAAGAATGAAATAACTACCGGAGTTTGTGTTATCTATTTTGCAGAAAGTTCACTTATCTATCCATATGCTCGTCAATTGACGATCGCAAGTCTTCCTGTCGAAAGGCTACGTCTGACCGAGGTCCAACCCGTGTTGATTATCTTGAACTCGGAGACGACGGTGATGGCAGGCTCTGAGCTGAATGTAATGTAGTCGGAGAGCGGGCCAAATTAATCTCTCATCCGCACCGCACAGCGTTCTGGATCGCGACGCGATGAAACGCGTCGCTTGTGGATTGAAGAGTTCTCTCTTTCGGGACCGGTCCCTAGAAACTTATACCACAATGCACACTAGACTGACACGACTATGGCTGACGAAATGCCAGAGACGCCCGAGGAAGTCGCCGAGATCACCGGTGGCGATCCGGACCGTCTGCGACGGACTGCCGCACGGATGCTTGCGGATACGGACTCTGAATAGGCGGCGCGACGGTTTTTCTGTGTCTTCTTCGAACCCCTTTTAGAACCGGCGTGAAGACGTACCTCCGCGCGGTTTGAAATTGTAGAAGTGCGACGGACGAATGTTAGGAGTGGTAGATACATTATTAGATGGGCCGGTTCACTCTCAAATCAAATGTCGCCGGATCCAAACGTAGTTATTGGGAGCATTACAAAAGCTCTCTCAGACAAGGCCGTCGAGAAAATATCGGACCACATCTCTGGCAAAAGCAGTCAGCAGAGAGAAGACCTCATTCGACAGAAACTGGGCTCAGGCTCGTATCGAATCGGGCCTCGCCACGTCGAGCATATCACCGTGGACTTACTAGACGATGCTGTTACTGTCTTGAAACTCGAAATTGATGGACCTCATGTGCTCGGAAACCTGGGGAAAGAATACCACCTGACCTCACTTGAAAATATATCGGAAGCCGTTGAAGCGGTGCCTCAAGATATACAGGCAACAACACGGGCTGTCGGTGACGGCTTTATTGAAGAGGTGTATCTGATCGTTCATTCTGCCGATCCTCAGCAGGTCCATTATTTTGTCTCTGAATTCTGCCAGTATATGGATCAGAAACTCTAATGCAATACTGTTTTTGAGACTCTGACGAATTTTGCACCGTTCACTCGGCCTGGATACCGACAATCGATATTCTTTCCTAGTCGTATCGTACTATCGTAAACGATTCATCTCAATGTTGGATTCCCATTTGGAAAGTTGCACACTTAGGCATCGAGATGCGATGAAACGCGTCGCTTGAAAGTTAGAAAGCTGAGAAGGTGCGACGGCCGAGAGTTCACCGAGCGAAGCGAGGTGAACGTCGATCGACGGAGTCGATCGGAATTTGAACAGATGCCAGACGTTCCTGCTCGCTCCCTTCGGTCGCTGCGCGGGCTCCGACTGGCGTGCTCAAATCTCGGTTCATGCACTACACAACATCAGGCATTGCGACGCGATAAAACGCGTCGCTTGTGGATTTGAGTTGAAGAAGTGCGACGGCCGAGAGTGAGCGAACGCTACGCGTTCGCGAACGCCGATCGACTCCGTCGATCGGAATTTGAACTACGCGAAGACATTCCGGGCATGCGGCCCTGCGGGCCGTTCCGGGCTGTGACTTCTCTCATTCAAATCTCTATTGACGCATTCACCCTCGCGCTGAGGCGAGCGACACGCACAGCGGTCGCTCGCGGTTTAGCGCTCGATAGAAGTGCGACGGCCGAGATTTGAACAGGTGCCAGACGTTCCTGCTCGCTCCCTTCGGTCGCTGCGCGGGCTGCGACTGGCGTGCTCAAATCTCGGCTGCGCACACAGCAAACTCCGTGGTTACGCGGAGATGAAACTCCGTGTCGTTGGAGTTTGAAGAAGTGCGACGGCCGAGATTTGAACTCGGGTTAGGACCGTGGCAGGGTCCTGTGATACCACTACACCACCGTCGCACGGTGCATTCCAAACTGGGGTCGGAGAGAAATATAAGGCTTCCGAATCTCGTGGACGGGAGCGCCCCGTCGCGTCACCGACTCGCGTGGGGCGCGATCCCTTGCGAGAACGTCTCACGACCGGTTGGAAGCGGCATCCTTTTACGATGCCGCCCGCGAGTAATCGGCACAGTCTAGTGGCGTGACGTGGAAGCGTCACGGCATGACGCTCAACGCACTCGTGCCGTCGTCGCTCTGCCGCGAGGCGGAGGACAAACGTGAGGCGACCCGGAAGATCGGCTACGTGGCCCGCGCGGCCACCGTCTTCCGGGTCGATCGACTCACCGTCTACCCCGACCCTGACGGGGCGGGGAGATGGGGCGACGGGTTCGTCGAAACCGTGCTGCGGTACGCCGCCACGCCCCCATACCTCCGAAAGGAGGCCTGGGACAGGCGGGACGAACTGGAGTGCGTCGGCGTCTTGCCGCCGCTCCGCGTTGCGACCCAGACCGGCTCCGGATCGGACGATTCGGGGTCGTTAAGACAGGGAATCGTGACCGAGGTCGGATCTGATGGGCGCGTCCGGGTCAATTGCGGCATGCAACACCCGATCTCCCTCGCCGTTCCGGGCGACCGGACGATAAAGGAGGGGGAACGCGTCACCGTCAGGATCTCTTCGAGACGACCGGTTCGCGCGAAGATCGTCGATCAGCCCCCACCGGGCTATCAGGTCGACCGTGCGAACCTTGACGCTGCGCTCTCGCGGCCCGACGCCGGCGTGCGGATCGCCGCGTCCCGCCACGGCCAGTCGCTCACGACCGAGCGACTCGGTCGACTCGTCGGGACGATCGCGTCGGCTGGCGACATGACAGTCGCCTTTGGCGCGCCGGAGCGCGGCTTGCCGGCCATCCTCGGCGTCGAACCGGGTGCTGTCGACCCGTCCTCCGTGGACGAGTTGGCGGCAGCCGTCGACACCGGGGACGGAATCAGAGACGCGGTCACCGGATCAGGATCGGACGGACCCCGATTCGACCTTTGGCTCAATACGGTTCCCAACCAGGGAAGCGAGGTCGTGCGAACCGAAGAAGCGATGTTCGCCACCCTCGGCCCCCTGACACTCACGGAGTGAGAATCCGATGCCACAACCAAGCAGACCACGCAAAGGCTCGCTGGGCTACGGTCCGCGCACGCGGGCGACCAGTGAGACGCCGCGGTTCAACAGTTGGCCCGACGATGAGGGCCAGCCGGGCGTACAGGGCTTTGCCGGCTACAAGGCCGGCATGAGCCACGTCGTTGTCATCAACGACGAGCCCAATTCACCGCGGGAGGGCATGGAGGAAACCGTGCCCGTCACTGTCGTCGAAACCCCGCCGATGCGGGCAGTGGCGCTGCGAGCCTACGAAGACACGCCGTACGGCCTGCGACCGCTCACGGAGGTCTGGACCGACGAGTTCCACGAGGATCTCGACCGGGCCATCGACCTCCCTGAAGAGCAGGACCGCGACGGCGCAGAGGCACAGATCAGAGACGCTCTCGATGCGGGTCGACTCGGGGACGTGCGCCTCATTACGCACACCGTTCCCGGCGACCTGCCGAGCGTCCCGAAGAACAAACCCGACGTGATGGAGACTCGCGTCGGCGGCGGTTCGCTTGCCGATCGCCTCGAGCACGGCCTCGAGCTCGTGGCCGACGGCGGCGAGTACGCCATGACCGACGTCTTCCGCGCCGGCGAGTACGCCGACGTGGCGGGCGTCACCAAGGGCAAGGGTACCCAGGGCCCCGTCAAGCGCTGGGGTGTCCAGAAGCGAAAGGGCAAACACGCCCGCCAGGGCTGGCGACGCCGGATCGGCAACCTGGGCCCGTGGAATCCCAGCCGTGTGCGCTCGACGGTGCCCCAGCAGGGCCAGACCGGCTACCACCAGCGCACCGAACTCAACAAGCGCCTCATCGACTTCGGCGACGAGGACGACGTCACCCCCGACGGTGGCTTCGTCAACTACGGCGAAGTCGAGGGGAATTACGCGCTGATCAAGGGCTCGATCCCCGGGCCGAACGAGCGCCTGGTTCGCCTGCGCCCGGCCGTCCGGCCGAACGACCAGCCGCGCCTCGATCCCGAGGTGCGCTACGTCTCCACCGAATCCAATCAAGGGTGAGATGAATGCAGGCAACACTACACGATCTGGACGGCGACGCCGACGACGAGATCGAGCTGCCGGACGTCTTCGAGACGCCCCATCGGCCCGATCTCATCAAGAACGCGGTGCTTGCCGCCCAGGCTAACCGAAAGCAGGACTACGGCGCAGACGAGTACGCGGGCCTGCGGACGCCCGCCGAGTCACAGGGCAGTGGTCGCGGCCAGGCCCACGTCCCCCAACAGGACGGCCGCAGCCGACGCGTCCCACAGACCGTCGGCGGCCGGGCCGCCCACCCGCCCAAGGCCGAGGCCGACCCTGCACCGGCACTGAACGACAAGGAACGCAAACTCGCGACCCGGTCGGCGATCGCCGCGACGGCGGACGCCGAACTGGTCGAAGCGCGCGGACACGCCTTCGACGACGAGACCGACCTGCCGCTGGTCGTCTCCGATGACTTCGAGGACCTGGTCAAGACCCAGGCGGTCGTCGATGTGCTCGAAGCGCTCGGCGTCGATGCCGACATCGAGCGCGCGGACGATCGGACGGTCCGAGCCGGCCAGGGAACGACCCGTGGCCGGAAGTACCGGACGCCGAAGTCGATCCTCTTTGTCACGAGCGAAGAGCCATCGAAGGCGGCTCGCAACCTCGCGGGCGCGGACGTAACTACCGCCCGAGAGGTCAACGCCGAGGATCTCGCGCCGGGGACCGACGCCGGCCGACTCACCCTCTGGACCGAGAGCGCACTCGCGGAGGTGGCCGACCGATGACCGATCCGATCGACGTGATCGACCATCCCCACGTCACCGAGAAGGCGATGGACAAGATGGACTTCCAGAACAAGCTCCAGTTCATCGTCAAGACCGATGCGACGAAAGCCGACATCCGCGACGCCGTCGAACAGCAGTTCGACGTGAGTGTCGTGAACGTCAACGCACAGGTAACGATGAACGGCAACAAAAAGGCAGAGGTGACCCTCTCGGCTGACGACGATGCCGAGGAAGTCGCCTCCCGAATTGGGGTGTTCTGAGCATGGGACGACGGATTCAAGGCCAACGACGCGGTCGCGGGACCCCGACGTTCCGGGCCCCCTCGCATCGCTACAAGGCCGATCTCTCACACCGGAGCACCGAAGCGCGCGACGGCGACGTCATCTCGGGGACGGTCGTGGACATCGAACACGACCCTGCCCGGAGCGCACCCGTCGCCGCCGTCGAGTTCGAGGACGGCGATCAGCGCCTCGTCCTCGCGCCGGAAGGCGTCGGCGTGGGCGACGAGATCCAGGTCGGCGTCACTGCGGCGATCGAGCCCGGGAACACGCTCCCGCTGGCGGAGATCCCGGAGGGCATCCAGATCTGTAACGTCGAGGCCAACCCCGGCGACGGCGGGAAGTTCGCCCGGGCTGGCGGCGTTTCGGCGCAGTTGATGGCCCACGACCGTAACGTGACGGTCGTCCAGTTGCCAAGCGGCGACGTCCGCCGACTCGACCCGGACTGCCGGGCGACGATCGGCGTGGTCGCTGGCGGTGGCCGGACGGAGAAACCCTTCGTGAAGGCCGGCAACAAATACCACAAGATGAAATCCCGTGGGACGAAGTACCCGCGGGTTCGTGGGGTTGCGATGAACGCGGTCGACCACCCGTTCGGTGGCGGTGGCCGCCAGCACCCCGGCCAGCCCAAGTCCATCTCGCGGAACGCGCCGCCGGGACGGAAGGTTGGCGACATTTCCTCGCGCCGGACTGGCCGAGGTGGTGACGAATGAGCTCACACGATTACCAGATCGGTCACGAGGGCGAGTTTACCTATCGTGGCCACACGCTCGAGGAGTTGCAGGACATGTCCGTCGAGGAAGTCGCGGAACTGCTGCCCGCACGCCAGCGGCGAAGTATCAAGCGCGGCCTGTCCTACGAGAAACGACAGTTGCTCGAAGAGGCCCGTGACGCCGGCGAGGAGGAGACGGCCAACGACCCGATCAGGACGCACCTGCGGGATATGCCGATCCTGCCCGAGTTCGTCGGGATCACGTTCGCGGTCTACACCGGCCAGAGCTTCGAGCGCGTGAAGGTCGAGCCCGAGATGATCGGCCACTATCTGGGCGAGTTCCAGCTCACGCGCACGAGCGTCGAGCACGGACAGGCCGGGATCGGGGCGACCCGCTCCTCGAAGTTCGTGCCACTCAAGTAATCCATGGGAATCAGCTACTCAGTCGACGCGGATCCGGACACCACGGCGAAAGCGATGCTCCGGGAGCGTCAGATGAGCCACAAGCACAGCAAGGCCATCGCCCGGGAGATCAAGGGCATGACCGCCGAGGCGGCGGTCGCCTACCTAGAGGACGTCATCGAGGGCGACCGATCGGTCCCCTTCAAGTCCCACAACTCGGGCGTCGGCCATCGAAACGACATCGAGGGTTGGGATGCCGGCCGCTACCCGGAGAAGGCCAGCGAGGCCTTCATCGATCTGCTCGAAAACGCGATCGGCAACGCCGAATACGCGGGGATGGACGGCGAGTCCATGGAGATCGTCCACGTCGCCGCCCACAAGGTCGGCGAACAGCAGGGCCGCCAGCCCCGCGCGATGGGGCGGGCCAACGAGTGGAACACGCCGGAAGTCGACGTCGAACTCATCCTCAGCGAGGCGTCAGCCTCGGACAGTGCGAGCGGCGATAGCCGCGAGCAGGAGGGTGATGCCTGATGGCGGACGAACTGCAGTTCATCGAGGACGGCCTCCAGCGTACCCAGATCGACGAGTTCTTCGAGGACGAACTCGGTCGCGCCGGCTACGGCGGCATGGAAGTCGCCAAGACGCCGATGGGGACCCAGATCGTCCTCAAGGCCGAAAAGCCCGGCATGGTGATCGGCAAGGGTGGGAAGAACATCCGGAAGATCACCACCACGCTCGAAGAGGAATTCGGGCTCGAAGATCCCCAGGTCGACGTTCAGGAAGTCGAGGAACCCGACCTCAACGCCCGGATCGTCGCCGACCGACTCGCCAACGCCCTCGAACGCGGCTGGTACTTCCGGAAGGCCGGTCACACCACGATCGACCGGATCATGGAGTCCGGCGCGAAGGGTGCCGAGATCGTCCTCTCCGGAAAGGTCACGGGCGCACGCTCCCGCGTGGAGAAGTTCAACCGTGGCTACATCAAGCACAACGGCGAACCCGCCGAGGACATCGTCGATCACGGCCAGGGCGTCGCCGTCATGAAGCTCGGCACGATCGGGGTGGACGTCAAGATCATCCCGCCCGAGGCCGAGTTGCCCGACGACTTCGAGATCTACGAGGATGTCGAAGTCGAGGACTACGTCGAGGACGTCGAGGAGGGCTCCGTCGAGGAGCTGCTGGCCGGTGAGCCCGAGGAGGGCGACGCTGCCGAGGCAGCTGATGCGGACGCCGCCGACGCCGCGGACGACGCGGCCGAGGACGCCCCCGACGAAGAGGTCGTCGAGGAGGCCGCCGAGGCCGAGGAGTTCGACGACGTCGACGTCCCGGACGACGCGGGTGTCGAGGACGAACTCGACGAACTCGAGGAGTCCGTCGACGAGGAACTCGACGAGGAGACCGAGGCGGAAGCCGAGGAGCTTCTCGACGAGATGGACGAAGAAGAAGCTGACGCGGACGACGGAGACGAGGAGGGTGAGGCCGAATGACGATCCTCCATCCCGAAGAGATCCGCGACATGACCGCCGCCGAACGCGAGAGCGAACTCGAGGAGCTCCAGACGGAGCTGCTGAACGCCCGCGCCGTCCAGGCGACGGGTGGTGCGCCGGACAACCCCGGCCGCATCAAGGAGATCCGGAAGGCGATCGCGCGGATCAAGACGATCGACGCTGAGGACGCGGCAAACGAATAACGATGCCACTCACCCCCGACACCCTTGCGCGGCACGAACTCATCGGGCTACCTGCCCGCGTGAGCGCCGCGACCAACGCGGACCTGGTCGGGATCGACGGCACAGTCGTCGACGAGACGGCCAAGACGCTGTCGATCGAGCGAGGGGGTCGGACGTGGCAGGTCCCGAAGGCGACGGCGACCGTCGAGTTCACGTTGTCGAGTGACGATCCGGCCGCCACGGACGGCGAGCTGGTCGTCACTGTCGACGGCAACCGACTCGTGGCCCCGCCGGCCAGACGGACCGAACGCAGAGGTGACTCAACATGGCGCTAGGACTGAACGTACAGCAACCGGACGCGACCTGCGACGACGAGAACTGCCCGTTCCACGGCACCCTTTCGGTGCGCGGGCAGACGCTCGAAGGCACAGTCGCGTCCACCGACATGCAGAAGACCGTCGTCGTCGAGCGAGAGTACGACGTAACCGTCCCGAAATACGACCGCCTCATGAAACGGCGGAGCCGGATTCCGGCCCATGCACCCCCGTGCATGGACGTCGAGGAAGGCGACACGGTCACGATCGCAGAGACCCGACCACTGTCGAAGACGAAATCCCACGCAGTGGTCGCGAAACACGGAGGTGCGGACTGATGGAAGCCCTCAACGCCGACGTCACCCAGGGCTTGGAGAAGGGCTCGCTGGTGACGTGTGCCGACAACTCCGGCGCGCGTGAACTCAAGGTAATCAGCGTCGCCGGCTACTCGGGCACGAAGAACCGCCATCCGAAGGCGGGCCTGGGCGACAAGATCACCGTTTCGGTGACCAAGGGCACCCCGGAGATGCGACGGCAGGTGCTGGAGGCGGTCGTCGTCCGCCAGCGCAAGCCGATCCGGCGACCCGACGGCACGCGCGTGAAGTTCGAGGACAACGCGGCCGTCATCGTCGACGAGAACGAGGATCCCCGGGGCACCGAACTCCGCGGGCCGATCGCCCGCGAGGTGGCCGAACGCTTCGGCTCCATCGCCTCGGCCGCAACGATGATCGTCTAGACATGAGTGAACAACCATCCAAACAGCGCACGCAGACGGAGAACGCGCCGCTGCACGAGCGACACGATCAGGTGCACGCGACGCTGACCGAGGATCTCCGCGAGGAGTACGGCCAGCGCCGCGTCCGCGTCAACGCGGGCGATACGGTCGAGGTTATGCGCGGGGACTTCGCCGGCGAGGAGGGCGAAGTGCTCGACGTGGATCTCCGGGACGCGACGATCAGCGTCGAGGACGTCACCCTCGAGACCGCCGACGGCGAGGAAGTGCCCCGGCGACTCGAGGCGAGCAACGTCCGCGTGATCGACCTCGATCTCTCCGACGACGTGCGCGAGCAACGACTCGAATCGGAGGATAGCCAATGAGTAACCACCAGAAACGACTCTCGGTACCGAACAGCTGGCCGATCGAGCGCAAGACCGAGACCTTCACCGTGAAGGCCGACGCCGGCCCCCACGGCGAGGCCGGCGTGCCCCTGCTGATCGTCCTTCGGGACGTGCTGGGGTACGTCGACAGCCGCAAGGAGGCTCGCTTCGCGCTCGATCAGGACCAGGTCCTGATCAACGGCGACCCCGAAAGCGACGAGACCCGCCCGGTGGGGATGTTCGACATCCTCGCCTTCACGGAACGCGAGGAGTTCTACCGCGTCTTCCCCGGTGAGGGCGGTCGGCTCGCGCTGACGCCGATCGACGAGGATTCGGCCCAGTCGAAGCTGGGCAAGATCGTCGAGAAACAGTTCGTCCCCGGCGGCGACCTGCAGCTCACGCTGCACGACGGCGAGACGCTGCTGGTCTCCGAGGACGCGCCCTACGAGGGCAACGACTCGGTCGTCGTCGAGAACGACAGCGAGGAGATCATCGCCCACTTCGAATACGAAGAGGGCGCACTCGTGACGGCCGTCGACGGTCAGCACGCCGGCGAGATCGGGACGATCGAGGAGATCCAGGTCACGCCCGGCAGCGCCGAGAACAACGTCCGCATCGAACGTGAGGACGGCTCGATCATCGAGACGATCGAGGAGTACGTCGTCGTCATCGACGAGAACTTCGTTGCAGATGACGAGGGCGTGGAGACCGAGGAAGCCGACGAGGCTGACGAAGCTGCGGATGAGGCGGACGAAGACGACGCGGCCGAAGCAGACGACGAGGCTGCGGAGGCCGACGACGAGACTGACGAAGAAGCTGACGGAGGTGACGACGAATGAGCTCCGAGAGTCGTGACGCTGACTTCCACGACATGCGTGAGCCTTCCGTCGAGAAGGTCGTCGTCCACATGGGTATCGGCCAGGGTGGCCAGGAACTCGCTGACGCCGAGGAGATCCTAGAGGAGATCGTCGGCCAACAGCCGGTGCGGACGACCGCGAAGGCGACGGTCGGCGAGTTCGAGATCCGGCAGGGCGATCCGGTCGGGACGAAAGTCACGCTTCGTGACGACGCCGCCGAGGAGTTCCTCGAGACGGCGCTTGCGCTGGTCGACCTCGACGCGGATCAGTTCGACGAGACCGGCAACTTCAGCTTCGGCGTCGAGGAACACACCGACTTCCCCAGCCAGGAGTACGACCCGACGATCGGGATCTACGGGCTGGACGTGACGGTGAACCTGACGCGGCCGGGCTATCGCGTGACCAAGCGCGATAAGGCCTCCCGGTCGATCCCCTCGAACCATCGACTCGACCCCGCGGACGCCATCGCGTTCGTCGAGTCGACCTTCGACGTGGAGGTGAGCGCATGAGCGAGAGTGAGACAGACAACGACGCGGGCGCGGAAGCGACCGGCGAGCAGGCCGCAAAGCGGACCGGCCAGCTCGAAGCCTGCCAGCGATGCGGACGCGAGCAGGGCCTGATCGGCAAGTACGATATCTGGCTCTGCCGGCAGTGTTTCCGGGAGATCTCCCGCGACATGGGATTCAGGAAGTATCGATAACATGACGGGTAACGATCCACTCAGCGCCGCGCTCTCGGGGCTCGACAACGCCGAGAGCGTCGGTCAGCTGACACACACAGTCGAGCCCGCCTCGAACGAGACCGGCAGCGTCCTCGAAGTGCTGTACGATCGCGGCTACATCGACGGCTTCGAGCGCGTTGAAGACGGCAAGGCCGGTCGGTTCGAGGTCGAATTGAGCGGTGCGATCAACGAATGTGGCTCGGTCAAGCCCCGCTATTCAGTGGGAGCCGACGAGTTCGAGCAGTGGGAGAAGCGGTTCCTCCCCGCCCGTGACTACGGGACGCTCGTCGTCACGACCAGCCACGGCATCATGAGCCACTACGAGGCCCGCGAGGCGGGCGTCGGTGGCCAGGTGATCGCGTACGTCTACTGACAATGCCACGAACAGAACTACAGCTACCGGAAGACGCGAGCGCCGAGATGGACCATCTCGAGCTCACCGTCGAAGGACCCGAAGGCAGCGTCACGCGCCGGTTGTGGTATCCGGACATCTCGGTTGCGGTGACCGACGACGCCGTCGTCATCGAGTCCGACGAGGACGATGCGAAGACGATGTCGACGATCGGGACCTTCGAGAGCCACGTGCAGAACATGTTCCACGGCGTCACCGAGGGCTGGGAGTACGAGATGGAAGTCTTCTACTCTCACTTCCCCATGCAGGTGCGTGCCGAGGGCGAAGAGATCGTCATCGAGAACTTCCTCGGCGAGCGAGCGCCGCGGACGACTCCGATCCACGGGGACACCGAGGTCGAGATCGACGAGGAGCTGCTCACGCTGCGCGGGCCAAGTATCGAGGACGTCGGCCAGACGGCGGCCGACATCGAGCAACTCACCCGTGTCCCGGGCAAGGACGTCCGGGTGTTCCAGGACGGCGTCTACATCACGGAAAAGCCGAATCGAGGTGAGGCCTGATGGCCGACGAGGAACCAACGGAACTGAACGAGGTCAGCGGTATCGGCGACGAGACGGCCGGAGCCCTGCGGGAAAGCGGCTTCGAGACGATCGACGACCTGCGTGAAGCTGACGAGGATGCTCTCACTGAGGTGACGGGCATCGGCAACGCGCTGGCCGCCCGCATCAAGGCTGACGTCGGCGACGTCGAGGTCGACGAAGACGTCGAAGACGCCGACGTCGAAGAGAGTGAGGCGTCGGCTGACGGTGCAGATACTGACGCCTCCGACGACGCTGCCGACGCAGACGAGGACGACGCCTCGTCCTACGAGGGCCTGACGGACATCAGCGGCGTCGGCGAGGGGACGGCCGAGAACCTTCGCGACGCCGGCTTCGAGACGGTCGAGGACGTCGCCCGTGCCGAGCAGTCCGATCTGACCGAGGTCGAGGGCATCGGTAACGCCCTCGCCGCCCGGATTCAGGCGGACGTCGGCGAACTCGACGTTTCGGCAGCCGAGACGGCCGAGGTCGAGGAAGCCGGCGAAGCGGCCGAAACCGAGGAAGAAGTCGAGACCGAACTGCAGGCACGCGGTCACGCCGCAAAGACGCCCGAGTTGAGCGACGAGCAAGCACGCTTGCTCGTCCAGCGTCGACGCGAGGGCAAGCCGCAGTTCAACCGGCAGGACCACCACAAGAAAAAGCGTGTCTCGACATCCTGGCGACGCCCGCGGGGCGGCCTCTCGAAGCAGCGCCGCGGCATCAAGGGCAAGGGCGACACCGTCGAGGCTGGATTCCGGACCCCGAACGCGATTCGCGGGCTCCACCCGTCCGGGTTCGAGGAAGTCCGCGTCCACAACGTCGACGATCTCGAGGGCGTGGACGGCGACAGTCAGGCAGTGCGGATCGCCTCGAAAGTCGGTGCGCGCAAACGCGAGCGCATCGAGGAACGAGCCGAGAGCGAGGGCATTCGTGTCCTCAACCCCACCTACGTCGAAGTCGAGGTGAACGATGACTGATCTGAGCGCACAGAAGCGACTTGCGGCTGACGTGCTCGACATCGGGAAGAACCGCGTCTGGTTCGACCCCGAGGCCCAGGGCGAGATAGCCGACGCGATCACGCGCGAGGACGTTCGCGACCTGATCGACCAGGGTCTCGTCCGCGAGAAGGAAACGCAGGGCAACTCCCGGGGTCAGGCCAGAGAGCGCGCCGAGAAACGCGCCTACGGCCACCAGAAGGGACACGGGTCCCGGAAGGGTGCCGCGGGTGCCCGACAGAACGAGAAGGACGACTGGGTCTCGCGCATCCGTGCACAGCGCGAGCGCCTGCGCGAACTCCGTGATTCCGGCGACCTCTCGCCGACGGAGTACCGCGAACTGTACGACCAGGCCAGCGGCGGCGAATTCGACGACGTCGGTGACCTGGATCGGTATATCGACGACCAATACGGTGATCAGTGAATGGCGACAGGACCACGATACAAGGTGCCGATGCGTCGGCGCCGCGAATCCCGGACGGATTACCATCAGCGGTTGCGCCTGCTGAAATCCGGCAAGCCCCGCCTCGTTGCGCGGCTCTCGAACAGCCAGGCCAGGGCGCAGCTGGTGACGACCGGGCCGAACGGCGACGAGACAGTTGCAGCCGCCGAATCGAACGACCTCGCCGAGTACGGCTGGGAGGCGCCGACGGGCAACCTGCCCGCCGCGTACCTCACCGGCCTGCTCGCCGGGCTTCGGGCGATCGAGGACGGCTACGATGAGGCCGTGCTGGACATCGGACTCAACACGCCGACGCCAGGAAGTAAAGTATTCGCGATCCAGGAGGGCGCGATCGACGCGGGCCTGGAGATCCCCCACAACGACGACGTGCTCGCCGACTGGGAACGGACCAGCGGCGAACACATCGCCGAGTACGCCGAGACCCTCGACGAGGATCTCTACAGCAGGGATTTCGACGCGACAGAATTGCCCGCACACTTCACAGAGCTGCGGGAGACGCTACTCGAAGGTGACATCGAACTATGAGCGACGGATGGGAACCACGAACGCGGCTCGGCCAGCAGGTCGCCGACGGCGAGATCGACTCGATGGGCGACGCGCTGAACGCCGGGCTGCCACTGAAGGAACCGGAGATCGTCGACCAGCTCGTCCCCGGGCTCGAAGACGAAGTACTGGACATCAATATGGTCCAGCGCATGACCGACTCTGGCCGCCGGGTGAAGTTCCGGTGTGTCGTCGTCGTGGGCAACCGCGACGGCCTCGTCGGCTACGCCGAGGGGCGTGACGACCAGGTCGGCGGCGCGATCCAGAAGGCCATCGAGGTCGCCAAGCTGAACCTCATCGACGTCTCCCGCGGGTGTGGCTCGTGGGAGTGTGGCTGCGGTCGACCCCACACGGTCGCGCTCCGCGCCACGGGCAAGGCCGGCAGCGTCGAGGTCGAACTCCAGCCCGCCCCGCGCGGTCTGGGGCTGGCGGGCGGAGAGACCGTCCGGCACGTCCTCGAACTCGCCGGCATCGAGGACATCTGGACGCGCAGTAGCGGGAACACGCGAACGACGGTCAACTTCGCGAAGGCGACGTTCAACGCCCTGCGGAACACGGCCGAGGCACGCGTCCCCGAGCGGGCCTTCGAGGAGCGCGAGGTGATCGAGTGATGGAAGCGCTCGTCCAACTCCGCGGCGAGGTCGACGTCAGCGGCGATGTCGTCGACACCTTGGAGATGCTCAACCTCGGGCGCGTCAACCACGCCACGCTCGTCCCCGAGACGGACGCCTATCGGGGCATGATCACGAAGGTTCACGACGTGGTCGCCCACGGCGAACCGTCCGTGGAGACGGTCGAATTGCTCCTCGAAAGCCGGGCCGAGCCCGCCGAGGGCGGCGAAGACGTAGACGACGATTGGGTCGGCTGGAACACCAACTACGACGATGTCTCGGCGCTTGCCGAGGCGCTCGTAGACGAGGAGACGACGCTGCAGGAAGCCGGTCTCTCGCCGACGCTACGTCTGCATCCGCCCCGGAAGGGTCACGACGGCATCAAACACCCCACCAAAGAGGGTGGCCAACTCGGCGATCACTCGACCGAAGAGATCGACGCACTGCTGGAGGCGATGCGATAATGACAGACAAGAGCAAACGCCAGCGCGGCTCGCGAACGCACGGCGGTGGCACGCACAAGAACCGGCGCGGTGCCGGTCATCGCGGCGGTCGCGGAGCGGCCGGTCGTGATAAACACGAGATGCACAACTACCCGCCGATCGGCAAGAGCGGGTTCACGCGACCGGAGAAGGCCCAGGACGACGTCTCGACGGTCGAGGTCAAGACGCTCGACGAGGATGCGGCCTTGCTGGCTGCCGACGGGGTCGCCGAGGAGACCGATGGCGGCTACGAGATCGACGCCCGTGACGTCGTCGAGGACGGCTACGAGGTCGACGTCGTGAAGGTGCTCGGTGGCGGACAGGTCCGCAACGAGTTGACCATCGTCGCCGACGCTTTCTCCGATGCGGCACGCGAGAAGATCGAAGCCGCGGGCGGCACCACGGAGCTGAGCGACCGCGGCGAACAGCGACAGGATAAAGAGGACGCCGACGCCGACTCAGAGTAACACATGAGCTGGAAGGACACCGCCGAACCACTACTCACGCGGATGCCGTCGGTCGCCCGCCCCGAGGGCCACGTCCCCTTCAAGCGGAAGCTGGGCTGGACGGCCGGCGTGCTGGTCCTGTTTTTCTTCCTGAGAAACATCAACCTCTACGGGCTCAGTGGCACCGGGGGATCGAGTGCGTTCGGTCGGTTCTCATCGATCCTTGCCACCC
The DNA here is from genome assembly GCF_029207715.1 of Halorhabdus sp. SVX81. NCBI lineage: Archaea > Methanobacteriati > Methanobacteriota > Halobacteria > Halobacteriales > Haloarculaceae > Halorhabdus > Halorhabdus sp. SVX81. Next base: position 2,281,274 of record NZ_CP104322.1, on the reverse strand, counting down.
AGCAGGGCTCGATCATGCAACTGGGGATCGGGCCGATCGTCACGGCGAGCATCGTTCTGCAACTGCTTGGCGGTGCCGATCTGCTCGGGCTGGACACCCAGAACAATCCGCGCGATCAGATCCTGTATCAGGGCCTCCAGAAGGTACTGGTGCTCGTGATGATCGTCCTGACGGGCTTTCCGATGGTGTTTGCCGCGGAATTCCTGCCGGCCGAATCCGTCATGGGACTGCCCACTGGGGCGGTAAAGTGGCTCATGTTCGCCCAGATCGCCGTCGGCGGTGTCCTCATCCTCTACATGGACGAGGTGATCAGCAAATGGGGCGTCGGCAGCGGGATCGGGCTGTTCATCGTCGCCGGCGTCAGTCAGAGTCTCGTCGGCGGCCTCATCAGTATCCCACAGATCTCCGGGAACTGGGGCTTCATCCCCTACTGGACCGGTGCGATCTTTGGGATCGTCGACATCCCGTCACCGCTGACGGCTCGTGGGATAAGTCAACTGCTGTTCCATACAAGCGGACAGAACTACATCGGGCTCATCGCCATTCTCACGACGGTTTCGATCTTCGTGATCGTCGTCTACGCCGAGTCCGTTCGCGTCGAGATCCCACTCAGCCACGCTCGGGTGAAGGGCGCACGTGGTCGCTTCCCGGTGAAGCTCATCTATGCGAGCGTCCTGCCGATGATCCTCGTCCGGGCGCTTCAGATGAACATCCAGTTCATGGGTCGACTGCTCAACTCCCAGCTCGGTGGCTTGCCTGCCTGGCTGGGAGCTTACAACGAAAACGGGCAGGCGGTGAGCGGGCTGTTTTACTACCTTGCCCCGATCCAGAGTCCCCAGGAATGGGCATGGTTCGTCTTCGGGGGTCAGATCACCCAGGACGTCTGGCAGATCCTGATCCGGATCGGCGTCGACCTGACGTTCATGATCATCGGCGGCGCTATCTTCGCTGTCTTCTGGGTCGAAACCACCGACATGGGGCCTGAAGCCACGGCCCAGCAGATCCAGAACTCCGGGATGCAGATCCCCGGGTTCCGCCAGAGCCCCGGCGTCTTGGAGAAGGTCCTGGGCCGGTACATCCCGCAGGTGACGGTCATCGGCGGGGCCCTGGTCGGCCTGCTCGCCGTCATGGCAAACATGCTGGGTACCGTTGGTGGCGTCACTGGGACGGGCCTGCTGCTGACGGTGAGTATCACCTACAAGCTCTACGAGGAGATCGCCGAGGAGCAACTCATGGAGATGCACCCCATGATGCGCCAGATGTTCGGCTGATCTTTTCGGAAATCGATTTTGCGAAACGGTTCTGTCTTCTCTCTCGGTTTGATGTCCATAGTGTCACAGCTGGTCGGACAACCGATCGCCCAAGCCGCCGGCAGGCAAACCTCTTTTCCGATCCAGCGCTTAGGACGGATCATGTCGACCGGAATCCTGCTGTTGAACTTCGGCGAACCAGCGACGCCCGAACGCGAGGCTGTCGTCTCGTATCTCGAACGCATCTTCTTCAACAACCGCGAGATCGAGGGCGACACGACCGAGGCCGAGGCGCGCGAGCGGTCCCGCGAACTCGCCGAGCGCCGGGCCGGCCCGCTTATCGAGGAGTACGAGGCCATCGGCGGGTCGCCGCTGAACGAACAGGCCCGCAAGCAGGCCCAGGCCCTGGAAGATCGACTCCGCGAGCGTGGCCGCGAGGTCGAGACCTACATCGGAATGCAGTTCACCGAGCCGTTCATCGACGAGGCGCTCGACAGTGCCATCGCCGACGGCCACGACCGGATCATCGGGCTCCCGATCTATCCGCTGTGTGGTCCCTCGACGACCGTCGACGCTCTCGAGGAACTCCGTGCGGCCGCCGACGAGCGCGACTTCGACGCGCTCCAGGAACTGTCGGGGTGGCATCGCCATCCTGACTATCCACGCCTGCGAGCCGATCGGATTGAGGCCTTGGCCGAGGAGCGGGGCGTCGACCTGACTGATCCCGACACGGCCCTCGTGTTCTCGGCCCACGGCACACCACAGCATTACCTCGAAGAGGGCAGTCGCTACGACATCTACGTCACCGAATACGTCGAGACCGTTGCGGGACTGCTCGGGATCGACGAGTACGAACTCGGCTATCAGAACCACGAGAACCGGGGCATCCCGTGGACCGAACCCGAAATCGAAGACGTCATCGAGGGCGTCGATGCCGAGCGTGTCGTCGTCGAGCCGATCAGCTTCATGCACGAACAGAGCGAGACGCTCTCGGAACTCGACGTGGAATTGCGGGAGGAAGCCGAGGAGGCGGGCTTGGAGTTCCACCGTGTCCCCATCCCCCACGATGACGAACGGTTCGTCGGCGTGCTGGAGGATCTCGTCGAGCCATTTATCGCTGATTTCGATCCTGCGGTCTACCAGCTTCGGCAGTGTCAGTGTCGGGACGAACCGGGGACGATGTGTCTGAACGCGCCACTAGATTCCTGACGAGTTCAACTGTAGTGCCTACAGTAGCTCCATGGCCGTTTGACTGAGTCGATATCGATAGGTCGGATAAACGAAGACGATGCGTCCGTACTCTTCGGACTTCGTTACTGCTTCCGAGCTTTCGATGGCCTCGACGGCCGTGTTAAGTCGTTCCACCGGATTGCCGGAACGGAGGTGTTCGACGACGCGTTCGGGGTCGATGTTGAACGTGGTGGCGAGGATACTTCGGACAGTCCGTCCTGCGCCGTCGGCGAGAGCTACAGACGGTGCAGTCGAGTCCGTGTCACGACTAGACCACTCCGCTGCCCCGTCGTCGAGTTCGACGCCGTGAAGTTCGTCGTCGATGTGTTCGATGAGTGCCTCGAGGCTTTCTTTCGCCTCCCCTGTTACGTTCCCGTTGACAATTTCGTCTTTCCGTTCGCTGATCGCAAAAATGTCCGGACCAGGCGGTCGCTGTTCCTCCAGAATGTCGATGTCGAGGAGGTTTTTCAGAACCGTATTCGGTTGGAAATCCAGATCGATATCGAACTGCTCGACGATCTCGGCCCGTTTGATCCCGTCGTGATTCGGTCCAATATCGTCCCGGGCAAGGGCCGTCGCGACCTCGACCTGATCGTCAACGCTGGGCATACGGGCGTTCCGGTCCCGGATGTACGCTTCCAGTCGCTCGAAATCCCCGGACTCCCCAGTGGAGTCGATTCGGAGTGCCTGGTCGACAGCTTCGGGCAACTCCGGTCGCGGTGCATCTCGGTGTCGCCGAGCCCTTTCGGAAAGGCGCGTATTGTCGTACAGCGCCCGGGCCATCCCCAGTCCACGGAGATAGTTGTACTGTTCGAGGATCTCGACGCCCTCTGTCGTCAGCCCGTAGAATTGCGAGGGCAGATCGCGCGAATCCTCGTTGGGTGGGTGGTCGTAGCGCGAGAGGATCCCCTCCTCACACAACCGATGGATTTGATCGCGGATCGCGGCCTTGTTCTTCGGTATCAGATACGCGAGTTCGGCCAGCGACGGCAGATGATCGGGATGTGCGAGGACGTACTGCAACACGAGGTGGCGCGTCTCCTGGGAGAGTAATTCGTACATCTCCCGCTGTTCCTCGAACGGAGCATTCGCGTTCGTCCTCGTGGCGTCACTCATCTCTTCTCGTTTGCTAGTAGCCCCAGCTGACAGTTAATGGTTTGGGTGAACTAGTTTGGTAATTCAGGCATTCACCAAACTAATCGAAGAGCCTTTATGATAGTCACAGGAACACGTTATCGATGCCAGCCCCGCCGGATGTCGCCGAGATCAAATCTCACATCGACGAGGCACTCCATGGGATCGAACTCGAACCCGAGGAGACGGCTGCAATCCTCGGGTTCGCCAACGAGGAAGTTCCGCATCTGCAGACGCCCGAAACCTCGTATCTCGTTCTTGGCAGCTTTCGATCGCCGTATATCCGTCGGCTTCGTTTGATCGAAAACGAATTGAACAAGCGAATCGGTTCGTACGCGTTTGTTCTCGGTGATTTGCGTGAGATCGATAGTGAACGACTGCCGGTGTTCCGTATTCGGTTTTACATCATCGCCTCCTATGCCGATGCCATCGCAGCTGTCTACGAACAGGACGCCGGCGGCGAGGTGACTGAACTCGGAAAGATCAGCGAGACGCCGTTCTTCGAGGATACCTACGTGTTCCCGCGTGACTACGCCTGGATGACCGACCGTCGACTGGAAACAAAGACGGACGCATTTGCGGCAGCTAACCGGATTGCCGGTAACGCCGACCTCGACGATGATGGCGTGCAAGCGGAACTAGAAACGGTCGTCGAAAACGCTCGATCGAACGGAATTGCTATCTCACTTGATGAGATCAACGACAGCATCGAACAACGTGACTCGGACGTTGCGTCCTACAGCTGGGTTCACCTGAACGAGTTCCGGTTGTTCGAACTCCATGGCCGTTGTTTTCCGTGGTCGGAACCGGCGGATTTACGATCGGCGGTGGATCGAATCCCCTAGTAGGACTCACGATTCGTTCTGTCCGTCTGAACGGACTTACCGCTCGATCGACTTGGCCGTCTCGACGAAGGCCTCGACGCTCTCGATCGGTGTGTCCTGGTGGACACCGTGGCCGAGATTGAGAATGTGGCCCTGATCCCCGGCCGCTTCGATCACCTCACGCGTTCGCTTGCGGACGGTTTCCGGACCGGCGAAGAGGACGGACGGATCGAGGTTTCCCTGAACAGGACGATCTCCCAACTGTTCGCGAGCAGTTGCCATCTCGACCGTCCAGTCGAGACTGACCACATCCGCGCCCGTCGCCGCCAGCTGGTCGAGACGGCCGCCCATGTTTCGGACAAAGAGGATTGTCGGGGCATCGATGTCTGTCAGGATCTCGCGATGAAGCGGTTGGATGAACGCCTGATAGGCCGCCGGTGGCAACACGCCGGCGTAGGTGTCAAACAGCTGGACGACGTCCGCGCCGTGGTCGATTTGGTACTGGAGAAACTCCCGAACGGCGTCGGCAAACACCGAGAGAAGGTCCGCGAAGGCCTCGGGATGGCGAGCCTTGAACTGCCGGACTGGATAGTGATTCCGGGTCGGATGGCCGGCAATGGCGTATGACGCGAGGGTGAATGGACCGCCGGCAAAGCCGATAAGTCCGGTTTCGTTGCCGACCCGCGTATCGAGCCGGTCGAGCAACTCGCCGACGTACGAAAGCGTCGATTCGATCACGTCGTAGGTTTCCGGGACGTCAGCCGGGTCGGCGATGGGTGATTCGACGACCGGACCCGTCCCCGATTCGATGTGATAGTCGAACCCGAGTGGTTCGAGGATCGTCAGGATGTCCGAGAACATCACCACCCCGTCGGGACGGTATCGATCCCATGGCTGGAGTGTAATCTTGGCGGCAATCTCCGGTGTGGTGACCGCTTCGAGGAAGTCGTATTCTTTACGAACCTCCCGATACTCGGGGAGGTGGCGACCGGCCTGTCGCATCAGCCAGACCGGAGGTCGCTCGGTGCGCTCCCCGCGAGCCGCCCGGCGGAGTAGATCGTTCATCGTCAGGGCATTTGATCGCGTGCGTGGTTAAGCATTCCCTCGTCGTTTCACGGGGCAACCGGCTCGTCCTGAATACCGCTTTCGGACGACTGACAGTGGCTCGCCGCCGATCGCCACGCCGGATAACAAAAAGCCCGGGGTATTATTTACTTGCATTGCGTAGCCGTCCGTCAAGACCGGATGAGTTGTCTCCTTACAGATCCGACGACGGTGCTGACCGTGGGTGGATCATCTGCCGAACTCGATGCTGCCCGATCAGCACTCGCTGGGGCGGGTGTGGACGATGTCGTCAAGGTGGATGGACTATCCGAGATCGAGTCGACGCTTGCGGCTCGCGATGATGCCGGCTGCGTCCTTGCACTCGATGCCGAGGCGTCGACGTTTGTCGAGCTCTACGACGCTGTACGGGCCGTCGACGATGTTTTGCCGATCGTCGTCTACGCTGGCATCGATGAGTCCCTTGCCGCTGCAGTCAGCCAACGCTGTGGCTGTCGACTTACGCCGATCGAGGTCGGTGAGGACGCCCTTCGTGAGACAGTCGAGGACGCGCTCGCTACCTACGAGCGACGTCGTAACGAGGCAGCAAACAGCAGCATTCTCCGGACGTTGCTCGCGGAAGGCAAGATGTCGATGTTCGCCAAGGACACCCACGGACGGTATGTCCGATTTGCCGACGTGCCGTATACGGTCGACCCGGAGGAGGCGAGGGGAAAGACCGATCCGGAAATCTTCAACCAGCGAGAGGTTTCCGAGGCGGCGCTTGCCGACGATGTTCGCGTTGTCGAGACGGGGGAGCCGATCCGCGACAAGCTAGAAAAGTTCAGTGGGACCGGAGGGGATTACTGGTCGGAGTCGACGAAGATCCCGTGGCGGGAAAACGGCGAGATCGTCGGCCTGGTTGGGTACGCCAAGGACGTCACCAAACGGATGCAGTACAAGAAACGGTTCGAGGAAGAGCGACGCCGGTTCGACAAGTTTGCGAGTTACGTCTCACACGATCTTCGGACCCCGCTGCAGATCATCGTCGGCGCCCTGGAACGTGCCCGCGAGGGCGAGACCGAAGCCCTCGACCGGATCGAGCGTGCTACCGATCGCGTCGGTGAGATCATCGACGACCTGAGCTCGCTCTCGCGGGGCGATCGAGCCAACAGCTCCTTCTCCGAGGAAGTGCTCGACGCACTCGACATCGGTGTCTCGACGACCGAACTCCCCTCGCTCGTCGAGAGTGTCTGGCAACTCGACAGTCCGGACTCGGCGACGATCGAAATCGACATGGCCGACGGCACAGAAGTGGTCGCCGAGACCGAGACCGTCCGGCCGCTCGTCGAAAACCTGCTGAAAAACGCTGTCGATCACGCCGGTCCCGAGGTGACCGTTCGGGTCGGCACGATGGGGCGTGGGTTCTTCGTGGCTGATGACGGCCCCGGCATCCCGTCCGAGGAGCGCGACCGTATCTTCGAAGAGGGCTACACCACGGCCGAGGAGGGGAGCGGGACTGGTCTCACGATCGTCAGTGAGACAGTCGCACAGCAGGGATGGGAGTTGGACGTCACCGAGAGCGAGGCGGGTGGTGCACGCTTCGAGATCACCGACTGTCCGATCATCGAACCGTCGACGACAACGCCGGGCGCATCCATCTCGCTCACGACCAACGAGGACATCGGGGATGTCTCCCTTCCCGGGAAGGCGGAGTACGATGCTCCAACCGATGTCTGGACCGTCGTCGGCGACGGTCGGGATATCTGGCAGGATATCGACGAGTTCCATTTCGTCCACGCGAGGACGTCCGAGCCCGTTCGCATCCAGGGCCGCCTGGCTGACCTCGAGGGGGTCCACGAGTACAGCAAAGCCGGCCTGATGGTCCGTGACGGGCTGGGCCACGACGATGCCCTCGCGTTTATCGGGGCGACCCGTGACTACGGAAGCGAGACGCTCTGGCGGACCAGTACCGGCGCCAACGCCGAGAGTACCCAGTACGAGGAGCCCTACGATGCCTTCCAGTGGTATCAGCTCGTGGTGGACGAGCGGGGTGTGACGTTATCGTTCTCGACGGACGGCAAGGAGTGGCAACCACTCGATCAGTTGCCGATCGAACTCGACGCCCCCTACTACGTGGGGCTTGCCGTCTGTAGCCACTCTGAGGACCTGACGACCGAAGCCCGCTTCGAGGACGTGACGGTCCACGAACTCGACAGCGCGTAGTGACGGCCGTTGATCGACGTGGGGTGGCGAGAGAACGTCACTTAGTTAACCACCCGTCGCAAACCGGCGACTATGCGCAATCCGAAGATTTTGCTCCTGGGGCCACCAGGCGCAGGCAAGGGTACGCAGAGTTCAAACCTCGTCTCCGCGTTCGACGTCGAACATGTCACGACCGGTGACGCGCTTCGGTCGAACAAGGAGATGGACATCTCCGACCTCGGCCTGGCGTACGACACGCCCGGCGAGTACATGGACCGAGGCGAACTCGTCCCCGACGAGGTCGTCACCGCTATCGTCGAGGAAGCGTTGACCAGCGCCGACGGGTTCGTGCTGGACGGGTATCCCCGCAACCTCGAGCAGGCCGAGGAACTCGAATCGATGACCGACCTGGACGTGATCGCCTCGCTGTCAGTCAGTGAGTCGGCACTCGTCGATCGGCTCACCGGTCGCCGGGTCTGTTCGGACTGTGGCGAGAACTACCACGTCGAGTTCGATCAGCCCGAAAATGCGGGTGTCTGTGACGACTGTGGCGGCGAGTTGATCCAACGGGAGGACGATCAGGAAGACGCCGTTCGAAATCGACTGGAGGTCTTCGCCGAGAACACCGAACCCGTCATCGAGTACTACAGCGACCGCGAGGCGTTCGTCGAGATCGACGGCGAACAGTCCCTCGATGCCGTCTGGGCTGACCTCGAGGCCGCTGTCGAAGACGAACTAAAACGTTGATTTACCCCCAGTCCAAAGAGGGAATATAATGGCACGTACAGGCGAGAAGATAGATCGGCTCGTGGCCGAAGACGCCAGCATGGAGGCAGCGATCGAGACGGTGCTGGCAACGGCCGAAGAGCAGGGAACCGTTGCGTGGGGTGACGTTAGTGACGAGTTGACCAGCGGCCAGTGGGGCCGCCTCATCGAGACCGGCTTACTCGTCGACGCCGACGGTGACGGATTCGTCATCGACGATCCCGACGGCGTCCACGACGCCCTTGCAGCAGCTGACCCCGACAGTGATGACGACGATGGCGGGTGGTCGACCTGGGACAAACTCGCAGGTGTCGGCGTCATCGCCCTGTTTCTGGGTTACTCGCTGACGTCAGTCCGGAACGTGGTCGGCGGGACGCTCGACCTCCTGCTTGGGAACCTCATAACGGTACTCGGCGGCGAGGGGATGTTCTATCTCACAATTCTGGTACTGGCGACGCTAACGGGACTGTGGTCGACGTTGTTGCAGGACAACCTCATGGACATGAGCGGGATGAGCCAGCACCAGGAAAAGATGGAGGAGCTCAAAGAGCGCCGTGAGGCTGCCAAGGAGCGCGACGATCAGGAGGAACTCGATCGCATCCAGCAGGAACAGATGGAGATGATGAGCGATCAGTTGGGGGCGTTTACCAAGCAGTTCCGCCCGATGGTCTGGATCATGCTGCTGACAATCCCGGTGTTCCTGTGGATGTACTGGCAGGTTCCGAAGCTCTCGGTCGACGGGATCGCCATCGTCATGCCCTTCTTCGGCGCGAAAGAGAGCTGGGGTGCCGGGACGCTCGGTCCGTGGCCGGCGTGGCTGTTCTGGTATTTCATCTGCTCGCTCAGTTTCACCCAGATCATCCGCAAGGCCCTGAACGTCCAGACATCGCCGACGTGACTGCCAGGGCCACCCGGACAGTTCGGTCTTTCTCGCCGGCGAGACGCAACCTCTTTTAGCTTCACTGTCCCACGTCAGGTATGTTGATCACCGTCTCCGGGCCGGCCGGGAGCGGAAAGAGTACGCTCGCCGTGAGCCTCGCTGACGCACTGGACTACGATCACGTCAGCGGTGGCGACATTTTCCGCTCGCTCGCCGAGGAACGCGGCATGACGCCGCTGGAACTCAACAAGCAGGCCGAAGAGGACGACGAGATCGATCGCGATCTGGATCGGCGACTCCGAGATGTCGCCCGCGATCGGGAGGATATGGTGCTCGAATCCCGACTTGCCGGCTGGATGGCCGGCGAGTACGCCGATCTCAAACTCTGGCTCGATGCCCCACTCGACGTTCGTGCCGAACGGATCTCCCAACGGGAGAACAAACCGGTCGAACAGGCCCGTACTGAAACTCGTGAACGCGCCGAAAGTGAAGCCCACCGCTATCGGGAGTATTACGACATCGACATCGAGGACCTCTCTATCTACGACCTGGCGATCAACACCGCCCGATGGAGCCCCCAGGGGATGTTGAGCGTCGTGCTCCACGCCGTCGAGTCCTACGAAGCCAACGGCGACGAGGGCAAAGCCCCCATCGAAGGCATCGAGTACGATTTCTAATATGACACTCCGAGGGCCACCCGCGGACCGATCGCCGGCCGAACTCCTATCTTTCGGCGTGTTGAACCTCGATAAGCCCCCCGGTCCTTCTGCCCACCAGGTCGCCGCCTGGGTGCGCGATCTTGCGACCGTCGAGCGGGCGGCCCACGCCGGGACGCTCGACCCGAAGGTCACCGGCTGTCTCCCGATGTTGCTCGGCGACGCCACCCGCATGGCCCAGGTCTTCGACGATAGCGACAAGGCGTACATCGCCGTGCTCGAACTCCACGAACGACTGGCCGACCCCGCCACCCTCGAAGCCGTCGCCGACGAGTTCGAGGGCGAACTCTACCAGAAACCGCCGAAGAAAAGCGCCGTCGTCCGTCGGCTGCGCTCCCGGAAGATCCATAGCCTGGACGTCCTCGAAGCCGAGGATCGCCGCGCACTCATCTCGATCCGGTGTGAGAGTGGCACCTACATCCGGAAACTCTGTCACGACATGGGGATGGCGCTGGGCACCGGCGCGCACATGGGCGATCTCCGCCGGATGGCGACCGATCCCTTCGACGATAGCGATCTGGTGACGATGCACGACTTCGTCGACGCCCTGGCGTGGTGGCGCGAGGACGACGACCCCGACCCACTACGGGAGGTGGTCCAGCCCGCCGAACGCGCACTGGTTGATCTCCCGTCGGTCACGATTGCCCCGAGTGCCGCGGAATCCGTGGCGGAGGGTGCCCCCGTCTACGCCCCGGGCGTCATCGACGCCGACGACGACCTCGATCCCGCCGCCGAACCGCTCGTCGCCTGCTACATTCCCAACGGCGCTGCGGTGTGTCTGGGGACCCTCGCGGGGGACCCGGACGCCGACGAGGGGACCGTCGTCGAACTGGAACGCGTGCTCGTCTAACTCCGCGACGAAACGAAGGCCTTAACTCCGGCTCAGTCATTCTTCGAATCACGGGACCGTAGGGTAGCGGTATCCTCGGCGCATGGGGTGCGTCGGACCCGAGTTCGAATCTCGGCGGCCCCATCCATTTGCTGCGAACAAATACGTGAGCAGCAATTGCTGGATCCGGCGAGATTCGAGCCTGGAAGTCGCAGCCCGCGACTCGTCGTGGGGTCGAACGGAGTGAGACCAAACGACGAGCGCAGGACCGTCTTCCTTCGTTCGAATCTCGGCGTTCTCAGTTTTCGGAGCGAGCAACGCGAGCGACGAAAACTGAGTGCTCGACAACGAGCGAAGCGAGTTGTCGGTGGCCCCACTACAACCACCTTTTTACTGCGGAGGGTTCGCTCCGCGAACCCTCCTTGCAAAAAGCTGGACCAAAAACATCTGCTCGCGAGCCTTCGGCTCGCTCGCAGTGAAACGCCTCGCTACGCTCGGCGTATGCTGTCTGGGACATGCCGAGCGAGTCACTCGGTCCGCGCGACCTCGAAGCTATCGAGGACGTGGCGCAGGATGCAGACGAGTTGCCCGTGATCGATCGGGAGAAAGATCCGCCGGTTGTCGATATTTGGCAACAGATAGAATAAGAAATATGGTATAGGATATACATATTGAGTATATGACTTCCGAAGAATTAGACAAAGTTTTGGAAGCTTTTGATGAGTCACTCCATGACTTGATTGAAGAATTATTAATGGAATACTTTACCGGAAACAAACAAGATGTTTCATCAGCAGCCATGGCTGTTAGGAAGCGACGATTAAAAAACGAGAGAGAATCACTAAAACAACGGTTGAGTAGCATCCAAGAAAATCTCACCGAGGTTGAATCAGAAATGGAGATCCTTAATGACCTATCTAAAGAGTTAGATAAAGATGACCGGATCCGCCATGCTGTCGAAACTTTACGAACCCTTTCCGAAGAACATCGTGACCCGTCTAATGATGCAGTACAAAAGCACGCGGATCGTGTCGGACTAACACCACAACAACTTCTTGACGAGTTAGAAGAAGAATATCCGACTAATAAATTAGGAGAGCCTATTCTCGATTAATCAAATTGATAATAATATTATATATTCAATTCATCCATCTTTGAGCGCGGGCAATAACTTTCTCACTTTCGGATCCGATAGACACATGGAATTTTTTGATTGAAGCTTCATTTTGTCTTCAACATGTGCATCGCCTAGCGGTTTGATCTCCCCCTCAACTATAGCGCACGTGAATCCATGCTTTCGGTTCTTTTCTATATATTCCCACAGATCAACTGAGTTTCCGTGTACGTTATGATTCAAATCCTCCATTGAACATTCGGTACAATATGTGGCGAAAGTGTCCCAACCACTACTTAGGAATTCGGCAGCCACCAAAATATCGTCACCATGTTCCAAAGAATCTCCACAATTTCCGCACATCCAAGAAGACATTGGTCCAATTACAAACCCGTCGAAATTTGCTTCAAGTACACCGCTGAGGTCGATCGAGTGGTCGATCTCTTTCAGTGTATCTTCCGCATTTGATAATCTTTCATTAATCCGTCTAGAATATTCTCCGACAGTGCTTTCTGAAATTCCGAGAAAATTCCCGATTTCTTCGTGTGATTTTCCATTTTCTTTCAATGACTGGACTTGTGCTTCGCGTTTCTTTAGTGCCGTATCTTCCTTGAGTACTTGTGCACGAATGACCCATTCTTCTGGTTCTATTAGCGGGTCGTCTTGTACTGAAATATCGACATTTGGATAATGACGCTGTAGGATAAGCCCACAACTGTTACACTGAACTTCGGTAAACTCTCCTAAGTCTGATTCGCCATTTTCGAAGTTTTTGTGAAGTACTGGCCTCTCGTCTGGATCAACTTCCGTTTTGAAATGTTGACCGCAGTTTGGACATTTTTCTTCGTATCGTTCCCAATCAGGGCTGCTGAGTTTTATTTTGTCAGACACAGTTATTGTCCACCGACATCATGTGCTACAATATGGTAGCACTTAATCTTTTTCCATGAGTTTATAGCGAGCGGGCCGACGGCGCGAAGCGCCGGAGGCAGTACCTGAAAGCCGCGCACAGTGATATCCCAGGCAGCCGACGAGCGACGGAAACAGCACGAAAGCCCGGCAGCCCGCGCAGCCTCACGGTGAGGAAGGGTAAGCGAGAGCTGGTCGCGGCAGCCCGGACCGGCAAGCCGGACTGAGCAAGGAGAACCCGGAAGGCGGAGATCGTACGAGCACGGCGATCGAAGCGGAGCGACCATCGGGAGCGGAGCGCCCGGAGCGAGCGACTTGATTTAGCCCCCTGTGTAGTGAGATACCCGTTCTGGAGGTCTGCGTATTGCCCATTGAAGCTTTGACCAAGCACCGAAATACTCAACAAGTCGTGTGTAGTATTTTACACTGACATGCCCTCCCCAGAATCCAAGACTGAACAATTAGCGTCATCACTTCACCGTGGGCTCTTAGGACTGCTTCTCGGAATAGTTGGTATATTTGCTATTGGGATGGCAAGGGAACTTCTGGTAGGGGATTACCTGATCGGTATTATCGGTGTGATCGTTACACTTGGAACAGGCTACTGGATACTCTCGCTCTTTTTCGAAGGCCTTCAGGAAAGATAAGCGGTAGTCTGTTCAACTGTCTTGAACGGTTCGACAAGTGCTTATCGCGGTTGTGAGCCGTTCAGGGAAGCCCCAGGTACTACGCTCCGAGATATGCCTTCTAATTTGCGTATCTGGCCATCGAAAGTCGAAATATCGTATCAAGCGAGCGGGCCGACGGCGCGCAGTGATATCCCAGGCAGCCAACGAGCGACGGAACCAGCACGAACGGCCGCCAGCCCCTCCTTGGGTAATCAGCGATCGAATTTGGCGCGGGCCGACTATATATTCGATATATGAGGGGATGTCCGGAGAGAGTAGGCAGTAACCCGTCTAAAACCGGTGTTCACCGGGTGAGAACGATTGGTCTATATTATATACTCTCCCGTCCTATATAGTGTGTTCATGACACTGAAAAAATTATTCTTGGGCGAAGATCGCGATCTATCGTCAGTTGAGGTCGTCCTCGTGATGGGAATCACCGTCATTCTCGCTGTGGTCATCGGGCTGTTCGTGCTGAACATGGGGGCGGACTCGAATAGTCCGCCCAAGACCTACTGGGAAATGTATTCCCAGGACACCACGTCCCCCGGATCCATTACGGAAGATCGAATCTCCCTGGTGCATGACGGCGGTGCCGCGATCACAGTTTCCGAGTTCGTCGTCGATATCGGTGGGACCGAGTATGCGTTGGCGGACTTCAAGACGTCGACCGGGAGTTCCCTTCAGAGCGAACTGAAGCCCGGCGCGAAGATCCGGATCTCCGCAAGCGGCTACGCGGGTCCTGGTAACGTCACCAACGAATTCAGTGGCACGACGATCCATCTCGTGTGGGAGAACCCGGACACTGGCGAACGGCACATCGTCAAGAGTACCACACCGAAGTGACCCAGCGCGGCACCCCCAACCCCCCTCCTTTCACACGCTCCCAACTGCGTACTTTTGCCATATGTGAATATCTCGATAGTTTGTGCCGCGTGCGTTCACATTTCGGCCCGTAGGCGCTGTCGACGGGCGGCTATCGTGCGTTGCACTCCGGGCGAGCACTCACTCGCTGTGGGCGTCCAGTATCGCGTCGTGGTGCCACGGCGATAGCCATCGTTTTCGCCAGATACGAAACCAAAACCACCACCCGCTGGACGATCGGGGACCGAGCATGCGACACCGGCGGGGCCCCCACAATCACCTCCCGGGATCGTCGCCCCGACCCACGACCGGCCTCCTGTCTCCGGTGGAAGCGCCCCCACACACCCTTCCAGATACCGATCCACTCCCTCGCTCAATCGCCAGTCAGCATCTCCAGCGCGGTGTGGATGTGGTACTCGACGTTTTCGTCCTCAGTCGCGTTGAGTGCGTTCCGGAGGTGATCTTCCACGGTGACGGCCGATTTCTTGCCCGCTGGCGTGATCGACTCTTCACGCTCACTGTCCATGGGGAGAGGTAGGGGACGAACCCAGTATAGCGTTTCCCTCGATATATTTCGCGGTTTATAAATGGACGACTGGAACGTGACTGCTCTCGCGGACCAATCCAGCCACAGTCACGGATCAAGGTGTCGGGCCCCGGCGGTATCCCAGCAATAATTTCCGAAATCGGTTTCCATCGCGAGAGAGACACAGGAGGACAATGGGAACTGACGACGATGCCGCGGAGCCGGCGTACACGTTCCAGTGTGCGAAATGCGGGTGGGAAACAACAGCCGACCGCCGCCCGGTCGCCTGTGCGGTCTGTGGCGGTCGCATGTTGGCGAACCCGTCCGAGCGGACGCGGTAACGGCCACCGGCCTTCCTGTCGCGCGAGGAACGGCGACCGATTCCGTCGGCCAGGCTTTCCCAACGCGAACGCCTTCTGCATAACATTTCGGTTGGCTCCGCTTTGATGTCGGGGCCATGGGTGTCTTCGACCGACGCAAGCGGCCAGCGGCCAGTATCGTCACGCGGTCCCCACAGCAGCGGCTGTCGCGCGGTCTCATCAAACCCCTCCGTATCGGACGCTGATGGTGCTGCTCACCGTCCTCGTTGCCTTGGCGGATACCGGTGATACCCTCAGCATCGGCCCCGTGGCGAACGGCATCACGACCGGGACTTACTACGGGTACGAACGCCTCTGAGATGGAGTACGGGAGCTGGAAGCGTCCGATACAGAGTCCAGTCCGGCAGAAAACCGTGGTGTGTCTTTTTGTTGGCCGGGACGAACCATTCAGTGATAATGCAAACGAGACAGGTAGCGGCCGTCCTCGCAGTCGGCGGTGCGGGTCTCGTTAGCTTCGCCGTGGTCCACTTTCTCACCCACGAGATCAACACCGTCCCGACCCTCCACATCGCGAGCAACCTCGCCGTCGCCGGCGGTGGGGGTATCGGGCTGGTGTACGTCGGGTACTGGCTGTCCGACCAGTCGTTTTCCCCGGCCCGAAACCGACGCATCCTCGTGTTGACTGCCATCGGTGCCGTGACGCTGCTGGCAGTGTTCGTCATCACCCAGCCGCTCGCCCAGGAACAGGTCACGGCGGAGGAACTGCTCCACATCGTGCAAGTTTCCCTCGGCATAGGTTCGGCTCTCGGGGCCGCGGTCGGGGCCTTCGAGGCGCGAGCGCTCACCCGCGCCGAGGAGGCGACCCGTGCCGAATCACGACTTGCGGCCTTGGAGGACGAACGCGAACGCTGGAGTGAGTTGACGACTGTCTTTCGCCATTACGTCAACAACTCGGTCACAGTCATCAATTTCGCGCTGGACGAACTCCGGAGTACTGTGGACGGGGACGCCGTCGAGCTTGACACCGCCAGCGCCAACATCGAGACGGTCGCTGATCGCGTTCGCACGATCGAAACAGTCGCCGAGCACGTCGATCGGCTCGGCCCGGCAGCCGGGATCGATCACCCCTCGCCGGTCGCCAACGTCTGTAACGTGACCGAGCGGGCGAGCCGGTTGGCTTCGGTGGACGCGGCCGTCACCGTGGCCACGCTTGAGGCGGGCCCCGACGTGCTGGCCGGCGAGTCCGTCGAGCAGGATCTCGCGTTGCTGCTGGAAGCCCTTGGCAGTGTCACCGAGGAGGGTGGACGGATCGACTGCGAATGCGAGCCGGACGATGGTCGAGTCGTCGTCCGGTTTACGGCTACGCCGGCCACCCTTCCGCCTGAAGTCGAGGCGGCACTCTTCGAGCCGGTCACGCGCAAGAGCGGGTTGAAACTCTATCTCGCCGAACGATCGATCGACGCCTACGCCGACCTTCGGCTGGCCACGAACGGAGAGCGGACCGTCGCCTTCGAGGTCGTTTTCGACGTCACGCCGGAGTGATTCGGGTGGGGCCTGTATCCCCGTGTGGACCTATCCTTGCCGGACGCACGCTGGACCGTCCTCTTGGGAAACTTCCCTTTCGGCGGCTCATCGAACCGTCGTCACGGGGACGGGCGACCGGCGGAACACTTTCTGGGCGATGTTGCCCACGAACAGTTGCTCGGCCAGCGATCCGCCGTGGCTGCCGATGACGAGGGTATCGAAGTTCTCGGCCCGGGCGACGATCACCTTCGCCGGGTTCCCCCAGCCAACCTGGGTCTCGATCTCGGCGTCGTACTCGGCGGCGATCTCGCGAGCGCGATCGAGCAGGGATTCGGCGAGTTCCTCGGCGGTCTCCTGGATGTCGTCTTCCAGCGCCAGTCGGACCGCCTGGCCCATCATCGGCGATGGCTCGCCGACGACGTGGAGGACCGTCACCTCGGCATCGGGATGGGCTTCGAGGGCGTATCTGAGGGCTCTCTCGCCCATCTCGGAGTCGTCCATCGGGACGAGAACGCGGGAGATCATACGCTCAATACGGTCGACAGCGTGATAAAACTATAACGTCGATCTCCGCTCTCCGTTCCAGAACATATACACTGCTTACGCGGGAACAGTTCCATATGATTTCTCTCCTCTTGTTCGTCGGACTCGCGGCAGCGGGGTTCGTCGGATTCAACATCGGCGGGTCCTCGACCGGCGTGGCCTGGGGGCCTTCGGTCGGCGCGAACGTCGTCAGCAAAACGGGCGCAGCGGCGCTGATGACCGGCTTCGTCTTCCTCGGCGGCTGGACGGTGGGTCGGAAAGTCATCGAGACACTGGGCGGTGATATCGTCCCGGAGGCCGCATTCTCGATCGAAGCCAGCATCGTCGTCCTCACGTTCATCGGGCTCGGGATGCTCGTGGCGAATCTCTACGGCGTGCCCGTTTCGACCTCGATGACGGCGGTCGGCGCGATCGCCGGTCTCGGCCTCGCGACCCAAACGCTCGACTGGGCCGTCCTGGGCGAGATCGCTGTCTGGTGGCTCATCGCCCCCGTCGTCGGCTTCT
The DNA here is from genome assembly GCF_029207715.1 of Halorhabdus sp. SVX81. Classification (NCBI taxonomy): domain Archaea; kingdom Methanobacteriati; phylum Methanobacteriota; class Halobacteria; order Halobacteriales; family Haloarculaceae; genus Halorhabdus; species Halorhabdus sp. SVX81. The sequence continues at coordinate 2,263,428 of NZ_CP104322.1, read as the reverse complement.
GGCTCGGCTCGATCGTCGGCCGATACGTCTATCCGTATCTCGACCAGTATTTCGCCCTCGAGCAGTCCGAGGGGCCACTCGTCACCGTCGAGCGATCCGGCCTCGTTCCGATGCCGCGACTCGGGCCGGAAACCACGACACGTGAGTTCGTGAGTACGATCGTCGTCCTTCTCATCGCGTGTTACATGGCCTTCAGTGCCGGCGCGTCGAACGTGGCCAACGCCGTCGCGCCGCTGGTCGGTGGGGGTCTGCTGGAGCCGGGTCCGGCCGTCATTCTCGGAACGGCCACGATCGGGCTCGGGTCGTTCACTATCGCCCGGCGGACGATGGAGTCCGTCGGCAACGGGATCACTGACCTCCCCCTGCTGGCGGCGATGGTCGTGATGGTCATCGGCGCGACGATCACCACGGTCGCCTCGGCGATGGGGATCCCGATCAGCCTGGCGCTGTCGACGGTCATGACGATCGTCGGCCTCGGGTGGGGGCGGGCGACGCGCCCGGCGACGGCGACTGAACTCGCCCGCGGGGATATCGATACGACGCCCTCCGTCGACGCTCTCGCGGCCGAAACCGGCGACGACGTGCCGGCCATCGGTGAGGAATCGGGCGAGGAATTACAGGAGCCCGGTGAACTGTTCGATCCGTCGGTCGTCGTCCGGTTCGTCGCCTTCTGGATCATCGGCCCGACGGTCGCGACGGCCATGTCCTACGCCACGTTCGTCGTCCTGCCGATCGCCGGGACGGTCTGACTCGTCGCTCCTGCCGTTTCACGATGCGAGTACCGCGTCTCACCTCCCCAAATCAGCGACGGAGAAACCCGACGATCGCTTCATAGTGCCCTAACAATGTCGTCTCGCAGGGTGTGCTTTCGAAGCCGACCCAGCGGGGAAAACTGTTCGATCGCGCTCAGGCGTCTTCGTCGTAGATCCGGTCGAGACCCAGTACCAGTGCCGTCCCGAGGATGGTGAACGCGCCGACCGCGGCGGCCATCCAGAGCCAATGGGTCGCCGTCATCGCCGTCACGCCGAACAGCGAGTTGACGGGCGTGTACAGCACGCCCAGGTGGAGGACGATCGAACTCGCGAGCGCCCCGACCAGCCACTTGTTCGAGAACAGTGACAGGCCGTAGGGCCATCGCAGGATCTGGGCCTGGATGATCTCGCCGATGACGATGAAGGTAAACAACAGCGTCTGGGCGACGATGAGATCCTCGCTCACCGAGAGGCCGTGGAAGAACAGCGGCAGGCCGATCACCGCGTAGATGAGGCCAAAGGCCACGATCAACACCAGACTATGGCGGTTGATCACCGGCTCGTCGGCCCCGCGTGGCGGCCGCTCCATGATCCCGTCGGTCTTGGGGTCGACCCCCAGCGCCAGTGCCGGGAGGCCGTCCGTCACGAGGTTGATCCACAGCAACATCACGGGCGTGAGGATCAGTGCCTCGGACCCGCTGGTGAACTGATCGGGGAACAGTGCGGTGCCGATCAACACGCCGAAAAAGACCGCAAGCACCTCGCCGGCGTTGGCCGACAGCAGGAAGTTGACGAACTTCCGGATGTTGTCAAAGACGCCCCGGCCCTCGGCGACGGCGTCCCGGATCGACGCGAAGTTGTCGTCGAGCAGGACCATGTCGCTTGACTGCTGGGCGACGTCGGTCCCACGTTCGCCCATCGAGACGCCGACGTCGGCCCGCTTCAGGGCGGGCGCGTCGTTGACGCCGTCGCCGGTCATCGCGACGTTGTGGTCGTTTTCGAGCACCGCTTCGAGAACGCGGACCTTCTGGTCGGGTGCCATTCGTGCGAAGATCTCGACCTCCTCGACGGCCTCGGACAGCTCTTCGTCCGAAAGCGCCTCGACCTCCGCGCCGGTCATCGCCCCCTCCGGGTCGAAGCCGATCTCCTTGCCGATCGCGATCGCCGTCTCGCGGTTGTCGCCGGTGACCATCACGACATCGATCCCGGCCGCCCGACAGTCCGCGACGGCGTCGGGGACCTCCTCGCGGGCGGGGTCGATCATCCCCTGCAGTCCAAGGAAGACCATGCCGGACTCGATTGCGTCGTCCTCGGCGTCGGCATCGACGCCGGACTTCTCGGCGAACCCCAGCACGCGAAGGGCGTCGCTCGCGAAGGCCCCGTTGCGATCGAGGATCGCCTGGCGGCGCTCGTCGGTGAGTTCGACGACCTCGCCGCCCTCACGGATCCGGTCGCAGCGTTCGAGGACGACCTCGGGCGCGCCTTTCATGTAGGCAGTCCCGTCGTCGGTGACGACGGTCATCCGCTTGCGAGCCGAGGAGAACGGGACCTCCCGCACGTGCTCGATGTCGGGGTCGATGCCGGCTTTCTCCGCCGAGACCTTGAGCGCGACTTCGGTCGGATCGCCGAAGAAGGCCTCGTCTTCTTCGGCCGGCGCTCGTTCGGCGTTGTTACAGATGGTCCCACAGCGCAGGATGGGTTCGAGCGCGTCCGCGTCGACTGCCTCGTCGTCGTGCTCGAACTCGCCGGACGGTGTCGTCCCCGTCCCGGTCACGTCGTATTCGCGTCCGTTCGTGAAGATCCGCCGGACGGTCATCTCGTCCTCTGTCAGCGTGCCGGTCTTGTCCGTCAGGATGACGTCGACCGACCCGAGGCTCTCGACGACCGGCAGCCGACGCACGAGGGCCTTTTTCGTGAGCAACCGCCGGGACCCCAGCGCGAGCGTCAGCGTCACGACCGCGGGAAGCCCTTCCGGCACGGCGGCGACGGCGAGCGTGATCGCGACCAGCAGCGTCGCGATCGGCCCGGCGCTGGTGAACAGCAACTGGATGATCCCGACGAAAACGATGATCGCCATGATCCCGAGCCCGATCGTCCGGCCGAGTTCGTCGACTTCCGCCTGGAACGGCGTCTGGGTGTCCTCGGTCTCGCTGAGCTGTTCGGCGATGGCCCCGACCTCGGTGTTCATCCCGGTCTCGGTCACGACGGCCCGGCCCCGCCCGCGGACGGCCGAGGTGTTCATGTACACCATCCCGGTGCGCTCGGCGATCGGCGCGTCCGCTTCGACGGGGTCGGTGTCCTTCGTGACCTGGGCGCTCTCGCCTGTCAGGGCCGACTCGTCGGTTTCGAGGCTTGCCGTCTCGATGAGTCGCGCGTCGGCGGGGATCGCGTCGCCACCTTCGATGACGATTACGTCACCCGGAACGACTTCGGCGGAGTCGACGACGTGGCGTTCGCCCTCCCTGATAACCGTCGCGTCAGGGGTCGAGAGATCCTTCAGCGCCTCGATGGACTTCTCGGCCTGGTAATCCTGGACGAACCCGAAGATCCCGTTGGCCAGCAGGATGAGCGCGATCAGCGCCGCGTCGACGTACTCCGGGGGATGGTTGGGAAGCAACCCGACCCCCAGCGAGATCAGCATCGCGAATATCAGCAGGTAGATAAGGACGTCCCGGAACTGATCGATAAAGATCGCAAGCGGCGAGATCTCGTCATCGTCGCGGATCTCGTTGGGGCCGTACTTCTCACGCCGGCGACTGGCTTCGTCCTCGCTGAGTCCCTCCGGGTCGGAATCTATTGCGTCGAGGGTGTCCTCGACGGAGCGACTGTGCCAGCCTGCTTCCGGGTTCTCATCGCTCATCGTCCCTCCCAAGACCCGGCCGCCGGGCGGTTCGTGACGGCGACCGGTCTGCGTTTGCCCGCCGACGCATCGAGCGTCGACTGCACAATGGCACGTCTCGATTCACGGTTCGTCGGTGGACCCGTCTCGTACATGCGGCAATCGTCCACACCAATGGCGGTTGGGGTAATAAACCACACAATTCACCCGAGACTGCGTGATTCGACAGCCAGGAGCGCTCTTCCCCGGGATGATCGTCGCAGGCGAGATATCGGAGATTCCCCAGCGAGACGCTCCCAAAATCAAGAATTCGACGGGTATAGCGATATCTTGTCGGCGGTCTACACAGCGCAGGTCGAGGCGGCTCACTCCCCGGCGGTGTCGACGACGGCCGCGTCCCCAGCCACCCGTTTGACACTCTCGATTCCACGTTTGGCCCCCTGTTTCGAGGTGTAGCCTTCGGCGCTGTCTGCAATGATCTCGCCGTTCGATGCGACCAGTCGCCATCGCCACTCCTCAGCGCGATCGAGGAACAACTCAAAGCGTGCTTGGGCTGGCATATTCGTCTCCGCCTACACAGGCAATTGCCAAGAGAGTAGGGGCTCCGGGAGTCGTGTACCGACGAGCGCTGAGGAGCCCCACTCCTCGAATCCCCAATCGATGATCATCGCAGTTTTCAGCGGGCTACAACAGGGCGCACCCTCAAGTAGCCTGATACCCTGTCTTTTCGTATAGGATCCAGCTATACCGGTGCAGTCCCCCATCGACCGGGGAGTGAGACGATCGGACGCTGGGCGGCTGGATCGACCGGTTCCGACGGAACCATGCCGAAAGCGCGAACACAACGGAAACAGGTGATACCATATGTGTCTAGGAATCCCGGGAGAGATAATCGAAATAGACGGACAGGAAGCGCGCGCCGAGTTCTGGGACGTCGAGAAGACCGTCCGGATCGACGTCGTCGACGAGGCGGTCGAGGTGGGTGATCACATCCTCAACCACGCCGGCTTCGCCATCCGGAAGATACCCGACGAGGAGGTCGAAGAGACCATGGAGATCTACGAGTCGTTCCTCGAAGGCGACGAGGACGAAGCCCTCGAAGAGATCGGTGCCGGCGAGGGCGAACAGCTTGGGATCGAGGGCCGATAAATGGCGACGAACGCCGAAAGCGGGGACGACGAACTCCAGTTTCGGGACCCGGAGAAGGCCGAACAGCTGACCGACGAACTCGAAGCGCTGATGGACGAGATCGGCGAGCCGGTCAACGTGATGCACGTCTGTGGCTCCCACGAGCAGGCCATCGCGAAGTTCGGCCTGCGGTCGATCCTCCCCGAGGATCTGACGGTCCGGATGGGGCCGGGCTGTCCGGTCTGTGTGACCAACATGCCGGAAGTCGACGAGGCCGTCGCGCTGGCCGAGGAGGGGAAGATCGTCGCCACCTACGGTGACATGTTCCGCGTGCCTGGGACCGAGAAGAGCCTCGCCGACGCCAGAGACGAGGGCGCGGACGTTCGCGTCGTCTACAGCGCCAGCGAAGCGGCCGAGATCGCCGAGGAGGAACCGGATCGTGAGGTCATCTTCTTCGCGACGGGCTTCGAGACGACCGCCGCACCCACGGCGGCCGTGCTCACCTCGGACCCGCCCGAGAACTTCTCGGTCCTCTCGGCCCACAAGTACGTCCCGCCGGCGATGGAGGTCGTCGCAGAGATGCCTGACACCGACGTCGACGGCTTCCTCGCGGCGGGCCACGCCGCGACGATCACGGGCTACGGGCTCTTCGAGGACTTCGTCGAGGAGTACGACACCCCGGCCGTTGTCGGCGGCTTCGAACCGATCGACGTGCTGTACGCCCTCGCGCGCCTGCTGGAGTTCATCCGCGACGACGAGGCCGGCCTGGAGAATGCCTATCCCCGGTGTGTCTCACGGGAGGGCAACGTTCCGGCCAAGGAGACGATGTGGGAGGTCTTCGACACCACGAGCGGCGAGTGGCGCGGGATCGCCGAAATCCCCGACGCGAACCTGGTCCTCTCAGAGGACTACGCCCATTTCGACGCCCGCGAGCGCTTCGACATCGCGGTCGATCCGGGCGCGGCCGACCCGCTCACCGAGGAGTGCATTTGTGGGGATATCATGGCCGGGAAGGCCGATCCCGACGAATGTGACCTCTTCGGCGAGGAGTGTACGCCCCAGGACCCCGTCGGGGCGTGTATGGTTTCCAGCGAGGGGACCTGCAAGATCTGGCTCGAATACGGCGGCCAGCCGGACCTCTAAGGTGATCGAATGAGCGACACAGACGACGTCGGCGAGGCGGAGTCGAGCGAGGACAACAGTGACGACGAGGTCATCACTCACGCCCACGGCGCGGGCGGCAGTCAGATGGCCGAGCTGATCGAGAGCCTGGCTGTCTCCCGATTCGCCGAGACTGACGCGGATGTCGGGCTTGCTGCACTGGACGACGGCAGCGTCCAGCCGATCGACGACGACCACTCGGTGGTCGTCACGACGGACAGTCACGTCGTCACCCCGCTGTTTTTCCGCGGGGGCGACATCGGCCGGCTGGCGGTCTCGGGGACGGTCAACGACCTGGCGATGATGGGTGCGACCGAGCCCCTGGCGCTGACGAGTTCCCTCATCATCGAGGCCGGCACGCCACAGACGACCGTCGAGCGCGTCACTGAATCGATGCGTGAAGCCTGCGAGGAGGCCGGCGCGACGGTCACCACCGGCGATACGAAGGTCATGGGCAGCGGCGAGATGGACACGCTCGCGATCAACACGACTGGCGTCGCCGTCGTCCCGAAGGGCGGCCACGTCCCGGACGCCGGACTCTCCGTCGGCGACAAGCTCATCGTCTCGGGGACGGTCGGCGACCACGGCATCTCGCTGCTTTCGGAACGCGAGGGGTTCGACTTCGGCGGCGACCTTGAGAGCGACGTCCAGCCGGTCAACGACCTCGTCCGGGCGGCGATGGATGCCGGCGAGGTGACGGCGATGAAGGACCCCACTCGTGGCGGCCTCGCGACGGTCCTCAACGAGATGGCGAGCAAGGCAGACGTGGGCATCGACGTCGAGGAGCAATCCGTCCCCGTCTCGGGGCCGGTTTCCTCGGCCGGCGAAGTACTCGGCATCGAACCGTTCGACGTGGCCTGTGAGGGCGTCGTCGTGATGGCGGTCGCGAGTGAGGACGCCGAGGCCGTACTGAACGCACTCAGAGACAATCCCAAGGGCGAGGACGCCGCGATCATCGGCGACGTGGTCGAGGACCACACCGGCCAGGTCGTCTTGGACACCGGCTTCGGTCGACGCTACCTCTCCCCGCCCGAAGGCGAACAGCTCCCCAGAATCTGTTGACATGCACGAGTTCTCCATCGCGACGCAGGTGCTCGACGCCGCCCGGGAAGCCGCGGCCGACCACGGAGCCGATACCTTCGAGGGTATCACTGTTTCGGTCGGCGACGCCAGCCACGTCAACCCCGATCAGCTGGAGACTTGTCTCGAAGCGGCCGCCGATTCGACGATCACCGACGGCGACCTCGACATCGAACTCGAAACCGTCGCGCCCTACGCCGAGTGTGCCTGTGGCTGGAGCGGCGAGCCTGCGGACATCGACCGGGCGCTGGCGTACGCGCCGGACCTGACCTGTCCCGAATGTGACGCCCGCCTCGAACTCCAGGCCGGCAACGAGTGCCGGCTGATGAGTGTGACACTTCCGGAGGGAGCGGACGAGAGCAATCGGGACGCCGCCGACTCGCCGGACGCGAACACGACCGATTGACTGCGTATACAAGACAATACAATGTATCACACGTCACGACACCCACTCACGGACGCGACGCCGATCGACCGCCTGCTGGATCGCCTGCTGTCCGATTCCGGCGTGCTCGGGCCGTTACAGGCCCATCGGATGGGCCACGGCGACGACGATCACGAGCATGGCGACGACGCCGAGGCGGACATCCTCGCGCAGTTCGCCGAGCAGGCCGACGAGTTACACGAGCGCGTGGTTCACGACCACGGGATCTTCGTCGCGGAGTTCCTCGGCGCGACCGGCAGCGGCAAGACCCGACTCATCGAGCGCCTCATCGAGCGAGCGCCCGACGACGAGGAGATCGGCATCATTGTCGGCGACGTAGCCGGCGAGGACGACGCCACCCGCTTCCGGGAACTCGGAGTTTCCGTCGCCAATGTCAACACGGGCAAGGAGTGTCACCTCGACCCCTCGCTGGTCGAGGGTGCCCTGGAGGACCTCGACCTCGACGCGCTGGATACACTGTACATCGAGAACGTCGGCAACATGGTCTGCCCGGCGGACTTCCCGCTCGGCGCGCAGGCTCGGGTGCTGGTCGTCTCCGCCACGGAGGGCGACGACGTGGTGCGCAAGCATCCCCTCCTCTTTCAGGCCTGTGACGGCGCGGTGATCAACAAGGTCGACATCGCCGAAGCGGTGAATGCTGATCTTGACCTGATGGAATCCGACGTGAGCGAGATCGCCCCCGAGATGCCGACGTTCCGGACCAGCGCCGAACACGGCGACGGCCTAGACGAACTCGCTGCGTTTCTCGATGAGCGGGGCCACGTCCACGCGAGCGATCACGAGGCCTACGTGGCCGGGACCGGGCACACTCACGCACACGAGCATAACCCACGCTGACGGCCAGACGCACGAGCACGACCATTCACACGAGGACGGACAGGACCACGCTCACACGCACGACTGACAAGGGGTTGGGAGTCCCGCCGTCACCACTCCAGTGACCCACCGCTCTGGTACTCGGTGACCTGTGTTTCGAAGAAGTTCTTCTCCTTGTTGAGGTCGACCTGCTCGGACATCCACGGGAAGGGATTCTCGGTGCCGTACTGTTCGGGCAGATCGAGTTGATCGAGTCGGCGGTCGGCAATGTACTCGACGTACTCCGCGAACTGCGAGCCACTCATGCCGAGGATCTCCTCGGGGCAGGCCTCGCGGGCGTATATCTGTTCCAACTCGACGGCCTCCTCGATGAGGTCGATCACCTCGCTATCGAACTCGTCGGTCCAGACGCCCGGGTTCTCGGTCCGGATCTGGTCGATCAGGTCGACCCCGAATCCCAGGTGGAGAGATTCATCGCGCATGATGTACTCGAACTGCTGGCCGATGCCCACCATCTTGTTCTGCCGCTTGAGCCCGAGCATCATGGCGAAGCCCGCATAGAAGAAGATCCCTTCCATGATGACGTAGAAGCCCACGAGATCCCGGAGGAGGTCCCGCACGTCGTCGTCGCCGTCGATCGTGAACTCGGGGTCGTCGATCGAGCGCGTCAGATCGACGACGAACTGGTCTTTCTCCTCGATGGAGGGCACGCGGTCGTACATCCCGTAGAGGTACTCCGGCTCGAAGCCAAGCGAGTCACAGCAGTAGATGAACGTGTCCGTGTGGATGGCCTCCTCGTAGGCCTGCCGGAGGAGGTACTGGCGACACTCCGGGGCGGTGACGTACTCGTAGAGTGCCAGCACGAGGTTGTTCGCGGTGAGTGATTCGGCCGTCGAGAAGAAGCCCAGATTCCACTCGACCAGCTGGCGTTCAGCGTCGGTCAGTTCGTCGCCGTTCCACTGGGCGACGTCGTCCTGCATGGGGATCTCTTCGGGAACCCAGTTGTTGTTGACGCCCGCCTCGTAGTATTCGCGGGCCCAGTCGTAGTCGATCGGCAGGATCTTGTTCGGGTCGTGCTCGGCGGCAGTGTCAATTATTGGCATGGGATGTGTGGCTGGGATGGACTTTTCGCTGGCGATTCACTGACAGGCGTCACAGGTGGGGTCCTCGACGCTGGCGAGGTCGCTGTGCCCGCCCTGGTCGCGGTCGGTCTCGTTCGATCGGGTCGTCCCGTCCTCGGGATCGCCGCTCGCGTCGCGATGCTGGGTCTTGCCGTACTCCGAGAGATCCAGCGTGGACTTCTCGATCTGGGAGGCCCCGAGCGTCCGGAGGTAGTAGGTCGTCTTCAGCCCGAGTTCCCAGGCGGTGGTGTAGATGTCGTCCAGCAGGGTGCCGTCCGTCGAGGGGAAAAAGACGTTGTGGGAAACCGACTGGTCGATCCACGTCTGGCGGTGGGCCGTCAGCCGCAACTGGTGGCGGGGATCGATCTCGAAGGCCCCGCGATACAACTCCCGGAGGTCCTCGGGGATTGCCTCGATCTCCTGGATCGAGCCGTCGTGGTACTTGATCCGGTCGCGCATCTCGTCGTCCCAGAGGCCCCGCTCCCGGAGGTCGGCAACGAGGTGGTCGTTGACGATCGTGAAGTCCCCGGACATGTTGGATTTGACGTACAGATTCGAGTACTGGGGCTCGATCGAGGCCGTGGTGCCGTTGATCGTCGAGACGGTCGCCGTCGGCGCGATGGCCATCGTGTTGGAGTTGCGCATGCCGTGTTCGGCGATCGATGCCCGGACGGCGTCCCAATCGAGGGTCTCGGTCCGCTCGGTCGGGATCTCGCGGCCGCGTTCGTCCTCCAGCAGATCGACGGTGTCCTGGGGTAGAATACCACGATCCCACTTCGAGCCCTCGAAGGAGGGATAGGCACCGCGTTCGGCGGCCAGCTCAGAGGAGGTTTGGATCGCGTGGTAGGCGACGAACTCCTGCCACCGGTTGGCCTTCTCGACGGCATCGTCGCTGTTCATCGGCACACCGATCTCCATTAGCGCTTCGTGAAAGCCCATCGTCCCGAGGCCGACCGGACGGTGGCGCATGTTCGAGTCCTCGGCCTCGTCGGTCGGATAGAAACACAGGTCGACGACGTTGTCGAGCATTCGCATCGCGGTCTCGACGGTGTCTTCGAGGTAGTCGCGATCGAGTTCACCGTCTCGCACGTGCGTCGCGAAGTTGACACTCCCGAGGTTGCAGACCGCATGCTCGTCGGTGCTCGTGTTGAGCGTGATTTCCGTACAGAGGTTCGAAGAGCGGATGGTCCCCTTGTGGTCCTGCGGCGAGCCGATGTTGCAGGGGTCCTTGAACGTCACCCACGGGTGGCCGGTCTCGAACAGCCGCGTCAGAAGGGTGCGCCACAACTCGGCGGCCTCGACAGTCTCAACGTTCTCGATTTCGCCGTTCTCGGCGGCCTGCTCGTACTCGCGATATTTCTCGGCGAACTCTTGACCCGTGGCCTCGTGGAGGTCCCCCACCTCGTCGGGGCTGAACAGCGTCCAGGACTCGCCGGCCTGGACGCGCTCCATGAAGAGGTCCGGAATCCAGGCGGCGGTGTTCATGTCCGGCGTCCGGCGGCGTTCGTCGCCGGTGTTGCGTTTCAGATCCACAAACGCTGGGAAGTCAAGGTGCCAGATGGCCAGATACGCACAGGCGGCCCCGCGGCGCTTGCCAGAGCGGTTGATCGCCGCCGTCACGTCGTTGGAGATCCGCAGGAACGGGACGACGCCGGTCGACTCGACGCCCGTAGACTCGATCAGCGCGCCCTCAGCTCGCAGGGGCGTCCAGTCGTTGCCCAGGCCGCCGGACCACTTCGAGAGTTGCGCGTGGTGTTTGTAGGCCTCGAAGATCCCCTCCAGGTCGTCCGGAACGGTCGTCAGATAACAGGAGGACAGCTGTGGGTGGGTTGTTCCGCTGTGGAACAGGGTGGGCGTCGAAGGGGTGAATTCGAGCTTCGAGAGGACGTCGTAGAACTCTTTGGCGCGGGCATTCGGGTCGTCCTCCTCGATCGCCAGTCCCATCGCGACGCGCATCCAGAACGCCTGGGGGAGTTCCAGATGCTCGCCGTCGTTCGTTCGAAGGAAATACCGCTGATACAGCGTCTCCATCGCCAGGTACTCGAAGTGTTCGTCGCGTCCGGGTTCGAGATACTCCGCCAGCGCGTCGAGGTCGAAGCGATCGACCAATCGGGTGTCGAGGAGGTCGGTCGCGACACCGCGCTCGATGTTCTCCCGGAAGGTATTCCGATAGGCGGAATCCAGCTCGCTGCCGGTCAGGTCCTCGCCGATCACCTCGTGGTAATAGCGCTGTCGGAAGACGCGCGCAGCGACGCGCTTGTACGCCGGTTTCGCTTCGATGCGGGCCGAGAGCGTCCCGAGGATGGCTTCGTACACCTCGGCGCGGTCGGCACCGGCATAGCAGTTCTCGTCGATCGCCCGCCGGAGGGCGGTCCGATCCGACTCGGTGACAGTCGGCTCGCCGTCGATGGCGCGATCGAGTATCGATGCGATTCGGTCCGTTTGAGTTGGTGTCTGGTGGCTCATGTGTCTGAATCGTCGGGCGGGTCAGTTTCCGCGTCGAGGACGGCGTCGAGCTCCCGTCGGAACTCTTCCGGGTCGGCGAACGCCTCGTACACCGAGACAAAGCGGAGGTACGCGACCTGGTCGCGCTCGCGCAGATGCTCGGAGACCAGGTCGCCGATCTGGGTCGTGGTGACGATCCGTCCCTCGCGTTCGGTGAGTGCGTCGTGGATGGCATCCACGATCGCTGTCACGGCCTGCTCGTCGACCGGTCGCTTTTCGACGGCCCGTTCGATGCCCGCCCTGAGTTTCTCGCGGTCGAACGGTTCGATGGCTCCGTCGCGTTTTTTCACCTGCAGGGACTCCCATTCGGGGCGTTCGTAGGTGGTAAACCGGAAGCCACACTCCTGGCACTCCCGCCGTCGCCGAATCGAGGTTCCGTCGGCACTCGGTTCCGTGTCGAGGACGTGCGTGCGATTGTTCCCGCAGTCGGGGCAGTCCATGGTTGTCACTATTGAACCCCCGTTGAGGCCCTATATCTTGGGGTCAACGCGAAGCAGCCGCAATATGTGGTGTGTGGGTGACGCCGATAAATCTTTGCCAACCGGCTTGTTCTAGGACAAATAAACTTGTATTAGTGGGGAGAGAACTCGCGGCGGCAGTGCCAACAGAGCGTACGGGGTGGCGATCGGGAGTGGTGGTCCACCGGTCGAGCCGTCGGCACTCAGGCTTGCTTCGGGGCGGACTGCCCAGCTAATGGACCTAGCTTGAGTGCGATGGCGATCACGACCAGCGCCGAGGCCAGACCGATCTGGAGACTCATTGCGGTGCCGATGGTCGTCGCTTCGGCGATCACGCCGACGGTGGCCGGGGCGATGAAGAAGCCGGTCTGGGCCGCGACGTTGGCGATGACGTTGACGGGGCCGGTAAAGGAGGGCCTGGACTCGATGCCCATCGAGATGAGCGTCGGGAACAGCCCGGAGATGAAAAAGCCGATCACGAAGATCAGCGCCAGCAGCGTGGGCCCGGCGGCGTGGACGAGCGCCGCGTACATCGCGACCACGAGGACGACCCCGACGCCGACGAGCAGGTCGCTGAACCGATAGCGCTCGGCCAAATAGCTGAACGCGAGCCGACCGGGGACGTACGCTGCCAGGTAGATCGACAGCGTGAGATTGGCAACGTTTTCGCTGAACAGTCCCTCCGCGTAATAGGGCAGCCAGTTGAAAAAGACGCTCTCCATGCTGCCGACGAAGACCAGCGCGATCGCCATGCCGTATATCGCCGGCTCCCGGAGCAGGACTCTCACGTCGTCCAGTTCGAGCGAGCGCTCGTTGTCGAGTGAGTCGGGGCGATCGAGCCGCCAGAGCGCGACCAGGACCGGGACCAACGCGACCGCAAGCACGAGATACGTGACCCGCCAGAAAAACTCCCACATCACGACGGTTACCAACAGCGGGCCGAGCGTCGCGCCGACGGCCCAGATCATCGTGTGCAGGCTCAACACCCGCGCCCGCGAGTTCGGGTAGAGATGACTCAGCACCGATCGATCGAGCGACCGGAAGATGCCCGTCGAGAAACTCCGGATCCCGAAGAACACAAGCAAAAGGAGATAGGTCGGCGAGAGGCCCAAAAGGAGGACACTACCGATCGTCGCCGCGACGCTGATAACGAGAAAGCGCTTGATGTCGATCCGCCCGCTTGCCGTCCCGAAGACGAGCATCGCGAGCACGAACCCGACGGTGCCGACCGGCGTGACCAGCCCCAATTGGCTCTCGGTCACCGGAAAGACGTCCTTGAAGACCGGAACCAGGGCACCACGGGCCTGGATGATCGCCCCGTCGATCGCGACAAAGGCGAACAGCACTACGGTCCAGGCCCGCCGAGACGCTTGCTCACTCACTGTCGAGTCCTCCCGAGAGCACGCGGGTAAACCCATTGAAACGGGTCACTTTCCTGTGGTTTGCCGACACTTTCTGGGAGTGGTCTGTGCGATTGCATACATCGAGTGCGGATCATGCGGTCGCCGAAGCGGTTCCCGTGGGTCCCAACTCGAGGACGAGCATGACTACGGCGAGCAGACCTGCCAGTCCGATCTGGACGAGGATCGCGGTCTCGATCGATGTCGCGTCGGCAAGCACGCCCACAATTACTGGCGCGGTGGAGAACCCGACCTGGGTGGCGACGTTGGCGACCACGTTGACCGGACCCGAGAACGAGGGCATCGATTCGATGCCCATCGATATGAGCGTCGGGAACAGCCCCGAAATCAGGAGGCCGATGCCGAAGATCGAGCCGAGCAACAACGCCCCTTCCGCGGCGGTGAAGGCAATATAGGTCAGTACGGTCAGGAGGATACTCGTCACGACGAGCACTCGCGTGAAGCTGTATTGGTCGCTGAGCTGACTGAAAACGAACCGTCCGGGGACGTACGCCGCCAGGTAAATCGAGAGAACGATGCCGGTGATCCAGCCGGAGAACGTCGTGTCCGCATAACTCGGCAACCAGGTGAAGTAGATGCTCTCGATGCCGCCAACGAAGATCAGTGCGATCACCATCCCGTACACGCTCGGCTGGGACAACAGCGGCCGGAGGTCGCTGCGCTCGAACGTCCGCTCGTTCGTGGTCCCGGTCGGCGCGTCGAGCCGCCACACAAGCACGAACACGGGGACGGTGAGCGCCGCAAGCACCAGATAGGTCGCCTGCCAGGAGTACTGACTCAAGACCGCAGTCACGAGGATCGGCCCCAACATCGCGCCGACCGCCCACGTCATCTCCTGGAGGGTGAAGATCCGCGCCCGCGACTCCGGATAGAGATGACTCAGTGTCGGGCGGTCCAGTGCCCGGACGATCCCCGTCGCGAGACTCCGCATCCCGACAAGCCCCAAGAGGACGATGAAACTCGGTGCGGCACCGATCAACAGCAACGACAGCCCGGTCAACGCGACGCCGACGAGCAAAAACCGCCGGATGTCAACCCGCCCGCTCGCCGAGCCCAGCGCCAGCATCGCGGCCAGGTACCCGACAGTCCCGACCGGGGTAATCAGTCCCAGCGTACTCTTGGTCACCCCGAAGAAATCCTCGAAGGTCGGGACGAGCGCGCCGCGGGCCTGGATCGTCGCACCACTGACCCCGACGAACAGGAAGACTGCGATCAGCCAGTACGTACGATTATCTATCTCTTCCACGTTTCATATTCCTCGTTCGGCGAGTTAAGCGCATTGAACTCCGGTCGGCAGATTCAACACTGCGGACTGCTGCCTACGACCTAATGAGCGAACGGACGCGAGCGGTCGTCTCGGTGACAGGCGTCGTCCAGGGTGTGGGATTTCGCCCGTTCGTCTATCGGACGGCGACCGACAATGACCTCGCGGGTCAGGTGAAAAACACCGGCGACGGACGGGTTACGATCGTTCTGGAGGGCCCCCAGTCGGGCATCGACGCGTTCCTCGCGACCCTCCGGACGGATCCGCCGCCGCTGGCCCGAATCGAGGATGTGACTGTCGAAGACGGCGAGCCGGCGGGTCTCGACAGGTTCGAGATCGTCGCTTCGACCGACTCGACGGGGGGAGCGGGGACGATTCCGCCAGACACGGCAATGTGTGACAGCTGTCTCGAAGACCTGCGTGATCCCGATTCCCGGTTTCACGGCTACTGGGCGACCGCCTGCGTGGACTGTGGCCCACGATATACGGTCATCCGGGAGTTGCCCTATGACCGTCCAACCACGTCGATGGACGACTTTCCGATGTGTGGCCAGTGCCGGGCGGACTACGAGGAACCGAGCGACCGCCGATACCACGCCCAGACGATCGCCTGTCCCGAGTGTGGGCCGACGCTCTCGCTGCTCGACGGCGACGGGAATGCCCGCGCCGACGGTGACGACGCCATCGAGCGGGCTGGCCAGCGACTTGCCGACGGCGAACTGGTAGCGATCAAGGGGATCGGTGGGACCCACCTGGCCTGTGACGCGACCGACCCGGCCGTCGTCGAGACGTTGCGCGAACGAACGGGCCGTCCCGAGAAGCCCTTCGCGCTGATGGCCCCCGATCTGGAGGCGGTAGAGTCCGTCGCCCAGGTCTCGGATACCGAACGCGACGCGCTCGAAGACACGCGCCGGCCGATCCTGCTGCTCGATGGACGGCGAGAAAATCGACCGGGTTGGTTTGACACCGTCTCACCGGGACTGCACACCGTCGGCGTCATGCTGCCGTACTCCGGATTGCATCACCGCCTTTTCGATCACGTCGAGGGCCCGCTGGTGATGACCAGCGCCAACATGCCCGGCGTGCCGATGGCGACCGACCGTGAGTCGATCCTCGCCGATCTCGATGGCGTGATCGACGCCGCCCTCGTCCACGACCGTGAGATCGTGATGCGGTGTGACGACAGCGTGGCTCGGTTTGCCGGGGGCGAGCGGCGGTTCGTCCGGCGGTCGCGCGGGTGGGTCCCAGAGTCGCTCCCGCTGCCGTCCTCGACCGAGACGGCCCACGACGTGCTCGCTCTCGGGGCGGAGTTCGACGCAACCGTCGCGCTGACCCAGGACGGTGCGGTCGTCCCCTCGCAGTATATCGGCGACGTCGACAACCCCGAAACGGTCGAATATCTCCGAGAGACCGTCTCCCATCTGCGAGACCTGCTCGGTACTGACCCCGACGTGGTGGCCTGTGACGCCCACCCCGATTTCCTGACGACCCAGGAAGCGGGAGCATACGCCGACCGTGAGGGAATGGCGGGACCGATTCAGGTCCAGCATCATCACGCTCACGCCGCTAGCTTGCTGGCCGAGCGCGAGCGCAAGCGCGCAATCGTGATCGCCGCTGACGGGACAGGCTACGGCCCGGACGGGTCGATCTGGGGCGGTGAAGTGCTGGACGCCACCCTCGCGGATCACGATCGCGTCGGCGGCCTCTCGGCGTTCGAACTCCCCGGTGGGACGGCCGCGATCGAACGGCCGGCTCGCATCCTGGCGAGTCTGCTCGATGACGACGACCGGATCGACGAGTTGCTCCTTGAGCGCGGTACGGTCGAGACGGCTGGCGAGGCGGCGACCGTCCGGAAACAGGTCGAACAGGACATCAATTCCCCGACGACGACCAGTGCAGGGCGATTGCTCGACGCGGTGAGTGCGCTTCTCGGCGTTTGCACCGAGCGCAGCTACGAAGGTGAACCGGCGATGAAACTCGAAAGTGCGGCGGTCGACGGTGCCGTCCTCGACTACGATATTCCGTACGCGACGCGGGACGGTAATCGAGTGCTCGACACCCGACAGCTCGTTCGTGACCTCGACGCTATGGCCGACGATCACCCGATCGCCGACGTGGCCGCGACTGCCCAGTGGGCGCTGGCACGTGGACTGGCCGAGCTGTCCGTCGCGGTCGCCGCGGATCGTGGGGTCGACGCTGTCGGGTTTACCGGCGGCGTCGCGTACAACGACGCGATCACGCGGACGGTCCGCGAGCGCGTCGAGGCGGCCGGGCTGGACTTCCTCGGCCACGACCGCGTCCCGCCCGGCGACGGCGGGATCGCCTACGGGCAGGTGGCGGTGACCGCCGCGCGTGAACCCCGATAGGCGATTCAGACTGCCAGATAGGAGGCGACGGTGTCCTCGTCTTCGACGGCCGCGCCGTCGAGTTCGTCGGCGATGGTCCCCCGTTCCATCGCGTAACAGCGGTCGGCCATCGACTGGATGACGCCGAGGTTCTGTTCGACGAAGAGGATCGTCGTGCCGAGGTCAGCGTTGATCGCCCGCATGTCCTCGCTGATCTGCTCGACGATCGACGGCTGGACCCCCTCGGATGGTTCGTCGAGCAGGAGGAGATCCGGGTTGCCAACCAGCGCCCGCCCGATGGCGAGCATCTGACGCTGGCCGCCGCTGAGCGTCCCCGCGGCCTGGTCGGCCCGCTCTTCGAGAACGGGGAAATAGTCGTAGACGGCTTCGTAGCGACTTTCCGCGCCGTCGTTGATCGACTCCCCGACGACGAGGTTTTGCTCGACGGTCAACTCGGGGAAGACATCCCGGCCCTGTGGGATGTACCCGATGCCACGGGCCGCCCGTTCGTCCGGCGTCAGCCTGCCCACCGGCGTCCCGCGGTACTCGATGGTTCCCGAGCGCGCATCCAGCAACCCGATGATCGCCTTCAGCAGTGTGGTTTTGCCCGCACCGTTCTTGCCGATGATGCCGACGATCTCGCCGTCTTCGACGGTCAGGTCGACGTTTCGCAGGATCGGGGTCGCGTCGTAGGCGACTGTGAGTGAGTTACATGTTAACATGGTCAATCACCGCCGAGGTAGATACGCCGCACGTCCGGATCGGCCCGGATGTCCTCGATCGGTCCTTCCCGGAAGATCCGCCCCTGGTGGAGCACCGTCACCTCGTCGGCGATCCGGGCGACGAAGTCGATGTCGTGTTCGATCACGACGAAGGCGATGCCGTCGTCGTTCAGCGAGGTGACGAGCTCGGCCACGTCCCGGCGCTCCTCGATCGAGAGGCCGGCGACAGGTTCATCCAGCAAGAGTAGATCGGGGTCGAGCGCGGCGGCCATCCCGATCTCCAGGCGCTGTTGCTCGCCGTGGGAGAGTTCGCCCGCGCGCGTCTCGGCCACGTTCCGAAGGCCGACGCGACCGAGGCGCTCGTCGATCGCCGCCCCGAGGTCGTCCTCCTCGCCGCGCTGGAGCGGCAGGCGCATGTTCTGGGCGGCCGTAAACGACTCGAAGACGCTTGGCACCTGGAACTTCATGCCGATACCCCGGTCGACGCGGGCGTGCGGGACGACATCGGTGATCTCCTGGCCGTCGAAGAAGATCCGACCCTCGCTGGCGTCGTGTCGACCCGTGATCAACTTCAGCAGCGTGGACTTCCCGGCCCCGTTGGGACCGATCAGACAGCGCAGTTGCCCGGCGTCGATACCGAAGTCGACCCCGTCGATGGCGGTGAACCCGCCGAAGTGCTTGGTGAGCCCCTCGGTCTGGAGGATAGCGTCGGTGTCCGGTCCGGTCGCCTCGCCGGCGGGCGTCTTCCGGATCGACGGGTCGCTACTGTCAGTCGAACTCATTCGCGACTCACCTCCGGGGACTGGGACTCGATGGCGTCCGGGAGCGTCCCGCGAACCCGGGCTCCGACTGCCCGCAACCGTCTGCGGAGACCGGCCGCGATCCGCCGTCCACCGACGACGACGCCGTCTCTGAGTCCGCGCCTCTCGAAGAAGGCGTAACTGTCCCGGATACCGGGAACGACACCGCGGGGCACCAACAGGACCGAGACGAGCAGGATCGCGCCGACGAAGACGATCGCGAACTCGGGCACGGTCCGGGACAGCGTGAGTCGGATCCACTCGATCGAGATCGCCCCGACGAGCGCGCCGGTCAGCGTTTCCCGCCCGCCGAAGGTCACCCACAGCACCGGGTAGGTCGCCCACAGCAGCGTAAAGGGCTCGGGGTTGACGATGTTGAAATACGTGACGTAGAACACGCCTGCGACTCCCGCAAGTGTCCCGGAGAACGTAAACACCAGCAGTTTGAGCCGGCGCACGTCGTATCCGAGCATCTCGGCGCGGTCCTCGTCCTCGCGGATCGCCACCAGCGCGTACCCCAGGCGGCCGTTGACCAGCACCCGCAGGCCAAGATAGGTGCCGAGGACGACCACGAGGGTGATCCAGTAGTACATCGTCCCGCTGAAGACCACGGCGACGTCGCCGATCCCGATCGTCAGATCCGGGAGGCCGGGTATCCCGTTGGCTCCGCCGAGCGGGACGCTTCCGATCGTCCAGCCGTCGCCGGCGGTTCGGCCGAGGAACGTTCCGATCACCAGGGTCACGACCAGCGTCATGATCGCGACGTAGACGTCCCGGACGTCGCCGTAGAACATGAAGTATCCGAGGACGAACGCAGACACCGTCGCCGCGAGGACGGCGGCGGGGATCGCGACCGTCGCCCCGAGCGCGCCGCCGACGTTGAGACTCACCAGCGCGTAGGTGTAGCCGGCGATCCCCAGAAAGGCGATCTGGCCGAAGCTCAGGATACCGGCGTACCCCCAGACGATCGTCAGCGAGAGCGCCAGCAGGCCATAGGCCATAAACAGCGCGAACTGGTTTGCGCCGTAGCTTCCAAGCAGGAACGGGAGGCTGGCAAACACCGCCACGGCGACGAGGAACGTCCGCCAGAAGGCCGGCGTTTCCCCGACCGTGTTCGGCCCGCTCAACTGGTCGCGAAGTCGATCCAGCTTCTCGGGAACGAAATCGAATTCGGGCATCGTCATTCCTCCTGCACCCGATCGGTCAGGCTATCGTACAGCCCGGACAGTCCGCCCGGGAGGAACCGGATGACGAGGATCGCCGTCGCGAGCAAGGCCATCTTCGCGACGAAGGTGCCGAACTCGCTGGCGAAGACGCCACGGATCGTCCCCAGGAGGCCGCCGGCCGAGAGCGTGCCCACGAGCGCCGAGGAGCCGCCGACGACGACCGCGACGAAGGACTCGACGAGGTAGCCGTTGCCCATCGAGGGGACCATCGACTCCATCGGGGCGTACAGCGCGCCGGTCAGGCCCGCCAGCGCCGACCCGAGCCCGAACGTCAGCATGTACATCCGATCGGTGTCGACGCCCATGGCCCGGGCGGTGTCGGGGTCCTGGATGGTGGCCCGGGCCTTGACCCCGAACTCCGTCCGGGTAAACAGCAGGTAGATTGCCACCAGGACCGCGATCGCGACGACCGCGAGGAAGACCCGGTAGGCCGAGTAGGTGTACCCGGGCACCGCACCGAACGGCGTCGACACCGAGTCGATGGTGTTCCCGTAGACGATCCGGACGCCCTGGGTGATGATCAACCCGAGTCCGAAGGTGGCGATCATCGTGTCGAGCAACCGCCCGTAGAGCCGACGAACGATCGTCCGCTCGACGACGATCCCGAACAGGCCCGTCAGGAGGCTGCCGAACACCATCGCAATCGGCAGCGGCAGGCCGTAGACGTTGACCGACAGCGTCGTCGCGTAGGCGCCGATCAGGATGAACTCGCCGTGGGCGAGGTTGATCACGCCGACCATGCCGAAAATGACGGCGAGACCGATCGCCGCGAGCGTGATGTACGCGAAGCTGTCGGCGATCTGCAGGAGGAGTTCGATCGGCACACCGGCCCCATCAAGCGTCTTCAGGACCGTCTCGACGGTGCCGGCGGAGCCGCTTTGGGCGATCAGCGCGGGGCTCCCTGTCGTCATCGGTCACCCTCCTGCTTCGGGGAAGTAATCGACGGGCGTGAACTGCTTGGTCATGCCGTCGTCGTCCCCGCTGAGATCGATGTCGACGGTCTCGGTGAGGAACTGTTCGGGTATCTTCCGGGTGTCCTCGACCGTGATGTTGTGATCGGCATCACACCGCATGACCCGCATGTTGTGGGTCATGTGGTGGACGTCGCCCTGCAGGCTGATGTCGCCCTCCGGGGACTGGTCGCCGGTGACCTCCATCCCCTCCTCCAAGGTGGCGATGACTTCCGCCTGGTCGAGCGTCCCGGCCTCCTCGACGGCCTGTTTGTAGAGGTACGTCGAGACGTAGTTGTTGACGGCCTCCTCGTTGATGTAGGCGGCGTCGTCGCCGTACTTCTCGTAGTAGCGGTCGACGAAGTCCTGGTTGCGGTCGGTCGGGACCTCCTCCATGTAGTTGAACCCGCCGTAAACGTTCTCGAGAGCGGGCGGATCGAGCCGCTGGTGCTGGTAGCCCTGGGCCATGACTGTCGAGGTGCCCATCGGGATGTCCAGTCCGGCGGAGGTCCGCTGATTCCAGAACGACGAGTGGTTTTTCCCGACCAAAAGCGCCATCACGAAGTCCGGGTCGGCTTCCTGGATGTCGCTGATCGTCGATCCGAAGTTCGACACCGACAGCGGGATGAACTCCTCGCCGATGACCTCCCCACCGTTCTCGTCGGCGATGACCTTCACCCAGTCGGCCGACAGTTGACCGAAGTTGTAGTCGGCTGCGATCGTGTAGATCCGGTCGCCGAAGTTCTCGATCATGTAGGGCACGACGCTGCCCAGTTGCTGGCGGGCCGTTGCCCCCATACAGAAGGTGTACTCGTCGGCGACGCCGCCCTCGTACTGGGTGGTGTAGAAGTACAGCTGTTCGTTGCTGTCGATGGTCGGCCGGATCGTCTCCCTGGTCTTGGAGGCGTAGCCCGCCCACAGCACGTCGACGTCGTTCTGGTTGATCAACCGCTTGGTGAGTTGCGCGTAACGCGTGTCGTCGGACTGGGGGTCCGGATCGAACAGCTCGATCTCCTTGCCGTCGATCCCGCCCTCGTCGTTGATTTCGTCGATCGCGAGCTTCGAGGCCCGCCACTTGGGCGTCCCGTTCAGCGCGAAGTTCCCCGACCGATCCTCGAGGACACCGATCTTGACGGTGTCCGACCCGCCACTCCCGCCGAGGATTCCACCACACCCCGCGAGACTGGCTACACCCGCCGTCCCCATCCCCGCGAGGAACTCCCGGCGGCCGACCGACGGTCGCTCATTCATCCGAATCTCCCCCGGAATCACTGCCGAAACGGAAGGATAACTCGATATCCGACGGCTCTCTCGCGCCCAAACGCGAAATCTTGGAATGTTCTTCGATCATATATCGACAATCGTCCGGTATTGGGTAGTCCACTAAAACTTTACCCCAGTAATATAGATGTAACTGGCAACAATATAAGGGGATTATATTTTCACGCAAAAATAGGCATATCCAAAATTGCGAACGCAGTACGGGAGATGTGATGGGCAATTGTGAGGTTGGGGTGGCGAAGTGTGCCCGAGTGTCAGCTTCCCGGTTCGCGGAACGGCAATTTTTGTTCGATAGAGGTATCTTATCGATAGCTGGACTTCTGTCTCGATATATGCGACATAACTGGACGAACGTCACGACAATGGCGGTGACAGGGGCATGACCGATACCGTCGTTCCGGGTGAAGTGCGCACCGGCGAGGGGTCGGTGACGATCAACGAGGGTCGGGAAACCCGGCGTGTCACGGTCGCCAACACCGGCGATCGCCCGGTCCAGGTCGGCTCGCACTTCCACGTCTTCGAGGCCAACGCGGCCCTTGCATTCGACCGGCGGGCGGCCTACGGTATGCGGTTGAATATCCCGGCGGGCACGGCCGTCCGGTTCGAGCCCGGCGAGTCCAAAACGGTCGAACTCGTCGCTATCGGCGGGAAGCGCCGTGTCTACGGGATGAACGGCCTGACGAACGGCAGCGTCGAAAGCGGCACCGACCGGGCGCTCGAACGCGCTCGGGCGGCCGGGTTTGGGATCGACGGGGCGGACCATGAGTAAGGACATCGATCGGGACGCGTACGCCGACCTCTACGGCCCCACGACGGGCGATCAGGTTCGGCTGGGCGACACCGCGCTGTTCGCGACCGTCGAGGCGGACCGCCGGACGCCCGGCGACGAGGCCGTCTTCGGCGGCGGGAAGACACTCCGGGACGGCCAGGGTATGACCGCCAGCGTCACGCAGTCGGCGGGCGCACTCGACTGGGTCATCACCAATCCGACGATCCTCGACCCGGTCCTGGGCGTCGTCGCCGCGGACATCGGCATCCGGAACGGCGAAATCGCCGGCGTCGGCAAGGCCGGCAACCCCGACACGATGGACGGCGTCGACATGGTCGTCGGCCCCTCGACGGACGTCTACCCCGCCGAGGGGATGATCGCCACGCCGGGAGCGCTTGACATTCACGTCCACTTCAACTCCGCACAGCTGCACGAGCACGCGCTGGCGTCGGGCATCACGACGATGCTGGGCGGTGGCTTCGGCGGCGGCGCGACCACCTGTACGCCCGGCCCGACGAACGTCGCGCGCTTCCTGCAGGCCGCCGAGGCCTGGCCGGTCAACGTCGGCTTTTACGGCAAGGGCAACGCCTCGGATCCCGACGCCCTCCGCGAGCAGGTCGAGGCGGGTGTCTGTGGGCTCAAACTCCACGAGGACTGGGGATCGACCCCCGAAGCGATCGACACCTGCCTGTCGGTCGCCGAGCGTGCGGACTTACAGGTCTGTATGCACACTGATACGCTCAACGAAGCCGGATTCGTCGAGAACACGATGGCTGCGGTCGACGGCCGGACGATGCACCTCTTTCACATCGAGGGTGCGGGCGGCGGACACGCGCCGGACATCATGGAACTGGTCGGCCAATCGAACATGCTTCCCTCCTCGACGAACCCCTCGATGCCCTACACCGAGAACACGTTCGACGAACACCTCGACATGGTGATGGTCTGTCACCACCTCGATCGGGATGTCCCCGAGGACGTGGCCTTCGCGGAGTCACGTATTCGGCCCGAGACCATCGCCGCCGAGGACGTCCTCCACGACATGGGTGCGATTTCGATGATGACCACCGACTCCCAGGCGATGGGCCGGATGGCCGAACTCGTTCCCCGAACCTGGCAGACGGCCTCGAAGATGAAAGACCAGCGCGGTCCCCTGCCCGAGGACGAAGGCGAGTCGGGGGACAACCACCGGATCAAGCGCTACCTGGCGAAGTACACGATCAACCCCGCCATCTCGGCGGGTATCGACACGTACGTGGGGACGCTCGAACCGGGAAAGCTGGCGGATGTCGTGCTTTGGGAGCCCGACTCCTTCGGGATCAAACCACAGATGACGTTCAAGGGTGGATTCCCGGTCTCCTCGGCGATGGGCGAGGCCAACGGGTCGCTGATGACCTGTGAGCCCATCGTCCAACGGCCTCGTGCGGGGGCCGTCGGCCGGGCGAAACAGGCGCTGTCGCTGACGTTCGTCAGCGGTGCCGCACACGAGGCCGGCGTCGGGGAGGAATACGACCTCGATTCACGGGTCGTCCCGGTCTCCGGGACCCGCTCGGTCGGCAAGGACGACATGCACTACAACGCCTACTGTCCGGCCGACATCGAGGTGGACCCCGAAACCTTCGACGTCCGCATCGACGGCGAGAACGTGACCTGCGAACCGAGTTCCGAACTCCCGCTCGCACAACGGTACCTGCTATGAACCTCACGCCAAAGGAACGAGAACGGTTGACGATCTTCATGGCCGCAGAGCTCGCGCGCCGGCGCAAGGACCGCGGCGTCGCGCTGAACCACCCCGAGGCCGTCGCGTACATCTCGGACTGGTGTATCGAACGCGCCCGTGAGGGCGACAGCGTCGCCGAGATCCGATCGGGCGCGGCCCAGTTGCTCGATCCGGGGGACGTCATGGCCGGCGTCCCCGAGATGATCGACATGATCCAGGTCGAGCCGGTCTTCCCCGACGGGACGAAACTGGTCACAGTCCACGACCCCGTCCGGTCGGACGGGACTGCCGAGGATACGGGCGAGGCGGTCACCGACGGCGGGGCCACGACCGGGACGAACGATCCACCAGGGGGGTTCCAGCCATGAGTCCGACCCACCGCGACGTGGCGACGGTCGGGATCGGCGGGCCGGTCGGCTCGGGCAAAACCTCGCTGATCGCCGATCTCGTTCCCCGCCTGCGCGAGGCCGGCCTCGACGTGGGCGTCATCGCCAACGACATCCTCACCCAGGAGGACGCCGACGCGCTTCGGGAGCGCTTCGCCGGGATCGTCCCGGACGAGCTGGTCGCCGGGGTCGAAACCGGCGCGTGCCCGCATACGGGTATCCGCGAGGACCCCTCGATGAACCTCGAACAGATCGACGCCTTTCTCGACTCGCATCCGGACCTGGACGTCGTGATCGTCGAGAGCGGCGGGGACAATCTCGGGGCGACGTTCGATCCCGAACTGGCCGACTACTATGCGTTCGTCATCTCGGCGGCGGAGGGCGAGGACATCCCGCGCAAACGCGGCCCGGGCGTCGTCGATGCCGACCTGCTGGTGATCAACAAGACCGATCTGGCCCCCCACGTCGGTGCTGACCTCGACGTCATGGCCGCCGACGCCGACCGCGTCCGGGAGGGGCCGACCGTGTTCACCAACTGCAAGGACGGCGACGGCATCGCGCAGGTCCGCGAGTACCTCTCCGAGGAGGTGTTGTTCGCCTGATGGCCGCTGACGTTCCCCGCGGGTTCGAGCAGTACGCCGGCGAGGCGGTCCCCCAGGCGGCCGTGGGGTCGCCGGGCAAGGACGGCCGACTAGAACTCACGTTCGGGACCGACGCCGACGGCGAAACGGTTCTCCAGCGCGACTTCGCGCGCGTCCCCTTTCACGTCTCGGGGACGCTCGATCACGCACCGCCGGCGGACGGGACGGCCGTCTACGTCCAGTCGCCGACCGGCGGCGTCGCCCAGGGCGACCGACACGACGTCTCGATCCGCGCCCGTCAGGGCGCGACCGCGCTGGTCTCGACCCAGAGCGCGACGAAAGTCCAGTCGATGACGCACAATTTCGCCCGGGCGGAGATCGAAGTGGCAGCCGGGGACGGCACCCATCTCGAATACGTCCCGGGGGCGACGATTCTCTACCCGGACGCGAGGTACACCCAGTCGCTGACGATCGAGTTGGGATCGGCGGCCACGGCGGTCGTCGGCGAGGTGATCGTCCCCGGCCGACTTGCCCGCGGCGAGGCCTTCGAGTTCGATCGTTACGCCGCCGGAGTCGAGGCCAGCGGGCCGGACGGGCGGCTGTTCGCCGATCGGCTCACCCTTTCGCCAGGCGACGATGGAGCCGGACCGCGGACGACCGGCGTCCTCAGCGGCGATGTCTTCGGGACGCTGTATGCCGTCACGACGACCGAGTGTCCGGCCGCATCCCTCGCCGACGCGATGGCCAACCGGGTCGCCGATTGCGATCCCGAGGCCGGCGTCTCGACGCTCCCCAACGACGCCGGTTCCTGGGTGCGGGTAGTTGGGGACAGTACCGAATCGGTGACCGACGCGCTGCACGACGCCTGGGACGGCGCACGGCAGCGACTGCTCGGCGTTCCCGCGCCGGCGCTCAGAAAGTACTGATGATCGTCGCCGAAACGGTCGTCGGCTCGATCGCGGCGTTCGACGACCGCACGATCGAATACGTCCGGTTGAGCGACGCCGAACGCAAGCGATCGCGCGTCCGAACGACGACCGATGCCGGCACGGACGTCGGGCTGGTGCTCGGTGACACCAGCGTCGAGGCGGGCGATGTCGTCTACGCCGACGACGACCGCGCCATCGCCATCGCGTTCGAGGATCGGCCGGCACTGGCGATCGACGTGAGTGCCCTCGCGGACGACGGCGGGACCCACGGGTGTCTCCTCGAACTGGGGCACTTTCTCGGGAACCGCCACTACGATCTCGTGGTTGAGGGTGCAACGGCGTTCGTCCCTGTCGAAGCCGACCGTCCCATCGCCGATGCGATCCGTGCGCGGCTCCCGGATGGCGCCGAGGTGACTCGCCGTACGGTCGATCCGACCCTGTTCGACGAGTCGGACCCACCGGAACACAGCCACTCGAGTCCCGATCACGCGCACGCTTCCGGAGACCGCGACCGGGGATCGACCCACGAGCACGAACCGAACGGCCACGCGCACGGATCGGGGCACGAACACGCCCACGGCCCCGCGCACGAGCACGCTCACGGATCGGCACACGAGCACGGCCACGACGCGACCGGGAGCGGTCGGTTCGACGACACAGGGGGGTCCGGATGAGCGACGGCCCCGCGTTCGCCGCGATGCGGCTGGCCGACTCGATGCTGCCGACCGGCAGTGACTCGCTGTCGTATGGGCTCGAACAGCTTGTGGCCGAGGACCGCGTGACCGACGCCGCCGATCTCCGCCAACTCCTCGAGACGGTCCTGGCTCGACAACTCGCAGTCTGTGATGCCGTCGCCGTTCGGGCCGCCCGACAAGCGGCAGGAGCCGGGGATCTCGACCGCGTCGTCGAGATCGACCGGCGAGTACTCGCTGTGACGCTGCCGGCGGAGTTTCGCGAGAGTACTCGTGCGTCCGGTCGTCGGCTTCTGGATCTCTCCCGGGAAACGCTGGCAGACGACCGCATCTCGACGTACGCAGCGCGTGTCGACGACGCGGCCGCTCCCGGGACCCATCCCGCAGCGTTCGGGCTCGTGGCGGCCGTCGAAGGGCTCGATGGCCGCCAAGCGGCTGGGGCCTTCGTCCACGCGTTCGTCGCGAGTCAACTCCAGGCCGCCCAGCGGTTGCTCACGGTCGGCCACACCGATCTCCAGCGGCTGCTCGTCGACCTTCGTCCGGCCATGACCCGGGCTGTGGCCACCAGCGCCGAGCGATCGGCTGCCGACCTCCAGTCGTTCACGCCCGGCATTGAGACCGCGGCGGCACGTCACGAAGACGCCGATCGGCGGCTGTTTCTGAGCTGATCGTGCCATACTCCGCTTCACCGGGCGTCCAGTGGTCCTCCGACACTGTCCTCGCTGTGACCGACTCTCGTCTTTCACTGCGGTATCCTCCCCGGAATTACCTCCCGATCGACATCGTTGTAGTGCGGATCGCGATCTGTCCGTGCCCACTTCGACCACCGGCGACCCACGTCCGAGTCGTGCACTGTCGGCGATTTTGGATCGCGTTTTGTCAACACTACACAAACAATGGATATTTAACATATGCGGGAGGAGAGTCACCATCCCATGCTTGATGCCTCACGGGAGGACATCGTCAGCGGGTCGCTCTCGCGCGTGCTGGTCGTGCTCGCTGCGCCGCTGGTCGTCCAGAACTTCGCGCTAGTCGCCCAGGAAGTCGTCGACCTGTTCTGGGTGGGGCGGCTGGGCGGGACGGCCGTCGCCGCGGTCGGCCTCGCCGCCGTTTTCGTCGGTCTGCTGTTGGTCCCGTTCATGATGCTCTTCACCGGGACGCAGGTCATCACCTCCCAGCGCGTCGGAGCTGGCGACGAAGCGGCCGCCCGGCGGGTGCCGTTTACCGGTGCTGCCCTCGCGATGCCCCTCGCTGCCGTCGTCGGCGTTGCCGTCCTCGTCGGGGCCGAACCGATCGTCGATCGTTTCACTGACGAGGCCCAGATCGCGACGTACGCGGTCGCGTACCTGACGGCTTACATCCCCGCCCTCTTCACCACGTCGCTGTCGGACACCCTCGAGGCCGGCTTCACCGGTTGGGGCCAGACGCGGATCGCGCTGTACGTCAACGCCGTCGCGATCCTCGTCAACGTCGTGGTGGATCCGCTGCTCATCCTCGGGTATGGCCCGTTCCCACGCCTGGAAGTGTTCGGCGCGGCACTTGCGACGGGTATCGGCTACGGCGTCGGTGCACTGGTCGCCATCGCGGTCGTCCTCCGCGGTCGGGAGGGGTTCCGGCTCACCGCCGACGCTGTCAGACCTCGCCTCGCGACCGCTCGCGAGGTCGTCACTGTCGGCGCGCCGGTCGCGGGCCAGAATCTCGGTCGGCAACTCGCCCGCCTCGTCGTGATCGCGGTGGTCTCCGTCGCCGGCGGCGCGGCGGGCCTGGCGGCCTACCACCTCGGCTCACGCGTCGCGACCGTCGTCTTCGTTCCGGCCCAGGGTCTCGCTCAGGCGGCGACCAGCGTTGTCGGCCAGAACCTCGGCGCCGCACACTTCGAACGCGCCCGGCGGACGACCTGGATCGCCGTCGCCATCGCTGCCGTCGGCCTGGGCGTCCTCGGCGTCGTCCAGTGGCTCTTTCCCGAGTTCATCGCACACGTCTTCGTGCCAGGGATGGCGGGGCCGGATCTCACATACACCGTCGCGTATCTCCAGATCCTGGCCTACGGCTACTGGGCGCTGGGCGCGATCTACACCGTCGAGGCCGGGTTCAACGGCGCGGGCGAGACCCAGGTCAGCATGGTCTCGACGCTGGCCCAGTACTGGGCGGTGCGGGTTCCGGTTGCCATTGTCGGCGTCTACGTCCTCACCTTCGACGTCACGGCCGTCTTCTGGGCAATCACGCTCTCGAACGTCGCGGCCGCCACCTGGCTGCTTGCCTATTTCGCCTACACCAGCCGGCGGGGTCTGTTCGAGAGTGCCGTCGAGGCCGAGGAGTCAGGGACGGAGAGCAAGGGGTCAGCGGAGGGTGCTGCCGCCGGCTGAGAGGATCTCCGCTCCTCCGCCCTGGTTTATCAGCCACCCGACGCAACGTGACCGCACTCGACGGAGAAGCCATTCGAGTACCTGCAGACGTGGCCTCGTTGAGCGAACATCTGTGATGCGCGTTGAGTGTGGCCCCGTTTCACCGATCGACTTCCCCCATGATCGTATCGAGACTGCCGAGCGTCGCTATGAAGTCCGCGATGTACTCGCCGGTGGCCATCTCGGGGAGGGCCTGGAGGTTCGAGAACGAGGGGCCGCGGATCTTGAACCGCGCGGGTTTGTCCGTGCCGTCGCTACGGATGTAGATCCCAAGCTCGCCTTTTGCGGCCTCGACAGCCTGGTAGGTCTCGGCGTCGGCTTCGGGCCGCAGCGTCCGGGGGACGTTCGACTGGATAGAGCGATCGCTTTCCGGCCAGTCCGCCAGCAGATCGACACATTGCTCGACGATTCGCGCCGACTCCTCGAGTTCGCGCATCCGAACCAGCAGGCGTGCGTAGTTGTCACAGCCGTCCTCGGTGACGACCGACCAGTCGAGTTCGTCGTAGTAGCCGTAGGGATCGTCCCGCCGGAGGTCGTAGTCGATCCCGGATCCCCGTGCGACTGGCCCCGTGACGCCGTAGGACTTCGCGACGTTGGGGTCGAGATGTCCCGTGTCGAGCGTTCGCAACTGGAGGATCTCGTTGGCACTGAGGAGGTCGTGGTATTCGGCCAGGCGGTCCGGTAGGTAGGCGAGGAACTCCCGGACACTCTCCAGAAATGCATCGCGTGGCTGGGGTAGATCCCAGGCGACACCGCCGAGCCGGAAGTAGTTGAACATGAGCCGCTGGCCGGTCAGATCCTCCAGCAGGCTCTGGATCCGTTCGCGGTCCTCGATCGCGTACATGAACGTCGCCGTGAAGTCCCCGATCACGTCCAGCGCGTAGGCACCCACTGCGAGGAAGTGACTCAGCATCCGTGAGAGTTCAGCGCTCATCGTCCGCAGGACCTGGGCGTACTCTGGGACGTCGACGTCCGCCAAGTCCTCGGCTGAACGGGCGTACGCCCACTCGTTGAGCAGCCCCCCACCGCCCCAGTCCCACCGGTCGGGGTAGGGCATGATCTGATGGCGATAGGTGCCTTGCTCGCACATCTGTTCCTCACAGCGGTGGATGTAGCCGATGTCGGGTTCGGCGTCGACGACTGTCTCGCCGTCGAGGGTCAACTGGACGTGGAGCACACCGTGGGTCGCGGGGTGGTGGGGGCCGATGTTGAGCAACATCGTATCCGGACCTTGCTGGTGGTCATCGGCGATCGGGTTGACGTTCTCCCGATGGGTTACGACCTGTGACTGGGTCTGGTCGTATTCCTCCCGGAGCGGGTGGCCCTGCCAGGTCTCGGGGAGCAAAATTCGGCGGAGGTCCGGGTGCCCCTCGTACTCGATACCCAGCAGATCATAGATCTCCCGCTCGTGCCAGTCGGCCGTCTCGTACACTGATGCGCCCGACTGACTCACTGGGCTCTCGGCACTCGTCGGAACGACGACGCTGAGCTCGCGAGTCGGATCGTCGTAACGCCGAAGGTGATAGATCGTCTCGAAGCGATCGTCGTACTCCTGGCCCGTGACGCAGGCACAGTGGTCGAACCCGGCGCTGTCACGGAGCGCTTCGAGGACGGCGGCGACCGCATCGGCCCGGACGACGATTCCGGGCGCGTTTTCGTGGGTCTCGCGGTCGATCACGCCATCGAGATCCTCGACGACTGTCTCCCAGTCCGCCCGTCGCTCGCGACCAGTCCGCTGCACGGCGCACATATGCCGGCGAAGGGGCATTCAGGCAAAGCCGGTTTTGCCGAATTCACTAGTCCCTTGAAGTGCAGGTGGCAAGGCCGGCTGTGAAATCGCTCGCCGCCACCATGCAGGAACCGCCGGACTGGCGCAACCCGATGCACACCTTCATTACGGAGACTGCGGGCTTCGAGCGGGCGGAGCTGTTGATCTGGAACTTCTCGCGGAGCGAACTCGACGTCCTGCTGTTCCGCGTCGTCGGCCCGATCGATCCCTACCGTGAGGCGATCGATGCAGCGCGGTTCGTCACCGATTACGATCTCACGCCGATCGACGATGACGCATTCTACGCCTACGTCGAACACGAGACTCGTGAGATGGACCGACAGCTACGAGATTCCTTCGACGGCAAACACGTCGTCCTGGTTCCGCCGGTGATCTACCACGCCGACGGAACGACGCGACTCAGGATCGTGGGTCGCAGTGAGGCCCTCGAAAGCGTGATCGATGCCGTTCCGGACGCGATCGACGTCACGATCGAGTCGATCGGTGAGTATCGCGGCCCGGGCCGGGAGACCCTTGAGCTGACGGACCGCCAGCGGGAGGTCGCACAGATGGCCGTCGAGATGGGGTACTACGACGTACCTCGGGACGCGTCAGTGGCTGATATCGCCGCACGGCTCGATTGTGCGGCCAGTACCGTCTCGGATCACCTCCGGAAAGCCGAACGCGCCGTGATGGCCGGGCTGTTCGAGTGAGTCTCTTCGGTGGATTTTTCGTCGCGCTTCAACCCCACGAGGGTCCGTCTGAAACACGGAGAGCGGAAGAGCTTCGGCGAGTTGCTCGCGGCTTCAACCCCACGAGGGTCCGTCTGAAACGGCGTCGAGCTGCCGAAGATCTCCCTCGGGCAGCCGGCGCTTCAACCCCACGAGGGTCCGTCTGAAACCACCCCATAGACATCTCATCTCCCACGAACACTCCATGCTTCAACCCCACGAGGGTCCGTCTGAAACGCGGGCAAACAGGCTACGCATCGCCGGCCACCTCCGCGCTTCAACCCCACGAGGGTCCGTCTGAAACCGCCGGCCATGTCGAGCACGGCCCCCGCCCCGAGCTTCAACCCCACGAGGGTCCGTCTGAAACCCGACCGGTCGGACCCGGCGACGACAGCGACGATAGCTTCAACCCCACGAGGGTCCGTCTGAAACCCGACCGGTCGGACCCGGCGACGACAGCGACGATAGCTTCAACCCCACGAGGGTCCGTCTGAAACCGGTGGCGCGACCATCGTGGGCTACGAGTACAGCCAGCTTCAACCCCACGAGGGTCCGTCTGAAACGCGTAACGAGCTACCCGCTCGTCCGTCGCCTCCTGGCTTCAACCCCACGAGGGTCCGTCTGAAACTTCGGCGAGGACCGTGTCGAAGAGGCTCGAAACGAGCTTCAACCCCACGAGGGTCCGTCTGAAACTTGTTCGTCCAGGACCGCTGGGACGACTACGACGAGCTTCAACCCCACGAGGGTCCGTCTGAAACATCAGCGGGGCCGAGCCACCGGCCCCGAGCTGGACGCTTCAACCCCACGAGGGTCCGTCTGAAACACGGACCATGAGTTTTGCCGTGTGAAAGCGTATGCAGCTTCAACCCCACGAGGGTCCGTCTGAAACCAAGTCTGGGTGAGCACGTCAATGGGCAAACAGGCTTCAACCCCACGAGGGTCCGTCTGAAACACACCTGTTCTACGGTGGTGGTGCGATCAACTTTAGCTTCAACCCCACGAGGGTCCGTCTGAAACCACCGCTGGGCCATGAGGTCGTTTTCCCGGAGGTCGCTTCAACCCCACGAGGGTCCGTCTGAAACCACCGCTGGGCCATGAGGTCGTTTTCCCGGAGGTCGCTTCAACCCCACGAGGGTCCGTCTGAAACCTCGTCACCCAGCCGAAGTACGACGCACTTGTCGAGGCTTCAACCCCACGAGGGTCCGTCTGAAACTCGTCGAGGTTGTACTCCTCGCGCTCGATGTCGCTGCTTCAACCCCACGAGGGTCCGTCTGAAACGTCGTTTCCTACGTCCTGAGCCACGCCGGACTTTACGCTTCAACCCCACGAGGGTCCGTCTGAAACTGTAGGTCCAGTCTGTCGCCGGGATTCCTTCGATACGGCTTCAACCCCACGAGGGTCCGTCTGAAACGTGTCGAGATCGAGGACGTTCGCGCGTTCCTCCAGGAGGCTTCAACCCCACGAGGGTCCGTCTGAAACCATGGCCGAAACCGGCCATATAGCGCGTGATATCCCTGCCTGGAAGTTAGTGTTTTCGTCGACCGTCAATAGCCCACGAGACCCGGGGGGTCGATGAAAAACTCACCAATCACCCAGCACCGTGATACAGAGACGAGCTACACTGTGCTCAGTTCGCTGCTGTTGCGGTGACTCACTCCCGCTTGACGCCGGGGTTGCTCACTGCGCCGTTGGCCGCCGAGTCGAAGTCCCGGTGGTACTTCGCCAGCACACCATTCTCGTAGGTCGGCTCGGGATCGTCGCGCTCATCAAGACGCTGTTGGATCTCCGCGTCGCTAAGGTCAACGTCGAGCGAGCGCTCGGGAATGTCCACCGTCACGGTGTCGCCGTCTTCGAGCGCGCCGATCGGCCCACCGACGAAACTCTCGGGGGCGACGTGGCCGATCATCGGCCCGCGCGTCCCGCCAGAGAAGCGCCCGTCAGTGAGCAGCGCCACGTCGTCCTCGTGGCCCTGGCCCACGACGGCGGCGGTGACGCCGAGCATCTCCCGCATGCCAGGGCCACCCTTGGGCCCCTCGCCACGGATGATGATCACGTCGCCGGACTCGATGCGATCCTCCTGGACGTACGCCATTGCGTCCTCCTCGTCCTCGAAGATCCGGGCCGGCCCCTGGTGGTAGAATTCGTCGTTGCCCGTCGCCTTCAGCACCGCGCCGTCGGGCGCGAGGTTGCCCGTCAGGATCTTGATCGCGCCCTCGGGTTCCTTCGGGTCGTCGATCGAGTAGAGGAAGTCGGCGTCGATCTCTTCCTCGGGCGGGAGTCGCCCCTTCTCTTCTAAGTGCTCGATCTCCTCGGCCAGCGTCCGGCCGGTGATCGTCATGGCGTCGCCGTGGAGGAGATCGGCTTCCAGGAGCCGCCGGAGGACGACCGGGACGCCGCCGATCTCGTGGAGGTCGTTCATCACCTTCTCGCCGCCGGGCTGGAGGTCGGCGATCTTCGGCGTCCGTCGGCTGATCTCGTCGAAGTCCTCGATGTCCAGCTCGACGCCGGCCTCGGCGGCCATCGCCAGCAAGTGGAGGACGGCGTTTGTCGACCCGCCGATCGCCGTCTGGAGGGCGATGGCGTTCTCGAAGGACTTCCGTGAGAGAATATCCGAGGGACGACGGCGCTCCTCGATGACTTCGACAGCGAGCTCGCCCGTCTCGCGGGCCACGTCTTCGCGACTCTCCTCTTCGGCGGGCGGGCTTGCGCTGCCAAGCGGTGCGAGGCCGATCACCTCCGAGATCGAGGCCATCGTGTTGGCGGTGAACATCCCGCCGCAGGCCCCCGCACCCGGGCAGGCGTTGCGTTCGAGGTCGTCGAGTTCGTCGGCGTCCATGTCGCCGGTGGCGTAGGCGCCGACGCCCTCGAAGACCTGGACGATGGTCACATCTCTCCCATCGTGCTCGCCGGGCATGATCGACCCGCCATAGAGGAAGACACTCGGGAGATCGGTGCGGATCATCGCCATCATCATCCCGGGCATGTTCTTGTCGCAGCCGCCGATGGTGACGAGGCCGTCGACGCGCTCGCCGAAGGCCACCAGTTCGACGGAGTCGGCGATGACTTCCCGGGATATCAGCGAGGCCTTCATCCCCTCGGTGCCCATCGAGATGGCGTCGGAGATGGTGATCGTCCCGAACTCGACGGGCATCCCGCCCGCTTCGTCGGTGGCGTCCCAGGCCGTCTCGGCCACGTCGTCGAGGTGGACGTTACACGGCGTGATGTCGGCGGCGGGGTTGGCGATGCCGACCAGCGGCGAGTCGAAGTCGGCGTCGTCGTAGCCCATCGCGCGGAACATCGCCCGGTGGGGCGCTTTGTCGGGTCCTTCAGTGACGTCGGTGCTCGGAAGGTCCTCGTCTTTGTCGCGTGAGAACCTGTCGTCGTTAGACATGCCCTATTCGAGTCCCGGAGCGAGTAAAAAGGACCCGGTGGGGCCGATTGTCTCCGATATCGCCTTCCTGCGTCATCGCGGATCGGCCGGCTAGCTTGAACCTCGACTTTTCACTCGAACGGATCTGTGGCCGAATCGAGCGGTATGAGCCCCTGATTGTTGACTTTCACTTCTTCGATGGCCC
This sequence comes from Halorhabdus sp. SVX81, assembly GCF_029207715.1. Classification (NCBI taxonomy): domain Archaea; kingdom Methanobacteriati; phylum Methanobacteriota; class Halobacteria; order Halobacteriales; family Haloarculaceae; genus Halorhabdus; species Halorhabdus sp. SVX81. The sequence goes on along the minus strand of NZ_CP104322.1, from coordinate 2,227,558 downwards.
GGCCAGTTGCCATACTGGACCGTCGCGGGCCGAACGCAAAACATGCTGGCCACAATGTGGTTTCTGCGTGGGCAATTACGACACCCCAACACCGCTAGTTCTTGTCTTCGGATCGTGCGGTAATGCCGCCGAGCAGTGTGCCGAAAATGATCAGGCCCATCGTCAGCCACAATATGGTCCCTTCATATCCAACGATTGCAGCGAGAAAGAACGTGAGAACGCCCCCAAGAATACTGACGAGCCAGAGATCGCGATAGACTATTGGTGTTACTTCCATGGCTCTGAACGTTTTAGGGTACACCAGATTTGCGGCGACCGTGAGTGCCAGATATACCGGCAGAAGGACGACAACGTAATTCCAGAGTAGTCCGGCAAAATCAACGGTTGGGCCACCGAAACCAGTATCCGTTAGTCTATATCCGTCCCGGAGCGTCGGCCAGACGAATATTTCGACGTATCCACCCTGGCCAGGTTCGACGACGACTTCTTCGGATTGTCTGCTGATGAGAAAAAAGACGAGGACGTTTGCGACTAACCAAGAGATGTATCTCGGCTTCAGTAGTCGCCCGATTCGATCGATGGGGAGAGTGAGATCCGGATCCATAGCGGTATCCTCTCGACTGCTCGCCTCGAGTTGTATTTCTTACCAAAATTTCGGGACGGGACACTAATAGAGTTACATTCACATGGTCAGCCGTGGGGCATCCCGATCATCCGGCGCGAAAACGAACCGGCCCCGCCGATCGTCATCATCGCGTGTTCAGCTGTCGGACTGTGGATGGGCCCGATCCGGAAAGAGGTACGTCGCTTCGAGGTGCTCGAGAATCTTGTCGACGATCGTCGCATCGTACGTCCAGATCCCGTAGAACGACCCCTCGTCGCGTTCCTCGGCGAGCAGTGCAGACTTCTGTCCGTCCTGCTCGCCCCCGTCGAAGACGACGAACCACGTCTCGGCGATCTCGTCGTTCTCGATCGGGTGGACAGCGCCGTCGATGTCCGGCGGTGGCGTATCGGGCACTCCGTAGGCGTGGACATCGACGCCCCGTGCCGCGAGGTCGGCGTAGATCGATCGCTGCTCGGCAAACAGCGAGAGCCGCTGGAAGCCGGCGTGGATCGTCCCGTCTCGCATTCGCCGGGCACGATCCTCGATCTCGCGGGACGTATACAGCATCTCCTCGGTGTCGTAGGCGGTGAACGTCGTCTCCTTGAGCGGTTCGAGGATGGGCTCGTATGCCCCGTCCGCGATGCCGACGGCGTCGGCGCCCGGCAGGACGCCGTCGAGCAGGTCCCTGAGTGTCGAGACGGCGACGACCGAGCGGACGCGGTCCCGATCGCTGAGCACGGCGATCTCGGCCGGCTGTCCCGAGGCCGTCTTCGCCGTCCGGATGCGGACGTTCTGCGTGCGGAAGAACTCGGCGAGGTCGTCGGCGATCGGATCGTCGCGGTCGCAGTTGAACAGCGTCAGCTCCTTCTCGTGGTCGTGTATCGCCTCGACGATCCGGGCGAGCGTCATCGCTACGACACTCTCGGTTCCCGACCGGCATAATACCCTGTCCCGCGGGCGAGACACCAGCCTTCAAGAGACGCCTCGCCCAATCGAGACACGATGACGCGCGTCTCGATCGGCGCTCGCCTGCACGCGGGCTTCCAGAACCTCTCGCTGGCGCGCGACCGCCTCTACGGCGGGATCGGGTGGTCGATCGACGAGCCACGGCTCGTCATCGACGTCGAGCGGGCCGAGGAACTCGTCTGCCCGGACGAAGCGGTCGAACCCTATGCCCGCCGGGCCATCGAGGTGCTTGACGTGCCCGGCGCGGAGATCGCCGTCGCGGAGCGCTTCGAACGCCACGCCGGGCTGGGTAGCGGGACACGACTCGCGCTGGCGACGCTCGTGGGCATCGCCGACATCTACGACATCGACGTGGACGTCCGCGACCGCGCGCCCGACCTGGGACGCGGCGGCCGTAGCGGCGTCGGGATCGCGACCGTTCTCGACGGTGGCTTCGTCGTCGACGGTGGCCATCCGGTCGAGCGCTTCACTCACAGTCCACCCGAGACGGGTGCCTGGACCACGCCGCCGGTCGTCGCCCGCCACGCGATTCCCGACTCCTGGCGGTTCGTCCTCGTCACGCCCGATGTCGAGACCGGCCAGCACGGGAACGAGGAGGACGCGAGCATGCGCTCGATCGTCGAAGGGGCCGATCCGGGGATCGCCGACGAGATCGCACCCCTTCTGACCCAGCGCCTCCTGCCGGCGATCGCCGACGATGACCGCCGGACATTCGGCGAGGCGGTTACCCGGCTCGGCCGGCTCAACGGGGCCTGGTATGCCGACGAACAGGGCGGGGTCTATCGCCCGCCAGCCGGCCGGCTCATCGAGTCGCTCTCGGCCGTCTCGGGTGTCGATGGCGTCGGGCAGTCCTCCTGGGGGCCGACGGTCTATGCCATCACCGGCACTGAGACCGCGGATATCGTCCGCGAAGCTGCCGAGGACGCCCTTACCCGGAACGACGTCGAGGGAGATGTCAGGATCGTCGCCCCGGACAACGAAGGGTACCGACTGTTGGACTCTTGATGGACTTCTCTTGGCACCATCCTCGACCGTGAGAACGAACCGAGTTATTGCGTCAAGAGGTGGTCGGCGAGGAACTGCTCCTGGCTCGGTAGCGTCTCCTCGCGCCACTCGTCGTTGTCGATCATCCCGTGGCCCACGTCGTCGCCGGTGAGAACCTCGACCGTCGCGCCGGCGTCCCGGTAGGCGTCAGCCAGGGCCGTCGTCGAGCGGTAGGGCACGACGTTGTCATCGGTGCCGTGGATCAACAGTGCCGGCGGATCGTCGCCCTCAACGTGACTGACGGGTGATCCCTCCTCGAGACGCTCCGTCGGGGCGTCCGCGCCGAAAAAGGCCGCGACGAGCGGGTTCTCTCCGATCCCGGATTCAGTGAAGTCGTAGGGGCCGCTGTAGCCGACGAGCGCGTCGACGCCGACCGGGACGTCCGGGTGGAACTCGTCGGGCTGGAAGGTCCCGTGATCGGGCGCGACAGCGACCAGCGCGGCCAGGTGTGCCCCGGCAGAATATCCCATGAGTGCCCCGCGATCGCTATCGATTCCATACTCGCCGGCGTTGGCCCGGACCCATTTCACGGCCGCGACAACGTCCCGAACCGCCGCCGGATACTGCTTCTCCTGGGCCAAACGGTACTGAATATCGGCGACGGCGAAGCCTTCCTCGACAAGTCGATCGAACATCGGCCGGTGGCCCTTGTCACCGCCGATCCAGCCGCCGCCGTGGGCATAGACGACGAACGGACTGGCCTCCTCGGTCGATGGGAGATAGAGGTCGAGTCGAAGCGTCCGCTGGGGCGTCTCTCTGAACGCGACGTCGGTGATCTCTTCCATCGATTCGGCGGTTGTCGTCGGCTCTTCGGTCGTCGGTTCGTCCGTCGCCGTCGGCTCCTCGGTCGTCGTCGCGGTTTCTGTGGGCGTCGGTGCTGACGTCGTCGAACGCTCGGAAGGCTCGTCTGTGGACGGAGAGGCTGCCGGACCCTGGGTACTCGTCGTCGAGTCGTTCGTCTCGGTTGTACAGCCGGCACCGGCGGCGAGCAGTGCCGTCAGCACGCCACGTCGCGTCCAGGTCGGGGGACCAGTCATATTCGCCCGTGAGACGTGACAGCCAGATAATAGTGCTGGGTTTCGACCGGTTCAACGCTCGGGAGCCGGGACGCCGTCCTCGCCGGGTCCATCCGGCCCGTCCAGATCGTACTCCTCGCGCAGTTCCCGGATGCGATCGCGGATGTCCGCCGCGAGTTCGAACTCCAGGTTGTCCGCCGCTTCCCCCATGCGCTCCTCCAACTCCTCGATCAATCTGGCTGCGGCCTCTTCGTCCTCGGGATCGGCCGTCGCCGACCCGCCGGTGTCGGTCTTGCTCCCCGGCAGGTTCGTCTCGCCGATGGCCTTCTCGATGGTCGTCGGCTCGTGGCCGTGCTCCTCGTTGTATTCGCGTTGAATCCGCCGCCGCCGCTTCGTCTCCGCGATGGCCGATTCCATGGCGTCGCTGGGCTCGTCGGCGTAGAGGACGACCTTGCCGTTGACGTTCCGGGCGGCCCGGCCCATCGTCTGGACGAGCGTCGTCTCGCTGCGGAGGAATCCCTCCTGGTCGGCGTCGAGGATGGCGACGAGACTCACTTCCGGGATGTCAAGGCCCTCACGGAGGAGGTTGATCCCGACGAGCACGTCGAACTCCCCCGCGCGCAAGCCCCGAACCAGCTCGTGGCGCTCCAGGGTGTCGGTCTCGTCGTGCATGTACTCGACGGCGACGCCCGCCTCTTCGAGGTATTCGGTGAGGTCCTCGGCCATGCGCTTGGTCAGCGTCGTCACTAAGGCCCGCTCGTCGTCGGGCAGGGCGTCGAGGCGATCCATGAGATCGTCGACCTGCGACTCGGCGGGGCTGACCTCGATCTCGGGATCGACGAGGTAGGTCGGGCGGACGATCTGCTCGACCACCTGATCACTCTGCTCGCGCTCGTAGTCGCTCGGCGTCGCGGAGACGTACAGTGTTTGGTCCGTTTTCTCCTCGAACTCCTCGAAGGTCAGCGGGCGGTTGTCGTAGGCCGTCGGCAGTCGAAACCCGTTCTCGACGAGGGAGTCCTTCCGGGATTTGTCGCCCTCGTATTGGCCCTTGATCTGGGGGATCGTCTGGTGTGACTCGTCGACGACCGTCAGGAAGTCATCCGGGAAGTAATCGAGTAGGGTGTAGGGCGCTTCGCCCGACTCCCGGTCCGAGAGGTGGACGGAGTAGTTCTCGATGCCCGAGCAGTAGCCCGTCTCTTCGAGCATCTCCAGGTCGAAGGTCGTCCGTTCCTCGATGCGCTGGGCGGCGACGAGATCGCCCTGTCGCTCGAAGTAATCGACCCGCCGTTCCATCAGCTCCTCGATCTCTTCGATCGCATTCTGTATTTCCTGCTCGGGAATCGAGTAGTGCTCGGCGGGGTGGATCAGGGCGGCGGGTTCCTCGCTCTGTAACTCCCCTTCCAGGGGGTCGAGCTTCGAGATGCGGTCGATCTCCTCGCCCCAAAGTTCCACGCGCAACGCGTAGCGGCCGTACATCGGGTAGATCTCGACGGTGTCGCCGCGCACGCGGAACGTCCCCTGCGTGAAGTCGACGTCGTTGCGTTCGTAATTGAGGTCGACGAGCCGCCCCAGCAACGCGTCGCGGTCGATCTCCTGGCCGACCTCCAGCCGGAGGGACATGTCGACGTAGTTGGCGGGGTCGCCCAGTCCGTAGATGGCCGAGACGCTGGCGACGACGATCACGTCATCGCGAGTGAGAAGCGAGCGGGTCGCGGAGTGGCGCAGGCGGTCGATCTCGTCGTTGATCGAGGCGTCCTTCTCGATGTACTTGTCCGTCTGTTCGACGTAGGCCTCGGGCTGGTAGTAATCGTAGTAGGAGACGAAATATTCGACGGCGTTGTCGGGGAACAGCTCGCGGAACTCCTCGTAGAGCTGTGCGGCGAGGGTCTTGTTGTGGGCGATCACGAGGGTGGGCTGTTGGATCTCTTCGAGAACCCACGAGACGGTGTTGGTTTTGCCCGATCCCGTCACGCCCAGCAGGGTCTGTTTGTCCATCCCCGACCGATAGCCGTCGGCCAGCTGTTCGATGGCCGCGGGCTGGTCGCCAGCGGGTTCGAACGGCGCGTCGACGCGAAAGTCGGTCTCTGCGTCGGGCCGGTCCGGGGAGAGGGGGCCGCCGGTGTCGCTCATTGTGCCTATCATAATCGCTTGAGGCACTTGACGGCCTCGCTCGACGCAGCCCTGACGTCGTGAGTTCGCCACCCTGCCGGTACCGGTTTGCAAATACGGGAGCCGATTCGGGACGGGCACCAGCAACCGGCCACCCCGCAGTCAGTCTGGTCCGCCCGCCGGCCCGTGGTCTGGATCCCAGTCGCGCTCGACCGGTGTCTCGCTGGCGTCGATCACTTCCAGAAGCCACGCCGCGGCATCGTCGAGTGCCGTCTCGTCAGTTCCGGTGAGTTTCAGCCGGTTGTGCCGCGCCGCTCGATCCGGATAACAGCCGACCCGGACGTCGAAGCGGTCGCGTGCGTCGGCCAGGGCACCGACGATGTTCGCCTCGGGTTCGACAGTGTAGAGGAGTCGTTCGGTCAACGTACCCGTGAAATCCGTAGCGATCGTCTCGAACATCGCCTGCATTTCGCTTGGAATCCCCGGGAGCACGTAGACGTTCTCCAGCCGGCAGCCCGGGGCCAGTCCTTCGGGGTTGGACAGCGGTTCGGCCCCCGCCGGGATCGCGGCTTCCGCCTCGACGTCGATGTCGAGTTCGGGGACTGAATCGCTGATTTCTGCCAGTCGTTGCTTGACTTCGCCAATCGCGAGGTCACTGGCGACAAGCCCTCGATCGAAGGCAGCTGCGACCGCGTCCATCGTCACGTCGTCAGGCGTCCCACCGATCCCGCCAGTGACGATCACGGCATCGAAGGCATCACTGTATGCCCTGGTACGATCAGCGATGACATCACGGTCGTCAGGAACGGTGAGAATCCGCCGGACAGAGACGCCGCGGGTAGTCAATTCCGCGGCGAGCCACGAGGCGTTCGTGTTGTCGGTGTCACCGGCCAGTAGCTCCTCGCCGACGGTGAGTACGGCGACATCCATTGTAGACCCGTTCGGTCTTCGATGGTGGTTAGTGTTTCCGTCCACCGAACTGGGCAGCACTCACCCGCCAAAGGACTCACTCGTCGAGAAACCCCTCGACGCCGTCGAGATCGAGGACGTAGTCGGGGCCGAACGCCGCCGCCGGCGTCTGGTAGCCAGTGATGTCGGATCCTGCTTCCACCCGCTCGACGGCCGTCGTCGCCGCCTCAACCGTCAGCGCGTACGTTTCGGGCGTCTCCAGTCGTGAGCGAACGCTCGTCTCGCCGTCGGTCACCTCCCCCCAGAGTCTGACCCGTTCGCGTTCTCTCTCATCCGGGGACGGCCCGCTCACGAGCGCACGCACGAATGCCTGCAACCCGGGTTTGACGAGGGGGACGGCAAGCAGTGGCGTGACGAAATCACTCGCTCGAAGCAGATATTCCGCGAATTCCGGCGCGCTCAGATACACCTCGACGTTCTCGATCCCGGTCGTGTAGTAGGCGGTCGAGACGTCGCCCATCGGCGCGCCGACAGCGTGGGTCGGCCCGCGTCCGAAGTCGATCGATCGCGTTTTCGAACCCGGCGGTTCCGATTGGAGTCGCCCGTTTCGCCGAACCATCCCGCCCGCACCGGCCTGTCCGATCGCCGTCGCCAGCGTCCCGCCGGAGACCGACCCCGGCGCGTCGATCCCGAGTCTGAGGTGGGTCGCCTCCGGCAGTCTGTCGTGGAGGTGGGCCGCCAGGCAGTCCGTCGGGACGACGTCGAAGCCCACGCCCGGGAGCAGACAGACGCCCGCGTCCTCGGCGTCCCGGTCCCGTTCAGCCAGTGCCTCGAAGACCGGGATCTCGCCCGTGATGTCGAGGTAGTCGGTTCCGGTTGCCAGACAGGCTTCGACCATCGGCTTGGCGGTCTCGACGAACGGGCCGGCGCAGTTGAGTACCACGTCGACACCATCGAGATGGCTCCGGGCCTCCCCGACGGCGAACACGCGGGAGTCGACACCGAGCTGGATCGCGAGTCCGCGGGTCTTCGTCCCGTTGCGCCCCGCGAGAATGACGTCGAGCCCGCGGTCGACTGCCTCCTGGGCGATCAGTTCGCCCGTATAGCCATACGCGCCGTAGATGAGTGCCGTCATGGTCCCATATCAGTCTTCACTGACAAAAGTCCGGTCCTGTCGATCACCGCTGGCGATTCGAGGGATACCGACGCTCGGATCGACGAACCCCGGAAGGCTCGCTCTCCTGGTCAGCAGACGGGCTTCGGATTGACGCCCATCGACTCCAGCGATTCGGTGTAGGCGTCGTAGGCCGTCTGGATCGCACCGGAGGCCGCTTCGGCGGCCTGCTCCCAGTCGTCGTCGCTTTCACAGACCGATTCCAGCAGTTCCCCCGCCCGATCGAGTTGCGGGTCGAGGTCGCTGCCCACGTCGCGGAACAGCTGTGCCGTCTGTGGGTCGGCTTCGCCGACGAAGTAGCCGGTGAACTGCTCTTTTGACTTCTCGGCGGCGATCGTGCGGCCGACGAACCCGCCGAGACGCTCGATCGTGCCGTCCAGCTCACGGAGATACGCCTGGATTGCGGGGACGCCCTCGCTTGGCTCGTGGTCGTCGAGTTTCCCGGCGACGCGCTCGTAGTGGTCGCGTTCTTCGGCGGCGGTCTCCGCAAAGGCGTCGGCGACCTCGTCGTTGCCCTCGTTGTCGGCCCACTGCTGGTACGTGACGGCGGCGTGGTGTTCGGCGTCGGCAGCGGCCGAGAGGACGGTTTCCTCGCCCATCTCTCCCGCTGTGTCGGCGTACAGGGCTTTCGAGGACCCGAGTCGCGAGAGGGCGGTGTCGTTGTCGTCGCGGATTTGGTGGCTGAACTGCTCGGCGTTCATGTCCCGTTGCTAGTACGCCCTGGGTTAGAAGCCACCGATGCCTGCAAAACTGGATCGTGGTCGCCGTTTCATTTCCTGTTCTCCCAGGTGAGAGCCGGGCAACCGCACGCCTTTCCGGCTGGCGGTCGAGGACTCTCTCATGGGCGACGCGAGCGGGGACGCCGGCGAGAACCGGCCGAGCGATACGATGCGCGAGCGGGTGCCGGCGAGCAGCCGGAAGTTCTGGCTGTTGCTCGTCGTGGATCGCTCGGCCGTCGCGGCCGGGATCGTGGGCGCGATCTTTCTCGCGCTCGTCGCCATCGGTCAGTTTCATCCCGCCGGCACGCCGGCCCTGTTCACCCAGGGCGATCCACTGGAGACGCTGTTTCAGGGGCTGCTCACCGCGATCATCACCGGCGTCACGCTCGTGCTCACCCTGAGCCAACTCGTCCTCTCACAGGAACAGGGGCCGATCGGCGACCAGCGCGAGCGCATGGAGGGCGCGATGGCGTTCCGTCGCGACGTCGAGGACGTGATCGAGGAACCGGTGAGCCCGGCCCAGCCCTCGGCGTTCCTCCGGTCGTTGGTCGAACTCACGCGACGCCGGGCCGAGGCCGTCGGGGACGCCGTCGCGGCCATCGACGATCCCGCGCTCACCGAACAGGTCGACCCGTTCGTCGACACCGTCGTGGAGAACGCGGATACGGTGGCCCACAACCTCGAAGGGTCACAGTTCGGCGAGTTCGACGTCGTCTTCTCGGCGCTCAACTACAACTACTCCTGGAAGCTCTACGCTGGGCGGCGAATTCGGGCCGAGCACGACGACGTTCTCACCGAGGCTGCCGACGACGCCCTGGCGGAGTTGATCCAGGCGCTCGAACTGTTCGGCCCGGCGCGCGAGCACTTCAAGACGCTGTACTTCCAGTGGGAACTCATCGACCTCTCGCGGGCGATGCTGTACGCCTCGATCCCGGCGCTTCTCACCGCTGTCGTCGGCGTCCTCTACCTCGATCCGACGGTGTTGTCGGGGACGCTGCTGGGCGTCCGAACCGGTGTCCTTGTCGTGAGCGGGGCCGTCGCGGTCTCGCTGCTCCCGTTTGCGCTCCTGCTCGCCTACGTCCTCCGCATCGTGACAGTCACCAAACGAACGCTCTCCATCGGGCCGTTCATCCTGCGAGAAACCGACCGTACCCATGACCTCACGGCTGACACCGAGACGGATCGTGAGTAGTCAGGCTTCGACCTCATGGACATCGATGCCCGCCGTAACACACAAGCCCGCCCGCCGAGACCCATCGGTATGGAACGCATCCCCCTGGGAATCCAGCGGATGGACTCGATCGTCAACGGCGGGGCCCCGCGGGGGACCGTCGTCTTACTTTCGGGCGAATCAGGGGCCGGCGCACGCGAGTTCATGTACACCAGCGCGCTCATCAACGGCCTGGCAGCCGGTGATCCGGAACTTCACGACCTCTATTACGGTGATCTCGCGGCCGACGCGACGCTCCCCGAGGAGATCCACTACGTCTCCTTTAGCGCCGGCGAGTCACAGTTCCGGTGGGAGGTCTCCCAGACGATCGACGACGAGATCGTCGAGGCCGGACTGCAGGCGGTGACGTTTCACGATCTCTCGACGCATTTCTTCCACGAGAGCCCGCTCCCGCGGGACTGGTACGCCGAGCGGACGGCCAGCGTGACCGATCTCCGATCGCGGACCGACCGCGAGGAGCTATTGTCGGCGTTCGGCGATCTCATGTCCGCGCATGCCCCCGACAACCTCGTCGTGATCGACTCGCTGACTGACCTCATCAGCACGACCGGCGAGAATATCACCTGGTCCGACATCAACTACGTGGTCAAGGGCCTCCAGAAGGCGGCCCACTCCTGGGACGGCTTGATCCTCGCCCACGTCAACCACGAGACGATCTCGCCCGAACGCCTCGGCCAGCTCGGTGACGCGGTCAACGGGACGATGCGATTCGAGTGGGAGAGCGGCGGCAGTACCCGTGCCCGGACGCTCGTCATCAAGCAGTTCCGGGGCGTCCTCTCACAGCTCGAAGACGAGGACATCGTCCGCTTCGAAACTGAGATCGACGACGCTGGTTTCGACATCAGCGACGTCCGGAAGATCAGGTAACGCTCCGCATCCGCCAGTATCGATCGCGGGAATCGGTGGCAAACCCTTAACTATCCGCTCGCGGAATCTCCGGTGATGGCGAGCGAGTCCACGGATTCGCCGGACGCCGCCGTTCAGTTGCCGCCTGAGCTTGACGAATGGCTTGCCCAACACGCCGCTGAACTCGATGTCGAGCCGGACGTACTCGTGGCTCGACTTCTTACGACGTATCGGACGACCGCCGAACGCGACAGTGACGGCGATGTCGATGCGGATCTCTCTGTTCTCCTCGACCATGAGCACATCGAGTCGATCGTCCGGGACGTCCTCGACGAGCGCGAGCCACGGGACGGCAGTGGGGAGATCGAGGACGCAACCGAGGCGCTCACTGACCGCATCGAGGAGGTCGATGACCGCTTCCAGGAGAAGCTTGACGATGTCCGCTCGCGGGTGGTCCAGGTCAAACGGGAAGCCGACGCGAAGGCACCCGCGGACCACGACCACGACGCGTTCGACCGTCTCGACGTGATCGAGGAGCGTCTGGATTCGCTCGAAGCCGACTTTGCGGCCCTCTCCGCCGACGTCGACTCGCGTGCCTCCCAGTCGGCGCTCGAGGAACTGGCCGACGACGTCGCGGCCACCGACGAGTCGCTGACAGCCCAGGACGACCGCCTCGATGACGTCGAGGAGAAACTCCAGACCGTCGCCTGGGCGATCAGCGACCTCCGTGAGGCCCAGGCGCGAGACGAAACTGAAACCGTCGATCGGATCAAAGCCGCTGCCGGTCGCCACGACGTGAGTCGGGCTGTCTGTGAGAACTGTGGCGACGGGGTCGAGATCGCGCTGTTGACCCGGGCTGCCTGTCCTCATTGCGAGGCCGCGGTCACGACCGTCGAACCGTCGAGCGGGTTCTTCGGCAAGCCCCGGCTCGTCACTGCCACGCCGATCGAGGGGACTGTCGAGGACGACGCCGACGGCGACGTCGAGGCCCCTGATCGACGGGGTGATTCACCGTGAGCGACGACGATTCTGACCCACGAGACGACGACCCCGACACACGAGACGACGACCCTGCCCAATCGGAGCGAGATGATTTCGGATTTCCGGCGTCGGATCGGGACGATGTCGATGCGGACGATCCGAACGAGCAAGCGGCGGAACCGGCCGCGGAGACGCCAGACGACGCGACCGATCCGTTCGAGCGCCTCGATGGGCCGGATCGCCCCCCGGGCCGTGATCCGTTCGCGGAGATCGACGAGACCGCCCCCGAGCAGACGCCAGACTCCTCGTCGTTCGACGCCCTGGGATTCGAACAGACTGGCGAGGACAGCCACGAATCGGCCCCTGAGTCGACTGCGGACGCGTCCGCCGAGGCGACCCCCGGCGAGTCGGCTGCCGAGGATCCGTTCGATCGACTGGAAAGCCAGCCGCGTCAGGGTGATCCCTTCGAGGGGCTCGGGGAGACGGCGCGTGATCGCGCCACGAGCGCCGAGATCGACGACGACCTCTGGGAGAACCTCTCGCGGTCGGCCGCCGAACCCGAGACGGAAACCCGCGGCGAGCGCCGCTTCGCCGAGGTGGACAAACACAGCTATTGTGAGAACTGCGAGTACTTCTCGGAGCCCCCTGATGTCGCGTGTGCACACGAGGGGACCAACATCGTCGAGTTCGTCGACTACGAGACGGTCCGGGTCGCCGACTGTCCGGTCGTCGTCGAACGGGAGGAACTCGCCGAGATGGACGACGAGCGCTGATCGCAGACGGGCAGGCTTTTGACTCAGAATCCCCTTTTGACACGTATGCAGTTCTGTGAGGAGTGCGGTTCGATGATGCATGCAGACGGCGAGGAGATGGTCTGTCAGAGCTGTGGCTATCGGGAAGCCAAGGATCAGGACCTGGCCGATGATTTCGTCTCGACGCAGGATCAGACCGACGACGACCTGATCGAGACCGAGGAGGACGCCAACTTCGAGGGCAAGCCCACCGCCGACGACGTGGTCTGTGACGAGTGTGGCCACGGGGTTGCCTGGTATACGATCAAACAGACCGGGTCCGCGGACGAACCGCCGACGCGCTTTTTCAAGTGTAAGGAGTGTGGGCACCGCTGGCGGGGATACAGTTGAACCTGGTATTGACAATACTTTGAGAATGAACTGAGCGAAGGATTTTGGCGGAATGGAGCGTGGATTTGTGGATATTTAAAGGTGCGAGAAAGTAGGCCCTCCGCTAATGGTGAGATAATAACAGAGATAGATAGAAGTAGAAATGCAGGTGAATACAGCGACCGCATTTGGGAAAGTATTATTAGCCTCCACTCTATTGTAGTATACATGGGATTCAAAAAGTTCACAAAGAAAGGTGGTAAGGCAAGTGGCAAATCCCGAATGGGACCTCGTATTTCACTTCGGAAGAGCGGTTCTGTTGGGTTCAACCATGCTACTGTTGAGGAGTATTTTGAAGGAAAAGACTACGTCGAATGCTTTCATGATGCAGTAAACCAAAAAGTCGGATTCCATCCAAATGAAGACGAGACCAATGACTCGTACAAAGTAAGAAAGAGTGAAAAAGAGAGTCACGGTGCACAAGTCAATTGTCGTGCGTTCATGAATGAATTTGACTTGGTGCCTGAAAAAACGACACGATACAAAGCAGAATGGGATAGTGACCAAGAACTGATCGTCATAGATCTTACAGACCCTGACCACATATACAATAGCTAAAATCAAAATTTGGCTCGGTATGATTATTGACTCTTCTAACTGGGGGATAGTGTCTACTCGATCTTTCTCTTTCGTATATAGAACTTAATTTTATCCTAGAGTTTTATATCGAGCTGTAACATACGTGGGAATATGAGCCTCGATAAGACGATATGGATCGCTGTGCTGATTTTGGCAGCGGTAATGCTAGTGGTGAAAATGTTTGCAAATAGCGTGAGTAGGCTTTTGATTGAGATAGGCATTCCTTCAGAAGTGGCTACGGACATCAGCTCAATAGTGTTCTTTGGGGGGTTACTACTGCTAATAGTTCTGGGATTGAGGGCATTATCCCGGTTCTCGTGAACATGAATGACCGAACAACTCTAAGGTCTCTCAGATAATCATCGAGCAGAGAGCTAATTTGTGCCAACTAGATCAACCCTGGAGGACTGAAAGGGCGAGTCAGTTCCGGGAACCTCGACGAAGTAAGCACTGCAGAGCCTGAAAGGCTCGAAGCGCGCAGCGAGGCGCGGGACCGGAACTGACGAGGGCTTTCAGAGTGGTGTCGCTCTTTTCAAATTCTCATTAGAACTATCCCTCAAACAACTCTTTCGCCCGCCGATAGATCGGTGCGCCGAGCCAGTCCCGCTCGTCAGCCAATTGTTCCACAGCCGCCAGTGCGTCCTCGCCATCCAGCACGTCCCGTTCGACCAGCGCGCGCAACACGATCGGCGAGATGGCGATCCGTGTCTCTGTCACGGCCTGGAGTTCCGGGAGCGCACGCAGGTCGTCGGTGATGAGGAAGTCGGCGTTGCGTTCCCGGGCGAGGACAACCGCGCTCCCTTCGCCAACATCGATCCGTCCCGACTCGATCGGTTCGTCGACTTCGTGGACGGCAAGGGTTTCCTGCCGGTCGAGCACCGCTTGGGCGGCCCTGCCGTGGCTATCCGCGTAGTCGGCCATCTCTTTCAGTTCCGAAACTACCGTCTCCGTAGTGCGGACATCGAACTCCGCGAGGAGGAGATCCAATCGGTTGATCGACGCGAGTGAGGCCAGCGCGCTCGTGTCCGCGACGGTCATGCCTCGTCGTCGAGCGCGGCGAGATCGGCAGCTACCTCTTCGCCGTCTTCAAGCAGCGACTTCGAGGCCCGGACGGACTCGGCGTCCTGCCGGCCGACGAACGCCTTCAGCACGTCGAAGCCGATTTCGTCGTCCAGATAGAGTTCGACGACCGCCTCGCGGAACCGCTCGTCGTCCTCGACCTCGGCCAGATACTCCCGGAGGGCTTCCTTGACGATCTCCGTCCGGTCAGCGTGGCTAACCTCGGCGGCCACGTCGGCTTTCTCGACCAGTTCGTCCGGCAACCGAAAGTTGACCCGTTTAGTCCCCATGTGTGGGTACATTGTATGTACAGATTCAAATCGGTTTCGCCGGCTTCTTCGTCGGTGCAACTGGAGGCGGATGGATCCCAACTCACGCCAGCACGACACGCTCGGGCGGCACCCGGCGAAGTGCGAGCAGTCCGAACAGCGCCAGCACAACCGCCAGCCCAATCGTCCCGGCGACGGCCATCTCCAGCGATAGCCCCCATTCGAGTAGTCGCTCCGGGAGGGCGTTCAGCCCGATGAAGGCGACGATGCCGCCGAAAAAGACCAGCCGCGGCGTCTCGAAGTACAGCACTGCGGCGACTGCACCGGCCGCGAGGCCGACAGCGAGGATGCCGATGACCGGCGCGTACCCGGCGAGGAGCCACGCCGCGAACCCGGCGTCGATTCCCAGCGCGACGATCGTTCCGTACCCCAACAGGAAGCTGATCGCCGCGATGGCCGTGACCTTCGCCCCGAGGACCTGCCAGGTCGCCCCGGGCATCGTGAACACGCGATCGAACACGTCGGCCTGTTTCTCCCGGATCGTCGCCGTCAGTCCCAGTGTCAACACGAGCAGGTAGGTCACCTCGAAACCGAGGAAGAACAGGTAAAAGCGCCGGAGTTCGAGTGGAAGAGCCGATCGGGTCAACAGCTCCAGCAGGGGCGTCCCCATGAAGAGGAACCCCACCACAACCGCCGAGAGAAGGAGACTCCGGTAGTTGACATTGCGCGCTTCCAGCAGGCAGAGCTGGCGGAAATTCATGTCTCGACCCCCAGCGCGGAGAAATACAGTTCTTCGAGGTCGATCGTTCTGGCCTCCGCCGGCGGGTCGTCGTCGCGGACGACGTACACCTCGCCTGCCGGTTCGGCCTCGATCTCGGGCCGTGGCTCCTCGATCACCCGCACTGGTTTCGACAGCGGCGTCTCGACGACCGTCCGCCCATCGGCGATCACGGCGACGCGGTCACAGAGCGCCTGGACGTGCTGGAGGTCGTGAGAGCTGAACACGACCGTCCGGCCCGCCTCCCGCAGGCTGTCGATCAACTCCCGCATCCGGGCCTGGGTGCCGGGATCGAGGCCGGACATGGGTTCATCGAGCACGAGCAGATCGGGTTCGTGGACCAGCGCCGTCGCGACCGACGCCTTGCGTTGCATCCCCTTCGAGAGATCCCGAAATTCGCGATCGTGGGCGTCGGATTCGAGTCCGACCTCGGCCAGGCAGGTCTCGATTCGTTCGGTCGGGATGTCGTAGGCGTGACAGGCGTGGGCCATCGCGTCGCGAACAGACCATCGCGGCTGAAGTGTCTCGTACTCGAAGACGACGCCGACCCTGTCCAGCACGGCATCGTCGGCGCGGGGATCGTCGCCGAACAGCGATACCGACCCGTCGTCAGTCGGCAGCAGACCGAGCAGACACCGGAAAGTCGTGGTCTTGCCGGCACCGTTGGGACCCACGACGCCGTAGGTCTCTCCCTCGCGGACGGATAGGTCCACGCCGTCGAGAATCCGGGTGCCAGCGATTGTCTTTTCGAGAGTGGTCGCTTCGAGGACGGTTTCGCCGTCCTCGCCCTGTGCATCGCGGTTCTCCGTCGTTGTGGCAGTGTTCGCGTGCATGGTTACTCGGGTTCGTGGGTGGTTTCGGGGAGGTCGAACACCTCCTCGACCCGGGCGTCGAACTCGCGGGCGATCCGCCAGGCCAGTTCAAGCGAGGGGTTGTACTCACCTTTCTCGACGTAGAGGATCGTCTGGCGGGTGACGCCAACGCGATCGGCGAGTTCGGCCTGAGTCAGGCCTGCTTGTTCGCGACGGTCCTTGATCGTCGTCTCGAAATCCATCCTAGCCCTCCAGTCGACGACGGCGAAGTTGGTCGCCAACTTTGTGGACTAGCGAGGACGCGATGGTCGCCGCGGCGGTCCAGACGGCGACGACTTCGGCCTGCTCGGAGAGTGTCCCCAACGGTTCGGGTATCGTCCCCCATGCCGTGACGGCAACCCCGCCGAGGTACAGGGTGAACGCAACAGCAAAGAGCCCGAAGAGTGCGCGCGTCGCCGCCGTCCGGATCAATTGACGCGTCCGCTCGTCGGGCTCCCGTATTCCTGCTTGGCTTGCTAGCCACCCACTCACCGGAAAGAACCCGAGAAACAGCACGATCGCGAACCCGATCAGCGGCCAGGACTCGGTCGAGACGCCGACGTACATCGCCGCCGTGTCGATCAGCATATACGCTGTTCTCCCACCGTGGTAGACCCGCCGTTGTGTCCCCTGGGTGTTAACTCGATCTAACATCATTACGTTAGATTTGTTTAACACTGCTACTTAATTCCTGCGGCTACGCGTCAGCGGCCAAAAATGGTGGACAACGGCTACCGGTCGGGTTCGCTACTCGACGATGACGGTCCCAACCATCCCCACGGCTTCGTGGGGAATACAGACGTACTCGTGCTCGCCGGTCGTCTCGAAAGTGTGGACGTAGGACTGCCCGGACTGGATCGCACCTTCGCCGTTTTCCCACCCCTCACGGGCGGCTTCCTCGCTGTCGAAGTCACCGGAGGCCCAGTACTCGGCATCCGCGGGGATGCCGTCGTCGTAGGCAGTCACCGTGTGCGGTTCGCCGCTCGCGAACTCCCAGGCGACGGTGTCGCCGGCCGAGACGGTCAGCTCTTTGGGATCGAAGGCGGCGGCCGTCATGTCGACGACGTGGTCGGCGTCGTCCGGGACGCCCTCGACGACGTTGGGCCCGCCCTCGAAGGGGGACTCGCTCTCGCTCTCGCCGGCCTCGCTTTCGACGTTGACTGTCGATCCGGCGAGGTCGAGATTCAGAGGCACGTCCTCGCTGGCGTCGACGATGGCGAACTGGGCGTACTGGGCGGCGTTCGCGAAGCCGGCGGCCGCCGCGGGCACGTCACCCCCGCTGTCCAGCGCGTCGACGTAGGCCTCCAGGTGGCCCTCGAAGGTCTCGTAGGCGTTGCGATCGGCCTCCTCGACGAGTTCGTGCACCCGAGCCGCCTCGAAGTGCGCGAAGGTATCCTCGACGATGCCGTGTGCGATATCGCGCTGGGGGCCACCGGCACTCTCGACGATCGCGTAGGCCGAGTCGAGGGCTGCCGTCGTGAACGTCTCGACCGGTGTCGCGACGGAGTCGCCGGCGGCGGCCGCCTGACGGATCGAACCCAGGGATTCCTCGAAGGTTTCGTAGATCTCCTCGTCGGCGTGCTCTACGGCCTCGTGATAGCCACCGGGGTCGCCCTCGAAGTGCTCGAAGGTCGACTGGGCGACCGCCGCGGCGCGGTCGCTCTCGCCGCGCGCGCTCAGGGTCCCGGCGTCGAACCCGCGGGCGGCGACGTAGGCGGCCTCGGCCGCACTCACCGCGGGCGTCTCGGCCGCGGTCGTCGCGAACTCCAGTAGTGTCGCATGGATTCCCTCGACGTGGGTCGCCACGGCGTCGTCGTCGCCGGCCTCGAAGGCGTCGATCAGCCCCGAGAGGTGCTCCTCCTCGAAGGCGTGATAGAGATCCTCGCTCGTCTCCTCGACGGTCTCGTGGAACCCGAGTTCGTCCTCCTCGAAGCGCTCGAACAACCGCTGGGCGATGGCGGCCGCAGCGTCCGCCTCGCCGCGCCGGTAGCGCTCGCGGGCGTCGACCACGCGGGCTCGGAAGAATGCGGCCGCCAGGAGCGGCGCGTCCTCGCCGGCCAGGGCGTCGATTCCGGTGACGAGGTGCTCGTCGACCGTCGCGACGGCCTCCTCGACCCCCGACTCCTCGTCGATCGCAGTCTGGAGCGCTTCCAGGCTCGACTCGAAGGCCTCGTAGGTCTCGGCGTCGGCGGATTCCAGCGCGTCGTGGGCGCGGGCGCCCTCGAAGTGCGCGAAGACGTTCTGGACCATGGTGGCTGCCTGCTCGGTCTCCCCGGCGTCGGCGAGGCGGCCGGCGTCCGCGATCCGGGCGCGGTAGGTCGTCAAGGTCGCGGCGTGGGCGACGCCCGTCGAGGGACCGCCCATGGCGGCCAGCGCGGCGGCGTCCCAGCCCATCGCCTGGAGGATGGCGATGTGACCGGCACCCGCCACGGCCTCGTTGTCCGCCAGCGCGTAACTGCTCTGGATCGCCGCCTGGAAGGCCAGGTCGGCGTTCGTCATCGTCCGGGAGCTGTCACCAGCCTCGGCAGCCGACGCCAGTCCGTCGAGCCCGCCCGTCAGGGAATCGAATGCGTCGCTGTCGGCGTCTTCGAGAGCGTCAGCGAGATCGCTGTCCTCGAACCGTGTCCGGGCGTTGTTCGCGACGGTCGCCGCCGCATCCAGGGCGTCGATCTCCGCGAGGAACATGACGTCCCGGATCGTCGCCGCCAGCGTGTCCAGATCGAACACTGCGGCAGCGTTCTCGCCGACCAGCGTTTGCTGGGCGTCGGCGAGTCGTGCCGTGGCGGTCTCCGCGGCCTCGCCTGCCCGGTCGAGATCACCGTTTCCGAGCCCGTCCGTGTAGAGCGCCCCGAGCGCGGTCTCGAACTCCTCGTAGGCCGCCTCGTCGGTGTGCTCCAGTTGCTCGTGGGCACCGTATTCGCCACCGGCGTTCTCGAAGCGCGCGAAGATGTCTTGTGCCACAGTCCCACCGGGACCGGTCGCCCCGGCCCGGCCGAGTACCAGCGCGTCCCGGACTCGTGCGCGCATCGCCGTCCACTCCGCGGCGACAGCGATCGACTGACTCGCGCCCGTCCCCGTTCCTTCGCTATCGGCCCCAGCGGTCGAATCGCTGGGGGCTGAACAGCCGGCGAGGCTGAGACCGCCCAGTATCGCTACGCCGCTCGAAAGGATATTGCGTCTCGTTGGCATCGTCATTTAGGCTCGCCTAAAGAGTCAAAAGCGTATCGTTCTTTAGGCTAGCCAAAAACCATGTGGGACGGACCTACTATTGATCCGCTGATCCGGTCATTCGCGGCCTCTCGCCGACTCTCTCAGGGAACCAGCAGCCAGGCGATCACGACCGCCACGCCGCCCAGACTCGTCGAGAACAGCGACTGGACGCGCAGGCGATCCAGCAGTTCGTGTGAGGTTTCGGTGATGCCCGCAGCCTGGTCGATCTCGCCGCCCACTTCACAGGACGGCAGGAAGTCCATCGCGACGTGGAGGAACACGCCCGAGGCGAACCCGAAGATGGCCGCGTTGATCGTCGCCGAACTCGGGAGCGAGAGCATGGCCACCGGCAGCGCCGTCAGGCCGACGCCGGCCGAGGGCAACAACAGCGGGAGGGCTGATTCGCCCTCAAGCGTCTGTCGGCGCGCGGCCGCATAGCCCGCTGGCCCCTTGTGCGAGACGATCGCCAGCCCGAGCAGGATCCCGAGCTCGGGCATCTGGCCGTAGATGATGCCGATGATCAATCCCGCCGAAAGCGCGTGAGCGGCCAGTTCCGTGGCTGTCGTGTCCATCGGCAGGTCGAGATGGGAGAGCCGATGCCCGATCGTGTGAGCGTTGTACCCGACGAGGATCCCGGCGGCGATGCCGAATCCGCCGACTTTTCCATGCTGGCCGATAGCCTGCGGGATCAGAAACGCCGCGGCACTCGCGATCATCGCCCCACTGGCCAGCCCGTATCCCCAGACGAGTCCCCGCGGATGGCTCCGCTTCGACATCGCACCGACGGCCGCGCCGCCGGCCATCGCTCCGAACGCAACCCAGGCGATGACGACCAGCTTCTCCAGATTATCCTCGGGCTGTGCTGTTAATACCGCCAGAATCGTCAGTCCGACCAGCGAAAGTGTCGAGACACCCCCCAGCAGAGTCTCCTGGCGAATATTATTAAGAATTTTTCTTGGTTTAATATTCATTACCTGGGCATTCCGTGCCGATCGATATCAACGTGTCGGTGGGGATCGACGCCGATCTGGCCCGTCTGCAGCGGGTGAGGAAATCGGCCCAGTGTCGTCGAGAGGGCCAAAAAATAGTCGGCTTAGTGGTCAAAGCGACGAAAATAGCGCGTTCAGCTCCGAAGACCGACGGCACCGAGGGCCGTAATCCCCAGGATCGCCGCGATCAGACCGAAGCCGGGGCCGCTGGCAGCGGTCCCGTCACCGGTCGTCCGTTCGAAGCTCACTTCGAAGCCCTCGAGGTCGGTTCCGGCGTTCCACTGGAGCGAATTCTCGCGGTCGTCCGGCGTGGGTGTCGCGTCAGCGAGGGTATAGTTCTCCGGCGACTGGAGGGTGACCGGTCGGTCGATGGCGAATCCGCTGGCGAACGGCTCGTCGACGACCAGGCGGTCGTCCTCGACAGCGGCCAGGCCGTCCCAGGTGACCGACAGCGTCACGACGCCGGTGTTGTCAACGACGCCGAGATCTACCGACGCGTCGGCGACGGCCATGTCACGGCCGGTCGCGTTCTCGGCGCTCTCGGCCACGAGTGCCATCCGATTTCGGAACGTCGTCCGGATATCTTCGCGTGCCTGCTCGTCCGATCGGAGTTCCTCGAAGGCCTCTTGCTCGGCGTCACTGCCCAGATCGTACGTCGACTGGATCGTGACCGTCGCCGAGCCGTCGCTTTCGAGGTCGACCACGACTGCGTCCGTCGGCTGCTCACCGCTCGCCGCCCCGGCGGGAGCGACGCTCGCCACGAGCAGCGTGGCTGTCACAACGAGCGCGACGATCCGGGTGCCCTTACGCATGATTCACTCGCTGGATTCGCCACTCGATACAATCCTCCGAAGCCGATGCGGTACCGGGAGTACTCGACATCGTTCAGTAGTCCCCGGATTCGCTCCCGTCCGTTGCCGTTTCGTTGCCGGACGTGTTCGGCTGCCGGTCGTCGGCTCCGTCGTCCGGCAGCTCAGTTTCGTTGTCAGCGGGCCCGCGGTCGCCAGGGCCGCGGTCACCGGGACCGCCGCGCATCTGCTCGGCCATGTCGCTACCGGCGATTCCCCGGGCAATCCGAGAGACTTCACTCCCGGTGAGTTCGCTTGCCTCGGTCTTGAGCGTCTGAATGGCGCTCGCGTTGACGCCGTTGGCTTCGAGGCGGTCGACGGGGAGTCGGTCAGCGGCGGCTTCGGTCCGATTGAGCATCTCCCGGGCGTTCTGTGCCTGTGTGGCCATCTCGGACGCGCGGGCAGCGTATTCGCCGCGGCTCATCGAGCCGTTTTCACGGGCGTCCTGTAGCTGTGCCCGCTCGGTTTCGAGGTTCTGGAGGCGATCGCGGACCGCTTCAAGCTGGTCGGCGACGACCGCGCTCTGGGATGCGTTCGATGCATTCTGTGCGAGCCGGATGCCGAAGGCCCGCACGTCGACGTCGCCCTCGATCTCGGCTTCCTGGGCACTCACGACGGCCGAGAGGCGTTCACCGGGCGCGACGCTCCCGTTCGCCGAGACGTTCGTCCCGTTCGTGTCACGCAGCTCGTTCGAATCACTGTTCGCTTCCGCGCCGTCGGCCGCCGACCCGGCGGCCACGGCCATCGGGACCGCAACCGCAGCCCCGACGACCAACAGCGCGATCGTCACTATCGATGCAGTTCGGTTCATTGCGTTTCTTCGTAGGGCCCACACCAGTATATAAATACGAGTCCGTCACCCCGAATTTCGCTCACTTAACGCCAATCAAGCCGATTTTAATTCCGTTCATGTCTGGCGGTTCTCGTGCACTATCAAATTTCCTCGGCATGAATCGACGAAGGAGTTATATATCTGGTTCGTCCGGGAGGGAAACGACGTTCTCACGGCCGATCCGCAGGACGTCCACGTCGTCGTTCTCGCGGAGTCTCGTCACGACCTGGCTGGTCTTGGCGTCCGTCCACTCGAACGTGGCGGCGATCTCCTGCTGTTTGACGCGGCCGCCCTGTTCCTCGAGGAGCGCCACCACGCGTTCTTCGTCGGTCAGCAGTTCCGGGGGTACCCCGCCGTCGTCTCCTCCGCCGTTGTCGTCATCGCCGCCGCTGTCTCCGCCCGTGGTCGCGTCATCACTGTCTTCGCTGTGCTCGCGGTACCAGTAGGCGGCGACGGCTGTGACGGCGACGAGAACCACAACCAGCCCGAAGCGCCACCAGGGGACGAGTTCGCCGTCGTTACCGTTCCCGGTAGCATCGGTCGTCGCTGGCTGGGTCGTCACGACGAGGCGCGGTTCGTCGGTGTCGAAGTTCAGCGTCCCGTCCCAGGTGACGCTGTCGTCGCTCGTGGCGTCGGCGGCGGGATCCACCGTGTCCAGGTGGTAGCCATCCGGCCAGGAGACGGTCATCGTCGTCTCCTCGTCGAGGAAGAACCCGGCCAGGGCGTCGCCGGCCGCCAGCCGATCACCCTCGACCGCACTGAAGTTCGCCCACGCGAACTGATAGGTGACGATGCCGTACTCCTGGGGCAGTTGTCGTCGCTCCACGTCGACAGTCACGTTCCGGAGCGTCATCTCCCGGCCGGTCGTGTTCTCGGCCGTCCGGACAGTCGGGGCCAGCCGATCGGCGAACCGCGTGGTATACTCGGTCGTGTTCGCCTCGATGTCGTCACGATATACCTCGAAGGCGTCGGTCGTGTTCGCGTCGTCCAGGCGAACCCGATACTCGACTGTCCAGGCCGCGTCGCCGTCCGGCCCCAGTGCGACACCCAGCAGGACCGTGTCCGGGTCGATCTGCTCGGTCGCTTCGATGAATCCGCTGACCTCGGGATCATCAGCCATCGTCCCCGGTGAACGACTGATCCCTTGTTTCTCGACACCGGCCGAATCGGCGACGGCAACGGCACTGGCGTTCGCGACGACGATCGCCCCGCTCGTCAGGACGATCAGTCCCACTACCAGCCCGAGTGTCCGTCTCCGAGTCCGGGTCGTCGCTGCCATTACCTCACGTTCGTCGCTGGCAGGGATAGGTGTTATCGCCGATCGACTCCGTTGCCGACATTTAAGCGGGAGCCACTCGTTGGTTGAGCGCGATGACCACTGCAACGGACGCCGAGGTCACTATCGTCGGCGGGGGCTTTGGCGGGCTTTCGGCGGCCTGTCACCTCGCCGACGCCGGTGTCGACGTGACGATCGTCGAGAAAAACGAGGCCGTCGGGGGCCGTGCCTCCCGACTGGAACGTGACGGGTTCGTCTTCGACATGGGGCCGTCGTGGTATCTCATGCCGGAGGTGTTCGAACGCTTCTTCGAACATTTCGGTCACGAACCCGAGGATTACTACGAACTCGAACGACTGGATCCGCACTATCGGATCTTTTTCAAGGATAGCGAGGCGGGAAGCGCCTCGGAACGGTCGGGCGAACAGGCCCTGCAGGCAGGGAGCGACGTGGTCGATATCAGCGCGAACCGAAACGAGAACCGCAAACTCTTCGAATCCTACGAAGAAGGGGCCGGGGAAGCCTTCGATGCGTATCTCAGGACGAGTCAGCGCCACTACGAGATGTCCATGGAGAACTTCGTCTACGAGTACCGTCCGTCCTGGAAAGACTGGATCGACCCGTCGCTCATGAAGACTGGCACACTCGGACTGAAACTGTTTCAGTCGATGCAAGGCCACGTCGAGGACTATTTCGAGAACGAAAAACTCCAGCAGATCGTCCAGTACACGCTGGTCTTCCTCGGCGGCTCGCCTTCGAACACACCGGCGATCTACAACATGATGAGCCACGCCGACTTCAACCTCGGCGTCTACTATCCCCAGCCCGTCGACGGTGGACCGGGCGGCATTGGAGCCGTCGTCGACGCGATCGTCGATCTCGCCGACGAACTCGGTGTGACGATCGAGACCGACACCGAGGTCACGGAGATCACCCGCCGAAAGGACGGGTTCCTCCTGGAGACGGCCGACGGCGACCAGCGCCGTCCCGACGTGGTCGTCGCCAACGCCGACTACGCCCACGCCGAGCAGGATCTCATGCCGGCCCACGAACGCCAATATGACGCCGACTACTGGGACGACCGAACCTACGCCCCTTCGGCGTTCCTGCTGTACCTCGGCATCGAGGGCGAGGTCCCGGAACTCGAACACCATTCACTCGTGTTCCCGACCGACTGGGGCGAGTACTTCGACGACATCTTCGAGGACCCGGCCTGGCCCGAGGACCCCTCTTACTACCTGTGTGTCCCCTCGAAAACCGACGACGACGTGGCTCCCGAGGGCCACACCAACCTCTTTGCGCTGGTCCCGATCGCCACCGAACTCGACGACCCACAGGAGACGCGGGATCGCTACCGCGACAAAATCATCGCCGACATCGCCGAGAACACCGGCGTTGAACTCGAAGACCGGATCGTCGTCGAGGAACAGTTCTCCATTTCGGAGTTCGCGGACCGCTACAACGCCACGAAGGGCACTGCGATGGGGCTTGCACACACCCTCCGCCAGACGGCGATGCTCCGGCCGCCCATCGAGTCCTCGGCGGTCGAGGATCTGTACTTCACCGGGGGCTACTCGACGCCCGGGGTCGGCGTGCCGATGTGTCTGATCAGCGGCGAACACGCAGCCCAGGCCGTCCTCGAAAACAGTCGATGATGGCGACAGCGTCCGGACGCGCGGGGCGGTCGAGCCTGCTCGATCGGCTGCGGTACCTGCTGGTTCTCTCCCGACCTCGCTTTTGGCTGTATCTGGCCGGCCCGGTCGTGATCGGTGTCGTCTACGCCGCCGGCTCGAGGGGCGACCTCATCACCCCGCTGTCGGTCGCGCTGTTCGCGTACTTCCTCGTGCCCGCGAACGTCTTCCTCTATGGCGTCAACGACGTCTTCGACGCCGACATCGACACCGAGAACCCCAAAAAGGACGAGGGACCCGAAGTCCGCTTTTCGGGCGAGCGGTGGGTCCTTGCCGTCGTGATCGGCTCCGGACTGCTCGCAGTTCCCTTCGCGCTCGTCGTTGGGCCTGCGGGGAAAGTCACGCTCGCGGCGTTTCTCGTCCTCGCTGTCGAGTACAGCGCCCCACCCTTCCGCTTCAAGACGACGCCCGGCCTCGATTCGCTGTCGAACGGCCTGTACGTCCTGCCGGGTGTGTTGGCGTTCACTGCAGTTGCAGGCGAACTCCCACCCACGCCGGCGATCGTCGGGGGGTGGCTCTGGACCATGGCGATGCACACGTTCTCGGCCATCCCCGACATCGAACCCGACCGCCGCGCCGGGATCGCCACGACGGCGACTGTCCTGGGCCAACGTCGGACCTACGCCTACTGTGGGATCGTCTGGGCGCTCGCCGCCGGGGCGTTCGCTCTGATTCACCCGCTGCTCGGCGCGACACTCGCGGTCTACCCCTTGCTGCAGGTCGGCATCGCCGTCTCGGGGGTCGCGGTCGACCGCGCTTACTGGTGGTTCCCGGCGATCAATACTGTCGTCGGGATGGCCCTGACGATGGGATACCTCTGGAGGCTGCTCTATGGGTGAGGATCGCCTGGGGGTGAGCGCCGGTGGCTGAATTCGACCGCCGACGGCTGGAGGCCAGACTCGACCGATACGTCGCCGAGAACCGCTTTGCCATCGCGGTCCTCTTCCCCGCGATCGGAGCCGTCATGCTCGTCGCCAGCGCGGAGGGATGGTTCCCGGGTATCCTGGAGTTCAATCCCTACCTCGTCCTGTTCGGGACGGCCGTGATGCGCCTCCCGCTGATCGCCGGCGTCGCGCCGCTGATCGACCGCCGGGCCGGCCTTGCGATCGTCGGGCTGACGTTTTACACGTACGGGATCGAGTTTCTCGGCGTTCTCACGGGGCTGCCCTACGGCGACTTCGAGTACGTCATCGACCTCGGGCCGATGCTGCTGGATACAGTGCCGGCAGCGCTGCCGATCTTCTTCTTCCCGCTGGTCCTGAACGCCTACCTGCTCTGTCTGCTCCTGCTTGGCGACCGTGCCGCGCTGACACGAATCCGCCTCCCGGCAGTCGTCGCGACCGTCCTCGCGATGGATCTCGTGCTCGATCCGGGGGCCGTGGGCCTGGGCTTCTGGGAGTACGCCCCGCCGCTGACGGGTGACGGTGCCTGGGCGAGTGCAACCGCCATCCACTTCTACGGCGTGCCGCTGTCGAACTATCTCGGCTGGATCCTGAGCGCGAGCGTCGCCGTCCTCGCCTTTGACCTGGGCTTTGAGCGGGCCGGCCTGCTCGAGAGACTCGACCGGACTGGGTTCATGCTCGATGACCTGGTGAGTTTCGTGATCCTCTGGGGTGCGATCAACGCCTGGTTCGGCAACTGGCTGGCGGTCGGCGTTGCCGGACTGTTCGGCGTCGGCTTGCTCGCCACCGACCGCTTCGATTTTTCCGTCCGGGAGACGGTGCCGCTTGTCGGCTCACGGTAGTACCGATCAGATTGCCCGTCAGGCTGCCAGTCGATTCGCGTCAGTCAGCAGTTTCAACAGGAGACCGACCGTTCCCGTCACTACCATCGCGGTTCCAGTCAGGAACGCGGCGAGGTCGATCATATTGATGACGTGCCAGGTGAGCCCCCACAGATGCGGCCAGCGATTCGGATGCATGAAACCCACGCCATGCTGGAGGACGATCGCGCCGATGAGTTGGAGAACTAGCAACCGACGGACCGTCGGTTGGGTAACGTATGCGACCGCGAACGAGAAATCTACCGGAGACTCACGGACGGCGTCATAGGGATCGTTCATGTCTCGATTCCGGATCGGCCTACTGTAAATGCAATGATCTGTATCGGAACGGGACAGAACTACCACCTTCGCCAGACCTTTTCAGGCTGCCTTCTCAGACTACAGCATGACACGAACTGAACTCGCCACGGCGAGCGACAAACTCGAATCAGCGGTTGACAGTGCCGGGGACAACACGGACCGACTCGCGGACCTTGCGGGCCAACTCGACCAGCTGGCCGACGCCGAGCGCGGCCCGGATCACGGCCGCATGGCACGCATCCAGACCGCGCTCGACGAGATTCAGCAGGATGTCGATGACGAGACGGCCGCGACTATCGAGGACGCACGCACGGAAATCAGCAACTATCGGGCGACCGTCGACGGCGTCTAAGGCCCACGGAACGCTCTCATAGTCCCCAACGCCGTCTACGACGAGTTGCTTCCGTTCTCGACCCGATCTTCGACGTTCCACTCGCAGTCGCTATGCTCGCTCAACTGCTCGTAAAACCGACGGAGCCCCTCGGCTTCCGTCTCCGGCAGGACGTGTAGCCGGACCGCTCCGTTCCGGATTGACACCCGGAAGACGTCCCCCGTTTCCTCGTCGCGGACCAGATACACGACCATCGGGAGCTCCAGAAAATCGCCGTGGCGATACGGCCCGGTATCGAGAACCCGGTCGACCACCGCCTGTAGCTCCGGCATCGAGCCGCCGAGTGGCTCGATACGAAACGTCGTCCCGCCCTCGTAGGATAGCCTGCCCGCGCGGTCGTACTCCCGGCTGGGCCGCGCCGCGATCGCAAACGAGGGATCGTCGGGCATAGGCGATGTTGGTCGCCCCCTGATTTGAAGGTACGGCCCGGATCAGTCGGCGATCTCCCATTGCCGCGCACATGCGAACTCCCTCTCGGATCTTGGCTTCGGAAAATTGCCCCGGCGGCGATCACTCGGCCGCGGTCCGAACGGTGAATCGAAGCGTCAGCGGTCCGTCTCGCCGCCGTCGGGCGTCGCTTCGACGTCGCTTACGGACTCTCCTTCGTCGGCTTCCGGCCCGGAATCGTCGTCGCCGTCGAGAGCGTCACCTTCGTCTTCGTCGTCGGTTTCATCGCGTTCCTGCTCTTCATCGTCGGCCTCGTTCTCGGCGTCTTTCGTCTCGCCCTCCTCACTGTCCCGTTTTTCCTCGTCGGCTTCGGGTTCGTCGCTCTCCCCGGGCTCATCGAGGCCGAGGTCGGCGTCGTGCTCCTCATCGCCGACTTCCGTCCAGTTGTCCGCTTGGACTGCTGTGTCTGTATCTCCGTCCTCGACAGTGCCGAACTCGAAACCAACGTCGTCGCCTCCGTCGTTGCCTGACTCGTCGGCGTCGAGCTCGAAGCGATCGATGGCGTCCCGGAGCTCGGTGGATTGCTCGGTCAGCGACTGGATCCGGCCAGTGACTTCCGTGATCGAGGCCGTCTGCTCCTCGGCGGCCGCCGAGACGTTCTCGGCCTGGCTCGCGGTTTCCTCGCTGATCGAACCGACCTCGTCCATCATGGCGACGACCTCCTCGGTCGAGGCGGCCTGATCGTCGGTCGCGTCGTTGATCGACTGGATGCCGGTGTTGGCTTCCTCGACCTGCTCGACGAGTTCCTCTAAGAGCTGGACGGCGTCCTCGACCGTCCCGATGCCGTCGGTGACGCTCTCGCCCATGTCGTGCATGTCCTCGGCGACGTGGTCGGTCGCCGACTGGACCTCTTCGATGCGCTGTTCGATGTCCTGGGTCGCGTCGCTGGTCTCGGCGGCGAGGCTCTTGATCTCGTCGGCGACGACCGCGAACCCTTCACCGGCTTCGCCCGCGCGAGCGGCCTCGATCGAGGCGTTCAACGCGAGCATGTTCGTCTGATCGGCGATCTCGTCGATGAGTTCGACGATCTCCTCGATTTCGGTCATCGCCGATTCGAGACTCTCGACCTCCTCGATCGTGGCTTCGGCCTGGCTCTCGACCGCGTTCATCTCCGCGATCGCGTCCGAACCGTACTCGCGGCCGGTTTCGCCGAGTTCGGCAGCCTGCTGGGACTTTTCGGCGACTTCGTCGGCCGAAGAGGCCACCTCTTCGATCGCGGCTGAGAGATCCGTCAACTCGTCGGAGGCGCGCTGGACGTTCTCGTTTTGCCGGTCGGAACCACTGGCGATCTCCTGGACCGAGGAACTCACGTCCTCGCTCACCCGCTTGACTTCGCGGGCGCTGGATGCGATCTCCCCTGCGGAGTCGTCGACCTCCGCGGCGAAGGTCCGAACCTGGGAAAGCGCGTCCTCTAGTTCGTCGAGCATCTCGTTTGCCGCGACCGCGATGTCGGCCATCGCCTCGTTGTCGGCCGTCTCGTCGAGGCGCTGGGTCAGATCACCGTCGGCCGCCTCGGCCATGATGTCGCTGAACTCGTTGGCCTTGGCCTGGAGTGACTCGGCCAGTTCGTTGGCCTCCTGTTCGGACACCTGTGCCTGCTTTCTGGCGGCTTCGATCTCTTCGATGGATTCCTGGAGGTCGGCTCGCATCGTGTCGAGAGATTCGCCGAGGTCGCCCGGGACATCCTCGTCGAGTGCCGGATCCTCGAAGTCCTGACGGGCCAGCGCCTCGGACTGCTCCGCGACGGTGCCGAGATACGACCGCGTCTCCCGGAACGCATCCCGCACTTGCCCGATTTCGTCGATTCGGCCGTCATCTGCGATCTCGACATCGAGGTTGCCGGCGGCAATCTCGTTTGCACCCTCGCTAACGGATCTGATCGACGGGATGATGTCCTGGCGGACGAACAGCGTCAACGCCAGCAACCCGGCCAGCGTCGAGCCGATCACGATGATCAACTGGTTGGTGATCGAGTCCCGGAGGGCAAACGCCGTCGACTTCGGCGCGTGTTCGAGGACGATCCAGTCGGTCCCGTTGACCGGCGCGTATCCGACCAGTTCGTCAGCGCGCTCTGTCACGCCAACACTCCCGTTTTCGGCTGCCTGAATCATCGCCGCCGTTTCGTTGCCCCCGCCATATGACGTCAGCGTCACGTTGTGATCCTCGTCGAACAGAATCGTCCCATCCTCGTGGATGACGGTCGTGGAGCCGTTCTTGATCGACGCGGTGAGAGCGCTCGCACGACTGTGAACGTCATAGACCAGGATCATGCCGGTGGTAGCCTCCGGCGTTCGACTGATGTAGGCGAGTCTCGTCTCCCCGTCGACGGTATAAAACGTTCGAGCGCCCCCACTCGCGTCCGCGTTCGCTGGGGAGATCCCACCCCGTTCCCACGACAGATTTCGGACGGAGAGGGATTCGCCCTGGAGGCCGTTGACCGTCGATCTGATTATCTCCGCGTTTTCGATATCGACGTAATGGATCGCCGTGAGTAGGTCGCGTGACATCACCTCGCTGGTGATGGTGTCCTCGATCCCATCGGCGTTGAACTGCGAGGTCATGTAATGGTTGGCGATCATCTCCGCGGTGTCGCCCTGTCTCTCGTCCCACTGGTGCATCGAATCGGCGTTCTGGGTGGCCGATGTCTCGAGTTGCTGGGTCCGCATGTCCGTCAGCTGTGCCCCGACCGAGGACTGTGCGAACAGTCCAACGACCAACACGAGTGCCGTCACGACCACGACAACGAGTAGAAACTTGCGTACGTACCGCTTTCTGATCTGGTCCGGTAGTAGCCCCTCGACCTGATTACTAATCCCTGACGACTTACTCATTATTCGTCACTGCTTTCCCCGTTTCCCGAGGGTTCGCCTAAGTGTTGCCCCGTCAGTATCAAATAAAAAATACAGTGTTATTGGTGTCAGTATTTTTCTAAGGGCGTTGCTCACCCGGGTGTGTGACCTGCCCTCATTTGACACGATCATTCGGTCGACGGTGTCGGAAAAAGAAGACGCTTAAGTAGCTTCACGGGGTATTCCCGGTCACTATGGCAAACGGCAAGTACGCCGCACGCAAGCTCAAAAAGGACCGCCAGCAACATCGGTGGTCCGACTCGAAGTACGCCCGCCGCGAGCGCGGCCTGGGCGCGAAATCGGATCCCCTCGAGGGTGCACCACAGGGCCGCGGTATCGTCTTAGAGAAGGTCGGGATCGAGGCCAAACAGCCCAACTCGGCCATCCGGAAGTGTGTCCGGGTCCAGCTCATCAAGAACGGCAAACAGGTGACTGCGTTCTGCCCCGGTGACGGCGCTATCTCCTTCATCGACGAGCACGACGAGGTCACGATCGCGGGCATCGGTGGCGCGAAGGGTCGGGCGATGGGTGACCTTTCGGGCGTCAACTACAAGGTCGAGAAAGTCAACGGCGTCTCGATGATCGAACTCGTTCGCGGGAACGCCGAGAAACCGGTGCGATAACCATGAGTGCCGAGACAGACGCCGAGGCCGACGCCGAGGCCGAAACGGAGACAACTGGCGCAAAGTTGTTCGGTAGCTGGGCGACAGACGACATTGAATTTCGCGATCCGTCGACCGAACGGTACATCACGGTCACGCCGATCGCCCACACGATGGGTCGCCACGCCAAAAAGCAGTTCCAGAAGTCCGAAATTTCCATCGTCGAGCGGCTGATCAACCGCCTCATGCAGACCGAGGAGAACACGGGCAAGAAACAGCAGAGTACGCGCCTCGTCCGTGAGGCCTTCGAGATCGTCCACGAAAACACCGACGAGAACCCGATTCAGATCCTTGTCCGGGCGATCGAGAACAGCGCGCCCCGCGAGGAGACGGTTCGACTCAAGTACGGTGGGATCAGCGTGCCCAAGGCCGTCGACATCTCCCCGCAGCGCCGCGTCGATCAGGCCCTGAAGTTCATCGCCGAAGGGACCCACAACGCGTCGTTCAAGACCCCGACGGACGCCGAGGAGGCCCTCGCCCAGCAGCTGATGGGGGCCGCCAACAACGACGTCCAGACCTACGCCGTCAACCAGAAAGAGGAGAAAGAACGCGTCGCGGCTGCGGCCCGGTAATCGATCCCAGCGTCTTCTGCTTTCGTCTCACGCAGTGTCGATTTTCTCGCGTTCCGCTGGGGAGCGTGAGTTCCATCGGTGACGACAACGAGCAAGTGCTTCGCTCCGTGAGGTGGCCGGCGGAGCCGCCGCTGTCGCATTCTCGAAACGACTCGGCAAAAACGCGGTAGCGTCGGTTACTTCGCGCGTCCGCTGTCGCCGCTGTTGCTCGGCCGGGTGTGTTCGGTTCCTTTGCCGCGACCGTTGAGGCCACGGTTGCGCTGTCCGGCGCTGGTCAGGCCCCGCATCGCGCGGTTTTCGTGATCGTCGTCACAGATCCAGTTGAGGTCGTCGTCGTTCTCGATCGCGGGGTGGTTCGGATCGACCAGGATCGCCTCGAACCACTTCTGGCTCCCGTCTTCGCCGACCCAGTAGGAGTTGAGCACGCGCAGGTTGCGATACTTCCGGGTGGCGCGTTCCTCGGCGACGCGCTGGAGGTTTTTCCGGCGCGTGATCCGGGTGACGCCCTGGCGTTTCGAGCGTCGACCGGCCGTGTGTCGTTCCTTGCGAGCGCTGCCTTTGCGGACGCTCACGCGCGCAACGACGATGCCCTGCTTTGCCTTGTAGCCGAGCGATCGGGCGCGGTCGAGCCGCGTCGGTCGCTCGACGCGTTCGATCGCCCCTTGCTCGCGCCAGCGCTGCATGCGCTGCCACTGGAGTTCGGCGACCTTGCCTTCGTCGGGGTTCTTCCAGGCGTCTCGGATGTGTGAGTAGAAGCTTCGTGCCATATCTTTCACCGCGGGCGTTGCGTGGTTCAGCCGGCTCGGCCGGCCACATTCCGACCTGCATAGACAGGTGCCCGCTGGCTGCCCGCCGACCAGCGAGTTATCGAAACTACTCCGTTCGTCCTCTTAAACAGTTCGAACTCTTCGTGACCGGGACAACCCGTCACTGTCTCCTGGCGGGGTCGCCTTCCCGCTTCCAAACAATTATATATCAAAATGGGACAGACATAACGTGGAGTATGAACGATGGACAGGGACACACTTTTATCGGGGCTTTCAGACGCGGGGCTCTCGACGTACCAGGCGGATGCGTACGTCACGTTGCTCGAACAGGGGGTATCGCCGGCTGTCGACATCGCCAGACACTGTTCGATTCCGGCACCACGGATCTACGACGTGCTCAAGGAACTCGAACAGATGGGATACGTCGAGACACTCGATCGGGAAACGTTACACGCACGCGCCTGTGATCCGGCGGATCTCATCGACGATCTCGAGGTGACGAGCGAGCGTCTCACGGCGGTCGCCGAGGAGATCGAGGACCGCTGGGAACGGGCACCGTTGGGCGAACACGAGATGAACGTGACCAAGCGGGCCGAGACAACGATCGATCACGCCGAGGACCTGATCCGTGAGGCTGACTCGACAGTCGACCTTGCACTCACGGACACCCAGCTCCTGGAGTTCGAAGATGTGCTGACGACCGCCTTCGAGAACGACGTGGTCGTGCGTGTTTCGGTGTTTCCAACCGCTGGTGAGGACCCTGATCTCACCGACCATCCCGTCGGCGATTTCGTCACCGAGTTGCGTCGTCGTTCCATTCGGAGTCCGTTTCTGGCGTTGGTCGATCGGACCCACGCGTGTCTCGTTCCGACCACGCGGATGCCCGATCCGTACGGCATCGTCGCCAACGACGACATCATCTCGTTTATCTTCCAGTGGTACTTCCAGACGTGCCTGTGGGCCGTCTGGGAACCGATCGGGAAACGCCAGCGGTATCCACTGGTCTACGTCTGTCTCGAAGAATTCATCCGTGACGTCTATCCGCTCTGGTGGGACGGGGCGATTATCTCCGTCACCGTCGAAGGGATCGATACTGACTCCGGCGACGAGCGGACCGTCTCCGGCGTCCTGCGGGAGGTCATCTATTCGGGACAGACGATGGACGATCGCCAACCGACGCTGGCTGAACTGTCCGGGCAAGCGTCGATGGTTCTCTCGACGTCGGCTGGACACTGTTCGGTCGGTGGGTGGGGGGCGCTGATCGAGGACGTCGAGGCCCGCCGCATTACCTTACGCGGCATCGAGTGGGTCAGGTAACTGTTGGCCCGACGGGCGCGGCCACGATTTCCCGGCCGCTTCTGCCTTGTTGGGTGGACTCTCCCGGATTATTTGGACCGATCTGTGCAATTCCTCATGTGTCAGTAACTCGTTTTGATCTATCTCAAAAGGAAATGGAAATAGCAAATTAGCGCCGTTATCCACTGATTGTTTGGAATAACTGCACGACTGAATTACTGGTCTCGCCTGATGTGTCTCCCTGGGAACCAAATCATATAATATTTTTTATGCTATGTCGTCGTCGACAGTTAGTCCAGAAAATAGGTGTATCTGGGCTTCTATGCCGTTTTACGTTTTGATAAACGAAACACATCTCAGCAAGGGAAACAATTATATAGTGCCAATGCATTGCAAATTCACACGCGCCAACTAGTGCGCGTTCAACGGCAGTATGACAGATCCAGACAGACCACCGACGGGAGACAGAGTGGCATCGCTAACCAACCGTGTGACGAGCGGCGACGGACAGTCACGGCGGGCGTTCCTCAAGAGCAGCGTGCTGACTGGCGCGCTCGCGTTCGGCGTCGGGACGGGTGCGCTTGGGGGGGCATCCGCGGCGATTCCGACGCCACCGCTCCACCGTGACGGGAATCTGATCAAAGATCCCGACGGCAACACTGTCACCCTCCGGGGCGTCAATATCGCCGATCCTAAGCGGATCAACGAGACCGCCCAGGCACGCGGGATGACGGCGACGCAAGTCATCGACATGCTCACCGACGAGTCAAACGGCTGGTATCCGCGGATGATCCGCGTCCCGGTCCAGCCGGTCGACATCGGCGAGTACGAACCCGGCTCGGGGCCGCCTGTCCCAGCGTTCAACGAGAGCGAGCTCGAATCGTATCTCAGCAATCACCTCGACGAGGTCGTTCAGCGCTGTGCCGACCGTGGCGTCTACTGTATTATCGATTACCACCGCCACCGGGACGTCCAGTGGGCGGAGGGCCAGGACGGCCCCGTCAACACCGAGCTCCAGGACGAGGTCGACATGTTCTGGGACACGGTCGCACCGCGGTACGCCGACCAATCACACGTCCTCTATGAGGTGTACAACGAGCCCACCGAGCCGGGCATGTGGGAGGACCCCACGACCACCCAGTGGGTCGCCGACATCTGGCAGCTCTGGCTCGAGATGGCTCAGCCGTGGGTCGACACGATCCGCAGTCACGCGGACAACCTGATCCTGATGGGCTCGCCCAGCTGGTCACAGAGTCCGGAAGGCGCACTCGTCGAGGAGTTCGACGGCGAGGACATCGCCTACACTTTCCACATCTATCCGGGTCACAACTCCAGTCAAAGCCAGAACTGGGAGGACGCCTCGAACAACGGCGAAGGCGTTGCCGGCGTCTACGAGCAAGCGCCGCTGTTCGTCACCGAGTTCGGCTGGGAGGAAAATGCCGGGCAGTACATCGGCGGGACCGACGACTTCGGGACCGCGTTCCTCGACTTCTTGGAGAAGAGCGAGGCCATCCACTGGACGGCCTGGTGTGCTGACCCCGTCTGGCGACCGGTGATGTTCAGCCGGCCGTTCGCCGAGAACGCCGACGACTCGATCGGCGACCCCTACAACGGGACTGTTCCCGAGGCCTGTTCGGAGTTGCCCTGTGAGTGGGAACTCACGACCGGCAGCGGGGCCATGGGCGACGACATCAAGGCAGCCCTCGAACAGTACCGCAACGACGGGATCCCCGGCGAGGGGACCGGCGGTGGCGACGGTAACGGCGACGACGAGGACACCACTCCGCCCACGGCGCCCACGTCACTCTCGGTCGAGTCGACGACCGAAACCTCGGTCGACGTGAGCTGGAGCGCCTCGACGGATTCGGGCGGTTCCGGCCTCGACAGCTACGTCGTCTCCGTCGATGGCAGCGAGGACCAGACTGTCCCGGCAGGAACCACGTCGGCGACGGTCGACGGGCTCTCCGCCGGAACATCGTATCAGATCGGCGTCTCGGCGGTCGACGGTGCGGGCAACGAGTCCGCCGCGACGACCGTCGCGGCGACGACGAGCGAATCCGACGACGACGGTACCGGTGAAGACGATGACGACGAAACGACGCCGGCAGACGCCCTCGTCGTGAACGATTACGACGGCGATCCGGCGTGGTCGTCGAATCAGAACGATCTCGGCCAGTGGTGTGGGGCCGGCTCCTTCGAGAACGGGAGCGGCGAGGTCGACGATGGCGCGCTGGTCCTCGAATACGACAACGCCGGCTGGTTCGTCGAGCAGATTCAGCAGGACATTTCGGACTATTCGTCGCTTGTCATTCGTGTCAGCGGTGCGACCGGTGGCGAGGAAGACGACTTCCTTCTCGATATGGGCGGGACGCGTGATTTGCTCGCGAATCTGACTGACGATTCGATCTCGACGTCGGCCTCGAACGTCACGGTCGGCTTCGAATCCGCAGGTATCGACCCGTCGGCTGGGGGACTCTCAGTCCGGCTGAACTTCTGGCAGGGTGGGTCTAGCACGCTCGAAATCGAGGAGATACGGCTCGAATAAACCGCTCCGTTTCGATCACAGCGACTCACAACACAACGACTCACGGACACAACGATGACGAACGACAACACACACGATAGCGTAGAATCGGCGACGAACGACAGTCGAATCATCGACGACGTCTCACGGCGGGACGTTCTCAAGGCGGCGGGAGCGAGCGCGCTCACGGCCGGGTTCGCAAGCAGCATCGTCGGCTCGGTTTCGGCAGACGACATTCCGACGCCGTGGCTCGAACGCGACGGCAACCTGCTTCGGGACCCCGACGGCAATCAGGTCATCCTTCGCGGGGTCAACATGGCCGATCCGGCCCGGCTGGCGCGGTCCTGGCGCAGTAAGGATTCGATGGGCGTCTTCGACAAAGCCACGAACACCGACGAGTCAAACGACGGCGGCTGGCACAACAACATCCTTCGGGTTCCGACCCAGCCCCAGGACATCGGGGACGCCGGGTCCGGGAGCATCGGCAGCATGCCTCATGGAGACGACTGGGGCCCGCTGCTGCCCGGTCAGATAGACGAGTCCGACATGGAGACGTACTTCTCGAACTACGTCGATCCCATCGTCGACGCTGCCGAGGAGGAAGGGCTCTACGTCATGATCGACTATCACCGCCACTTCCCGATCTTCCACCAGCCCCAGCACGAGGAGGATCTCGGAGATTATCAGTGCGGGAACGAGTCCTTCGAGAACGACATCGGCTTCTGTGGCGAACGTGGCGTGCTCTGGCACTCGGAGGAGCAGGCCTCCCAGCTCG
Organism: Halorhabdus sp. SVX81; assembly: GCF_029207715.1. NCBI lineage: Archaea > Methanobacteriati > Methanobacteriota > Halobacteria > Halobacteriales > Haloarculaceae > Halorhabdus > Halorhabdus sp. SVX81. The sequence continues at coordinate 2,190,030 of NZ_CP104322.1, read as the reverse complement.
ATGGCTACACCGAGGAGTATGCCGCCGAGCTCAACCAGGAGCTCCAGATGTACTGGAACTTCGTCGCGCCGCGGTACAACGACCGCTCGCACGTGGTCTATGACATCTACAACGAGCCGACTGGTCCCTACGCCGGTGACTGGGGCTCGCCGACCGAACTGCCCGGGACCGGCGAGGAGGGCGAGGGCAACCCCTCATACGACGCCGACGCGAACCAGGAGTACTGGGACATGTGGGTCGACCGCGCCCAGCCGTGGGTCGACACGGTCCGCGAACACGCGCCTGACAACCTCATCACGATCGGCTCGCCGCGGTGGAGTCAGCTCACCTACTGGGCACCGACCAACGAGTTCGACGGCGAGAACATCTGTTACACCGGTCACGTCTACACCCACGAGGGGATGCGACCCCTGTCGGACTCCTTCGGCACGGCCGCCGAGGAGGTACCGATGTTCTTCAGCGAGTTCGGCTGGGCCGAGGGCGGCGGTCGCGACGGCTTCAACTTCCTCGAAGGGACGACCTCCGAGTACGCCGACGGCTTCGAGAGCTTCCTCGATGAGTACCCGGTCCACCCGATCTGCTGGAACTTCGATCACACCTGGGAGCCCTCTTTCTTCGTCCACGACGAGAGTCAGGACGGCGACTGGGTCATCCACGACTACGAGGCCCGTCCCGCCCAGTGGTGGCAGGAGTACCTCTATGAGAACCGCAATAACGACCTGCCCGAGAGTGGCGGCGACGACGATGACACGACGGCACCATCGATCCCGTCGAACCTCACCGTGACCGACGAGACGAGCTCGTCGATCACCATCCAGTGGTCCGCGTCGACCGATTCGGGTACCTCCGGACTCGCACAGTACAACGTCCTCGTCGACGGCTCGCTGGAGCAGACGGTCTCGGCCGGGACGACGAGTGCGACCATCGACGGGCTGGCTGCCGACACCTCCTACCAGATCGCGGTCTCGGCCGAGGACGGTGCCGGTAACACGTCCGGGACGACGACGATCACGGCCGACACTGACGCCGGCAGCGACGACGGTGACACGCAAGCGCCGTCGGCCCCGTCGAACGTTTCGGTCGAGTCGACGACGGAAACCTCGGTCGACGTGAGCTGGAGCGCCTCGACGGATTCGGGCGGTTCCGGCCTCGACAGCTACGTCGTCTTCGTCGACGGCTCCCAGGACCAGACGGTCCCGGCCGGCACGACGAGTGCGACGGTCGACGGCCTCTCCGCTGGAACGTCCTACCAGATCGGGGTCAGCGCGGTCGACGGTGCGGGCAACGAGTCCGCCGCGACGACCGTCGGGGCCACGACGAGCGAATCCGACGATGACGACGATGGGACCACCGGTGACCTGATCGCGTCGATCGATCCGGGGACGACCTCGGCCTCGACCGGCGACCTGGTCCAGTTCTGGATCTCCGACGAGACCGGCAACCAGACCTGGATCACCGGGCTCGAATGGGAACTCGGCAACGGCACCACCGGCCGTGGCTGGTACACCGACGAGCGCTACCAGTCGCCGGGTACCTACACGGTCACGCTGACCGCGACCAACAACGAGGGCGAGACGTCCACCGACGAAGTCGAGGTGACCATCTCCTGAGCCGTCGGTCAGGACTGATTCCGTAGCGTCGGCGGCCGGCGACGATCGCACGTCCGACCGGCCCGCCGACCTCGGGTTCGGCACCCATCGACACGACACGAAATCCGACCGAAGTCACGTACGCATCGACGTATCACCCATCCAGCGACCAACGAGAGACAGCCCCACGCGCTCCAGAGAGCCGTTCCGAACCACCACAGGCTGTCAGAACGACCCTGCGGCCGGCCGTGTTACGGGGGTAACAGACGCCCGGCCCAGTTTGGGGACCGTTCTGGACAGCCCACGATCCACAGCCATGACACACGACACCGACACGGACGAATCGACGGGAGAATCGACTACCAGTGACACGACCACCGACACCGCGAAACGGTCCGGCGATCGTCCGTCCGTCGCGACCCAGACCCGCCGGCGATTCCTCCTGGCGAGCGCGGGCGTCGGGTTGGGTGGGCTCGCGCTGACTGCGAGCGACCAGGCTTCGGCGGCGACGGTCGAGGAGGTCTGTAACTCCGACGACTACGGGTCGATCGACGTCGCCGACGGGTTCACCCTGGTGGACAACCAGTGGGGGAACTCAAACGCCGATCAGTGTGTCTGGCTCAACGACGACGGCAGTTACGGCTATGACTTCGACGCCGCGGGTGGCAGTGGGATCAACTATCCCGAGGTGATCTGTGGGACGAAACCCTGGGGGACTGACACCGGGGTGGCGGAGTTCCCGATCCGGCGTCGGGACGTTGACGAACTCGTCATCGACGTCGAGGCCGAGTACTCCGAGTCCGGCGGCGAGTGGGACTGGGCCGAGGAGTGGTGGCTGATGGACCAGCCACCGAGCCAGGAGACCGGGACCCACCAGTACGAGATCATGCTCCTCCTGGACTGGAACGACCAGCACAGTCACGGCGCGGTCGAGGCCGAGAACGTCTGGACCGACCGATTCGGCAACACCGTCGATCATTGGACGACCTACGCCGGCGGCGGGACCGACGCGACGTTCTACATCTTCCGAATCCAGGGCGGTCACGACGGCGGCCGGATCGACCTGACCGAGATCGTCGACTATCTGACCGCGGAACACGGCGTCGACGAGAGTCTCTGGCTCTCGGGTGTCGAACTCGGCAACGAGTACTGGGAGGGCAGTTCCGGCGAAACAACCTACAACACCTTCGACGTCACGATCAACGGGACGACCTACGCCAGTGGCAGCGGGACGGACACGCCGACGCCAACTCCGACCGAGACGCCCACCGAAACCGAGACGCCGACGGAAACCGAGACGCCCACCGAAACCGAGACGGAGACGCCCACGGAGACCGACACGCCGTCGGGCGACGCCCTCGTCGTGAACGATTACGACGGCGATCCGGCGTGGTCGTCGAATCAGAACGATCTCGGCCAGTGGTGTGGGGCCGGTTCCTTCGAGAACGGGAGCGGCGAGGTCGAAGACGGGACCCTGGTCCTCGAATACGACAACGCCGGCTGGTTCCAGGAACAGATCAATCAGGACGTTTCGGGATATTCGGACCTCGTCTTCGTCCTCAGCGGAGCCAACGGCGGCGAAGCGGACGAGTTCCTGTTGGATGTCGGCGGCGTTCGTGGGCTCCTCTCGGCGTTCACTGACGACACCATCGGGACCTCGACGTCGACGGTCACCGTCGACATGGACGAAGCAGGGATCGACCCGTCGGCCGGCGGGCTCTCGGTCCGCCTGAACTTCTGGCAGGGGGGTGACAGTACGCTCGAAATCGACGAAATCCGGTTCGAATAGGGACGTAACCGCTCGATTCGCCTGCCGTTGGCGTCCCACTGGGGACGATGGGGGGCAGGAAATACGGCAATATGATACGACGCGATACATGACACGACGCGCGCACGACACTGACGACGTGGACGAGGCATCGGGGAGTGGGGGTGAGCAACATCGCTCGAACGAGGCGGCCGGATCCCAGGGGGACACGTCTCGACGTGCGTTCCTGAAGAGCGGTGTTGCGGTCGGCGCAGGGACGGTTGCGCTCGGCCTGGGCCAGCAGGCCTCGGCGGCCACGGCGACTGACCCGTCGAATCTCGATCTGTACCTGCTGTTTGGCCAGTCGAACATGGAGGGGCAGGGACCGATCGAAGAGCAGGATCGAGGGACGAACCCGCGGATCCACGTCCTCGCTGACAAGACCTGTCCGAACCTCGATCGCGAGTATGGCGAGTGGTATCTGGCCGAACCGCCGCTCAACCGATGCTATGGACAACTCGGCCCCGGCGATTACTTCGCCAAGACCCTGATCGAGGAGCTGCCGGACGATCGGTCGATCGGGCTCGTCCCCGCAGCCGTCAGCGGGGCCGACATTGCCCTCTTCGAAAAGGGGGCACCGATCGGGCGGAACGACCGCGACATTCCACCGCAGTTCGACGGCGGGTACGAGTGGATGGTCGATCTCGCCGAAACGGCCCAGCAAGTCGGGACGTTCAAGGGCATTCTGTTCCACCAGGGCGAGACGAACACGAACGACCAGCAGTGGACCGACCAGGTCCAGGGTATCGTCGAGGATCTCCGCGCCGACCTCGGTATCGGGAACGTCCCGTTCCTGGCGGGCGAGATGCTCTATGACTCGGCTGGGGGGTGTTGTGGCTCGCACAACACTGAAGTCAACGAACTCCCGGACGTCATCGAGAACGCTCACGTCGTCTCGGCTGAGGGACTTGCCGGCCAGGATTACGCGCACTTCACGTCCGACGCGTATCGGGAACTCGGTCGCCGCTACGCCGCGGAGATGCTGGAACACGTCGACGTCAGCGGCGGGACCGACGACGGATCCGGCGGCAACTCCGGTGATGATTCGGGTGGCAACGATGGCGATGGGTCGGGCAGTGACTCCGATGATGACTCGGACAGTGACACTGGCGACTCCGGCGATGATTCGGGCAGTGATACCGGCGATAGTTCGGGCGATGACGCCGGTAGCGACTCAGGGGGTTCCAGCGAGTATCCCACGTGGGATTCAACTGCCGTTTATCGCACCGGCGATCGGGTCGTCCACGACGGACGCGTCTGGGAGGCCCAGTGGTACACCCAGGATCAGGAACCCCGCGAGGAGGACTACTACGTCTGGCAACCTGTCGAGGACGAAAGCGCCGGTGATTCCGGGGGCGATACCGGCACTGACGACGGTTCCGGAAGCGATTCCGGTAACAGTACAGACGGTGAGAGCGGCGGAGATTCCGGCGGTGACACCGGCGGGGAATCGGGTGGTGACACCGGCAACTTGAACGCCGAGATGGATCCGAGCACGACAGCGGCCAGTGTCGGTGAGCGGGTCACGTTCCGCGTCAACGATACGAGCGGTTCGAGCAACTGGCTCACTTCTCTGGCGTTCGATTTCGGAGACGGGACGACAGCCACCGGGTGGTGGGCTGTCCATTCCTTCGATTCGCCGGGCACCTACACCGTCACGCTCACCGCGACCGACAACGGGGGTGCATCGACCACTCACGAGGTGACGATCACGGTCTCGTAAACCGAGTTCCGGGCTCCACCAGCCGCGTCCACTCCGTGGTTGATCACGGTTCGGCCCACCGGACGGCGCGGCTCGGTGACCGATCGAACCGACGACTGACCGCAGCGTGACCGATCCCCGCCCGACGTCACCGAGTGGCGATCGGGATCGGCGAGCACAACACACGACGATACCGATGACACCAGACACGAACGACGACATCGACACATCGACAGCCGGCCCCGTCGAGGCCGACGATTCTGTCGGCTCGATGGACCGGCGAGACTATCTCCAGACCGTCGCGGCAGCGGTCGCGGCGGCCGGACTCGGCACTGCCACAACGGGTGGCGCAGCCGCCGAGACGGCTGACACTTCCTTGAGTATCGACGAACGGATCGAAGAACACCGGACAGGCACTCTTGAGGTCGTCGTCGAGAACCCCGACGGCTCGACGGTCTCGGATGCCAGCGTTTCGATCGCCCAGCAGGAACACGCGTTCAGCTTTGGCACCGCCGTCAACGCCGACAGACTCGTCAACGGGAACGACGGCGACAACTACCGCGAGTACGTCCCGGAGCTGTTCAACACGGCGGTGCTCGGCAACCACCACAAGTGGCGGTTCTGGGAGAACAACCAGCAGGTCGCCGACGAGGCGACGAACTGGCTGCTCGATCAGGGACTGGACATGCGCGGACACGTCTGTCTCTGGGGCCGGGAGGACGTCGCGGCGATCCCGGACGATATCTTGACGGCGATCGAGGAACGCGACGCCGAGACGATCCGCGAGCGTTCGATGGCCCACATCGAGGAGATCATCACCCACTACGGCGACGACATCACCGACTGGGACGTCGTCAACGAGGCGATGCACGCCTACCAGCTCCAGCTCGGTGTCTACGGCGACCGGATCGACACCGAGGAGCCCTGGAACGGTGAGATCGTCCCCTGGACCTCCCCACTCCTGGCGGCGTGGTACGAGACGGCCGCGTCGGTGATCGCGGAGCACGACCTCGACGTCGGGATCGCGGTCAACGACTTCAACCAGTTCCCCTACGCCTACACGGACAACCGCTACGAGTCGGAGATCGACCACATCAACGCCAACGGGGCACAGCTGGACACGGTCGGTCTCCAGGCACACATTGCCGCCCGAGAGGGCGAGTTCAATTCCAACGACGATCCGGACGGCCGGATCGACGCCGACCAGGTCGTCTCGGAGATCAACACGTGGGCCGACCACGGCGCACGCGTGAAGATCACGGAGTTCGACACGTACAACGGCGACGACTGGAACGGAGACGAGGAACGCGCCGACGTGACGGAGAACTACCTCCGAGGTGCGTTCAGCCATCCTGGCGTCGACGCGTTCATCATGTGGGGCTTCTGGGACGGCGACCACTGGGAGGACGAAGCGCCGCTGTTCTACGATGACTGGTCCCAGAAACCCGCCTACGACGTCTGGACCGGCCTGGTCTACGACGAGTGGTGGACCGACGACTCCGGCACGACTGACTCCAGTGGAACCTACGCCACGACGGCATTCCTGGGTGACCACGAAGTCACCGTCAGCACCGACAGCGCGGAGACGACTGAGACGGTGTCGGTCTCGGACGCCTCGGGCACGACGACGGTCACGGTCACCGTCGCGGGTGACGGCAGCGCCGCGGACGACACCCAGCCGCCGTCGGTGCCGACGAATCTCTCGGTGTCGACGACGACCGACTCGACGGTCACCGTCTCCTGGGACGGCGTGACGGACAACGGGACCGCCGGGCTGGACCAGTACGTCGTCTCCGTGGGCGGCTCGCAGGATCAGACGATCGGTGCCGGCATGACGACCGCGACGGTCGAGGGGCTCGACGCGGCGGCGACCTACGAGATCGGCGTCTCGGCGGTCGACAGTGCGGGCAACGAGTCCGACGCCGCGACGGTATCGGCGACGACCGCGGACAGTGATGATGGTACCGACGACGGTGATGGAGACGAGGATGGCGACGGCGAAGACGACGACGGCGAGACGCCTGTCGAGGCACTCGTCGTCAACGATTACGACGGCGACCCGGCGTGGTCGTCCAATCGAAACGATCTCGGCCAGTGGTGCGGGGCCGGCTCGTTCGAGAACGGTGGCGGCGCGGTCGACGATGGCGCGCTGGTCCTCGAATACGACAATGCCGGCTGGTTCGTCGAGCAGATCCAGCAGGACGTCTCGGAGTACTCGGAACTGGTGTTGGTCCTGGCCGGTGACGACGTCCAAGCGGACGAGTTCCTGCTGGACGTGGGTGGCGCTCGGGGGCTCCTCTCTGCGTTCACCGACGACGCCATCGGAACGTCGGCCTCGACCGTCACCGTCGACATGGAATCGGCAGGTATCGACCCGTCGACCGGGGGGCTCTCGGTTCGACTGAACTTCTGGCAGGGCGGCAGTGGCACGCTCGAAATCGAGGAGATCCGCTTCCAGTAGCGGATTCGCCCTCGAAACGCGGCGAACACATCACGATGACACACGACGATTCACACGACATCGACGCATCGACGCACGAATCAGACGACGTCCGCGACGCGAGCGAACCCACGACCGACGGGGAAGGCCCCGTCGGCTCGATGGACCGGCGAGACTATCTCCAGACCGTCGCGGCAGCGGCCGCGGCGGCCGGACTCGGCGCTGCCACAACGGGTGGCGCGGCCGCAGAGACCGCGGACACCTCGCTGGATATCGACGAGCGCATCGAGGAACACCGGACCGGCGATCTGGAAGTCGTCGTCGAGAACCCCGACGGCTCGACGGTCTCGGATGCCAGCGTTTCGGTTTCCCAGCAGGAACACGACTTTGGCTTCGGGACGGCCGTCAACGCGAACACGCTGATCAACAGCTCCAGCGAGGGCGACAACTATCGGGAGTACATCCCCGAACTGTTCAACAAGGCGGTGATGGAGAACCGCCACAAGTGGGACTTCTGGGAGAACGAACAGCAACTGGCCGACGAGGCGACCGAGTGGATCTTGAATCAGGGCCTGGACATGCGTGGGCACGTCTGCATCTGGGGCCGGGAGGATGTCGCGGCGATCCCGGACGACATCCTGACGGCGATCGACGAGGGTGACGAGCAGACGATCCGCGAGCGCTCCATGCAACACATCGAGGAGATCATCACCCACTACGGCGAGGACTTCACCGAGTGGGAGATCGTCAACGAGGCGATGCACGCCTACCAGCTCCAGATCGGTGTCTACGGCGACCAGATCGACACCGAGGAGCCCTGGACCGGTGACGTCGTGCCCTGGACCTCCGAACTGCTGGCCGATTGGTACGACCAGGCCGAGTCGGTGATCGAGGAGAACGACCTCGATCTCGGGATCGCGGTCAATGACTTCAACCAGTTCGCGTACGGCTACACCGACAACCGGTACGTCAACGAGATTCAACATATCAACACCAACGCCGTCCAGCTCGATACGGTCGGACTCCAGGCCCACGCCGGTGCCCGGACGGGCGAGTTCAACTCGAACGACAGCCCGGACGGCCGGATCAGCGCCGCACAGGTCACCGAGGAGATGAACAAGTGGGCGGATCTCGGTGCGCGCCTGAAGATCACGGAGTTCGACACGTACAACGGCGACGACTGGAATTCCGACGAGGAGCGCGCGGAGGTCTTAGAGAACTACCTCCGCGGAGCGTTCAGCCATCCCGGGTGTGACGACTTCATCATGTGGGGCTTCTGGGACGGCCGCCACTGGGAGAACGAGGCACCGCTGTTCTACGATGATTGGTCGACAAAGCCGGCGTACGATGTCTGGACCGGACTGGTGTACGACGAGTGGTGGACCGACGATTCCGGCACGACCGACGCCAGTGGAACCTACGCCACGACGGCGTTCCTTGGTGACCACGAAGTCACCGTCAGCACCGACAGCGCGGAGACGACTGAGACAGTCTCGGTCTCGGACGCCTCGGGGACGACGACGGTGACAGTGACTCTCGAAGGCGACGGGGACAGTGACGGTGACACCCAGCCACCGGAAACGCCGACGAACCTGACCGCGACTGATTCCACGAGCTCCTCGATCACCGTCTCCTGGGACGGCGTCACGGACAACGGCACCTCCGGTCTGGATGTCTACGTCGTCTCCGTCGACGGCAGCGAGGACCAGCAGGTCGGTGCCGGGATGACGACCGCGACGATCGACGGGCTGGATGCCGCCACGACCTACGAGATCGGCGTCTCGGCGGTCGACGGCGCGGGCAACGAGTCCGAGACGGCGACCGTCCAGGCAACGACTGACGAGGATGGCGACGGCGACGGAGATGGCGATGGTGATGGCAACGGCGATGGCGATGGTGAAGAAGACGGTGACGAAACTGGCGACGGTGATCTGATCGCCGAGATGGATCCGAGTACGACCGACGCCGCGGTCGGCGAGCGGGTCACCTTCCGGGTGACGGATACGACCGACTCGGGCAACTGGATCAGCTCCCTGGAGTGGGACCTCGGCAACGGCGACACGGCGAGTGGCTGGTACACCGAGACGACCTACGAGTCCGCCGGCACCTACACCGTGGCGCTGACGGCGACGAATAACGACGACGAGTCCACCACCCACGAGGTCGATATCGTCGTCGGCGGTGGTGACGGCGATGGCGACGGAGAGGGAGACAGCGATGGAGATGGCGACGGTGACGGAGATGGCGACGGTGGCGACGGCACGACCGACGACCTGATCGCTGAGATCAACCCGAGCACCACGGAGGCGAGTGTCGGCGAGACGGTCCAGTTCTGGGTTTCTGACCGATCCGGTTCCGCGAACTGGATCACTGGCGCCGAGTGGGAACTGGGCGATGGGTCCACGGCGAGCGGCTGGTATGCGGAGACGACCTACGAGTCGGCCGGCACCTACACCGTGACGCTGACCGCCACCAACAACGACGACGAGTCAACTACGGACGAGGTGACCATCACAGTCTCCTGATCAGCCAAAGCCGAACCGCCGGCGACCGGACTGGGCCGGGCACACTCATAGGGACCGATCACGGCCGGCCTCCCGCTGTCGGGGAGACGACTGCGACGATGTGGGGGTGAACTGAGACGAGTTCGATGGGGACGACTGAAACAAACTGAGGCAAAGACGACAAATGACCGACAATACGATACAATCGACGGATTCGGCGGACAGCCAGCGAGCGACTTCCAGCGGGGATACGGGGGGCCAGGAGCCACGGGCGGTTTCGAGCGGGCTCCCGTCGCCGGCTCGCAGAGACGTGCTGAAAGCCATCGGTAGCGGGGCGCTGATCGGTGTCCTCGGGACCGGTAGCGCCAGCGCCGATCCGGCCACGTTCGGCGATGGGGTAAACCTCCAGCCGTCGTACTTCTGTGATGGCGAACAAGCGCTTGGCTGGGACCTGATGAACCAGTACCCGGACATCCAGACCGTCCGGATCGAGATCGAGCCGTTCTCCTTTGCAGAGGTGGCGACGACGGTCGAGGACGCCAAACGCTGGATCGACGAGGCCGGCGAGAACGGCAAGGATATCATCGCGACCTATCATCATTATCCGGACAACGGGTCGCCGGAGGCATCGGCGCTCCAGAATGCTGCGGATTTCTGGGTCGAACACTACGAGACACTTTCCCAAGACACGGAATTCACGATCAACATGATGAACGAATGGGGTGATCACGACGTTACTGCTGAGGCATACGCAGCGGCATACGACCAGGCTATCAACACTGTCCGGGCAAGCACGAGCTACGCCGGGCCGATCGTCTGTGACGCTCCGGGGTGGGGACAGGGCACCTATCGGCTGGCCGACGCGGTCGAGCAGATCGAGGACGATGATTTGATCCTTTCGGCGCACGTCTACCCCAGCGCCTGGAACGCGACGACCGGCCAGAACCTCGTCCCCGCGGATCTCGACGTGCTGGACGAGACGGGCTATCCGTGTCTGATCGGGGAGTTTGGCAACTACGCCGACAGCACGGGTGCCGACTGGTCGGCGATCATCGACTACGCGAAGGAACTCGGCTGGCCGGTGATCGGCTGGGCCTGGAACGGCGACGGGTCGGACGACCCCATGAACATGGCCGATCCGTACTGGGGTGACGAGTGCGGTGCCGACTCCTACACGGCGAGTGGCTATTTCGACGTCGTCTACGACAGACTTGGTGATAGCACCGGCGACAGCGGCGATGGGGATGGCGACGGGAGCGACATTGGGGATGACGGCGGCGATGGTGGGGATAGTGCAAGCGGTAGCGATGGGACGACCGACGATCTCATCGCCGAGATCCATCCGAGCACGACCGACGCCGAAGTCGGTGACCGCATCACTTTCTCGGTTACGGACACTTCCGGGAGCACTCGCTGGATCGACTCGCTTGCGTGGGACTTCGACGACGGGGAGACGGCGACTGGCTGGTGGACCGAACACACGTTCGATGCAGCGGGGACCTACACGGTCGCCCTGACCGCGACCGATAACGACGGCGTGTCCACAACGCACGAGGTCGACATCGTCGTCGGTGATGGAGCGGGCGACGGTGAAAGCGATGGTGGCGACAACCAGGGCGGCACCGATGGCGATGACGGGAGTGGCGATGGAGACGCCAGCGGTGGTGCTGATGGCGGCGATGCCAGCGACGGTGAAGACGATGGCGATGGATCGTCCGGGAATCTGCTTGCGGAGATGAACCCGAGTACAACCGACGCCGGCGTCGGTGACCGCATCACGTTTTCGGTGACGGACATGTCCGGGAGCACTCGCTGGATCGACTCGCTTGCGTGGGACTTCGACGACGGGGAGACGGCGACTGGCTGGTGGACCGAACATGCCTACGACTCGACAGGGACGTACACGGTTGCCCTGACCGCGACCGACAACGAGGGGGCGTCCACGACGCACGAGGTGACCATTACCATCTCTTGAGCCGGTCGCTCGATTCCGGTCAGATCGATAGAGGGGGCCGTCGGTTCGCTCGACGATACCAGTCGGATCCGGACGGTCTGACGGTCGACTTCCGATCGGCGAGAACAACGACACAGGATACACAATGACAACAGATCAGCCGACACAGCCAACCGAGACGGACGAATCGACGACTGACCGAGACGAACTTCCGGACGAGGAGTCCGAGACACACCGACAGTCCAGTAGGTCCAGACGGTCGTTTTTGCAGACGACGGCGGTTGCGGGACTGGCCGGCCTGGGCGTCGGGAGCGGTGCCGTCGGCTCAGCGGCTGCAGCCGGTATTCCAACGCCGTGGCTCGAAGTCGATGGCAACCTCCTGCGGGATCCCGACGGCAACAAGGTGATACTGCGGGGTGTGAACGTTATCGACCCCGCGCGGGCCGCCGAGGAGTGGCGCAAGAACATCGAGCCGTTGATCGAGCTGGCGACCGATCCGGGCGAGGGCTGGCACGCCCATGTCATTCGGCTGCCGATGCAGCCTCAGGACATCGGCGATCATGGTCCGGGCACGGCGGCCCCGACGCCCGGGTTCAGCCAGGCCGAACTCCAGAATTATCTCGCGGAGTACGTCGATCCGGCGGTCGACGCTGCCGAGGAGGTCGGCGCGTACATCATGCTGGACTATCACCGCCACTATCCGGAGGGCCCCGACTGGGACTCGCCGGCACTCGACGAGGAGATCCGGCTGTTCTGGAACGAGGTCGCACCACGCTACAGCGATCGCTCCCACGTCATCTACGAACTCTACAACGAACCCAACACGCCCTATCCGGGGGCCGGCGATCCGACTGACGACGTCGGCGTCACCGACCCCCGTGCCGAGGAGAACTACCTGTACTGGCGTGAGACGGCCCAGCCGTGGGTCGACCTCATTCGGGAGCACGCTTCCCGGAACCTGATCGTCATCGGGTCGCCGCGCTGGAGTCAGTTCACCTACTGGGCGGGCGAACACGAGTTCGAGGGCGACAACCTCGCATATGCGGGCCACGTCTACGCCCACGAGAACCTCCGGCCGCTGTCGACGTATTTCGGCGAGCCCTCAGAGGAGGTTCCGGTGTTCATGAGCGAGTTCGGGTACGGCACCGAGGGCTCGCCCTACCTCGTCGGGACCAACGAGGTCGAGGGCCAGCAGTTCCTCGACCTCTTCGACGCCCACGACATCCACTGGCAGGTCTGGTGTTTCGATCACACCTGGTCGCCCGGGATGTTGAATCGCGACTACGAGGTCGACAGTCCCCACGGTCGGCTGTTCAAGGAGCGACTCCGCGAGAAGCGCAACGACGACCTGCCGGCGAGCGCCGGCGGTGGCGACGAGACGCCGCCCTCGGCCCCGTCGAACCTCGCCGTGACCGAGACGGGAAGCGAGAGCGTCGGTCTGACGTGGGACGCTGCGAGTGATTCCGGCGGCTCCGGCCTCGCCACTTATGCCCTCTACCTCGACGGCGCGCTGGATCATCGGGTCACTGCCGGGACGACCGCTACAGAAGTCAGCGGCCTGCTGCCGGAGACGACCTACGAGTTCGCGGTCAGCGCCATCGACGGGGCGGGCAACGAGTCTTCGCAGAGCGATTCGGTTACCGCTACGACCAACCCACCGGCAAGCGAGCGCCTGGTCCTCAACGACTTCGACGGCGACCCGGCGTGGGCGGACAGTCGCAACGAACTCGGCAACTGGTGTGGCGCCGGTTCCTTCGCAAACGACGACGGCGAGGTCGCGGACGGCGCACTCGTCCTGGAATACGACGGCGGCTGGCTGCAGTCGTACGTTCGCCAGGATGTCTCGTCGTTTTCGACGCTGAATCTGCAGGTTCGCGGTGCCGACGGTGGCGAGGAGTCGGCCTTCGCGGTGGAACTCGGCGGCGGGGGCGGCGTGCTCGCCGAAATCACCGACGACACGATCGGCACGTCGTTCTCGACAGTATCGATCGACATGGCCGCCGCCGGGATGGACGGGGCGAGTCCCGGCGCGGTATATCTGGACTTTTGGTCGGGTGACGGAACGAATGGAACGATCGAGATCGACGAAATCTGGTTCGAATAGCAACCCATGACACACAACAATCCAGACGACGACAGTACAGCCCGACGAACGACCGAGTCGACGGAGTCACCGTCAACTGCCGGCATCGCGAGCGCGTCACGGCGGGATTTCCTGAAAGCAGCAGCGGCAGGCGGCGCGATCGCGACCGGCTTCGGTGGCGGCCTCGTTGGGAGTGCGGCCGCGGACGTCATCCCGACGCCGCCGCTGCACGTCGATGGCAACCTCATCAAGGACCCCGACGGCGCGACGGTCAACCTCCGGGGGGTCAACATGGCCGACCCCAAGCGGATCAACGTCACCGCGCCGGCCAGGGGCAAGACCGCGACGGACGTGGTCGACCTGCTGACGAACACGGACGACGACTGGCACTCCCGGGTCATCCGGATCCCGGTCCAGCCGGTCGACATCGGCGAGCACGAACCCGGTGAAGGGCCGCCGCCGGTCGCCTTCGACGAGGGCCAACTCGAGACGTATCTCGAGGAACATCTCGATCCCGTCATCGAGCGGTGTCTCCAGCGCGGGGCGTACGCCATCATCGACTATCACCGCCACCGCGACGTCCAGTGGAACGACGAGACGCTGGGCGAAGAGGTCGAAATGTTCTGGGACACCGTCGCGCCGCGGTACGCCGACCAGCCCCACGTCATGTACGAACTGTACAACGAGCCGACCGAGCCGGGGATGTGGGGCGATCCGACCCAGAGCCAGAACTGGGCGGACGTCTGGCGGGACTGGAAGGCGACGGCCCAGCCATGGGTCGACACCATCCGCGAGCACGCGCCCGACAACCTGATCCTGATCGGGTCGCCCAGCTGGTCACAGAGCCCCGAGGGGGCCCTGGTCGAGCCTTTCGACGGCGAGAACCTCGCCTATACCTTCCACATCTATCCCGGTCACAACTCCAGTCAGGACAACGACTGGGAGGACGCCACCAACAACGGCGAAGGTGTCGCCGGCGTCTACGAGGAGTATCCCCTGTTCGTCACCGAGTGGGGCTGGGAGGAGAACGGCGGCCAGTACATCGGCGGGACGACCTCCGGCTATGGCGAGCCGTTCCTCGAATTTTTGGAGAAGAGTGACGCCATCCACTGGACGGCCTGGTGTGCCGACCCCGTCTGGCGGCCGGTCATGTTCGACCGGGCGTTCACCGAAGAGAGTTTCGAGGACAACATCGGCAACCCCTACGCGGAGGACGTGCCCGAGGACTGTGCCGACCTGCCCTGCGATTGGACGTTGCTCGGCGGCGACAGCTACATGGGCGAGACCGTCAAGAACGCCCTGATCGACTATCAGGACGCCAACCCGCCGACGGTCCCCTACGACGAGCAGCCACCGACCACCCCGTCGAACCTCACCGCCGAGAACGTCACCGAGACGACGGTCGAGCTCTCGTGGGACGGCTCGACCGACCAGGGCGAGGCCGGCCTCTCTCACTACACCGTCACCGTCGACGGCCAAAAGATCACACAGGTGCCCGAAGCGACCACGGCCACGACGGTCGAGGGACTGGAATCCGATACGACCGTCACAATCGGCGTGAGCGCGGTCGATCGAGCGCGCAACGAATCCGAGACGGTGACCGTCGAGGTGACGACCGACGCCTTCGAGGACTCGACGCCGCCGTCCGTCCCAGCGAACCTCACCTCGCCGGAGAACACCTGGAACTCCGTGACTATCTCGTGGGACGACTCCACCGACGAAGGTGACGCCGAGACCGCGGGACTCGATGGCTACAACGTGTACGTCGATGGCGAACTCGAACGCGAAGTCGCTGCCGAGACGACGCAGGTCCAGATCGGGAGCCTCGATTCGGACACCACCTACGAGTTCGGCGTCAGCGCGGTCGACCGTGCCGACAACGAGTCCGACATCGCGACCATCGACGTCACGACGGATCTCGCCCGCGCGGGGCCGAACGACCTGCTGATCAACGACTACGACGGCGACCCGGCCTGGCCGGATTCGAACGACCTCGGCAACTGGGTCGGCACCGGCGGCTTCGAGAGCGCAGAGGTCGTCGACGGCCGCCTCGAAATCGACTACAACGCCAGTGGCTGGTACGGCACTGGCGTCTCCCAGGACATCACCGACTACCCGACGCTGCGGATGAAGGTGACCGGCGAGAACGGCGGCGAGCACCGCGGCATCGAGTTGCAGTTCGCGGGCATCGACCCATTGCTCTCGGAGGTCACAGACGGCACGATCGGGACCACCGAGTCGATCGTCTCCGTCGACCTCGAGGCGGCCGGTGCTGACCTCGAATCACCCGGCCAGCTTACCCTCCGGTTCTACGATGCCGGCGATAGCTCGATCTCGATCGACGAACTCTGGCTGGACAGCGACGAACCCGATGACGACGGCGACTCGATCGCCCCGACGGCCCCCGCGAGCGTCGAGTCGCCGACCCAGTCGGAGACGGCCGTCGAGATCGAGTGGAGCGCTTCGAGCGACGACGGGGGCTCCGGACTCGATCACTACAATGTCTACGTCGATGGGAGCCTCGATCAGCAGGTGCCGGCTGGGACGACCACCGCGACGATCGAGGGACTCGACGCCGGGTCGAGCTACGAAATCGGTGTCTCGGCCGTCGACGGCGCTGGTAACGAATCCAGCCAGACGACGGTGACGGTCTCGACGGCCGGTGGCGACGACGAACAGGCACCGAGTGCGCCGGCGAACCTCACCTCGACGGACCGGACCGCCACGTCCGTCGACCTCGCGTGGGACGACTCGACCGACGAGGGTGGGTCCGGCCTGGACCACTACACCGTCGCCGTCGACAGTGAACAGGTCCAGCAGGTTGACGCGGGGACGACCACCGCGACGGTTTCGGAGCTCTCGCCAGGAACGAGCTACGACATCGCCGTCACGGCGGTCGACGCTGCCGGCAACGAGTCCACTCCGGCGACGCTGACGGTGGCGACGACCGACGGCGACGACGAGCAAGCGCCCACGATGCCCGGGAACCTCTCGGTCACCGGATCGACCGCCGCCTCCATCGCCGTCTCCTGGGACGCCTCGACGGACAACGGTGGGTCCGGGCTGGACCACTACGCCGTCTTCCTCGACGGGAGCCAGGACCAGCAGATCGAGGCCGGCACGACGGAGGCGACTGTCACCGGTCTCGACCCGGCGACGACCTACGAGATCGGGGTTTCGGCCGTCGACGGCGCGGGCAACGAGTCCGAGACGACGACCGTCGAAGCGACGACCGACGAAGGCGGGGAAGAACCGCCCGAAGACGCCCTGGTCGTCAACGACTACGACGGGGATCCCGCGTGGGCGAACCACCGCAACGATCTCGGCAACTGGTGTGGTGCGGGCTCCTTCGAGAACGGCGGCGGCGACGTCGAAGATGGCGCACTCGTCCTCGAATACGACAACGCCGGATGGTTCGTCGAGCAGGTCCAGCAGGATGTCAGCGAGTACTCCTCCATCGTCTTCTCGATCGCCGGCGAGAGCGGTGGCGAGGGCGATCACTTCGTCGTCGGCGTCGGCGGGAATCGCTCGACGTTCAGCGACGTCGCGGACGGCTCGATCGGGACTTCGGTCGCCGACGTCGCGATCGACATGGAAGCGGCCGGCATCGATGCCGGCTCGCTCGGGGAACTCCGCCTGAACTTCTGGCAGGCCGGCTCCGGGAGCGGGACGCTCCGGATCGAGGAGATCCGACTGGAGTGATTCCGATGGCAGGCGACAACCACACTGACGCCGGCGGCGATTCGGGCCGTCCCGACGCACGGACGTCTCGTCCGGACGACCGACGGTCGGCACTCGCGGCGTCGCGACGGGACGTCCTCCGCACCATCGGAGCGGGGGCGCTGCTGGGCTCGATCGGGACGGCAAGCGTTCAGGCGGCACCGGGGGACCGCGAGTTCGTCGACACCGACGGCCCGGAGTTTACCCTCGGCGGCGACCCCGTCTACTTCAGCGGGACGAACAACTTCTGGGTGACCGATCCCTACAGCGATCGCTCGCGGATCGACGACGTGCTGGCGCTGTGTGCGGACCTGGATCAGAACCTGCTGCGAACCTGGGCGTTCTGTGCGGGCGAGGGCGGCCAGTGTCTCCAGCCGGAACCCGGCGTGTTCAACGAGGCAGCGCTGCAGCACCTCGACTATCTCGTCGCGAAGGCCGGCGAACACGGGGTGCGACTCATCCTCTCGCTGGTCAATAACTGGGACGACTACGGCGGCATCGCCCAGTACGTCGAGTGGGCGGACGGCGCAAGCGAGCACGGCGACTTCTACGTCAACGAGGAGTGCCGGGAACTGTATCGCACCCACGTCGAGACGCTCCTCACGCGGGAGAACTCGATCACCGGCGTCGAGTACCGCAATGATCCCGCGATCGCGATGTGGGAACTCGCCAACGAACCCCGCCTGGAGGACGACGACACGGAGACCATCGACGACCGGGAGGCTGCCCTCACCGAATGGTTCGCCGACATGTCCGGCTTCATCAAGGATCTCGACGACAACCATCTGGTGACGACCGGGCTGGAGGGCTTCTACACGCGGGCGGACGGGCCAAACTGGATGTACGGCGACTGGACCGGCCAGAACTTCCTCGCCCACCACGAGATCGACACGATCGACGTGTGTTCGTTCCACCTCTATCCGTACCACTGGCCCGGCATGGGGCTGGCGGGCCAACTCGCCGAGGACGACGTCGTCAGTGCCGTCGAGTGGATCCGCGAACACGCCGCCGACGCCCGCGAGACGCTCGAAAAGCCCGTGTTGCTGGGGGAGTTCAACGTCAACGTCCAGGAGCACGACCTGGCGACCCGCAACGATCGGTTGACGGCGTGGTACGACGCCCTCGACAGCCAGGACGCGGGCGCGGCGGCGATCTGGCAACTGGTGCTCGAGGACACCGAAGACCACGACGGCTTCCAGGTCTACCGGAGCGAGTCCGGTGACATCCTCTCGGGGTACGCATCGACGATCCGCGAAAAGTCCGGGCACAGCGACGGGACGCCGTCGGCCGACGCGACGGCACCCTCTTCGCTCCGAATCGGCGAGTCCGGCGATTTCAGCGGCACCTACTCCTTCGATCCGGACGGCTCGATCGCCGCCTACGACTGGGCGTTTGACGACGGCGGGACGGCGACCGGCGAGCGGGTGACCCATCGCTTCGCCGAGACCGGGTCCCACGAGGCCGAACTGACCGTTACCGACGACAGCGGCGCGACTGACGCCGATACCGAGTCAGTTTCCGTCGAAGGCATCCCGGAAGACTCGTTTCTCGTCGAGGGCGCGGGCGAGACGTTCCACCGCGACACCAAGCAGTGTCACTTCGCGTCGATGCCCGCCTCGGGCGACGTGGCGGTCACGGCCCGCGTCGCGGATCTCGAACCGGTCGATCCCGAAACCCAGGCCGGTGTGATGGTGGCCGACGATCCGGACGCGCCCGGCGCGCTCGGTGCCGCCACGATCACGCCCGGCGAGGGGAGCGAACTGACGCGGGCTTACGACTCGACGGTGTGGCGCGAGCGTGCCGGCGACGATCGCACGCCGCCGATCTGGTTGCGCGTCAAGCGGTCGGGGTCGTCGGTGTCGGCGTCAGTCTCGCCGGACGGCTCGGACTGGACGGAGATCGGGTCCGGCGACGTCGATCTCCCCGAGGACGTCCACGTCGGGCTGTTCGTCAGCGCCAACAGCGCGGGCGAACTCGCCGCCGCCCGCTTCGACGAAGTCGATTGGCTAGAGGACTGGACGGCGTCCGACGTCGGCCCCGTTTCGGTGGCCGGCGCGACGACCGCCGGCGACGGCACCACGGACGACGGTGATGGCGACGAGGACACGACGCCGCCGACGGCGCCCGGCGATCTGGCAGTGACCGGGACGACGGATTCCTCGATTTCGCTCTCGTGGGACGCCGCCACTGACGACGGTGGGTCGGGCCTTGCCCACTACGATGTCTCCGTCGACGGCGCGCTCGACCAGCAGGTCCCCGCTGGCACGACGACCGCGACGGTCGACGGACTCGATCCCGCTACCGAGTACGAGATCGGTGTCTCGGCCGTCGATAGCGCGGGCAACGAATCCGGGACCGTGACGGTGACGGCGACGACCGGGGACGGCGACGACGAGGCACCGACGGCGCCCGCCGACCTGACGGCGACCGAAACCACGAGCTCCTCGGTCTCGCTCTCGTGGGACGCCTCGACGGATTCGGGCGGGTCTGGGGTCGAGCAGTACGTCGTTGCCGTCGACGGCGAAACGGTCCACTCCGTCGAGGCCGGCACGACGAGTACGACCGTCGAGGAACTGGACGCCGGGACGACCTACGAGGTCGGCGTCTCGGCGATCGACGGTGCCGGCAACGAGTCCGACCCGGCCGTCATCGAGGTGACGACCGCCGAGAGCGACGACGGCGGGGAAGAACCGCCAGAAAATGCCCTGGTCGTCAACGACTACGACGGCGATCCGGCGTGGGCGGACAACCGGAACGACCTCGGGAACTGGTGTGGCGCCGGCTCCTTCGAGAACGGCGGCGGCGACGTCGAGGACGGCGCGCTGGTCCTCGAGTACGACAACGCCGGGTGGTTCGTCGAGCAGGTCCAGCAGGACGTCTCGGACTACGCGGAGCTGGTGGTCGTCCTCAGCGGGGAAAGCGGCGGCGAAGGCGATCACTTCGTTGTCTCGCTCGGCGGTGATCGAGCGACGTTCAGTACCGTTGCCGACGGCTCGATCGGGACCACGCCGGAACCGATCTCTATCGATCTGGAATCGGCGGGCATCGACGCCACGTCGCCGGGCGAACTCCGCCTGAACTTCTGGGAGGGCGGCGCCGGGAGCGGAACGCTCCGGATCGAGGCGATACGATTCGAGTGAACAGGCATGGGACGTAACTCACGGAGAGCGATTGCACGCGGGGGCGGCGGGCGGCCGCCGGCCCGGACTGTCGCCGGCGTCCCGGCCGGGGGCGCGTCGCTGTTTCGACTGTATCGGGGGATGAACGATCGCGAACACATGACGACAGATGACGAACGAACTGACCGAATCGACTGACGCATCGGCGACTGATCACACTGACGAGGCGGCCCGAGAGGACCCCGGCCTCACGCCGTCACGCCGGACGTTCCTCGGGGCGATGGCGAGTGCTGGGACGATCGGTGCCGGGCTTTCGGCCGCCACTGGGACCGGAGCCGCCGGGGTTCCGACACCACGCCTGCACACCGAGGGGCGGTGGATCCGCGACCCGGCGGGCAACGACGTGACGCTCCGGGGGATGGCACCCGCTGACCCCGGTTTCTACCGGCAGTACCACCCCAAGAGCTTCGAGGAAGTCCTGGAGTGGGCGACGGACACGGAGCGCGGCTGGCATCCAAACACCGTCCGGTTGCCCTGCACGCAGGACTCGATCGACGCGCTGGGCCTGGAGACGTACGTCACCGAGGTACTCCGCCCCGCGGTCGACCTGCTGGCGGCCCGGGACGTCTACGCGCTGGTGGACTTCCACCTCATCAGACCCTATACGCAGGAAGCAACTGAGACCTACAACGAGGAGAACGACGACGACCTCGCACCGATCGACGACGTGATGACGACCTTCTGGGATCGGGTCGCCCCGGAGTTCGCCGAGGACGAACACGTCATCTACGAGCTGTTCAACGAGCCGACCCAGCCGGCGATGTACGGCGACGACGCCGGTGCCTTTCAGGCCTGGCGTGACGCCGCCCAGCCGTGGGTCGACCTCGTCCGCGAGCACGCCCCGGAGACGCCGATCATCATCGGCTCGCCGCGCTGGACGTCGGTGACCCACATGGCGCCGGAGTATCCCTTCGATGGGGAGAACCTGATCTACGCGGCGCACATCTACCCCGACAACGGACCGCCCGCGGACTTCGACCAGTGGTACGGCGAACCGGCAAACGACGTCCCGGTCGTCGTCACGGAGTTCGGCTGGGAACCCGCCGGGGGATCCGTCGATCAGGGCACCACCTCCGGGTGGGGCGAGCCCTTCCGCGAGTGGGTCGAGGGTTACGAGAACATGGGGTGGATCTCGTGGTGTTTCGACGACTCCTGGGAGCCGGCCTTCTTCGAGTCGCCGGACTCGGGAGCCAACGAACCCTGGACGCTCAAGGACGACCCCGACCAGATGGGCGGGTACATCAAGACCTGGCTCGAGGCGACCAAAGATCAGGACATCCCGGAGAGTACGATCGACGACGACGTCGCACCGCCGGCACCCTCGGGGCTCGAGGTAACTCGTTCGACCGAGATCAGCGTCGAGATCGCCTGGAGCGCCGTCACCGACAAGGGCGAGGGCGGCCTCTCCCATTACAACGTCTACGTCGACGGCGAGCGCCGCGGGCAGGTGATCGACGGGACGGCGACGACGGTCGACGGCCTGGAACCGGCGTCGACCTACGAGGTCGGTGTTTCTGCCGTCGACAGTGCGGGCAACGAGTCCAATCAGACGACGACGGTCGCCGAAACGATCGCCACCGACGCCGGCCAGTCGGCGTTCGTCGAGCACGAACTCCCGGGCCGCATCCAGGCCGAGGACTTTGACGAGGGTGGCCAGGGAATCGCCTATTACGATACGGGATCCACGAACGAGGCCGGGGCCGACTACCGCGAGACGGGCGTCGACATCGGGACGGCCGTCGAGTCGGGGTACAACGTCGGCTACACCGAGACCGGCGAGTGGCTCGAGTACACTGTCACCGTCGAATCCGGTGGTAGCTACGAGGCCACCGTTCGGGTTGCCAACGGTGCTGATTCGGGTGGCGACCTCCGGATCGAGGTCGACCGCGCCGAGGTGGCGACACAGAACGTCTGGCCGACCGGCGGCTGGGAGAACTTCGAGGAGATCCGTGTCGGCGAGGTCGACCTCCCCGAGGGCGAGCACGTCATCCGGATCGTCGTCGAGACCAGCGGCTGGAACTTCGACTGGATCGAGTTCACTGGCGGCGACGGCGGCGAGGACGTGACCCCGCCGACTGCTCCCTCGAACCTCTCAGTGACCACGACGACGCCGTCATCCGCCGAGATCGCGTGGGACGCCGCGACCGACGAGGGCGGGAGCGGACTCGATCACTATGCGGTGTACGTCGACGGGAGTCTCGATCAGCAGGTTCCGGTCGGGACCACGTCGGCGACGATCGCGGATCTCGCGGCCGAGACGAGCTACGAGATCGGCGTCTCGGCCGTCGATGGGGCAGGCAACGAGTCCGAATCGGTGACTGTCGACGTGACGACCGACGCCGGCGACGACACGACCCCGCCGACTGTCCCCAGGGACCTCTCGGTCGATGGGACGACGGCCACGTCGATCGACGTCGCCTGGAGTGGCGCTTCGGACGCCGGCACGGGTGTCGACGCCTACGCCGTCTACGTCGACGGGAGCCGCGATCAGGCGGTTGAGGCAGGGACGACGACGGCGACGATCGACGGCCTCACCGCCGCGACGACCTACGAGGTCGGGGTTTCGGCGATCGACACGGCCGGCAACGAGTCGGCGACGGCGACCGTCGAGGCCACGACCGACGAGGCCGACGACGGCGAAGGCGATGACGGCGATGGCGACGAGGACGAAGCACCGCCCGAAGACGCCCTGGTCGTCAACGATTACGACGGCGACCCGTCGTGGTCGAGCAATCGCAACGACCTCGGCAAGTGGTGCGGGGCCGGGTCGTTCCAGAATGGCACTGCCGGAGGCGGTGCCGTCGAGGACGGCGCGCTGGTCCTCGAATACGACAATGCCGGGTGGTTCGTCGAACAGGTCCAGCAAGACGTCAGCGACTACTCGACGGTCGTGTTGCGGGTCAGCGGGGCGAACGGCGGCGAGGAGAGCGAGTTCCTCTTCGACATGGGCGGTGCGCGCGACCTGCTCGCGAATCTGACCGACGACTCGATCACGACGAGTGTCACTGACGTCGCGATCGACATGGACGCGGCCGGGATCGATCCGTCGGGCGGGGGACTCTCGATCCGCCTGAACTTCTGGCAAGGAGGTGCGAGCACGCTCGAAATCGAAGAGATCCGACTCGAATAGACATCGAACCGTTCGATCAGACGCCACCGGACCGGGCCCGTTAGGGATGGGGTGATGACGGCCCAGGGTCCGGTGGCACAACCAACGACACGATATCCATGACAGAACACGACGCGAACTCACGGGGAATGGGGCGGACGAAAACTGACCGGGACACCGATCTGTTCCGTCGGGACCTGCTTGCGGCGATGGGACTGGGCGCGGGATCGGTCGCGCTCGGGACGGACGTGGCCACGCCGAGCGTGGTCTCCCGAGCAGCCGCACAGACTGAGTTGGGCTTCGACTACGCCCACGCGCTCCAGCAGTCACTGTACTTCTATGACGCCAATCGCTGTGGTGCGACGACGATGGGCGATCGCCTCCAGTGGCGCGGCGAGTGCCACCCTTCGGACACGAAGATCCCGCTCGCGGAGGCGACCGAGGATGGCGGGACGAACCTCTCTGGAAGCTTTATCGATCAGTACAGCGACGTACTCGATCCCGATGGGACGGGGACGGTCGACGTCAGCGGTGGCTTCCACGACGCCGGCGACCACATGAAGTTCGGGCTCCCCCAGTCCTACAGCGCCTCGACGCTTTCCTGGGCGCTCTACGAGTTCGAGGACGCCTTCCGGGACGTGGGGGTCTACGACCACATGGTCGACATCCTGCGGCACTTCGCCGATTACTTCCTGAAGTCGACGTTCCGGGATGACGAAGGCAACGTCGTCGCCTTCTGCTATCACGTCGGCGAGGGGAGTATCGACCACAACTACTGGGGGCCGCCGGAACTCCAGTCATCCGAGGAGTACCCCCGGCCAGCCTACTTCGCCACGCCGGAGGATCCGGCCAGCGACCAGTGCGCCGGGGCGGCCGCGGCGCTGACGATTACCTCGCTCGTCCTGGAGTCCGAGGATTCGGAGTACGCGGCGGAGTGTCTCGAAACCGCAAAGGCACTGTATGACTTCGCCGTCGAGAACCGCGGACTTGGGTACGACGGGGGTTTCTACGACTCGAGTTACGACGAGGACGAACTCTCCTGGGCGGCGGTCTGGTTGCACATCGCGACTGAGGACGACGCGTATCTGGATGACATCCTCGCGACCGACGATTCGGGAACCTACACTGGGTATTTCGGCGAGATCATCGACTCGACCGACGACGACTGGCAGAACATCTGGGTCCACTCCTGGGACACGGTCTGGGGCGGCGTCTTCCTCAAACTCGCGCCGATCACCGACGACCCCGAGCACTGGCAGATCGCCCGCTGGAACCTGGAGTATCTTTCGGGCGGTTCGGTCGAGCATGAAGACGACAACGATACGAACTACGCCTCGACGTCGGATGCTGGGTTCACCGTGCTCAACACGTGGGGGTCGGCCCGGTACAACGCCGCCGCGCAGTTCCAGGCGATGGTCTACCGGAAGTACCGCGACACCGAGAAGGCGGTCGCGTTCACCGACTGGGCGGCGACCCAGATGAACTACATCATGGGTGACAACCCCTTCGGCTACTCGCTGATCGTCGGGTTCACCGACGACCACGCCGAGCATCCCCACCACCGGGCTGCCCACGGTTCGAAAGAGAACAGCATGGAGGAACCCGAAGAGCATCGCCACACGCTGTGGGGTGCCCTGGTCGGCGGGCCCGACGAGGACGACACCCACGTCGACGAGACCTCGGATTACGTCTACAACGAGGTCGCGATCGACTTCAACGCGGGGCTGGTCGGTGCGCTCGCGGGGTTCAACACCTTCTACGAGGATACCGGCGAGCCAGTCGCGGAGTTCCCGCCGGGTGAGGAGCCGATCGACGCCTACTACGCCGAGGGAGAGGTCCTCCAGGAGAACGCCGACCGGACACAGGTTCGAGTGACGATCCACAACGAATCGATCCACCCGCCCCATCGCGAGGACGGCCTCAGCGCCCGCTATTTCATCGACGTCAGCGAGTTGCGCGACGCCGGCCAGTCGATCGACGCCGTCTCGGTCGAGGTCCAGTACGACCAGCAATCAACCATGGGCGATGGGTCGGCCGACGTCTCGGGGCCGATCGCCTGGGACGAGGATGCCGGTATCTACTACATCGAACTCGACTGGTCGGGCAACCAGATCTATGGCGCACGGGAGATTCAGATCTCGATGATCGCCGAACAGGACGACAACTGGGAGAGCAACTGGGATCCATCGAACGATCCGAGCTTCCAGGACATCGGCGAGGAGGCGACCGTCACCGAGGCGATCCCCGTCTACCTCGACGGCGAACTGGTTTACGGCCAGCTTCCGGGTGAGTCCGAGTCCGAGCCCGACGACACGACCGCTCCGACGGCTCCCTCGAACCTCTCCGTGGTCGAGACGACAGCGTCCTCGGCCGATATCGAGTGGGGGGCCGCCAGCGACGAGGGCGGTAGCGGCCTCGATCACTACACCGTCTCCGTTGCGGGCGACTTCGATCAGCAGGTCGAGGCCGAAACGACGACGGCGACCGTCGAGGAACTGGACGCCGAGACGACCTACGAGATCGGCGTCTCGGCCGTCGACGGCGCCGGCAACGAGTCCGATACCGTGTCCGTCGAGGTGACGACCGACGACGCAGACGACAGCGGGAACGAGGACCAACCCACCGAGGCGCTGGTCGTCAACGACTACGACGGCGACCCGGCGTGGTCGAGCAATCGCAACGACCTCGGCCAGTGGTGTGGGGCCGGTTCCTTCGAGAACGGGAGCGGCGATGTCGAAGACGGTGCCCTGGTGCTTGAGTACGACAACGGCGGGTGGTATCAGGAGCAGATCAACCGGCGTGTCGAGGAGTACGAGACACTTGTCTTGCGCGTACGCGGTGCCAACGGTGGCGAGGGCGAGGAGTTCATCGTCGATGTCGGCGGCACGCGCGGATATCTGTCAGACCTGACTGACGATTCGATCGGAACGAGTGTTACCGACGTTGCGATCGACATGGAGTCGGCCGGTATCGACCCCACCGCCGAGGGGCTTGCGGTCCGGCTCAACTTCTGGCAAGGAGGCAATAGCACGCTCGAAATCGAGGCGGTGCGCTTCGAGTAGGCGTGTCTTGACCGCTCTATAGCGTAAATCCAGGGTTTCGGTGTCTCGGATTCGACCAGTCTATTAATTTATGGTGGAAATTCTCCTCGTTCGTGATGTTTATTTAATAATAGAAGGTTATTATCATCTGGTATGGTCAAACGAAGGACTGTATTGAAAGGGAGCATCGCACTCGGAAGCCTGGGTCTGGCGACGTCAGTCCTGGGCCAGGAACATTCGCCGCTGGTCGTCCATTCGTTCGACGGGGGGACCTATCCGGGCTCCAACGACCTCGGCAACTGGGCGGATGCGGGGAGTTTCGCCAACGGGAGCGGGTCGGGCGAGGTCGAGGACGGCGCGCTTCGTCTGGAGTACGACAACGCCGGCTGGTTCGGGAGCAACGTCTCCCAGTCGATCGACGACTACCAGTATCTCACGCTTCGAATCCGTGGGGACGAGGGCGGCGAGCAGTCGGATTTCATGCTCAAGATCGGCGGCGCCTCGGATCTGCTGGAAAACCTGACGGATGACTCGATCGGCACCGACTACTCGACCGTCTCGATCGATCTTGAATCGGTCGGTGCTGACCTGGCGAGTCCACAGGCAGTCAGGTTCAACTTCTGGCAGGGGGCCTCAGGGGCCGTCGAGATCGATCGGATCGCGGTGACGACCGACCCGGACGACGACGGTTCGGAGACACCGACGGAGACGCCCGAAGACACGCCGACTGAAACGCCCGCAGACACGCCGACGGAGACGCCAGAGGACACGCCGACGGAGACGGAACCGGACGATGACGACGGTGAGCCGACCTGGGACGTGCCGTTCCCGGACCGGCCGCCGGAGCCTGATACCCTGCCGTCTGACATCACTGGCAGCACGACGGTCGCCGAACTGTACGAACACTTCGATGATCCGTACTACGTCCCACGGGACTTCACGGACTACCTGCCCGGCGAGACGTCCTCGACCGGCCAGGCGTGGACGGACGCCGAGAAGGCCGAGGAGTTCAACTACGACGTCGAGGCCGTCCAGAACAACATCAGCGACGGGTCGCTGACCCTCGATCAACTCGGCACGCAGGCGTTGCCCTACGTCCAGCAACTCGCCGACAACGACTTCCCCGCCCACGCGACCGTGAAACTCCTCCCGCGGCTCGCGCTGTTGCCGGACGAGACCGAAGACCCCGGCACGCACGACGACCCCGACAACGTCTGGGACGAGACCGCCGGCCCGACCCAAGCGACGAACGGTCCCGATCAGTTCATCCAGGACCGCTGGCCGACGGACGCCCGAACGTACCAGCCTGACGAGGTCCGCGTGCGTGACCGCGTCCACGACCAGCCGGAGTACGACGACAGCCGCGAGTGGGGGAGTTCGGCTGACCTGCCAGAGGACGTCGTCAACAACCCGGACAACCCCATCCACGAGATGGTGGCCGACAAGGTCGACCCGCGGACCGGCGAGTCGCTTGGCGGCGACGGCTTCACTGCCAACGCGCCGATGGAGGCGTCCGTCGAGATCCACGAGAACGGCGGCGGCTACTGGAACCAGTACATCGTCCTGAAGAACACCAGCGAGGTGCCGTACTTCCAGGACGGGATGGTCATCACGTGGCTCGGCCCGTCGGGTGACGCCGCGAACCTCGCGGACGGCCACTGGAACAACCCCCACCGCCCGAGTCAGTCGCTTGGCCATCCCCAGCGCGACGTGATCGAGGTCAACCATCCCGACTACGAGGGCATGTCGGCCTACGCCGTCCGGTGTGCAAATCACGACGAGCCCTACCACATGCGGACGATCTACCCGAACCAGCAGGTCGCCATGGAGATCGGGACGCCCGCGAACCCCGAGCAGTGGTCCTCGTCCTCGGCGCGCCAGGACCTGGTCGACACGATGCTGGACTCGTTGCACGTCGAACTGGAGACCAACCTCAGCCGGAACGACCGGCTCATCGACGCCATCGACCTGAAATATCGGGTCCCGAACTGATCGTCGACGGGTCATACCGCGCCCAGCAAACAGATTCCACTTTTCCCACAGTTTTCCTCCCCTGCCTCAGGGACGGCGGCATATTTGATATAGCCAATAATGATTTATGCGTGTGGCGCGGGTCGGACTCTTCTCCGTGGTAACTGCTGCTCGACGGCAGCAATAGGCGAATTCTCAGGTTTCGTCCGAATCGATCGAGTCGAAGCGCCCTTCGGCGATGGCAGCGGCGACTGTCGTGTCCTCCACGTCCTCGATCGCGTGGGGGTATTTCCGGGTGAAGTACCCAAGAATATTCGTGACGTCGCGTTCGAGCAGTTCGCGGGCGTTTTCGTGCTCTGTCGGGACGGCCTGTGGCCAATCGAAGACGGTGACGCCGCTCTCCCCGACGAAAATATTGTATTCACTCATGTCGGCGTGGACGTACCCCGCCTCGTAGGCGTTCTGGACTTCGTCGAGAATCAGATCCAGGACCGGGCGTACCTGTTCGTCTTCGAGTTTCGTCCGTGAGAGTTCGACGCCGTCCATGCGTTCCATCACGATCGCGTGACGGTTGTGATCGACCGGTCTCGGCACGCTTACCCCGGGGTATAGCTCTTCGAGCGCGGTATACTCGCGTTCGGCGGCCTTCCGGGCGGTGTACAGCCAGGAGACGTGCTCGCGATCGGCGGTGTACTCGCGTTCGCGCATCACTTCCCGGAAGTTCGTATAGCCTTCGCGGTGATACTTCAGCGCCAGGGGCTTGTACGATTGGACCTCGTAGACGTCACTTTCCTTGCCCACACCAAGACTCGAACCGACTCCCTGGATCGACTCGCGCTCGGCGAAGGTGTGTAACGCGAGTGCGTCATAGCCCTCGAACGTCAGTGAAAATCCCTGGTACTGGATCGTCTTTCGCTCGATTAACCCCCGGTCCTCACACCGGTCGAGTCGGTAATCGACGTCCTCGACGGTCATTCTCGCGAATTCGGGTATCTTTTCTCGGGAAACCCACTCCGAGAACCGCATTCCCTGCTCGATCCCCGAGAGAAGATGAAAGTCCTCCGGCTCGAGCTCGGCTATCACCGGGGCGACGTTCGAGACCATTAGAGTCCGGTAGGGGTTTGCCCGGCAAAAGCCCGACGTGTCGTTGCGTTCACCCGGCATTAAATCGCATTTCGATATACGAAGTCCAGTTAGCGCGGCAACCGCCGGACTGTCACCGTCGAAGCGCCTATGTCCGGCAGGGCCGAGGGTCGAGATATGCAAATCGGCGCTCACACCTCCATTGCCGGCGGCGTTTCCAACGCTGTCGAGGAACAGCTCGAATACGACGGCAACTGCGGCCAGATCTTCTCACACTCACCGCAGGTCTGGCAGGAACCCTCGATCGAGGACAGCGAGGCCGACTCCTTCCGAGAGCGATCGATCGAAGCCGATGTCGGACCGTGGGTCATCCACGCGTCCTATCTGGTCAACCTCTGTACGCCCAAGGACGACCTTCGGAAGAAGTCGATCGCGAGTCTCCAGGAGGAGGTCGACGCCGCGGCGACACTCGACATCGAGTACGTCAACGTCCATCTCGGTGCCCACACGGGCGCGGGCGTCGAGGAGGGACTGGCGAACGCCGCCAGCGCACTCGACGAACTCGACGTTCCCGAGGACGTGACTGTCCTCGTCGAATCGGACGCCGGCAGCGGGACCAAACTCGGCGGCGACTTCGAGCACCTCGCGACGGTCCTGGAGGCGAGCGAGCAGGACCTCGGCATCTGTCTCGACACGGCCCATCTCTTCGCCGCCGGGTACGACCTTTCGACGCCCGACGCCGTCGAGGAGACCGTCGCCGACTTCGACGAGAAGGTGGGTCTTGACACGCTCGAATGTCTCCACCTCAACGACTCCAAGCACGCCTGCGGGACGAACAAGGACGAACACGCCCACCTCGGCGAGGGTGAGATCGGCGAGGCGGGCATCGCGGCCGTCGTCAACCACGACGCGTTGCGGGAGTTGCCGTTCGTCCTGGAGACGCCGACCGAGGACGGTCGGGGCTTCGCCTGGAACGTCGAACGCGCACGCGAGCTTCGCGAGGCCTGACACGGGACGTTTCGAGCACCTTTTTGACGCCCGTGGGATATCACCGGTATGCGCCGGTTCGACGCCGAGTACCTCACGCACACCCGCCGCGGCATGTGGGCGGACTCGCGTGAAGCGCTTTCCGCCCTGGATCTGTCAACCCGCGAGCGGGTGCTGGACGTGGGCAGCGGCACTGGCGCGCTCACCAGGGTTCTCCGCGAGGAAACGCCGGGCGATGTAGTCGGCGTCGATGCGGATCCGCAACTCCTCGACCACGTGGAGGGACCGGCAGTCGTCGGTGACGCGTTCCGACTCCCCTTTCCCGACGACACCTTCGATCTGGTGGTCTGTCAGGCACTCCTGATCAACCTCCCCGAACCAGTCGACGCCGTTCGGGAGTTTGCCCGTGTCTCTCGGGATTCGGTCGCGGTGATCGAACCGGACAACGGGAGCGTGACGGTCGAGTCGACCGTCGACGGCGAATCGGCGCTCGCCGGTGAGGCTCGCGATCGGTATCTCGCCGGCGTCGACACCGATGTCACACTTGGGTCGGACGTGGAGTCGCTACTTGCCGATGCCGGCCTGGCGTCGGTCAAGATCACCCGCTACGATCACGCCCGCACGATCTCGCCGCCGTATGACGAGGCCGATGTCGAATCAGCCCGTCGAAAGGCCAGCGGTTCGGGGATCGCCACGGACCGAGAGACGTTGCTCGACGGCGGGCTCTCGACGGAAGCGTACGACCGTCTCCGACAGCGGTGGCGCCAGATGGGCCGCGACGTCATCGAACAGATGGCTGATCGGACCTACGAGCGGACGGAGACCGTCCCCTTCTACGTCGCGGTGGGTCAGATCTGAGTGGGAGACGCCGACAGTCCATCAGACCACGTCGCCACGGACGCTGACGCCGTCCTCGCGCTCCCGGTACGTTTCGACGGCGTTGGCTGCCTCTTTGGCGACCGTTGGCTCGGCACCGAGCATCTCGAGTGCGCCCGAAAGCGGCGGGAAAGCGTACTCTCCGTCCCGGAGCTTCTCGAAGGCGTCGGCCGACCGTTCGCCGTCGATCCACAGGCAGACCCCTCGGGGATCGAGAATGTGTTCGTAGGATTCCCGGGCGAGTGCGCCCTCGAGTCGCTGGGTGACGTTGTCCTCGAAGGAGGCGTTACAGACTTCGAGATGGACCGGTTCGTCCTCGCTCAAGAGGTGAGCCCCGAGACACTTCTCCGGGGCGACGTGGCCGCTGGGGTTTGCCCGCACGGCCTCCGGGTACTCGCGTGCCCACTCGGCCCGGACCGTCTCACCGATCCCGTCGACGCCCAAGCGGTCGTTCAATTCGGCCGCACGGTCGTCGGCCTGGCCAAAGAGGAGGTCCTTCGTGAGATAGACGTCGAGGCGCTCGACCGGATCGACGCCGAGCGCGAGATCGCCGTACACCCACACTTCTGTGACCGGGACTGGCATTGTCTCGTCTTCGATCGTCTCCAGCAGCGTTTCGAGACGATCGACCGCAGCCGCACGGTCGAGTTCAGTCATCGTCGGGGCTACCGCTCGCGGCGCGAAAACGGTTACCCCGCGCAGGCTTTTTGCCGACACTCCCCGATTGTGAACTATGAACACAGCGGTCTACGGGACAGGGCCTGACCTCGTGTTCGTCCTCGGGTGGGGGAACAAGCCCGAACACGGGACCGTCCGCTGGCTGATCGATCACCTCGTCGAGGCTGGGTATCGCGTCCACGCGATCGAGATCCCGACGACGATCACCGACTTCGACGCCGAGTACCTCCAGCCGGTCGCCGAGTACGTCGCGACGCTGTCGTCGTATCGGCTGCTCACCCACAGCACGGGCGGGCTCATCGGTGCGTTCCTCACCGGGCCGGACACCCGGGTCTATCTCAGTCCCTGGTGGGGGATCCACGAGGACCAGGACGGTCCCCTCGCCAGGCTGTTCGCACGGCTTCCGATCGCCCGTCCGCTCTTCCCGACGGGAATCGACGCCGAGGCTATCGGTACGCTCGCTTCCGGGGACCAACTGGCCGACGCCCCCGACGCCGTCGCGCCGACGTTTCTCCGGGAAATCAGACGGGCACAGGCGGCGTTGCCGTCGTTCCGATCCGACGCCGTCGTCTTCTTTTCTCCCGACGACCAAGTTGTCAGCCCGGCCGCGATACAGGAACGCGCGCCGGCGGCCAATCGCGTCCCCTACGACGGCGGGCACGAACTGTTCTCCTCGACGGTGCGCGAGGAGTACCTTCCACTCGTCCTGGACGCCATCGAGTCCGGGGCCACCGCGTTAGAGCCGTAACGGTCAACCGTGCCCCTCCGCTACCCCGGAGCGAATGGATTGCGACAGATGCGGTGGCGACGCCGTCATGCATGCCGCCTACTCGGGAGCTCACCTTTGTGAGGACCATTTTCGGCGCTCGGTCGAGAAACGACTCCGCCGGCGGATCCGCGAGGACGGTCTCGTCCCTCGGGATGCGACGCCCGAGGAGCCGGTGACGTGGCTGATCGGCCTTTCCGGCGGGAAAGACAGCGTGGTCCTCACCCAACTCCTGGCCGAAACCTTCGCCGAGGACCCGCGGATCGAACTCGTTGCCCTTTCTATCCACGAAGGAATCAAAGGGTATCGTGACGAGAGTCTCGACGCCGCCGAGGCGCTTACTGAGGACCTCGGCCTCCGCCACGAGACCGTCAGCTACAGCGAGGAGTTCGGCGTCCGGATGGACGAGGTCGTCGAGAATGACCCCG
Organism: Halorhabdus sp. SVX81; assembly: GCF_029207715.1. NCBI lineage: Archaea > Methanobacteriati > Methanobacteriota > Halobacteria > Halobacteriales > Haloarculaceae > Halorhabdus > Halorhabdus sp. SVX81. The sequence goes on along the minus strand of NZ_CP104322.1, from coordinate 2,156,113 downwards.
AGAACATGGCTGCCTGTGCCTATTGTGGCGTGTTCCGCCGGGACCTCCTCTCGCGGTATGCTGACGAGTACGATGCCGATCTCCTGTTGACTGGCCACAACCTCGACGACGAGGCCGAGACGGCGCTGATGAACTTCTTCGAGGGTGACGTCGACCAGATGGCCAAGCACTTCGACGCCAGCCTCGGACCCATGCCCGAGCGCTCGCTGACCGACAAGCACGTCCCGCGTGCCAAGCCGCTGCGGGACGTTCCGGAGAAGGAGGTCGCGCTATACGCCCGCCTGGCCGACCTGCCCGCGCACATCACCGAATGTCCACACGCATCGGAATCGTTCCGCGGTGAGATCCAGGAGCTGTTGTACTCGATGGAGGAAACCCATCCGGGGACGCGTCACTCGATCATGGCTGGCTACGAGCAGTTGGCACGGTATGCAGCAAAACGCGCCGACGCCGATGACAGTGCGTACGACGCGTGTGACACCTGCGGTGCGCCGACGACCGGCGGTCGCTGCCGGAAGTGCCAGTTACTGACCGCTCTCGAGGGCTGAGAGAAACGCAGAAAGTCGCTGGACTCAGTCGGTCCGGATGACGTCGAGTCCGTTGTTCTTCTCGACTTCGTTGCGGCCGCCGTCAGTCTCACCGAAACTCCGGCCACCAGCGTCCGATCCGCCGCCGAAGTCAGTGTCCACGTTCGCGCTCGCGTCGAAGGTCTCCTCGCTCACGTCGACATCTTCGATCGCGGCGCGGGACTTGTTGGCCTGTTTCTGGGTCGTCGGCCCGAGGACCTGTGCGGACTGGACGCCGGTCATGATCGCCATGACTCGCACCTTGCCCTTGTAGTCGTCCTCGATGCGGGCTCCCCAGATGACGTTCGCGTTGGCCTCCAGGCGATCCGTGATGTTGCTCGCGATGCCCTCGGCCTCGTCGAGGGTGAGATCCGGTCCCCCGGTGATGTGGACCAGTCCGCCGCTCGCTCCGCGGTAGTCGACATCGAGCAGTGGGTGGTTCATCGCGTCTGAGACCACTTCCTGGGTCTTGTTCTTGTCCTGGGTCTCGCCGACGAGCATCACCGCGACGCCACCCTGGTTCATGATCGCGGACATGTCCGCGTAGTCCAGATTGATCAGGCTCGGCTGGGTGATGGTCTCGGAGATGCCCTTGACCGTCTCGGCGATGATCTGGTCCATCACCGAGAAGGCCTTGCCGATCGGGAGGTTCGGGACGTAATCGAGCAGCCGGTTGTTGTCCAGGACGATGATCGAGTCGGCCTCGTTGCGGAGGTTCTCCAGTCCCTCCTCGGCCTTGACCGTCCGTGCGCGCTCGACGTTAAAGGGCGTCGAGACCATGCCGACGACGATCGCGCCCTGCTCCTTGGCAATCTTCGAGACGACGGGGGCCGCGCCGGTGCCGGTCCCGCCGCCCATGCCCGCCGTCACGAACACGAGGTCGGCGTCGCCCAGCACTTCCTTGATCGTGCCCTGGGCCATCTCCGTGGCGCGCTCGCCCATCGAGGGGTCGCCGCCGGCCCCGAGCCCGTTGGTCAGGGATTTGCCGACGAGGATCTTCGTGTCGGCCTCGATCATCTTGAGGTGCTGTTTGTCGGTGTTCAGCGCGATCGTATCCGCGCCGTCGACGCCGATGTTGTACAGGCGATTGACGGTGTTGTTACCCGCGCCGCCACAGCCGACGATCACGATCCGCGGATCGCCGAACTCGTCGCCCTCGGCGTCCATCTCGCGCTGTTCTTCCTCCTCGTGTTTCAGGGCGGAGTTGACGATGTCCTGCATCGTCTACACCTTTGCCCACGTCCGACGCTTGCGCTTCTCGGACGGACGTTCCTTTGCCGTATCTTGCTCGGCGAGCATATCTCGAACGGCCGACCGGATCGCCTCACTCCGGTTGGGGTACTCCCCCGTCTCGACCATTCGTTCGACCTCCTCGATCTGTTGCTTCGGAATCCGTAGTGTCACACGCTCCATATGTTATCGTTCCCCTTTGGGTAAGACGAGGGTATGGCACGTCCGCCTGTCTTACACCATTAAACCGCCAGAGGGCGGCCGGTGACGCACGGGGCGTCGCGGTGTAAGACGACTCGTCTTACGCATACCGTACCACAGACTGAATCATTATAAAAGTTTCCCCGAGTGTAAGACGTTTGGATGTAAACGCTCGAAAACGCTGGTTAAACAGCGTTTACGTCGCGTTCACGGATCGAGCACGTCAGCCGCCGCCGTCCGCCTGCCACAGCTCGGACAGAACGACCAGTCCGAGCGGAGTTCGTCGCCACACTCACAGAACACACGCCGGGCAGCTTTCTCGCCGCAGTTGGGACAGTAGACGTGGTCGTCAGACACCGTTTCGCCACATTGGGAGCACGTCCGCTCGGTGCTTCGTTCGGTGACGGTGTCCGTCGACTCTTCGGCGTCCGACGTTGTCGGCGTTGCCGACTGGGACGCGACGGCGTCCTCCAGGGAGATGTTCACGTTGACGTCCTGTGGCTGGGGTTGCCTTCGCTCCCCGAGTCGGTCCGCGAGTACCGCGTCGACACGTTCCACGATGAGGTCGTCGAGGCTCTCCTCGGCGCTCGCCGGTTCGGGCTCCGGCTCGGAGTCGGACGGCTGTCGGTCCCCATCTTCGAGGTACGTCCGGAGCGCCTCGCGCATGACCTCGCTCTTGGAGGCGTCGAACGCTTCCAGTTGCGCGACGAGGTCGTCGTCAGCGCGGAACGTGATCTTGCTCATACGGCCTGTCATACTCGTTGACAGCCAGCCTACTTCAATCTTCGTGACTGTCTGACGTGCGTCTGCCGCGATCGGACGCGGCTGTCGGGCCCGGATTTCGTTCCGAATGGCAACCGTTAAGTCCGACACCCGACCAATGTCCTGATACGCCCGCCCTTAGCTCAGACTGGTAGAGCAGTCGACTGTAGATCGACTTGCCCCCCGTTCAAATCGGGGAGGGCGGACTTTTGCTGCGAACAACGTGAGCAGTCAAAAGTCAATCCTGAGCCGATTTGAGCAGACGAGTCACAGCCCGGAACGACGAGCGAAGCGAGTCGCATGCCCGGACTGTCTCGGCGAGTTCAAATCGGGGAGGGCGGACTGCGAGACTCGAACCTTGTGGGAGTCTCGACTACCGAGCGGCGCAGCCGCGAGCAGCCCTTTTGCGAACAACGTGAGCAGTCAAAAATTCATCTTGACCCGATTTGAACACGCCAGTCGCAGCCCCGGAACGTCTGGCATCTGTTCAAATCGGGGTGGGGGACTGCGAGACTCGAACCTTGTGGGAGTCTCGACTACCGAGCGCCGGATCCTGCTCGTCACTGAGTTGCAGGTCATCGGGGCGGTCGCCGGCGAGAGCGCCACGTGGTTTCTGAGTAATCTGGTAATAACTCCGGCCATCGACTGTCGCGTTGTCTGTTTTCCACTCTCCCCACCGATCACCGACCCAAGGCTTGCTATCTGGGACGTATTGACACGCTGTGGTGTCGGTTGCCCGATTGTGGCTGGTCGAGCGCGACACCGTCGGCGATCCGGGCCGATCCTCGCGGCTCTGACGGACCACAGGGAGGGACCTGTTTCTCCAATTCAGCGAAAAATAGTATGTGATATATGACCATTTGATCCAATATATACCGGGGGTGAGTAGCCGGTTGGCCGCTGCGGCCCGACCGACAGACGGAGTGGTGATCCACCCGGATGAACGATCGCATCGTTTTTTGGTGGCCGGTCACGCTAGATTAGCCGTGGTCCCAATGGGTGTCTTCAGCAGGGATCGGGAGGGGCAGGCAGCCGTCGATCCCTACATCTGTCTGTCCTGTGAGACGCGGTTTTCAGTCCAGTACCACGCGTGCCCGGAATGTGGGTGTTACGACGTTCGTCACGTGAAGTGGGTCGAGGCCTGAGGCGGGTCGTTCTCGACAGTCGCCGGCCGAGTGTGTGGTTTCTAGCGGTTTGTCCGATCAGACGCGGGCGACCTGGAGCGGTCGCTACAAGTGGGCTGAGACCCAACATCGCCTCGAACTATGCAGACGAGACCACTCGGCCAGACCGGCTACGAGGTCACGGAGATCGGACTCGGCACCTGGAACATCGGTGGCGCGGCCTGGGGTGATGTCGAGGACGAGGCCGGCCGCGAGGTCGTCCGGACAGCCCTCGATTCGGGCGTCGATTTCCTCGACACGGCTGACGTCTACGGCGATGGAACCAGCGAGCAACACATCGGGGCCGTTCTGGACGAATCTGACTACGACCGCGAGAACGTCGTGGTCGCGACGAAAGCCGGTCGGCGTCTCGAACCCCACACCGCCGAGGGGTACAACGCCGAGAACCTCGAGCGGTTCGTCGATCGAAGCCGCGAGAACCTCGGCACGGAGACGCTGGATCTACTCCAGTTGCACTGTCCGCCCAACGAGGTCTACTACCAACCTGATGTCTTCGACGCGCTGGACGACCTCAAAGCGCGCGGGAAGATCGCTCACTACGGCGTCAGCGTCGAGAAAGTCGAACAGGCGCTGAAAGCCATCGAGTACCCGGGCGTCGAGACCGTCCAGATCATCTTCAACATGTTCCGCCAGCGCCCTGCGGAACTGTTCTTCGAGGAAGCCAAGCGCCGGAACGTGGGCGTGATCGTCCGCGTCCCCCTGGCGTCGGGGCTGTTGACCGGAGCGATCGACCGCGAGACCGAGTTCCCCGAGAACGACCACCGGAACTTCAACCGCGAGGGCGAAGCTTTCGACCGCGGCGAGACGTTCGCGGGCCTGCCCTTCGAGCGGGGCCTCGATGCTGTCGAGGCTGTCGAAAAGCACGTCCCCGAGAACATGACCCTGGCCCAGATGGCGCTGCGGTGGATCCTCGATCACGACGCCGTCTCCACGGTGATCCCGGGCTCGACTTCGCCCGAACACATCCGGGACAACGTCGCAGCCGCCGAGATGGAACCGCTGAGCCACGAGATCCACGGCGCGGTTCGAGACATCTACGAGGAGTTCGTCTCCGACGACGTTCACCATCGCTGGTGAGTTTCTAACAAATCTTTGTCTAATTGGCCGGTAGCGTGACGTGTTATAACGCAGATATGAATTGTATGTTGCGATACAGAAGGGATGGGTTCGCGTACCATGCCGAGTGTGCACACGAGACTCGCAAGGCGGTCGCTTATATCGGGGGATATCGAAACCCCGGGCATGCGATTGCCGAGCGAGATCGTCGTCGATCGGTTTCTCCCGACGGCCCGGGCGATGCTTGCCACAGAACTGGCCGATCGCGGCCTCACTCAACAGGAGATCGCCGACCACCTCGGGGTCACGCAGGCGGCGGTCAGCAAGTACGTCGGCGGCGAGGTTACGACTGAGAAGCGATTCAGCGAGGAGCCGCGCATGCAGTCCGCGGTCGACCGTATTGCGACTGGATTCACCGAGGAGTCGATGGATGCCTACGAGGCGCTCGGGGAATTGCTCGCGGTAATCCGGGCGTTCGAGGATCGCGGACCGATCTGTGAGATCCACGAGGAAGAGGTCCCTGCGCTTGCGGGACTCGGATGTGATCTCTGCGTGCGCGGTTACGACGAGTCGGTCGCCGACGAGCGGGCCGTCCTCTCGGCCGTCCGGAAGGCGACGCGACTCCTGGCCGATGCAAGTGTGATGGTCGGGTACGTCCCCAACGTCGGGACGAACGTCGGGATGGCGCTGCCCGAGCCTGACGACGAACTCGACGTGGCGGCCGTCCCGGGTCGGGTCCATGCGATGCGCGGCCGGATCGACGTGCCCGCGAACCCGGAGTTCGGGGGCTCGGAGCACGTCGCCCGGACGATCCTGGCAGCCAACAGTGTCGACGCTTCGGTCCGGGCAGCCCTGAATCTCTCGACTGACGAGGCCGTTCTCGATGCTGCCCGCGATCGCGGGATCGACCCCCTCGCGTTCGACGCCGGCTACGACGACCGCCCGGAGCGCCTCGAAAGCGCATTCCGCGAACGAGGGGCGGTTCCACCGGTCATCTACCACGAGGGGGCGTTCGGGATCGAGCCGATCACTTACGTCTTCGGCACTGACGCCGTCGCGGCGACCCGGCTGGCCATCGAGCTGGTGGCCAACGCCGAGGACGGGTCGTGACCGAGGGTTTACCCCGTCGCTGCCCCGACCTGGAGCCATGAACGCGGGCGAGGTGACCTGGCTGGGCGTCGACGTCGGGGGGACGTTCACCGACGTTGTACTGATCGCCGACGGGACGCTCACGACGGCCAAGGTCCCGACGACGGGCGAGCAGAGCGAAGGTGTCCTCGCGGGGATCGAAACGGCGTGTGAATCGGCCGGGATCGACGTCGCGGCCGTCGATCGGTTCCGCCACGCGACGACGGCGGCGGTCAACGCGATGCTCGAGGGGGCGGGAGCGACGACGGCGCTGGTCACGACCGAGGGGTTCGCGGACGTCCTCGCGATCGGCCGCCAGGACCGGCCGGCGCTGTACGACCTCGACGCGAGGAAGCCCGAGCCGCTGGTCCCGCCTGCCCGACGCTTCGAGATCGACGAGCGTACCACGCCCGAGGGCGTCGAGCGCGCGGTCGATCCCGACGCCGTCCGGGCACTCGCCGATTCGATCCCCGAAGACGTCCAGAGCGTGGCGGTCTCTCTCCTGCACGCCTACGCCCATCCCGAGCACGAGCGGGCGGTCGCCGACGCCCTGGAAGCGGCGGGCGAGTGGTCGGTCTCGACGAGTCACGAGGTGCTCGGGACGTTCCGGGAGTACGAGCGGACCGCCACGACTGTCGCGGACGCCTATGTGACGCCGGTCATCGACGCGTACATGGGTCGGCTGACCGAGCGGGCACGCGAGCGGGGACTGCCCGCCCCGCGGGTCATGCAATCCAACGGCGGGATCGCCCCGGCGGCGACCGTCCGCGAGCACGCGGTGACGACGCTGCTCTCGGGGCCGGCAGCGGGCGTCGTCGGCGCGTCGACCGTCGCGGACGCCGATCGGCTGGTCACCTTCGACATGGGCGGGACCTCCGCGGACGTGGGCCTGGTGACCGACGGCACGGCGGCCAGAACCACCGACGCGACGATCGCCGAGCGCCCGGTCGGCGTGCCGATGGTCGATGTCGAGACGGTCGGGGCCGGCGGCGGCAGCGTCGGCTGGGTGGACGCGGGCGGGGCGCTCCGGGTCGGCCCGGAATCCGCGGGTGCCGAGCCCGGCCCGGCCTGCTACGGCCGCGGCGGCACCGAGCCGACGGTCACGGACGCCGCCCTCCAGCTGGGCTATCTCGGCGGGGAATCGCTGGGCGCTCTCGACCTCGACGCCGACGCTGCGGAGGCGGCGCTGGCCGACCTCGCAAGCGAGGCCGACCTGGACGGGCCGGTGGCGGCGGCCCGGGGGATCTACCGCGTCGCGAACGCGACGATGACGCGGACGATCCGGTCGGTGACGGTCGAGCGCGGCCAGGACCCCCGATCGTTCTCGCTCGTCGCCTTCGGCGGCGCGGGGCCGATGCACGCCGCCGCGCTGGCCGATCGCCTCGGGATCGAACGCGTCCTCGTCCCGGCGGCCAGCGGCGTCCTCTCGGCGTACGGGCTGCTCGCCGCCGACGAGACCCACGACGCCGCCCGCACCCACCGGACCCGGCTTGCGGCGGCCGACGTTGCGACGATCGAGGCGCGATACGACGACCTCGAGGCGAGCGTTCTCGGGGACGCGAGCGACCCCGACCGCGCGACGATCGAGCGCGAGGCCGACCTCCGGTACGCCGGCCAGAGCTACGAGGTGACTGCCCCCGCGACAGACCCGTTCGATCCGACGGCGATGCGGGATCGCTTCCACGCCGCCCACGAGCGCGTCCGGGGCTATCGACTCCCCGACGAGCCGGTCGAACTCGTCACCCTCCGGACGACTGCGACGATCCCTGGAGAGGAGCCGCCGCTGTCGAGCGCGGGCACGGACGATCCACACCGGACGACGCGGCGCGTTTCCTTCGAAGGTCGCTATCGGGAGACGCGGGTGTACGATCGCGAGGGGCTTTCCGCCGGTGCGTCCGTGGATGGACCGGCCGTCGTCGCGGGTGGCGAGAGCACGGTCGTCGTACCGCCGGGCTGGACGGGCTCGGTGGACGATCGTGGGACGCTCGTCCTCGATGGAGGTGGGTCGGCGTGAGCGAACGACTCGACGCGATCGAACTCGAGATCGTCCGCAACCAGCTTGCGGGCGTCGCCGAGGAGATGGGCGACGTGTTGATCCGTGGCGCGTACTCGCCGAACATCGCCGAGCGCCGGGACTGCTCGACGGCGATATTCGACGCCGACGGCCGCCTGCTCGCCCAGGCCGAGCACATCCCGGTCCACCTCGGGGCGATGCCCGACGCCGTCGCGGCGGTGCGCGAGCGCGATCCCGACCCCGGCGACGTGTTCGTCTTGAACGACCCCTACACCGGCGGGACCCACCTTCCGGACGTGACGATGGTCTCGCCGATCTCCCGCGAGGGAGCCGACGCCGCGGGACGATCGAGCGGGCCGCGCCCGCGAGACGGAGGCGAGATCGTGGCCTACGCCGCCTCCCGGGCCCACCACGCCGACGTGGGCGGGATGGCCCCCGGCAGCATGCCCGCCGGCGCGCGGGACGTCTACCAGGAGGGGCTGGTGATCCCCCCGACGCGCCTCGTGGCGCGCGGGGATCTGCGGGCGGAGGTCGAGGACCTGCTGCTCGCGAACGTCCGCAATCCCGACGAGCGCCGGGCGGACCTGCGCGCCCAGCGGGCGGCCAACGACCGCGGTGCCGAACGGATCGGCGACCTGCTCGCCGAGCATGGCGACCGACTCAGGGACGCTTTCGACGCCGTCATCGAGTACTCACGCGAGCGCGTCGAGAGCGAGATCGCGGCCCTGCCGGACGGCCGCTACGGGGCGAGCGACGTCCTCGAGGGGGACGGGATCACCGACGCGGACATCCCGATCGAGGTGACCGTGACGATCGACGGCGAGCACCTGGATGTGGACTTCGCCGGCACCGCGGAGCAGGTCGCGGGCAACGTCAACGCGCCGCTCGCTGTCGCGAAGAGCGCGGTCTACTTCGTCGTCCGGTGTGTGACCGACCCGGACGTGCCGCCAAACCAGGGCTGTTACGATCCAGTCTCGGTCAGTGCGCCGGCGGGCTCGCTGTTGAACCCAGACCCGCCGGCGGCGGTCGTGGGCGGCAACGTCGAGACGAGCCAGCGCGTCGCGGACGTGGTCTTTGCGGCCATCGGCGAGGCTGCCCCCGAGCGCGTCCCGGCGGCAGGCCAGGGGACGATGAACAACCTCGTGATCGGCTCGCCCACCTTCACCTACTACGAGACGATCGGTGGGGGAGGGGGCGCGACAGCCGACGCCGACGGGGCCGACGGCGTGCAGGTCGGCATGACCAACACGGAGAACACGCCCGTCGAGGCCCTCGAAGCGGCCTACCCCCTTCGGGTCGAGGCGTACTCGATCCGGCGGGGGAGCGGCGGCGAGGGCGAGTGCGCGGGCGGTGATGGTCTCCGGCGGTCGATCCGCGTCGAGACGGCGGCGACGGTGTCGCTGCTGACCGAGCGACGGCGACACGCGCCGGCGGGCCGAGCGGGCGGCGGTGACGGGGCGACCGGTCGGAACCTGATCGACGGCGCGGCGGTCGAGGCCAAGGTCACTCGCGAGGTTGGGGCCGGCACCGTCGTGACCGTTTTGACGCCGGGTGGCGGTGGCTACGGTGCCGTAGTCAGGGGCCCAACCGATGTGGACGACTCTGGGAATGGATAACACTCATGGCCGTCCGATTTGAACATCCGTACAATGCGGGCTGATCGCCGCACGGTTGCCGTCTTCGTCGTCGGATTGATCGGCGTCCTTGCGCTGGTGGTTTCGGCAGCGATGCTGACGGATCCGGCAGGGGAGGAAGCTTCGGCGGGGTGGATCAATCTCGGGTCGGGGGAGCACCCGCAAGGTGAACTCTTCAGCGGGACACTCGATCTACCGATCCCGTCGCTGTATCTCGACGTGCTCTGGACCGCGTTGGCTGTCTCAGCGGTGGTGTTTTTGTTGGCCAGCTTGCTACTCCTCGATACGGAGGAACTCGTCCGTATCGTATTGGGGGCTCTGGCAGTGGTGATACCCGGCGCGGTCATCGGATTGCTCATGGGCAACGTCGGGATGGGTGGCACGATCTTTTCGATGAACGGAACCGTCGCTAACGAGACCGGGATGTCGCTGTCGACCGGCGAATCAGCGCCACCGGGAAGCGGCGGCCTCTCACCGTATTTGCTCGGTGCGGGGATACTCGTGATACTGGTCACGGTCGGCGTCCTGTTCGCACGCTCGGGCGACGAGACGGCCATCGATATCCCGGCGGACGATGCGGACGAATCAGCGGGCGAGCAGCGACTTGTTTCGCTGGGTGAGGCAGCCGGTCGTGCCGCCGCCGGCATCGCGGCCTCGGAGGGTCCCGCGGACAATGCCGTCTACGAGGCCTGGATCGAGATGACCGACGCCCTCGCGGTCGCGGATCCGGAAACGACGACGTCCGGTGAGTTCGCCGATGCGGCCGTCGATGCGGGCATGGATCCCGAGCACGTTCGTGAACTCACCCGGCTGTTCGAGGACGTGCGCTACGGCGACGCGTCGGTCTCTCAAGCGCGGGCCGAACGCGCTCGGGCGGCATTGGAACGTATCGAGGCGACCTACGCGGGTGAGCAGTCGTGACCGCTGCCGACGGGGCGGGTGTCGAAAGCACCGGACACGCTCCGGGCATCGGGCGCGTTCTGGGTGTGATCGGCCTGCTTGCGGTCCTCGGCGGTGTCGTGACGATCGTCCGACCGTCGCTCGCGTCGGAGACGGGACTCGGATACGGGTTCGTGACGCTACTGGGCGTCGTCATCCTGGCGGCCAGTCTGCGGTACTGGATCGGACTCGTGCTTACGCCGATCGAATCGGCGACGCCACCGGCAGTCGAGGATCGCACGCCGATCTCCATTCCGGGCGGGGCGTTCGATCGGACGATCGCCGATCGGCGTGTCGCTTCGATCACGCGGTTGCGAGCCAGACAGGCGGTCGTCGATCGCCTGCAATCGGTCGCTGAGCGGATCCGCGACCGCGAGCGTGGCAACTCCGAGACGGAGTCGGTCGACAGCTTCTGGAGCGACGACGCGGCTGGGGCGCTGCTGGCGGACGGCGACAGCGAGACTGCGGCGGGCCTGACGGACCGGCTGGCAGCCGCCAGAACCGGACAGACGGCGTTTCAGCGTCGCGTCAACGCCGCCGTCGCGGAACTCGCGGCGCGTTACGATGGCGAGAGCGCGTCGGTCGAACTCGACGAACCGGCGGAGACATCGACGATCATCCCCTCGGAACCCGGCTTGGGGCCGACCGCCCGCTTTCGAATACTCAAGCCGATGGCGCTGACGGCCGTCGGCGTGGGCGTCGTGTTCGGCTCGGCGGCCCTGCTGCTCGCGGGCGCACTGTTCGGCGGCGTTGGCGTCTATGCCGCGGCGGGATCGCCACCGACGGCTTCGATTCGGCTCTCCCGTTCGATCGAACCCGTCGAGCCGACGCCAGGTGAGACTGTCCGGGTGACCGTCGAGGTCGAAAACGAGAGCGATCAGTTCGTGCCCGACCTCCGGGTTATCGATCGCGTCCCGGACGGCCTTTCGGTCACGGACGGCTCGCCGCGCCACGGGACTGCGCTCAGACCGGGCGCGACGGCGACGTACGCCTACCGGGTCGAGGCGGTTCGGGGGCATTACGAGTTCGGTGCCGTGTCTCTCGTCACCCGGAACCTCTCGGGGACCTTCGAACGCGTCGCGGACGTCACTGCCGCGGGCGACGCGTCCGTCACCTACGACGTGACGGCGGCCATGGATCGCTCGGTTCCGTTGCGCAAACAGACCTCCCGAAGCGTCGGGCGGGTACTCACCGACGTCGGCGGCAGCGGTATCGAACTCCACTCGGTCCGGGAGTACCGGACCGGCGATCCGCTCAACCGGATCGACTGGAGTCGGGCGGCCCGCGGTGAGGAACTGGCGACGCTACAGTTCCGTGAGGAGCGATCGGCGACAGTCGTCATGCTGGTCGATACTCGGGCGGAAGCCTACATCGCTTCGGACGCGGACGCCCCGTCAGCCGTCGATCGGAGCGTTCTCGCGGCGGCGGACGTCGCGTCGGCGTTGCTCGATGCCGACGACCGGGTTGGTCTGGGGGCGCTGTCCCCCCGCCAGTGCTGGGTGGCACCGAGTTCCGGGCACACCCACCGGACACGGATTCATGAGGTGCTCGCGAACGCGGAGGCGTTCGGCCCGCGGCCGCCGGACCAGTCGTTCAAGCCGGCGATCCGGCTGCAATCGATCCGGAAGCGACTCCCGAGCGTCGCCCAGCTGCTGGTGTTCTCGCCGGTCTGTGATGACGAACTCGTCGATATCGTGCGTCGACTCCAGGCGAGCGGCCATCCGACGACGGTGATCAGCCCGAACCCGACGGGCGGGCGAACGCCGGGCGGGACGCTGGCCCGGATCGAACGCGGCTTGCGCCTCTCGCGTCTGCGCGAGGCCGACGTTCGCGTCGTCGACTGGAATGAGTCCGAACCGCTCGCGCTGGCCCTGACGGCGGCCGGCCGGAGGTGGTCGTGATGGCGGGGCCGGCCACGCCGACCCGGCGGCTGAGCGTCCCGGCCGTCGCGGCTGGGATCCTCGTCGTCGTGACCACGAGTCCCGTCCCGGTCGCGGGACTGGCGGCCGTCGTCGGTAGCGCGGGGGTGATCGTGGGGGTCCGGCGGGGATCACGGGCCACCCTCGGGATCGGCGTCGCCGTCCAGTTCGGCGCTGTGATCGTGGCTGCCCTCGGCGGGCTTGGGATCGCACTCGTCCTCGCCGCGTCGCTCGCGGTCGTTCTCAGCTGGGATTTCGGCGAACAGGCGATCACCGTCGCCGAACAGTTACGGACGACAGCCAGCGGGACGCGTCCGCTGGTGGTCCATGCAGCCGGGACGGTACTCGTCGGAACCCTCCTCTTTGGCGGCATCTCCAGCCTCTATCAACTGGCCGGTGGCGGTCGCCCCCTGCTCGCGCTCGTCCTCCTGTTGGGGGGTGGCGTGGCCGTCCTGGCTGGGACGCGCCTCTGAGACGCGACGCAGTGATCTCACCCGTCGACGTGGACGGGAATCCACCATACGCGAGAGCGCCCGCCGACTTTCTTCGACGTCAGATCCGTCGTCTCCTCTAGTTCGTGTAATTTGTTCAGTGCTGTCCGGCGCGAACAGCCCAGCGTGTCGGCGACCTCGCTTGCCGTCAGCGGTTCGGCGTAATCTCTCCGGTCGCTGAAGATGTCCGTCACCGCCTCGACGGTATATTCTGTTTCGCGTCCTGATTCACTCATACGTGTCTTTCGGCGTGATCGTATTTATTCTCTTGTGGCGTACCAGCCCAGTCGTTCCTTCCGCGTGGCTGGTGGGGTGGCTTCGATAGCGGGCGCTATTCGCATGGGGACAACACTCACATTGATCGATCGATTAGCCCCCGATAGTGCAAGTCGATCGTCGGACGGTAGGTGTCGTAATGGTGGGCGTCGTTGGCGCGCTCGCGCTCGCGTTCGCCGCCGGGACGCTGACCAGCCCTGCCGCGCAGGGTGGGGGAAGTCTGCTTTCCATCGAGGGGAACTCCACGACCCTGTTTCAGGCCGACGACCCGCAGGATATCGATTCGTCGCCGCTCCCCGATGTTGGCCCGGTCGTGCAGATCCTGTTCCTGGGACTGTTCGTGCTCACTACGGCCGTTGCCGTCTACGTTCTCAGCGTTCGTGATCTCATCACGATCGTGTCTGCCGTCGTCCTGGCCGGTCTCGCCTTCTGGCTGTTCATGGAGGTGATTTCGGCGCTGAGTGGCGAGGGCGGCGATTTCGGGTTCGCAGAGGACACTGGTATTGGCATCCCGGGTGGCGCTGGCGGGTTTGGGCCCCAAGCTATCGAGTCCGCGCCGCCGTCGCCGTTCCTGTTGGGGTCAATCGGGCTTGTCGCGTTGCTCGCGCTCGTCGTTCTGTTCGGACTGTCGACCGATGAGACTCCCGCCGAACCGGAAGCCGAATCCGAAGACGACGACGTCACGCCGGAGACACTGACGCCTGTCGGTGCCGCGGCCGGCCGTGCGGCCGACCAACTCGCCGACGGGACAGCGTCGACTTCGAATGTGGTCTACCGCGCCTGGGTGGATATGACTGCGGCGCTTGCGGTCCCGAACCGGCAGTCCACGACGCCCGGCGAGTTCGCCGAGGCGGCGATCGAGGCCGGGATGAAACCCCGGGACGTCGAGGAACTCACACGGCTGTTCGAGGACGTTCGATACGGCGACGCGTCCGTCTCCGAGCAACGTGAACGCCGGGCGACCGAAGCGCTGCGACGGATCGAGTCGACCTATGCTGGTGATGAGACGTGAGCCGGATGCGCGCCCGGTCCCGCCGTCCCGACGACGAGACTGACGAGGCCTCGGCGGTCGGGCTGCGGCGGTTTCTGAGCGTCTTCGGCGTGTTCGCGGTTGCCGCCGGCTTCGTGGTGTTGATCGCACCGGGGGTCGGGAGCGGGCTCTCGATGGAGTATCTCGTCGTGATGGCCATCGGGGCGGCGTTGCTGTTCTTCGCTGCCCGTCGGTGGTTCAAGCGCGCACTTTCGTCGGTTGATACCGCCGAGACCCCGCCTGTCGAACGCCGGACGACGGTCTCGGTGCCGGGGGATGACTTCGACGAGATGCTCATCAAGAATGCGGAGAACGCCATGGGCCGACTGCAGGTCAAGAGTACCTCCAAGGATCGTATTCGGGCGGTTGCCGAGGCTGTGTTCGAGGGGGATGGGGCGGACGTCGACGAACAACTCCAGGCCGGCACGTGGAGCGACGACCCCGACGCAGTCGCGCTGTTTTCGGGGCAACGAACCAGCGTTCGCGATCGCGTGTCGTCGTTCGTCAGTGGGACGCCGGTGCTCCAGCGTCGGATCGTCAGTGCGATCGAGCAACTCGCGGGTCTCGCCGGCGAGGAGGTCTCCTGGGGCGAGATTCCGGACAGATCCGAAGACCGGGAGCCGACGGAGCCGGGCGATCATGCGACCGATCGGTGGCACGGACTGACGGCACTGGCGTTGACGACGGTCGGCTTCGGTGTGCTCCTCAGCCAGCCCGGACTGGTCCTGTGTGGGGCTGTCCTGTCGGGCCTCGGTGCCTATGCAGTCGCCGGCTCGTCGCCCTCGACGGAGGTTCGGATCGACCGGGATATCCAGCCGACCGATCCCCATCCCGGCGATTCCGTGTCCGTCACCGTCGAAGTCGAGAACGTCGGCGAGCAACTCATCCCCGATCTTCGGATTGTCGATGGTGTGCCCGCCGACCTCACTGTCGAGGACAACAGTCCCCGCCACGGGACCGCACTCCGGCCCGGCGCGACGATGGAATACACCTACACGCTCAGTGGCGTGCGTGGGAACCACACCTTCGAGGATGCGTTTCTCGTCTCGCGCAACCTCCCGGGCACGCTCGAACGGGTCGCGGAAACCGACGTCGACGGCGATCAATCGGTTACCTACGACGTCGCCTCGGCGCTGGATCTGTCGGTCCCGCTTCGCAAGCACGCCTCGATGCACGTCGGCCGCGTCCTGACTGACTCTGCCGGGAGCGGTCTGGAGTTTCACTCGGTCCGGGAGTACCGCAGCGGCGATCCACTGACACGCATCGACTGGAGCCGGGCCGCCCGTGGCGAGGGCCTGGCGACGCTGCAGTTCCACGAGGAGCGTGCGGCGACGGTCGTGTTGGTTATCGATGCCCGTCGGGAGGCCTACGTCGCCAGCGACGACGATTCGCCGTCGGCTGTCGACCGGAGCGTCCTCGCCGCTGCGAAACTCGCGTCGGCGCTGCTGGCTGCCGACGACCGGGTCGGGCTTGCCGCCCTGTCGCCCCGGCAATGCTGGCTCTCACCGGGGGCCGGTCACACGCATCTCGCGCGCCTCCACGACATGCTTGGGACCGACGAGGCCTTCGCCCCGTCGCCGCCGACGCTCCCGTATTACCAGCGTATCAATCTGCCCGCGCTCCGGAAGCGACTGCCGTCTGACAGTCAGCTGCTCGTGTTTTCGCCGCTGGTCGACGACGAGGTCGTCGGGGTCGTTCGACAGCTCCAGGCGAGCGGGCACCCGGTAACGATCATCAGTCCGGATTCCTCCGGCAGCGGGACCCCGGGACGGACGCTCGCACGTCTCGAACGTCGCAAGCGGCTCTCGGAGCTTCGCGGTGCCAACGTTCGCGTGGTCGACTGGGACCGCGACGAATCGCTCGCGCTTGCGCTGACGAACGCTGGACGGCGGTGGTCGTGATGGATGAAGCGATCCGCCCACCCCGGTTTGCCCTTCTGTTGACCGGCGGGGCGGTCACAATCGCCGCCCTGGCCCTGTCCCTCGTTCCGTCTGCCGGTCTGCTTGCGTTCGCCGGTGGCCTGATCGCCGTCGTCGGGACCGCACGCGGCTCCCAGCGCGTACTCGGGCTCGGTGCCCTCTTGCAGTTCGCCGCGGTCGTAGTCGCCGGCGCGGCCTCGCTCTCGCCGGGGCTGTTGCTCGTCGGGATTCTCGGGGCCGTCCTGGGGTGGGATATCGGCGAGCAATCGATCAACGTGACCCGCCAACTCGGATCCGATGCCACGATGGTCCGCTCGATCGTCATCCATGGGGCTGGCTCGACGTTCGTCGGCGCGGTCGCCATGGTGCTCGTCTACGGGACGTTTCTGGTCTCGACCGGCGGTCAGCCCCTCGTCGCGCTCGTCGCCTTCCTCGGGGGCGGTGGGCTGGTGTTGCTCGCGATGCGTGCCTGAGTCAGACCGTCGGGACGGGAACGTCTTCGAGAACCCGGTCGATCACGGCTGTTTTGGGCACTTCGTCGACTCTGGCGTCGGGCGTGAGTACTAGCCGGTGGGCCAGTGCCGGCCGGGCGACCCGCTTGACGTCGTCCGGCGTGACGTACTCCCGGCCCGAAATCGTCGCTCGCGCCCGCACGATCTCGAACAACCGCTGGGTGCCACGCGGCGAGACGCCGACCTCGACGTGGCGGTGTTCGCGTGTCGCCCGCGTGATTTCCGCCATGTATTCCAGCAAGTCCTCCTCGACCCGGATCGTTTCGGGAACCTGCCGGAGCGCCGTTACCGATTCGGCGTCGAGCACCGTCTCGACCGAGGGGCTCTGGTCGTCGCGACCGGCCCGTCGTCGGAGGAGTTCGACTTCGCCATCGAGTTCGGGGTAGCCCATCGTCGCTTTGATCGCAAAGCGGTCCACCTGGGCTTCGGGCAACTCGAAGGTTCCTTCCATCTCGACGGGGTTCTGGGTCGCGATGACGAAGAACGGATCCGGGAGTTGGTAGGTGTCGCCGCCGGCGGTGACCTGGCCCTCCTCCATGGCTTCCAGCAGCGCCGACTGGGTTTTCGGCGGGGCGCGGTTGATCTCGTCGGCCAGGACGACGTTGGCGAAGATCGGGCCTTCGCTGAACTCGAAGGTCCGATCGCGCTCGTTGTAGATGTGAGTCCCGGTGACGTCAGTCGGGAGCAGGTCCGGGGTGAACTGGACGCGCGAAAAGGAGAGGCCGAGCGCCTCCGCGAGACTTCGGGCAGTCAGCGTCTTGCCCGTGCCGGGCACGTCTTCGAGCAGGACGTGCCCGCGACCGAGCACGCCCAGAAAGACCGTTTCGAGGAACTCCTGATCGGTGATGATCGCCGATTCGAGTTCGTCCAGCAGCCGAGTACACGTATCGCTCGCCTCGGAGACATCCATGGACCGATGATCGCTCCACGCGCCCTTAGTTTTCGTGGTGGGGCCTGTCGGGATCGCCGGCGGCGGCCTGCCGTGGTGCGTCCAGATCGAAACCGATAAACACGGACCCGAACTACCGGAGGGTAAGCCGAGGTAGCCTAGCCTGGCCAAGGCGCCTGCCTCGAGAGCAGGTGTCCTCACGGACTCGAGAGTTCAAATCTCTCCCTCGGCGTTTTCCACGAGCAAATACGCGAGTGGAAACGCTTTCGGAGATTTGAATGAGGCCAGAGGTAGCCCGCGCAGGCCGAAGGCCGAGCAGGACCCTCTGGACGTAGTTCAAATCGCTCCCTCGGCGTTTTTCTCGCCACAACCTGCCGAGCGAAGCGCTCCGTCGCTCACGTCAGGAGGAACAGCAGGAGACTGATCGTGACGACCGCAACGGTGAACATGCCGGCGAGCGCGCCGCCCATCGAGACGACGGCGTTGGCGGTGCTCGCAAGCGTTTCGGTTCGATCCGTCCCGAAGACCGTCACTTTGGCTTTTTCGCTGGCCATCCCGGCCTCGACGGGTTCGAGGTCGTCGAGGGCGTCCCCGACCAGCGTGTCGATCACGTCGATCAATTCGTCGCCTGGAATCTCGTCACCGACCTGGTTTTCAGCTTCGACTGTGTTGACGACGTGGGTGTCCGAGGTCATCACCTCCAGTAGATCAACCTGGTCGACAGTGTCGACGATCGCCTCCCGGAGACCGGGTTCCATGTTGTTGCCGTCGACCAGGACGTAGGCCGTCGTTTGCCCGTCGACTGCCACGACAGCCACACGGACACCGAGCGGGCCGATCCCGTCTTCGGGTTCCCAGGGCGTCTCGTCGTGGGCCGTCCCGAGGCGAAGCGTTCCCTGCTTGGCCGCTTCGAGGCGATCGCCCAGGCGGTCCGCCCCGTGGATCAGGTCGAACGATCGCTCTCCGCCGGGGACGACGTGGCCCAGGTTCTGGCCTTCGAGACCGTTGTTGCAGTTGTGGGCGTCGACGAGCATCACTTCCGAGAGGTGGCCGTTCCGGGCTTCGGCGGCGGCCGAGAGCCCGACAGCGTACTCGATGTCGTCGGCGTACCCGGGCGAGTAGGTGACGGTCGCGAGCGCGTGGTCGCCGAACGCCTGGCCGGTGAGCGTCGCATCACCCTCCTGGAGGCGCTCGCCCGGCGTCGCCGTCTCTGCATACGCGATACGGTCGTGGGCCCGCTCGGCGGCGTCGAGGATCGTCTCGACTTCCCCTTCGGTCACGAGATTGAAGTCGTGTCCGGCCGTGGCGTGGGGCGGGAATCCGAGGCCGTCGGCCTCTTCGGCGATCCGCTTTGGCAGGTTTCCGCCGCCGATCTCACCCATCGGTCCGGGATGGATCATCGGCAGGACGAACCGCGCCTTCTCGTCGCCGTCGGGGCGACGAAACACGAGGACACTTACCGGTACGAGTGCTTCCTCGCCGATCTCCTCGAAGAACTCTTCGAGTTCGTTCGATCCCTCCGCGATGTGTCCGATGAAGCCCTCGAGGAAATCCAGGGCACTGACGCCGAGACTCCGCCGCCAGGGCCAGTCGATCACGACGAGGAACAGCCAGACGGCGATCGCATAGATACCACAGAGAAGCGCCAACACGAGGAAGTCACTCGGGAGAATCACGAGCAGCTCGGGTGGAGCCTGTTCGGGTCGCGAGAGGTACGATCTGGCGAGGGGGCCGCCGACTTCCAGGTACCGCATCGTCCCGCTGTAGACGAACAGCAACACGGCAGCGGCGAGGGTCTGGATACTCGCCGGGATCGCCGCGACGGCCAGCCGATGGCGTGAGACGGCCATGACGATCAGCAGTCGGACGGCGAAGATGGCTGCAAGGGAGAAAACCAGGGCGTCGAAGACGAAGATCTGTCCGAGTGGCGTCAGCGCGGCCACGAGACTTGCACTGGTCATGATCGCAATGACGAGCAACTCACAGCCGAGTGCGAGCAGCGACGCCCGGCTCGGCGTCAACTGGCCGCCGATCAACCGATCGACCGGTGGCGTCAGCACCCCGGCCGCGAGCGTCGGCAGTCCGATGTAGAAGATCCCCTGCCAGGCGTCCTCGAGAACGTATCGCGAGTCGAAGGCCGCGACGCCCACGATGGCGGCGATGAGAAGCGCAAAGCCGATGCTGGAGTACCACCGCGGAGCACGGAAGATATATCGCGAGAGGCCGGCGAGATTGCCCTGCGTCGTCGTCATTCCAACTGATGGTTTTCCCGACAGGGGTTAAAAGTACCTGACTGTGTCTCACTCGGGGTCTGAAATATCGGTGTCTCCGTGATGTTACTGGTGGATGCGCCGGTACAGCGCGAATACGTCACCGATGTCGACGCCTTCGTCGCCGTCGAAGTCGTAGGCGTCGGCGTTTTTCTGGACCATCTCGCTGTTGCAGTTGGTCAACAGCGACCGGACATCGCTGACGTCGACAGTGCCATCCCCGTCGACGTCTTCGTGCAGCCCATCTCTATCCAGATCCTGGGATGGTCCCTCGCCGCCGGGCAGCTCACCGGGCGGCGTCCACTCGCTCTCGCCGGCTTCGTCGTCATCTTGTTCACCCTCGCTCTCGCCGGCTTCGTCGTCATCTTGTTCACTCTCGCTATCGCCGGGCGTGACCGTATCGGTGCCGTCATCGGTTTCGACCGCCGCCTCTCCGGGATCTTCCCAGACTGGAAGGTCGTCGGCTCGCACCCCCTGGCCGAAGTCGATCACTGCGAGGCCGCCGATGTCGACCGTCTGGGCCGCTGCGCCGAGCCAGATCTCGGTCCACCACTCGCCAGGGGCGGCCGAAACGCCGAACTCGATCGGGAAGTAATACCGCTGCCACTCGGTATCCAGTGGCGGTTGGGCCCTGGTCACGTAGTTGTCCGGTGTATTGGCCGACGCCGTCGACTTGTAGGTCACCGAAGTCTCCTCTTCGGGCGTGCGCATGTACGCGATACCGAGGAGGACTTGCCCGCGCTCCAGTTCGCGCTCGCCGATGGACTTGAGGGTGATCTCCCACGGGTTCTCCGGTGGTTCGGTCACCTCGAAGCGGGCCGCCTCCGAGAACGGCACCTCGTCACCGACCGCCAGTGACGACCGCTCCAGGCGGTCGGCGTTGCCGCCGTCGATCTCGTAGGTGTCCCAGACCGTCGCCTCCTCGTTGCCATTGACGAACTGGCCCGCGCTGGGGAGGTTGTATCCCGTGAGATCACTGACGAGCGTCGAGTAGTACGGATCGTCAGTGTCGGTCCACGTCTCGTTTCCGTCATCTGTCCCATCGCCACCGCCATCACCAGTCCCGTCGTCACCGCCACTGCAGTAGCCTCCTTCGCCGGGGACGGCCATCTCGCTGGACGGCGTTCCGTCACAGCCGATGATGGGCCACCCGTCCTCCCATTGGATCGGATCGACGAACAGCTGCCGTGCCGGCGGCCAGCCGTTGTCGACGAACTCCGGTCCCTCGGTGTCGTAAGCGTGATAGACGAACCAGTAGGTGCCGTCGTCGTCGACCGTCACGTCACCGTGGCCCGGCCCGACGAAGCGATCGTTGTCACCGAGGTGAGTCGGCCCCGCGTTCCACTCGTTACGCTCGAGCATCGGGGTGCCGTTCCGGTCGTGGTATGGTCCGAGGAGGTTCTCCGATCGACCGACCTCGACCTCATACGTGCTGTCGAACCCATCACAGCAATCGCCAGTGGAGCCAAAGACGTACCAGTAGTCACCCCGCTGGAAGATTGCCGGCCCCTCGTAGGCGCTTCCGGCGATCTGATCGAAGGTCCCGGGCTGGTAGTCCTGCAGGTCCTCGGTGAGTTCCACCACGTTAATGCCAGCAAAGTTAGCCCAGAAGAGGTACGGTGTCCCGTTGTGATAGGCGAAGTACGGGTCGATCGTGTTGCCAGGATAGGGGTGATCCGGGTTGGAGAGGATCTCCCCATGGTCCGTGAATGGGCCATCGGGCGTGTCTGCCGTGGCCACCCCGATGCCGGGCACCTGACTGTCGTCGTCTCCGCGCGGCCAGAGGGCATAGAACAGCACCCACTGGCCGTCGTGGTAGTGGACGTCGGGTGCCCAGATCGACCCATACAGCCAGCCAGGTCGGGAGTTGAACGCTTCGCCTTCGTACGTCCAGTTGACGAGATCCGGCGAGGAGAGAATCGGTACCAACTCCTCGTCGGCGTCGTCGAAGTAGCTCATGTTCGAGGCGTACGCCCACCATGTCCCGTCGTCCGCACGGTGGATCGTGGGATCCGCGAAGTCCGGGCCGTACAGCGGATTCGAGTAGTACGCTCCGTCGTTGTCAGCTATCACTGACCCGGACGCCCCGAGTATCCCCGTGGTACCGAGCGCCCCAACCCCGATCGATTTGAGTACGTGACGTCGATTCAGCGTGTGCGTGTCATCCCCCGCCGTCATACACCGGCAGACACCGCCTACCTACAAATGGTTTTTCCTTATTAAAATTAGAATTACACTAATGGGATCTGTGACTGAGAGTGCGGCGTGGACGCGGTTCGGACGCAGAACCCTACCCGTTTTGACGCTCGTCGATTGTGGTCGCTGCGACAATGGGGTACTCACTCACAGAGAGCCCGAAAGTTCTCGAAGACTGCCTCGCCCTCCTCGGTGTGGGCGACTTCCGGGTGCCACTGGACGCCGTAGAGATCACGGTCCGTGTCACTCATCGCTTCGACGCCACAGACGTCGGAGGTCGCGGTTCGCTCGAAGCCGGTCGGGACCTGGGTGACTTCGTCGGCGTGGCTGGCCCAGACGCGCGTTTCGGGTGCAAGCGAGCCGATCAGGGGGTCGGCCTCGTCGAGGATTTCGACGGTCACGTCGGCGTAGCCGCCGTAGTCGCCTTCGCCGACTGCCCCGTCGAGTTCGGCCGCCATGATCTGCATGCCGAGACAGATGCCGAGGACCGGGACGTCGAGGTCGAGATACGCCGGGCTGTTGCCGATGCGATCCATCGACGGCCCGCCCGAGAGGACAAGCCCGTCGGCGTCGATGTCACCCGGGGGCGTGGTGTTGTCCACCAGCGAGACGTCAACCCCCAGATCCCGGAGTGCCCGCTGTTCGAGGTGGGTAAATTGGCCGTGGTTGTCGATCACGTCGATGCGAGTCATGCGCGGGGCTAACGGAGAAGTGGATATATATCCCCGGAAACGCGGCCACGGTTTCCGGTCCTATCGATCGCCAAACTGGACCGGCATCGTTCGATGCAATCGGAGCGTGACAGCGCACGTGTCGCCGTTTTCGACACTGATCGATCCACCGTATCCCCGGACGATCCACCGGACGATCCACAGATCCAGTCCCTCGCTGTGCTGGAGGGGTGTTTCGGTACCGGCGATCAGTGTTTGGATTTCCGGGGGCTCGAGGTGGCCATCGACGTCGACGATCCGGATCGATACCCGTCCGGTGTCGGTCCGATCGACGCTGACCGAAACCATCGTGTCGTCACCGCGTGCCCGGACAGTCCGGAGGACGTTTTCGATGGCGATTTCGAGCATCCAGTCGGCTCGGACCCATGCCGTCTCGGGGAGGTCCGTCTTGACGTCGACGTCGTCGTCGGCTCGCGTCGTTTCGACCCCCGCTCTCACACACCCGACCGCGTCGACGGGGTGGCACTGGCGTTCCTCACGCATGACCGCGAGCTCGACCAGCCGAGCCTTCTCGGAGAGTGAGGCGATGTCGTCGACGGCAGTCCGAATCGTGCGTCTCGGTTTCCGGGATGCGTCCGCGTCGCCGTCGAGTTGATCGATCTGCCCGAGGATGATCGTCATGTCATTCCGGAGGTTGTGTCGGAGTACCCGCGAGAGCACCTCGGTGCTCTGGGTAAGCGTCGTCGTCGAGCGATCGAACTCCCGGATCGTCCCGGCCACTGCGCCGCCCGTCCCGCCCAGAGCGATGGAACTCACGAGCAACGTTGCTGTTGATGCCCCCGGATCCGAACCCTGCGCGAGCGCGAAGACCATGAGACACCCGAGCGTGACGATGCCGATCCCCAGTCCGGCGTGAATCGCGATCCGCCAGATCTGGTCGCCCGCCAGGCCGACTCGGCCGAGCCAATAGCCCGAACTCGCCAGTGTGGCTGCCGCGACGATTCCGAGCCCACCGACGACCAGTGCCGGCGGGGTGATTCCATCCACGCTCAGCAGTGGGACGAACAGCCCACACAGCAGGATCCCCGTCCCAGTCACGTAATTTGTTCCCAGCGCCCGTTTCGTGACGGCCATGCTATCGGTATTTTGTGTTCTCGAATTGGCTACTTAGGGATAACCTCTCTATTATCGGACGTGATAATCGTGGTGTGGCGATCGGGGACTGTCTTGCGGGTTGATTCACCGGTCGGACAGTTCAGAATCTTCATTGACACGTTCGGCCGCGGACTCGAAGCCCAACTCCGCGTGCTCTCGACTCCAACGAGCTTCCCGGGCTGCGATCGCTTCCGGATCGGGCGACGCCGGGTCCTCGATACTCGCCCAAGAATCGTGGACCTTCGCGTGACACCACCGACAGAGGTAGATCGTGATCTCGTGGGTCAGTCCGTCCGCATCGACCGGTTCGCTCGGCCCGTTTTGCTGTGCGTTCGCGGATTGATTGCCATCCCCAGCGTACGAGAGATGGTGCTCTTCCAGCAAGGGCCGGTCCTCAGTATGGGCGGATCGTCGCTCTTCGAGCCCACATCGTGCACATTTCCGATCGCGGTTTCGCGCCCGCATGTGTCGACAATCACCCCACTCCCACGGGCCGGCCAGTCCGGACTCTTGGGGGTCACCGACGACGGGACATCGGAAGTCCCGGGCGCTCAACTCGTCGGCGAACTCGGGGTCGACGTCGCCGCGTTCGACGGCGAAGCGACACCGGCCGTCGTCGGTACAGTGATCACAGCGGTCGACGTACGCGTAGGGGTCTTCGACACCGACTGTCGTCCCCGCGTCCGTCTTCTCCATGTGTTCACCTTTGTGCCGAGGGTCAAAACCGCCACGGCCGGTTCGGTGGGAAGCGCACTCCGATTGACTATCCCTCGGCGGTATTCGGCCCCCGTCGAACCCCCAACGTTATTCGCCGCCTGTCCGACCATCGGGTATGCGCGTCGTACACGAGCCTGCCGAGGGCGACGGGACTCGAACGCTGGCGAGTGACGTCGAGGTGGCCGAGGGGCTCTGGGCCAAGTTTCGGGGGCTCCGGTTTCGCCGATCGATTCCGGAGCACTACGCGCTTGTGTTCGAGTTCAGTCACCCGGGCCGGCGGGACATCGACATGTTGTTCGTCCGCACGCCGCTTGACGTCCTCTGGCTCGAAGACGAGCGCGTTCGGCAGGTGAAGACTCTCCGCCCCTGGATCGGGTTCGGGCTGGCACGTGCCGATTGCGTCATCGAGTTACCGCCCGACGCGGCCGATGGCGTCGAGGCAGGCGATCGGGTCGTCGTCGAGGGCGAGGACGACTCTACGGGCTAACGTGGCTACCTGTGGGAGCCTGTGTCGTTCCGGGATCAATATCTTCATGAACGTCGAGCACATTTCTCAGGTTACAATGTCGGAACACCCGACGAGCGAGGATAGAGGAAGTCGCCGCAAGGCGACTGGGCGTGAAATTCTCCCCGCGTAGCGAGGACCGAATTTTGCCAGGATTGTTCGGCGAGCACCCGGCGACCGAGCCACTCGAATCGCTCTCGGACGTCGGGCTGCTCGATACGACGCTTCGAGACGGTGAACAGGCACCCGGGGTATCGCTGTCGCCCGCGGAGAAAGCACACATCGCCCGCGAACTCGACGCCGCCGGCATCGACGTGATCGAGGCCGGCAGCGCCGTTACCGGGCCGGGTGAACGCGAGACGATCCGCCGCGTGACGGATCTCGATCTCGACGCGACGGTCACGAGCTTCGCCCGCAACGTCGAGAGTGACGTCGACCTCGCCCTGGAGACGGGCGTGGACGGCGTCCACCTGGTCGTCCCGGCGAGCGACCGCCACATCGAGGACAAGATCGGGACGACCCGCGAGGACGTCATCGCCGACACCGCCGACCTCGTGGAGTACGCCGTCGATCACGACCTCTGGGTCGAGGTGATCGGCGAGGACGGCTCCCGGGCCGATCTCGATTTCCTCGAGGCACTCATGGGCGAGGCCCTCGAGGCCGGCGCGGATCGGGTCTGTTACGCCGACACCGTCGGCCACGCGACGCCCGACCGGACGTTGGACGCCGTCTCGCGGCTGGCCGACCTCGGCCCGACGAGCACCCACACTCACGACGACCTCGGGCTGGCGGTCACCAACGCCCTGGTCTCGCTGGCGGCGGGTGCCGACCTCGTCCACGGGACGATCAACGGCATCGGCGAGCGGGCCGGCAACGTCGCCCTAGAGGAGGTCGCCATCGCCTTAGATCACGGCTACGGCGTCGAGACGATGGACCTCACGCAGGTCCACGACCTCGCCCAGCTCATCGCGAACAAGACCGGCATCCCGCTGGCTCCGAACAAGGCCGTCGTCGGCGAGAACGCCTTCACCCACGAGAGCGGCATCCACACCGACGGCACCCTCAAGGACGAGTCGATGTACGAACCGTACCCACCCGAGAAGGTGGGCCGGGAACGCCGGCTCGCGCTGGGCAAACACGCCGGCCGGGCCGGCGTGGCCGCGGCGCTCGCTGAGCACGACGTCGACGTCACCGACGACGAACTCGACGCCGTCTTCGAGCGCGTCAAGGACCTCGGCGAGCGCGACAAGCGCGTCACCGACGCCGACCTGCTCGCCATCGCCGAGGACGTCCAGGACCGCGAGCGCGAGCGCCGGATCGAACTCGTCGACCTGAACACGGTCGCCGGCAGCGGCACCCCGACCGCGAGCATCCGCCTACTGGTCGACGGCGTCGAACGGACCGAAGCCTCGGTCGGCGACGGCCCCGTCGACGCCGCGATGAACGCCGTCGAGGCCGCCCTCGGTCACGATGTCGACTGGAGTCTCGACTCCTACCACGTCGACGCCATCACCGGCCAGACCGACGCCGTCGTCACCGTCGAGGTCGAGATGTCCCGCGGCGACCGCTCGGTCACGGTCGCCAGAAGCGACGCTGACATCACCCGGGCCTCCGTCGAGGCCATGGTCGAGGCCATCGACCGCCTGGTCGAGACGGAGACCGAACCGCTCGTCGCTGACGACTAAGAGACCACCTTTTTACTGCGGGGGGTCGCCGTTGGCGACCCCCACTTGCAAAAAGCTGGACCAAAAACGCCCGAGCGCCAAAGGCGCTCGGGAAAACGCGGCGCGACGCGCCGCGTATGCTCGTTTCGGAGCTTCACTAGCAGCACGCTCTGGTTCTTTTAATCAACAGTCGAGACCACCACGTTCATCTCCCGGAGTGGCCTATTTGGGCGATGATGTCCTGGTGGATCCTGTTCGTGGCCGGGCTGTTCGAGATCGCGTGGGCGATCGGCCTCGAGTACTCCGACGGCCTGTCGAAACCGTTGCCGACACTCGGGACAGCCGTCGCGCTCGTGATCAGCATGGTCCTGCTGGCCCAGGCGGTCAAAGAACTCCCGGTCGGGACGGCTTACGCAGTCTGGACCGGGATCGGGGCCGTCGGGACGGCGTCGCTGGGGATCGTCCTCTTCGACGAACCGGCCACGCTCGCGCGGATCTTCTTCATCGGGACGATCGTCGTCGGCATCGTCGGTCTGCATCTCGTCTCCGGCAGCGCCTGACTTTTCGTGGGCGTCTCTCAATCACTCGCGGGTAGTTCGCCCTCGAGAATCCGTGGCACGGCCGCGAGGCTGTCTATCTCGTACTCGGGCGTGACCGACAGGTTCTCGCCAGCGCGGTGGGGGCGGCGGACGAACGCCGCGTCGATCCCGGCCGCGTGGGCTGCTTCGACGTCGGTCTCGCTGTCGCCGACGTACAGCGCGTCCGTCGTCCCGATGTCTGCGAGTGCCGCTTCGAGATAGTAGGGCGCGGGTTTCTTGCGCCGGAGGCTCTCGACGGTGGGTTCCCGACCGTAGACTGTCTCGAAGTGCCGGGCAAGATCAAACGCGTCGAGCCCGAAATCGACGGTCGCCTGCTGGTTGGAACTCACGATTCCGGCGGGTCGATCCAGCGCAGCCAGGGCCGTGACGTCGTCGTAGACGCCTTTCTCTCCGCGGCGGATGGCCTCTTTCTGGCGGCGAGCCATCAAGTTATCTCGGGTCCGCCAGAACTCCGGGGGATCGAGGCCGTAGTACTCACAGACGGCGTCCAGTTTCGGGACGGTGACGCCGATGCTCATCGCCTCGACGTGCTCTTCGGCAGGGTCGGCGACGCCGACGGCTTCGAAGGCGTCGCGGGCAGCGCGCCGGTGGAGGGCCATCTCCGTCAACTCCATCAGCACGCCGTCGTTGTCGAAGACGACGGCCTCGTACATGGGGGAGAGATGAACCGGCAGCATCGAAACCGTTGCGGTTTCGAGCCGGGATCGGGCCAACCACTTACGTTTCGACTTCCAGCCGAAGCGCTTCCGACTCACCAGCTACCGAGACCGACACCACGTCTGCGGGTGGACCTCCTGGATCGAAAGACAGTCGTAGCAACGTTGCGATCGCCGTCATCGCGTCACCGCAGGGCTCATCGGTGGGGGACGTACGGTTGATCCCGACCGAGAACGACACCGCGCCATCGGTCATCTGGGGGTCATTGTTCAAACGGAGTTCGTAACACGTCTGGCGAGCGACCGCACGGACGTATACGAGTCGTTCCCCGTTCTCGAAATCCGTGTCCTCGACGTACGTCTTGGCAGTGGTGTCGCCAAAGTACTTCAGTGCGGCGTCGCGACTACCGAGAAACACCCCGCCGGGTTCGTATCGCCAGTCGTTCAGGTCGACGGTCACCGACTGCTCGCTCACGTCGAATCCCGTCAGCACTGGCGTGTCGGGTCCGTCGTCGCTTTCGGTACCACCGCTGATCTCGCTGTCGTCTTTGGTAGTCTGGACAGGGGGACCATCCGGTCCGATACAGCCACTCACCGTGGCTGAGAGGCTGAGACCTGCGCCAGCGAGAAACTTGCGGCGGTCCATGAGTATGTGTGCATTGTCAGTAATACATAATACCTGTTCTGGTGGTTCAACTGAACACTGTATCGTCAGAACCGAGCGTTGGCTGGCTCTCTGCATTCTGCGTTCAACACAGCCATCCTGGTGTATCGAGCACCACGCTCTTAACGGTGCTCCGACGAGCGAATACCATGATCGAGGACGGAGCCACGGCCCCGGACTTCTCCTTGCCAGGAATCGTCAACGGCCAGCCGGAATATTACAACCTGATGGATCCTCTCCGGGATGGGCGCGCGGCGCTTTTGCTGTGGTATCCGGTCGATTTCGTGCCGACGATCACGCCCGATCTCGTCGCCGCGGGCGAGTGGCTCGACCGGGATGATCTCGTGGTGTGGGCCATTTCTTCGGATAGCCTCTTCGCTCACGAGGAATACGCCGAGACGCGAGATATCGAGATCCCGCTACTGTCGGACCTGCACGCCACGATCGCCGACGCCTACGACATCGTCCACGAGGACTTTCGCGGTCACGCTGGCGTTCCGAAACGGGCGGCCTTCGTCGTCGATCCTGACTGGACGATCCAGTATGCCTGGAACAGTGACGATCCACTCACGGAACCCGCGGAGTCGACACTCGTCGGTGCGGCCGACGCGCTTTCGGCAGTGCTCGAAGCACCGATCGAACTGCCGGCGGTCCCCGAGTGATGTCGCGAGTGCCAGGCCGACTATCGAGCCCTATATAGCCGTCATAGAAAGCTACTCCTCCGACGGGCCACTTCCCCTGGTCAATGACGGGAGAGACCACGAAGCTGGGATTCGTTTGCGTCCAGAACGCGGGCCGCAGCCAGATGTCGACGGCCTTCGCCGAGCGCGAGCGCGACCGTCGGGGACTCGAAGACGAGGTGGAGATCGTCACCGGCGGGACCGATCCAGCCGATTCAGTCCACGACGGAGTCGTCGAGACGATGGCCGAGATCGATATCGATCTCACTGACCGGGAGCCACGGGAGCTCTCGACCGCGGCGTTGAACGACTGTGACCTCGTGGCGACGATGGGCTGTTCGACGCTGGAACTCGATGCTGACGTCGAGGTTCGCGACTGGGCGCTGGCTGATCCTGACGGCCAAGACCCGGCGCGCGTTCGGGAGATCCGCGACGAGGTCGAGGGACGCGTCACCGCGCTTTTCGAGGAACTGTTCGGGGCTGTCGAGTGAGTGATTTCGTTTCGGTCATTCGAACTGCTCGATCACGTCGATGACCTCGTTCCCACACTCGGTCGGTTGGTAGGTCACGTAATTGCCGTCGCGATCGGCCGTCACGAGCCCCGATTCTTTCAGTACCTTGAGGTGATAGGATAGTTTGGAGTATTCGATATCGAAGAGGGCGACCAGATCACAGACACAGAGCTCAGACTCAGCAAGCAGTCGCATGACCTTCAGACGGCGCTCGTCCGACAGCGCCTCGAAGATCTCCAGGGCCGCTTCGAGGTCGCCCCGTTCGAGAACCGATTCCAGGTCGGCCATCGTCTCCGGCGCGACCCGGTAGTCGTTCGATTGGGATGCCATTCGCGTACGTAGGTCCACGGGATCCAGACACAAATCAGTATCTGCGGCGGCAGGTCACGACGGATGCCCTCCCGGATGATCGAACTACGAGGACCGGAAGATCCCGACCAGTTGCTCGACGTCCGGAATCTCGCCCTCGGTCTTGATCTCGCCGTCGACGGCGACTGCCGGTGTATGCATCACGCCGCGGTCGATGATCTCCATCTGTGCGTCGACCTTCTCGACGGTTGCCTCGATGCCCCCGTCGATTTGTTCGAGGGCTTGCTTGACGCGCTGTTCCGTTTTCTGGCACCTGGGGCAGCCAGGGCCGATGACTTCGATTTTCATGGTTGTGTCTGGTCCTGTTTTCGGTTGCTTTCGATACGTTACACCAGTAGCAGTCCCCAGATCAAGCCCGCGATGGTGGCCGAGACGGCGACGAGACTGACGTACAGCGCCGTCTGTTTGGTGCCGATGGTTTTCCAGATGACGAGCATGTTCGGCAGCGACAGCGACGGCCCGGCCAACAGTAGCGCCAGCGCCGGCCCGTCGGCCATCAGCCCTTGCGTGTAGCCAAAGAGCGAGCCGACGATCGGCACTTCCAGCAGCGTCGGCATGTACAGGATCGCGCCGATGACCGAGCCGAGGCCGGCCGAGAGGAGAGTCGTCTCCCCGAAGATTCTCTTCGTGAGCAGGCCGGGCGCGACCTGGTGGGCGACGAACGTCTCGCCACCTCGCGTGATCGTCTCCAGCGGGCCCAACCCCTGGGCGATCGCCGCGATCGCGCCGACGATCCCGATGACGAACGTCCCGGCAAGCAACAGCGGGAAGATCGTCCGCGTGAAGAACCACGTCTCCTGGAGCCACTCCTCGATCACTTCCCGATCGAACTTCGTCCAGAGCAGATAGCCCAACAGGGCGAAAAGCGGCACGAGCAGCGGTGCCTTGACTGCCCACGAGAGCAATCCCGTGGCAGCGATCAGGAGGATCGCGACCTGGCTGCCGAAGAAGCCGGCCGTCACCCATGTCGGTCGACGGTCGGTCACGTGCCCCCCGTCGGTCATCGCCGGCTTCGCGTCTGCGCGCTCGCTGTCCTCACCACTGCCGAAGACAAACGCCATCGTCAACCCGATCGCGGCGGCCATGGTTACCGCGAAAAACGCTCGCGCGCCGCCCAGCGGGAGGCTGAGTGCGCTCGCGGTGAACACGACTGCCAGCACGTTGATCGCCGGCCCCGAGAACAGAAAGGCCGTCGCGGGACCGATCCCCGCCCCCTTCCTGTACAACCCGGCGAACATCGGCAGGATCGTACAGCTACAGACGGCCAGCGCGATACCCGAGACCGATGCGATGGAGTACGCCTGTAGCTTGGGGGCATCACCGCTGAGGTACTTCGTGACGAAATGGTCCGACAACACTGCCGAGATCCCGCCGGCGATGAAGAAGGCTGGCACCAGACACGTGATGACGTGCAACGTCAAATACGACAACGTCTCGTCGATCCCCGCTTGGACCACCTCGACGAGGAGGCCGATCTCCGATGCCATTTCAAACTGTATTAGAATGGCTCCGGAATATATGACTTCCGATTTCAAAGCAAATCAAAACGAAGTCACACGGTCCCCAACGGAAGGGCCATCGCAAACGGGATCGACGAGGTGGGCGTCGGCGGCGAGCTCAGAAGTCCATGTCCTCGGAGTCGTCGAAATCGTCGCCAGCCTCGAAGGAGGGGTCCTCGAAGGGGTTCGGATCGGTGTCGGGGCCGATGTCCTCGTCGTCGTCCGGTTCGAACGCCTCGGGGGGTCGACCGGCCTCGTCGATCACTTCGTCGCTCACGACGACCGGGCAGTCCTCCCGAAGGGCAATCGCGATCCCGTCGCTCGGCCGGGCGTCGAAGACCGCGTTCTTGCGGTTGCCCTCGACGTACTGTTCGGCGTCGACCTTCGCGTAGAAGGTGCCATCAGAGAGGTCGTCGATCCGAACGCGGTCGATGGCCGCGCCGAATTCGGAGATCATCTCGATCAACAGATCGTGGGTGAGCGGGCGCTCAAACGGTTCGTTCTCGATGGCGAGTTGCATCGACTGGGCCTGATCGCCACTGACGAAGATGGGGACCAATTGCTCGCGGGCACGTAGCAAGACCACAGGTGCCCCCGCACCTTCGTCCCCCACACCGACGCCCACGCCCTCGATGGTCGCTTCGTGTTCCATACCGTCTGGTTGGGAACGCGTTGTGAAAAGTACTCCCCCGGCCGCATTCGTCGCTCGCGACATTGCGAGCGACAGAAGTGTACCGGGAGACTCTCGCTGTTCGTCTCCGACCCCTCGTTCGCTTCGCTCACGAGGACTCCGGCAGGGAGTGAGCGGATTCTCCGAATCCGCGAACGCCGATCGACGCTGTCGATCGGAATTTGAACCACGCCCAGACGTGCTCGCTTCGCTGCGCGCGACTTCTCTACTTCAAATCCAAATCGAGCATTGCTGCTCACGAATTTGTTCGCAGCAAAGTGCTCCGGCAGGGATTTGAACCCTGGTCCTTGCCGTGAGAGGGCAAGATGATTGGCCGGACTACACCACCGGAGCGTACTCTACCGTTGCGATGAAACGGGTTTAACGGTTCCGCTTTCGATCGATTACGCCAGCCGCTCCCACGGCAATCCGGGACTCACTCGTCGTCGGGATCGTCGAACGGTGACCCCGCAGCCGCGGGCTCGTCACCGGGAAGGCTCACGATGTTTTCCCGACCGACCCGAAGCTTCGTGATCTCGCCGTCGTCTTCCATCTCGGAGAGTAGCATACTCACTTTGGATTTCGACCACTCGGTCGCCTCGACGATCTTCGTCTGTTTCATCCGGCCACCGTTGTCCTCGAGTAGCTGGCGAACCCGATCGTCGTCACTCAGCAGTGCTGTCTCGCTGACCGCTGGTCCCTCCGATCCGGCTGTCGAAGCAGTTTGGCCGCCCTGAGACTGGCTACCGGAGCCGGCTCCACCGTTGGCATCACCGCCGGTAGCGGGGCTATCCCCTTCACTCACGTCGAAAATGCCGCTTCGCCAGGTCGCGACGACCACGACGAGTGTAATCGCTCCGAGACCGACGAGCATGCCGCCGAGTCCGAGGCCACCGAACGCCCCACCGCTGGCGGCTGTGGTCCCGGTCGCGTCGGTTTCCGGACTCGCGGTCGTCGAGTCCGACGGGTCGGTCGTCGCTGTCCGCTCGTTCGTCGTCCGGTCCGTGAGTGTCGTCTCCGATCCGTCGCTCGTCGTCACGACCCCTGGTTCGGTCGTGGTTTCCGCCGTGGGACGGAAGGCGACCCGCGGCCGCTGATCCGCAAAGGAGTACTCGCCGACCCACTCGACGGAATCTTCGCCGGCCAGTGATTGGACGGATGTATTCGACGGGAGCGGGTCGACACTGTCGAGGGTGAGCGTCGGCCCGGCGACGATGCGGAGTCGCTGCTCCGACCGGATGGCCAACCCGCCCTCGAAGATATCGCTGACGAGAACGCCATCCGCCTCCTGCTGGGCGAAGTTCGTCCACGTGAACGACATCTCGACGATGCCAAGTTGGTCAAGCGTTCCCATGCGGGCGTCACGTGCAAACCCGGTGGCGTTCATCTGCCGTCGGGTAACGTTCGTGCCGGTCCGGGCGAGTTCGTCACCATAGGCAACGAACTGCCGGTAGAGGTCGGTCTCGTTCTCGCGAAAGTCGGCCGCGTAGGCTTTGAAATTCGTCTCTTCGCTATCGTTCGCCAGGCGCTGGGTGTACTGAAACCGCCATCGGGCCGACTGGTTCTCGTAGACCGTGATCTCGAACAGCGTCCGGTCGAACCGGTCGCTTCCGAGGGCGAACGGGGTCTGCTGGGCCGGGCGGTCACCGCCCAGCGCTGGCCCATCAGATAGACTTACCGATGGGCCGGAACCAACCGCAAGCTGGCCACCTGCTGCGACCATCGGGACTGCCAGACCGACGATCACCAACAAATACCCAACTGTCGCTGCCCGTCTGGACATCTACCTCAAACTGACCCTACGACAGCATAAAAACACTGTGTCTCACCCGGAGACGGGAGCGACGCACGCAACCGGCAACTCTTCGATTCCCGGCGTCTCGACTCCTCTCGTCGGATACGATTCCGGTATTGTCAGCCGTCTAGGTTCTCGGCAAGTACCTCGACCGGGTGGGGTGGATCGTCGCTTGCTTGCTCGTGTTCGCCGATCTGGTGGCGACACGAGGCACCGGGGGCGATGACACGCTCGCCCGAACTGTCCCGGACCTGATCGAGGAGAATGTCGGCCATGGACTGGCTAAGCGAGTAGTGCTCGGCCTCGTAGCCGAACGAACCTGCCATCCCACAGCAGCTACTGTCCAGTGCGTCGACGGTAAACCCGGCCGTTTCGAGGACATTTTCGGTGTAGTGGTCCTTTTTGATGGCCTTCTGGTGGCAATGGCCGTGGTAGGTCAGCGGCCGATCCGCCGCGGTCACGTCGAGGTCGTCGACGAGACCGTGGGTGTCGAGGTATTCGAAGATGCCGTAGGTGTTGTTCGCGACCGTCTCGACGTCCGGACCGGAGAGGAGATCAAGGTAGTCGAGCTGGAACATCACGGCGACCGAGGGCTCGACGCTGACGACGTCCCAGCCGTCCTCGACCCGGGGGGCGAGCGCGTCGACGTTCTCGCGAGCGTGTTCGCCGGCCTTGTCGAGAAAGCCTTTCGAGTTGGCTGCCCGGCCGCTGTCGGTGACATCGTTCGGGACGTCGACGTGGACGCCCGCCGCTTCGAGAACACGCACCGCGGCTTTGCCTGCCTGTGGTCGGTTGTAGTTCGAGAACGAGTCGGGGAACAACAGCACCTTCCGGTCGGCTTCGGCCGCCGAAACCTGGGGCTCGTGACCCGCGAACCAGTCGACGAACGTCTCCCGGTAGAACGTCGGGAAGTCTCGCTCGCGGGCGATTCCGAGTACTTTCTCCTGGATCGCGCGGCGGCCCGGCAGCCGCTGTGCGTAGTTCGAGAGTGGGGCGAGTGCACTGCCCATCGGGAACAGGCGGTCGACGTTCGCGAAGATCTTGTCCCGGAGGCTCGACCCGTGTTCCTGATGGTACTGGTGGGTGACTTCGGCCTTGAGCTTGGCCATGTCGACCTCGCTCGGGCAGTCCTTGGCACAGCCTTTACACCCGACACAGAGGTCGAGCACCTCCGTCATGAACTCCTCGTCGGTCACGTCCTCGGGGAGGTCGCCGCTCATGGCCTGCCGGAGCATGTTCGCCCGGCCGCGCGTCGAGGTGATCTCCTCCTCGCTTGCCCGGAACGTCGGACACATCACGCCGCCGGTGGTGTCCTGTGGGCCCCGACAGCCGCCACAGCCGTGACAGAGTTCGACCATGCCCTGCATGCCGTTGTCGTTGTCCCATTCGAGAACGGGATCGAACCCGAGTTCGAAGTCGTACTCCGGACTGAACCGGAGGTTCTCGGTCATATCGTGATCGCCACAGATGTTACCCGGGTTGAGCAGCCAGTCGGGGTCGAAGGCGGTCTTCAGTTCCTCGAAGGTCTCCCAGAGGTCGTCGCCGTAGAGTTTGCGGTTGAACTGCGAACGGGCACGGCCGTCGCCGTGTTCGCCCGAGACGCTGCCGCCGTACTCGACGACGAGGTCGGTCGCGCCCTCGGCGATGGCCTCGAACTGTTCCATGCCCTCGGTGGTCTTTGTGTTCACCAGCGGCCGGATATGGAGACACCCTGGGCCCGCGTGCGCGTAGAAGGCCGCGAAGGTGCCGACGTCTTCGAGGAGGTCCTGGAAGTCGGCGACGTACTCGGGGAGGTTCTCCGGCGGGACGGCGGTGTCCTCGATGAAGCTGATGTGTTTCTCGTCGGTCGTCCGGCCCAGGAGAATCGGGTTCCCGCTCTTGCGGAGTTTCCAGAAGCGCTTGCGTTCGTCGTCCGCGTGGGCCTCCTGGGCGTGGAAGGCGAAGTGCGGGTCGTCCGTAATCTCGCTTGCCCCCTCGCTGGGGTCGCGTTCACTCTCGCCGTCAGGCACTCGATCGGCGATCAGGTCGGCGACCTTCTGTTTGCCCTCCTCGTCGCTGTCGGCGTAGAACTCCACCAGCAGCATCGCGCCGGTGCCCTCTGGCACCATTTCGGCGACCAGCGGCCCGAACTCCTCGGTCTTGCCCGCGAGTTCCAGCAGCGTGTCGTCGAGCACTTCGAGCGCGGAGGGGTCGTGTTCGAGGATGATCGAGACGTCCTCCATGGCGTCGATGAGGTCCTCGTACGCCAACAGCGCGATCGATTTCGTTTCGGGCACTGCCTCCAGGGAGACCTCGGCCTCGGTGATGATTGCAAGGGTTCCCTCGCTGCCGGCCAGCAACCGGGCGAGGTTGACCGAGCCGTCCTCGGCCTCCTCGACGAGTCGGTCGAGATTGTATCCCGAGACGTTCCGCTTCAGGTCCGGGAAGACCTCGTCGATGGTGTCGGTCTTTTCGTCCAGGATCCGGGCGACTTCGGCGTGGATCTGTGCTTCGAGATCGCCGTCCGGGTCCGCGCGGTCTTTGAGTTCCGACAGCGTCACTTCGCCGAATTCCGTGACGGTGCCGTCGGCGAGGACGACCTCACAGGATTCGACGTAGGCGTCGGTTTTGCCGTACTTCAGTGAATGTGAGCCGGTAGAGTTGTTGCCGATCGCGCCCGCGACGGCGCTCTTATCGCCGTAGGCAGGGTCGGGCGCGAACTTCAGATCGTGCTCGGCGAAGGCCGCGTTCATATCGCCGATGTAGGTCCCGGCCTGGACGCGTGCCCGGGCAGCGTCAGGATCCGTTTCGAGCACGCTGTCCATGTAGCGGGTGAAATCCAGGACGACGGCCTCGTTGACCGTCTGGCCGGCGAGGCTCGTGCCGCCACCCCGTGGCAGGACCGGGATCTCCCGAGCGGCGCAGTACTCGACGACGCTCGCGACGTCGGCCGTCGACTGCGGGAAGACGACGCCGACCGGAAGTACCTCGTAGGCGCTGGCGTCGGTCGCATACAGCTGTCGGGAGTACTCGTCGAAGCGAACGTCCCCCTCGATGCGTTCCTCCAGGTCACTTACGAGGCCTGGCCGTTGCACGTCGTCGCTGACGTAGTCGTATGTGGCCCGACTGTCGGCGGCCGGATCGATACCGTCCGGCACGCCGGGTCCGACCTGGTTACTGGTTCCCATGATCCTACACTGCGACCCGACC
This sequence comes from Halorhabdus sp. SVX81, assembly GCF_029207715.1. Taxonomy (NCBI): domain Archaea; kingdom Methanobacteriati; phylum Methanobacteriota; class Halobacteria; order Halobacteriales; family Haloarculaceae; genus Halorhabdus; species Halorhabdus sp. SVX81. The sequence goes on along the minus strand of NZ_CP104322.1, from coordinate 2,118,552 downwards.
GAGATTAATGTCACGCTCTCTGTTCGACAGCGTTCTCCGGGCAGTGTCTGTTCCAGATGGTCGACCCGGCACAACCGAGTTGACAGCCGGGTCCGGTCAGTCCGTCTCGATCGCGTCGGCCGGGGGCCCGGTGTCCGCCCCGCGCTCTTCGATGACGGCCTGCTTCCAGGTCCCGCGAGTGAACCAGAGGACGGCGACGATTCCGCCGATGATGTCGCCGGCGGCGAACCCGATCCAGATCCCTAGCTCACCCAGGAATCCGGGGTTGACCGCCAGCAGATACACTAGCGGGACGCGGCCGAGCCACAGCGCGATGATCGAGAGGACCATCGCCGTCCGGGTGTTGCCCGCGCCGCGGAACGCCCCGAGGATGACCTGGAAGACGCCCATAAAGCCGAACTCGACGGCCCTGACCTGGAGATACGTCGCAGCGAACGCAAGCGTGATCGCCGCCTCCTCAGTGCCCGTCCCCAGGAAGACGCCGACGATCGCCTCGGGGAAGACGAAGGCCACGACCGCCGCGATCAGGAGGACGGCGACGGCGGCCTTCGCGGCGACCCAGGTGGCCCGCTCGGCACGGTCGGGCTTTTCGGCCCCGAGGTTCTGGCCGACCATCGTGTTGGTCGCCCGGCCCAGCCCCATCGACGGGAGGAAGACGATGGTCCCGATCCGGTTGGTCAGGCCGTAGGCCGCCACGACCGCGGGTGAGAACATCGATACCATCGCGGTCATCGTGATCTGGCCCAGCGCCGCCGCCGACTGCTCGGCCGTCGTCGGGAGGCCGAGGTCGACGATCTTCCGGATAACGTCGAGGTCAGGACGAAGGTGGTGGACCCGGACGTCGGGGCCGTACCCGCCGAAGAACAGCAGGCCGATGCCGACGACCGCTGCCAGCCCACGCGAGGAGATGGTGGCGATGGCGGCCCCCTGGATCCCGAACCCGCCGAAGGTAGTCATCTCGGCCAGCCTCGCGCCGATCACGTCGAGTCCTGGCGGCGCGAACAGCGGGTTGCCGGCGAACCCGAAGATGAGGATCGGGTCGATCACCAGGTTGAGCCCGACGCTGCCGGCCATGACGTACATCGGCGTCTTCGTGTCGCCGTACCCGCGCATGACCGTCGAGAAGACGAAAAACGTGAACAGGAACGGCAATCCCAGGTAGAAGACCTCCATGTAGTCGTTGGCCATCGGGATGATCCGCTCGGAAGTGCCCGCACTCGAGGGCAACAGCGCGAGCAGATGGTCCGAGAGCAGAAAGCCGAGGATGCCGAGGACGACGGCCATCCCGATGACGAAGGTGAGCTGGTTCCCCGTGACCTTGCCTGCCGAGCCCTCGCTGTCCGCGCCGGTGTACTGCGCAACCAGGATCGCGCCCGCGGAGTTGAACCCGCCGGCGATCGAAATGAACAGGAACACCAGCGGCCACGCGATACTCAATGCTCCGACCGCGTCGGCCGAAAAGTGCCCCAGCCAGATGGTATCCGTCACGTTGTACGCGACGTTCAGCAACTGAAAGACCACCAGCGGCCACGCGATGTCGAGCATGGGGCGGAGTAGTCCCCCTTCCGTCACGTTCGTCTGCGGCCCGGAATCGTCCACGAAGAAATAGTTCAACTGTCGTGGTCTAAATACCCTTCGATACCGTTCCCACCGGGGGTTTCGGTGTCCGTGATGGCCGGGTCAGCTGTCAGCAGTGAAGTGGTCACGATCCGGCCAGGATTCGACCGCACCGGCTGCCCCGAGCAGCGTTCGCTGGGCGGCGACGTTGAACTGCCCGAAGAGTGAGTCCGGCGATCGGCCGTTGAACAAGCCGACGAGCGTCCGACCCGACCCTCGGTCGTGAGCCAGGAACGCGTAACTGCCGGGGAGGGACCCGTTGTGCCAGAGGAGCGGCCCGCCTTCTCCTGGAGTGACATACCATCCCTGGCCGTAGTACTGGCTGGCTCCCGCCCAGCGACTTACGTCCGGCCGGGCGAGCATCGTCGCTTTCGTCTCGGCGTTCAGCACGTCCGGCACACCCTCCAGTCCGTCGATACCGCGGACGAACCGCAGGAGGTCAGGGGCGGAACCGACCCATCCGCCGTTTGCGTCGAGTGCTTCGTTCAACACACCAGCGCCATACGGACGCGGAACGGTCCCCTCGCCCGAAAACGGGGACTCGGTCGTGCCGTGACTCCGGTAGCGGACTTGCCCTTCCCGCAGATTCTCCTTCCGGGTCGCGCCGATCGCCATGTCGCCCGCACCGAGCGAGGAGAGGATCGCCCCACGCACGTGGCGCTCGTACTGCTTCCCCGTCACGGCTTCGATGATTCGGCCCAGGATGCAATACCCGACGTTCGAGTACTCGAAGGTCGTCCCGGGGTCCGCGCCGAGTTCCTGACTCAGCATGAACTCGACCGTCGTCTCGGCGCTGGCTGGTGGTTCGGTCTCTTGGGCTTTGGCTACCTGGATCGGCGCGAAAACCGGATCGAAGCCGACGGGCTCCGTGCTCCAGCCGGCCGTGTGTGTCAGCAGCTGTCGGACCGTGATCGCTTCGACGCGTGGGTCCACCGGTCCGTCTTCGGGGACCAGTTCAGCGAGAATCTCGACGGCCCGATCGTCGAGTGATAGCTCTCCCTTCTCGACGAGATCGAGCACGGACACGGCAGTGATCGGCTTCGAGAGGCTTCCGAGACGGAACAGGGCGTCCGGATGGACCGCGTCGTCGCTGTCAGGACCGACCGTCCCGTATCCGCGGGTAAACACGAGTCGCTCCCCGTCCATCACCGACACTGTCGCCCCTGGAATCCCCCACTGTTCCAGAAAGCCCGGAAGCACGTCGTCGAAGGCCTCGACGCCACCCGGCCGGCCAGTCATCGGGAAGTCGTCCGCCGATTCGGTCGTCTTGGTCGGCGGCTCCGTGGTCGATCCCGTCGCCCGCGGTGTTCGGCTTGGCGTCCCGGTGCTCGTTTCGGTTGACGCTCGGGAGTTCGTTTCGGTCGTGGTTGGCGTGGGATCCTCGCTCGTACAGCCGGCGAGTCCACTGGCGGCCGCGCCGAGACTCGCGAGCAACGACCGTCTGGAGGGCGTACGCATAGGGAGTCCGTGCTCCCGAGAGCCCAATCAACGTTTGGGCTGCGGCAGTGGTCAGTTCGTCACACGCTTTGTCGCGTCCGCTACTCCTCATAGCTGTCCCGGACCGCCATACAATCAGTTCGCCGCCGCATCGTCCTGTGGGATGGTGCTTGTACGCCACTGAAACTCACCACGCAGCGTCGGATCGGACGACCGGCTCCTCGCTCAGGACTGAGACACGGCGGCAAAAAAGGGGAACCGACGGTCGTTACTGGAGGTTGACGGTGACTTCGCCGTCGAAGTCGAGCAGCACGGACTGGACCGTATCGCCGAACAGCGCCTTCCCGGTCGGCGAGCGCTTTCGGCCCGACAGGAAGATGTGCTCACATTCGAACTTCTCGGCGGCCTCGATGACTTTCGAGGCGCGGTCGCCTTCGCCGGCGACCGCCCCGACGGTCTCGTATTCAAACTCGGTCCCATCGAAGACCGCCTCGATGGTTTCGTTCAGCGAGTTGTGAACTGTTTTCAGGATGTCCGAATCGGTGTAGGACGTGTTCTCGACCTCGCCGATCGTATCGAGGGTTTCCCGGGCCTCGTCGAACTCCTCGGGGTCAAGCGTCCCAAAGAGGTACAGTTTCGCACCGACCCCTTCCGCGATCTCGCCGGCTTTCCGGAGTAACTCGTCACTCGCTTCAGTGTCGTCGACGACGACAAGTGCTCGTTCCATATATGCGTCATCGCACAAAATACACTAAAGTGTTGCCCTCGCCGCATCTGTCTCGGCGAACCGAAGCCCCTTGGGTCGACGACCGACCGCTCCGCTCGGGCGAAAACCGCGTGGTTTGCCCGCGCCCGCTCAGGATTCGAGGATGTAGCGGTTGAGGACCGACTTGAGTTTCTCCTGACGACCCGACTCCAGTTCGATACCGTCGTTGTCCAGCGCGTAGTCGGCGAGCGCTTCGAAGTCCGTCGACTCGGCGGCGATCTCGGCACCGATTCCTTCGTCGTAGCCGTACCGGTCGTCGATAACCTCCTCGAAGACGCCGTCCTCGCGGAGTTCGTGGGCGACTTCGAGCCCGCGGGCGAAGGTGTCCATGCCGACGACGTGGCCATAGAAGAGGTCGACCGGCTCGAAGGATTCGCGTCGGACCTTCGCGTCGAAGTTGAGGCCGCCTGGCGCGAGCCCGTCGTTCTCCAGAATCTCGTACATCGCCAGGGTCGTCATGTAGACGTCGGTCGGGAACTCGTCGGTGTCCCAGCCGATGAGTTTGTCGCCCTGGTTGGCGTCGACGCTGCCCAGCGCGTCGTTGATCCGGGCGTACTGGAGTTCGTGCCGGAAGGTGTGGCCGGCGAGGGTCGCGTGGTTGGCTTCCAGATTGAGGCTGAAGCGGTCCTCCAGGCCGTGCTCACGCAGGAACGCCATGACGTTCGCGGCGTCGAAGTCGTACTGGTGTTTCGTGGGTTCCTTGGGTTTGGGCTCGATGAGCAACTGGCCGTCGAAGCCGATGTCGTCGGCGTAGTCGGCCGCCATCCGGAAGAACCGGCCCATGTTGTCCAGTTCCCGGCCCATGTCGCTGTTCAGCAGCGTCTTGTAGCCCTCCCGGCCGCCCCAGAAGACGAAGTTCTCGCCGCCGAGGCGCTCGGTGACTTCCATCGCTTTCTTGACCTGCCCGGCCGCGTGGGCGAAGACGTCGGGGTTCGGTGAGGTCGCCGCGCCGTGCATGAACTTCTCTTCCATGAACAGCTGGGAGGTGCCCCACAGCAGCTCGACCCCCGTCTCGTCCATCTTCTCCTCGACGTGATCGACGATCTCGTCGAGATTTTGGTTGGACTCGGCCAGATCCTCGCCCTTGGGGGCGATGTCTCGATCGTGGAAACAGAAGTACGGGACGCCGAGTTTCTCGAAGAACTCGAAGGCGGCGTCGACCCGGGCGTGGGCCTTCTCCATGGGATCGTCGATATCGTCCCACGGCCGCTGCATCGTCCCCGTGCCGAACGGGTCGGACCCGTCCTCGGTGAGGGTGTGCCAGTAGGCCACCGAGAATCGCAGGTGCTCCGCCATCGTTTTTTCGCCGATTTCTCGATCCGGTTCATAATAGCTAAAGGAAAGCGGGTCTTCCGAGCCCGGTCCCTCGTACGTAATCTCGTCGATTTCTGGGAAGTATTCGCTCATGATATCACCTGTGTCGTAGGACAGACACGCTAAAAATGCGCTCAGTAACCACTTGAAGATTGCGGTACTCCTCGGCTGCTGGCTGTCTGACCGTGTTCTGTGAGCGATCGCCCAGCGTATCTATCGCGATAGTGCCTTCGGGGCCATCCTGAACCCATGACCGGCTGGGAGACGACTCTTGCCGTGTTTCTGGGCATGAATCCTCACATACTGAATTCGCCCCCGACTCTTTTTTATCGGTGGCCCGGAACCCGGAGCTATCGATACCGATAACGGAACTGTTGTCGAGAAATAAAAACAATGAATACGACTGGCATAATCGATACACAACAGGTCGCTTTTGACAAACTATGAGTAACGATCCAGACATCGAAGCAAACGGTGACGAACCGGAGAGTGGTGCGATAGGCCGCATCCTGGCGACGGTCGTTCCTGACGTCATCAGGAAGCGGTTCGCACTCAAATTTGCCCTGGTTCTCGTCATCATGGGCCTGATTCTTGCGGGAATCGGGTTCACGGCAACGGGGGCATTGGCTGATCAAGTCGAAGACGACACGCGGGCGGAGTACGAGCGTCTCGCCTCACAGCAGGCGTCGATCGTCGAGCAATGGATTCAACGCAACGCTGTGACAGTCGATCTCGCCTCGACCAACGACGGATTGGGGGCTGATAAGTCCGATACTGGGACGCTCAATCGACAGCTGGCCCGGCCGTTGTTCTCGGAGGTGTCCAACGGGTCACACGCGATCTACCTCCTCTCGCCGGACAACGGCACCGAGATCCTCGCCATGCAGTATACGGGTGACACCATCGAGGAAGTCAACCGGGGACTGCTCCAGTCACAGACCATCCCGGTCGCGGAGACGACCCATCCATGGCTGAGTAATCTTCAGGTTGGTATCGATGACTATCCGCAGGTCCGGATGACCGAAGTGTATGATGTCTCGGGGGAGCCGGTCGTCGGCTTCATCAAACGCGTCGAACACAACGTCGCCAACCGATACCTCTACATGGAGTTCCGCGTTGCGGACCTGGCCAAGGCGATCGAGAGCCAGGGGCTGACCGAAGGCGACGCCAGCACCCACTTCTCGCAGGTAGTCAACGTCGACAATGCCGTGCAAGCTGACACCCGCACCAATGCAGACGGTGTGGAGTCGAACATTCTCGGGACCTACGGCAACGAGGAGACGATCCGGCGAGCGATGGCTGCACCCGCCGACGGCCAGCAGCGAACCAGTGGCGTCCGGATCATCGAGAACGATCCGGCCGTGCTGGATGAACCGTACGCTGTCGGGTACGCTTCCGTCGACGGTGAGGTGATCGACCCGCCGTGGACGATCGTCACACACGCCCCGACCAGCGATCTGTTCGGGTTTGTCCAGACCATCTCCCGGTGGGGTCAGATCGTCACTATCCTGGCAGCGATCATGATCGGTGGCGTTGGGGCGATCCTCGGCTACTCGACGGCGAGTTCCGTCGATCGCCTCCGGCGGAAGGCCGAGGAGATCGAGGAGGGGAACCTCGACGTTCCGATCCACTCGACGCGGATCGACTCGATCGGCCGGCTGTACGATGGCTTCGACAACATGCGGGATGCGCTCCGCGAGCAGATCAACGAGGCCGAACAGGCCCGCAAGGAGGCCGAGGTCTCCCGCGCCGAGGCCATGGAGATGAACGAGTATCTCCAGGAGAAAGCCGAGGAGTACAGCCAGACCATGGAACAGTGTGCGGCTGGCGACCTCACCGCTCGGATGGAGATCGACGGGGAGAACGAGGCGATGGACCGGATCGCCAGCGAGTTCAACGAGATGATCGACGAACTCGAAAAGACCACGGGCCAGCTCAAGAGCTTCGCCGACGAGGTCGAAGACGCCGGTGAGATCGTCCTCAACTCCTCGGACAGCGTCCAGGAAGCCTCAGAGCAAGTGGCCGACTCGGTCCAGCGGATCTCCGACGACGCCTACGAACAGCAGGAACGGCTCCAGGAGATCTCCGAGGAGATCGACGCTATCTCCGCGCGGCTGGACGAGTTCGCCGCCGAACACCCGGACATCGACTTCGAAGACCAACTTGCCCAGATCGACGAAGTCGCTCGGACGGTGGCCGAGGTCGTCGATCTCGCGGAAGAGACTCTCGAGGAGTCCGAGAGCGTCGCGGGTGCGGCCGAGGAACAGGCCGCGGAACTCAACGAGGTCTCACAGCGGGCCGATGACCTCATCCGCTACGCCGGGCCGCTGCACGACGTGCTCGATCGCTTCGAAACCCAGTCCGAACACGAGTTCTACTTCCCGACCGGTCCACGTGACGGGGAAGGTCCAGGGGAGTAAGGCTCGGCTGTAACCGATCGAATCGTTTTCGACGTGATGGTCTCGTTTTGACGCCCGTTTTCCCACGCCAAGCTCGTCGGCTATGACCCGCTCTCTTCCCGAATTGTGATCCGCGCCGAAGTGCTCACCACGGTGAACAGCAACATTTAACCCTAGAAATAGCGAGTACACACACGTACAATGAGCCTTTTGATGGGACTCGATCTGGGGACGTCCGGCGTGAAGGTACTCGTCACCGATGCCGAGGGCGAGGTCGTCGCGACGGCGACCGAGGAGTACCCGCTCCATCACCCCGAAGTGGGATGGGCCGAGCAGGACCCCGCCGACTGGTGGGACGCAACGATCGACGCGATCAGCGGGGTCCTGGCCGAACCGGCCGTCGATCCGGAAGACGTCGAGGCACTGGGACTCACCGGCCAGATGCACGGCTCGGTATTTCTCGACGACGAGGGTGAGGTCCTGCGCCCGGCGATCCTCTGGAACGACACGCGAACGTCGGCTCAGTGTGACGAGATCGAGGAACGCGTCGGCGAGGATCGGATCATCGAACTCGCCTCGAACCCGCCGTTCGAGGGCTTCACTGCGCCGAAGATTCTCTGGGTCCAGGAACACGAACCCGAGGTCTACGACCAGACCGAGACGATCCTGCTGCCGAAAGACTACATCCGGTACAAACTGACCGAGGCGTTCGCGACGGACGTCAGCGACGCTTCCGGGACGCTGCTGCTCGACGTCGGCGAGCGCGACTGGTCGCCCGAGATCCTCGACGAACTCGACATCTCGCGGGACCTCCTCCCCGAAGTCTACGAGTCGCCGGAAGTCACCGGCGCAATCACGGACGCCGTCGCCGAGCGGACGGGGCTACCGGTTGGAACCCCTGTCGTTGCGGGAGCCGGTGACAACGCGGCCGGTGCCGTCGGCTCGGGCGTCGTCGGGGACGGTGACGTCTGGGGTTCGATCGGTACGTCGGGGGTCATCTTCGTCGCGACCGACGACGAGCGGACGGACCCCGAGGGCCGGGTGCATACGTTCTGTCATGCCGTCCCCGACACGTGGCACGTCATGGGCGTGATGCTCTCGGCCGGCGGTGCGTTCAGCTGGTTCTCGGAGACGCTCGGCGGGCCCGAGGAGGTCGTCGCCGACCAGCTCGGGAAGGACGCCTTCGAGGTGCTGACCGACGAGGCCGCGACTGTCGATCCCGGTTCGGAGGGGCTCATCTTCCTGCCGTACCTCAACGGCGAACGGACGCCCCACCGCGACGCCGACGCCCGCGGTGCCTTCTTCGGGCTTTCGACCCGCCACGACAAATCCCACATTGTCCGGTCGGTCCTGGAGGGCGTCACCTACGGTCTGCGTGACTCCTTCCGGATCGTCCGTGACGACCTCGGTGTCGACACCGGGCAGCTGAAGGCGGCCGGCGGCGGCGCGAAGAGCCCGCTGTGGAAGCAGATCCAGGCTGACATCTTCGACGCGGAGATCCTGACGCCGAACGTCGACGAGGGGCCGGCCTACGGGTCGGCACTGCTGGCCGGCGTCGGCGCTGACGTCTACGACAGCGTCGCGGACGCCACCGAACAGGCGGTCGACATCGTCGACAGCGTCGAACCGATCGAACAGCACACTCGCGTCTACGACGAGTACTACGAGATCTATGAGTCGCTGTACCCCGCGCTGGAAGACTCCTTCGCAGCCAACAGCGCCGCGATCGAGTCCGCCCAGGACATCCTCGACGAAGCGTAACTGCCCTGTAGGCCGCTGCTTTCTGGCACTAGTGAACCGCTCTCCACGACCGGACGGAATCACTCGAGAAAGTCATTGAGGCCGGCAGCCGATCGAGTATTGAGCACATCCACGTCTTCCGCCCAGCCGCGCCGCGCGGTGTGGACGCCAAAGCGCCGGTAATCGAGAGCTTCAGGTCGGTGCGCGTCGGTGTCGATCGCGATCGTCGCCCCCGCGTCGATCGCCCGCTTGGCCTGGCTCCCTTCGAGATCGAGCCGATGCGGGTTGGCGTTGACCTCAAGCGCCGTGTCGTTCTCGGCCGCCACCTTGGCCACGGCGGAAACGTCCACGTCGAGGCCGGGGCGGCGGTTGAGCTGTCGCCCCGTCGGATGACCGATCACGTCCACTGCGGGGTGGCGTGCGGCTTCGATCAGGCGGTCGGTTCCGTCGCCGTCGAGACCGGCGTGTGGCGAGGCGACGACCAGGTCGAGCGATTCGAGCACCTCGTCACCGACAGAGATTCCGCCGTCGGTATCGATGTTTGCTTCGACACCGGCGAGGACGGTGATGTCGTCACGCGCCTCGTCGACCGCCGCGATCGCCTCGCGCTGCTCGCGGAGTTCGTCGTCCGAGAGCCCGACGCCGCCGACCATGCCCGGCCCGGTGGCGTGATCGGTGATGCAGACGTACTCGTCGCCCCGTTCGGCGGCAGCCGCGGCCATCTCTTCGATCGTGTTGTTGCCGTCCGACCATTCCGTGTGGACGTGGAGGTCGCCGCGGATCTCGTCCGTCTCGATCAGCTCTGGTAGCTCACCCGCGTCTGCGGCCGCGATCTCACCACGGTTCTCACGTAACTCCGGCGGGATCCAGGGCAGATCGAGTGCGCCGTAGACCTCGGCCTCTGACTCGCCGGCGACGCGCTCGCCAGCCCGCTGATCGTCTACTTCCTCCTCCACAGCCGAAATATCGAAGACGCCGTACTCGTTGAGTTTGAGATCCCGATCGATCGCCCGGTTGCGCAGGTCGACGTTGTGGTCCTTGCTTCCGGTGAAGTACTGCAACGCCGCGCCGAATTCGGCTGGATCGACCACCCTGAGGTCGATCCGGACGCCCCCCGACCGGACGCTGGCCTTCTGGTCGCCGGCTTCGATCACCCGGTCGGCCCCCTCCCAGTCGGTGAATGCTTCGACCACGGCCGGACCCTCGGTGCTTGCGACCAGCGCGTCGACATCCCCGATGGTCGGCTTCCAGCGGCGAAGCGACCCGCCGAGTTCACATTGCTGGACGGCCTCCACCGCTCGTAGGTACTCGCGCACGCGCTCGCCCCGCGGCCGGGCCTCGCCCAGCAACTGGCGTTCGTGGGCTTCTCTGGCGAAATCGATCCCATCGAGGATGTTCTGCTCTGTCTTCGCCCCGAACCCCGAGACGTTCTGGATCTCCCCCGCCTCGGCGGCCGCCTCCAGGTCGTCGAGGGTTTGGATTCCGAGTGCCTCATAGAGCGTGCCGACGGTCTTCGGCCCGACGCCCTCGACGCTCGTCAGCGCGTCCATCTCGACGGGGAGTTCCGCCCGCAGATCCTCGAGTTCCTCGATCGCGCCGGTCTCGACGTACTCGACGAGCTTGTCGGCGATCGCCTCGCCGACGCGGTCGATTTCCTGGACTGCCTCGACCCCGTCTTCGGCGAGATCGACCACGTCCCCGGGATATTCGGCGACGTTCTCGGCCGCCCGGCGATAGGCGCGTGGTTTGTATTCGACGTCTTTGGCGTCCAGCAGGTCGGCGAATTCCTCGAGACGAGCGGCGAGTTCGGCGTTGTCCGTCATGGGCCACCTCGTGCCCGCCGGTCGCCCGACTCGCCGTCTTTGCCCAGTGCCTGCTGGATGAAGCGCATCCAGCGCTTTCGATCGGCGGTCCTGGCGGCTTGTTTCTCAGCCTCGATGTCTCCGGATTCGAGCGATTCGAGCGCCTCCAGCGCCCGGTCGATCCCCACGATCGAATCGGCGAGGTCCTCGCCCTGTTCGTAACTCAGGTCACCCGATTCGAGCCGTTCGACCCGTCGATTCCGCTCCCGGCGGAGCTTCGTCTTGACGGCCTCGACCCGCTCGCGGTGGTCGGCCGGGATGGTCTCCTGGCGTCTGGTTTCGAAGACGAACGCCGAAAGATCGAGGGATTCGCCGTCGATCTCGATCGTGTCGGGGATCGTCGCGCCCACGGTCGCGCCCTCGCGCTCGACACGTTCGAGGAGCTGTTTGCGTTCGTACTCGTGCACGGCTGTTCGTCCGGGGCCGACGGACAAAAATCCCCGCTCGTGGCGGCTGGGACGTTCAGCTGGAGTCCCCGCGGATCGTCCGTAGCGTGGATCGCGACCTCAGATCGAATTGAATCGCCACCGCTGATTGTCGCCGCCGTGCCAGGGCCACTGCAGGACGTTTGCCCCGTCCTCGCTTGATGCGTTCTCGACGTCTGCCACCGAGCCGCCGTTTTCGTTCTCCAGGCGATACGTGCCGTCGCCGTTGTCGATAACGTTCCAGTCCTGGCAGGGGTGATCGGTGTCTCCGTACTGGCGGACGTTCGCGCCGTCGCTGGTGTCTGCGTTGGCGACTTCGAGTAGTTTTCCGCTGTGTGCGTTCGTGAGCCGGTAGGTCCCGTCCCCGTTGGCCGTCACGTTCCAGTGTTGACAGGGATGGCCGGTGTCCCCGTACTGCCGGATGTTGGCCCCGTCAGCCGTCTCGGCGTTGGCGACCTCTAGGAGTTTGCCACTGTTTAGGTTCGTGATCTGGTAGGTGCCGTCACTGATGGGGCCGGCACTGTCGCTGCCATTGTCCCCCCCACTGCCACTGTCCCCACCAGTACCACCGCCACTGTCTCCGCCAGTACCACCGCCACCGCAGTCCGTGTTCCCGCGGACCGTCGTGTTACCCGCGTAGGTTTCGATGGCTCCCGACCCGTTGTCACAGAAGGCGTTGTTGACGATCGCGTTCCCTTCGGTGTCGGGCCCGGTTTCGTAGACGCCATAGCCCGCGTTGTCCCGGATAGTCAGGTTCCGGACGGTGACGTTTCGGGTGTATGGATGTTGGTCACTGCTGCGGGAATCCAGCCGGATCCCAGCACTTCCCGTGTTGGTGATCGTGCCGCCGTCGATGACCGTCTCCCGGGTGTCCTGAATCAGGTTCCCGCCGTTGCCCTCAAGGGTGACGTCGTGGATCTCGATACCGCTGCTGCCCGACACTGTGAAGATGCCGCGTCCACAGTCAGTCGCGTCGACGCTGTCGACGGTGATGTTCGGCCCGGCGTCGTTCGCACACCGGAAGCCGGCGTAGCCGCCGCCCTGGTCACACCGCGTCGCGTCGACGTACTCGACCGTCGCGTTCGAGGTGTCGTTCAACAGCAGTCCACAGCCGGTGGCGATATCGGTCGCCCTGACCGTTCCAATGTCGAGCCCGTCGACGCCGTAGGTCTCGACGGCGTGGGTCCCCGACCCGTTGATGTCGGCGCTGTTGAGCGTGACGTTCGTCGTGTCGGGGCCGTTCCGGCCGTCGATCCGGATGCCCAGCCCGCCCGAGAGGTCCATCGTGACGTCGTCGATGACCACGCCGTCGCAGTGAGAGATCCGGATTCCGTAGCGTGGATTTCCGGTGACGTTGAACCGCTGAATTTCGACTTCCTCGGCGTTCTCTGCGCGTGCCGGAATGATCCACGGCTCGCCGGTGTCGTTGACGTCGATCGAGCCGGGAACGTCGAGGATGGTGTAACTCGGCAGGTCGACTGCCCGGAGACCCGAGGCGGTGCCGGTGCTCCCCGTCGCGTCGACTCTGACCTTTTCCTTCGTCCTCCGACCGGGTGTAAGACTGTCGACGGCGGCCTGGATCGCGTCGATGTAATCGTCCCCGGCATACACTTCCTGTCCACCGTTTTCCGCGATGAACTGACCGTTGGTGTCGTAGACGACTGCGTCGTGATCGGCCCCCAGCGCGGTTCCCACCAGACCGGAAACCAGCCCAGTCCCCGCCAGCGCGAGGGCACGGCGTCGCGTCGTCGCTCGCCCGCCCCCCGTATCGGTTGCTCCCCGTTCTGCGTTCCCGTTTCGCCCCCCGTCCACGTTGCTATTCTGTGGCATCGCTTCACACGCACAATGCTGTGTGTCGCATTAAATTGTTTTCTTTTCTGGATGTTGTAGATACTAATTCGAGTGTGCCCGTTGGCCCTTGCCAGCCCAGGTGGTTCTACGGGATGGTGACTAGACAAATCGGCTTCCGAACTGCGGTTTGAGTGGGAGAGGACTGCAATCGGGGCAAGCACAATCTCTTTGCCGCAGGGTCCGTTACCCACCGGCAATGACGACCTGTGACGTGTGCGGCACGGAGATGAATATGCCGTATCACTGCAATCACTGCGGGGGAACGTTCTGCTCGGAACATCGGCTCCCGGAGAACCACGACTGTCCGGGACTGGACGACTGGGGTGACCCCGAAGGGGTCTTCGACAGCGGGTTCGACGACAGCGTCTCGGCGGGCAGCGATCCGAGTTCTTCGAAGAGTCTCCTCGATCGGATCGGGATCGACACGGGGCCCGGCGGCCCGCTGGCGTATTTCCGTGGGAATATGACGTACGTGTTCCTCGGGCTGATGTGGATTACCTTTCTCTTTCAGTTTCTCGTTGCCACCGTGGCGATTGGGACGCCCAACCTTCAGGTTGCAACGCTTTCTTCGGAGTTGTATCGATCGATTTTCGTCCTGGCTCCACAGCATCCCGAATACGTCTGGACGTGGTTCACGTCGGTACTTTCACACGGGGGATTCGCACACATTGCATTCAACAGTATCGTGATCTTCTTCTTTGGACGGCTAGTCGAGGACTACATCGGCTCGCGGGACTTCACGCTCCTGTTCCTCTCTAGCGGCGCGCTTGCCGGGCTTGGACAGGTCCTCATTCAACTCTATCAGGGGATACCGTCCGCAGCGGCGGTCGGGTACTTCCCTGGTGGAGTCGTCGGCGCGTCGGGTGCAGCCATCGCGATCATGGGCGTCTTGACCATCCTCAACCCCAGTCTCCGAGTGTACGTGTACTTCATTTTTCCCGTCCCGATCTGGCTGGTGACGATCGGCCTGGTCGCGATGAACGTCCTCGGGATGTTCGGTGCGGGCGGCCAGGGCGTTGCCAACGCCGCTCACCTGATCGGGCTCGCGATCGGGCTCGCCTACGGCCAGCACATCCGCGATCGGATCCGGGTCCCGAACCAACTCCAACTCGGCGGCGGTCGCGGCCCTGGCGGTCCAGGCGGCCCCGGCGGCCCGGGTGGCCGTGGGCCGTTCTGAGCGATGGACGTTTCCCGCCCCGAGTTCGTCCCCGATCCCTCGCTCTCCCGCGACGAGATGGAAGCCTTACAGCGCGAAATCGCCGACGTTGCCCTCTTCGAGGACGACTTCGCTTTCGATCCCTCGGCGATCGAATTCGATTCACCAGTCGATCTCGGGGACGATGATCAGCACCGACTCACCGGCGACAGCCCGATCGTCGCGGGCGTCGATCAGGCGTTTCTCGACGATGGCGATCGAGCCCTCAGCGCTGTCGTCGCCCTACAGGACGGGCGTGTCGTCGATCGGGCGTACGCGGTCGTCGACACCGAGATCCCCTACATTCCTGGATTGCTGAGTTTCCGCGAGGGCGGGGCGATCCTCGCGGCGCTGTCGAATCTCGCCGTCGAACCCGATCTGCTTGTCGTCGACGGGAGCGGCCGCATTCACTTTCGGGAGGCGGGGCTGGCGACGCACATCGGCGTCATGGTGGACGTTCCTGCCATCGGCGTCGCCAAGAACCTGCTCTGTGGCACGCCGGCCGAATCGATCCCTGATCGCATGGCGGAGGGCGATCGCATCCCGATCGAGGCCGATGAACGGGTCGAGACTGCTGAGCCCGGAACCGTCATCGGTCATGCCGTCCAGACGCGCCAGTACCAGTCGGGCTCGACGTCGATCAATCCGCTGTACGTCAGCCCCGGCCACCGCGTGAGCGCGGCGACGACCGTCGACCTCGTGAGTCAGTGTGCGGCCGGGTACAAACTGCCCGAGCCGACGCGGTTGGCCGACCGCGAGGCAGATCGGCTGAAACGCCAAGGCGGCGAGGCGTGACCACACGGTCGACAACTCCGAACCGCTGATCAGGGCGTGTTGACTTTAGCAGGGATCGCCTGCAACAGCCAGAAAGCCCCCGCGCTCTCAGCTGCCGCGACTCGCTGCGCTCCAGTGGGTGCTTGCGTCGTCGGGGTGCGCTGAGAGCGCGGCCCCTTTCAGTCCCACCCGAGACCGGTTGGTCAGCCGGCATGGGTGGGACTGAAAGGGGCGAGCGGCTCCGGGAAGACGGCCGACGCTAGCACCGCAACGGAGTGAGGAGCGCAGCGAGGGCTTCGACCGGAGCCGCTCGGGGCTTTCTGGCTGTTCTCAGCCGCGACTCGCTTACCTAAACACCACCGCTGATCGACCGCCAGGGCTTACTGCACCCCGCTCCTCGCGGTCGGTATGGAAGACCACATCGCACTCATCACCGGCTGTTCGTCCGGTATCGGCCGGGCGAGCGCCGAACGCTTTCTCGAAGAGGACTGGACGGTCTACGCGACCGCCCGTGACACCGACGATATTGCCGACCTCGCCGACGCCGGGGCCGAAACAGCCAAACTCGACGTGACCAACGCCCGCGCCGTCGAGCGGGTCGTCGACCGGATCATCGACGAAGAAGGCCGGATCGACTGCCTGGTCAACAACGCGGGCACCGGTCAGTTCGGCCCGATCGAGGACGTCCCGACCGATGCCCTCGAGGACCAGTTCGACGTCAATCTCTACGGTCCGCACCGCCTGATCCGAGCGGTTCTGCCGCACATGCGCGAACAAGCGGAGGGGACGATCGTCAACGTCTCAAGCCTCCAGGGTCGGCTCGCCGTCCCTGGCATGGGAGCCTACGCGGCCTCGAAGTTCGCCCTGGAGGCGATGAGCGATTCGCTCCGGGCCGAGGTCGATTCCCACGGCGTCGACGTGGTCGTCGTCGAACCGGGCGTCGTCGAGACGTCGTTTGCCGACCGGACCGACGCGAGCCGCGAGCGTCTCGAACAGTCGGGCGCGTACGACGGGATCTACGAGGCCCAGGACGACCGCCGGGCGATCGAGTACGACGGACTCTTGGGCATTCCGCCGGAGGACGTCGCGACCGTGATCTACGACGCCGCGGCGATGACCGACCCAGATCCCCGCTATGCGGTGGGCAACGGCGCGAAACTGATCCTCGCGCTCCGGTACCTGCCCGATCACTGGCGCGACGCCGCCTTCGGCCTGTTCCAGCGCGTGGCGGGCCTCGGGCGATGATCGACGACCGCGATCGGCTGGCGGTGACGCCGGCTCACGACGTCGCTCTGTCCTGCATCGAGGCCGGGATCGAGGCGGCGACTCCCCAGCGCGTCCTCCGGGAATCGCTCTCGGTCGAGGGGGACGTCCTGACTGTCGCCGGGAGCGAGTACGACCTCGGGGCCTACGACTCGGTGGTCGTCCTCGGCGGCGGGAAGGCCGCCGACGTGGTGGCCCGCGAACTCGAACGTCACCTCGAAGACTACATCGACCGGGGACTCGTCGTCTCGACGAAACCAGTTGCGACTGACACCGTCGAGACAACCGAAGGTAGTCATCCGATCCCCGACGCCGACAGTCTGGCGGGTGCTCGCCGGGTCTTCCAGCGAGCCCAGGGACTGGGCGAGGGGACGCTCGTCCTCGCGCCGATCACGGGCGGCGGGAGCGCGCTGCTGGCGTTGCCCGCCGGCGACATCACCCTCGTCGACCTCCAGGCTACCACCGAGGAACTGGTAGAGTGCGGCGCGTCGATCAACGAGATCAACGCCGTTCGCAAACACTGCTCGGCGATCAAGGGCGGCGGATTGGCCAGGGCGGCCGCACCCGCCACGGTCGTCGGCCTGCTGTTCTCGGATGTCGTCGGCGACGACCCCGGCGTGATCGCCAGCGGCCCGACCGCACCCGACGCGACCACCTACGAGGATGCCCTCGAGATCCTGGATCGCTACGACGTGGCCGTCCCCGCGGTCGTCCGCGAGCACCTCGAAGCCGGTGCGGCCGGCGAGCGTGCGGAGACGCCAGCTGATCCCGGGGTGCTGGGTCACGTCGACAACCACGTCCTCGCCGACGCCTGGACGGCACTCGCGGCGGCCCGCAACGCCGCGGCGGAAGCAGGCTACGAGCCGCTGGTTCTGTCTTCGCGGGTTCGCGGCGAGGCGACCGAGGCCGCGCTCTCGGGGCTCGCCATCGCCGAGGAGTGTGCGGCCACCGGGACGCCCGTCGAACCGCCGGCTGTCCTGCTGTCGGGCGGCGAGACCACGGTCACCGTCATGGGCAACGGGGCCGGCGGCCCCAATCTGGAGTTCGCGCTCCGGGTCGCCGTCGAACAGCACACTGATGTCGTCTGCGCCAGCGTCGACACCGACGGCGCGGACGGCGGCACCGAGGTCGCGGGTGCGATCGTCGACGGCGAGACGCTGTCGAACCCACAACGCGGCCGGGCGGCGCTGCTGGAAAACGACGCGCTACCGGCGCTCGAAGAGTCAGGTGCCGTGATCGAGACCGGGCCGACGGGGACGAACGTCAACGATCTGCGGGTGTTCGTGGTCGAGGCGTGATATCGTGGATCCGTGGGATCTCCCTGGAATTCGTGATCCACCTCTCCTAAGGGGGATGGCCCTACCCAAAATGCCGTTCCCTCACAAATGAGCGCGTAACGTGAGAATTGACTCACCTCAAGGGCTAACTGAGTGGCCCATCAATTGAAACGTCTTTAGCCCTGGGAGATGTTGAGTGAGGGGTTTACATTCACACTTTGGCGAAAATCTAAATTTATATCAGATTGGGATATAACCCAACAGATTTAATGAAAGACCACTCTCTTATATATTCCATGGGTCGAAATTACAAACGTAATGAAGTCTTCACGCCCAATTCTTATCCAAAGTATACTTACGTAGAACAGGAAGGTAAAGACTTAGAAGAAAAACTGAACAAGGCTCTTGAAACTCATGGTGAGGTTATCTCTCTTGCTGGCCCTTCAAAATCAGGTAAAACAGTACTAATCGAGAATGTAGTGGATGAAAATCTTTTAATTAAAGTGCTTGGTTCAACCATTGATTCCAAAGTCACCTTTTGGAAGAATGTATTGGACGAAATGGGGGTTGCACATTCATTAGAAGAGACTCACGAGTCGACAGAAGAACATAAATTAAGCACAAGAGTACTTGCTAAACTCGGGTTAAGCTCCTTTATCGGAGCCGAAGCTGAAACAAGTGCAGAGCATACTCATATTGATTCTCTTGGTGAGACAGAGGTTTATGATCGTGTTGGCATTTCCAAGACGATTGAGGAACTTCAGAATGGCGATTATCTTCTATTGATCGATGACTTTCATTATATTGATAAATCAGTCCAAGAAGATCTAGCTGAAGTCATCAAAGAAATACCACATCAAGGAATTTCCATTGGAGTAGCACTGGTACCTCATCGAAGTGAGGATATCTTACGAGGAAATCCTGATCTGCGTGGAAGAGTTCAGCCACTAGATATTGGCTATTGGGATATAGGAGATTTAAAACGCATCGCAGAGAAAGGATTCAGAAAATTGAATGTTGATGTCGACGATGTCTTAAATACGAAATTAGCGGAAGAGGCTGCAGGTTCTCCTCAACTTATGCAAAGATTATGTCTTGAGGCCTGCTATGTATATGATGTAATTGATTCCCACAACTCAACCAACATAATCAGAGCTGAATCTGATAAGATTGAAAATATTTATAAACGAACAGTAGGATATACTTCACATGAGCGCACAGTTGATATTTTAGACAGCGGAAAAGAATCCAGAGGAGAAGGTCGGACAGTATGGAAATTTCGAGATGGATCTGAGGGTGATTACTATAACTGTATTCTCAGAGCCATTGGCAGCAATCCAGTACAGCGATCATTTAATGCAAAAGAATTGAAGGAGAGAATGGATTCAATTTGTATAGGAGATCCGCCTGCAACCAATCAAATCAAATCTGGTTGCGGACACATGGATGATCTATGCGAAGATAAATTGCCAAATGAATGGCCGTTAGACTGGGACAGGCAAAAAGAGGAATTGCATATTCCAGACCCCTATTTCCTTTTCTATTTGAGATGGTCTGACCACATTGGACAGCTTCCTACAATAACGGTATAGAAGTCATAATGATATACTTAGGCTCTCTTTGATTGGCGGAGTTTAGAAAAGTACCCAAGAACGTCTATATTTCGACCGGCCAAACAGCCGAATCCTGGCGGACTGAAAGGGCGAGCCAGTTTCGGGAACCCCGACGACGCAAGCACTGCAGGGCGCGTAGCGCCCGAAGCGCGCAGCAAGGCGCGGGACCGAAACTGGCGAGGGCTTTCAGAGTGGTTTTCCATCGTTTTGGATCCTTATCTGAACACCGCCCATCACCCCCTCACAAGGGCTAAGTAAGCTGGCTCACAATGTACACACGATGAGTAGCGACAAGAAGCGCGTCCAGTTCAGAGCGCCGCATCGACTCGTCGATCGGACGGACGCACTCGCGGACGTTCTCGGCGAGGACCGGACGGACATTCTCGTGACGGCGCTTCGGGAGTACCTGCAGGACGCGACCCACGACGACGCGCTCACCCAGGAGATCGCGGCCGCCTACTACGACGACGAGATCACCTTCGACCAGCTCAAAGCACTCGTCGGTGCCGAAGAGGCTGCGAACCTCCGGGTGTTGAAACAGCAACTCGACCGGGACTTCGTCGACGAGGTTGCGGACGCATAGATGTCGGTCCTCGTCGCCGATGCCTCCGCACTCGTCAGCCTCGGGATCGTGGCGAAAGCGGATCCCGATCCACTCGCGCTGTCACTGGATCGATACGCGGTCGTCGTCCCGACGGTAGTCGTCGACGAACTCCGAGAGATCGCCGCTTACGATGACGAGCACGGTCGGGCGGCTACGGCCGTCCTCGATCGGACTGGCGCGTTCGAGACGCAGTCGGTCGATCTTGACGTCGACTTCCCGCTCGATGACGGCGAGAACGCCGCCGTCACCCTGGCGAACGATCTCGACGCGGCGCTGTTCCTCTGTGACGAGTTCAACCAGCTCGGGCTGATCCACGCGTCGCTCGCCGATACCCGGCTCGTGACGACCCCGACGCTGCTTTCGGTTCTCGTTCGGTCCGGGCAACTATCGTCGACGGCTGCAGAGGGGCTCCTCGACGAGATCAGTGACGCCCGGAGCTGGGACGCCAATAGCTACGTGCAACGCGCTCGCTCGCTGCTCGAAGAGCCGTGACGCTGATCAGCTATTTTCTTCGTCGCTTTCAACCACGAAACTGAGGGTAAACGACGGACTATGCCCGCCCACTCAAAAGTCGATGACTTGCTTGTCTTTCCAGAAGAGCCCGCTCGGCGATCCCGGACCGAAGCGCGACAGCCAGATCGGCGTCTCGGCCCCTTTCTTTGGCTCGCGCGGGGCCTCTTCGCCACCGAGGTCGGTCGCCACCCAGCCCGGATCGACGGAATTGGCGATGAGTCCGTCTTCGCCGTACGTCTGATCTAGCGAGACCGTCAACGCGTTGATGCCGGCCTTCGAGATCCGGTAGGCCGGCATTTCGGACTCGATCGGGTCGGCGAGGATGCCTACGCCGGAGGAGACGTTCACGATCCGTGGGGCGTCCGTCTCCAGCAAGTGCGGGAGCGCGTACTTGCTCAGTAGTGATGGCCCGCGGAGATTTACATCCAGGATTCGATCGAAGTCCTCGCTGTCGATGCCTTCGATACCCGCTCCGGCCCCGCCGACGCCCGCGTTGTTGACGAGGACGTCCAACTGACCGCCGGCGGTGACTACCTCCTCGACCGCGCTTTCGATCATGGATTCGTCGGTCACGTCGATCTCGACAGCCTCGACACCGTCCGGAAGGGCCGCCGTCGGATCACGGACGCCGCCGTAGACCGTCGCGTCGAGTTCGATGAGACCGCTGGCGATCTCGCGACCGATGCCCCGATTCGCTCCCGTCACGAGGGCAACCTGTCCATCAAGTGTTTCCAGCAGATTTGGCTCCATCGTTGGCAGTTGGTCGGGGGTCGGTTTGGATGTTGTCACTAGAGGTCACAGAGAAGCGGATCGATCGACGACGCGGTCGGCTACTCCTCCAGACAGGCAGAGACGACCCGCAGCAACTGCTCGCCGCGGACCTCGTCGGCGAACAGCGGCACCCGCCGGACGTCGTGGCCCCGGAAGACGTCCTGGGAGCGCTGTAGTGCCTGCTGCTGGACGTCCCAGCGACGCTGGCAGAACTCACACGTCTCCAGATTTGGCGAGACGTACCAGTCGGCGTCGACGTCAGCGACGTCAGCCAGATCCTCCATGACTCGGTTGACCACGATAGTGCCGACGGGAATGTCGAAGGCAGCGAGTCGCTCAAGGAGACGCTCGGACTCCATGACGCTCAACTCCTCGGGGACCATGACGACTCGGAAGTCGGTCTTTGCGGGATCCTGAAGGATCGTCCGCAGGCGCTCGATCCGTTCCCGGAGGACGCGCAGGTCGTCAAGCCCCTCCTCGATGTCCTCCTCGTCGGCGTCGCCGAACATCCCAGTGATGGTACCCATCATCCCGCTCAGGCGCTCGCGGAAGGACAGGAGTTTCCCGACCATCGTGTCCATGACCTCCGGGAGTTCGAGTAATCGAAGGGTGTGACCAGTGGGAGCCGTATCGACGACGACGCGATCGAAGCGCTCGTCGTCGAGATACCGGATGAGCAGCCGGATCGCCGCGGCCTCGTCGGTGCCGGGCATCGCGTTCGTAAAGGGGTCGGTGACGTCCTCGCCCAGCAGATCGCCGAGGCCGCCGAGCCCGCCGCCCTCGAGGCCGAGCGGATCGTCGCCGAGGGCTGCTTCGGGATCTATCTCGGCGGCGTACAGCGGCATGTCCTCGCGGATCTGGGCCGGTTCGGCGGGGATGTCCGTCTCCAGGGTGTCCGACAGCGAGTGGGCGGGGTCCGTCGAGACGACCAGCGTCGAGGTGCCGTCGCGGGCGCTCGCGAGTGCCGTTGCCGCCGCCATCGTCGTCTTTCCGACGCCGCCTTTTCCACCGTAGAGGACGTACTCCGACCCCTCGATCCCGCTCGGGACGACCGACTCGTCGATCTCCTCGACAGGCTCCACGTCGATGTCGTTCATGGGCGGTGTTTCCCGCCCGGCCTTACGAACTTCCCGGTCGTGGGACGCGCGTACGGGTCGACTTCGTCTGCTGTCCAGTACTCACCACCGTGAGTTCGACGCCTGAATTCGAGTATATACTCGGTCGCGCTTGGAGTCTGAGTCGGACGATCTCGATCGAACATCGGATCCGTGAGAACCTCGGCTCGATCTCGGACGAGCGCATGGACGGCGTGGATACCGCACTCGAATACAGCCTGGGTCTCGTCGAGATTTGATCGATCGCACTGACTACGTGCCGTGAGATGGTATCGAACGGTGCATGAGTTGCCGCGGTGCAGTTTTGGTGAATCCGATCGAGATCGAGATGTACACGGACGGCACGGCATTCCGAGAGCGCTTCAGCGGTGTTCGTTCGGATCGTAATCCTCACCGGGTTCGATCGGCGTGTCCGACTGAACCTTGTACGTTCGGGCTTTTTGATGACGCTTGTAGAAGTACACAAGGGGAAACGGGAGCACAAGCAGCGTCAACAGGTATCGTTGTCGGGCGAACGTATACCCGACAAGCGCAGTGGCGAGGAGGATTGACAGGTGGCCGTACACCCAGAGACCGTGTGAGACGGATTCCCAGTCCCCGTACAGATACGCATAAAAGAACTCCTCGATCCATCTCGTCAGCTGGGGCATACCGAAAGACGATAGATCTACCATCTTAGGTGTGTTGGACGACTGAACGCAGCGATCGCCGACTCACCGCCCCGCCCAGAACCGATCGATCTGATCGGGCAGGAACTCCGGGCTCATCGTCACGAACTCCTCGCGTTCGGCCGGCGAGAGATACATGCAGGTAGACGTAGCTGACGAAGCTGTTAGCGCGAACGTGATTATTCAACAGAAGGTATTCATACTGAGTACTATATGGGTGAGTAATGCGTGATCACTTGCTGGGGGCGTTTTGCGCTTTCGCAGTGGTACTACTCGTGACTGGCTGTGTGGGGACTCCCGACGGGGAACATACGCACTCAGATTATCCAGTGTATCTCGAGAACCTTGGCAGCGAGAGCGCAACAATTGACATTACGGTTGTCCGAAACGCAACGGGCGAAACCGTTCACAATCAGCGTTATGAGGTTGACCCCGGCGAAGAGCAAGAGGTCTACAACACTGACAGAGCGTCCCCTACTGGCCTCGAGACCTTTGAAATCCGCTATACTGCACGTAATGAAACTAAGCAGGTAACCATTCAGACGAACCAATGTTTCGGAAGCGCTCATGTAGTGATTCAAGCGGACGGCACTCCCTCATCGTACTACACGACTTGCCGAGTGGATCTCTCGGCACTCACTGAAACCTAGCCCCCCTGTCTGTAACGATTCGATCACTGAGATTTGCGCAACAACCGGTGCAAGATATACGCCTTGTATCTCGCACGGCACTCTCGACCAGGCCCAGGTAGACAGCCATACGGAGCGTTGTCTGAGACACTTTGGTGTCAACTGCCACGGGCACTGGCCCGTGGCTTATCAGTGGACTCACCGCGTCGTGCCGAACTGTCTTGTTCGGTGTTCACGGGTCGGCATCCCTGACTTCGAGGGCCGGTTGACTGCGGCCCGTGATCGACGACAACTGTGGGCCGCCGACCACTATCAGATTAATGGGATGTAAGTATAATAAGAATTGTGGACAGTTCGGCCAGTGTCGACTTCCTCCCCGCCCACGGTGTTGACGCAAATCGAATATTTGCGAAAGCCGAAAACCGGGTTTTCGGAAGGGCGCAGAATCCGCCTTGCTACCTAGTTTGAAACCATTCGGCAAGAGCAGCGATCGCCAAGTCACCGCTCCGCCCAGAACCGATCGATCTGATCGGGGAGGAACTCCGGGCTCATCGTCACGAACTCCTCGCGTTCGGCCGGCGAGAGATAGCCATAAACCGAGTGCCGAGCGTCGGGCGTGTACCGCGCCCCGACCAGCGCCCGGACGCCGACCTCCTCAGCCCCGCGGATCACCCGTCCGATCGCCTGGCGGGCGCGCCTGACCGCGGGAATCGTCAGCGCGTACTCGAAGGCGTGGTCCTCGCCGAAGACGTCGCCGTAGGCGCGTTGGACCGCCCGGACACGGGGCGAGCCGATGTTGACTAAGGGGACACCGACGACCGCCGCCGCTCGCAACTTCGCGCCGTCGTAGTCGACGCCCTCCGTGAGCGTGCCCCGCGTGCTCGTAACCAGTACTTTCCCCTCGCTGGCGAAAAACTCGCCTTTGAGATCCTCGGTCGCCTCGTTGCTGGAACTCTCGTCGACGAGGACGGGCTTCTCGACCGTGTCATCGAGATACGCGCCGGCCCAGGTCGCCTCGCGGTAGTTCGGCATCGCGATCAGGACGTTGCCCGGGTTGCGCGCGATGGCCCGGAGGACGTGGGCGTACTCGTCGCGGGTCGAGTTCCACTCGTTGCCCAGCGGTTCCATCGTTGCGGGGTCACCACGATTTCGCGCGGTGAACGGCGTCGCGTCGACGATCCAACTGGCGCGGTTCGCCGGCGGAAAGGAGAGGCCATAGGAGCGCGTCAGGACGGGACGGCCGTCGTCCTGGGCTGGGTCTGGGGGTTGCTCGCTGGTGTCCTCGTTTCCGTCTGCCAGCGCGTCGAGTCCGGCCACGCGCGTGAACACGTCGAGTGGGGCCAGCGTCGCGCTCATCAGCATGCCCCCACCCACGTCGTCGAACGTCGATGCCAGTGATTCCGCCGGCAAGCAATCGAACAGCGTCAGCCCGGCGGTGTAGGTCGATCGCCAGCCTTCGATGCGCTGGTCGTCGCGGGGGGAGTGATCGAGTTCGATCTCCCGGAACGCCGTCGCGTGATCGCGCTCCCACCACCGTCGAGCGATCGCGCCGGCCGCGGCGACGACGGGCGTCCGTCCGATCCCAAGTTCTTCGCTCGCGTCCTCGACGGCCAGCCCGATCGTGTCGAGTTGCCGGAAGAGGCCGCCGTCGTAACCCGCCTGTTCGGCCCACCGCGTGAGTTCGTCGGGTTCGGGCTCGTCGGGATCACGGAGGGGTATCTCCAGGTCGTGGGCCGGCAGCGCGCCCTCGTCGGCCCGCCAATTTCGACCTACCTCGCTATCGAGGTGCTCGGCGATCCGATCGTCGAGCCAGCCCAGCAGGTCGTCGTAGAAGTCCCGGGCACGCTCGACGGCCTCGAGTGGCACGTCCTGGCTGCCGAGGTGGGCCCGGACCTCGCGTTTGTGATCCTCGCTCTGGCGGGCCAGCGAGAGCAACTGATGGCAGTCGTTGCGTGCCTGGACGATGGTCTGGCGGCCGAGTCGGTCCGACAGGAGGTCCCGGACGCGCTCCTCCAGGCGGTGGGCCTCGTCGACGATCACGAACGTCCGCTCGTCGAGAATACCTTCGATCAGTCCCCTGGAAGCAGGGTCGAAGAGGTGGTTGTAGTTGCCGATCACCACGTCTGCGGCCCCGACGAGCGTCTGCATCGCCCGGTGGGGACAGGTCCCGCGCTCGACGGCTCCGGGCAGGTACTCCGCCGCAGTGACGACGTGCTCTTCGCCGGCGGAAAAGCCGACCGGCGAGCCGCGGTTGCGGGCGTACCAGTCGGCCTCGAAGGGGCAGTAAAGCGGCGGGTCCTCGCCGCCGATCTCGTCGGGGGCGGTCGGCTGGGTGCGGCGATAGGGGGACTCCGCCCCGCCGGTCGACAGTGTGCCGGCGACCGCCTGCTGGCCGCTCCCGCCGGGTCGGGCCGCTTTCGCCAGGTCGCTGCCCGTCTGTGGGTCCCACCACACGTCGTCGTTCCGCGGGCGGATCACGGCGTCGGCGACGGGGCGGTCGTCGCTCGATCCGTCGCTCTCGACGAGATCGGCCGTGTGCTCCCGGAGATCCTCGCAGCGATCGTGGACGCTGGCGTCGGGCGGGAAGACGTCCTCGCGGCCATAGGGACAGAGGTCGCGTTTGCCGACAAGCGCCACGCCGGCGAGTGGTTCCGACAGGCCAGCGTTGAGTTGGCGGAGGTCGGCGACGAACTGGCGGCGTTGCTGTTTGACCGGCGTCACCACGAGCAGTCGCTCGTAGTCGTCCTCGCGGACGAGCGTCGCGCCGGCGGTGAGGGCAGCCATTGTCTTGCCAGTCCCGCAGGGGCCTTCCATCGCGAGAAAGCCCCTTCGGCGACCCGCTGTGATCGCCGCCTCGATCGCGTCGGCCTGATCGTCGTAGGGCTGGCCAAACCCGAACACCTCTTGCCAGGCCGCGTCGGTTTCGTCCCGCGTACCCATCGATACGGGTACTGGATCCCGGTCGGGTTTGAACCCACGGATTTGGGCAGCGCCTCGCCGGACGATACGGGGATCGATCTGCTTATAGTTCAGTTGTCGGTGTCCCGGGACTGAATCTCATTCATTGACATCGATAGGGATTTTTATAGGGTGTGCCAATCAATAGGCACCTGTGTCGGGGGCCGCCGAGATCATCGAAGCGATATTGGGGGAGTCCGGGCCGGACTACGAGTCGTTCTCCTTCGAGGAGACACCGGGCGACACTCGGACCGATAGTCACTTCGTCACCGTCGAGTACCAGGGCGAGTCCTACGAGGTCGTGGTCAAACTCGCCCCCGAGATCGATTCGACGTTTGCGGTCGAGCCGTTTCTCCACGAGTACGTCGCCGACCGGACCGACGTACCCCTCCCCGGAATTCTCGTCTTCAAGGAGGAACCCGAACAGAACGTCCCGCCGTATTTCATCACCGAACGCATCCACGGCGACAACCTCGATGAGCACTTCGAGAGCCTTTCGGCCGACGATCGGGGTCAACTCATGTATCGAATCGGTGAGATCCTGGGGGACATGCACTCGACGATTGCCTTCGAAGGATACGGACGGTTGGATCTGGACGACGGTCGACTCATCGTTCGGGACCTCTCGTGGGATTGGCGGGAGTACTTCGAGGGGCTCACCCACGGTCATATCGACCAGCTTGGCGGGACGACCTTCGAGGATCTGCAGCCGACCGCCCGCGAACGCCTGGCCGATCGACTCCCTGCCGTCCCCCAGCAGGGCGTTCCGCGACTCGTTCACGACGATTTCCGACCGGGGAACCTCCTGATCGAACCCGATGGCCCCGAGATCTCGGCTGTCCTCGACTGGGAGAAGACCCTGGCCGGCGATCCGCTCTACAATCTCGCCCAGATCGAACTCCTGTTCATCGATTCGGTCTTCCGCGATCCGGACGAGCGCGAACAGTTACGGGAGCAACTCCACGAGGGATATCGCACCGAGACGGAGTTCGCTGTCGATGAGGGCTATGATGCCTGCAAACCCCTCTATCAGTTTTCGACACTCGTCTGGCGGATGGCGGGCTTCGACTCGATCTACGGTGACGCCTCGCCGCTGGCCCGCACCCGGGCCGAGGCGTATTACCGCGAGCAGTTCACGAACCTCGCCCGGACGCTTGAGACCGACCGCCAGGGTCGGTAAGTTCGATCGACCGGTCGGCGGCTCGGCACGTGCGTTTTTCACCGCGGAAGGCCACGGTTCAGGTATGACAGCTGACACCGACGGATCGATTCAGGAACGCCTCGGGACCGCGCTCCGGGAGCACGACGAAACCGTCGCAGTCGCCGAATCCTGCACCGGGGGGCTCATCGGATCCCTGCTGACGGACGTACCCGGGTCGAGTGACTACTTCGACCGATCGCTGGTAACCTACTCTTATGACGCAAAGCGAACGGAACTGGCCGTCTCCCGGGAAGCACTCGACGAAGAGGGGGCCGTCAGTGAACGCGTCGCGCGACAGATGGCGGGGGGTGTTCGCGACCGCGCCGACGTGACGTGGGGCGTCTCGACGACCGGCATCGCCGGCCCAACCGGCGGCACCGAGGAGAAACCTGTCGGCACCGTCTTCATCGGCGTGGCCTACGCCGCCCCCTGGGACACCGGCGACTCGGGGACGCGAGTTCGTCGGTACGAGTTCGACGGCTCCCGCACCGAGATCAAACGCCGGATCGCCGAGCAGGCGTTGACAGATGTACTCGATGCGGTCGATTCAGGCGGCCTGTGAGGTGTGGGCAGGGTCACCCTCACTGTCACCGACATGAGAAACGCTTTCGGGGACGGACCACGTCGCTCCGATCGATGAACAAGCGCGGACACGTTCTCAACGCCCTGCTTTTGAGCATCGGCCTCGGCTACATCCTCGAGCCCGCCGGCGACGTGGCCACCTTCGAGATGATCGCGGCCGTCACCGTCCCGGTGGTGCTGGGTGCGATGGTCCCGGACATCGACACGGCCTTCGGTCGCCACCGCAAGACGCTGCACAATCTGTTCGTCCCGCTGGTCGTCGGTGCCTACCCGTACTACCACGGGAACCTCGAGTACGTCTGGATCGGGGTCCTGAGTCACTTCGCACTCGACATCATGGGATCGCGTCGAGGCCTCGCGCTGTTGTATCCGCTGACGGACAACGAGTTCAACCTCCCGATCGGTGTCCCGGTCGACAGCAAGTACGCCGAGGCCATGATGCTCGCGGTGACGGGCTTCGAACTCGCGCTGGCGGCGATGATCGTCTATGAGATCCCGCAGTACGCCTTCGAAGCTGGCCTCAAGGCTGTCGGCCTCCCGTAACCGCTTGCTCAATACACGCTCACGTCGTCAAAGCGCCCCTCGTAGGCCGGTTGTTCGGGGTGGGTCGGCTCCCGTCCCGAGAGGACAAGGCGGTCTATCTTCTTCCAGGAGTTTTCCCACCCAAGGTGTGCGAACTCGATTGCCCGCTGACCGTAGTGCGTGAGGCCGGTTCGATGCGCTGGGTCACCGGGAACGCCGGTTCGGAATGTCTCGACCAGGTCGGCCGCGTCGTCGATTTCTCGGTCGAAGGATGTCCAGATCTCGCCAACGGTCCCTGGCAGATGTGCGTACGAAGAGGCAAAGGCCGGCAGATCGAACTCGCGGGCGATCGACCCGGCGCGGCGCTCGTGGTGGGGCCAGTATTTCGGATTGTACGTCTCGACGGCGTCGATCACGTCACGATACTGTTCGATCTGCTCCGAGCCGAGGCTGACTGAGAGGAAGGACGGGTGGGGGACCAGGACGGCCGCCCCCTGGCGATCGAACTCTCTCATTGCCGCTTCGAGCGTGATGAAGTCCGGGACGGGCGCTTGGAGGCCGATCGCGAGGACGTGCCGGCGATTGCGCCACGACCCCGTGAACACCTCTCTGCCGGGGACGACAAGCAGTTCGTCGTCGGAGAAGCGTTCAGCCCTCGCTCTGATGTCGTCGAATCGCTGAAAGTGGGGGGCATAGACGAGCGCGTCCAGGCCGCGGGCTTTGGCGCGCCGGACGATCGCCTCGTCGAGGACCTTGACGTGGGGATCGACGGCAGTCACGGCGTCCGATAACCAGCCACCGAAGATATCCGTTCTGGTTCGGCGACGCGCCTCTGTGGACTGGCGTCAAGAGATGCTTTTATACCACTCTCCGGGTATACGTCAGGGTATGTCACGCTGGGAGTGCACAATCGAGGGATGTGGGGAGACGTTCGACCGGGTCGAAGATCTGATCGTCCATCAGTCGACGGGTCACGATCGCGTCGAGTGTGAGGTCTGTGGGACGGTCCTGCCGGACGGCTATTTCGCCATCCGCCACGCCTTCGAGGAGCACACTCGCGCCGAGTATGTCCGGTCGTACGACGCCAGCGCCGCCGAGGTCCGCCATCGCGAGAACGTCAAGGAGACCATCGAAGAGAAAGCCGATATTCGAGAGGTCGTCGACCGACTGGAAGGTGGCGACGGGCGGAGTTTCTGAGGTCGATCTCGCTGCAAATACTTTTGCCCGCGGCGGCGTAACCATTTTCTATGTACGTCCGGGACGCGAAAAACCGAGACGAAGTCTGGCTGCTTGACCGGATCGAGGAGATGGGCCTGGACGAGACGGCCTTTCGATCCCGCGATTACGTCATCGCAGTCGACGAACAGACCGACGACCGGACAGGCTTCGGTCGGATCCGTATCCACAAGGGTGAAGACGACGATGTCTGTGAACTCACGAGCATCGGCGTCCTGGAGGCCTGGCGTGGCCAGGGCATCGGCGCACACGTCGTCGAGCGGTTGGTCCAGGAGGCCAGCGACCAGGACTTCGAAACCGTCTACTCGCTGACCGACGAACCCGAATATCTCCGGAAGTTCGGCTTCGAACCCATCGATTCGAGTGATCTCCCGCCGTCGTTGCAGGACCGGCTCGAAACCAAGCGCGAATCGCTCCTTCCGGACGCCGTGCCCGTCGAACTCACTGTCGAGGACTTTGCCATGCCACAGCGTTTCCGGGAGGCGTTCAAGGCTGCCGCGAAAAACGAGGGGCCAAGCGAACCCGAGGAGTCGGCCGAGGACTTCGGCATCGATCCCGACGAGGCGACCTACAAGTACGACACTGGCAGCTAACTCCGGGCCCTCTCTTAGCTCCTTCTTGCTGTTTTTCTTTGTGCTCTTGTTGCCGATTCAGGTGACTTCCATTTCGCCCGCCGTATCACTAGGTTATATAATCTAGTAGTACCACGGTTCACGTGATGATGGCGACACAACTACAGCGCGCACGCGACGGTGAGGTCACGCCGGCGATGGAGCGCGTCGCCGAGCGGGAGAACCGCGATCCCGAGTACGTCCGCGAAAAGGTCGCCGCGGGCGAGGCTGTGATTCCGAACAACCACGAGCACGAGTCGATCGACCCGATGATCATCGGGAAGGACTTTTCGACGAAGATCAACGCCAACATCGGCAACAGCGAACCCGAAAGCGATATCGAAACCGAACGGGAGAAACTCCACACGGCCGTCGAATACGGCGCGGACACGGTGATGGATCTCTCGACGGGTGGTGACATTCCGGAACTTCGCGCCGGCCAGATCGAACACTCGCCGGTCCCGCTCGGGACGGTCCCGATCTACGAGGCGCTAAAGCAGGCCGGATCACCCGAGGAACTCACGGCGGACCTCCTCCTGGACGTGATCGAGTCCCAGGCCGCCCAGGGCACGGATTACCAGACCATCCACGCCGGCGTCCTCAAAGAACACCTCCCGCTGACCGACGGTCGCATCACCGGGATCGTCTCCCGTGGGGGGTCGATCCTCGCCGAATGGATGGAGCGCCACGGCGAGCAGAACCCCCTGTACACCCATTTCGACGAGATCTGTGCGATCCTCGCCGAGTACGACGTGACGATCAGTCTCGGCGACGGCCTGCGGCCCGGATCGCTCGCCGACGCCAACGACGACGCCCAGCTGGCGGAACTGGAGACGCTGGGCGAACTGACCCAGCGCGCCCAGGATCAGGGCGTTCAGGTCATGGTCGAGGGGCCGGGCCACGTCCCCTTAGACGAAATCGGCGAGCACGTCCGCCACCAGCAGGAGGTCTGTGACGGCGCGCCGTTCTACCTGCTGGGCCCGCTGGTGACCGACGTTGCACCGGGCTACGACCACATCACGAGCGCGATCGGCGCGACCGAGGCCGCCCGTCACGGCGCGGCGATGCTCTGCTACGTCACACCTAAAGAGCACCTCGGTTTGCCCGACGCCGAGGACGTCCGGGACGGCCTGGCGGCCTACCGGATCGCCGCTCATGCGGGCGACGTGGCGGCCGGGAAACCGGGCGCACGCGACTGGGACGACGCCATCTCGGAAGCCCGGTACAATTTCGACTGGCGCGAGCAGTTCAACCTCGCGCTGGACCCCGACCGCGCTAAGGAGTACCACGATCAGACCCTACCGGAGGACAACTACAAGGACGCCCGCTACTGCTCGATGTGTGGCGCGGAATTTTGCTCGATGCGGATCGACCAGGACGCCCGCGAGGGAGAGGAGATGGCGGGACTGGACGCCGATGTTGATCTCGCAGACTCGGCGGCAGCCGACGTCAACCTGCCGCCGACGGGCAAACACGATACAAGTGGCCTGCCCACGGTGCCCGAGGCGTTGTGTGACCACGCCGGGGGCGAGGGTTTGCCGGGCGACGACTGATACGGATTGCTCTCACTGTTTACCGTGACGACCGCCCGACTGCGGGCGGTCGATATGGTACTGACTGAGAGCAATCCGTATGAAAGGACTGTCTGGCCGTCCACTGATCTTTTGCAGGTAGTTCCCGACAGACCCACCGAGTCACGGACTGTCCCTTCCTTCTCGGGCCATGCTGTAGCCAGTGCGTCTCAGTCACTCCGGCTGATATGGGTTGTTCGCGGTGTCGAGACGGCTGATGTCCTCGGCGGCGTCGAAGTCGTCGTCGAACGCGTAGAGGTACTGTCGTCCATTGGCTCGCATGAACGCGACAATGCAGGCGTCGACGAGCGACAATCGCTTGTATTGTCGAAAGAGTGCTTTCGCCGTTGCGAACTCGTCAGCCGTCAGTGAGTCGATGTGAAACCGGGCGTTTTCTTCGATCCGATCGAGAAAATCCGTCGCAGCGTCGTGGCCGGCATGTGTCGTCAGCCCGTTCATCGTCTCCGCGAGCACGTAGTCGAGCACTACCGCTTCCGGAAGGGCTGTACTGTCGATGCCCTGTACAATGGGGAGCGCGTCGTCGTGTGCACTGTCACGGCGGTAGGCAGCCGCGAAGAGGACGCTTGTGTCGAGGAGTACCCGAGGCATCTATTCGACGGAAACGCCCCACGAGTCGTGTTCGCGTTCGGCTGTCGTCGTCTGATCGCCCTCGTAGCCGTCGAAGTCACTGAACGTGCCGCTTCGTTGCTGGACGACTTCCACGCGGAGCGTCCCATCGTCTTCGAGGTGCCAGCGGAGTCGGTCACCGTCGTCGATGTCGAGTTCCATCCGGATTTGAGCGGGAATGTTCGCCTGGTTCCCCGAGACCTTGCTCTCGGAGTTGATCTGCTCACTGCTCATAGACGAACGGAAGCGATGGCGCTTGATAAACCTAGTGTGCCTTCACACTAGCCCGGACAGGGTGATGACCATCCCTGGACATAGGTGGCCAATTGCACTGATGACGGTTGCCCGAGCGCCTCACCCAATGAGACAGTATGGATGACTGCAAAACTCCCGCCGAAACTAACCCTTACCCGCCACTCGCGGTAATCGCCGGTATGTCACAGAGCGATCCCGACGCCCAGCGCAACGTGCTGGGCGAGGCACTCGAACCCTGCAGCAAGACACTCTCGACAGGCTACCAACGCGACGGTCACTGTACGGCAGTCCCCGGCGACCGCGGCAGCCACCATCTCTGTGCGAAGATGACCCAGGACTTTCTGGAGTTCTCCCGCGCGCAGGGCAACGATCTGGTCACGCCGCGGCCGCAACTGGACTTTCCGGGCGTGAATCCCAAAGATCACTGGTGTCTCTGTGTCGGCCGCTGGCTGGAGGCTCTCGAGGCTGGCGTGGCTCCGCCGGTCGTTCTCAAGGCGACCAACGAAACAGTGCTGGAAGAAATCGAACTGGAGACCCTGCAAGCCCACGCGGTCGAGGAGTGACTGGCCGACTGGCCGTTCGCCAGATCAGACCGGGAACGTCGCTTCTCGCTCCCGACTGACTTCTCCGGGTTCGACACGCTCGCCATCCACCTCGACGGCCTGCCCGCTCGCCAACTTGCCGAACTTCGGCCCTTCCGGGACGCCTGCCTCCGCGGCCAGTCCGGGGTCGAAGGCTTCTTTCCTCGCGACGACGCGGTCGTCCCCGACCGTCACCTCGTCGTAGTCCATGCGGAGTACGTCCGCGAGTGCTTCGACCAGTGCATCCCGATCTTCACTATCGACAACAGCGGCTCGATCGCCGACGAGCGTGGCGCTCTGCTCGGTGGTGAACGCGAGCGCGACACCCTCGACGGCCTCCCGGGTCGCCTCGCGGTCGATCCCCTGTGCTTCGTCGAGCAGCTCGCCCGGGATGTCGACGATCTCGAAGGCCCCATCGTATCCCCGAGCCGGCTCCCCGAAGCGAAGCCCGTCGTCGATGGCTGCCAGCCGGTTCTCGACGCGGCGGGCAACGGGCAGCGGGACGCCTTCGACCGCTCGGAGCCACGACTCGCCGACGATCTCGAATCCCAGATCGTCGATCGCCCGTTCGAGACGCGGGCGATCACCGTCGATCAGCGCATAGTCTGCGGCGCTCTCCTCGAAGGCCGCCCGGAGCACGTCCTCGCTTTCGAGTGGATCGCCGAGTGCGTCGAGTCCCCAGTCAGCGGCGATGTGGCCCACGGCCCAGTCAGTCTCGCGGACGATACGCTCGAACCGCGGGACGTAGTGGTTCCCGTCGAACCCGACGAGGTGCCGGCGGGCGCTTGCCTCGCCGTCCTCTCGGGGCGCATCGGCCATGACTCCCCGCAGGTCGAGGATGGCCTGTGCGACCGCGCGGGCGGCGTCGGGGTCGTCCCACTGGTCGGGACCGCTGCCGACCTCGACGAACAGCGACGGGGCACCGACGTCGGTCGGGCCGTGGTGGGTGCACTCCATGCCGACCTCGTAGTCCGCCGGCGCGTGCTCGGCCAGCGCGTCGAGGACCTGACTGTGGGCATTGGGTGCGGCGCGGGCGAGGTCGCGATCCGCGCCGCCGTACTCGGCCGGCCCGAAGTTGCCGGTGTGGTGAGCCGTGAGCAGCGGGCCGGTCTCCCCCGAGTGACGCGAGGCGAAGACGACGAGATCCGGATCGTCGAAGGCCGCGGCCACGCCGTCGAGCTCGAGGTGCCAATCGTCGAAGACGCGCATTTCGAAGCCGTCGGTGCGGGAGACCTCGCCACCACCCTCGCCAGGGGATCGACCTTCGTCACGGGTCGTCGTCCAGTCCGCCACTTCCAGGAGGTGCTCGTGAATGTGTTCCGAGGCGCGATCAGCTGTCGAGACGACGATGCCGATCATGAATAGCCCTGCTTCGAGCGCGGTACTTTACTCGATATCGAAGTCGCTCCGACGACCGAACGCCGTCTGAACTACTTCGTAGGTCATGCCGAGCATCTCCTTGACTGCCTGCCGGCGGTGGACGAACATCGCCAGCCCGATGAGGAGGTAGACGGCGGTGTACCCGAGCAGGATCTGGTGGCTGAGTGCTTCGGGATGGGACAGCGAAAGGACGTTCAACACCATGAACTCGGCGAACACCTGCGAGACGAACAACACGAGCAACGCGACAGCCTCCCGGAGGCTGATGTTGAAGTTGACCAGGATCGCCAGCGCGAAAAAGGACTGGGCGGCGGTGATCCAGATTTCGAGTTGCTGTTTGTAATCGAATTCGAGGACGCCGATCCCGCCCGCCGCGATCGAGTAGACGACCGCGAGCGTTCCGATCAACAGCGTCCACTGGTTGAGCTTCGAGGAGATCAGGGCGTTGAACCCGGCCGAGGATCGGGCTTTGTTGACGAGATAGATGACCACGATCAACTCGGGTGACTCGCTTGCCAGCGGGGCGATCCACTGGATCATGAAGAACTTCGGCACGCCGTACTGCAGGCCGAGGTTTTCGAGCCCGTGGGCGAACGGTTCGACGGCGATCAGGATCATGACGCCCGAGTAGATGAACAGCGAGAGGACGGTCGCGATCCGCTTTGGTTTGCGGTAGGATTGAAGATAGCCCGGGACACCGATCTGCTCTTCTTCTGTTTCGATGCCGGAGCGGATGATGATCAGGATGTAGCTCACGTACAGGCCGACGAGGACGACGGTGTCGATCAGGTCGATGCCGCCACCGAGTGGGACCAGAAACGCCCACAGCGTCGCCAGCCAGAGGAACGTGATCTCGGTCGTCAGCGCCTTGTCCAGGGTTACGACATCGGCGAGGAAGCCGGATCGCTTCTCGACGTTGTCGTCCCGAACCTTGTAGGCGCGATAGACGGTGAACAACGCGATCCCGGACCACCCCAGGCCGATCAGAATCCGGTTGGCTCCGGTCATGTTCGCGATGGCGAGGTTGCCGGCCTCCGCGCCCGCGGTGGTCCCGGCTTGCGCGCCGGCGTCCCAGGCGTACAGCGCGTCGACGGCGTACTCCGGGGCGACGGCGAGGACCGCGAGGACGGCGAGGGCGAACGCCCGGGGGACGTCCTTCTCGGCTGTTTCGGCCCCCCACGCGAGCAGGAACGACGCGCCGACGACGGCCAGTCCAGTCACCAGGACGGTCGGGCCCGTCGAGAGCGCGATCCCGGCGTCGACCGGCATCCAGTCGAGTCCAGCGGCGAGCCGTGACAGTTCGACGACGACCCACGGCAGCGTCAGTACCAGTGCAGCGGCGACTGCCGTCAACGGATGGCGTAGACGAGACACACTGAGAGGTTACCCCTGCCAAAATAATGTCTTGCGGTGTCGGACGTCCGTGATAGAGACTTACACTGACAGCTGACGCTGGTTCACATCGACGGCGTCTTTTCCACCGTCTCGACCGTCGCGGTTTTGCCGCTCCCGGCCGTCGCCCTCGCTATGGACGTGTACGGACTCCTTGGCAACCCCGTGAAACACTCGCTGTCGCCGCCAATGCACGAGGCGGCCTACGACGAACTCGGCATCGACGCACGATACGTCACCTTCGAACCACCGGTCGACGCGGCACGCGAGGCCGTCGAGGCGGCCGAGACCCTCGGCGTCTCGGGACTCAACGTGACGATCCCGTTCAAACAGGACGTCATCGACGCGGTCGAACCCGACGGTCTGGCCGAACGGATCGGCGCGGTCAACACCATCGACTTCAGCGGTGATCAACCGACGGGGCACAACACCGACGCGATCGGTGCCGTGCGGGCACTTACACGTCACGGTGTGGCGCTCTCCGGGCAGGCGGTCGTCGTCGGGGCCGGCGGCGCAGGGCGGGCGATCGCCTTCGGTCTCGCCGACGAGGGCATGGACGTCGCGATCGCCAACCGGACCGTCGAGACGGCCCACGCCCTCGCCGAGGAGGTCCCGGGTGCCAGCGGGCATGGCCTCGATGCACTCGACTCCTTGCTGGCGGACGCGGACGTGCTGGTCAACGCGACGAGCGTGGGGATGGACGAGGACCGATCGCCAGTCCCCGCGACGGCGCTGCACGCCGACCTGGCGGTACTCGATGCAGTCTACAGCCCGATCGAGACGCGATTGTTACGCGAGGCGGCCGCGGCGGGTGCGACGACCGTCGACGGTGCCTGGATGTTGCTGTTCCAGGGCGTCGAGGCCTTCGAACGCTGGAGTGGGCAGGACGCTCCTGTCGAGGAGATGAACGAGGCACTTCGTGAACGCCTTTAAGTCCTGGCGTGTGTATTGAGGAGTATGGCACTCTTCCAACAGATCAAGGAACTTCTCGGTCTCAACTCGGGGGAGTCTGATACCGAGATGCCAAGCCAGAACGCGGGGGACACCGAGAACGTGGCCGTCACGGTCGAGCACGAACCGGATACCGAAAGTGAGGATGCCGTCAAGGGAACCAGAGCGGTCGCAACCAGCGAGTCGAGCGTAGACACGTCGACCGATGTCGAGGCCGACACTGACGCCGCTGAGGATTCGGTCGAGGGAGACGACGAACCTGTCGAATCCGCCGATTCGGAAACCGACGAGCCGGACGAGTCGGCCGAGGCGGAAGCGTCCGAGGAGGCTGAAACGGCTGGCGAAGCGACGGCGGCGACCGCAGACGAACCGACAGACGGAGCCGAATCTGACTCGGCAGCGTCGGCGAACACAGAACCCGTCCAGTCGATCAACGGGATCGGGCCGGCCTACGCCGAGCGACTCGCCGAGGCGGATATCGAGACTGTCGGGGAACTCGCCGCCGCCGACGCCGACGCCGTCGCCGAGACGACCGGCATCGCAACTTCGCGTGTCGAAGGCTGGATCGACCAGGCCGGCGAGTGAGCACTCGCCAGCAGTCGGTCTTGCGAGTTGTGCCCCGATCGTAACACGATTAGTAGTCCTCCGTCTGTGTGAGTATAATGACGGACCCGGAACTCGTGACCGACCTGGCGACGTTCCGCGCACGTGCGGCCGGGGCGGATCCTGGCGACCGCGTCCCGGTCGAGGCTCGCGTCACGGTCACGGATCCCTACGAAGCCTACCGGCGCGCG
Organism: Halorhabdus sp. SVX81; assembly: GCF_029207715.1. Classification (NCBI taxonomy): domain Archaea; kingdom Methanobacteriati; phylum Methanobacteriota; class Halobacteria; order Halobacteriales; family Haloarculaceae; genus Halorhabdus; species Halorhabdus sp. SVX81. The sequence continues at coordinate 2,080,058 of NZ_CP104322.1, read as the reverse complement.
CGCCGGTCGACCGGCGGCTGTGTGCTGGAAACTACCGGCGGCACCGAGGGCTGGAGTTACTTCGGGGTCGAGCCCATCGAGTGGCTGACTGTCGACCCGGGCGAGGACACGATCGGACGGCTCGTCGATCGACTCGGCGAGGAGCACCTTCATCGCGCCGGGACGGACGTTCCCTATCCGTGCGGTGCCATCGGGTGGCTCTCCTACGACATCGCCCGGGAGATCGAGGCGCTCCCCGGCTCGGCCGAGCGCGACCGGGACCTGCCACGCCTGCAGGTGGCCGTTTACGACACGCTGGTCGCCTGGGAGGAACCCGCCCAGGCTCCGGTGACGCTCCGCGTGACGGCGTGTCCGACGGTCGACGGCGATCCCGACGCGGCTTTCGAGCGTGGGCGCGAGCGCGCGCTGGAGCTGGCTGGCCGCGCCATCGACGGCGACCCCGGCGTCGAAGAGCCGTCGGCGACGGGGCCGGTTCGCTTCGAGAGCGACACCGGTCGGGAGGCCTTCACCGACCGCGTCGAACGCGTCAAGGAGTACGTTCACGAGGGCGACACCTTTCAGGCGAACATTTCCCACCGGTTGGCCGCGCCGGCGGCGGTCCACCCGGTCGAGGCCTTCCAGTCGCTCCGGATCGGCAACCCGGCCCCGTACTCGGCGCTGCTGGAATTCCCGGCCGCCGACCTGGTGAGTGCCAGTCCCGAACTCCTCCTCCATCGCGAGGCCGACCGGCTGGTCACCGAACCGATCGCGGGGACGCGGCCGCGGGGCCGAACGGCCGACGCCGATGCCGGGCTGGAGAGGGAACTCCGGGACGACGAGAAGGAACGCGCCGAACACGCGATGCTGGTCGACCTCGAACGCAACGACCTGGGGAAGGTCAGCGAGTACGGGAGCGTCGACGTCGAAGAGTACCGGCGGGTGGATCGCTACTCCGAGGTGATGCATCTCGTCTCGCTGGTCGAGGGGCAACTCAGGGACGATCAGGACCTGGCCGACGCGATCCGCGCGGTGTTCCCGGGCGGGACGATCACTGGCGCGCCCAAGCCACGGACGATGGCGATCATCGACGAACTCGAGGCCACTCGAAGAGGGCCCTACACGGGCAGCATCGGGATCTTCGGCTTCGACGACCGGGCGACGATGAACATCGTCATCCGGACGCTCGTCCGGCACGGCGAGCAGTACCACCTTCGCGTCGGCGCGGGGATCGTCGAGGACTCGGTGCCCGACCGGGAGTACGACGAGACCCTCGACAAGGCCCGGGCACTGGTGACCGCCGTCGACGACGCGCTCGCGGACGGGACGGACCTCTCGGTCGTCGAGCCCTCCCGCGCGAGAGATGCCGGGCGACTGGACGCGGGCGAAGAGGGGGCGTCCGGGCGGCCGGAGGAGGGCGAGGATGGCTGAGCCGACGGTCCTCGTCGTCGACAACTACGATTCGTTCGCCTACAATCTCGTGCAGTACGTGGGTGAGGTGGTCACGACGGACGCGTGGCTCCCCGGCGTCGACGGCGAGGTCCTGGTCCGGCGCAACGACGCGGTCGACCTCGCGGACATTCGGACGCTGGACCCGGACGCGATCGTCGTCTCGCCCGGCCCGGGCACCCCGCAGGCTGCCGGCGTCTCGATGCCCGTTTTCGAGTCACTGTCGACACCCGCACTGGGGGTCTGCCTCGGTCACCAGGCGCTGTGTGCCGCACACGGCGCGTCAGTCGGCCACGCCCCGGCGGTGGTCCACGGCAAGTCCTCGGCGATCACCCACGACGGGCGGGGCGTCTTCGCCGCCCTCCCACAGGAGTTTCCGGTCGGCCGGTATCACTCCCTGGCTGTCGAACGCGACGCCCTGCCCGACTGTCTGGAAGAGACGGCCCACACCGACGACGAACGGTCGGTCGTCATGGGGGTGCGCCACCGCTCGAAGCCCCACGTCGGCGTCCAGTTCCATCCCGAGAGTATCCTGACCGAGCACGGCAAGGCCATGATCGCCGCGTTCCTCGAGCAGCACGTCGTTTGATGCAGGCGACGTGCCCCCGGTCAAATGGACGTTTGACCGTGAGCAGGGCTTTTCGGCTCCGGGTACATCGGCATGGATATGCTCAGGGACACGTCTCTCGCGCGTTCGGCTATATCGCCCGCCCTTCCACCCAACAGTCGACCCGATCAACAGGTCGGGTGTCGAGATGCGTAGACGGCGCTTTCTCGCGGCGGCGGGTGTTGCCGCTGCCGGCGCGAGCGCGGGCTGTGGTGCGCTCAGATCCGAGACGACGCTTTCGGACCCGACCCGTCACTCCGACGCCCAGGGGGTAGCTAGCATCCACTTCAGCGAGGGCGGGACGGAGGTCGGCCACTTCGGCGTCAACGGCGGCGTTGCCGACGGCGTGGTCCCGATGTCGACCGAGATCTGGCACCGCGAGGGGACGACTGTCGAGTCCGTCCGGCTGCGCGTCTGGATGCCCGACGCCGAGACGCCGGCGGACGTGGCGGTCGTCTCGCCGGTCGAGGGCGACAGCTCGCCGCCGCCCGAGGTCAGGCTGTATTCGCCCGACTGGAGACCCGGAACGGTGATCGAACTGTCCGACCTCGACGACCTGGCCGACGAGACCATCAGCACGCTCGAGTGCATCGTCCGCCCGTGGTCGGAGACGGCCACGACGGTCGCCTTCGACGTGACGATGGCACTTGCCGGCGGCGGGATGCCGGGAACCGATTACGAACTCGACGGCGAACTCCGACTCGAGTACCCCGCCCTGGCCGAGTGATCGAACGCCAACACACAAGCCCCGGGCCCCCGTTGGCCGACGCGATGGAGTATCACGTCGACGGCAAACTCGTGGCTGCCGCGGAGGCAACCGTCAACGTGCGGGATCGCGGCTTCATGTACGGCGACGCGGCCTTCGAGACGCTCCGGGCCTACGGCGGCGAGGTCTTCGCCTGGGACGCCCACGCCGACCGGCTCGAACGTACCTGTGAGACCCTGGGGTTCGCCAAGGCGATCCCGCCGCGTGCGGACCTCCGCGAGCGAATCGCGGAGACGCTCGCGGCCAACGACCTCACCGACGCCTACGTCAAGCTTTCGATCTCACGTGGCGTCCAGGCCGGAAAGCTCACCCCGGATCCCGCTGTCGACCCGACGATCGTCGTGATGGTCGACTCGCTTCCCCGGGGCGGCACCGACGGCGACCCCGTCTGGAACGACCCGGCAGCTGTTCGGACGGCCCAGACCCGACGGATCCCCGACGCCGCGCTGCCGGCCGATGTCAAGACGCACAACTACCTCAACGGGATTCTCGCCCGGCTCGAACTCCAGCGGGGGGCCAGTGGCGACCCGGCAGACGAAGCACTCCTGCTCGACACCGACGGGTATCTCGCGGAAGGGGCGACGAGCAATCTCTTCTTCGTCACGGACGGTGTCGTCTACACGCCGACGACCGACCAGTCGATCCTGCCCGGCGTGACTCGCTCGATCGTGCTGGATCTCGCTCGCGAGGAAGGGCTCCCCGTCGAGACGGGTCGCTACGAGCGCGAGGAGCTACTGGCTGCCGACGAGGCCTTCCTCACGAACACGACCTGGGAGCTCCGCCCGGTCGGGGCCGTCGACGGCGAGTCGATCGGCGGCGGCCCGATCACGCGGCTGCTCTCCCGACTCTACGATCGGCGCGTCGAGCGATCCTGTTACGAGTGACCAGCGGGTCGGCCGACAGTCTCCCCTCAGTCCGTCCGGGGTAACGTGAGTGCTCCGAGTCCGAACGTGACGAGCGCCAGCATCGACAGGATCGCGAGGTTGGCGGCCGGATCGGGGCCGGCGGGCCAGACGGCGACGACTGTCCCCTCGACGCCCGCGCCGGGATCGGTCACGACCGCTCGGACGCCCCGCGAGAAGTATGTCAGCGGCGAGAGCTCGATCAGCGGGCGGAACCATTCCGGGAGGAGTTCAGGCGGGACGAACGTCTCCGAGAGGAACAGCAGCGGGAGGGCAAGCGTGTTCGAGGCGGCGATCACGCCGTCCTGGGAGTCCGTGAAACTCCCGAGTAGCGCGCCGATCCCACAGAACAGTGCGACGCCGATCGCGAGGAACGGAACCAGCCACGGTGACGGGGCGATCGTCGCCCCGGTGACGGCCACCATCACCGCGAGCACCAGCACGGCCGCGACGCCGATGATGGCGACGTTGACGAGCGTCTGGGACAGCAGCCACTCTGCTCGGGACAAGGGCGTCGTCGCCAGCTTCTCGAATCGACGATCATCGCGGTGGCGCGCGACCCCGCTGCCGACGCGAGAGAGCGGCGTAAAGAGGACGACGACCGCGAGATAGCCCGGGACGTAGTACGCCGGCGGCTCCGTAAAGAGACCGCCGCCGGTGGGCTGGGTCTGGACGAGCGCGCCGAAGATGAGAACGATCAGGAGCGGAAACAGGAACGTGAAGAAGACCGCGGTCCGGCGACGAAGGAACGCTCGCGTCGCGGCGCGCGTCTCGCTCGTGATTCGGCCCAGTCGGCTCACGACGATCCCTCCGTGGGGGGTGTCGGCGCGTTCGGTTCCTCGGCCGCGCTCGCGGCCCCGTCGTCGAGCCGCTGCCCGCCGCGTCCGACGGCGGTCCCCGTCAGTTCCAGGTAGACATCTTCGAGCGTCGGCTCGGCCCAACTCAGCGATTCGACCTGGACGCCCGCATCTGTGAGACTGTCGACGACGCTGCCGATCGCCGTCGGCGCGACGTCGAACACCCGCAGGTCATTGTCGACGATAGCGGTTCGGTAGTCGAGGCCGGTCGCGTCTCCTTCGGCGAGTGGCGACGCCGTCTCGACGGTCAGTCGGCTCTCGCCACCGTGGGTGTCGATCAGGGCACGGGGCGTGTCCACGGCGACCAACTCGCCGTCGGCGAGCAGTCCCACGCGGTCGGCCAGTCGTTCGGCCTCGTGCATGTCGTGAGTCGTCAGAAAGATCGTCGTGCCGTCTGCGGCCAGCCCTTCGAGGAGGTCCCAGAGCTGTCGACGGCCGGCGGGGTCGATTCCCGTCGTCGGCTCGTCGAGGACGAGCAGATCGGGATCGTTGACGAGCGCGCTCCCGACACAGACCCGGCGTTGCTGGCCGCCCGAGAGGTTCTCGTAGTACGTGTCGGCGCTGTCGATCAGGCCGACGTCGTCGAGCACGTGCCCTGGCGTGAGGGCGTCGTCGTACAGGCCCGCGTAGTACTCGAGTAGCTCACGGGCGGTCAATCGCTCGTGGGGCGAGAAGGACTGGGGGAGCGAGCCGAGCCGGGAGCGGTCGATCGCCCGCGGCTGCTCGCCGAACAGCGCGACCGTCCCATCGTAGTCGGTCGTCCCGGTGATCGCCCGAGCGAGTGTGGTCTTGCCCGCGCCGTTGGGTCCGACCAGCCCGAAGATTTCGCCGGGGTCGACCGATAACGAGACGGAATCGAGCGCGACAGTGTCGCCGTAGGTTCGCCGGACGTCCTCGATGGCGATGGCAGTCACGCTTCGATCACCGCCGACCTCCACCTAAGTCGATTCGGTTTCCGACGGTCGGTCGCCACGCCAGCAGGACGACCGAGACGACGAAGATCGCCGTCGAGAGGTCGTAGCCGCCGCCGAAGACGAGGCTCGCGAGTGCCGTCGAGCCGCCGACTGTCCCGGCCAGCGGGACGACCACGGCGGCCCAGACACAGGACACACACGAGAACAGCCCCAGGATCGCCGGCAGCACGCCAGCGGCCTCGACGACCAGCGCGTATACGAGGTATGACAACGTAATATATCCCAGAACCTTGTACGGAAGCAGTGTCAGCGAGAGTCCGGCGATATCGGCCGAGACCACTGGAGCCCAGCCTGGCGGAAACACCAGCGGTCGGATCGAGAGGCCGATGCCGTCGGTCATGGCCGTCGAGACCAGGCCACCGAGATATGCGAGGACGAGGGCGTAGCCGGTAGCGACCGCGCCCCCGAACAGCTTCCGGCGGCGCGGGGCAGCCGGCGGTCGGACCGTCGCGAGCGCCCACAGTGAGACGTTGATCCAGACGAAGGGGTAGACGTACAGTCTGAGCGACGCCAGATCGAACAGCTGTGAATCGCTGACCGAAAGATACCCGAAGAGGAGGAGTACTTCAGTGTTGACCAGTAACGCGCCCCAGAGGAGGTGACTTTTCGACGGCGTCGGGATCGGTCCGAAGCGTCTCGCGGTGCTCATACGGCCATCGCGTCGATCACGACCGCGACCAGCAGGGCCCCGAGGAAGGCGTTCGAGGCGTGGAAGGCCCGGAAGGCCGCGTCGGTCGTTCGCTCACGGTGCAGTACCAGAACGGCCCACAGGAAGATGGCCCCGACAATCGCGACCGTGGCTCCATAGAGGACGCCCAGGTTCGCCAGCGTCGCCAGCCCGCTTGCGGCCAACAGCGTCGCACCGAGGTACAACAGGATGTGCTTGCGCGTCACCGTCTCGCCGCGGACGACCGGCATCATCGGGAAGCCGCCGCGGGCGTAATCGTCCTGGTAGGCCAGCGCCAGGTTGTAGAAGTGCGCCGGCGTCCACAGGAAGACGATTCCCGCCAGCGCCAGACCCGGGACGCCGAACGTGCCCGTGACGGCGACCCAGCCGATGAGTGCCGGCAGCGCGCCGGCGAACCCGCCGATGACGGTGTTCTGGACGGTGTTTGGCTTGAGCAACAGGGTGTAGACGACGCTGTAGAAGAGGATCGCCGAGAGACCTAGCGCGGCAGCTAGCACGTTGACCGTGGCGAAGATGGCAAGCGAGAGCGCCGACAGGACGAGTCCGAACGCGACCGCGTTCCGGATCGGGATGCGGTCAGTCACCACCGGTCGGTCGGACGTGCGCTGCATCCGCTTGTCGACGTCACGTTCGAGGACGTGATTGAACGTGCCGCTGGCACCGATCGCCAGCACACCGCCGGACAGCGTTGCCAGGATCGTCTCGACCGTCAGCGTCCGTCCGCCCGTCGTCGCCAGGGCCATGCCAGCCGAGGCGACGAGACACAGCAGCCACATCAGGCGTGGCTTGGTCAACCGGACGTAGGCTTGCAGCGTCGCCAGCATCTCTCCCGCCGGTCCTCGGTCACGCCGTGTCGGCGGCTGTTCGCCATCGGCGGCCGGTTCGACCGGCTCGGCCGGCGTGGTGACGCCCGTATTCGGCTCCTCGGTTGGGTCGCCGTATTCCGTTTCGAGGGTCCAGGCGAGCGCCAGTATGAGGGTCGTAAAGAGTGCCATCGCCACGCCCAGATGGACGGTCGGCGCGATGCCGGCCGCGCCGGAGACTGTCACGACGGCCCCGAGTCCGACCTGGACCGCGAAGAGGACGACGGCGAACGCCAATGCCGCCCGGACGCGGCGATCAGCGACTCGCGCCATCCCGACCGCCGCGGTCACGAGAACCGCCAGCCCGACGATGGCCGCCAGCAGGCGGTGGCCCCAGGCGATTACCAGATCCGGTGAGCCGGCGGTCGGCAGTCGACAGGTCGGCCAGGTCGAACACGCGGCAGCCGCGTCGGTGATCGCGGCCGTCGCCCCGGCGATCACCAGCAGATAGACGCCGACGATCGTCCCGGCCAGAAGCGTCGAGAACCGCAATGGAACGTCGTCGATTCGATTCTCTAACACTGTTTCTCGCTGTATCTCCGGGACGGGCGATACTTAGGCTTCCCCACCATGCAACACTTGTCGCGTTTGTCGTCTGGGGGCTGTGTCTCCAGTTGACTTGCTCGACTATGCCCAAAGAATCGCCGAAATTCGCCGGATGAACGCTCTTTATGACTGCCTGTCTCAAAGTCTCGCCCATGACGAAGACGCGAAACGGCCTGGTGGCGATGTTCACGGTGGGCGGGCTGGCGACGCTCGTCGCCACCGTGGCTGCCCAGTCCGGGGGTACCTCGACGACGTACGACCTGATCTGGGAGCTGATGAACGAGTTGCTGGCGGTCGCGATCCCGATCACGCTGCTCGTCGAGGCGATCCTGCTCTACACTGTCTGGCGATTTCGTGCTAGCAAGACCGAGGAGGCCAAGCCCACACAGGAGAACCGACGACTTGAGGTTACCTGGACAATCACTACGGCTATCGTCCTGCTGTTCGTCGGCATCGCCTCTTACGGGGTCCTCGGACAGGAACCCATCACGGATACGGGCCCGTCCGAAGACGCCCTGGAAGTCGACGTGGTTGCTGAACGATATGCCTGGACGTTCAACTATCCCGAACAGAACGTCACCACGGGCGGGACGCTGGTTCTCCCGGTCGACCAGGAGGTGCGATTGAACGTCACCTCCACGGACTGGATTCACTCCTTTCACGTTTCCGGGCTCGGGCTGAAGCAGGACGCCTTCCCCGGGAAGTCGAACTACCTGACCACGGAGCCGACCAGAACTGGCTCCTACCAACTGTACTGTGCGGAGTACTGTGGCGTGGGTCATTCGAGCATGCTCGGGACGGTCGAGGTCATGAGTCAGGACGGCTTTCAGGACTGGCTCGATAGCCAATCCGAGTAAATAGCCGGTTGGCGGCGACCTTGATCTCGGCGGGGATTGACGCCCTCTCTTTTCGGGCTCGACACGCGATTGTTTTGTCCGCTCGGCCGCTACGCTCCGGTGATGGTTCGGTACTACGAGGACTTTGCCGTCGGTGAGTCCTGGACGTTCGGAACACGAGAAGTCACCGCCGACGAGATCCAGGAATTCGCTCGCGAATACGATCCACAGCCGATGCACGTCGACAGCGAGGCCGCCGCCGAGGGCCCTTTCGACGGGCTGATCGGCAGCGGGTGGCACACTGCCGCCCTCTCGATGCGGCTCCTCGTCGATGGACTCTTTGAGGACGCGGCCGGCCGTGGCGGCCTGGGCGTCGACGACCTGGAGTGGCGGACGCCGCTTCGACCGGGCGACGAACTCACCGTCGACGTCGAGGTGATCGAGACGAGCGCGTTCGACGACGATCGTGGGCAGATCGACTTCGCCGTCCGAACGACGACTCAGGACGACCAGGAAGTGCTCTCGATGGTCGTCAAGGGATTGTTCGCGCGGCGGGACGACCAGCAGTAACAATTGCACTGCCGGTCAGTCGTCGGCCGGCACGGTCTTGGCAGTTGTCGCCTCGGTGATCGCCGGGACGAGTCCGTGGATCGACGCCGTGAGCGCCCGCGATTCGAATTTCCGGTAGCGTGCTTCTGCCCCGTCGCTCGCGTGGTTTCGCTCCGCAAGCGGACGCGTTTCGACTAGAATCGGCCGCCCGCTCGACTCGGCCAGATCGAGGACGGTAGCAGCCGGGCCGATCTCCGGATCGGCCAGCACCGTCGCTGTGGCTGTCCGGCAGTACTCGCGTGCCTTCCGGAGCGCTGCCTCGTCGGGGCCGGAAAGTGGCGGCGCAGTGATCGCCTCGGCGTCGAGTTCGTCGGCGACCGACAGCGCGGCGTCCCCGCTGGGTAACGGGCCGGCAGTCACCTCGAAGCCGGCCTGCCAGAGCGTCGTCAGGACGCGGGCGGCGGTCGCGCCGCTGCCCAGCACGTGGACGTGCGCGTCCCGATCCCGTCGCGGTTCGGCGATGGCCGTCACACTCGGCGTCCCGGTGACGGCATCGGGCGTGACGGCCGTCCGGGTATCGAAGGCTGGCCGGAGGTGTTCGTCCGATAAGACCGTCTCCGGATCGCCGACGGCCTGGAGCTCCCCGTCGGCGAGCAACGCGAGTCGATCGCAGTAGCGGGCCGCCAGATCCAGGTCGTGGATCGCTGCGACTGCCCCTCTCCCGTCGGCGACCAGGTTACCCACCAGTTCCAGGACGCCGACCTGGTGGTTGATGTCGAGGCTGGCAGTCGGTTCGTCCAGGACGAGCGCTGGCGTGTCCTGAGCGAGCGCGCGGGCCACGAACGCCCGCTGGCGCTCGCCGCCGCTGACGGCCGTGATCGGTCGGTCCTGGAGCGCGGTCATCTCCGTCCGTTCGAGCGCTTCATCGACGGCGTCCCGGTCGGCCTCGTCGGCCGTGAGGTCCGTCCGCGCCCGGTAAGGCGTCCGGCCCATCCTGACGACGTCCTCGACGCTGAACGCGAACGAGACAGACGTATCCTGGGGCACCGTGGCGACGTGTCGACTCACGCCCCGCGGTCCGAGTTCAGTTACCGCCGTGCCGTCGAGACGGACGGCTCCGCTGTCCGGTGTGATGACGCCGTTTACCGTCCGCAGGAGCGTCGTTTTGCCGGCCCCGTTCGGGCCGACGAGGCCCAGGAACTCGCCGGCATCGACCGACAGTGAGACGTCACGTAGTGCGTCGACCTCGCCGAGCGAGACCGAGACGTCGTCCAGTTCGATCGTGTGGTGGTTCATAATTCGTGCACCTCCCGGCGACGCAGCAGATAGAGGAAGAAGGGGGCCCCGAGCGCGGACGTGACGATCCCGACGGGCAACGTGGCGGGGTTGGAGCGGGCGACGGTGTCGGTCGCGACGAGGAAGGCCGCCCCGGCCAGCGCGCTCGTCGGGAGGAGAATCCGGTGGTCGGGGCCGACGAGCAATCGCATGACGTGGGGGACGATCAACCCGACGAAGCCGATGACGCCGGCGACGGCGACCGCGGCGGCGGTCACGATACTCGAAAGCGCGAGCAAGATCCGTTTGGTCCGCTCGACGGCGATCCCGACAGTCTGGGCGTCCTCCTCGCCGAGCATGAGGGCGTTGAGGTCCCGAGCGTAGGCGAGCAGACCGAAGAACGTCACCACCACTACTGGCAGCGTCACCTCGACTTCGGCCCAGGAGCTACTGTGAAGGTGTCCCATCAGCCAGAAGACGGCCCGTTCGAGGCTTTCGCCGGCGTGCAAGAGGAGATAGGAGATCACCGCGCCCAGGAAGGTCTGGACGGCGACACCGGCGAGCAACAGCGTCGCGACCGGCGTCCGGCCGTTCTCGGTGGCGATCGCATAGACCACGAAGGCCGCGACCAGCGCGCCGACGAACGCGGCCGCCTGGAGTCCAAGCGGGAACGCAACTGGAAACGCGATCGTCGCCACAGCACCGACCGCCGCGCCCGAGGAGACGCCGATGATCGAGGGGTCGGCCATCGGGTTTCTGAAAAAGCCCTGCATGACCGCACCGGCACTCGCCAGCGCGAAACCCACGACTCCACCGAGCGCGATCCGGGGAAGGCGAACCTGTCGGACGATAGTTTCGGCTGTCTCGGGGATCGCAAACGAGAACGGGTACGCATAGCGTACGTCGACAGTGGGGATCGGTATCGAACGCCCAAGGGTCGGCGTCTCGCCGATCCCGACATCGAGGCCAGCCGGGATCCCGACGGCATTGAGCGACGCTTTCGCGACGGTCGGCACGTCCAGAGCGACTGGGCCGATCGCTGCACTCGTAACTGTGATGACGGCCAACGTCATCGTCAACCCGGCTGTCCAGACGCCGATCCGCAACCCCATCCGCATCGATGACAAGTTGAGTTGCATTAGATAAGTATTTATTGGATAAGCCCACAGCCCGGAGTACATGTCACGGACCATCGCCGGAGTGTTTGCCGTGTTGCTGGTCGTCAGCGGTGTGGCCGGTGTGGCGCTGTCGCCCGCCGCCGGTCAGGTCGCCGACCACGAACCGACCGTCAACTGTTCGTTCCCGATCACCGTCACCGACGCCAACGGGGCGAACGTGACGGTGGATGAGCGACCGGAACGAATCGTCACCCTCGCACCGAGTGCCTCCCAGGTCGTCTGGGCACTCGGTGCTCAGGACAGGGTCGTCGGGATGCCCGTCAACCAGTACACGAGCTACCTAAACGGGTCGGAAACGAAGACGAACGTCGTCGGCGAGGAGGGTCAGCCACGAGTAGAAGTCATTCTCAGCCAGAACCCGGACCTCGTGCTCGCGCCCAACATCATCAGCGCCGATGCGGTCGAGCAACTGCGGGACGCAGGCGTGACGGTCTATCGCTTCGAAAGTGCGAGTTCGGTCAGTGCCGTCGTCGAGAAGACCCGACTCACCGGTCGGCTCCTGGGTTCCTCCGAGACAGCCCGGAACGTGAGTGCTCGAACCCTGGCGACGACCGAGGCTTACCGGAACGCCACCGCAGGCGAGGACCGCCCCACAGTCTTCTACGCCATGGGCGGCGGCTATACCGCCGGCCGTCAGACCTTCATCGGCGACGTGATCGACGCTGCCGGCGGGGACAACGTCGCCAGCGCCGCCAACATCAGCGGGTACGGGACGATCAATACCGAAGTCGTCGTCAACGAAAACCCCGACTGGATCGTCGTCTCGGGAGAGTCACCCATCCCGTCCGATCCGGCGCTGTCGAATACGACCGCGATACAGGAAAACCAGACCGTCCGCGTCGACGCCAACTTCATCAGCCAGCCCGGGCCGCGGGTGACCGAACCACTGCGGACGCTGGCGAGGACGTTCCACCCCGACGCAGCCGCCGACGTGACCGTCGATTCCTCAACGGTGTCGGCCCCGGTCTGTGCGGCGACCGCCACCGAGCCGACGACTGAGTCACCACCGGAGACGACGACCGAACCCATGACCGAGACGACGACTGACTCAGCCACTGAGACGACTGAATCGACCACGACGGTTGAGACGGTCACGTTCAACACGAACCAGACGACGGATACGACCACCCAGACCACGACCGCGACCGGTCCTGGCTTTGGGATCGTGGCGGCGATCGTTGCCTTGCTCGGTGCGGGAACCATCGCCCGGCGTCGGTGACGTGACCAACCCCGTGGCGGCCCTCGGCGGGTTCACGCTTTGCGTCCAGTCAGCGATCTGCGTCGCACTCGCCCTTTCGCTGGACGCGATTGTCGGTGAACCGCCCGAAACGATCCATCCCGTCGCGCTGTTCGGTCGAATGATCGCTCCCCTTGATCGCGTGTGGCCGTTTTCGCGGGCCGTGGGCGCGTCGATCGCGCTGGTTGCTCCACTCGCCGTCGCTTTCCTCGCGGGGTGGCTCGTCGAGTTTGCCACAACTGTCCCGGTCCTCAGCTCGATCGTCGCCGGCCTCGTTCTTTTCAGTACGCTAAGCCTCCGCCGGCTGCTCACGCGGGCCCGAGACGTGATCGCCGCCAGCGAAACCGATCCGGACAAATCCCGGGAGCGCCTTCCCGCCCTCGTGGGTCGTGATCCGACCGAACTCTCGCCGGGGCTGATCCGGAGTGCGAGCGTCGAGAGCCTGGCGGAGAACCTGGCAGACGGGTTCGTCGCGCCGCTACTGGCGTTCGCCCTGGGATCGCAACTCTCGTTGTCGATCGGTATCGCCGCTGCAGTCTGGGTAAAGGCGGTCAACACGCTGGACTCGATGCTCGGCTATCGTGAGAAGCCGGTCGGGTGGGCCAGCGCGCGACTCGACGATCTGGTGATGTGGGTGCCGGCGCGGACGACGGCTGTTTTGATCGCGCTGACGGCACGGGATTTCGGGGCACTCCGGCGTGCCCGGGGATGGCGTGGCGCGCCCCCGTCGCCCAACTCCGGGTGGCCGATGGCGACGCTGGCTGCCGTGCTCGACACCCGGTTCGAGAAGCCCGGCGTGTACGTACTCAACGCGGATGCAACGCTACCGGACGCAGCGACGGCGACGCGAGCGATTCGGACCGTCGCGATCGCGGGTGCCATCGCCGGCGGGATGTCACTCGTCATCGCGTCCGTTCAGTTCAGTCCTGGCTCACTCGGACTCGTCACCGTGGGGGTGGGGTCATGTTGAATGCGCTCCGCGGTGCAGTGGGATTCCTGACGCGGCTCCCGGTGGGCCACGACGAGGCGGCCTGGGAGGCGTTCCGATCGCAGCCAGCAGCGTTCCCGCTGGTCGGCTACGCGATCGGCGCGCTGGCGGCGCTTCCGTTGCTCGCGCCGGTCCCGCCCGCCACGGTGGCCGTTGGCTTTCTCGCCTGGTTGTATGTTCTCACTGGCATCAATCACCTCGATGGCGTGGCGGATCTGGGCGACGCGGCGATCGTCCACGGCGACTCCGAGCGCCGCCAGGAGGTGCTTACCGACACGACCGTCGGCGTCGGCGCGGTCGCCGCGGTCGGCATCGTGTTTGTCGGACTCGCGACCGCTGGATACACACTCGCGGAGTTGCCGGAACGTGCCGCTTTGCTCGTCGTCGCGGGTGAAGTCGGCGCGAAGACCGCTGTCGCACTCGCGGCCTGTCTCGGCACGGCGACGCACGACGGCCTGGGTGCGCAGTTCACGGACCGGCTTCACTACCGTCACGCGCTCGCTCCACTGGTCGCCGCTGTGCCCGCCGGCGCCCTGACCTGGCCTGATCCCTCGGCGCTCGTGGCTGTCGCCGCGGCGGGTATGTGTGGCGTGGGCATGGTCGTCTGGGCTCGCCGGACGCTCGGCGGCGTCGACGGTGACGTTCTCGGCGCGACTGCGGAACTCGCCCGCGTCGTCGGGCTACACGCGGGGGTGATCGCGTGGACGCTCTTTTGATGTGTGGCGGCCGCGGGACTCGACTCGGCCTCGACAGGGAGAAACCGCTTGTCGAGATCGACGGGCGACCGCTGGTCGATCGCGTCGCGGCGGCGCTGGCGGCGAGTTCGATCGCCCGGAGCTACGCCGTCACATCGCCCCACGCCCCGGAAACGCGAAAACACGTTTCCCTCCCGACGATCGACGCCCCCGGCGATGGATATGTGTCCGACCTCCAGTATGCACTCGAACGCATCGATTCGCCAGTGGTGACAGTCACTGCTGATCTCCCCCTGTTGACGGGTGCAACGATCGACGCTGTAGTCGATTCCTTTGAAGGTAATTCAATGACAGCCTGTGTTCCAGCGGACCTGAAACGACGGCTCGGAGTTCGCGTCGATACGACGATGCCCGGTGACGGGCAGCAACTCGCGCCGACGGGCGTCAACGTGATTGCGGCGGGTGATGGCGATCGCCAGGTCGTTTTCGAGGACCCTCGACTGGCAGTGAACGTGAACTACCCGCGGGATGCACTCGTCGCTGAGGCGCTCCTTCGCTCGGGGGTGGTCCGGTGACGTTCGTCCTGGTCGCCGGGACGACCGAGACGGCGCGGATCGAGGGGATCAGCGCCGCGGGGGCCGATCCCGCGGCGATGGCGATGACCCCGACGGCCGACGCGGAGCTCCTCCAGAAGGGTCGGCCGGTGAACGCACCGGCGGTTCCCGTCAGTCCGACCGGCTGTCCCACGCCGGCGCTCGTCACCCGGGCCGTCCGCGAACTCGGCGGGTTCGATGTCGAAGTCATCGATGCCGGACTCGCGGTCGAGCCGGGGATCACGACGCGACCCGTCGCCTCGGATCCGGGTGGCGACGTGCGGACGGACGCGCCGGTTCCGGACGCCGCTTCACTCTGGGAGCGTGCCAGGGGGATCGGCGAGAAGTTGGCAGGAGAGTCCGACGAGCGGGTCTACATCGGCGAGACGATTCCCGGCGGGACGACGACCGCCCTCGGGGTCGCCCAAGCCCTCGGTGTGGACCTGTCGGTCTCGTCGTCGTTGCCCGACAATCCGATCGAGCGAAAGCGAGCCGCGATTCGAGAGGGATTCAGTGCGAGCGGAATCGAGCCGGGTGAGCTGGCTGGGGAGCCGCGGCAGGCGCTCCGACGACAGGGCGATCCGGTCCTGGCCGGCGTCGCGGGGCTGGTCGAGGGCGCACTCTCCGCCGGGGGGGCAGTGACGCTCGCCGGCGGGACGCAATTGCTCGCGGCTGCCGCGCTGGTCAGACACGCCGGGGTCGAGGCTTCGTTCGAACTCGCGACGACCAGCTACGTCGCGGACGATCCGACGGCGAGCGTCGAGGTGACCGCCGACGCCCTGGATCTATCACGCACGATCACTGATCCGGGCTTCGCGGGCTGTGGGCACGCCGGCCTGGAGCGGTTTGGGGCGGGTGAGGGCAAGGAGGGCGTCGGGATGGGCGGCGCGCTCGCGTTAGGGAAACGCCGCGGGATCGAGCTGTCGGCGGTTCGGGATCGGACAACGACGCTGTATGATCGACTGCTGGGGGATCCCTGATGGATCGTGATCGTGCACGCGAGGTCGGTCGCGTCGAACACGGCGGCAGCGACGATCCCGACGTGCTGGACCTGAGCGCGAACATCAACCCACGGACGCCGATGGGGGTCGAGGAGGTCTACCGGAACGCGCTCGAAGACGCCAGACGATACCCGGCCGAACCGCCGGACGCCTACCGGAAGGCGGCCGCCGGGTACGTCGACTGCGATCCGGAAGCCGTGGTTCCGACGCCCGGCGGGCTGGCAGCGATCAGACTGGCGATCGACCTCGCCGTCGAACCCGGCGAGTCCGTCCTCATTCCCTCGCCGAGTTTCAGTTCCTACGCGCGGGAGGTCCGGCTCCAGGGGGCCGAGCCATCGTTTGTCTCCCATGAGGAGATACTGACTGCCGATCCGGCCGCCCACTCGCTGGCGATCGTTTGCAACCCGAACAATCCGACCGGGACGCTGTACCCGCGCGAGGAACTGCTCGCGTTCGCCAGGCGCTGTCGCGAGACGGACACCCACCTCCTGGTGGACGAGGCCTTTCTCGGGTTCACCGAGCAGGCGTCGCTGGCCGGGACGCCGGGCGTGACCGTGGCCCGATCGCTGACGAAGCTCTTTGGCTTGCCCGGTATCCGGTCGGGCTTTGCAGTGGCGACTGGCGAGATGCGCGAGGCGATGGTCGCCGCTCGCCGCCCGTGGAACGTGAGCGTGCCGGCGCTCGCGACCGGGCGACACTGCATGCGCCAAACAGGGTTCGTGGAGACGACTCGAGACCGCGTCCGCGAGGAGCGAGCACGCCTCCGGCATGGGCTGGACGACCGCTTCGCGATTCGGCCTTCGGGCGCGCCGTTCGTGCTGATCGAGGTGGGCGACTCCGGCGTCGAGCGGGTACTGGAGACGGCGGCCGACCATAGCGTTGCGGTCCGTGACGCGCGAACGTTCCGGGGGCTGGACAATCACGTCAGGGTCGCTGTGCGGGACAGTGCGGCGACCGATCGGACCGTGGAGGTGTTCACGGATGTCTAGGCACTTCGAGACGACGCGACGGGGTGGTGTACTCCGGCTCGAACGCTCGGACACTCGCTGGCTCTCGACAGGGTGGAACGGGGGGTTCTCCCGGGCGGGGGCAGCCTACAACTGCACGGTTCCGGCGGGCTGGAACCCGGATGATATCCGGGCGGACGTCCACCGTCGTCTCGACAGTGCCGGATTCGATCGGGGAGACGGTCCGGTGCTGTTGACCGGCGTCGACCAGCGTCACGCGAGGGGCGCGGGGCTCGGTCCCGTCACTGTCTTTGGGACCGTCGGGCTCTCGAATCCGGCGACGCTCCCCGTCGACCCGGCCCAGCAACCGGCCGACACGAGGGCGGCCACAGGTGCGGAGACGGGTGGACCGCCCGGCCCAGGGACGGTCAACCTCTTTGTCGGCACGACACGGTCGCTGACGGAGGCGGGCATGGCAAACCTCGTTGCGATCGTCGCCGAGGCGCGGACGGCCACGTTGCTCGAACTCGCCGGCTTCACCGGGACGACCAGCGATGCGATCGTCGTCGCCAGCGATCCTGGCGGGGAGTCGTCCCAGTATACTGGCAGTGCTACCCCAGTCGGCCGCGCGGCGAGAGCCTGCGTCCGGGAGGCGATCACGGCGAGTTACCGCTCGCGGTACGCAGAGCGTGAGCCACCTGATGGCGTCGCCGATGCCGAGCACGGCGAGTCGACCACCTGCCGGGCAACGGTGTTCGAGCCATGATTCCTACGAGACCTACCGCTGAATCCATCAGAGAGGCACGATGACACGAAAACCAGCCGACGACAGTGAGGCAGCGACGAGTGAGCGTGAGGCAGCATCGACGACCGACGAGGGCGGCGACGGGCCGAAGACCGAGGCCGTTCCGGACGTCGAAGTGATCGACCCCGCCGCGCCCGACGCATTCGGCCTCGTCCAGGCGTGGTGGGGCGATGGCAAGGGCAAGACGACGGCTGCCCTCGGGATGGGCTTGCGTGCGGCCGGGCACGGCTATCGCGTGCACGTCCTCCAGTTCATGAAAGGTGGCACGCCCTCTGTCGAAGGTGTTCGCGGGGAGTACAACGCGATCGAGCACGTCCCGGGCTACACCATCGAGAACACTGGCCACGTTGGCTGGCACGGCTTCATGGACGACACCGCGGACGACGAACACGCCGCCAGGGCACGGGCAGCACTGGAACGTGCCCGGGCGATCGTCGACGCCACTGGCGAGCGTGATCCAACGACGCCATTCGCGCTCGACGGTGCGCCGACTGACGGTGTCCACATGCTGATTCTGGACGAAGTGCTGTACGCGGCCAACCGTGGACTGATCGACCCCCACGACGTGCTCGACCTGATCGCCGTGAAGCCGGACGGCCTCGAACTCGTTTTGACCGGCGGCCACGAGCATCCGGCATACCTCGAAGGGGAAGCCGATCTGCTCAGCCACGTCGAGAAACAGGCCCACCCGCTGGAGACGGGGCACCCGGCGCGGAAGGGGACCGAGTACTAAGGAGGCCGAGACCACTCATCAGAGGGACACCGACAGACCGGGTATCAACGCAGCCATCACGACGCCGTAGACGAGTGAGTAGGTGACATTGGCGACGCTTCCGGTCAGATAGTACGTCGTGTTGCCGCTCGTGATATTCTGCCAGCGAACGATCGACTTCGCGATGAAGACGAGGCCGAGGGCGGTGTACGCCGAGAGCAGGGTCAGTGTGAGGATGAGAACGTTCTCGACCTTGCCGACTGCCCGGCCGGTGTCCGCCTCTTCGCCGCTGACTGCTGGCCAGGTGTCAACCGAAAAAAGTTGTTTGCGTGGAGTTCAACTATATATGGTTGATTCGAGTGGCGGGAACCCCTCACCTCTCTTCTCCCCTCGACGCTGTCACTGACCGCAGGACCGGTCGAAAGACACGTGTCCCCCCGACTCCCAGAAATGGCCAGCAGATGGGACGAACTGTTCTGGTCGCCGGGACGGCCAGTCACGTCGGGAAGAGTACGATCGTCGCCGGGCTCTGCCGGCGGCTGGCCGACCAAGGCGTCTCCGTCGCGCCGTTCAAGGCCCAGAACATGTCCAACAACGCCCGGGTGGGATTCAAACCGGGTGCGGTCGGGACCGTCGGCGAGGGGGATGACAGCGAACTCGCGGACGGCGATCCTGACGCCTACGGCGAGATCGGCATTGCACAGTATGTCCAGGCCCGGGCCGCCGGCGTGGTACCGACGACCGATCACAACCCCGTCCTGCTCAAACCGCGAGGGGACGGCGAGAGTCAACTGGTCATCGACGGCGAGGCCGTGGGTCACTTCGCCGCGGGGACGTACTACGAGGACCACTGGGACCGCGCCCGTCGGGCCGCCCGCGAGGCCTACAATCGGCTCGCCGCCCGCCACGACGTGATCGTCGCCGAAGGCGCGGGCTCGATCGCCGAGATCAATCTCCAGGACCGGGATCTGGCGAACGTCGAGACCGCGCGCTTCGACGACGCGTCGATCCTGCTGGTCGGCGACATCGAACGCGGTGGCGTCTTCGCCAGTCTCTACGGGACGCTCGAATTGCTCCCCGAGGACCTCCGTGATCGGGTGGCCGGGCTCGTGATCAACAAGTTCCGGGGCGATCGTTCACTGCTCGAGCCCGGCGTTGGGGCGATCAAAGAACGGACGGGCGTCCCGGTCGTTGCCGTCCTGCCTCACGACGATCCCGGATTGCCCGCAGAAGATAGCCTCTCGCTGCCTGCGGCGGGCGAGCGCGGCACGTGGGGCGATGACGACGGTGTCCCGCCGGACGACTGCGTCACGGTCGGCGTCCCGCGACTCCCGCATCTCTCGAACGTGGCCGACCTGGCACCGCTGGCTCGTGAACCGGGCGTCCGCGTCGAGTTCTTGCCACTCGACAGTGGGGCCGCGAGCGCCGACGCACTTGTCCTCCCGGGGACGAAGAATACCGTCGACGACCTGCTCGCAGTACGGGACTCGCGACTCGGTGACGCGATCGGTTCGTTCGACGGGCCGATCGTGGGGATCTGTGGCGGCTATCAGTTACTCGGCGAGCGGCTCCGGAACGTCGGCGTCGAGAGCACGACGGCGACCGGGACGGTCGCTGGCCTTGAGCTGCTTCCCGTCGAGACCCATTTTTCGACCGAGAAGCGTGTAACTGCGGCGACCTACGAGGCGACAGGTGTCGGCCCGATCGCGGGTGCGACGGGGGACGTCTCCGGGTACGAGATCCACATGGGCGAGACGACAGTTCCGGACGGTGTGGCCCGACCTATCGGCTCGGAGAGCGTCGCGAACCAGCAGGTACTCGGGACGTATCTCCACGGCTGCTTCGAGAACCGGAGACTCCGGGACGCGTTCGTCGAGAACGTCTTCGAGCAGGCCGGCGTGGAGCGTCCCGATCGCATGGCACCCCAGGGCGATCCGTTCGATCGCGCTGCCGAGCTGGTCGAACCCATCGACCTCACGGCGGTGGTTCCGTCAGTCGCGGAGACGAGTGGACGTGACCAGTAAGGGGTTTACCCCTGGGCCGACGACCGGGACACATGGTCGAGAACGTCATCTGGCCGGCGGCCCTCGATGCCGAGCGCACGCGAAGCGAGGGCCGACGCGTCTCGAAAGATCTTGCTGTCGAGGAGCCGACGGTCGAGGAGATCGCCAAGGCGGTCCAGCAGGTTGGCTACGATGCAGTGATCGAACGCGAGAAAACCTATCCGCGGGAGTACGAGACCCGTGGCCGCGTCCTCGTGAAGGATGCCGACGACGCAACGAAGAGTGACCTCCTGGGAGCCGTGGCGGCCTACGTCGCCGCGCTCCGCGAGTGATGCGTCGGGCCGGGGAGGTTCGGGGGATCGCTCAAAGTGTGGCCGTCGTACAGTGTCCCGACGAAACCCATCCTGACATCGGGACGAGTGTGATCGACGACTCCCTGGCGACGGTCGGCCGCGTCGTCGACGTGTTCGGGCCGGTCGAGCGGCCGTATCTCGCGGTCTCGCCGGTCGACAGTGTTCACCCGCCAGCGCTTGTCGGCCAGCCGCTGTATTATCGGTGAGCCGACTCCCGGTTGTCGCCGGACCGAAATCACTTTTCCCGACGCCGTCCCGAGGGATACTGTATGGCTCGGTACCGTGGACTCGCGCTTTCGATTTCGGTGATCGTTTCGATTTTCCTGTTCGTCCAACTCGGCGCGCTCGCGCTGGTCGACCCGTTCAAAACGGCGGGACTCCAGGCGGTCGAGGACCCACAGAACCCGGTCAATAGCCTGTTGTACATCGGTGCGGTCCTTGTGATGACCGGCGTGTTGCTCGCCGCGTTCAAGTACGAGGTCCAGTGGGCGATCCGCGGCATGATCGTCGCGACCGGGGCGTACATCGCCTTCATCGTCCTCTCGATGCTGCTTCCGCCCGTCGTGACGCTGCCGATCGGGGACGGCCTCCATGGTGCCGCGTTGCTCGGCGCGCTCGCGCTCGGAATCGCGCTGTACGTCTATCCGGAGTGGTATGTCATCGACGCCACGGGGGCCGTCATGGGTGCGGGGGCGGCCGGCCTGTTCGGCATCACCTTCGGCGTGTTTCCTGCCCTGGTCTTGCTCTCCGTGCTGGCTGTCTACGATGTCATCAGCGTGTACGGCACCGAGCATATGCTGACAATCGCCTCCGGCGTGATGGATTTGAAAGTCCCCGTCGTGCTGGTCGCGCCGATGTCGCTTGGCTATTCCTTTCGGGCGGATTCAGCGGCGGTCGCGGATGGCTCTGAGAGTGGCGACGACGGCTCAACCGACGGGAGCGAGGGAGAGACGACCGACGAGGATGTCGAAGCTGACTCCGACGACATCGAGGACGAAGACGACGATCCACTCGAAGACCGCGAAGCGTTGTTCATCGGGCTCGGCGACGCGATCATTCCGACGGTGCTGGTCGCCTCCGTCGCCTTTTTCGCAGACGTGTCCGTTCCGACCGTCGATATCGGCGCACTCTCGATCGCCGTGCCCGCGGCTACCGCCGTGGTTGGGACATTTCTCGGGCTGGCCGTGCTGTTACGGATGGTTCTCGTCGGACGCGCACACGCCGGCCTCCCGCTTTTGAACGGCGGGGCGATCGCCGGGTATCTTGTCGGCGCGCTCGCTACCGGGATGTCGCTGGTCGAGACGCTCGGGCTCGGGCCGTACTTCTGACTGATAGCCGTGCGGAGTTGATCAACAAGGAGTACTGGAAGCGACCGGAGGAACGGGAAGGCGACAGAGATCACGGGACGACATCGTTCGGTGCGCTATGCGGCCACTCAGTCGGCGAAACGCGATGCCCCCTGCTTGGCCTCTCGCGTTGTCTCGATCGGATTGCGGACGAACAGCCCGTGGACGATGAGGCCACCTGCCACCAGCGAGGCGATCGACATCGCAGCGATGGGGGCAACGCCGATGCTGGTGAGCACTCCCGCGCCGCTGACCAGGACGAGCGGAATGAGTCCGAGGACCAGGTCGTAGTATTCCATCATGGTCTATTATAATATACAAACTGTGGCTACAAAAACATTTCTCATATTCATTCGTATAACCCGTTATAACTCATGTTGATTCCGTTCAAGTTATTTCCTATGGTTCAGGAAAATATTTACATAACTTATGTCGGCTATTTCGGTGCTCGAAATAGCCGACGGACTGGTACCGGGCCTGTGAGACTACTTCGAATCGTGGCCGATGAAAGAACCTGAAACAGTCGACACTGTAGTCGGGATGGCGATTCGTCTGTGACCTCAGGTCAGCGTGCCGCCGCCGAGCCAGTAGGCGACGGCCGCCCGCCAGGGGACCAACAGCGCCAGTCCAACCAGTATGGAGATAAGCAGAAAGATCGGCGAGAACGAGCCGTGAAACAGCGACGATGCGCGGAGTACCTGGCCGATCAGTGCTGCGGTGATCCAGGCCGGAATCGTCCAGGAGACCGCCCGTAGAATCGACCGCCGTGCGTCGGTGGTATAGAGGCTTCCCAGCAGTGTCGCGAGCAGCCAGCCGATCAGAAAGGGGAGGAAGGTTCCGACGTGTCTCCCGACGTTCGAGACTGATTCGCCGTGGCCGTATACCGCGCCGATAAGCACGAATGCGGCGATCGCGACCAGGTCACCCGCGGCCAGGATCGCTGTCGTGGCCGACAGGTCGACCCGCTTTCGGAGCATGGAGGTCACAGCACCCATATCCGGGGAGAACGGGGCCGGGGACTTGGGCGTTCCCGTTTCGACCGCCGGGTTCTATGGGCCAGCGACGAACCCATCGACTATTGAATGTCTGTTCGTCCGCCGTGGGGGCGGTGTTTGACTCGCCGCAGGGCGCTTTCGGTTTCCTCGCCGATCGAGATCCCTTCCAGTATTTTTGCCCTTGCCGAGTATCACAACGTCGTCCTGGCGAGTTCACTCGCCACTGGCCTGAGCTACGCCCGCGATTCGGTGGCGCTTTGAGGCATTACTTTCCGTCACCCGGCCCCCGTCAGTTGTTATTCGATATGATAATCCGGTACGAGCGTTTATGCCGATGGCGTGACCAACTTTGCCCAGGAGGAAAACGTGGCATCCAAGCCACTGTGACCCACTATGAGTGCACCGCCAACGGACGACATGGCCGACCGGCAACACCGACAGCCGGATGACCGTTACGCCCAGCTGATCCTCAGCGACGAGAAGTTCATCATCTACGACCGGGAGAATTACACAGCCTGGGTACAGTCGTCTGTGACGGTGTCCCCCGAGGACTTTCGCTAACGCGTCGCGTTCTCACTGTCACACTCCGATCCTGTGCCGGTCGGCTCTCGATGGCCAACAGCCCAGCGCTCGAGATCACACGGATGATCGACGGCTGGCGACGGCCTGCACAGTCCGGCGTTGATCGGGGGTCAATCACTTCTCTCTCCATCTCAAAGCGTCCGGTGTGGAGTACTCTCTACTCGGCTGGCCTTCCGACGGACCGACGCTATCTCTCGATCATGAGCACTTCGCCTATGCCGGGAAGTTCGTCATCCCGCGTACCGGCAAGGCTGTCGCGCGGGAGGACGGTGTCGTCGTCGCGGCGGCGGCGTTCGACGCCGATCGAACCGACGACGACTGTCTCCGCATCCGGTATGTGACTGTTCGCGACGACCGACGTGACGAGGGGATCGGATCGCGATTGCTTCGATTCGTCGTCGATCGGGCCCACGACCGGGGCTACGACGAAGTGAAAGCCGGGGTCAACAACCCGCTCGCCTACGAGGCCTTCTACCGGGCTGGACTGGCTTACACCGGCGAAACCACCGGCCTTGCTGAACTGGTCTGTAGCACTGCCTCGACTCGGACGCGCGAGCGCTACCAGGCCGGTCTTGGGGCGTTTCGCGAGCGCGATCTGACTGATTCTCTGCGCTCATTCCTCGATGCTTGCGAGGATTGCGATCCGCCGCCGGTCGTCGATAGCCCGGCCGAGTCCTGACGGTGGGATCGCTACCAGTTGGACCGGGCTGAGGCGGGAGATTCAAACCCGTCTGGGATGTATTCGCCGACAATGGGAAACGCTGATCTCCGGGACATCGCCGTCATCGAGGACGTTAGTTTCGACGAACTCGACGGCTCGGTCGTTGCTGTCGACGCGCACAACTGGCTGTATCGCTACCTCACGACGACGGTCAAGTGGACGAACGATGAGGTATATACCACTGACGACGGCACGGAGGTGGCAAACCTGGTCGGCGTCGTCCAGGGTCTGCCGAAGTTCTTCGAGGCCGACGTCACGCCCGTGTTCGTCTTTGACGGTGCGGTTACCGACCTCAAAGACGACGAAGTAAAGCGCCGACGCGAACAGCGCGAGCAATACGAGGACGAACTGGCGCAAGCCCGCAAGGAGGACGACCCCGTCAAGGTTGCTCGCCTCGAATCCCGGACCCAGCGCCTGACTGACGTCATCGTAGAGACCACCCGGGAACTCCTCGCGCTGCTCGACGTCCCGGTCGTTGACGCCCCGGCGGAGGGCGAGGGCCAGGCTGCCTACATGGCCAGAAAGGGTGACGTCGGATACGTCGGTACCGAGGACTATGATGCCTTGCTCTTTGGCGCGCCGTACACGCTCCGGCAACTCACCAGTTCGGGCGACCCCGAACTGATGGACTTCGAGGCGACGCTTGACGAACACGGCCTCTCCTGGGAGCAACTCGTCGACGTCGCCCTGCTCTGTGGGACGGATTTCAACGAAGGCGTCCGTGGGTACGGCCCCAAAACGGCGGTGAAAGCCATCCGCGAGCACGGTGATCTCTGGGGTGTCAGCGAGGCCGAGGACATCCACGTCGAAAACGCCGACCGCATCCGCGACCTGTTTCTCGACCCGGCGGTCACTGACGAGTATTCCATCGAGACGGCGATCGAACCCGATCTGGCAGCCGCCCGTGAGTTCGTCACTGACCAATGGGAGGTCGACGCCGACGAAGTTGCCCGCGGGTTCGAACGGATCGAATCCTCCGTGGTCCAGACCGGGCTCGAAGACTGGACGTAGGCTTCGGCGTCGACAGCCGGACCGGCATCACAGCGACACGGTGATCGAATGCCACCCGGCCGAGCCGCTGGGGTGGGGCGGCGCTCTCTTGCTGGTCTGGCGGTTCCCAGCACCGTCTGTCGCCCGCACGATCACGTCGAGTGGTCCCGTGTCCGGCCGCTCGACCACTAGTTGCCACCGTCGCCTGGCGTGTGGTGAAATAGGGTCTTCGAGAGCCGCCTCGTTCCAGGTCTGGCCGCCGTCGAGACTCACCTCCACCCGTTCGACCCCACGCGTGCCGGCGTAGGCGATGCCGCCGACCGCGATCCGCTCGTTGCGTCGCTGGATCGAGCGGACGTACGATAGCGTGTTGACGACCGCCTCCTCGTCCCACCCACGCTGATCCCAGTATGCGGTGTGGTCGCTGTCCGCGAGTTCGATCTCCGTGATCCACTTCGTCGACTTCATCCCATATCGGCCCGGGACGAGCAACCGCGCCGGAAAGCCGTGTTCGGCCGGCAGCGTCTTGCCGTCCATGCCGATCGCCAGGATGATGTCGTCACGATCACGCACGACCGACCACGGGATCGCCTCGGAGTAGCCGTCTCTGGCGTGTGTGACGACGTCGACCGCGTCGTCAGTGACGCCCGCGTCCGCAAGTAGCGTCCGGACCGGAATTCCAATCCAATCGGTGGTCCCGATCAGGTCTCCGCCAACCGTATTCGAAATACAGAGTGTCGTGACCGTCATCTCCCGCCGGTCGGGATGATCCAGCAGCGTCTCGTAGGCGATGTCCTTCTCGCTATCGACGGCCCCCCTGATTGACAGCGACCACCCCTCGGCCGCGACGTTCGGTGCGGTAATGTTCTTATCGACCACGAAGTGCTCCTCGGCCGTGTGTCTCCGTGGTGGCATCCCCTCGAAATCGAACGTGAAGTCCCGCTCGTCGTTCGCAACCGACACGACGACACCGTCGGTCGATCGCTGGCGTTCGATGGTTTCCTCACCGGTCGCCTGTCTTGGAGTCGGCGTGGTCGTCCCGACTTCCGTTTTCTCCACGGCGTCGAGTGCCTCACCCGGCTGTGGACCGTCTGCAGCCGGTGGCTGTCCCAGTATCCGGGCGATCGCGCCGCCCGCGACCAACGCGCCGACCCCGCCGCCGATCCGGCCCAGCGCCCGTCGTCGCCCGATCGGTTCGTGCACTCCAGCGTATATCCACCAGACGATACCCGGGCCCGTGAGCGCGATGACCGTGGCAAGCAGCCATCGGAACGAGACGCCGCCCGCTGCCAAATAGAAGCCGACAGCGGTCCCGATCACCACGCCGATCGTGGTGAGCCACAGGACCTGGCTCCGTCGTGCTCGCCGAAGCGTCACTCGGTCGCCGATCGCGCCGAGTGTGCCCGCGGTGATGACGAGTCCGGTTGCGACACCAGCGACGAGTACTGTCCGGGCAGCCACTCCGAAGGTTTCGATCGCCCACGTCGCGAGCCAGCCCGGGGCCGTCTCGATGATCGCCTGGGCGGCGACGAGCAGCGGGTCCGAGCCGACAAGCGGCCGTGCCACCAGTGTCGCTACCACCCATGCGATGGCTCCGGCAGTCCACGCGAACTCGCCTGTCGTGTCCCGTGCCATACGTTGGCACTGTGCTAGGTGACCGAATACCTTGGGTAACCGGCGATATCGTCGGCTGATAGGGACTCTCAACGGGGAGAGTTCAGCACTGTCAAAACGAGTTCCGCCCGCGAATCGGATCCGAGACTGCGCTGTCGTCTACAGGTCGCTCTCGAAGTCGGCGAGCGAGTAGGCCGGTTCCGCACCGCGGCGGTCGAGCGTCTCGTTGGCGAGCAGCCAGTAGACGACGCTCAGTGCCTTTCGACCCTTGTTGTTGGTCGGGACGACCAGATCGACGTTGCCGGTCGTGTTGTTGGAGTCACACATCGCGATGACCGGGATGCCGACCGTGATGGCCTCCTTGACGGCCTGGGCGTCGCCGATCGGGTCCGTGACCACGACGACGTCGGGTTCGATGTAACCGTCGTAGTCGGGGTTGGTCAGCGTCCCCGGGATGAACCGGCCGGTCCGGGCGCGAGCGCCGACGGCGTCGGCGAACTTCTCGGCCGGGAAGCGGCCGTACTGCCGGGAGGAGGCGACCAGGATCTGCTCGGGCTCGTAGTTGGCCAGGAAATCCGCGGCGGTGCGGATGCGCTGGTCGGTCATGCTCACGTCGAGCACGTACAGCCCGTCAGTCCGGACGCGGTGGATGAACCGGTCCATGTCGCTGGTCTTCTGCTGGGTCCCGATGTGGGCGCCGGCCGAGAGGTAATCGTCGACCGGAATCAGCAGGTCCGCCTCCGACTGCTCATCCGGCATGACGTTCTCGTCGAGCTGGGCCGGACTCTCTTCGGCCGCATCGTCCGTACCAGCGTCGTCCTGTTCCCCAACCTCGTCGTCGCCCGACGGCTCTTCGCCGTCCGCCTCGGGCGCGCTTTCCTCGGCCACCGCGCCGGCCTCACCGGCGGGTTCCGAGGCGGCCTCGGTCTCGTCTGCTTCGATGTCAGCGTCGTCGTCGCTCATGCGTTCTCTTCGATCCTGATGAGTTCGTTCAGCTTGGCCGTCCGCTCGCCGGCCACCGTCCCCGTCTTGATGTAGGGGGCGGCCGCGCCGACGGCCAGATGGGCAATCGTCGTATCCTCGGTCTCACCCGAGCGGTGGGAGACGACCGACTCGATGCCGTTCTTCGAGCCGAGTTCGATCGCGTCGACCGCGTCGGTCAGCGTGCCGATCTGGTTGGGCTTGATGAGGATGGAGTTCGACGAGCCCAGGTCGATACCCTCCTGGAGGCGCTCGACGTTGGTCACGTAGAGGTCGTCGCCACAGATCAGCGTCTGATCGCCGACGCGTTCGGTCAGTTCGGCGAAGGCCTCGAAGTCGTTCTCGTCGAGGGGATCCTCGACGTACGCGAGGTCGTACTCCTCGACCATCTCGACGACGTAGTCGATCTGCTCTTGGGTCGAGCGGTTGGGTTCGCCCTCGTAGACGTACTCCTCGCCGTCGTACATCTCGGCGGCGGCCATGTCCAGCCCGAAGCTGATCTCGAAGCCGCGCTCGTCGCTGATGCGGTCGGTCGCCTCGGCGACGACCTCGAAGGCCTCGTCGTCACCGATCGGCGGGGCCCACGCGCCCTCGTCGCCCTTGTTGACGGGCACGCCGCGCTCCTCGAGGATCGAACTGATCTCGGCGTGGACCTCGGCGTTGGCGAAGATGGCCTCCGTCACGCTCGGCGCGCCGACGGGTGCCGAGAGGAACTCCTGGATGTTGGTCGCCTCTTCGGCGTGCTCGCCGCCGCCGACGACGTTGCCCAGCGGGGTCGGGAACTGATCGCCGCGGAAGGTGCCGCCGAGGTGCTGATACAGCGGGGCACCCAGGACGTCAGCGCCAGCTTTCGCGGCGGCCATCGAAATGGCGACCGCGGAGTTGGCACCGATTTCCGAGAAGTTGTCGGTCCCGTCGGCGGCGTGCAGTGCCGCGTCGACGGAGCGCTGGTCGCCGGCGTAGACCTCGCCCTCGAGTCGCGGGACGGCCAGGTCGCGGGCGTTCGCGATCGCCTCGCTCGGCGGGAGTTCGATCGCTTCGTGTTCGCCCGTGCTCGCGCCGCTCGGTGCGGCGGCACGGCCGAACCCACCACTCTCGGTGGTGACGTCGGCTTCGACAGTCGGGTTGCCTCGTGAGTCCAGTACGCGTCGGAGTGTTACGTTCGTGATTAGCGTCATTGTTAGTTACCTCGATTGACCGTAAACGGCAGGACACCAGCGTCGTACTCCTCGGCCGCGATGAGGATCGGCTGGGTCTGATCGGTGTCGATCAGTACCGGTGCTCCGTATGCCACCTGCAGCGCTCTGGCACCGAGAATCCGGGCCTTTTCGTAGCGGTTGTATTGTTCGTTCGGCATTATTGGTAGGGGGAAACGACATCGACCAGGTCCTCGTGGGAGACGAGCATCCGGCGACAGCAGTGTCGGTCGACGCCGAGTTCGTCGAGCACTGCCTCGGGATCCTCCTCGCCCTCGCGGGCCCGTTCTTTGAATTCCTCCCACTCGCTGCCGATCACAGTGCCACAGGTGAAACATCGGACCGGTATCATCATAACGTGTGATCACCTCAGCGGTAAGATTTTTGGTATCGGGCGCGGGCACCCGGACCGCCCCACTTCTTGGGCTCGCTCTGGCGCACGTCGTTGACCAAAAGCGAGCGATCGAACGCCATGTAGGCGTCCCGGAGTTCCGCGTCGTTGGTATGCTGGACGAGTCCACGGGCGATGGCCGTCCGGGCGGCGTCTGCCTGCCCCATGACGCCGCCACCCTCGACGGTAATTTCGATGTCGACGTTCTCGCGGAGTTCGTCCTCCGCGATGCGGAACGGTTCGAGCATCTTGAGCTTCGCTAGTTCCGGGTCGACGAGTTCGACCGGGCGGGAATCGATCCGAATCCGCCCGTCGCCCTCCGACACTGTCGCGCGGGCGACTGCCGTCTTCTTCTTGCCTGACGTGTTCGTTACCATGTTACGTTCGCTCCGAGGTCTTCTGCCAGTTCGCCCAGCTGGACGAACTTGATGTTCGACAGCCGATCCAGTGACGTGCCCTCGAGGACCTCCGTCTCGACTGGGTCGCCGTTTCTGTCCTGGCTCCCCTCGTAGGGGTTGCCCAGGTACACGCGGACGTTCTCGAAGGCCTCGCGACCGCGGGGCTTCTTGTAGGGAAGCATCCCGCGAATGGACCGCTTGAAGATGCCGTCCGGGCGCGTGGGATAGGCTGGCCCACGGTCGGAGGTAAGATCGGTCCGGGTCTTGTACGTCTCGTAGACATCCTCGTCGCTGCCGGTGATGACCGCTCGCTCGGCGTTGACGACGGCGACCGTCTCACCGTCGAGTGCGCGCTCGGCCACCTGGCTCGCGACGCGACCCATGATACAATCGCGGGCATCGACGACGACGTCCGCGTCGATGGTTGCGATACTCATCGGATCACCCGTACGTTCGAACCGTCCGGATTGTCTTCGAGTGCCTGTTCGACTCTCAGTGTCTCGCCGACCTGGTCGATCTTCCGCTCGGCCGTCGACGAAAAGTCGACGGCGGCGACGGTAACGTCCTTCTGCAGGACGCCGCTGCCGAGAACCTTCCCGGGAACGACCACGGTTTCGTCCTCCTGGGCGTATCGCTCGATGCGACCCAGGTTGACCTCCGCGTGGGTCCGTCGGGGTTTCTCTAAGCGCTCGGCGACGTCGCTCCAGACGTCACCGCCGCCGTCGCGGGCGACCGACTTCAAGTCGGCAATGAGACTACGCAGTCTCGGATTTGTTTTACTCATGACGTCCCTCCTGAAAAGTGCAGGGAGCAGGATTTGAACCTGCGGACCCCTACGGGACAGCGCCCTGAACGCTGCGCCGTTGGCCAAACTTGGCTATCCCTGCGAACATGAATCGATTCTGTCTGGCCCGTAAAACCCCTTTCGGTCGAACCGATGGACGCCGCGCTCGCACCACGAGGGGCAGGCGACGTCGGTGTGGGGATTCGGGGCCTGGTCATCGTTATAGCTGGATGGTTTCGGTCAGTTCCTCGGCTCGCCGCCGCAACGTGCCGACGCCCTCCTTTACCAGCGTGTCCACGTCGAATGAACCGTCGGTCTCGACGTGGAAGACGAAGGCATCGGTCACGTCTTCGATCTCGACCTGCGTGTCGGGGTATCGGTTCGTCAGATCGTGATCGAACTCCGCCGTCGGGATCAGGTCGCCGTCGTCCTCGATGACGCCGCGGACGATCTCCGCGTCGTCGTCGGCGAACTCCTCGCGCTCTCCCTGTGGCTCGACGCGCTGGAGGTGCCGGTAGGAGACGGCCACGCCGCCCTGGTGTTTGGCGTGTTCCCGTCCCGTATCGAGGACCGCATCGGCTTCGAGTTCCAGTCGCTGATCGTCCTTGAGTTCGATGATCGGGACGTCGGGTTCGGCTGGTCCAACCATCTCGTCGTTGGCCACCAGGTCGCCCGAATAGGCCGTATCCGGGCCTTCGACGTCCAGCGCCAGCGTGACTTCGTCACCGATCTCGAACTCGCCGACGGGCGTCGTCAGCGGCACCAGCCCGAGTCGGAGCCCGATCTGCTCGTCGAACATCACGCTGGAGTTCTCGATGACGCGGACGGTGTCGATGCTGAACGTCGGCACGTCAGCGATCATCGCCCGGCGGACGCCGTTCGCGAACGCAGGTGTCACTCCCCGGACGAGAAACCGGGCCTCAGTGTCCCCGCGCTCGATGAACGTGACGTCGTATTCGGCCATGTTAGAATCCGCTGGATTTTGGGCTGCGGGTGCCGTCGTGTGGGATCGGGGTGACGTCCTCGATACGACCGATTTCGAGGCCGGCTCGCGCCAGCGCCCGGATGGTCGCCTGCGCGCCCGGTCCGGGATTCTGCTGCTGATTCCCACCGGGGCCACGCACGCGGACGTGAACGCCCTCGACGCCCTGCTGGATGACGTCCTCGGCGACGGTCTCGGCCATCTGCATCGCGGCGTACGGCGAGGCCTCGTCCCGGTTCTGCTTGACGACCGTTCCGCCGGAACTCTTTGCGAGAGTCTCGGCACCGGTCTGGTCGGTGATCGTGATGACCGTGTTGTTGAACGATGCGTGCACGTGGGCGATGCCCCACTTGGATTGCTCTCCGGACATGGATTATCGTTCCTCCGCGCGCTCGGGATGAAGTTCGTCGGCGAGCGGGCTGTTCTCGTCGAACTCGATGGCCCCCTCTTCCTCGACGGCGATCGTCTTCGAGGGGATCGAGACACGCTCACCGTCGACGGTGATGTGGCCGTGGGTGATGAACTGGCGAGCCTGCTCGGCCGTGTTTGCCAGTCCTTTCCGGTAGGCAACCGTCTGGAGACGGCGCTCCAGAACGTCGGTCACATCCAGCGAAAGGATGTCGTCAAGTGCGTCCCCCTCGTCGAGGATGCCATAGCGCTTGAGTCGTGCGATGAACTCCTCGCTTTCCTCTGCTGTGCCACCGCCACCCAGCAGCTTCCGGGCCTCACGCCGGTAGGAACGAAGCTCGGATTGTGCGCGCCAGAGCTCCTCCTTGTTCTTGAGGCCGTACTGGCCGATGAGGCTCTGCTCGTCGGCGATCCGTTCGCCCTGGAAGGGGTGGTTGGGCGTCTCGTAGAACTTGGTGTTTGAACCGAGTGCCATTATTCCTCATCCTCCTCGGCGGCCGCTTCCTCGGCCTGCTCCTCTTTGATCGCCTCGACGTTGACCCCGATGGTCCCCTCGGTCCGGCCGGTGGATTTGGTCCGCTGGCCGCGGACCTTCTGGCCGCGCTTGTGACGGACGCCCTTGTAGGCGTTGATCATCTTCATGCGGTTGATGTCCTGCCGGCGGGTGAGATTCAGGTCCGTCCCGATCTCGTGGGTCGTCTCGCCGTCGAAGAAGTCGTTGCGGTGGTTCGCGAGCCACTCGGGAACGTCGTCGGCGAAGCCTTCGACACGGTCGACGATCGCTTCGATCTGATCGTCTTCGAGTCGGCCGAAGGTCTCGCGTCGGTCGATGCCGACGTCGTTGGCGATGATGCGGGCCGCGCGTTGGCCGATACCGTTCATGTCTGTCAGGGCACGTTCAACGGACTTCGTGCCGTCAAGGTCCGTCTGTCCGATGCGGACGAAATAGCGGAGGTCCTCGTCGTCCTCCACTTCGGCCGCGTCTGGGTCTTCTGCGCTCATATGTGGTGATCTCGTGAAACGTCGTGGCGGGGATTCGAACCCCGGAGGCTTTACGCCACATGGTTAGCAACCATGCGCCTTGGGCCGCTTGGCTACCACGACTCGCGGTCACGTACTCGCGCCCTCTCGGACTCGGGGCCAATGCCCCTACACGATGCGTACTCTTCCGTACCTGTCGTCGGTATATAAACGCAACGAAAGGGTCGTCAGCGTGATGTGAACGCGTATCACAACGCTTTTGCTCGTCGTAATTCCAGATTTGCTAATATGAGTGATTGGTCCGCCGACGAATCGGACGGTGGGTGGTCCGACGACAGGCCCGAAACGGAGCGGGGAACCCACGAGACCGACGTGGAGTGGGCAGCCGACGAATCCGGGATGGAAACGGAACAGCAACGGCTCCCCGGCCCTCAGGTTCTGCCGACCTTCCGGTGGGCAGTGAGCGTTCTCCGAGAGTCGCCATTCCTCGTCACGGTAGCTCTCATAGCCAGCAGCGTGGAACTGTTCGTGCTTCAGAGTCCCGTGGAACTGTTCGCCGTGGGTGGTGACCTGCTTCGATGGGGTGTGTTGTTTCTCGACCTTGCACTGGTGGCGGCCCTCGCTGCAGTCGTGGCCGAGGATGCTTTCGAGGATCGCCACCGGACCGTCGTCGCACAGCTCGGCGCTTTCTTGGAGTCGCTCCCGGCCGTTTTGCTCACGGCTATCCTATTTGGGTTCCCGATACTTTTCGCCATCTCTTTCCTGATTTCGGCCGGCTACCTGCCGTATAAGCTTGTCATCGCAGTCCTCGGTGGGTATCTGATGGCTGAGCTTCTCGTCGTCGTTTCCGCTGTCGTCCTCGACCGATCGATGAGACAGGGACGAACCGCATTCGCCGAGTCGAGACTCGCTGCACTCGGGTTGCTCCTCGTACTCACGCTGGGACATGCGCCGATCGTGCTCCTCTCGCCGACGCTTGCCGAGCCGGTCCTTGCGATGGTCCTCGCCGTGTGGGCAGGGGTGGTGACCGCTGTCGTCTCCCTCGCGTATACCCGTATATATGTCATCCATGCCCCCAAGAAGCAGCGTCAATCCGGCAGCCAGGGAGGAGGCATACCGCGGGAAATGGAGGGTCGTCACGGCATGTGGCAACAACAAAGTGACGGAGCGTGATTTTGTCAGCCCCTGTCCTCGCCTCGAGCGGAACGACTTTCGGCCAGGGCTGTGATCGCTGTCTCGATGCAAACCGTTCTCGTTACCGGCGCAGGCTCCGGGATCGGCCGGGCGACTGCCTGCCGGTTCGTGGCCAGCGGCTGGCGAGTCTACGCCGTCGACATTGACACCGACGGGCTCGAGGGACTCGACGGCTGTGAGACCGCTACCCTGGACGTGACCGACAGTGCCGCATTCGACCGGCTTTACGACCGGATCAGCGCCGAGGCCGGCGGCCTCGATTGTGTGGTCGCCAACGCCGGGTACTGTCAGCCGGGGCCGCTCGAGGACCTGCCGGCGGAGCGCCTTGACCGGCAGTTCGCCGTCAACGTCCACGGGACACTCCGGACCATCACCACTGGACTGCCCTTGCTACGGGAGCGAGACGGGACGGCCGTCGTCGTTTCGAGCACGCACGGCCGCGTGGTCACGCCCGGCATGGGCGCGTACGCGGGATCAAAACATGCAATAGAGGGAATGGTCGACACCCTCCGGATCGAAGTCGCCGATCAGCCCGTCGACGTGGCATTGGTTGCACCCGCCTGGGTGGACACGGAATTCAGCACCGAATCAGATCGTCACCTCTCCGGGTTCGAGCGGTCAGACCGGTACGCGGACATCTACGACGCACTCGAAGGGCAAGCACTGCTCGGTGGCGGGCCGCTGGCCGTCTCGCCCGAACGCGTCGCGGCGGCGATCCAGGACGCCGCGACTGCGGATGATCCGGCTGCCCGGTATCCCGTCGGCCTGCCGGCCAGGCTGGTGCTGGCGACGCGCTGGCTCCCGCGGCCCGTTCAGGACCTGGGCCAACGAGTGGCGATCCGAGCGCTCGCGGCGTTCGAACGCGCTCGGGAGGCGATCGGCAAATGACCGAGTCGATTACCGTTTCGACCGGCCACACCTTCGAACTCCCCGTTTCGCTCTCGGCGACGATCGCAGGGGCCGTCTTCCCCGCCGACCGGGCGGCCGTCGAACAACGGCTCCCTGCCGGGACAGCGCCCGTTGGGATGCGGGCCGACAGTGCCGCGATGACCGTCCTCGTCGTCCGGTACGACCGCGTGGGCGAGGAGACCATTCCGCCCTATGACGAGGTCGGCGTCCTCTTTCCCGCAGTCGAGGCGGGAACGCGAACGATACCGCTGGCTTCCCTACTCCGGCGAGCGGTCAGCGGCTATGTCGAGACGCTTCCGGTGACGACCGAACCCGCCCGGGCCTTCGGCGTCGACATCTGGGGCTACCCAAAGCTCGTCGCGGATATCGACGTGACCGACGAGGGAAAGACACGGATCGCGACTGTCAGAGCCGATGGGGAGACCCTGCTCTCAGCCGCGATCCAGCGGCCGCCGACGCTGCCTGCCCGACTCACCGGGTACAATTTCACGCTGAAAGACGACCGATTGCTCCGGGAGCCGACGAAATTACGGGGTCGCGTGGGTGCCTGGCCGGCCACTTCGCGAGCGTCGGTCTCGTTCGGCGAGCATCCGATCGGTCGGCGACTGGGCGCGGTCGACGTGGGCGATCGGGCCATCCTCAGACTGGCGGCCGACTGTACGTTCACGATCGGTGCCGGCAATCCTGTCACGGACTGAACGCAGTGCGGACTGGTCTCCGCTCGCGTCATACTCACGCGTCCAGGCAGGGTCACAAGTCTTTTCGCTCGTTCGGAGCCTACGGCGGGTATGGACGAAGCCGAGCTGCGGGAACTGCTGGCATCGGTCGAGGACCCGGATCTCGACGGCGACATCGTCTCGTTGGGCCTGGTCAACGACATCGAATTGCGGAATGGGAGCGCACACATCGACCTTGCGCTGGGTGCGCCGTTCTCGCCGACTGAGACGACCATCGCCGATCGCGTCCGTGAGGTGATCGGTGACGCCGCACCGGATCTGGCCGTCGAGCTTTCGGCGACGATCGACCGTGGCACCGAGGGCGATATCCTGCCGGGCGTCAAGAACGTCATCGCCGTCGCGAGCGGGAAGGGCGGCGTCGGGAAGAGTACGACTTCAGTCAATCTCGCCGCGGGACTCGCCGATCGGGGCGCTCGTGTCGGGTTGTTCGACGCCGACATTTACGGACCGAACGTCCCGCGGATGCTCGACGCTCACGAACGCCCCGAAGCCACGGACGACGACAAGATCATCCCGCCGGAGAAACACGGGATGAAGCTCATGAGCATGGACTTCCTGCTCGGCGAGGACGACCCCGTGATCTGGCGTGGGCCGATGGTCCACCAGACCCTGACCCAGCTGTTCGAGGACGTTCAGTGGGGCGAACTCGACTACCTCGTCGTCGACCTCCCGCCGGGCACCGGCGACACCCAGCTCACACTCCTCCAGACCGTCCCGGTCACGGGCGCGGTGATCGTCACGACGCCCCAGGGTGTCGCGCTGGACGACGCCAAGAAGGGCCTGGAGATGTTCGGCAAGCACGACACGCCCGTCCTGGGCATCGTCGAAAACATGAGCTCGTTCAAATGCCCCGATTGTGGCAGCGAACACGCCATCTTCGGCGAGGGCGGCGGTCGGGAGTTCGCCGAGCAGGTCCAGATGCCGTTCCTGGGCGAGATCCCGCTTGATCCGGAGATCCGCGAACGCGGCGACGAGGGCCGACCCGCGGTGCTGGCTGATGACCTCGACGTGAGCGATGCCTTCCGGAACTTCGTCGCCAACACGGCGAACAACCAGGGGATCGTCCACCGGAATCGGGTTGCAGAGCAGAGCGAGTGAGCGCTCGGGCGACAGTCCGGTCGAGCCGGGAAACGAATCGTTTTAGGGACGGACTCCGGACGAACGCGTATGGACACGGACGAGCGAGTCGACCTGGCGACCCGCAACACCGCCGAGGTCGTCACCGAGGACGAGTTACGCGAGCTGTTCGAGGACCGCGAGGAGCCGTCGGTCTACATCGGCTACGCCCCGACCGGCGAGATGCACATCGGCCACTTCACGACGATCCGAAAACTCGCCGACTTCCTGCACGCCGGGATGGACGTGACGGTGTTGATCGCCGATCTGCACGCCCACCTCGACGACGCAAAGAGCCCCTTCGACCTGCTCGAGGCACGCTCTGCATACTACGAGGAGACGATCGAGGCGATGGTCGAGGCCGCCGGGGCCGATCCCGAGAAAATTACGTTTGTACGCGGGCGTGACTTCGAACTCGACTCCGAGTACACACTGGAACTCCTGCGGATGACCGCCGAGACGACGATCGCCCGCGCCCAGCGGGCCGCAAGCGAGGTCGTCCGAGAGTCTGACTCGCCGAACCTGGGTGGATTGGTCTATCCGCTCATGCAGACGCTCGATGTCGACGCCCTCGACGCCGACGTGGCCTACGGCGGGATCGACCAGCGCGGGATCTACATGCTCTCCCGGGAGATCCTGCCTGAACACGGCGGCGAGGCCCCGACCTGCGTCTTCGCGCCGCTACTCTCCGGACTGACGGGCGGGAAGATGAGCGCTTCCGAGGAGTCCTCGAAGGTCGCGCTCACGGACGATCCCGACACCGTCGTCGAGAAGATCGGCGACGCCTACTGCCCGATGGGCGAGGTCGAAGGTAACGGCGTTCTGGAGTACGTTCGCTATCTCGTGTTCCCGATTCTCGATGAGCGCGAGGAGGCCTTCGTCGTCGAGCGCCCCGAAGAATACGGCGGGAACCTCACCTACGACTCCTACGCCCAACTGGAAGACGACTTCGTCAGCGAGGAACTCCACCCCCAGGATCTCAAGAACGCCGCCGGCGAGTACATCGGAGACATTGTCGATCCGATCCGCGAGCGTCTCGAATCTCAGCCGGAGCTACTGGCCGAGGCCTACCCTGAGAAGTACGATTGATCGAGGATCGAAATGGATCGCTCCCGCGCGGACGTGCGAGACACGTACGACCACATCGGCACGCACTTCTCGAAGACACGGGTGAACCCGTGGCCGGAAGTCGAGGCGTTCGTCGCCGACGCCGCGACGGTGGATCTGGGTCTCGACGTCGGCTGTGGCAACGGCCGCCACGTCGAGATCCTCCACCAGCGCGCCGATCGAGTCGTGGGTGTGGACGTGAGTCGATCGCTGCTCGATGTTGCGACCGAGCGCGTCCCGGATGGTCGCTTCGTGCTCGGTGACGCGTCAACCTTGCCGATCACGAACGATCGCGTCGATCTGGCTCTCTACATCGCGACGCTGCACCACCTGCCATCCCGGGAAGCGCGGATCGAAAGCTTAGACGAACTCGCGCGGGTGCTCGATCCCGACGGGGAAGCGTTCGTCAGCGCCTGGAGCATCACCCACGACAATTTCGACGCACCGCCAGATGCCGAGATGGGCTTCGATACGACTGTCGAGTGGACGCTGCCCGGTGGCGAGACCGTCCCGCGATTCTATCATATCTACGCGCCTGCAGAGTTCCAGGCGGATGTCGAAGCGAGTCAGCTTTCGCTCGATGCGTTCGAGCTCTCGAACGGGAACTGCTATGGGACCGTCAGCCCGGCGTCACGCTGAAAGGAAACGCCCTTAAACTGCGGCGGAGATAGATTCGGATGCGAACGCGGGATCTGGGGACAACTGTCCGCTGGATTCCGTCCCACGAGCGCCCCAATGTGAGCAGCGTTGTGGGAACTGTGGCCTGGAAACGGGCGTTCAAAGCGCCGGTGTCTTGCCGAACGAAGTGAGGCAAGGCTCGGCGCGCGAACGAGTGAAGCGCCGGTGGTGAGCAAATCCGGAGGATTTGCGATCCTCGGCGCGCGAGGAGCGAAGTGACGAGCGCGCCGGTGTTGAGACGGACGGAGTCCGTCGATGCTCGGCGCGAGTGAACGCAGTGAACGAGCGCCGGTGGTCTAGTGGTATGACAAGAGCCTTCCAAGCTCTCGACCCGGGTTCAATTCCCGGCCGGCGCATCTCTCGGCCCGAACAATCCGTGAGGGCCGTGTATGCGGTACGAGGAAATTGAACCACGCAAATCCGAGCGTCAGCGAGGATTTGCCATCGGGTTCAATTCCCGGGCGGCGCACTTCTGACGCTCGCAAATTCGCGAGCGCCGAATGCGTTTTGAGGGAATTGAATCACGGCAGACGCGCGCAGCGGAGCGAGCACGTCTGGCATCGGGTTCAATTTCCGAACGACGCTCGCGTCGTTCGGCGTTCGCGGATTCGGAGAATCCGCTCACTCCCGGCCGGCGTCCTGGTGAACGAGCGTAAGCGAGTGAACCAGGGCTCGAAAGACGAATGAAGTGAGTCTTTCGGCGCATCTCATTCCTCCTTTCAGTCGTCATTCGATGCGCCGGGAGCACAGCTCCCGAGTTCCGCCTCGTGTGCTCGGCGGGACGCCGCCCGTAGATCGCAAACGCTTCGCGTTTGCTCACTCCCGATAGACTCACTTCGCTCGTCTATCGACGTTTCCCTCACTCCGTTCGGGAAACTCCCGGCCGGCGTCTTGTCGAACGAAGTGAGGCGAGGCTCGAAAGACGGGCGAAGTGAGGGATTTCACCGCCGGAGCCGTCGAAGACGGCGGAGGCGGTCTTTTTCACCCATGTTTTTCAAGGAGAGGGTTGCGGGCCCATGGGCCCGCAACCGAATGCCGTGGCGACGAAGTCGCCACGCGGTGCCCGTAGCGAACGCAGTGAGCGAGGACACCCGACGACGAAAAATGATGGTTCCCCTGGGCGTAGGCCATTGCTACGCGTTGTCCCCGAGATCGGGGGCGTCCGCTACCCATTCATCGTCACCGTAGGCGTCGTCGCCGTACGTTTCCTGAATACTCTGGAGACTAACGGCGGAGGCAACTTCCGAAGCTGCCACGTCGTCGGCGACCGCCCAGTATGAGTCGATCTTCCGGACGAGTCCACGTTCTCGCATCCGCGAAAGTGTCTTGTGGACGCTTGCGTGTGGGACGTCCGTGAGTTCCGAGAGTTCCTTCGGGGTAAATCCCATGTCCGGGTGATCGAGAAGGGCGGCCAGGAGTGCCTGTGCGTTCGTCCCCGGCTTGACCCGTGGTGTCTCTGTATCGTCGTCCGGATCGAGCTGAATCGGCATGTGATGTCCGTCACTGTCAGCGTATGTCCGCAATCGTGATAAACATACTCCTCACGCGGTCGACTGTGGGCTCGGCTACGGGTCTGCGGAGTAGAGGCTGCTCGTCACGTTTCATCCGAGAAGAAAGCCGCGACTGGTCACCGGCGAAACGCGGTAGAACCGAGGATCAATTACGCGACGTTGAAGCCCTTATCACGGAGGAAATCCTCGACGCGGCCGGTGTGATTGCCCTGGAGCTCGATCTGGCCGTCCTCGACAGTCCCCCCACACGCAAACTTCGATTTGAGGTCCGAAGACAGACTGTCCATGTCGACGTCTTTCGGATCGAACCCTTCGATGATCGTTACCTCTTTCCCGTAACGGCGCTCGTCGATGCGGATGTTGATTTCCTGGGATTCTTTGGCGACGTCTTCACAGACGCAGAGCTCCTCAGGCAACCCGCACGTCGAGCAGACTTCCGACATTACAATCTGCTGTTGGGAATCTTGGTACAAAACACTGTCGGGATTTACCCCACAGATCACCGCAAAACTCCGATTGACCGGACATTCAATCACGTATCGCCGACGAGTTCGTCGACCAGTTCGACCGCTTCGTCGGCGGCGTCCCGGTCGACGGTGCCGGCATACCGGGCCCGTTCACGAATCGTCGCGACACGTCTGGCGCGTTCGTCAGCATCGACAGCATCGAGGTAGTGTCTGACGGTCTCGCCGGGGTGACGCTTGCGGTGGCGGCGTTCGAGCAGGTAGACGAGCCGATCGAAGGCACGTTCGACGTCAGTCGCCGGCTCCTCGCGGGGTTGCCACCGGAGCCAGACCGCGCGGTACGCACGGTCCGTGAGTCCGCTTCGGCGGGCAACGCCGGCGAACCCGAACATGGCGAGGGCAGCCAGCGTCAGCTGTTCGAGTCCGGGAACGAGGCCTCCCTCATTGTCTCTGCGCCCCTCGCTCTCGTTGGCAGTGTCGGTCCGGTCGGTGGCGGTTGCGTTGAACTGGCCGCCGGGGAATTCACTCCCGTTGAGTTCCGCGTCAGGGCCGTAGTATTCGGGGACCGAGGGCTCTCTCTCCTCGAGGACCGTCTGTTGGTCGTCCGTCTCGGGCGCTTCAGTCTCGGTTTCGGTCGGCGTGGGAGTCCACTCGCCGCCCTGACTTCGGTTGGTATCGACGTTTGACTCGTTGGCTGCCCGTGCTGATTCGAGGTCCTGTTGGGTAGTCGAATCGCGCGGTCCGGCTGGTGTCGGATCGAACCGGATCCACCCCACGTCGGGGAAGTACACTTCCACCCAGGCGTGGGAATTGTGGCCGCGGACGAGCCATTCGTCTTCCCCGACGCGTTGGCCGGACGTGTATCCGACGACGAACCGGGCGGGGATATCCTGGGTTCGCAACATGGTCGCCATCGTCGTCGCGTAGTACGTACAGTACCCTTGGTCCATCTCGAAGAGGAACGAATCGGCAGTCGTCCCGGACGGCTTCGAGACGTTCAGTGAGTACTCACGGTTGGATTCGAGCCATTGTTCGATCACGCGGGCCGTGTCGTACGGATTGTCGGCGTTCCCCGTCAGCTGTTCGGTCCGTTCGGCGACGCGATCAGGCGTGCTGTCGGGGAGCTGGAGATACTGGTTCTTGACCGAGGCGGGATATGCCTCGCCGGCGTCCCGAAGTTCCGAGGCGGTCGCGATCGGCACTTCGCTGGTGACCCGATAGGAGTCGTTGGCCGCGAGTGGTTGGATCGGCTGGAGGCCGCCGAGTCGGGTCGCCCGGGCATTCTCGGCTGCGGGGCCCGAGATCTCACTCGGTCGCCACACGGCAGGCATCGTACCGATCTCGGTGATCGCCCGGTAGGTTTGCTCGACGGTTCGGGATCGATCCGGCGGTGAGCCGAGTCGTTGGTCGGTCGAACCAGTCCCGCCACGCCGAACCCAGCCGTCGCCGGTGTACAGATCGTAGGCGGCCACGCGCCAGTAACTCCCCTTGTTGCTCGTGACCGCGTATCTGAGCTCGGATGTGAGTTCCAGGCTCCCCTGGATCGATAACTCCTCGGATGCACTGAGGAGGCTTCCTTCGAGCGTCCCATCGCTGGGGGCAGCGCTGGAACTGACTGCAGCCGAATCACTCAGACCGCTGTCGGGCGAGAACGAGAAGGCGGCACCGGCCGGAACGATCGATATGGTCACCGAGGCGACGATGGCGATGGCGACGACTGTCGCGACGATATCCGTCTCGCCGATCGATGCTCCGAGCCGATCAAGCTCGCCCGCGCCGACGAGTGTGACGACGCCCACAACGCCCAGCAGCGTCAGATCGGCCCCGGCGTCGCCCGTGAGGACGAAAAACAGCAACGTCGTCCCGCCGATGGCTGCGCTTGGGGCGTAATGGCGGCGGACGGCGAGATACCACGCCAGGAATATGGGGGCGGGTGTTACGGCGATTACCCATGCCTCCAGATTGACGATCCCCAGGACCGAGTTGCCGGCCAGGAGGGCAATCGTGTACTGGATGTGTGGCCACGGCCACAGCGTCGCCCCGGATAATCCGAGCAGATACCATTGAAGACTACCCGCAAGCAACACGACCGCGAGGACGACTGCCTTCCGGACGGTAAGATATCGGGCGGCGATCGTCGAACCGACGAATGTCAGTGCGACCACAAGCTGTAACAGACCCGGGTCGCTGATCACGTCGACAACATCGTGGACGACACCGACAAACGACCCGATCACGAGGAGAGCGCCACCCAGGGCGAGGAGCCGCACGGGCGGGATGTCCCGAACACGACCTGTGATGCCCGTCTGACCGTCTCTCCCCGGGTTCTGCTCACGACCAGTGACGCTCACGTGACCGTCACCCCCGATGTCCCGGCTCTCTGACGATCGACTGGCGTGCGATCCCGGGCCGCTGTCGAGCGAATGTCCTCGTAGGTGGTCACCTGGCCGTTGACATCGACGGTGACCGCCCCGTCGTCTCCAACGACGCGGATGTCGGCGTCAGTCCGGACCCGGTCATTGAGTGTCCCCGGTCCGGTTTCGGCCAGTAATTGCAACAGCTCACTTCGATGTGTCTCCCCCCGGGATGGTTTGAGATTACCGTCCGGCGCGGTCAGACCGACTTCGAGTCCGGCGTGGGAAAAAAACAGGGCGACGCTGCCGGCCGCACTGGCCGCCCTGTCTGCCGTCTCCCGGTCAGTGCTGATGGTGACCTCGATGGTTCCCATGGTCTCCCGGCCGATGAACTCCGTGACGACGAGATCGGGCAGTCGCTTGGCTGAGGACTTCCAGTCGATGTCCCGCAACGGGTCGCCCGGGACGTACTCGCGCAACTGGTCGATCTCTTGGCGCTCCGGTCGGCGATTTCGTTCGAGCTCGGCAGCGAGGGCAGATGACCCGGTGACGTCGTGTATCTGGGGATAGACGATCACGTCCGTCGCCTCGCCGATTTCGATCTCGTGGCTGACCAACCCAAACACGTCCCGGAGGTGAACCGAAAGCGGACCGATCGCGTGCCGTCCTCGTTCCGTCAGCGCCATCTCGTAGGTGTGTGTGACTGGAACGCTTCCCGAGAATCCGTTGTCGGTGGCAGACAACCCCCGTGACAGCGTATCGTTCGCGTGGATGATCGTCCCACGGGTACCGGTGACCTCGACGGTGACGGCCCTGGTTTCTTCGGGGAAGCCAGCGTGTGGGTTCGACCGGCTGACTGCGGGCCGATCGGCCAGCTTGAGCTGGGCGGCCGCGGCGACGACGGCGACTACCGCCGGGACTGCGACGGCGTTTAGCGATCGTGCACCGAACAGCCACGCCATCAGAAAGGCGGCGACGGCGACGCCGACGGTCACCCAACCGCGGTTTGTCAGTCTCATCTCACTCGACGGGTATGCTTTCGATTGCGTCGGCGACCAGGTCACCCGCGGTTCTCTCGACGGCCCCGCTCCGGATCCGATGGGGCAACACGACGCTGGCCTCGGCCTGGATGTCGTCCGGCACGACGTACTCCCGGCCGTTCAGGACCGCCCGTCCCTGGGCCGCCCGGAGCAACAGCACCGAGGCGCGTGGACTCGCACCGAGTTCGGCGTGGTTGCGCGTATACCGGGCCAACCGCGTCACGTACGTCCGGATCGGGTCCTCGACAGTGACGTCTGCGGTCACTGCCCGGATCTGTTCCAGATCTTCGAGTGTCGCGACGGGTTCGACGGTCTCGATCGGATGGGTCCCGACGACGCTTTCCAGCATCGCGGACTCCTCGTCGGCCGTCGGATAGCCCAGTTCAAGTTTCTTCATGAACCGGTCGAGCTCGGCCATCGGCAGGTCGTATGTACGATCTCGCTCGACGGTGTTCTGGGTCGCAATGACGCCG
Source organism: Halorhabdus sp. SVX81 (assembly GCF_029207715.1). Taxonomy (NCBI): domain Archaea; kingdom Methanobacteriati; phylum Methanobacteriota; class Halobacteria; order Halobacteriales; family Haloarculaceae; genus Halorhabdus; species Halorhabdus sp. SVX81. Next base: position 2,035,306 of record NZ_CP104322.1, on the reverse strand, counting down.
AACGGGTCGGGAACGGCGTGGGTCTCGCCGTCGATCGTCACCTGGCCTTCCTCCATGGCTTCGAGTAGCGCGCTCTGGGTCTTCGGTGGCGCGCGGTTGATCTCGTCGCCCAGGACCACGTTGGCGAAGATCGGCCCGGACCGGAACTCGAAGGTCTGGGTCTTCTGGTTGTAGACGTTCGCCCCCGTCACGTCGGAGGGGAGCAAATCCGGGGTGAACTGGACGCGCTTGAACGAGCAGTCGAACGATTCCGCGATCGCGCGTGACAGCATCGTCTTTCCAACACCGGGCACGTCTTCGAGGAGGACGTGTCCGCGGCCGAACAGCGCCGTGAGAATGTGTTCGATCGCGTCGCGATGCCCCACGATGACGCGTTCGACGTTCTCGACAACACTGTCGGCGATCTCGCCGACATCGTCGATATCGAGTTCGCGCTCCGCCCCGGCTGCTCTCGATTCGATGTCAGTCATTGATTGCGGTAGCGACTCGATCACGAGCCGTTCTGTCCTGTCTCGCGAATAGGGCGTGGTTCGGTTCGCCCGCGGCGACGTTCGAACATCGGCGGGATGGTCCCGTGGTGAGTCCGATCCCAGTCACTCGACGGCTGTGAGCACGTCCCATGATTGTACGTGATTGTATATGCGGGTTGCGTACTTGTGGGTCACGGTCGGAGTATCGACTGGATGATATTCCTTTGTGATAGTTTGGGCAGTACTGCCGACCCTGGGTCCGTCGGCGTTACTGCCACCAGTCGTTACCGAACGGCTGCCGTCGCCGCCGCCATCACGTCGATCGCTTCCGTCAGCTGTTCCATGTCCGTCGCGTATGAAATCCGTGCGTACCCCTCCCCGCCCTCGCCAAAGGCCTCGCCGGGCACCACGACGACACCGCGGTCGATCACTTCTTCGACCCAGCCGTCGGGCACGTTCGGCATCGCGTAGAACGCACCTTTCGGTGTTGGCGTCTCCAGCCCCATGTCGGCGAGACCATCGAGCAGGACGTTCCGTCGCTCCTCGAAAGCCTCTACCATCTCCGTGACGCGATCCTGTGGCCCCGAGAGGGCCGCTTGGGCCGCGTACTGAGCCGGCGCGCTCGCACACGCCTGCGCGTACTGATGGACCCGCAGCATGCGCTCGATGCGCTCGTTGCTGCCCGTGACCCACCCGAGTCGCCAGCCGGTCATCGAGTAGGCCTTCGAGGCGGCGTTGATCACGACGACGTTGTCGCTTTCGGCGAATTCAAGCGGCGAACGGTGCTCGCCCTCGAAGACGATGTGCTCGTAGACTTCATCGGAGATACAGAGCACGTCGTGTTCGTCGGCGATCCGGGCGAACTCGCGCATGTCGTCGGGTGACTGGACTGCCCCGGTCGGGTTGGCGGGGCTGTTGACCACAAAGGCGGCAGTGTCGTCGGTGATCGCGTCCTCGACAGCGGCGGGATCGAGTGTCAGGTCCTCACGGAGACCGACTGGCCTGGGCGTCCCGCCGGCGAGGTGGGTCAGTGCCTCGTAGGAGACAAAGCCCGGATCGGGATAGATGACTTCCTCGTTGGCATCTACGTGGGCTTCCAGGGCGATGTGGAGGGCTTCGCTGCCGCCCGAGGTGGCGATGACGTTGCCGGGATCGACGTCCAGACCGTTGTCCCGGGCGTGTTTTGCGGCGATGGCTTCCCGGAGTTCCAGCGTGCCCTTGTTGGATGTGTAGCCGTCAGCGTCGCCGGCGCGGATCGCCTCGACGGCCGCCTCGCGGGCATTTTCGGGCGCAGGGAAGTCAGGCTGGCCGAGTCCGAGGTTGATCGCGTCCTCGTCCGCCGCCTCGAAGACTTCGCGGATGCCGGAAATCGAAACCTGTTCGACACGGTCGGAAAAGTGGGTCATACACGGTTTCGGGGCCGCGGGGGCGATAATCCTTGCTATGGATCGAGACGATCGAGGCTGGGACGTGCTGAGAGGAGGGCGACTCGAGGGGGTTTATGTGGACGAATTGTTCGCGGAGTCCGTCTCGTTGTCACCGACACAGGCCATCAGCGTCGAGAGGGTCGTACTGTCGAGGGTCCCCTCCGAATCGACACCGACCTGCGTTGTGGAGACGTTACAGTCGAAGTTTTCGGCGGTGAGGTTGATCGTTTCTGTGACACCGGTTTCGAGAACGCACACGTCAATATCGTAGGTACCGCTTTCGGTTAGCGTCAACCGACTCTTCCCAGCAGGTTCGATCGTGTAGATCCCGTCGAGCTGGGATGTCGTCTCGGATTGGAGGATGACTCGAACCGTCCAGGTCTCGCTGCTCGGGTTCGTTATCACGATATTGTGAGCGTTATCTCCACCGTCCGCCGGTGGCTCCCCATCGCCGAGCGTTTTCGAAACGGTGCTGTCGGCCGCGATGTCTTCCGTACTGACCCCCGGACAGGCCATGCGTGTGGACGTGGTCACCGACTCGAACGCTCCCGCAGCCGTGAGATTGATCGACGTTCGGGTCACGTTGCAGGTAAACTGAGACGGTTCAATCGACATCGACTCGGTGACCTCTGAATGCAGTGCGGTCGCGCGGACAGTGTACGTATCGAGATCAGTCAGCGATACCGAGACCGTGGCGTTCGGTTCGAGTATGTACTGCTCGTCGAGCGACGCCGTCTCGGCCCCCTGAATGGACAGCGAAATTGTTCGCTCTTCCTCGGTCTGGTTCGTCACCGCGACGTGATGGGGTCTGCGGAGTCCCTTCTCTGTGAGTGAGTCGTTTCCAAGTACCTGTTCTGTGGTTTCACCGCGTTCGATACGACTCCGCTCGTGGTCGGTGGTCGTCGTGTCTTCGGCTGGTGATTCGTCTGTCCCCAACTTCGTACTCCGTTCATCTGCATCGTCAGTCGATCCGTCAGTCTCTGTCGAGGGTTCGTTTGACTGTGCCTGGGAGCTACAACCTGCTGCCGCGGTTGTGATGCCGACTCCAACTGTTGTGAGGAACGTTCTGCGTCGCATACAATACTACACGGGAGGGGTACGTATGGTGGTATCCCAGATTCAAAGACGCCTTTGAGTCCCTGGGACGCACTGATTGATCACATGAATGGCAAAACCAAACGGTATGGAAGGGGCGCTCTCAGATAGATTGCGCTTGCTCGCGGGCCGGCCGGTATCGTCGCCAGTACCACCAGAGGAGGCACACCGCAATGACCACCAGACCGGCTGTAAGGAGTGTTCCGCCCGGACCCGTGATGAAATTCATAATCGATTCTTGGATGGTCGGTTCCGGTGGTTGAGCCCCAATCGGTGCGACCCGACGAGACGGAGCGAACGGACCGGTTTCTGTCCATTGGAAATGGACGAGTGCGCTGATAACACCGATAGCACCGATCCCACCGACACTCCGGCCGAGCGCGCGCTTCAGCGATGGCGGTGCCGTCTCGGCACCCGTATAGAGGACGAGGGCGCTATTAGTTGGCCCGTAGACATCCATCTCACGACCCTGGGCTGAATACCACGTATCGACGACTTCGACGAGATCGGCGTCTTCCAGCCGTTCGAGATGGTAGCTGACGTTCTGGACCGATGAGTCGAGTGTCGTCGCGATCTCGGATGTGGGACGTGGCTCGTCGTACAGTATGTCGAGGATCCGTCGTGCAGTCAGTGACGAAATCGCCGAAAGGATGTCGCCCGCGGACTCCTCTGTGAGACCGAGAAGCTGTGGGTCGAGATCACGATCTCTAGACTGCGTGGCAGACTTCAATGGCAGCAGCGACGTCATACACACGCCTTCTCCTCGCGTAGTAAAACACGTCGGGAGGCTCAAACGGCTATTTTAGCCCCTGGATCGACAGCTTCGAGTGGGTCCGGATCGAATCAGGCGGCCACCTGGCCTGGCGTGCCGAGTCGCCCACAGTTTTACCCTCCGAGCCAGTACAAGCGGGCAATGAGTGACGAGGAAATACACCGCGGACTCGCGGACGTGACAGTCACCGAGACGCAGCTGAGCCACATCGACGGCGAGGCCGGCCAGTTGTGGATCGCGGGCTACCCCGTCGGGGAACTCGCGGCGAACGCGACTTACCCCGAGACGGTCTACCTCCTTCTGTACGACCGGCTGCCGGACGCCGACGAACTCGCCGACTTCGAAGACGAGCTGTGCTCGTATCGGACGCTGCCCGAACCCTGCTACAACGCCGTCGTTGCGGCCGCCGAGCGCGGGGCTGGACCGATGGCTGCCCTCCGGATGGGCGCGGCGACTGCCACGGCCGTCGAGCCCAACGATCCCGAGGCCGACGCGCTCCGATTGATCGCCCGATTGCCGACGATTACGGCGACCTACTGGCGGGTGCTCCAGGGTCAGGAGCCCTTAGAGCCCAGACTCGATCTCGGCCACGCGGCCAACTACCTTTACATGCTGACCGGCGAGGAACCCACCGAGGCACAGGTTGCTGGCTTGGAGACGTACCTCTCTACGGTCGTCGATCACGGCCTCAATGCCTCGACCTTTACCGCCCGGACGATCGTGTCGACGGAGTCGGAACTCGTCTCGGCGATCACCGGCGCGATCGGTGCCCTCCGGGGGGACCTCCACGGCGGTGCACCGGATCTCGTCTTGGAGATGCTCGAAGCGCTAGAAGACACCGAGGATATCCGGACCGAACTCGCGGGACGACTCGAGGCCGGCGAACGACTGATGGGCTTCGGGCATCGGGTTTACGGCGCGCGCGATCCGCGGGCGGCCGTGCTGGAGGACGCCGCCGCTGCGTTCTACGAGGGCGAAGACGACTTCTTCGCGCACGCCAAAACTGTCGAGGCCGAAGCCAGGGGCGTGCTGGCCGAACACCGCCCCGACCTGGATCTCGATACGAACGTCGAGTTCTACACCGCCGTGTTGTTGTCCGGCGTCGGGATCCCGCCGGAACTGTTCACCCCGACGTTCGCGGTCTCGCGGGTCGCCGGTTGGAGCGCGCACTGTCTGGAACAACTCGATGACAACCGGCTGATCCGCCCACGGAGCACCTTCGTCGGCGAGCACGACCGCCAGTGGGTTCCGCTTGGCGATCGATAGTGCGTCGGTTGCGTGGCACTATCCGGCTGTCGGGTCGCTTCCGGTGATGCTCGACAGCTGGTCGTGCCGGATCGATCGGGGCCGGCTGGCTCCAAAACGCTTAGTCGGCCGGCCGTCGAGTCCAGCGTATGGTCACCTCAGACTGGGGCGAGTGGCTGCCGGCTGCTATCGAGAACACGACTCCCGACGGGGTCGCAATCTGGTATCTGGGTTGTAATGGATTCGTTCTCAAAGACGGGGCAGGGACGACCATCTTCATCGACCCGTATCTCGGGACGGGCGATCCACCGCGGACAGTCCGCATGCTCCCCGTTCCGTTCGATCCACGGGATGTGGCGGCGGCCGACGCGATCGTCGTGACTCATGACCACGTCGATCACGTCCACGGGCCGAGCCAGGCCCCGATCCTCGCGGAGACGGGGGCGACCTTCTACGCACCGGACGCGAGCCTCGCTGTCGCCGAGCAAGCGGGGTGGACCGACGAGTGGGACGTGGCCGACGGCCAGCTATCCTCGGTTTCGATCGGGGAGACCATCGAGATCGGCGCGTTCACGCTTCACGTTGCGGATGCCAACGACCCGGACGCCGAGGAACCAGTCTCGTACGTCATCGAGCACGAAGCGGGGACGTTCTTCCACGGCGGGGACGCTCGACCGGGTGCCTTCGAGTCCATCGGCGAGCGATTCGACATCGATCTGGGCGTGTTGGCGTTCGGCAGCGTCGGGATGGTACCCGACGCCATCGGCGAGACACCCACGCGCACGCGGTGGTACAACGACGAGAACATGATCGTCGAAGCGGCTAACGAACTCGAATTGGATGCGCTGTTGCCGAGCCACTGGGACATGTGGAAGGGGATGACGGCGGATCCGACGGCGTTGTACGATCACGTCCGGTCGTTTCCGTATCCGAAGCGACTGGATATTGTCGAGATCGGCGACCGGATCGATCTCTAACCCGGGCGGCGTCAATCCTGGAGGACGGAAGTAACTTTAATACGAATGGTTAACCCACATATGGGTATGAGCAACACGCAGGCGTACGAGGCGGTGACGGTGTCGGGAGAGGGGGTCACGGTGGTCAAACAGTTCGAGGCCGACGAGTTTCCGGTGCCGGCGATCGCGTTTCGGATCCAGTCCCAGCGCATCGAACCCGTCACGGTGACGCTGAGCGACGACGTGCCCGAGGACGTGGCCGTCGAGGACCTCGGGTTCCATCCCGAGTACGGCAGCGAGTACTGGACGATCGACGACGACGAGATCACGTTCGAACGTGAGATCGACGCCGACTCGGAATACACGACCGTCTACGGCATTCGTGCCACCGGGACCGATGAGGTCGAGAAGTTCCTGACCGAGCCGGTGATCGAGTCCGTCGATCCGCCACTGGACGACGAGGGTGATCTGGTCGACGACGCCAGCAGCGACGTCGTCCGTGACGTGATTGCCGGCGACAGCGATAGCGTCCCGGGCCTCGAAGAGACCGACGACGAGGAGATCGAGACGCTCAACCTCGCCGATCCGAACGATTCCGGCGAGACGGGTGATGCGGACGGGACTGACGCCGAGGACGGCGACGACGCAGTCGGCCAGGTGCAGCCTGGATCCGTCGCCAAGACACTCGCCGCGGAGATCCGCCAGGATGCCGTCGACGACGCCGCCCTTCGCGTGCTCAAACAGGAACTCGATCTCGGCGGGGGCGGCGGCGATACCGACGGCAGCGCCGTCGATGCCAGGATCCAGCATCTCCAAAACGAGATGAGTGATCTGGCGGCCTATACCTCCGCACTCGAAGAGTTCCTAGAGGAGAACGGTCAGGGCGAGGAACTCATCGACGAGTTCCAGGGTGAACTCGACAACGTTCGGGGCGAACTCGAGTCGATGTCCGGTGACGTCGAATCGGTCGAAGACACGGTCACGTCCAACGCGGAGACAGTCACGGAACTCGACGAGGAGGTCGACTCCATCGACGAGACGGTCGACAGCCTCGACGAGGAGGTCGATGGGTTGCGCGAGGAGGTCGAAGCGATGTCCGAGCAACTCGGCGATGACGGCGACCTGGCCGATCGACTCGAAAGCGTCGAAAGCGAGATCGAGGAACTCAACGAGTGGCGCGAACAGCTGTCCTCGGTCATCGGGTGAGTTCCGAGAAAACAGTCTGACGCCGCGAACCGCTCGATACTGCGTCGAAACCGCCCCGCCTGCGATCATCGTTCCGCTGCTCTCCTTCCGTTCCGCCGTAGGCCGCTTTCCTTCGAGTGTCAACCGCACGTTCCCGACGAACAGACGCGGTTAGACTGGTTCGCCGAGCATCTCGGCGAGGTCGTCTTCGGGATCGCCGACCGCTTGCAGGCCGAACTCGTCGTTGAGGAGTTCGACCACGTCGTCGGTGAGCCACTCGGGGATCGTCGGGCCGATCCGGACGTTCTGAATGCCCAGGTCGAACAGCCCGAGCAGGACCGCGACGGCCTTCTGCTCGAACCACGAGAGGACGATGCTGACTGGCAGATCGTTGACGCTACAGTCGAAGGCCTCCGCCAGTGCCGCCGCGATCTTGACCGTCGAGATGGAGTTGTTACACTGCCCCAGGTCGATAAAGCGAGGAATCTCCGTCTCTGGGACGGTGCCGTATTCCAGATCGTTGAACCGGAACTTGCCACACCCGGTGGTGAGCACGACGCAGTCCTCGGGCACGCTCTTTGCGAGTTCGCGGTAGTACTCACGGCCGTCGGTCGGGCCGTCACAGCCCGCGATGACGAAGAAGTGCCGGAGCTTGCCCTCCTCGACGGCCTCGACGATCTGGGGGGCCATGTCGAGGACGGTCTCGTGGTAGAAGCCCGTCGAGAGGGTTTCGTCGCTGTTCCACTCCCCAGCGTCCGGCTCGGGGAGTTCCTTGGCGTGTTCGATGACCGGCGAGAAGTCGCCGTCTTCGAGGTGGGTCGCTCCTTCCAGCCCGGCGACCGTCGTCGTGTAGAACCGATCGGCGTAGCTGCCGGACGGCGGCATCAGGCAGTTCGAGGTCCCGACGACCGCCCCGGGGAACTCACGGAAGAGGTCCTGCTGGTCGAACCACGCTTCCCCGACGTTGCCCTTGAGGTGGTCGTACTTCGCGAGTTCGGGGTAGCCGTGGGCCGGCAGCATCTCCGAGTGGGTGTAAACGTTGACGCCCTCGCCCTCGGACTGTTCGAGGAGTTCCTTGAGGGCGTAGAGGTCGTGACCGGTGACGACGATCGACTTGCCCTCGACCTGGTTCTCGGGCACTTCGGCGGGTTCGGGGGTCCCGAGCGTTTCGGTGTGGGCATCGTCGAGCAACGCCATCGCGTCGATCGCGGCCGACCCCAGGTCCAGCGCCTGGCCGATGGTCTCGTCCATGTCGAAGTTGACGTTCGTCAGTGTGTGGAACAACGTCTCGTGGACGGTGGCGTCGACACCCTCGTCGACGTATCCCATCTCACGGGCATGGTGGGCGTACGCGGAGACGCCTTTCGCCCCCAGAAGCATCGTCTCCTGTAAACTGTCCAGGTCCGGGTCCTTGCCACAGACGCCAGCGGTCGTACACCCGCCGTCTAACGTCTGCTCGCACTGCAGGCAGTCCATCATGCACGAGCAACTGTGGGTCCTGCGTATAAACACCACCTCCCAACTCCTCGGTGGCCGGGAACGCGGTCGAAGATATTCGCACCGGACATTCATATACGGGTCCTGTTGTCGATGATTTCCGCCCGAGAATCAGCATCCGTCCAGACTCGTGGACAGTATTGTAAAATATTGTCGTATCGGGGGACGGAGTCACTTAGACCAGGTCAGCGGGCGGATCGCCGGGAAGTTCGTCCCGGCTGTGCGAGGCTGTGAAGTCGGGAGCCGGCCCTTTCGGAACGATCCGCTTGGGGCTGACGTCCGGATGAGTCGTATAGTAGTGCTCTTTGATGTGGTCGATGTTGACGGTCTCGGCCACCCCCGGGGTCTGGTAGAGATCACGCAGGTACGGCCAGAGGTTGTCGTATTCGGCGATCAGCTTGTGGTTGCACATGAAGTGCGTGTGATAGACCTCGTCGAACCGGACGAGCGTGGTGAACATCGCGATGTCGGCTTCGGTCAGCCGATCGCCGGCGAGGTAGCGCTGGTCTTCGAGCACCGAGTCCCAGTGATCGAGGGCGTCGAACAGTTCTTCGACCGCCTCGTCGTAGGCGGCCTGGGAGTCCGCAAAGCCCGTCTTGTAGACGCCGTTGTTGATCGGTTCGTAGATGGCCTCGATGATTTCGTCGACGTCCTCCTGATAGCCCTCGGGATAGAGATCGACGTCGTGCTCGGCGACGTCGTCGAACTCGGTGTCCAGCATCCGCATGATTTCGGCGGACTCGTTGTTGACGATCGTTTCCTCCTGTTTGTCCCAGAGAACGGGCACCGTCACGCGCCCGGTCATGTCGGGGTCGGCCTCGACGTAGACTTCCCGGAGGTAGTCGCTCCCGTTGACCGTGTCCGGCGTACAGCCGTCCTTCTCGGGGGTGAACTGCCAGCCGTCCTCGCCCCGGTAGGGATCGACGTAGTCGACCGTGATCGCGTCTTCGAGCCCCTTGAGCTTCCGTGTGACGAGCGTCCGGTGGGCCCACGGGCAGGCCCGGCAGACGTAGAGGTGATACCGGCCGGCCTCTGGCTGGAAGCGCGCGTCCGGGTCGTCCTCGATCCGGTCGCGAAACGAGGTCGTCCCGCGTTCGAACGTGCCGTCCTCGTTGGTCGTCTGGTAGGCGTCGGTGCGCCACTCGCCGTCGACGAGCATGTTCATGGTACCCATTTCTACGGGGGCAGGACACAAAAACGTCGTAGTGACGTTGGTGTTACCGGGTTGTCCTGCAGATCGTGGCTGACGCTCCGCCGGGCTTCGAAGCCCTTATTTGAACGCTTTCCCTCTCTTCGGCCAAGAGAACTCATGTCCGAGAAACCTGCGTCGATGTACCGTGACATCGACAAGCCGTCGTATACCCGGCGCGAGTACATCACCGGCATCCCCGGCTCGAAGATCGCACAGCACCAGATGGGCGACACCGACGCCGACCCCGATGACTACCCCGTCCAGATCTCGCTGGTCGTCGAGGAGACCGTCCAGCTTCGGCACGGGTCGATGGAGGCCTCCCGCCTCTCGGCGAACCGACACCTGATCAAGGAACTCGGCGAGGGCAACTACACGATGACCCTCCGGAAGTTCCCCCACCAGGTCATCCGGGAGAACAAACAGGCGACCGGTGCGGGAGCCGACCGTGTGTCCGACGGCATGCGCCAGTCCTTCGGGAAGATCGTCGGCACGGCCGCCCGCGTCCAGGCCGGCGAGCGACTCTTCACCGCCTACTGTGACGTCGAGCAGGCCGACGCCGTCAAGGAAGCGTTCCGCCGTGCGTACAACAAGATCACCCCGCCCTGCCGGATCAAGGTCGAGCGCGGCGAAGAGTTGCTGATCGCCTGAGGCCGGACCGAACAGTTTTCCGGGTTGCTCCTCCGAGTGAGCGTATGCTCCGGCTCGCGGTCCCGACCCAGGCCGAATCCTACGAACGCCTCCAGGAGCCGCTTGCCGACCGCGATATCGAGGTCCTCGCGCTGCAGACGAGCGAACGGACGGTCTCCCTCGGGGGCGACCCGTTCCCGGACGTCGACGTCGGCTACGTCTTTCCGCCACGACTTATGGAAGGCGGCGTCGCGGCGGCGGCACTCTCGGTCCCCTGGCTCAACGATCGGGCTGCTGTCCTCCGCTCGCGAAACAAAGCCGGAACGGTACAACGACTGGCCGACGCCGGTATCTCCGTCCCCCGGACGGTGATGATCTCGAATCCGGTCGACCGCGAGGAACTCGTCGCGGCGTTCGACCGGTTCGATCCGCCCGTGGTCGTCAAGCCGAACTCGACGTCGCGTGGCACTGGCGTCACCCTGGCACACGATCTCGACTCGTTTCTGGGGATCGCCGACTACCTCGATCTGGTCCACGACTACCGCGCGACCGACGACCGCTCGTTTCTCCTTCAGGAGTACATCCCGGACGCCCGGGATTATCGCGTGATGTTGCTCGATGGGGAGTACGTCGGTGCGGTCGAGCGACGGCTTCCCGAAGCGGCCGAGACGAACCGATGGAAGCACAACGTCCACAATGGTGGGACACCGACACCGGTCGATCTGGACGACGAATGCCGAGCGGTGGCCGAATCCGTCGCCGACGTGATGGCCATTCCGCTGCTCGGTGTCGATCTGCTCGTGACCGATGACCGAGTCCTGGTGACCGAAACCAACGCCCGCCCGACGATCGACGCCGAACACTACGATGATGGGTTCTGGGATCGGCTTGCGGCGACGATTCGACGGACGGCCCGACAGGGCGGTCGACGCTGATCGGTCTGCCGGTAGGCGGGCTACCGCCATTGTATTGAAAATATTACATATCGGCGTATATTTCAGTGTGTGTCATTGACAACCACAACATGATGGGACGTTGGTTATTTCCGATAAACTGGTGTCCCATACAACAGGTAACACATCGATACAAAAATACTATTATTAATCGGGCACAATACTGCATTACCATGTCAGCGTTACAGCTGTACCGGTGTCCGGCATGTGGGAGCGAGGATCGAACGAAGGTAGAACAGCGGGCGGTACCCGGCGGCACGGACTGGCGATACTACGAGTGTGACTCCTGTGGACACGAGTGGCGCGAATAGCCACTCCGCGTCAGTCCATTGCTCCCCCTTCGTTCGTCAGATCGTGAGTGTGAACAAAGCGAACAGCGACGCCGTCAGGACAGGTCGATATCGGCCGAATCCCCGCTGGTCTCGAAGCTGACTTCGAGGATGCCGTTGTTGTAGCTGGCGTCGGCAGTGTGTTCGTCGACGCGGGTGGGCAGGTCGACCCGGTCGTGATATTCCCGCTGGGTACCCGCTGCGTCGATCGTGAGCTGTTCGCCGTCGCACTTGAGATCTATCGCGTCCTTGGACACCCCGGGCAGGTCCGCGACAACCCGGAGACGGTCGCCTTCCTCGTAGACATCGAAGTGGATCGCATTCGACTGAGCGGGTGCGTCCGGATCGCGGCGCTCGACGTGCATGTCGAATTCGCCGCTCATCATGTCGTTCATCATCCGCTCTAACTCTGCGAAGAAATCATCAAACGGGTCGTCACGATCGTCTCGTCGCATACTCATAGGTAGGAGAGAGCGCGTCAAAAGCCTTCTGACAACCGAAATATCGACCGGACACTCCGAGAGCCAACCCGACTGCACGTACGTATATTTGTTCGCGAATATAGTGATATATACAGCCTTCACGCCAGACAATCGTGAGAGTGTCGTCCTTCACAGCCGCATATCGAAAAACATTTACTCAATACTGCCGCATCTTTCGATTGGAGCTAGATAACTATGAGTGCAAGCGATCCGGTCCGCATCGGGATCAACGGTTACGGTCGAATCGGCCGTTGTACCCTTCGTGCAGCCCTGGAGAACGACGACGTCCAGATCGTCGGGATCAACGACGTGATGGACTTCGAGAAGATGGAGTATCTCACGAAATACGACAGCGCGTTGGGCACCCTCCCCTACGATGTTTCTCTCGAGGGAGACTCGTTGGTCGTCGACGGTAACGAAATCGATCTGCTCAACATCCAGAACCCCGAGGAACTCCCCTGGGACGACCTCGATGTCGATGTCGCGATCGAGTCGACCGGCATCTTCCGAACGAAGGACGAGGCCAGTGCCCACCTCGACGCCGGCGCGGAGAAGGCGCTGATCTCCGCCCCGCCGAAGGGCGACAAGCCCGTCCCGCAGTTCGTCTACGGCGTCAACGACGACGAGTACGACGGCGAGGACGTCGTCTCCGCCGCGTCGTGTACTACTAACAGCGTCTCGCCGCCGATGCACGTCCTGCTTGAGGAGTTCGGCGTCGACGCCGCCGAGATGACCACGATCCACGCCTACACGGGCAGCCAGGCCATCGTCGACGGCCCCAAGTCCAAGACCCGGCGTGGTCGCGCGGCCGCCGAGAACATCGTCCCGACGACGACCGGGGCCTCGACCGCGACCCCGCAGATCCTGCCCGAACTGCAGGGTAAGTTCGAGGCGATGGCGATCCGCGTCCCGGTCCCGAGCGGTTCGATCACCGAGATCGTCGTCGACCTCCCCGGCAACCCGGATGTCGAGGAGATCAACGCCGCGTTCGAGGAATACGCGGCCGGCGAACTCGAAGGCTCGATGGGTGTCACCGACGACCCGATCGTCTCGCGTGACATCGTTGGCCAGCAGTACGGCTCGGTCGTCGACCTCAAGAAGACCTCGACCGTTCAGGGCGGCAAGCTCGCGAAGATCTTCGCCTGGTACGACAACGAGATGGGCTACACGTCCCAGATGATGCGGCTGGCCGAAGACATCGTCTGATCACCGGATCCACCCTCCGTCGTGTACAGGGCCGCAATTTCTTCAGCATACAACACGCACCAATCATGGCTGCATTCAACACACTTGATGACCTCGCAGATGGACAGCGCGTCCTGGTCCGCGTCGACCTCAACTCGCCGGTCGAGGACGGCGTCGTCCAGGACAATCACCGATTCGACCGCTACGCCGAAACGGTTCGCGAACTCGCCGATCGGGACAACAAGGTTGTCCTGATGGCCCACCAGGGCCGGCCCGGCCGCGACGACTTCGTTTCGCTCGACCAGCACGCCGAGATTCTCGAAGAATACGTCGGCAAGCCGATCAATTTCGTCGACGACATCTACGGCGACGACGCCATCGACGCCATCGAAGGCCTCGAAGCGGGTGAGATCCTCCTCCTGAACAACACCCGGATGGCCGACGACGAACTGCCCGAGAAGGCCCCCGAAGAACACGCAAAGAGCGACTTCGTTCAGACGCTGTCGCCGTACTTCGACGCCTTCGTCAACGACGCCTACTCGGCGGCCCACCGCGCCCACGCCTCGACGGTCGGGTTCGCGCTGGAACTCCCGGCCTACGCGGGCCGCGTGATGGAAGCCGAGTACGAGTACAACACCGGCGTCGCCGAACGCGCCCGCGAGACCGAGGGTCAGGTCACGATGGTCCTTGGCGGCAACAAAAGCGAGGACGTCATCAGCGTCGTCAACAACCTCGGCGACGCAATCGACACGTTCCTCATCGGCGGTCTGCCCGGCGAACTGTTCCTCCGCGCGGAGGGCTACCCGGTCGGGATGGACGTCGGCGACATGGACCTGCTGGACGGCCAGTGGGACGAGACCAAGGACACCCTCGAGGACCTCGTCGCGAACCGTCGCGACGAGTTCGAACTCCCCACTGACTTCGCCTACGAGGACGATGACGGCGAACGCGCCGAGATCGCCCTTGAGGACATCGACGAGAAGGAGACTGGCTACCTCGACATCGGCCACGACACCATCGAGTCGTACGTCCCGATCATCGAGGAGAGCGAGGCCGTCTTCGTGAAAGGCGCGGTCGGCGTCTTCGAGGACGAGCGCTTCGCCGACGGCACGGTCGAACTCATCGAGGCCATCGGTCGGACCGATTGCTTCTCGGTGGTCGGCGGCGGCGACACCGCCCGGACGCTGTCGATGTACGGACTCAGCGAGGACAACTACGATCACATCTCGATCGCCGGCGGCGCGTACCTGAACGCCCTGACCGGCCAGGAACTCGAAGCCGCCGAAGTGCTGATCGAGCAGGCGAACTGACGACCGGCGACTGACGGAGCGAGCGTTCGAACGCGATTTCGAGAAGCGGGCTGTCGCCTTGTTTTCGCCGTTGGATGCCGATCGTGGCGTGTCATAGAAACAGCCACACCCGATCGACTGCGGTGTCATCAGGCGTGAAAACATCATTTTAGGCATAATTACAGAAGGCTGTGAAAGATATAGAGGATGTAGTCAGCAGTCGACTATTGTTGATATCACACCGATCTTGATGAACCAGCTGCTCTGTGTGCCTGCGCACTTAGCTCGCTCCTATCACCGAAATTCAGCGAGGATCGCGTTATGGACTCGGTTCTTGAAGTGATCAGGCATCGTCTCCAGATACGTTCGCCGGGGCGCTGCCGTCACTGGAATTGCTCCTGAGTGCTGATGGCGAATACCCTCTCGAAACAAACACTAATTGGATACTATCGATGGCTGTTGCTCCCAAAACTTCCTCTTTGATCTGATCATCAGCGAACTCTGCTGGATTCGTTGTCGCTAGCTCTGTTTCTCCCGGCCTGTTTGCGGCGACATCGTGAGCATCGATCACAATCCAGAAATCTTCCTCGTCTTGAGCCCGGAGCTGAGTCAATTCGTCCTGTACCGATTCGTGCGAACTAATCCTCAGCCAGCCTTGGAACGTTGAGTAGAGCGTCTCCTTTCGCGCCTCGGCTCGCTGTTCCATCTCACGAATCACCTCCCGCAATTCATCAGTGACCTCGTAGACACCTCTTCCGGCTTTATCGTCGTAGAAATCCTCTAAATACCTCCATGCCGAATTTCCATCCCGGTCAATTTCCGACTGAATCTCCTTGATATCACTCTCACTTAGTTCTCCCTGGTAATTGACCTTCACCTGTTGGATGTTCCGGAGAACCTGGCTCCGGTGCTCCTCGATAATTGAGTCCTTCGCATTTCGGAAGATATTCTCAACCTGTTCCGTAACGAAATACTCTGTGTCGCCATTAAACAAGTACCTCCTACATTCTCTGTGGTGGGGATCAGTAAAGAAACAGAAACCGAGGATGACTCCCTTGTCGAGGAAGGCGTTGTCCGCCATTCTATAGTTCGTCTAGCTCCTCAGAAATTGTCATATTGTACGAATCAGCGACGCTGTCCAAAGCCGAGGTGGACTGTCTTTCTGAGAGGGCTCTCTTCCGCTTCTGTGTTACCCGGCTTTGGAGATCTCTGCGCACTTTTTCCTTCTCTTCACGCCAGTCTTCGAGCGCCTCTGAATCAATATTCGACTGCTCCTCGAATCGGAGAATGATTCGTGCGGCCCCCTCGATGAAGGCCTCTGTGAAGTCATGGAGTTCTCTCGGGCTTCGCCCGATATCGACCAACAGGCGCATCGTGTCGTCCCAATCAAGGTAGATTTCGTGGATTTCCGAGTAACGCTCCTCGTCGAAATTCGCCAGCATCTCATCCAGGAGCTCTTCGATGTGGGTCTTCTCATCGGGGGTGACGAATTGACTCAGCCTGTGCTGATCTTCGTCTTGCGAAACCGTGTTTAAGTACCACCGCAAATCAGCATATGCGATAACGAAATCGTCGGGCGCAAAGTTCTGATACTGATACTCTTCCAGTTCCTCAGCTGTTTTGTCGCCGTGTTCAGTGACTACAGATTGAACCGCGTTGTAGATGTCGTCTTTGAGGTCTTCCGACAGGTGGTCGAAGTCGGATTCACTGACTTGCTCGGCCGGATAGTACGCCTGTCCACCGAAGTGATTCGCGTTGGGCCTGTACGTGACCGCTGAATTCAGATGAGTTTCGGAGATGGTACGGCCGTACTTGTACCAGTACTTCGGCAGACCGACTTCCCGTTCGTATTCCTGCGCTAACAGCCGATCAGCTAAACAGCAAAGTTTGTGGATGCGGGTCCGCCCCGTCTCACGGCCGTCCTGCTCGTGACGTTCCGTAGCCACTCGATACAGAAGATACTCCGGCGGCCCCAAGTCACCGAACCCATCATCCGCCGGTGGCGACTCAGACATTCGTCTTATTTGGCCTATAGAATCCGGGTACAAAATAACTGACGCTGTGATTACTTCCTGAATTCAGACTGGCCACCCCTAAGAAACCATCATGAATAGGACCAACTGCTGTACTGACCGATTCGGCAGCCCAACGAATGCCAGTGAGTCACTGCTGAATATGCGCCTTGTATCTTGCACGGAAGTCTTGACAAGGCCTGGGAGAGCGCGCGAAACTTGCTATGACACGCTGTGCCGATCGCACAGCCGTCGCGACGGAGCTACTGCCGTTCGCGTCCCGACTCCATCCCGGATCGCATGAACTCGGCGAGGATGCGGCCGATACGTGAGTCGCCGGTCCACATCGCCTCCTCGCCGAGCGGCCCCTCGTCGGTCTCGACGGCGAGCAGGACGCTCCGGTCGTCGACCATCAGCGCCCGACCGGCGAAGTCGGCGGGGTTGTCCTCGGACATGACGAACACGGAAACGGCATCCGGGAACCGTGCACGGAGCGCGGGATCGGCCGTGACGACGGTGACCGAGACGCCGCTGGCAGCCTTCTCCGCGAGTGCGGTCACGATATCGTCGGTCAGGGAGTCGGCCGTGGGGGCGACGAAGACGACCGCCCCCGCCGCGCGTTCGACGAGGGCGACGACGCGGTCGTCGATCGACTGCCGACCCCGAAGCGTCGAGACGTCCCCGCTCGCATCGCGTTCGTCGTCTTCCGTACGGATCGACTCGAGGTGTTCGAACGCCCGCGATCGCTCCCGTTCGAGGCGCTCGGTGAGGATGTCCTGGGCGGTCGCCAGCGTGACCGAGCGATAGGCTTTCGGCGAGGCTTCGACCACTTCGACCAGCCCCTTCTCGGCCAAGTCCTCGGCGGCACCGTAGACCTGCGACCGCGGCACCTCCGAGACGTCGCTGACGTCTTGGGCCGTCCCGGTGCCGAGTCGCTGCAACGCGAGGAACACCTGGGCCTCGTAGTTCGACAGTCCGAGCGTCTCCAGGGAGTCGAGGACGTCCTGTTCAGTCATGGTTCATGCGCGGCGTGTGTGCTCGCTATAACCGATGGGGTCATATCCCCGTTGCCTTCTCCGTTCGCTCTATCAGTAAATATAGTAGGATTCTACAAACACTTAAGCCATGGTCCCGATACCCCATCCTATGGACCCAGCCGGTGTGCTCGACGCGGATCGACCGGCGCGCAGCCGAACACGGAACCACCCACGATGACAGGGAAGCTATCTCGCCGGTACGCGGATTGGATCGCTACTCACAGCAAACTCGTCGTCCTCGCCGTCCTGGCGCTGACGATCCTCGTCGCGGCTGGGGCGACGGTCGGCGAAACGGGGAGTGCCGGCGTCGGCCAGTTCCAGGTCGACACCGCAGAGACCGACGCCGCCGCGTTCGTCCGGGAGAACTACGGGGGTAGTGAGGGGATCGCTGCACAGCTCGTCGTCCGCGACGAGGGCGGGGACGCTCTCACGAGGGAGTCGTTGCTCGCGGGACTTCGATTGCAGCAGGCCATCAGAGACGACGACTCGATCAGCGAAACGCTCGCCGAGCCAGGACTGATCGGCATCGAGAACCTCGTCGGGACGGCTGCCGTCTACGCCGACGCGACCGCCGACGGTGGACCGCCGCCCGCCAAGCCGCCGTCGCTGTCCGAACAGATCGCGGCTCTCGAAGATCGGACCGACACACAAGTCAAACAGCTGCTCGCCCGGGTGCTCGATCCCGAGGGATCGTCGCTGACGGAACGCGATCCCTACGCGTTCCTGCCCCGGGACTACGAACCGGGCGAGACGCGGGCCGAGGCCCGGCTGACGCTGATCAGCCAGGTCGACATGAGTGGCGAGAACAGCGATCCGCAGGCTGCCTACGACGCCCAGGTGGCGATCGACGGATTGGTCGAGGATCGCTTCGCCGACGCGTTCGTCTTCGGTCAGGGCATTCAGGACGATGCCTCCACGCGGGCGACGGGGGACAGCTTCACCATCATCACGCCCTTCGCGCTCGCGCTGATCGTGCTGGTGCTGGGGATCACCTACCGCGATGTCCTGGACATCCTGCTTGCCTTCGTCGGGATCGGCGTCGTGATGGCGTGGCTGGCGGGGCTGATGGGCTGGCTCGCCATCCCGATGAACGTCATTCTGATCGCCGTTCCCTTCCTGTTGATCGGGTTGAGCATCGACTACGCCCTCCACGTCGTGATGCGCTACCGGGAGGCCCGCGCGGGGACGCTTGAGGGCGGTTCGTCGAGTGAGACTGCTGACGCCGGGAACCGATCCATCCGGACCGCGATGGCGGTCGGTCTCGGCAGCGTCGTCCTGGCGCTCGCGGCGGCGACTGTCTCGACCGGTGTCGGCTTCCTTTCGAACGTCGTCAGTCCACTGCCGGCGATACGAGACTTCGCAGTGCTCAGCGCCGGCGGGATCTTCGCGACGTTCGTCGCCTTCGGTATCTTTCTCCCGGCGCTCAAGATCGAAGTCGACGGCTTCGTCGAGCATCGGCTCGGCTGGAGCCGGGCCAAACCAGCCTTCGGCGTCGGGGGCGGGAGTGCGAACGCAGTCCTCGAGAAACTCGGCTCGGTCACCATGCGCGCCCCCGTGGTGATCGTTGTCGTGGCGCTCCTGCTCGGGACTGCAGGGGCCTACGGCGCGACGACCATCGACACGGAGTTCAACGAGGCCGACTTCCTGCCGACCGACGCGCCGGACTGGGCCAAGTCGCTTCCTGGACCACTCGCTCCCGACACCTACACCATCGCCGATGACTTCGCGTACCTCAGCGACAACTTCCAGCTTCGCGGGGAGGGCGGCCAGTCACAGGTGTTGATACGTGGGGACGGACTGGAGCGCCCCGCGCTGCTGTCGGCACTCGACGACGCGACCGCCCCCGTCCCCGCGGACAGTTCCATCCAGCTCCGGCCAGACGGCCGGGCGGCACTCGACGGGCCGCACACGGCGATCCGTGCAGTCGCAAGCGACAACGCGACGTTCGGGGCGCTGGTTGAGCGCTACGACGCGAACGACGACGGCCTGCCCGATGAGAACGTCGAGACGGTCTACGCCGCGCTGTTCGATGCCGACGAGGCGGCCGCCTCGCAGGTTCTGAGTCGGTCGGCCGACGGCGAGATCACGTCGGCACGGCTCGTCCTCTCGGTCCGCTCCAGCGAATCGGCCCAGACCATCGCCGAAGACACGCGTGCATTCGCCGACGGGATCGAAGAAGAGACGACTGGTATCACTGCCGTCGCGACTGGCTCGCCGGTCTCGACCGCCGTGATCCAGGACGCACTGCTGGAGACCCTGGTCGAAGCCTTCGCGGTGACGCTGGTGGTGATCCTGGTGTTCGCCACCGGGCTATTCGGCCTGCGCTACGGGTCGTGGTCGCTCGGCGCGCTCGTGCTCGCGCCCGTCGTGGTCTCGCTGGCGTGGCTGCTCGGCGCGATGGCGGCCCTCGACATCTCGTTCAACAGCGAGACGGCCGTCATCACCAGCCTCGCGATCGGGCTCGGCGTCGACTACTCTATCCACGCCGGTGAACGCTTCATGGCCGAGCGGGCCGAGCGCGACACCGTCGCGGACGCACTCGTGCGGACGATCACCGGCACCGGGGGAACCTTGCTCGCCAGCGCGGCGACGACGGCCGCCGCCTTCGGCGTGCTTGCCGTTGCGCTGTCGCCACCCCTCCGACGCTTCGGCATCGTGACCGGGCTGGCGATCATCTTCGCGTTCGTCGCCGTCGTCACAATGCTGCCCGGCCTGCTCGTCCTCCGGGAGCAGATCCTGGCGAGCGAGTTGCGGTCTGACTGACGTCGGGATACCGCGTCGCCAACCGTTTTCACGACTCCTGACCTATCGCCGACTGCCATGAAACTCGGCGTCATCGCGGACACCCACGACGACAGCGAGGTAATCGAACGAGCAGTCGAACGGTTCACCGCCGAGGACGTCGCGGCGGTCGTCCACTGCGGCGACATCGTCGCGCCGTTCTCGGCGACGCCCTTCGACGCGGACTTCGACTTCTATGCCGTCCGGGGCAACAACGACGGCGAGTGGGCGCTCGCCGACACCGTCGCGGAGTTCGGCACGTATCTCGGTGAGATGGGCGAGTTGACGTTCGATGGCGTTGATTTTGCGGTCTACCACGGGACCAGCGACGCCATCGTCGACGCGCTGGTCGAGTCAGGGAGCTACGACTACGTCCTCCACGGCCACACCCACGAACGTGTGCGGGAGGAACGCGACGGCACGGTCCGACTCAATCCTGGCGGAATGCCGATCCCGCAGGCTCCGGCCTCCCAGGCGGCTGTCGTCGTCGACACCGAATCTGGCGATATCGACGCGTTCGAACTCGATTGAATGCCGGCCGTGACGATCCGCGGACGAAACACACTATTCTCCCCACACCATACCGGCGTCCATGAGTGATTCAGGGCTACGGGGCCCGGCCGAGACCGCGGTGTTGCAGTGTCTGGCCCTCGACAGCGAGGAGTCGTGTCTGATCGTGACCGACGACGAGCGCCGCCCGATCGGCGAGGCGCTCTATGCGGTCGCGAGTGAGACGACCGACGAGGCGATGATCATCCAGTACCCGCCGGGCGATCAGCACGGCGAGGAACCGCCGGAACCGGTGGCGACGGCGATGGCGAGTGCCGACGTCGTCCTCGCGCCGACGACCAAGAGCCTGACCCACACCCGGGCGCGGACTGACACGACCGACGCCGGCGGCCGCGTGGCGACGCTCCCTGGAATCACCAAGGAGGTCTTCAAAACCGGATTGGCCGTCGATTACGAGGAGATCCGCGCGGCGAGCGAGCGTCTGCTCGAAGCCGTCGAGCACGCCACGGAACTTCGGGTCACCTCGCCAGAGGGGACCGACATCACGCTCCAGCCGGGCGACAGGGAGTGGCAACTCGACACCGGGATCGTCCACGACCCAGGTGCGATGTCGAACCTGCCGGCCGGCGAGATCTTCCTGAGTCCGGAGACCGCCGACGGAACGATCGTCGTTACGGGCACGATGGCTCCCCACGGCTTGCTTGAGGAGGGTCACTCGATCCGTCTCGAAGTCGAGGACGGCTACGTCACGGATATCGACGACGACACGATCCGCGAGCAAGTCGAAACCGCCGCCGAGGAGGTCGGCGAAGACGCCTACAATCTCGCGGAACTCGGCATCGGCACGAACGTGGGGGTCTCTCAGCTCGTGGGCTCGGTCCTCTTAGACGAGAAAGCTGGCGGCACTGTCCACTTCGCGGTCGGTGACGACGCCGGCATCGGCGGGGATACCGACGCGCCGATCCACCTCGACGGGATTCTCCGGAACCCGACGGTCTACGCCGACGGCGAGGAGATCGACTTGCCGACGCCGTAGTGTCGAGTGCCGGTCCAGACAGCCGTCTCTCACAGCGCGGCGACGGCGACCTTTTACGTTCCCACCGAGTATCGGCGTACATGAGCGAATCTTCACAGCGAGTGGGGCTCCCCTGTCCGGCGTGCTCGCCGGATCTGGAGACGGTCCACGAGGTGCTTTCGACTGGCGGGCAGGCAACGGTCCGATGTACGGAGTGCGATCACGTCCACAAGACGTCCCTCCCCGAGGAGCAGACGGTCCAGCGCGACGTCGTCGTCTCCCAGGACGGCGAATCATTCAAATCGACGACCGAACCGCCGGCCGAGGAGACGCTGGCCGTCGGCGAGGAGTTCCTCTTAGAGACCGAGGAGGCGATCATGACCGTCCGGATCACGAGTCTCGAACTCGACGAGGGTCGCGTCGAGGAGGCTCAGACCGAAGACGTCGAGACGATCTGGACGCGTGCGGTCGGCAACGTCGCCGTCAACGCGACCGTCCACCCCAAGTCGGGTGGCCGCGACGAGACGCGCAGCGAGACGTTGCACGTCCCCGGCGACTACGAGTTCGTCGTCGGCGCGACCGACGACCTCGGTGACTTCTCCTTTACCGTCGAAGGCATCCACCTCCGGGACGACGCTGTCGGGTACCAACACGAGAAACTCGATCACGACAACGACAAAGCCTTCGCAAAGGACATCAACCGGCTGTATCTCCGCGACGAGACCAGCGACGCCTGGTCGGCGTGGTGAGAGCATGGGCTGGTGGGACTCCGGCGGAGAGGGGTCCGGTGATGGCGAGAGCGGTTTCGAGCGCCAGCGCGACGAGTTGATCGAGCAACTCCGGGAGCGCGAGCGCGTCAGCGAGCGTGCGCTCGATGCCCTGGCTGCCGTCCCTCGCCACGAGTTCGTCCCCGAAAGGAAGCGCCGACACGCCTACGCCGACCGGCCGCTGCCGATCGGCGAGGGCCAGACCATCAGTGCGCCGCACATGGTGGCCATCATGGTCGACCGTCTCGAACTCGAACCCGGCCATGAAGTGCTGGAGGTCGGCACCGGCTGTGGGTATCACGCGGCTGTCACCGCCGAGGTCGTGGGCGGGGAGAACGTCTACAGCGTCGAGTACCATTCTTCACTGGCCGAGCGTGCGCGTGATCGACTCGCCGAACTCGGCTATGGGGACATCTCGATCACTGTCGGGGATGGGCACGAGGGGTGGCCCGAGCACGCGCCATACGATCGGAGTTACCTGACCGCGGCAGCCAGTGCAGTGCCGGACGCGCTTCTCGATCAGCTTCGACCGGGCGGAATCTTCCTCGGGCCGATCGGCGACCGTCGCCAGACGCTCGTCCGGATTCAGAAACGTCCGGATGGCTCGACCGAACGCGAGACCTTCGGCGGTGTGCGCTTCGTTCAGATGCAAGGCGGGACGTAGCCGGGTCGTCGGAGCAGGATTGTCGTCTCGAACCGCCGGCGAGCGCGACGTTCATTAGGGTGCGGTCGCAATCTCGCGTATGGACCATGCGGTGTTGCGCGAGGACATGGTCGACGGGCTCCGCCACCGGCGTGAGAGCCTCCTCAGCGAGGCAGCCGTGGCAAGTGCGATGGGATCCGTCCCGCGCCACGACTTCTTCGATGACGACCGCACGGCGTATGCCGATCGCGAGACCGAGCGACTCGGAACGCGGGTTCTCGCACCGAGTACCGTCGCCCGACTGTTCGACGCGCTCGCGCCCGAGCCCGACGATTCGGTCCTGATCGTCGGCGCAGGAATCGGATACACGGCCGCCCTCGCGGCGGAGATCGTCGGCCCCGAGCGCGTCCACGCCATCGACATCACCCGCCGGGTGGTGTACGAGGCTCGCGAGAACCTCGCCACCACCGGCTACGATGCCGTGCTCGTCGACTGCCGGGATGGCAGCGAGGGCCTCCCGGAATACGCGCCGTACGATCGGATTCTGCTCGAAGCCGCGGCGGTGAACCCCCCGCGTGCGCTGCTCGACCAGCTCGCCCCTGACGGCCGACTGGTCATGCCCCTCGGCACACGCGACCAGACGCTCGTGACCGTCGAGGACGGCGAAGTCTGTCAGCGCCACGGTGGTGTCGCCTTCGCCCCGTTGCTCGTCGAGGGCGAGCAAAGCGGTGCCGTCGAGCGCAATCGAACCCACCGCGAGGACCGCGAGCGCGCCCAGCAAGCCGCCCAATCGAGGACCGGCTGGGAACAGGACTGGATCGACTGGGACGGCTACTGACCCTGCTGGCACCCAGCGATCGACCGCACACGTATCGTAACGCAGGTGTATCCCCTCGGCGAACGGCTGTCAATGGCAGGTGAGAGTCACTCGCTCGCGCGAGTCGAACCGCTGGTGTTGATCGCCGTCGGCGGGTTCGCCGGTGCGATCCTTCGATACGCCTTCGCGATGGGGATGCCGTCGGCGATCCACGGCACGCTCGCTGCCAACGCACTGGGGAGTTTCGGGCTGGGCGTCCTGCTGTACGAGCGTCACCTTGCGAACGCGATCGCGCCCGAAACACGATTGCTCGCCGGCACCGGCTTTCTCTCGTCGTTTACCACCTACAGCACCTTCGCGGTCGAGACGGCTGCACTCTCGCCGACACTCGCCGCCGGGAACGTCTTGGCCAATTACGGCCTCGGCATGGTGGGCGTCCTCGCCGGCCGCGCGGTCGCCCGGGGGCTCGTATGAATTCGGCTGTGCTTGTCGGGGTCGGTGGCACGTTCGGTGCACTCGCGCGTCATCTGGTCGGCCAGCGCGTCGAAACTGACTACGCCGACACGCTCGCTGTCAACGTCATCGGAAGCTTCCTGTTGGGGTCGATCGTGGCCGCGCCGGTCGGCGACCCGGTTGCGCTGGCGTTCGGGACCGGCTTCTGTGGCGCGTTCACGACCTTCTCGACGTTCGCGTTCGAGACCGTTCGGCTCTACGAGACCGGGAAACAGCGTCGCGCCCTCGCCAACGCGTCAGTCCACCTCGTCGCCGCACTGGTCGCCGTCGGCTTGGGATCGCTGCTGGTCGGTATCGTCCTGGGATGAACACTCCCGTCGGTTCAGTGCGCTGTTGTCTGGTGGTGTTCGGGTGCTATGGCATGAATACACAATCCACGCAAAATTTATTATGAACCGCGGACAATCATCAACTGCATTCGAGGTGATCAGCCATGGCACTGCCCACGAGCCCAGCAAGCTCATGGATGCAGGGCATGGACTTCCCGAGTCGACTGTTCGAAATCGGTAGTAGCGACTACGAACTGTACGAGGAGGACGACGAGTTCGTCCTCAGTGTCGAGTTGCCGGGCTTCGATCCCGAGGAGATCACCGTCACCTGGGACGACGGCGTCCTCAACATCGCCGCCGAACAGGAGGACGAGAGCCGCAACCAGCGTCGGACCTACCACCGTCGGTTCCGCTTCCCGAAGACCATCGACGACGAGGCGATCGCGGCCGACTACGACAACGGCATCCTCGAAGTCCGGCTGCCGGTGATGGCGGGTGCGACCACCCGCGGGAAGGAGATCGAGGTGCAGGCCTGACCCGGCCGGACCGTCGTCCTCGTACCGGTTTGCGATCGACACCGTTCCGTTGCAGCCCTCAGAGATATCCTGTGAGAGTCTCGACTGCTCGATCGAGTGGTTCGTCGCAAATGCGGCAGACATAGTCAGTCATCAGTTCCGGCTTGAGTGATGCGACAGCGTGGGGAACAAGAGAACTCTCCCGGGGAGCTTTGCGATGACGAAAGTCACTCTCCTCAAGTGGGATCCGTTCGTCGTACCACGACTGCGTGGTCAAACCCATCACGATGTATTGTTCCTTGTCGAACGGATGGGATCTGTTATTCACGACGACCCATCGTCGTGTCGCGTCCTCATCCGCCTTGAACGGGTCTGGGGCCAAAACAGCGTGTCCTCGTTTGAGTGAATCAAAGGACGGGCCGGTTCGAGTCACTCGTCGCGCTCCGCGCCCTCGTGGGCGGCAGCCAACCACTCTTCACGGCTCTCCGTTCCGAGTTCGTCGTCGAGAAACGCCGCTGTCGAACTGAAGACCATCGTCTCGCGGACGGTTTCGAGATCACCGATCGCCCAATACGGTTCCTTGTGCCGGACGATTCCGCGCTCTTCGAGCCGGTTCAATACCGGGTGAATCGAGTTTTCGTTGATGTCCGTTGCCTCC
The DNA here is from genome assembly GCF_029207715.1 of Halorhabdus sp. SVX81. Lineage (NCBI taxonomy): Archaea > Methanobacteriati > Methanobacteriota > Halobacteria > Halobacteriales > Haloarculaceae > Halorhabdus > Halorhabdus sp. SVX81. Next base: position 2,009,065 of record NZ_CP104322.1, on the reverse strand, counting down.
GCGATCTCGACGGCTCGGTAGGCCGTCTCGTGGTTCCGGGCCAGAAAGCGCACTACCCGTTCGGCGTTCGTCGCCTCGCTTTCGGGCTCGTGCGATTCGAATTTGTCGATACTGATGGGCATACTAGACGAATCGGCGGCAAGAGATAAAAATGTATGCTTGTATCTATGTATTTCGTTCTCTCAAACGTCCACTGTTCGACAGCGATCAACTTACTTTCCCACCCACCTCCGTCAGCACGATCCCAGTGGAACGACCGCGCCGTCGTCGGCCCGTTCGACCGCGGTACCGAACGGCTCCGACCGGTCGACCATCGTTTCGTGTAGCCACCGGGAAATGTCGGCATCAGCCAGAGAGACGGCTCGGTTCTCGATCTCGACCGGGACGAGCCGGAGCTCGTCGAGGTGACCGTCGGTCACGACCAGCTCGAACAGCGCGCTGCGCTTGTTGCCCAGCCCGTCCTTGTGAATGTAGTCGTCGACGAAGTCGCCAGCGTCGTAGATGATCGGCCGGCCCTGATACACCTCGACGCCCTGGAGGACGTGGGCACTGTGGCCGTGGACGACATCCACGCCCTGATCGACGAGCCACCGGGCGAAGGCCTGCTGGGTGGCACTCGGCGACATCTCCCAGTTTGGTCCCCAGTGCAGCGACGCGACGACGAGGTCCGGATCGGCCGCTTCGACACGGTCGAGGATGGTTCGGACGAGGGCACGCGTTGCACCCGCTGACCGATCCAGTGGTGTGTAGGCCGTGCCAGGGCTGTGCTCCCCCGCGGCATAGGCGGCCCACCGGTCGGTGAGAGAGATCGTTGCCACGGTCAGGCCACCCGCGTCGAAGACAGCGGGCTCGAGCGCAGCGTCGCGGTCCGGGCCTGCCCCGGCACTGGTGACGCCCGCCGCGTCGAGGTGAGCGAGCGTCTCGCTGAGTCCCGACTCGCCGAAATCCAGCACGTGGTTGTTGGCGAGTGCGGCGACCGAGACGTCCGCTGCTTCGAGTGCCGGCACCGCGAAGTCGGGATCGGCCCGGAAGTAGTAGGTCTTGCCCGGCCATCGCTCGCCCTCCTCGGCGCTGGCGATACAGCCTTCCAGGTTCACGACGAGGCCGTCGAGCGTCCGGAGCCGTTCGAGCGTGGTTCCCCAGACGGCCGCGGGATCGTCGTCAGTCCATCGGTCGTTCACGCCTCGCCCGAGCATCACGTCGCCGACGAACCCGATCCGGGCGTCCGCTGACCCCGCGTCGAGACGACTCCGCTCTCGGCGGCGGGGTGCGCCGAGACATCCCGATAGGCCCGCAAGCCCCGCTAGCAGCGTTCGACGCGTCCACGTCATCCGTCGGGACTGTCGAGTGCTGTCGGTTTCAACCCTGCGGGGGACGACCCACTCCGGTTGTCATCCACCATCATCTCTAGATCGGGGCGGGTGAACGACTTGCTCAGGACACCATCGTCGATGTCTTTCGCGGATAGAGGGTCGATGATGGCAGCAAGACCGCCGGTTTCAGTCGCTACTCGTCTCGACTGGCCACGTGACGAACGTCTCGTTTCCGATTGCGAGCCTGAGGGTGTAGTTTGCAGCCGATTCAGGGACTTCAAACAGTAACACGCCCGCTTGACTCTCCCCGGGCTGGTATGGATTGACCTGTCCCTCGTAGCGCTTCTCGGGGATCCCGTACTCCGTCCCCCTGGAGATCGACCCGTCGGCTTCCAGCCGTACGTCGTATGGGGTGGGGAGTTTCACGGGCTCTTCGCCGATATTCTCCGCCTTCGCCTCGACGAGGACGAACTTCGATCCCGAGGGGGCGGTGTATTCGGTACCGTCCCCGTCGGCGTAGGTAGCTGTCTCACGCGCCGCGGTCGGCGTGAACTCGTAGGCGTAGCCTCCCGTGTCGATAGTGAAGGGGTCGCCGAGCCCGTCGTTAGTGAGGTCTGTCGACTCGCGGGGCAAGTCAGCGAAGTCGAAGGTCCACCGGGCCGGCGGGGACTTGAGTAGTGTCTGGAACCGGAGCGCAACATTCCCCGTTCCGGACCCGTCCGGGGAGGGGAACGCGATGGTTGCTTCGGCGCTCTCGCCCGGCGACAATTCGCCGATATCGCGGTACTTCTGGCCCGGTGTTCTGACGAAACTCCGTTTGACCTCTTGGCCATCGGCGGTGAAGAACAGCCCTCTCGGTGGTTCGATGGACGACGAGCCCTCGTTGGCCACTCGGACCCGGACGAACAGGAAGTACGGCCTCGACTCCGGCGAGTCGACGGCAATTTCGTTGTCACGGACGACCGGGACGGTTTCGACGAGCCGTGGGTCAGCCATCCCAACTTGCAACGTCACTCCAGCGTCGTTTGTGAACTCCGCACCCTCGCCGAAATCGAGTTCTAGTGCGTCACCATCCGACCCCGTGCCACCTGCGCCGTTGGCACTGTCGTTGGAGGGGCTGTCCTCACCCGCGAGGCTGGAACAGCCCGCCAGTCCGGCCAGTACCGCCCCACCCCCTGCCAGCAATCGTCGTCTCGATATATCCATTCGAGTGGACTCTCTCGATTCGTGTTAATAAAGGCTATGAGACAGTTGCTGCGTGGGGAACCGGTGGGCACCGCCGGATGAATGCGTGGTCTCCTAACGCGAGACGCAGAACCCCAAAACGGCCCTCGACACCGGAGCCCGGACCGGTGACCGGAAGCAGGGTTCGAGTAGGTCGGCTTTTTGGCTCACATGACTCCCATCCTGATCAGTTCCGAGTCAGCGGAACGGCCAGCCCAGATTCAGCCCGTTCGACAGTGGTTCCGAACGGCTCCGCGCGCTCTCAAATCGTTTCAGGAATCAACTTGTCACTTCGTCGGCCATCCTCGCTCGCATGTCGTCGATCTTGATGGGAACAAGACCGAGTTCGGTGGGCGATCCTGTTTCTGCTCCTCGCCGTCGTCGCGGCAGTCGTCGGCGCCAGGGGAGTCGCCGGAGTCAGCATGGACATCGCCAAGTGGCTGGTCATCATCTTCGTCGTCCTGGCGATCATCACGCTCGTCCTGTAGCCGGGCTCGTCGTCCGTTGAACGGACGATCACCAGCCACCTGTTCCGTGGCCGGCCACAACTCCTTTTCACGCCGACACCCTGTTGGCAGTGGCCACCAAACCGCAGGTATGCCTGAGGACCCCGAACGGACGCTCGAAGCGTGGCAAGACTCGATGCAGGCCGAACACGCCGCCGCTATCGCGAATCCCGACCCCGAGGAAACCCACCGGATCGAGGGGATCACGCAGGTGAGCTATCGGTATTCCTTCGCGTACGATGCCGACGATGACTGTCTCAGGCGCGTCGATCGCACGCAGGTCGATGACCCACAGGAGCCGGAACTGTTTTCGTGTGCCTGCGGGGTCCGGGGCATGACCCGTACGGAAGCGCGCGAGCATCTCGCCGCGCTGACGGACTGAGCTCCCGGTCGACTGCTCGCCCCCTCAGCGCGACTGTCGAATGCGGTCGGCGGTCTCGAGCCCACTCCGAAGCGCCCCGTGGAGTCGTGGCGTCCCGACCGTCCAGTCACCCAGACAGTACAGATCGTGCCCCTCGGCGGCCCGGAGCAGCTCCGTCGGCGCGTCAGTTTCCGGCTGCGCGTACCGCCAGCCCTGCCAGTCCGACCACGCCGGCGTCGCCAGTCGCTCGTCATCGAGGATCGTGCTGGCCATCTCTGCGAGGCGAGTGACGTTCTCGGCCGGCGGGTCGTCGTAGTGTGTGACCGACCAGTCGTGGCTGGCCTGGATGAGCAGCACCGACTCGCCGGCGGGGACGTGACCTGGCTTGCACTCCTCGCGCGCGATCCAGCCGATGGCGTGGGATTTGTCGGTGTTCACCAGCGCGTAGTAGGGCCGATCGATCTCGAACGGATACCCCACGATCGCCGTCCAGACTGTCCGAAAGTCCACGGTCTCCAACCCGGTGATCAACTCCGCCCGGAGCGGATCGTCCCAGGTGCTGTCGGCGAGCAGCGCGGCAGTCTGGGGCGCTGGCGGATTGACCAGCAGGCTGTCGAAGGGGCCGAACCGCTCCGCGCCAGCGACGATCTCCCAGCGGTCGCCCCTGCGATGGATGGCTGTCGCTTTGGTGTTGCGGTGGACGGTCGCCGCGGTCCGCCCGAACAGTCGCTTGGCGATCTGTGTCAACCCCTGCTCGTAGCTCCACTTGTGCTCGTCGGTGTCTCGGCCCTCCGCGACGTTGCTTGCGCTGTCGAAGGTGTACACTGGCTGGTCGATATCGACCAGTCCCTCGGTGTCGAGGGTCTCGGTCACGAGATCGACGACGCGATCGTCCGCCGCCGTGAGGTAGTTCGCGCCGTAGTCGTAGGTCACCGCGCCGCGGCGGCGCGTCGCCGCACGCCCACAGAGCCCGCCCGACTTCTCGACGACGGTGATCGTCGCATCGCTATGGGTATCGATGGCCCAGGCCGCCGCGGCCGCGGCCGCACCAGCGCCGATGATGCCGATCCGTGTCACTGGCGGTGATTCGGTCGACGCTCGGATAGTCCTTCGGACGGACTTCGTCCTCGCGGTGATTCTGCATCGAAGACGGTGTTGTCTCCCCGATATAGAACGCTGGCCTCGGCACTCATAGGGTTCGTCATCACCGGGGAGTCACCCCGGCTCGGCCCAGTCGCTCGTCATCGGCCGGTCGATGTTACGTCCGGGGTCGGCAAAACCGTTGCTCACCGCAACAGCGACAATACATTCAGGACCCGACCGGCCGAAGAGTCGGCATGCTCGAACTCGACGGGGGCGACGGTGGGGGGCAACTCTTCCGGTCGGCGCTCACGCTGTCGGCACTGACGACCACGGATTTCGAGATGGAGAACATTCGTGGTTCCCGACCGGAACCCGGGCTCAAACCACAACACCTGACCGCCCTCCAGACCGTCGCCGACATCACTAACGCGAGCGTCGAAGGGGCCGAAGTGGACGAGTCGACTATCACCTTCGAGCCGGTGGAGCCGACGGGTGGCCACTACGAGGCGGCCATCGGAACGGCGGGCAGCGTGACATTGCTTTTCGATGCCGTGCTTCCGATCGCGAGTGCGCTGGATCGACCGCTTTCACTCACGGCAACCGGCGGCACCAGCGTCGCGTGGTCGCCGTCGATGCCCTGGTATCGCCGGGTCAAACTCCCTTTGCTCCGTCGGAGCGCCCTCCAGGCCGCGATCGACGTCGAACGAACGGGGCTCTATCCGGCGGGTGGCGGCCAGGCGACGCTGTCGCTGGCTCCGTCGACGCCGTCAGCCCTCCACCTTCGCGACCGTGGCCAGCCCGAGCGCGCTCGGATCCACTCAACCGCAACGACGGATCTCGAAGATAGCGACGTCGCCGAACGCCAGGCGAAACAGGCATGCCAACGATTGGCAGCGTCCGACGTCGACATCGAGGTGACCGAACGGGCCACGCGCTACGTTTCCGCTGACTCGACGGGGACAGTCGCCCTCGTCGTCCTGGAATACGAGAACGGCGTGATCGGTGCTGACGCACTGGGTGAGCCTGGAAAACCAGCCGAGGACGTCGCCGACGACGCTGTCGACGCGGCGCTCACCGCTCACGAGACCGGCGCGGCGGTCGACGGGCACCTGGCCGACCAGCTGATCCCCTGGCTGGCCACCGTCGGCGGCGAGGTGCGGATCCCCCGGGTCACGGACCACGTCGAGACCCACGTCGATCTCTTCGATGCGTTCGGCTTCGATGTCCGGATCGAACGGACCGACGACGGGACGGTCCTTCTCGGCGAACCCTAGCTGTAACGGGACCAGGCGTCGTTTCGCCCCGTCCCGATCACGCGTTCGTCTTATAGAGGTTGCCGTCCTCGTCGTACCGGGCCGCGAAGATGCGCTGGAACTGTTCGTTCGAGATTGTCACATCGAGCGCGCCGAGATTCTCCTCAAGCTGCTCGACTGTCCGCGCGCCGACGATCGGGACGCACGTGAAGTCCGGCTGGTCGATCAGCCACCGCAGGGCGACCTGCGCGGGTGTGGCGTCGACCTCCTCGGCCACATGCCGGACTGCATCGAGGACGTGCCAGCCACGCTCGGAGACGTACCAGTCGGTAAACATCTCGTCGAGTTGTGCGCGGGTGTCCTCGGGGGCGTCGAGTTCGTAGGTGCCGTCGCCGACGCGCTCGTACTTCCCCGTCAGGAACCCGCCAGCCAGCGGCGAGTACGGGACGACCGCAAGGTCCTGGTCTGCACAGACGTCGAGATATTCGGCGACGTCCTCGTAGTAGGCGGCGTGAAAGAGCGGCTGGGTGACGGTGAACGCCTCGTAGTTATTGACGTCGGCTTTCCAGAGCCCCTTGGTGAGCTTCCAGGCGTCGGCCGTCGAGAGGCCGACGTGGTGGACTTTCCCCTCGCTGAGGAGGTCGTCGACTGTCCGCAGGGTTTTCTCGATGGGCGTCTCGTCGTCGAAGCGGTGGAGATAGAGGATATCGAGGTAGTCCGTGTCGAGCCTGTCGAGCGATCCTTCGACTTCCGCGCGGACGTTCTTCCGTGAAAGGTTCTCCTGGAACCGGGATTCGTTCGACCAGAAACACTTCGAGGCGACGACGTAGTCCTCGCGGTCCCGTTCGGCGAGCCACTCGCCGATCCAGCGCTCGCTGTCACCGCCGCCGTAGCCGTTGGCGGTGTCGATGAAGTTCCCGCCCGCCTCGGCGTAGGCGTCTAAGAGCTCGTGGGCTGCTTGCCGATCCGTTTCGACCACACCAGTCTCCTCGTGTTCCATCCCGAAGCGCCAGGTTCCGAGCGCGATCGGCGACACCTCCAGTCCTGTCTTGCCGAGTCGTCGATAGTACATCCCCTAGAATTGTGGCCGGGATCGGCATAAATTCCGGGCGTTCCGTGTGGGAACCGCTCCCTCGTGGAGAGATCACTCCGCCACGCCGGCCCGTTCTGCCATCAGTCCGGACGCTTTCTGTGCCCAATCACTCCAGACAAAGCCGGCAACGGCGACGACCGCCCAGCAGGCGTAGTTCGCGACGAGCCCGACGTAGATTCCTGTCACACCCCAGCCGAGACCGATCGACAGCAACGTCGAGAGGCCGAGCATGAAGACGATCGAGCCGATCGCCCGCGCATAGAACGGGATTCGTGTCTCGCCTGCCCCGCGGAGGCCGCCGGCAAACGGGAAGAAGATCCCGAAGAATACCATCGAAATGCCGAACACCCGGGTAAATTCGATCGCGTAGCCAAGGGTTGGGGCGTCGTCCGTGAACACCCCCGCAATCGGTCCGGCTCCGAGTACGAGTCCCGCGCCCATCACCCCCATCGTAACGACGCTGAGCACCCCCATCGCGAAGCCTGTGTATCGCGCGTCGGCAGCGTCACCCTCACCCAGCGCCTGGCCGACCAGGATACTGGTGACGGTATTGATCGCGCGATAGACGGGCCCGGCAACCTGCTGGTAGATCCGCCGGCCGATGTGGAACGCGGCGTTGACCTCCGTCCCGAAGACCAGCAACAGCGAGTTGAACGGGAAGTTCGCCAGCGACGTGCTCATCCCCTCGGCGAAGTTGGGCGCGCTGATCCGTAATAACTGGCCGGTGATCGTCAGCGACCGCGGGCGGGCAAACGCGAGATCGGTCCACCGACTCGCGATCATTGCGGTGACGGTTCCCGCTTCGGCGATCCGGGCGAGCAGCGTTGCGAGGCCGATGCCGACGATGCCGAGTCTGGGTGCCGGACCGACGCCGAGCGCGAGCACGACTGTCCCAAGGGCGTTTAACACACTCGCGCCGCCGTTGACGATCATCGGCGTCACGGTGTCGCCCGTCCCCTGCAACGACCGCGAGCCCACGAGACCGACGATCCGCATCGGTGCGGCGGCGAAAATCAACGCGAGGTAGGTGCCGCCGAGCCGGACGACCTCGCGTTCCGCACCGAGAATCTCGATCGCGGCGTCCGACAACAGCAACCCGGCCGCGACCATCGGGAGTCCGATCAGGAAGCCGATGAGCACAGCCTGGGTGATCCCCCGGTTACGAGTCAGCTTCGCCCCACGGCCAGTGTCCTGGCTCGACATGGCGATCGCGCCTGTGCCCAGGCTAAGGCCGACTCGCAGTGGGATCTGACCGTAGAGGTCGGCCAGTCCAATAGCGGTGACGTAGGCGGGTGCAAAGAGCCCGGCGACCACGATGTCGACCGTCCGCATCAGCGTTGTGAAGGCGTGCTGGACGGAAACAGGCCAGGACAGCGATGCGGCCCGGCCCCAGAGTTCGAACAACCGGTCGCGGTCGACCATCAGGCCTACTCAGGGGCACTGCGGAAAGACGATATCGGTTCGATGATCTCAGTGGCGTCTTCGACCGTGTCACATCCGATCGAGGAGAACTTCCGTACGCTCGCGATCCGGTCCCTCGTCCGTGCCGGTGCGGTCGCTCGTGCGGTGTTCCTCGACGGTAGCTCCCAGGGCCTCCTCGTGTGGCGTCGACTCCCACCCGAGATCGTGGAGTTTCGCTGTCGAGAGGAGATGCGGCTGGTCGCGATACAGTGGGAAGTCCTCGGGCGCGAGGACAGCCGCGGCGAGTTCGTTCGCGCTCGCCCCGACCGCATGGACTGGCCGGTCCATCGCATCGGCGATCAGTTCGACCCACTCGCCCAACGTGGGCGCGTCCCGATCCCCGACGTTGTACGCCTCCCCGGCCTCGCCACGCTCGGCGACGATCCGTAGCGCGCTCGCGACATCCTCGACGTAGGCGAGTTGCCAGAGGCTGAGGCCGTCGCCCGGCACGACGACTCGGTCGTACGTGTCGATCCGGGCGAGCCAGTAATCGAAGCGTTCGGTGTAGTCGTGTGGCCCGTAGACGACTGTCGGCCGGACGGCCATTGCGTTGACACCGTCCTCGGCGGCGGCAAACACTGCTCTGTCGCCCTCGGCTTTGCGTTTGCCATAGGTCTGGGCGGACTCGTCGCTGTCCGCCCCCGGCCAGGGCTCTAAGGGCGTCTCGTCCTCTCGCTTGGGAACCTCCTCGTTACCGTAGGACGCGCCGCTGGAGACGGAGACGTACGCTTTGACGTCGGCGAACACGTCGGTCGCAATCCGGACGTCCCGCGGGTGATACGCCACGCAGTCGATCACGACGTCTGGGTCGACCGCTTCGCGTGCCGCTTCGAGCGCCGCATCGTCCATCCGGTCGCCCTGGACGTGTTCGACGCGGTCGTTTGCGTCGAAGGGGTTGTCGTGATTCCCCCGATTGAATATCGCGATGTCATACTCGTGTTCGAGGAATTCCTCGACGGTGTGTCGGCCGATGAAGCGTGTCCCGCCGATGACGAGTGCTTGATCCATGGCGTCGTCTGGGGCGGCGTGGACAAACGCGTGTCGCTGGCGACCGTCGGCTTGGGAACGCGAGTCGGCGGCGTCCCGTTTCGTGGGCGCGACCGGGTAGGCACTGCCGTCCGGCGAGTGCGCCTCGTTACGCGCCACCACATCGCTTTTTATCTGTGGCGGCGAACGGCCGGCTGATGCGCACCTTCGAAGGCGACAATGGCGAAGTGGTCGTACAGCTCGAACCGGGCGATAAGGCCCTGGAGTCGATCGAGACGGCCATCGACGAACACGACATCGACACCGGCTACGTCGCCTCCGGGATCGGGTCGCTGACGCAGTTACACATCCACTACGTCTCGGGGTACGATTCGTTCCCGGACTTCCCCGACGAGGACGAGGAAATAGACGAGTACATCAAAGAAGAGGCGGCCTGGGAAGTCGGCTCGCTCCAGGGGGCGATCGCCGACGGCGAACCACATCTCCACATCACAGCGTTCGACGCCGAGCGCGACAAAATGCTGGCGGGCCACCTCGAACCCGATTCGATCGTCCACGCGCTGATGGAGATCGTCATCCGGCCGATCGAGGGGCTCGAACTGACCCGCCGGCCGGAGCGGATGGACATCCCGATGTTGCAGCAACAATAAGTGACGCGATCGACCTGCAATTGGGAACGACTGACGATATCGTCCCACAGCGACGGTCCCATCCACACCCCGTTCTTGGCAGATGAACAACTTCTAAATGGTGAGGGATCCATCGCCGGAACTGTATGAATAACAACCAATACCTGCCCTCCGATCAACCGCTTGCCGCTGCCCTCCGGATTGCCCCCCGCATCCTCTTTCTCACTGGGTGTAGCCTCGGCGTTCTTACTATCGTTCCAGTGTCCAGTGTCAGCGGGATTCAGACCGGTCGTCTCGGGACTGGCGCGTTTGCACTGGCGCTCGCTGTCGTCGCGGGCATGGGGGTAGCCAGTGGTCAGTACCTCCGCCCGATGGTCGCGATAGCCCTCGGGGCCGCCCTGGGTGCGATCACGATCGGAGCGGTCACGATAATCGATGTCGCTGTCGTGGCCCAGCTTACGATGATCGCCTATTTGATCTGGACATTTATAACGCATCTCACAAATGTAGGTATACACCAAGACGAGGATCCGTCTGTGGCCGATAGTCCACGGGGGGAGTGGCCGAAGTAAGGTAGCAGACCGGTGGTCGATTTCTGCGTGCCTCTATTTGATTGTCAACGAGTCAACGATGCGATCACGTCAATACTTTCAGCTACAGTGCGTGATGGCCATCTGAAAAATGATTTGAAGCCTTTGCCATCGACACGACATCGCCGGGCCGGATCTGACATCCACTGCTATCGACCGGGACGCCTTCTTCGGCGAGTTCGGCCCGCCGGTGGGAGCGTCCGTCGATATCAGTGCGCAACGATATCTGCGGGGCCCCGTTACGTGGCAGATGAGAAATCATTAAATGACAAGAAGACAATCACTGCTGTGGATGAGTCTAAAACAATACGTATCCTCCGATCAGCCGCTTGCCGCTTCCCTCCGGATTGCCCCCCGCATCCTCTTTCTCACTGGGTGTACCTTCGGGATCCTGACGGCCCTCCTGAATCCAGTTTACGGTGGACTGCCGATCGGGAAGTTCGGGGCCGGATCGTTCGCCCTAGGGTTGAGCATCAATGCCGGCAACAGACTGTCCGAGAAACAGTATTTCCGACCGGTACTGGCATTGATTGTGGCTGCCGGTCTCGGGACTATCGCGACAGGGGCAGTTGGAGCGATCACCCCTGCATCCGCGGCGCTGGTCCTTACAGGCGTCTATTTCTTCTGGATCCTCACCTTGAGCATAACAGGGACCGGTATAAATACAGACGAGGATCCGGTCAAAGGGGGGGCAGTGGCTGGACAGGGTTCGGGCCTGACTGGGAGTACTGATGATGGCGGTCACTGAGTGATCCGTCCCTCGCGTCGGACAGTCCCACGTGGAAGAACCGATAGTCGATTGCTCTATCATCCGTTTATCGTGTCGCACTTTTACCCATCAGGCCGCCACAGCAACCTCTCTCGACGGTTGGATTGGGACTTGTACGTCACTCAAGCGTGAAGTCGTGTTCGAGGCCGACCTTGTCGTAGTACTCCCGGCGGTTGTCCTGGTCGTTTTCGAGGACCTCGTGAGCGGTCTCGGCGACCGTGCGGGCGTGTTCGATCGGCACCGTAACGACGCCGTCGCCGTCGGCGACCACGACGTCGCCGGGCCGGATCTGACACCCGCTGATGTTGACCGGGACGCCTTCCTCGGCGAGTTCGGCCCGGCCAGGTGGGATCGTCTTGTTGACTTCCTTGCTGTAGACGGGGATACCCTCCTTGATGACCTCGTCAGTATCCCGGGGGCCGCCGTCGGTCACCAGCCCACGGACGCCCTCGTTGAGGAACGTCAGGAGGTTGAACGACCCGAAGATGCCGACTTCCATGTCGTGGGCCTCGGCGACGAGGATGTCGCCCTCGCGCATCGCGTCGGTGTCGGGGTCGGGGGACTTGTCGGTCCACCACTCGCCAGCCCATTCGTGATGAGAGGTCTGGAAGTCGAGTTCCTCGTAGTGGGGCAGGTCGCGGCGCTCGTTGGTCGGGAGATACCGGGCCGTGTACGCGAACCCGGTGATCTGGTGGGAAAAGTCCTCGACGTCGCGATACAGCGGCCCGATGTCGTTCGAGACGCGGTTCTGATTGTGAAAGCCGTGATAGTCCAGGCCGTCGGTGACGTCAGCGACGCGAAGCCCGTCGTACAGTTCGAGGATCTCCTCGCGCTCGGCGTCGGTCATCGCCTGCTGGGGGTTGTCGTCTCCCATGGCACTCCATGACCACCAGACGGGAGTTAAATGTTGCTCTGGATGGTGGGACTCGAGATCGAGACGACCTCCCTGTGGAATCCGTCGCCTTGGTCAGATCGCTGTCACCTACTGCACCAGCGGCTCGTTGGGCGTCTCCAGGCTTGGCGGGAGATCGGTCTCGCCGGTGAGATGCAGGTCGACGTGGCGTGCAACGTCGCGACCGCTGCCGATGGCCCAGACGATCAGCGACGGGCCACGTTCGGCGTCGCCGGCAGCAAAGACGCCGTCGGCGGTCGTCATCATGTCCTCATCAGTCGCAAGCGTGCCGTCTTCCTCGACTTTGACGCCGAGGGGCTCGAAGGGACTCGACTCGGGCGCTTCGAAGCCGATCGCGAGGATGACGAGATCCGCCGGGATCTCCAGGTTCGACTCGCTGACTTTCTTCTCGGGCGGGCCCTCGCCGCCCTCCTCCCAGATGACCCGGTCCGCTTCCAGGGTGTCGACGACGCCGTCGCCGTCGGTGTCAACGAAGGCGTTGGTGTCGACGTTGTACTCCTCGATCGCTCCTTCCTCCTGAGCGTAGGTCTTTTTGTATGTCTGGGGCTGGTCGGGCCAGGGGTTGCCCGGCGGGCGCTCGACCGGGGGCTTGGGCAGGAGTTCGATCTGGACGACCTGCTCGGCCCCTTGCCGGTGGGCCGTTGCCACGCAGTCCGCGCCGGTGTCGCCGCCGCCCAGCACGACCACGTTTTTCCCTTCGGCATCGATGTCGGGGCCGGGGACGTCCTTGCGGGCGTTGCGACGGTTTTGCTGGGTCAGATAGTCCATCGCGAAGTGGATACCGTCGAGATCACGACCCGGCAGATCGAGGTCGATGGGCTTCTGTGCCCCGACGGCGATGACAGAAGCGTCGAATCCGTCCTCGATCCGCTCGACGGGAACGTTCCCGCCGATTTCGGCGTTCGTCTCGAAGGTGATCCCCTCCTCGCGGAGCTGGTCGACCCGCCGCTCGACGCGATCCTTGGCGAACTTCTGGTCAGGGATGCCATAGCGCATCAGCCCGCCGATCTCGTCGGCCCGTTCGAAGACGGTTACGTGGTGGCCGGCCCGATTCAGCTGCTGGGCCGCGGACAGTCCCGCCGGCCCCGACCCGACGATCGCGACCTCGTAGTCGGTGCGCTGCTCGGGCGGCTCGGGCTGGATCCAGCCCTCCTCCCAGCCGCGGTCGGCGATCGCGCGTTCGATGGACTTGATCGTCACCGGGTCGTCGTTGTACGCGAGCACGCAGGAGTTCTCACAGGGTGCGGGACAGTTGTAGCCCGTAAACTCGGGGAAGTTGTTGGTCGCGTGGAGGCGTTCGAGTGCGCGTTTCCAGTCGTCACGGTGGACCAGGTCGTTCCAGTCGGGGATGATGTTGCCGATCGGACACCCGCCCATGCAGGTCGGCGTCCCGCAGTCCATGCAGCGCTCGCCCTGTTCAGCGAGGTGCTCGTCGTCCCACTTCTCGGCCCAGACCTCGTCGTAGTCGTCCTTGCGCTCGTCGGGATCGCGCTTGCCGATCGGGCGACGACGGTGCTGTCGGTAGCCGCCGGGGTGGCGTTCGGTCATCAGTCGTCACCCTCCGTTGGGTACGTCGGGGTACTCGGCTGTGGCGGCGGCGACGCGCGGATGTCCTCGCCCTCGGCCAGGCGCTGCTCGACGACCGCGGCGTAGGCATCGGGCATCACCTTCACGAACTGCTCGACGTAGGTGTCCCAGTTCTCGAGGATCTCGTCGGCTCGATCGCTGTCCGTGTAGCGAGCGTGGTTCTCGACCAGCCGACGGATCATCCGTCGGTCGCGCTCCTCGAGGGCTTCGAGGTGGACCATCTCCGTGTTGACCCGCTCCTCGAAGTCTCCCGACTCATCGAGGACGTACGCCTCGCCGCCGGACATGCCGGCCCCGAAGTTCTTGCCCGTCTCGCCGAGGATGACGGCGATGCCGCCGGTCATGTACTCACACCCGTGGTCGCCGACACCCTCGACGACGGTCTTGACGCCGGAGTTGCGGACCGCGAAGCGTTCGCCGGCTCGGCCGTTGAAGTACGCCTCGCCGTCGGTCGCGCCGTACAGCGCGACGTTGCCGGTGACGACGTTCTCGCTCGCCTCGTAGCCGGCTTCGGCGGGCGTCTCGACGATCAACTTCCCGCCCGAGAGCCCCTTGCCGGCGTAGTCGTTGGTGTCGCCGGTCAGCGTGAGAGTCACGCCGCTGGCGAGGAAGGCACCGAGACTCTGGCCGCCCGTCCCCTCCAGATCCAGCGTGATCGTGTCGTCGTCGAGTCCGTCCTCGCCGTGGGCCTTCGAGATATCGGAACTCAGGATCGTCCCGACGGTCCGGGCTTCGTTACCGACCCGGGCTTCGATCTCGACGTCCTCGCCGCGCTCGATGGCTGGCTCGGCCGCCTCGATGAACTCGTAGTCGACCTTTTCGTCGAGTTTGTGGTTCTGCTCGCGGGTCTTGACCGGGTCTTCGTCGGTGTCCGGCCGCCAGAGGAGTTCCGAGAGATCCATGTGTTCCGCCCGGGGATGGTCGACGTCCTTCTGGGCAAGCAAGTCCGTCCGGCCGATCAGTTCGTCCATCCGCTCGACGCCCAGTTCCGCCATGATCTCCCGGACTTCCCGGGCGATAAAGCGCATGTAGTTGGCGACAAATTCGGGGTCGCCGGGGAACTTCTCGCGGAGCTCCTCGTCCTGGGTCGCGACGCCGACCGAACAGGTGTTGCAGTGGCATTTCCGCAGCATGATACAGCCACAGGTGATCAGCGGCGCGGTCCCGAAGCCGTACTCCTCTGCGCCAAGCAGCGCGGCCATCGCAACGTCACGACCGGTCTTGAGGCCGCCGTCGACGCGAACCCGGATGCGCGATCGGAGGTCGTTTTCGAGCAGGACCTGATTGGCCTCGGAAATACCAAGCTCCCACGGGAGGCCGGCGTGTTTGATCGACGTCTTCGGCGACGCGCCGGTCCCGCCGTCGTGGCCCGAGATGAGGACGGCGTCGGCCTTGGCCTTCGAGACGCCGGCGGCGATGACGCCGACGCCGGCCTCGCTGACAAGCTTGACGTGGACGTCCGCGTCCGTGTTCGAGCACTTGAGGTCGTGGATGAGCTGGGCGAGGTCCTCGATCGAGTAGATGTCGTGGTGGGGCGGCGGGCTGATCAGGGGGACACCGGGGGTCGTCGAGCGCGTCTCGGCGATCAACTCGTTGACCTTCTCGCCGGGCAGGTGCCCGCCCTCGCCGGGCTTTGAGCCCTGTGCCATCTTGATCTCCAGATGGTCGGCGTTGGCGAGGTAGTTCGACGTGACGCCGAAGCGGGCGGAGGCGACCTGCTTGTCGGCACATTCCCGGACGGTGCCGAAGCGCTCGGTCGGTTCGCCGCCTTCGCCCGTCGATGCGAACCCGCCGACGCGGTTCATCCCCTCGGCGAGCGTCTCGTGTGCTTCCGGTGAAATCGACCCGAAGGACATCGAGGAGCTGAAAAACCGCTGGGTGATCTCCACGACGGGCTGGACGTCTTCGAGGGGGATCGACTCCCGATCCTCGGTGTCGAACTCCAGGAGTCCCCGGAGAGTCTGGAGGCGCTCGGTCTGATCGTTGATCATCTCGGCGAACTCCTCGTAGGCCTCGTAATCGCCGTGATTGGTGGCGTGCTGGAGTTTGCCGATGGTGCTCGGGTTCCACTGGTGGAACTCGCCGTCACGTCGCCAGTAGAACTCCCCACCCTGATCGAGATCGAGGTTGCCCGCGACCGACTCCTCGAAGCCGTTCTCGTGACGGTCGAGGACGTCGGCCTCGAGTTGTTCGACGCCGATCCCCTCAGTCCGGTTTTCCGTGCCTTCGAAATACTCTTCGACGAAGTCCGAGGCGAGGCCGACGGCCTCGAAGATCTGTGCGCCCTTGTAACTCTCTAAGGTCGAGATGCCCATCTTGGCCATCACCTTCTGGAGGCCGTCCTCGACGGCGTGGCGGTACTGGGCGAGTGCCGCCTCCCGGTCGACGTCGATGACGCCCTCGTAGACCTGCTCTTCGATGGTTTCGTAGGCGAGATACGGGGTGATCGCGTCCGCACCGTACCCGACGAGTGTCGCGAAGTGATGGACGGCGTTTGGCTGGCCGCTCTCGACGACGATCCCGGCGTGGGTCCGCAGCCCCTCACGGACGAGGTGATGGTGGACGCCGCCGACCGCGAGCAGGCTCGGGATCGGTACCCTGTCGGGGCCCGTTGCCGTGTCAGAGAGCACCACGATCTCCGCGCCGCCCTCGATGGCGTCGACGGCTTCCCGGCGGACACGCTCGACGGCGGCCGCAAGCGACGTGGTTTCGGGATCGTACGTGATGTCGACAGTCGCCGAGCGGATGCCGTTTGTCTCGATCGCGCTGATCTTGGCTTGCTGGGCGCGCGTGAGGATCGGCGAATCCAACCCGAGCTGTCGGCAGTGTTCGGCTGTCTCCCCGAGGAGGTTGTTCTGGCGGCCGAGGTGTTGCTCCAGGGAGGTGACTGTCTCCTCGCGAATGTAGTCGATCGGCGGGTTCGACACCTGGGCGAACAGCTGCTTGAAGTAGGTAAACAGCGTCTTGTTCCGGCTCGACAGGACCGACAGCGGCGTGTCGTTACCCATCGCGCCGATGGGGTCTTTCCCCTCGTCGGCCATCGGTTCGATGAGGCGCTCGACGTGATCGAGGGTGTACCCGAACGCCCGCTGGTATTTCGAAATATCCTGCTCGACGTAGGTCGGCGTCTCGGTGACGGCCTCCTCGACGGCGTTGAGCGTCACCCGGTTCTCGTCGAGCCATTCGCCGTACTTCTCGTCGGTGAGACGGTCGAAGATCTCGTCGTCGGGAACGATCCGGCCGGCGTCGCCGTCGACGTAGAACATCTGGCCCGGTTCCAGACGGTCGGTTCGTTTGACGTTCGCGGCGTCGACTTCGAGCGCGCCGGTCTCGCTGGCCATGATCAGCCGGTCGTCCTCGGTGACGAGGTAGCGGGCCGGGCGCAGGCCATTGCGATCGAGGATCGCACCGACGTCGTAGCCGTCGGTGTAGGCGATCAGCGCCGGGCCGTCCCAGGGTTCGTTGATCGTCGAGTGGTATTGGTAAAACTCCCGGCGGGCATCTTCGAGTCGGTCGTTGCCCTCCCAGGCCTCGGGGACGAGCATCCGCAACGCGTGGGGCAGCGATCGCCCGCCCTCGACGAGCAGTTCGAGGACGTTGTCGACAACGGCTGTGTCGCTTTGGCCCTCTTCGGTGATCGGCTTGAGTTTCTCCAGATCGCTGCTGAAAATATCGCTCTGGAGGTCTGCTTCCCGGGCGTGCATCCAGTTGAGGTTGCCCCGGAGGGTGTTGATCTCGCCGTTGTGGATCATGTTGCGGTAGGGATGGGCGAGTTCCCACGCACCGAGGGTGTTCGTCGAGAATCGCGAGTGGACGAACACCAGACTCGTTTCGACGCGTTCGTCGCCGAGGTCCTCGTAATAGGTTCGGACCTGGCCGTTTGTCAGAAGCCCCTTGTAGACGACTTTCCGGCGGTCGAGCGAGCAGATGTAGAACCGCTCGCTACCCATCGGTTCCTGGGCTTCGACACGGCTCTCGATGACGTTCCGGAGGACGTACAGCCCCGTGTCGAGTTCCTCGGGACTGACGTCGGCTTGCGGTTTGACGAAGAACTGGGCGACGTCGGGTTCCGTCGCCAGTGCTGTCTCCCCTAGCCCGTCGTTGTTCGTCGGAACGTCCCGCCAGGCGACGACATCGAAGCCCTCGTCGGCTGCGGCAGTCTCGACAAGTTCCCGGAGTTCGCCGGCCGGCTGATCCCGCGGCAGGAAGACCTGCCCGACACCGTATTCATCGAACCCGCCCAGTCCGTCGACTTCGTCGACGAAAAAGTCGTGTGGCTTCTGGATGAGAATGCCCGCGCCGTCGCCGGTGTTCTCTTCGGCACCGCGCGCCCCTCGATGGTCTAAGTTCTCGAGCAGCGAGAGTCCGTCCTCGACGAGTTCGTGTCCGCCGTCGCCGTCAAGATCGACGAGGACGCCGACACCACAGTTTGCCTTCTGTCTCGACCGGTCATGGAGACCCCGTTCCCGGTCGCTCACGAATGTCTCAGTCATCGTGTGAACTATTCGCAGGGACACGCATAAGCAGGGGGTTGCGCGCAGGAATTGCACACCCCTCGCTGCCACCCGGACGTGTGGAGTCCCTCCCGCTGTGGAAGTGGGTATTCGTCACGCTTCCCAGGGGAAAGCGACGTGATCGTCCATTCCTTTCGCGTCGGATTTGAATACATAATGATCGTCCCTGTCCCTCGGCCGCGGTCCGGATTCGACTTTCCAGTTACGGTTCGATCTGTTTCTCAAAGACTGTTCCCGGAAGGCCGTGCCAGTCGTCGGTACCGACAGCGGTGAATCCACAGGCCTCGAAGAACCCGGCGGATACCTCGGGCGCGACGGCTCGGAGGTGCGACCAGTTGTGGTCACCAGCATGGCGCTGGGCCGCTTCGAGCAGCGACCTCGCGAACCCCTCGCGCCGGTAGTCCGGGCTGGTGTATATGCCGTGAACGTTCCCGTCCTCGACGACCACGTAGCCGACAGACGTGATCGACGTCTCCGCCACCAGCACCGTCCCCGAGCCCTCGACCCACATCGGCAGCCGATCGTCAGGTGTCGCGACCAGGTCAGCAAAGCGCTCCCGGTCGTAGACATCGCTGCACGCCGCCTCGATCGCCTGCCGACGGAGTATCTCCAGACTGGGGACGTCCTCGCTGGCTGCCTCGCGTATCGTGATGGACATGTTGGATACCGTAACGCGTTCGACCCATTTATGTCATCGCCGCCACGCCGGCCGATAGCGGCGGCTCGGCGAGTCCGACTTCGGTCGAATCTACGATGGTAAATAGCCAAGGATATGCCGCCGTCTGCCGATCGTCCGACCCAAGTCTGACGCCCATTTATATGTATTCAAGGGCCAGAATCGAACGGGGGCACGCGAAATGTCACACGCTCCCTCCCCACTTTCGTCGCGGAGCGCACCCCGTGAGTCCTCAACCAGGTAGCACCAGCAACCCGAAACGGCTCACGGCACGATGGCGATCCAGGCCGACAGTGTAAACGCCGAAGCGACAGTCGAGAGAAAGACGAGGATCGACGCCAGCCGACGGTCACCGCCCATCTCGGTGACGTAGACGAACGTCGAGACGGCCGCGGGAGCGCCGAACATCACGACAGCGGTCCGGAGGGTCCAGAGGTCGGCACCCAGGGCGGCGTAGACCACCCAGGCGACCACCGGCATCACGAGGAGTTTCATCGCGAGCACCGACCCGACGATCGAGCGATCGGCTTCCATGGACTGGAGCTGGATGGAGCCCCCGACACACAGCAGCGCGACCGGCAGCGCCGCCTCGGCGACCAGCGCGATCACGTCGGCCGGGATGCCGGTCACCGTCGCCGGCGAGCGCGAGACCGCAAGCCCGATGACGAGCGCGACGAGGACGGGGTTGGTGGCCAGTCTCCGGACTTCGCTACGGAAATTCCGGCTGTTGCCAGTCACCGCGACCAGGATCGAGACGGTCAGCGGGATCTGGACGAGCGCGCCCATCCCGAGGATGACGCTGCCGATCCCGGCCGCGCGTTCACCGAGCGCACTCGCGACCACCGGGAGGCCGATATAGCCCAGGTTCGTGTGATAGGACTGGACCGTCGCCGCGGCCCGCGCCCCGTCGTCGGTGATCCGGCGGTGGACGAGCCAGCCGACGCCGGCGGTTATTCCCAGGACGACGACCAGCCCAACCAGCAGCGTCGGCGTGATGATCTCCGCCAGCGGCTTGTCGTACGTCGAGTTGAACACGAGCGCCGGCAACACCACGTAGAAGGCGACACTGTTGAGCCACTCGACCCGCGTCGCGTCGAGGACGCCGACCCGCCGGAGCCCAACCCCCACGGTGAGCAAACCGATCATCACGGCCAGCCGCGTCAACACGTCCATCGGCACTCACTCATCCGTCAGCGCGCTTGTGTCTTTCCTGTCGGTACTGGTTTGGGATGAGATCACACCGAAAGACGGCAGCACGTCTTCGGGATCGATTAACTCACGACGGATCCCACGCGTCGTAGCGGTCGTGATCGAGGTCGAAGCGTTCGAGGATCTTCCCGACGACGTGATCGACGAAGTCCTCGGGCTCCTCGGGGTCGAAGTAGAAGCCGAGCATCGGCGGCACAACGTCGACGCCAAGTTCGGCGAGTTTGGTCAGATTCTCCAGATGTAGTTGACTCAACGGCGTCTCCCGGGGAACGACCACCAGCCGGCGGCGTTCCTTGAGACAGACATCGGCCGCCCGGGCGACCAGATCGTCCGATCGGCCGGTCGCTACGTCGGAGACGGTCGCCATCGACGCCGGGACGATCACCATGCCGTCGGCGGCGACCGACCCCGAGGCGATCGGCGCATGGATGTCGCTCTCGCCGTACATCGCCGCTGACGCGTCCCGAAGCCGATCCATCGTCTCCTCGCGGGAGCCGGATTCGTGGGTCATCACCGATTCAGCAGCGTCGGTGACGACCGTGACCACCTCGGCGTGTTCGGCGAGCGCCTCGACCGTTCGAACGGCGATCGGGATGCCCGACGCGCCCGTGATCCCGACGATGACTCGCTCCATGCTCACACCCGCCTGATCGTGCCCGCGTCGGCGTCGACCGCGACGCGTTCCCCGTCTTCGAGCGTTTCCAGGGGCGCGTCGGGCGAGTCAAGGCAGGGGATTTCCCCGAGGATCGCCCCCGTGGCCACGATCGTCTCGGTCTCCTCGTTGATGATCGCGGCGGGAGCACAATCGTTGTTCGCCAGCCCGTAGAGGACATACGAGCCCACCGTCGAGCCCTTCCCCCGCGGGAAGACCAGGACCTTGCCCGCAATGTTTTCGCCCTCCAGGGGATGACCGTCCTCGATGAACTCGCCGGTGTCCGGCTCGACGGCACCGTAGAAGCTGATCGGCACGTCGGAACGGAGGACTTCGCCGCGGCCCTGCCCCTCGGTGATCGGCTCGGCGTCGATCGCTCCTTCGGCCGCCGAGTCACTCGACTCCGCCGTCATTACTCGGTCACCTCCGCAAGGAGCGTCTCCTTGTCGTTGAACGCCACGTCCTGGTTGCAAAAGCCGGGGAGATACGTCGCGGCCTTGGCAGAATCGGTCGCACTCGACTCGTATCCCAACTCCTCGATCGGCGAGACGACGTTGCAGGTGTCCGCGAGGACTTTTCCGCCGGCTGCCTCGATCGTTTCAGTCAGCCCGTTCCGATCGGCCCAGGTCTTGACCGACGCGCTCGTACAGACCCACAGGTCGCTGGAGAGCGTCTTGCCCTCGACGGTCGCCGCCACGTCCTGGATCTCCTCTGGCGAGCAGTGGGGACAGCCGATGACCACGAGTTCCGGATCGTCGGCGGTCGTGAGTTCGTCGTATTCCGCTTCGAGCTCGCCCTCGCCGAAGGTCGCCGTCTCGACGTTCTCGGGCGGCTCCATCTCGGTCGTGACACCCTCGACGAAGTGGAGCGCGACCGCGCCCGTGGCGGCCATCGCCGCGCCGAGGGCTTTCAGGTCGTCCGTCCCGCCCGTATCGATTCCAGTGAAGTAGGGCTTGCCGTCCTCGACGAGGCGACCCGTCCAGGAACCCAGCGCGGCGAAGTCGGCCTGGCTCTCGATGTCGGCCTCGACATCGATCCGGAACGTGGGCTGGCGATTTTCTTCCAGGTGGAGGCCGTATTTCGGCGTCCGGCCCGTGATCGCCGCCGCCAGCGCGGAGGGGCCGCCCTCCCGATTGGTCTTCGCGCCGACGACGCTGTTGACGAACGAGACGGCCGAGGATTCGGCCCAGGCGACGTGCTGGCCACGCCGCGGGAGGTTGCCCGCGAGATACGGCGTACAGGTAAAGGAAAGGACGATCCCCATCTCCTTGAGTGCATCCCGGATGCGTTTCTGTTTCTCGGCGAACGCCTCGTCGATGCCGAGTTCCTCCCAGCGCTCGAAGTCCATCCCGGCCGGGTTGGCGAAGGTGGGAACCGACGCTTCCGCGCCTTCCTCCGCAAATCCCTCCAGGAACTCGACGCCGGGATCGCCGATCGACTTATAGGAAATGCCGGAGGCCTGGGCCGATTCGATCTCGATCATCTCCTCGGCCCCGTAGATATCGCCGAGCTTCACGAGCAGTTCCATCGCCTTCCGGACAGCGTCGTTGTCCGATTCGAGTAAGTCTTCTTCGTGTTGTGTCAGGTGCATGTGTGTCTCTCCATTGGTCACTGATAGTCCGCGAGATCTATCTCGTCGGCACCGGGAACGGTCACTTCCGCGAAGTCAGCCCAGTCCCGGTCGCCCGGCACGGTCGCGTCGACGATCCACTTCGCGAGCGTCCCGCGGCCGTAGTCCTGGGAGGGGTCCAGCGACGAGCCCTTGGCGTTCTCGATGACGGTGATGTCCTCGTCGGGTTGCATCCGCGTCGCGGTCGCCCACTCGACTGCGATGGGATCGGCGGGGTCGATGTCGCTGTCGACGACGGTGACTTTCTTCATCGAAGGATGGCCCGCCAGCGCGGCCATCCCGGCGTTCTTGGGATCGCCCTCCGAGCGTTTCTCGAGCTGGACGACGCCGTGGAGCCACGAGCACCCGCCCGGCGTCAACACGACGTTTTCGACCGTCGGGACGGTGTTCTCGACGATCCGGTAGATCCGGGGCTCCTGGGGGATGCCCATGAGGTGGGCGTGTTCGGTGCGACCGGGGACGATGATCCGCGCGTAGGGATCGGGTCGCATGTAGAGGTCATCGACCTCGACGACGGGTTGCTGGCGCGTCCGATCCCACGTCCGCGAGAGATCGACGAACGGCCCTTCCTCGGCGCGTTCGTCGGTAATCGTCGCCCGCATGACGATCTCCGCGTCGGCCGGAACCTGGATCCCGTCGGCGTCGGCGGTCGCAAGCTCGCCATCGAGCAAGCGATTGGCGAGTGCGAGTTCGCTCTTCTCCGGCGCAAACGAGGTTGCGGCAGCAAGTTCAACTGCCGGATGGACGCCCATCACGATCGCCACGTCCAGCCCACTTTCCGTCCGGGAATACATATCGTGGAGGTGGCGTTCGACCAGCCGCATCACGAGTCGATTGCCCTCGTCGAACATCATCCGGTGGAACGAGCAGTTGGTGACGCCAGTTTCTGGATCCTCGGCGATCACGACCGAGGACGCGAAGTACTGGCGTTCGTGCTCGTCATAGAAGATCGGGATCGGGACGTGCTCGTCGATGGTCGGCTCGCTCGCGACGTGCTCGAAGGACGGGTCAGCCGTCTCTTCGACGGGCAGCGGCTCGTTCATCGCCGACCCCATCGCATCGACGATCGAGGCGGCCTCGACGCCGAGCGCCCGCCCGATCATCTCCCGCGAGCCGAGCGTGTTGACCACCGCGCGAACGTCAGGATGCCCCTCGACATCCTCGAAGACGGTCGGTTGGGATTCGTCCTGGACGGCCAGTGCCGGGAGCTCGAATCGGGGATCGACTGGATCGGTGAGCGTCGTCTGTGCTTCCTCCCGCAGAAAGTCTCGCAAGCCCATCGTTGGCGGTGATTGCACGCCATCCTATTCATGTCCCATGGCGCACTCCCGGAACGTGAGAATGCGTCTCGTCAGGCAGATGGCCGTCGAAATCTCGGGAACATTTGTGGGGCTGGATCGTGAACCAGCCCATATGACCGAACTGCTGTACCTGCCGGACGCCGACGACGTGACCGACTTCGAGGCGACGGTCGTCGAAGCGACCGAGGAGTCGTTCGTTCTCGATGGAACCTACTTCTACCCGGAGGGTGGGGGTCAGCCGGCCGATCGTGGGACGATCGAGTGGGACGGGGGCGCTGCGGCGGTCGTCGACGTCCGAAAGGACCACGGCGACATTCACCACGAGATCGACGACATAGAGGGCGAGTTGCCGGCGGAAGGCGAAATCGCCACCGGACAAGTCGACGAGAACCGCCGCGAGGCCCACCGCCGAATGCACACCGCCCAGCACATTCTCTCGCGAGTCGTCTTGGAGGAATACGACGCCACCACGGCGGGCAACCAGATCCACGCTGACTGCTCCCGGATCGACTTCGAGCCTGCCGACTTCGACGACGCGGATCTGGAACTGATCGAAGAGCGAACCAACAAGGTGATCGAGCGCGATCTGCCGGTCACGAAGGACGAGCGACCACGGGAGACCGTCGAGGAGACCGTCGCCGAGGGACGGTCGAACCTTTCACTCCTTCCAGATCACGTCGAGGAATTGCGGGTCGTCGAGATCGATGACTTCGACATGTGCCCTTGCGGCGGAACCCACGTCGACCGGACGGGCGAGATCGGCCCGATCGAGATCACGAACCGGCTTTCGAAGGGTGCCGAGGTCGAGCGGATCGAGTTCGAGCTGCAGGATGGTTGAGGGTGTCTGGACTCCACACCTCGCCATACGTTCAACCGTTATTCTGTCGTCCCGTCCCAGTACGGGATGCATACATCAGCACAACACATATATCAGACCGGTTGAAAATCAGGGTGTGAGCAATCCCGTATTGGGCACCGTCGTGATTACGATCGGCCTCGTCAGTGCTGTTTGGCCATACGAAGTCGCACGGTTCGAAGAACAGATCGATGCGATCGGAAGTAAGCGCTCGTGGTCCGACATTGAACCTGCTGACTGGAAAGTATCCCTCCTCCGGATTTCCGGAATAGCCGTCTCGCTCTTCGGCGTTCTCATCCTATTCGATATATAGGTCGACTGTTCTCCGTGCCGAATTGTCCCGCTGTTCCGGACGGCATCGACGATTCGTATTTCCCATAAGCGGAACAAGTCATTCAGACATAAAGCGTCCCCACGATACCGTACAATCAGTCACCGGAGTGATTTACTGGCTCCATCTTGCGAATCTGTGTCTCACGCGAAGGCCCTCTGGGTGTCGAAAACCGACCGAACCACCCGGAGCTACGACGGTACCAACCGCAAAACGACTAGTCGCTCGAAGGGGAACGATTCCTCGGCGACGATCGACGATTCGAGGCCCCGTTCGGCGGCGAAGTCACGCACCTCGTCGATCCCGGTCAGACTGCTGACCAGCAGGAACGCCCGTCCACCGTCCCGGAGCACCCGACCCGCGTCTTCGAGGAACGGATCGACCACGGCCCGGCCGTCCTCGCCCCCGGAGAGGGCCGCCTGCATCCAGTCACCCCACTCCGTGTCCGGATCGGCCGGGAGATACGGCGGGTTGAACGTCACCACATCAACCGCGTCGGCGCTGATCGGATCGAGCAAGTCAGCACGAACGACCGGAATCCCGGCCTCGCGGGCCTGCCGACAGGCCGCCGGATTCAGGTCCGTCCCGAGCACGTCGGCCCCTGCCTCGGCGAGCGCGCTCGCGACGTATCCCGAGCCAGTTCCGACGTCGATCGCTCGCTCACCTTCGGTGACCCCCTCGACGGCAGCCTCCGCGAGCAGATGGGAGTCTTCACTCGCGCCGTACACAGCGTCGACCCCGCGCTGCTCGGCCAGGGACGGTCGATCGGTCGCTTCGGCGTCAGCCGGCTCCTCGGCGTCAGTCATCGCTATCGAGGCCGACTTCGTGAGCGAGACTCGCCAGTTCGGCGAAGTCGGTGGGCGAGAGATCGCCTGCGCGCTTGCGAAGCAGCTCTTCGTCGGCCGCATCGACGACGGCGTCCGGATCGTCGAGTCCCGAAATGTGAGCCGTGTTCCGGATGCCGTTCCGGACGGTCTTGCGTCGCTGAGTGAAGACGGCTTTGACGAATCCCAGGAAGAAGTCGTCCTCGGGCACAGTGTAGTCGGGTTCCCGGGGCAGCCCCCGGACCAGGGCACTCTCGACGGCCGGCGGCGGCGAGAAGGCTTCGGGCGGGACGGGTTCGACGACCTCGACGTCGGCGTAGTGGCCTGCCGTCACCGATAGCCGGCCGTACTCGTCGCTCCCCGGATCGGCGGCCATCCGGTCGGCGAACTCCCGCTGGACCATCGCGATCAGTGGCTTCCCCGCGGGGAGCAACCGGAAGAGGATCTCGCTCGATGCGCCATACGGCAGGTTCGAGATCGAAGCGGTGTAGTCAGGCAGATCCACCTCGAGGGCGTCGCCTTCGATCACCGTGAGTCGTCCCGCCTCGATCGCATCCGCGAACTCTGTTCGGAGAAACGCGGCCAGGTCGGGATCACGCTCGACAGCAGTCACCCGGTCGGCGACCGCGAGCAGCCGATCGGTGAGCGCGCCGTTGCCCGCCCCGATCTCCAGAACGTGACCGAGATCGATCCCTGCCTCGGTCGCATACGTCGGGATCCGATCGAGGACGCGGTCGTCGACGAGGAAATGCTGATCCTGGTCGGGATCGCCTCTCGCGCCAGCGCGGGCCAGGAGGGCATCCGGATCACGACTCCCCGCGTTTGAACCGTTCGCACTGTCTTCTCCGGTCATCAGTCGTCATTACGGGCGAACGTCCGGTATTTGAGATCCTCCTCGCGGATCTCTTCGAGGATTCGATCGACGAGGACTTCCTTCGGATTGTGAAGCCCGTCGACCCGTTCGGTGAGTTCCTCGAAGCTCTCGAAGGGCTTGCGCTTTCGCTCGTCGAGAATCCCGTTGCGGAGTTTCTTTCCGATCCCTGGCAGGAGATTGAGAGAGTGTAGTCGGGTCGTGATCGGCTGGGCGTCGTTGAAGAAATCCACGAAGCGCCGTTCGTTGTCCTCGACGATGTCCTCGATCGCGTAGTCGAGTTCGGACTGCGCACCGCTCGAGAGATCGCCATACTCGACGGTGCGCGTCGTCTCGATCACCTCGCCGTCGAGATCGATCAGGTCGCCAAAGGAGATGTCGGCTTCGTCCGACAGCGTCATCTCGAGGAGCTGAAAGTCCGCAGTCGTCACGGCGTAGGCCAACGGCTCTTTCTCGTACTGTGGGCGATCGTCGTCCGACCGGCCACGGGGGAGATGATCGAGAACGACAGCTGTCGCCACGTCTGAATGGGACTCATCACTGCTCATGTCATTCGGGTACGGTAACCGGCTACTTAAAATCACGCGGGGCGGCGACGGGTCGCAAGGGTCAGACGTACTTCGCGACGACATCGAGAATGTCGTCGAGTTCATCGCCCGATAGCGTGTAGCGTTCCTGGGCGTAGATCGAACGGAGTTCGTCCCGATCTTCCGGGGCCAGATTGGCGATCTTGTACGCAGTCGGCTCGTCGACCTTCTCGAGTTCGAGGAGTTCCTCGACGAACTCCGCCGACTCCTCGATGTCCAGCGTCGCAAAGCGGTTGGCGTGTTCGATGGCCCGGGTGAGTTCGTAGGGCATCTCCCGGTCCTCGTCGGCGGCCCGCTCGCGCTCGATGTCGGCGAGCAGCCCCTTCGCTTCCGCGAAGGTGAGGTACTCCTCTTCGAGTTTTTCCTTGAAGATGGTCATAGCCGCTACTCCCCGGTCTGTTCGCGCAGGTGGGCCGCCTTGACGATGATCGTCTTGTCCTTGCCGCCGTCGTTGATCTGGACCTTGTAGGCCGACCCCTGTTCTCCGATCACTTCGCCGGTGTGACCGGAGAATCGGGGGTGGAACCGGCCGTCGGCAACGCTGGGGTCGATGTCGAGATGGACTGTCGTCCCGATGTCGAACTCCTGAATCGCGCGCTGGGGCGGGGAGGTGCCACGGTCGCGCGGGTCGTTTTTGAGCTTGTTACGCGTGCCTTCGAGGGGGCCGTTGGAACTAGGCATTCTTGGTGTGCGCTAATCCGGTGGGCCATATAAAACGTGCGTTCCGCGCTTGCCAGGGTCGTACCTGACTTGCGGAAAATCAGCCCAACGGCGCGACGATCACAGACGGCCGACTTCTTCGACGGAGACGCTCTCGACGTCTTGGACATCCGTGAACGCGTCCTCGACGGCCTCGGTCCCGCCCGCGTCGTCGGGGACGATCACCGTCGGCAGGAGTGCGACCAGGCCAAAGGCCACGTCGTCGCGTTCGACACTGTTGATCTTTGCGCCCTCGGGGAGGGACTGTTCGAGTCGGTCCTGGAGATCGTCGAGATCGACCTCAGGACTCTCCGGCATGACCTTGATGTTGGCTGCTACTTTTCCCATGTGTGTGGATGACGATAGTGGATTATGTGCTTGTCGTTACGATCCGAGGCTCCAGTACTCAGGGTCCCGTAAAGCCACAGTCGGGACACTCATAGAGGTTGCTCTGCTTGCGGCAGGTCGGACACCGGTAGATCTGGTGGCCACAGTCGGGGCATTTGAAGGCTGCGGCGTTCGTGCCGGTGATGTTGACACCGCAGGAGATACACTTCTGCGTCCGTTTTTGTTGACTCTCGCTCATACCGTCTGGTTCCCGACCGGGACGTTTAACCCTTATTACTCTCAGCTGTCGGCACTCGACACATCCCGAGTCCGACGTGCTGGCGCGGCAACTCGCCGCTCGGAACGTAACGTTCATGCGCCCGAAGCCGAACAATTCACCATGGAACTACAGGTCATCGAAAAGGACGAGACGTCGCTGTCTATCGAGATCTCCGGCGAGGATCACACGTTCATGAACGTCCTCAAGGGCGCACTCTTGGAGACCGACGGCGTCGACGCCGCGACCTACGACATGAACCCCGAGCAGTCGGGCGGCCAGACCGACCCGATCCTCACGATCAAAACGGAGAGCGGGACCGACGCGCTCGACGCCCTCGAAGCGGGCGCACAGCACGTCATCGAAAAGGCCGATTCGTTCGAGGCTGCCTACGACGACGCAGCCGCCTGAATACTCGCTGTTTCTGGAGACTCGTGACGGCCGGTCCAGGTTCCGGTCGAGCGGAACGGGAACAAAAGACCTACGGATTGGCAGGTTCGAGCGCAGCATATGGTCCCCGATAGCCATTCCGACCGCGGCTGCCCGAAGTGTGGCCACGAGGAAACCGACGTCGGTGAGATTTCCACGACCGGCGGCGGTCTGAGCAAGATGTTCGACATCCAGACGAATAGCTTCACCGTGGTATCGTGCACCAACTGTGGGTACTCGGAACTCTATCGCGATACGACCAGCGGTGCCAGCGACTTCGTCGACGTCTTCCTCGGATGACGGCCGGCGGGGCCGGCGGGGCACTCCTCATCGTCGTGATCATTGGCCTCGCCTTCACCGTGGGCCTGTATGCGCTCGTCCGATCCGAGCACGACAGCCGGCAGGAAATGAGTCGTGACGAGGCCGAACGCGTCGCGCGACGGGATACATCCGAGAATCGGCGACGTGACTAGCGTCGATTACAGCCTGACTGGAACGCCACGTTCGTCGAGGTACTCCTTCGTCTCGGCGATCGAGTACTCGCCGAAGTGGAAGATCGACGCCGCCAGCCCGGCGTCGGCCCCTGCCTCGGTGAACACCTCGTACATGTCCTCGGGACCACCGCACCCCGAAGAGGCGATGACGGGCGTGTCCACGTTCTCGGTCACGGCCCGGGTCAGCGGGATGTCGTAGCCGTCCTTGGTGCCATCGGCGTCGATGGAGTTGACGAACAGCTCGCCCGCGCCCCGATCCTCGGCCTCGCGGACCCACTCGACGACGTCCATGCCGGTGCCCTCGCGGCCGCCCTTGACCGTGGCCTCGAACCAGACCGACTCGCCGTCGATCTGCTCGTAGTACTCGCCGGCCTCGTCGTAGCGCCGCCGTGCGTCGACGGAGATGACGATGCACTGGTTGCCGAAGGCGGTCGCGCCCGCCTCGATGAGATCGGGGTTCTCGATCGCGCCGGTGTTGATCGACACCTTGTCCGCGCCGGCCCGCAGCGTCTCCTTGATGTCCGCTTTGGTGCGGATCCCGCCGCCGACGGTCAGCGGGATGAACACCTCGTCGGCGACGCGCTCGACGGTGTCGAGCATCGTCTCCCGCCCGTCGGCGCTGGCGGTGATATCGAGGAAGACGAACTCGTCCGCGCCGGCCTCGTTGTACTCCTTGGCCATCTCGACGGGATCGCCCGTGTACTGGAGATCCTCGAAGTTCACGCCCGTGTAGACGGCGGCGTTACCGTCCTCGTCGAGATCCACGTCGATGCAGGGGATGATGCGTTTGGTGAGCGTCATCAGTCGTGCGTGTCTCTCGGAGGCGGGCCGTCAAAAGAGACCCGGAAATTCCAGCGACCAGTCCGGGGTCGTCCGTCTCGAACGCGGTGGGACTCGTCGCCTGCTGGCATCGACAGTTCGAAGTGCGACCCGGCGAAAGACGCACCTATGAGCGACGATCACGACACCGAGGACCGTCCCGAATACGACCCAACCGATCCCGCACCGCCGTCACGGGAGCCGCCGCTGCGAAGCACGGCTCCCCAGGGCGAGTACACCATCGAACAGGTCGGCACAGGAATCGCCATCACCGCCGTTGGCCTGCTGGCGACGTTCGGACTCGCGCTCCTTCTGGCCTAATTGGCCCTCGCGTCAGTCCAACTCGTCTTCGAGAACTGACCGCAGATCGCCGATCCCGGACGCGTCGTAGCTGAGTGATTCTTCACCGACGGTGAGATCGAGAGTCCCCGACTCGTCAGCCGAACCGATCTCGACGACCGAAGCCACGCCGTCGAAGGCGTCCTCGATCGCCGCGGGATCAGTCGTCTCGATGACGGCCCGGCCCGGCTGTTCGTGACACAGCGCGCCGACCGGTTCGGCCGCGTCGATCGTCACGTTCGCGCCGGTCTCGTCGGTGATCATCTCCGCGAGCGTGACCGCGAGGCCGCCGTGACTGGCGTCGTGGACGGCGAGGGTCGCCTCGTGGTCGGCAACGTCGGCGAGCGTCTCCACGAATCCCGCCGGATCTTCGGGGAGTTCCGGGAAGCGGTCGCTGCCACCCTTTTCGGCGAGCAGTTCGGACCCACCGAGACGGGGCTCGGCGTCGCCGCCGACTGCCAGGTCGCCGACGAGGACGAGTGTCCCCTCGCCCGACAGCGACAGCAGCGGGGCGGAAAAGCCGGGCTTGGTGCCGATCATCGTCAGCGTCGGCGTCGGCGGGATCGGTCCCGTCGAAGAGTCGTTGTACAACGAGACGTTCCCGCCGACGACCGGGACCGAGAGGTCCTTACAGACGTCGGCCAACCCGTCAACGATGCCGGAGAACTCACCGTAGACCTCGGGCTTCTCGGGGTTGCCGGCGTTGAGACAATCGACGGCCGCCAGCGGTGTCGCGCCCTTCGCCGCGATGTTGGTCGCGTTCTCCAGGCCGGCCGCGAACGCGCCCTCGTAGGGTGCGGTGTCCGTCCAATTGGGATCCGCGCCAGCCGAAATGGCGAGACCAGTGTCCGTCTCGGCCTCACGGATCGCGAGCAGGGCGGCGTCGTCGCCCGGCCGCATCGCCGTGCGGACCTGGACCTCGTGGTCGTACTGGCGATAGACCCAGCGCTTGCTCGCGGTGTTCGGACTGGCCAGGACCGTCTCGAAAGCGTCTTCGAGGGCGACGTCGGGGCGATCCGTTTCGGACTGTTCGGGCTCGACAGTGTCAAGATCGGCCAGCGGCGCGCCCTCGCCGACGAACTCGGCGGGCACGTCGACCGCGACCTCGTCGCCGTGCGTGCACGTGTAGTTCGGATTTTCGGTCACCTCGCCGATGACGGCGGCTTCCAGATCGTAGCGTTCGGCGAGTTCCTGGACGCGGGCGACGTTTTCGTCTGTGACCTCGTAAACGATCCGCTCTTGGGACTCCGAGAGCAGGATCTCCGTGGCGTTCATGTTCGGTTCGCGTTGCGGGACGTCGTCGAGATCGATGGCCGCGCCGAACCCACCCTTGGCGACGAGTTCGCTCGACGCGCCGCCGAGGCCGGCCGCGCCGAGGTCGCGGGCCGACTCGACCAGGTCCTCCTCGATGAGCGCCTCGTTGGTCTCGATGAGGAGTTTCTCCCGATAGGGGTTGCCGACCTGGACCGCGCTGCGATCCTCAGTCTCGGCGTCCTCGGCGATGTCCTCGCTGGCGAAGGAGGCTCCGCCCAGGCCGTCCCGGCCGGTCGAGGCCCCGACGAGGACGAGGTTGTTGCCCGCCTCTTGGGCCTCGGCGGTGATCAGGCGGTCGGCCGAGAGCATCCCCACGCAGGCGACGTTGACCAGCGGGTTCTCTTCGTAGTCCTCATGGAACGCGACGCTGCCGGCGACGGTCGGCACGCCGATCGAGTTGCCGTAGTCGGAGATCCCTTCGACGACACCCTCCAGCAGATAGCGGGAGTGTTCGCGCTCGAAGTCGCCGAAGTAGAGGCTGTCGGTCAGCGCGATCGGGAACCCGCCCATCGAGAGGATGTCACGGACGATGCCGCCGACGCCGGTGGCCGCGCCGTCGTAGGGATCGACGTAGGAGGGGTGGTTGTGGCTCTCGATCCCCATCGCCAGGTAGGTGTTCTCGTCTTCGGGCAGCGCCACGACGCCGGCGTCGTCACCCGGCGGGACGACGACGTGCTCGCCGTCACTTTCGAAGCGCCCCAGGAGTGGACGCGAGGAGCGATACGAGCAGTGCTCGCTCCAGAGGTTCTCGAACAGCGCCGCCTCCGCCGTCGTGGGGTCACGGTCGATCTTCTCGACGACGACCGCCCGGTCCGAGGTCGAAAGGGCCATTACCGGCCTCTCGCCACCGCCAGCGTTTATCGCTTTCCATGCGGGCGCGCGCCTCGATGTCACCGAGAGAGGCGTCCGACACTGCACCACATCATAGAACCCCACTCACAGCTGTGAGATGCCGTTTGACCCTTGGGTGTTCGGGCGGTTGTTGATTCGATGAGATCTGCCTATTCCCGTGGCAGGACGCGGAAATTGACTGCTAGTGGCGGGTTGTTGGCTAGAACGAAGAACCGGTACTTCCCGGGTGTGAATGCGACGCCGTCAGCTTCCTCTTCGGTGACACCATGCTCCTCCCCCGCTAACGCGGTTGCTGACAGCGGCACTGTTATGGTCTGCGTCTCACCGGGCGAGATCGTCGTCCCGCACAGGAGGGTCCATCTCCCGTCCGTCCAGACTACGTGTTCCCACGTTCCGTCCTCGTATCGCTGGATGGCCCACGGGACGTGACAGCCCAAACTGATGTCCTCCGATTCGCCAGTGTGATGGAGTTCGAACGTGATGGATTCCCCACGGGGGACGGCGTCCGTCGGTGCCTGCAGGCGGAGTGATTCGCGCTCGTAGGTGATCGGATCGAACGCTGAGTCGAAATACACCGGTTCGTCGGTGTCGTTCGTGGCCAGCGGGCCGAAGCCGGCGGCTGTCGCGGCAGCACCCCCTCCGAGAAGGGCTAACGCGCCTGCCCCGAGTAATTCTCTCCGTTTCATTCTATCTCCTCATTTACATCTGATCCTGCATAATGGTATGGTCGCATAGTCATCACCTCAACGAAGGTCTCCCAAGGGAAGCCGCAGAGCTTAGAAATTGTGTCCAGCAGTATCATGTCCTATAAGATGTAGTTTCGGCAGAAGAATTCGTGAATGCGGCGGCTACCGGGACAGTGCCCTGTTCAAGCAGCTTGAGTTCGATATTCCTTGCGCTGTGCCCACGACTCGTCGTTGCAATCACCGATTACGATCGGAAAGATGATCCCAGTCTAGAGGAGCTCACGCTATGAAAAGAATTCTATGACAGGCTCACACAGCGCTTAAGGAGACACCCCGAGTTAACTCCGGCATGGCTGTCGCAGGGATCCCCTTCGAGGCGGCGCTCGTCTTCGGGCTGATCGGCATTGCACTGGTTCTGTTCGTCTCGGAAGTGATCCCGAACGACGTGACGGCGATCGGTGTCATCGTCGCACTGGCTGCACTGGGTCCGACCATCGGCGTCACGCCGAGAGACGCGATCGCCGGCTTCGCCAACCCGGCGACGATCACCATCGTCGCGATGTACATGCTGAGTGCCGGGATCCAGAATACGGGACTCGTCCAGCGCCTCGGCGTCTCACTGGCCGGGTTCGTCCGCGGTGACGAGGGACGGGCGTTGCTGGCGACCGTCGGCACGACCGGCCCGATCGCGGGGTTCGTCAACAACACGCCGGTCGTCGCCGTGTTCATCCCGATGATCACCGATCTCGCCGAGGGGAGCGACGTCTCGCCGTCGAAGCTGCTGTTGCCACTGTCCTACGCCGCGATCCTCGGCGGGACGCTGACGCTCGTCGGCACCTCGACGAACATCCTCGCCAGCGACTTCGCCCGGGAACTCATCGATGGCCGAAGCGGCATCGGGATGTTCGAGTTCACGCCGCTTGGCGTCGTCATCCTCGTGGTCGGGCTGGTGTACTTGCTGACGATCGGCCGTCGACTCACCCCGGCCCGGATCCCGGTCGACGCCGATCTGGTCTCGGCGTTCGACCTCGAAGATCACCTCGCGCAGTTGCGTGTCCCCGAGGGCTCGTCGCTCGTCGGCGAGCGCGCCGCCGACGTGGATGCGCGCGAGGATGTCCCGGTCGACGTACTCCAGGTGCGACGAAACGGCGAGGCCTACGCCGTCCCGGACACCGACCAGCGACTCGCTGCCGGCGACATACTGGTGGTCAACGGTCCCAGCCAGGCGACGACCCGCTTCCGTGACGCCTTCGACCTGCGTCGACTCGTCCGGGAGGACGTTACCGACGGGACCTTCGACGAGAGCCCGACCGAGAACACGCTTGCCTCCGCAGTCGTGCCAGAGGACTCGGCGTACGTCGGGGAGACGCTCGCGGAGGCACGCTTGGAGGAGTTTCACCGAACGACGGTTCTTGCAGTCCGACGGGGTGGGAGTCTCATCCGCCAGGACCTCGACGACGTGACTGTCGAGCCGGGAGACCTCCTGCTGGTTCGGCTATCGCCGACGGCGATCGAGTACTTCGGGGAGTCTGGGGACCTGATCGTCACCGAGGAGAGCGCTTCCGAACGGATCGACGCGGTGGAGCCGGAGACAGCCGCACCGCTTTCGGCGAAGACGCCACTCGCGGTCGCGATCATGGCCGGTGTGATCGGCGCGGCGGCGCTGAATCTCCTGCCGATCGTGATCGCCGCGCTCGGGGGCGTCTTCGCGATGATCGTCACCGGGTGTCTCTCGCCCTCGGACGCCTACGACGCCGTCTCCTGGAACATCGTCTTCCTGCTGGCAGGCGTGATCCCGCTCGGGTTCGCGATGGCGGAGACCGGCGGCGCGGAAGTGCTGGCGGACGCACTGGTCGCCACTGAGGCGTTCCTGCCGCTGATCCTGGTGATGCTACTGTTTTATGTCTTCACTGGCCTGCTGGCGAACGTCATCACGCCCGTTGCGACCATCGTGTTGATGATTCCAGTGGCCGTCAACGCGGCGGGCCAGATGGGGGCCGACCCCTTCGCGTTCCTGCTGGCAGTGATGTTCGCGTCGGCGACGTCGTTCATGACGCCGGTCGGCTACCAGACCAACCTGATGGTCTATGGTCCTGGCGGCTACCGGTTCTCGGACTTCCTGAAGGTCGGTGGCCCGCTGCAGTTGCTGCTTGCGGTCGTGACGACGGTCGGCATCGCCGCGATGTGGGGGCTTACCTGATCGGTCGTGACCGATACCGCGGGCGAAGACATTATGCCCCAGCGCGAGCACGAAGAGACGATGGGTGAGGCCCACGTCGAGAACCATGCCGACGAGGACGAACCAGTCTACTATGTCATCAGCGACCTCCACATCGGCGGCGACGAGCAACTCGAACACGTCGAGTTCCTCGATGAGCTGCTTTCGTTTCTCACGCGGCTCGAACAGTTAGACGAGGACGCCGAACTCGTCATCAACGGTGACGCGTTCGGCCTCTGGGAGTTCACCACCCTGGAGGGGATCGAGAAGTTCGACGCGCTGGTCGAGCGATACCCGGCCCTCTTCGAGCAACTCCGGGCGACCGGGGAGAACGTTCAGATAACGCTGCTACCCGGCAATCACGACCACGAACTCGCCGCCTACGACGCGTACGTCGAGCGCTTCGCCGCGTACAACGTGGATCTCGTCCAGGAGCAGTCGATCACCCGTCCCGTCGGCGACCGGACGATCCACTTCGAGCACGGCAACCAGCGCGACCCGAACAACCGCTTCGAAGATTTCGGCAATCCCCACGAGAAGCCGCTTGGCTACTATTACAACACGCTCGTGACCAGTCGTGCGGGCCAGGTGTCGGCTCGCGGCCGGCGCAACTGGCTGAAGGACATCCAGGCAGTCACGCCGACCGAGCGGGTCCCGGTGTGGTTCCTCTCGAAGTACTTCTACAACGAGATGCACCCGCTGTTGCGGTACGCGATCGTCCCCTTTCTGTTAGTGTTCAACCTGAGTGCGATCGCTGCGATCGCCGTCGGTCTCGACCTGGTTGGCGTCTGGTCGATGCCGACCGAGACTGTCGAGGGGGCCTTTGGCCGGTTCGGGTCCGCCGGGGCGCTCGCGTTCTCGCTGCTCGCGATCAACGTGGCGATCGTCGGCATCCTCGTGCTGGTCTGGATTCCGATTCGGTTCATCCTCCAGGATTTCAAGCGAACGATCGATCGCTTCGGCCTCGTCGAGACGGAGTTCACCGTCGATCCGAGCAAACCCTACCGTGAGGCGGCCACGGAGCTCTTCGAGGAGCACCCCGAGACGGCCGTCTTCTGCTACGGGCACACCCACCGGCCGGCGGTCGACGAACACGACGGGCGGTTGATCGTCAACACAGGGACGTGGCTCAAGCGGTTTCACCGACGGCAGGTCATCGCCGGGATCCTCCCGCCGGTGTTCCACCCGACATTCCGGCTGAATATTGTCCGGATCGCCGCCGAAGACGAGGGCGTGGCCGTCGAGTACGAGACGATGGACAAACCGGACCCCGCCAGGACGGACCTGACGTTCACCGAACGGTTGCTGACCGTCGGTCGGGTTCCGGACCCGTCGATCCCGGATCGAGTGGTTGCGGCGGACACGCGGACGACGAAGACCACCCCTTCGAACGAGTGATCCTCGCTGTTATTCCGGTTTCCATAAGTGACATCTGCTCGTAACAGCTGTATCCCGGCTCACCACGCCCTCAGAACGCGAAGTGTTCTGTGTGCGACCGAGATTCGAACGCCCGTTACACTAGTTGGTCGCTCCGGTCCCGGTATTGTCGTCCGAAATATCGAAGTACTATCCGATTCAAAACCAGTTTAGATATGTATATAATAAATGGGTATCGAAATATATATATATATATATGATATGTACTCTACTGTTGTGATTGGAATGGATAGTAACAGCCGAGGGGCAAGACGACGATCGTTCATACAATTGACCGGGGCCGCTGTCGCTTCGATTGCCGGCGTCGGGGCTGTCTCCGCTCGCTCTTCACAACGGCGCCACAACCGAAATAGAATCTCATCCGAGGAGTACCAGTCATTGCTGCGTCAGCGTAAACAAAAGGGCTGGAATGTTGACCGCTGGCGAACTGAAATCGCAAAACGTGGATACGATTTCAAATATCAAGATAGTCGTGTCAAAGTGGTAGACGGCATATCTGTCTCCGAACAATCGAAGAAACCGAAACGATCGAATCCAACCACGTCTCAAAGCGGAGTTAGCGAACCGACGGTCGTCGTTGAGGAGATGCCTCCGATCGACGAACGACAGAGCAGAAAAATAGGTACAAATCGCCTAGACGAGAGTTCAGCTACGTTGGAACTAACTTATACGAGTGGAGATCCAGATAAAATCAATTATTCATGGTCTGTAGACGATCCCTGGGTATTCGGCGTTGATTGGCCGCGAGATTTTGTCGGCATCTCGTTCGAAACTGGAGACTACGAATGGGCAGGGGAGGACATAAATTACGGACCATATACAACAGACACTGACGCAATCGAAGCGACGGGCCCTGGGTACAGAATGGGTAAATACAACGCTGCCACTCACTCAGACAATACGATCAGTCGGTTCGGCTCATGGATGGATAAAGGGATTAAACCGGAAAACAACGATCGAAGCGAGCGAAAGATATACGCCGACTACATTGCTCGGTGGAATGAAGTCGACATTGCAGGCGTATCCGCCGGGACTGGCGGAGTGTCTGTCTCTTTCGAGGACTCTACCGGGCTCTGGCAAGCCGAAACGAACGCAAAAGAATCGAAAATGGCTGATGCGGACGGCTATGTTGACGACGACCCGGTGTAGCCCATAAGCCCCCTTCTCAAACAGTGTATGATGACCAAATGATAACGAGACGAACATTCGCAGGAGCGATGGCAAGCCTACTGGCCTCGGTATCCGGTTGTGCTACAGTACAGCAGGTGATAACGGGAGAGAAGGCTCGAATAGTCCATAATATCGACACATCCTCTCAAGATCGATACGTCGACGGACAACCGACGCTTCAGTCTGCGCCGGCCGCAAACGGCTGGCTGGCGAACCGGCCCGCCTGGTTCGATGAGCACATCAAATGGGACCATGTCGAGGCCAAGAATAGCATCAGACAGATGCAAGACCGATTCGATCCAGACCAGATGTTTGCCACGGTAATCGCTAGCGCGAATCTGGTCCATTACGAACTGACAGATTATCGGAAGCCGAAAATCGAGGACGGCACGATCCAGTTCTACGTCAAACCTGGATGTGTTAGTTGCGGTAATTCGGAGATCCCAGACGAGCCGAAGTATTCCTACGGCTATACGTTCATCCTGTGGAAGCGCCACGATGGTGTCGATCCACTGACGGATCTCGTTCTCAATTACAAGGGCGGAGAACTAGATATGGGTGACGCGGCCAATGGTTCGGACACGAACGATACTTGATGGACGATTTCAGGGATCACGACCAGCCTCTATTCTCGAAGAACCTTTTGAATATGGGGACGGAACCTCGAAGAAGTTAAATACGACCACGCCGTCAATTCGGTTGCAAATGTCCAATACGCACGAGGTTACGTCGGGATCCCCGGCGGATCGAGTTCTTCCAGGGCACACTCGATAGTACGTCCGAAATCACGGACGCACGAATTTTCGACACCACGCTTCGCGACGGGGAACAGACGCCGCGAACCTCGTTTTCCTACGAAGACAAACGAGAGATAGCGGCGGTGCTCGACGAGATGGGCACCCACGTCATCGAAGCGGGGTTTCCCGTCAACTCCGACGCGGAGTTCGAGGCGGTACGCGATATCGCCGAAAGTACCACGACGACCACCTGCGGGCTCGCCCGCGTCGTCGAGAAGGACGTCGAGGCGGCCATCGACTCGGGCGTCGAGTTGATCCACGTGTTCGTCTCGACAAGCGACATCCAGCTCCAGGATTCGATGCACGCGACCCGCGAGGACGCCGTCGAACGGGCCGTCGAGTCCGTCGAGCGCGTCAAAGACGCCGGCGTCGAGTGTATGTTCTCGCCGATGGACGCCACTCGCACCGACGAGGACTTCCTGATCGACGTCGTCGAGGCCGTCACCGAGGCGGGCACCGACTGGATCAACATCCCCGACACGACCGGGGTCGCGACGCCCGGTCGATTCCAGGAGATGGTTGGCACGGTCGTCGCCCACACGGACGCACGCGTCGACGTGCACACACACGACGACTTCGGGCTGGCGACGGCCAACGCCCTCTCGGGCTTCGAGGCCGGCGGCGCACAGGCCCAGGTCAGCGTCAACGGCATCGGCGAGCGGGCCGGCAACGCCGCCTACGAAGAAGTCGTCATGGCGTTGGAGAGCTTGTATGACGTGGATACGGGCATCGACACGACCCGGATCACGGAGCTCTCCCGGCTCATCGAGGAGAAAAGCGGCGTCGACACGCCGGGCAACAAGCCCGTCGTTGGGGCGAACGCCTTCTCCCACGAGTCGGGCATCCACGCCGCCGGCGTCATCGAAAACAGCGATACGTTCGAGCCTGGCGTGATGACTCCCGAGATGGTCGGTGCCGAGCGCGAACTCGTCCTCGGAAAACACACCGGCCAGCACTCGGTCCGGGAGCGCCTCGTCGAGGCCGGCTTCGAGCCGACCGAGCAAGAGGTCCGGACGGTGACTCGCCGCGTCAAGGAGTACGGCGCGGAGCAAAACCGCATCACGATGGACGTCCTCGAACGGTTCGCCCGCGACGTGGACGTCGACCGGGCGCGCGAGGAGGTCCGCGCCTGACCATGTCGTCCACGTCGCTCGCCCGGATCGATCAGCGGCCGCTGTACGGCGCTCGCTCGGGCGTTCGGGAAATCGTCTCACGGAACGTTTATAATGAACGACGGCGATGTTCCGATACTGATGCGTCCGCTGTCCACATCCGGCGTTCGATCCGGCGACAGCGACGCGGCCGACCTGCTTCTTGTCGGTATTGTAGGGGCGGCATAGCCCCGACAGTACCCCATTTCCACGACGATCGGACGGCGCTGCAGCTACTAGCGACTCGACGCCAGCCATGACACACAAGCGAACCATGACATCCCAGGATTCACCGACGCCGCGTCCGCGAGCCACGCGCTCACGACCGGCCACGACACGGAGGTATCGACCATGAGCGAACGCGCGTTCCACCAGGACCGCGAGCCGGATCCCTCGACAGATGCTGCCGATGACGAGGACGAAGCCGACGACGCGCGCGAGGTAACGACGGGCGCGGAAGCGGCGATCATCGCCCTCGAAGAGGCCGGCGTCGACATGGCCTTCGGCGTCCAGGGCGGGGCGATCATGCCCGTCTACGACGCCCTGTACGACTCGGACATCGAGCACATCACGATGGCCCACGAGCAGGGTGCGGCCCACGCCGCCGACGCCTACGGCATCGTCTCGGGCGAACCGGGCGTCGCGATGGCGACCTCCGGCCCGGGCGCGACGAACCTCGTGACGGGCATCGCCGACGCCTCGATGGACTCCGATCCGATGATCGCGCTGACCGGCCAGGTCGCGACTGACTTCGTCGGCAACGACGCCTTCCAGGAAGTCGATACGGTGGGGATCACCCAGCCCATCACCAAGAACAACTACTTCGCCGGCGACCCGGACACGCTAGGTGCTGACGTCAGCGAGGCGTTCGCCCTGGCCGAGTCCGGTCGCCAGGGGCCGACGCTGGTCGATCTCCCGAAGGACGCAAGCAAGGCAGAGACCGACGTCCAGCCGGTCTCCCCGGAGACGCCCGATACCTATCACCCGCCGGAGACTGCCGACGAGGCTGTCATCGAGGCCGCGGCCGAAACGATCGAGGACGCCGATCGGCCGGTCATCCTCTCGGGCGGCGGCGTCATCAAGGGCGAAGCCAGCGACGAGTTGCGCGCGTTCGCCCGGAAGTACGACATCCCGGTGATCACGACCATGCCGGGGCTGGGAAGCTTCCCGGAGACGGATGACCTCTCGCTGGGGATGGCGGGGATGCACGGCACCGGCGCGGCAAACCTGGCGATCACGAACACGGACCTGTTGATCGGCGTCGGGACGCGCTTTGACGATCGGCTGACTGGTGGTGTCGACAGTTTCGCGCCCGACGCCGAGGTCATCCACGTCGAGATCGATGCCGCCGAGATCAACAAGAACATCTACGCCGACTACCCGCTTTTGGGCGACGCCGAGCGCGTCCTCGAACAGCTCGAGGACGAGCTAACGGACGCGCCCGACGCCGACGAGTGGCGCGAGCAGTGCCAGACCTGGAAGGACGAATACCCGCTGGACTACGAAGCACCCGAGGACGAGCCGATCAAACCCCAGCACGTCGTCGAGCGCTTCGCCGAGATGGCCGACGACGACGCGATCGTCACCACGGGCGTCGGCCAACACCAGATGTGGGCCTGCCAGTTCTGGACCTACACCGAACCCCGGACCTGGGTCTCCTCGAATGGCCTGGGGACGATGGGCTACGGTGTCCCCTCGGCCATCGGCGCGAAGCTGGCCGCCCCCGACCGGGAGGTCGTCGCCTTCGACGGCGACGGCT
This sequence comes from Halorhabdus sp. SVX81, assembly GCF_029207715.1. Classification (NCBI taxonomy): domain Archaea; kingdom Methanobacteriati; phylum Methanobacteriota; class Halobacteria; order Halobacteriales; family Haloarculaceae; genus Halorhabdus; species Halorhabdus sp. SVX81. Next base: position 1,967,077 of record NZ_CP104322.1, on the reverse strand, counting down.
CGTTCCTGATGACGATGCAGGAGTTGTCCGTGGCGGTCCGCGAGGATCTGGACATCACGTACGTCATCCTCAACAACGAGGCGATCGGGATGGTCCGCCAGTGGCAGGACGGCTTCTACGAGGGTCGACGGATGGCCAGCGAGTACCAGTGGGTGCCGGAGTTCGATCTGCTGGCGGAGTCCTTCGGCGCACGCGGGTTCAGACTGGAGGACCACGACGAGGTTGAGGAAGTCATCAAGGAAGCACGCGAGTACGACGGCCCGGCGGTGATCGACGCGATCATCGATCCCGGCGAGAACGTCTATCCCATGGTCCCGAGCGGCGGCGACAACGGACTGTTTGCACTCTCGGAGAAACAACTGGAGGGACTGTAAATGAGCAGTGGCGAACTCCCAGGGCCGGCCCCCGACGAGCGGATGCGACCCGAGGGGCGGCGCAACGAGCAAGGTATTCGTATCGATCCGGAAGCGGAGGCGACCCACCAGCCCCGGATGGCCGTGCTGTCGGCGCTGGTCGAACACGAGCCCGGCGTCCTCGCCGAAGTGTCGGGGCTGTTCAGTCGCCGGCAGTTCAACATCGAGAGCCTCACCGTCGGGCCGACGACCGACGACGACATCGCCCGGATGACGATCGTCATCGAGGAGGCCGAACCGGGCATCGAGCAGGCCAAGAAGCAACTCGAGAAGCTCGTCCCCACGATCGCCGTCGAGGAACTGAAGCCCGAGGCGATGCGGCGGGAACTCGCCCTCGTGAAGGTTCGCGGCGAGAAGCCCGACGACATCCAGTCGGTCGCGGAGATGTACGGCGGCCAGGCCGTCGACGCCTCGACGAACGCCGTGACGGTCGAGATTACGGGCAGCAAGCAGAAGATCGACGCCGCGGTCGAGGCCTTCGAGCAGTTCGAGGTCGAGGAGGTCGTCCGCACCGGCGCGGCGGCGCTGGAACGCGGCGCGGAGACGATGGACGCCAACGGGCACATGAGCGAGGAGTAGTTCGACGACCGAGCACGCCGACACGATAGATTGAACACTGACCCATCCGGAAACGAAGACGACACACTACCGATGACTGACGAATTCGACACGACTGTCTACTACGACGACGACGCGGACGAATCGTATCTCGAAGACGCGACGGTAGCGGTCCTTGGCTTTGGCAGCCAGGGCCACGCCCACGCCCAGAATCTCGACGACAGCGGCGTCGACGTGGTCGTTGGCCTGCCCGAGGGCAACGAGGACCGCCCGGTCGCCGAGGACGCCGGCATGCAGGTCGAGACGCCCCCCGAGGCAGCGGCCGAGGGCGACATCGTCGTCATGCTCGTCCCGGACAACGTCCAGCCGGTCGTCTACGACCAGATCGAGGACAGCCTGGAACCGGGGGACACACTGCAGTTCGCCCACGGGTTCAACATCCACTACGGCCAGATCGAACCCCCGGAAGGCGTCGACGTAGCGATGGTCGCCCCGAAGTCACCGGGCCACCTGGTCCGGCGGACCTACCAGCGCGGTGAAGGTACCCCTGGGCTCGTCGCCGTCTACCAGGACGAGAGTGGCGAGGCCAAGGAACAGGCCCTCGCGTACGCGAAGGCGATCGGCTGTACGCGGGCGGGCGTCATCGAGACGACCTTCCGCGAGGAGACCGAGACCGACCTCTTCGGCGAGCAGGCCGTCCTCTGTGGCGGCGTCACCGAGATGATGAAGGTCGGCTACGAGACCCTGGTCGACGCGGGCTACAGCCCCGAGATGGCCTACTTCGAGGTCCTCAACGAGCTGAAGCTGATCGTCGACCTGGTCTACGAGGGCGGGCTGATGGAAATGTGGAACTCCGTCTCCGATACCGCCGAGTATGGCGGGCTGACCCGCGGGGAGTACGTCATCGACGACTCCGCCCGCGAGGGCATGGAGCAGATCCTCGAAGAGGTCCAGGACGGCACCTTCGCCAAGGAGTGGATCTCCGAGAACCAGACCAACCGGCCCAGCTACAAGCAGCTGCGCGAGGCCGAGCAGAACCACGAAATCGAGGAAGTCGGCGAGCCCCTCCGGGAGCTGTTCTCCTGGGACGAGGCCGCCGAGTGAGCGACTGAGACAATGCAATCACGTTATCGAACGCACACGACAGACAGAGGACGAGTATGAGTCAGGGAACGCTGTACGACAAGGTATGGGACGAGCACAAGGTAACGCAACTCCCCAACGGACAGGATCAACTGTTCGTCGGGCTGCACCTCATCCACGAGGTCACCAGCCCGCAGGCCTTCGGGATGCTCCGGGAGCGCGATATCGAGGTCGCCCGGCCGGATCTGACCCACGCGACGGTCGATCACATCGTCCCGACGAGCGACCAGTCCCGGCCCTACAGCGATGACGCGGCCGAGGAGATGATGAGCGAGTTGGAGGAAAACGCCCGCGACGCGGGCATCGAATTTTCCGATCCGACGACGGGCGATCAGGGCATCGTCCACGTCATCGGCCCGGAGCAGGGCATCACCCAGCCCGGCAAGACCATCGTCTGTGGCGACAGCCACACCTCGACCCACGGCGCCTTTGGCGCGCTGGCCTTCGGCATCGGGACCTCCCAGATCCGGGACGTCCTGGCCACCCAGTGTATCGCCATGGAGAAACAGAAAGTCCGAAAGATCCAGGTCGACGGCGAACTGGGGCCGGGCGTCGAGGCCAAGGACATCATCCTGGAGATCATCCGTCGCCTCGGAACTGATGGCGGCGTCGGCTACGTCTATGAGTACGCCGGCGAGGCCATCGAGAACCTCGACATGGAAGGCCGCATGTCGATCTGTAACATGTCCATCGAGGGCGGCGCTCGCGCGGGCTACGTCAACCCCGACGAGACCACCTACGAGTGGATGCGGAACACCGATTACTTCCAGGAGAACCCCGAGGCCTTCGACGAGTTGAAGCCCTACTGGGAGTCGATCCGGAGCGACGCGGACGCCGAGTACGACGACGTGGTTCACATCGACGCGAGCGAACTCGAACCGGTCGTCACGTGGGGCACGACGCCGGGCCAGGGCATCGGCATTTCGGAGCCGATCCCCCACCCCGAGGATCTGCCCGAGGACAAGCAGGACACCGCGCGTCGCGCCCAGGAGCACATGCGCGTCGAGCCCGGTGAGCCCATGGCGGGCTACGACATCGACGTGGTCTTCCTGGGCTCGTGTACGAACGCCCGCCTGCCCGACCTGCGTCGGGCCGCGGACATCGTCGAGGGCCGCCAGGTCGACGACAGCGTCCGGGCGATGGTCGTCCCCGGCAGCCAGCGCGTCCAGCAAGCCGCCGAAGAGGAAGGCCTGGCGGATATTTTCCGCGAGGCCGGCTTCGAGTGGCGCAACGCCGGCTGTTCGATGTGTCTGGGCATGAACGAGGACCAGTTGGAGGGCGACGAGGCCTCCGCGTCCTCCTCGAACCGGAACTTCGTCGGTCGCCAGGGGTCCAAGGACGGCCGGACGGTCCTGATGAACCCCCAGATGGTCGCCGCCGCGGCCGTGACGGGCGAAGTGACTGACGTGCGCGAACTGCCGGAGGTGACCCCCGCATGAGCGACTTCGATGCCGACATCCCCGAAGTGCGCGAAGTGACGGGAACGGGCGTGCCCATCCGGGGCAACGACATCGACACCGACCAGATCATCCCCGCCCGGTTCATGAAGGTCGTCACCTTCGACGGCCTGGGGCAGTTTGCCTTTTTCGACGTCCGCTACGATGACGAAGACAACCAGAAGGACCATCCGATGAACGAGGATCGGTTCCGCGATGCCTCAGTCATGGTCGTCAACGACAACTTCGGGTGTGGCTCCTCGCGGGAACACGCCCCCCAGGCGCTGATGCGCTGGGGGATCGACGCGTTCATCGGCGAGTCCTTCGCCGAAATCTTCGCGGGCAACTGCCTCGCGCTCGGGATGCCGACCGTAACGGCCGATCACGAGACGATCGCCGACCTCCAGGACTGGATCGAGAACAATCCCGACGCCGAGATCGACATCGACGTCGAGAGTGAGACGGTTACCTACGGCGACCGGACCGTCGAGGTCACAGTCGACGACGCACAGCGTCAGGCCTTGGTCGAAGGGATCTGGGACACGACGGCACTGATGAGCGCTAACGAAAACGAGATCGACCGGACCGCACAGTCGCTGCCGTACGTCTAGAACCCGGAGTTACCGAACCACTTCGTTGTCATTCCAAGGCAGCATCGAAGAGATCTTCATCGTCCAACTCAGCCGCAACTTCGTCGAGTTCGGACTTGAGATCGGCGATTTTCAGGGCACCTTCGTCAGTTTGCTCTTCTGGAGGCTGTTCGCCCCGGGATCGGGATTTCGCATAAAACCGCGAGAGCAATCTCTTGTATCGGGCTCTACGCTGGAGACGATCGACAGTCGAACAAAGCGTTTCTTCGTCGGCACCACGAGTGAGAACCGCGTCAGCGGTCCCCGCACTCGGACCGTTGCTCTGGCCGAACTGGAGAATTTGAGCGTCCGGGACCCGATCGTTGATCATGGTCGCGAGATCGTCGATTGATAGCGACTCAACTGCCGGATCAATGATAACGACGGCGACTCGTTCGTCGAGGCTCGTCTTGGTTTCAGCCGGCGTCGTTGCAGTCCGTGTCGACCATCGATCCCGGAGCGGAGCGATCAACGACGACACTGCTTCGTCAGGGGCACTGACCAACACGGCCTGGGTCGGGGCCATCGTATCGACGAATTTCGACGGGACGAATAAAAATGAACGGCTTCCGTTCGCAGGGCCCCGGGGACTCAATCTTGTGACGCGCTAGAGGTCCGACTCAGCCCGAACAGTCGCATCGAACAACGGCGAAAGCGTCTCGAAGACGCGTTCAGGATGCCCGTGGGCGTCGATGTGGTAGTGGGCGGAGGCTCCCGCCTCGCTCACACGCGTGGTGAGCACGTGGAGAAACCGAGTCAGCGTCTCTTCGGAATCGAACTGCAACAGGTCCGTCAACGAATCGAGACAGACCACGACCGTTTCGTCACTATCGCTGTCGAGTTGGTTGGTGAGTTCCTTGCCGATCTGGCGGAGGTCGACGTCCTGCACTTCGACGATGTCGACGAGTGCGCCGTTTTGACCGCCGAACCCGTCGGCGGACATCGCGGCCGAACGGCCGCCGTGGGAGACATCGATGAAGGTCAGATCGGTCGTCATGGGGTTGATCGCGTTGCCCCACTCAGCCATCCGACTCCCGGGCGACGAGGCGACGGTGACGCCCACGATTCGGTCAGGTGCGCCGCGCCGCGTCAACAATTCCTCGCAGCACTCCTCTTTGGACGTGCTGATCTCGGGCGAGATACACAGGACGTTCGCTGCTTCTTGCGGTGGGCCGTCGGCGTCAGGGACATCAAAACTCACGCCAAGTCACACCCCTGGTGTGTAATGCTCAGTTGACTCATCTGTGTTGCCTGGTTCCGATTACAATATTAACAATTAAGTAAGTTACGGCAGAAACCGAGATATCGCGGCTTGGGTGATGATAGCACCCATTCGTGGAAAGGATCGTACTGCCGCTATTATACATTTAAAATTATCCTTATTTGTATTAAATATAGTTGTATTAGATCATTTTAGAAATATATTTTTATCAATGGAATAAATGCGTAAGTGGCTATGAGCCACTCAGACTCGGAGGAAACGAGCTTCCTGGCACAGCACCCGCGAATGATCGGCGTCCTGTTCATGCTCCTCGTTCTGCTGACGCAGATGGGAGCAGCGGCAGGCGTAAATGCGTCTGTTACGGTTGGTCCTTAATCGACATCGATTGAGCTCTTCCAGCTGAGCTCGCCGTTAAATAAGAGAGGATTGTTCTCACTATCCATAAACTCATTGAATTGTTCGATACTAATTTGTGTATCCTCAATGACGGTAGGGTTGATATAGTTTGCATCAAACAGATTTGAGTGCCAACTTCTCAAACCACCGATCGAAATCCTTGCAATTGGATAGCCCCAGATGTCGAGCGATATTTCGCCATTTATCTTCTCTTGTATATTTATCACGTATGGGGCACCAGATTGGTTCTCCACAATGTTTGTGTGGCCGTCACCGATCACCATATACCGACTTGCAAGTTGCTCATCGTTTTCGAGCAGTGAACGCGCCGTCGCTATCGAGAATCCTGTATTCAAAAGCCGGGCGATAGCCTTCCCAATCCGCGTCGCGGTCGGATTCGGAATGTTCGCCAGCGTGACGATCCCGCCGACTGCGCCCGCGTCAACCAGTGCTTTGCCCTGCTCGTAGGACTGGCAGGCATTGAGTAGGAACCCGCTAAGATTGACTGACGACAGCGATCGGACATCGAGATATCCGTCACTGCACTTGAATCCGTTGTCGTCGACGTGGCCGATATAGTGGAGAAAGTCAGTATCGCGCTGGAAGACATCGGCGAGTTCGCCCTGCGTGAGATCCGAGTGGATCGTGACGTCGAAGTCGATCCAGTCGCGCGTTCCGTAGACGTCCGAGACGGCTGTTTCGTCGCTCATCGCTTCCTCGTTGACGATGACGTCGACCCGAACCCGGTCGGACTCGACTGGTTCGTACTCCAGACGGCGGCGGAACATCTCGGGCGTCATCTTGGTGGCACCCAGCGGGATCCCGTCACCGACGAACGTGTGCATCAGGCTGTCAGTGGGATCCGGCCGGAAGACTCGTTCTGCCACCGTCGAGTCCTCTGACGTGGTCTTTGATCGCACGTCGGCAGCCCCGCGAAGCAATACCGGCCGGTCAGGCATCGTCGGACCGTCTCGGAAGAACGATTCGACATCCGGTGAGGCCTCAGAGAGGTCTTCCGGTTCGATGTCGTCGTCTCCCGTCGCCCGAATCATGGCAAGGTCCGAAGCCAGGAACGGTAACACGGGAACGTTCTCGGGATCCGGCTGGACGTCAGCCGTCAGCTTCCACTCCGGTGTGGCAGGTTCGACGGCCTCGAAGGGAACCTCAAGGTACGCCTGCGTTCGCTCCGCAAGTGACAGGTCGTACAGTCGGTCGAGATCCAGATCGGTGTGTTCCTCGATCACCGACCGCTCGTGGAGATCAACGTTGTACAGCCCTTCCGTCCGGACTACGCAATCAAGCGTGAACACGTGCTTGAGGATCTTGGCAAGCCGCTGTTCGTAGCCGTCCGGCCCCACGAGCGGAACCGTCTGCCCGTCGATATGCAACTGTGCCTGTTCACCGGGGACGAGTTCCGCATCGAGATAGTACGACAGCGGCGCGGCTGGCAAGATGCGATCCCAGCGGGGTGGCAATTCGATCGACAGCGACGCCGGAGACAGCCGAGTACCACCAGGTGCGGAAAACTCCTCGCCGAACTCCACCAGCGGGGGATGACCGCGAAGCGTTGGAAACGACCGCTCCGGTGACGTGGTCTTCAGCGCACCACGGAACTGTGAAATCGCCTTCATGACGTCATGTGGGCTCTCTGTCGTCGTGATCGTCCGTGCGGGTTGTTCGTGATACGAACGGAGCCCGATCACCACGTCGGACTGTCCCGGCGTCGAAAATTCGACGAGATCACCCGTCGCATCGACGGTTGCAGGCCCGTCGATCCCGAGATAGAGTTTGAGCTGGACGGACGAAAACTCGACGACGTATCGTCCGTCGGGAAGTGACACCTGATCGCCCCCGGTACATTGCTCGACGAGATCGAACTCCCCGTTTCTGATCCAGACGCCGACGAGATACGGGGTTCGGATCACGTCGGTATCGACCGAGACTGCGCCGTCGACCGGAACCGGTAACGCGTCCTCGGGTGCGGGGTCCGTCTCGACGGGCTCGGGCGTCAGAAACGTAAACTGCCCGCCGTCGATCGGATCGACGACTTGGATACCTGCCGGTGCAACGAGGGGTTCGAACCGCGGTGTTGAGGACAGTGGCAGGGTTTCCATGGTGTCGTGATTCGTGACGATAGCGTCGCCGCTTACGTAGATAGACGACGACATCGGCAAAAAGCGTTCTGGAGGCCCTCCATCCGAACGCCGGTTGTAAAACGGTTACGTCGAGAAACTACCGGTAGAGTGCTACTTGTAGAGGCTTCGACCGGCGCTGCCCGAGACGTCCGCGAGGCCGGCATAGACTTCGGCGATCCGCTCGCGGACGTCGCGACCGCCGACGCGGGGATCGAAGCGGTCCTTGTTGGGCGACCAGTCGACGTCGTTGAAGAACGAATCCCGCTGGTCCTCGATGCCCTCCGGCGGGACGATGTCGTTCGGTTCCTCCCGGTAGAGGTCATAGAGCGTCCGCGTGTACTCGTACTGGTACCGGGTGTCCTTGTTGACCTTGCAGATCCCACGGTTCATGAAGTCAGACAGCTGATCGGGCTGCAGGCCGGACGAGCCGTGCAGGACCAGCGGCGTATCCAGGCCGTGATCCGAGAGGGCCTCCCGGATCTCCGTCGCGAGGTCGGGCTTGAGATCGAGGTCTTTTCCTTTGGCGACGCCGTGCTGGGTCCCCACCGAGATCGCCAGCAGGTCACAGCCCGTCCGATCGACGAACTCGACGGCCTGCTCGGGGTCCGTATAGAACGCCTCCTCGGCGACGATCTCGTCCTCGACACCCTTGATCTGGCCGAGTTCGGCCTCGACGAGGATCTCCTCGTCGGCCTGCTCGGTCTTTTCGACGACCTTCTTCGAGCGGGCGACGTTCTCCTCGAAGTCCTCGTGGGAGGCGTCGATCATGATCGAGGAGGGGATGGCCGTCTCGACCTGCATGTCGATGAAGTCCATGTCCGTCTGGTGGTCCATGTTGAGGAAGACGCCGATGTCGTACTGCTCGGCGATGGTGTCGATATACGTCCCCATCGAGCGCAGGCCCGCCTCGGCGTCCCCGTTGCCCGCAAAGCGGCAGGCACCGGCGCTCATCTGGATGAGCAGGTCCGAATCGGCCTGGTCGGCTCCCTCCATGAGCCCCATCATCGTGTTCGGTTCCGCGACGTTACTCGCGACGAGTCCGAACCCTCCGTCGAGAGCCTCGTCGTACACGTTTCCGAGTTCGTCTCCGCCGTAAAACGGCATCAGTAGGTCACCGAGTCGTCGTTTCGGTGCCGTCGTAATAACGTATGCGGAATTTCCTGCCGACTGATTTTACTCGCGACCCCACCCGCTCACTCCCGGACGGTGACACTCACGCTCGCATCGACCAGACGCGAACCTCGTCCATCGTCGCTTCGGGATCGAGTTCGTGGACGCTCGGCCCCTTGACGCTGACGAGTTGGGCCGAGGTCGCGACCCCGGCACGGAGCGCGCGTTCGTCGTCCCAGCCCTGCTCGTAGGCCCACAGCACGGCGGCGAACATCGAGTCACCGGCACCGATGGTGTCGACAACGTCGACGTCGAGCGGCGGCGCATACAGCGTCTCCTCGGGCGTGACCAGCACTGCCCCGTCGCCGCCCATCGACGCGATGACGCGCTCGTAGCCCCGCTCCTGAAGCTGGCCGGCCGCCTCCGCACAGTCGTCGATGGTCTCGACCTCGATCCCGGTCGCGGCCGTCAGTTCCTCGCGGTTGGGTTTGCAGTATTCGTACTCCCCGTCGAGTTCGATCATCAGTTCGCCGTGAACGTCGAGGGCCGTGTCCCAGTCGCCGGCCGACGCGATCCGGTCGACGTCAGCAGCGTCCATCTCCGGCGGCAGGCTGCCGCCGATGTTGATCACCGAGGGCTCGTGATCCTGGAGCGTTTCGATCAGTTCGTCGACGGCGTCTCGGTCAGCCGACGGGCCGGACTGATTGATGTGGTACTCGCTTTCGGGCGTCAGCAGTGTCGTATTGATCCGGGTTTCGCCGTCGACCTCGACGAAATCGGTCGGTACGTCGTACTCGACGAGATCCTGCTCGATGAAGTAGCCGGTGAAGCCGCCGATGAAACCCGTTGCGACTGTTTCCGACCCCAAAGCGCGGACGAACTGTGATACGTTGATGCCGTTCCCGCCGGAGTTGAACTGTGCGTCTGTACTTCGCTGGACGGTATCGGCTTGAACCTCTTCGTCCATCTCGATCGTCTGATCGACCGCCGGATTCGGTGTGACTGTCAGTATCATGGTGATCTCCTCCGGGCCGTCGGCGTGCCGACAGTCCCGTTTTCCCTCTGAGCGTTGCACTACTCCGCCTTAAGAAGGTCGGTCTCGACGTACCGAGTGCGATTGCCGGCCCGCAAGCCGCCAGGGAGGCACTATCAGCCGTTCAAAGCTGTTCGAGAACGGCGTCGGTGAACTCCTCGGTGGAGGCGTCCCCACCGAGGTCAGGGGTCCGCGGTCCGTCTTCGAGCACGGTCTCGACGGCGTTGCGGACACGCTGGCCGTCCTCGTCGTAGTCGAAGTACTCGAGCATCATGGCGGCCGAGAGGATCATCGCCGACGGGTTGGCAACGCCCTCACCGGCGATGTCGGGGGCCGAGCCATGGACGGGTTCGAACAGCGCGTTGTCCTCGCCGACGTTGGCGCTTGGCAGCATGCCGAGCCCGCCGACGAGGCCCGCTGCGAGGTCCGAGAGCACGTCGCCGGCGAGGTTCGGCGTCACGATCACGTCGTAATCCTCGGGGTGCAAGACGAGGTGCATCGCCAGCGCGTCGATCAGCGCCTCGTCGTATTCGACGTCCATCTCCTCGGCGACCTCGGCGGCGGTGTCGACGAACAGCCCGTCGGTCTTTCGCATCACGTTGGCTTTGTGGGCGACGGTGATCCGGTCGGCGTCGTGCTCGTCGGCGTACTCGAAGCCGTACTCGGCGATCTTCCGGGAGGCGTCTTTGGTGATGAGACGCGTCAACGTCGCGACGTCGTCAGTGAGATCGGATTCGAAGCCGGCGTAGACGCCCTGGGTGTTCTCCCGGACGAAAACCAGATCGGTCTCGGGTTTGACAGCGTCGACACCCGGGTACGCGCGAGCCGGGCGGATGTTGGCGAAGGACTCGACGTCCTGGCGGAGCGGGAGGATGATGTCGGCCGCGAGTTCCCCTGCGGCACCGAACAGCGTCGCGTCGGCCTCGCGGGCGAGTTCACGCGTTTCTTCAGGCAGGGGCGTGCCCTCACGTTCGTAGACGGCGTTGCCCGCGCGTCCCTCGACGAACTCGAAATCACGATCGAGCGCTTCGAGGACGTCGATGGCCGCGGGGAGCACTTCCTGACCGATGCCGTCGCCCGGAATGGCGGCGATCTGTTTCGTCATGGCGATAGATCCCACAGGCGGGGAAAAGAGGGTATCGATATGCCTGAGCGATAGGTCGAAGACGGCGTGTCCCAACGGGAGAGCGAACGCGTCGGCTCCCGGCTACTGAACGTCAGCCAGTTCGTCGGCGATACCCGTATACGATGCCGGCGTCAAGGCTTCGAGTTCATCCCTGACCGCCGGATCGACATCGAGATCCGCAAACAACGCCTCGAAGTCTGCCATCGTGATCGACTCACCGCGGGTGTGTTCTTTGACGCGCTCGTAGGCGTCGGTGTAGCCCTCCCGTCGGAGGATCGTCTGGACAGCCTCGCCGATGACGGCGGGGGTCGCCTCGAGGTCCTCACGCATGACTGTCTCGTTGGGGACGACCTTCCCGAGCCCCTGCTGAAGTTTCTCGTAGCCGATCAGACAGTGAGCGAGCGCGCCGCCGATGTTGCGCTTGACCGTCGAGTCGGAGAGGTCACGCTGGAGTCGGGAGTTGGTGACGTACCCCGCCAGAAAGTCCAGATCGCTGTTGGCCTTCGAGAGGTTGCCCTCGCTGTTCTCGAAGTCGATCGGGTTGACCTTGTGTGGCATCGTCGAGGAACCGGTTTCACCGTCGACGGATCGCTGGCCGAGATAGCGATCCGAAACGTACAGCCAGGCGTCGAGGTCGAGGTCAAGCAAGATCCGGTTCGCGCCCTGGAGTGCGCCGAACAGCGTCGCGAGATCATCGCACGGGTTGACCTGCGTCGTGAGTGGTTCGTGGTCGAGCCCGAGCGAGTCGACGAACCCCAGCGCGAAGGCCGGCCAGTCGACATCGGGGTAGGCCGCGTGGTGGGCGGCGTAGGTCCCCGACGCGCCGGCGAGTTTCCCGGAGAGCCCATCCGTCGCCCACTGAATTCGCCCGAGTGCACGGCCGAGTCGCGAGGCGTAGACGGCCATCTCTTTGCCGAAGGTCGTCGGCGTGGCCGGCTGGCCGTGGGTCCGGGCGAGCATCGGCGTGTCCCGATAGGTCTGGGCAAGTTCGACGAGTGCATCGCGGACGTCCCGCAGGGCAGGCAGGAGGACGTCCTCGACAGTAGGCTTCACCAGGATTCGCTGGGCCAGGTTGTTGACGTCCTCGCTGGTGAGCCCGAAGTGCAGCCACTGTTCGGCGTCGAGATCGGCGGGCAGTCGCTCCCGGAGGAAGTACTCGACGGCCTTAACGTCGTGGTTGGTCGCGTCGTACGTCTCGGTCCCTTCGGTTTCGATCTGCTTGACCAGGGCGGCGTCCTCGTCGTCGAAGTCCTCGTAGACGGCCCGAAGTGTCGCGCGCTGGTCGTCGTCGATTTCGAGGGGCGTCGCGTCGAGGTCGGCGAGCGCGAGCAGGTACTCGACTTCCACGCGAACGCGGGCGCGGATCAGTCCCGATTCGCTGGCGTAGGGCACCAGCGGGTCGGTGTAGCGGGCGTAGCGGCCATCGAGCGGCGAGACCGCCGACAGCGGATCGCGATCAGTCATGTCCCTGGCTCGGTGCAGGCGGCGAAAAAACTTGCCGGTCGGCCGGCAGCGACCGAAGTCGGACTACATGTTCGCGCGGTACTGGCCATGCATGACACCGACGACGAACACGAGAGCGGCGAACCCGACCATCGATGGCAGTACCATCATCAGCGTCGTCTCGGCCGTCATCCCGATCGGTGCCACGATCAGTCCACCAGTGCCGGCGGCGATAACTGCGAGGATGACCCCCACAGCCACCGGCAAGGAGAGTTCACGATCCATAGGGGATACTCGGACTCAACCATCAAAAGGTCAGGGCTGTGGGCGCGAAGTTTCGAGCCGTGGGCCGGCCGTCACCGGGAATCGTTTTCGGTGGCGTTCCGAGATCCCCAGATGCGTTTGTCCGCGACCAGTTCGACGGTGAGATCGGCCTCGACGGTCACCTGACAGGACAGGCGGGGGTAGCCAAACCGGGCTGCCAGTCGATCGTGCCAGTGCTTCGGCGGCGGCCCATCATGCAACCGCACGCCACAGGTCGCACAGAGCCCACGGCCGCCGCAGTTCGCTGACGCTGTCAGCCGTGTGTACGGAGAGAATCCCTGTTCGAGGAGCACGTCACGAAGTGTCCGGCCGCGCGTGACTGATACCTCGGTCCGAGTCTCGCCGTCAAAGACCGTCACAGTCACTGTGTCGTTTTCTCCTGTTTCGGCCGTCGATTCGTCACTCATCAGCAGTGTCTGGTGGTATGGACAGCGGTGCCTGTTTCCACGTGGTCAGTTCCGTCGCGCGATTGGTCGACGTGGCCCCAAAACTCGACAGTAGACATGCTCATAGGGAGGACCTGGATCACCAAACGCGTTTGGCCCGTTGCTGTGTTGCCCATGTCGCTGCAGTAGCGGACCACGAGTACGACAGCTATCCCTCTGATCGTGGTCGTCAGGTCCCGTTCGGGGCGTCACGGCAACCCGTCAGGCCACGACTGAGAACGACAGCTTGAAATTCAGTGTGTTCATTCGTTTAGATGCCACAGCCAATCGCACACGCGACCGCTCGGATCCGGTTTGGCACGTGTTGGTGCTGGCAAACGCACCTGAGTGATCGCCGGTGTGGCCATACCGAGACATGGTCGTCCAGGCTATCGTGGTGGGGTGGCAGAGCGGCCCATTGCGCCGGTCTTGAAAACCGGTGGCGCAAGCCTCCTGGGTTCAAATCCCAGCCCCACCGCTTCTGCGCGAACGACGTGAGCGCTGAGCGGTGCAACTGGATTTGAAGCCGACAAGTCGCAGCCCGCGCAACGAAGTGAGCAGGACCGTCTTGGCTCGGTTCAAATCCCAGCCCCACCGCTTTGCTCCGAGCAATCTCGCGAGGAGCAACGGATGTAACTGGCATTTGCATCACGCCAGACGCGCACAGCCGAGCGAGCATTTTCGTGCGCAGATGCCGGTCAACGTGGAGAGCCGGCGGAAGAATCGTTTGACGGGGCCGGTATGCATTTCCATCGGTGCCTCATGCGTCCGGTATGGATGCTCAGGTCAGGGACCACGCATCCCAGCACGACGCGATCGCCGACCTCCCGCTGGTCACGGAATCCGCTCGCGTGACGCGGGTCACGAAGATGGATCAGGACCGGCGGCCGGAGGTCACGCGGGCGATCAATCGCTGGGTCGCCGAGTCCGCTCCGGAATACAGCCCGATCGAGGGGCCGGCCGACTGGGATGGCTTGCGCGAACGCCTCGTCGCCGACGGGCATCAGCCCGTGGCCCGACGCGTGGCGACGCTGGCAGAGCGATACGATCGGCCGAAGCCGATGCTCGCCCGCGTCGAGTTGGTTACTGAGTCCGATGTCGATTTCGTCGCCGGTCAGTACATCGGACTCCGTTACGATGGAACGTCACGGGCGTACTCGCTAGCGAGTTCACCCACGCGTGACACCCTCGAAATCTGCGTGCGGCGGGTACCGGGCGGGCGGCTCTCACCCCGGATCTGTGACGATATCGCTGTCGGCGACGAGGTGACTGTCCGCGGACCCTATGGGGAACTCGTTCTGGCTGATACCTCATCACGGGATATGGTCTTTCTCGCGACGGGTACCGGCGTGGCCCCGTTCAAGAGCATGATCGACTATCTGTTCGAGAGTGGTCGCGACGAGTACCAGGGGAAACAACGCGACGTCTGGCTGTTCCTCGGCGCGGCGTGGGCCGACGACCTGCCGTACCGGACGGCCTTCCGGGAGCTGGCCCGCGAACGCGAGAACTTCCACTTCGTGCCTTGTCTTAGCCGGGAACCACGTGGACGTCTACGCCTGTGGCATCAACGCGATGGTGTACAGTCTCGTCGCGGCGATCGAACGACTGGGGGTCCCGGCGAACCGGATCGAATCCGAGGGGTTCGGGTGAGCGTCGACGCCGCCGGTCGGACAGGCCGATGCGGATACGACATAAACGCCTAACCCGGTTGCAGCCCTCCATGTGGACATGACCGAATACACGACAGTGTCGATCCCGAAAGAACTCGCAGATCGCGTCGAACACACGATCGAGGGGACGAGTTTCTCCTCGACGAGCGACCTCGTCAGATTCCTACTTCGGAGTATCGTGATCCAGCACCAGCGCACGGACGAACTCACCGAGGCGGAATTCGAGGAGATAACCAGCCAGCTACAGGACCTCGGGTATCTGGAATAGTCACTCTCCAAAGCGCTCTTCGGGCGGTTCGGCATCGAGCAGCCGAAGCTCGCGTGGTGTACTGTCCCGATCGAAGACGGCGATTGCATCCCGATCCCACGGCGGCACCGCTACGAATACCACTGCGTGAAAGTCATCGGCCTGGGTGAGTTCGAGCCGCCCGTCGGGGTGAGAGACGAACCGGCCCTGAGTCTGGCCCGCGGGTGTCCCCAGATCGACGCCGAAGACGAAGTTCAGGGAACTGCCGGCATCCGGGAGATACAGGTGGGTGAACACGGGTGTCTCGGCGGGTAGATCGAGCGCCCCGAAGTCGCCGGCGGGCGTCACTGACACCGAGATCGTGACTGGATCGGGCGCACGCTCCGCTGCTTGCTCCAACAGGACGTCGATCAGCCCCTCGGTTGCGTAGATCGGGTCGGCGTCCGGATTCATCCGAAGATGAAGTCCTTCGCGGCGTCGACATACAGCGCCGGGATTCGCCGCCGCGCTCCGTCGATCGCGTCGGCGAGTGCATCACTCGCCTCCGTGACGACGGGGTCGCCGTGGCCGACGAGGATCCGTTCGGGACTGAACTCCCGGAGCCGGCGGGGCGGTTTGAGCCGCAACATGGGATGGACGCCGATGCGTTCGTCGCCTGTCCGGAAGTACGACGCCGTCCCGACTGCTTCGGGGATCACGAGCGTTCCCTCGTCTTCGTCGTACAGCGCCGCTTCCTGCCAGAAACGCGAGTCTTTGATCGGATAGACGGTGTAGGTGTCCGCCAGCGTCGTCCCGAAGCGCTCGACCGGCGCCGTCATCTCCGTCGCGACGCCGTCCATCCATTCGGGGACGTACACCGGGACGTCGTGTCGGAGCGCGATCGCATCGGCGTCCCGCTTGTGACGGTCGAGGAGCACAACGACGCCCGCAACGTCGCCGAGATCGGCGAGGTGATCGTCCAGCCCGTCGGCATCGACGGGATCGACGAGCCACACCGCATCGTCCACGAAGAGTGCGTGGCTCGCACGTTGCATCGACTCCTCGGGGTGGGCAATCCAGGTCGTCCCGCCCGCCCAGCCGTCGTCCGGATCGAAGATCGCTTGCCCCGTGGCCTTCAATGGCATATATACCCGTACGGGCTCTGCGCGTATAAATCGTCAGTCCGCGGACAATCGTGCCGAGCGAGCGTTTCTCCGGCCATTGCACGCAACGTCGGTCGTCACGGCAGCCGACCATTCATTCCAGTCGATCGGTGTCGATCTCGACGCCGGGCGGCGAAACGACGAGGAACCCACGAAAGTGCATCAGACTGCCGCCACTGTCCTGGATCCTCCGGGCAAAGCCGGCCGCCCGTTCGTTGACGTCCCCCTCGACATTCAATACCAGCACTGCACCGTCGTCGACGAGACTGATCCACTCCTCGTCCGGAGTCGTCCCGTCGAGAACGCCGAGGACGATACGACCGTGAGGTGACTCGTCGTCCTCGTCGGGCAACTGCGATTCGACAGCTCCCAAGTCAAGATCGAATTCGCCCATGTGCATCTGTGGGTGAGGGGATAATAAAAATCCACGCGCTCCGATAGATTCCGTCTGACTCGTCCCCGAAATAGGACCCCATGAAAGCATGGGGTGGACGATCCGGGCGGTCCGATCTCGACATTTGTTGGTCACAAACCGGCCGCTACTGACGTAATGATCAAAAATCGAAATTGCACTCACGGCGCTGCCGTGAGACAGCGATTCGCTCTATGCGCGGACGACGTTCGTCGCGCGCGGGCCTTTGGGGGCCTGCTCGATATCGAACTCGATGTCCGCTCCTTCTTCGAGGTCCGGGCCGCCAACGTCCTCCATGTGGAAGAATACGTCATCCTCGGTGTCCTCAGTCGTAATGAAACCGTAACCGCCAGTGTCGTGGAAGAAATCCACTTTTCCGTGTACCATTGCAAACAAATGTTCACCTGGCATGGGCATAACCCTTCCGAGAGTGACGATACCACGAGTCCCTTCCAAAATCGATGTACCGCTCACCGACGGGCCACTCGCCAGGTCGTCGCGTTCGAGTAGGCCCACCGCTCGACGTCGAGTTCGTCCGCCTCGTCGCTGAGATCGGCAAACAGCTGTCCGATCTCTCGGGTCCCGAGTTCGAGATCGCGGGCGACGAACTTGCTCTTGAGATAGCACTCCCCATCGGCCGTCTGCTCGCGGAGGTACTCCCTGAATCGTTGCCGCTTCGTGTCCGTTGTGGCCGTCATCGGGCTCCCTCCCTGACGGTGGGATGCTCAATCGATCCGGCAAGCCACCCATTCGAAGGATTGTGGTGCTGGCCGACGAGGAGACAGACCACGTTTGCGCCGAGGACGATCGCGACGACGTCGGCAGATGCCGGGACGACGGCGAGCAGCGGTATGCCGATCAGCGGAAGCGTGATCGCGCCCCAGAACCCGATCGCCAGTACCCCACGCCGGAGCGTCGATTCGATGTCACCGGTTCGGGCGTCGGAATGGAGACCAATCCAGGCCATATCGATACCAACGGACGGTACCTTTCAAAACCTCACGGACGGTCAAAGCGTTCTTTGAGCGTCGGCGAGCGCCTATACCGGGTCGTCAGGCTCGTTCTGTTCGGCCATCCGTTCGGCCTCGCGGGCGTATCGCTCCTGTTCGTCCCCGTCGACGGGTTCAAGCCGATCGGGCTCGATCTCGATCGCAGCTGTCACCTGTTCTTTCATGAGTAGCGCCGTCGATCGCTGCTGCGTGACGGCTCGGGACCCGTCGGGCGTGGCGTAGACGAGTGTCACCAGGTCCTCGTCGTAGAAGTCCCGTTCGACGAGCCAGCACTGGACGGTCTCTTCGGCCATGGAAGATTGTTAGACGGGTGGCGGGTTGTATCCACCGACCGATAGCTGCCACTTCGATGTCGGCCTACCGGCCAGTGATTTCTTGTAACCGGATCACGAAGCGACACTGATGGCTGACTGGAGTGATCGCGTCGAGGAGTTGCTCTACGAGGGTGAAGCCGTGAGCGAACGCGTCGCCGCCGGTGACGCCCACGTTGTCGTCACGACTCACCGCGTGCTGGCGTTCACCCCGCAGATGGACGGCGAGAACTTCCGGCAGGTCGAGCGGCCCAACGTCACCGACGTCGCCGTCAGGTCCGACGGCGAGACGCGCTTTCTGCTGGCGGGACTCAGGGCGGGTCTGTTCGGTGTCGTCCTGCTTGGCGTCGGGTTGCTCGTCGACTTCGGGGCGCTGATGGGCGACATCGATCTCACGGACACCGGTAGTACCGGCCAACTCGGCATCGGCGGCATTCTCGGGATGGTTCAGGGGATGATCTCGATCATCTACAGCCTCGACGACTATATGGCCATGATCGGCGCGCTGTTGCTGCTGGCCGGGCTAGTCCCCATCGCGGTCTACCTTTACTCCCGGGAAACCCGCCTGGTGCTTTCGATCGCCGGCGGCGAGGACCTCCCGATCGCGGCCTCGACTGAGGACGCCGGGGAAACCGTTGGGCGGCTTCGGGACGCAATCTTCCCGGACGGCGTCTCCTCGGCAAGTGACGATCGACGATCGCTCGATCCGCTGGATCGTCTCGGGTGACCGGTGATCGATCCTCCCCCGATCGAGGGGGGAGGACGCCACGTTCAATTTGCTCTGGGCCGTACCCCGAGTCGATGGACTCGGCCGAGGTTCGATCACGTGCTGGCGATCTCCCGACTGAGCCCGGCGTCTATCAGTTCGTAGATAGTTCGGACGAGGACGCCACTGTTCTCTACGTCGGCAAAGCCGTGGCTCTCCGGGACCGCGTCCGTTCGTATGCCGATCCCCGGGGTGAGCGCATCCGGCGGATGGTCGAGCGCGCCGCCGATATCGACGTTGTCGTCACCGACACCGAGACGCAGGCGCTCCTCCTCGAAGCGAATCTCATCAAACGCCACCAGCCACGGTACAACGTCCGGCTGCGCGACGACAAGTCCTATCCGCTCGTGCAACTGACCGATCACCCCGCGCCACGGATCGAGATCACGCGTGATCCAGCCGAAGGTGCAGACGTCTTTGGCCCGTTCACCGACAAGAGTGACGTCGAGACCGTCGTCAAGGCGATTCGGGAGACCTTCGGCCTCCGTGGCTGTTCGGATCACAAGTACGCCAATCGCGATCGCCCCTGTCTGGACTACGACATCGGGCTCTGCTCGGCCCCGTGTACCGGCGAGGTTAGCCCGGCGGCCTACCGCGAGGACGTCGCGGCAATCCGCCGGTTCTTCCGCGGGGAGACTGGCGTCCTCGCGGAGCCGATCCGCGAGGAGATGGACCGGGCCGCCGACGAAGCGGCGTTCGAACGAGCGGCGAACCTCCGGGACCGCCTCGACGTCGTCGAGTCCTTCCACGCGGGTGGCGCGAAGGCCATCGAGTCGACCGAAGACCGGACGACCGACGTGCTGGCGGTCGCCCTGGAGGGTGACTCGGCGACGGTCGCGCGCCTCCACAGCAATGAGGGGTCGCTGGTCGACCGGGAGCGTCACGCCGTCAAGACTCCCGATGGCCAGCGGGCCGGTGACGTCCTCGCCGCCTTCGTCCCCCAGTACTACGCCGAGCGGGAGCTCCCCGACCGTCTTCTGGTCTCCGACCGACTGAGTGACGACGACGTGCAATCCTGGCTATCCGACGCTGGCGTCGACGTTCGCGTTCCGGGGGCCGGTCGGGAAGCGACGCTCGTCGACCTGGCGCTGAAGAACGCCAGACGGGGGGCGGGGCGGGACGACGGCGTGGCCGCGCTGGCCGACGTCCTGGGGCTCGACGCCGCCGCCCGCATCGAGGGGTTCGACGTGAGCCATACCGGCGGCGCGGGGGTCGTCGGCAGTGACGTCTGTTTCGTCGACGGGTCGCCCGAGAAACCCGACTATCGACGCAAGAAACTCGCCGAAGGCAACGACGACTACGCGGCCATGCGGTCGCTGATCGGCTGGCGGGCCGAGCGGGCCATCGAAGGGCGGGACGACCGGCCGGATCCCGATCTGCTCCTGATCGATGGCGGCGAGGGACAGCTCGCGGCCGCTCGCGAGGCCCTCGACGCCGTCGGCTGGGACGTCCCTGCGGTCGGGCTGGCGAAGGCCGAAGAGCGGGTGATCACTCCCGAGCGGACGTTCGACTGGGATGACGACACACCACAGTTGCGCTTGCTCCAGCGCGTCCGCGACGAGGCTCACCGCTTTGCCGTTCAGTATCACACGACACTCAGGGACGACGTGTCGACGGCACTCGACGACGTCCCGGGCGTCGGTCCCGAACTTCGGACGCGGCTGCTGGGGCGGTTCGGGGGCGTCGACGGGGTCCGGGCGGCCTCGACGACGGAACTCCGAGACGTCCCGGGCGTCGGTGAAGCGACGGCGAAAACGATCCGACGGCAACTTTAATCGCCGCTCGCGGGCGCTCCGGGGATCGAACTGCCGTCCGATCCGACGCCGAGCCATGCCGACGCGGGTCAACCGAGCGGGACGTGAACTCCGGCGTTGACACCGAGGCTGAGGGCGAGCATGTACAGCCCCCAGACGAACAGCCACAGGAAGAGGACGCCGGCGATCGCCCGTGGGAACGCAAAGAGATCAGCCCGGCGGCGAACTGACAGATGCCACTGACCAGTGACCGAGCCGTCGCCGATGGCGGTATGGGTTCCCGTATTCAGTGGGTCTTTACCCCCGGAGTACGTTCGTTGGGTATGGGAAAGTCCGAATCCGACGGCGTTCCGGCGTCCGACGACGAGTGGCGTGAGGTTTTGACTGAAGAGGAGTACCACATTCTCCGCGAACGCGGGACCGAACCCAAGTTCAGCGGCGAGTACCTCGACGTCGACGACGACGGCGTCTTCCGGTGTGCCGGCTGTGGCGCGGCGCTGTTCGATACGGATTCACAGTTCGAGTCCGGCCACGGCTGGCCGAGTTTCACCGACGTGGTCGCCGAGGGCAACGTCGAGACCGAACTCGACACCCGCCACGGGCGCGAGCGGACCGAAGTGCTGTGTGCCGAGTGTGGCGGCCACCTCGGGCACGTCTTCGACGACGGCCCGGAGCCGACGGGCAAGCGCTACTGTATCAACTCCGCGGCGCTGGATTTCGAGACCGACGACGAGTGAGACCGGCCGGAGGTTTTTTGCCCGTATTCGAAGTCAATGCGAGTGTGTCACGAAACGATTCCGTAGACGAGACCGAGCGTTCGCTGTTATCGGACGACCGCGTGGCAGGTGTCCGTGGGTTCCCGTGGTTAGAAGGAATCGTCACCGGTGGTGTGGCCTGGATCGTCGGCTACGCTCTCACAACCGCGCTGTTCTACGTGGGTCCGGCATCATTGACCGTCGAGTCTCATGTTCAAAAACTCAAGGGGATCGGCGTGATCTTCTACAATGCGCACTTTGTGGACGCCCTCGAAACGTTATCGAACGGTGAGATGCAGGAAACGGTTCGGTTCAACATGATCCTCGAACAATCCGGTTCCACGATACCGGATGTCGTCTATTTCTCGATTCCGGTCCTCGTACTGGCTGTCGCTGGCCTCCTGGTTGGACAGTCCCTTCTCGATTCAGAGACAGAACACGTCACGTTCGGGCTGGTCGGTGTGGCGCTGGCTGGCGGATACGTCCTTCTTGCGATCCCGGGGATCTTCCTGGCAGAACTAGCCGTCCGGTGGAGACTGGGAATTGTTGTCCTGACACCTGCACCGCTCGAAACGGTCGCCTTTTCGTTTGCGTATGCATTTGTGCTCGGTGCAATCGGCGCTTTTCTCGGAACCCGTCTCGATCGCTAGGGGAGCATCTGCGTGTCAATCCCGTCGCGCCGCCCGTCGAGGATGCCGAACCGCTCGTTTCGACGCTGTTCCAGCCAGACCAGCAATCGCTTTGCCCACTGGAGTTTCCGCCGCTTCTCCTCCCCCAGCGAGTCGTCCTCGAAGTCCCACCCGGGGAAGACGAGCTCCTCGGCTCCCAGATGATCGGCCAGAAACGCCGCCCGGTCACCGTCCGTGAAGCCACCGTAGTTCGCGACTGGCCCGGTCGGCTCGGCCTGGGTCGTCGGGACGACGCTCGCCAGGTCGAACGTCGGGACGTACTGCCGAAGTGCGTCCACGTTGTCGCCGTGAGCGTGGACGGCCACTGGGACCCCCTCTTTAGTGAACTCATGCACTCCCTCGGCGTGTTTGTCCAGGTCGGTCACCACGAAATCGAGCTCGAATCCGATATCGCGGAGGCTATCGGCGGCCGTCGAGGCGGCGACGATGCGGTCCGCCTCGCGAACCACGTCAGCGTCCTCAAGCAGCGACGGCCCGGCACCGGCGACGGCGACGGTGTCGCCTGCGAACGCATCCGGCGCTGGTTCGTATGGCTCGACTTCGCGGCGCTCGAACACCGACGCCAGCCAGTCCCGCGCCCGCTCGTCGCCCGCCCGGTCGTAGCCGAAGTCCGCGAGGATGGCCTCGTAGACCGGCTCCCAGGTGGCAAAGTCCATCACTCGAACGCCTCGGGACCGACGCCCAACTCGTGGCCGATTATCGCCGCGTCTCGCGTCTCGGCCACATCGTGGGTCCGGATCACGTGCGCCCCGCGTTCGACGGCCAGCGCGGTCGCGGCGAGGCTGACCGGCAGCGCTTCCTCGGTCGACCGCCCGACGAATTCCCGGAGGAAGTTCTTGCGGTTGATCGAGACCAGCATCGGCCGGCCGAGTTCGCGGAACTCTCCCAGCCGCCGGAACGTCTCGCGGTCGTCTTCGAGGGTCTGGGCCTCGCTCCACCCGCCAAAGGCCGGGTCGACGATCGTCTTCTCGGTGAACCCGCCCTGTTTGAGCGCTTCGTAGACCTGATCGACGTAGTCGGCATCGGCCGCCCACTCGGCATCGCAGCGTTCGGTCCAGTCCGTCTCGCCGACGGCTCCCGGCCGTTCGAGGTCCGGTGGGCTCGCCATCTTCACGACGGCGGCGTCGTGGGCCGCACAGACGGCGGGCATCTCCGGGTCGGCGAAGCCACAGACGTCGTTGACCATGTCGAAGCCACGTGAGAGGGCCTCGTCGGCGACCTCGCTGTAGCGTGTTTCGATCGAGAAGACGGCGTCACCGTCGACGGCGTCGATGGTCTCGATCGCGGTGTCGAGGCGCTCGCGTTCCTCCTCGGCCGAGAGCACCTCCAGGCGTTTGTTGGCCGATTCGAGGCCGACGTCGACGATGTCAGCGCCGGCGTCGATCATGTCCTCGACGTAAGCGGCCGCCTCGTCCGGGTCGGCGAAGACGCTGGGGTCGTACGGCGACTCCCGGCTCACGTTAAGCACGCCCATGATCCGGGGTGGGTGGTCGTCGCCGATCCCGAGCCCTGCGGCGTCCACGTTGTGCATAGTGGGTGCGACGACCGGGACGGCCAAAAACGGTTGGTCCCCGGCGAAGGCGCTTTCCGGTTGACCGACAGCGCGCTCTTTTTGGTCGCCAGGCGAGTACCCCGCGTATGGCCAAGGTTTCGATCGGGTTGCGCGGCTGGCGCTTCGAGGAGGACGACGTGTTCGACGACGATGGGTCGCTCAAGACACTCGTCGAGATGCCGCCGGACACCCGGAGTCGGATTCTCCGACTCACCGCGCTGGTCGGGGAACCGTGTGACGCCTGCTACCTCGAGCACGGCGAGGCAAACGTCGCCGAGTGCAACGTCGGCAGCATCGTCTACGGCGAGCCGACCGGGACCGTGTTGCTGTGTGGCCCCCACGAGTCGGACTTCCTCTACTGGTATCGCGAAGAGGGGGGCAGCGACCTCGCCGGCGAGCCGGAACTCGCCAACGCCTTCCAGGAGTGGTTCGACAGCGGCGGGCGCGCCCCGGCGGGCTACGGCGGCCTGGAGCACGTCGAGGAGGACCGCGAGGAACTCCCCGACGTGAGTTCGGGCGCGCTCGATTCCCTGGAGAACGAACTCTGTGCGATGGACGAGGCAGAGCGCGAAGAACTCGACGCCGACGTCGAGGACCTCGACCTCGATATCGACGAATGAACGTGAGCGTCGCCGTCGTCGATGCCCAGACGCCGGGCAACGTCGGGACGATCGCCCGCGCGATGAAGAACTTCGGCCTCTCGGATCTCAAACTGGTCGACCCGCCCGAACTCGATCCCGACGGCGAGGCCTACGGCTACGCCGGCCAGGCCCGCGATGACATCATGCCCAGCGCCGACGTGGTCACCTTCGAGGAGATAGTCAACAACTACCATACCGTCGCGACGACGGCGATCACCAACGAGGACGCGACCAAGCACGTCCGGTATCCGTTCGTGACGCCGCGGGAACTCGCTGACGAACTTCAGGGAATCGACAGCGACGTGTGTCTGGTCTTCGGCCGCGAGGACGTCGGCCTCTCCAACGAGGAACTCGCCGAAGTAGATCAGATCTGTTCGATCCCCGCCAGCGAGGACTATCCCGTTCTGAACCTGGGCCAGGCCGCCACGATCGTCCTCTACGAACTCCGGGCGCTGACCGTCGAGGAGACCCAGCTGCCCGACATCACTGATCGGGCCGATCAGCCAGCGATAGAGGGATTGCACGATCAGTTCGAGGGCTTCCTCGCGGCGATCGACCACCCCGAGGAGAAACGGGCGAAGGCCGGGCGTCTCTTCCGGCGGGTGATCGGCCGTGCCCATCCGACGGGCCGGGAGGTTCGGACACTGCGGGGGCTCTTCCGACGGGTCGAGCAGAAACTGGAGGATTAGGGCTGGCGTCCGTCTCTTGGAATTGTCTCGAAGTTCCGAACGTCGGCGATCAGATCGGCGAGCAGGTGCGCCCAGAGGACTGCCGCCGAGAGGACACCGAGAAAGGGATCGACGGCCAGCCAGACGCCGGGCACGAGGACCCCGGCGATCACGACGTGACTGATAAGCCGGTGGTAGGGCCCGAGGTCGTCCGTATCGAAAATCGTCGCGGGATCGGTGACGACGATCCAGGGTGCCCGGAGCACGCGTCGGAGCGGGGTGGTACTCCCTGCAAGCAGCCACGCGAGCACGAAGTGATCGAGGTCGATCAGCACCCCAAGCGCCACGCCATAGCCCACCGCGAGCGCGGGATCGACCGTCGGTTCACCGGCCAGAACGACCCCGCCAGCGACGACCAGCGAGATGGCAGCGTGAGCGCGTGAGTACATGGGTGGTAGTCGTCCGGCCGAGTCCATCAGGCGCGCTTCTGGATCTCTTCGCGGAGCACGTCGCTGACGACGTCGCCGTCAGCCTTCCCCCGGAGTTCGCCCATGCACTCGCCCATCAGCCCGGAGAAGGCACCCATCCCCTCGTCCTCGATCTGGGTTGCGTTGCGTTCGACGACGGTGACGACGGCCTCCCGGACCTCGTCCTCGCCAGCACTGCCGAGGTCCTCCTGGTCGGCTGCCTCCTCCGCACTCAGGTCGGGGTTCTCCGCGAGGGCGGCCAGCAACTCCGGGACGCCCTCCTTGGCGAGTTCCCCCTCTGCGAGCAGGTCGAAGACCGCCAGGAAGTGCTCGTCGGTGAGGTGCTCGACCGGCGCGCCGTCCCGCCGGATCTCGGTCACGGTCGATTCGACCGTCTGGGCGGCCAGCGTGGCGTCGACGCCGGATTCGACAGCGTCCTCGAACAGTTCCCATCGCTTCCCGTAGGCGACCTGCTCGGCCAAGCCGGCGTCGAGGTCGTACTCCGCCTGATAGCGCTCGGTCTTTGCAGTGAGAAGTTCCGGCGTTTCGACCTCGGCGGGATCGGGTTCGACCGGCGGCACGTCCGTTTCGGGGTACATCCGCGCCGCGCCGGGCAGGGGTCGAAGGTACCGCGTCGTCGCCTCCTCGGTTGCGTCGCGGGTTTCCTCGGGGACGCCGTCCATCGCGGTTTCGGCCCGTTCGGCGACTGCTTCGATCGACTGCTCGGCGATCTCGGGCGCGTCGGCGACGATCGCGACCGCATCCTCGCTCTCCTCACCAGTGACGGCGTCGGGATCGAGATCGACAGCCTCGGCCAGCGCTTCGACTTCAGCCTCGGTAACGCCGTAGGCCGGGAGTTCGTCGGTGTGGAAGATCCCGCCAGCGCCGTGGCGCTTGGCGTGATCGGAGAACTCGGTTCCCAGGCGACGGTCGGGCTGGATCTCGCGGCCGACGAGGCCGCCGAAGCCGGGTAGCGGGACGGCCCACACGTCGCCGCCGTCGTCGAGTGCGCCCCGGATCACGCCGCTGTCGGTGTCTTCGAAGACTCCGGTCACGTCCTGCGGGTCGCCGACCGTGGCGTCCCGGTCGGCGAGTTCCTCGGCGATGTCGAGCAGTTCGACCTGCCGGCCGACCTCGTTGCGGACGATGTCCTCGATGTCCTCGAGGCTCTGGACGCCCTTGATCTCGACGCGTGCGCCCTCGGCGATCGAGACGTTGACGTCCTGGCGGATGGTGCCCAGGCCGCGCCGGACCTGTCCGGTCGAGCGCAGCAGCATCCCGATGCGTTCGGCGGCCTCCTGGGCCTGTGCCGGCGAGCGGATGTCCGGGTCAGTGCCGATTTCGACCAGGGGGATGCCGAGGCGATCGAGGCTGTAACGGACGCCCGAGTCAGTCTCCGCGACGCGCTGGGCACTCTCCTCTTCGAGCATGAGGTCCTCGACGCCGACCGGCCCCTCGCTGGTCTCGATCTCGCCGTCGGTCGCGACCATCATGGTGCGCTGGAACCCGGAGGTGTTCGACCCGTCGATGACGAGTTTGCGCATGACGTGGACCTGGTCGATCGCGTCCATGTCGAGCAGCTGTCCGATCTCGAGGGCGACGGCCATCGCCTCCTCGTCGACCCGGTGTGGCGGTTCGTCGTCGGCCTCGACCAGACAGGTCGAGTCGTAGGTCAGATATTCGAACTCGCGTTCGACCTGGCTCTCCTCGAGGGCGGCCTCGTCGAGTTCGCCCAGTTCGCTCTTTGTGGGGTGGAGGTACCGCGTCATCGTCGTCGTCGATTCGGCGGGCTCTCTGAGCGTCGTCGGGCACTCACAGAACAGCTTGCTCTCGGTGTCGAGTTGCTGGTGGATCTCCAGTCCGGCGACCAGCCCGAGGGCCGCGTAGTCGAAGTCGGCAGTCATTACTGGGCACTGGCGCCGCTTCGGGGAAAAACGCTCCGTTGTGTGTGGCCACCGCCGAACGGTGTATGCTACCGCTTGCCGCGTCTTTATGTGTGTGGCAGCCGAACAGTCGACAATGCGGTGGCGAGTCCTGGCGGTCGTTACCCTGTTCGCCCTGTCCGGGTGTACTGGCTTTTTGAGCGGTGACGAACCCGTCCCGACCGTTACGCCCGCGCCGGTTCCCACGGACCCTCCAGACACAGGCCCGGGGGCGATGATCGTGCCAGGAGTCTACGCTGACGGTGAACTTGAGCCGGACTTGCTCGCTGACGCACATCGGGATGCCCTTCGAGAGACATCGTTCGTATGGACGGAGACCGACAACCGAACCGGGCGGGTCGCAAACGTCACCGACAGTACGATGTCTTATCGGACCGTCGCCTTCGCGAACGCGACCCGCTACTACTTCGAGACGAACGGTCGCACGGACCGCTATCAGGGTCGGCGGGTTTATTATCCGGTGTACAACGAATACGCAGACGGCGAGGACGTCTACATCCGCGCATTGTCGACATCGTGGGCCGCCTACCGCTACGACCGTATCACGGCCGACGGGAGCCGGAGTCGGTTCGTCCGGTCAGCGACGAACGCGGTCGAACGCTATCTCCCTGTCGGATCCGCCAGTATCGAACGGATCGAGTCGACCGCTGGAGTGCGGTATCGGCTCACGTCGACCCAACCCTCCGAGACACTCGCGCCACTGGTCGAGGACTACCGGGTTTCAGTCGTTGTGACTCGACGCGGACTCGTTCAAAATTTGACGGCCATGTATACGACCGAGCGCCGAACACGCTCCGAGACGATCACGTTCACCCACCGGTATACCTCAAATATCACCGACGTTGGAAACGTGACCGTTTCTTCGCCCGCGTGGCTCCCGGAGGCCCATCGTCGTCTCGCGAACGGGACGAGCCTGTCGTCGCCGTGACGGGGGCGACGGCACCGTGGCCGCTGCCGGAGTAGCTACTCGGCTCTATGCCCGTCGCCGGCCGCTCACTCGTCACCGAGAATGACGCGCTCGGTCATCGTCGCCGGGTCGAGCACCTCGTCGGCTTCGTCCTCGGTGAGGTAGCCTTTCTCGACGGCGACTTCTCGGATGGTCTGTCCGGTTTTCATCGCCTCCTTGGCGACCTCGCTGGCCTTGTCGTAGCCGATCGCGGGATTGAGTGCCGTCGCGAGGGCCATACTTTGTTCGACGCGCGCCTCGCAGTGTTCGCGGTCGGCTTCCAGCTTTGCGACGAACTTCGTCGCGAAGGCACCGCTGACGTTGGCGATCAGCCGCGCGGACTCCAGGACGTTGCTCGCAATCACTGGCTTGTAGAGATTGAGATCGATCTGGCCGTTGGCCGCGCCGGTCGAGACAGCCGCGTCGTTGCCGACGACCTGGGCGTACACCTGGTTGACCGACTCCGCGACGACGGGATTGATCTTTCCCGGCATGATCGAGGAGCCGGGCTGGTTCTCTGGCTGATCGAGTTCGCCGAGGCCGTTGCGCGGCCCGGAGGCCAGCAGCCGGAGGTCGTTGGCAATCTTCTGAAGCGATCCCGCCACGGTCCGAAGCGCGCCGTGGACCTCGCTCATCGCGTCGTGGGCGGCCTGGGCCTCGAAGTGGTTGTCGGCCTCCCGGAAGGTGAGCAGCGTCTCCTCGCTGATGTATTCGGCCGCCAACTCGGGGAATTCGGGGTGGGTGTTCAGCCCGGTCCCGACGGCTGTCCCGCCGAGCGCCAGTTCGGCCGCCCGCTCGCGCGTCTCCTCGACGCGGGCGATCCCCTTCTCGATCTGGGTCCGGTAGCCCGAGAACTCCTGGCCCAGCATCACCGGCGTCGCGTCCTGGAGGTGGGTCCGCCCGGTCTTGACCACGTCGTCGAATGCTTCCTCCTTGCGTTCGAGTTCCTCACGGAGCGTCTCCAGTCCGGGGAGGACGTCACGCTCGATCGCCTCCAAAACGGCGACGTGCATCGCCGTCGGGATGACGTCGTTGCTCGATTGGCCGTAGTTGACGTGATCGTTCGGGTGGATCTCCTTCGACCCGATCTCGCCGCCGACGATCTCGGTGGCGCGATTGGCGATCACCTCGTTGGCGTTCATGTTCGTCGAGGTACCAGAGCCCGTCTGGAAGATGTCGACCGGGAACTGGTCGTCGTGATCGCCGGCGATCACCTCGTCGGCGGCCGCGACGATGGCGTCGGCTTTCTCCTCGTCCAAGAGGCCGAGATCGCGGTTGGCCTGTGCCGCGCCCTTTTTGACGACGCCGAGCGCCCGGATGAACCGTCGTCCGAAGCGCCGATCGCTGATCGGGAAGTTCTCGATCGCGCGCTGGGTCTGTGCCCCCCAGTAGGCGTCGGCTGGTACTTCCATCTCGCCGAGGCTGTCCGCCTCGATGCGGTAGTCCTCGTTGCCGTAGTCCCTGCTGTCGGTCATTGCGTCCGGGGACACTCACGCCAGGAATTTAAGTGTCCGCGTGGCGGTGACGGCCCAACGCCTGCTCGGAGCCACCCCTCAGCAGGTGAATGCTAGTAGATTCCACGAGCGGCCCGCTCCGAATCGAAATACAGTGGCCTCCCGGAGACCGAGATGGAGACCCCAGACCGACTTTGAAAGACAGCTACTGCAGGAGAAACCAGGATTACTCTGCTCAAGGAAGTCTTCCTCTGTGATGACCGGTCGTATACACGGCCCGGACCGAATATATCCACACAGGACACTCCCGGTCTGGATACAACGCTGTCGAAACGCTTTAGACTATAGTTCGCGTACTATGGACTATGTCGAACGCATCCGCCAACAATGCATCACGGGCGACTGGAGATACAGCCCGGCGGTTTTTCGTGGTGCAAGAACTGCTGACTACGCCCGAGCTCGCGCAGTTTTATACGGATGTATTGCTCAACTCGCCGACGACCATCACTGCAGTACGCGAACGCCGGGGGCTTTCGAAAAGTACGGCGTATAAGTACGCCAACAAACTGGCAGAGCTTCGCATCGCGGAAGAACTCGATGCCTACGAGGATGGGTCAGCACTCTGGCGGGCAGACGCTGTGAGTGGTGTCTGGAGTGGGGAAGCTACGGTTGAATTCGGCCCAGTCCTGATCGCGGTCTTTGGCGCAACCACCGCCAACGACGACCTCCAGTTGTTCGTCCAGCGGCACGGTAAAGCAGCGCTTGCCCCGGCAGTCATGGGAACCATCGAGTACCTGCTGGGGAAGACGACACGTCGTGGCGTTGCCGAGGAACTGAACGTCTCGGCTGTCGAGGGGATCGCCGTCACGCAGGCAATCGAGGGGATCGTCGCACTGGTCAAAGATCACGATCCGACGCTTGATGACATCTCGTTCGAGGTACCAGTACACGAACGTGCCCTGGAGCAAACACCGTACCAGCGCGCCGATGACTGACGGACACGTCTCACCGTTTCCGAGCGCTCTCGTACTCGATACCAGCTTTCTTCGAACGATCGGGGGCACTGACAGCGATCCATACCAGACCTTCGTTCAGTATGTTCGGGACAACGGTGTCGAGTTGTATCTGAGTGAACGGGTCGTCGAAGAACTCACCGAACAGCAGGGTTACCTCAGCATCGACTGGGTCGACCGCGCGGAGACGACAGCCTGGATTTCGATCGTGGATTCCATCCAGCCAGGGGTGAGGGTTCATGATGGCCCCCGTGCTGGCGAGTTGATGGATCGTGTCCACGAGCGGCTGGCAGAATACGAGCAGACGGACCCGGACGAATTGCGGAAGACGGACTCGGAACTGCCTGCTGTTGCCGTGACACTGCTCGGGTCGACGCAGCACGAATCTGTCGGGATCGTGATGGACGACCGGAATGCCGAACGATCGATTTCGGGCGTCATTAAAAACACATACTACGAAGGACGTATTCGCGTACTCAATATCTGGGAGACGATCGACTACATCGAATCCCGCAATAAATAGGGGCCGCTTTCTCACTCGATCCGGAAGATCGGCGGCGAAAGGTTCTCGCTGTGGCACTCCGGGCACCGACTCGGCTCGTTCAGTCGGTCGTCGAACCCGTCGAAGCCACAGTCCTCACACGCCGGGGGCGCGACCAGCAACTGCTCGTCACTATCATCGAGCGACCGCGCGATGTGCTCGACGTGCTCGATCACCGTCGTCGTCGAGAGTTCGAACGCCGCGGCGAGCGCCGTGGCGGACAGCGATTCCCCCCGTAATCGATCGGCGATTCGCTCGCGCGTGGTCCGCTGCATAGCCGTCGTTGCCGGGCCGGGAATATATACCGTCGGCTTTCCCGACACGACCACAGCCGGAACAGTACGCCTTTACCCACTCCGGTGTAGGAGTAGCCATGAAGCAGGCGATCGTCGCACGCGCGGATCTGAACATGGGCGAGGGGAAACTCGCGGCCCAGGTCGCCCACGCCGCCCTGATGGCCTATGAGGACGCCGACAGCCAAAGCCAGTCAGCCTGGAAGGGCAGCGGCCAGAAGAAGGTCGTCCTCCAGGCCGACGGCGAAGCAACGCTGTTCAAACTCGCGGACCAGGCCGAACGCGAGGGATTGGCCCACGCTATCGTCCGGGACGCCGGTCACACCGAACTCGAACCCGGCACCGTCTCCGCGCTGGCGGTCGGTCCAGCGGACGAAGACGCCGTCGATCGCGTCACGGGAGACCTATCGCTATACTGATGTATATGTGCCGCTGGGACTCAGAACCGATGTACCGCATTCAATCGACCTATTTATCTCTTACTGAAAGGTTTATGTACGATCTGCCCTAACTCGGGGTGAACACAATACGAGGACACCAGTATGCAAGGAAACCAACAACAGCAGGCCTACGATCGCGGGATTACGATCTTCTCGCCGGACGGCCGGCTCTATCAGGTCGAGTACGCACGGGAAGCCGTCAAACGCGGGAGCGCAAGCGTCGGTGTACGGACCGACGAGGGCGTCGTCCTGGCGGCGGACCGACAGACGCGCTCGTCGCTCATCGAGCGCGACAGCATCGAGAAGACACACAAGATTGACGACCACATCGCTATCGCGAGCGCCGGGCACGTCGCCGACGCGCGCAAGCTCATCGACTTTGCGCGCCGGCGGTCGCAGGTCGAGCATCTGCGATACGACCAGCCGATGGGTGTCGAGGCGCTGACGAAGGCCATCACCGACACGATCCAGGAGTACACCCAGACCGGTGGCGCGCGCCCCTTCGGCGTCGCGCTGATCGTCGGCGGGATGGAGAACGGCGAGCCCCGCCTCTTCGAGACCGACCCCTCGGGGACGCCCTACGAGTGGTCGGCACTCGCGGTCGGCGGCGGTCGCGAGGAGATCCAGGAGTACTTCGAGGACAACTACGAGGACGGCATGACCTTAGAGCAGGGTGTCGGTCTCGCCCTGGAGGGGCTAGCGGAGCCGAACGACGATGGCCTCGACCCCGACGGTGTCGACCTCCAGACGGTCGACGAGGAAGGCGTTCTCGGTGTGAGCCAAGACGTGATCGAGGAGCACCTCGAAGAGCGCGACCTGCTCGGAGGTGACGACGAATGAACCCTGATCTGAACATGAACCCCCACGACAGCGGACGGACAGACCCCTACGCACCCGAACTCGGCTCGATTGCGACCGACGAGGGAGACGGCGAGAACGTGACGAAGACCGGGACGACGACCGTCGGCCTCGCGACCGAGGATGGCGTCGTGATCGCGACCGACCGCCGGGCGAGCCTCGGCGGTCGGTTCGTCTCGAACAAGAACGTCGTGAAGGTCGAGGAGATCCACCCGACGGCAGCCATGACGCTCGTGGGCTCGGTCGGCGGTGCCCAGTCGTTCATCCGGACGCTGCGCTCGGAGGCCAGTCTCTACGAGACGCGTCGTGACGAGCCGATGAGTATCAACGCGCTGGCGACGCTCGCGGGCAACTTCGCTCGCGGTGGTCCGTTCCTCGCCATTCACCCGATCCTCGGCGGCGTCGACGACGAGGGCAGTCACGTCTACACGATCGACCCCGCCGGCGGCGTCATGGAAGACGACTACGCCGTCACCGGCAGTGGAATGCAGGTCGCCTACGGGACCATCGAGGGCGAGTACGACGCCGAGATGTCCACCGAGGAGGCCAAAGAGCTCGCGACGAACGCGGTCCAAGCAGCCAGCGAGCGCGACACCGGTTCCGGCAACGGCCTCGTGATCGCCGAGATTACCGACGAAGGCGTCGAGATCGAGGAGTTCGACGACCTCGCGGACGCGCTGTAGACGGCAACAATTCGGTTTCGATTTTCGTGCCTTCCACACGTCGACCAGCACGCTCTTTTCCGGTGACAGTGTAGGACGTTCAACTCTCGATATGCGACAGGCACACCCCGTCGAGCAAGCGGTCGGCATGGAGTACTACGTCAGCGACAGCGACGGCGTCGGCGGGCACCTTCGTCGGGAGCCCGCGGCCTTCGGCGTCCGTGAGGTCGAAGCCTTCCAGGTCGAGCCCATTGACGCCAAGCAGGGCGCGTACCCACACGTTGTCTTCCGGGCGACGCTCGCGGGCTGGGACACCAACGACTTCGCCGGCGTCCTCTCGGATCACCTCGGGATCAGCCGCGAACGCGTCTCCTGGGCCGGGACGAAGGACAAATACGCGAAGACGACTCAGCTGTTCTCCGTTGCGAAAGTCGACCCCGCCGATCTCGAAACGATCGACCTCTCGAACGTCGAGATCGAGGTTCTGGGCCGGAGCGGCCGGCCGATCCTCTTTGGCGATCTGGCGGGCAACGAGTTCGAAATAGTTGTTAGTGAACCCGATGACCCGGACCGGACCGACGCCATTCTCGACGAACTCGCCGCGTTCGCCGGCAGCGCGTCCGGCGGTGGCGAGGACGACGGCTCGACCCGCATTGGCGTCCCCAACTACTTCGGGCAGCAACGCTTCGGCAGCCAGCGCCCGGTCACCCACGAGGTCGGCCTCGCCATCGCCCGCGGCGACTGGACGGACGCCGTCCTGGCGTACGTCGGGAATCCACACGAACGCGAGCGCGAGGATACTCGCAAAGCCCGGAAGTACGTCACGGAAACCGAAGACTGGGAAGGCGCGCTCGATCGACTCCCCAAGCGCCTGGGCTACGAACGGTCGATGTGCCATCGTCTCGCCGAGAACGGGGCCGACGAGCCCGAAGACTTCCAAGAAGCGCTGGAGGCAGTCCCGACGAACCTCCAGCAACTGTTCGTCAACGCTGCCCAGTCCTACGCGTTCAATCGGATTCTCTCGGCACGGCTGGAGCGCGGGCTTCCCTTCGACGAACCGGTGGCCGGCGACGTGGTTTGCTTCGCCGACAGCGGTGCTCCCGATGGCCTCGAACTGCCGGACACCGGCCGGACGCAGCGTGTAACCGAGGACAACGTCGGGACGGTTCGCCGCCACTGCGAGCGCGGGCGGGCGTTCGTGACCGCGCCGTTGCTCGGGGCCGACAGTGAACTGGCAGATGGTGAACCGGGCGAGCTCGAACGGGCGGTCTTCGACGAGTTGGGGATCGAACCGGCGGACTTTGATCTTCCGGGGGAGTTCGACTCGGAAGGCACGCGACGGGCGATCCTCCTGCGGACGGACCTCTCCGTCGAGTACGATCCACTGACGCTCTCGTTTGCGCTCCCGAAAGGCTCGTACGCGACAGTTGTCCTGCGGGAGATCACCAAGAGCGATCCGGTGGACCTCTGAGCTCGCAGGTCATTCGTCGGGCAGATTCCCGACGCACGTGAGGAGGTCGTCTTCGGTGGTCCATCGGCAAAGCCGGCCTGCGTCGTCGAGCATTTCGAAGATGCCCGTCTGCATCGCGCTGTAGGGATCCTCGCTGTCGACCTCGGTGTCGAGTTCGTCCAGATCGAGGGCCTCGTACTCGCGTTTGAACACGTGGGTCTTCGCGAAGTACTCCTCCAGGGCGGTGAAATAGCCCTGCTCGACGAGAAAGCCGCCGTGGGCGTGTTCGGCGACGCCGACGATGACGTCCGTGTAGTCGGCCAGCAGCCGGAACTTGAGGTAGGTGTTCGTCCACTCTTTGCGGACGTCGACCATCAGGAACGCGTACGCGCCGGGCCGCTGGTTGAGTCGGTCCTTGGCGAGCTGGAGGCGATCGATCTCCGGCTGGCCGTAGCTGCCCAGAATGAAATACGCCCGCTCGGCGGAGAAGATCGGTATGAGTTCCCCGACGCTTTGCTTGAGCGATTCGTACTCCTCGGGTGTGAGTGAGGTCCCGTGGAGATACGACTCGGCCTTCTCGGCGACCTCTTCGACAGAAACCGATTGCTCGTCCATCTGGGAAACGGTTCCGCACGCGAACACTTCAAACCAACTACTGCTTCCCTCTGTGATTCGCCTTTAAACGATTCGCCACTAACCGATTCGTATTTGAGCGAAACGCTTTTGCACGAAGCGGCCGAACAGTGTGATAATGAGTACGCCAGAAACGCCGCCGAACGCCCTCGAAACCGTCCGGAGTCGGCTCAACGTCGTCACCCAGGAGACGCGGTTCTCGCTGCTGCAGGACGTTTTGGGCCATCCCGAGGGGCTGCCGACGCTGAAGGAGCTCGACTACGTCAACCCCTCGAAGAGCCGGACGACGATCCGCCAGCATCTCGCGGAACTCGTCGACGCCGGGATCGTCGAGGAAGTGTTGCTTCCCGAGGACCAGCGGCGCAACGACCGGCCCTACAAGTTCTACGGCCTCAGCGAGGACGGACGGGCGTTCTTAGAGGAGCACAAACTGCTCCGGGCCGAAGACACGCTGCGGGAGATCTACGATCGCGTGGAGAAGACCGACGAGATCGAACGGTACGAGTCCGCGCCGCGACCCGAGCGGTGAGTGTCCATGGGGTCAATATTTGCCCCTGTATCATATCTATCCACTCTATGAGTCTTCCAGCGCTTCGATCGTCTCGGCTTCCCCGTCGGTCGCCTCGCTACCTTCCGTCGGCGCGGCCCACGCCACAGCATTCCTGAGGACCTGTCGCACATCCTCGTGATGGAAGATCGGATAGCTCTCGTGGCCGGGCCGGAACGCGAAGATCCGACCGCGACCGCGGCGGTAGCACAGCCCGGAGGCAAGCCCTCCCCGCCGCCGAACCACGAGACGAGCTCCGTCCGGTCGGGCTCTGTCACGTCGTGGGGCTCGCCGTACATCTCCGCCTCGGGAATCTCGAGGGACTCGGGGCGCCCGTCGGCGATCGGGTGGACGGGATCGATGACCCAGACGCGCTCGCACCCGTCGGCACCGAGATCGTCACTCTCCGCACGATCGGCCGCCGCTCAGACCTATAGCAGTTGTACAACGATACCCAGCGCGAAGAGCGTCGCCCCGCCGAGCAGTGCGTATGTCAGTGGCCCGTATTCGGTGACGATCGGGCTCGACTCATCGCGAGCGAGTCTATAGAGCGTAGCCCCCAACAGCATGGCGCCGCCCACGAGGAGCAACGCGCCGCCGAACGTGATCTGCTCAGCGACAGTGATCGCTCCCCACACGACCACGAGGGCCCCGAGACAGAGGTATGCGAGTGAGACTGCGCGTGAGGGATGCATCATGACTTCCCGATCGATGGGTACCCCATTGAATCTTCTGTCTAGACTGGTTGTCTGTTTTGACTATTTGGCTGTCTGAATTTCGCCCCGAGACAAGGGTTTAGGCGATCGCCGTCGAGGGTCGACACATGCCAGCGGAGCAGGCCGAAGCGGCAGGTCCGATCGACGCCTTCCGGTCGTTCTTCGCGCTCCGGCGGGACGTCCTCGTCCTCTCGATCGCGATGTTCGCCTTCAGCCTGGGCTTTCAGATGACCAGCCGCTACCTCCCGGAGTACATGACCGCGCTGGGTGCTTCGGGGGTCGTCGTCGGCCTCTATGGCACCTTCGGCAATGTCATCTCGGCGGTGTTCCCCTATCCCGGTGGTGCTATCTCGGACCGGATCGGCTCCCGGTACGCGCTGACGCTCTTTGGCTTTCTCTCGACCCTCGGCTTTGCAGTCTGGCTGATCGCGGGACAGTTCGACGCGGTCACGCTCGCCGGACTGACGATCGAACCCTGGGTGTGGATCTTCGTCGGTCTGATCCTCGCCCAGGCCTGGAAATCCTTCGGCCTGGGAGCCTCCTTCGCTGTGGTCAAGCAGGCGACCGACCCCTCGCGGCTGGCGGCCGGCTTCGCGAGCACGGAGACCTTCCGCCGGGTGGCCTTCCTCGTCGGCCCGGTGCTGGCGGCCGTCCTGCTCGAACTGCAGTGGAACGTCCCGCTGCTCTCGCCGATTCTCGGACGGATGGGCGACTCGTTCGCGACGAACTTCCAGTACGTCCTGCTGGTCGGGGTGGTTTTCGGCGCGCTCGGGACGTTGATCCAGCACTGGCTGTACGACGCGAGCGAAGACACGATCGGGGGCTCCTTCGCGGGGATCGAGCAGATCTGGTCCGATCTTCAGGCGATGCCCGCCGAGTTGCGACCGCTGCTCGTCGGCGACACGTTGGTCCGGTTCGCCAACGGGATGGTGTACGTCTTCTTCGTGCTGGTGGTCACCCAGTTCCTCGAAGTCGGCTTCGACGCCTCCGTCGCCCTCTTTGGAACGTCCTACAGCGTCACCCTCTCACCGGCGGCGTTTTTCGGCATCCTCCTGGGAGTCGAGATGCTGGTCGCGCTGTTGGTGATGGCGCCCGCGGCGAAGGCCGCCGAGTACGTCGGCCTCAAACCGGTCGTTGCGGTCGGATTCGCCGTCTACGCGATCTTCCCGGTCGTCCTCATCTACGCCCCGGCGACGGAGACAGCGATGATCGTCGTCTTTGCTTTCTCCGGCCTCCGATTCGCCGGCCTCCCCTCGCACAAGGCGCTGATCGTCGGCCCCGCCGAGGCCGACGCGGGCGGCCGCGTCACCGGGACGTACTACCTCCTGCGGAACACGATCGTCATCCCGAGCGCTGCCATCGGTGGGTATCTCTGGGATTATGTGAGCCCCGAGGTCGCGTTCACGGTCGCCGCCGCTATCGGCGTCGTCGGGACCGGGTACTTCCTCGTTTTCGGCGAGGAATTCGAAGCCTATCGATAGCCGTCTCTACTGCATGCACTCGCGGATCGCCCTGCTTATTCGATGGGAGTTCCGATAGGACACTGATGCAGTGCCGGCAGTGCGCCGCTGACCTCGATCGACCCGGCGACTACTGCCTGGTGTGTCACACGGCGAACGCCGACGTGGTCGTTCTGGAACTCGATCGCGAGCGCGCCCGGGTGACGACGATCGACGACGAGGACATCCTGGGGCGGCGCGTCGTGACGACGACGCCGGAGGACGGCGAGTTGAGCGGCGTCGAGTTGCGGAACTTCGCCGGCCAGGTCGCCGACGAGGTCCATCGCAAGCGCCCCGAGGAAGTCTACGTCACCGGCGATCGCGAGGTTATCGACGCCGTCCGATCCCAACTTCACTACGAGTGTTACCGCGTCGAGGGCGAGAATCCGGTCGATCGGGTCCTCGAGCGCCGTGGGGAGCCCGCCCTGGAGGTCGTCGAGGCAAGCGCGGCCGAGAAGATCGGCGGCACCCACTCGACGTTGATCGGTGATCGCGACGGGATGCGTGCGATCGAGACGGTCGCGGGCCACCCTCACGTCAAGAAGATCATCCCCGGCCCGATCGACGCGAGCGGGTCGAGCGCACGCGGCGGCGTCCGCGCGAAGGCGACCCGTGCCGACGAGGGTGGCAACGTCCGACTCCTGATCCGGGACGGCTCCAGCGTCCAGGAGAACCGGGTCGTTACGACGGCCAACGATCGCGAACTCGGCGAGCACGTCCGGGCGGACCTGAACGACGCGCTGGCGGACGCCGATCTTGGGGAGTGAGCGGCCCGGTCGTGGGCACCGGCCCCGTCGGCTGCCCGCAACTCAACAGGTTTATCAGCCCGCTGGCGTGATGTTTCACCACTATGGCTGACGATCGTACCGGCAGTGCCGGTCGGTTCGGCGCGCGATACGGGCGAGTCTCCCGCCGTCGCGTCGCCGAGATCGAGGCGAACATGAACGACGACCACGAGTGCCCCGAGTGCGGCCGCGACCGCGTCTCCCGGCAGGGAACCGGCGTCTGGGAGTGTGGCTACTGTGGATACACCTTCACGGGTGGCTCCTATAGCCCCACGACCCCCGGTGGACGTGCCGCAAAGCGCTCGATCCGCGCGGCACTCGCTGAGGAAGGCGAGGAGACGGAGGCCTGAGATGGCGTATAAGTGCTCGCGCTGCAA
This sequence comes from Halorhabdus sp. SVX81, assembly GCF_029207715.1. Taxonomy (NCBI): domain Archaea; kingdom Methanobacteriati; phylum Methanobacteriota; class Halobacteria; order Halobacteriales; family Haloarculaceae; genus Halorhabdus; species Halorhabdus sp. SVX81. Next base: position 1,927,443 of record NZ_CP104322.1, on the reverse strand, counting down.
ACGCGACGTCGAACTCGACGAGTACGGCGGCGTCCGCTGTCCGTACTGTGGCCACCGGGTCCTGTTGAAGGAACGGTCCCGCGACGTCAAAGAGATCGGCGTCGAGTAAATGGACCACCAGGCGGTTCTGGAGTTCGTGTACGACGATCCCGACAGTGCCACACTCGTTGAGGCCAGCGTCGCCCAGGAACTCGATGAGATCGACGGCGATCGCACGCACGCCCGACTCGATCGGGACGACGCCACGCTTTCGATGACGATCGACGCTGCGGATCCGGTTGCACTTCGGGCCGGCATGACGACCTGGACCACACTCGTCGAGGTGGCTGAACGAGTCGGCGGGATCTGAGCCGTCATCGGCATGTTTATCGGCCGACTCGCCATCCGGTGAGATATGGCAAAGAGCGAACAGAGGGATCGAACCCGAAGCGGATCACTCCTCGAGTCGGTCTCGATCGGTGGTGGACTGGCGGCCGGTGTGATCGCCTACGTACTGGGGTATGGCGTGATCGCCATCTCCAAGTCTGACGCCATCGATAGTGCGTCCGGAGTATTTGGGATTCTTAGTCAGTTCGCCGGCCAGATTGACTACCCGACAGGGTGGAAGCTCGCTGGCTGGGTTTTCTACCGCGCACACAACGTCGACATACTCTTCGAGAGCTCAGGGACGGAATCATCGAATCCCATCGCGTTTACCGAGACGGTGTTCTGGGAGCCGTGGTTCTTTGCGGTCCCGGTGATCGCACTGGCGCTCGCGGGGGCGGTCGTCGCCTACGCGACTGCTGCCCGGTCCACGACGGCGGGTGCCGTGGCCGGCGGCTCAGTCGTGCTTGGGTACATCCCCGTGGTGGCCGTCGGTGCGGTGGTGACCGGCTGGTCGACCGCGTCGGACGGCTCCTTCATGAGTTTCGAAGCATCCGCCGGTCCGGATCTCCTCCCTGCCCTGCTCGTCGCGGGGTTCATCTATCCTCTTGTTGTCGGCGGAATCGGTGGATCGATCGCCGGCGCGATCCGCGGTCGGTAACGGTGTTTTCTCTATGCAGGGACGGCGATGATGACGAGAGTCCCAGCTAGCGGTGGGGTAGCCGTTCGGCGGCGGTGAGACCACAAAAGGTGGGTTTTTCTGTGCTCGTCCCAACGTAGCGGATATGCAGGGAAATCTGCCACCTGAAGCACAAGAGAAGCTCGAAGAACTGCAGGACCTCCAGGAGACGGCCCAGCAGGTCGCCCAGCAGAAACAGCAGGCCCAAAACCAGCTGACCGAATCCGAGAACGCCCTCGAGGCCCTCGAAGACATCGACCCCGACGCGACGATGTATCGCGAAGTCGGCGAACTCCTCGTCGAGACCGAGTACGACGAGGCCGAGGACGACCTCAGCGAGACGGTCGACAACCTCGAAGTACGCGTCGACTCCCTCGAAAAGCAGGAGGAGCGCGTCGAAGAACAGTTCGAGGAACTCCAGAGTGACCTCCAGGAGATGCTCGGCGGTGGCGGTGGTGCGCTCGGCGGCGGTCCGGACGTCGGTCCGGGCGCTGGCGGTGCATGAGCGACGACGCCACACCATCCACTGACGCGGAGACACCAGCGGACGAAACGGTCGTCGAGACGGCCGCGGCGACGGCCGAAGACGTCGTGTTTTCGCGCCTCGACCGGTCGGCGATCGACGATCTCGACGTGACGGTGACGTTCGAAGACAAGGTACTCGAGATCGACGTCTACCTCAACGCGCCTGACGCGCGGGCCGACCCCGAAACGGTCGCCGACGACGCCGCACTCGCGGCTCGATCGGCGGTCGACGATCTTTTCGACGCCTGACCTGGCGGTCGGCGTCGGCTTTTTTCGCGTGTCTCAGTGCCCACGATCGACAGTCGAGGTGCCCGGACTCTCGTCGGTTCGATCGCTGATGAACCCGGTCCGGAACCCGATCCACGCGAGCCCGCTGATGAACAGGATCGGCGGCAGAATCATGAAGCCCCACAGCGGGTCCAGTCCCCACCCGAGCAACAGGACGAGATCCGCGAGGCCGAGCGCGAGAAACGGCGTGACCGCCTTCAGCGCCTGCACGCGGTCGTATTCGGGATCCGGACGGGGGTCTGTCATTGGTAGCTGTTGGGGGCACGCACCCAAAAGCGCGCCGTTCACCTGGGGAATTGCCTCGTGATCGGAGATTATATTTAAAAGTCGGTGTTTTCGAGAAATCCTGGCTCGACAACGACTAAGCACGCTTCGGTCGTAGTCTGAGCTACGATGGTGACGGATCAAACGCGGACGGCCGGCAGCGACCCACCGGACGATCCGGGCGACCTGCTGCCCGAGGATAGCGTCCTCACGCTCGAGGAGTACCTCGACATGCACGCCGCCGTTGGCCACCGAACCCGCTACGAAATCCTCTATCGGCTCGTCCACGGCGGCGAGATGAGCCCGAAAGAGCTCGAAGCGGCGCTCGACGTCGACAACAGCACGCTCCATTACCACCTCAACGAACTACTTGACGTCGGCCTCGTCGAGAAACGACAGCGTACCGAGCGAGGCCAGGACGGACTGTACACGTACTACCGGGCCACCGTCTTCGGCGAAGTGACGCTCACTGACGGCGTCGAGGCGTTGATCCGCGGCGAAGGAGAGTTCGACGCGATGTACGACAGCTCGAGCAGCTAGTTCCTGCGGGATAAGTACACGGTCCCTCAACTGGACAGTGTTAAGATAAGGATCTGTCCGGAGTGAGCATGCTCTGAAAGCCCTCGCCAGTTTCGGTCCCGCGACTCGCTGCGCGCTTCGGGCGCTTCGCGCCCTGCAGTGCTTACTTCGTCGGGGTTCCCGAAACTGACTCGCCCTTTCAGTCCACCAGGATTTGGCTAGTTAGTCGGCAGAAAGTAGCTCTTTGATTGGCGCTTATCTGAACACCGCCGTTGACCCTGACCGTAAGCTAATACCTTCGAATATGTAGTCAAACTGCAACACAAAAAGTCTACTTCCCCCAGAAGGGATCCTTGTTCCGCCGCTTGTCCAGATACATCGACAGCGCCTCACGCTCGTCGGCGGGGATCTCCTCGGTGAGTTCCTGTTCGAGGATCTTGGCGTGCTTCTCGGGGAGTTCGATCCAGAGTTCGTCGCCTTCCTCGATGTCCCGGCCGACCGTCGGGCCGTCGATCGAGACGGCGACGCGCTCGCCCGCCCGTGCCTCATCAACGTCGTCGCCCTCGTCCTGGATGCCCTTGAGCTGGCCGACGCGCTCGGGTTCGCTCCCCTCGAATCGGGCGACGTTGGAATTACGGACGATCGTCCCCGAGAGGATCTCGACGCCGACGACGGCGGGATCGGACTGCCGGAAGGTGTGGTCCTCGAGGATCCGGAACCGTGCCGGGCGCGTGATGTTGTCGAGGATCTGTTCCTGCTGGGACTCCTCGATCGCCGTGACGTGCTCGTCGTACTCCTCGACGAGCTGGTAGATGACGTCGTTCTCGAACAGTCGGACGTCCTCCTGTTCGGCGAGGGCGGCGGTGTCATCGAGGACGTCCACGCCGAAGGCGAGGATCGCCCGGTGGGTCGGTTCGTTGGCGGTCTCGGCGACCCGGATGTCGCGTGGCGCGACGTCGCCGACCTCCGCGCGCATGATCGGGATCTCCTCGTCGGCGAGCGTGCTCGAAATCGCTTCGAGGCTGCCGAGCGTGTCCGCCTTGACGACGATGCCTTCCTCCTCGGTCTGGACTTCGACTTCCGCGAGTTCGGCCTCGACCTCGGCGATGACTTCCTCGACGGGACGGTCGCGCACGACGCGAACGGGCGCGCCGGCCATCGCGTCGTCGAGGTCCGGCGCGGCGATCTTCACGCCGGCGGCGGCCGCCACCGAGTCGACCTTCTCGAACTCCTTTTCGGTCCGGATCTCGGCCAGCGGTCGCGGCTGGAGTAAGGCCCGCACCTCGGTGACGATCGGCTCTTCGAGTCCGCCCACGACCAGTTGATCGTCCGCCCGGATCGTCCCGTCGTAGACGACGGCATCGATCGTCGTGCCGAACCCGCGTTCGTCGGTGACTTCGAGGACTGTTCCCGCGCCCGGGCCAGTCACATCGATCGCCATCTCCTCCTTGAGATAGCGCTGGGAGAGCCCCATCAGCACAGTCAGCAGGTCGGGGACGCCCTCGCCGGTCATCGCCGACAGCGGGACGACGCCGATGTTGTTCTGGAAGTTCTGGACTCGCCAGTAAAAGTCCGCCGAGAATCCCTCGTCGCTCAACTCGCCGATGAGTTCGTACAGGCGTTCGTCCAGATCGGACTGGACGCGGTCGGCCTGGCGCTCTTTGCTCGCCTGGATCGGTTGGTCGTCGTTCGGGTTCCAGCCCGGGATCGTATCGACCTTGTTGGCCGCGACGATGAACGGCGTCTGGGTTCGCTTGAGGATGTCCAGTGCTTCCTCGGTCTGTGGCTGGAAACCGTCGGTGACGTCGACGACGACGATGGCGATGTCCGCCAGGGCCCCACCCCGAGAACGGAGCGTCGAGAAGGAGTGATGGCCCGGCGTGTCGATAAACAGCAGGCCGGGCAGATCGAAGTCCTCGGGATCGACGAGATCGCCGGCCATCTCGCCGATCACGTCGAGTGGCACGGCGGTCGAGCCGATGTGCTGTGTGATCGCGCCCGCTTCGCCTTCGGTCACTGCTGACCCGCGGATCTTGTCCAGTAGCGTCGTTTTGCCGTGGTCGACGTGGCCCAGGACCGCGACGATGGGCGTCCGGAGCGACGACGACTCGGTCGTATCAGTTGGTGTGTCTTCGGCCATCCCGTCTCACCCTGAGAAGTCCTTGTCCGAGTTCGGCGTTCTCGCCATTTAAGGTGTTCGTATCGCTGTCGGCAAGCCACGCGCGTACTGGGGAAGGTCGCCGATCGCGTTGTCAGTCACGCGTCCGACAGCCCGTGGCGTTTATGTAAGAGGACCGGGTAAGCGACTGTATGGCCGAAATACTCGCCGAGAACCTCTCCGGGAAAGACGTCATGGGCTCGGACGGGGCTGAGCTTGGCATGCTGTACAACATCACGATGGATCTCGAATCGGGGCGGCTCGAAGACCTCATCATCGAACCCGACGAGACGCTCGGTGAGACGGCCTTCAAGCGGGACGACAACGGCCGCATTCGCGTTCCTGTGGGTCGTGTACAGGCAGTCAAAGATCACATGATCATCGAACGCTAAGGTAGCTAAATGAACGTTCTCGACGCCTCGGCTTTCATCAACGAGTATCACACCGACGAGCAACTCGCCACGATCCCTCTCGTTCGCGAGGAACTCGAAGACGAGAGCGCCTATCGCTTCGACGCCCTCGAGGGGTCCGGGATGCACCTCCACATCCCTGACGAGGAGACCGTCGAACGCATCCGCCGGGCGGCCGACGAGACCGGCGACCTCGAAGAACTGTCGACGACCGACATCCGCCTGATCGCCGCTGCTTTCGAACTCGACGGCGAACTGGTCACCGACGACTACGCGATGCAGAACGTCGCGGAGAAACTGGAGATCGACGTGGAAGTGATCGCCCAGGACGGGATCGAGGCCCAACGCGACTGGCACTTCCAGTGTCAGGGGTGTGGCCGCGAGTTCGACGAGAATCACGACCGCTGTCCGATCTGTGGCAGCCCGCTCTCGCGGAAGAATCCATCCAGCGCTTAAGGGTCGGCATCAGTTTTCCCGGGCGCGTCGTGACTGGTCGGTCCCTCGACCGGCCGGTCACCGTCGAGTGTATCCAGACCCAGCGCCAGCAACTGTCGGAGCACTTCCTCGTCCGTGAGATCGTGCTCGCGGGCCAGTTGCTCGATGTCGCGGGCCTGGTCGTCGTCGACGACGACCGAAAACCGGGTCGGCATATATCATGGTAATCGATGTCGTGATAAAAACCCCCGTCAGACGGCCGTCCGACTCGGTCGGGATCCTCGCCGCATCGCGTTCCAATCGGCTTTGGACTGCCCGGTACTCACATGAGCGCAGTCAGTGTCGCTTCGGCCAGTTCGTATCTAATCTGGACGTATTGCAACGCGAACTGGATTGCATTGATGAGTCCGTGGACGAGAATCGGCACGACGAGGTTGTCCGTCCGGCGGTACCATTCCCCCAGCACGAGCGCCAGGAAAAATACGGCTACCACTGAACTCGCGGCTTCCAACGGTGTCGAGGTGAGGTACGCTGGAAAGTGGACGAGGGCAAACAACACGCTCGCGATGATGACCGCAAGCCGTCGGTCGAATTGGTCGTAGAGCGACTTTTGGACGACGTTTCGGTAGATGAGTTCTTCCGCCGGTCCGATGACCAGAAGCGATAGCGGCACGAATGCAAGTAGCAGTTCCGGGTTGTTGTTCTCCGTCACGTCTTTGAAGATCTGGTGCTCTGAACTTTCGATACCAAGTTCGATGAACAGGAGACTGATCAGGACGATGCCGACCAGGAGGACGACCACGCCGAGGATTGTATACCCAATATCGCGCAGGGACGGAAAACGAACGTCGATATATTCGACATTCAGGTCGTTCACGCGAAGGTACGCGATAGCGACGAGAACAAAGCCAATGCCCGAAAATGCAGTAAGAAGCGCCTGCTCCATGGTTGGCTGGATGGATCCAAGCGCGGGCGAGATCGGAATATAAAGCATAGCGGCGAATATCTGACTCCCGAGAAACCCGATGAGTGCCCAACCCGCTGCCAGACCGATAGCACGGAGGCGCGTTCGATCTGCTCGGGGTTCCGATACCATGGCCGGATAAACGGCCAGCAACCCCAAAGGCCCTGCGCTTTCGGGGGTTGCCTTCCGGTGTTCAAACCATCGCGCTTATTCGCCAGCCGTGACAAGGGTTCGGCATGGCTGAACCCACGAGCGAAGACGCCTACGAGGGGGTTTTCGGTGCGTTCCCCTACGCCTTCGGTGCGACCGATTCGCGGCTCTGCCGGGTGTACATCGTCGTGGGTGGACTGTTCGCCGCTCTCGCCACGGTAGTGTTCGTGCTTGCGGTGATCTCGCTGATCGGGGAGACCCTCGGCACGCCGGGTGGCCTGTTGACGAGCGCGCGGGCCTTTTACGTCCTCATCGCGTTGCTGATCGTCGGGCCGCTACTCGCGCCGACGTTGCTCGTTGCCCGACGCCACCGCCGGGGGACGGGCGATCGACGCTACGACCGCGCTCTCGGGACGACCGGCTTTCTGTTTCTCGTCTCGCTGTACCTCGGTGCCGTGGCGTCGATGCCGGCGTCGTTCGTTCTCGACGGGGAGACGATCACGCGTCCCGCCGCTGATGGCGTCTTCGGTCCGCTCGTCGAACTCCTCTACGCGATCCCCGAACCAGCCGCACCCGTCGTCCCGGCACTCGCGGTGACGATCATGGCCCTTGTACACCGCCGCTACCGGTGAATCAAAGAGGGACGAAATCCTGCGTTCGGGTATGAGCGAGAAAACGGGGACGTTTGTGGTTACCCACGTCGACGGCGAGTCGGCGGTCCTGACGGACGTCACCGACTCCCACGTGCATACACTTTCGGCACATCCGGACTTCGAGACCGACGAAGTGGTCGAGGCGACGATCCGGGCCGAACCGCCGATGGAAGTCACCTGGGAGGTGGCCGCGATCCACGACCGCCGGACCGTGCCGATCGAGCGGAGTCCGGAGACCCCGACCAAACAGGCAAGGGACATCGCCACAGACCAGGCCGTCGGAGAGGTTACACGCCGGGAGCGTGCCGGCGAGGGTGAAGTACACGTTTTGACTGTTCCGGCGGAACAAACCGAGCAGGCCGTCGCGGACGTCATCGACGACGACGAGACGGTCAGGCGGGCGGCCCGTCTCGGCGTCGACCGCGTCGAGATTCGGGCTGACGATGGTGTCCTCAGTGTTCGCTATCTGCCGTAGTCACTTTTCTTCGACCGTCGCGGAGCAGCCGCTACATCAATCGCTGCCGTCTCCAACGACGCTCTCCCAGTCGTGATCGAAGTGTGCCCCCTCGCGCTCGCGGGCGCTGGCTGCGACTTCCATGAATTCAGCCGATGCACGCGCTTCCGGAATAGTGTGGCCGCCACAGTAACTCAATCCTGATCGGATCCCGGCAGCGAACCGGTCGGCGACGTCAGCGAGGTCGCCGCTGTATGGCGTCAGTCCCTCGACGCCCTCATCGGCGTCCGCCGCTGCGCCGTCCTTGTCCGTCCGGGCCTCGTTGGCGGCCGTCGTCGCCATGCCCCGCGAGCGCTTGTACTGGTCGCCCTCGATCTCGACGACGTCGCCCGGGGCCTCGGCTGTCCCGGCGAACAATCGTCCGAGCATGACCGTGTCCGCGCCGGCCATCAGCGCCTTGACTGCGTCGCCGGAGCTCTGGATGCCGCCATCAGCGATGACTGGCACGTCGAGGTCCTCGGCGGCGTCCGCACATTGGTCGACTGCGGTGAGTTGTGGGACGCCAGCCCCAGCGACGCGCCGGGTCGTACAGTGCGAGCCGGGGCCGATACCGACCTTGACGGTGTCGGCTCCTGCCGCGTAGAGATCACGGACGCCCTCGGGTGTCGCGACGTTGCCGACGATAAGGTTCGCGGGGTCGTATTCGTCGACGAGCGTCTCGACTGCCGCAAGCGCGCGTTCGAGGTGGGCGTGGGCGACATCCAGAACGATCGCGTCGGCCCCGGCTTCGAGCGCCCGTTCGGTCCGTTCGAGGTAGCCATCGGCGATGCCGACGGCCGCACCGACGCGCTCGCCGGCTTCGACGACCGCCCGCACTTCGGCCACCTGTTCGTCGATCGCGAGGAACCGGTGGATCGTCCCGAACCCACCGGCCGCCGAGAGGGCGGTCGCCGTCTCGCGTTCGGTCACGGTGTCCATGGGCGCACTCAGGAGTGGGCGCTCGAGTTCGATGTCGGGTGTGAGCGGCGTCGAGAGGTCCACGTCGTCGCGACTGTCGACCGGCGAGCGCTGTGGGACGAGCAACACGTCCCCGTAGGAACGCCCTGTCGTGAGGTCTTTCATGCCGCCACTATCACAGGGGAACCAGCCCTAAAAGCCCATCGTGTCTCGGTTAACTCGACCGGCCGGTGTGACGCTACTGGCTTTTAGGAAGGCTTATTCAGGCCCGTGCCACACGCATGGTCATGGTAGAGTTCGAGGTACCGGAAGTCGATTATACGAAGTATTCCAACCGTCAGCTCGCAGCTGTCCCGCTGGCGGTGCTGGCGCTCGCGCTCGTCGTGTTGATCGGGGCGTGGGCGGCGACTGGGTCGCCAGTCGCACTCGGGATCGATTTCACCGGCGGGTCACAGATGACCGTCCAGACGGATATGCCGTCGTCCGACATTCAGACGAACTTCACACCCGAGCCTGAGTCTGTTCAGGGGCTCGTGCTCGAAGACAACGCCTACCGCCTCACGTTCGGTAGCGGGGCGAACATCACCGAGCTAAAGGGTCAAGCCACTTCGTCGGGGATGAACGTCACCTCGAGTGGGTCGACACCGGCGTCCTTTGGAGCTGACAGCATGCGGGTCGCCCTCTTCGGGATCGCCATTGCTTTCCTCGGCATGAGCGTTCTGGCGTTCGCACTCTTTCGGACGTTCGTCCCGAGTATCGCGATCGTCATTTCCGCGTTCTCCGACCTGGTGATTCCCCTTGCCGTGTTAAGCCTCTTCCAGGTCAAACTCTCGCTTGGCACGGTGGCCGGCCTCCTCATGCTGATCGGGTACAGCGTCGACTCGGATATTCTGTTGAACAACCACATCCTCCGACGGCGCGGGGAGTTCTACGAGAGTACGTACGCCGCGATGCAGACCGGTGTGACGATGACGCTGACCTCGATCGTGGCCATGGCCGTCATGGCCATTATGGCGACGCTGTTCGGCATCCAGATCATGGCTCAGATCGGCATCGTGCTCGTTTTGGGCCTGAGCGTCGACCTGATGAACACCTACATGCTCAACTTGAGTCTGCTTCGCTGGTATAAATTCCACGGGGTGAACAGATGAACGTTCGCGAGAACTGGCGGATCGTCCTGCTGGTCGTGTTCGTCCTCGGGAGTGCCGTTGCCCTGTTCGCTCCCGTCACCGGTGGCGCAGACGATGGCGGTATCACCAACCTCCAGTACGGGATTCAACTCGACGGCGGGACCAGCATTCAGGCCCCTGCCGTCGGGATCACGGCCGAGGACGTCAACGTCACCTTCGAGCGCGAGAACGCCCTCGCAGTGAACGTCACTGAGTCGCTGTCGGCTGATCCAGCTGATGTCAGGGTCTCAGCGGCGACGAAGACTGTGGAAGTCTTCACCAAAAACGTCACCCACGACCAACTACGTGACGCCCTCGTCGCCGAGGGCTACCAGCCCGGGACGGTTCGCGACGGCGTCACGCCCGAGACTCGCGAGCGCATGGTGAAGGTCATTCGAGACAAGATCAGTGAATCAGCGCTCAGTGGTGGCAGCGTCTCGAGACTCAACGCGATCGAGGGGAACCTCATCTCGATCACTGCGCCGGATCGCGATCGGGAGGAACTTCAGTCACTCCTCAACGAGCGCGGGATCGTCCGTGTCTACGCGGTTCATCCGGACGAAAACGGATCGTTCGTTCCGTCACAGGTACTGGGCCAGGACGAGTTCGGACGGATCGGGACAGCACAGGAACGGGAAGTGGCCGATGGAACAGAAGCTTTCGTCCCGGTGACGATCAACGATGACGTCGCCGAACGGTTCCAGCAGGAGATGACCGAGTACGGGTTCAACCAGGATCGCAACTGTGGCTACGATCGGTCGCAGATCACGAACGTTTCCGCGGTCGACGACTATTGCCTGGTTACGACACTCAACGGAGAAATCGTCTTCTCTGGCGGTGTGGATGGCGATCTCGGCAGGTCGTTCGCTTCGGGTGGGTTCGCCACCGATCCGTCGTTCAGAATGACCACCGGAGAGAACATGACCCAGGCGAAAGACCTCGAAATCAGCCTTCGAGCCGGCCGTCTCCCCGCACCCCTCGACTTCGGGAGCGAGAACGCGAACTATCAGGAACTTGAACCGGCGCTCGGCCAGCAGTTCCGGACTGACTCCCTGATCACGGGGATCATGGCCGTTCTGGCCGTCAGTGGGATGATCTTCCTCCGGTATCAGGACGTTCGCGTCGCGCTGCCGATGATCGTCACCGCGATGTCGGAGGTGTTCGTCCTCCTCGGCTTCGTCGCGCTCGTCCAGTATCCGTTGAATCTCTCTCACATCGCCGGGTTCATCGCGGTCATCGGGACCGGGGCCGACGACCTCATCATCATCGCCGACGAGATCCTTCAGCGCGAGGAGATCGCTACCGATCGGGTGTTCCAGAACCGGTTCCGGAAGGCGTTCTGGGTCATCGGGGCGGCCGCGGCGACCACGATCATCGCGATGAGCCCACTGACCGTGCTTGGCCTCGGTGATCTGAGTGGGTTCGCCATCATCACCATCGTCGGTGTGCTGATCGGGGTCCTGGTCACCCGGCCAGCGTACGGGAACTTCCTCCGTCGGCTCGTCCTCGACGAGTAACGAAGCCGGCGACCTTTTTCCGACGGGACACCTACGATGACTAATGACTGACGACGAGTCCTTCTACTGTGAGACCTGTGAGCAATCAGTCGTCCGCGAAGACGTGATCCGTACGGAGACGATGGGCGGACTCGATCCAACAAAGTGGCAGACGTTTTGCTGTCCGGACTGCGGGAACCGTCTGGAGACAGTGTTCGTCGGCGACGAATAGGCCTCCTGCTAGAACCTTCCCGCTGCCCTTTCAGGAAACGGAACGCTTGTTAGCCGCCGAACCCGTCCGCTAAGTAATGAGTCATTCGCCGCCCGTCCGTCGCCTCGCCGACTGGGATCACGAGCAGTTGCTCGATCTCGCTGCCGAGTACGAGACCCCACTGTACGTCCTTGAGACCGGACGCGTCCAGGCAAATTACCGCCGGTTCGACGCCGCGTTCCCGGATGCCGAGGTAATGTACGCCGCGAAGGCACACACCGGCCGGGCTGTCCTCTCTGCATTGCTCGACGTCGGTGCCGACATCGAGTGTGCTGCCCGCGGGGAGTTACAGCGGGCGATCGAGGCCGGCGCTGATCCCAACACGCTCCAGTACACGGCCGTCAACCCGCCCGCCGCGGACCTTGACTACGCTGTCGAACTCGCCGACGAGTACCCTGGGCTGACGATCACCGGCGGCGCTCGGGACACGTTTGACCGCCTCGAAGCGCGGGGGTACGACGGCCGCGTTGCCATCAGGATCAATCCCGGGATCGGGACCGGCCATCACGAGAAGGTCGCGACGGGCAAGGACGCGAAGTTTGGGATCCCGGCCGAGCGCGTCCCCGATCTCGCTGCCGATCTCCGGCAGCGATTCGATCTGGTTGGTCTGCACGCCCACGTCGGCAGCGGCGTCCTGACGGGCGAAGTCGACGAGCACGCCCGTGCGCTCGGCAAAGTTGCAGACCTCGCGCGGGAAGTCGGCGACGGCGACTTGGAGTTCGTCGACTTCGGCGGCGGGTTCGGCGTCCCGTATCGCGAGGACGAACCACCGCTCGACATCGAAGCCGTCGCCGAGACGGTCCGGGAGGCGGTGGGCGACCTCGACGCGACGATGAAGTTCGAACCCGGCCGGTACGTCGTCGCCGACGCCGAGTTGATCCTCACGAGGGTCAACACGGTCAAGGAAGCCCCCAAAACGACTGTCGTCGGCGTCGATGCCTCACTCGCGACGCTGATCCGGCCGGCGATGTTCGATTCCTACCATCCGATCCGGAACGTCTCTGCGCCGGATCGGGCGGACGAAGCAGTCTCCGTCGGCGGCCCCTGTTGTACCAGCGCGGACGTCTTCGCGACCGACCGGCCGATCGCTCGACCCGAACGCGAGGACATCCTCGCGATCGGCAACGCCGGTGCCTATGGCTACGAACTCGCGAACAATTTCCACTCCCAGCCCCGGCCAGCCGAGGTCGCGATCGAGGGCGACGGCGCACGCATTGTTCGTCGCCGGGAGACGATGGCCGACGTCACGCGAGTCGAGGACGAGACGGCCGGCGTGCCCGATGCGGAGCGTGAGTGATGGCGTTTGACATTCTGGATTTCCACGAGCAGGCAGTCCGGACTGAATCCCAGGAGTCGGTCGATGCGATGCAGACACTGCTCGTTGACGTACTCGAAGACGAGGGGGTGAGCGCCAATATTAACGAGGCTGGGAACGTTATCGCCCACCGGAGCGGCAGTGATGAGACTGACAACATCTCCCATCTCCTGCTCAACACCCACCTCGACACGGTTCCGCCACACGTCCCGTTCGAGCGCGACGGCGATATCGTCCGGGGACGAGGTGCCTGCGACGCGAAGGGGGCGCTGGCGGCGATGGTCGAGGCCTTCCTCCGCGCCGAAATCGGCGACGGGCGCGTGACGCTGGCGATCACGCCCGACGAGGAGACAACCCAGACCGGCGCGGCCCACCTCGTCGAAACGCTCGATGCCGACCTCGACGCGGCGATCGTCGGCGAGCCGACGGACCTGGACATCTGTTATGCCGCTCGCGGACAGTTCGAGGGCCAGATCACTCTCACCGGCGAGAGCGCCCACGCCAGCGATCCAAGCGACGGAACCAATGCCGTTCGAGCGATCGGCCCGACTATCGAGGCGATGGATCGCTACGACGACGCACGCGGGACAGCCGCTCACGACACACTTGGATCGCCGACATTGACGCCGACGATGGTTGAGGGTGGCGAGGCCCCGAACCAGATCCCGGCCGAGGTGACGCTCACCTTCGACCGCCGAAGCGTCCCACCCGAGCGCAGCGAGGAATTCCCCGCCTCCTTGGAGGCTCACCTTCGGAACTTGCTTCCCGCTGAGATCGGCGTCGACGTCTCCCTCGTTCGGCCGGACACGCCGTTCCCTGAGGCGTTCGAGACGAACCCGGACGCTCAAATCGTCGAGGTGCTGCGGGCCGCAAGCGGCGGGAACGTGCGCCCCTTCGGCGCGGCGACGGAGGCTGCCCAGTTTGCCAAACTCGCCCCGACGGTTGTCTTCGGTCCGGGCGTGCTGGCTGACGACGAGGGGCCGGTCGCTCACTCACCACGGGAGTACGTCGACCGGCAGGACGTTCTGCGGGCGGCGGACGTGCTAGTCGAGACGATCGAGACCATGCTGGCGGAGGGTGATCAACCGGCAGAGCGTGACGCTTCCAGTAGCTTCTGACAGGAGGCCGCCGTTTGTCGACCGTGGAGCGACCGCCAGTTTCGGTCCTGCTGCCGACGACGACCTGGACGCCAGCCTGCCGGCAGGTGGCCGAGCAACTTCGCGGCGACGACGAACTCCTGGTTCTCCCCGATCACGAGAGCGATCCAGTTGCAAAGCAAACAGGCCTCCCTCCGTCAGTGTCGGTGATCCCCGCAGGCGACCCCGATGGCTGCTCGGGCAAGGCCAACGCGATCGATGTCGGCATGGAACGAGCCCGCCACGATCGGCTCGTCTGGACGGACGACGACTTCGACCATCCGCCGGACTGGCTGGACCAACTCTCGGCCGATTACGATCGCCACGGCCCGGTCTCGGAGGTCCCCTTCTTCCGCGGGGAAGATCCACTGGCGATCCTGCTCGAACCCACCAACGTCTTTGGCGGCACACTAACGACATGGGCGGCCGATATCCCCTGGGGTGGGAGCGTGATCTTCGAGCGTGGTGATCTCGAAGTCGACGCCTTCCGGGCGGACCTGACCCGGACGATTAGCGACGATGGAACGCTGGACGAGCATCTGGACGTGACCTCGATACGACGGGTTCATGAGGTTTCGGCCGGCGGCACGATCGATGAGTCTCTCGAACGGTTCGTCCGATTCATCAAAATCGTCCGGTTCCACGGCCCGGGTATCACTGTGTTCAACGCCCTCGCATTGCTTGCCCTCACCGCGCTCCTCGTCCTGTATCCGGTACTCACGACCGTCGGAGTGACACTGTCCTATGGCCTCGTCTACGCGGCTTTCGGCATCCGCCGGTGGACGTTCCTGCTCGCGGTACCGGCGACGGTGGTGAATCTCCCGCTGTTCGCGTACGCACTGGCTCGTCACACCTTCGTCTGGGGCGGGCGGCGCTATCGCTGGCGAAGCATGTTCGATGTCGAGGTCGTCGAGTGACCATCGATTTGGATGGGCGTGACCAGGATGTCATAGAACGGTTCACAGGGTGTTGTTTTCAGGACGGATAGAAGTGGATATCTTTTCAGTGCGGTGCTAATTTATGATTTGGCCTACTAAATTCAGAAGGGGTTTTGATTTAATCAGAGATCGGTTCTCCTTGACCGCTGTCCTGTATTGAGCTGAGACTTTGGATGAGGATACTTCCGAGAAAATACAGGGTTGCTCCGATAAAAATCAATAGAGCAATATCATATCCAAGACCGAGGGCTGGATGATTGTAGGCAACACGGTTGTCATCCATTCGTGCAACAAACATCATTGGATACAGCGAAATCGGAATCAGCAACACAGCAATGCCGCGTCGAATCGTCCGTTGGAGGGCAGTTCGCTCCATGTTGAGAACTCTTCCCTGTATTTCTGAAGTATTTTGTCATTTCTACCGATGCAAGGGTATTTTCTTCTCTTATACTGAGCGGGTCGGAGAAGTGAAACAGGCGGGGGCTCCCTGTCGCCCTCTGGGATTGACGGCTGGTCGCGGTAACACTGTTTTTGCAGGGTGGAATGAATAGCGCGTGTGGATTAGCATCCGCGGGAACGGAGTGAGCGCGGTTCACCGACGGCGAGACCGGCGGTCGAGCCGTCGGCTTTTTTCACCGCCGGGAGAGCAAGCTCTCCCGAGCCCACACTCACTGCGTTCGCGTGGACCATGTTTTTCGAGGAGTGGGTTGCGGGCCCATGGGCCCGCAACCGAATGCCGTGGCGACGAAGTCGCCACGCGGTTCCCACAGCGAGCGAAGCGAGCGAGGAAACCCGACGATGAAAAAGATGGTCTAGTATGTTTTGGCGAAGTAGGCCGTCTCCTCGGCTTCCTCCCCGCAGATGGCGCACTCGTCGTGGATCGGTTCCTCGTCGCGATCTTTGGGCACCATCACGATCTCGGCGGCGATGGCGTCCTTGATGGGTTCCTCGCAGTCCTCGTCGCCACACCAGCCACACTTGACGTAGCCGCCGTGCTGGCCGATGGTGCCGAGGATCTCCTCGCGCGATTCGGCCTCGCGGATTTCCCCTTCCAGGGTCTCCTCGGCGCTGGCGTACAGTTTCGCGAAGATCGTGTCCAGGTGGTCCTCGACGGTCTCGGCGACGCCATCCCGATCAACCGTGATTTCCTCGCCGTCGGGGCGATGGACGAGCGTGAGTTCGTCGTCTTCGACCTCGTAGGAGCCGATCTCGATCCGGAGCGGGACGCCGTTGAGCTCGTGTTCGTTGTACTTGAACCCGGGATTGCGGTGATCGCGGTCGTCGAGTTCGACCCGGACACCCGCTTCCTTGAGATCGGCCTCGACGTCCTCGGCGTATGCGAGGACGTCGTCCTTGCTGTCCTCGTCCCAGATCGGGACGATGGCGACCTGCGTCTCGGCGAGCGTCGGCGGCAGGACCAGCCCCTGGTCGTCGCTGTGGGTCATGAACAGCGCGCCCAGGGCCCGCCAGGACAGCCCCCAGGAGGTCGTGTGGGCGGTCTTCACTTCCTCGTCCTCGTCGACGTAGGTCACGTCGTAGGCTTCCGCGAAGGAGGTCCCGAGATAGTGGGAGGTCCCGCCCTGGACTGACTTGCCGTCGGGCATGAGCGCCTCGACGGTCGTCGTCGTGTGCGCGCCCGGGAACTTGTCGTGGTCGGGCTTGCGCCCCGAAAGCACCGGCATCGCCAGGACGTCCTCGTAGAGGCGTTTGTACTGCCCCAGGCGAGTTTCCATCTCCTCGACGGCGTCTTCCTCGTCGTGGTGGGCGGTGTGGCCTTCCTGCCAGAGGAACTCTTTCGTGCGGAAGAACGGCTTGGTCTCGGTGGCCTCCCACCGGACGACGCTACACCACTGGTTGACGCGGATCGGGAGGTCCCGGTGTGAGCGGGTCCATTGGGCGAGGAAGGGCGTGATGATGCTCTCGCTGGTGGGCCGAACCGCGAGTTGCTCTTCGAGTTCGTCGTAGCCACCCTTCGTGACCCACGCCACCTCGGGGTCAAAGCCTTCGACGATGTCCTTCTCCTTTTCGAGGTAGCTCTCGGGGATGAACATCGGGAAGTAGGCGTTCTGGACGCCCGTCTGCTTGAACCAGCTATCGAGATGATTCTTCAGGCGCTCCCAGATGGCGTACCCGCGGGGTCGGGTCACGATGAACCCGCCCATCGGGGCGTAGTCGGCCAGGCCGGCCTTCTGGACCAGTTCGGCGTACCACTCGCCGGTCGCGTGTTCCTTGCTCTCGGTGATCCCGAGCTCTTGCTCGCCGCTCATACTCGTGTGTCCACGAGGCGGGGCTTAAACCCGCCGTGTTCGACCCGCCATGTGCCGGCGTCGATCAGTCGGCGGTCAGTGTCGCAGTCCCGTCCTCGGTCGTCTGGAGCGTCCCCGCGAACGATCCGGTGTAGCCGAAGATGTTCTCGTAGCCGTAGGCCGAGAACAGAACGGGATAGAATCCCTCTTGGGCGGTGAGCCCCTCGCCGTCGGCGGCCGCGTAGGTCTCGCCGGCGTCGACGTGGGTGAAGTTCTCGGCGAATACCTCGTATTCGTCTGCGGGCGGCTTCTCGACGGGTTCCCCGAGGTCGTAGACTGAGAGGTCAGTCGAAACGGTGTATCCGGGCAGCGCGCCGGTCGCTGTCAGGAACTCCAGGGCGATCCGGTAGGCGTTCTCGGCGGCTTCGACCGATCGCTGGTATCCTGTCTCGACCTCGATGATGGTCGCGTCGGTCGCGAACAGCCGCCCCTCGACATCGAGCCCCGTCCGAACCAGCGCGGCGACCGACAGCTGGGGAACGATCGCCCGCGTCGCGTCGTCGAGCCCAGGACTGATCGCGAAGGGTCTGGCAGAGGACTGCGTCGAGTGCAGCGACAGCACTGTACACCCCTGGACTGCATCGGCGAGTTGCCGCGCGAGCTCCCGTTCGTGGGCGTCCTCTGGCACGTTCTCATCGAAGGCCCGGTTGAGGTCGGCGTCGAGATACCGTTCGCCGGCTTCGAGGGCCTTCTCGTTGGCGACGATCAACTTCACCGGTCGCTCGACGTTCGTTCCGTCCGTGAGTAGACGCTCGATCGCCTCGACGCCACCGGGTTCGTCGCCGTGGATCGCCGCCACGATCGCCAGTTCCGGCTCGCCGTTTCCGAGCTGCTCGACGCGCATGTCCAACAGTTCAGTATCGACCCTCAAGAGCGCGTCGGGTCCGATCGCCGCCGTTCCCTGTCCCGACCGTCCCTCACTCGGGATCGATACCGAACGGGCTCTCCGTGGCGGTCCACTCCCACCCGGGCAGGCGAGTCTGGAATCCGGCCGCAAGCGCGGCGTCGAGGTCGTCGAGCCCAGCGTTGTCCTCGTCACTGCCGTGGGTCCGGATATCTGCGTAGTGGAAGGTTGCTTCCGCGAGGCTTGCACGCGGCTGCTCGCCGGCGATCGTGGCAGCGAGTTCACGGCCGAGTAGTTCGTCGACGACGAACCCCGGATAGTCGCCCTCGACGTCGAGATCGCGCAGAAGACCCACCAGTGCGGCGACGTTGACCGCTCGATCGCCAACGGCAAAGACTGCTGTTACGGCCTCGTGGTACTGCTCGGGCGTCACTGGGTCGACGGCCGTCTCGAAGACCTCTCCCAGATTCTCCCGGAGGCGATTGATCAGTGGTACCACGACCGTTGCTCGATCGTCCACCCACGTCCGTTCGGATTCAACCCGGGCCGGCGTCAGTTCCATGGCTGTGTTTCGTGGGGCGAAACCCCTCAACGTTTCCGAAGCTTTTTATTAACCGAGGGGAATAGCCAGGTACGGATATCGGTTTTCCGGCTTCCACTCGACAGTACTACGGGACCGGACCGATGTGGATGAATCACTGTCGTACCATGACATTACTAATCAGTCGTCGTCGTTCCCACCGGCTTGGTTTCCGCCCGTCTGTTTCGAGCAGCGGGGACCGCCTTCGGGAGACGACGGGGGCATCTTGCAGCTATGAGTAACGTAGATCAGCAACTCGAGGATACGAAAGAGACGATTGTTAGCGAAGTACCCAACGACATTTCGATCACGGATGTCACCTACGAGGGGCCGGAACTGGTCATTTACACGCGCGATCCCAAGTCCTTCGCGGAGAACGGCGACCTCGTTCGTCGGCTTGCGTCGAAACTCCGCAAGCGGATCACCGTCCGCCCGGACACGGACGTGCTCTCCCCGCCCAGGGAGGCGCGTGACGAGGTCCTGTCGGTCATCCCTGATGAGGCCAGCGTCACGGATCTGGATTTCCACGAAGATACTGGCGAGGTCGTCATCGAGGCCGAGAAGCCGGGGATGGTAATCGGCCGCCACGGCTCGACGCTCCGGGAGATCACCCAGAAAGTTGGGTGGACGCCGGAGGTCGTCCGAACGCCGCCGATCGAGTCATCGACAGTCAGCAACGTCCGGAACTTCCTCAAGCAGGAACGCGACGACCGCCGGGACATCCTTGAACGCGTCGGTCGCCAGATCCACCGCGAGGAGATGTCCGACGACGAGTGGGTTCGAATCACGACGCTTGGCTGCTGTCGGGAAGTCGGCCGCGCGTCGTTCATCCTTTCGACGCCCGAAACCCGGGTTCTCATCGACGCCGGTGACAAACCGGGCGCGGAAGACGAGTATCCCTATCTGCAGGTACCCGAGGCTCTCGGCGTCGGCGCGAGTTCGATCGACGCCGTCGTGCTCACCCACGCCCACCTCGATCACTCGGCGCTCATTCCGCTCCTGTTCAAGTACGGTTACGACGGCCCGATCTACACGACAGAGCCGACGCGTGACCTGATGGGGCTGCTCACACTCGACTATCTCGACGTCGCAGCCAAGGAAGGCCGCGCCCCGCCCTACGACTCCGAGATGGTCCGGGAGGCGATCAAACACACCATCCCGATCGAGTACGGCGACGTGACCGACATCTCGCCGGACATCAAGCTCACGTTGCACAACGCCGGCCACATCCTTGGGTCGGCGATCTCGCACTTCCACATCGGCGATGGCCTGTACAACGTCGCCTTCTCGGGGGACATCCACTACGACGACACGCGGCTGTTCAACGGCGCAGTCAACGAGTTCCCCCGGGTCGAGACGCTCGTTCTGGAGTCGACCTACGGTGGCCGCAACGACTACCAGACCGACCAGGCGGACTCCGAACAGAGGCTCAAGGAGATCATCCGGGAGACCTACGAGCGCGACGGCTCGGTCCTGATCCCCGCCTTCGCGGTGGGGCGCTCCCAGGAACTCATGCTCGTCCTCGAAGAGGCGATGCGTGAGGGTGATATCCCGGAGATGCCGGTCCATCTCGACGGGATGATGTGGGAGGCGACGGCCATCCACACGACCTATCCCGAGTATCTCCGGGACGACCTGCGGGATCGGATCTTCCACGAGGACGAGAACCCCTTCCTCGCCGACCAGTTCAACCACATCGACGGCGGCGAGGAGGAACGCCAGGAGGTCACCGACGGCGAACCGGCGATCGTCCTCTCGACGTCGGGGATGGTCACCGGCGGCCCGATCATGTCCTGGCTCGAACACTTCGGTCCCGATCCGGACTCGACGCTCACCTTCGTCGGCTACCAGGCCCAGGGGACCCTCGGGCGGCGGATCCAGAACGGCTGGGACGAGATCCCGCTTGGCAACGGTAACGGTCGCGGTCGGGGCAACACGCTCTCCCTGGAGATGAACGTCGAGACCGTCGACGGGTTCTCGGGCCACGCCGACCGCCAGGGCTTAGAGAACTTCGTGAAGACGATGAACCCCCGTCCGGAGAAAGTGCTCTGTGTCCACGGCGACGAATCCTCGGTCCAGGACCTCTCATCGGCGCTCTATCACGAGTACAACATGCGGACGTTCGCGCCGAAGAACCTCGAAACCTTCCGGTTCGTCTGATCGCCGTTTGTCCGTGTTCTCCCGGTCGATTCGATATTCGACGCCACGAGGCCGCTACGGATCGACCTGTCGGAGGAACGTCCGGATCTCCGTGAGTGCGGCGTCGAACCTGTCACGGATCACGTAGTGGCCTGCCTCCGGGATGTGGAGCAATCGACCGGACTGGAGGCTTTCGGCCGCGTCGAGGTCGGCCGCCCGTACCTCGATATCTCTGTCGGACCGCAATGACATCCTCCGCGCCGTAAACAGCGCGGTTTCCTCCGTGGGAGTCTCGGCTATGCCGATTCCCCGGACGCAACATTCCCGTTGTGGTGGACAGTACTTGGGTCTGTGCGCTGTTCTTTGGGACTTTCGTGAGAGTGTGGTGACTCCGACCATTCGTGGTCGTCCCACTCGAACCGCACGGGCCGTGCCATCGGCCTGACTGCTTGTTCTGTGTGCCGCTTCAGGAACGTTTCTGACGCCGTGAGGTCGGCGTGCCCCTCGAACCCACACGGACAGGTGAGTGTATCCTGATGCCGTGTCGTTCGGTCTGTACCGCCGCACTGCGGGCACTCTTGGCTGGTCCACGCCTCTGACCGCACTTCGACCGAGATGCCGTATTCTTCAGCGGTACACGCCAGTCGTTCGGTGAATTGCTTGAACGCCCAGAAGTTGTGTGTCTTGGCGTTCACCCTGACCGACCAGTGCGTCTCCAGCACGTCGGTCAAGCCACCGATATACACTGTGTCCACGCCCTCGGCGTACAGCCGTTCCAGTAGGTCACGACACAGTGCTTCTTGGGCGTGGTCGCGGCGACGAGTCCGTTTCCGGTACAACCGCCGGATACGCTTGCTACTGTACCTGCCTTCTTCGAGTTTCGACTGCAACCGGGCGATTTCTCGCGTCGTCTCACGGAATCGCTGGAACAACTCCCGGCCTTCGTACAGATATTGCTCGCCGGTCGTGGTGGTACAAGCGACGAGATTGTTTGCACCAATATCCAGAGCGGCCGTCTCGTCGGCCAGTGGAGTCGCCCGTGCATCGTCAGAAACAGTCACGGGCTGCGAAGCTCGGAAGGTGCTGTCTGTCTCGTCGTACCACAGTTCTAGTCGGCCTTGGTCTTCGTAGTCAGGCCAGTTCGGGTCGCCAACGATTTCGAGCCGGAGACGACTTTTCGGGCTGTTGTGCCTATCACGGAGTTGTTTTCCGACGACCATCTCAAGCCGCGAGCGGTCGCCCCATTCGACGGTGTATGCGTCCTTTCGGACGATACCTTTGAGAACACGTCCGTCGTCCTCGTTACCCCGGAAGCCCGGCGGTTCCGGGTGTTCCGTGACCGACGTGTTCGACTCGTCGTGGTACGCTTTCTTGTTCTCGAAGAACCCGCGCCACGCTTCGGTGTTTGCTCGCCGGACAGTCTGGGCGGTGGACGCGCCGAGAACGCCTTTGTATTTACCTTCGAGAGCGCCGGTATCGGCGTCCCATACGTCGCCCTCGAAGCCGTCCTCGCCGTTGTAGCGCATGAGGCGCTGGTAGTTAATCTCGTTCCAGAGAGCGGCGGAAGCGTCCAACAGGTCGCGTAGCACCTGCTCACCATCGTCGGTGAGCGGTCGCACGGCGAACGTGTTGGTGCGCTTCATCCAAAGTATAATTAGTCCCAATATCTAATAAGTCCACCGATGAGGCCAAACATCGACATTGACTGGGCAATCCACGGACGAATCAAAGACTACACAGAAGCGAACGACTTGAACCTCTCGGAAGCCTATGCAAAAGTGTTAGAAGCTGGTCTGGAAGCGTTGGAGACGCAAGACCAGCAGTGACGTGGCGGTTTCTTACCGGAGCTTACGCGATTCACGCCCGCCCTGTTCGCTCCTCGGTTCCGACTAAGCGTCGGAACGCTCGTCACTCACGGGAAGGGCGGGATTCTCTCGCTGAATCAAGATAGTACTGGAGGTCGATCCCGTTCGCCGAGACGGTTCCGTGCGTCCACTCCGCGGGGAGGTCCATGCTGCATACGCTTTTCACCCACGCAAAAAGTAGTACCCATCACGTCGGCGGACGGCGTTCGGCACCGACCGAAACGGTCGGTTTCCCGGCGCTCAGGATTCGTAGACGAACCGCTCGACCACTGCATTCGACTCGCAGGTCCGCCCGCGGCCGGTCGCGTACGGCCCGATCATGACGCCGGTGAAGCCGTCCGCGACCTCCGTCGCGAGATAGCGCGTCGATGCGGTCGCCACCTCTTCACCGTCCACGAGGAAGCGATACGTCTGCGTGTCAGCCTCGACGGCGAGGTCGGTCGTCGATCCGACTGGCGCGCGGCCGACCACTTCTGTCGCGTCACCGATCCGGAGGCGCACGACGGCTTCCCGGCGGCCGTCCTGCTGGGTCACCCCGACCTGGTAGTGGTGGTCCTCGTTCATCACGAGGGCGAGGCCGGCCTCCTCGTCCTCGTCGGGATCGAAGGCGAGCGTCGCTTCGGCGGAACAGTCGAAGGCGGTCTGTCGGCGACCGACGAACGTGGCCCCGGGTTCGTCCAGGGTCTCCGGGCCGCCGTGGAGGGTGAGTCCGTCCGGCCCCGTCTCGTAGCGCTCGCGGTCGGGATTGCGGCGGAACTCCCACTCCACGCCGAGGCCGTCAGCGAACGTCGTGTCGGTGCGATCGACCGACGTCACATCGTCTCGGGGCTCGCCTGGGAGCGGGGCATCCATCTCGGTCGTGACCGGCTCGCCGCCGTTGACGACCGGCCAGCCGTCCTCCCAGGAGACGGGCGCGAGGAAGGTCTCGCGGCCGAGGTGGTGAAAGCGCGGCCACATGCTGTGCTGGCGGATGCCCAGAAAGACGAGCCACCACTGCCCGTTTCCGTCGACGGTGAGGTCGGCGTGGCCAGTCGCGCGGATTTCGTCACGCGGGCGTCCCCAGTGCGTGAGAACCGGGTTGTCGGGACAGCCCTCGTAGGGACCGGCCGGGTCGTCGGCGCGCGCCGCGACGACCATGTGACCCGCGTGGGTGCCACCCTCGGCGACGAGCAGGTAGTAGGTGCCGTCGCGTTCGATGACGTGCGGGGCCTCGGCGTAGGGATCGCGGAACCCCTCCCAGACGGGGTAGGGCTCGCCGAGTTCGCCCGTCTCCAGGTCGAGTTCGGCCTGCTTGATGGGTGCGTCGGGGTCGTCGGCGTGGTAGGTGAAGTAGCAGGTGCCGTCGTCGAAGAAGAGGTCCGGGTCGATGCCCGGCGCGTCGACCCACGTCGGGTCTGACCACTCGCCGGCCGGATCGTCGGCGGTGACGAAGAAGTGACCGCCGTTGGTGACGTTCGTGGTCACCATGTAGAAGGTGCCGTCGTGGTGGCGCAGCGTCGGCGCAAAGATCCCCATCGAGGAGCGGGCACCCTCCAGGGGCAGTTGGTCGTCGCGGGTGAGTGCGTGCCCGATCGGTTCCCAGTCGGTCAGGTTCTGGCTGCGGTACAACGGGACGCCGGGGAAGTACTCGAAGGAACTGGTCGCGAGGTAAAAGGTATCTTCGACCCGGCAGATCGTCGGGTCGGGGTGAAAGCCCGGGATGATTGGGTTGTCGTACTGCATGTCTTTGCAGTCTCGAAGGCAAATATTAGTCCTGTTGGTGTGGTGGCGGTGTTCAGATAAGAGATCTAAACTGGAGACAATGCACCGAAAGCCCTCGCGGGGCTCGACCGCTCCGGGACTCTCACGGCTCACTCCTTTCGCCGTTCGAGCGAACGTGGCCTCGCTCCGCTCGGCCACGCACTCGCTGCGCTCCGTCGGTGCTTGCATCGTCCAGGAGGGTTCGAGCCCCGCTCGCCCTTTCATCCACCAGGCACGTAGACGGTCTCACAATCAGACTCCTGGCGGATGAAAGGGCGAGTGCAGTTCCGGGAACCCCGGCGACGTAAGGACCGCAACGCCGTGAGGGCCGCAACGAGCCGCGGGACCGGAACTGCACGAGGGCTTTCGGTGTCTGCACTCCAGCAGTCGGTGCTTATGTGAACACTACCGTCGTCGCTCCATGCGGTTTTAAGTGATTTCTCACGCTTGGCGAACCATGACTCTCGACTTCGATCCGCGGACCACCACGTGGTACGACGAACCGGCGTCGGCGTGGCTCGAAGCATTACCGATCGGGAACGGCCGCCTCGGCGCGATGGTCTTCGGCCGCCCCGGGTGTGAGCGGGTGCAGTTCAACGCCGACACGCTCTGGGCGGGTGGCCACGAGGATAGAACCAATCCCGACGCTCGAGAACATGTCGAGGAAGTCCGCCGACTCATCTTCGACGGCGAGGTCGAGCGCGCACAGGCCCTCGCCGACGAGAAACTGATGGGCGACCCCATCCGCCTGCGTCCCTACCAGACGTTCGGTGACCTCTCCATCGACGTTGGCCACGACGCCGTCACCGACTACCGGCGTGAACTCGACCTCTCGGCCGGCGTGGCGCGCGTCCGCTACGACCACGAGGGGACAACTCATGTCCGGGAGTACTTCGCCTCGGCCCCGGACGATGCGATCGTGATTCGGCTGACGGCGGAGGAACCCGGGGCCGTCACTGCGACGGTCGGACTCGACCGAGAGCAGGACGCCGACGACAGTGTTCGCGACGGGACGCTTCAACTCCGGGGACGAGTCGTCGACGAACCGGAGGACGACCGCGGCGCTGGCGGCGAGGGGATATCCTTCGAGGCTCGCGCCAGCGTGACCGCCGACGGCGGGGACGTACAGCGAGTGACCGGCGCGGACGCGCCGGCGGGGTCGGGCGTCGGGCTCGCGGTCGAAGATGCCGACGCAGCAACGATCGCGCTGACCGGGTTCACCGGCCACGAAACGGAGAATCCGGGCGAAGCATGCGAGGCGGTGCTGGATGCGGTAGCGGACCAGCATTCCGACGACTTGCGAGCGACTCACGTCGCCGACCACCGGGAGCTCTTCGATCGCGTGGAACTGGATCTGGGCGAGCCCCTCGACCGGCCGACCGACGAGCGCCTCGATCGCGTGGCTGCGGGCGAGTCAGATCCTCACCTTACGGCGCTGTACGCCCAGTTCGGCCGCTATCTCCTAATCGCGAGTTCCCGGCCCGGGACCGAACCCGCCAACCTCCAGGGGGTCTGGAACGAGGAGTTCGAGCCCCCGTGGAACAGCGGTTACACGCTAAATATCAACCTCGAAATGAACTACTGGCCGGCCCTGCAGACGAACCTCGCGGAGTGTGCGACCCCGCTATACGACTTCGTCGATGACCTCCGGGGGCCTGGCCGAGGCGTCGCCGAGGCTCACTACGACTGTGCGGGCTTCACCGTCCACCACAACTCGGATCTCTGGCGGAACGCCGCGCCCGTCGACGGCGCTCACTGGGGGCTCTGGCCGATGGGCGCGGCGTGGCTCTCACGGCTGGTGTTCGACCACTACGCCTTCACTCGAGATGAGGAATTCCTCCGCGAGATGGCGTACCCGATCTTGCGGGAGGCGGCAACGTTCGTGGCCGATTTTCTCGTCGAGCACCCTGCGGAAGAAGAGGAGAAAGCGAAGTGGCTGGTGACCGCCCCTTCGAACTCGCCGGAGAACGCCTACGTGACTGATGACGGTCAGGAAGCGACGGTCACCTACGCGCCGACGATGGACGTGCAGTTGACTCGGGACCTCTTCGAGCACACTATCGCCGCCGCGGAGATTCTCAAGGTCGAAGACGCCTTCCACGACGATCTGCGGGCCGCCCTCGATCGGCTCCCGCCGATGCAGGTCGGTGCACACGGCCAGTTACAGGAGTGGATCAAGGACTATGACGAGGCCGACCCGGGGCATCGCCACATTTCGCACCTGTACGGCGCACATCCGAGCGACCAGATCACGCCCCGAGAGACCCCCGCACTCGCGGACGCTGTCGAAACCACGCTCGACCGCCGTCTCGAACACGGTGGCGGCCACACCGGCTGGAGCGCCGCGTGGCTGGTCAACCAGTTCGCCAGACTGGAGGACGGTGAACGCGCTCACAGCTGGGTCAGAACTCTACTCACCGACTCGACGGCCCCGAACCTCTTCGATCTCCATCCGCCGTTCCAGATCGACGGGAACTTCGGCGCGACGGCCGGCATCACCGAGATGTTACTGGGGAGCCACGCCGGCGAGATCCGCCTCCTGCCCGCACTGCCCGACGCCTGGGCCGAGGGAACGGTCTCGGGGCTCCGGGCTCGCGGTGATTTCGAGGTGGATCTCACGTGGTCGGCTGGGCGACTGGATCGGGCGACAATCAGGTCGGGCTCCGGCGAGCGCTGTCGGGTGCGGGCGACCCCGTCGGTTCGCGTCGTTGCGGCGGATGGCACGCCGGTCGATGCAGAACGCGACGATGGCACCGTCACTTTCGAGACGACGCCGGGCGAGTGCTATCGCGTGACTCCTGTCACGAAGTGATCCTGCGGCGGGTTGGCGTCGCCGACATCAAGGCTTATTCCGCACTGCCGTGTCACTGTGGCCGTGACGCGTCACCTCGCTGGTCGCTCCCGTACCCTGCTCGGGTTCGCCACGCTCGTCGCGGTCGTCGCGACCGTCGGGAGCCTCTATCTCAGTCTGGGTCTCGGATTGATCCCGTGTACGCTGTGCTGGTATCAGCGTATCCTGATGTACCCGCTAGTGGTTGTTCTCGGCGTGGCCTTCGTCGAGAACCGGGAGACGATCTTTCGAACCGTCCTCCCGCTGTCGGTGTTCGGCGGCGGCATAGCCGCGTACCATTCGCTTTTGCAATTGACCTCCTCGACCGGGAACCAGTGTACCATCGGTGGCTGTGGGTCCGTGTTGTTCCGAGTGGCTGGACTGACGATCCCCAACCTCTCGCTTTTGGCGTTCGTCCTGATCACGGCGTCGATGCTGGTCCTGATGACTCGCTCGTCCGAGTAACGCGCACACTCCTTCGATTGGACCATGCCGCCTGGCACACCCGGCAGGCCACCACTGTCCGCAAAGCCGGCAGTTGGTACGAATTATCACATCGAACTTATGCGTACGCGGCTCGATCCCTTGTATATGGAATACGTCAGACTTGGAGAGACTGGACTCGAAGTATCGCCGATCGCGCTCGGGACGTGGCGCTTCGGGCTGGAACACGAGGAGACGGGCGTCGTCGAGACGGACCGCGAGGACGCACACGAACTGCTCGACGCCTACGCCGAGGCGGGCGGGAACTTCATCGACACGGCCAACGGCTACGGCGGGGGCGACAGCGAGCGCTGGATCGGCGAGTGGCTTGCCGACCGCGATCGCGAGGACTACGTCGTCGCCTCGAAGTGCTTCTGGTCGGATGTCTCGCGCTTCCAGGAGAACCTCTCGGCGAAGAACGTCCGCGCGGAGGTCGAAGGCTCCCTCGAGAAACTCGATACGGACTACCTCGACATCCTCTATCTTCACCGCTTCGACGACGAGACGCCGATCGAGAAGACCCTGCGGACCATCGACGACCTGATCAGCGAGGGCAAGGTCCACTACGTCGGCCTCTCGACGGCCGACGCCTGGAAACTCACCAAGGGGCTCTGGCAGGCCGACGTCAACAACTACGAGGCCTTCACCGTCACCCAGCCACAGTACTCGGCGGTCCACCGCGAGCCCGTCGCCGAATATCTGGACGTCTGTGCAGACCAGAACATCGCTGTCTGTCCGTATTCGCCGCTGCACGGCGGCTTCCTCACCGGCAAGTACGAGCGCGTCGGCGAGGACGAGGTCGAGGCTCCCGACGGCTCGCGTGGCGACATCGACGAGCACTTCGCGGACTGGTACCTCCGAGAGGAGGCCTGGGACGTCCTCGACGAAATCCGTGCGGTCGCCGAGGAAATCGACGCCTCCCCCGCCCAGGTCTCGCTGGCCTGGTTGCTGGCTCACGAGGACCTCACCGTCGTCCCGATCATCGGCGCGCGGACGACCGACCAGCTCGAGGAGAACCTCGGCGCGATCGAGGTCGAGCTCACCGACGAACAGTTCGAGCGGATCGACGCCGCGATCGAGAACTGAATCGCGGCCGATTTCTTTCCACGCGCTCTCAACGTTCGACTGTCTCGACCGGATCGACGACATCGCCGCTCGCCGGCTCGATACCGACGCGATCACACAGATCGTACAGCGGGCATGCCTCGGGACCGTCGAGACACGCCGGCTCCCGGGCGCTGCAGTACTCCCGGCCGAACTGGATGCTCGCGGTGTGACCGAAGCCACATTTCCCCTTGGGCACTTTCTCTTCGAGCACCTCGCGGACTGCCTCGTGGTCGGCGTCCGGCGGGGCGATACCGAGGCGGCGGTAGATCCGGTAGACGTGCGTGTCGACCGGAAAGACGCCGTCGCGTCCACCAGCAAAGAGGAGGACACAGTCGGCGGTCTTGGGGCCGACGCCGTTCATCGCGAGCAGCGTTTCCCGAACTGCCTCGGCGGGCTCCTCGCGGACGAACGCGTCGAAGTCGTCCTCGCCGCCGTACTCCTCGCGGACGCGCTCGGCGATCTCGATGATCCGGGCGGACTTCTGGTTGTGGAGGCCGGCCCCGGAGATCGTCTCTGCGAGTTCGGCCTGTTCGGCGTCGGCGAGGGCGTCGACGAGATCGACTTCGTCCTCCTCGGATCCGTATCGGTCCATCAACGCGTCGTGGGCCGGCTGGCTCGCCACGTCGCTCGTGTTCTGGCTGAGGATCGTCCGGACGAGACACTCGAAGGCGTCCTGGCCGCCGTAGGTCTTCTGCCAGTACAGTTCGCCCAGGCGGTCGACCACCTTGGCAGCCCGCGTCTCATTTTCGCTCGGCTCGAAGGTATCCATCGAGCCGCCGCTGCCGGGGCCACCGCTGATGTTCTCGACCGGTTCGGCGTCCTCGCTCATGGTTCGTCTTGGTTCGCGCAGCGTCAAAAACGACCGCATCAATTTTGGGACGTTACTCGACGGTGAGGCGCATCGTCACCGACGCCCCGGCGGCCAGCGCGTCGACGAGTTCGCGATCCAGATCCGCCGCAGCGGCGTCGGCGTCGATCATGACCGTTCGGTCGTCGACGTACTCGCTGGTCCGGATCACTAGCGAGCGGTCGTTCTCGAAGGAGAGTTCCGGGTGCCCTCGACCGGTGATTCGGGCCTCGTGGTCGCCCGTCGAGAGTGTGGCCGTGATTTCGGCGGTAGCGTCCTGACACGCCTCGACGAACGCCGGATCGAAATCCGCGGGAACGCGATCGGCCTCGATCCCGACGATGCAATCCCCGGCCGGGGTAAGGAAGTCGTCGCTCGTGAGTTCGAGCGTGCTCTCGTGGCTGGCGGTGACGTTCTCGTGGCCATCGGCGTGAATCACTTCGTCCATACACGTCGGTTCGGTTCGGCGCACTTCAGCCGTCTGATCCAGCTGATCGTCTCCGAAAATGGCGTGGCTTCGCGAGAATCCACCTATTCAGTCGCCCGTTCATCGACGAGTTCCTCTTCGATGTTCGTCTCGCTGAAGTAGGCGGCAAACCGGACGCCGACGAGGCTGACGACGATCCCCGCGATGAGGAATATTGCGAGTCTGGTCCCCGGTGCAAGCGTAAATCCTTCGACGGTGACGACGCCGAGATCGATCGACGAGACCGTCACCGCCGCGAACACTGCGGCCCGTTCGAGGAAGTACCCGGTGACGCCACGGACGACCAGGCCGACAGCGACCACGCCAAACGGCAGGTTGAGGTAGGCGTTGCGGACGCCTTCCCGACGGAGCAACTCATCGAGCAGTCGGCCGGTACTCGCTGCCAGGGCAGCCGCGGTCAGCCAGGTGACGCTATCGAATCCGAACCGCATCGCCAGGATGAGGATGCTATCGGAGGCCGTCGCCGAGACGCCAAGCGCGCCGACGAAAAACCCGATCAACGCGAGGCCCACGGCGACGACATACGTCACGAGTGACACCTGTCCGGAATAGAGTGCGTTGTGTATCTGGCCGGGCAGCGTCTCGACGTACTCGTCGATCCCAAGCCCCTTGTACAGCAACAGGAGGCCAACAGCTGCCGCGATCGCTCCAAGCGCCATCGTCACGCTGTTGACCACCAGCAGGAGGATCGGCATCGCGAGCAGCGCGGCCCCGATCGGCACTAAAACGGTCTCGCGAAGTTCCTCGTCGGCCAGGAACTGCTTGAGTAGGTAGTACGTCGACTCGATGTCCCGGGCCTGCCGGACCACCACGCGGTCGACGGCGTCGACGGGGACCCGGCTCTCGATGATCGGGACGAGGCGCTCGTCTTCCGTGCTGTCGGTGACGACGATCGCCGAGTCCGGTTCGTGAGCGGAGAGCAGTTGCTCGGTCTGTCTGGCGACCGACCGGCTCACGCCGACCGTCTCGCCGTTCCCGGAGATCACGGCCACAGTTACCGCTTCGTCGTCGGCTTCGAGATCGCGGGCGACGCGCAGCCCTTCGAGCAGACAGTTGACCCGACTGTCCTCCGGGTCGTCGACGCCGAACTCGGTGACGAGCGATTCGACTGCCTCGGTCCCGACGATCGGCGGGTCCGCGACGCTCGCCAGGTCACCCCCGCGGTCCAGGCACACCACCAGCGTGCTCACAGTTTATCGGACGCTACCGATCCATAAAAATCCCAAGCAACCCGCCAAACGAGAATGAGTGGCGAAAAAACTTACAGCAGTCCCGTCTTCTGGAGTTTCATCAGGTCCTCGGTATCGAGGGTTTCGCCGTCCTTGAACTCCTGGTAGATCTCCTCGGCCTCCTCGCGGGCGGCTTCCTGCTCTTCCTCGCGGCGCGAACGCTCTTCTTCTTCCTCTTCCTTGTCGAGTTCGCGAAGCCGTTTCTGGACGCGCACGAAGTCCTCGTGGTGCTGATCGGCTGCCTCCTGGGCCTCGACGAACTTCTCGTGCATCTCGTCGGCCTCGTCGCGGATCTCGTCGGCCTCGCGATAGGCCTCGATCATCTCGTTGTGATGTTCCTGGGCCTCGTCGGCGAGCTCGGTCACCTTCTGGTGGTGTTTACTCGCTTCGGAGCGGATCTCCTGGGCCTCGGCCTTGATCTCATCGATGTCGTCGGTCTGCTCTAACTTTTCCTTGCGCTCGGCGAGCTTCTCGCGTTTGGCCTCGATCTTCTCGATGAGTTCCTGCTCGTCCTCGGAGGAAAGTACTTCAGTCTGCTGTTTGAACTCGAGATCCTCGATCTCGTCTTCGAGCTGGTCGACGCTTTTGCCCTCGTCGAGCTCCATCTCCTCCTTTTTGTCCTCGACCTCCTCGAACAGCTCGTTGGCCTTCGCGTTGAGCTCGTTGCGCTTTTCCTTGTGTTCCTGGACTTGCTCGTTGAGCTCGTCGCGCTTCTCGCGGTGCTCCTGGGCCTCGTCGACCTTCTCGCGAGTTTTCGCGTTGAGGTCGTCCCGATCCGAGGCGCGCTCGGACGCCATCTGATTGAGATCGTTCCGTCGATCCCGGAGCTGCCCGGCGAGCTTGATAAGTTCGCCTTTCGATTTGGTTTCGAGGTCTTCGTCAGTTACCGATACGTTCTTTGATTCATCAATCGAGTCTGTCATGATTACTCCTCTGTGCCATTCCCGCTCCGGCGTTCGACAGTACAGTCGCTACCGACTTGCTTTCGCCTTATAACTAGATTCCCTGTCATTTTGGGCGTCGCACGATACTGCCGAACGCTCGGGGCGTTCAGGTATCTCGTATTACAGGAGACACTCATTTAAGTATTCCGGTGAATGCGGCCAGTGGTTTGGCGTATCACACGCCTCAGGCCTCCTCTCCGGGGATGTTAACCACTCACACGGACGTTTATAAGCGGTAGGTGTTCGTGGCCGATCGGCCCGTGAGCGAGAGGGTGACGAATTCGGCGTCCGTGGGTATCGAGAGTGACGCGACTGTTTTGCGACTGTCGGCACCGACCGAGACCGCCGTTTCGTCGGTATCGCCGTCGATGTCCCACGAGAGATGGCCGACGACCTCGCTCGGGGTGTCATTGAGGACGACAACGTCGGATTCAGCGCCAGGGGAAGGCTCCGCGAGCACGGCCTGGACCGGCTCGAAGGCGTCGGTGAGTGCGTCATGTGCTTGTTTGGGTTTGCCGTTGCGGGTCAAGACACCCATCCCAGCGTCCGAGAGATCGCGAAGCGAGGCAGCTACGATCACATCCGACGCTCGCAATCGGAGTCGTTCAGTGATTGTTTTGATAACGGACCGCTGATAGGCCTGTGACGGTTCGATGCCGCCGGAAACGTGTGTGTCGTGGATCTCCTGGTCGAACCCGGCCATGTTCTCGGGCTCCGGGACACCGATGGAACCGGCACCGTACTCGCCGACGATCGCCTCGAGCGCGGGATGCCGATCCAGTAGTTGGTCGACGTCGGCCGCGTCCCCGTACTTCCACCCGGGATACAGCGCTGTCGCGTCCGGTTCGATCCCCGGCGGTCCGACGACGGGAAGCGCAACAATCTCGTCGGGTACCGCCTCCGCGACAGTTTCGGCGGGTTCGTGGTCGTAGTCCGCTCGAAACCGTCGCCATCGCAGGCGGAGTCGATCGAGAAGACCCGACCCGAGCGCACCGTCACTCAGTGAGATCGGGTCGTCGTGGACGCTGATCGCTGCCAGCCCGGGGTGGTGATCGTACGCGGAGACGATCCGATCGACCAGTGTTCGGCCGCGCTCGATGTCGAACGGCCCCGGCCCGGTCAGCGGGAGATCCTGCCAGACGAGCACGCCGGCCTCGTCGGCCGCCTCGTATACTGCCGGCGACGGGACGTGTGCGTGAGCCCGGACCAGGTTGGCGTTGAGCTCGACCGCCTGCTCGATATCCGCCGGTTCCGCCGCGAGCAAGCCGACGCCCCGGGCCGTGATCGGCGTGTCGTTGACGCGGAGGCCGTCGGTGTCATCGTACCTGATCGAGCACAGCCCCGTCGTTAGCGTTCGTTCGTCGTCGCCGAGTTTCGCCCGGAGGACGTACCGATTCTGTTCGCCGAGATCGTGGGGCCACCAGAGTGCCGGATCCCGAACGTCGATGGTGTACTCGACGGTCGTTCGCTCCCCGGCCGCCGCCGTTACCGACGTGCGGTCCATCATTCCCCGGCCCCGTCGTGATCCTTCGGGTTTGACGGAGAAGGTGACGCGATCCTCGAGATCCGTCTCGGCCAGGATAGTCGTCCGCACTTCGAAGCGCGCGCCGTCGTCGTCGACTCGTGGCCGAGCCGAGAGATCGAGGATGTGAGAGTCGGTGTAGGTCGCGATGTCGGCATTCCACCAGATACCGGGGACGGCACGTTCGTCCGGGACGTCGTCGGTCTCGTAGCTCCCGCCGAAGCGATCGTCAGGCCGTCGACATTCGACGACGAGTTCGTTTTCGGGCGCAAGCGCCCCGTCGAGCCGGAGTCGCAGCGGCTCGAAGTAGGTGTCGTGCTCGCCCAGGAAGGTATCGTTCAGCCAGACGCGAGCGTGTGCGTAGACGCCCTCGAAGACGACCATCGCGTGCTCGTCACCGTCTCTCGGGTCTTCGAACGTCGATCGATACGCCACGGCGTCGCTACCGGCGAAATCCGCCGGCCGCCCCGGCACCTCGACCGGCTCCCAGGTCGCCGGAGCGGGCTGGTCGCCGCCCGGCTCGACTGTCGCAGCCCGCCACTCGTTCACCATACGTGTGGCGGGGGCCGCCGTCGGCATATCCTTTACGTACGCCGACTCGTCCCGACCGGTTGTCGAGTTTCCGTGCCGTCGTCCGTCACTTTCAGTTTCACTCCGGGGTTGGCGCGCCTTCATGTCCCCTGGGGACACAGTGATACATATGCTTGAATCGCTCACGCCGACCTGTGAGGCCGACGGGTGTGATCAGCGGCTCCACCGTGACGATCGACAGATCGTCTACGAGTCGCCGGGCGGGACCCGCCACGTCTACGAGTGTTCGTGTGGGGCCGTCACCGTCACCGTCGCCCGGTAGAAGCGTCCCCGAGACGGCTTCCCGACCGCAACACTCAACCACCCCGTTCGACTAGCCGGCGTATGACCGAGACCGCCGATGGCGCGTGGGTAAGTCTCTTCTCCGGCGGCAAGGACTCCTCGTGGGCACTGTATCGGGCGCTCGAAGACGGCCGTCCCGTCGAGCGACTCCTCACCGTTCACCCGGCCGGCGATTCGTACATGTATCACGTCCCGGCGACGGAACTGGCTCGCCTGGCTGCCGAGAGCGTCGACATTCCGCTTCTGGAAGTCGAACCCGCTGATTTCGGGGCGGGGGATGTGACGGACGCCGGCGCGCAGGGCGACCGCGAACTCGAACCACTGGCGGCCGCCCTGGACGAACTCGACACCGAACTCGACAGCGGCGTCGCTGGTATCGTCGCCGGGGCTGTCGAGAGTGAGTTCCAGACCAGTCGCATCGAGCGGCTGGCCGATCGGCTCGACGCGGAGCTGTACGCCCCGCTTTGGCAGCGCGATCCGGTTGATCTCGCGGAAGCGATGCTCGAAGCCGGATTCGAAATCCGGATCGTCAGCGTGTCGGCGGCCGGTCTCGACGAATCCTGGCTCGGCCGGCAATTCGATGCGGACGCGCTCGCTGAACTTCGCGAACTCAACGATGAATACGGGGTTCACGTCCTGGGCGAGGGCGGCGAGTTCGAGACGCTGGTCACGGACGGCCCGCACATGGATCGCCCGATCGAACTCGAATACACGACTGAGTGGGACGGCACCAGGGGCTCGATCCGGATCGAGAACGCGCGGCTGGGGTAACGAAGGGAAACAGACGTCGGCCCGACGCGGGGACGCTCACTCCCAGATATCGGGGCCGTATCCGGTCCGAACGATGGCGACGCGATAGCCGAAGAAGATGACGATGATGCCCGCGAGTTCGACCCAGAACTCGAGTGGGCCGACGATCCTGTTCGCGATAGTCAGCGTCAGGTACGCCAGAGTGACCATCACGGCGTAGTGTGGGGCGAGATCGCGAATCAAGTCGGTGTTCATCACTCAAGCGTTGGGGAACGTCCCCCATCAACGTTCGCTCCGGAACCGATCGTCCGGCCGCCCTACATTCCGTTGGTGATCTCGGTGTGGGCCCCGATGAGCGCGCCGGCGAGATCGAGGTGTTCGACGTGCGTCTCCTCGTCGATGATCGAATCCCGGATCTCACAGTCCCGGATCGTCGCGTCGGCGAAGACGATCGAGTCCTCGACGGTCGAATCGACGATCTTGCCACCAGGGAGGACGTGTACGTTGCCCCCGATTTCTGCGTTCTCGACGGTCGCCGAGCTGGCGATCACGCTGTCCCCCTCCAGGGCCCACTGGATCGCGTCGAGATAGCTCTCCGGCGTGCCGATGTCGAACCACGCACCGTCGAACGTGAAGGCGTGGACATCGCCACGGTCGACGAGCCACTCGATGAACCAGCCCGGCTCGTCCGGGTTGTTGCCACCGTCGAGGTACTCCTCGAAGCGGACGTCTTCGGCGGGGAAGCCGTAGCACGCGATCGAGACCAGCGTACTGTCCGGATCGTCGGGTTTCTCCTGGAAATCGACGACCTGGCTGCCCTCGACGTTGATGAGTCCGTAGGACTTCGCCCGCTCGCGTGATCCGACATCGTAAGCGGCCAGCGTCGGCGCGTCGTTGCGTTCGAAGGTATCGATGAACTCGCTCAGGTCGAAGCTGATGAGATTGTCACCGGCGACGACAAGCAGATCTTCGCCGTGCAATCCCTCGCGGTCGACGAGTTGGGCAAGTGCCCCGATGACGCCGAACTTCTCGTCCTCTTCGACGGTCTCCTCGACCGAGAGCGTCGGTTTCTGGAAATCCGTTTCGGCGATGTGATCGAGGAAGTCGTCGGCGAACCGCTCGTTAGTCGAAACGTAGACGTCCTCGATTCGGTCGTCGGATTCTAGTTCCGCAAGGACACGATCGATGACGGTCGTGTCACCGATCGGGAGGAGCATTTTCGGGCGGTTGCGGGTCACGGGCCACAGCCGCGTGGCGTAGCCACCAGCGAGTACGACGGCTTGCATGTACGCTCACTCGCGGTCACCTCCAAAGTGTTTTTTCCATTCCTCTCCCCGAGGGACGGCTTCCGGTTGCTCTTGCCGGATATCCGGTTGGCCCGTTCGTTTTCACTGGCTGAGAATGGCCCGTTGGATTATGCCGATACTCGCCCAACGTATATGTAACAATGCCCGGTATGCGCGCTGAAATCGAAGTCCTCTCCCCGGATGCCTGTCCAGTTGCTGGTCTCTCAGAACAGGCGGATGGCCCCCTCACGTCCGTGTCTCGGGCCGGCAACGCCGAGGGAACGGTTACCGAGGAATTCACTGTCAGCGGCGACACTGCTCTCACCGACGACCGACTCAGTCAACTCTTCGAATACCGGTCTGCAAGCGTCTATCGATTCCACCGGGAGCCACTGGACTGCGTCTGTGAGTTCGTCGAGGACCACGATCACCCTATCTCTGAGATCCGGGCCCAGGATGGGTCGCTGGTCCTTTCGTTGCATCTGACCACGATTCAGGATCTGCGAGACCTCGTGACGGATCTTCGGGAACAGTACGGCGCCGTCCGTATCCGCTATCTCCTGCAGGTCGAAAGCGACGAGGAAGGGAGTACGGACGTGATCCCGATCGATCGCAGCCGACTCACCGACCGCCAGCAGGAGGTCCTCGAGACCTCCTACCGGATGGGCTACTTCTCGTATCCTCGCGACGCCAACGCGACCGACGTCGCCGCCGAACTCGGCATCGACGCCTCGACCTTCACCGAGCATCTCGCGGCTGCCCAGTCGAAGCTGATGGACGAACTCCTCGCCGAAATGTGATCTGTCTGGGTCCGTCCGGCGACGGTATGGATTTCGCGATTTCCCATTCGGGTATGCGGATTCTCGAAAGCTGAGAGTTTTGGCTGGCCTTATTTATTAGGGTGATAGATCGACAGCTACGATGCACGTTGCAGACGACGTCACGGAGTTTATCGGCGACACACCGCTGCTCAGACTCGACGATGGAACCGGGACGACGGTCCTGGGCAAGGTCGAATCGCTCAATCCCTATTCGGTCAAAGATCGGATCGGCAAGTCGATGATCGAAGCTGCCGAGGAGACGGGTAAGCTCACCGAGGAGACGGTCGTGATCGAGCCGACGAGCGGCAACACCGGGATCGGCCTCGCAAGCGTCTGTGCCGCGAAGGGGTACGATCTTGTGCTCACGATGCCCGAATCGATGAGCGAGGAGCGCCGGCAGTTGCTCGCCGGTCTCGGTGCCGAACTGGAACTCACGGACGCCGACGGCGGCATGGGTGGGGCGATCGACCGTGCCCACGAACTCGCCGACGAATACGACGACGCGTTCGTTCCCCAGCAGTTCGAGAATCCCGCAAATCCCGCCGCACACCGTGACGGAACTGGCCCGGAACTGTGGGACGCCACCGACGGGGAACTCGACGCATTCGTCGCCGGCATCGGCACCGGCGGAACGATCACCGGCATCGGGCAGTTCCTGCGGGACGATATCGAAGCTGACGTTGACGTGATCGGCGTCGAACCCGAAGATTCGGCCGTCCTCTCCGGCGAGGAGCCCGGCAGCCACGGTATTCAGGGGATCGGTGCCGGGTTCGTTCCGGAGATCCTCGAGATGGATCTTCTCGACGACGTCGTGACTGTCACGCGCGAGGAGTCGATCGACGAGGCGCGTCGGATCGCCAGCGAAGAGGGACTTGCGGTCGGCATCTCCTGTGGCGCAGCGGCCCACGCAGCCACACAGGTCGCAACCGATTATCCCGACGATGCCGTCGTCGCGACAGTGTTGCCGGACACGGGCGAGCGGTATCTCTCGACTGATCTGTACGCGACGGACTAGCGACGCCGGCCGTCTGTCGTCCCAGGAGGACCAGCTTGACATTGTTCTATCCTGCGTGTGTTCCCGAGCGCCCCCGGACGTACCTGTACAAATTTATAAGTATCTGCCATGTATTTAATCAAACGGATATATTATGGCAACTGACCCGTCACACAATCGGCGACTCAACGAGTGGTACGAGGAACGGATCGGACAGCCGGCGACTGACGACGAAGTGACCGGCTACTGGATATTCGTTCTCGGCTTATTGGTTGGAATACTCGGCATCTTTATGGTGATCATCAGCGACCCCGCCTCCGCACTCCGTGGCTGGGGGATCGTCGCCGGCGCGCTCGCGCTGGCGCTGCTTGTCGCCGGTCCACTCGTTCGACTGCCGCTGGATCAGTACGCGTCGATTCTGATTATCGTCGGGTTGATCGTGAGTATCGCCGGTGTCCTGTGGTTCACGATCGCGTACCCCGACAACTGGCGGCCCCAGTCGAGTCCGATCATCACCGTCTACGCGGTCGGCCTCCTGGTGATGGCTGTCGGCGGTATCTTCGCGCCGCTGTTGACGACTCGCTCCGAGCACGAAGCGAACCGCCTACAAGGGGAACTTGCGGACACGATCGCGGATGAGTCTGACTTGGCTCGATCCATCACCGAACTCCGGGCGGCACTCGAAGACGCCGACGCCGACGAGGACGATCTCGCTGCCGAGATCGATCGACTTCGAGCGGATTTGGCTGATACTGCCGCCGATGAAGCGGACCTCTCGGCCCAGCTCCGGACATTGCGGACGAGTCAGTCCAGGTTCGAACTCTACGAGGATACCGGCGGGGAGTGGCGCTGGCGTCTCCGGCATTCCAACGGCAATCTGATCGCCAACGGCGGCGAGGGATATACCCGGAAACACAACGCCCAGAAAGGGATCGCGGGTGTCCGCCGGGACGCTCTCGGCGCGGAACTCATGTTGATAGCATCCGAGGACGAACTTCCCGCGGAAGACGAGACTTTCGAACCGGTCGAGGAAGTCGAGAGCCAGGCCGCCTTCGAGGTCTACGAGGACAACGCCGGCGAACATCGGTGGCGGCTCCGTCACGACAACGGGAACATCCTGTGTGATTCGAGTGAGGGCTATGATTCCCGGAGCAACCTCACCCGGGCGATCGACAGGGTCAGAGCGTACGTCGGCCCGGCGGCGTACCTCCGGTTCGATCCGACCGCCTTCGAGATCTACGAGGACAATGCCGGCCAGTATCGCTGGCGGCTGGTCCACCGCAACGGCAACATCCTCGCCGACGGTGGGCAGGGATACTCGCGATATCACGACGCCAGGCGTGCCGTCGATCGGATTCGGGATGATCTCGACAGCTACGAGTTCGAGATCTACGAGGACAACGCCGGGGAGTATCGCTGGCGGCTGACGGCGAGCAACGATCAAATCGTCGCCGACAGCGGCGAGGGCTACACCGACCGTGACGAAGCCGAAGCTGCTGTCGAGCGCGTCGAGACGTACGCACCCGACGCCGACGCCCTCGACGTCGGTCCGACTGCTTTCGAGATCTACGAGGATTCCGGCGGGGAGTGGCGCTGGCGGCTCCGTCACCGCAACGGCAACATCCTCGCTGACAGCGGCCAGGGCTACGACGATCGCTCGAACGCTCGCGACGGCATCGAGAGCGTCAAGCGCAACGGGCCCAACGCCAAAATCGAAGAGGCCTGACCGCCGAAACCGGACTGACTACCGGGCTCACTCAATTTTGACCGCGCAACGTGGACCGTGGTATTTTATTCACCTCGGGACCGAGACGCTGGTATGATCCTCTCGGACGCGGACATTCTCGACCGGCTCGAAGCGGGCGAACTCGTGGTCGAGCCACTCGACGAGCCCGATCTCCAGATCCAGCCAGCCAGTATCGACCTCCGACTCGGCCGGGAGTTCCTCGAATTCCAGCACGCCAACATCCCGTGTATCCACCCGACG
The DNA here is from genome assembly GCF_029207715.1 of Halorhabdus sp. SVX81. Lineage (NCBI taxonomy): Archaea > Methanobacteriati > Methanobacteriota > Halobacteria > Halobacteriales > Haloarculaceae > Halorhabdus > Halorhabdus sp. SVX81. Next base: position 1,886,665 of record NZ_CP104322.1, on the reverse strand, counting down.
AGCGAGCAGGAGGTCGCCGAGTACGTCGAAGAAACGGTCGTCGAGGAGGGCGGGGAGTTCATCCTCCATCCTGGCGATTTCGTCCTCGGCACGACCAAGGAGACCGTCGAGATCCCGGACGACCTCATCGCCCACGTCGAGGGGCGCTCGTCGCTTGGCCGTCTTGCGGTCGTGGTGCATGCGACAGCGGGACTGTGCGATCCCGGTTATCGGGGCCAGATCACGCTCGAACTCTCGAATCTCGGCACCGCACCGGTCGCGCTCACGCCGGGTATGCGCATCTCCCAGTTGACGTTCACCGAGTTGAGTAGCCCCGCCGAGCGGCCCTACGGCGAGGAGCGCGGTTCGAAGTATCAGGGTCAGAAGGGGCCACAGGCGTCCCGGATACAGGGGGACAGAGAGTTCGGAGGCGATCAATGACGACGATTGTGTACGCCGGAACGTCGCCGAGAAACGACCATGAGTTCGGAGGCGACCAATGAAATTCGTCGAGGAGGTGGTCGTCGAGGAGTTCCTGCCGACGTTCCGGTCGATGCTCGCCGAGCGCCTCCGGGATCGCGGGCTGACTCAGCTCGAAGTCGCCGACCAGTTGGGGATCAGCCAGAGTGCGGTCTCGAAGTACGCCCACGGCGAGGTCGAACGCAACGAGTCGCTGCTCGAAGATGATCGCCTCCAGGAACTGACCGACAGCCTCGCCGACGGACTGGCCGCCGGCGAGGTTAGTCCCGTCCAGGCGCTGGCCGAGGCGGAGGTGTTCATCCGACAGCTCGAACAGGGCGACTTGCTCGCACAGCTGCACAAGGAGGCGTTCCCGTCGCTGGCTGAACACGGTGGGACGCTTGCGATTCACGATCCCGAGAGTCGCGTCCGCCAGTCCGAACAGGTCCGGTCGTCGGTCCGGCGGGGACTGGGAATGCTGGAAAACGCCAGCGGGTTCGCCAGACTGATTCCAGCCGTCGGGTCGAACCTCGTCGAATGTCTGCCCGACGCCGGCGGTATCGACGACGTGGTTGCCGTCCCCGGTCGGATCCTCGACGTCAAGGGACGGGCGGCGGTTCCGGGTGACCCCGAGTTCGGCGTGAGTGAATACGTCGCAAGCGTGTTGCTCGCCGCACGCCGGCACGGAAGCGACGCCCGCGCGACGCTGAACGTCGCCTACGAGCCTGGGGTCGTCACCGCCCTGGAGGCCCGGGGCTACACTGCCGTGGAGTTCGACGCCGAGGCGGAACTCGATGCGGCGTTCGATGCCGTCGATGTCGCCGGTGCCGACGTCCTCTACCAGACGGGGGGATTCGGGATCGAGCCGATCGTCTACGTGCTGGGGGCCGATGCGCCCACCGTCGTCTCGTCAGTTCGGGAGATCGTCGACGAGGTGTAACATATGACCGACGTCCGGGCGGTACAGCAGTTTTACGGCCGCTGGGCGCGGTACTATGACCTGATCGCGTCGGTGCCACTCGTTGATTCCTGGCGACGTCGAGCCGTCGACGCACTTGCCCTTCAGGCGGGAGACGTGGCGGTCGAGATGGGGTGTGGAACGGGTGCAAACCTGCCATTGTTACGCGACCGGGTCGGTCCGACGGGGCGAGTGATCGGTGTCGATTTCACGCCCGGCATGCTCTCGGAAGCACGCCGACGGGTCGATCGAGCCGGCTGGTCGAACGTCCACTTGTGTCTGGGTGATGCGACGTGCCCCCCGATCACCCCAGGCGTCGACGCTGTCCTGGGGACGTTCGTCGTTGGACTGTTCGGGGACCCGGCGTCAGTGATCGATGAGTGGCTTGATCTGGTCGATCCGGGCGGTCGGCTCGCGGTGCTCGAAGCCGGATCGACCGACCGATGGGTTTTGAAGCCGCTGAACCTGGCGTTTCGGGCATTCACTCGCCTTTCGGCACCGTCGAACCGAGGGGCTGTCCAATCGCCCGCGGTCACCCTGGACGGGCGGATTCGATCGGCGGCCGATCGGATCGACGCCCGGACGACCGGGACGACCCAAAACACGCTCGGACTGGGGTTCGTGCACCTCTGGGCCGGGCGTCGGGTCTGACCCCGCCCAGTCCGGGACCTGAACGCTTATCTGATTCGCCCGCCCACCTTCGAGAGATGGATTCCCGAGGGTTGGTTACTCTTGCCATCCTGGTACTCGTTGTGACGGCCGGCTGCAGCGGTCTCGGCGACGAGACGGACCCCCCGACGCTGACGCCCGCACCGGTGCCGGACGCCGACGTACACGAACAGGTTGTCACGCCGTCGGTCCCGACGGAGTCGGTGGCGACGTTCACGCCCGAGAATCCGTCGGCAACCGGACCGCTCGGCCTTCGAGACCAGCGTTCGGTCAGGACCGCGCTATGGCGACTCCGGACCGTGCTTGACGTGGGGGCCATCGAACCGACGGTCGTTCGTCAGTTCGGCCTGTCCAGACCCGTCGACGCGGGTTCTCTCGGGATGTCGGATGCCGTCACCGGATCGCTTGGGCCGACGGTGGACACCGGTGGCGTTCCGCCCGGCCGGGTCGACAGCGAGAACGCGACGGTCCATCTCCTGCGAGGCATGTACGAACCGTCGCGCCTGGAGTACCATCTCGCATATCTGCACACGCGATTTCTTCAGGATCGACTCGGCTGGGCGGACGCACTCGCGAGACACGACAACGGCACTCTCGACAGGCGACTGGTTGCGACCGCGTTGGATCGCGGCGCCAGCGCGTATGCGGCCGACGCCTACGCCGCGCAGTACTCGCTGTCAGTCGATACTCCCGTCCGCGAGTGGCAGTTCGGCTGGCTGGACTCACCCTGGCTGGCCCGGGCCGCAGTCAGGGCCGGATACGACTACGCCGGCGGGCAGATCACCGCTCCGGACTCGCTGGGACAGCTGTACACTGAGCCGCCGAACACGACCGAACAACTCCTCCATGGGTTGCCGCCGGGAAGCGAACCGCCCCAGCCCCTCGAGGTAACTCTCGTGGGGACGGGTGACTGGAACCGGGTCGCGACGGAGCAGTTCGGCGAACTCGGCATTCGGGCGCTCCTTTCGACACGGATCGACGGTGACGAGGCCGACAGGGCGGCCAGGGGCTGGGGGAACGACCGATTGCTCGCGTTCGAGGACGGGACCACGTCCGGGGTCGTCTGGGTGACGACCTGGGATCAGCCCAGCTACGCGGAGCAGTTCCTCGCTGGCTACGAACAGTACGCGGCGGCGGGCAATCCGCCACAGACGTCCGTGCTCACCCGCCCGGGCTCAAAAGCAGTGGTTGTCACCGCAGGTTCGTCGGCGTTTGTCGAGGGCGTCACCGTGGCGGGCGACAACGAGTCGGTTTCGGTGTCGTTGTCGGAGTGAGGCCACGAAGTCTCTTTTCAGTCGTCAGCCGGTGCGGGCGTCGTCATGTCGACCGGATCGGCGTCGACGCCGAGTTCGTCGAGGGCGATCTGGGCACCACGCTTTCCTGACAGCAACATCGCGCCGAACGTCGGTCCCATCCGCGGGAGGCCGTGGGCCGTGGCGACGGCCATGCCCGTCGCGATGAGGCCGTCGTGGACTAGCCCGGTGTGTTCGACGACGGCGTCCTCGCTCTCGGCGACCCACATCGAGTCGTGGCCCGGCGAGTCGTGGCCCGGCGCGCCGTAGCTCTCGTCGTCGGTCGCGTCCATGCCGGTCGCGCCTTCCTCGATCCCCTCGGCGTCCAGAACGCCGCGTTCGTCGAGTTTCTTGATCGCCAGGGCCTCGTGGCCGGTCGCGTCGATCACGAGGTCGGATTCGACGGCGATCGGATCGACGCAGGTGATTTCGCGGGGCAGGGCGTGAACGGGCGTCCAGTTCATCACGATGCCACCGACGCGGTGGTCCTCGCGGACGACGATGTCGGTGAACTCCGTCATGTTCTGCATCTTCGCGCCGGCGTCACACGTGGCCTTGATGAGTCCCGAGGTCGCTTCCGGGCCATTGGCGACGTACAGCCCGTCGTCTTCTTCGGACTGGGTATACTCGACGTCCAGCTCGTCGAGGACACTCTGGGCCGGGTCACGGACGGTGACCTTGTTCATCAGGAAGCCACCGAGCCAGAAGCCGCCGCCGAGATAGTTGTTCTTCTCGACGACCATCGCCTTGACACCGCGCTCGGAGAGTTCTTTGGCGGCCATCAGCCCCGATGGCCCACCGCCGATGATGATGACGTCGCTCTCCGTGAAGTCCATGAACTCGTCGGTCCACTCCTGGGTGATCGCGCGGGTGACCGTTGCTTCGCCGACATCGCTGAACTGATCGAACTCGTTCGCGTGCATACCACCTAGTGGTACTACTGACAAATAATAACTGTTACGGTCCCAACATTCCGAAGTGGGGTTCGGTGTCATGACTGGTCGAGAGTCGCGTGCGTGCTGTCCGGGGCCGTCAGTTTTCCTGCGCCAGCCCGAGCATCTGGGCCGTCGGGAGGTGCCAGCCGTAGGTGACCGCCAGCAGTCGGGTACCGACGGTCATTCCCGCACACGCGGCGGCGGTGAGGCCGCCCGCCGCGCCGGCAGCGGTCACCAGCCAGTAGGTACTCCCGCCAAGAACTGCGGCGGTCGCATAGAAGTCCTCGAAGAGGATGAAGGGGGAACGATCGAGCAGAATGTCGGTGTAGGCTCCGCCGCCGACGGCGTTGATCGTTGCGACAGTGACGATGCCGAACGGCGAGACCCCGGCCTCCGTCGCGACGATGGCGCCGGCGGTCGCGAACGCGGCGAGGCCGATCGCGTCGGCCACGAGGGTGATCGGATGGTCGTCCGGTGATTCGAGCAGGACGCTGAGAAGCAATGCAAGTCCGACGCCGAGAAATCCGAGGCTGACTTCGCCCATCGACTGGAGTGCCAGCGGCGTCCGCCCGACCAGGACGTCCCGGGTTGCACCGCCACCGAAAGCCGTCACCAATCCGACGACACTGATCCCGAAGATGTCGAACTCTTCACGGATCCCCTTTGCCGCGCCGACGAGGGCGAACGCGACCAGGCCGATCGTGTTCATGACGGCGAAGGGATCGATCAGTACCCGTTCGAGGAACGCTTCAACCACTAACTGAGATCACGGCGAGTAGGGTCTTGAGCCCTCCGTTCTTGGCATGTCGATTCACGCACAGACCCGGCTACATTTCGTCGGCGATGTCCGACGAGATCGTCGTGTCCTCGCCGACGACCGTCGAGACGTCGATCCCCTGAATCAGTTCGACGAGATCGACGAGCTTCGGGAAGGTATAGATCGTCAGTGAGACGTCACCGTCACCGGCGGTGATCTCTGAGTCGATGACGAACGCGATGTCCTCGTCGGGCCACCCGCCCATCTCGTTGACGATGCCGCCGGCCGGGCCGTACGCGAACGAGGGGGTCCCCATCCCGATGGTCGTATCCAGAACGTTCGCCCAGCCGTCGATATACCCGGAGGTCATGATGTTGCCGACCTCCTGGATCGCCGACCGCTCCATCTCGCTGAATCCCTCTGTGTCGTCGTCAGTCCCGCCGACGAGCATCCCTGCCAACTCCTTTGCATCGTCCGGTTCGAGCATGAAGAGGACGTACCCATACGGCGCTTCGGTCAACTCGACGAAGATCCCGACGCGGTCGCCGTCACCCATGTGGGTCCGCACGTCTTCGATGTCGAGGAAGTTGATCTTCGAGACGGCTATTTCGGTGTTTAGCCCCGCCATCTGGTTGAGGTGATCCGAGACTGTCTCCGATCCCTCCTTTGCGATCTTGTTGAACAGATCGAGTTTCCGGACGTCGACTTCGAGACTCATATAGCCTCCTTTTCGACGCGTTCACGTAAGTACTCTGCTGGTCGCCCGGTACCGCGCTTTCTCACTCCAGTTGGCCGGATCGAATCGCTTTCTCGGCGGCGTCGAGTGCCCCCGCCGGATCGAAGTCCTCGACTAGCTGCCGGAGGTCCTCGGCCGGGCTGTCCTGTAGCGATCGGGCATGCGCTGTCATATTTGGCACGGCCCGGAGCACGTTGTCGATGATCGGCACCGCCGCGACCTGTGCCGATCGGGACAGCGGATTGAGGTCGATTACGATCTCCGTTTTCCCCATCTCGCCGAGTGCTTCGGCCCGATCGCCGTCCTCAAGCGGAACCACGACCGTGTCAGCGTCGTAGATGCCGTCGGCGTCGACCTTCGCCCGCTCGTGATCCAGGCCGGGAATGCGCGCGTCAGCCGTCAGTCCCTTCACCTCGTTTGCGCCGTGATCGCGGAGGTGGTCGGCGATCGCTTCGATCCGCGCCTCGGTACGATTGAACAGGTTGACCTCCAGGTCGGCTCCCGTCACCGCGGCCAGCTCGACGACTTCCCCGGGGACGAGCGCGGCGACGTTCCCGTTGATCGAGAGCACTGGGCGGTCGGCGAGCAGAAGGTGTGCGGCCCCAACCCGCTCGGCCCGGTCGGCGCTCTCGATGGTCCGCTCGCCCAGCAGGTAATCGAATGCTTCGCCCCGCCCTTGGGCGATGAGCCCCTGCTGGCTCGTGATCCCCTTCTCGACGCCGGTTTCGATACGATGGCGGGTCAACAGCGATTCGTACCGTGGGTGACTCTCCGGGATGTCCACGTCGCTCATGAATCACGATCGGATCCAGACGGTGAAAAACGTCGCTACTGCGAAGTGCCCGTCGAGAGGGGCGGGCCTTCTCTGTCCGCGTGCCTGCCATCGACCAGCGTCGCCCCTGCCGGATCGACCTGACAGACCTGGGGGTCGTACCCGGCCGCCGACAGTCCGTCCCCGAGCGCAAAGACCGTCTCGCCGAGCATCGCCATCGAGGCCTCGCCGTCGGCCGCCGCGACATCCGTAATCACGTCCCGAACCGTCTCAGTCAGGAGATCAGCTTCGCGGGCGAACCGCCGGGAGGCGTACATGAACTCCGCTACGGTCGGCTCGGCGACGACAGTCGACAGCCCCTCGTTTCCGGCCTCGCTCAGTCGGTCTGTGTCGCCGCCGATGACGGTCGCGGTGTCGAGTTCGCCGAAGGTGACGTATTCGACGCGGGAACGCGTGGGAACCGCGTCGAGTCGATTCTCCATCGGCCCGCCGGGTTCCAGCCGGAGGGTGATGCCGCCGGCTGCCTGCGCGACCACGTCGCCCAGCCCCGTCCCGGCCTGCACCTCGGCTCCGTGGGCGATCGTGACGAGTTCGTCCCGCGAGAGCCGGCGATCGAAGACGGCGTTGGCAGCGAGTGCCGCTCCGAGCGCCATCGCCCCCGAGACGCCGAATCCCGCACCGATCGGCAGGTCCGTCTCGCCGGTGACCGCCGCCTCGACCGCCAGGGCGTCGAGAACCCGCTCGACTGCCTCGATCTGAACGGTCCGCCCGTCGAGCGTGATCGTCGTCTCGGGTGCCGGTTCGACGGTCACCCGGACGCCGTCGGAGAGGGCGATCCCGCCGCCGCGTGAGCCAGTCGTCGTCGGATCGTCGGTCCGGACGACGGAGAAAAACCCCGTCACGTGGCCCGGGACGAACGCGCTCGCTCGCTCGCTCATTGTCGGCCCTTCGTCGTCCCCCCGGTAGAACCCTTCGAGTTCGGATCGGCGAGTGATCCGAAACCGGGGGTTTGAAATATGTTTACGCTGTCATCGGCCGTATACACATGCCCACAGTCAGCGTCCGGCTTCCCGATGAAGAGAAGGCTGAACTCGAAGCCGTCGCCGACCTGCTCGAGGACGATTGGAGCTCGACCATCCGGAAAGCGTTGCGTGACGGTCTGCAGGACCTTCGCGTGCGCCACGCTGTCGAGCGGTATCAGTCCGGGGATGTCGCGGTCAACGAGGCCGCCCGGCTGGCGAACGTGACCGTCGCCGAGTGGCTCGAAATCGCCCGCGAGAAGAACCTGACAGCCCAGTTCCGGCGCGAAGACCTAGAAGGCGAGGTCGAAGCGGCCCACGAGCTATGACCCGGATCTACGTCGGCCCGGGCCCACTGATCGATCTCGGCACGGTCGGCGAGACCAAACTGCTCTCCGCGTTCGATGGCGCGATCGTCATCCCCGAGATGGTTGCCGACCAAGTCTCGACCGAACCGGCGAAGACGAACATGGAGAAGTTCGTTCACGACGGTGGGGCCACCCGAGAGACGATCGACACCGACCACGCCGAACGCGCGATGGGAGTCCTCGGCGTCGAAAACCCAGTCGTCGAAAGCCGCTTACTGCAGCCCGTGCTGGCGGCCATGGACGACGACCAGGCGGCGGACACTGAGGACGACGGGCCGACGATTGGGCTCGTCACCGACGACCGCCGCCTCCGGACGGTCGCCGAGGGATTGGGGGCCACGGTGACCGGGACGTTCGGGACCGTTGTCCGGGCCACCAGTGAGGACAAGTATCTCAAGACCACGCAGGCAAAGCGGATCGTCCGCAGGATCGACAGTCACGGACTCCATTTAACTGGCGAACTCCGGGCACAGGCCATCGGCGATCTTTGACCGCTGCGAGATCGAGCGACGCTACGGAGAGAGTCGCTGGCGATCCTGCGAGACTCACTTCGTTCGTCTCGCTGGCTCGCAGGTTTGTCGCCGCTCGCGTGTCGCTTCGCTCCCGCTCGCGTTTCGAGGACTCCCGCTGGTCGTCCTCGCTTATGGCGACAAACGCTGCCGATCTTTGACCGCTGCGAGATCGAGCGACTCTACGGAGAGAGTCGCTGGCGATCTCGCGGGAAGATCACGGCTTCTCGAATGTTCTCCAGGCCGAGCATCGTCATCACGAGCCGTTCGCCACCCAGGCCCCAGCCGGCGTGGGGCGGCATGCCGTACTTGAACATCTTGGTGTAGTACTCGAAGGCACCCGGATCCAGACCCTGCTGTTCGAAGCCCTCGACGAGGTGGTCGTGGCGGTGTTCACGCTGCCCGCCGGAGACGAGTTCCATCGAGGGGTGCATCATGTCGAAGCCAGTCGAGAGTTCCGGATCGTCGTCGTGATCCTTGATGTAGAAGGGCTTGATCTCGCTGGGCCAGTCGGTGATGAAGTAGTGCTCGCCGACGTCCTGGCCGAGGGCGTGTTCGGCTTCCGTCGAGAGGTCGTCACCCCACACCAGCACGTCATCAAGCTCGCCCGTGGCGTTGATCCGCTCGATGGCTTCTTCGTAGGTGAGCCGCGGGAAGTCGCCCTCGGGAGCCGAGAAGACCTCGGTAAGGCCAAGCGTTTCGAGTTCGTCGGCGCAGTTCTGTGCGACGCCTTCGTAGGCAGCTTTCACGACCGTCTCGCAGGCGTCCATCGCCTCGGTGTGATCGTAGAAGGCCGACTCGAAGTCGATCGAGGTGGCCTCGTTGAGGTGCCGGGGCGTGTTGTGCTCCTCGGCGCGGAAGATCGGCCCGATCTCGAAGACTCGCTCCAAGCCCGAGCCGACCATCAGCTGCTTGAACAGCTGTGGACTCTGGTTCATGAACGCCTCGCGGCCGAAGTAGGTGATCGGGAACAGCTCCGTCCCGCCCTCGGTGCCCGTGGCGACGATCTTCGGCGTGTTGATCTCCGTGGCCTCTAAGTTCCGGAAGGCTTTCCGGACCGACCGCAGGACTTCCGCGCGGATCTCGAAGATGGCCTTGACTTCGGGCTTGCGGAGGTCAAGCGTCCGGTTGTCCAGTCGTGTCGGGAGTTCGGCGTCGACCTTCCCGGAGGGGTCCAGGGGAAGTTCGGGGTCGGCAGGGGCGATCACCTCGATGTCGTCGGGCGAGACCTCGACGCCCGTCGGGGCACGCTCCTCTTCCTCGACGTCACCGACAACCTTGAGAACGCTCTCGCGGTGGACATCGAGTGCCGTCTCGACGAGTGCTTCCTCGAGGTTGTCCTTCTCGATTTTGACCTGGATTTTTCCGGTCGTGTCTCGGAGGATCAGGAAGGCGATCCCGCCGAGGTCGCGGATCTCGTGTACCCAGCCCGCGACGGTCGCGCTCGTCCCGGGGTCAGCGTCTGCAGCATATGTCCGTTCCTGCATACTCCGGTGTTTCTCGCCCGGGGATTAAACTCCGTTTATTCCGTTCGAGGGACGCGTTCGATTCTGCCCGCTTTCGTGGGCCGTGTCCCTGAGTGACCACAACGCTTCTGTCGCGTGGCTCACAACACCAGTCCATGGCCGCTCACGAACTCGACGATCTCGACAGGGCGATTCTCTATGCACTGCAAGACAATGCACGGAAAACCTCGACGAGTACGATCGCCGAGCGTATGGACGTCGCCCCGAGTACGGTGCGGACCCGGATCCAGGCGCTGGAAGCCGACGGCATTCTGACTGGATATCACGCCGAGATCGACTACGAACAAACTGGCCTCCAGTTGCATACGTTGATCGTCTGTACGGCACCTGTCCCCGACCGTGAGGAACTCGCCGAACGGGCCCAGGAGGTCAGCGGCGTCGTCGCCGTTCGGGAGGTCATGACCGGCCACGAGAACGTCCACATCGAGGCGATCGGCCGCGACGGCGACGACCTGAACCGGATCGGCCGTGAGCTCGACGAGATCGGGCTCACCATCGAAGATGAGGATCTCATCCGCAACGAGTACGAAACGCCATTCGACGGATTCAGCGTCGAACGGGCCTGATTGTCTGTTTTTTCGTTGTCGCCGTTTGGTCGAGCTGGCCAGCTCTCACAGGGCTGTCGTCGTTCGACGGTCTTTCACGGATTCGAACGAATTGGGCCATTTTGCCGAATTTAAATGACGTAGCGTCAAATTAACCGACTAACTTATGACGTTCCGTGTGTTATGCCGCACTGTATGGAACACCATCGTCCGGACGCGTCAGTCAGCCATCGAACCGAGGGAACGAACGAACGATCGCCGATCTCGGGAGGGTGTGCGCCGGGATGACCGACGACGTCCCTTCCCCCGTCGACGTGGTGGTCGTCGGGACCACTAGCGGTGTCAGAGCGGTTGCAGAGGAACTTGATAGCTCCCACGCGGTCGTCTTCGTCACGGATCGACACAATCAGGCACGGGTGGCCGAGCGTGCCGGAGTGCCGACCCATCGGACGACGTTCGACACGGGCCTTGACCCGGAGGCGATCTCGGCAAAGACCGCGTTCGTCGCGACCGACAGGGACGCGGTCAATCTGCTCGTGGCCCAGCGCCTGCGAATTCACGGTGACGTCGAGACAGTGATCATCAGGGTCAACGATTCGGATCGAACGGCCGCCTTCGATGGGATAGCCACCGAGACGGTGACGCCAGCCGAAGCGAGCGTGCAAGCGGTTCAGGACTCGCTGGAGGCACTCTAATCCCGATGCCGAAGGAACTCGAACGCGATCTCGGACTGTTTTCGGTGCTGGCGATCAGTATCGGTGCGATGGTCGGCAGTGGCATCTTCATCCTGCCGGCGCTCGCCCTCGAGATGGCCGGGCCGGCGGTGATCCTGGCGTACGTTCTGGCAGCACTGATCGTCCTCCCGGCAGCACTGAGCAAGGCCGAGATGGCGACGGCGATGCCCGAGGCCGGTGGGACCTACCTCTACATCGAACGCGGGATGGGACCGTTGCTCGGCACGATCGCGGGTATCGGGACCTGGTTCGCGCTCTCGTTTAAGGGCGCGCTCGCGCTCGTTGGCGGCGTCCCGTACCTCTTGTGGTACTTCGAACTCCCGATCAAGCCGGTCGCGCTCGTGCTCGCGGCCGTCCTCATCCTGGTCAACCTCCTGGGCGCGAAACAGACGGGTCGCCTGCAGGTCGGGATCGTGGCGATCATGCTGGCCGCGATGATCTGGTTCGTCGGCGGCAGTGCGGGTTCGATTCAGAGCGCCTCCTTTGATGGATTCCTGGCCGCGGGCGCGGGCGGCATCCTCGAAGCGACCGGCTTCGTGTTCGTCTCCTATGCGGGGGTGACGAAGATCGCGAGCGTCGCCGAGGAGATCGAGGATCCGGACCGCGTGATACCCCGGGGGATGATCTGGTCGCTCGGGTTCACGACGTTGCTGTACGTCCTCGTCGTGCTCGTGATCGTCGGCGTCGATCCGTCGGGGATCGTCGGCTCGAACACCCCCGTCGCCGACGTGGCCGAGGCGACGATGTCGACGCCCGGCGTGGCCGCCGTCGTCATCGCCGCGATGCTCGCGCTGATCAGCACCGCCAATGCCGGCCTCCTCTCGTCGTCGCGATACCCCTTCGCGATGAGCCGCGACGACCTCGCCCCACCGACGTTCGCCACCGTCAGCGACCGCTTTGGCACGCCGGTCACGGCCATCGCCCTGACCGGTCTCGTCATGCTGACGCTGATCGCGTTCGTCCCGATCATGAGCATCGCGAAACTCGCGAGCGCGTTCCAGATCCTCGTGTTCGTGTTGATCAACGTGGCCCTGATCGCCTTCAGGGAGAGTGACATCGCCTACGACCCGAGTTACGAATCGCCGCTGTACCCCTGGATGCAGGGCTTTGGCGTCCTGGGCGGCCTCGTGTTGCTGACCCAGATGGGACTGATCCCGTTCGTCGGCGCGATCGTCATCATTCTCGGGAGCGTCGGCTGGTACTTCGCGTACGCCCACCGCAACGTCTCCCGGGAGGGCGCAGCTACCGACGCGATCCGTCGTGGCATCGATCAACGAGCTGTCGAGGAAACGCGTTCGGTCTGTCACGACGCCGACGAGTCCGACGTGCTCGTCGCGCTCACAGAGGACACGACCGCGGCGGCAGAGGAACGTCTGCTCGACGTGGCGGTCCCGCTAGCCAGAGCCGGGAACGGGACTGTAACTGTCGTTCAGTTCGATCAGGTGCCCGACCAGACGCCACTGTCGTATGCTGAATCGACACTCACAGAAACCGACCAGGTGTTCGAGGAGCGGACGGCCGTCCTCGTCGAGGACACCGACGTGCCCGTCGAGTACGGCGAGATCGTCAGTCACGACGTTGACCGGGCGGTCGCAAACGTCGCCGATCTGCACGGCTACGACCTCGTCATCGTCGACGAGTCCGGCCCGACCTTCACGGAAGGGCTTGCCGACGTGCTCATGGGGCCGAGTCGGTCCTTCGACGTACTGGGTGTCGACGCCGAGGGGCTGGACGATATCGACCGCTTTGCCCTCGTCGACGACGGGGGCCCGTTCGATCCCCAGAAAGTTCGAATTGCCAACTCTCTGGCGATGGATCGTGATGCCACTGTCGAGTTCGTCCACGGGATCGCGCCGGACGCGACCGACCAACGGCGTCACTCAGTCGAGACCTATCACGACGAACTGGCCGACCTCTGTTCGGGCCCGACCGAATCGGCGGTCGTCGAGAGCGAGGACGACGCGGCGGCGCTACTCCGCGCGTCCCGAGACGCCGATCTCGTCGTTGTTGCCGACACCGGGGGTGCGATCCTGCGTGACGGCCCCGGCCTCGATCTCGCGAACGGCGGGAACGCGCTCGTCCTTCATCCCGGCGGTGAAGGGCAGCCAGGCCTGCTCGGTCGACTCCTCGAACGGTTCGTGTACTGATCACAATCGGCCGGCAATTCGCTTTCCGGCCCCCCGGAACTCCTTTTTAAGTCGCGAGTTCGGCTTGCCATTCTCGGATGCGATCGGCGCTGACGCCCTGGACCTCGCCGGCGACGGCGTCCGGGTCCACCTCGTGGAGGTCCTCGGGGTCCGCTACGCCAGCGTCCTGTAGTTTCTCCGCCGTCGCCGGGCCGACCCCGTCGAGGTCCTCCAAGTTCTCGACGGCGTTGCGCGCCTGGAACTCCTCGTAGTTGCAGATCGGACAGCCCAGTTCCCAGGGATCGTCGTCTTCGCCGTCGTGGATTTCGATGTGTGGCAGGTCATGCTCCTCGCAACGCTCGTCGGTCACGACGATCTCACCACGACGGGGGAGCGGGAGCGAGTAATCACAGTCAGGATAGCGCGTACAGCCGACCAGTCGCGACCCCGACCGGAGGTGCTTGATCGCGAGTTCGCCACCCTCCCCTTCGGCGGCTTCGCCGCCTTCGTTTCGCTGCCCCTCCGGCCCAGTGCCATCCCCACATTCGGGACAGTCCCCGATCACCTCGTCCTCGCTCTCGTCGGCTGCCTCGGCTTTACACCGCGGACAGCCGTGGACGAACGTGTCCCGACCCGCGAGCATTTTGACCTCCCGAAGGTCGTGGTCCTCGCAGGTCTCGTCCATCACCTGTGGTTCACCACTACTCGGCAGTGGGAGGGTGAACCGACACTCGGGGAAGCCGTCACACCCGACGAAGTACGACCCCTGGCGACTCCGGCGGACCAGCAGGTCCTGGCCACACTCCGGACAGGGGCCGAGCGTCCGGTCGGCCTTCAGCGACTCCTGGAGGAACTCGCCGATCTCCTCGCGGGACTCGCGCAGTTCCTCGAAGATATCGCCGAGCATCTCCCGCGATTCTTCGGTCACCTCTTCTAAGGTCGCCTCGCCCTCGGCGATGGCAGTCATGTCGGCCTCGAGCTGGGCGGTCATCTCCTCGCTGACGACGTGATCGGCGTACTCCTCGGCGGCCGTGACCACTGCATCGGCGAGCTTTGTCGGCCGCGGCGGGTCGTCCTCGACGTACCCCCGATCGTAGAGCTTTTCGACGATGTTGTGTCGCGTGGCCTTCGTCCCGATGCCCATCTCCTCCATGTGCTGGATGAGTCGTGACTGGCCGTACCGTCGCGGCGGCTGGGTCTGCTTGGCTTCCAGTTCGACGTCGTCGATCGACAGCTCTTCTCCTTCCTCGACAGCGGGAACGACAGTTTCGCCGGCGGAGGAGTAGGGATAGACCGCATGATAGCCCGCTTCGAGCAGGCGCTTGCCGTTGGCCTTCAGCGACCGGCCCGCCGCCTCGGCGACGACCCGCAGGTGCGCCCAGGTCGCCGGCTCGGCCACGGTCGCGAAAAAGCGCCGCACGACGAGCTCGTAGATCTCCCAGGCGTCCGCGCCGATCTCGTTGCGATCGGGAAGCTCCCCGGTCGGGTGGATCGGGGGGTGGTCGGTCGATTCGGTTTCCCCACGAGTCGGCTCGATCTCGTCCTGGGCGAGCAAGGACTCGGCGTCGTCGCCGAACTCGTAACTGCCTTCGAAGGCACCTAATAGCTCTCCGGGATCGAGATCGTCCGGGTAGACAGTGTTGTCCGTCCGTGGGTAGGTCAGGTAGCCGTCCGTATAGAGTTCCTCGGCCAGCGACATGGCGCGCTGGGCGGAGTAGCCGAGTGAACTCGCCGCGGAGATGAACGCTGTCGTGTTGAACGGCGCGGGCGGGTCGTCGGTGCGCGTTCGCCGCCGAACTTCGGTCACGGTGGCCGTCCCGGATTCGGAGAGATCCGCGTAGGCAGCTTCGGCGGCCGCTTCGTCCCAGACCCGCTCGGCTTCGCTGCCGTCGTCGTCGTAGAAGTACTGGGCCTCGAAGCCCTGGCCGTCCTTCGCGAGGTCGGCGAGGATCTCCCAGTAGTCGTCGGGATCGAAGGCCTCGATCTCGCGCTCGCGGTCGACGATCAGCTTCAGCGTCGGGCTCTGGACCCGGCCGACGGAGATGAAGTCGTTGCCGAGCTGCTTGGCAGACAGAGAGAGGAAGCGGGTCAGCGCTGCTCCCCAGATCAGGTCGACGATCTGGCGGGCTTCGCCTGCGGCGGCGAGGTCGAAGTCGATCTCGTCGGGATTCTCGAAGGCCTTCTGGACTTCTCTCTCGGTGATCGAGGAGAAGCGCACGCGTTCGACCGGCGCGTCGGTCTCCTCGCGGATCAACTCGTAGGCTTCCTTCCCGATGAGTTCGCCCTCGCGGTCGTAGTCTGTCGCGATCACGACCTCGTCGGCCTTTCTGGCGAGGCTACGGAGTGTCGCGACGATGTTCTCCCGCGTGGGCGTTGTAACGACATCGGCGTCGATTAACTCGGCCGGTTCGACGTCCCTCCATTCGGAATACTCCGGCGGGAAGTCCACGCCGACGACATGCCCGGAGAGGCCGACGACGCGCTGGCCGCCCCACTTGTAGACGTTGACGCCATTTCGCCGCTCACCACTCGCCGAATCGCCGCTCAATATCTCGGCGATCCGCCTGGCGGCGTTGTCCTTCTCGGTGACGATCAGGCGCACGCCCGATCACCACCGTCTGGCTCGTGACTCATTGTCTCTCGCTACGCGGAGAGCGTCCCATATGTCTTTCGGCGTGTAATCGCAAGAGGGAAGGGGGACAAGGCGCGCACGCGTCGCCCGCTCGCGCTCGGGTGGTCTACGTATCGGCAACAGTCGCTGAACCGCATGCCCCGTCGGCGTTACCCCTCGATATCGTCCGTACTCATCCCTCGTCGAATGGCGTTTCTGTGGTTTCTGGCGATCGGTTCAGCAATCCCATTGAGTGGGACGGTCCCCTCACGTCCGGGACTCGTGTCCGCGACGAGCCTGTCCATTTGCTCGATGATCTCGTCAGGTTCGGTTGTCATTTCTTCGGGGTTCTGTCGCATGTCTATTCAATCCAACGTCATATTCGGGCAATAAGTCTATCTGCCTGGGGTTCCAACAGTTAGAAATGGCAGACGACAAACGAGGCCGAGACAAACAGGCCCACGACGAGGACCGACGACAGCGTGAGCGCGAACTCGAAACGGCACTGGAACGTGGTGACGAACCGGAACCGCCGATCCCCGCGGCCGAACTCGGTGAACTGGAGGACGCACTCGAAACGCTGCCGTTCCCGACGACGGCGGCAGACGTGGTCGAGACGGTCGGCGACCGCGAGATCCTGTCACCGGAGGGTACCTACCGGCTCGAAGAACTACTGCCGAAGTCAGACGCCGAGACCTTCGACTCGCCCGCCGCTGTCAGTGTCCAGGTTCAGCGGCCGACCGTCGCCGCGGCGATGAAGCGCATCATCGAGGCGAGTGACGAACTCCAGGACGCTGATTTCGGCGGTTCACGCCGCGACGCGTATAAAAAGACGCTCAAAGCACTCGCGGCGATCGAGGCGGATGACGACGACGAGGGGATCGACGTCATCACCGAGTGGATCGTCGCGCAGATCGACGAGAAGGGAAAACTCCCCGGCTCGCGGGCGGTTCGCCGCGAGGCCGCGAAGTTCTGCCGATCCAATGGCTACGAGATCCGCGTCGACGAGTGGCTCGGAATCTAATCCTCTAGCTCGGCCCGCAATAACTCGTTCACGTCACCGGGATCCGCACTTCCGCCGGTCTTTTGCATCACCTGGCCGACGAGGAAGTTGATCGCGCCGCCGTCGCCGTCGTGATAGTCTGAAACGGCGTCGGGGTTCTCCTCGATAGCTTCCTCGACGGCACCCTGAAGTTCGTCGCGTTGGGTCTTCCCGAGTCCTTCCTGATCGACGATCGTATCGGGGTCCTCACCGTCGTCGAGCATCCCCCGGAGGACGGTTTCGCGAGCGTTCTTGGCGGTGATTTCCTCGCTTGCGATGAGTTCGACGAGGCGTTCGATCTCGTCCAGGCGGTCCGCAACGTCGGTGATCGCCATGTCGCGGTAGTTGAGTTCGCCCAGGAGTTCGTCGGCGACCCACGTCGCAACGAGGTCGGGATCGAATTCGCTTGCCAGATCCTCGTAGAAGTCCGCGACTTGCTTGGTCGTGGTGAGCTTCGAGGCTGCCTCCTCGTTGAGTCCGTATTCCTCGCCGAAACGCTCACGGCGGGCGTCCGGCAACTCGGGGATCGAGAGCTCCTCCTTCCAGTGGCTGACCTCCAGGGGCGGCAAGTCGGCCTCCCGGAAGTAGCGGTAGTCCTTCTCTTCTTCCTTCGAGCGCATCGAGACCGTGATCCCCCGGGACTCGTCCCAGTGGCGGGTCTCCTGTTCGACTTCGCGGCCGCGTTCGACGGCGTTTTTCTGTCGCTGGGCCTCGTAGGCCAGGGCTTTCTCCGCCCCTTTGTGACTGGAGATGTTCTTGACCTCGGTCCGGTTGGCGTCTTCGAGAACATCCTGGTCGATGGAGCCGTCGTCGTCGACCTCGCTTGCGTCGACCAGCGAGAGGTTTGCGTCGATCCGGAGCGAGCCGTCCCGCGTCGCGTCGAAAATGCCCAGGTACTCGAGGACTTCCTCCAGTTTCGCGAGGAAGGCCCGGACCTCTGTCGCGTCCCGGAAGTCCGGTTCGGTGACGATCTCCATCAGCGGGACGCCCGCGCGGTTGTAGTTCACGAGCGTGTAGTCGGCGGTGTCGATGTTCCCGCCGGCGTGCTGGAGGCTCCCGGGGTCCTCTTCAAGGTGGGCGCGCTCGATCCCGACCGTCCGGCGCTCGCCTTCGACACTGAATTCCAGCTCGCCGTCCGCACAGATCGGCGCGTCGTACTGGCTGATCTGGAAGTTCTTCGGCAGGTCGGGGTAGTAGTAATTTTTCCGGTGGAAACGGGTCTGTTCGGGAATGTCGGCGTCGATGGCCTTCCCAACCCTGACGGCGGCCTCGACGGCCCCCTCGTTGAGTACCGGCAGCGATCCTGGTAGCCCGAGACAGACCGGGCAGGTGTGAGTGTTGGGTTCGGCGTCCTCGAGATCGGTCGAACAGCCACAGAAGATCTTCGTCGCGGTTTCGAGCTGGACGTGGACTTCCAGCCCGATCACGACGGTAAGATCGCGTTCCTGAATGGCTTGGGCAGTCATTGTCCGAATATCCGGCGCGCCGCGATTAAATCCCTCGGTCGCACTCGGGCGTGTCTTCGGGGCCGTCCACGCGGGAGACGTATCAGACAGAATGTGAATGTCTGACGTAGGTTTAAGCGGACCGAGACTGGTTTTGGAGGTATGAGCGACAATCGAGTGGAGGAACTCGAAGCGAAAGTCCGCGATCTGGAAGCGACCGTCGAAGGCCTCACGGACGAACTCGTCGAATCGAAAGTCCGGCTGCGTGAACTCGAAAACGCCGTCGACGACGAACTCGGCTTCGAGAAGCCGGTCAACATCGAGACTGACGTCGAGGACGAGACGGAATCGGTTTCGACCTCGGCCGAAGCCACTAAATCCCAGGAGGTCGAGGACACGGACGACCAAGAGGCCGAATCGGACATCATCATCGCCTGACGGACACCGGGTGCCCACGACCGTCGAGGCGAAACAGCCGCCGAACCCCACCACATGTACATTACAGAGGTCGTCCTCGACAACTTCAAGAGCTTCGGACGAAAGACGCGCATCCCCTTTTACGAGGACTTTACGACCATCAGCGGCCCGAACGGGTCGGGCAAGTCAAACATCGTCGATGCGATCCTCTTCGCACTCGGACTCGCCCGCACCTCGGGGATCCGCGCCGAGAAGCTGACCGACCTCATCTACAATCCCGGCCATCAGGACGGCGAATCACCGGATCGCGAACGCGAGGCGAGCGTCGAGGTCGTACTGGACAACAGCGACCGGACGCTTTCGCGGTCGCAAGTCGTCAGTGCTGCCGGGAGCGAGAACGTCGGCGACGTCGAGGAGATCACGATCAAGCGCCGGGTCAAGGAGACCGACGACAACTACTACTCCTATTACTACATCAACGGTCGCTCGGTCAACCTCGGGGACATCCAGGACTTACTCGCCCAGGCCGGCGTCGCGCCCGAGGGCTACAACGTCGTCATGCAGGGCGACGTTACGGAGATCATCAACATGACTGCGGGCGCTCGCCGGGAGATCATCGACGAGATCGCCGGCGTCGCGGAGTTCGACCAGAAGAAGGCCCAGGCCTTCGAGGAACTCGACGTCGTCGAGGACCGGATCGAAGAGGCCGACCTCCGGATCGAGGAGAAGGAGACCCGCCTCGAACAACTCGAAGACGAACGCGAGACGGCCCTGGAGTACCAGGAACTCAGAGACGAGAAAGAGGAGTACGAGGCCTACCAGAAGGCTGCCGAACTCGAGGACAAGCGCGATGATCTCGACGCGGTCCGGGAGGAGATCGCGGACTTAGAGGAGACGCTCGAGGATCGACAGCGCGAACTCGACGAGCGTGAGGGCAAGGTCGTCCGGCTGGAGGACGAACTCGCCGAGTTGAACGCCGAGATCGAGCGCAAGGGCGAGGACGAACAGCTCGCACTCAAACGCGAGATCGAGGAGATCAAAGGCGAGATCGCCCGACTCGAGGACGCTATCGAGAGCGCCGAGGAGAAGCGTGACGAGGCAGAGGCACGGCGACGCGAGGCGTTCGTCGAGATCGACCGCAAGCAGGAGACCATCGACGATCTGGAAGCCGATATCCGGGAGACGAAAGTCGAGAAGTCCTCCGTGAAAGCCGAGATCGACGATCTCGAGGTCGATCTCGCGGCCGTCCAGGAGGAGATCGAGGAAGTCGGCGCGGAGTTCGAGGAAGTCAGAGACGAACTCGAAGCGAAGAAGGCGAGCCTCGAAGACGCAAAGGAGCGACGCAACGACCTCCAGCGCGAGCAGGATCGGCTGCTCGACGAGGCGCGCCGGCGCTCGAACCAGCAACGCGAGCTCGAATCCACGATCGAGGATCTCCAGGAGTCAATCCCCGAACTCGACGCCGAGATCGCGGATCTCGAAGAGGAGCGCCGGAAGGCAGAGCAGAACCGCGAGACGATCACGGACGTGATCGACGATCTCGCCGCGGAGAAACGCGACCTCCAGGCCGAAATCGAAGAGATCGACGACGATCTGGAGGCCGCCCGACAGGAGTACGCCGAGCTCGAAGCCCGGGCCGCGGAGTCCGGCGACGCCTCATATGGTCGGGCGGTCACGACCGTCCTCGATGGGGATCTCGACGGCGTCCACGGAACGGTCGGGCAACTCGGCGGGGTCGATCCGACCTACGCGACGGCGTGTGAGACAGCGGCTGGCGGCCGACTCGCGAACGTCGTCGTTGATGATGACGGCATCGGCCAGCGGTGTATCGAGTATCTCAAGAACCGCAACGCCGGCCGGGCCACGTTCCTCCCGCTGACGGAGATGGACGACCGGTCACTGCCGTCGCTGCCCAGCCACGATGGTGTCGTCGACTTCGCGTACAACCTCGTGGACTTCGACCCCGAGTATTCGGGCATATTCAGTTACGTCCTCGGGGACACGCTGGTCGTCGAGGACATGGCTACGGCCCGGGAGCTGATGGGCCGGTATCGGCTGGTCACCCTCGAGGGAGAACTCGTCGAGAAGAGCGGCGCGATGACCGGCGGATCCTCGAGCGGGTCGCGATACTCCTTCTCGGACAGTGAGGGCCAACTCCAGCGGGTCGCCGAACGTATCACCGAACTCGAAGACGAGCGCCAGGAGTACCGCGAGGAACTGGGGGACGTCGAGGAGCGACTCGAAGATGCCCGCGACCGCAAGTCCGAGGCCGCCGATCAGGTCCGGGAGATCCAGGCCGAGATCGAGCGCCGTGAGCGCGAACGCGAGGAGACCGAGGAGCGAATCGAACAGCGCCGCGAGGAACTCGAAGAGATCGAGGAGGAACGCGAGGCCGTCTCCGCGGAGATGGACGAGATCGAGGCCGACATCGAGTCAGCCGAGAGCGAGATCGACGCCCTGGAGGGCGAGATCGACGACCTGGAAGCCGAGATCGAGGACTCCCGACTTCCCGCGCTGACCGACGAGGCCGAATCGCTGGAGAGCGAGATCGACGAGCGCGAGGACGAACTCGACGATCTGGACGCGGCGCTGAACGAACTCCAGCTCGAAAAACAGTACGCCGAGGACGCGATCGAGGATCTCCACGACGAGATCGAGACGGCACAGAACCGCAAGGCCGAACAGGCCGAGCGCATCGAGGAGCTGAACGAAACTGTCGCCGAGGAGGAGTCGAAACTCGCCGACAAACAGGACGCTGTCGCCGAACTCGAGGCCGAACTCGCCGACCTCAAGAGCGACCGTGAGGACCTCCGCGAGGAACTCCAGGCTGCCCAGGAGGAACGCGACGAGCAGAAAGACCGGGTCAACGAGATCGAGTCGAAGCTCGACGGGAAACGCGAGACCGAATCCCGCCTGGAGTGGGAGATCGACGAACTCGAAGACGCCGTCGGTCAGTACGACCCTGAGGAGATCCCGGATCACCACACGGTCCAGACGCGGATCGGCCAACTCGAGGCGGAGATGGAACGCTTAGAGCCGGTCAACATGCTCGCCATCGAGGAGTACGACGAGGTCGCGGCCGACCTCGCGGATCTGGAGGACAAACGTGGGACACTCGTCGAGGAAGCCGACGGGATCCGTGAGCGGATCGACTCCTACGAGGCCAAAAAGAAGGAGACGTTCATGGAGGCCTTCGAGACGATCGACGCCCAGTTCCAGGACATCTTCGAGCGACTCTCGAACGGGACGGGGCGACTCCACCTCGAAAACGAGGACGATCCCTTCGACGGCGGGCTGACGATGAAGGCCCAGCCCGGCGACAAGCCGATCCAGCGGCTGAACGCGATGAGTGGCGGCGAGAAGTCCCTGACTGCGCTGGCCTTCATCTTTGCGATCCAGCGACACAATCCGGCGCCGTTCTACGCGCTGGACGAGGTCGACGCGTTTCTCGACGCCGCCAATGCCGATCTCGTCGGCGAGATGGTCGACGAACTCGCCGGTGACGCCCAGTTCGTCGTCGTTTCCCATCGCTCGGCGATGCTGGAGCGCTCCGAGCGAGCCATCGGCGTCACGATGCAAGGTGACAACGTGAGTAGCGTGACGGGGATCGATCTGACCGAGGAGGTGCCCGCGGATGACTGAGGAGGACGTAATGAGTGAGGACCAACGGGAGGACACGGACGGGGGAGAACAGACGCGACCCGACGGCGGGACAGGCGTGATGGCCCAATCTGGCGCGCCTTCCGAGCCATCGCTCGACGACGGCGAGGTCGAACCCGTCGAAGTCCTGGTCGGGCTGGCGGAGGACGACGAGATCGACCCGTGGGACATCGACGTCGTCCGGGTGACCGACAAGTTCCTCGAACGTCTCGACGAGGCCGACCTCCGGACGTCCGGACGAGCGCTGTTCTACGCGAGTGTCCTGTTGCGGCTGAAAAGCGACGCGCTGCTGGAAGACGACGACCCTGCCGAGGAACCTGCGGTGGAGGAACCGGCCGATCCGTTCGCCGCCGGCGATCTTTCGGGGGGAGATAGCGATCCGTTCGACGCCTTAGAGGACGAGATGGACCGGCGACTCGACCGCAAACGGGCACGCGGGACGCCAGACACCCTCGAGGATCTCGTCCGGGAACTCCGGGAGGCCGAGCGGTCCGCCGACTGGAAGGAGTCGAGGGAGTACGACACCAGCGAGTCCCCGCGTGGATTCCGCCGCGGGACCCAGGAACTCGACTACCGGATGGACGACGACATGCGGGAGGACGCCGAGCCCACTGTCGAGGACGTGACCGGGACGGCTCACGGCGAGAACGTCGAGGAACTCGTCGAGTCCGTCGCCACGAAGATCGAGACGCAGTTCGACGCCGGCCGGGACGCGGTGTTGTTTGCCGAAGTCGACGGTGCCGCCGGCTCACGCATCGAGTCGTTCCTGGGCCTGCTCTTTCTGTCAAACCAGGGCCGGATCGTCCTCGATCAGGACGAGTACTTCGGGGATCTGTGGATCCAACCCCCCGAATCGACGGCGGCCGAGTGATCTGCGAAACCGTTCAGCCGCTTCTCGATCCGTGGAACTTGGGGGCAGTCCTCTCATATTTTGTATGAAAAACCATTATGTTAGTGTGGCTCATACCCACAACCATGACGCCGGAGCGAATCAGCGAGCGCATCGCCGCGAGCGAGGATCGGTTCGACCGGGACCGGTACTACGCGGCGTTGCGATACGTTCACGACGACGGCCGGAAGCGGCGACCCTGACGGGGGCGTCTAGATCACGACGCCGGCCCTGAGGAGTGCGATCAGGACGGTCAGTATCGGGATGCTCAGCAGTGTCGACGTCAGGATCGCGGTGCTGGCGAACTCCGCGGGGCCGATCGGCCCGTCGCCGTGCTCGCTGAATTCGCCCAGGAGAATGATCGGCGTGACTGCGGTGGGGCCAGCTGATTCGAGGATGAATACACGCGCGACCGTCTGATTTTCGAAGCCCAGGACGAACGCGATTCCGACGGCGACGACCGGCGCGACCGTGAGTTTGAGCAGGTTCGAGAGCCCGACCTGGCCGATGGCTGCGCCGTAGTCCGTCCCGGAGAGCTGGATCCCGAGGATGAGTAGCATGACCGGGATCGAGGAGTCGCCGACGAGCCGGAGCGTCTCCATGGCCGCCGAGCCGGTCGGCGGGGCGAGGCCGAGCCACCGGACGCCGAGCGCGACGATGACCGCGTACACCAGCGGGATCCGGGCCGCGCGACGGACGCCGGCCAGCGCCCCGCCGCTGCCCCGCGCCGCGACGTAGGTGCCGAGTGTGTACAGGAGCACGCCCTGGACCGCTGCATAGAGGACGGCGGTTTTCCGGCCAGTCGCGCCGAAGGCGAACTCCGAGAGCGGGATCCCGAAGTTCCCGGAGTTGGCGAAGGCGGCCGTCAGCACGAACGCCCCCAGCAGTGGCTCGGTCCGGCCGGCGAGCCGCCCGACCCCACCAGCGATGGCGAGCATGACCAGCGTCACGGCGAGGACGCCGACCGCGACGAGCAGCACTGTCTCGACACTCATCGGCGTCTTCACCAGGGTGTGAAAGACCAGCGCGGGCACCAGCACGTAGACCGTGATGGTGTTCAGCGGGCCGGCCTCGACGTCTTTGACCCGCCCGAGGACGAACCCGGCGGCTGCGATGGCGATGATCGGCAGGATAGCCGTCCCGAAGATGCCCAGCAGCGAACTCGGTTGGATGCCGAACACTGACGGCTGATTCGTCGGGGGTGGTCACAATCCCTTCGGATTCGGATTCTCCGGACGGCTCCGCTCCCAGCGACCGTCGGTCCTCACCGGAACAACCCGACAGTCAATTGATTGTCGATCGACTGCTCGGTCCATTCGGCCACCCGGGTGGCCGTGTAGCCGCCGACGAGAAACAGGAACGGGGCGACTACTGCGAACACCGGCCCCTCGAGGGCCACGACGAGGAAGACGACGTCGAGTCGATGCGCGATCGGGACGCCGTCCAGCAGGATCGCCCTGACCACTGACCACCCGAGGATACCGATCGCCGACCCAGCGGCGGCAGCGAACCCGCCCTCGATCAGGTGACGATCGTAACTGTCGCTCCAAACGCCGACCACGACGCCGGCAGGCACGGCCGCGATGCCGACTGCCATCACGAGCGTATTCGTCGTTGCGGCGGTGATGGTGCCGGTGCTGGTCGAGACGTGGACGAACGTGATCGCCCCAGCCAGCAGTGCGGCGAACCCAACTGCCCGACGGTCGATGTCTCCGAGCGCCACGCATCCGACGAAGAGGACGATAAACTAATACTTACTGCCCGGAGAGCCGCCAGGCGTCCTCGCCGGCATACTCGATGACGCCGCGGCGTTCCATCTCCGTGAGCACTTCGTCCATGCGGTCGGGCTGGGCGATCTCCATTTCGATCGGGTCGACCTCGTGGTAGGAACGCAACAGCGACCGGACGTCCTCCTCGCTGAAGGTTTCGGCGTCGGCCTTCGCCATGACGCTACTGATCAGGTCGATCATGTCCTCGATGAAGTTCCAGGGGTAGACGACCCAGACCCACTCCGCCAAACGTTCGCCGACGAAGTCCGGCTCGAACTCGCTGGTCTGGAGCAACTGCAACGTGGCGGTCCGGACAGCGTTCGGATCGCGCTCGCTTACGTATTCGTAGGCGTGTTCGAGCGACTGGCCGGTGTCGGCGATGTCGTCGACGATCAGGACGTCCTTGCCAGCGACCGAGCCTTCTGGCATCGGATAGCGAACCTCTGGCTCCTGGCTCTTGGCCGCGGTCCCGACGTAATGTTCGATCTTGAGACTTGTGAGGTCGTCCAGTCCGAGAAAGTCACACAGCGTCCGACCGGCGAACCAGCCGCCACGGGCCAGCGAGACGACGACGTCGGGTTCGAAGTCGTCGGCCTTGACGTCGTCGCTGACATCCCGGCACAGCCCGTAGATGTACTCCCAGTTCGTGATGGTACAGGGGAATTCCTCCGGCAGGTCGGCCATTCAGGTAGTCACCGGGCGAAGCCAGGGGACGGCGACAATTATGGTTTTACATGCAGCCCCGCTTCACTCGCTGTAGCTCGGGTTGTCTGCTTAAGAGGTTCGCCGACGGATGGCTCCGTATGCGAACTCGCCGCCGTTTCCTCCAGACGTGCATTGCCCTCTCCGGCGCGTCGCTGGCCGGCTGTTCGGAGGACGACGAACCGTCGACACCGACGAGCACGACGACAGCGGTGTCCACGACAGCCTCGACGCCGGAAACCGACACGGCGACGTCGGAACCGAGCGAGTCGACAGCGACCGACGAGCCCACAGAAACGACCGAACCGACTGAGACGGAATCCATCGATCCGGAGACACTCAAAGAGACCGGACGGGCGTTCGTCAACCAACTCGCTGCCGGCGAGTACGCCGCGATCATGGACGACTATGCGTTTTCCGAACAGTTCACCGCCCAAATCGACGCCGAGCAGCTCGAATCGATCTGGACCACCCAGACCGCCTCCCTCGGGCAGTTCGTCGAACTCGCCGGAGTGGAGTACAGCCGATCGGACGGGTACCACGTCACCGTGGTCCTCGCGCGCTTCACCGGCGGTCGACAGGCGGTCCGGCTCGTCTTCGACGACACCGCAACGATCGTCGGGCTGTTTTTCCCGGCGTCGGGCGGCTCCTATTCCCCGCCGGAGTACGTCGACCAGTCGGCGTTCGAGGAAGTCGATCGGACGATCGAGGCGACCGAAACCTGCTCACTCCCCGCAAAGCTCACGCTCCCGACAGGCGAGGAGTCGGTCCCCGGCGTCGTCCTGGTCCACGGATCAGGCCCCAACGACATGGACGAGACGCTGGGGCCGAACAAACCGTTCAAGGATCTCGCGTGGGGGCTGGCGAGCCGTGGCGTCGCCGTCCTCCGGTATGACAAGCGAACGCATGCCTGTGACGTCGATCGGGCCGCGCTCACGCTCGACGAGAAGGTCACCGAAGACGCGCTGACCGCGCTTGGCGTCCTCCGTGAACACCCCCGGATCGATCCGGCTCGGACAGTCGTCGTCGGTCACTCCATCGGCGCGATGACTGCACCGCGGATTGCCGACCGCGACGGCTCTGTTGCGGGTGCAGTCATGCTGGCCGGGAACGCCCGCCCACTACTGGACATCATTCCTGAGCAGCAGGAGTATCTGTTCCGTCTCGACGGTGAACTCAGCGACGAGGAGGCGACCCAACTCCAAGCGGTCGAACAAACGGTCGAACGAATTCGGTCGCTGGACATCAGTGAGGATGAGATCCTCTTCGGCCTCGGCGGGCGTCCCTTCTGGCGGACTGTCCAGGAATACGATCAGGTGGCGACGGCCAAGGAACTCGACGTGCCCCTCGCCATTTTCCAGGGCGAGCGTGATTACCAGGTCACGGTCGAGAATGGATACAACCAGTGGCAGCAGGCACTCGGTGACCGGGAGAACGTTTCGTTCTCCCTGTACCCCGACCTGAACCATCTCTTCATGCCGGGTGAAGGCCAGCCGTCACCGGCCGAGTACTTCCAGCCGAACAACGTCTCCCGCGCAGTCGTCGAGGACGTTGCGTCGTGGGTGCGACGGGTGACGGGCGAGGACGATCAGTAGCGCCGGACTGACGTCGGTGGACATATCCCCCTGGTGGCCCCAGCACGTGCTATGACAACCGACTCGCTCGTGGTTTCGCTCGTCGACGCGTTCACGACGGACTCCTTCGCCGGGAATCCGGCCGGCGTGGTTCCCGACGCTGCTGACCTGTCCGCCGATCAGATGCAGGCCATCGCCGCGGAACTCGGCGCGAGCGAGACGGCCTTCGTCCGCTCGGCCGAGGATGCCGACCGGACGCTTCGATATTTCACGCCCGAGAACGAGGTCGATCTCTGTGGACACGCGACGATCGCCGCCCACGCTCGGTTGTTCGAGCAGGGCGACCTCGACGCCGGCGACCACTCGATTTCGACGAACCTCGGGACGCTCTCTATCGAGATCGAACCCGACGGCACGGTCTGGATGGCGGGCGACGACCCCGACGTTCGGTCGGTCGACATCGGCTATGACCGGCTGGCCGAGATCCTCGGATTGACCGAGACAGCGTTCGCAGGTGTCGGCATGGATCTTCCGATCGCCCGGGCGTCGACGGGGATGCCATTTCTCGTCGTCCCCGTCAACTACTTCGAGCAGTTGGGTGACGTCGCGCCCAACCTGGCGGCGATCGAGCACCTCTGTGACGAACACGACGCGACCGGGCTGTACGCGTTCACGTTCGACACCCTCGATCGGGAGTCGACAGTGCATGGCCGGCTGTTCGCGCCGGGCGTCGGCGTCGACGAGGATCCCGTTACTGGGACGGCAAGCGGCGCGGTCGCGGCGTATCTTGACCGGTTCGCCGAGATCGACGCCACCACGGTCCGGTGTGAACAGGGCGACTTCCTGGATCGACCCGGGCGTGTACAGGTTCGCGTCGAGGACGGCGTCTTCGTCGGCGGGCAGGCCGTGACGACACTCACTGGCGACATTGCCATTCCGGACGTCGAGGATGGCGACATCATCGAAGTCTGACTGCGTGTCAGCGAATCTGACAGCGACAGTACTGCGACGAGCGGAACGGATAAACCGATCAAGCCCCAAATACCGTCCATGCAGCGAGCCGGGCCGCAGGATTTCGACCGCGTGCTTTCCTCGATGTGTACCGAACCACATCCAGCGGCTCGCGAGGCAGCCCAACGATTCCTCGCGACGAACCCGGGCGATCCCGGGACCTACCAGACGGTCACTGACCTCGAACGCCAGGCCGTCGACTTGCTCGGTGAGATCACCGGCCTCGGCAATCCCGCGGGCTACGTCACCAGCGGCGGGACCGAGGCGAACATCCAGGCCGTCCGGATCGCGCGCAACCGGGCAGAGACGACGGACCCCAACGTCGTCGTCCCCGACAGCGCCCACTTCAGCTTCACGAAGGCCGCCGAAATGCTCGATGTCGAATTGCGCCGGATTCCGACGACCGACTACCGGGCCGACGTCGAGGCAATGGCTGACGCCATCGACGACGACACTGTCGCCGTCGTCGGTGTCGCGGGCACGACCGAGTACGGCCACGTCGACCCGATCCCCGCACTCGCCGATCTGGCCGACGAGGCCGACGCGTTGATGCACGTCGACGCCGCCTTCGGCGGGTTCTTTCTCCCGTTCACTGATTTCGCGTGGCACTTCGGTCACGCCGACATCGACACGATGACGATCGACCCACACAAGGTGGGGCAGGCTGCGGTCCCCGCGGGCGGCTTTCTCGCGCGCTCGAGCGATCTGCTCGACGAACTCGCGATCGACACGCCGTATCTGGAGTCACGCTCGCAGGTGACGCTGACCGGGACCAGAAGCGGTGCGGGCGTCGCCAGCGCCGTCGCCGCCATGGAGGCGCTGTGGCCCGAGGGCTACCGCCGACAGTACCACGCGTCGATGGACAACGCCGAGTGGCTCGCCGACGCCCTCGAGGATCGTGGCTATACGGTCGTCGGCCCCGAACTCCCGCTGTTGGCCGCTGACGTCTCGCTGTCGTTGATCGAGCAGTTACGCGACCGCGGCTGGCGAGTCACGAAGACCGGGTCCGGCGAGATGCGCGTCGTCTGTATGCCCCACGTCACCCGGTCGATGCTCCGGTCGTTCGTTGCGGATCTGGACTGGTATTGAGCCGGTCGCTGCTTGGTTAGAATATTAAGGTTTACGACAACCCACCCGTAATCCTTCCGCGTGAATGGTGCCCTCCCACTCGTCATCGTTGGCGACATCGCCCAGGGGTTGGTGGATCCGTTCGGGGACGCGCTTCTGTCGAGCGCTGGGTTCTTCTCGGGGTTCTACGCCGTCCTTGAAGACATGGTCCGTTCAGCGACCGGCCCACTCGGGCTGGCCGTCATCGCGATCTACTCGTTTTTGATCGCCTTCGTGTTGCCGTTGCCGAGTGAAATCGTCCTCGCCCCGGCCGGACACATGCAACTGGGTCTCTCGTACAACTGGACCCTCGCGGTCATCGTCCTTGTTAGCGGGCTCGGGAAAGCTGCCGGGAGTGTCTTTGCCTTCCACATCGGCCAGGAAGCCAAGGAGTATGGCCCCCTTGTCAAGCGAATCAAGGAGTCCCGCTTCGACGTCATCGAGTGGTCCGAACGGAAGACCGTCCAACTGGCCCGCAAGTTCGGTTACGTCGGCCTGGCACTCGCTCTCTCCGTGCCTTTCTTTCCGGATACGATCTCGATCTACGCGTTCACGATTTTGGAAAAAGACTATGGAAAATTTGCGCTGGCGACGTTTGCCGGTAGCGTCGGTCGGCTGTTGGTGACGATGGGTATCATCGGTGGCGGCGCGTTTGTTCTGTGAGCGCCCGATTGAAACCCACTTAGCTTCTTCCGGTCAGCATCGTTGCGCGGTCAGGGATTTGAACCCGGTGGCGAGACGGTCGTCCTCGCTCCCTGCGGTCACGTCGGACGCTGCGACTCGCGTGGTTCAAATCCCTTTCCTGCGCGTGGATGGTTCTCGCTCACGTTGTTCGCTCGAAAATCCATGCTCGGTCAGGGATTTGAACCCTGGTCCTCGGCTCGAAAGGCCAAGATGATTGGCCGGACTACACCAACCGAGCGGGCCGCGAACTACACTCCGATCGACGGACTGGACCCTAATAAATGCCGTCAATT
The DNA here is from genome assembly GCF_029207715.1 of Halorhabdus sp. SVX81. Classification (NCBI taxonomy): domain Archaea; kingdom Methanobacteriati; phylum Methanobacteriota; class Halobacteria; order Halobacteriales; family Haloarculaceae; genus Halorhabdus; species Halorhabdus sp. SVX81. The sequence continues at coordinate 1,856,077 of NZ_CP104322.1, read as the reverse complement.
CGTCCCGGGACTGTGGCGTGTTAGGCTCACCCAGGAACCGGCGGAGACGGAACCTCCAAGTTCGACCCTCTCATCGGGGAGAATATGAGCTTGTTGGGCCGTCTTCGTGGCGATCAAGCGGGCGGCGTCGGTCTCTACGTCGACGGACCGAACGTCCTCCGTGAGGAGTTCGACATTGATCTCGACGACCTGCGAGCGATCGCCGACGAGTACGGCCGAGTAGCGGCTGCGCGACTCTATCTCGACGAACACGCTACCCCGGGGCTGATTCAGGCCGGCGAAGCCCGCGGGTTCGAGGTCATCACGACCAGCGGAGACGTTGACGTCAAACTCGCCGTCGACGCGACGCGAGCAGCCAGCGAGGGCCGGATCGACACGCTGGTGGTTGCCTCCCGCGATACTGACTTCAAACCCGCGCTGGAAGTCGCCGCCGACCGGGGCTGTCGGACGGTCGCGATCGCGCCGGGCGAACACGGCCGCTCGGACGCGCTGGCGAATACTGCCCACGAGAGCCACTCGCTCGAAGACTGAACAGCGTCGACTCGTTCGGAGACGAACGCCTTTTGGATCGAACACCCCCAGTTTCGGGTATGACTGACGAGTCCGACACGCCGATCCTGGATAATCACCTGCATCTCGATCCCGAACACGGCCGCGGGATCGACGCCGTCGAGGACTTCGCCAGGGCCGGCGGCACGCACCTACTGGTCGTCAACAAACCCTCCTGGATGCTCGAAGATGTCGGCGACGACGAGGCGATTTTCAGAGCGGTGTTCGAGACGACCATCGACGCCGTCGAGCGGGCCACGGAAGTACTCCCGGGACGCGCCTGGCCGGTTCTGGGCGTCCATCCCGCATTGATCTCGAAGCTGACGGGGCGGGGGTACACTCCTGAAGAAGCAGGCAACATCATGCAGGCGGGCCTTGACGTTGCCGCCGAGTACGTCGCCGACGGCCCGGCGCTCGCACTCAAATCCGGGCGGCCACACTACGACGTGGGCGACCCGGTCTGGGAAGCCTCGAACGATGTGATGAAACACGCCTTCGAGTTGGGTGCCGAAACCGGCTGCGCCGTCCAGCTTCACACCGAAGGTGGCCAGGACTTCACCGAGGTGGCCGAGTGGGCTGAAGATCGGGGGCTGCCGGCCAAGCGTGTCGTCAAGCACTACTCGGAAGGCCGCCTCGACGGGCCGACCAAGAGCGTCCTCTCGAACAAAGACGAGCTGGAGATCGCCATCGAGGAGAACGAACCGTTCCTGATGGAGACCGACTTCATCGACGATCCCGATCGACCAGGGGCGGTGCTCGGCCCGAAGACCGTCCCCCGGCGCGTCGAGTGGCTGCGGGCGGACGGCTACGACGACGCGATCCGGACAGCCCACGTCGAGACACCCGCCGCCGTCTACGGCATCGACACCGAATCGACGCTGTAAGTGCGGTCCAGATCCCGGTGGCGTCCCCACTTAGAGCTCGAACGTTCCGTCGCCGTCGAGGACGTGGACGTCTGCGTCGCTGCCGACGGCTTTGACCTCGCGGGCGAACGCCTCGGCGTCCTGTTCGATCGGCGGGAACGTGTCGTAGTGCATCGGGAAGGCGTACTCGACGTCGAGCCAGTCGACGGCGACGGCGGCCTGCTCCGGTCCCATCGTGAAATGATCGCCGATCGGGACGGCCGCGGCGTCGGGTTCGAGGAACGGCCCGATCACGTCGCGCATTTCCGACATCAGCCCGGTGTCGCCGGCGTGGTAGAACGCTGTGGCATCCTCGGTAGTGGTCCGGCTCGGTTCGGCGTCGGAGATCACGAACCCGGCGGGCATCCCGGCTGAGCCGATTTCGTTGGACGTGTTGATGCCGTTAGTGTGGTCGGCCCGATGCATCGTCACGAAGGCGTCGCCGGCCGCGACCGTCCCGCCGAGGTTCATCCCGACGGTCTCGTTGCCGTGCTCGTTCTCGATGTAACCGGCGAGTTCCGGCGTCGCGACGACGGTCGCGTCCGGGAACGCACCGACGTCGGCGATATGGTCGGCGTGCCCGTGGGTCAACAGCACGAAGTCGGGGCTCTCGACATCCGCGGGCGACAGCGAAGTCTTCGGGTTGTCGAAAAAGGGGTCGATCAACAAGCGCGTGTTTGCGAGTTCGACACTCCAGGTCGAATGACCGTGCCAGGTGAGTTTCATGGGTCAGGAACTGATACGCCCGAGAGATACTTAATCCTCGGTGGCTCGGCAGCATAGGTGGGCCTCTCGTGGGGTGTGACAGCTACCCCCAAGAACCTGTCGCCAGCCAAGCGTTTATGCGCGTTTACGACTAGCATTGCCTATGTCACCGCAGGGACTGTCTCGCCGACGGTTTCTCGGTCTGCTCGGTGCGGCAACCGCACTCGGCACCGCCGGCTGTGCGGACTCGCCGTCGGCCGAGACGACCGATCCGGTGTCGTCCGCGGGCGACGATCCGGGATTGGACGCAACCCGACTCGATGCGGACACCCAGTCGCGATACACTGACGTGTACCGTTCAATCAGCGATTCGGTCGTTCAGATCAGGGTCATCACGACCTTCGGGTCGGCGGGGACCGGAACCGGCTTTGTCTACGACGAAAGCCATCTCGTCACGAACGAACACGTCGTCGCGGACGCCCAAGACCTGTACGTCCGGTATCCGTCGACCGGCTGGCGAGAGGCGTCCATCGTCGGGACCGACACCCATAGCGACCTCGCGGTTCTATCCGTCGGGGACCATCCACCGGCCGCCGACCCGGTATCCTTTGTCGAACGTGAACCCGCCATCGGAACCGAAGTGGTCGCTATCGGGAACCCGTATGGCCTCTCGGGGTCGGTTTCCGCGGGTATCGTCAGTGGCGTCGACCGGACGCTTGAGGGGCCGAACAGGTTCTCGATCCCCGATACGATTCAGACGGACGCCGCCGTCAACCCGGGCAACAGTGGCGGCCCGCTGGTGACTCTCCAGGGCGAGGTCGTCGGCGTCATCAGTGCCGGCCAGGGCGACAATATCGGGCTGGCGATCTCCAGTGCGCTGACCACCAGGGTGGTCCCGAGTCTGATCGAGACAGGATCGTACGCTCACCCCTACCTCGGCATCGGGCTTCGGGACGTCACACCCGCCGTGGCGGAGGCTAACGATCTTCCGGAGACCTCGGGCGTCTACGTCACGCAGGTCGTTGACGACGGGCCGTCGGACGGGGTTCTCCGGGGGGCGACCGACGACGTGTCGATCAATGGACGGCCAATCCCGGTCGGTGGCGACGTGATTACCCGTATCGAAGGCGAGCCGACCCCGACCACCCAGCAACTGGCCAGTGCCCTGGCGCTCGAAACTCGAGTTGGACAACCGGCAGCGATTCAGGTCTGGCGGGACGGGACGACCGAGACGCTGGACGTGCGGATCGGATCCCGGGACCAAGCGGACTGACACTGCGGATTTCACAACTCAGTACCGCTGCAGTCTTCGAAAACGACCTTCACAGCAAGAGACTACTGGAGCGTCTCCGCGACGCCGCGCTCGACCAGGGGTTCGGCGTTTGTCGCCGGCAGCGTCACGACGTCTTCGGCCACCAGATCGTACGTCCGGTCGTCGACACCGAGAATCTCTCCGACATCGCTGGTGATTCGAACGGTCGTCCGCTCGACGCCGCCGTCCGTCGAATCCGGCGGACCGCCGTCACGCCGCGTCGTCGGGTCGGATCCGTCATCATTCGACCCGGCTGCCGGCGCTTTCGCGTTCTCGGCCGGCGCTGACGGGCTGGTCACGTCCGGATCGGCTGGACTCGCCTCGGGCGTCGAGTCGGTGCCCATCAACTCCGCCGCGGGCACCTCGTCACTCTCCGGGGTTGGACCGTCTTCGTCGGGTTCCATCGGCGGGACAGCCGGCTCCTGGCTGGCTGTCGTCGACCCGGCAGTGTCGGGTTGTGCAGTGACGCCTTCGTCGGTCACACTCGGTGGGGAATCTTCGACGGACGGTTCCGGTTCCGAATTGCCGGCGACGGACATGGAGTCTCCGTCCAGGACGTCGAAGACGCGCTGGCGATTCGATTCGATCGAACTCACCAGGTCAGCGAAGAGATCGCGCTCCTCGGTGGTCAGCCCCTCCTCCTCAGTTGGCATGTCCGCGGCCGCGAGCGACGCCATCTTGACGACTTTGCCGACGCGGCGTTCGTAGATGGCCTGCAGCGTTTGCTCGGCGGTGTCGATGTCATCTGAGAGGCGGGTGACCTTCGGGGAGTCGAACGGATCGTCGGCGGCCTCGGCCGCGCGCTCGCGCTCGGCCCGCAACGAGCGGACGAACTGCCCCGCCTCCTCGTAAAACGAATCGCGAAGCTGCTGGAGGCTGTCGGTCTGGCGCTCGCGACTCTGTACCGATTGGATCTCGTCTAAGTCCATGATTTTCGGCGACTCCAGCTTATTCCTGGCCCTTCTCGGCGCGTCCACGACTCATGAGGAACACGCCGAGGTACTCCGGAACGGAAGTAACTCCCTCCGGGAGTGTAAAGCTATCGCCACCGAGCTCGACCTCACCGGGATCTGTCACTTCGACGGTGATGTCGTGGCCCACAAACGTCTCCGGGACGGCGTCGACCAGCGGGTCGAACTCCGCAAGTTCATCCCGCGGGAGCTTCCGCACGGCGAGGCCACTGCCGCCGTGAAGGCTACCCGGCAGTCGGATGAGCCGGTTCGTGTCGGTCGTGACCGGTTCGTCGATCGGTGCGTTTTGCCCCTCGATGACGTCCCCGGTGATCGCCTCGACGAGCTTGCGGATCCCCGGGCCGCCCGCCTCCATGTTTCCGTCTTCGATCGCCGCGCGGTTTTCCTCGATCGCGCCATGGATCGTCTTCGCCCGTCCTTCGCCGATCCCTTCCAGCTCCTGTAGTCGTTCCATCGCCCGGTCTTCCTCGAGCGACTCGACTTCGTCGACGAAGGCGAGCAACTCGTCGTGGACGCGTTCCCCCCAGCCCCCTTCAGTCCGGAGCGTTCGGGCCGTCACGTTCCCCCGCATCTCCGTCGTCACGAGGCCATCCAGATCGAGGCCGATCCCACGAACGTAATCGACGATTTCACGCCTGGCCTCACGTTCAAGCTGTTGAATCCCCTCGTCGCGGACGTGGACGTGGTACCCGCGACCGCCCGAGAAGACGATCGTCAGGTCATCGAACCCGAAGTCGTCCTCCAGGAAGTCAAGCAGTCGAAAGAGAGCGTCCTTGCAGGCAGCGAGCATCTCGGCGTAGGTGGCCTGGGTGGGATCGACCGACGGCAGGTGATCGGCGTCCAGATCGAAGACGACGTCCGACCCGCGCCAGTCCTTGGCGCTCATCGACCCGGCCCCCGGGTCGGCGTATCGGCCGGCCGAAAAGTAGACGTGCCGTGGTCGTTCCCTGGCGAGGAACGATTCGAGGTCGCCGAGGTCAAGCAGCGACTGGTGGCGAACCATCGTTTCGCCGGGGCTGTCGGTCCAGGGGATGTAGCCCCATTCGCGTTCGTGGGCGTCCGGCGGCGGTAGCGGATCGGTTCGTCGATAATGATCGCCGAACCGGCCCCGGAGATACGCGCGGGTTCGCTCCTCCATCGCTCCCGGGTTCGCGGAGGGGAGGAAAATGATTGTCGGTCGGGCCCGCAACGCGGGGGGCGTTGACGTCTACACCGCGCGCTCGCCAGTCATCGAACCATTGGACTGTCCGATCCTATCGAGTCAACAGACCCTGGAGCCGATCGATGATCCCGTCGTCGTTGCCAAGTGTGAGGTAGTAGGCGTCCCCGCCGTCTTCGTAGTAGTTGTCGATCCGCCGCTCGACTTCGAAACCGATGTGGCGGTAGAACTGCATAGCGGACTGATTAGTCGTTCGCGCGTGACAGGAGACGGATTCATAATCTCCGACGGCCCGTGCGATGAGGCGCTTCCCGAACCCCTCGTTGCGATAGGCCGGATCGACTGCGAGAAAGAGAATGTAGCCGTCACGACGGACCGCTGCGAACCCGATGAGGTCCGGGTCGTGGCCCCCATCGTAATAGAGGTATGTTGTCGAGCGTCGATAGGCGTTCTCGAAGAATCGACGCCGCTGTCGTAAGATTCCCTCCTCGGATCTGATATGCTCCTTGAGGTTCCACGCGGCATCGACGAACTCGTCGTCGCCACGTTCGACCCGTGTCGCTTCGACAGTGACGCTCACTACGCAGGGGTATGATCTTGATCTATATAACGTTTAAGCCGACCGTCTTCTTTCCGACACGAACGGCGGAGTGGGAAAGCCGTCGGTAACATGGACGTCGATACTGTCGGGTTCGCATCCGCTCCTGCTGTCGCTGGGGGCAGGCGACCGACCCGTCGATCCCGTGGCCACAACGCTTTCGGTGGCTGCAGCTAATTGGTCGGATATGTCGAGTTCTATCCAGCCATCTCACCCGACAGATATCCGCGACCGGGTCAAGCAGGCGCTGGTAACCGGATTGACGCTCACCATCCCGCTGTTGATTACCGTGGTGGTTGTGAGCTTCGTCTGGGGGTTCATCTTCGGGATACTGCAACCACTGACGGGGACACTCCAAAGCGTTCTCGGCCTCGGTGGGAACACTCCGGTGATACTGCTTCAGATCATCTCGCTTGGTGCCGTGATTCTGCTCATCGGGTTCGTCGGCTTTCTTGCGGAGGCGTACTCCGGCGCGGCGGCTGTCGAGCAGCGCTTTGACCGTGCGATGGGAACGATTCCCGGTATCGGCAGCGTCTATCAGACGTTCAACGAGATGAGCGAACTGGTGCTGGACGCGGATACGGAGAGCTTTCAGGAGATCAAACTCGTCGAGTTCCCGACGGAAGGGTCCTACGCGACCGGATTCGTGACGGCCGAGACGCCCGAGGGGATCCAACAGGACACTGGCCACGAAGGGATGTTGACGATCTACGTGCCGCTGGCTCCGAACCCGCTCATGGGTGGATACGTCCTCCACGTCACACCGGATCGATGTATCGATGTCGATATGAGCGTCGAGGAGGGGCTCAAGGCCATCATGACCAGCGGCGTCGCCGTCGGTGAGACCGCGACCGCCGACGCGGATTCCATCGAGTATCCCGACAGCCTGCCGGACGGGATCGTCGGGACGGAGTGGCTATCGGGAACTGCGTCCGAAACTGACGACGCGGCTGCAGAGCAACCGTCCCGAGCCGATGACGGAGGAGAGGACCACACATGAGTTTCGACCTGCGCGAGCACACGGCGGACGTGGCAGTCGAATCGACCGGCGAAACTCTCGGTGACGCCTTTGGCGCGACAGCCGACGGCCTGGCCGCGGCGATGTGTGCAGACGTCCCTCGCCACGGCGAGCGCTTCGAGGTCGACGTGAGCGCCGAGAGTCGGGAGTCGGCACTGTTCGATTATCTGGACGAACTCATCTATCAGCGTGATATGCGGGGCGTCCTTCCGGTCGACAACCGGGCGACAGTCGACCGAACCGGCGATGACTGGCACGTCCGTGCCAGCGCTCGGGGCGTCCCACTGGACGCGATTTCCGCCCGTGAGGTCAAGGCCGTCACGTACTCGGAAATGGTCCTCGAAGCAACTGATGAGGGCTGGCACGCCTACGTCGTCTTCGATGTCTGATCGGAGCGATGCATGCCGGCTGTCCGTTGTTGATCGACGACTTGTCGACATGAGACCGGTCGCCGTCGAAATCCATCCCGCATCAGTTCCAGCACCGACAGAGAGACGACGAGGACGGCGAATTTTCCGGCGGCATTTCTCCCGGACGGGGGAAGGGCCAACCGATGGCGAGGATTATTAAACAGCGTGTATTTCTTTGGGCTCGGCGAAGACAACCTCGCCAAAGCCAAAATTAATGTGCGTTTGGCCCGTTCATCTGGTGATGCGAAGGAGTACCCAAGACTGGTGGCCAACCCAGCTTGACCTGACAATTCTGGATCAGAACGCTCGCGACGTCAGTCCGTACGACGCGGACTTCGATTACGCCGACGCGTTCGAAGAACTCGATCTCGAAGCGGTGAAGGCGGATCTAGAGGAACTGATGACCGATTCGAAGGACTGGTGGCCGGCCGATTACGGCCACTATGGTCCCCTCTTCATCCGAATGGCCTGGCACAGTGCCGGGACGTACCGGACCACGGACGGCCGTGGTGGGGCCGCTGGCGGGAGACAGCGGTTCCCGCCGCTTGACAGCTGGCCGGACAACGCGAATCTCGACAAGGCGCGTCGACTCCTCTGGCCGATCAAGCAAAAGTACGGCCGGAAGCTCTCGTGGGCTGACCTGATCGTTCTGGCCGGCAACGTCGCCATGGAGTCGATGGGCTTCGAGACGTTCGGCTTCGCTGGCGGACGTGAAGACGACTTCGCCCCCGACGAGTCGGTCGACTGGGGCCCGGAAATGGAGATGGAGTCCTCCGAGCGCTTCGAAGACGGCGAACTCGAGAATCCGCTCGGGGCGACTGTCATGGGGCTCATCTACGTGAACCCGGAGGGGCCGGACGGCGAGCCCGCCCCGGAGGCCTCGGCGGAGAACATCCGCGAGTCCTTCAGCCGGATGGCGATGAACGACGAGGAGACGGTCGCGCTCATCGCCGGCGGCCACACGTTCGGGAAAGTTCACGGTGCCGACTCCGGTGACCACCTCGGTCCCGAGCCCGCGGATGCCCCGATCGAAGAGCAAGGGCTCGGCTGGGACAACGAGTACGGCTCGGGCAAGGGCGCGGACACCATCACCAGCGGAATCGAGGGGCCTTGGAACACCACGCCGACCGAGTGGGACATGGGCTACATCGACAACCTTCTCGAGTACCAGTGGTGGCCCGAGAAGGGCCCCGGCGGCGCGTGGCAGTGGACCACCCAGAACGGCGAACTCGACGAGTCCGCCCCCGGCGTCGAGGACTCCGACGACAAGGAGGACGTGATGATGCTCACGACCGACATCGCGCTGAAGCGCGATCCGGATTACCGGGAGATCCTCGAACGCTACCAGGACAACATGATGGAGTTCGGGATCAACTTCGCGAAGGCGTGGTACAAGCTGATCCACCGCGACATGGGCCCGCCCGAGCGCTTCCTCGGTCCGGAAGTCCCAGACGAGACCATGATCTGGCAGGATCCCCTGCCGGACGCCGACTACGATCTGATCGGGGAGGATGCGGTCGCGGAACTCAAAGCAACGATCCTCGACTCGGAGCTCTCCCGCTCCCAGCTGGTCAAGACCGCCTGGGCCGCTGCCTCGACGTACCGCGACAGCGACAAGCGCGGCGGTGCCAACGGTGCTCGGATCCGACTGGAACCCCAGAAGAGCTGGGCGGTCAACGAGCCCGACGAGCTGGAGACGGTCCTCTCGACGTACGAGGACATCCAGGCCGAGTTCAACGACTCCCGGTCCGACGACGTCCGTGTCTCGCTCGCGGACCTGATCGTCCTGGGCGGGAACGCCGCCATCGAGGAGGCCGCTGCGGACGCCGGCTACGACGTGACGGTGCCCTTCGAGCCCGGCCGGACCGACGCCGAGCCCGAGCAGACTGACGTCGAGTCCTTCGAGGCGCTGAAGCCCGAAGCCGACGGCTTCCGCAATTACGTCGGCGAAGAGGCCGACCGCAAGCCCGAAGAGATCCTGGTGGACAACGCCGAGTTGTTGAACCTGACCGTCCCCGAGATGACGGTCCTCCTCGGCGGCATGCGCCAGTTGGGCGCGACCTACGGCGACACCGAGAAGGGCGTTTTCACCGATCAGCCCGGCACGCTCACGAATGACTTCTTCGTGAACGTCCTCGACATGGACTACGAGTGGGAAGGGACCGACGACGAGAACGTCTACGAGATCCGTGACCGCGAGACGGGTGCGGTCGAGTGGACAGGCTCGCGTGTCGATCTCATTTTCGGGTCGAACGCCCGACTTCGTGCCGTCTCGCAGGCGTACGCCGCCGAGGACGGCGAGGAGCAGTTCGTCTCGGACTTCGTCGACACCTGGAGCAAGGTCATGCAACTCGATCGGTTCGATCTCGAATAACGGCCGTCTCGCCGCCGCGTTTCTGTCGATCCGACGCCGTCTCCCGCTTCGAACCTTACTTGCTGCCACAGGTTGTACCCACGTGTATGACTACCTACGACGCCGGTGAGTTCACCCTGGAGAAGGTACGCGAGTACGTCTGGGAGATGCCACAGGAAGGCGACATGCGCGTTCCCGCGCGGGTCCTCGCCAGCGAGGAACTCCTCGACGAGATCAGCGACGACCTCTCTCTGCAGCAACTCAAGAACACTACCCACCTCCCCGGGATCCAGCAGTACGCCCTCGCGATGCCCGACGCCCACCAGGGGTATGGGTTCCCGGTCGGCGGCGTCGCCGGCATCGACGCCGAAACCGGCGTTATATCGCCTGGAGCGGTTGGTTACGATATTAATTGCGGCGTAAGGATGTTGAAAACTAACCTTACGTACAGCGACATTCAGGGTCGCGAGGAGCAACTCGTCGACGCGCTGTTCGAGGCGATCCCGTCGGGGTTGGGCGGTGGCGGCGTCGTCCAGACCGACGTCGACACACTGGAGGAAGTCCTCACACGCGGCGTCGAGTGGGCGCTCGACGAGGGCTACGCCGTCGAAGACGATCTCGCCCACTGCGAGGACGAGGGGGTCCGGCCGGGGGCAGATCCCGACGCAGTCTCGAAGAAAGCAAAGGACAGGGGCCGCCAGCAACTCGGGAGTCTGGGCAGCGGGAATCACTTCCTGGAAGTCCAGCGCGTCACGGACGTCTATCGCGAGGACGTCGCCGAATCTTTCGGTCTCAGCGAAGACCAGATCGTCGTCCTGATTCACTGTGGCTCACGCGGCCTGGGCCACCAGGTCTGTACCGACTACCTTCGGGAGATCGAACAGACCCACCAGGGACTGCTCTCGCAGTTGCCGGACAAGGAACTCGCGGCCGCGCCCGCCGGGAGCCATCTCGCCGAGGCGTACTACGGGGCGATGAACGCCGCGATCAACTTCGCGTGGGTCAACCGCCAGCTCATCATGCACCGAACCAGGGAGGTCTTTGCCGACGTCTTCGACCGGGATTGGCGCGATATGGAGATGGAACTGCTGTACGACGTCGCCCACAACATCGCCAAGAAGGAGACCCATACCATTGAGGGCGAGGATCGGGAACTCTTCGTCCACCGGAAGGGCGCGACGCGCGCGTTTCCCGCCGGTCACCCGGAAATCCCGGCCGCCTACCGCGACGTCGGCCAGCCGGTCATCATCCCCGGGAGCATGGGGGCCGGGAGTTACGTCCTCCGTGGCGGCGAGCATTCGATGGCGGAGACGTTCGGTTCGACGGCCCACGGCGCGGGCCGGCTCATGTCCCGGACGGAAGCCAAGAACACCTACTGGGGCGAGGATGTCCAGGACGACCTCCGCGATCAGGAGCAGATCTACGTCAAAGCCGAGAGCGGCGCGACCGTCGCCGAGGAGGCCCCGGGCGTCTACAAGGACGTCGACGAGGTCGTGCGCATCTCCGACGAACTCGGGATCGGCGATCGGGTCGCCCGGACGTTTCCGGTCTGTAATATCAAAGGGTGATCGCTGCCCGGCCTAGATGCCCGTGTCACCGTTCCAGCGTGAGAGGACGGTCGATTGGTTCAGTGTGGCGTTGTGGTAGATGATCTCGAGGCGGCTGCTCGAGCGGATCCGGTCCCCGTAGGCATTTTGTTCACTGACCGGGACCGTATCGCCCGGCGTCACCAGGGCCGATTCGTTTGATTCGGCCAGTGCAGCCCACGTGACGTTGTTGTTTGAACCCGCGATATAGAGATCACCGCTCCTGAATTCGTCTCCACGATCGTGCTCGATGATGAGAAAGCCACCCTGTTCGTTGAACGTGTACGTGAAGTTGGCCTGGGGTGGCCCGGATGTATCGCCCACAAACAGGAACGCACTGATCCCCACTCCGGCCACGAGAATGAACGCGATGCCGACGAGCGTGACGACCGCAGTCATCTCCGAGATCCCGCGTTCGTCCCAACCCGTCGCAGTGGCCGGTTCCATCACAGGTTCCCTTGTACCCGTGGCGATAAAAAGACTGTTCGCCCTGCTTGCCAGATCGATGCCAGTGCCCCTTGCTCTCGATTCCAGTACCCGTCAACACAACCCTTTTCAGCTATCGGGGTGTCGATTTTCGCATGCAACCGGTGGCCGTCGGGTGGATCGACGTGCTTGGAGCCACGACCACCGAGGCCGCCAATCCGGTCCAGGCATTGGAGTGGATTCCGACGTGGATCCCTGGGTGGACTCTCGATTTGGTCTCTGTCGTCGTTGTCCTTGGACTTGCCTGGGCCGCCAGCCGACTACTGATCGAATTGCTCGGCCGGCGGATCGCGCGCCAGTTTCGACGGCCAAGCCTGACTCGGGCGTTCATTCGCGGGATTCGAGCCGGCGTGTTCATCCTCGCGCTCCTTGTGATCCTTCGCATCTTTGGACTCAAACTGGGGGATATCGCCCTCTCGGTGACTGTCTTTTCCGCTGTCATCGGTGTCATCCTCGCCCCAATTGTCGGCAGCGTCATCAGCGGCGTCTTCCTGCTGGCCGATCAACCCTACGAGATCGGCGACATGGTCGAACTGGCCGACACAGGTCAGCGCGGGTTCGTCGAAGATATCACACTGCGATACACCAAGATATTCACGCTGGACAATACGTTTCTGGTTATCCCGAACGGGACGATCCGCGAGCGGGATGTCGTTAATTACTCCGCAGAGGACGCGCGCGTTCGGGAATCGATCGACATTGTGGTCACATACGAAAGTGATCTGGAACTGGCACGCGAGCGCTTCGTCCAGGCAGCCCGGTCGGTCGAGGGCGTCATCGGCGGCGGGCCGGACATCCGAGTTGGGGCCGCCCGGTATCCAGCGAGTCCAGTCTGCCAGATTGCCGAATTCGGCGATCATGGCATTAATCTGACTCTCCGGTACTGGATCGAAGAACCATACCGGATGCAAGCAGTCAGGTCACAGATACAGACTGCGCTCTGGGACGCGATCGAGGATCTGGACGTTGAGATCGCCTATCCTCACTCCCACTTGATGTTTGATGATACAAGTGGCCAGTTGCGGGTCAGTCACGACGAAGGAGTCTCGGAGTAACCTGGAAGACAGCCCCCATCTAGCGAGGCGGCTGTCGACGACGAACGCCAAGAGTATCGCGACCGCTCCGAGTGATTGGTGTGCAGGCGTTTGGAGCTCGGTCGAGAGACGTCGATTGGCTACTCGACTGAAGCAGTCACGATCCGACAGTCAAGTTCGGTTTCGAGGAAGGTTGCGACGTCGGGATCGTCCACCAACCGCCGGACCATCCGCCGCCATCGACCGACCTGTTTCTTTCCAATCACCACCACGTCGGCTCCTTCAGCGGCGACCTCTTCGAGGATGGTCTCTTCGACGAGAAGGCCGGTTCGGATCGCGTATCGCGTCCGCGGCAGATGGCCAAACACGTCCTCGACCGCGGACTTGAGCTCGGCTCGCGTGACGTGCCCGTTGTGTTGGTAGAGATTGACGTGTAAGATCGTCAGATCAGCGTTCTCCGCCTCGGCGACGTCGATCGCTCTGGCCAGCGTCGCCTCCGAGTGTTCGCTGAGTGGATACCGGATCGGAACCGTCACCGTTGTCATCGACACTATGTCCGTCCCGGGGACGCCTCAACGTTTCGTATTGAACACACTGCCAAGAGATCGATCGAGCCGCGCGTCTCGAAGACGCCTCTCGCGTGGAGATGCGGTTTCTACACTCGAGCCGAGTGGGTTCCTCAGCTGTCCCTGGATTCCGCTTCGGGGCGTCGGGACCGACCCGGGGACAGAGTTGTCGGTATCGAAGAAGGTACCTGTGATGGACACGTGGTTGCCGCTATGGTGTTCAAAAAGGTAACCCTCGTGGGAACGAGTCCCGACGGCTTCGACGCGGCGACAGACGACGCGATCGATCGAGCACAGGATACGCTGGAGAACGTCCAGTGGATCGAGGTCGACCAACTGGGCGTCGAAGTGGCGACCGCCGACGATCGCGAGTACCAGGCCGAAGTGACTGTCGCGTTCGAACTGCTCGACTGACGGGGTGTCGGTCACTCTCGACGGTGAGTGGTCTCGGGTGACACGTGATCGGTAGCGAAAGCCATATCCCCCGAGACACGAACGGAGAGGTATGAGCGCTCCGCCGGGGGAGTACTACACAGAGGAACGGTGGCAAAACTGGATCCAGCGGATCGAATCGGAGGATATCGATCCCGAGCAGGAGGACTCGGCTCGTCTCCTGTTGAACCTCCAGGACGATACGGCGATCGCTGTCGCCAAAATCGTCACTGACTACGAGGACGGCGAACTCGAAGCCGAGCGGGCACTCGAGGAACTCGAGGGCGTCCGTGAGATCGTCCTCGGCGAGGTGGACATCGCCGACGAGGAGAAGCTGATGGTCGTCGACGGCGTCCAGACCTCGCTGGTCTGTGTCTTCTATGCCGCCGAAGAGTACGTCGCCGGTGGCGTCGCCGACGGGTCGGTTGCGGAGTATATCGCCGCCGCCAGCGAGGCCGAAGCCGAAGAGAACATGGACGCTGCCCTGGGGTATTGTGCGCAAGCCGGGACGCGGATCATCGCCGACGAAGAGGAGTTGACGATGGAGGTCGTCGACGACCTGGAGTTCGGACTGGTCGCCGAGTGGGTCAACGGGCTAGACAGTCTCCAGACGGCGATGAGCGACCCGGAAGTCGTCGAAGAGGACGACGAGTAAGCCGGAACGGCGGATCGGGGCCCGGAGTCGGAGCGGTCCGGTGGTTCGGCAGACAAACTTTTACCCGCGGCCGGCCCACCTAGGGACAATGTCCTTCCGGGGCGACGAGCGTGCGCAGGCGATTCAAATCGGTGCTGTACTGTTGTTTGCCGTGCTCGTGATCGCGTTTTCCCTCTATCAGGCGTTTATCGTCCCGACGCAGAACGAACAGATCGAACTGGACCACAACGTTGAGGTCCAACAACAACTCCAGGACCTCCGAAACGCAATCGTCTCGATGCCCGGGCGCACGTCGGGCACAGGGACGACGATTTCGCTGGGAACGTCGTATCCGGCTCGGGTAGTGGCGCTTAATCCACCCCCGCCGTCCGGCCGACTGTCGACGGCTGGGACGACCGATCCGCGGGTGAATCTGACCATCACGAACGCGACAGTCGCCGGGGAGACGGGCGATGTCTGGAACGGGTCGACACGCCCGTACAATACGGGGGGCATCGTCTACGAACCGGACTACAACCAGTATCGTGATCCCCCGACAACGATTTATGAGAATACGCTGCTGTACAATACGTTCCGTGGCGGGAACCTGACGCTGGCAGGACAGTCACTCATCTCCGGGGACCGAATCTCGCTGGTCACGCTCAACGGGTCGTTGAGTCGGTCGAGCAGCGCCTCGACGACCGTCGATACTCAGCCGATCAGCAGTTCAGACCGGACAATATTGGTCAAGGGCAACGCCACGTCGCCGATCACGCTCAATCTGACGACCCGGCTCTCGGCCAGTCGGTGGACGACGCTACTCGACGACGAGGCCAACGTGGATACTGTCGCGCCCGCGCCGAATGCTGCTGCTGTGCCTGACCCGTTTACCCGCGTGCAGATCACGCTGGATCCGGGCCAATATCGTTTGCAGATGGCGAAAGTCGGGGTCGCGACGGGGGCAAGTGAGGAGTCGGCGGCATATTTGACAGATATCGCTGGGGACGGCGAGACAATCACTCGTGGGGATAGTCAACGGATCAGTTTGGAGGTTCGTGACGCATTCAACAATCCCTCGGCGGGTGTCGTCGTCAATGGAAGCGTTGATCCCCAGAATGCCGGATCGCTCAACACGAACGTCGAAACGTCAGATACTGACGGTCGAATCACATTCATATACAATACCACGGCAACGATGACACCGGACACCCATGAGATTCAGTTCAGTCTGGAATCGATCGGGAATCCGTTTGACTCCACTACGCCGGAAAACGTCTCTGTCAACGTAACCGTGGAGAGATCACCACAAACTGGGAATGCAAGCGGTGGTGGTAGTGGTGGTCCGTTCAACGTTTCGTGGGTTGGTCCTGAAAGTACAAATTCCGCTAACATCACCTGTTCGGACGGTTCTTGTGTTTGGGACGTCGGTGCAAGTGATAGCGCTAACTTAGATCTGGTCGCTGCGACAGACCCATCGTTCGAGGGTGTTATCACTGATTTCAGTGTAAACGATACGTCCATTGGGACTATTTCGCCCGACGATAATACGACGGGGCCGACTGGTCGCGCGTCGACCACACTGACGGCGCGTGATAACGGGACGATCAGTGTTGCAGTGGTGAGTGGTGGCGATGGCGATGTTATCGATATTGCTGTCCGAAACGTGACTGGCGGTCCGTCAATCATGGCCCGTGTTGACGATCTCACGGACTTTCGGAACAACGCACCCACGTTCGTTGCGTCCTATGACGTAATCAACGCGAATAGCTCGTTCCAACGTGTGAATGTGGCCTTCGACACCAGTGCTGGTGGTGCTAGTGGCTCCGTCTCCAATACGACACAACGGGGCAGTGTTCGCTATTCGACGAGTGCCGGCGGAACTGGAACGTCGTTTGATATTACCTACGAAGTCATCTACGACAACGGTGGTGGGGAATATGTCGCCGCACAGCGAACCATTTCGACGGTTTCGGACACGCAAAATCCCGTTTCCGAGAATGATGATCTCTCAACGGGGACCTCAGCAACGCTGAGCTCTTCAACAATCACCGATCGGTCGAATACACAGAACAACAAAGTGCGCTACCGCTTTGAGTATACGATCGGTAATACGGGCGATTACTCCCAGGTAGAGTTGCTCGCTCTGAATGAGAATGACAATGGTGATTCCGCCACGACGAGACAGTCGAACCCAGACGATAAAAACGTCGATGTGAACCCCGGTGGCGGCACTGGCACAGCGTACAAAGTCGGAATTCTCGTCTACGATTCGTCAGGGGCAGTTGTCGATAGTCGCATAATCACCGGTGAAGTCGCAGATGGCACTGACCCATGAAGTGGGTCGCGACCGTCCGTTTTCGATATCACGATATTGAGCACAGCCAGGATACCACTACTGATGGGGTCCCAGGATGAAACAAGCCCGCGCCCAATCGGAAGTTGTCGGTGTCGTTCTCATGACCGCAGTCATCATCATTCTGGCAATGATCGTCGGCGGAACGATCCTTAGCACCGTCGACACGGAGGAAAAGCCGACGGCAAATCTCAACGTGTCCGTTGACGCCTCGAACGTCACGGTGAGTCATCACGGCGGAACCTATCTTTCAGTCGATGAAATCACGGTCCACCTCCGATCCGCGAATACGGAACGCCACTTGCTGGACGCATTTCAGGAGCGGCAGGGAGATGCCGACAGCAGTTTCGATCCCGGGGAAACGGTCACTCACACCCACAACGCAACAGCGTTGCTTACCGTCTTCGTCGTTCATGATCCATCGAACACCGTGCTATATAACCGTGATTTCGATGTCCCGCCGCCGACGCAAGATACCGGGCCGGTGGCTGTCATGTCGACTTCATCGACGGTCCCGGTTGTCGGTGAGAGTGTGACGGTAAACGCAAGCAATTCGTTTGCACTCGACGGTTCGATTATTGGCTACGCGTGGGATCTCGACGGTGATTGGAACTACGAACGGTCCGGCAATTCGACCATTACCAATACGTTCACACAGCCAGGAAACCAGACGGTTCGGTTACGAGTCACTGACAATCGTGGTGAGACGAACACGACAGTGACGACAATCACAGCCACGTACGAACCCCTTCCCAACTTCACTTACAACCCAAGCGCGCCCGGAACTGGTGAGGAGATCCAGTTTGATGCGTCCGATTCGGGTGATTCCGATGGTTCGATTGCCAGTTACGAATGGGACTTCGACAGCGATGGCACGGTTGATGGGGGCGGTGAAGCCATTAGACACAGTTACTCCACGCCGGGCCGGTATAACGTGACCCTGAATGTGACAGACGATACAGGGGCGACGAACGCGACGACCCGGTCGCTGCTGGCCAATAGTCCGCCGGATGCAAACTTCACGTCGGCCTGTGAAGGCGATGAGTGCCAGTTCGATGCCTCAACGACGATCGATGACGGGACGATTGCCAACTACACGTGGGCGTTTGACGATGGCAATACGACCACGACGACTGAACCGGTGGTCAACCACACGTATGCCGGTAGTGGCACCTACAACGTCACCTTAATAGCAACTGATACATTCGGTCTAATTGCAACGACTTCTCAGACGCTCTCCGTGGATACGGTGGCACCAACGATTGAGAATGTGAGCCTGCAGGATGGCGACGGCAACGCTATCGTTACCGATGGTGATTCCGTCTCGTTCTCAGTGACTGTCTCCGATTCATTCTCAGGCGTTTCAACTGTCACAGCCGACGCGTCGTCCTTGGACGCTGGGACGGTCACGCTCACTGATCGCGACGGTGATGGAATCTACAACGCGACTACCTCGGTTGGGACCTCGCCCACAGAGGGGCCACAGTCAGTGACAATTACCGCGGTCGACAATGCCTCGAACACGGCGAGTGCGATGGCCAACACGTTAACTGTGGACACAACGCCACCGAGCATTACGAACTTCTCGGTCGCAGACGAGAGTGAATTCAATTTTGTCGTCATCTATTGGGAGTTTATAGAATCATTCGAGGTTGAGTGGGAAACAACGGACGACCACCTCGCCGAAACGACGGTTTACGTCAACCGGTCCGGAATGGTTCAAGATACGTACACAGACCAGTCAGGGGATGAAACGTATAACAATACGCGAACATATGAATCGTCCGGGCGCGAGCATACAGTCACTATTGTTGCCGTCGATGAGGCCGGAAACGAGGCGTGCCGTACTGTGATGGACACTGCCGACGGAAGTGATCCCCCCGATTCGGCGTACGAAACCTGTTAAGCTGATCGATTTCGACGATTGACGAATTCACAGTCGACAAAAACATAAGGGACCTCTCCGTTTCCGGGAACGAATCATGACTACAGTGGGCATCGACGCTGTCGAGATCCGCACTGGCAATCTCAAACTCGACCTGGCGGAGACGTTCGCCCCCGCCAAGGACGAGGATCCCGCGAAATATACCAAGGGCCTCGGACTGCATTCGAGTTCGTTCCCGGACGTCTACGAGGACATCGTCACCATGGGCGCGAACGCGGCCAAGCGCCTGATGGATCGAAAGGGGCTGGAACCCGACGATATCGGCCGGATCGACGTCGCGACCGAGAGCGCGTTCGATCACTCCAAGCCGGCCTCGACGTACATCGCTGGGTGTCTCGAGGACGTTTACGAGGGTGACTTCCATCACGCCAACAAGGGCGAGCGGAAGTTCGCCTGCGTCGCGGGCACGCAGGCGATCGACGACGCGGTCAACTGGATCCAGGCCGGGAAGAATCGGGGACGCGCGGCACTGGTGATCGCCACCGACACTGCGCTGTACGCCCGCGGTGACTCCGGCGAGGCGACCCAGGGTGCAGGCGCGGTCGCGATGTTGATCGACGAGGATCCGAGTCTCACGTCGGTCGATCCCGTCCAGGGCTTTGGCAGCGCCGACGAGACGGACTTCCTCAAACCCAACCAGCAGTTCCCGAGCGTCGACGGCAAGCGCTCGATGCAGGTGTATCTCGCCCGGATGCGAGAAGCGATGACGGACGTCGAACGACAGCGCGATTTACATCCTGATGACTTCGCGGTCGTCCCGTTCCACATTCCGTTCCCCGGGATGGTCCGGAAGGGTGCAGCACTCGGTTATCGACACATCTCTCGGGACACGGACGTCGAGGAGGAACTCGCCGAGGAAATCGGTATGCAGCCCCGTCGCGAGGACTTCGAGGACGACGAGGCGTTCCGGGACGCGCTGTCGGCGTACACCGACGACCTGACCGAGACCGATCGCTATCGCGAGTGGTACGACCGGACGGTCGAGCCGACGCTCGGTATCTCCCGATACGTCGGGAACTGGTACACCGGCTCCGTCCACCTTGCCCGGGCATCGGCGCTCAAGGAAGCCAGAGAGAACGGCCGTGATCTGGACGACGAAGAGATGCTGGTCTGCTCCTATGGCAGCGGTGCGCAGGCGGAGATCCACGTCGAAACTGTCCAGCCGGGCTGGGAGGAGGAGATCGCCCAACTCAACGTCGACAGCCAGCTTCGGGAGCGCTACGATATCAGCTTCGCGGAATACGAACAGATTCACGAAGTTCACAACTACGACGAGACCACGGACGTCGACGCGTTCACCACGCCCGAGGCGGAGTTCGTCTTCGACGGCTGGGGCCGCATGGGCGAGCGCAAGTACACGTACGTCGAATAGAGCGAGAGCACGACGTCGAATAGAGCGAGACCACGCTTCGGACGGATACCGCGGACGGAATCAGCCGATCGCCACCGGTTCGGGCTTTCCGGACCGACAGCGGGAACGGGATGTGGCCGTGGCTGGCCCATCGTGTTCGCGGCCGCATCCCCTCGCTGTTCCCTCTCAGAACTGTTCGGCCAGTCGGTCGAGCATCGCGTCCAGGTCGAGCGTCGTCGCCGCCAGCGCGAACCCGTCGACGCGAGCCAGATCGGCGGCCCGTGCCCAGACGTCTTCGGATTCGATCCCGTGGAGCACGACCGCGTTGGGTGTCGGATTCACCACGCGCATTGCGACCAGCGGTGACTCGCCGCGGGTGACGTTCGTGAACACGAGCGCCCGGTTCGAGCTTTGGCCATAGAGCCGGTAGAATTCCTCACTGGAGAGACGGGTAATCGCCTCGATGCTATCGATGACGGTGTGGCCGACGACAGTCTCCTGGGAACCGGGCGCAAGTTTCGTGGCTTCGATCACCTCGAAGTATCGGTCGATCGGGACCGTCGCCGCGAACTCCCGGAGATCCGAGACAATGTTGTTGTCGAACCCGGCCGAGATAACCCGGGCGTGTTGGCGGATGTGCCGACCGCCGCGTCGTTGATCGATCGCGAGCAATGCGCTGACCGTCCGGTTGACCACGGCGATCCCGGGGTTGTCCCGCCGCCCGCTTTCGTAATCCGAGACGACCGATGGCGATACCTCGAGTTCGGCGGCGAGTTCCGATTGAGCGATCTCGAAGTCCGTCCGCCACTTTCGTATCGTTTCGCCCGGCCGATCGCTCGTCGCGATCTCCCCGGCGATCTGTTTCGCGAGACGGTCGCGGTCCGACCCTCTGTCCATGCCCGTAAGTGCGTGGTCGAGCCCATAAATCCCGTCGAAGTACACTTCGACAAAAGACGAATCCGGGGACAGCTTCCCCCGCCAATGGCGACGTAATTGCTTTTTGTGTCCAGTGCGTCCCACGCATATGCCCTCAACCGTGGTACACCTTGCCCTGGCCGGGCTGATAGGGGCGGCGCTGCTGGGGCGTGCCTTCGACGCACGCGCACTCCTCGTCGTACTTGCGCTGGTGGTGGTCCCAGACCTGGACGCTTTCGGTGGCCTCTTCATTCCAGGTGGGCACCGAGCGCTTCTACATACGCTGTTGTTCCCGGCCGGCCTCGCTGTGCTGGTCTACTGGGATACGCGAGTCCGAGCGGACTCCTGGCTCGCCGATCGATTCGACGGGCACGCTCCTCGTGTCGCCTGGGTCGGGGTCCTGGCGGTCGTCTTCGCGGGGATCGGCCCGGATCTGTTCGGGGCAGGAGCGAACATCTTCTATCCGATCCACGACCAGTTTTACGCCGTTACCGGCAAGCTTGAACTCTCGACCCAGCGCGGTCTCGTCCAGACGTTCGTGGACCTTGCTCCGGAGGCAACTGACGGCGGCGGGGTTGCCGTCGGGTCGACCGAAGACGTCCACATTAGCTCAGGCGTCGATCCCCAGCGTGGCCCGGAACCCGCAAACGTCGACCGGGTGTTCCCCATCGCACGGTCGGGATACCAATTGCTGTTGGTGATCACAAGCATCGTCGTCGTGGGCGTTCGACTGGTCGAAACCCGGCTCGCGGACTGAATTCAGTCCCCGAAATCCCGCCAGCGCGTGAGTTTGATGGCCAGCCCGATGAAGACGATCGCCATCGCGCCCAACATCGCAAACGCCGGCCACACCCCGTCGGTGGTTTCGACGATCATGAGCCGGCGGAGTCCGCGATGGAACTGATAGAGCGGCATGAGCCGGCCGATCGTCTGTAACGTCTCGGGCATGATGTCGACCTCCCAGAAGACGCCCGACAGGAACATCATCGGGAACGCGATCGACCCGCCGAGACTACTTGCCGCGTCTGGGTTCGGCAGGAGACTCCCGAGGGTCATCCCCAGCGCCGAAAAGGCGATCGCCCCGAGCAAGATGAGGGCGACCGAGAGCGGACCCGGAATCACCGTCACCCCGAAGAGGAGCGCCGCGACGACGAGCATCACCCCCGAAAGTAAGAGGGCGAGCAGCGACTGCTGGACGATGTTCGCGATGATCCAGTCGCGCTTTCGCAGTGGTGTCGCCACGAGGCGCTTGAGCGTCCCGTCCTGGTTGAACCCGGCAATCACGCCCGGGACTGTCATCACACCGTTGATCAACACCAGCGTGGCGATGAACGCGGGCAGGTAGTAATCAGTCGACGTCAGCCCGGCTGAGCCGATCGTTCCAGAATCCAGACTGACTGGCGGTTCCTCGACACCGAGCGATTCCTGGTTAAACTCGGCAATGACAGTCGAAAGGATGCCACGCACGACGGGTGCCGACTGGTCGTCCGGCGGTGCGTAAAACTGCACCGTCACACCGGTCGCGTTCGTCGCGTTCCGCTGGCTTGCCTGATCAAGGCCCCGCTCAATGTTTGCTCGCTCGGTATCGTTCATGTCGTCCCGGAAACGCGCGACAGTGTCCCGAATGATCGCAATCCGAACGCGGCCGCTCTGGGCGCGGACGTCTTCGGCGAACCCGTCGGGTATGACGAGGACACGGCCCCCGCCGTCGCTCTCTTGACTCCACTCGGTCAGGTTCCGATCGGCGTCGAGGTGCCGAACGTCGAGGGGTTCGATCCCGCCCAGGTTCTCGACGAACGTCGCGGAGAGGTTCGTCGCTTCGCCGTTCGGGCCGACGTCCTGATTCTGGACGACGAGTCCGAACGACGGCGCACTGGACGCAAAGACGGTGCTGAAGATCACCAGCAGAATGATCGGAAATAATACGACAAAGAAGACTGTTTCCCGCGAGCGCGACCAGTCACGCAACAGCGCATCCAGCAGCGCGGCGATTCGCTTCATTCGATTTCCCCCCGGGCGTCCGGCGTCGCGCCGGCCAGTTGCAGGAACACGTCTTCCATGCCTGCGCTGATCAGGTCGATCGCCCGGCCCTCGCCCTCCTGGTGGAGTCGACTGTAGGCTTCCTGGGCGCGACCGCGGTCCTCGAACAGACCGACGATATCGCCGGTTTCGGTCCGGTAGACCTCACTTGCCGCGTCTTCGAGGATCGGTTCGAACACTTCGTCCTCGGCAGACTCGCCCGTGCTTCTGACGACGACCTTGATGGCCCCGCCGTATCGGTCGATCAGGTTCGGGACGGTGTCGATGGCCTCGATCCGCCCGTCGAGAAGGAGTGCGGCCCGGTCGGCCAGCCGTTCGACCTCTTCCATGTAATGGGTCGTGAGGACGACGGTCGTGCCGCGATCGGCGAGCCCCTCGATCTGTTCCCATGTCGTGCGGCGTGCGTCGGGATCGAGGCCGGTCGTCGGCTCGTCCAGAAAGAGCACGGCGGGATCGCTAACGAGCGCCATCGCCATGCCAGTCCGTCGCTGTAAGCCGCCTGACAGCGATTGAAACGATGTTTCGGCCCACTCGGTGAGATCGAGTTCGTCGAGCACTGCATCGACCGACAATCCATCGTCGTACATCCGCCGGATGAGCGTGACGTTCTCCCGAACGGAGAGACGATCGAACGTGTGAAACGACTGTGGGACGACGCCGATCTCCGCTTTGATCGAGTGTGCATTTGTCGTCACGTCTTCGCCCAGAACGAGTGCCGACCCCGCGGTTGGCGTCCGCAGACATTCAATCATCTCGACAGTTGTGGTCTTGCCCGCACCGTTGGGACCGACCAGCGCGAACACTTCTTCGGCCTGAATGTCGAAGCTTACCCCGTCGACGGCGACCGTCTCACCGTAGGTTTTCCGGAGGTTTGAGACCTCGATGACTGACTCGCCGGTGTCCGTATCCGAAGAACCCATATCTGTATCAATAGCCGGATTTCACAGCGGTGTTTCATAAATCTGTGTCACGAACTGCAGCGACCGTGCTCTCGAATGGCCGTCGGCAACTTACGAGCCGTCTCCAGAGGCCAGCCAGCCCCGTGATAGCCACCAGCGTGGCGTCCGTTCAGGACACAGTCGGGACGCGGCCCACCCATCGATCCCTCCGGCGTACATATGTTCGAGAACAGTTATCTCCCCTGGAGGATTTGGCCGTCTTTGCCACCGTGTACCCCGGTTAACCGGGCGGACGCGTCGTCGTCATCCACCGCCGCATTTAATACAGCCTATCACGAAAAATAACTCATGTCATCAATCGAACTCACGCCCAGTCAGAAGAACATCTTGCAGGAGCTCGTCAACCTCTATCGTGACTCAGAAAGTGCGGTAAAGGGTGAGGAGATCGCCGAGCGAGTCAACCGGAACCCCGGTACGATCCGCAACCAGATGCAGAGTCTGAAAGCCCTCCAGCTGGTCGAAGGGGTCCCCGGTCCCAAAGGCGGCTACAAGCCGACGGCGACCGCTTACGACGCACTCCAGATTCAGGACATGGACCACGCCGCGGAAGTCCCGCTGTTTCACAACGGCGAGCAGATCCCGGAGGCGAACGTCGCCGAGATCAACCTTGCGAGCGTCCACCATCCGGAGAACTGCCGTGCGGAGGTCACGCTTCAGGGGTCGCTCTCTGATTACGACGAAGGTGACAGCGTCACGGTCGGCCCGACGCCGCTCTCGAAGCTGCAGATCGTCGGCACCCTCGACGGCAAGGACGATACCAGCAACAAGCTCATCCTGACGATCGACGATATGGTCGCCCCGGCCGAAGCACCCGAACACTGACCACGGCTCGGATTCCCCACTCGATTTTGCCGCTTTCGTGGCGTGTCTCCATGGTTGCGTCGCGTCCACGTGATACGGTTACATACACCTTCCACGGGGCCATTCCAAAGGGTTTGTATCCGGGCCTCGCTGAACGACGGATATGACTGAGTCGGTGGTCGTTCTCGGTTCCGGGTACGCCGGCGCGGGCGCGATCCAACGCCTCGAGTCGGAACTCGGCGATCGGGTCGACCTCACGTGGGTCTCCGATCAACCGTATCATCTCGTTCTCCACGAAGTCCATCGCTGTATTCGCGATCCGACTATCAAAGAGCACGTCACGATCCCGATCGAGGAGATCAAAGGACCGTCCACGACGTTCGTCCGGGGCCGGGTCGAGGCCGTCGACGTCGACAACAGAACGGTCGCACTCGACGACGGCGATCCCATCGAGTACGACTACCTGCTGGTGGCCATCGGCAGCCAGACTGCCTTCTTCCGAATCGACGGTCTCGAAGCCCACGCACACACGCTCAAGAGTCTCGACGACGCGCTCGCGATCCACGACGCGGTCGAGTCGGCGGCCGAATCCGCCTCCACGGCTGATCCCGCTCGCGTGGTTGTCGGTGGCGCGGGCCAGACCGGCGTCCAGGTCGCCGGCGAAGTGACTGCCTATCGCGAGGAACACTCGGCACCGATCGATGTCGTCCTGGTCGAGGGCCTGGAGTCGATCCTGCCGGGGGAACGCCCCGGGTTCCAGTCGGCAATTCGAAAGCGACTCGACCAGCGATCGGTCGACGTCCGGACGGGCAGTTTTGTCAGCAAGGTCGACGACGAACGGGTTCATTTCGACGACGGTCGTGATCTGGAGTACGACGTCCTCGTCTGGACTGGTGGTATCACGGGCCAGCGTGCCATGCAGGACGTTCGCGTCGCGAAAGATCACAAGAGCAACCGTCTCAAAGCCTCCACGACGTTTCAAACGGACGACGACCGTGTCTTTGCCATCGGCGACGCGGCGCTGGTCGAACAACCGGGTGACGATCCGGCCCCGCCGAACGCCGAGGCGGCCTGGCAGGCGGCGGACGTCGCCGCGGAGAACATTGCCCGGTCGATCCGCGGTCAACCGCTCGCCGAGTGGCAGTACGAGAATAAAGGGACCGTCGTCTCCGTCGGCGACGAGGCGGTCGCAACCGACGTGATGTTCAGTCCGATCGAGACGTTCGACGGATTCACCGCCGAACTCTTAAAAAAGGGCATCGCTGCGCGGTGGATCGCCGACGTCAGTTCGGTCTCCCGGGCACTCGCTGCCTGGCCCAATATGTAGCTTCCAGCCCTCAGAGGTCGGCGTGCCAGGCGTCGGCATCGGCCGCGTCTGCGTCGCTCTCCATCGACGCCAGAATCGAGACGGCAGTCGACGCCGTCTTTGCCGCCTTGCGTTCGCCCTCCGTCTGGAACTCGCCGGTCACCCGGTTGGCGTAGACGGTACAGACCGCACCTGCCCGGAGTCCATAGAGGTTCGCGAGCGTCAGGATCGAACTCGCCTCCATCTCGAAGTTGAGGACGTTGGCGTCACGCAACTCCCCAACCAGTTCGTCACTTCCACGCGCCTCGAACCCCTCGAATCCCGGCCGGCCCTGCCCGGCGTAAAAGGAGTCCGTCGAACACGTGAGTCCAACGTGATAGTCATAGTCGAGCCGCTCGGCGGCGGCGATCAGCGCCGAGACCACCCGATAGTCGGCGACTGCCGGATAATCCTCACGGACGTACTCCTTGCTGGTTCCCTCCTGGCGGACCGCGCCGGTCGTGATGATCAGATCGCCGACGGCGGCCTCCTCGACGAGGCTCCCACACGAGCCGACGCGAAGGAGGGTGTCGACGCCGAGTCTGGCGAGTTCCTCGACGGCGATCGCCGCCGACGGACTCCCGATCCCTGTCGAGGATACCGAGATCGGCGTCCCGTCGACGGTCCCCGTTGCCGTCCGGAACTCGCGGTGTTCGGCGACGGTCTCGCTGTCGTCCCACGTGTCCGTGATCTTCGGGACGCGGTCTGGATCACCCGGCAGCAGGACCGCCCCGGCCACGTCCTCGGGGCCGACCTGCAGGTGATACTGGACCTCGTCGTTGGGGTCTTCGCTGTCCATCGTCAGTCCTCCAGGTTTTCGCTACTGATCGTGTTCGGGAGCAATTCACCCAGCGTGTACGCGGCGACGGCGTCGTCCTCGTCACACACGATCTGTAACCCCTCGTCACAGAACTCCGTGAGCGTTTGTCGACACATTCCACACGGCGTGACGCCATCGCGTTTCGATGACGTGACGGCGATCGACTCGAACTCCCGGTGGCCGGCCTCGACGGCCTTGCTGATCGCGAGTTCCTCGGCGTGGACGCTGTTGGAATAGTTGGCGTTCTCGATGTTACACCCGGTGAAGACGGTTCCATCCGCCGTCCGGAGGGCGGCCCCGACCCGATACGCCGAGTAGGGGGCATACGAACTTCGGAGGGCTTTGCGTGCTCGCTCGATCAACTCGTCCATACAGGGCGGTGTATCGGAGTGGGCAAATAGCCACCGCCGTGACGAACCGCAAACGGGGCTCGCTTACGTCGCTGCTTCGACGGCGTCTTCGATGCCCGCGCGAACGTCGTCGATCAGTGTTTCGACCTCATCGCTTTCGGCGTACAGCCGGATGTACGGCTCGGTCCCGCTCGGACGGACCAGCGCCCAGGAATCGTCCGGGAATTCCAGTCTGACTCCGTAGTCCGTCGAGGCCGTCGCGGATGCAAACTGGGCAGGCAACTCCGCAGCGAGTCGATCCATCACGGCCGGTTTGTCCGCGTCGGGACAGTCGACGTTGACTTTCCGGAAGGGCCGTTCCGTGACTGGCGCTCGCAGGGCGTCAAGCCCCGACTCGGCGACGAGCCGGGCGAACACCCCCGCACTGGCGATGGCGTCCATCCACGGCCCGAGGTCGGGGAAGATGTATTTCCAGGGCTCGGAGGCAAGGACGACTTCGGTCTCCGGTGTGTCGGGGATGTCCGCCAGCCCCTCGTGCAGACTACCGAGGGCGACGCGTTCGACGCGGCCGCCCGCGGCCTGGACGCGTTCGTCGATCCGGGTTGAGGTGTTCGGCGTCGTGATCACGACCGGGTCACCGGCGGAGCTCTCGCGGACGAAATGGTCTGCCAGGATCGCCGTGACGGTATCCTCGTGGATCACGTCGCCGTCATCGTCAACGACGACGATCCGATCCCCATCGCCGTCGTGAGCGAAGCCGAGTTCGACCGCCTCGGACCCGGCGACGAACTGCCGGAGTCCCCGGATGTTCTCCGGTGTCGGCTTGCTCTCTCTGGCCGGGAAGTGACCGTCGACGTTTGCGTCCAGGGCACGGACGTGCGCACCGAGCATGCGCAACACCGGTGGGGTCGCGACGCCGGCGACACCGTTACCGCAGTCGACTGCCACACCGAGTCCGTCAAGCGGCGCGCCGAGGGTTTCGGCATATTCGACGACCGCTTTCCGATAGTCGGGGAGGGGATCACGGCGGGTGGTCGTCCCCCACTCGTCCCATGGGGCGGGGGCGGGATCGTCTTCGATCCGGGATTCGATCCGGGATTCGGCCCCAGCCGGGTACTGTTGGCCGTCGAAGAACAGTTTGAGTCCGTTGTCCGCCGGTGGGTTGTGACTCGCGGTGAGTATCACGCCACGACGGCCCCGGGAGGCGTAGGCGAGCGTCGGCGTCGGTATCTGGCCGACACGAATCACGTCGGCACCGGCACTTTCCAGTCCCGCTTCGACGGCGGCCGCCAGTCCCATGCCCGTCGTCCGGCCGTCCCGGCCGACGACGAACTCCGCGCCGTCGTCGCCGGCCGCTCGACCGACGCGGAGTGCGAGATCGGGGGTTACGCGTTCGCTGACCGGCCCTCTGATTCCGGCTGTCCCGAACAGGTCCATACGACTCCCTGGACGGCACCGCACTTAGAATGTGACGATCGGTCGACTCACCGTTCGACGTGGGGTCGACCCCGCCGGCCCTCCGGAGCGCTTTGACGTTCCTGGCCCCAGTCGTCGCACTCCGAGTCGCCCTGTCACTGCCGGCCTCAGGCCTCTGTCGCCGCCCGATCGTATGCGTCTTTCAGCGATCCGAGGAACCGGTGATACGGCAGCGGTATCCCGATCTGGCGGGCGAGCAACGCGACTGGCAACAGCATGATCCCGACGAGCAGTGTCACGTGGTACAGCACGGACAGGCCGGCTCGGTACAGGTACGTTTCCATTGGTCCTCACCTGAGCTTCCCCCGCCTCCAGTATATAAAGATTGCTGAAAGAAGTATTACAGTATTGTAGATTATTATAATTAAATACGGCTACGTCTTGCGGTTCAACTCCGGTTGTACTATCCCCAACTGCACAGGATACTCACTGCCGGAGGGCATAATGGGCTCGTCACACCGACGCGGCCTCGTCATAAGTTATAGCCATTATTGGCGTGACGTGCGCAGGGCCCAACGGCGTGACGCGCAACATCGGGGCGACATCCGGAAATCATAAAACACGAATAGGCTCGCCGGTAGAGATGAAGTATGAACTACCTCGTGGCAATGGAAGCAGCCTGGTTGGTTCGTGACGTAGAGAACATCGACGACGCTATCGGTGTGGCAGTCAGCGAAGCCGGCAAGCGACTCAACGATCAGGACATGGACTACGTTGAAGTCGAGGTCGGTGCCACGACCTGTCCCGCGTGCGCGGAACCGTTCGACTCGGCGTTCATCGCCGCCGACACCGCCCTGGTCGGACTCGTCCTCGAGATGAAGGTCTTCAACGCCGAGAGTGCCGAACACGCCCAGCGGATCGCGAAAAGCGAGATCGGTGGGGCGCTACGGGATGTCCCGCTCAAAATCGTCGAGACGATCGAATACGCCGAGGACGAGGAGCCACCGACTGCACCCGACGAGTGAGACCGCCCGCGGGACGACACGGAGTCTATCGGGAGAGTACCGACCGCTGAGAGCCGGTGGCTTTTTGTATTACCTATGGTTATCAGCCTCTATGGAACTGCCGACTCCAGCGGACTTACGCGAGCGCCGGACGGACCTCGGGCTCACCCAGAGTGAACTCGCCGATCGTGCCGATGTCTCCCAGCCGCTGATCGCCAGGATCGAGGGTGGTGACGTCGATCCGCGACTCTCGACGCTCCGGCGGATCGTCAACGCGCTCCAGGAAGCGGAAGGTGGCATCCTTCGGGCTGGCGACCTGATGAACTCGCCCATCGTCAGCGTCGCGCCCGACGACAGCGTCCACGAGGCCAAACAGTTGATGGACAGCGAGGGCTACTCGCAGGTGCCGGTCATCCGCAACGGGCGACCGGACGGACTTATCGGGAACACTGACATCCGCCAGCGCCAGGCGGACAACGTCGGGGAACTCCCCGTTGCCGACGTGATGCACGAGTCGATCACCACCGTCGAACCCGACGCGACGCTCGAAGAGATCGATACGTACCTGGATCATCACGACGCCGTCCTGGTCGTCGACAGCGGCGAGACCGTCGGCATCATCACCGACGCCGATATCGCCGCACACGTCAGTTAAACGCGCGCAATTCGGCATTTTCTCCAGCGATCCAGGCTTCGATATTCGCTTTCCGCTGTGTCTGCTGGCCAGCGGCGTGTCTTGGAAAGGCCCCGAGAGCAAGAGTTAAGTATGGGCATGTGTAACATTAGCGTGGAACCGCGCCGGGTGGTTCCCGACGGGAACGACCGTCGTGAACGTCCGGGAGACGCACCGTGCGCAAACGACGAGTACCCTCCGCCGATTCTCCGGCGGAGTTTCCGTTTTCACCTGCCCAGTAGTCTCGACTCTGTCCATGCCGGTGTGAGAACCTTGGTATGGCTCCGGCGCGAACGCCGCGTATGTCCCGGCCCGGCCGGTTGCCGGTCGAGTCCACCAGCGAGCAGCGCATTGTCCTCCACGTCGATATGGACTGTTTCTATGCGGCCTGTGAGCGACTCCGCGAACCCCCACTCCGAGGCGAACCGGTGGTCGTGGGGATGGGATACGAGCCGGGTGAAACAGTGGGGGCGGTTGCCACCGCGAGTTACGAGGCGCGCGAGCACGGCGTCGAGAGCGCACAGTCGATCGAGCGGGCACTCGAGCTGCTGCCCCGACGCGAGGTTGCCGATCCCGACGCGGAGCCGACTGCCTACTACCGGCCCGTCGATATGTCCTATTACGAGGACGTCAGCGAAGAGGTCCAGTCCGTCCTAGCGGAACACGCCGACGTGCTGCGTGCGGTCAGCATCGACGAGGCGTACCTGGATGTGACCGACCGGACCGATTGGGAGTCCGTCGAACAGTTCGCGGGCGAACTGAAAACCGAGATCGCCGACACAGTCGGCGTCGAGGCGAGCGTCGGCGTCGCGCCGACGATGAGCGCGGCCAAGATCGCGAGCGACCACGACAAGCCCGACGGCCTCACGGTCGTCGAACCGGGATCCGTCCAGTCGTTTCTGGCCCCGCTCGACGTTGAGGATATCCACGAAGTCGGCCCGAAGACGGTCACGGAACTCGCCGAGATGGGCATCGAGACGGCTGGGGAACTCGCGGATGCCGATCCGGCGGCGCTCGTCGATCGCTTCGGTGAACGCGGACGCGCGATCTACCGGTACGCCCGCGGCGAGGACGACCGCGACGTGACGCCCGTCGGCAAACCCAAGAGTCTCTCCCGGGAGTCGTCGTTGCCAGCCGAGGCGGGTGGCTCCCGGACTGTCCGGGAACAAGTACGGACGCTCGCCGATGCGGTGGCGGACCGGGCGAATCGGCGTGATGCGCTCTATCAGACGATCGGGATCAAAGTCGTCACGCCACCGTTCGATATCAACACGCGCGAACGGTCGCTGTCCGGACCGGTCGACCGCCCGGAGCTGGTTCGTTCTGTCGCGCTCGATCTCCTCACGGAGTTTGCTGACCGCGAGGTTCGCAAGGTCGGCGTGTTCGTCTCCGGGCTCTCCTTTTCGGCGGGCGACCAGGCGAGTCTCGCTGAGTGGGACGGCGATAGTGACGGCACGGAGATTGAAACGCACACGAACGAAACGGACACCACCCCTCAGTCGTCGTCCGGGAGCCGGCGGCTGTCAGGTCAGACGACGCTTGCGGACTTCCGGTGAGTCGGACTCACTCCAGGCCGCTGTCGAGGTTCTCTAAGAGCTTGCCGGCGAACAGCCCCAGCCGTGGTGAGATGGCGTCGGGATCGTTCGAGGGTGCGTCGACGGGGTGGGTCTCGAGCGCGCGGACGAACTGCTCGCCGTGGGTCATCGCCGCCATCATGTCGACGACGTCGACGGTCAGGCCCTCGTCCGAGGTGTCCATCTCCGGGTGGCGCTCTTTCTCCGCGGGCGTATACGAGATGGTCCAGGACGGCCCGCCGACCAGGTCGAGGACGGCATCGACGCGCCCGACTTCGACGCGGTCGCCGTCGCTGGCGACGTAGACAGTCCCGTCCTCGACGATCGTCTCGTATCGGGGCATTTTCTCCAGCTTTCAATCCAGGGGAAAGTAGTCCACGGATATATACCCTCATGTCGATCGCGGCGGACGGAGCCACCCACGACCCAGCGTCGGACCCGCGTCTGACGATGAATTATGGGTGTCGAGGTTCTGGGCTACGTAAGAAACGTATGGCTGACAGCGATACGCGGACGATCACCGTTGCGGAACGCAGCCCCGGGCATGGCGGGACTGGTGACGTAGGCCGGCCGGTTTCGCTGCCAGTCGTCGAATTGCTCACCGGACGCGGGTTCATCACCGGGAAATCAGGGAGCGGCAAGAGCAATTCCGCGTCGGTCGTCGCCGAGAAGTTGCTCGACAACGGCTTCGGCCTGCTCATCGTCGACATCGACGGCGAGTACTACGGGCTCAAGGAGGAGTACGAGATCCTCCACGCCGGGGCCGACGACGAGTGTGACATCCAGGTCACGACCGACCACGCCGAGAAACTCGCTTCGCTCGCCTTAGAACAGAACGTCCCGATCATCCTCGACGTTTCGAGTTACCTCGACGAGGAGAAGGCCCGTGAGGTACTGACGGCCGTTGCCCGCCAGCTGTTCGCGAAGGCCAAGAAGTGCAAACAGCCGTTCCTCTTGCTGGTCGAGGAGATCCACGAGTACATCCCGGAGAAGGGCGGCGTTGATGAGTGCGGGAAGATGCTGATCAAGATCGGCAAGCGCGGGCGCAAACACGGCCTTGGCATCGTCGGGATCAGCCAGCGACCCGCCGACGTCAAAAAGGACTTCATCACCCAGTGTGACTGGCTGGTCTGGCATCGCCTCACCTGGAACAACGACACCAAGGTCGTCAGCCGCATCCTCGACGGCCAGTACGCCGACGCCGTCGAGGACCTGGCCGACGGCGAGGCGTTCCTGATGACCGACTGGGCGGCGGCCGTCGAGCGCGTCCAGTTCTACCGCAAGCAGACGTTCGACGCCGGGGCCACCCCGGGGCTGGAGGACTTCGAGCGCCCGGATCTCAAGTCCGTCAGCGACGACCTCGTCTCCGAACTGAAGTCGATCACCGACGAGCGTGCGGAGACCGAAGACCGGATCGCCGAACTCCGGGAGGAACTCGACCGCAAGAACTCCCGGATCGCCGAACTCGAACGCGAACTCCAGGACGCCCGGGACATGAGCCGGATGGCCGATCAGTTCGTCGACGCCCTGGTCGAGCACGTCGACGGGGCGAACCCGGGCCGGACCGAACAGGCAAAGCTTCGGGACAGCCATGCACGCACGCAGGGCCAGGCCACGGACGACACCGACGACCAGGCCACGTTCGGGTCGGACGTCGCTACGGCGGACGGTTCAGGGACGGCCGCGCCGGACGCTGCCGGCGGCAACGGCACGGGGGAGGCAGTCGCCGAGGCGTTCGAGTCTATCGACGATTTCGTCCCGGCGGAAGCATCGGTCGACTCCACCCCCATCGCTGACGCAACCGACACCGCCTCGGAGACCGACGAGTCCGCTGACGGCACCGGGTCAGCTGGCGAAGACGAGGATGAAATCACGGCGGCGAGCGGGGAAGTCTCCATCGACGAGGTGCCCGATTTCGTCGGCCGGCTCCGTGCCGAAGTCCGGTCGCTCGAACCCAAAACCCAGAAGATGCTCTCGTATTACCGCGAACAGGGGCCGGCGTCGCCGCTCGACGCCCACTTTGTCGCCGGCGGATCGGGTGATCGCACGCATGCCTACGCCCGCAATCGGACGCTTCGGACGGCCGAACTGATCGAGCACGTCGGCCAGGGAGCCTACGATTATCGGTTACCGGATCTGCTGGCGGACCGTGCCGAACGCGCCCCCGAAGACGTCGAGGATGCAGACCTCGACGCCTATATCGACGTGATCGAAGCGACTATCGACGACTTCTGAACGGAAACCGGGTTGCAGCCCGTCTCGATTACCGCGTCCAGGTTGTCAACGGCTGGCTTTGAGAGCCGGTAGACGAGACCCAGATGAGTTGGACTTCATCGACATCAGAGACACTCAGGCTGCCAGCTGTGAGATCGATATAGTCAGTTGCTGGCGTGGTGCCGCCGTAGACAAGTTCCATCGAGTCCGTGGCAGTGACTGTATCGCCGTCACTGTATCCGTTTGCGTCCGCGAACGTGTAGCGTTCAGCAGGATGACTTCCCTCATACGATATCACCGCGGTGAGCTCTTCAGCAGTCGCAGACTCGCCACCGTCATGTTCGATGACGATCGCGTCCCCCTCTTCGGAAATGTCCCAGCTAGTGCTGGGCGGCTGATTCTCCGGCATGTCCATATTCATTACGAATGTGCCGACGACAGCCGCGAGCAGCACAGTGACCGCAACCATCAGGATCACCCCGATGACTGGCGATACCCCCCTATCCAGCAGTCGATACGTGGACATTGCAATCAAGTAATTCAACACACTAATACAAATATTTTTATATTTATTCATTAGGGAAACCACTGGAGAATGTCTTGCGTATATCACCGGGTTGTTGTTTTTCGGACGGTTATTTCTCGAAAGACCGGCGTGATATGAATAACAATTATATATTTGTTGTTTTATACTCCGCTATATGTCGTTTTACAACGACGCTCCTTGTCGCACCACTACGTGTCCACGACGGTCTGCCTGTCACTCTGATTGAACTCGGGATAGGTCGTCACGTTATTCCCAGCAGTACCGGTTTAACGGCGCGTCCGGGTCCTGGGTCCACTCCTGGGCGGCCCCGTTGTAGACTCTGGCGTTCTCATAGCCCAGCATCTCTTGGATGACGTATCGCCAGGATTTCGAGAACGGGGACGCACCACAGTAGAGGACTACCTCTTTCGTTCGGTCGTCGCCGACGAGTCCTTCGACGAAGGGTTCCAGCTCCTCAGGTGGTTTGAACGTCCCCTCGTCCGTCCAGATCCAGGCGGCCGGGAGACAGGACGCCCCCGGGATGTGACCCGGACGGTCCGTGAAATCCTCCTGCATTGCCCCGAAATAGGCTTCCGGCGACCGGGTGTCGAGCAGCGGAACATCCCCGAGACGGGAAGCTACCTCGTCTTTCGTCACGAACATCTGTTCGTCGAGTGTGCCCGTGTACTCGGCAGGTGTCGGTGTGACTGCCCCGTCTTCAGTCGGTCGTCCTTCGTCGGCCCATTTCGTATAGCCGCCGTCGAGAATTGAGACATCGTCTAGACCAGCGTAAACAAGCGTATCCGCAGCGTTGGCCGCGTCGGCAAGCGCGAACGTGTCCTCGGTCCCGCCGACGACTACGACTCGGGAGTCCGAGTCGATCCCCAGCGACCCCAGGGTCTCGAAGAGGTCCGCCGCGCTCGGCAGCGTGAGGAGCAGGTCGGCTTCGGCGTCCATCCACGTCCATTTCGGGGCGTTGACTGCACCGGGAATGTGACCTTCCTCGTAGGCTGTTGGCCCTCTGGCGTCGACGACGACGAGATCCTCGTCGGTACGACGATCAGCCAGCCACTCCGTCGAAACGATCGGGTTGATTGATCTTGTCTCCACCATAGCAACCACGTTACAGCCCCATACCGGTGTCTCGCTTATAAAATGGCTGGCTGGTTTCACAGACGTTCCCGTGGGAGAATAGCGGCTACGAATTCTTGCCGCCCACTGCGAAGGAGCACTGTACGGCTCATACAGCATCGGTAAAACATGTGCCATTTATTAATTTATCCATACTAACATATGATAACTTATTTTCTGGGTACTTTCTCCCAAAGTATCATTTTTGAAAGCGTACGGAAGGTATACATTTATGAAATACGTCAGTTACTCACGGGTCGGTCCCCGCCGACCCAGGCGATACACAGCGGTCCCCGTTTCCCCCGACGCGGACCGTCTGCACATCAAGACGACCGGATTGCCATTCCCTTCCCCCACCATCTTCGGTCGCCTTGATTTCAGGCCCTTGCTTGAGGAGCCTGGGGTACGTCCTATCTGGGCGTTTGTTTTCACCACCGGACGAGGCAAACGAGCCGCCACGGATCGATGGCGGATCGCGAATGATTTCCAACAAACCCATGTGATCGCGATTCGACTGGTGCCACGACGCACATGGATCACGACCAGTATCCGTCGGTTTCGTTGCATAACGTCGCGGAAACTGAACCCGCCGAGTGGGGCCCGGATGGGGATCGACTCTGTCGGATCCCATCTTCGTTTGGCCAGGAGCTAAACGAGATGGCGGCAGACCGGGTTCGTCACCCCACGGCCAGTGAAGTCCGGTTCGTTCCAACCGAGGACGACGCGGCGATCGAAGTGACGCTTTCGGCCGCCGAAGAGACGGAATTTCGGACGTTCTGGGGTGTCCACCAGCCCTGGCAGCCGACCGAGGTCGGCCCGACGCCGGAGACGTACACCTTCAGCGTGCCCGAGCGTCTCCGCGAAATCGAGCCGACCGATGAGGCGGGTCGATTTGATCCGGAAGTCTGCCGGATCCGCTTCGAACGTCGGACAGCGATCGCGATCCACGATATTTCCGGTAACTGCCGCCCGCCAAACGAGGACGAACTCCCGGAGCAACGCTATCTCGCTTACGGGACTTCGATCACGGAAGGTGCCGCCGCCTCGGCGCTTCACACGGATTACGTCACCCACGTCGCCCGGGACCTCGGATACGACCTGCTGAACTTCGGTTGCTCGGGGTCCGCCTACGCGGACTCGTCGATGGCGGACTACCTCGCCACTCGCGACGACTGGGACGTCGCAACGCTTGAACTGTCTGTGAACATGGCCAACGCTGATTTCACGCCGGCCGAGTTCCACGACCGCGTCGAGTACTTCGTGAACACGATTGCGGATGCACATCCCGAGAAACCGATCGTGTGTCTCACGTTGTTCCCCTACTTCGACGACCTGACCGAATCCGGCGACGCCGAACACGCCAGCGCGTTCCGCGATGCAGTGCGTGCTGTCGTCGCCGAGTCGCCACACGAGAACCTCCACGTCGTCGCGGGGCCTGACCTCAACGATATCACCGGGTTAACGGCCGATCTCCTCCACCCGGGTGATGCCGGAATGGAACGGATCGGCACCCGACTGGCCGACCGTATCGAAGCAATCGCTGAGTGAGTTCTGGGACTCGATCTAGCTACTTGATGCGGCATAGATGGGTCTATATGCTGTCTGAATAGAGGGGATCGGAAGGATTGTGAACCGCGGTCGTAGTGAGCGGCTCCCACATTCACATCTCTCCGAATTACACACTTGCGCCTCACGGAGTTGGTGGGCGCGAAAGAATGGGGTCGGAGAGATTTGAACTCCCGATCGACTGATATCTCCGGTTGCGCCTCGGAACTCCAGAGGGTCATCAAGGCGGCCGGTGATCAGCCGGTCGCTCAGTATATCAGTCTGGAGTGTCGTCCCGGGCGCGTGCCTCTGGAGTCAGTCGCCATGCCGGACTTGGCCACGACCCCGCAACCCGTCGTTAGACGATTTCCCCTAAAGGGATTTCGATTCAGTCTCTGTCGGTTGTTGCCCACTCACAGTCCTGGCACTTGTTTCCGGTCACGAACTCGGTGATCGAGGGCATATATCCGACTTCCAGGACATCGCCGCCACATTCGGGGCACGTGCGCTCGGCGTCGGAGATCGATTCGGCGTCCATGACATCCTCGCCTTCGATGAGTTCTGCCAGCGTGACGGCGGTGACCATCCGTCCCTGGACCACCCTATTTTCGGCCATGACGGACCCAGGCTATCGAGACTTCTAAATATTGCCGTCCAGGCAGGATTCCTACTGTCAACGTACACCGTCTCTTCGTTCGGCCCCCGTTCACTATCGAGCCCTGTCTCTACAGCCACGGTGAGCGATCGTCACTGCCATCTGATTCTGTCGAGACAGAATTTGACGCGTCGGACTGACTGCCGCCGTCCGGGAGTGACTCGTCCGCCTCAGCGTCCACTGGGGACTCGCGGGGTGGGAAGATCAGTCCCTGGTCCGGATCGAACGCCAATAGCCCGGCCATCGCAAGGACAGCCAGCGAAAGCGGGGCGTCGCTGGGGACGAATCCGTAGATCGATAGCGCCAGCACGCCGAGGGCAACAGCGCTGCCGAAACGAAAGCGGTCGATGTCGACGTTGGCTCGAAGCCACGGGCCAGCAAGCGCAACAAGTACCGCAAAGCCGACGCCGACCAGGGCCGTGGCTGTCCCGTTGACGACGAGTTCGGGATCAGTGGCGACGGTCAGTTCCGCGCCGCCGAGGTCAAGACTGGCGATCAGGCCGAATCCGACGACGATCGCCGGCCGTGGAATGAGGTCGGCGATCCGTGAACTGGCGGTCTGGGCGGCGATTGCCAGGATAACGAGCCCCGCGAACCGCTCGAAGATTGCCAGATCGAGCACGCTGGCGATCGTCGGCGCGAGGGCCGCTTCAACCGCTGCAATCGGCAACAGGATCGCCCCGACACCGAGGACAGTCAGAACCTGCTCGCGCGGCGTCCCGTCTAAATCTGCGAGGATGACTGCGACCGTTGCACTTCCCCCAAAGACCAGGAGTCCGACCTCGAAAACCCCGGACACACTGCCCATCGCACCGGCGAGGATCAGCGCCGGGAACACCCCGTCGACGAGTGGGAGACACATCACCGTCGCAAGCAGGCGACCGTCACCGCCGACGCGTCGCTCGATGGCGAGGGCGATCGGATGTTGGGAGCTACTCATCAGCGACGGGGGCCGTCTCCCGTGGCCAATGGGTACTGGGGCCGTCTTCGGTATCGCTCGGCGATACCGTGACGGTCGTGCTCCGCCGGCTGACTGGTTGTGTCAGCGCCAAAATTGAACGGTGTCCCCATCGACTTCCATGTATTCGTCACACCGGTGACTGCACGCTGCTCACTGGCGATCCGCGAGCTGATGGGGATGGCGGAAGCCATATGATAAACCACGAAGGATAGAAGTAAAAACGTTGTGTGAGAAGTGCCCGCAAGCGACGGTATGCGCATGGATCGGCTACAAAATAGCAGTCATTTCGAATAATATCGTTCATTTGTACTGGATCGTAATCTCCTTTCGGATAACTGCCTGTGGGATCCGGATATCGTAATGATCGGTCATCGGACGCCCTCCACAATCGCGGGGCGCTGTGGTTCCACCCGGTGAAACTGCAAGCGATGAGCGACAACTCGCAACGTTTTTGGGCTGGGCTGTACGACCGATTACATGGCGAAGCACGATCGACCGTTTTCGGCGAAACTCGACGTACCGGAAGCGCTGACCTTCGACGACGTCCTGTTGCGTCCGAAGGAGAGTCGCGTCGAACCTGACGATGCGACGACGGAGACCCGCGTCTCGAAGAACGTCTCGTTGAACGTCCCCGTCCTTTCGGCAGCGATGGACACCGTCACCGAGGGCGAGATGGCGATCGCGATGGCTCGACACGGCGGACTCGGCGTCATTCACCGTAACATGGACGTCGACCGGATGGTCACGGAGATCGAGCGCGTCAAACGCGCTGACGAACCTATCATTCGCGATGTCGTGACGGCTGACCCGGACCAAACCGTCCGTGAGGTCGACGAGATGATGGAGCACAAGGGCGTCAGTGGCGCGCCCGTCGTGGGCGAGGACGACGAAGTCCTGGGGATCATTTCGGCGACGGACATCCGCCCGTACCTCGAAGTCGGCGAATCGGATGCCGTTCGGGAGGCCATGACTGACGAGGTTATCACCGCCGAAGAGTCCGTCTCGCCGCGCGAGGCGCTCGAACTCATGTACGAACACAAGATCGAGCGCGTCCCGATCGTCGACGACGGGGACCGCCTCATCGGGCTGGTGACGATGCAGGGGATTCTCCAGCGTCGCGAGTACGACCAGGCCGCCCGAGACGAGAACGGGCGCCTCCGGTGTGGCGTCGCCGTCGGCCCCTTCGAGACGGAGCGGGCGCTCGAAGCCGATGACGCCGGTGCGGACATCATTTTCGTCGACTGCGCACACGCCCACAACCTCGACGTGGTCGACACGGCCAGAGATATCAAAGCGGAGATCGACGCGGACATCGTCGTCGGGAACATCGGCACGCGGGAGGCCGCCGAGGACCTTGTCGACTTCGCCGACGGGCTCAAGGTCGGCATCGGCCCGGGCAGCATCTGTACGACGCGAATCGTCTCCGGGTCGGGGATGCCCCAGCTTTCGGCCGTCGCCGAGGTCGCCGACGTCGCAGCAGATCACGACGTGCCCGTCATCGCGGACGGTGGCATTCGGTACTCCGGCGACGCGATCAAGGCCATCGGGGCCGGCGCGGACGCCGTGATGCTCGGCTCGTACTTTGCGGGCACCGACGAAGCGCCGGGTCGCATCATCACCCGCAACGGCAAGAAGTACAAGCAGTACCGCGGGATGGGTAGCGTCGGCGCGATGAAGTCCGGCGGCGGCGAGCGATACCTCAAGGACGTCGAGGATCAGGAGGAAGAGGACTACGTCCCGGAGGGCGTCGAGGCAGCCACGCCGTATCAGGGACCTGTCGAGAACGAACTCCACCAGATGGTCGGCGGGATGCAGTCCGGAATGGGCTACGTCGGTGCGAGTTCGATCCCCGAGTTCAAGGAACGCGCCGAGTTCGTCCGGGTCTCCAGTGCCGGCCAGCAGGAGAACCATCCCCACGACGTGCTCATCACTGACGAGGCTCCGAACTACAGTCCCGGCGAGTGACGACGGGACGAAAAGTATAGCACCGACTTACTGCAGGTTTCGACCGGCATCCAGGCCACTCCGGAGGGCCGATCGTGTCCGCCCGATACCGTTGACCCAGTCGCCAGCGATCGCCAGGTCCGAATCGAGCGCCTGCTCGATCAGTTCTTCATCCGGGCTTCGCGTGGGGATCGCGTCACCCCAGCGCTGGTACTCCCACCAGTTTGGATCGACGAGCCGGTCGTCGCCGATGAGTTCCCGGGCTCGATGGGTCGCCGCCTCGGCGGCAGCGGCCGGCGACGTCTGTGGGTGCGTGACGACCCAGCTCGGGCCGAACTGGACGACGATCACCGTCTCGCCATCCGGAACGTGGCCGGGTTTGTGACCTTCGTTTGACACCCACGCCACATCGTAGACACTCTCCTCGCTGACGAGCCCGAAGTACGGCGTCTCCAGTTCGAAGGCAAAGTGGAGCGCAACGGTATCCATCGTCCGGTAGGGGATCTGATTGATGGCCATGGCCAGTTCCTCCCGGAGCGAGGCATCCCAATCTGCGGTTTCCAGCAGGACCGACGCCGACGCGGTTGGCACCGCGAGCACGATCGCATCGAACTCCCGCTCGCCCGTCTCGGTCGTGAGACGCCACCCATCGTCGAGTCGTTCGAGGTGTGTCACGCCGACGCCATCCTCCAGCGTCGCGCCGCTGGCATCGATCATGCCTCGGACGACCTCGTCGAGGCCACCGCGGCCCGTCCAGCGGGTGTTCTGTGGCGTATCTCCGGCCGTGACCTCCCCGGCGGCGTCGAACCGCCAGACCGGTGGTTCGATCTCGACGAGTCTGTCCCCGGCGGCGTCTTCGATGATCGCTTCCAGGTCCGGATCGGCGACTTCGAGGTAGTTCGCACCGAAGTCGAAGATACATCCGTTCCGTTGCCGACTCGCCATCCGCCCCCCGACGGTATCCATCTCGTAGACGGTGACGTCGGCGTCGCTCAACGCGTAGGCCGCACCGGCCCCGGCGATCCCGCCACCGACGATTCCGATTTCTTCGGTCATAGTCGACCTTCGCCGGCGGGTACCTAAAAGTCGGGCTTGCAGGCAGGTACTGTCTCATTCCGCTCAAAACAGGGGTAAGCCACGACAGCGACAGCACAGCGAGGATGGCGCAGAGATACACCTCTGCGCCGTAAATTCGCCGAGACGTAGCGGGAGATGGATTTGAACCACGCGAAACGCTCGCTCCGCTCGCGTTTCTCTATTTCAAATCCACTCTATACGATTTGCTGCTCACGGATTTGTTCGCAGCAAAATAGCGGGAGGTGGATTTGAACCACGCCCACTTCGGTCGCTTCACTCCCTCGTGGTCTACTTCAAATCACCGTGACCGATATTCGCCGCTCGCAAGTTTGCGAGCGGCAGAAGTATAGCGGGAGGTGGATTTGAACCACGGTCGTTCCGCTCCGCTCCACTCCCTGCTTCAAATCCACTACGGCGACAGCACAGCGAGGATGGCGCAGAGATACGCCTCTGCGCCGTAAATTCGCTGAGAAGTAGCGGGAGGTGGATTTGAACCACCGATCTGCGGGTTATGAGCCCGCCGGAATCTCCTAGCTATCCCATCCCGCTACCCTACTGTACCCTCGGTCGTCAATTAAGGGTTGTGATTCGGATGCCGTCCGTTAGTTCTTACCGTGCATTCCCTGTGACTTGACGGAACAATTCCAGCAAATACTTACACCGGATATTCTGGTAGACTGGCCCCTGGTTGGGCCGTCGAGACGTATTCTCCCTGCCAAGGTGACGTTGCATGACCGTCTCTTTCAATTACACAAGCCATTTAGTGCGGTTGTCCGTTGGCCCGGGTGATGGAGTTTGGACTCCTCGCGCTGTGGCTAGGGACCTATCTCCTGCTGTTATTCGTCGGTCTCCCGATCACTCACACGGTGCTGCCGGACCTGGCCGATAGTGGTGCCGGGGTTGCGATTCCGCTCACATTGACGATCATCTGGCTCGTCACCTTCTTCGTCGGCCACGTCTCGCTCACGCTCGGGCTCTGGGGCGGACTCTTCGTCCTCGGTCTCGTCGCTGTGATCGCTCGGCATCGAAGCGACAGCGTGAACAGAACGGTGTATATGGAAACGGCGGCGGTGTTTTCGATCGCGTTCCTGTTCGTTGTGGCGATCCGAGCGGTCGATCCGGCCGTCCACGCCAGCGGTGGTGAGAAGTTCCTCGACTTCGGCCTGCTCCAGACCCTCCTCC
This sequence comes from Halorhabdus sp. SVX81, assembly GCF_029207715.1. Taxonomy (NCBI): domain Archaea; kingdom Methanobacteriati; phylum Methanobacteriota; class Halobacteria; order Halobacteriales; family Haloarculaceae; genus Halorhabdus; species Halorhabdus sp. SVX81. The sequence continues at coordinate 1,812,581 of NZ_CP104322.1, read as the reverse complement.
GCGCCGAGGCCCTGCCACCCGAGGACATGTGGTTCGCCGGCGAACCCGTCCAGTACTACTACGGCGGTCATCTCCTCGCGTCGCTGCTCGCCCGCATGACGGACACTGCTGCCCGGTTCGCCTACAATCTCTCCGTTGCGGGGTTTTATGCGATGGTCGTCACGGCCGCGTACGGGCTCGCGAAAGACGTCGCCGCCGGTCGTGATCTTCCGGCCCGCCCCGCGGGTGTCATCGCCGCCTTCTTCGTCGGATTAGCGAGCAATCTCGTTCCGGCGGTCCAGTTGGTCCTTCTGACGCTCCCGACCGATATCGCAACGCGATTCTCAGTGGCTTTCGGCCACGAACTCGACGGGCTGGGGACCGGGTTCGCGAATTTCAGTTACTGGACGGCCAGCCGGGTCATCCCGGGGACGATCAACGAGTTCCCGCTGTTTGCCTGGCTCAACGGTGATCTCCACCCACACATGATGAGCCCACCCCTGTTGCTGCTCGCGGCGACGCTTCTCTATGGCTATTACCGGACGCCAGCGGGTGACCGAACCCGACGGATCGCGTTACTTGCCGCCCTCGGCCCGATCGCGGCCCAACTCGCCGTCAGCAACACCTGGTCGTTCCCCTCGATCGGCGGGCTCACCGTTCTGACAGTTTCACTCGCACCGGCGAGTCCGGTAACGCTACTGCCGCCGTCGATCCGGAACCGGCTCGACGCACGTGATTGGCGTTGGGAGGAAATTCGGCGTCACGTTCTCGCCGGCGTCGCGGGGGTCGCGGTGCTCGTGATCGGGGGTGCGCTGTCGTTGCCGTTCTGGTTACAGTCCGTGAGTGGCCAGCAGCAACTTGCCCTGTGGCCGGACCGAAGTGGACTCGGCCCACTCCTGCTGGTTCACGGGGCGTTCCTGATCGCATTCGCGTGCTACTATGTTCGGTACTTGCATTCACACACCACCCGGGTGGTCAGGAGAACACTACTGGGTGGTGCGTTCGGCCTGGTTCTCGTCTCCGTTTTGCTCGACGTGCCCGCGCTCGGGCTGTTCGGGCCGCTGATCGCCGTCGGCTGGTTCCTTCGCCGTGTTGGGGATTATAAGGATGTGCCGACACCCGGCTACGAGACGATCCTGATCGTGGCCGGAGCGGGGCTCGTGGTACTCGTCGAATTCGTCTACGTCCAAGAGCAGGCCGGGCCGGGGCGCATGAACACCGTCTTCAAGTTCTACGCCCAGACGTGGGCGCTCTGGGCCTCGGCGATGGGGGTCGTACTCGTGGGGTTGCTTGCCGACCGACGGCCTTCGCTTGGCCTGTCCAGTGACGGGTGGCGACGTGGCTTCCGAGTCCTCGTTGCCGTACTGGTTGTTTCGACCTCGATATACGGTGTGTTGGCCCTCTCACAGCATTTCTCCGGGTCTTCCGTGACAGCGCCACCGGAGGAACCGACCCTCGATGCGCTCGCGTTCGTCGACAGGTACCATCCGGAGGAAGCGCCGGCGATCCACTGGCTCAATGACAACGTCACCGGGCAACCGAACCTGTTGTCCCGACCGACTTCGGGCTCGCTGAGTCGATACTGTGCTGCTGACAGCGAACTCTCAACGGGCGTCACGCCATGGCGCTGGGACATCTACAACTGGGGCAATGCTCCTGCAACCATGACTGGCGTCCCAACGGTCGCCGGATGGAACCGCGAAATCGGCTATCGCGGGGCATCGACGTACTGTGAACGCGTCCACGATACCATCCAGCTGTTCACTGGTGCCCCCACAAACCAGCGTCGATTGCTCGCCCAGTATGATATCGCATATGTCTACGTCGGCCCGCTCGAACGGGCGGCCTTCCCGGAGATCACGGTCCAGAAACTCGACGCCGTGACGATCGAAAAACACTGGGACTCGGTGACAATCTACCGCGTCAACCAGTCGATGCTTGGCTCGAACTATCTCAGGCCGACTCGACGACAGTAATCGCGTCGGCGTCCGCAGAGAGTGTCTCCATGTGCATCGGGATGTAGTTCCGGAGCTCGAAGGTCTCGCGTTCGTCCTCGCTGCCGACCGTACACCACAGCTGGGGTTCGGCCGGGCCATGCCAGTCGCCCTGTTTATTGATCCCGAAGCAGATGTACTCTTCGCCGTCGTGCTCGATCACGGCGTCTTTGCGGATGCCGGGGTCGCCGTGGATGATGAGCCGCTTCATGAACTACCGGGGATTCGCCTGAGATGGCATTAAACGCTTCGGAGCATGCAGTCTGTGTACGGACTGATGGCCGTATGGCGTGCGGATGATTCACGTTCCACAGACGGCGCTCGCGTGGAACCAAACGGGTTTTAAGCCGGGCTGTCTAACCCTCCGGCAAGGTAGATATCCATGCAGATGCCACGCCGGTTTAACACCTACTGTCCGAACTGCAACGAGCACCACGAACACGAAGTCGAGCGCGTCCGACAGGGACGCTCTACCGGCATGACGAAAGTCAACGGCCGCCAGCGCGAGCGCCAGTCCGGGATCGGGAACGACGGCAAGTTCTCGAAGGTCCCCGGTGGCGACAAGCCGACGAAGAAGACCAACCTCACGTACCGCTGTTCGGAGTGTGGCAACGCCCACCTCCGCGAGGGATGGCGCGCCGGCCGGATCGAGTTCCAGGAATAACGATGACAGGAAACTTCTACAGCGTCCGATGTCCGGACTGTGAGAACGAACAGGTCGTCTTCGGCAAGGCGGCGAGTGAAGTCGTCTGTGCCGTCTGTGGGAACACGCTCGTCCGCCCGACCGGTGGCAAGGCCACCATTGAGGGCGACGTACTCGAGACGGTCGAACAACGATGAAGTTCAGCGGCTGGCCCGAACCCGGCGAACTGGTCGTCGGGCGCGTCGACGAGATCGAGGACTTCGGTGTGTTCGTCGACCTCTTAGAGTACGAGGACAAGCGCGGGCTGGCCCACATCAGCGAGGTCGCCTCCGGGTGGATCAAGAACGTCCGCGACCACGTCAACGAGGGCCAGACTGTCGTCGCGAAGGTCTTAGACGTCGACGAGGACGCCCAGCAGATCGACCTCTCGATCAAGGACGTCAACGATCACCAGCGCAAGGACACCATCCAGGAGTGGAAAAACGAGCAGAAGGCCGACAACTGGATGTCCATCGCCTTCGGCGAGGATCTCGACGACGACCACTACGCTGCCATCGCCGAGGAACTCATCGCCGCGTTCGGCTCGATGTACGACGGCTTCGAGCAGGCGGCCATCCACGGCACGGAGCCGCTCGAAGAGACCGACCTCGACGACGAGGAGATCGACGCGATCGTCGAGGCGGCACGCGAGAACGTCTCGGTCCCGTACGTCAACGTCACGGGCTACGTCGATCTGACGTGCCCCGAGAGTGACGGCGTTGATGCAATCAAGGAAGCGATGCAGGCCGCCGAGGGCAACGGCAGCGTGCCAGAGGAGATCGAACTCGACGTCACCTACGTCGGGGCCCCCGAATACCGGATCGAGGTGCAGGCTCCGGATTACAAGACGGCCGAGTCCCAACTTGAAGCGAGCGCAGACCGCGCCGCGGCGGCCATCGAAGAACGCGGTGGCTCCGCCGAGTACCACCGTGAGCGGACCACCGAAGAGGAATGAAGTCCGACATCCGGGTGTGTTCGGCGTGGCGCGAAGCACACGACCGCCCGGTGTACACGCTCGGTGACGCCTGTCCTGATTGTGGCGCGTCGGCCAAAAACGCCGTTCCAGCCCCGTTTTCTCCAGAAGACCCGAACGGGGAGTATCGACGCGCTCTTAAACGACGACACCGGCAGTAGGCGGTATGGACGAATACGAGATCGAAGTTCTTGGCGACGTCGACCTCGACGAGCCGGTTCTGGTTGAGGGATTGCCGGGGGTTGGCCACGTCGGGAAACTGGCCGCCGAACATTTACTCGAAGAACTCGACAGCACGCCGGTCCGGCGTGTCTACTCCCAGCACTTTCCGCCGCAGGTCAGCGTCGAGGATGGCATCGAACTCGCCAGTGCAACCTTCCACGCAGTCACCCCCGAGGACGGCCAGGATATGCTCGTTCTCTCGGGCGACCACCAGGCCCAGGACAACGTCGGTCACTACGGCCTCGTCGAGACCTTCCTCGACGTCGCTGCGGAATTCGACGTCGAACGCATCGTCGCGCTGGGCGGGGTCCCGACGGGCGAACTCATCGAGGAGTACGACGTCATCGGTGCGGTCACGACCGAGGACCTGGAGACGGAACTCGAGGACGCCGGCGTCGACTTCCGCGAGAACGAGCCAGCCGGGGGCATCGTCGGGGTTTCGGGGCTGCTGCTCGGGATGGGCCAGCGTCGGGAGTGGCCGGCAGCCTGTCTGATGGGCGAGACCTCGGGCTACCTCGTCGATCCCAAGAGCGCCCAGGCGGTCCTCGAAATTCTACAGGACATCCTCGGCTTCGATGTCGACTATGCCTCGCTCGAAGAGCGTGCCGACGACATGGAGGAAGTCGTCCGGAAGATCCAGGAGATGGAGCAAGGTGCACCCAGCAGTCCCGACGAGGATCTCCGATATATCGGCTGAACGAACGGCTTTTTCGCCCTTCAGATCCCGCGGCTCATCAACTGACTGCGGAGGATGTCGCTCTCGGCAGCGACGGCGAGCGGATCGACGACGAGTACGGACGCACCCGTTTCGATCGTTCCGCGCTCGGCAAGTTCGTGAGCGCCAGCCAGCGCGACACCGCCGGTCGCACTGACCTCGACGCCGGTCGCCGCGTTGGCGTCGACGGCGGCGGCGAGAGCATCGTCGTCCGTCACGGCCACTGCACCGCCGTCGCTGGCTGTGAGTGCGTCGAGGGCGAGCGATCCGACGGCCGGCTCTGGGATTTCTAGGGGACCGATCACGCTGTCCGGTGTCTCCCAGGCCTCGATCTCCACGCCGTTCTCGTGAGCGGTGACGATCGGTGCACATCCCGCCGGCTGTGCGGCGTACAGCCGTGGAACTGCGTCGATTCGACCGGCCGCCTCGAGCGCTTGCAGCCCGGCGAAGAACCCGGCGAGGCGAGTCCCGTGGCCGACCGGCAGGACGACGGCGTCCGGCGACGATCCGTCCTGTCCAAAGAGATCCCACGCGAGCGTCGCCGCACCGAGTTGCCGGAACGGCGAGGCCGGCCCGACCGGGAAGGCGTCGGTGTCGGCATCGTCGTAGGCGGCTGCCGCGTCGACATATCGGCCCTCGACGACCGAGAGCTCGCCGCCGTGGACGTTTGTCATCGCCTTCTCGACGAAGGGTGTCCGGGAGGGGACGTAGGACAGCGATTCGAGGCCGGCGCGGCCGGCGTAGGCGGCTGCCGACCGTGCGGCGTTGCCCGTCGATGGCAGGACGACGCGCTCGGCGTCACGTTCAGCGGCGACCGAGACGGCCACGGCCAACTCTCGATCCACGGCACTGCCGGTGGGATTGCGTCCTTCGTCGGCGATCCGGACGCGGTCGACGCCGAGTTCGGCAGCCAGTGAGGGGGCGTCGATGACAGTCTTTCCGCCCGCACCGAGCGAGACGAGCCCCGCATCCGAGTCGAATCCCAGCGCCGGGGCGAAACGGTCGATTCCGGTTGCGTTGTCCGTTTCAGCCGCAACCACGTCTGTGAGTGCATCGGCGTCGAACACCGGTGTGACAGGGTCGCCACACTCGGGGCAAGTCGTCTCGACGTCCTCCGGGGCGAGGGTCGTCTCGCACGTCTGGCAATCGAAGCCGTCGAGTCCGCCGTCGGTGTGCATACCACGCCGTCAGTCCGCCCCGCTAAAGTGTGGTCCGGTCACGGAGAACGTCCGCTCCCGACTGGCCCATCGCCCACGGTCGACCGGGGTTTTTGATCGTCGCCCCCGTAGGCGACGACATGACTGACGTGATCGTGGCTGGCGGCGGGCTCGCCGGACTGGTCGCCGCACGCCACCTCGCCGAAGACGGACTGGACGTGACCGCCTTCGAGGCAGATTCGAGCGTTGGCGGTCGAGTCCACACCCACAAAGACGACGGATTTACCTACGATCGGGGGTTCCAGGTCGTCTTCGACAGCTATCCGGCAGTCAAGCGCGAACTCGACGTGGACGCGCTCGACCTGCGGCGATTCGCACCGGGCGCGACGCTCGCACGGCCGGGCGAACGGAGCGTCATCGCTGACCCGCTTCGGGACCCACGGACCGTGACCCAAACGCTGTTCAACCGCGAGATTCCCTTCGGCGACAAGCTTCGCGTCCTCAAACTCCGTCAGGAACTCGCTGGGCGTGATGAAGGCGATATCTTCGACCCGACGCGGCCGGATCGGACTATCGAGGCGGCGCTGGCCGACCGTGGCTTCTCCCAAGCTTTCGGCGAGCGGTTCGTCGCGCCGTTCTACGGCGGGATCACGCTGGATCGCACGCTGTCGACGGACGCCCGGATCTTCGAGTACACGTTTGCCAGACTGATCGAGGGGTCGGCGGCGGTCCCGGCTGACGGGATGGCGGCGATTCCGAAGCAACTGGCCCGTCGTGCCCGCGAGGCCGGTGTGCGGATCGAAACGGGGGTGACGGTCGAGTCGATCGGCGCGGATGCTGGTGAGACCGGCGAAACGGGAGACAGCGTGAGGGTGACCGTCGACGGCGAGACCATCACGGCGGCCGGCGCGGTCGTGGCGACCGACCCGAAGACGGCCGGCGAGCTCACGGGCGTCGAGACGCCGACCGACTATCGGGGGTGTGCCACTGTCTACGCGTCGTTGCCCTCCGAAACGCAACTCGATACGGGCAAACGCCTCCTGTTGAACGTCGCGGACGACCGGCCAAATCAGGTTGCGCCCATGTCGGCAGTGGCTCCCGAGTTCGCACCGGACGGCCAGCAGTTACTCGCCGCGACGTTCCTCGGTGTGCCGGCTGCTGACGACGAAACGCTGTTTGAAGAGACGAGAGATACCCTCTCGGAGTGGTATCCCGAACGCTCGTTCGCCACCCTCGAACACCGCCGGACGGAACGGGTCCCCTTCGCCCAGATCGACCAGCCGCCAGGGTTCCAGTCGGGGCTGCCCGATCCGGACGACCCGGACGGCCCCGTTGTCCTGGCCGGCGATTACACTCGCTGGAGTTCGATACAGAGTGCTCTCCAGAGCGGTCGAATCGCCGCTGAGACACTCCTAGACGGGCCGGGACTCCCCTGACTGCCCGGCCGACTCAGTGACCGCCGGCGTGATCAGTCGGCTCTTCGGCGAGCGCTTTCGGGACGAGCCACCGGGTCAACACGAGCAACACACCGAGGGCAAGCAGGCTCACCAGCAGTAGGATGACGGCAGCTTCCATAGTAACGGGTTCGACGCCCCTGAACAAAACACTGGTGGGTACTGGGGGCAGTCGGTACTGGATGGCGAGGTCTTCACAGCATCTCCCGAAGCGAGCCAAGCGGCGGGAACTCCAGGGTTTCGGCGGCCGCCTCGTCACGGATGATCGGCCGGAACGCGCCCGCGTTCCGGATGAACGGCGAGTGAAAATCTGCGGCGCGCATCTCGTTGATCCGGACGCCAGCGACCAGTTCGTTGAACGATGGCAGGACGACGACGTCACTCCCCCGGTAGGCGTCGACGCCATGGAGGTAACACGGCCGCCTTTGGCCCTCGATCTCGATGGCCGGGTGATCGTGGCCGATCAGGTACCGGTCAGCCGATCGTTCGGGCGGGTCGTCACCGTGGAGGACGACGGTCTCGCCGTCGGCGAGGGCGTAGCTGTCGGGTGTCGGCCCGTCCCAGACAGCATCGAGCAGCACGTCGTGGTTCCCGGGCGTAATGATCAGGTCTGCGCCGTGGTCGGCGACGGATTCCCGGAGGTCGTCGAACGCCCGTGCGACGCCGGGTGGAAGCGAATCGAACGAGTGCAACGCGTCGCCGGCGATCACGACTTCCGCGGGGTCGTGTGCCTCCAGCAGGGTCCCGATTCGATCACACATGGACGCGTCCGAACCGAGCGACAGCTCGACGTTCGAGGATCGTTCCCGGCCGAAATGCAGATCCGCGACGACGAGCGTCTCGCCGACGATCACGGCCCGGTCCCGAAACGTCGGTTCCATCACTACGCCATCGGCGACCCACGGGCGTAAGGGTGTCGTCGGGATTCGACCGAGACGAAACGGGAATCGCTCGGGGACGCAACTCCGGGGTTTTTTACCCAGCGCTCCCAGGGTTCGGACATGATCGACGTCCTCGACAACAAGCGGACGGCGACCCGCTTTCGGATCCTCGTCGAGATTGCCGAACGCCAGCCGGCGGTAAGCCAGGGCGAGATCGCCGACGCCGTCGGCGTGACGAGCCAGGCGGTCAGCGAGTACATTCGCGAACTCGTCGAGGACGGCTTCGTCGAGAAAGAGGGGCGCTCGCGCTATCGGGTCACCAACGAGGGCGTCGACTGGCTGTTCGGCGCGGCGACGGACGTCCGACGGTTCGCGGATCATGTAACCGAAGACGTCCTCGGGAGCGTTCAGGAGGACGCCGCGATCGCCCTCAAGCCCGTCAACGAAGGCCAGACCGTTACGCTCTCGATCGCCGATGGCCTCCTCCAGGCGCGGCCGGGCGACGGCGAGGCGACTGGTGTGGCAACGACGGACGCCGAGGCGGGCGAGGTCGTGGGCGTCACTGGGTTCGAGGGCGTCATCGATCTCGAACCGGGGGAGGTTACTATCCTTCAGGTGCCGCCGATCCGTTCGGACGAGGACCCGCCGCTCGATCGGCTCACGGACGCGGTCGAGACTGCTGACCTCGTCGCCGCGGCGGGTGTCGAGGCCGTCGGCGCGCTCCGTCGGATCGACCACGAACCGGCGACACACTTCGGGGCCGGGGAGGTCGCCGCCGACGCAGCGAGTCGCGGCCTCGACGTCGTCGTCGTCGCCACGACTGACGCGGTCGGGCGGGTAACCGATGCCCTCCGTGACAGCGACGTGTCCTACGCAGTCACATAGCTGGTTCCAAAGCCTTGAGAGGCGTCGAGCCGAACCGTCAGGTATGAGTGATATCGAAGCTGCTGTCGACGAATTCCTCGACGAGTACGACGCGGCCCGCGAGGACTACGACCGTGGGTACACTGATGCCGACGCGACCTTGCGGCTGATCGAATCGCACGTCGAGGAGTTACGCGACACTGTCGAGTGACGCCCGAGACATCGCGCGACACTGTCGAATGACGCCCGAGATACTCGCGGTGCGAACCAGTCGGAATGTGGCGCGTGATACCACGGAAACCAGCGTGAGTGCCGGAAACGCCGTCGTTTTACGGACTGATCCGCTATCGGCTTTCAATGAGTCAGGAGAGCGAGCGTTCCCCCGGCGATCTGACTGCGACGGGGATGGCGCTCAGACACGACCGCGAGTGGGACTACGAACTCGACCGGATCAGCGAGGCTGTCGAGGAGCGAAACGCCAACAGCGTCGGCTTGCAGTTCCCCGAGGGACTCAAGCGCCGCGGCCCCGCCGTGGCCGACGATCTCCGGCGGACGCTGCCCGACGACGTGACGGTCATGCTCTCGGGCGAACCCTGCTATGGGGCCTGTGATCTGGACACTGAACTGATGCGCCACAGTGAGGTGTTCGTCCACTTCGGGCACAGCCCGATGAACGAATCCGAACAGATCATCTACGTACCCCTGTTCTCGAACGTCGACGTCTTCCCGATCATGGAGGAGTCCCTCGCGGAGTTCGAGGACCCCGAGGAAGACGAGGACATCGGGCTGGTCACGACGGCCCAGCACATGAACAAGTTCGAGGAGATGCGGGAATTCCTCGAAGAACGGGGCTATACGGTCCACACCCGACGCGGCGACGAGCGACTGACCCACGAGGGCCAGGTGCTTGGCTGTAACTACGCCTCCGCGGACGTCGAGGCCGACCAGATCCTCTACGTCGGCGGCGGGAAGTTCCACCCGCTGGGTCTCGCGATGGACAAACCGGAGAAACACATCGTCATCGCCGACCCCGTCAACAACGTGGTCGACATCGCGGACGCCGACGCGCTGATCAAACAGCGCTACGGGGCGATCCACCGCGCGATGGACGCCGAGACGTGGGGCATCATCTACTCGACGAAGATCGGCCAGGGTCGCCTCGAACGCGCCCGCCAGATTGTCGAGGACAACGACGACGCCTACCTGTTGACGATGAACAACGTCACGCCCCAGAAGCTCACTAACTTCGGGCTGGACGCCTACGTCAACACCGCTTGCCCGCGGATCACGACCGACGACGGCCCGCAGTTCAAACAGCCGATGCTCACACCCGGCGAGTACGAGATCGCGATGGGCGAGAAACCGATGGACTCGCTCAGCTTCGACACGTTCCACGGCACCTGGTGAGCCGGTCGGCGAGACGCTGCAGTCCGCTTCTCTGCGTGACCGGAGACACGTCGTGGAGTACTTCACGGGCCCGCCCGAACGAGGCCCATGAAACGAACGCTCGAAGAACACGCCGCCCGGTTCGACGAGCAGGCCGACTCCTACGACGACGGCAACTCCCCCGAGTACCGGGCGTGTGCTAATCTGGTGATCGAACACGCCGATCCCGACGATGGCGATACCGTGCTCGACTTGGGGACGGGCACCGGCGCGATTGCCCTCGCACTGGCTCCAGCGGCCGGCCGCGTTATCGGCCGCGACATCAGCGAGGGGATGCGCGAGCGGGCCCGACAGAAGGCCGCCGATCGCGGTTTGGAAAACACCGAGTTCGGTGAGGGTCGCTTTCGCGAGCCCAACCTGCCCGACGACGCCGACGTGGATGTCGTCGTCTCGAACTTCGCCCTGCACCACCTCAGCGACGCCGAGAAACGCGAGGCGATCGAGACCATCGCCGGTCTGGACCCGGCGCGGTTCGTTCTTGGCGACGTGATGTTCTTCGGGGCGCCGGACCCCGACGAGCCGTTTTACTCGCCGGAAGTCGACGATCCGGCGACCGTCGGGACGCTGGTCGACGCGTTCACTGATGTCGGGTTCGCCCTCACGGCTGTCGAGCGCGTCCACGACCAGGTCGGCGTGCTGGTCGCCGAACGAGTACCAACGGGGACAACTGGCGAGGGTGGCCAATGAAGCACCTCCCGAAGCACTTCAGGCAGCGCTGGCGATATCTCGCAGTCGAACTCGAAACCTGGTCGGACGCCGACTTCGATCGCGGCGCGTTCCAGCGACACCTCTGGTTTGCGGCCCAGAACCTGCTCGGAGATGTCGGCTCTGCGGCGGTCGATCTTTCCGTCGTTCGGTTCGAGCGAGTGGGGCCAACCGGCACAGCGATCATCCGAACACGCCGGGGGGAGGTCTCCCAAGCGCGGGCAGTCCTCGCCACGCTCGAATCCGTCGATGAGGACCCAGTGGGACTCCGCGTCCGGGGCGTCAGCGGCACCGTGCGTGCGTGTGAGGAAAAGTATTTAAGAGGGCGACCGGAACCCACCGAGCACGACGACGTCGCCTTTGCGGGAACCGATCGACCTGCAGTGATCCGGGCTGGCCGGGTGGATGTACACGTCGACGACGGGTTCGTCGGGGCGACGCAACGCGATCTCTCATAACGATGCAGGGACAAAATCAACAGCAGGCCTACGACCGCGGTATCACCATCTTCTCACCCGACGGCAGACTCTACCAGGTCGAGTACGCCCGGGAAGCCGTCAAGCGCGGAACGGCGAGCATCGGCGTTCGGACCGCCGACGGCGTCGTCCTCGTGGTGGACAAGCGCATCCGCTCACCGCTGATGGAGCGCGATTCCGTCGAGAAGATCCACAAGGCCGACGACCACATCGGCATCGCCAGCGCGGGCCACGTCGCCGACGCCCGCCAGCTCATCGACTTCGCCCGCCGACAGGCACAGCTCAACCGGCTCCGATACGGCGAGGCGATCGGCGTCGAGACGCTCACGAAGCAGGTCACCGATCACGTCCAGCAGTACACCCAGATCGGCGGCGCGCGCCCGTTCGGCGTCGCGCTGATGATCGCCGGCGTCAGCAACGGCGAGCCGTATCTATACGAGACCGACCCATCGGGCACGCCTTACGAGTGGAAGGCACTCGCGATCGGTGCCGACCGTGGGGCGATCCGAGAGCACCTCGAAGCCAGCTACGACGAGGACATGACCCTGGAGGCCGGCGTCGGGCTGGCACTCGAAGCGCTTGCGTCGGTCGCCGACGGCGGCCTGACCCCGGAGGGTGTCGGCATCGCGACGATCCCCGTCGAGGACGCACAGTTCCACGAACTCACCGACGCCGAGACGGAGGCGTACCTCACCGATCTGGACTTGCTCGCTACAGACGAGGATGACGCAACCGCGGACGACGATCCGGACACGACGGCAGACGAGGGAGACACTGACGACGATTCAGTCGACGAGTAATCGACCGAGGGGAGTGTTGAATTCACGCGATCACGACGGACTCACGAAGCGGTGGGCCGAAGCGACGGTTCCCGCGGGACTTACATGCTGTTGTCTTGGGCGACGAGCAGGTCGAACGGCGTGTCGGCTGGCTCGTCATCCGGCGTGAGGTAGCCAGCCGCGAAGGCCGTATACACCGTGCCACCGTCGAGACTGACGTCGAAGTCGGCGGCGACGTCGCCGTCGTTCGTATCGGTATCGCCACGGATCTCGACCGTGTAGTCACCGGCTCCGACAGTCGTGTAGCCAGAACCCCCGAACGGCACGCCGTCGAAGAGTACGACATCGCCGCCAGCGGCTGTCACGTCGACAGCGGGCGCATCCGGGGAGGCATGAACGACCCTGAGGCGCGCCTCGTCGTCAGCAACGTCGGAGTTGTCGTCCTCGAGGACGAGGGGCGCGAACGGTTCGTCCGCATCCTCGCCGATCTCCCCTGTCGCAGCGACGGTGTAGTCAGTGTCCTCGGCAACGGTGACCGCCCCCGAGAAGACTTCGGTATCGGGGGAGCCAGCGGGCGTGATCGTCACGTCGTGTTCCTGGGCGGGGACCGACAGGTACGTGCTGACTGCCCCGAAGGGCACGTCCCCAAGTGCGACGTCGCCGTTGAGGTAGACGTCGACGTTTGGCGCGTTCGGGGACATGTGTGCGACGCGAAGCCGACCCTCGGCTGGCTCGGGTTCCGGGGCAGCACCGCGGCCACTGGGCGTGGTGACGAGAAGGTTGAAAGGCGTCGCGGCTGGCTCGTCGTCGGGGGTGAGATAGCCCCCCGCGAAGGCCGTGTAGCTCTGTCCGCCTTCGAGTGTGACATCAAATTCCGCTGCGACGTCGCCGTCGTTTCCGTCCGTATCGCCGCGGACCTCGACGGTGTAATCGCCGGCATCCACGGTCGTGGTTCCGGCTGCGCCGAACGGGACACCGTCGAACAGCACGACGTCACCGCCGCCAGCAGTCACGTCGACGGCGGGTGCGTCCGGGGACGCGTGAACGACCGTGAGACGAGCCTGATCGTCGGCAACGTCGGACGTATCGTCTTCCAGTACGAGGGGTGCGAACGGCTCGTCGGCGTCGTCGCCGATTTCTCCGGTCGCGGCGACGGTGTAGGCGGTGTCGGCCGCGACGGTTACGGACCCGTTGAAGACTTCGGTGTCCGGCGAGCCAGCGGGCGTGATCGTCACCGTATGCTCTGTAGCAGGCACAGAGAGGTATTGACTCACTGCACCGAAGGGCACGTCTTCGAGTGCTACCTCGCCGTTGAGATAGACGTCGACGTTCGGTGCGTTCGGCGACATGTGGGCGACACGGAGTCGTCCCTCCCCCGGATCGGATTCGGTCATCTCCGAATCCGTCTCGGTCGGTTCGGGGTCGTCCATCGTCGTCTCGTCATCCGTCGTCGTCTCCTCGTTCCCGTCGCTACAGCCTGCGAGGCCGATAGTCGTCGCCGCACCCATACTCAACAGCAGCCGTCGCCGTGTCGGCGTTTCATCTGTCATGTGCGTCTCTGCCTGAGACTGACAGTATATTAACAATTTTCGTGATTTAGACTCAATTTCGTCGAGAATCTCCCGAAATTCCGTTCGAGGAGTGGTCTCGCTTCCGAATTACTTTCGAGAGATTTGAGTCTAAGTTACCAAAATCCCTATTTCGCTGGTTCGGGTACGTCGAGTAATGAGGCTAGCGCGGCGTCTGGCAACCACCGACCCATCGGGCGGAGCCGTTCGGAGTTACCGCAATGGTTGCCGCAATGTCGGGCGATCTGTGGGTTTGCGACCGGTGGATTATTCTATCGTGGCATCAAACGAACGAGCGTATGGAGGCGGTCCTCTGGCAGACGCTCGCGGGGACGCGCGGCGGTCCCAACAGGGTCCGTATCCTCAGTGCGCTGGACGACCGGCCGCGAAACGCCAACCGCCTCGCCGAGGATCTCGATCTGGCGTACAACACGATTCGCCATCACCTCGACGTCTTGGAGGACAACGACATCGTCACGAGCGCCGACGAGAGCTACGGGACGGTCTATCTGCCCAGCGAGCGGGCGCGACAACACTGGGGGACGATCGAGGATATTATTTCCCAGGTGGAACAATGAGTCAACGACAGAGACACGGAAGCATGGCACGGCGACCGGCCGAGGGTGACAGATGACGCTCGTACTCGACATCGCACGGCTGGCAGCGGTGACAAACATCATCCTGTTGAGCGCGTTGATCGCCGTGTGGGGCCAGCTGTACCGCAAGATCAGATCCACGTTCACCCTCGGGTCGATCGTCTTCGCCGGGTTCCTGCTCGCCGAAAACCTTCTGGCGCTGTGGTATTACTTCAATCCGACGCCCGGGTTACCGCCGTTCGCCGTCGAGATCATGATGGTCCTCCAGGTGCTGGAAGCGTTCGCCATCGCGACGCTGTTGTATATCACCTGGCAGTGAGTCGGCGTGGCCGGCGTCTCCTCGGCAGCGAGTTCGGAAACACCTTTTACTCGGCCCGAATAGGAGTAAGATATGATATCCCTTGACGAGGCTGTCACGGCCCGTCTGGAAACCCACGGCGAGCGCTTCGAGGTACTGGTCGATCCCGACGCGGCCTTATCCATCAAGCGCGACGACTTCGAGGGCGACCTCGAGGACGTCATCGCCGCCGAGGACGTCTTCGAGAACGCCTCCCGGGGTGATCGACCGCCGGAGAACGCCCTCGAAGAGGTCTTCGGGACGACCGAGCCCCTGGAGATCATCCCCGAGGTCATCGAGCAGGGGGAGATCCAGATCACGGCCGAGCAACGCCGCGAGATGCAGGAGCGCAAGCACCGTGAACTCGTCCAGCGGATCACCCGCAACGCCGTCAATCCCCAGATGGACGACGCCCCCCACCCGCCCGACCGGATCGAGTCGGCCCTTGAGGAGGCGGGCTTCCAGGTCGATCCGATGGAACCAGTCGAAAATCAGGTCGACGACGCGCTCGACGCGCTCAGGCCGGTGATCCCGATCCGATTCGACGAGGTAACCGTCGCCGTGCAGCTGCCACCCGAACACGCCGGCAGCGGCCAGGCACAAATCAGGGAGTTCGGTGACTTAGAGAGCGAAGAGTGGCAAAGCGACGGGTCGTGGGTCGGCGTGCTCACCTTCCCCGCTGGCCTCCAGAATGACTTCTATGGACTCGCCAACGAGGTTTCCAGCGGCGAGGCCGAGACGCGGATCATCAAAGACGAAGACGACATCAAAACCCGCTGAATTCAGGACAGTGCGGCGGCCCCAACCAGGCAACGATGCGGTTCACGTGGCGTTTCAGGGAGTCAACAACGCGATGAACTGGTCAGTCATCGATCGCTTCCGACGGCCCGAGTACACCGGCAGGAACCGCTGTATTCCGTGTACGATAACCAATGGCGTTTTCGGCCTCCTGATCGGCAATGCGGCGTTCGTCCTTCTGATGGGACTGGAATACCCGCCGACCGTCGCCGTCGGTGCTTTCATCGCCGTGATCGCGGGGTCGGCCGTCCAGATCTGGCTCCGTGGCTACTTGATTCCAGGGACGCCAACGCTCACGAAGCGATACTTCCCACCGCGGTTGCTCCGGGCCTTCGGGAAGGAACCGTTCGTTATCGATGGCGTGGGCACACTTAGCACGCTCGACGTCGACTCGCATCTTCGCGAGGCCGACGCGGTTGCATCAGCAGACAGCGAGGACCGCTATCTCACGGACGGTTTCACAACGGCCTGGCGAAGTGCGATCGACGAGCTTTCGGACAGCGAGACGACTGCGGGGACGGTTTTCGATCTCGACGGCGAGATCCGAATAGCGGAGACTGACCGGTCCGTGACGCTTACCCTGGATGGTCGTCCCTTCGGTCGATGGGTGTCACGGGCCGCACTCCTCGCGGATCTCGGGGCCGGCCAGGTGCTCGCAAACCAGTATGGCGGCTGGACGGCGCTCTCGACGGCTGAACGTGGTCAGGTCGTCTCCGAGCTGCGACGGCATCTCGATATCTGTCCCGCGTGTGGCGGCGAGACATCGCTCGATACGCAGACAGCCACCTCCTGTTGTCGGGAGTACGAGGTCGAGACAGTCTCGTGTGACGCCTGTGGTGTCCGACTTTCCGAATCGCCCGTCGACGCCGCCCCGTAACTCAAAAACGCCGAACTTGAGCGATCCACGGCCTGGATTGCCCGCTATCGCTTGGTTGGCTTCTTACGGTAGTCCGTTAGTAACTTCATAAGGCTTATGCGCGCGTTGGCAGTTTCCTTGCCTAATGAGCGCTCGGAGGGTTCCTGTCCCATGAGTGGATTAGACGACTATGTCACGGAGGATTCGCCAGCCGGTCGTGCCGTCGAATGGCTCTTTCGGTGGGGTCATTGGCTGGTCATCGCCGGCCTGTTCGGCTTCATGTTCTGGGTGCGGGGCAGAACGTGGGGTCGATTCGTCTCCGACGGCAAGATTCTCTTTAGCGGAAACGACCCCTGGTATCATCTGCGCCAGATCTCCTATACCGTCTCGAATTGGCCCTCGACGATGCCGTTCGATCCCTGGACGGAGTTCCCTTCCGGGACGTTTGTCGGCCAGTACGGGACGATCTTCGATCAACTGATTGCAACGGCAGCACTCGTCATCGGCCTCGGGAATCCAAGCGACGAGCTGGTTCGGCTCGTCACGCTGTTCTCACCGGTCGTCTTCGGCACGGCGATTATCGTGCCGACGTACTATCTTGGCAAGCGGATGGGCGGCCGGATGGCCGGTATCATCGCCGCAATCGTGCTTGCGCTGTCATCGGGCGTCCTCCTTCAGCGGAGCCTCGTGGGGGCTGCTGACCACCAGGTCGCTGAAGCCTTTTTCCAGGCGATTGCCGTGCTCGGCATTGTGATTGCCGTTCGTGTTGCACAGGAAGAAAAGCCGGTGTACGAACTGTTCGTCGAGCGGGACTGGGAAACGCTTCGCCGGCCACTGGGCTGGGCCGCGGTGGGTGGCGTCGGGCTGGCGTTATATCTCTGGACCTGGCCGCCGGCGATCCTTCTTCTCGGAATCCTGGGCGTCTACGTTACGATTCAGCTCCCGATCGTCTATCTCCGGGGCGAAAGTCCCGAACACGTCGGGATATCCACTGCGACCATCTTTTTGGTAGCTGGTGTACTCTCGCTGCTCTCGATTCATTCGTTCGATCTCAATATGGTTCAACTCTCTCTCGCCCAGCCAGGGCTCGCCTTTGCGGGTGTCGCGTGGTCGATCGGATTGACCTGGCTAGCGCGGGAGTGGGATCGTCGTGATCTCAACGCCTGGCTGTACCCGACGACGATTTTCGGTGGGCTTGGTGTGAGTGTTCTACTGTTCGCACTCGTTTTGCCGGATCTGTTCTGGTACTTCTTCGATCAGCTGCTCCGGTTCGTCGGGTTCGCCTTCAACCCACACACGGAATCGGCCGGTACTGTCGCTGAGGTCGCGCCGATAAGTGGGGGTCTCGATACACTTTGGAGATGGTACGGAGCAGCCCCGATCATCGCCGGTGTCGGCGTCGGGATTGCCCTCGTCCATCAGTATCTCAGCGACGAACTCAAGCCGGAGTTGCTGTTCGTCGCGGTGTGGTTCCTGTTCATGCTCGCTGCGGCGTTCACTCAGTCACGCTTTGGCGTCTACCTCACGGTCCCGGCCGCGACGCTGACCGCGCTGGTGGTCTCGTGGCTGTTCCGGACACTTCATTCGGCCGCTGAGAGTAGCGATCTCGAAACGTACCAGGTCCTGACGATACTGAGCGTGGTAATCGCCGTTGTCTTGCCGATGGTCGTGGCCTCTCCGACCGTGCTGGATACCTCAGACCAAAACGGTCCCGGTGCCGTTGCTAACTGGCAAAGTAGCCTTGACTGGATGAGCGAGAACACGCCCGCCCAGGGCAACTACGGTGGGGCCGGCAATGCAGAGGAGCTCGACTTCTACGGTACCTACGAGCGAACTGACGACTTCGAGTATCCGGACGGAGCTTACGGCGTGATGTCATGGTGGGACTACGGGCACTGGATCACCCAGGAAGGCGAACGCATCCCGGTCGCCAACCCGTTCCAGGGCAACGCTAAGGAGGCCGCAGCGTTCCTCCTTGCAGGGAACGAATCCCAGGCTGGCGACGCACTCGATGTCGTGAGTGAAAACGAGTCGGATGCAGCGCCCCAATACGCGATGGTCGACTGGAAGATGGCCACGGCCAACGGGGCCCCCTGGGCAAACTATGCCTGGGGGAAGTTCTTCGCGCCGTCGGCCTTCCTAGACAACGTCTCGACGTCGGATTACTTCCGACCGGTGCATGCGGGGATACAGGCCGGTGACCGGTCTTCGTATGTGCGACAGTACTATACGGTCCAGAAACAGGCCTACTACGAGTCCATGGTCGTCAGACTCTACCGGTATCACGGTAGCGCCGCCTCGACCACCGATGTCCCAGGCGCCAACACACAAGGCCGGATTCCGGTCGTCGACTGGGAACAAACGCAGGTCGAGTTCCAGGACGGCACGGCGGGAACCTGGAATGTTCCCGCGACAGACCAGAACGGAACCGCTCAGGCACTGCGATGGTTCAACAACCGAAGCGCAGCCGAAGCCTACGTCGCTGAGGACGGGACGGCCCAGATCGGCGGCCTCGGGAAGATCCCGAGTGAGCCAGTCTCCGCCCTGGAGCACTACCGGCTGGTGCAGGTGAGCGATTCGAGTCAGAACCCGATCATGGCGAGCCAGCCAGGGTTACTCTTGCTCGCCCAACGGAACGCCCAGAATCAGCAGGTACAGTACCAGACAGGTGTCGGCACTCGAACCCTGTTGAGTGGGACTCTTTCGGAGCCCTACAGTGCCTGGACAAAGACCTTCGAGCGTGTCCCGGGTGCGACCGTCGAGGGGACTGGGCCAGCAAACACGAACGTCACGGCCTCGGTCGAGATGGAGATGCCCAACGCGAACCAGACGTTCACCTACCGCCAGCACGCCGAGACCGGCGGGGATGGCGAGTTCACCATGACGCTGCCGTACTCGACGACGGACTACGACGCGGTGAGCACCGAGGACGGCTATACGAACGTCAGCGTCCGTGCGAATAGCTCCTACGAGTTCCAGACCCCGCCGACACAGGAGTCGACGAACGAGAGTATACGGTATACCGCCTACACCGACACGGCGGACGTCTCCGAAGAGCAGGTCGTCGGTACCGACGAGTCGGCCGTCGAGGTCGACCTGACCGAGTCAGTCCTGTTCGAACAGGATCTCAACACGTCGGAGGGCGATTCGACAAACGAGACGGACGGGAACGCGACAGACGGCTCCGAGACGAGTGATCCGGCCGACGGTTCGACGAACGAAACTGGCACTAACACGACCGAAGCGGTCGCACCCGTTGTCGCCGGTGATGCGGCCATTGCCCGAGCGGTTCCCACTGGATACTGAATCGTGTCTTCCCGAGAGCAACCACGGACCACGTCGACGACAGATGTCCGGGCCTGGATCGTGATCTACCTCAAGGGCGTCGCGATGGGTGCGGCCGACTCGGTACCGGGCGTCTCGGGGGGGACGATCGCGTTTATCACCGGGATCTACGAGCGGCTCATCAGTGCGATCGCCGGACTCGATCCCCGCGCAGCCAGACACCTGCTTCGGATCCATCACACGAATGGCCGCCAGGCGCTGATTCGTCGGCTGCTTGCCATGGACGTGCCATTCCTGGTCGTTCTCGGGTCAGGCGTCTTGACGGCGCTGGTGATCGTCTCGCGTGTGATGCACGCCGCGTTGAACGGGGCCCGGGCACTCACCTTTGCCTTCTTCTTCGGGTTGATCGCCGCCTCGGCGGTCGTCCTCTACGAGAACGTCTCCGTCGGGACGCCCGGCCGAGTCGGGGCTGCTGTGGTCGGCTTTGGGCTGGCGTTCGTCGTCTCGGGCGTGACTGCCGGCGCGACGTACTCACACGCGTTGCCGGTCCTCTTCGTCACGGGGGCAATCATGATCACCGCGATGATCCTGCCGGGTGTGTCGGGTGCCTTCATGCTGTTGTTGCTGGGGCAGTACGATTATCTGACGGGTGTCCTCAAACAGTTCGTCGACAGTCTTCTCGGGTTGGTAACTGGGAATGCGTCTCTCGGTGGCGTTCTGGATCTGGCAACGACGGTAGCCGTCGTCGGGATCGGCGCGCTCGTCGGCTTGCTCTCGTTCGCCCGGGTGATCCGGTGGGCGCTATCCACCTACCGGGTAGCCACGTTGACGTTCCTCGTTAGCCTCATGGTCGGGGCGCTACGGCTGCCAGTCGAAGAAGTCCTCGACAACACTGCCACCTGGAGCCCGACGACGACATTTCTGACGCTGCTTGCGGCGGGTGTCGGGGCCGGGGCGGTGCTCGTTCTCGACCAATACACTGGGTCGCTGTCGTATTGACGCGATCGCTCGCCGGGAGTCGGTAGCGTTTTCCCCACGCTGGGCCAGACAGAGCGTATGCGCGTCCTCAACTATCTCGAACTCGAACCCTATCTTGGCCCCAGCGGGATCCGAACCGCTGCCTCCCAGCAGCGCGCGGCTCTGGCGACCACGGACGTCGACGTCGTGACGTCGCCGTGGGACGGCCGGAACCCGGCGACTGCAGCCGTGAGTAATCTCGGTGACGGATCGCTGTGGGCTGACTTCGATGTTGCCCACGCGAACCTCATCGGTCCGGGATCGATCGCCGTCGCCAAGCACGCACAGCGCCACGACATCCCGCTGATTTTACACTCACACGTCACCCGCGAGGACTTCCAGGAGAGCTTTCGGGGATCGAACCTGGTTTCGAAACCCCTCGGCTGGTATCTTCGGTGGTTTTACTCCCAGGCCGACCTCGTCCTCTGTCCCAGTGAGTACACCCGCCGCGTGCTCGAATCGTATCCCGTCACGGCCCCAATCAAGCCGATGACCAACGGCGTCGACTTGGAGAACCTGGAGGGCTACGAGAAGTTCCGGGCGTCCGCCAGAGAGAAGTATGACCTTGATGGCGTCGTCGTCTTCGCCGTTGGGCAGGTCTTCGAGCGCAAGGGACTGAGCACGTTCTGTCGGGTCGCCCAGGAGACGCCGTACGATTTCGCGTGGTTTGGCCCCTACAGCACGAGCCCGCTGGCATCGAAGACGGTGCAACGCTGGACAGAAGAGCCGCCGGAGAACGTCACGTTCACCGGCTGGATCGACGACATTCGCGATGCGTTCGGTGCGGGCGATATCTATCTGTTCCCCACGAAGACCGAGAACCAGGGGATCGCCGTCCTCGAAGCGATGGCCGCCGAGAAGGCCGTCGTCATCCGGGACATCCCGGTCTTCGAGGAGTTCTTCACCGACGGCGAGGACTGCCTGAAAGCCGAGACTGACGCGGAGTTCCGCGAGGCGGTCGAACGGCTTGCGGAGGATCCCGACCTCCGGGAGCGGTTGGGTTCGAACGCCCGTGCGACGGCTGAGGAACACAGCCTCGATCGCGTCGGCGAGGAACTCGTCTCGGTCTACGAGGCGCTGCTTGCGGGACGGGATCCGACCGAGGGCTACTCGTAGCGTTGAAGGACAATCGAGACGCCAACTACTAACTACACCCACGGAGACAGGTGTACGCATGGATCGATATTCGGGCAGGCATCGGTTGGTGATTCGCTGGACAGGAGCGTGGGACCATGGTCGCTGAGGCGGGATATTTCGCGATCGAGATACTCGTCGTCGCGTTTGCCGGCGGTGCGATCGGGGCCGCCATCGGCGGGATGGCAGCGCTGGGCCTCTCGGGATTGGTGATCGTCGTCGGCGAGGTCGCCAATGCGGCTACCGGTGCCGCGACGGGAAGCGCTGGGGCGATCGGACTCACGTCCCAGATCGGGTACGGCCCCGCGCTCGGCCCGCACGTCGCCTTCGCCGGTGGCGTCGCGGCTGCCGCGTATCTCGGCCGCCACGAGGAGCCCGATTCGTTCCCCTATCACCGGGCCAAGGACATCTTCACGCCGAACGGCGCGCGGGTCGATGCGTTGCTCGCTGGCGGGGCGTTCGGCGTGATCGGCTACTGGCTGGCCGCACTCGTCCGGACTTTCGCGCTCCCAGTCGATCCGGTCATGGCAAGCGTCCTGGTCTCGGGATTGTTGGCCCGGATCGCCTTTGGCTATCCGCTCGTGGGATCGATCAGCGAGGGCCTGCTGGACATGTCGCCCTACGAGCGCGGCGAGATCAGGACGGCACTCGAAGGGCACGACGAGGCTGACCCGACGCGACTGGCCGTCGAGCCGTGGGTCCCACACCAACAACGGTGGCTCCAGCAGGCACTCCTCGGCATCGTCGTCGGGGTGTTTGGGGCCTACGTGACGTACGTGACCCAGCGGTATTATCTCGTGTTCGGTCTCGCGATGGCCACACTGACGATCACCGTCGCCGGCGTCGATCGGTTCCCGATCGTCCATCACATCGCATTCCCCGCCGGCATCGCCGCACTCTCGATGCCAGCCATGGGGATCGAAGTGGCGCTTGCACTCGGTGCCGGGTTCGGCCTCGCCAGCGCAGTGATCGCCGAATTCAGTGGCCGTATCCTCTATGCGCACGCCGATACGCACGTTGACCCGCCCGCGTTCGCCATCGTAGTGACGACGCTCGTGATCGGGTTGCTGACGGCTGCCGGGATCTTCGAGCAAGGGCTCATCCCGGCATTCTAGCACGCAAAAGAGGGATACCGAAACTCGCTCCCGGAGGCGCCCGCGGGATGTTTACGGTTACAGTTCTTCAATCGGGTTGTAACTCCCGTTGATGTCCCACTCGTGGAGACAGTGAGGGCTGCCGGTCCAGTCGTCGTCGCGGGCGGCCCAGACGCCACGGTCGTCGTCCCAGACTTCCTTGCGCCCACATCGTTCACACTTACGCTCGTTCGGGGGAGCGATTCGAATCATGGATAGGTCGACGGGACGGATCGACAAGAATGTCTCGGGTCAGCGAATCGATGCCTACAGTTCAACGCTGCCCGGATTGAGGCTACAGGACCGGAGCAACTCCCCAGTGACGTCATAGACCAGCAGGGTCTCCTTCTCGAAGCGAACGCTATCGTCGTCGATGACAATTTCGATCCGGTAGCGGCCGTCGTTGGTCTCGGCGGCATCGACGATGTCCGTTACGTTCGCCACCTCGGTATCGAGTTCACAGATGAACGCGCCGGTGAGGCGTTCCGCGATGCTTAGTACACCTCGCTGTCCCTCACGCTTGCGAAACGCGACATCGACGTCCTCATCCTCGAGTGTCGATCCTCCGTCGTCGGTCAATTTCTCACGGAGGAGGCCGGCGACGCCACTGTACTCAATTCGCAACGTCGGGACATCGGGCGCGTCGGGGCTCCCCCCGGCCGGGATGGCAGTCAGACTGAAGTGTTCGCGCTTCATCCGGTAGGTAGTGGTATGTGTTCGAATAGCATGAAGGTGACGGCGACGTCAGGTTCGGCCGGTTGGCTGGAACACAGGGGCGTGGCCGCTCCCGGGAGGCTTTCGGACAGGTGACTCTCGACCCGACAACCAAACGGCGTCCGAATTTAAGTACCTGGACTCGTTATCCGCAATAAGGATCGGCGTCGGGCGCGTCGAACGTGACCGAACGATGTCAGAACCGGAGCACCCTGGGGATCACGATGCTGCTACGTCCACTGACAGAGCCGCGCGAACGGCTGAGGAAGCCGGAGAGCTCGGTCCATTGGGATCAGCGAAAAACTGGCTCGTCCGGGTCGCGCGTGTGCTCTCAGGTTCACAGGTGGCCGTCGAGAATTACGATCCTCATCGACACGAACGTCTCACGGATTTTACCGGCCTTCCGGGGATGGACGAGATCGAGCGGTACTGGCTGAATGCCCCCTATGCGTTCGCCTCGATCAATTACGACCCGGAGCGGGACGAACACCGCTATCACGTGGTCGAGCCGGGACTCGACGACTTCGAGCGGGAACTCCTGGAGCGATTGTTCGAGGACGTCCGTGATCCGCTGTTGTATCGCGCCGACGTCGATGAGGATCCGGAAGGGGCATTGCTCGCGGAACTACGGGAGCGACTCGAGGAGTACGGTGTTGACGTCCGAATCGAGACCGTCCACCGGCTCTTTTATTATCTGTTCAGGGAGTTCCAGGGCTATGGGAAGATCGACCCGCTGATGTACGACCCCGGGATCGAGGACATCTCCTGTGATGGGGCGGGGCTACCGATCTTCATCTATCACGATAGCTACACCGACATCGAGACGAATATCACCTACGACGCCGAGGCACTCGAGAACGTCGTCGTCCAACTCGCCCAGCGCTCGGGCCGGCACATCAGCATTGCCGACCCGGTCGTCTCGACGACGCTGCCGGATGGCTCGCGGATCGAACTCGCGCTGGGAACGGAAGTGACGCCGCGAGGGTCGGCGTTCACGATCCGGAAATACGCCGAGGATCCGTTCACGCCGATCGACCTTCTGGAGTATGGCACGTTCAATCGGGAGATGCTCGCGTATCTTTGGCTCGCGATCGAGCACAACAAGTCGTTGCTGTTCGCCGGCGGGACCGCGGCCGGGAAGACGACCTCGATGAACGCGGTCTCGATGTTCATTCCGCCGCGGGCGAAGGTCCTCACTATCGAGGACACCCGTGAACTCTCGCTATATCACGACAACTGGCTCTCCTCGGTTACCCGCGAGCGCTTCGACGAGGACGACATCTCGATGTATGACCTCCTGCGATCCGCGCTGCGCCACCGTCCGGAGTACATCGTCGTCGGTGAGGTGCGTGGTGAGGAGGCGATCACGCTATTCCAGGCGATGAACACGGGTCACACGACGTTCTCGACGATGCACGCCGACTCCGTCCAGACGGTCATCAATCGCTTAGAGAACGAGCCGATCAACGTCCCGCGGCCGATGGTCCAGAGCCTGGACATCCTGGCTGTCCAGGTGTTGACCCGCCAGGGTGACGAGCGCGTCCGCCGGGCGAAGACGCTGGCGGAGATCGAAGGTATCGACCAGCGGACGGGTGAACTCGACTACGCCAACGCCTACGAGTGGCAGCCAAACCAGGACGGCTACGCCCAACGGGACTCCTCGTTGCTCGAAGAGATCCGCGAGGAGCGCGGCTGGAGTCAGGCGGAACTCCTCCGGGAGCTCGAAGACAGAGAGCGGTTCCTCGCTCATCTCCAGGCGGAGGGTGTGTCGGATTACCGCCGGTTCACGTCGTTCGTCAACCGGTACTACGCCGACAAAGACGCCGTGCTCTCTCGGATCGAGGGAACAGCCACCACGGAGCCATGAGCCTCACGGGATACCTGCCGCTGGTCGCCGCACTCGCACTCGCCGGAGCGCTCGCGCTGACCCGCGTTAGCCCCCGTGTCGACCGCGTATTTACGCGGATCGCCCGACAGTATTTCAGCCAGCACATCGGCGAGTCACCCGCTCGAAAGCGCATGCTGGCCTCGGCGTACCTCGAGACGACCTACCGGGTGTACGCAGCCAAGACGTACCTCTATACGGCACTGGCAGCGCTCATCGGGGGGACCGTCGGGGTATATTTCATCGGCGGGGCGCTGGTGGTGATCCCGACAATCGCCGCCGTGCTTGCGGATCTCCCCTCGGTCATGGGTGACGTGCTGGGCAACCGAAACCTCGAAATCGTCCTCCCGCCCGACCAGGTGTTTCTCGTCCTCACGATCGGCGGGGTCGTCATCGGTGGGCTCTCCGCGGTCGTGACTTATGTGGCACGCTGGCAACTCCCCGCCGGCGACGCCGAGGTCAGGCGACGCGGCATCAACGCGGCCCTCCCCCGAACAGTCGCGTTCACCTACGCCCTGTCTCGTGGGGGACTCGCGTTCCCGGACGTGATGCGAACGCTCGGCCGGAACCGGGAAATCTACGGCGACGCGGCCGACGAGATGAGCGTCGCTGTCCGGGAGATGGATATCTTCGGGACGGACATGATCTCGGCGATCAGACGGACAGCCCACCGGAGTCCGAGCGACACCTTCCGGACATTCGCCGAGAACCTCGCGAGCGTCCTCGCCAGTGGCCAGCAGATCCCGCAGTTTCTCGAAGACCAGTACGACCGCCTTCAGGCGGAGACCGAACAGCGCCAGGAGGAAGTGCTGGAACTGCTTGCAACCATCGCCGAAGCGTACGTCACGACGCTCGTCGCCGGCATCCTGTTTTTGCTCACGATCCTGTTGGTGTTCGGGCTGACGGTGACAGATACCCTTCCGTTCTTGCAACTGCTCGCGTATCTCATCGTCCCGCTGTCGAATGCCCTGTTTGTCGTCTTCCTGGTGCAGAAACTCGAGGAACTCGGCGTCGCCCGTGAGAGCGGCGTGGGAACCCTCAAGAGCGCCGCTCCGGACACAACTGCACCCGAGACGACGACGGCGACCGCGGACGGCGGGCATCTCGCCCGGCTGTCGGCTGGCCGGTCCCAACTCGCGTTGTACGACCGGATCAGTCGATTCAAGCGTGTTCTGCGCCGTCCGATCCAGACGATCATCTGGAATCCGACCCGGATCTTCTATCTCACTGTGCCGATCGCGCTGATATGGCTGGTGATTCGCGGGCCGGCCGCCATGACCGACTACGGGTTCAACCTCCGGTACGCCGACGATGTGATCGTCCAGATCACGATCTTTTTGATCGGCTCGTTCGCCATCGTCCGGGAGATCTACTCCCGGCGAATCGACCGGATCGAGGCCGCAACACCCGAGTTGCTCGAACGGCTGGCGAGTCTCAACGAGGCGGGGATGTCCTTCGTCGAAAGTCTCGATCGGGTTCGGGACTCGGATCTTGGCGTCCTGACTGACGAAGTCGACCGCATTTGGACTGACATTTCGATGGGTGCCAACGCGACCGATGCGCTTCGTCGGTTCGGGCTGCGGGTCCGAACGGCCTCGATCGCCCGGGTCGTCACGCTGCTCACCCATGCGATGCGGGCGAGCGGACGGCTCGGCCCAGTCTTGCGGATCGCGTCCTCGCAGGCGCGTGCGGATCTCAAACTCCGCCGGGAACGCCGCCAGCAGATGTTCACCTATCTGGTCGTGATCTACGTCTCGTTTCTGGTCTTTCTGGTCATCATTTTCGCCGTCGAGGAGGTGCTCGTCCCGAGCTTACCCGACAACGTTCCCGTCCCCGAGTCCAATCGCCTGGGCGTCGACGTGACTGCCTTCGCCCGGCTCGGGCAGGTCAACAAGCCGGCCTACACGCTGATCTTCCTTCACGCCGCGTTGATCCAGGCAGTGCTCTCGGGCTTCGTCGCCGGCCTCCTCGGCGAGGGGACGCTCAAGGACGGCGCGAAACACGCGGCGATCTTGCTTTCGATCGCCTACGTCGCAATCCTGCTCGTGACCTCGCCCGTGGCATCGCTGACCATCCAGGATCAGGAGACGCTCGGCGATGGGGTCACGATCGGCTCGGTCTCCACCTCTGAAGGTGGGTTCGTGGTGATCCATGAACGCACAGCCGACGGGGCGATCGTGGGTCATACCGGCTACCTGCCGCCGGGTGAGCACACGAACGTTCGCGTCCAACTCGACGAGTCTATCCAGCGCCAGACGACACTCGTGGCCGTGCCGCATATTGATACGAGCGGCGACAACCGCTTTACTATCGGCATCGACCAACCGTATGCGACGGGCGGTGATCCGGTGGCCGTCGACGCCCAAATCACACCGGTGGAACGCGAGACGAGCCAGTCGCTTGGCCGCGAGTCCGCGCTTTCGGCTCAATCGACGAATGGGTTGGCGCTGGCGTCGTGGGGAGCGTCGCCGATATGAATCGAGCCCAGCGCGCCGTTCTGATTGACGCTCAGGGTCGGCTTCGCCGGTGACCGAACGGCTATCTGCCAGGAGCCCCTCTTTCCGAGTATGCCCGAAGACATTCCCGGAATCCACCACGTGACTGCCATCGCGAGCGATCCCCAGCAGAACCTCGAGTTTTACACCGACACGCTGGGCCTTCGACTGGTCAAGCAAAGCGTCAACCAGGACGACACGTCCGTCTATCACCTCTTCTACGGCGACCGCACGGGTTCGCCGGGCACCAGCATGACGTTCTTCCCGTACCCGGGAGCGCGGCCCGGTCAGGTCGGGACCGGCCAGGTGAGTACCACGGCGTTCACGATCCCGGCCGACGCCGTCGAGTACTGGGTCGACCGACTCGAGCAAGCGGGCGTCGACGCTGACGAACCCCGCGAGCGCTTCGGCGAGACCGTGATCCCGTTCCGTGATCCCGACGGCCTCCCGCTGGAACTCGTCGGCGTCGCGGACGCGCCGGCAGGCGACCCGCCCGCCGGATCAGTCCCGCCCGAGCGAGCGATCCGTGGGTTCTATGGGGTTGCGCTCTCGCTCGAAGACACCGAAAGCACGGTCAGGCTCCTCGAAGAGATGGGGTACGAGGCCACGGACGACGAGGGCGACCGGATGCGCTACGAGGCACCCATTGATCTCGGGGCCGTCGTCGACCTGGTCGCCGAACCGGACCGGGGGCGGGGGCAGCCAGGAGCGGGGACCGTTCATCACGTTGCCTTCCGGGTCACGCGCGACGACCAGGCCGAATGGCGCGAGCAACTCCAGAATCTCGGGTTGCGCCCGACCGAAATCGTCGATCGAAAGTGGTTCGAGTCGGTGTACACCCGGACGCCCGGCGGCGTCCTCTTCGAGTACGCGACGGCGGAACCGGGCTACACCGTCGACGAGGATCTCGACGAACTGGGCGAACGGTTGGTTCTCCCCGACTGGTTCGAGGATCGCCGCGAGGAAATCGAGGCCGGGTTGCCGCCGCTGTCGGTCGACACTCCCTGATTCTCCGCGGAAACACTGCCGTCTAGAACAGCCCGATACCGATGCTGTAGGCCCACGACTGGGTGCCAACGGCCGCGACGACGAGTGCACCGCCGGCCATTACCAGGTTTTTCAGGAACGCCGTCATCTCGTCCTGCTGGTCGTCCTCGGGGACGGCCCAGAAGTCGTGCATCGTGAGAGCCGAGATCAGGAGGAACCCTGCGAGTGCGACCGCGCCGACGACCGGATAGACGCCGGCGACCACCGCGAGTCCCCCGGCGATCAATACGACGCCCGAGGCGATCACGGAGAAACCCGGTGCGGGCAATCCTTTATATTCGGCGTAGCCCGTCATCTGCTCGCGCTGCATGAAGTGGTTGAGGCCCATGAACGCCAGGACGACGCCGAAGAGGATCCGTCCTGCCAGGAGGACGAGTCCCTCGCTTCCGGTGAACGCCATCAGGAGTACACCTCCAGTGAGTCGATTTCGGTCTGTAGCCGATCGAGTTCCGATCCACAATCTGGTATCATTACGTTACGTAGTTCGAATCCGAACCTACTTATGTATTCGGCGACAAGAAGGTGATCAAGTAACATCGATGTCACCGACGACAGTTGCCGAGGAGCAGACGGTCGAGGAACAGAACGAGGGAGCCTGTCCGGTCGTCGAGGCCGTCGAAACGATCGGATCGGAATGGCGACTCGTCGTCCTTCACGAACTGGTCGAGAGCGAGCAGCGGTTCAACGAACTCAAGCGATCGACGGGTGCGAGTTCCCGGACGCTCTCGCGCGTCCTCGACGATCTGGCGGAGACCGGACTCGTCGACCGTCGCGTCGAGGAGAAGCCGATCGCCACCTACTACTCGTTGACAGAGCGGGGGCAGGCACTGTGTCCGGTCTTCGAGGAACTCGAACAGTGGGCCGACGAGTGGATCGAGGGCGTCGAGGCGTAGCCGCTTCGCGGAGAGCGTCCCCGGAACCGTCCTCAGGGTCGGTCGGTGACGGACACCGTGTCGGCTGATTCTTCGCCGATCGCCGCCTTGACGCGCTCGTGAAACTCCTGTAAGACGGCCGACTCGTCTTCCGCCAGGACGACGTCGCTGGCCATCAGCGTCGCGAGTCCGAACGCCCGCGGGGTCGGCGAGTCGACGCGGTGGTGGACGACCCCGATTTTTCCGGCGTCGATCGCGTCGAGCACGTCCTCGATCGCCGCCACGTTCAGTTTGTCCTCGAGGATCTCCCGGTAGGTCTCTTCGATCACGGCGAACCCGTCGAGTTCCTGGGCGAAGCCGAGGAGCATCTCGCTGTTGACCTGCTGTTCGCTGGCCGATTTCTCATAGCCTTTGTAGCGTTTGAGGATCATCAGCGACCGCGTCGCGTTGATTCGGAAATACCGTTCGAGCAGGTCCGTTCCGTCGAGGCTGGCACGCAGGTCCGCCCGCACGCCAGTCGGCTCGATCGATTCGAGGACGCCCGCTACGTCGACTTTCCGGTTGAGCGGCATCGACAATGTAAAGCCGTGATCGGCGACGGCCACCTGGACGTTCGCCGTGGCCTGCTGGGCGACGTGATAGGCCAGCAGTCGCGAGAGCCCGTCGTTGAACCGGCGACCGTAGTTCGAGTGGACGTAGTAGCGGCGTTCGTACGCCTCGCGGTCGCGCTCCTCCTCGATGACCAGGCGTTTATCCGTGCTGACGCTCTCCGGACCGGCGTAACGCACCTGCTGGTCGAACATCTCGACGATGGCGCGAACGCTGTGCTCGTCGAGGGGGAACTCCCGGAGCCAGAGTCGAGCTGCCGACTGACCGCCCCGCTGTAGTTTGGCGAGTAACTCGCGCTGGAAGGTCAGGATCTCCTGCCCGAGATCATAGCTGAGGGGCAATCGCTCCGAGTACCACGAGGGGACGGTCGGCCTGGCACTCGTCCGGTCGACGTAGACCTTCGAGCCACGGCGGTAGCGATACTCGTAACGATCCCCACCCAGCACGAACACGTCCCCGGATTCCAGGGTGTCGAGGTAGGACTCGTCGAGTTGCCCGACCCACTCGCTATCGCCACGCGTGAGCACGTCACACGTAAAGGAGTCCGGAATCGTCCCGATGTTGGTCATGTAGATGACTCTCGCCAGGCGACCGCGCTTGCCGATCAACGTCTCGCCGACCAGGAACTCGTCGTAGTGGTACTCGCCGTCCGGTGGATCGTTTTCGTCCCGCCAGATCTTCGCGTAGACGTTCTCCTCTTCCATGCCGGGGTAGTCGGCAGTGAGATACCGGACGAGTCGCTCCCAGTCGTCGTCCGTGTAGTTCCGGTAGGGGTACGCCCGCCGGAGGATGCCTATGATCTCTGACTCGGGACGGATGTCGTTGATCGCCATCCCATAGACGTGCTGGGTGGCCACGTCGTGGGCCTTCTCGGGGACGAACACCCGATCGACGAAGCCCGCCTCGGCCTTCTGCAGCATGACCGCACACTCGATCAGTTCGTCTCGGTCAAGCGCGACGACTCGCCCGGTGACCGTCTCGCCGAGCTGGTGGCCAGCCCGTCCCACCCGCTGGAGGAGTGCGGCGACTGACTTCGGCGAGCCGACCTGCACCACCAGGTCGATGTGGGGCATGTCGATCCCGAGTTCGAGGCTCGTGGAAGTCGTCACGACGTCGATATCGCCGGATTTCAGATCGGACTCGATGGCCTGGCGCTTGTCTTTCGAGAGGCTGCCGTGGTGACACCCCGAGTTCTCGGCGTCGTAGGCGTCGAAGCGCTCCCGGAGGTTGTGGAGAACGCGCTCGGCCCCCGAGCGCGTGTTTGTGAACACGAGCGTGTTGGTGTGATCGCCGATCAGGTCGTGTAACTGGTCGTAAAACCGGTCGTTGATCGTCGATTGGGCCGTGTGGATCAGGTCGTCGGTCGGCGTCGTCAGTTCCATGTCGAACTCGCGGGCGAAGCGAGCGTCGACGATCTCGTAGTCGCGGGGATCGCCACCCGGCGCTTCCCGGCCGACCAGAAATTCCGCCATCGTGTCCAGCGGTTCGACCGTCGCCGAGCAGCCGATCCGCGTCGGCGAGGTTTGGGCCATCGCTTCGAGTCGTTCCAGCGACACCGAGAGGTGGGTTCCCCGCTTGTTCGCCGCGAGGCTGTGGATCTCGTCGACGATGACGTACTCGACCGTCTCCAGCTTCTTTTTGAATTTCGGGGAGTTCAACAGGATTGCCAGGGTTTCGGGCGTCGTGTTGAGGATGTGGGGCGTCTCTTCGAGCATCGCCTGGCGGTCGCTGTCGGAGGTGTCGCCGTGGCGGATCGCGTGGCGGATCTCGACGTCCTCGCCACGGTCTTCGAGCTTTGCGGTGATCTCCGAGAGTGGTACTTCGAGGTTCCGGTGGATGTCGTTGGCGAGGCTCTTCAGCGGCGAGAGATACAGACAGTAGACGGAATTGTCCAGCCCGTCCTCGCGGTCCCGGCGGAACAGTTCGTTGACGATGGCCGCGAAGCTGGCCTGGGTCTTGCCCGAACCGGTCGGGGCGGCGATGAGCGCGTTCTCGCCGTCGTGGATGTGCGGGATCGCCTCTTTCTGTGGCGGCGTGAAGAAGCCGCCGTTGTCGGGAACGTACGTTCCGAACGTCTCGATCCACCACTCCCGAACGGCTGGCTCGAACAGTTCGAGGGCGCCCCCGTCGTCGATCGAGACGGACCCGGGATCGAAGCCGAGGTCCACGTCCACGTGTTCGAGCAGGTCCCGTCCTCCCATGGAGTGGGTTTACCTATTGATCCGGAGTGTCTTGTGTACTCGGGTCGTCGGCGATCAGCTGATGAACGTGTATGCGACGCCGAACCCGAACCAGGCGGCTGTGATGGCCGCGAGCGCTGTAAGTGTGATCGTCACGACGCGCGCGCCCGTCAGCTGTCGTTTCACGCCGACGAGACCGATTGCCCCGACGGGGAGAATCGTCCCGACGAACAGCGCGGCGTTATCGACGCTTGGAGCGTTCAGGACGAGCGCCATCGGCGCATACGCGACACCGAGCACCCCGGCAGGGTGGACGTGCCGTCGTAGTTCGATCCCGAGCAGCGTCAGTCCGACCAGTAGCCCGAACCAGATGACGGCGATCTCCGTCCCGAACGCCACCAGGAGGTTATACGTCGCGTCCGTGAACGGCTCGACCCGCCCGCCGATGACCGTGACGTCCCACGGCGCGAAAAACGACGGTGGGACGCCCGTCAGGAGATCAGTGAAGGGGTGGATGGCCAGTCCAAGCGCCGATGCGCCGAAGATCGAGCGTGCGGACAATCCGATCCGCGCCGCGAGGGCCGTGAGAGCAACGCCACCGACGACGAACAGCGTCATGACACCGGCACCGACCACGCCGCCGGTGAACGCTGCGAGGGCGACGACACCGAAAAGGACGGCCGCGCCACCCCATCGGTTGGGAACAGAGACGGCAAAGCCCGCACTCGCGAGAACGGCGACGACCAGCGAGTGGGTCGTCGTCCGGTGGCGCTCGCCCGTCGCCGTCCAGAAGTGATCGAACGCCGTTGCCCCTTCCGGGAGCGTGACGACCTGGAATGCCGCGTGGGCGACATCGACGTCCGGGAGTGAGGCGAACAGTGCGGCCGCCAGCCCGGCGACGACGGCGTACTGAACGGTCACGCCACGGAGTGACAGACGTTCAGCGGGACCGAAACGCCGGGCCAGTAACGCGACGATCCCAAAGGCGAGGAAGGCGTGACCGACGAACACGATGATCTTTGGCGACGGGCGTATATGAACGTCACTCTCCCGGCGGCTCGGACTCTGTCTCGCCGCCCAACACTGTCAGAAGCTGCGTGATGAAGTCGTTGAGGTAGACGGTTCCCCACGTCGCCACGATAACGGCCCCGATGGTGTTGAAGATCAGATCCTTCATCGTGTCCTCGATCCCGTACTGGGTCAACACCGGCGACCCGCCGATGGCGGTCGCGGCGGCGCTCGTGGTGAACTCGATGACCTCCCAGAAGACACCGAAGGCGAGCACGAACATCAGGATGAACACGAAGACGAACCGATCCGGGAGATGCACGTCGTTCCAGTGTTCATCCAGCGCGCGGATCGTCGCGTAGCCGGCCCCGGCGACGACCGATGCCGACAGCGCGTGGGTCAAGTGATCGTATCCGGGGATCGACTGATAGAACCCCGACCCGCCGGGCACGCCGACGGTTCCCAGGGAGTGTAAGAAGACGGCCGTCGTGATCCACAGCGTCAGCCGGGGGTCCATCGGAACGCTGTAGTCCCGTTCGAGCAGCGGCGGGATCTGCAACACGATGAGGCCGATCGCCGCATTGATCGAGATACCGACCGATCGGCGTTCGAGGCCGATAAAGAAGAGACCGGTCAGGACGAATTCCATCACCTTGGTGAGTTGCTGCTGGCGATACGTGCTGAGTCGGAGGCGTGAGCGTAGACTCATGCGTTCTCACCACCGTCACGACGGACGCTTGCGTACCGGCGCACATACAGCTCGAAGACGATGCCGGCGAGCAGGCCGGCGACCGCCGAGGCGACGAACTCCCACATGAGTTGCTCCTCGATGGCGTCATCACTGAGCATGGGATCGAGCAGCAGTGTCGTCCCGAGATAGAAATCAGAGAGCCACCGGGAGACGGCCCACAGCCCCGCGAAGGCCAGCGTCGACACGACGACGAACAGCAGCGCGAACTGGTAGTTCATCTCGACGTTCGTAAAGAGTTGCAACTCGACGGCGACGATCAGGGCCAGCGCGGCCACCGAGAGATACGTCGCGACCTCCCGGAAGGCGACGTTCACGCCGACGGTGTACCCGAGCAACGGCAACGCGGCGAGGACGAACACCTCCCAGGGGATCATCACCAGCGGATCGCGGCGGGCAACTGGCGGGAGCACCGCCAGCCCGCCCACGACCGCGGCGAAGCCAGCCCACAAGAAGTTCCCCAGAACGAGGTTCCCGAGGGCCGTCAGCGCGATGATGCCGACCAGCCCCCAGCCGAGTGCCGCGTTGATCCGGGACTGACGCAACAGCGACGCCAGATCCGACGGGGTCGGTTCCATACGCACCCCTCGAACCCCGAGAGGGAAAAACTATCTCTCTCCGGAACCGCTCGACGGGGAACCCATCCCCAGCGGTTCTTCAGTGGCACGCTGGTCGACCTTGCCCACACGTTCCACGCCGAGGTTTCACTCCCGAAGGCCGTTGAATCGCCTGGCGAGTTCGAGGTCAGCGTCGGTTATGCCGCCGGCGTCGTGGGTCGTCAGCCGAATCTCGACCTCGCGCCAGCCGATGGTCAACTCCGGATGGTGGAAGGCTTCCTGGGCGAGGCCGCCCGCAGCCGCCGCGAAGCCGACGCCGTCGAGATAGGCGTCGAACTCGAAGGTCCGGACGATTTCGTCTCCGTCGCGCTCCCAGCCTGCCGGGAGGCGCTCGTCGATCTCCGCGTCGTCGAGGACGTCTGTCATGCATGGACACACGTCACTCGCTTTCAAGAACGTTCTGGCGGGGGCGAAAGCACCCGGATCGAGGTCGGACTGGCGTCTCCTCACTCAGTCGTCGGCGTCGACGAGACCCGAGAAGCGTTCTGGCACGTCCCCATCGGCACTCGCGACACTCGGCGGGAATTCCTCGTCGCCGAAGTCGGGATCGAACAGTTGGAGTGCCGTGTCGATCGTGTCCCAGTCGTCGGCTTCGGCGGCGTCTCTGAGCGATTTCGTCGGCGCGGCGAGCAGTTGGTTGACCAGCGAGTCGGCCATCGCCTCGACGACCTCGCGTTCGTCATCGTCGAGATCCATCGACGCGAGCGCTTGCTCGAGTTCGCGAGCCTTGACGCGTTCGGCACTCTCGTACATGGTCGAGATTACGTCGTCAGCCCGGGAGCGTTTGTATCTGGTAAGTAAATGAACGAGTTCGTCCTCGACGATGTCTTCGACCGCGGCGGCGGCCGCCTCACGGTTCGCCCGCGTCTGTGCAGTCACTGCTTCGAGGTCGTCGAGATCGAACACGGCAACGTCGGGCACCGCATCGACCGCCGGCGGCACATCCCGCGGCTGGCCGATGTCGACGACGACGGTCTCGCCGGTCGCTTCGAAGGTAGTCGGCTCGACGATCGGTTCGGGGCTCCCCGTCGCCGAGACGACCAGATCGGCCCGATCAAGCGCTGACGGCAACTCCTCCAGGCCCATTGCACTCGCCGAGACGTCGACCATCGACGCCACGTGTTCCGCATGGGGGACTGTCCGGTTGGCGACGGAGAGGTGGGCGACGTCACTCCGTGCATCCAACGCCTTGGCTGCAAGCGTCGCGATCTCGCCGGCACCGATGACCAGCGCCGTCGCCGCGTCGAGGTCGCACTCCCGTTCGGCGAGTTCGACCGCAGCACTTCCAAGCGAGACGACGCCCTCGTTGATCGCCGTCTCCGTGCGGGCGCGCTCGCCGACGTGGATCGCCTTCGTTACGGCCTCGTCGAGGACCGGACCGAGTCCGTCGGCGTGGCGCGCGTCCTCGTAGGCGTCTCTGACCTGCCCCAGGATCTGATCCTCGCCCGGGACCAGCGACTCCAAACCGGCCGCGACCCGAAGCAGGTGCCGGAGGCTCTCTTCGTGGCCCATCTCGACGACTGCCGAGTCCGGCACGTCGGCGATCGCCGGTTTCAATGCGGCCCGACCCGCCGCCGGGTCCTCCGTGACGACGTACTGTTCGGAGCGGTTGCACGTTTGAAGGACAACTGCTTCTGTTACGCCTGGGGCTTCGAGGAGACTGTCGACGCCAGCGCGCTGGCTGTCGGCCGCCGCCGCGTCGATCGCTTCGACGCTGCAGTTCTGATGGGCGACGCTCACGCCCGATATGTAGCCAGGCTCCTTCACGATGTATCACCAATCACGTCCGAAATCACACTTCCGCTATCTCGTGGGTATTGGGACCGCTGGTATCTAAAGCCTTCCTAACCCGGCCCCCTTTGCGACACTGCGAGAGCCATTCCCACGGGTGTGCTCAGGGGGACTCGACATCTTCGACGTCGTACTCGTTCGCGCGGAGATCCGCCAGGATCGCTTCCGTGTCGGCGGAATCCTCGTAATAAAACACCACATCGAACGTCCCGTCGCGCAGCAGTTGCTGACACTCCCAGACGAACTCCTCGCCCTCGATCGTCCGGCCCTGGTGTTGATTGAGGCCGAACTCGGGGTCGTCGGTCCCGGAGTAAACATACGTGTCGGCGTCGGTTTCGGCGTGTTCGGCGATCACGTCGCCAACTTCGAGTGTGAGCCGGTTGAGTTCCGACTCCTCGTTGTTGGCGATATCCGTCCGGACGATCAGCCCTCGCAGTTCGATCTCGCCGGGCTCGAGTAACGCTTTCGTCTGCTTGTAGAGGTCTCCTCCAGTCGCGTCCATACACGACTGTCCAGGCCCGGCAGTAATACGACTCACGGTCTTCGATCGGCCGAGAAACCAGTCGCTATCGATCCGAGAGCGGAAGAAAACGGGGAAACCCCGTTTCGACCGTGTTTGTTCGCGTCCGTACCGTCCACAAACTGGCTTACAGTCGTTTCAGGTTCGTCGCACGCGGGCCTTTCTCGGCTTCCTCGATATCGAACTCGACTTCCTGGCCCTCCTCCAAGTCAGGGCCGCCGACATCTTCCATGTGGAAGAACACGTCGTCGTCGGCGTCGTCAGTCTCGATGAATCCGTAGCCACCCGTATCGTTGAAGAAATCCACGATGCCTGTCGCCATGGTTATAGCCTCGTGAGATCCTTCGCACGCGGGCCCTTCTCGGCCTGCTCTATTTCGAACTCGACTTCCTGGCCCTCCTCCAAGTCAGGGCCCCCGATATCCTCCATGTGGAAGAACACGTCCTCCTCGGAGTCCTCGGTGTCGATGAAACCGTAACCGCCAGTGTCGTTGAAGAAATCAACCGTACCGTTCGCCATTGCAACCGTTCAAATGTGATCGACGTATTAAAATCCTCCGGGAACCCCCTCGATACCACGGAACGGAAGACTCATGCGAGACGACGGTGATCTGTTGACATATGCGCTCGTGGATCCGCAACCGCGCGACCAGCGTCTACGAGCGGCTGTTAAAGGGGGAGATCGACGGCGCGCCGACTCACGTCGCTGTCATTCAGGACGGCAACCGCCGGTATGCCCGCAAGGAAGGGGCCGAAACCACGGATGGTCACCGAGCGGGGGCGGAAACGACCGAGGCGTTACTCGAATGGTGTGACGAACTCGGGATCGAGGAACTGACGCTGTATACCTTCTCGACCGAGAACTTCGACCGGCCGGCCGACCAGCGTGCAGTCCTCTTTGACCTTATCGAGGAGAAACTCTATGACTTCGCAGACGCCGATCGGGTACACGAGGCGAACATTCGAATCCGGGCGATCGGCGAAACCCATCGGCTACCGAAACGCGTCCGCGAGGCGATCGACTATGCCGAGGATCGAACCAGCGGGTACGAGCAGTTTCGGTTGAATATCGCCCTCGCCTATGGGGGTCGCGCCGAGTTGCTCGGTGCGGTCAAAGATATCGCAAGCGCTGTCGAAAGCGGTGACCTGGATCCGGCAGAGATCGACGTCGAGACGGTCGAAAGCCGACTCTACGAGGGGCCGAGCAGGGACGTCGATCTCATCGTTCGCACCGGGGGCGACGAGCGAACGTCGAACTTCCTGCCGTGGCACGCCAACGGCAACGAGGCGGCGGCGTACTTCTGTGCGCCATACTGGCCCGAATTTCGAAAAATCGACTTCCTTCGGGCGATCCGGACGTACGAACATCGTGCGGACTCCTGGCGACGGACCAGAGCCAAGCGAGCCCTGGCGCTGGTGCGGGCGGTCAGCGATCCGGAACTACACAACGCCAAGCGCATCCTCCGGCGGTTCCGTGACTCGCTGCCCTCACGTGAACTCGAAGACATCGACGTTTCCGTCGACACCGAACGCGAACCCGGCAGCGACTGAGACTGGGCAGTATCGACGCTGTATTCGCCGGCAGAATCACGCCCTGGCAGCCTCGAAACTCGCGTGTGCGTCTTCGAGCAATGAGATGATTTCTAACTGCTGCGGGCAGGCTTCCAGGCAGTCGCCACAGGCGACACAGGCGTCTGCGCGGCCCTCCGCATCCATGTCGTCGTATGCTGAAACGACCGTTTCCGGATCGTCACCGATCTCCAGGCGGTTGTAGAGATCAAAGTTCCGCGGGATCTGGACCCCAGTCGGGCACGGCATACAGTAGTCACAGCCGGTACAGTCCACCGCCATGAGTTTCTGAAAGCGATCGCGAGCGGCCTTGACGGCCGTCCGATCGTCCGCGGAAAACTGACCCACACCGGATCGGGACGCGAGCTCGACGTTTTCACGGACCTGGTCTATCGTCGACATGCCGCTCAACACCAGCGAAACCTCCGGCTGATCCCAGAGCCACTGTAGTGCCCACTCGACGGGTGAGCGATCGGTGTCGGCCGTGTCGAACGCTTCGGCCACCGGATCGGGAAGGTCCGTTGCGAGGCGGCCGCCCCGAAGCGGCTCCATGACGATGACGCCCAGCCCCTGGTCGGCCGCGTACTTCAGACCTTCACGGCCAGCCTGGAACGCTTCGTCGAGATAGTTGTACTGGATCTGGCAGAAATCCCAGTCGTAGGCGTCGACGATCTCCCGAAACAGATCGAGGTCGTCGTGGAACGAAAAGCCGATCTGCTCGATCTTTCCCGCGTCGCGAACCTCCTCGAGCCACTCGAAGACATCGACGGACTGGTAGGTGTCCCAGAAGTCCTGGCCCAGCGCGTGCAGCAGATAGCAGTCGATGGAGTCGACGCCCAATCGTTCGAGCTGGGCGTCAAGGTACTCGTCAAGGTCGTCCTGTGATTCGATCTCCCAGGACGGCATCTTCGTCGCGAGGTGGACGTCCTCGCGATAGCCGTCTTCGAGCGCACGCCCGACGAGACGCTCGCTTTCGCCATCGTGATAGGGCCAGGCGGTGTCGACGTAGTTGACACCTTCCTCGATCGCTGTTCGGATCATTCCGATCGCGCGGTCATCGTCGACAGCGCCATCCTCGTCAGTGGGGAGTCGCATTGCCCCGAACCCGAGTGCCGAGGGGTCCCAGTCTATTGATTGACCGAAGTCACGGTATTGCATGGCGTTAAAAGTCCATGCAAGTATTGCCTCTTGAGTGTTTGGGTGCCTGTCGGTGACTCTGTTCAACGAACCGACTGACAAAAGCTGAACGTCGGAAACCCTCTGGAATCGCGGTGATCAGGCACTCCGCTGGCTGTTCTGCCGGAGACGTTCGTACATGTCATCCGGCGGGTCGACACTCGCGGTCACGTTTGTCCCGTCGAAGTCAGAGACCCGGAGGAGCTCCGGCCCATTTGGGCCGAGCTGCCAGTAAAAAGTATAGCGCTTGGTCCGGGTCAACACCGCGTCCTCGGCGGTCTCATCAGTCGACAGCTGGGTTGTCGTAAACGACGCTTCAGATGGCTGGGAGGGTTGTGATTTACAACTCATATGTCTATGGTATTCTAAACTCCTCCAGCCGTATAAGTACCTAGTTTCGGATAGCAATATTGGACGTGTTACCAATAACCGTGTTATACACTACACGGTTTGAAAACGGACTCAAACACAATCTTGCCGCATTTTGTCTAAAATGTCATATTAATAGATACGACATACATAAGAAATCTATCAGATATAGAAGACCGTTACAGACAGATATCAAACCATTATAGATGTTGATTGGGTTTAAATAGGATGGCGCAGGGTAGTGACCGGACAGGCTCGATTGGCACAAGTGCGGGACAAAAAATCCCACCAGCGACAGAACGCTTCAGTGAGTGACACATCAGTCGCTCAGTAGTGGGACTGGTTCACGTGACGAATCGACAGTCATTTTAATCCCCCTCCGGAACTATGTGATGGAGTTAATCGCAAGAGCGCGTGGGTAGCCAAGCCAGGCCAACGGCGCAGCGTTGAGGGCGCTGTCCCGTAGGGGTCCGCCGGTTCAAATCCGGTCCCACGCACTTCTATCGCGAGCAAAACCGCGAGCGATTGCTGTGCTGCTGAGGATTTGAATCCTGGAAGTCAGAGCCCGGGACGGCGCATTGCGCCGCACGCCCGGAATGTCTTCATCCAGTTCAAATCCGGTCCCACAAACTTCTATCGCGAGCAGATCGGCGAGAGACAACGGCCGGAGGCTCCGTGTCCGGACTCACGAATCG
The DNA here is from genome assembly GCF_029207715.1 of Halorhabdus sp. SVX81. Lineage (NCBI taxonomy): Archaea > Methanobacteriati > Methanobacteriota > Halobacteria > Halobacteriales > Haloarculaceae > Halorhabdus > Halorhabdus sp. SVX81. Next base: position 1,771,236 of record NZ_CP104322.1, on the reverse strand, counting down.
CGACCCGTCACCGACGTGTGACGGTCGCATATCAACATGTGAGAGGAACACCCGAGCGGTCATTGTCTCCCAACCCGCTGAAATCGATGACGGCCAGGACCACAAGATGTCGTCAGAGATGGCTCCTCTCCGTGATGGCTGTGCGTGTCCCGACGAACAGCACACCGGATTGGTCTCACCTCGAAATCATATCTGATAATTTTGGGACAACGTTTATATTTCACCATCGCCACATCTCGGATGTGGCACCGCAAGGTGCCCGACTTTCCCACCCCCCACCCCCACCCCTATTCGTTCAGTGCACCCACTGCCCGATAGCAACTGTTTCCTCGATTCAATCGACACTACCCCTAGCTGCGGGACAGTCTTGTTGTCACAATCGAAAAACGAGCCCTCAGTAACTACGATCGACGGGTTCGTAGGTCTTGTTCTCGCCGTCGAGGATGACCGGGACGAAGTAGAGATCGAGGTCGCCGTCGTCCCACGCGATCATGGTGTGTTTGAGCCACTCGTCGTCCTTGCGGGTCTGGTGTTCGGCTCGCCAGTGTGCGCCGCGAAACTCCGTCCGGGCAAGCGCACCGAGCGCGATCGTCTCCGCGAGGTCGATGATGTTTCGCGTCTCTAACGTGTGGATGAGATCCGTGTTGAACGTCCGTGACGGGTCCTCGACGGCGACATCCTGGTACGCTCGGCGGGCTTCCTGAAGTTCTTCGAGGGCTGTCTCCAACCCGTCTTCCGTCCGAAAGACGTTGACGTGCTCGGTCATCGTTTCCTGGACGTCGGCCCGGACGTCGGCGTGGTTGGTGCCGTCACGTTCGAGGAGATTTTCGATCCGTTCGCGCTCGATTTCGACCTCCCGCTCGACCACAGTGGTCGGATCGGCGGTCACACCGCCGTCTGCGGCCACATTGTCGCTCGCGCCTTCGACTGTGCCAGGGTCGACGGCCGGTGATACGTCGCTGGTTTCGGTTCGAGCGGAAGGGCCAACGGGGATTTCGGCGGCCTTCATGTCCCGGCCGGCGGCGTGATATCCGGCGCGTTTCCCGAAGACGAACAGTTCGGGCAGGGCGTTGCCACCCAGTCGATTCGCGCCGTGTACCGAGACACAGGCACACTCGCCGGCGGCGTACAGCCCCTCGATGCACGTCTCGCCGTTCTCGTTGGTCTCGATGCCGCCCATCTGGTAGTGCTGGCCGGGCTTGACCGGAATCGGCTCTTCGAGCGCGTCGACACCCTCGAAGTCTGCGGCCAGGTGAACCATGTTCTCCAGGCGATCCATGATGCGCTCCTCGCCGAGGTGGCGCATGTCGAGGTGGATGTACTCCTCGTCGATTCCCCGTCCGTCGTTGACCTCGGTAAGCTCCGCGCGCGAGACGACGTCACGGGAGGCGAGTTCCCCTTCGTTGTTCGCATACCCGTTCTCGAACATGAACCGTTCGCCATCTTCGTTGTAGAGGATCCCACCTTCCCCCCGGACGGCCTCCGAGATGAGGACGCCAGTCGAGGGCAGCGACGTGGGGTGGAACTGGACGAACTCCATGTCTTCGAGCGGCACGCCCGCGCGGTAGGCCATCGCTTGCCCGTCCCCCGTGTTGGCGACGGCGTTGGTGGTGTGATCGAACACCTGGCCGAGCCCGCCGGTCGCAAGGATAACGGCGTCTCGGGCCTGGAACCCTTCGACTTCGCCGGTCTTGATGTCGTAGGCGGCGACGCCATGGCAGGTCCGGTCTTCCGGATCATCGTCGTCAGTCACGGCGAGGTCCGTCACGTACCACTCCTCGTAGACTTCGATGCCCCGCTTGACCACCTGCTCGTACATCGTATGCAGCAGATGATGGCCGGTCTCCGCGCCGGCGTAAGTCGTCCGCGGGTACGACAGGCCGCCGAACGGTCGCTGTGAGACCGTGCCGTCCTCCTCTCGGGAGAACGGCATCCCCCAGTGATCGAGCTGGATGACGTCCTCCGGCGCGTCACTCGCGAGCGTCTCGATTGCCGGCGCGTCCCCGAGGAAGTCCGACCCTTTCATCGTGTCGTAGGCGTGATCCTGCCAAGAGTCCTCGTCCTGGAGCGCGGCGTTGATCCCGCCCTCGGCCGCCCCGGTGTGACTTCTCACGGGGTGGAGCTTCGTGACGATGGCCACGTCGGCTCCCTCTTCGGCTGCCGCGATCGCTGCCCGGAGCCCTGCGCCGCCCGCACCGACAACGAGTACGTCGTGTTCGTGCATAGTTTCACCAGAATTTGATGTCTTCTTTGATCGCTTCGCGCTTGAGTTCCTGGATGTGTTCGGTCAGAGGGATGTCCTTCGGACAGACCTCCGTACAGGAGAACTGGGTCTGGCACCGCCAGACGCCGTGTTCGTCCTCGACGATCTCGAGGCGCTCTTCCCGCCGCTCGCCGCCTTCCCGCTCGTCCATGATGAACCGGTAGGCCTTGTTGAGTGCCGCCGGGCCGAGATACTTGTTGTCGCCCGCAGCGACGTTACACGAGGACGCACAGGCCCCACACTGGATGCATCGCGTCGAGAGTTTGATCTTCTCGCGGTTCTCCCGGGTCTGGCGCTGCTCTTCGAGTTCGTCCTCGGGCAACTCGTCGGGCTCGAAGTACGGCTCGACGGCGTCCATCTGCTCGTAGAAGTGCTGCATGTCGACCACCAAGTCCTTGACAACATCCTGGTGGGGCAACGGTTCGATCCGGACCGGCTCGTCGAACTCGTTCAACTGGGTCTTACAGCCCAGGTACTGCGAGCCATTGACAAACAGCGCGTCAGAGCCACAGACGCCCTGTTGACAGGAGTGACGAAAGGTCAGCGTCGAATCGAAGTGATCGCGCGCGTAAATCAACGCGTCGAGGACAGTCATCCCCTGCTCGTAGGGGACCTGAAAGTCGTCGAAACGTGGTTCAGTCTTCCCCTCGACCTCGGGATCGTACCGAAAGATACGGAGGTGGGTCGTCTCCCCGTCGGCCTCCGCAGCCGCCGCTGCTTCTGCGTCGCGTTCGGCCATCCCGTCGCGCTTTTCGTCCATCCGGCGTTGCTGGTGGGCTGAGATATCCGCTTCCGGGACGGCCGGCTCGGATTCGGCGTTCGTTTTTGCCTCGGTTTCGATGTCCGCTTCGGCGTCGACTTCCGTCTCGGCGTTTGAATCTGTGCTCATAGTGTAATCCCTGCCATTGCAAGTGCGACCCGGATACCCTGCCCGATCAACAGCAGTCCGGCGAGGGTCAGTCCGTATTTTGCGACGCGCTTTGGCGTCCCGGAGATGCCCTGGTTGACCAGCGCGTTGTAGATGCCGTTGACGCCGTGGAACGTCGCCGCCACCAGAAAGACGACCATCGTCATAAAGTAGCCAACTTGCTTCATTCGGGCCTGCGTGCCAGCAAAGGAAATGTCAGCGGCGTGGTTGACAAAGTGCAACAGGAAGAAGTGAAAGGCAAGCGTGCCGATCAGAATGACTGCCGTGATCCGCTGGAGGAACCACCGTTTGCCCCCGGACTCGAACGACGAGTAGTATTCAGCCATGGATTACAGCCCCCCGAGGAACGTCGGGACGCTGGCGACGGCGATGGCCCCCGTGATCACCAGCGACGCATAGAAACTCTGATCCTGTCGTTCCAGACCGAGTCCCAGATCGATGAACAGCAGCCGGATCCCGTTCAGAATGTGAAAGACGGCGACAGCGAGCAGGCCGACTTCGAGCAGCCGGACGATCGCCAGTGCTTCGAGACCACCCAGGGTGGCGTTATACAGCTCCTCGCCGCCTGTCGCCGTACTCAACACGGCGATGTGCGTGAACAGGTATCCGACGAGCACCCAGCCGGTGAACTTGTGAAGCAACCAGGCCCACATCCCGGCCGAGAACTCCCGCCACCGACCGAAGTCCTCGACGGCTCCACGGTCGTACGTTTGCGCCATATTGCCACACGACGGCCCGGACTATCATAGTTGTTGTCCCCGGGCAACGATTCGCCGGTTTCCGCGACCGATTGCCGGTATCGAAGCCTCGTGTTACTCGACGATCGTCGATTCCTCGACGATAACTGTCCGTTCGGCGACGATATCGCGAGACGACCGACCGACCAGGACAGTGTACTCGCCGTCCGCCGCGGTCCACTCGCCCGCCTCGACGTCGTAGTAGGCGAACGCACGCGAATCGAGATCTAACGTGACAGTCACTGCCTCGCCGGCATCGAGCGCAACGGTCTCGAACGCAGCGAGTGCTTTCGGCGGCCGTTCGAGCGGGGCATCGGCAGGCCCGAGGTACACCTGTACAACGTCCCGGCCCGGACGCTCGCCGACGTTCTCGACCGTAACCTCGACAGTCGCGTCCGGCTCGCCATCGTGATCGACCGCCACGTCGGAATACGCGAAGTCGGTGTAGCTTAGCCCGTGACCGAACGCGAACTGGGGTTCGATCCCCTCGGCGTCGAAGTGCCGATAGCCGACGAAAACGCCTTCGTCATACTCGGCTTCCAGCCCGACCCCCGGATACCGATCTTCGGTCGATGCCGGATAGTCGTCGAGTCGACGACCGAAGGTAACCGGCAACCGGCCGCTGGGGTCGCTGTCGCCGAACAGGACTGCCGCCGTTGCGTGGCCGTCCTCCTGGCCGGGATACCACATCTCGACGACCGCGTCGACATCATCGGCCCACGGCATCCGAATCGCCCCGGCGGTGTTACAGACGACGACGGTCCGGTCTGCAACGTCGGCGACAGCAGCCACCAGCCGATCCTGTTCGCCCGGGAGCCACAGCGATCGGTCTGTGCCTTCGGCCGCGTCGTCCTGAACGAATACGACTGCGACGTCCGCCTGTCGGGCAGCGACGACTGCGTCGCCCACCCCTGGCGCGCCATCGTCGCTAGAGGAGCCTCCTGGAGCGAACTCCGAGAGGTCGAAGTTCACACCCGCCACACCCTCGGTGTCGTCGATCGGTTCGGTTCCGCGAGCGAAGGCGACGCGGGTGTCACCGCCGACGCGCTCGCGAATTCCCTCGAGTGGACTGACTGTGCTATCGGGTGTGACCCGCGAACTCCCGCCGCCGCCGACCTTTGCCGAGTCGGCGTTGGGACCGATCACGGCGATCGAGTCGGTTTCGGGCGAGAGCGGGAGCACGTTCCCTTCGTTCCGGAGGAGGACTGCGCCGCGCTCGGCGACCCGCGTTGCCACGTCGCGGTGTTCCCCGGCACCGAGTGCACCGCTTGGCTGCTCGTCGTCGAACAGCCCGAAGCGGTCCATCTGGCCAAGGACGCGTCTGATCTTCTCGTCGAGGTCCGACTCGGCGACTTGCCCGCGTCTGACTGCCTCGGGAAGTTCGACTTCGAACGGGCTTCGATCGAAGAGGTTCGGATTGACGTTCTCGGGGAGCCACGGGGTCGAGGCGAGTTTCGCGATCGACTGTTTCGGCAGTGTGTCGGGCAATCTTTCGATCACGTCGTGCAGGAGACTCTCTTCGGCGTGCCACTGGCTCACCGGGATCCCCGGCATGTCGACGTCGAGGCCGGCGTTGGCTGCCGCCACGCCGTCGCTTGTCGCCCACCAGTCACTGACGACGTAGCCATCGAACCCCCACTCGTCCTTGAGGACGTCGCTCAACAGCCACTCGTGTTCGGTCGCGTACGTGCCGTTGATCCGGTTGTAGGCAGCCATCACCGATCCGACGTCGCCCTCCGTGACCGCCGCCTCGAAGGCCGGCAGGTAGATTTCCCGGAGCGCGCGCTCGCTCACCTCGGCACTCACTTCGTGTCGATCCTGCTCCTGGTTGTTGGCGACGAAGTGCTTCGCGGTGGCGATCGCGCCGGCGTCCTGAACGCCCTCGACGGTCCCGACGGCCAGCCGACTCGCCAGGTACGGGTCCTCACTGTAATATTCGAACGTTCGACCGCCCTGGGGCACGCGAACGATGTTGAACCCCGGCGCGAGCAAGGCGTCCTGGTCAGCACCGAGCGTCTCCCGACCGAGGGCTTCGCCCTGCTCGTGGGCGAGGTCGTCGTCCCAGGCGGCAGCCAGGGCGATCGACGCCGGGAACGCGGTCGCCGTGCCCGGTCGGACGCCCAGCGGCCCGTCGACCATCGAGAGCGACGGCACGTCCAGTCGCTCGATGCCCGGGAGATATCCCGTCGCGAGTTCATCCGGGTCATCGTCACCGTGAACGAGATCGATCTTCTCCTCAAGCGTGAGTCGGTCGATCAGTGCCTCGATCCGGTCTGTCGTGTCGTCTGTGTTATTGGTAGCCATAGCGATTGTCCTGCCGTGGTCCGACTGTTGGAGCACAGTGTCGAACCACTGTCTCTACCAGTACTTACTGCAGCATGCTACTAGTAGTTGTTGTACTATCTCTTCGATGTTTGCAAGATGGTGGCGTCGGGTCGACCGGCTCTTTCGGGTTCTCCCCGTGTGCGTACTGGCGTTGCTCCCGCTGGCAGTGAGGTTCACTATGTAGATTTCACAGAACGTTTATTTGGGTCGTGCACGTAATTCGTTTCATGAGCACAGGTCGGGAGATCAGCCTGATCGAGAACGATTCCGGCCGGTGGTCGGCGATCGATGCGGAGACCGGCGTCGCCAGCCAGGGCGAAAGCCGCCAGGAAGCACTCGAAAATCTCGACGAGGCTGTCGCGCTGCACAAGGGTGAGATCGGGGACCCCGTCGCCGATGACGATCTCCGGGAGTGGGGGATCGATCCGGAGACGGTCCCCGACGAATCCCGCGAACCCGACGCCCCCTGGTTTGAGGAATGAGTCGGCGACGGTTCACGGGCGAAGACGTGGCGTCAGTGTTGATCGATATGGACTACTATCCTGTTGATCGAACCGGGAGCCACCTCAAACTCCGCTATCAACACCCCAAAACGGGCGAAGTACGGAACGTGACCGTGCCGATGGGGGGCGAAATCCAGACTGGAACGTTGCGAAATATCGCCGATCAGTGCGGCGCCCAGGACTTCGAGGCGTTCTGCGAGTAGGTCGACGACCACCGGTGAGTGACGCCGGGTCGTGACTGACTGCCGATTTCTCGTGAACGGAGTGAACTAGGACCCTACGGGAGCGGATCTTGCGTCCGCCGTCGTTTCCAGGCTGGACGATGGGTATTTACAGAATTTTTGACTTGCCGGTGTTACAGATTTCTGTACTACTGAAATCAGTGTGGGAGATATAGCGGTTGAACTCAGCACGGGTATCGAAGCCTGTCATCGACGGAGGGGTTGGATAAAGTCAGTTATTCGAAAACGTCAAATATCAACTCTGTTTTATCGGAACGTTCTTGTCGTTACGAGGGTTGTCTACAGCGCGATTACTTGGACGGTTCGATCAGGCGTAGGTGTGTCTTCACCAGCAGAGACCTGGCACAAAGAAACATTCTCTCCCACAATATTTCTCTCCAAGCCGACCAGGTTATGGAAGTTGCAAGGTAAAAACCCCGCACTTCAGGGCGAGGCGGATGTCAACCGGTCCCCAGTCCAATGATGCGGCCGCCAGACGCAGCCATAAACATCGCCGAGGGCGTCACAACGACGGACCCATACCCGTCCGTCTCGGTGTGCCATCGGGTCGCCCCGTCCGCGTGGGCGAGTGCAGTTAATCCGTCCCCGACGGGGACGACCACCTCGTTGCCGACTACTGTCGGAGGACCGATATCCTCGTCGTCAGGTTCGTAAGTCCAGGCTTCTCGGCCGCTCCGGGTAATCGCGTAGAGTCGCTTTCGGGTGGAGACGTAGACACGCTGGTCATCGACAGCGATCGGAATTCCTGGCACGTCCCCGGGGATGTTGAACGCCCATCGATCGGTACCATCAGTATCGAACGCTCTGAGCACGCTGCCGCCCTTGACGACGACGAGTCTGTCGTCAACCACAGGGCCAGCTATCACACGGTGGGTGGACTTCGTCCACATCGTCTCCCCGGTTTCGGCGTCCACGGCAGCTACACCAGTCCGTCCCGTGTGCGAACCCACGAACAGCGTGTCGTCTTGGACAGCGACTGGTTTTGCAAGGGTTCGACTCTCTTGGTCCGATCCGACCGGTCGAGCCCAGCGAACCGATCCGTCGGCCACCCCGAGAGCGTGAACCCTCCCCTCCCAGTCAGGGAGATAGACGGTGCCACTAGCAACGACCGGTGGAGCAGTGACTCGGGCGTCGATATCGTACAGCCACTCCTCGTCGCCGAATCGGTCTTCGAAAGCCACGAGCCGGCCCTGTTCGATGCCACGCTGAGCGCTGACGAAAATTTGGCCGCTGTCGACGGCTGGGGGGCTGTTCGGGTCGGATCGGAGCGGGACACGCCAGTGCTCCTCGCCTGTTGGGGCATCGAAGGCGTGCAGTCTGTAACGGTGTCGTGCTGGAGACGAGACGGCATCGGCGAGCACGTATACACGAGTGTCGGCGAGCGACGGCACTTTCGTCTGGTCGGCGACAACCGGCGTGCCGACGGCTCGAGCCTCCTCAATCTCGGTCGCCCAGACCATCGCTGGATCGGCGGGCCCGTCGTTGACAGTACGGGTCCTGCGGGCGTTAGCCCCTTCGACCGGCCATTCACCGTCGATCTGTCCGAATTCCCCATTATCCTCGGAAAGACAGCCGGCGAGTCCGACACTGGCGGTTCCAAGCAGGGAGAGAAACTGGCGGCGAGTGGGGGAGGGCATATCTATCAAGAGCGGTTTCATCACCAAACAAAAAAACCGACGAAAAGTATCTATTTGAATACCAAGCGAATACGGGGCGATCGAATACGTTCGTGGTGTCGCCATAGATTTCGTACGTCTAGTAGTGCGATGAATAGAGCCTCAGCATTTATCAGTACCTCGTGTGTTCGGCTGGCTAATCGTCCAGATTAGCGTACAGCCGGCTCAACCCACATTCAGAACAGACGAAGGCGTTCGCATCAAAATTTTCGTTGACTCCGATGGAGCCAAGAATTCCTTCTTTGCTTTCTTCCGATACGAACCGCAAATTATGGCCACCGGCAATCGGATTCATCTGTTCCATCTTGACATCACAATCCGGACATTGAGGTGGCATTTCGACCATTCAATTTGACTTCTTTCGGTTGGTATATTAACATCATGTTGGCTAATACGCGCTCTGTATCTCATAGGGTCGTCCCGACTGTACTCAGACAGATGCATGAACGAATATATGCATTCGTCACCAGTGGTTATCCGGTTACCGCCTGAGAAGTTTTGCGAGGGAAGACCGCTCCAGCTCACGGCGCGACGCGCCGTTCGCTTCGAGGTCGCTTCGCGACCTCGCCGATCTTCCTGCACTGATTTGCGAGGGGCCGCGTGGGCCCGCCAGTGCGAGGGATGCGATTTGAACGCATGGACCACCGGAAGACTCACTCTGCTCGCGGTTACACCGCTCGCATTGAGGCGCTCCCTCTGGTCGCGCCTCGCGCCGTTCGACTTCCGAGCCCTCGTTCGGCTCGCTCGCGGCTTTGCCGCTCGCTCAAGCCGAGGGCTCACTCCGTTCGCCCTCGCGGCTCACGAGGACCCTACGGGAGCGGATCTTGCGTCCGGTCTCGTGGATAGATTCGGCTCCTCGATCACTGTCTCCGAGAAGTTTTGCGAGGGAAGATGGCCCCCGAGAGGGACAATCTTCCTGCACTGTTGCGAGGGGCCGCGTGGGCCCGCCAGTGCGAGGGATGCGATTTGAACGCATGGACCCCTACGGGAGCGGATCTTGAGTCCGCCGCCGTTTCCAGGCTTGGCTACCCTCGCACGCATCCGAATCCAGTCCGTTCTGGGGGTTAAATGGCCCGGTTTCGATCGGGCGTCGACGGGCGTCTCGTCGTTGTCACAGCCGACGGAATTACTTGTTCGTGCGGCGTTTGACCGGGTAATGGACGAGCACACGCGTGACGACAGCGTCGGGCCGCCGGCGGGATCGCCGACCGGGTGGGATTCCGATGCCGAGCAATGGGAGCACGCGACTCTTCGGCGTGCGGTCGTTCACGGCGTCGCGCTGTACAACGACGGCGCGTTCCACGAATCTCACGACTGCTTCGAGGACGAGTGGTATAATTACGGGCGTGGAACGACTGAAAGCGCCTTCTTACACGGGATGGTCCAGGTTGCCGCCGGCGCGTACAAACACGACGACTTTGAGAATGACGATGGCATGCGGAGTCTTTTCGAGACTGCCTTGCAGTATCTGCAGGACGTTCCGCGGGACTACTACGGCGTTGCCATTCTCGACGTGCGGACCACCGTCACGAACGCCATCGCCGATCCGGCTGTGCTGGATGGGTGGGTCATTACCCTTGACGGCGAAGCCCCTGAGGCCCGGGACGCCGATTATCAGTACGCCGAAAGCCTTGAGTGAGGAGCGATCAGTCGTCGTCCTCGTCACCGGGTATGCGCCGAATTGCCTTTCGCCAGTTGTCTTTGGCCATCTCTCCTGGCGAGAGCGGATTGTACGCGACATCCGCCGCGGTCCGGGGATGCTCGTCGTCCCTGTCGGTCAGCTTTCGCCATACGCCAACGACAGCGATGATTGCCAACGACCCGAAGAAGATGACTAACGGCAGGTCGGCCACCCCTTCGACCTGCGGTATCATGATGAGCGTGATCGCGACGAGCGGACCCGCCATGACGACGAACATGAGAGACCAGATGAGCGAGTTACGCGATATCCCAAACCCACGATTCATTCCTACGCTGGTGCTTCTATATCGAGTCGTATGTTTCCACTGATTTGTGATTTCCATGTGATGGTAACTCACTTGCCTCGCGCCGATATCGATCAGTCGATGTCGGAAGGGAGTTGATCAACTGGTCCCCTTCGAGCGATACCGCAAATCGTGCGGCATGAGGTGCTTCAGCGTTCGCTTTGGGGAACCGTCCTCGACAGTCAGCCCCCGTCGAAACCATCAAGTTCTGTGTCCGGGATCATACTGGAGTATGTATCTCCACACCGAGAGCCGCGAAACGACCACACTCGACGGGACCTGGCAGGCGATCCCGGACCCCTACCGCTCGTTCCAGGACGGGTGGTTCGACGACCGGGACGTTCCCCTCCTCGAAGACCCGCATGCACCCGCCGATTATACCGTCGACGACGGGTTCCCGGTCGAGGTGCCGGGCTGCGTCGGCGAGCAGCTCCCGGGGTTCGAGTACTACGAGGGGATGGTCTGGCACACCAGACGCTTCGACCGGGAGGACAACGGCGACCGGCTCTTCCTGCGCTTTGGCGCGGTCAACTACGAGGCCGACGTCTGGTTGAACGGCGAGCACCTCCTGACCCACGAGGGAGGATACACCCCCTTTTCGGTGGAAATCACCGACGCGGTATCTCGCGAAGACAACCTTCTGGTCGTCGGTGTCGATAACGAACGACGCGAGGATGGAATCCCCGCCATGCAGACCGACTGGTTCAACTTCGGCGGGATCTTTCGGTCCGTGGACCTTCTCGCCACCCCGGAGACGTTCGTTCGGAACGTGAAAGTCGAGACCAGCGTCGACGAGACTGTGACGGCGTCGATCACCGCCTGGATCGACGGGCCGGAACCGGGCGATGTCCACGCGGCGATACCGGGCCTGGGTGCAGAGGTGCCGCTCGAACCAGACGATTCCGATGGAGCGCTTACCCGACTCACTGGCCAGATCACGCTCGACCGGGACGACGTCGAGCTGTGGCACCCCGACGACCCGCGGCTCTATGACGTCTGCGTCGAATCGGAGAGTGACGCCGTCGAAGTACGGACCGGCTTTCGTGCGGTCGACGTCGAGGGCAGCGACATTTTGGTCAACGGTGAGTCGATCGAGTTCCGTGGCATCTCGATGCACGAAGAGGCCGCCGGACGCGGGCGGGCGCTGACTCCCGGCGATATCGATCAGCGGTTCGAGTGGGTGGCTGAACTCGGCTGTAACTTCGTTCGGCTCGCCCATTATCCACACACGGCGGCGATGGCTCGCCGGGCCGACGAGGAGGGGATCCTGCTGTGGGAGGAGGTCCCGGCCTACTGGGACATCGATTTCGGCGACAAAGACGTCCAGGAGCTGTATCGCCAGCAGCTCCGTGAATTGATCCAGCGTGACTGGAACCGGCCGTCGGTCGCGCTGTGGTCGATCGCCAACGAGACCGATCCGGAGGACGAGGTCCGAAATCGCGTCCTCCCCGAAATGGCCTCGTTCGCCCGGGAACTCGATGACACCCGGCTCGTCACTGCGGCGTGCTGGTTCGACGAGACCGACGATGGGCTGGCGTTGCTCGACCCGCTGGTCGAGCATCTCGACGTCGTTGGAATCAACGAGTACTACGGCTGGTACGTCGGCGACGCGGGCGACGTTCGTTCGTTCGTCGACGATCCGACGGGCCCGCCGGTCATCGTCTCGGAAACGGGCGCGGGGGCAAAGTGGGGCAATCACGGCGACGAGGACGACCGCTGGACGGAGGAGTTCCAGGCTGCCTACTATCGCGAATCGCTCGAAGCGATCGAGAGCGTCGAGCAGATCGTCGGAGCGACCCCGTGGATCCTCTTTGACTTCAAGAGCCCCCGCCGGATGAATCCACACCAGCGGGGCTACAATCGCAAAGGGCTCCTCGACGAACACGGTCGAAAGAAGCGTGCGTTCTCGGTGCTGCGCGATCACTACTGCGACCCGTAGGCGGTGAGTGTGTCACTCGCTGCCCGTCTCGCGTTGCGTCGATTCGACGAGCGGATGGCGCGCATAGTCGACGATCGTGATGTCGTCGATCGACTGCAGATCTTCCTCGGTCGCGGTCTTGGCCATCTCCAAGTCGACGGGCTCCTCGACGACGATGACGTAGGCGTCCATCTCTTCGATGCCGAGTTCGGCGGCCGCCGTGGTCCGGTGGTGGCCGTCCGCCAGCAGGAGGTCCCCGGCGTTGTCGATCACGACCAGGGGTTCGGCCAGGCCGCGTTCGAGTTCGTACATCCGGCCTTCGAGCTCGTCGCCGTAGACCTTCGTCTGGGTCGGCGTGAGGTCGCCGAGATCGACGACGCGGCGCTCCTGGCGCGCTTCGACTTCGTGGACGTCCTCGATGGTGTCCAGGAGCTGCTCGACCTTGTCGGGCGTCGCCCGTTCGATCTGACTCCGGATGACGTCGGCGTTCGAGATGATCCCGATAAGTTGGCCGTCGTCGTTGAGGACGGGCAACCGCTGGATCCCCGACCGGAGGATGACCCGTGCCACGTCGTCGAGATCCATGTCCGGGTGGGCGACCATCAGATCCGTCGACATCACGTCTGCGACCGGGAGATCGTCCTCGGCAAGCAACAGATCGCTCGCACTGACGAACCCGTGTACGTCTCGGCCACTGCAGACCGGAAATCCGGTGTGACCCCCGCTATCGGCGATGCGACTCGCGACCGCTGCGACCGTGTCGTCCGGCGCGACCGTCGAGACCTCGTGAGTCATGTAATCCTCGACGGTCAGAGACTCCTCGGAACTGGCCATCACTGACGGTGAGAGGTCCGCAGGTAAAAATCCCTCGTTGGCAGCGCCGTCAGGTCCCACTGTCGGTGTCCCGACCAGCCCCGGGTTCTTCCTCTGTCGATGATTCGTCGTCGCCAACCAAATACCGATTCGCGGTGTCCTCGCCCGAATCGTCGCCGTGATCCGCCTCCGGACGGGGCGTGGTCGGTGTGGCATTACCCGGCAGCTCGGTTTCGATCCCGTAGGATTCAGGGGGTAACTGCGACGGGAAGATCTCCAGGGCGTCCAGAAACCGGTCTGTCACGATCTCCTCGACGATCGCAGCGAGATCGGTGTCGTCGCTGATCGCCTCCATCACGCCGAGGTCGAGCTGTGCGCCGGCCATGTCGGCGTGACCGCCGGCACTACCGATCTGGCCGAACGCGGCCCGCAGGGTCTCACCAAGGTCGAGGTCAGTACCGCGTGACCGTGCCGAAATGTAGATCGTCCCGGATTGGATCCCGTACACCAGCGTCGTCGTCACGTCTTCCATGGCGAGCAACCGATCCGCAGCCTGTGCGAGCGTGTCTCTGTCGCGTATCTCGCCCACGCCACTCAACAGGACGGAGCCGTGGCGCGATCGATTGTGGATCGCATCCGCGATCGTCTCGAACGTGTCCGAACTCATGCTCGGATCTTCGATCCGTTCGAGCACGCCCAGGTCGGCTGCCTGGAGCAGGAACGCGCCGGCTTCGAAGTCGGCGGCCGAGACTTCGCGTGTAAACTCGTTGGTGTCGACCCGGATCCCGAACAAAAGCGCCGTCGCCACTGTCTCAGAAATATCGATATCGAGCCGTCTGATATATTCTACCAGGAGTGTACTCGTTGCACCGACGTCACTCCGGAGATCAGTAAATGCCGCTCTGACTGGCCCACGTGGCGGATGGTGGTCGATCACGATGTCGACCGCCGTGTCTTCGGGAAGCCCGTCGTTGACACCGGGCCGGGCGTGATCGACGAGGGCGAACCCACCGAACGCCGAGAGGTCGGCGTCGGTTTCGAGGGCCGTGAGGTCGATATCCAGCAGGTTGACGAACGCCCGGTTCTGCTGGTGGTTGATCGATCCGTAGTAACAGGCTTCGGCCGGACACCCCATCCGCTCGGCGATCCGGACAAGGGCGATGGCGCTCGCGATGGCGTCCGGATCGGGGTTGTCGTGCATGACGACCGCAAGCGTCCCATCGACGTTCGCGATCACTTCTCGAAGCTTGTGGACGGAGAGCCCGCCGGTTTCGACACGATCTTGCAGATACGACCCCAGTACGTCGCCGGGATCGACGACCCGGTCAGCGACCGATTGCAGACCAACGCGGGCCGAGTGGCGCTGCTCGTTGTCGTCGTGGTGCCCGTCAGTCCCCGTGTACGCCAGCAGAAACGCCGATGGGAACGCCTGGCGAGCATGCCGTGCCATGGCCAGGTTCCCGACGGGCGTGGCTCCGGCCACGACGACTGTCTCGACAGGTGCATCGATCTTGCCAAGGGCTGCTGGATCAGTCGGATCGACCGGGAGCCACTCGGCCGCGCCGCTCTCACAGAGACGATTGGTCTCCTCGTCCGGCCCGGCCACCAGGAGGCGGCCCGGTCGGTCACACAGCGCGTCGGTCACGGCCCGGGCGATCGAGCCTGTTCCCACCACCAGCCGCGTGCGCATGTCCCGGACATCGGGCCAGGGAACCTAAAACCCCTGTCTCATCGATCGGCGGAGCGGCCGGCTCGTCGTCCTACGACCGAGGGGACTCGCCGCCGTCGGTCTGGACCTGCTGGCGGATCTGATCGGGGACGGACGGGTCACGGAGTGTTGTCGTATCCCCGAGATCTTCACTGTTCGAGATGTTCTCGAGGACGCGACGCATGATCTTCCCGGAGCGGGTCTTGGGTAGATCCGAGACGAACAGCACGCGATCCGGTCGGGCGAACGCGCCGATCTCGTCCTCGACGGACGCGATGACCTGTTGGCGGACGGCCTCGCTGGCCTCGACGCCGTCTCTGAGTACCACGTACACATCGGGGACGTGACCACGTTCAGTATCCTCGCGGGCGACGACAGCGGCCTCGGCGATCGCCTCGACCTCGGCGACGGCGCTTTCCAGTTCCATCGTCCCGAGACGGTGGCCCGAGACGTTCATGACGTCGTCAAGCCGACCGAGGACGCGATAGTAACCGTCCTGGCCGTGGACGGCCCCGTCGCCGGTCTTGTACACCCAGTCGCGCCAGTCGTCGCTGTCGGTCTCGGAAAACCGCCGCCAGTACTCGTCGATGAAGCGGTCGTCGTCGCCATAGACCGTCTGGAGCATCCCCGGCCAGGGGCGCTCGATCACGAGGTTGCCGGCCCGGCCGCTGGCCGGCTCGATCCGTGTGCCGTCGTCCTCGTAGAGCGCGGGTTCGATGCCGGGGCAGGGTCGGCCGGCGCTGCCGGGCTTCATGTCGTCGAGTGCGGGGAGGTTGGTGATGAGGTGGCCGCCGGTCTCGGTCTGCCACCACGTGTCGACGATGACCGCATCCTCCTCGCCCACATGGTCGTAGTACCACTGCCAGGCCTCGGGCTGGATCGGTTCGCCGACGGTCGTCAGGTGCCGGAAGTCGAAGTCATGGCCCGCGAGGTGCTCTTCGCCCCACTTCATGAACTGCCGGATCGCCGTCGGCGAGGTGTGGAAGATGTCGACATCGTAGCGCTCGGCGATCTCCCAGAGCCGCGACCGGTCCGGGTAGTCCGGCGTCCCCTCGTACATGACGGTGGTCGAGCCAAGGGCGAGCGGGCCATAGACGATGTACGAATGGCCGGTGATCCAGCCGATGTCCGCCCCACACCAGTAGGTGTCCGTCGGTTTGACGTCCAGGACGTACTTCGCGGTCCCGGCGGCGTACGCCAGGTAGCCACCGGTGCGGTGTTGACAGCCCTTGGGTTTGCCCGTCGTGCCTGACGTGTACATCAAAAACAGCGGATCCTCGGCGTCGCGGGAAACGGGTTCGACGCGGGCGCCGCGCTTCTCGGCGAGGACGTCATCAACGAGGACGTACGGATCCTCGCCAGTGAGTTCGACGTCCCCGTGAAGTTCGTCGTGACGCGACCACAGCAGTGCCGTCTCGACGCTGGTTTCCTCGGCGTCGATCGCGTCGTCGGCCTTCGCCTTGTGATCGAGCCACTCGCCACGCCGGTAGTAGCCGTCGATAGAAACCAGAACGTCGCTGTCGGCGTCTCCGAGGCGATCGGCAAGCGCGTTCGCCGAGAAGCCCGCGAACACGACGGAGTGGACGGCACCGATCCGGGCGCAGGCGAGCATAGTGATCGGGAGCGCCGGCACCATCGGGAGATGGAGCGTGACTACGTCGCCTTCCTCGACGCCGACCTCCTTCAGGACGGCCGCCATCTCGTTCACTTGCCGAAAGAGGTCCTGATACGTGATGGTGCGTTGCTCGCCACTCTCCCCCTCCCAAATGAGTGCAGCCTGGTTCTTTCGCTCCGCGAGGTGTCGGTCCACACAGTTGACCGAGGCGTTCAGCGAGCCGCCGACGAACCACTCGAAGAAGGGTGGATCGCTGCCGTCGAACACCTCGTCCCAGCGGTCGTCCCAGGTCAGCAGTTCGGCGTACTCGTTGAACCCGTCGGGAAACTCCTCGAAGCGGTCGTAGACAGCGTGATCGGTGACATTGGCCTGTCCGACGAACTCCGGAGGCGGCCGGTAGTACTCCTGGTCCGGGAGCCGGGCTTCTAGCTCAGTACTATCATGTTCGTTCATGTTGAACCACGCACGTGACGTGTACGCTGGCCAACGTGAACGTGCGCAAAGAGGCGACATTCCCCCCTATCGAGCAATCATCGCCAGACAAAGCGTCCGACTCCGCGTATGTCGGCCTGACTCTTTACTTCAGGCGCTCCTGGAGGAAGGATGGGTGGACGGCAGCGACGCCGTCGAGGGAGCCGATCTCGTCGTTGATGACGTCACCGAGTGTGTCGCCGTCCGGGGCACGCATCTCGGCCATCAGGGTGTGATCGCCGCTTGAGGTGTACAGCGCTTCGATCGCGTTCACGTCCTTCAGCGCTCGCGAGACATCGACGTACGCCTCGCTCTCGACGTCGACGCCGACGATGGCGATCGTCTCGCCGGGGAGTTTCTTGGGATCGATGTCCGCGGAGTATCCGACGATGACGCCTTCCTCTTCGAGTCGCTGGATATATTTCCGGACAGTCGGTTTCGATACACCTACCTGGTCGGCGATCTCGGCGTAGGAGGCCTGGGCGTCCTCCTCGAGGACATCGAGGATCCGCTCCTCCGTCGCTTCGGCGCTCATGAACGTTCCTTTCCGTTACGTCGAAAAATATCTTCCGAACGTGAAAGAAGTATCCGGCTTCGGACGGGGGGCCGGTCGGTCGACGGCAGCGAGTGGCGTTACGTGTGGCGTTCGAGGAGATCGTAGCTCCGATCCCACTCGGCGTCCTCGTCGAAGTACTTCTCGGCCAGTGGCTCCTCGGGCATCTCGCCGATCGCTTGCTTCTCCTCGGTGTAGGACGGACGGTCCTCCTCGACGTAGAACCGACCGGTGAGGATCTCGCCCTCGTAGAGTTTGTCCTCGACTTCGTGCATCATCTCGCCGGCTTCCCGGCGGTCGGTGATGTCGAAGTCGTAGTCCTCGGAGTCCTGAACGTCAGTGTAGGGGACGTACTGCTTTGCGTCCTTGTTCCAGGTCGGACACTGCGTGAGGAAATCAACGTGGGCGAACCCGTCGTGTTCGATCGCTTCGGTGAGAATCTCTTTCGCCTGGTTGGGGTTGACCGCGGCCGTCCGGGCGATGTACGAGGCCCCGGAGGTCAGCGCCAGACTCAGCGGCCGGATCGGGGACTTGGCGCTGCCGTGGGGCTGGGTCTTTGACTTGTGACCCTTGGGGCTGGTCGGGGAGGTCTGGCCCTTCGTCAGCCCGAAGATCTCGTTGTTGAACACGATGTAGGTCATGTCGTGGTTCTCCCGGGCGGTGTGCATGAAGTGGTTGCCACCGATGCCGTAGCCGTCGCCGTCGCCGCCCGCCGCGATCACTTCGAGGTCGGGGTTGGCGAGTTTGGCGGCCCGGGCGATCGGGAGCGACCGGCCGTGAATCGAGTGGAATCCGTAGGAGTCGAAGTACGAATTGAGCTTGCTCGAACAGCCGATCCCGGTGACAGTCAGGACTTCCTCGGGCGTGCGGCCGACTTCGGGCATCGCCTGCTTGAGCGCCTTGAGGACGCTGAAGTCCCCACAGCCGGGACACCAGGTGGCCTGCGGCTCGATGCCGGGGGTGTACTCCTCGCTGTCTATCTCGCGATCCTCGCCGATTGCGCTGAATGCACTCATGATTAGTCACCTGCCGCTGGGACGAACGTTGTCGAATTGCCGGGGATGTCGGTCTCCTCGTCGATGCTGGCTTCGAAGCCCTCGACGATCTCGGCCGGTTCGAACGGATTGCCGTTGTACTTCAGGAGACTCGACAGTTTGTCGCCGAAGCGACCGAGTTCCTTCTGGGTCAGCCCCTTGAACTGCCCGCTGGCGTTCATCTCGACGACGATCGCCTCCTCGACGCTCTCTAAGAATTCGGTCATCTCCGCCTCGGGGTAGGGCATGAGGTCGCTGACGCCGATGGCCTTCACCGAGTGGCCCTCGTCGTTGAGGCGGTCGACCGCCTCGAAGACCGTGCCCTGCTGGCTGCCCCAGGTGACGATCCCGTAACGGGCGTCCTCGGGGCCGCGATACGCCTGGTTGGTCTCGCCCTCGTCGAGATCCTCGCGGATGGTGTCGAGTTTCTCGAGCCGACGGGACATGTGGGCGACCCGGTTGTCCGGGTCCTCGTCGATATGGCCGTAGTCGTTGGTTTCGTTACCCGACGTGAGGTGGCGTCCGCCCTTCTGGCCGGGGACCGTCCGCGGGCTGACGCCGTCCTCGGCGTCCGGGTCGAAGCGCTGGAACGCGCCCGACTCGTGGTGGGCCGCCTCCTTGATCTCCGCCTCGGAGAGGACCTTCCCGAGGTCCGGGTTGGTCTCCCGGTCGAAGAAGTCGACGGGAACCGACCGGAGTTCGCCCTCGATCTTCTGGTCGTAGACGACGATCGCCGGGATCTGGTAGTCGTAGGCGATCTCGAAGGCCGTCCGGGTCTGTTCGTAGGCCTCCTTGACGCCTGCCGGCGCGAAGACGACCCGGGCGGAGTCGCCTTGGCTCGTATACAGGACGTGTTCGAGGTCGCCCTGCTCGGGTTTGGTGGGCATCCCCGTCGACGGGCCGGCCCGCATCGCCTCCAGGAGCACGATCGGGGTCTCGGTCATCTCGGCCAGGCCCAGCGGTTCGGACATCAGCGCGAACCCGCCGCCCGACGAGCCGGACATTGCCTTGACGCCGGCGTGACTCGCGCCCAGCGCCATCGCCGCCGCGGCGATCTCGTCTTCGACCTGTTCGGAGACGCCCCCGAACTTACCCATGTGCTGGGACATGATCGTGAACACTTCGGTCCAGGGCGTCATGGGGTAGCCGGCGATGAACCGACAGCCCTCGTCGATCGCGCCGTAGGCGATCGACTGCGAGCCGTTCATCAGCGCCAGTTCCTGCTCGTTCTCGCCCGTCGGGACTTCGAGATCGTGGGTGAACTCGAACTCCTGGGCCTGTTCGTAGGCGTCGGCCAGCACGTTCAGGTTGTCCTCCTGAATGTCACCGGACATGTTCTGGGTGATGAGCTCCTCGAAGTAGGAGACGTCCATCCCCAGCAGGGCGGCGGTGATACCGACGCCGGCCGTGTTCCGCATGACGTCACGGCCGTGTTCCCGGGCGATCTCACGGAGATTGACCGGATACACGTGCCAGTTGTTTTCTTCGGCCCGTTCCTCGAGGTTCAACTCGGCCACTTCGTCCTCGTCGAAGAGTCCGGTGTCGTAGACGATGACGCCGCCGTCTCGAAGTTCGTCGAGGTTCTCGGCGAGGGGTTTGCGTTCCTCGTTGCCGTAGTAGGCGTCCTCCGCTGGGTTCCGGGCGAAACTGTCACCGAGCGACAGCAAGAAATTATAGCCGTCGCCACGGGAGGTTACCTCTTCGTCTTTTGCCCGTACTTCGACATACGTGTGCCCACCTCGAATCCGCGAGGGATAGTGTCGATGCGTGAAAATGTTGAGCCCCGCTCGCATCAGGGCTTTGGCGAAGTTCTGGCTCGTCGAGGCAATCCCGTCGCCGGAACCGCCCGCGATCCGCCAGATGAGTTCGGTGTCTGTCATTGGTAAATCATCGGCCCCAGTAGGTGCCGTACTCGTGCCAGGGGTGGATCGAACAAAAGGGTTTCTGTTGTGTCAATTCTGGAATAATTGTGATATTACCCACGAACGAATCTCGAAATCCTGGTGAACACACGAAGCGTATCCAGCGCCGGGCACTTCCGGCGATGGCGTCGTCCGGTCCCGTTCGGGTCAACTCGTACATAACAACCGAATCTGACACGTTCACGGGACCTTCTTTCGGTGCCGTCCGGATCTCCCGTTTACCTGCTGCGGTCGGTCGCGTTGACCTCCGGAATCCGGCCCGCACGGACGGCCTCGACAGCGACTGACTCGTCACGTTTGTCGGCAGCATGGGCGGCCAGAATCCCGTCGACCGCCCGTCTGGCTTCCGTGCCCGGAACTGCCGGTTCCCGTCCCTCGCGAAGCGCGTCGACGAAGTCCTCGACGACGCGTGCATGCCCCTCGCCCCATTCGAGTGGTTCGACGTGGACGTCGACCTCGTCGGTCTCCGCACCGTACTGGGTCCGTTCGCCGGTCCCGACCTCAAAGGAGTCGATCGCGCCGCCGGCGAGTGTGATCGAGCCGTCAGTGCCGTTGATTTCGATCCGATCGTCCCCGCCTTTGGTCGCGGTCGTCGCGGACACGGTCCCAAGCGCGCCGTTTTCGAAACGGACGGCCACTCCGGCAGTTGTCTCACACCCGCCAGCCAGCTCCCGGTCGTGGATGTCGGTCACGGCCCGGACTGATTCGATGCCGCCCATCAGCCACTGCAACCGGTCGATCGTGTGGATCGCCTGGCTCAGGAGGACGCCCCCGTCCAGCTCGCGGGTCCCCTTCCAGTCTGCCCCGTCGTAGTACGCCTGGGGCCGAAACCACTTGACCTGGCCGTCGCCGAGCACCGGTTCGCCGAGTTCGCCGGCTTCGATCGCCTCTTTGGCCCGTCGGGTCGCCGGTTGAAACCGCTCCTGGAAGACCCCCGCCAATGTCACGCCGGCGTCTTCGCAGGCAGTGAGCATCCGGTCCATCCGGTCGGCGTAGACGTCCAGGGGTTTCTCACAGAGAACGTCCGCACCGGCGTGGGCTGCTTCGATCGTAACGGGCGCGTGTGTGCCGCTCGGGGTGCAGACGCTGACGGCGTCGACGTTGTGCCGTTCGATCATCGCGGTGACGTCGGTATACCAGGCGTCGAGGTCATAGGCGTCGGCAAACTCGCGAGCACCCGCGGCGGATCGGTTTGCACACGCGAGGAGTCTCACACCTTCGGTCGCCCTGACAGCCTCGGCGTGTGTCTCCCCGATCCCGCCACAGCCGACGATGCCGTACCGGATTGCTGCCATCGAATGGGACAGCGTGACACAGCGAAAAGAGTGTTCCGACCCGTGCGCCCGAAGCCCTTCGGCGCTATCGTGGCGATACGTAGCGTCGCCACAGTTATCCAGCCGTCGTTGCAACGAAC
This sequence comes from Halorhabdus sp. SVX81, assembly GCF_029207715.1. NCBI lineage: Archaea > Methanobacteriati > Methanobacteriota > Halobacteria > Halobacteriales > Haloarculaceae > Halorhabdus > Halorhabdus sp. SVX81. Next base: position 1,749,129 of record NZ_CP104322.1, on the reverse strand, counting down.
TGTATGGATCTCATCCGTCTCGGGAGTGGCGCGTCGGTCAGTGCGACCGGCGTCGTCGTCTTCGCGATCGCGCTGTCGGCCGTTTGGAACGGATTCGCTTCGCTGTACGATCTCGCCCTGGCGGGTCTCGGGATCGTCGTTGGCCTCACGCTGGTCGCGGCCGGCGCGGCGCTGGTCGTTCTCGACGCGCTCCGGACCGATCACGTGCTCCGCGTGGCTGGCTGGAACGCCCTCGGCGTGGTGGTTCTTGGCCTCGTCCTCGCCTTGGTCACCGCGAGCCCATCAGTGTCGCTGCCACCCGCGGTCGTCGCCGACGTCCTGGGTGTCAGCGCCGTTGCCCACGTCCTCATCGGCGTCAACGATGTCCGCCGTATCAGGGTCGGTGAACTCGCACGCGAACGGCAGAAACTCGCCGTCCTCAACCGGATCGTTCGACACAACCTCCGTAACGACGCCCAGGTCCTGCTGGGTAACTCCGAAGTGCTGGCCGCCGAACTCGACGATGACCGGCTCGGTGGCATGGCCGATGCCATCGCCACCAAGGCGACGTCACTGGCGTCGATGAACGAGAAACTGGGGCAGTTCCAGGCCGCGATCGATCACGATCCGGCCGACGAACGTGCCGTCGACGTGAGTGAAACCGTCTCCTCGGTCGTCGATGACCTTGGCGACGAGTATCCCGAGGCGAATATTGAGACGGATGTACCCGAGGGGGTGTCCGTCCGCGCTGACGAGAAACTTGCCGACGCGCTCCGGGAAACGATCGAAAACGCCGTCGTTCACGGTGGTGGTGCCGTGACCGTGATGGCGTCCCACCGCAATGGGGATGTCGAGATTCGTGTCGCGGATAGCGGGCCGGGCATCCCAACCCACGAACTGACTTCGATCGCCGACGAATCAGAGATCACGCAACTCGAACACGGTACCGGTGTCGGTCTATGGGTCATCCGGTCGACCGTCGACGCCTATGACGGGACGCTTTCGTTCGACACCGACGACGGAACGACGGTGACGATTCGACTGGCCACAGTCTAATTGGCAGTGACCCATACACGTGGATGGTCTATTTGATGATTCGACACTTGCTGGCAGCCAGAATTCCTAATTATTAATCGTAAGGTATATGGTCACTGGTTACGAAAGTCGAGTACAGTGAGTGGAGTATGGGAACACAGATACTCATTCCGACGGATGGCACTGACCGGACGCGCGGGCGAGTCAAGCGCGCGTTCGACCTGGCTAGCCGCGAGGATGCAGCGGTTCACGCGCTGTACGTGGTCGACACCCAGCGATACGGGGAGCCAGCCCTGAGCAGTGTCGAGGTCCTGATCGAGTGCTTTGAAGATACGGGACGTGACCATCTGTGCTCGCTCGTAGAGGAAGGCAAGCGCCAGGGTGTCACCGTCGAGAAACACTGTCGGCGTGGTAATCCGGCCACCGAGATCGCTGCCGCTGCCGAGGAACTCTCCGTTGATCTCGTGATCCCATGTCTGTCGGCGGTTACCCCGGCACAGCTCCGTCGAAAGGGCATTGCGGCTGACCGCATCGCCGACCCACGGTCCCCGATCACGGCCTGAGATCGAATCGACGCCGGAGAAGCGACTGGCTTTCGCGCTTATGTTCCTGCCGACACAACGGCGGGGGCAGCGATGGCCCGAACTCAAACCTCGATTTCCTGCATCAACTCGACGAGCTCGTCGAGCTGTGGGAAGGTGTAGACCTTCACGTCGATGTCGGAGTCCAGTGCCTGGACCCGGGAGTCGAACATCAGCGCCATGTCGGAGTCACGTTCGCCCACGAGTTCGTCGACCATTCCGCTGCCCGGGCCGTAGGTGAACGTCGGCGTCGAGATGTCGATGGTGGTCTCTAAGACGTTCGCCCACCCGTCGATGAACCCGGAGGTCATGATGTTGCCAATCTCCTGGATCGCCGACCGTTCCATCTCGGTGAATCCGTCCTGATCCGGGTCGCTCCCACCCATGTCACCGATCATCCCGCGAGCGAGATCCTTCGCACTCGCCGCGTTCAACAGAAAGAGGATGTGACCGTGGGGCGGTTCCGCGAGTTCGATGCTGATCCCGATCTGTTTGTCGTCGCCGACGTGAGTCTTGATGTCCGGGACGTCGATGAAGTTGATCTTGGTGATCTCCATCTCGGTCTCCATCCCCGTCATCGTCGAGAGGTGGTCGGCAACCGTGTTGCCGCCCTCCTTGGCCATCTTGTTGAACAACGCGAGCTTCCGGATGTCGATCATCAAACTCATGGGTAAATTGAACGTTACCCTCCCCTTCCCCGTCCTGCCTAATAAGTGGTGCACCCGTCGTTCTCAGCGACGAGAACGACACCGTGATCGGACGGGTCACTCGACCCGAGTGGCGACGACGACCCCTTCGCCGACTGGCAACAGCGACCCAGCGAACCGAGGGTCACCGTGTATTGCCCGAACGAACGAGGCGATCCCCTCGGTCGTCTCGTTGGCCGCCTCGCGCTCGCCAGTCAACAGTTCGCGGACCCCGTCGGCGTCGATCCCGCCGCCGGCGATCGCGTTGTCGGCGACGACGATCCCACCGGGGGCAACTTTCTCGCGAACGGCCTCGAACGCGTCCCGGTATCGGGTCTTCTCGTTGTCGATCAACACCACGTCGAAGGGGCCGTCGTACTCCCCGACGATGTCGATAGCGTCGCCGTGTTCGTAGTGGATCGTGGTCTCGAAGTCGCCCCGGGAGAGGTACTCCCTTGCCAGGTCGAGTTCGTCTTTGTCGATCTCCGTGAGGACAACCTCGCCAGTTGCCGGGAGTCCACGGGCGAGCCAGTAGGCTGAGTACCCATAGCCCGAGCCGAATTCGAAGACGGACTCGGCACCGACCATGCGAGCGAGCTGTTCGAGCCAGCCGCCGACCGCGGGCCCGACTGTCGGGAACCCCTTCTTTACCGCGTATTCGTCCATTTCCTCGATAACGTCATCGGGCTCCGGGCCGACGACTGTCGCGTAGTCCTCGATCCACGCAGGGACGGTTGGCATACGTCTCTTTGGGGCCACGCATACCAAAATGGCGTCGGTCATTCGAGAGCGATCACGAATGTCCGGGGTTACCGACTCCGGCTGACCGGGAACGCCACGCGATCTGGGTTGTCGTTGAACCGCTCCAAAATCGTCTCGTACATCGCGTTCCGGGCACGGGTTCCCCGGCGCGGGTGGACGAGATATCGCAGGCGCAACTCCACCCAGGACTCCGCCTGTCGAACGTTGACCGTCGGCTCCTCGGTCACGTCAAGTTCGACCGGGGTCTCGGCGAGGCGATCGCGGTAGTTCGTGATCTCGTTGGCCATCTCCTCGCCGAGGTGTTCGTCCGCGACCGCGATCATCACCTCGGTCGCGAAGTCGAGATCGGTCTCGTAGGCCACCTGGATGGACAGTTCATTCCAGACGTAGGGAACCCCCTCGCCGTAGAAGTTGACGACGTGACTCGAGAGGACGACGCTGTTCGGGACGGTGATGATCCGGCCCGAGGGCTGGTTCGTGGACACGAGGTCGCCGTCGATCTCCCAGACTTCAGTGACGAAAAAGCCGATCGAGACGACATCCCCACGGGTGTCCTCGATGGCGATCCGGTCGCCGACCTGGTAGGGGCGGTTGACCAGGATGTAGAACCAGCCGATCAGCGAGAACAGGGGCTGTTGAAGGGCGAAGGTGACCGCGAAGCCGACGACGCCCAGCGAGACGAGCATGCCGACCCACTGGTCGGTCAGCGCGCCCAGCGTCGCGACGGTCGCGACGATCCCGAAGGTGAGCCGAAGCACGTTCCGGGCGTCGTGTCGGCGGCGCTTGTCCACAGCGTGGCCCGAGAGATACGCCAGGACGAGCCAGTACCCGCCGAAGGCAGCCGAGAGGATCGTGACGATCGTCAGCGCCTCGACGAACAGGGCTTCCCCGGCCGGGTCAAACCACGGCACGCCGATCCGACCGACGGCGAGAGCGGAACTCGCGCTGGCGACCGCAAGGAAAACGAGCGCGTACGGAAGTCGTCGCGTCACACACCGTGACTCACAGGGCAGCGGGAAAACCGTTGCCCTGCGGGGCGGCGACCGTCGTCTGGAGTCGGGCACCTTCCGCGGTCGGGGACGCTCACTCGGGCCGGACGCTGCCGTCCGTCCACTTGATGTTACAGCCACGTGAGGGCCGGAACTCGTCGGTGAGTTCCCGGCCGGCGAGCAGATCCTCGACGACGGTTCGCATCTCGAAGGTCGTCGGTTCCGCGTCGGGACTCATCGCGTCGTCGATCCGGCCGTGGTAGGCCAGCCGGAACTCGCCGCCGTCGTTTTCCAGCAGGAATGGGTCGGGCGTACAGACTGCGCCATACGCGCGGGCGACATCTTGGGATTCGTCACGGAGGTAGGCGTCGTAGGCGATCGTGCCGTCCTCGACGAGTTCGACCATCTTCTCGAAGGAGTCCTCGGGATACTCGTCGCTATCGTTGGCATTGATGCCGACGACTGCGAGGTCGTCGTATTCGGCCGCCAGTTCGTTCAGCGGGTCGAACTTCGCTTTGGCGTACGGGCAGTGATTGCAGGTGAACACCACCAGCACGGCCTCGTGGTCGGTGAAGTCCGCGAGGGCGTGGGTCTCGCCGTCGGTTCCGGGGAGTTCGAAGTCCGGGGCAACCTCGCCGCGTTCGATGGCCTCGCGTTCGGAGTCGAGTGCAGTCATGAGTCGATGACAGTTACTGGCCCGGCATACAAAAACGTGGAGCCACCGGCGAGCAACGTCAGTCCCCGACGAGCCGTTCGGTCGCCATCTCCTCGAAGCGGGCCGCGGCTTCGAGGACCTCGCTCCCCTCGTTGACCGTATAGACGGGCTCGGACTCGGAGTCGACGGCTTCGAGGACGCCGAGGTCGACGAGCTCGGAGACCGTGTCTTCGAGGTATAGTCGCTTCATCGGGACGTCGGCCGCCGTCGCGAGCTCCGAGCGGGTGACGTGTTCGTCCGGATCGAGCTCGACTGTGGCACGGATAAGCGACGCGGCGGCCTCCCTGGTCGCGACGAACTCCCAGCCGGAGGGCGAGTGATTAGCCTGCTGCATGCTCGACGGGTAGGGCAGTCGGCACCTTAAACCGACGGTCTCCGGTCGCCGCGCGGGCCCGTATGAGACAGCAAACCTTATTGGCCATCCTCGCCGGATCCCGTGTATGGACAGTCGCGACGAACTCCTGGAGTTACTCCGAGAGAACGCCCGCTACTCGACGACCGAGCTGGCGCGGATGGCGGACATGGACGAAGACGCCGTCGAGGAGACGATCGCGGATCTCGAAGCGGCCGGCGCACTCCGGGGCTACCAGGCCGTCGTCGACTGGAACGGTCTCGACCGCGAGCGCGTCCGTGCGACGGTCGAACTCAACGTCACCTTAGACCGGGAGACCAGCTACGGCGACATCGCCGATCGGATCGCCAAGTTCCCGGAAGTGACGACGCTGCGGCTCATGAGCGGCGACTACGACTTCCTCATGGAGGTCGAGGGCGACTCGATGAGCGAGGTGTCGTGGTTCATCAGCGAGAAGGTCGCGCCGATCCCCGAGATTACCCAGACTGTCACCCACTACGTGATGGACTCCTACAAGGAGAGCGGCATCGAATTCGGGGACGGCGACGAGGACGACCGTCTCTCGATCTCACCATGACCATCGAGCTATCCGAGCGCGCCCGGACGATTCCACCGTCGGGTATCCGACGCTTCTTCGAACTCGCCGAGCAGAAGGACGACATCATTTCCCTGGGTGTGGGCGAACCGGACTTCTCGGCCCCCTGGAGCGCCCGGGAAGCGGCCATCGCCTCCCTGGAACAGGGCAAGACCTCCTACACGGCAAACAGGGGTAAACTCGAACTCCGTGAGGCGATCGCCGGCCACGTCGACGACCACTTCGCCCTCGCGTACGATCCCGACGACGAGATCCTGGTGACGACGGGCGTCAGCGAGGCCGTCGACCTGGCCCTGCGGGCGATCGTCGATCCCGGTGACACCGTCGCCGTGGCCCAGCCGGCGTATATCTCCTACGTCCCGGGCGCGATCTTCGCCGGCGGCGACCCGCTCGACGTGGTCACCCGCCGGGAGGACGATTTCAAACTGACGTGGGATGTCCTCGAAGCGAGTGGGGCGGCCGCGGCCGACGTGCTCGTCATGAACTACCCGAACAATCCCACCGGGGCGACGATGACCCGGGCGGAACTCCAACCGGTCGCCGAATTCGCGCGCGAGCACGATCTCACGGTCCTGAGCGACGAGGTCTACGCCCAGTTGAGCTACGAACACGAGCACACCTCGGTCGCGACGTTACCCGGCATGCGCGAGCGGACCATCGTCTTCAACGGCTTCTCGAAGGCCTACGCGATGACGGGCCTTCGGCTGGGGTACGCGATGGGGCCGCCGGACGTGATCGCCGCGATGAACCGGATCCACCAGTACACGATGCTGTCGGCACCGACCACGCCCCAGTATGCGGCCATCGAGGCGCTGGAACGCTGCGAGGACGACGTCGTCGAGATGCGCAACCAGTACAACCGGCGACGCCGGTTCGTCCTCTCCCGGTTCGAGGAGATGGGTGTCGATTGCTTCCCCGTGAGCGGGGCCTTCTATGCCTTCCCGGAGTCACCGTGGGACGATAGCGAGGCCTTTGCCGAAGCGCTCCTCGAGGAAGAAGGTGTCGCGGTCGTCCCGGGGAACGTCTTCGGCGAGGGTGGCGAGGGCCACCTCCGGGTGTCCTACGCGACGGGGTTAGGCGATCTAAAAGAGGCGTTGGCCCGCTTTGAGACGTTCATTTCCTGACTGATCTTTTAGGTGGTACTAATCGACGACCCGAAAATACGGCCTGTCTGACGCGGACGTGACATCCGTCTTACGTAAGCTTTTTTCGTATGAGTGAGAGAACATAGGGCAATGGCAATTGATGACAAAGATGGTGGGGGCGATAAGCTTCGCTCTCGTGCCACCTCGCTGCTTGGGGACAGCGACGACGACCAAACTGACGACGAAGACGCCTATGATTGGGTGGATTTTCGGCGTGAGTTCCACGACGGCGGTGCGTTCGACCGGAGCGAGTACCTCGGATTCGACCCACACCGGACTGCCGACCTTCTCACGGCGCGGGCGAGTGACGCCAGAACCCTGAATACCCACTGGCAGGCGTTCCTCGATCCCGAGACCACCCCGGTCGTCAAGGGGACGTATCTCTGGGAACATTTCAAACAGGAGTACTATTACGACGCCGACGGGTCCCACCCACGGACGGACGGGGAGAAAATCCCCTTCGACAAAAGCCAACACCTCGGGTTTGATCCCGACGAGACGGTGGGACGCCTGAGTCATGGCCAGAACCGCGCGAGTGAATTGAAAGACCTCGTCGAGGAGCGAACCGTCGACGTCAACGAGGAGTTAGACGAGGACGCGTTCTTCTCGACGGTCGAGGGGAACACGACGGTCGTCAATCGCTACGACCTCGAACGGGCCGTCCCGATGGAAAAGAAGCGTCACTTCGAGGAAGTCGAGCGCTACTGGGTCAACAAGCCCTACGCCTGTGTCGTCCTCTTTCACTCGAAAAAGGAGAACGAACGCAAGTACTACGTCGTCGAACCGGCGCTCAACGACATCGAGCGCGAATTAAAGGAGTTCCTCGGGAACAAACTCAAGACGGCGATCAAGTACGCCGAAGAGGGCGTCGGGGTCGAAGACGAGGACGCCGATCGCGCCGCCGTCATCGAACGCGAGGCCCAGGATTTACTGCAGCGCTACGACGTGTACGACGACAATATCGAGTCGGGAACGGGATCGACAGACTGGCTCAAACAGCTCGTGGGAATGGATACCGAGACACAGGCAATCGAACCAGCCGAGGAATCGGATGGGCTCGACGGGATTGCGGCGCGACCGGAACCGGCGATCCTCGAAGAGGACCCCGACACCCTCTCGGAATACCAGGTCGAGAAGCTGCTATACTTGCTCAAGCGTGATTACATCGGTTACAGCAAGATCGACCCGATCAAACACGACATCAACGTCGAGGACATCTCGTGTGACGGGTACAACTCCCGGGTGTTCGCCTACCACACCGACTACGAGCAGATCATCACCAACGTCGAGCACGGCGAGAGCGACCTCGACGACTTCGTGGTGAAACTCGCACAGCGATCAGGGAAAGGTATTTCAAAGCGCCAGCCGCAGGTCGACGCGACGCTGCCCGACGGCTCGCGTGCCCAGCTCACCTTGGGACGGGAGGTCTCCGATCACGGGACCAACTACACGATCCGTCAGTTCAAGGACGTTCCGTTCACGCCGGTCGACCTCATCAACTGGAACACGTTCTCCCTGGACGAGATGGCGTTTCTCTGGCTTGCCATCGAGAACAACAAGTCGATGATCTTCGCGGGCGGCACGGCGTCGGGGAAGACGACCTCGCTGAACGCTATCTCGCTTTTCATCCCCAGCAACGCCAAGATCGTCTCGATCGAGGACACCCGCGAGGTCGAACTCCCCCAGCGCAACTGGGTCGCCTCGGTGACCCGGCCTTCCTTCGGCGAGGATGAGCAAGGGGACATCGACGAGTTCGACCTGCTGGAGGCCGCGCTCCGCCAGCGCCCGGACTACATCGTCATGGGCGAGGTCCGTGGCGAGGAAGGGCGTGACCTCTTCCAGGTCATGTCGACCGGTCACACCGGCTACTCGACGTTCCACGCCGACACGGTCGGCGAGGTCATCAAACGGTTCACGACCGACCCGATCAACGTCTCGAAGACGCTGTTTACGGCGCTGGATCTCGTTTCGATCCAGACCCAGACCCGGGTGCAGGGTCGGAAGGTCCGCCGGAACAAGACGTTGACCGAGATCAACGAGTACTCCCCGGAAAACGACGAGATCAACGTCAGGGACGTCTACCAGTGGCAGGCCGAGTCCGACGAGTTCCTCCAGATGGGCTCTTCGAGCACCTTAGAGGAGATCAAGTTCGACCGCGGGTGGGACCAGGACACCCTCGACGAGGAACTGTTCATGCGGAAGGTCGTCCTCGCGTATCTCATCGAGCAGGGCCTGAACACCTACACCGAGGTGGCCGCGACGCTGCAGGCGTTCATCAACGATCCAAAGACGATCATGACGCTGATCGCCAACGATCAACTCGATCACAGCCTGGAGGACCTCCGGGAAATGGAATCCGTCCAGATCACGGTCGACCCGGCCAAAGAGGAGATGGTTCCGCGACCGGATCCGCCGGACGAGCTATTGACGGAGGCCGAGGATGTCCTCGAAAACGCCACGCCGCTGTTCGACCGCTACAAGGAGCAGGCCCGGACGGACATCGTGAGCGCACTGACCGATGTCGAAAGTGACGACGGGAGCGCCAAGGACGATGACGATGACGTCGACTTCGGCCGGTTCGTGCCCAAGGCAGGCTCCGACGGGGTCGAAGAGGAATGAGCCTCGAGACGCGACGCGGGGGGTCACCCATCGGTGAGTCCGGGGGCCTTGGCGACATGTTTTACCCCCTCTTTGGCCGCCTGTTCGACGAGGACGGTGACTTCGTCGCCAACGTCGAGACGAAACTGGCGGAAGCGCGCATGGCAGATAACGTCGAGATGTTCCTTTCACGGGCCCTGGCCGTGGGCACGATCGCGGGAACATCACTGTGGCTCGTCGGCATGCTGCTTGGCTATCTCCTCGTGGCGACGCTATTTGCCGGCGAAATGCCGTCGTTTCTTGGGCTTGGACTCCCCGAGGGTATTCTCCCGATAGTCCAGGCACTCAAGCTTCCGTTCCTGATGATCGTCTCGGGACTGTTTTTCGGGACGATCGGGTTTGCGGTCGGGTTCGGTTCGCTCGTTTCGATTCCCTACTTCCGGGCGAGTGCTCGCGAGCGTGAGATCAACGTCATGCTTTCCGATGCGGTCTCGTTCATGTACGCGTTGTCGGTCGGCGGGCTCAACCAACTCGATATCCTTGAAGCGATCGCGGCGGCCGACGACACCTACGGCGAGGTCGCAAAGGAGTTCCAGAGTATCGTCCTGGAGACGACCTACTTCGACACGGACTACCGGACGGCGATTCGCAATCAAGCGATCCAGACGCCGAGCGACGAGCTGAGTCAGTTCCTGACGGACATGCTCTCGATCGTCGACTCCGGCGGGGACATGACGTCGTTCCTCGAAGATCAGAAGAACAAGTACATGCGCACGAGCAAACAGGAACAACAGCGCATGCTCGAAACCCTCGAACTGTTCGGGGAGATGTACATGACGCTGTCTTTGTTCCCGCTTTTGTTGATCATCATCCTCGTCGTCATGAGCATGATGGGCAACGCGAGTACCGATCTCATGTACATCACTGTCTACGGGTTGATCCCGATGATCAACGTCGCGTTCCTCGTACTCGTCTCGACGGTTACCTCGGACGAAAGCAGCAACGGCTTCTTGCTCCCGGACGACCCGAAAAAGCGCGCCCAGATCGAAGGTGAGACCAACCTCTTCAGTCTCGGCCTGATCGAGCAGTACACCGGAAGTTACAGCATTTTCGATCGGATCAACAGCCGGGAGGGGACCCATCAGGTAATCGAGATACTGCGAGCGCCCCACATTTTCCTGCGCGACAACCCGCCATACGTGCTGGCGGTGACGATTCCCATAACGCTGGTTGCGCTCGTGTTCACCGTCGTGATTGGCTGGGCACCCACCTCCCTGGCGGGAATGCAGTCTAATCCGCTCCAGGGGACGTTTTTCTGGCTGTATATGCCGGCGTATATCAATTTCATTCCGCTGGCGATCTTCCACGAATGGAACGTCCGCTATCGTCGGTCGGTCATTGGGAAGCTCTCGGAGAACCTTCGGAAACTCTCAAGCGCAAACGAGACCGGGATGACCCTGCTTGAATCGCTGAATATCGTCGCCCAGACCTCATCCGGCCGATTGGCCGACGAGTTCTCGATCATGCACCGGAAGGTCAACTACGGGACGAACCTCAAGCAGGCACTCCGGGAATTCAACAACAAGTATCACGTCCCACGACTCAGTCGGACGGTCAAGCTCATTAGCGAGGCCCAGGAGGCCTCGAACCAGATTCAAGACGTCCTCTCGACGGCTGCCCAGGCGAGCGAGAACCAGGACGACATCGACCGGGATCGTAAGTCACGGACACGGATGCAGGTCGTCATCATCATCATGACGTTCCTGACCCTGCTCGGTGTCATCGCCATGCTCAAAGTCCAGTTCTTCGAGACGATGGCCGGCCTCTCCCAGCAGACCGCCAGCTCCGGCGGGGAGGCCATGGGCGGCCAGGACTTCGGTTCGAGCATGCCCAGCAACGACATGCTGTCGATGCTGTTCTTCCACGCCGTCTCGTTGCAGGCCATCTTCTCGGCCGTCATCGCCGGGTATATCCGGAACGTCCGGATCATCTCCGGGTTGAAATACGCCGTCGCGCTGATGACCGTCTCGCTCGTGGTGTGGATAGCTGTGGGGGGGTAACATGGGGCAAGACCAGGGAAGACAGCGACCGATGGATACCCGCGGACAGACGTTACAGGATTTCGTCCTCGGAATCAGTATCTTCATGCTCGGGTTCGTCCTCGTGCTGTCGCTCATTCCGGGACTGTTGACGCCGTTCGAGTCGTCTGTCGGCGCCAATGAACAGGCAGCCGCTGATCGGGTCACATCGACCATCGTGTCGAATCTCTCGATGCCGGCACAGCCGAACACGTTGAACGGAACCAACGCAATGGCGCTGTTCAGCCTCTCGACGACCGACCTGAAAGATCGGTTCGGCGTCGGCTCGTCGATGCATCTGAACGTTACCGTCGAATATCTCGACGGGTCGGCCCCGGTCGCCATGGTTGGGGACCCCGTCACGCGTGACGAATTTGGGAAGTCGAGTCGGATCGTCTCCGTCGACGTTCCCGGGTCAACCGAGCCAGCGTACCGATTGATCGTCAAGGTGTGGTAACGATGACCGGGTCTACCCACAAACCGGCCGGACAGGAGCGGTCACGAGAGAGCGACCGCGGACAGGCGTTTACCCTCGAAGGCCTGATCGGCGCGATCCTCGTCATCACGGCGTTGTTGTATGCCGTCCAGGTCGTCGTCGTCACGCCAACGACCGGAGGCGCGATCGATTCATCAGTCCGCACCGATCTGCAGCAAGAGGCTGAGGACACCCTCTTGATCGCGTCTCAGGCTGAGGAGGAACCGCTCTCGGAACTTGTCCGAAACTGGTCACAGAGTCAACGCACGTTTAGCGGCGCTGTGAACCCCGACATCGGCTACGGAACCACCCGGATTCCGGGCGAACTCGGGCAGATATTGAATGAGACATTCACCTCCCGTGGTCGGCTGTACAACGTGGAGGTGTCGTACTTGCAGCCCGATCCCTCGAACGGAACCGGGTCGGTGACGATGGCCTCCCAGGGGACGCCCTCGACGGGCTCGGTCATCGCGTCACAGCGCGTCGTGCTGTATGACAACATGACGCTGACCGCTGACTCGGCCGGGACGGCCGAACTATGGCAATATGATACTCATCCTACCAAGAATCCGCAGCCTGGAAAGAGCGGGTACTACCCGGTACCCAACGCCGTCGACGGGTCTGTGTACAACGTCCTGGAGGTGCGATTGATCGTATGGTGATCGAATCGAGCGCCGGCCGATGGCGAGCGCTCCCCGAAAATCGACGCGGGCAACTGTTGTTAGTCGGGGCGGTCGTCTTGGCTGTCGTCATTGTCGTCCTGTCGCTGGTCGTCAACACGGTGTTGTTCACCCAGAATACGGACGGGCAACGTGTTTCGGCAGAAGTGAACAACGTCGATGGGTTTGCCTTCGAAGCCGGCAAGACGAGTCGGTCGATCATGCTTCGGGTCAACCACGCCGAGTACAACCGGGGTGTGGATGCCCTTACCGAGAACGTCACGCAATCGATTGGGAACTACAGCGCGGCGCTTGGCCGCTCGTTCGCCACGTCGGGAACCGTCTATGCGAACGTCTCATACCGGAAGACACTCAGGAACGGTACGCGACTCCTCCAGACGACGAACCGAAACTTCACTGATCCGACAAACTCGAACAACCACGACTGGGACGTCATCCAGTCGGGCCAAGAAACCGATATCGGCTGGTATCTCCTGAACGTCGATCTTCGGAACGTGAGTGCGGACCAGGCAAATATCACGGTCACTGGAGACACAACCGAATTTCTCGAATATTCGATGAACCGTTCGGAGGCCGGCAACGGCAACAATCTCAGCGTTGCTGTCAGCGATTCGACGGGAACTCTTGGAACAGCCAACTGTACGGCGACGGGTGGGCGTGTCCTCGTCGATCTGGTGGACGGGGAGGGGGCGTTCGATCAGTGTTCGTTCACTGGCATCGAGGACCATCTCGAATCGCCGTATACTGTTTCGATCGAGAACGGGAACCGGATCAACGGGACGTATTCGATCGTCACGGAAACAGTATGGTCGACTCCTCCCCAGTGGAGTTTCACGTTCCCGGACTGCCAGACCACGTCCACACCAGCCTGTAGCACGCCGGCCGTCTGGAACGGGTCTGTGAATCTCACGTACCGATCGAGCGCCATCCAGTACGCTCAGCAACGAAATATCACTGTCTACGGAGGGAACACATGAACTCAACCAACCGCCACAGCGAGCCTGAACCGCCGATGCCCGCCCACGGCGGGCGATCGATACGCCACGACGACCGGGGGCTTTCGACCCCGGTGACTCACTCGCTGTCGATCGGCATGACCACCGTGTTGATCTTCGGGCTGATTTTGGCCGCTAACGGGTATCTCGAAAACCAACAGGAGGCGGGCGCACGCCAGCAAATCGAGACCGTCGGCACGGAACTGGCGACCCAGCTCGAAGATGCTGCCCGCCTCGGAGGCGATAGCCAGCAGGCGACCTTACGCGTCGATCAACCGGCCGCAGTGATGTCGGATACGTACTCGGTCTCGCTTGAACCGCCCGGGGAATGCCCCCTGGTCTCGTCGGCGAATACGTGTCTCGAGGTTGATGTGGCACGCGGCGGGGAGAACCTCGTCCGCGGGTTCCCCGTCCACAATGATTCGAACGTCCATGTTTCGATAGATCGTCTGGATTCGACGACGTTCACGCTCGCCGCGACGCGGACGGGCGGGACATCGACAACCTCGGGCGTCATCCCGATGGACCAGACTCTCTCTATCGGCATCGCAAAAGGAGTCAACCCTCATTCGACCGGCCGGGTGCTGAATCCGTTCAACAGGCCGCCGATCGCCAAGTTCACGCTCAATCGGTCATTTCCCCAAAGCGGCCAGCCGATCCAATTCAACGCCTCTAACAGTCGAGATCCGGACGGAACGATCGACGCCTACCACTGGATATTCGACAATCAGACTGTAAGCCCGCCGGTGAATATGTCTAATGAGGGGGCACGCTACAACACATCACTTGGAAGCGGCGAAACCAATGTGACGTTGAAAGTCGTTGACGACGAGGGTGGTATCGGAACCGTGTCACGAAATATTACGGTGTCCGGGCTGACTTATGATACGGGCAGCATGAATACTGACCCGTCCTGCAATTATATTCCACCAGACGCTATTGAAGAAGGACGATACAAGATAACGAATGTAGACAGTAATAATGTACTAAAAGTTGAAAGTTCGAATACAGGTAATGGGGAGAACGTTGAGCATGGCGGCTTTAGCGATAATGACCACGAATTATGGAATATAACTACAGTAGGAACTGACATCTATCGGCTAACGCCGGCTCATACGACGGATAAAGCCCTTGACGTCGAAGGTGTTTCTAGCTCTGATGGCGCAAACGTACATCAATGGGAGTACAACAACGGCAACAATCAGCACTGGGAGATCAAAGACAACGGCGACGGCACGTATCGGATCATCGCCGATCACAGCGGGAAAGCATTAACTGCTGAATCATCTGGCAATGTAGTTCAAGACGATAGTACCTCCATAGATGATTCCCAAAAATGGGAACTTGACCAACAGAACCCCGGAAAGTGTCTCAGCTTCACGGTCGAAAACGACTGGAATTCGGGGATCACACTATCGGACTTGCTACTCAATTCGGAGGCGAACTATCTCGAAAACAATTACGGGGCCGAAATGATGGTCGATATCGGGAACGATGGGAGTTGGGACCACAACGTGGAACTCGGCAAACTATCGTTCCCGAAGGACGGAGACGGGACAATAGTCGAGATTCCTCACATCTCAATTCCGAGGAATGAAGAAGTAGAAATTCAACTCCGTGGGCTCAGAGGTGGGGGGAACCCAATTCAGACAACAGTCGGTCTCCGATACTGGTACGACGACAAAAGTTATCGCACTGTCTTCGAGGATGAATAAAATGACGGATAAACGCCGGAAAACTGGCTTCACACGGTCCGAAAAATCGCCCAACCGAGCCGATACGTCGTTGTTCTTCTCCGAGGAGTCTACCGACCGAGCCCTGTCCGAACTCGTCGGTTTCTCGCTTACGTTCGCGATCATCATCTTCTCGGTCGGCCTCGTCGCGACGGTCGGGTTCTCCCAGCTCGGGGAGTTTCGGGACAGCCAACAACTCGACAACGCCGAGCAGAGCTTCGAGATTGTCGGCCAATCGCTCGAAAGCATCGAGGAGGGAACCGCTGTGACGCGCATCGAGACGCTCGATCTGTCGGGCGGAGCGATCGACATCGAACGGGGATCGACGGTGGATATCACGATAAATCCAGGTGGTTCAACGTATTCAATTCCACTCAACGCGCTCGTCTACTCAAGTGGTTCGACGAACGTCTCCTACGAGACCGGGGCGACGTTCCGCCAGCAAGAGAACGGCGGCATCATGAATACCGGTCCGAAGTTCGTCTGTACTGACGACGTTGCTATCCTATCGTTTGTTACGATCGAATCCACGGAGATGGGGTCGATCCAGAGCGATGGCCCCCTAGAGATCACAGCTACGCACAACGGCACTGAACTAATTTATCCGGTTGATCGAACGGGATCGGGGAGCGCATCGGGTGCCAATAGTGTCACACTGGAGTTTGACTCGCCACGGGAGTCCCTGTGGATGGATCACTTCAGTAGTGCCGACAACTGGAGTGTCTCCAGTTCGACAGCGACCTGTGGCGGATCACTCGATCGTGTGTACGTCAGGCAAACGAACGTCTCGGTCTCGTTCGCAGGCTAGGTATCTACGACGGCAAAATAGCGATTACGTCCTCAGTTCAGGACCCGCGTTCGAGTTTGACGTTGCTGACCTCGAAATCGATTATTCCGGTGGGTGCCGCCCGATCGCTGAGCCCAACCGTGTAGAGCATCAACATCTTGTTGTCCGTGTTCTTCCCGTCGGGGAAGTCAAAGAGGACGAGCACCTCGTTGCTGGCCAGCGTGAGCTTATTGCTCGTCCTGTTGTAGAGCGACCGATTGACGACGGCATCTGTGAGATTCGTCTGCCATCCGGAGGTGTTTGTGCCCGAAATATTCCGATTGAAGGCTGCCGAATCGGTATTCGTGAAGACGCTGACGTTGTTTTTATCGAGCGTCGTCGCATTCGTGGTCGACATATTCGCACATCGGGTCACTGGGTATGTCGACCCGTTGAGCGTCTTGGTCATACTCGTCGCGACCCACTCGTTGCAGCTATACGTCGAGGCACTGAAGTTGACCATGTCACCGCCACCCACCGAAAAGGAGTGGCTGAACGACGACGGGGCCAGCGGGTCGTTGGCGTTCAAGAAGGTATTGCCGTTCTTGGTCACGTTGGCAACATTGCCGGTGTTGCCAGTGATCTGTGGCGGTTGAATGGTCCCGCCTGCCGAGAGGTTTGTCGACAGCGGCGTCCGACCGATTTGTTGGGTGCTGGAGACGCGCTTTGCGATCAGTTTGAATGCCTCCCGTAGTTCGTCTTGATTTGACGTATAGTTGTACCAGCCACCGCCCGCATCAGCGACGTCTTCCAAGAAGTCATCGGGGATATTCGACTGTATCCCGAAACCCACACTGTACGTTGTCACACCAGTCTTCCTGGCGAGCTTTGCCATTTGGACCGTTGCAGCATTTGTCCCTGTCTCGCTTTCGCCCGAGTAGGTTTCAATATTCGGCGTATACGTTTGCCAAGATTCATACGTGTCTCCGTTGACCCACCAGTCTTCCTCGTGGTTGTGAGTGTTTTTGCCGTCTGAAAGTAGTACGATGATTTTATCTCTCGATTCATTGCTGCGAAGCTCAAGCAAAGCCGTTGCCTTCTTCATACCACCCGCCGTGTAGGTCCACCCGTCTGCTTGGAGCTTTTCCAGGGTGCCTCCTGAAGTATCATTAAATGCTTCAAAATTATCTGTCAACATATTACCATTCGTTCTATAGATTCGACCGTAATTTGGGTGTTCGTAGGGGAATCGAGAATCCGACCCCATTTCTTGAAATCCGACCAAACTAACACGGTCAATATCGCTGTCAAGATACGTTGTAAAGTTTCGGATGGCCTCACGGGTCGATTCCCGTTTTTCTGTTCCCATTGGCCCATCACCACCCATCGATCCGGACTCGTCGACCACGAACACCACATCAAGTGGACGACGCGTCACGTTATCGTCGGCGGAGACCCGTCGAATGGTCCCGATCTCCACGTCATCGACCACCGGTTCAGCGTAGACGGTGTAGTTGTTGTTGGCGTTCTTATCGACGGCGATGCCGTTTTGCGTGATCGAGACGTTCTGCATGTAGGCACTCTTGTTGGTCACGTCGATCACGCTGTTCTGACTGTCGTTCGTTCGCGGCGGGAGGGAACTCTGATTGAGATAGACTCTGGCTGTCTCGGCAGTATCGTCGACGGTCAGATTACTGCTGCCGTCAGCTGGGTTCGAGCTCAAAACCTCATACCCCGTTTCTTCGCTGAGGTGCTCGCCCCACGCCTGGTAAAAGTCACTTTGAACCGTCATCGTGACGTTGTCCGGCCGCTTGCATTCGCCCTGTAACAGCGATTCGATGGCCTTCGTAGAGTCCGCTTGTGACGTCGTGGCGTTTACCAGTGCACGGGTGGTGTCACGGTCAACTTCGCCGGTCATGTTCACCACCGAAATGTCGAGGTGTCCGTCCGTGATCGAGACGGAGGGCGGCGTGACCATCACGACACCACCGTCGGCGGACTGCCGCCAGAGACCGCCCGCCTCGTAGGCGAGTATTTCGCCGCGGTCGTTCTCGGTCCGTATCGAATCGAGGTCGACACGGGCCGAACAGGTCGTGTTCTCGTTGATAGTAACTTCGATATACCCCTGATTCTCAACTAATTCTGGCTGTCCCTGGATCTGTTCTCCACCGTCGCCGAACGAGAATTCCATCGTCCCCGTCTCCCCCTTCGCCGACAGTGTGCTCAACCGTCCGTCGACTTCCTGCATCGCCAATTCCGTTGTATCGTCCGATTGTTGGCCCTGGATCCCTTCCATGATGGGTGCGCCAAGAATAACCACCATGATCGCGCCCCCAATGACGATCCCCACCAACAGAACGTACCCCATCAGTTCGGAAACGGCCCTGTCCGATCGCCAGGTCGCTGCTGATGTTCCCCCGAATCTCATCGTTAGTACCCCTATTTGTCGGTGAGAGCGTATAAAAGTATGCAGCCCAGCGTGACACTATCACGGAGATACTGACGTCATTGGTTGTCTCGATCCACTCCTTTCGACCCAAGAACGACGAGATGATGGCCCCGCTGGGGCCGCTCCGGCAGTACGTCAACCGATATAGCACTCACGCCAGCGGCTTGTCTCAATCCCCCGCAGGCATGGTCCGACTTGCATACGTGCGGGTGAGTTCGACCAACTCTCCTCGGAACTCACTTTCGGTCGGATCCCGGGCGAGCGTCCGAAAGCGCTCCCGGAACTCGTTGACACCGAGCTGTGGCGCGTCGGTAGCGGCGGCGTGTGCCAGGTCGTACAGTCGGTGATCGGTATCGACGAGTCCGTGACGTTCGACGATCGCAAGCGCGAACGCGGCGTTGACTGCTGTGATGTCCGGATCTGTCCCGCCTGACACCCGATCCCAGGCTGTCGGCCCGTCCGGCCGATCTGCCACCGCAGCGGCAAGACTGGCCTCGAGGAAGTCCACTAGCTTTTCGGCCGGTGCGACGTCGATCCAGATGTCGTCGGCGTAGATGTCCCGCGCGTGATTGGCAATCTGATAACACTGCGACAGTGTCCGGCGTTCGACACTCCGGCCCGACAACGCCAGGAAGATCGCCTCCTCCGTCGAGAGCGTATGGGATGGGTGGCGCGCTTCGGCGTGGTGCATGTGCCCGAACTCGTGAAGCGCGAGTTCACGCGCCATGGCACTCGTTGCTGCCTGTCGAGAAATCGTCAGGCAGTGGCCGGCTGCGTCGTGACTGACCCGCGTTCGCTCGTCCGGATCTTCGCGTATTCGGACCGTGACCGGCCGTGCGAGATCGTGTTCGGTTTGAAAGAGATCCCGTGCCCCGAGAAACGGTTCCGCCGGCCCCGATCCATCGACCTGCAATTTCATGTGGGTAAGTGACATGCTCTCGTGCCGTATGATTCTTCGGGTAGCGGTTGATACGCTGTCCCCGGGCGTGTCCGGTAGTCATTTTGTGCGCTGCTAGGCGATACCTCGATCCCTGCCTCATACTTCCGTGTTCGCGTGCGAATCGCACGCTCACACGGACACACCGTCAGTCCACTCCCTCCCGTTCCTTGACGAGCTTCCGCGTTCGCGTGTCTTTGACACGCTTCACGCGGAAACACCGAAAGATCGCTCCTATTCAGTCGCTCCCTTTCGAGCTTCCAAGTGGGTGCTCCACTCTGTCGCACCCACTTGGAAACACTACCCTTTTACCACGCCTACCGGTAGAAACCCATATCATGGGCCGACGTAAGAAAATCGTACAGGAATGTGAGACACTGATGGACAAACCGGAGCACATCCGGAATATTGCCATCGCTGCTCACGTCGACCACGGTAAGACGACGTTGACTGACAATCTCCTCGCTGGTGCGGGTATGATCTCCGACGAAACCGCCGGAGAGCAACTCGCGATGGACACCGAGGAGGACGAACAAGAGCGCGGGATCACCATCGACGCGGCGAACGTTTCGATGACCCACGAGTACGAGGACACCAACCACCTCATCAACCTCATCGACACACCCGGCCACGTCGACTTCGGCGGGGACGTCACTCGCGCGATGCGGGCTGTCGACGGCGCGCTGGTGGTCGTCGACGCCGTCGAAGGGGCAATGCCCCAGACTGAGACGGTTCTCCGGCAGGCACTCCGTGAGGGTGTCAAACCGACCCTGTTCATCAACAAGGTCGACCGCCTCATCTCGGAGCTTCAGGAAGGGCCCGAAGAGATGCAGGAGCGACTCGTCTCTGTCATCCGCGACGTCAACGAACTCATTCGCGGGATGACCGAGGAGATGGACGATATCGACGAGGACTGGACGGTCTCCGTCGAAGAGGGCACCGTCGGGTTCGGCTCGGCGCTGTACAAGTGGGGCGTCTCGATGCCCTCGATGCAGCGTACCGGGATGGACTTCGGCGAGATCATGGAGCTCGAACGCGCCGACAAGCGCCAGGAACTCCACGAGCGGACGCCACTCAGCGATGTCGTGCTCGACATGGTGTGTGAGCACTTCCCGAACCCCATCGACGCCCAGCCCCGTCGTATTCCGCGTATCTGGCGTGGTGACGCCGACAGCGAAGTCGCCGAGCAGATGCAGTTTGTTGACGAGGACGGCGAACTCGTCCTGATGGTCACCGACATCGGTGTCGACCCTCACGCGGGCGAGGTCGCCGCGGGTCGTGTCTTCTCCGGGACGATCGAGGAAGGACAGGAGCTGTACGTCTCCGGAACTGCAGGCAAGAACCGCGTCCAGAGTGTCGGGGTCTACATGGGCGGCGAGCGCGAGGAGGTCGATGAGGTCCCGGCCGGCAACATCGCTGCTGTCACCGGGCTCAAGGACGCGATCGCTGGATCGACCGTCTCCAGCGTCGAGATGACGCCGTTCGAGTCGATCGAACACATCTCGGAGCCGGTCATCACCAAAAGCGTCGAGGCCCAGCGCATGGACGACCTGCCGAAGCTCATCGAGACGCTCCAGCAGGTCAGCAAGGAGGACCCGACCATCGAGATCGAGATCAACGAGGACACCGGCGAGCACCTCATCTCCGGGCAGGGCGAACTTCACCTCGAAGTCGTCACCCAGCGCATCGAGCGCAACCAGGGCATTCCGATCACGACCGGCGAACCGATCGTCGTCTTCCGGGAGGCACCCCAGGAGTCCAGCCGCGAGGTCGAGGGCATTTCGCCGAACCGCCACAACCGCTTCTACATCACGGTCCAACCGCTCGATGAGGACATCGTCGACGCGATCCAGCTCGGCGAGGCTTCGATGGACATGCCCGAACTCGAACGCCGCGAGGCGCTACAGGAAGGCGGCATGGACAAGGACACCTCTCAGAACGTCGAGCACATCCACGGGACGAACGTCATTATCGACGACACGAAGGGGATCCAGCACCTCAACGAGACGATGGAACTCGTCCTCGAAGGGATGGAGGAGGCCCTCAACGACGGGCCGCTCGCTGCTGAGCCGGTCCAGGGCTCGCTCATTCGCCTCCACGATGCCCGACTCCACGAGGACGCCATCCACCGCGGCCCGGCACAGGTCATCCCCGCCGTCCGTCAGGCGATCCACAACGCCCTGATCGACGGCGGTATCCGCCTGCTCGAACCGATTCAGGACGTCCGCATCGACGTGCCCAACGAACACATGGGCGCAGCCAGCGGCGAGATCCAGGGTCGGCGTGGCCGCGTCGACGACATGTACCAGGAAGGCGACCTCATGGTCGTCGAGGGCATCGCGCCCGTCGAGGAGATGATCGGCTTCTCCAGCGACATCCGGAGCGCGACCGAGGGTCGCGCCTCCTGGAACACGGAGAACGCCGGCTTCCGCGTCATGGCCGACAATCTCCAGCCCGAAAAGATCACGGAGATCCGCGAGCGCAAGGGTATGAAGACAGAACTGCCCGAAGCGATCGATTACTTCTAGAGACGACCTGGTTTCCACCTTTTTACTTCGGTGGGTTCGCACGCGAACCCACCTCGCAAAAAGCTGGACCAAAAACATCTGCGAGCGAGTCATTGACTCGCTCGCAGCGTTCTCGTGAGCGGCAGCGAACGAGAGCTCGTCAGAGCTCTGCTCTGACGGTGAAACGACGGCGCAAGCGCCGTCGTATGCAGGCCGACGATTCCGTTCCATTGATTTCAGAGTCCTTCCGATTGTATCCCGTTGTCTCTTCTCGGGACCTGACTCTGTTCACGCCGGCAGATATATTTCATCGGACGTCGTGTGTCGGGTGGCATGGAGTACACGACACTCGGTTCGACCGGCATGGAGGTCTCAAAGATCGCGCTGGGCTGTATGAGCTTCGGGAGTCAGGACGACTGGATGCTGGATGCGGAGGAAGGGCGGGAACTCGTCGAGCGGGCGATCGACCTGGGCGTGAACTTCTTCGACACGGCAAACACCTACTCAGCGGGCGAAAGCGAGGAGATTCTCGGGGATGTACTGGCAGAGTACGATCGAGACGAGCAGGTCGTCGCGACGAAGGTCCGGTTTTCGGGCGCAAAAGAGCACCGCAACGCCGAAGGACTCTCCCGGAAGACTATCGAGCAGGAACTCGATCACAGTCTCGATCGGCTCGGCATGGACACCGTAGATCTCTATCAGATCCATCGCTGGGACTACGATACGCCGATCGAGACGACGCTGCGGGCGCTCGACGACACGGTTCGGCGTGGGAAGGTCCGCCACATCGGGGCCTCCTCGATGTGGGCCCACCAGTTCCAGGAGGCGCTGCACGTCAGCGACTGGGAGGGGCTGGCCCGCTTCGAGACGATGCAGAATCTCTATCACCTGACCTATCGCGAGGAGGAACGTGAGATGTATCCCGTCTGCGAGACGGAGGATATCGGTGTCTTACCGTGGTCGCCGCTGGCGGCGGGCTATCTCACGCGCCCGCACGACGAATTTACAGCGACGACGCGTGGCGAACACGAACTCGACTACGGAACGCCCTATCACGAGGGGCCAGGGAGCGAGGAGATCAACGATCGCGTCGCGGAACTCGCCGCCGACTACGGCGTGACGATGGCCCAGATCGCGCTGGCGTGGCACTTCCAGAACGAGTACGTCGACGCGCCGATCGTCGGGACCTCAAGCATCGAGCACCTCGAAGATGCCGTCGAGGCACTAGAGGTCGATCTCAGCGCCTCCGACGTTGAGTACCTCGAAGAACCCTACGAGCCGGTCGAAGTCTTCGGCCACGAGTAAGCTATGCGGGGTTGATTCGGATTTCTGGCAGAGAGACGTCGCCCGTCAGGCTTAACTCTCCATCCGTCGAAGCCCGGATACTCCGATGCCAGAAGTAGAGATCACGATTCCGGATCATCTCGAGATGCAGATCGCCCAGCTCGTCGAGGAAGGTGAGTTTCTCAACCGTGAGGAGGCGATCGAAGACCTCCTCTCGACGGGACTGAAGGCGTACAAAACGAGCGGCCCGATCGACGACGAGGAGGACCCGGGCCTGGAAGAAGACGGAATGATGGGACACGACGACGAATACGTGTTCTGATCCGGGTGGCCGAAACCATCTCTCAGGAGCGACGGTCCATCGTGCAAGGCAGTATTGATGGAAACTCCCCGGTCTGAGTGTACGTAGCGGGGCTGTGGCGTCTGGTAGTCATTCCCGGGTAATCCTTATGCCGTGCTCACCACAATCTACCGGTAGGAATGCACAAAGACGAACTTCTCGAACTTCACGAGGAGATGGTGACGATCATGGAGTACTTCGACCAGCAGGAAAGCGTCAACAGCGAACTCTTCGATCCCTACAAGGAACTCGACGTCACGCCGGCCGACGTTCATATGTCTAAAAGTGAACACAAACACGCTGTGTTCGTCCTTGGCAATGCGCTGGCGAACGCGATGAGTGAAGACGAGTTCTCGGACGCCGGCCGTGTCGGTAAACGGATGAAGGAACTCGCTGAGGACGCCGAAAGCAAGCTCTGAGGTTCGAGGACGAGTCGTCGAGCTAATTCCGGTCGGAGAGCTCTCGATATCGTTGCTATTCGACCTGGCTGTACTCGCTCCGGTGGCGTGATCGCTGGGCCGGCGTCTCAATTCATCTGTTTTCGAACGCCGGTTCCCGCTGATCGATAAACGCGGTCGCACCTTCGACGTGCTCGCTCGTCCCGAACCGACGCCGCCGGGCGGCGCGTTCGGCAACCATCGCCGTTTGTAAGTCCGGGGATCTTCTCTCTGTAAGTAACTTGCCAGTTTCGTGAGCCGCTGCGGACGGGCCGGATGCCACCGTTTCGATAATCGCTTCGAGACGGGCTTCGAACTCGGGCGTCGGAAACACGTGGCTGAACAACCCGAGATCGCTCGCGCGTTCGGGGTCGAGCAGTTCGCCGGTATAGAGCAGTTCTGCAGCGGTCGATTCGCCAACGTTGTGCGGGAGAAGTGCCGAGACGCCGGCTCCGACAGGCAACCCGAGGCGGTGGAAGCCAAAACCGATCGACCCGTCTTCGCTCGCGACGGTGAGATCGCACGCGAGCGCAAGCGCGCCGCCAGCCCCGAACGCCGGGCCGTCGACGGCGGCGATCGTGGGTGCCGGAAACTCATAGAGGCGCTCGATCAACGCGTCGATTCGCCGAAGGCGAGCCATGAACGCGTCCTTGGAAAGCTCCCCACGTGCGCCCGCGACGACCCCTTCCAGATCGCCGCCGGCACAAAACGTCTCGCCCGAACCCCGGACGACGAGACAGGTGACCCCACTGGCGTCTTCGAGTGCGTCTTGGGCCGCCGTGACGACGTCCGGGGAGAGGGTATTCCGCGAATCGGCGGCAGTGATCGTCAGCGTTGCCACGCCGTCCGTGTGAGTCCATTCGACCGGCTTGCGCATACGATAGCGTCGTGTGGCGGGCCCAAAAGCGTGACCGCAGGGACTTCCCGGGAGTCAAACTGGCGGGCGGACACGTCCGTGGATTGACGTAGGTCCCGACCCACGCCCACGTATGCGCATCCACTGGCATCGGCGAGATCTTCGGGTCGCCGACAACCGCGGGCTCGCGGGCGACGGGATCGAGACGAACGATGAGACGGTACTGGGTGTGTTCGTGCTCGATCCGACAGTGCTCGAACACGCCGGTCCGCCCCGCGTGGCCGCCCTCCGTGACGCCATCGTTGCACTCCGAGACGCTTACCGTGACCGTGGGAGCGACCTCGTCATCGTCCAGGGAGATCCGACCGAACGACTGCCGGAACTTGCCGGACGGTACGACGCTGAAACGGTTTCCTGGAACCGTGAGTACAGTCCTCTCGCGCGCAACCGCGATGCTGCCGTCCGAGAAGCACTGGATGACGCGAACGTCCGGCGGGCGGCTGTTCATGACGCCGTCCTCCACGAGCCGGGGACGATCCGGACCAACGACGGCGATCCCTATCAGGTGTTCACCTACTTCTGGCGGAAATGGCACGACCGTGAGAAGTCAGCCGCCCTTGACCCGCCGGAGTCCGACGTTCTTGCCGACGTGGTCGACGAGACGCCCGTCCCGACGCTTGGGGAACTTGGCGTCGACGAGCCGGCGGCGTCGATCCCACGCGTGACCCCGGCGGCCGCTCGCGAGCGCCTCGAATCGTTCTGTACTGCGGATATCTATCGGTACGAAGACCGGCGGGACTACCCGGCCGAGGACTGCACGTCCCGCCTCTCACACCACCTCAAGTACGGGACGATCGGCATCCGCGCAGTGTATGCGGCCACCGAGGCCGCCCACGAGCGTGCTGACACTGAAGACGACCGGGAGTCGGTCGCGGAGTTCCAATCCCAGCTCGCCTGGCGGGAGTTTTACACACAGGTGCTGTGGTTCAATCCGTCGGTGGTCACTGAGAATTTCAAGTCGTACGAAAACCCGGTCGAGTGGCGAACGGATCCCGAGGGGTTGCAAGCCTGGAAGGCCGGCGAGACGGGCTATCCGATCGTCGATGCTGGAATGCGTCAACTTCGGGCGGAGGCGTACATGCACAACCGCGTCCGAATGATCGTCGCGTCGTTTCTCACGAAGGATCTCCTGATCGACTGGCGGGAGGGCTACGACTGGTTCCGGGAGATGCTGGTCGATCACGATACGGCGAACAACAACGGCGGCTGGCAGTGGGCGGCCTCGACCGGAACTGACGCCCAGCCGTATTTCCGGATCTTTAACCCGATGACTCAGGGTGAACGCTACGATCCCGACGCCGAATACATCCGGGAGTACGTCCCCGAACTCGACGGCGTGCCGGCAGATGCCATCCACTCATGGCACGAACTCGACCCCGGTACCCGCGAGATGCATGCCCCGGACTATCCGTCCCCAATCGTCGACCACGCTGCCCGTCGCGAGCAGGCACTCACGATGTTCGAGCGCGCACGTGGCGAGGAGTGAGACAACCGAGACCCTGCAGCCGAATCTGGCACTCAGTTGTTGTCCCCGACCGAAATTTCCCGTCTGGAGATATACCGACAGCCCGGAGCCGATCGGGACAGTGTCCCTCCGGTATTTAGATCAAACAGCACGCAGTCTGTCGGTCATTGTGCCACGGTACCATCCCTCTTCTAAAGCTTTAACAGGAACCCGATCATCAGAAAACATGGAGGAATTTCCCATGTCCGAACGTTCAAACCCCGAACTGCCGTCCCTGCCGTACGATTACGATGCCCTCGAACCGCACATTTCCGAGCAAGTCCTGGAGTGGCATCACGACACCCACCATCAGGGCTACGTGAACGGACTCGACGCTGCCGAAGAGACCCTTGCCGAGAACCGCTCGTCTGGCGATCACGGCACGACCGGCGGCGCGCTGGGCAACGTCTCTCACAACGGCTCCGGTCACTACCTGCACACGCTGTTCTGGGAGAACATGTCCCCGAACGGTGGCGGCGAACCCGAGGGCGCTCTCTTAGAGCGCATCGAGGAGGACTTTGGCTCCTATGACGCCTGGAAGGCGGAGTTCGAGGCCGCTGCGGGTGCCGCCGGCGGGTGGGCGCTGCTGGTGTACGATCCCGTCGCCAAGCAACTCCGGAACCTCGCAGTCGACAAACACGACAACGGCGCGCTGTGGGGCTCGCACCCGATTCTGGCACTGGACGTCTGGGAGCACTCCTACTACTACGACTACGGGCCGGACCGCGGCAGCTTCATCGACGCCTTCTTCGAGGTCGTCAACTGGGAGAAGGTCGCCGAAGAGTACCAGAAGTCGGTCGATCACTTCGAGTAACGACGCGTCCGTCGTGTCGACGATTTTTGCCACCCGTTCCGTTTCCCTGGTCGCCACTGTGGCAGCCTGAGTGCTGTCAGGCAGTGGCTTCGCCGGTCAAGACTTCGATACGAGCGCCATCTTCGACATCGATAGCCGAAACAGCCCAGCCATGCTGAGTGGCGATCTCCGCGACGATGGAGAGGCCGAATCCGGTGCCGTCACGGGTCGTCGTGTAGCCGTCCTCGAAGACTTTCTCGGGATCCGCCTTGTCGAATCCGGAGCCGTCGTCCGTGACGGCGAATCCCCGACGGGCAGGTAAGCCCTCGACGATGACGGTCACGTCCTCGCCGCCGTGTTCGATGCTGTTCCGAAAGAGGTTCTCGAACAACTGGCTCATCCGGTCCGGGTCGGCCTCGACTGTGACGCCTTCAACGTCAAGTTCGAGGGTGGCTGCCCCCGTCTCGACGTAGGACCACGCCGACTTCGCGACCACCTCGAGTTCGACCTGCTCAGGGTCGAGATCCTCGTTTTGTCTGGCGAGCGTGAGCAGATCCTCGATGAGGCGCTCCATCCGGCTGTGGGCGCGCTCGACCGCCGCGAACTGTTCCGGTTTTCCTTCTCGGCGCGCGTGCTCGAGCCGGCCGGCGGCCACCTGAAGCGGGTTGCGCAAGTCGTGGGAGACGACTCCGACAAACCGGTCGAGCTGTTCGTTTCGCCGCGTTAGCGTGGCCTCACGCTCGCGTTCCTCGGTTAGATCGACCATGATGAGCGCGTAGCCGACAACTTCATCCCGGCGGTCGACCAGCGGCGAGCTCTCCATCCTGACGGCGCGGTCACCGACAGTGAGGTCCTGCGTATTGGGTTCGTGCCCGTCGGTGATCGACTCATAGACGGAGACGGCGTCCGGAACGGCCCCGAGACACTCATCGATCGACTCGCCGACGATATCACTGACGCCGAGTAACTCCCGAGCGCTCTCGTTGATATCGACGACGCGGCCGGCGGTGTCCACGACGACGACGGCGGTGTCGATGCGGTCGAAGACCACTTCGGTCGCGATGGGCGTGATGTCGAGAAATTCCTCGCGGGCGACTGCCCAGGTGAACGCGACTCCGGTGACGGTAAAAGCGATGGGCGTGAGGTCATACTCCAGTCCGAGTGCCAGTGACACGGCGTTGGCCGCCCAGGGGACGAGGGTCGCGAGCACGATGGCCGCGATCTGTCGCTGGTAAAAATATCGTGATCGGAGCGCAAACACGACGATCAGCAACACGGCGACCGACAGCAGGAGATAGGAATAGGCGGTGTGGACGCCGAACAGCGGGCCGTTGACCGTTTCGAGCCCCCGTGGCCCCGTCCCGTCGATGCGAAGCGTCTTCCAGACCAGCCCATGGGCTTCGTTGGTCCAGACGAGTGCCATGAAGACCACAGGCTCGACAGACAACGCGCCGAGGAGCCGGCGGGTGACCAGCGACTCGCGGCCGGTGTACTCCAGGGCAAACACCACCAGTGCGGGTACCAGAACGACGACGCCAGCCAGAAGTGCCTTGTTGGCCGCAAGCGCAATTGACGTCCCCGGAAAGACAGTCGTGACGAGAATAGCCACGGCCCACCCGATCTCCGCCGCGAGGACAACCGTGAGTGGCATCCCGCCACGCTCGTCGCGATGTCGCCACGCAAGCTTGGCCGCCACGATCGACACGACAATCGCGACCAGGAGTCCGGCCTGATAGACGGCCAACCACGAGTCCATGCTGACATATTACACACTCACATTAATAAAACCGGAACCGTTGGGTTCGAGCGGACTCGTTTACGGGGTCGGTCCGTGTTTCGAGGGATTTAGGCGCCGACGGACGCTACGGGCAGCTATGCCACGACCGAGAGCTGACTTCGATGACCTGCGGCCCCTGGAGTTTCGTGACCCCGAGGAGGTTCTTGCGGCCGATAGGATGTACACGATCTACGAGATTGCGCGCTTGTTACAGGGCGTCGATCCTGACGCGGAACTCGACGTCGAGACCGAGAACGTCCTGCTGGACTGGGCGATCCCCTGGGTGTTGAACCACGCCGATGCGTTCGTCTTTGCCGAGCCATCGGGCGATACCGAACCGGGCTATTACGGACTCGCCGCCGACGCATGAACCTGCTCGTCGCCGGGGCCGACCGCGTCGACGCGGGCAAGACCACGTTCTCGACTGGGTTGCTCGAACATACTGGAGCGGTGGGGTTCAAACCGCGCGCGGGGAACGACTACTGGTTCGACCACGACGACTATCACCGGGCCGTCGGAGATGGACGACTCTATGGCAAGGACGCCAGACGACTTGCCACGGCGAGCCCAGGCGAGCGCTCGGCCGAATCACTGAACCCGATCCATCGCCTCTGGCGGCCGGAACCGAGCGGTGGGTCTGGCTTGCTTGGCCAGTCCGATCGGGAGTTTCTGGTCGATCGGATCGGTGATCGCTACGTCGTCAACGGGACCGTCGAGCTGCCGGAGTCTGCACGCGAGAATTTGCCGCTTTCGGCGGCTGTCGCCGTCGACTCGCTGCAGGAATTCAACGGCGTGATGCAGCGCCATCATCTCCCGGCGTTGGAATCGATTCGCGAGACGATCGAATCGGCCGATCGAGCCGTCGTCGAATCCTACGGCAACATCGCCCGGCCGCTGTCGGATCTCCGGCCGGATGCCGTCGCGGTCGTCGAACCACGCCGCGCTCGGATCTATCCGGGAAGCCGATACGAGAAGGCCTGTCGCGTGGCTTCAGGGTCAGCGAAGGAAGGCCAACTCGAAGAGCGGGTGTCCGCGGTGACTGACCTTACCGATCCGGTCGCTTCCGTGACGTTGCCGGCCCTTGGGGCTGACCAGCGACAGGACCCGGTTGTGGTCGCCGAAGCGTACGAACACGCCTACGATGCGTTGCTGGCTACAGCTTTCGAGTGAGTGGCGGGTCGAACGAGCGACTCAGAACCTGGCGGCCTGGGCGGCGAGTTCGATGTTGCGGTACGGGTCAGTCTGGACGCTCCGGCCGTGGCCGGCGTACATTACGTCAAGATCATCGCCGACCGTCTCTAAAACACGCTGGATACTTTCGACGAGGACGGATCGATCGCCTTCTTCGAGATCCGTCCGGCCGAAGCCGCCGTTCGAAAAGACCAGATCGCCTGCAAAGAGAATGGCTGGTTCAGCCGCGTACAGACAGAGGTGGTCGTCCTTGTGGCCGGGCGTGTGTAGGGCCGTGTAAGTGTGCTCGCCCATGACGATGTCGTCGCCGTCTTCGATGGCTTGTTCGACGCCGGGCACGTCGATGTCGTATCCCTCGACAGTGACGTCGAAGGCATCCGTGACTGTCCCGAGGTTACCGACGTGGTCGGGATGGGTGTGAGTCAGGACGACGGCGTCGAGGTCCTCGACGTGTTCACGGACGCGAGCCACGACATCGAAGTCGTTGCCGACGTCGACGAGGACATCTCGGTCGCCGGTCACGAGAAACACGTTGCTGGTGAAGCCATCGACGCCAGTCGCCAGATTCCGGATCATACGGGTGGCAAGCCCCTCAACACGCTTGAGCCGTTCGGGTTGTCATTGGGGAGTGGCATGCCGAACTTGTCAGCGTATCCGGGTCGGGCCACCAAGACCCACAGGGCTATGTACCAGGAGGTAATTACCACGAGATAGATGGCCGATGTCAGGGTCCGAACCACCAGTCGTCCTCATTGTTGAAGACGAGCCGGACGTCGCCGAGACGTACAATCTCTGGTTACAGGACGAGTACGAGGTTCGTATGGCCGAAAGCGGGTCCGAAGCCCTCGAGTGTCTCGACGACAGTGTCGACGTGGTGTTGCTCGACCGCATGATGCCGGGGTTGTCGGGCGACGAGGTACTCGAACGGATCCGGGAGAGCGACAGTAACTGTCGCGTCGCGATGGTGACTGCCGTCGAACCCGACTTCGATATCCTCGAGATGGGATTCGACTCGTATCTAACCAAACCGATCCGGAGTAACGAACTCCACGAGACGGTGTCAAATCTGCTGGAACGGTCGACCTATGACGATCTACTACAGGAGTACTACTCGCTGGTCGAAAAGCAAGCGACGCTAGAAGCGACAAAGAGCCACGCCGAACTCGCCGAAAGTGAGGAATATCAGCAACTGTCTTCGCGTGTCGACGCTCTCAACGACGACCTCTCGGACACGCTGGGCGGCGTCGAAGACGACGAGGACTTCATCGCAACGCTTCGGGAGTTGAGCAATGGCGACGAACACTGATCAACCTGGGACAATGTACGACCTCTCATCAGTACTCGATGTAGAGCCCCTCGAGGCTGTTAGGCCCGGGTCGAGCATTCTGATCACCGGTCCCGCGATGACCGGCAAGCAGGGGCTGGCCTACGATATTCTGGCGGACGGCGTCACGGACAATCAGGGGGCAATCATCGTCTCGACGGGGGACCGAGCGACGACTGTCATTGACGAATTCGCCGATCGAGCCGGCACCGACGAGTTCGAACTCGGCGTCATCGACTGTGCCGGCGATCAACAGACCACCGAGTCCGAGACGGGCGATGCGTTCGTCCATCACGTGGGCTCGCCCGGCGACCTGACTGGCATCGGCATCGGGATCACGGAAGGACTCGAAGCCCTCCATGGCCGCGGGGCGGATCGGGGACGGCTTGCGCTGTCCTCGCTGTCGACGATGCTGACCTACACCGACCGCAAGACGGTGTTCAAGTTCTGTCACGTCCTCTCTTCGCGACTGGAGGCGGCCGAATACCTCGGTCTGTTTACGATCGACGCCAGCGCACACGACGAGCAGACGCTCCAGGTCATCAAGCAGGCCTTCGACGGCATGATCGAGATCCGCGAAACCGACGGGAAACGAGAAGCTCGCGTCCGTGGGCTGACCGCCGAACCCAGCGAGTGGGTCGAGCTGTAATTTCGCCTGTTCACAACCGCGTCAGCCCAGGGCAGGACGCGCGTTTACAGTCCGGGTTCGTACCGAGTAGCTTCCTCCCAGTGTTTTCGGAACTGTGACTCCAGTTCGAGTGCGAACGATGGGTCTTTGACGTTGATCAGTCCGATCATCGCGTCACGTTCCATCGGGTTCACGACATCGAAACACAGCTCGACGTGGTCGAGAAGAAAGAACGCCCCATACAGCTGGTCGGTCGTCCGCACGGCGAAGCCGTCGTCGGTGAACGGTTCGCGTTCGATTCGGTCGATAAATCCGCCCGGTACGGCGTCGACCAGCCGATGGGGAACCAGCATCGAGACGTCGACGCCGCGTTCGATGGCGTCGGCGATGTGATCGAGAATGTCCGGCCCCATCTCGGCGACGTCGAACTCCGATGTGAAGATGTCCGCGACCATCACCACCTGCTCGTCGGCGACGGCGATGCGTTCGAGTAACAACTCGGTTGCGTCCTCGACGCCGATCGCCGTCGTCAGAAACTGTTCGGACACGGATCCGTCCGCGGAGAGTTCGTCGATGAGTCGATTACCCACGACTTCGTAGCGATTGATCTCCTCGCGCAGTTCTCTGGAACGGGTTTCGACGAGTCGATCGATCGCCACTTCCGGTTCGACCGCGAGATACTGCTTCGGTCGGCTGTGAGTCTGGCAGCGAACCAGCCCCCGGGTCTCCAGGCTATCGAGGACGTCGTAGATTCGCCCTTCCGGGACATCGCTCGCCTGGGCGAGGTCCATCGCCGAGACCGGGCCGTGACCCAGCATGGTCCGGTATGCCCGGTCCTCGTAGCTCGACAATCCAAGGTCACACAGGTTAACCATGAGCGAAAATCCGCCTCGATCACCTATATACACTTCGACGAGTTTGTTTGTCCCGAACCTGAGCGAGTGAATTCAGCACATAGAGGAGACATCACCCGGCACTCTTATCGATACTAACCAAAATAAACGTATAGATAGTTGTTTAGCGTTTGCAAATCGTTTAGTCGGTCCTCGAAGAACACAAACGTACGATGGGGCATTCTGGATCAGTTGCGCCGCGACGGAAAGTGACGGCAATCGTTCTCACCACGATGATCGTCGGAAGTACCGTGGCGGGCGTCGTCTCGTTCGGTGTGGGCGTTGCGCGTGCCGCTAACGTCACGACTGTCGAAGGGACGCCGGACCTCTCCGCGTCGGCCCCCGACGCTCGTCTCGACCCTGGTGAGAGTGGGTCCATCTCGATCTACCTCGAAAACGATGCGACTTTCGGGAGTAACGGCACCTACACCGAGGAGATGCGCGACCGTGTCACAGAGGCCCGTTCGATTTCCGTCAACGTCACTGATACCAGGGGTGCGCCGCTCACTGTCGAGACCGACGCCCAACCCGCCGGCACACTGCAGGACGGGAACGCGTCCGACCCGCAGGTGTTCAGTGTCGTCGTCGACGAGGACGCAGCGGCCGGAACGTACGAACTCGAGGTCACCAGCGTGTATCGGCACACGTCACGCGCCACCTACGAGAAAGGCGAAACCGGCGAGTACCGGCTGCGAGACGAGACGACCGCCGAGCGCTCCGATACGGACACGATCACCGTCGAGATCCAGCCACAACCCCGCTTCGAGGTCGAGGCCGTCTCTCACGACGTCCCGCTGGGCGGTGAGGGGACCGTCGCCGTCGAGATGAGCAACGCCGGCGACGAGGATGTGACGGAGGCGACAGTCTCGCTGTCTTCGGGGGACTCGAACCTGTATTTCGGGTCCGGAACCGCGACAGCGGAGGCAAATGTCGGTTCGTGGGGGGCAGATGAATCCAAAACGCTCCGGTTCCGTGCGGGGACTGCTGACA
This sequence comes from Halorhabdus sp. SVX81, assembly GCF_029207715.1. Classification (NCBI taxonomy): domain Archaea; kingdom Methanobacteriati; phylum Methanobacteriota; class Halobacteria; order Halobacteriales; family Haloarculaceae; genus Halorhabdus; species Halorhabdus sp. SVX81. The sequence continues at coordinate 1,714,995 of NZ_CP104322.1, read as the reverse complement.
GCGCCGTGGCCCGGGAGTATCCGGTCGACGTGACGGTCGAGTATGTCGACAGCGACGACGCCCAGCAGACGGCGAGCGAGTCGATCGGGATCACGCCGCGGAACCGGACCCGGTTCGACGTGGTCAACGTCACCCACGACGTGCCCCGCAATGGGGAGGGGACACTGACGGTCTCACTCCAGCAGATGGCACGCAAGACGATCGAAGACGTTACCGTGACGGCCTCGACGACCGCGACTGACGTCTACCTCGGCGGCGAGTCCTCACGGTCGTCGACGACTGCCATCGGGACGTGGCACGAAAACGAGACCAGGAACGTGACGGTTCGGGTCGGAACGACCGACGATGCACTCGCCCGACCGTATCCGATCGACCTCGAGTTCGAGTACACTGACGCCGCCGATAACGACAACACCCGGACCGAGTTCCTCCAGTTCGTCCCGGGCGAACACGACGATTTTTCGCTGGTCAGTCGCACCCACGACGTGCCCACGAACGGCGTTGGGACGCTCACTGTCGTCGTCGACAATGTTGCTGAAACGAACTTTTCGGACGTTTCGGTGACGGCGTCGACGCCGGACTCGGAGATCTATGTCGGTTCCGAGTCCTCCCGGTCAGGGACTGCTACCGTCTCTGAGTGGGGAGTGAACGACACCCGTCGGCTTACCTTTCGGGTCGGCGCGACCGCGAACGCCGTCAATCGGTCCTACCCCCTGAACGTGGACTTCGAGTACACTGACGCTGACGACAACGACAATCAATGGACCACCGAGGTCGCGTTCAGACCCTCCGGCGAACCACAGTTCGTCGTCGAGTCGATCGACCACGACGTCCCCGTGGGAAGCAGCGGTCGGGTGACGCTGACGCTTCGGAACGATGGGCCGGTGAACGCGACCCAGTCTGTCGTGACGGCCAGTTCGGACGCCGACGCGATGTTCTTCGGCACGGGCGGGGCCGAACCCATCGAAGCGCAGGGCGTTACCGTCGAGCCGCCACAGACCGGGACGCCGACCGCCCAATCCTACGTCGGCGAGTGGGCAGTCGGTGAGACCCGGACAGTTTCCTTCCGGGCAGGCTTCGACGACGACGCCATCGTCCGGGAGTACGTTGCGAACCTGGCGGTCGCTTACGAGAACGAGGCTGGCGACGATATGCCGGAGCAGACGCGAGCGGTCGGTATCACGCCGCTCCCGGAACAACGGTTCAGTTTCGACCGCCTCCGGAGTGACCTCTTCGTCGGGGAGGAAGGCAACCTGCACGTTTCGGTGACCAACACCGGAAATCGCTCCGTCGAGGGCCTGGTCGTTACGGCCTCGACCCAGGATCGGAACGTCAACTTTTACAACAGCCGCTATGCTGTCGGGTCACTCAGCCCGAACGAGTCCGCGACCGTTCGCTACCGTGTCGGCGTCACCGAGGAAGCCGAGCACGGCCCTCGTATCTTCGAACTCTCCGCCCGCTATCGGGATCCACAGATGGACGTCCGACAGACCGATACACGCGACGTGACTGTCACCATCGGGGCCAGTCGCGACGCCTTCGCACTCGAACGGACAACCGGGACGTTGGCCCCCGGCGAGTCCGGGCCACTGACGCTGACGGTCACCAACCGTCGCAACGAGACGCTGTCGAACATCCAGGCGAGTCTCTTCACCGACGACCCACTCGACAGCGGCGACGATTCGGCGTTCATCTCGGCACTCGACCCCGGCGAGTCGACGACGATCACACTCGATATTACGGCCGACGGGAGCGCTAGTGAAAAGACCTATTCGGCCTCGATGGAGTTCCGGTTCGACGACGAGCGTGGCGAGAGCGCCCTCTCGGATACGTACCGTATCCCTGTCGTCATCGAGCGGACGGAGTCATCGCTCGGGGTCCCCGTCGTGCTCGGCGGTGTCGGCGCACTCGTCGCCATCATCGCCCTTGGGTGGTACGTCGGCGCAGCCTCTCGACTACGGGCCATCGGGAGTCGTCTGCGCCAGCGAGTGACTTCGGGGAATGGATCCAGCGACCGACTGGACGTCGACGAATCCGAGTGAGATGGCCGTGACCTCGGTTGTTGATCACGAGCGGATCGTCGATGGGATCGGTCGGGTGATCGTCGATCGGCCCGGCCGCGTTGTCCTGGCCTTTCTCGTGGTGACGGCTGGGTTCGCTTTCGGGATCCCTGGCGTGGGCATCGACTCCGGTACCCAGCGGTTCTTCGAGAGCGTCCCCGAACACCACACCCAGGCGTTCGTCGACAATCAGTTCGGATCGACCTTCGAGGCCGGTGAGGACTCGACGCAGGTCGTCCTCACCAGCGAGAATGTGTTCTCGAAGCCGTCGCTGCTTCGGCTGCTCGAACTCCAGGCGGAGCTAGAAGCCGATCCGTCGCTCCGGGTGCGTGCGGTGACCGGTATCGCGTCCGGGACTGCAAGCGTCCTCGATCCCTTTGCGACGACGACGGCGGCCCAGCGCCGGACCATCGAGACAGCGACGCCCGCGGAAGTCCGGGACGCGGCCCGGACGTTGCTCGACCGACGACCGGGGATAACCCAGTTGCTGAGCGAGGACCTCAACCCCAACCAGCCCAGGGCATCGGCGACGATGGTACTCGTCTCTCACGCGGTTCCGGAGGGAGACGATTCGACGCTTGAAGCCATCCAGCAGCGCGTGCAAGTGACTGCCGAGACCGGCGACGGCGACGTGCGCGTGTTCGGATCGGCGATCCAGCAGGCGGGGTTCGACCGGGCCATCTTCGAGTCGCTGTCGTTGATCGTGCCGGTCGTGATCGTCCTGATCCTCGCTTTCCTAACTGTGGCCTATCGCGATCCGATCGACCTCGTGCTCGCGCTGATCAGTCTGCTCATGGCCATCGTCTGGACGTTCGGATTCATGGGCCTGGTTGGGATCCCGTTCAACCTCATGATGATCGCTGTCCCCGTCCTGTTGCTCGGGGTCGGCATCGACTTCGGGATTCACGCGGTCAATCGGTATCGCGAGGAGCGTGTCGACGGCCGGCCGGTCGACGAAAGCATGGCAACCGCCACGCGAGGGCTGCTCGTGGCGTTTTTCATCGTCGCCGTGACGAACGTCATCGGGTTCTCGGCGAACGTCACCAGCGCGCTGGCACCCGTCCGGGAGTTCGGCCTGGTCGTCGCGATCGGAATGGTATTCACTCTCGCGGTCTTTGGTGTGTTCCTCCCGGCGCTGAAAGTCCGCACGGATCACTGGCGCGCGGCCCACGGCATCGGGCAGTTCTCGATGACGCCGCTTGGCGGCGAGGGATCGCGTTTGGGGACCGCGCTTCGTTCCAGCGCCGTGATGGCCAAGCGCCACCCGGTCGTCCTCGTGGCGATCATCCTGCTGGTGACCGCTGGGGCCGCCCACTCGGCGACCAACGTCCAGTCCAAGTTCGAGACTGACGACTTCCTGCCGTATGCCGAGCATCCACCGCAGATCGACGTGCTTCCCGACGAAATCGCTCCCTCGGAGTTCGAGATCACGGCCACCTCGAATTACATCACTGATACCTTCGAGACGACCAACACCGAACAGGTGACGCTGTATCTCGAGGGGCCACTGCAGCGAAATCACGCCCTGGAGGCGATCTATCGAACCGGCACGGATCCGCCCGACTCGTTCGTCCGGGAGGACGGTCGCGCCGTCTCAGAAGGCATCATCGACGTGATCCGATCACACGCCGAGAATGACGAGGGGTTCGCGGCCCGTCTCCAGCGCAACGACCTCACCGAAAACGACGTCCCTGACCGAAACCTGGAGCCGATCTACGACGAGTTGCTGGCGTCCGAATCCGGCGAACAGGCCCGGGAGTACCTCACCGAAGATCGGCAGGCGACGAAGGTCGTCTATCAGGTCAAAGCCAGCGCAAGCCAGAAAGAAGTGACTGAGGACGCCCGGGAACTGGCAGCAAACGCCAGACACGACGCGGTTGCGACCGGCGATATCGTCGTCTTCCGGGCGTTGACGGAAGCGCTCATGGAATCGGCCGTCTCGAGCTTCCTCGTTGCTTTTGGGCTCTCGGCCGTGTTTCTGATCGTCATCTTCTGGCTGCTGGAGGATCGCCCGTCACTGGGCGTCGTCACGATGGTCCCCATCACCGTCGCGATCGTGCTTCTCGTGGGGACGATGCCGGTGCTGGGCATTGCGTTCAATGCCCTGACAGCGACGATTCTCTCGATATCGATCGGGCTCGGCATCGACTATTCGGTCCACGTCGTCCACCGGTTCGTCGACGAGTACGACGAGTGTGGTGACGTCCAGGAGGCCCTGCTCGTGACCCTCGGCGGGACCGGTGGCGGGATCACCGCAAGCGTCCTCACCACGTCCGGCAGCACGCTCTGTATGACGATCGCAGTGAACCCGATCCTGGGCGAGTTCGGCCTGTTGACCGGGATCAGCACCTTCCTCTCGTACATCACGGCGATCGCGGTCCTGCCGCTGACGCTTCGTGGTTGGGTGTGGTTGTTCGAGTAGGTTCGATGGCAGTCTCAGAGTCGGACTCCTCTCGCCGCTCGCGTCAGTCCAGAATCGTGTCCAGAAACGAGACCCACCGCCGGGAACTCTCGACTTTCGCCTGTCGGGCACTGTCTTCGAGGTCAGGTTCGTGGAGATTCTTCAGCGCCGAGATCGCCCGGTCGATGCCGACGATGGACTGGGCGAGTTCTTCGGCTGCCGCTTCGGTCAACTCGCCTGATGCGAGTCGTTCCTTCCGATCCTTGCGCTCGGCCGTGAGTTTCGCCCGCACCTTCCGGACGCGGTCGCGCATCTCCGGCGGGACGGTCCCCTGGCGTTTGGTCTCCCAGACGAATTCCTTTAGGTTCATCTCGGTCCCCTGAATCTCGACGGACTGGGGCAATTGCTGGCCGACCGTTGCGGTCTTGCGTTCGACCCGCTCTAGCAACTCCCGACGCCGCCGATCGCTGAGTGGCTCCTCGTCCCCATTCTCGTTCATACAGGGTTTCGGGACCCCGGTGTCGCGTATCTTTTGGTCTCCTCACGCAGTGGTCCCGCCCGTTGGTGCCCGCCGCGAAAAGTGGATTTATCTACCTGCCGGCCGGCCGAGTGTACATGGACGTTCAGTTGCTCGAAGCCACCGACGATCCCGAGGAACTCATCTGTTCGGCCGCACGTAACGATTACCTTTCGGAGTTCGTCGGCGACCAGACCTTCGAAGAGACGATGGAATCCGTCGGCGGTGATACGCTCGAGGACAAAAAGGAGACGATCATCTCTCACCTGCTCGAACACGGCCACTACGGCCCGTTCGAGCATCCCCACGCCACCTTCGCGATCAAGGGCGTCAGCCGATCGTGTATGGCCCAGATCACGCGCCACCGCCACGTCACCTTCGACATCCAGTCGATGCGGTACGTCTCTTTCGACGAAAAAGAGCCCGAACCCGGCGAGGCTGTCGTCGCGATACCCGGCCTCTCCGACCCGGGGGTTACTGGCCGTAACGCCGAGTTTGCCGAGGAATACGAGGACCTGGACGACGATACTGTTCTGGAAAAACGAGAAACCGCTTACCGGGATGCACTCGAACAATCCTTCGAGTCCTATCGTGAATTGCTGGATCTCGGCGTGCCGGCCCAGGACGCCCGGATGGTGCTGCCGATCGGTACGAAAGTCAACATCGTGATGACGCTGAACGCCCGGATGTTGATGCATATCGGCGACATGCGCGCGGCCGCCGACGCCCAGTGGGAGATCCGCGAGATGACCGAGGACATCCTTGAGCTCGCCGCGGAGTGGGCACCGCTCACCTTCGACTACTACAACGAACACATGAAAGACCGGAAGAACCGGCTTGCACCCTGAGAAATCGATCCCCGGCGCCAGTATCGTTCCTGAGAGCAGCGACAGTAGGTATATACTTTCGGAGAGTCAACTCGCGAGCGTATGAGTGCTGACGACGCTGACACGGACGACGAGTCGTCACCGGACGCCGAGGCCGAGGACGAACAGGCAACGGGCGAACCGATGCCCGTCGGAGTCAAGCTTGGGAGTACACGGACTGTCATCTCTTACCCCGAGGACGGCGAAATGAAAACAGTCCGGACATTGACCTGTCTGGCAACGTATGAAGATGCACTTACCGGCGAGGAACGCGTTCTCTACGGTGAGGAGGCTGCCGAGGAGTACCCCGACCGCGTCCAGTTCATGCTCCGGTCGGGCTTGCCCGAAGACGAGGACGGCGCGGAGTTGACCGAGCGGTTCTTCCAGTCGCTGGTCGAGGAAAACGACATCCCCGCCGAAAGCGGGGTCGTCTACGCGATCCCGACGATCGACAACGAAGCGGGGCTTGCCAATCTCCGCTCGGTCGTCGAGAACAGCGCCGTCGGCAAGTCGTTCATCGAGAGCTACCCTGAGTCGTTGTGTGGCGCAATCCCCGCCTTCGGCGACGATCTGGAGGCGATCAACGAGATCTTCATCGCGATCAATATGGGCTCGACCAACCTCGAAGCCTCCGCCTACCGCCGGGGTGAGCAACTCGCGCCGTTCACGACCGGCGCGGTGACCGGCAACGAGGTCGACAGGCAGATCACAAACTACGTCGAGGCCGAGACCCAGGGGCGAGTCAACATCGACACTCAGACCGCCCGCGAGTACAAAGAAGAGCATGCTGACTTCGAGAGCTTCGAGCCGTTCACGGACGTGATCCAGCAACCCGGTGGCGGCTCACACGAGTTCACGATCGAGCGCAGCGTCATGGACGCCGTCGACGAATACCTCGACGACGTGGTCGATGAGTTCGCCAATACCTTCCTGCCCGAACTCGCCAACGACCACATGAAAGTCTACCAACTCGCCCTCGATCGGCCGATCGTTCTGACGGGTGGCATGGCCTGTATTCCGGGGATCGTCGACGAATTCACCGAGCGCGTCAGCGACGCACTCAACCGTGAAGTCGAGGTGATCGCCGCGGAGAATCCGGACCTGGCCGCGACGGTCGGCGCCCAGCGTATCGCGGCGAGGCTCGCCGACTCGTCGTAACCCTCCTACCTGGTTTTCTCGGACGCTTCCCCATCGCTCCAGCAGGCGAGCCACGATTCGATCTGTGGCGTCTCGTCCGTTCGATCGAGTGGTCCCGACCGGTCGGCCGAACGACACTCCGAGAGTGATCGTCGGTTGCTTGTCCCACGTGAGACGTCTTCCTGCAGCGATCCGAGTTCCGCCGGGAGCGAGAGTGCGAGCCGAGGCATTGACGGCTTCTTTTGAGACCATCCCCGTAAATGCCAGTCAGACGTCCGTCAGTCGGTCGGCCGACGGCTGGACGATCGGACCGACTCGCAGTTGCCCCCGCCCCTCGTGAACGGGTCCTCAATCCCGGACGTCTCGCCTCATCTTTTAAGACAGTCGGGCGTGAACTGAATTGCATGACAACCGACGACGCGGGGATCGTCGGCGAAGCACTCCTGACGGAAACCGGGAGCGGCGGGTTGCTCCGCGACGGTTATCTCGCCGAGACGCCGCTCGAATCCCATCTCGACTCCCGGGAACAACCGCAGGTCGTCTTCGCGACGGATGCCAGCGGTGTTCGCCACGAAAGTCCAAAAGGGCAAACCACACACGAACCTGGGTCGGGCTATCGGACGCTGGTCGCATTGACGACCCATCGCGTGGTCCTTGTCGTCGGTGGGGCGACAGACGATGGCGGTGACCATCCGGTAACGATCCCGCTGACCGACATCGATCACGTTGCGGCGTCCACCGGGTTTCGGAAGTCGACTGTGCGGTTCTGGATCGGCGACCACGTCTGGGAAATCTCACCCGAGACGACGGATGCAGAGACTGTCGAGACGTATCTCTCGAAAGCGTCACAGCGCCGCATTCGCTTCGAGCGCCTGCTCGGCGAGGCCGAAGACGCGATCGTCGATGCAGCACGCGATCTGCGAAACGGCCAGTTCGAATCGGCCACGGCGGCGCTCGATCAGGCCGCGGACCGCTTCGATGACGTGCGTGAGGCCGTCGAAGCCTTCCCCGCGGACGTTCCGGCAATGCAGGATCGGGTCAGGGCGACCTACGATCGCTACCGCAAGGAGCGTCGGCGGTTGTTGCTTGCCCGGGCTGAACGGAAGCGTGAACGCGCCCGGACGGCATGGCGTGGGGAGTCCTACGAACGGGCCGCCGATACGTTCGAACGAGCCCGAGAGATTTGCGAGGCATTGCTGGACCGGGACGAACTCCCGGACGAAGCCAGAGCCCAGGTATTGACAATGCTGTCCGCGATCGACCGCGACCTCGACCGGCTGGCCGTCGCCCCGATGCAGGTCGCCAGGGTACGTCATCGAGCTGCGGTAGACGCGTCACTTCCCGGCGAGGCCGCCGAACACTGGCGAGCAGCGTTCGACCGCTACCGAACGGTTCTGGAACTGGATTGGGGGCGGGCGGAGTCGCGGTTCGCCGGTGGCAACAACCAGATCAAAGCACGGCTGGCCACGGTCGCCGACGAACTGCTAGCCGCCCGTTCAAGGGCAGCCGACCAACACCGGGCAGCGGCGATTCGACTCACCAGGGCCGGTGCTTCCGCAACCGCCCGCGAGGCCTACGCCGAAGCCAGCGAGCATTTGCAAGCTGCGATCGAGATCGCACGGGAACTCGATCCGGACGCTGTCGACGGTCTGCGTTCGCAACTGCGTGTCCTCGAAGGTCGCATCGAGCGGTTGCCAGCGGCTGATAGCGAGTCCACGCAGGCCGCGGATCAGAGACCCCGCATCCCCACCGAAACGACAACGGCGATCCGGCCATTCGCTGGTGGGGATCGCCAGGAAATACTGCCAGTTCGCACCCATCAGGTACTGCCAGCGGTTCACCGACAGTACTCCGATGGCGATAGCATCCTCGCCATCCCTGCTCCATCGAACGGAGCCGACGTGACGCTGGCGGTCCATCGACCGGTCGACAACAGTGACGGGGCACTCGCAATCCATCGGCCGGCCCACGACGGTGAGGGGACACTCGCGATTCCCCGGTCTGTTCGTGAGTCACACGGGTGGTACGTCCGACGGCTCCGGACGCTGGACGCGGAGACGCTGCTTCGACGAGTCCGGTGGATCTGGCGAAACCTCGGCTGGACGATCGACCGGCCCGATCCGGACGCCCCCGAACTCCTCGCCACGCGATCAGGTGTCCAGGCTACCCTGCGTTTGAGGGTTCGGTGCCACGGCGATCCGGTCGACTCGGCAGTCGTCAGCGGGATCGCCCACGGGCAAGACCGACCCGAGCATGATCCGTGGCCGGTGCTCGTAACGACCGACCCTGTCGACCCCGCGGCGTTCAAGACAGCGATCTCGGCGGGGGTCACGATCGTCGACCGCCGGAGTCTTGGCGAACTCTGGTATCGGACCGATGATCCGCCGGAGCACGCGGATCGACCGACCCCACGCCAAGCGGCTCCACCGTCCTGACCGCGCTGTTCGGCGTGCGGCAGCCGGCATCGAACGCGACGGGATATCTTCAAGTCGGTGTCGACCGTTCGGGGCATATGGACGAACCAGCCGGCATCTACGCCCGGGAGATCGACTATCTCGACCGAAATGTCCAGCTCGGCGTCGCCGGCGACAGGGTGATCGCCGTCTCGTTCCCGGAGACGCCGCCTGCCGACGCCGGGGACGACCACCCACTGTTGGACCGGATCGAGGCCTACTTCGAGGGCGAAACGGTTTCCTTTGAATCGACGCCGGTAGCGCTGACGATGGCGAGCGACCACCGTGAGGTCCTGGAGACGCTACGGTCGATCCCGTATGGAGAGGGCATCACCGTCGAGCAACTCGCGCGGATGACGCCGGGGCTCGATCCGGACTCCGAGGAGGATGTCCGTCTCGTCCGGACGGCACTGGCAGAGAATCCGGCTCCACTCCTTATCCCCGACCACCGGGTTCGGGACGGCCCGAGCGCCGAACCGCCAGCGGTCGAACAGAAGTTGCGGTCGATCGAGGGGGTGGCCTGAAGCAGTGATCTACGAACCGGCCTGCGATCACCGGGGCGACTACCGGGTGACGGTGGTGGTCGCTATCGGGTCAGTTCCGGTTGCGTTGACGAGGAACTCAGTCGCGTTGACCACGTAGTGGGCGACGATCACCACCAGGAGACTCCCCGTGGCGATGTAGACGCTTGCCAACGCCAGGCCAAGGAGTCCCGTCACGGCCACCCCAGCCCGACCCTGTGCGCCGTGAGCCACGCCGAAAGCGAGCGAGGAGACGACCGCGAGCGCCCACGGCGAGGCGTCGAGTCCGGTCGCCGGGACGCCGATGGCGGCCGCCCGGAAGATGAACTCCTCGCTGGCGGCGACGATCGGCAGGACGACGCCGAACAACAGGATCCACTCACCCTGCGTCGTCGGCGTCAACATGGCTTGCAACCCCTGATCGTAGTCGATACCCACCGCATCGGCGAGTGAGACTGCGAGTTCGCTCCCGATCCAGAGTCCGAGTCCGATTCCGAGGCCCAGGGCCGGCGCGACCGCGCCGAGCGATGCAGGACCGACGCCAAAGGCCGAGATCGGGATCGAAAACACGAGCGCACCGACCAGGAGCACGCCGCCGAAAACGCCCTGCGTGAGCACCACGTTGACGAACAGGGCAACTGTCGGGATCGACGGCGGCGAGTCGCGTGGCGACGTGGTTCCGCCAGTCGGCGTCGATCGACCGGCCGGCCGAACCCGCACCCATCGCGACCGCGTGACGGCGGGGTCTAAACCCGTCGGCTGCAGCCGGACGGTCGACTGTTGTGACGACTCTGCGTCGAGCAACCGCTGGGTGAGTGTGGCAAGAACGACGACGAGTGACACGACGACGCCGGTGAGGCCGACAAAGGCGGCCCAGCGGGTCACGCTTACTGCGGGCTGGGGTTGGTCTGGCCGATCTTCCGTTCGAGTGCCTGGCCGGTGATCGACTTCAGCCGATCGACCAGGCTGTCCTTCTCGGGTTCGCCAGCCAGCGCGACTTCCAGCACTTCCGAGAGGTGGCTGACGGGGATGATCTCTATCTGGTCCTCGTATTCGTCCTCGATCATCACGTCCTGCTCGTTGGCCTTCGGGATGATCACTGTGTCGAGGCCGGTCTTGGCCGCGGCCTCGATCTTGTGGGTGACACCGCCGACTGGCAGGACGTCACCGCGAACCGACAGCGAGCCGGTCATCGCGAGGTTCTGCTCGACGGGGATGTTCTCTAAGGCGGAGATGACGGCCGTCGCGACCGTCACCGACGCGGAGTCGCCCTCGACGCCCTCGTAGGACTGGACGAACTGGATGTGGATGTCCTTCTCCGAGATGTCCTCGTCGGAGAACTTCTTGATGATCGCGGAGACGTTCTGGACGGCCTCCATCGCGATCTCCTGAAGTTTTCCGGTCGCGATGACCTCGCCAGGGCCCTGGGAGGGCGCGACCTCGGCCATGACGGGCATGACGATCCCGCTGTCCTCGCCCATCACCGCCAGGCCGTTGACGCGGCCGACCGCGCTGCCCTCGTTGACGGTCATCTTGTAGTCCTTGCGGCGCTCGATGTAGTTGTCCGCGAGTTGCTGTTCGATCGAACGCGAGCGGTCTTTGGCCTGGAGGACGTCCTCGCGTTCGGTGTACTCCTTGTCGTCGGCGCGGGCGATGTCGCCAGCGACCCGGACGAGTCCGCCCAGATTCCGGAGCTTCAACGAGAGGTGTTCCTTGCGGCCCGCCCGGCGGCGGGCTTCGAGGATAACCTCTTCGACGGCCTCCTCGGTGAAGTGTGGGAGCCGTCCGTCCTTCTCGACCTCCTGGGCGACGAACCGGGCGTACTTCCGGCGCATCTCGGGCTCGTCCTCGATGGTGTCGTCCATGTAGACCTCGTAGCCGTAGCCCTTGATCCGGTCGCGCAGGGCCGGGTGCATGTTCTCCATCGCATCGAGGTTGCCCGCCGCGACCATGATGAAGTCCGTCGGGACGGGTTCGGTCTGGACCATCGCGCCCGAGGAGCGTTCGCTCTGACCGGTGATCGAGAACGCGCCCTCCTGGATGGCCGTCATCAGCTTCTGCTGGGAGCGGATGTCCAGCGTGTTGATCTCGTCGACGAACAGCACGCCCTTGTTGGCCTTGTGGATCGCACCGGCCTCGACACGGTCGTGGCTGGGCGTCTCCATGCCGCCGGACTGGAAGGGGTCGTGGCGGACGTCGCCGAGCAGTGCACCGGCGTGGGCACCCGTCGCCTCCTCGAAGGGCGCGGTCTGCTCGTTGGCGTTGTTGATCAGCAGGTTCGGGATCATCGAATCGCCACCACGCGCCCCGTAGCGGAACGCCAGATAGATGACGCCCGCTGCGAGCACGCCCAACAGCGGATTGCCGGCGAACAGTGCGTACCCGATCACGATCGCGATGATGATCCACATCAGGAACGACCGCATCTGGTTGCGCTTGCGGGCCTCTTCCTTGTGGGCGTCGACGATCTGTTCGCCCTTCCCGGCGGGCACCGTCCGGACTTTCGGCTCGTTGCCGTCGTCCGGGTTGTGATAGACGAGAACGTCCTGGAGGTCCTCCTTGGGGAGGAGTTGGCTCATCGCCTTCGCGAGCATCGATTTGCCCGTCCCGGGCGAGCCGATCATCATCACGTGACGGCGCTGTTTGGCCGCCTTCAGGACGATGTCACGGGCGTGACTCTGCCCGATGACCTGATCGACCAACCGCTCGGGCACCTCGATATCCTCGGTCGAGTCGATGTTCAATCCACCCAGTACGTCGTCCTCGCCGTCGACGACTGTCGACTCGTCGTCGAGTGTGACGTCGCTCCCGAGATCAGCTACTTCCTCGTCGGTATCCGACTCGTCGGGGTCGGCCACGTCCGTCGCGTCAGCCCGCTCTGCCGGCTGCTCGACCTCTGTTTGGTCAGAAGCACCCGTCGATCGCTCGGACGACGCGTCGGACCCGTCCACCTGGCCGTCGTCCGACACGGACACCTCCTCGTGCTCGGGCGGCGCATCGTCGGCAGTATCCTTGTTTTCGCTCATTCTAACGGGTCAAGTACGATGATCCAGGGACTGTCGATTGATATACTTTCTCCTCACGACCGGGTTTGCCGGTCGCGGGAAAACAGACAAACGGCGTTCGGATTGGTGGTGAGAATCCGTCGAGCGACGACTCGCCGGGTTTATGAAAGCCCACGTCCTGGAACTGGGTATATGACACGCGGATTCTACATCGGCCGCTTTCAGCCCTATCACAACGGCCATCACACGATGGTCGAACGTATCGCGGCCGACGGGGAGGTCGAGGAACTCGTCCTCGGGATCGGGAGCGCCGGGGACTCCCACACCGTCCACGATCCGTTCACTGCCGGCGAGCGCATCATGATGGTCAACAAGGCCGTCGCCGAATTCGATCTCCCGACCTACGTCGTCCCCATCGAGGACCTCGATCGGCACTCGGTGTGGGTCAGCCACGTCCAGAGCATGTGCCCCAATTTCGATCTGGCGTATTCGAACAACCCGCTGGTGGTGCAACTGTTCGAGGAAGCCGGCATCGAGGTCCGGCAGTCGCGGATGTTCGACCGCGAGCGCTTGGAGGGCAGCGAGATCCGCGAGCGCATCATCGAGGGCGATCAGTGGCGCGACCGGGTGCCCGACGCCGTCGTCGAAGTCCTCGAAGAGTGCAACGGCGTCGAGCGCCTCCGAACGATTTCCCAATCCGACGTCGTCGAACGCTGGGAGGCGAAAACGAACGACAGCCCGAGCGATTGACTGTTGGCTCCGCGACGCCGCCAGCCCCGATATCTTTTGTCCTCGCTCACCGTCCGTACAGTCATGATCACCCTCAGTAGCGACTTCGGGTCTCCGTATCCCGCAGCGATGAAGGGCGTCCTTGCCGCCCGGACCGACGCCCAACTGATCGATATATCCCACGATTTTCCCCGCCAGGACGTCCGGGCGACCGCATTCTGGCTCCGTGAAGTCCTCCCGTATTTCCCGCCGGCTGTCCACCTGGTCGTCGTCGACCCCGGCGTGGGAACCGACCGGGCAGCCCTCGCGATTCGGGCCGGCGAGCACGTCCTCGTCGGCCCCGACAACGGCGTGTTGATTCCGGTTGCCCGCGCGCTTGCTGATGAGGATAGCGGTGGGATCGAGATTTTTGAATACGTATATGACGATCCCGAAAGCGTCACCTTCCACGGCCGGGACGTGTTCGCACCGGCGGCGGCGACGATCCACGAGGCGGGTCGGTCCGGGTTCGAAACCAGCGATCGATTCGTGCCCGTCGAGGAATACGAGGGCCTGACATTCCCCGAGCCCACGATCCGCGAAGACGGTGTCGACGGCGAAATCCTGGTCGTCGATGACTTCGGCAACGCGATCACGAACGTGCCGGGCGAGGTGCTGGCCGATCGCCTCGGTGAGGCAGTGACCGTCAACGGCGTCTGGGCACCCGCCCGGCGAACCTACACCGCGGTCGAGGTCGACAACCGACTCGTCACCGTCGGGAGTCACGGGAATGTCGAACTCGCCGTCAACCGGGGCCGGGGCGACGAACGATTCAGCGTCTCACCCGGGTCGCGGGTCCGGTTGCGCTGGACGTAACGTCTCTGGCCCTGAAACCCCCCGATCACAGGAACGGCAGCGCCAGAGCCGCTGTGACCGAACTGATCACGAACCAGCCGACGTAATTCCACCACGGCACGCCACGGAATCGCGGGCCAGGCAGGTCGTCCGTGTACGTCCAGGCACCCGCTATGACGCCCCGGTGATCGACCAGGGCGTCGTAGCCGGTCGCGAGGACAGCACCGGTCCCGACGGCAAGCCAGCCGTTGGTCCACAGCAGGGCAACGCGAAACGCAATATAGACGACACCGGTCCAGCCAAGGAGAACGTATACCGGCACGCCCACCAGTTTCGGATCGATATGATGGTGTAGCAGTCCGCGGTTGATTACGATGGCTTCGGCGACAAAGGCGACTATTGCCCCGCCACCGAACAGCGCGATTGTCGCCGCGTGTGGCCAGGTGAATCCCGCGTGACTGAGCCCGACGAGACCGACCACGAGAGTCATGACGGCCAGCGAATCCCGATCGAACACGATTTCTCTTGACACTCAAGGCACGTCAGCCGATCGCTTTTCGGGCCCAGCGACCGGACGACAGGCCGGATGATCGTCCCTACACCGTCTCGATTTCGATCTCTAGATCGATCGTGGTAACGGTGTCGGCCGCGAAGAAAAATGATCCGCCACCGTCGGGGAACTCGACGGCCGTTTCGATGGTCGAGACGTCCGTGAATTCCTCGATGGGGGATTCCGGGATCTCGGGTTGTTCGATCCGATATTCCGAGAAGTAGACGCTGACGGGGCCTCCGTCGATCACTTCGCCGGTCACGGAAACACGCTTCGAGATGGTGTCGTCGAGTACCCATCCTTTGATTGTCCCGTCCGAGACAGTCACTTCGCCGTCGAACCGGAACGGATACGGGGGCACGACGTGCCAGACGGCCGTCGCGGGTGGAAACGACGAGGCTGTCGTCGACTCGTCGATCGACGAGAGGTCGGCGCATCCGGCACATCCGATGGTCCCGGCGACGGCAAGCAACTCACGACGGCGCATACCTAATCCAGCAAGTGTGTCCCGAAAAAACCTCCGTTGAGTCGACGTGGCCGTCCTTCCGCCAAAGAGCGGGTGCGTGGATCCCGAACGGATCGTCCCGATCAGTTCGCGGCGATGACGTCGTCGATGCGGACGATCATGGTTGCAGCTTCAGTCGCCGAGTCGACCGCCTCGCGCTTGACTGCGGCGGGGTCGAGAACGCCAGCTTCGAGCGGGTCGGCAACCTCGCCGCTCTGGCCACCCGAAAGGATCCCCGAGAGCGTCTCGTTCTCGTAGGCGGCACGGAGGTCGACCAGCGCGTCGATGGGGTCCATGCCGGTGTTGGCGGCGAGCGTGCGCGGAAGCACGTCGACGGCGTCGGCGAAGGCCTCGACGGCGAGCTGTTTGCGGCCTTCGACACCGGCGGCGTGGTCGCGGACGTAGTCGGCGATGACGATCTCGGTCGCGCCGGCCCCGGGCACGACGCCGCCGCGTTCGATCGCGGCCGTGACGACGTCGAGTGCATCCCGGATCGAGCGTTCGAGTTCGTCGACGACGTGTTCGGTGCCTCCGCGGGCGAAGACCGTGACCGCCTTGGCGGCGGCACCGCCCTCGATGAACGTGAGGTCGTCGTCGCCGTAGGTCTCGACCGAGATGGAGTCGGCGTTCCCGAGTTCGTCGGTTTCGAGCTCTTCGACAGCCGAGGCACGCGTTGCCCCGGTTGCGCTGATGATCGCGCCGAGGTCGTCGACGCCATCGATCGCCAGGATGCCGTCCTTGGCGAGATACGACGCGACCCGGTCCTCGACGTCGCCACTCGCAAACAGGACGTCAGCGCCCAGGTCAACGACGCTCTGGGCCTGGCTCCGGAGATCTTCCTCTTCGGACTCGATCGCGGCGTTGAGCTGGTCGACGTTGTTGACGTTGTACTCCGCGTCGATGTTGCTCTCCGAGAGGTCGAGGTCCCCGTCGACGACGGCGATCGACGCATCCGCGACCGACCGGGGCATGTTGTCGTGTACCGGCTCCTCGTCGACGATGACGCCCTCGATCAGGTCCGTCGCGCTGGAACTCGAACCCACCTGGGCGTGGATCGTGATGCTGTCGCGGTCGATAGCGCCGTCCTCGGTTCGGACGTGATCGACGGCATCGACGACCGTCTCCGCGAGCGGGCCCGCGGCGACGTCGCCCGTCCCCTTGCCCGTCATGCTCGATTCGGCGACGGTGATCAAGTCCTCGGCATCGAGATCGCCGTCGAGGACGAGATCGTCGATCGCCTCGCGGGCGAGCGAGGACGCCTCGTGATACCCCTCGACGATCGTCGTCGGATGGACGTCGTCCTCGAGCAACTCCTCGGCCTTGCTCAGAAGTTCCCCGGCAAGTACCGAAGCGGTCGTCGTGCCGTCACCGACTTCTTCCTCCTGTGTCTGGGCGACTTCGACGAGCATGTTTGCCGCCGGGTGCTCGATCTCCATCTCCTGGAGGATCGTCGCCCCGTCGTTCGTGATGACGACGTCGCCGTCCGCGACGAGCATCTTGTCCATCCCGCGTGGACCAAGCGTCGTCCGTACGGCCTCACTGATGGCCTTGCCCGCGGAGATGTTCGAACTCTGTGCGTCGTCTCCCTGTGTCCGCTGAGAGTCCTCGCTGAGAATGAACATGGGCGATCCACCCATGCGCTGCTGACCGGATTGTGACATATGTGTAGCCTCGTCTTATCCCTCGTTTGCGGTTCTATATAAGTGTTTTGAACCGGGCGGCATCGGGCTGCAGCGTGGTCCGGCTCATCACGGAGAGCGATGATTTAATGTCGGGACCGCTCGACGGTCTGGTAGATGCTGGAGTTGGAGCACGGGTTCAGGGTCGTCGACACCCACGTCCGTCTCGAACCCGACGCCGACCAGCGGTCGGGGGACGGCCCAGGGACACCTGAGCGGCTCGAACGGGAGATGCACCAGGCCGGGATTGTCCGATCGCTCGTCTATCCGGGCGAACGTGACGGATCGTATCTGAAAGCCAACAATGCGATCGCACGCATGAGCGTGGGGCGGCCCTTCGTCGCGCTGGCCCGGATCAACGGTCCGCGTGACCCCACCGGCGGGACGGGCGCGCGACTCCGCAACCTGGCCACAAGCCGGGCCCCGGAGCACACGGCCCCCGAGGACATCGAACAGTTCGCCTACGACGATCGGTTTGTCGGGTTCAAAGTGCACCCGCCGGCCGACGGGTTACCCGACGAAGCAGTGATCGACGCGCTCGAAGCAGTCGGCCTGCCAGTCCTCGTTCACGGCGGTCAGGTGTTCGGGCCGGACTCCATCGAACGGACGCTGTTGACTGCCGACTTTCCGACGATCATCGCCCATTTCGGTGGGTATCCGCTCGATCGTGACCGGATGGCACGGACGATCGCACTCCTCGACGATCACGACGATCTGTATCTCGACACGAGTTTCGTCAGGCTCCGGGAACCACTCGAACGGGCACTCCGGGAACATCCGGATCGCGTGCTGTTCGGCAGTGGTGCGCCGAGTGCTCACCCCAGCGTGGCGATCATGGAGATCCTCACACTCGACGTTCCGGAAGACGCAATGCGAAAAGCGTTCTCGAACAATCCGGGCCGTGTGATCGACGCACTTGCCCCGTAGTCACCGCGAATCGTAGACCGCCACGGCACGATTTCGACCGGTCGAGCGGCCACCCGGGTTTCGACGGTCGCTTCGGTCCCTGGCTCTGGCGGCCAGCCCGTCTTTGAAACCGACGGGGATCCCAGTCACAACGCCCTGGCCGGAACTGAACCAGTCCGTGGCCGACTTCTTCCCGGCGAGGACGTCACGGAGCCCACCACTAGCGTCCGAAAGAGCCTGCTGGCAGACGCTCGCGACCACGGCGGGTCGAAATCCGTAATTTTTCGCCAGGAGGTACGCGAGCGATCGATACTCCCGGTTCCAGTTCGTCTCGCTGGTGCCACCGTCGGCACCGACCGGCCGCTCGACGGCCATGTCCGACCGCCATGAGACGGCCCGATTCATCCCGGCCGCCCGGTGTGAAAGGTCACGTGCGTCGTTGACGTCCAGGTATTCGTCGAACCCATCGAGATCGGCGAGAAGCTTCCGCGTGATGACCATGTTGTCGGGATTGACGTACGTGATGGACCGACCGGCAACGGTCCGTGATGTGGCGCACTCGGTCGTCTTTCCGGCCCGAACGCGTTTGTGAGTCGGTCCAGTGACGATCGGTGTCTCGCTCAGGCCCGTACGGATCGCCGTTGCCCAGTCGTCAGTGACTGACAGCCCCTGGTTGACGAACGCAATCGCGTCCCCGGTCGCGTGGTCGATGCCCGCATTGCGCGCGGCGTTGGTCGACCGGTCCGCGATTTCGACGAGGACATCGACGTCTTCGCGATCACGGACCATTCCGGTCGTCCCGTCCGCCGAGGGGCCGTTGACGACGATCACCTCACCCTCGGAGACGTGTGCGTTGACGGAGTCGAGCGTCCGTGCGAGTTGCTCTCGTCCGTTGAGCGTCGGGACGACTACCGAGAGTTCCATACACCTCAATATGGATCCGGATGACTAAAAACATCGCGTGATCGATCGTCTCTGACAACCAACCGTCAGCTTAGACCTGGCAGTGCCAGTACGAGACCGACGAGAGGCGATCGCCGCCTGGGGCACGACCCACCGCTCGATCAAGTGTCCGGAACGCCGATGCCAGGCTGTCCGGGATCGCCCGGTAGAGCCCGTACGGAACGATGAAGTCGTGGGTCGCCCCGACCAGATCGAGGTCGGACTCCCCGAGCAAACGGTCGATCTCCCATCGGGAGTACAACCGCGATCCCATCGGCAACGCCCAGTTGTAGATCGACCGGGTGCTAAAGCGGTTGAACGTATCGAAGAACACGACGTCTTTGGAGACCCGTCGCATCTCGCTGAGATACGATGCTGGCGTATCCGCCAGGTGGAAAAACCGCATCGCGATGACCGCGTCGAAGTGGTCGTCAGGGAACGGCAGCCGTCCGGCATCGCCCCGCATGAAATCGAGATGGGATTCGACCCCGGCAGTTTGGGCCTTCTGGCGACCCTGTTGGAGCATCGCCGAAGAGATGTCGAGGCCGACGATGTCCGCCCCACGCTCGGCCAACATCACGGTGAATCGACCGGTCCCGCAGGCGATTTCGAGCACGCGCGAGTCTTCGACCGGTCCGATGGCGTCCAGTACGGCCTGCTTTTCCCGCCGATCGATGAGCCGACCGCCACCCGAAAACCGCTTCTCCTCGTAGGCCTCGGCGATCTCGTCGGCCTGGTACCACTCCTGTCCTTTCACGCTATGGATTGTTCACCACGGGGTGATTAAAACGGTATTGGATCGATCCGCGACAGGCAATATAAGGGGATACCCAAGAATACAAGGTATTATACCCTCCATATAGCCAATGCTTATCCGTCGGTTCCGACTCAATCCGGATATGAGCACGACGATCGAAGACGGGTCACGGACGGAGATCATCCTCACGGAGGGGGAGTTTCGCGAGCGCCTCCGTGAGTTGCCGCCGAGTGCGAAGCTGATCGCCAAGGTCCTTGAGACGGACCAACCGCTCTCACAGGGCGAACTCGCCACCGAATCGCTGCTGCCGGATCGGACCGTCCGATACGCGCTAAACCGCCTGGAGGATGCTGACCTCGTTTCCTCGCGATACAGCTACCGTGACGCCCGCAAACAGGTATACTACCTTACGACCGAGTAAACGACCTCTTTCTGGATCCGGCTTCCTGCCCCCGACGCCGTCCTTCCCGACGCGCTTTTGCGTTTCGACGAATTATCGGGCCCATGACCTTCGAAGCCGAACGTGCCGCTGCCCGGGATGTCGACGTCGCAGACATCGCGGACGCGATCGAGTCGATCGGCTTCGAGTGCACCCGGTGTGGCCACTGCTGTCGCGGACTCGGCGAGGCGGAACACACGGCGACGGTCTTCCCCGACGAGATCAGAGAGATCCAACGAGACGGCGCGGATAACTGGCGCGATGTCGCCCGGCCAATGCCCTTTGGCCTCTCGGAAACTGACGGCGAGCCGACGACCGGCGAAACCTTCGAGTGGGCACTCCAGACCGATGCCTGCGGGGACTGTACGTTTTACGACGACGAGAGCGAGGCGTGCTCGATCTACGACCGCCGCCCGCTCATCTGTCGGACCTACCCGTTCAGTCTCTCGATCGAGGATGAGGGGGATGGGACGACCTCGCCGATGGGAAGTGTCGTCGATCGTGCGGGGCCGGTCCACGCCCACGAATGTGAGGGACTGGGACGCGATATCTCGCGGGAGGACGCGGAGGAACTGGCGGCCACGCTCAAACGACGGGCGATCCGCGAACGCGAGGAGGCTATCGGCGTCCGTGACAACTACGAGCCACGCGACGTCGACGGCGTGGTCGTCCACGACTCCGAGGGGCAGAAGCGACCGGATGGCACGCCCATCAGCGAGTGACACCACACCACAAGGCGGTCGACAAGTTCTTTAGGGAGGCCTCCGACGCCGAGAACGGAGGTTTAACCTTGGAAATCTCAGAGAAACTCTTGTGTCTGTTCAGTGCGGACGTAACTGCCGAGGACGACCGGTATGTCGTCGAGGTACCGCGACGGGAGATCGAAACCGGTTCGATCGAACCCGGTGAGACCTATCGGATTGCGCTGATTTCGGGCGAGGACGAACCGACAGACGAGCAACCGAGCACCGATACTGCGCCGAGCGAACCACAGCCGCCAGTCGAGAGCGGCGAGATCCGGTACGTCGAGATAGAGGATATCGGCAAGCAGGGCGACGGCATCGCTCGCGTCGAACGCGGGTACGTCATCATCGTCCCCGGCGCGGAGATCAACGACCGCGTCAAGGTGGAAGTCACCGAAGTGAAGTCGAACTTCGCCGTGGGCGAGATCATCGAAGAGGACATCTGACCGACGATATCGTTTCCCAGTCGTACCACATTCAGGCCCGTTGGGCTTCTCCCGACGGCCACACACCATCTGCCACGGAGATAATCGCAAGACGTGGGTCGATTAACCGACCATACCAAATCGCCTATACCACTCTCGTCACTACAGTGAAACATGAGCACGAGTGCGGCTGGCACCCACGACGATGGACCGCTCTCGGAGAAACAACGCCGGATCCTTGATTACCTGCGAGCCAACGCAGACGACCAGACGTATTTCAAGTCCAGGCTCATCGGCGAAGAACTCGGTCTCTCGGCGAAGGAAGTCGGGACCAACATGGCCGCCCTCCAGGAGGGCGAGTACGATTTGACCGTCGAGAAGTGGGGGTACTCCTCCTCGACGACCTGGATGGTCGACGCCTGAAAAGAGAGCCCCGGACGGAGCAACTGTTTCAACCGTCGTAGGCGACGTACTCGTCAGCTTCGGCGGCAAAGACGATGGCGTCCTCGCCGAATGATTCGGCGTATCTGACGACCAGCATCAATAGCGTCTCGGGGTGGCGAAGCGCGTACCCGTCCTCGCGTGTCAGCAGGCCGGCTTCCTCTAGCTGTGTCGCGTGTTTGCTGACGGTCGGGTTCGAGACATCCAGCCGTTCGGCGAGTTCGTTCGCGGTGGCACTCGGATCCCGGAGCAGTTCGATGATCATCCCTCGGGAGGTATCCCGACGGAGATAGCCGAGTGCCGTCCGTTCGAACTCGCTGAAACGATCCGCCGGGAAGAACCGTCGATATTCACCGTCGCGTTGACTTTCGATCGTGTTGTCCTGTAGCAGCGCGCGAAGGTGATGTTGTGTCTCGCCGGTCCCGAGTTGGAGATCGTCACGAAGCTTCGAGAAATGTGCCCCCGGCGTCGTCGACAGGTACCCGACGATCGCTCCCGGGGCGGTGCTGTCACTCCCCGAATCCGCCAGTCGAACGAGTGGACTGGCGGCCCCCAGTGCGGCGAACCGACGGAGCGTCGCGCGCTTGCTCTCGTCGACACCATCCCCAGCCATTGTTCACTCATTAGCATCGAGTTACAAAACGCCTTCGCTCGATCCGACGTTCGTCACGAAAAGCGGGGCTGTGTTCGTCAACCCGTTGGCGTCAAAGGTTGACCGACGCGATCCTCTCAGGACTCCTCGTCGGTATTGAACTCGTTGTCCATCTCCTCGATGACCTCGTCCGGATCTTTGATGTCGGCCGTTTCTTTGCCGGATTTGACCGCCTGTGCCTGCTCTTCCATTTCTTCGACGTCGACCTCGGCCTCCTGGTCGATCTGGCCGAGGATCTTCTCGATGTCGTCGAGGCCGAGCATCTCGCGGGTCTCGTCGTCGAAGTCGAGGCCTTCGAGGGCCGATTCGCCGTCCGTCTGGACGTCGCTGCCGGTGAGGTGCTTGCCGTACCGGCCGACGAGCGACGTCAGCTCCTGGGGCAGGACGAACTTCGTCGACTCGCCCTTGCCGATCTCCTCTAAGGTCTCCATGCCACGCTCGATGACTGCGCGCTCGCCCATCGCTTCGGCGGATTTGGCGCGCAACACGGTCGAGATGGCGTCACCCTGTGCTTCGAGGATCTGGCTCTGCTTTTCACCCTGGGCGCGGATGATGTTCGATTGCTTCTCACCCTGGGCCTCCTCGACGGCGGAACGACGCTCACCCTGCGCCTCGAGGATCATGGCACGCCGGCGGCGCTCGGCGGAGGTCTGTTGCTCCATGGCCTGTTGGACGTCTTTGCTCGGGTTGACCTCCCGGACTTCCACACTCTCGACGCGAATCCCCCACTCGTCGGTGGGTTCGTCGAGTTCCTTGCGGATCTTGGCGTTGATCTCCTGGCGCTTGTTGAGCGTGTCGTCGAGTTCCATGTCGCCAAGCACCGCACGGAGTGTCGTCTGTGCGAGGTTCGAGACGGCGCGCTTGTAGTTGTCGACTTCGAGGTAGGCCTTCTTTGCGTCCATCACCTTGATGTAGACGACGGCGTCGGCGGTCACCGGCGAGTTGTCACGGGTGATCGCCTCCTGTCGTGGCACGTCCAACGTCTGTGTCCGCATGTCGAACGTGTGGGTCGCCGAGACGAACGGCGGGACGAACGCGATCCCGGGTTCGAGCAGCTTCCGGTACTCCCCGAGTACCGTGAGGGCCTTCTTCTCCGTGGCATCGGTGATGACCACCATTTGCCAGACGGTCACCACAGCAATTGCCAGCAGTACCAGGGCGACAATGGGGAACAGTTCCGCACCCCCCAATTGTAGCGGGATACTTGATAACATACGCACTTGTCTTAGGAGGAACACAACAAAAGTGTTGGGCTCGTGCCGACGGAATATCCCAGAGCCGACGGCCGCCGCTTACGCGGATTCGGTTTCGCGGTCGAGTTCGCCCGTCGGTTCGTTTTCGGATTCGTCTCCAGCCTCCCGTGTCGACGAGCCCGAGTCCGTCGCCTGTGACTGCTCGCCCGCCTCGCGGCCCCGTTCGAGTTCCGCCTCAATATCGTCGGAACTCAGCACGGCCATCGATTCGACCGTGAGGACGTTGCCGCCACCCGGATCGACGACGATGATCTCTTCGCCTTCCGGGATCTCGTCGTCGAACGCCCGGGCCTGATAGTGCGGGTTGAATCCACCGCTGTCGAGTTTGACCTCGCCGCCTGTGCCGGTGACGCGCTCGGTCACATGACCTGTTTTCCCCTTGAGCGAGTCAGAATCGCTCGTCTGGCCGGCCCCTTTCCCGCCGTAGAAGTCGAATTGACGGTAGGCATACAGCGCAATACTCCCGACACCCAACACCAACCCGGCCATGATCACGACCGAGAGGATCCCGAGCGACGACGGAAGGGCGAGGCCAACGAGGCCGGCGACCAGCAGCGCGATCCCGAGGACGATGAAGTGTGCCCCCGGGACGAACGCTTCCCCAATGACCAGTAGCGCTCCTACCAACAGCAATATCAGCGAGAGGTCTGCGCCCAGGACCGATACCATGCCCGCGAGTTAGACCCCAACCGGGTTAACAGTTCGGTCACCGACCAGTCGCTCTCCCAACTGGTCCGGTTCGCCGGCGCGGGACTCAAAACAGTAGCTGCCAGACGACGACCAGTCCAAACGCGAGGCCAAGCCCGACAAACAGCGCGTTCTCCGCCGAGGGCGAGCCAGCCTCGATCTCGGCGTACAGCGAGAACCCGTCCGTGTCGTCCTCCCCGTCGTCATCGGCCAGATCCTCGAGAGTGAACCGCCACTCGTCGTCACTGGCGGTGTCGTCCGCACCGTCTCCCGGTTCCCCGTTCCGTCCGTCCCCCGCCTCGTCGAACTCGACTGGGTCATCGTTCCACTCGTCGTCGTCCATACCGTGACTATCGGATCACGCGGCTAAAGTGCTTGGTCGTTCCCGAATCCGCCGGAACCTGGCTGTGGCGTCACTACCGAATTTTCGATCCGAGCGGCGCGTCCTCGTGGGTTCTCAGCAGGTCGGCCTCCTCGCCGGCAGCCAGCACCATCCCGTTTGACTCGTAGCCGAACAGTTCGGCCTTTTCCATGTTCGCGAGCAGGATGACACGGGTTTCGGGGAGGGACTCGACGTCGTGGAGTTGCTTGATCCCCGCGACGACCTGGCGAGTTTCGAGCCCGATGTCGACTTCTAGCCGGACGAGATCGTCGCTGTCCTCGATGGGGTCGGCCTCGACGATCTCGCCGACGCGAATGTCGAGTTCCTGGAAGTCATCGAAGCCGATCCGTTCCTCGGCGAGTGGTTCGAGATCCATGCCAGTCGGTTCGGCCCCGTCGCCGTCGTCGCTTTCGGTTTCCGCGTCGTCTTCGGCCTCGCCGTCGGTCGCTTCCGCGACGCGGGTTTCGAGCTTCTCGTTGAGTGCTTCGACGCGCTCGTCGGGGATTTTCTCGAACAGTTCCGTCGGTTCGTCGAACTCGGCAGGTGGCGCTTCGAGTGCGGCGTCGAGGGTCACGTCCGCGATCGACCCGTCCTCGTCGAGTTGTTCCCAGAGGCGTCGGGACGTGTCAGGGGTGGTCGGCTGGAGCAAGACGGCGACGGCCTTGGCGATCTGGACGCAGTCACGGATGACCGGCGCTGCTTCGTCGTCATCCAGATTCCAGGGCTCGTGGCGCTGGATGTACTCGTTGCCAAAGCGCGCGAGTTCAACCGCTGCCTGAGTGGCCGTCCGGATCGAGTAGTCGTTGACGCCCGCCTCGAAGTCTTCGATGGCTGCCTCGATGCGATCCTCGACTTCCGGAGAGAGTTCGACATCGGGCGTACCACCGTAGTTGCGGTCGGCAAAGAGCAGTGACCGGTAGGCGAAGTTACCGACCGTGCCGACGAGTTCGCCGTTGACCCGCTCGCGGAAGCGATCCCACGAGAAGTCGATGTCGTCCTGGAACCCACCGACAGTCGTCAGGTAGTACCGCAGGAGGTCGGGGTGGAACCCCTCATCGAGATACTCCTGCGCCCAGATCGCGCGATTGCGACTGGTCGAGAAGGCATCGCCGGCCAGACTCATGAACCCGCTGGCGACGACGGCCCGGGGTTCGTTGTAGTCGGCGACGTGGAGCATGGCGGGCCAGAAGATGGTGTGGTGCTGGATGATGTCCCGGCCGATGACGTGGATGATCTCCCCGCTATCGGGGCCGGCCGGCTCGTCGGCCTTCCAGGCCCCCTCCCAGTCGTAGGTCTCGGGACTCACTCGATCGGTGTACTGCTTCGTCGAGGCGATGTACTCGATGGGCGCGTCGACCCAGACGTACAGGACGAGGTCTTCGACAGTGTCCTCACCTGCGTCGTCAACCTCCGGATAGTCGAAGCCCCAGTCCATATCGCGGGTGATACACCAGTCCTGTAGGCCCTCCTCGATCCACTGGCGGGGCTGATTTTTCGCGTTGGCGGTTCCCTCGAGGCGGTCGAGGAATTCCGAGAGGTACTCCGCGAGT
Organism: Halorhabdus sp. SVX81; assembly: GCF_029207715.1. Taxonomy (NCBI): domain Archaea; kingdom Methanobacteriati; phylum Methanobacteriota; class Halobacteria; order Halobacteriales; family Haloarculaceae; genus Halorhabdus; species Halorhabdus sp. SVX81. Next base: position 1,688,561 of record NZ_CP104322.1, on the reverse strand, counting down.
TTCGAGACCGTGAAGAATTTGTGGGTACGCTCGCGGTACTCCGCGGGGTTGCCCGAGATCTTCGAGACGGGATCCTCGATCTCGCCGGGCTCGAGGTGACGCCCACAGCCCTCGTCGCACTCGTCACCGCGGGCGGTCTCGCCGCAGTAGGGACAGGTCCCGACGACGTAGCGGTCGGGCAGCGGCTGGTCGTCCTGGGGGTCCCAGGCGACCTTGATCTCCTGCTCGTCGATGTAGCCTTCCGCCTCCAGGGTTTCGACGATCTCGTGGGTCAATTCCCGATTTGTTTCCTGGTGGGTGTGCCCGTAGTTGTCGAAGTCGATATCGAACTGCGGGAACGTCTCCTCGTACTGTTCGTGGTACTCCAGAGCGAACGCTTCGGGGTCGATATCGTCCTGAATCGCCTGGACGGCGATCGGGGTCCCGTGCATGTCCGACCCGGAGACGAAGGCCGTCTGCTGGCCGAGTTTCTCCAGGGAACGGGTCAGGACGTCGCCGCCGACGTAGGTTCGCAGGTGGCCGATGTGCAGGTCGCCGTTGGCGTATGGCAACCCGCAGGTCACCACTGCGGGATTCTCGGTGGGGAACGCGTCGTGGCTCATGCTACAGTGTACCGCCAGTGGATTCATTAACGCGATGGTTTGCGGTCGTGGGGTTCGATGAGTTTGCCGTGGGTGTGTTTCTGACTCGGGACGGTCGACGCCTCGGAGTGGACGGGACTGTCAGCGAGCGGGCTGTCCCGAGTCCGACCGCCCAATGGCGATTCGGGACGTGGAGTATGCGTCCATCGCGGCGAGAACAGGGTCCACCCGGCCCTAGCAGGATGGCATGTGCATCTGGCGGGTGAGCGAGACCCACGTCAGACCCCCCTCACTTCGTGGCCGGAGAAAAAACGTTGCTCAATCCGTGACGCTGACGCCCCCGAACGCCACAAAGCCCGTCACGACGAGATCAACCTCGTCGTGGTCACGTTCGTGACGTTTCCGCTCGTCTTCGGCCCCGCCGAAGATCGGCAGGATGTCCATCCGAACGTTCCACGCCGGCGGGACGGCGATCTCACAGCCACCGAACATGGCGGTCGCGTTGATCGTCGCCGGTCGATCCTCGATGTTCGCCTCCCGGAGGTCGAGTTCGACGCCGCCGAACAGCGCCGTCAGGTCCGCGCCCGCAAACGCCGCCGTAGTCGTGCGTTGCCCACTGCCCCCGAAGACCCCGACCGAGCTGATGTAGGTGTCGGTGATCACCCGCGAATCCCCCCGGAAGTGACCGGCGATGATCGAGATGCCGACGGCTACGAGGAGCAACGGCCAGAGCTGCGTGACCTGCTCGGCCGCGACGTAATCCAGGGCGACCAGTTGCCAGGCCCCGGCCACGGCGACGACCACGATCGGCCCGAAGAGGTTCCGAAAGTCGCTGCTGATCAGGGCGTACACCCCCAGGAGGACGAACAACGAGGGGACGTACTGTAGCAGTATCGACGCGTCGTAGGTGTCGGTGGTCTCGACGAGCAACGTCACGCCGACGACGATCATGATCGCCCCGAGAACGAACTGATTCGTCAGATTTCGACGGTTCATACCGCCTCAATCGCCGGGAAACTCTATAAAGCTATGTTCCCCCGATCCGGACCACGCTCACTGGATTACAGAATCGTTTCTGTCGGGTTGCCTGCCAAAGCCGTCCCTGATCTGCGCCGCCACTCGTCTGCAACCGGACGACGGCCAGTCGAAGTGCCGTTGTTTCACGATGAGACGACACTGTTAATGGTTGGCCGGTAAACAGATCGACCATGCAAACTGTCATTCTTGCTGCCGGCCAGGGCACCCGAATGGGACCGCTGACGGAGTCGACGCCGAAACCGATGCTCCCCGTCGCCGGGCGGCCGCTCGTCGCCCACGTCGCGGACGCAGCCGTCGAGGCTGGCGCGTCGGAGCTGGTCGTCGTCGTGGGCTACGAGGCCGAGGCAGTTCGGTCGTTCTTCGGCGATACGTATCGCGGCGTACCGGTCACGTTCGCCGTCCAGGAGACACAGGCGGGCACCGCCGACGCCGTCCGGGCCGCCCGCCCGGAACTCGACAGCGCGTTCGCGGTGTTGAACGGCGACAATCTCTACGATCCGGGGGCGATCGAACAGCTGTTCGACAACGCCCCCTCGCTGGCGACCTACGAGGTCGCCGATCCGTCGAACTACGGCGTCGTTTCCGTCACCGACGGCATCGTTACCGACATCGTCGAGAAACCCGCCGACCCGCCGACGAACCTCGCGAACACCGGTGCGTACGTCTTCCCGGAAGCGGCCATCGACTGGCTCGACGTTCCAGAGAGCCAGCGCGGCGAGTACGAAATCACTGACGTCGTTTCCCGCGTCGTCGACGAACACGAAGTGACGCCGGTGACGCTTTCACGCTGGCGTGACGTCGGCCGTCCCTGGGAATTGCTTGAAGCCAACGAAACCCTCTTGGCTGAACTCGATGGCGACGTCCAGGGGACGGTCAGTGAGGACGCTGACCTCCGGGGGACCGTGGTCGTCGAGGCTGGCGCAACGATCGAACCGGGCGTCGTGATCGAGGGGCCAGTGTACGTCGGTGCCGGCGCGTCGGTCGGCCCGAACACCTACCTCCGCGGGGCGACCTATCTCGGCGAGAACGTCCACGTCGGCAACGGCGTCGAGATCAAAAACAGCGTGATCCGGTCGGGGACGAACGTCCCGCATCTCTCCTACGTCGGCGACAGCGTCCTCGGCCAGGACGTGAACTTCGGGGCCGGAACGAACGTCGCGAACCTCCGCCACGACGGCGACGACGTTGGACTCACAGTCAAAGGCGATCGGCTCTCGACGGGACGGCGAAAGTTCGGTGTCGTTGTCGGCGACGGCGTCAAGACCGGTATCAACACGAGCCTCGAACCCGGTGTCACGCTTTCGGGCGGCGTGCGTACCGAACCCGGCGAGCGCGTGAGCCGCGATCGCTGATTGTCGCCACCGGTTGGCCCGACTTTGATGGCTGTCTCAGTTTTGGTCCGCTACCCACAGTTGACAGACGCGCTCGAACTCGTCGTCGGAGAGTTGTCCTGTCGCGAAGTGATCGGCCGCCAGTCGCAGATCGTTGTCGGTGACCTGTCCCTCGGCCAGGACGCGCTCGAGGACATCGGTGACGACCGCAACCGAGTCCGCCCCCTCGATCGCGATGTCGTCACCGTCGACGAAGACGGCACCGTCGATCGGCAGAGTCGTGCCGCCGGCGGTATCCGCCGGCACTGTCGCGTCGTATTCGACGACGATGCGGCCGTCGACGTCCTCGAAGGCCAGAAACAACGTCGATCCCTGGGTCGCAAACTCCGTCGGATCGGGGCTTGTCCCGTACAGTGCCAGCTCGGTACCGGCCAGCCGTTCTCTGATCGCAAGTCGTTCCGGTGGGTTGTCGATCGAAAGCGTCACTGCCACCTCGCCACCCGGAGCCACGTGGCTGGGCGCGAGATCGCGTTCGACGCTCGGTCCTGGGGCATCCGTCGGTTCCGCGGTCTCGATATCGGTTGTGTCATCGTCGGAGTCTCCGCCGCCCCCGAACGCGTCTTCGGGGCCAAAGAGGCGCGTCCAGACGACCAGCAGGCTCGGGAGGACGAGCACGCTCGCGAGGAACGCATAGATGATCGTCAGGCCGGTGATCAGCCCGAACTGCTGGAGCGGCGGCAGGATGGCGAACACGAGCACGCCGAACCCACCGACCGTCGTCGCGGCACTACCCAGCAGTGCCCCGCCGGTCCCGGTGACTGCCCGGTCGAGGGCTTCGAAGACCGAACCGGTCTCTTCGAGCTCCTGGTTGTATCGTTCGCTGAGGTGGATACTGTAGGCGACCCCGAGCCCGACAGTCAGGCTCGTGATCATCCCCGTCATCACGTTAAAGGGGATGTCGAAGGCGTACATCGTTCCCAGGATCCACGCCACGCTGAGGACGACCGGCAACAGCGTCACGAACCCGAGGGTCGCACTCCCGTCGCTGATCCGGTAGACGACCATCAGGAACGCGAAGACGGCCACGAGCGTGATCAACAGACTCTGGATCACCGTCTCCAGGAGCTGATTCTGGACGATCTCGAAGATGATCGTCTGGCCGGTGGCGGACGCTTCGAGGCCGTTTTCCGAGAGCGTATCGGCGACCGACCGCATCTGGTCAGTCACGTCAGTACTCGATGCGGTCCCCTGGATCGTCACGACGATCCGGGCAGCTGTATACTTCCCGTCGTCCCGAGCGAGAACTGACTGGGCCTGCTGGGGTGCGACGTCATAGAGCGTATCGTAGACGCCGGCGACGTTCTCGTCCGGAACGCGGTCATTGTCGGTGTCCGCAGCGGTGAACGTCGCATTGAACGTCTCGTTTTGGGCGGCCACGGTTTCCATGACCGACAGCGGTGACTGCACGTCGGGTTCACCCCCGGGGAGCTTTTGTGTGACGTTTTTCCCTGCGATAGTCTCACGTGCCCCGGCTAGCCGTTCGATCCCGTCGGGTGTTGCGACGTCACCCTTTATAAGCAACTGGGCCTGTGAGTCCTCCCGGACGAACCGCTCGTTGACGTACTGGAGGTTGTTCTTCGCGGTGTATTCGCCGGGTTTGAACGGCTCCGGGAGGTCTTCCATCCATCCCGGTGGATCCTCGGCGAGGAAGTCTTCCTGAGCAAAGCTCGTGTCGACCTGTGTCCCGGCGTACGCACCGCCGACCGAGAGCAACACGGCGAGGACGATGATCACGTAGGGGATCTTCCGTGCGCCGATCGACCCGACTTTGAGTAGCTGGCTGAGTCGGCCGCCACCGGTTCCGATCGCTCGCTTGCGGCGGTCGATGCCGAAGCCTTCGAGAACCTCGTCGAGTTCGACTTTGAGCGCCGGAATCAGGACGCCAAAGACCAACAGCGCAGCCACGATTCCGACGGAGCTCACGATACCGAAGTCCTGAATCGGGGGGACCGGGCTCGTCAGGTTCGAGAGGAAGCCGATGACTGTCGTCGCGGTCACCAGCGTGAGCGCGACGCCGACGCCACCCAATGCGACCCGCATCGCCTCGCGTGGACCGCGGTCCGCGTCGTTGCGTCGCTCGCGATGGCGCATGAAGATGTGGATCGCGTAGTCGATCGAGAGCCCGATCAACAGTACGGGCACGGCGATGAAGATCTGGTTGAAGCTGATGTCGGCCCAGCCCATGAACCCGAACGTCCAGATCAGGACCGCACCGATACCGAACAGGCCAAGCAGGATATCGAGAATGTCACGGTACCCGATCGCCAGCGCTGCCAGAACGAAGATCAGCGCGAGCGGGCCAACGATCAGCATGCTGTCGCTCATCGAGCGGTTGATCTCGTCGGTGATCAACCCGCTCCCGAAGACCAGATACTCCTCGTCGAAGTCCCCACCGAGGTCCTGCATCGCAAGCTGGGAGTCGACGATCCGGTCGGAGACAGTCCCGCCGGGCGCGACAGCGCTGTCGGTCCGCTGGGTGACCAGCAGCATCGTCGCCTCGGCGGTCGTCGATCCCTGCTCGTACTCGCTGGACATGAGCCCCAGGGCGCCGTTCCCGCCACCGTTTTCGCCGTCGCCGAGCACGAGTTCGATCGTCGATTCGAGCTCGGTGGTGTTCATCGACGCAAGTTGGGTGATCTGCTCGTCGAGTGTGATCCCGGAGACGTTCTCGAGGGCTGCACGCTGCTCCTGGAGAGTCGCGCCGAGTTCTTCGAGGCGTTCACCCTGCTCGCGAAGTGACGCTCCTTGCTCTTGGAGGGCAGCGCCCCGTTCCTGGAGGGCCTGGCCCCACGCTTCGAGGGACTGTTGGCGAGTTTGAAGCGCCTGGTACTCCGCGGCGAGGACCCCCTGCGTGCCGAGTTCGTACGCCGACTGGATCGACTCCTGGTCGGTCGCGTTCCGGAGATCCTGAGCGGCTGTCCGGAACGTCGCGTAGTGGGTTTCGTTCAACGTCACTGGCGCATTCTGGGCCACCGCGTCGAACCGGTCCCGAACACTCGCCGATGGGTCCTCACGGAGCGTACTGAGGGCGGTCCGGAGGCTCTGGGCCGTCGCGTTCAGCTGGGCCGCTCGTGTCGCGACCGCCTCCCGCGTTTGGTTGAATTCAGTTCGATTCGCCTGGAGCGCAGCGCGTTGTTCCTGTAGCTGGGTCCGTTGCTCCTGGACGGTCGCGTTCAGCTGCCGGAACTCCGCGAGCGTGGCCTGCAACTCGGCCCCTCGTTCGCGCTGGATCGCGGCCGTTGCGATCGCGTTGGCGATACCGGTTGTGGGTGACCCTTCGGCCAAGGTGGGCCCGACAGTCGCGTTGTTCCTGAGGGCTTGTTGGTATTCTACCGTCTCGATCAACGTCTCGTTGCTGAGGACGTTGTCCCCACGAACGATAATCTGTGCCGTGGTCGTGTTCTCAGCCCCAGTCGAGAAGTTCTGGTCGATATAATCCAGGTCCGCTGCTTCGGGTGTGTCCGACTGGAACTGATCGAGCGACGACGTCTGGTCCACCTGAGCGGCCCCCGCGCCGACGAGGACTGTCACGACGAGCATCACCGCGATCGCTGCTTTCGTATGATCGGTGATCGCGTCGACGACCCTGTCGGTCAGGCTCATTGTGGACCTCCAATACGATATCTGAAACCAGTCATTCGTAGTATCGCCTTTCCGGGCGAGTTGGTTATAGGCTTTCCGGAATTTACTGAATGTTCGTTCAAATAGTTCCGCTTTCTCGGGAGTTCAGCACCCGAGCTTCGAACCTACCCCCCGTCTCCGCGAACAGCTGATACATAAAATCCAAAGATTGATCATTGACTAACCGTTCAATTATCGGCATGGGGAACAATACGCCAGTGGGTAGCATGCGCTCGTCCGATCCACTCGATCCGGGTGTGATCGGCGAGACAGTCGACGATCATCTCGGATCTGTCCTGCCGAGCGCACCGGACGCCCTCGTCGACGATGCACGTACATTGCTTGGAAAGATGTCGGACCGGATCCGTGGCCAGTGGCTCGTCGTGGGCGCACAGACTGGTTCGGCGGACATCGATATTGAGGACATCCTCCCGGCAGCAACGAGTGTCGAACTCGTCTACGGACAGGCAGTAGCTAACGCTCAAGCGGCCGGCTTCGACACTGGGGCGTTGGACCGTGACCAGGCGCTGTTGACCAGCGATTATCTCCATTCGCTCGCGTACACGGCGATGGGATCCGTCAAAAGTGACCCGTCAGTCCGCCAGGCCTGTTTCGATTCACTCTCGGACGCGAGTCAACGGCTTGCTTCCTTGTGGAGCCGACTGGAAGAAACACGGGCCGAGGATTCCTCAGCGCCGGACTCGGTCCCGATCGATCCGATCGTGATGGCGACGGCGGGTGATCTCGCCGGACTGCTGGGAGGTAGCGACCCGGATTCGCGATCGGCGCTCCGAGAAGCCGGCGCGGCACTCGGGATCGCTCGCTGGCGACCTGACGGACAGTCTCCTGCCGACGACCAGACGGATGTCGTCGCCGAGACGATGCCCGGCAAGTGGTCGGCTGGTGATGTCGTCTCTGTCGGCGATCCGGATCGTCTCAGGGGGCTTTTGGATCCACTCCCACAGTCGTCCGCGACCGAGACGCTTCGGTCGTTTGCCACCTCACGGTGTCCGAACGCCGTCGAACATCGCCCCAACATCCATGAGTGAGTTACCTGCGGCGACTGCTGTCGCCACGAACCCGATCGGTCGGCATCCCGTGACCCGGACGGACGCCGACCGGAAGCCGATTTCCGCTTCGAAACGGTTCCGTGACCGGCGACCACAACCGTGGCAGGGGGTGATACAGTGACCGGGTGGTTCGAGACGACGGACTCGACCGACGAGGAGATCATGGCGGCGACCTATCGAGCACTGTGTGCCCACGGGTACGCCGGGACAACCATCTCCAGAATCGGCGAGGAGTTCGAGAAGAGTCAGTCGCTGCTGTACTATCATTACGACGACAAGGACGATCTCCTGGCGGACTTTCTGGCCTATTTACTCGATCGACTCGAGGCCGATCTGCAGGACACCGAGATGACAGAACCCCGACAGCGACTCACCGCGCTCTTCGAGAAACTCGCCCCGTCCGATCCGGACGAGGCACAGCGACAGTTCTTCCAGGCGCTGCTCGAGATGCGCGCCCAGACGCCGCACAACCCGGCATATCGGGATCAATTCGAACGCTCGGACGCGCTCATCGTCGCCGAGCTCACCGAGACGATCGAGGCCGGTATCGAACAAGGAACCTTTGTCGAAGTCGATGCCGATCGGACGGCTGCTTTCCTCTATTCGACACTGTACGGCACGCTCGATCGGTGTGTCACACTGGGCGAGTGGGAACTGTTCGACCAGACTCGTCGCGAACTCGACCGGTACATCGAGACGACGCTTTTGGCTGATGTCGCCGAGGACTAACCAGCCGCTCACTCGATGTGGATCGCGGGTTTGCCGGGATCGGCACGCTCGGCCAGGTCAGCGTCTTGCGTCGCTTCCGCCGTCTCGACGCTGATCGACGCGTCGAACTCTTCTCGGAGCAGCCACGCTGCCCGTTCCAGGACCGCCTGCTCAGTGGTCGGTTCAAGCACGGGTTCCAGCGACCGACGACGCTCCTGTAAGTCGGCGAGATACGGCCCCGCTACGTCCCGGTGGTCGGCGACAAGGTCGTCTTCGAACGCCTCGCTGACGACCGCGCTCTCGGGATCGGCCCTCCGAACTGTCTCGTAGGCGCGGTACTTCCACTCGGGGGCGATGACCAACGTGATCGCTTCGGGGTCGTCGATCCCGGCAACCTCACAGATGTCCCGGACGTCGGCCCGCGTCGTCTCGATCAGCGAGCGCTCGATCCGGTAGTCGCCGACCGCCGCCGCCGGCTGTGGCCAGTCGGCCTCGGCGGCGAGCCCGTCACATCGTAGCAGATTCCAGAGCTCTTCGGCCAGATAGGGAGTGATCGGCGCGATCAGCGCCGCAATCGTCTCGAGTCCACGTCGATACACTGTTTCGTGGACTGGCCCCACTTCGGTGTACTGTCCGAGCACGCCCGCAAGCGATCGAATCTCCGAAATCGCCCGGTGGAATCGGAACGCGTCGAACTCTTCGGTCGTCGCGGCGATCGTCCGGTCGATCTCCCGGTCGAGGTAGTCGTCTCTGGGCTCGCGCTCGTCCCGATCGCTTTCGCGCCCGACGAACGACTGTACCATCTCGTAGAGCTGTTGCTGGAGATCGTAGGCCGAACTCACGTCCTTGGCAGTCCACTCGAAGTCCTGGCGCGGGTGAGCGGCCCCGAGGACGAACAATCGGGTCGTCTCCGGGCCGTACTCGTGGGGCGTGATGACGTTCCCCTTCGCCGTCGACATCTTCTCGCCGCCGTGCAGTACCGTCCCCTGGTTGACGAGTCGTTGGACGGGCTCGCTCTCCTCGAGGAGACCGAGATCGGAGAGCACGCGGGCGAAAAACCGGATGTAAAGCAGGTGGAGGACGGCGTGTTCCTCGCCGCCGACGTAGACGTCGACGGGCAGCCACTCGGCTGCCTGGTCCGTGTCGAACGGTGTGTCCGCTTGTGCGGCCGAGAGAAATCGCAGGAAGTACCACGACGAGTCGACGAAGGTGTCCATCGTGTCGGTCTCCCGGCGGGCGTCCGCGCCACACTCCGGACACGTCGTTTCCACGAACTCGCTGTTCTCGGCCAGCGGGTTCCCTGCTGTCGGTTCGTACTCGGGCAACTCGACCGGGAGTTCGTCCTCTGGAACCAGGACGGGGCCACACGCCTCACAATGGACGACCGGGATCGGCGTCCCCCAGTAGCGCTGCCGGGAGATGAGCCAGTCCCGCAGCCGATAGGTGACGGCGGACTCGGCGACATCCAGGTCGGCGAGCAATCGGTCGCGGGCCGTCTCGGTGTCCAGGCCGTCGTACGCCTCGCTGTTTTCGAGAGTGCCCTCGCCGGTATCGGCGGCCGAGGAGAAGTCGTGTTCGTCGGTATCGCCTTTCAGGACCGGCTCGATCGGCAGGTCGTGTTCGCTCGCGAAGGCGTGATCGCGCTCGTTGTGGGCGGGCACGCCCATGACAGCCCCCGTCCCCACGCCGTCGAGGACGTACTCGGCGACGTAGATCGGCATCTCCTCGCCGGTCAGTGGGTGGATCGCGCGGACGCTGGTTTCGACGCCACTCGCCGTTGACCGCCGCTCGGCTTCCGATCGTCCCCGCGTTCCGTCCAGATACGTCGCCACTGCATCGTCTTTCGCGGCCAGTTCACGGGCCAGTTCGTGACCCGGCGAGACGGCGAGGAAGGTCGCGCCGTAGATCGTATCCAGACGGGTCGTGAACGCGTCGACGGTGCCGTACTCGGGCACCTCGAAGGTCACGTTCGCCCCGTCCTGTTTGCCGATCCAGTTGCGCTGGATCTCCCGGACGCTCTCTGGCCACCCGTCGAGTTCGTCGAGGCCTGCAAGCAACTCCTCGGCGTAGTCGGTGATCGAAAAGAACCACTGGTCGAGTTCACGGGTCTCGACCGGCGTCTCACACCGCCAGCAGACACCCTGGCTCGAAACCGGCCCGTCGACGCCGGCGTCGTGATCGTGGTCGTCCTCGTCGGGTGCCGGTTCGACCTGGGCGTCCGCCAGCACGGTCTCGCAGTTCGGACACCAGTTGACAGCGGCAGCCTCGTACTCCACCAGCCCTTCCTCGTAGAACCGCTCGAAGAACCACTGGTTCCACTGGTAGTATTCGGGGTCGCTGGTCGTGAACTCCCGACTCCAGTCGTAGCCAAACCCCATCGCCTCCATCTCCTCGCGCATGTCCTCGATGCAGGTCTCCGTCCAGGACTGGGGGTCCGTCAGTTGGCGCTCGGCGGCGTTCTCGGCGGGCAACCCGAACGCATCCCAGCCCATCGGTTGGAGGACATCGTCCCCACACATCCGCCGATACCGGGCGTAGGCATCGGTGATCGCGTAGTTGCGGACGTGGCCCATGTGGAGATTCCCGGACGTATAGGGAAACATGCCGAGAACGTACGTCGGATTCTCGGCGTCCGGTGGACACTCGTAGATGTCTTTGCGATCCCACTCGAACTGCCAGATCTCCTGGACTGCCTGGGAGGAATACCGATCTCGGTGAGACATTTCCTTGCTCGTCCTTACCGGAGTCGAGACAAAAACTTGCGGGACGATCTCCTCAAATAGCCCCCATAGTCCCGGGAATGCTTTTGTGTTCGTCGGCGCACCCACGAGTATGCAACTGACGTTTCTGGGGACGGGGAGTGCCATGCCCACCGGCGACCGCAACCAGACCGGACTGTTGCTCGAAGCCGACGGCAACCGACTGCTGATCGACTGCGGGAGCGGTATCCTCGACGCGCTGGCAGCGACCGACTCAGGGTACACCGACCTCGACGCCGTCCTTCTCACCCATCACCACCTCGACCACGTCGCGGATCTGCTACCCCTGTTGAAGGCCCGCTGGCTGGCTGACGCCCCGCCGCTCCGGATCGTCGGCCCATCCGGTACCGAATCCCTCCTCGACGAACTCCTCGATATCCACGGCTACCTCCGGAAACACGTCGAGCCGACGGTGGCCGACATCGAGGTCGGTGAGACGATGCTCGCAGGTTTCGACATTTCGGCGCGGGAGATCCACCACACGATGGCCGGCTTTGGCTACCGACTCTCGCCGACCGGCACTGACCGTCCCGCAGTCGTCTTCAGCGGCGACACCGTGGCGGTTCCCGAATTTCTCACCGTCGCCGACGGGGCCGAGGTTTTGGTTCACGACTGTTCGTTCCCGGACGACATCGAGACGGACAACCACGCGACGCCTGCGTCACTGGGGACAGCCCTCGATGCAGCCGACGCTACTGTTGGGACGCTGTATCTCACCCACCTCTACCCCCACACTGACGGTCGGCATCAGGAAATGGTCGCGTCGGTTCGCGAGCGTTACGACGGCGCGGTCGCCGTCGCTCGCGACGGGCTGACCGCCGAGTTGTAGGCCAGGCGGGTCACTCTACGTCACCCGTGATGACTTCCACAGCGCTGATCCGAAGAATGACCCGCTCGGTCTCGATCGGTGTCGGATACTCCTCCTCGTCGAGATATCGCTGTGCGAGCGCGTCGATGTGCTCACGTGCGCCCTCGGTCGTCGTCGATTCGACTTCGCCGGTCACCGACAGGAACCGATAGGGGTTGTCCGGGTCTGTCATGCTCACCGAAACTGTCGGGTCGCGAGCCACGTTCCGTTCCTTGCGTCGCCCGCGTTCGGTATTGATCAGAATCCGGTCGTCGTCGGCGTCGTAGTCGACCCACACGGGTGTTGTGTGGGGCTCCCCGTCTGCGGTCATCGTGGTCAGGTGGGCGAAGGTCCGTTTCTCGAAGAGGTCCTGAAACGCGGCGGGAATGCTCGCCATGGCCGGGCGTTGTCGTCGCTGGAGATTAACAGTATCGCCGCGGGTGTCAGCCACGCACCCCTCAGGCGCGCTCGAGAACGACCCGGAAGTCGGCCCCGCCGGCGTCACTCTCACGGAGTTCGACCGTCCCACCGTAGGATTCGGTCAACGCGCGGACGAATCCCAGCCCCAGACCGGTCCCCTCGCTGTCCGGCCCCTTTCGCCCCATCTCGAAGATCTCGTCGCGGATCTCCCCGGGAACGCCGGCACCGTCGTCAGCCAGGCCGACGACCACCGCATCCGCATTCACTTCCTCAGCGTAGATCGAGACCGTTACGGGTTCGTCGTTGTGGATCGCCGCGTTCGAGAGGATGTTCGTGAACACCGAATCGAGTAGATCACCACCGTACACCTGGCATTCGAAGTCCGCGGGGTCGAACTCGACAGTGAGATCGTCGTACTGTGTGTCGACAGTCGAGACTGTCTCTTCGAGTTCTCGCCGGAGTGATTTGGGCTCGGGTTCGTCGGCCTCCTCCAGCGTGGAGACGAGATCTCCGACGCGTTCGATGAGGTCGGCCGCGTCCTCGGCCGCGTGGTTGATGCGTTCGACGTACTCCAGGGTTTCACCGTCGACGCTGTCCGCGACGAAATCAGTGAATCCGGAGATCACTTGCAGATCATTGCCCAGGTCGTGTCGCAGGAGCCGGTCGTACAGCTCGATCATCTCCTTGCGGGTTTCGAGATCCTTTCGTGCGCGTTCGAGTTGTTCTCTCGACCGGATGTTACTGATCGCGGTGGCGGCGTGGGAGGCGAGAATTTCGAGCGGTTCGGCGTGTTCGGCGCCGATCTCGTCGACTGATGTCGCTCGTGTGACCAGCACCACGATGACCTCGTCGACGATACTCGCCGGGACGGCAAGCGTAGCCGTTACGTCCGAATCCTCAACCACACCGGCTTCGTCTCCCGTCCGACGAACCGTCTCGCCGGTGTCGATGGCCTGGGTCACCACCGGCGTCGACTCGTCCCCTGGATCGAAGTGGGGGTTCGTACTGTCTGCGACTTCCGGATGTCCGTTTCGAACCACGACGAACGTTGCGTAGGGAAAATCAAACAACAGCGACACCGCTTCCAGTGTGAGCGAGACGACTTCGTCGACACTCTCACAACTATTGAGTGCCTGACCGTATCGATTCAGATCGGCAACCTGGCTGGCGAAATCCGGCTGGTTCTCGAATGACATTTCGGGTGAGTATACTCCGTCGGCTTAGCATCACACCCACATCAAAAAATCGTTTTGGAAGCTCGTTATCACTAATTCAGGCGATATCGCAACAGCGCGGCGATCCCGCCGAGATTCGAGAGTTGCTGTCCCGGATCGAACTCCCGTGAGAAGACGGTCACGTCCCCGCCTTGCTGCTCAGTCCGCTCGATGGCGCGATCGACATCGATGTCCCACTGGTCGCCGTCGCCACGCGCCCGGCGAAGCGGTTCATCGAGGACCAGCAAGTGCTCGATGGCACCGTACTCGGCGGCCTCAGCCACTGGATCCGGGCCGTAGGCCACTTTCGCACCGGTCGCGATCCGTTCCATCAACTCGTCGATCAGCGTCGCCTCCTCGGCGATGCGGGTTTCCTCCTGGACCTCCTCGACGGCCCCGCGCTTGAGCACCTCGTGGACGCCCCGATCGCCGACGGCGCTTGTATCGACCGTGCGGATCGAGTCAGCTACTTCCGGTGCCTCGTCTTCGATGTAGGCGAGCGCGTCCTGCTTGGTGAAACCCGGGCCAGCGAGGATGATCGCGTCGGCGTTCGTTCGCTTGAGCACGTCCGTGAGTTCCCCGAATAACTCTTCACGGGGTCTGGCGTATTCGCCCTTCCCGGTCGGCCCCGCAATCGACGCCCGTTCCTCGGTGCCGTACTGTTCGACGGTGTGGACGTACGCCTGGGCCTCCTCGACGGTCACGATGGCAACGTCCGGGACGTCGGTCGCCTCGACGGCCTCCTCGATCCGATCCATCTGGTCGGGCTTCCAGGTCTTCTCGACGTCGAGTTCGTCGTGTTGCTCGACGTTGATCGTGTGATGCTGGCCGAGTTGATCCTCCCGCGAACAGTCGTCGATCACGCCGCTGACCCGGAGTCGATCGGCGAAGCGGGCGAATTCGACGTCCTCGACGTCGAGGGCCGCCCAGATGTGTTCGCGCTCGCCACCCGTGTCCCGCATCTGGTCGTCGTTGCGTTGGATTCGGCGCGTCGTGTCGCCGGCCACCCGGTCGCCCGGCTCGATCACGTAGGTGAGATGCCAGAGGTCGTCGAGGCTCTCGGGGACGAGCGTCAGGCGCTCGCGACCGCCCTCGACGCGCTCCCGCTCGGCGATGCGCATGTCTCGGAGTGAGCGTGCGGCGAGTAAGTGCCTGCTGGTTCGTCGTCGGAGCGCGCTCTCTTGACGCCCTCACTCCTCGACCATCCGGCTGCCACCTGCCGGGAGGAACTCCTGGAGCAGGTCGGGACTGGCGACCTTCCGGACGAAGCTCTCGTCGGCGAAACGGCCCTTGAACTCCCGGTAGAGTCGCTTGGCGATGTCGTTCTGGGCGTACCGCCCCGGTTCGACTTCGATCGCAGTCTCGGCCTGTCCCGCAATCGCGCTCGGCGGGCCGCCGATCACACGCGTCTCGGGTTCGCAGGTAATCCCGACAGCCACGCCGACCGGCGTGTCGTCGTAGTAGGTCCGGTCGCCTCTGATGGCGAAGCTCCCCTTCTCCAGATACTCGCCGCTCTCGGGCGTCTTGGTGACCTGGTCGGGGCCGACGCAGTAGACGTCTCCCGCATATTTGCCCTCCTTCCAGAGCGTCGAGTAGGAGATGGCGAACTGGGCGGCCTCCTCCTGACTGGATACGGGAATCGAGATGTCGTCCGGTGGCGCTTCGCTCGGCCCGGTCGCTTTCAGGATGGTCGCCGGCGCGCCGTGGGCCTGGGTGTGGAAGAACAGGTCGCCCCGATCGAGGTACTTCTTGACGAGTTCCTCGTTCTCGTCGGCGTTTCGGCCGCCGATCACGAGAAAGCCATCGCTGGTATGGAACCATCGGAACCGTTCGTACCACTCCTCGCTCGTCCGGATCGGAATGGACTCGCGAGTTAGCCAGTCGACATCGGCTCCCTCCTCGCTCTCGCCGTCCGCTTCGTCACCACCGTCCCCGTCGCTGGCTTCCCACGCCTCACGTCGTTGCTTGACCGCCTCAAGTTGCTCGCGGGTGTTCTCGATCGCCTCCTCCGCGCCGGCCTTCTTGCCCTCGATGCGCTTTGCCTCCTGGTAGAGGCGGTCGGCGTTCTTCTCGACGCCGGTATCGGCGTCGAGTTCGATGTGGTGGTCGTCGATCTGCACCGTCACCGTCCCCTCGCTGCCGTCGACATCGCGGACGGCCTCGGCGGCCGGAATCCCCTGGTCCTTGCCGGCCGAAAGCGTCGCCTCGATCTCGTCCCAGGGTGTTTCGGCCGCTCTGGCGTCCTGGACCGTCGAAAGCACCTCGTCGACGAGGTCGTAGTTCGCATAGAGGAGTTCGGCCTTCTCGCGTTCGGCCTCGGCGTCGGCCTCGAAGTCTTCGATGGCCCCCTCTTGCTGTTGGATGATCCGCTTTTGCTTCTCGATCTCCGCCTCGAAGTCCGGTCGATTCGATCCGGTTTCCTCCTCGTCGGGCTCCTGTTCCAGGCCGAGGAAGTACGCTTCGAGGGCGTCGTTGAACGAGTCGAAGGACTCGCCTGGCGTGTCTTCGTACTCGACCAGCGGCACCGGCGTCACGTCGACGGGCGTCTCCTGCTCGTCGGTCTCGAAGTAGAGTCGGGGGTCGAGATCGCCCTCGCGGAGTCGTGTCGAGAGGTCATTCACTGCGTCGTATAGCGCCTCGAACTCCGCGTCGGTGGTCTCCCCGATGGCCTGGTTGTAGGGAACGCCGGCCCGCGAGCAGAGTTCCTCGCCGTAGAGCCCGCCGAAGTTGAGCTGAGTCGCCAGCGTCCGCACCACGTCGGCGTCTGACTGTCGCATCCGCTCGACGAAGGTCTCGTACTCGACGGTGAGCGGGTTGAACCGCGCCGACGGAAACTCGTATTGAGAGCCCGGCGTGACTGTTCTGGATTGCAGCCGGACGGTTTCCAGCGAATCGATGACGTTGTCCGTCTCGTCGAGCACGGCGAGGTTCCCGTCGCCGAACAGCTCGGCGATGATCGTCGTGTGGTCGTCGCTGCGTTCGAAGCGCAACTGGAGGATGCGGTCGAACTCGAACTGCTCGACGCTCTCGAGTTGTGCACCCTCCAGCCGATTCCGGAGCATCATCGCGAAATTGGGCGGCCGCTCGGGCGCGTTGGGAACCCGATCCGGGTCGATTGTGTGCACGCGCTTGGGGTCGTCGACCTCGATCAGCAGTTCGATCCGGCCGAAGTTCGGGCCGCTCAGCTTGAGGCGGAGCAGATCGTCGTCGTAGAGATAGGATTTCTCGTGGTACGCGCCGACGAACGCCCGGAGTTCCCCGGCGAGTGCGGCACAGTCCACGCTGGTGAGTTCCCGCTTGCGGTCCATGCCCGGACTGGTCGGGCGCGCGTGGTAAGCGTGTCGCTCGTGGTCGCTCAGTCGAAACGCTCGACGAGGTCGTGGGTCTTCCAGACGGTGACGGCTCGTTGGTCCTCGAAGTCGCTATCGTCGCTCCAGACGTCAACATCGAGATGAAGGGCGAGGGCAAGAAACGGAACGTCGTCGGGATCGGCTCCGGCGATGTGGTGGCGTGCTTTCTGAAGTTCCGGTTCGAATTCCTCACGTGGGACGATATCCGTCTCCTCGAACAACATGGCGAGTAGCAAGTCCAGGTCGTCCCCCGGGAGCTTGGACTTCTCCTGGATTTCCGCTCGATGGTTGTCGAGTTCCGTGAAGAAGAACTCCGGCGCGTAGAGATCGGTTCGGTCACTGAGAATCAACTCGCGGGTTTTCCCGCCGGCGATCAACGCGGAGAAGACGACGTTCGTATCACAGACCAGCTTCATTCGTCATCACGGTAGTGGGCTGCGATGTCCGCCTTCACGTCCTCGCTCAACTCGCGGGCGTCTTCCTCGGACAGTTCACTCCGGGAGGCGATCTCGTCGGCGACGTTCAGCCGGGCGAGGTATTCCCGCATGGATTGGCGGGCCACCTCGCTCCAGTTTATCTCGGGGTGTTCGTCGAGGGACGCTTTCAGGTCGTCAGGAACGCGGATCGTCATGTTTGGCATGGCTCAATCACCTGTGCATGTATATTCACGCACAGACATCATATGCCTTTCCCCACCCAGTAGCTGCTGGCGTGGAACGAATCGAATCTCACAGCGACGTGCTCCGCTTCTGGACAAAAACTGAATTACAGCCGCTTGCTCACGTACGGGCCGTCCTGGCGATATCCGAGTTGCTCCCGATAGTACTCCCGCGCGCCGATCCCACTGAGGACGGCGATCTTCCCGTATCCGGCGTCGGCGGCGAGTTCCTCCGCGCGCTCGATGAGCCGACGACCGTAGCCCTGGTGTTGCCAGTCGTCGCCGTCCTCGCCCGCCTCGCCGATCGGGATCTCGCTGCCGTAGACGTGGAGTTCTCGGATGACAGCCGCCTCTTCGAGTTCCGGCCGGACGACCTCGCCGGGGAACCGGAGACGTGAGAACCCGACCAGCAGATCCCGGTCACGATCCTCGAAGCTGATGAAGTGCTCCGTACCACCGGCAACCTCGTATTTCTCGACGTCCAGCGTCACGTCGCCGGGTTCCTCGTCGCTGTGGCCAACCTCTCGACACCGGATGCACGAACACGACTCGCCACGGGATTCCATGCGCTGTCGGGCAAGCTGGCGGAGGTTGGACTTCTGGACACCAGCCTCGATAAGGGGGGCCGGAATATCGCGCTGGACGCGCTGGAGGCGCGTGTACTCGGGGATCATCGGCTTGACGTCGGCGACGAGTTCAGCGGCCTCCTCGCTGGTGAGGGGGTCGAACTCGTCGCGGCGATGCATATCGTACGTGACGGTCCCGCCGACGACGAGCGTCGGATAGATCTTGAGGTAGTCCGGCCGCCACTCGGGCCGTTCGAACAGCCGCCGGAAGTCCTCCCGGACCATCTCCTCGGTCATGCCAGGCTGGCCCGGCATCATATGAAAGCCGACTTTGAACCCCGCGTCCCGAAGACGCCGGTTGGCCTCGATGCTCGCGTCGACGCCGTGACCGCGGTGCATCTCGCGGTTGATCGACTCGTAGGTGGTCTGGACGCCGACCTCGACCTTCGTCCCGCCAAGCCGAAGCATCCGGTCGACCTGTTCGGGGCCACACCAGTCGGGCTTGGTTTCGAAGGTGGTGGCGACGTTGCGGATTTCCCCGGTCTCGTTGTCGGCGATGACGTCCTCGAGGTACCGGAAGTCGTACGCTTCGGGGTCCTGGGCGAAGCTCTCGGTCTCGGAGGGCTGGGGATCGCAGTCGGGGTCGTACTCGTTCATCGCCCGGAGTGCCCGCTTGACGAACCACTCCTGGTAGTCGTGACTCCGGGCGGTCATCGTCCCGCCCATCAGGATGAGTTCGACCTTCTCGATCGGGTGGCCGATCTTCCGAAGCTGGTGGAGCCGTAGCGTCACCTGTCCGTAGGGGTCGTAGTCGTTTTGCACCCCGCGGGCCGCGGCGGGTTCCTGACCGGTGTAGCTTTGGGCACTCTCGAACTCCGAATCCGGCCCGCCTGGACAGTAGAGACATTTTCCGTGCGGGCAGTTCTCCGGTGAAGTCATGATCGCGACCGGCGAGACGCCGGAGGCCGTCCGCATTGGCTTGCGACGCACGACAGCTGCCAGCTCATCGCGGCGACCGTCCGGCGCACGGTCGAGCAGATCCGAGTTCTTCGGCACCGTCGGCGAGGAGTGCTTCGAGCAGACCTCGCGTTTGGCAGCTTCGAGGCCGTCGCGGTCGAGATTGCCATCGAGAATCCGTTCGATCAACTCCTCACAGGCGCGTTCGAACGGATCCTCGACTGCCTCGGGCGCGTCGGTGCTCATTGCGTGGCTCAAGGTCGCCGTTTCGCCCGAATAAGGGTGTCGCTACGGGCGATAGCGAACGGAAGAGAAAGCAGCCGCGATCAGATGCTGTCGACGATCGCGTCGAGCACGGCGTCGACGACCGTCGAGCGCTGGCCGGCGAGGAACTCGATGCGATGCGACCGGGTGCTGAGCGGTTCGAGGTCGGCCCCTTCGACGGTCTCGTCGGCCATCTCGACGAGTTGGCGCACGTCGAGTTCGTGGCCGCTCCGGACGTGGAGTTCGTCCTCGTCGACGCCGACGATCGCCGTCAGATCGTCACACCGGCGGTAGAGTTCGTCGAGCAGCAGGGTGGCGGGCGGGAAGTCGTAGGTGTGGGTGAACCGATCGATGTCGAGCACGCCGATCGTTTCGTCGCCGACACTGCGTCGGTCGAGGTTCTCCTGGGCCGTTTCGACGGCGACGTCGAGTTTCTCACGGAACTGCTCGCTGACGTGACTCGCCAGCCCGCGGACGTCGGCGTCGGTGGTCTCGCGACCGCCAAAGAGCAGGTCCGTGACGAGTTCGCGTTTGTCCTCGTAGGACTGGTAGTAGGCTTCGAGCGCAACTGCCTCGCGGATCTCGCTGACGGCCGTCCCGTCATAGCCGGCCTCGGCGGCAGCCTCGGCGTAGGCGTCGGGCACTTCGCCCCAGTAACTCACGGCCGGCAGGTGCGCCAGATCGGGTCGGACGTCTTCCTCGACGTGAGCACCGACCGTCGCCGCAAGCGCGCTCGCGGTCGGCCCACGCGTCGTTCCGTCGGCGACGGCAATCGAGGTTGCATCGGCCTGCGGGGCGAGTGCCGCGTCGACAGCCTCGACGATGGCCGGTTCGGCGACGGTGTCGATGACCACCCGCTGGGCGTCATAGACGTCAAGCAGGTCGAACCCATCGAGGGACTCCTCGGTCCCGCCGACGGCGACGAACACAAGGAGGGGAAGGTTCTCGTCGTGGCGCTCGCGGTCGCCAAGCATCCGCGTCACGTCGGTGGTCGCGTCGTCGAGGCCGTAGACGTCACCTTCGAGCGGCCGCCGATCGATGTAGTGATACTCCGCGTCACGACGGTCGTGGCGATCGCGAACCAGCGGCAGGACGGCGCGCTCGATCGCCGCGCCCCCGACGTACCCGTCGGTCGTCGCGCTGTGGCGCACGATCACCGGCCGGTCCTCGAGGACAGCCCGCCGGATCTCGCCGACGACGTCCCGGATCGATTCGCTTTCGGCGGCGACCGCCTCGTCGTCGACGAGCGGGTCGATCTCGTCGGGGCGGGCGCGTTCGCTGAGCGTCGCTTCGATCTCTTCGAGGACTGCCTCGCGTTTGTCCTCGTCGAACAGTTCCAGTTCCTCGGTCTCGACCTGGAGCTCGCCGCGACGTTCGCGGACTTCGCCGTCGATCTCGACGACGGCACCTTCCTCGACACTCGGATACGCGCGGACGCCGGCCTCGACGAAGGCCGCACAGTCGACGCTGCCGGTGCCGTCCCGGAGTTCGAATACGGTCGGCCCACTCGTCTGGCGGGCGTCGACGATTTCGCCGGTAATCCGAACGGTGTCGCCGACCCACCCGTCGAGGTCGCCGACATCGACGCTCGGTGGTTCCGGGGTGCGTTCAGTTTCGGTTACTTCGCTCTCGGTATCTGCCGTGTCGGCAGTTTCCTCGACCTCCGCCGACTCGTTCGTGATCGATGTCTCCGTAGCTGGTTCCGGTTCAGATTCTTCCGCGCCGACGGTCCCGCCGCCGGTCTGAGCTTCGTCACGCGTCCGCACGGCACCGGCCGCAGTCGCTTCAGCCGGTTTCGATTCCGTCGACTCGGTCTCGGTTGATTCAGCACTGTCTTCGGGTGTCGATTCCTCTTCGATCGGTTCGTCTGTCTCCTCGGGCAACAACTCGTGATCCTCGTCCGGATCGTCGATCAAGACGCCGCGGAATTCCTCATCGGCCTGGCGGATCGACCAGCTGAGGTCGACGTTGCCGTTGTCGCGCACGTTCGTGACGCGCACGTAAACGGTATCGCCGGGTTGCCAGTCGAGACTCTCCAGTCGACTATCCAGCTCGCTCTGGTGTAACAGTCCAGTGACACTATCGCCGATGTCGACGAAGACGCCGAACTCGGCGAAGCCGTCGACCGTGCCGCGGTAGTATCGACCCGGCGTCAACTGTTCCGGTGTACTCCCACGAAACTCGAAGACCGCGTCTTCCTCGTGGATGTCACAGATGTGCCCTTCGACAGACGTACCGCAGATGATACACGAACCCATTGATGTGAGCAAACGGGTCCGGCCTAAAACGGTTGTCGAAACGTCGCTGGCCCTGATTGTCGAAGACCACCGCTCAGACGACGGCGCTCAGCGCATCGAACCCACCGAAGGCGACGCCATACAGCAGCACCACGGGGATCACGCCCGTGAGTGTCCCTTCCACGTAACTGACATCGTGTACTGTCGACAGGCCGAGGATCAACAGCAGGGAGCCGTACCCGGCAGCTGCTACCTGAAGAGGGGGCCACGGCACCCCAGCTACCACACAGGGGGCAGTGGCGTACGCGAGTACCTGAACGGTCTCGCTGATGCCCGCGCGATCCGCCGCCACCGGCCACAGCAGGACGGTCTGGATCGCCGCCAGCAGGTGGAGTCCAGTCGGCGCGATCAGGACGACTGTCACCAGGACAGCCAGCACAGCCGTCGCCACCGGACGGTTTCCCACGACTGGCGCCGCACCCGGGACCAGCACGTACCGCACGCTCTCCTCGATCGCCACGACGACGGCCAGAAACACCAGCCCCGGTGCCTGATCGCCCGGCGCGACAGCCTGCCGGAAGAACTTGCGCGGCGTGGTCAGTATCCCGATCCACGCCCGGAACAACCCGACCGGTCCGCGTTCGCGACCGTGCCCTGCCGGATCGACCCACTGCGTCACGACCAGTCGTTGTCCTCCGGGGGCTTTGTCGGTTTGGGTCTCGTCAAGGTGCTCGGGTCGGCAACCCTCGAACCGGATGGATCACTTAATCGTCGGCACCAACGTTCTCGCCGCTCTCGAAGGACGCGGGATCCGGCTCGATGTGGGCGTACTCGACGGCCTCACGGCCAAGCACTTCGATCCACTCCCGGAGTTCCTCGTCGACGAGGTCACCATCCTCGTAGGCACTCGACGCGCGCGGGATCGCGACCTGGTGTGGGATGACCCAGGCGTCCAGCGAGCGCCCGACCGTCCGGAGATGTTCGAGGGCGGTGATCGGGAAGCGCCCGCCGGCGACGGCGAGTAGGCCGATGGTCGTGTGCTCGAACTCGTCGAACCCACAGTAATCCAGGGCGTTCTTCAGCGGCGCGCTGAACGAGCCGTGATAGACCGGCGTCCCCAGGAGTACCGCGTCCGCTGCCCGCACCCGATCGCGAAACGCGTCGGCCTCGCCCGCGTCTTCCGCGTCAGCGTCGAGCACCGGCAGGTCCCACTCTCTGAGGTCGAGCAGTTCCGTGCTTGCGCCGGCGTTTTCGGCCGCTTCGAGCGCGATTCGGAGTGATTTTCGGGTATAACTGCCGTCCCGTAAACTCCCACAGATGGCGAGGACGTGTGTCTCGTTCATGGCGAAAGACACTGACGCGTGGGTGTTAGGTTTCCTGGTTTTGGGGGGTGGTGGTTAGTTACGCGAGTCGCGGCTGTTGGAAGCGATTCCTGCGAAACAAAACACCACACTTCTGGGAGTCGAAGAACCCGCCGACATGACGTAGCTGTCCCGGTCAGCGCACGCGCGTGAACCACGCCTCGTGGGTGTCCATCGGTCCCGACACGAGATCGAAAAACCGGGTTTGCAGGTCGTCGGTCACCGGCCCCTTCGATCCCCCGCCGATCTCGACGCCGTCGACCGACCGGATCGGCGTCACTTCGGCGGCCGTCCCGGTGAAGAACAGTTCGTCCGCCGTATAGAGTTCGCCGCGGCCGATCCGGGCGTCGTCGTGGACGGTGTATCCCGCCTCGCGAGCGAGTTCGATGACGCTCCGCCGGGTAACTCCATTGAGCGCGGCCTCGGCGAGTCCGGGGGTGTAGACCTCGCCGTCGTCGACGAGAAAGAGGTTCTCGCCGGGGCCCTCGGCGACGTTGCCCTCGCCGTTGAGCACGATCGCCTCGTCGTAGCCGTTGCGCGCCGCTTCGTCGGTCGCGAGCACGCCGTTGACGTACGCGCCGGTGGTCTTCGCCGTCGGCGGGATCGCGTCGTGGCCGTACTTTCGCCACGAGGAGACGCCGGCGTCGATCCCGTCTTCCAGGGCCGACTCTCCCAGGTATGATTCCCACGGCCAGGCGGCAATCGCGACCCGCTCGGGGACCCTCGTCGGCGTCGTCGGACTCACGCCCAGCCGGTCGTAGCCGTAGAAGGCGATCGGCCGGACGTAACCCGAATCGAGCTGCTGGCGTTTGATCAGCTCAATTGTCGCCGCTGTCAACTCTTCGGGGTCGAACCCGATATCCAGATCGTAGACGGCGGCCGAATCATAGAGGCGATCCAGGTGGGCGTCCCACCGGAACAGCGCCGGCCCGTCGGCTGTCTCGTAACAGCGGACTCCTTCGAAGACGCTCGTCCCGTAGTGCAGCGCGTGTGCGAGGACGTGGATCGTCGCCTCTTCCCAGGGTCGGAACTCCCCGTCCATCCAGATGGTATCCAGGGCGTCGTTCGCCTCGCGTTTCGCCTCGAAGCCAGTCGGACCTGTCCCGTCTGCCATGCCCGTGGCGAATCCCGAATGGATGAAAGTAATTTCGGCCATCTGTCCAAATTGCGTAGATGCGGGTGGGAAATGGGCCGAATATCGGCCTCGAATCCGGACTTCGACGCCGTTATCTGTTCGTATTGCATAGATATATCCATGCCGGCAGCCATCGACGACGCGACGCGCGCGGAGATCGTCTTCCGGGCGGCCCGCGGTGAGACCCGCTCGGAGATCGCCGAGGCGCTCGACCTCTCCCGGACGACAGTACGAAAATATCTGGAGCGGACCGACTCTGTGGTCGAAAACAGTGATCAACCCCGCGAGACGCTCTGTGCGATCATCCGCAACGAGTACGACTGGGATCGCGGGGACGGCGAGATGGGCCGCGACATCGACGGCGTCGACTTCATGTCGATGTAGGTGTTCTCGTCTCCGCCCCTCAACCGGTCGATTGCTCGTGATTCTGCGGCTACGAGTCGCGAAAGTGTTAACGGGGGCCTGCTCGGAGAGAGGGGCGTCTCTCTGACCCAGAATGAGCACAGACGATCACGTGGACATCGAGTACATCGAACGATATCGTGACGCGGTCGAACACCCGCTGTGGCAGCTGTTCCAGCGTTACGGCCACGGGAGTCGCCGATGGTTTCTCGTCGGTATCCTGGCGTCGATCGGCTCCCGGTTCGCGTCGCTGGTGCCACCCGTCCTCCTCGGCGTAGCGCTCGATGCTATCTTCCGAAGCGAACCCTTCGCGCTGCCCCTGATTCCGGGGACGGTGCTCCCAAACGAGACGATGGATCAGTTCTGGTTCGTGATCGCCCTCATGGCCGTGTTTATGATCGGCCAGGCCATCCTCAACTTCGTCCGGGCGTCGTCGCTGAACCTCTTCTCCCACCGCGTCAAACACGAAGTCCGGACCGCAACCTACCAGCGGATGCAACGCCTGGACATGGAATTTTTCAACGAGGTCCAGACCGGCGAACTCATGTCGATCCTCTCGAACGACACCAACCGCCTGGAGCGCTTTCTCGACAACATGTTCGGGGAGTCGATCCAGCTCGGCGTCCTCATCGTCGGCATCTCCCTGATTCTGTTCTGGTTCAACGCCCAGCTCGCCGTGGTCACGCTCGCGGTCATCCCGCTGGCGGCGGTGTTCACCTACTGGTTCATGCGGCTGGCCGAGGAACGCTACACCGACGTTCGCCAGTCCGTCGGCGACCTCAACAGCCGCCTTGAGAACAACCTCAACGGCATCGAGGTCATCAAGTCCGCCAACACCGAGGATCACGAGGACGAACGCGTCCGCGAGCACTCCTATCAGTACTTCCGGCTCGACTGGCTCGCCCTCCGGCTGAACTTCATCTACCGGCCCGGCCTCCAGGCGCTGACCTCCATCTCGTTCGTCGCGACGTTTATCGTCGGCGGGGTCTGGATCCTGGAGGGACCGCCGGGGCCACTCACCGGCGACCTCTCGGAGGGGACCCTCGTGATCTTCCTCCTGCTCACCCAGCGCCTGGTCGAGCCCCTCGCCCAGATGAGCACCATCATCGACCGCTACGAGGACGCCCGCGCCTCGACCAAGCGCATCCTCGGGATCATGAACCTCCCCGTCGACATCCAGGACGCCGAGGACGCGACGGAACTCGAGGACGTCGAGGGTCACGTCCAGTTCGACGACGTGACCTTCGGCTACGAGACCCAGACTGTCCTCGAAGACATCGATGTCGAGGTCGAACCCGGCGAGACCGTCGGGCTCGTCGGGCCGACGGGTGCCGGCAAGACCACCTTCGTCAAACTCCTCCTGCGGCTCTATGACGTCGACGAGGGCGCGGTGCGGGTCGACGGCCAAGACGTCCGGGACGTGACGTTATCAAGCCTGCGAAACTCGATCGGCTACGTCGGCCAGGAGAACTTCTTATTCGACGGCACGGTCGCCGAGAACATCAAGTACGGCGCGTTCGACGCCGACCGCGAGGCAGTGATCGAGGCGGCCAAACGCGCCCAGGCCCACGAGTTCGTCACCAACATGCCCGAGGGCTACGACACCGAGGTCGGCGAGCGCGGCGTGAAGCTTTCCGGCGGCCAGCGCCAGCGCGTCGCCATCGCCCGGACCCTGCTGCAGGGGCCGGCGATCACGGTCTTCGACGAGGCGACCAGCGCCGTCGACACCGAAACGGAACTGCTGATCCAGCAGTCCATCGACGACGTCGCGGCCGACCGGACGACGTTCGTCATCGCCCATCGGCTCTCGACAGTTCGGGACGCCGATACGATCCTCGTCGTCGAGGACGGCCGGATCGTCGAGCGCGGCACCCACGACGACCTGATCGACGCCGACGGCCTCTACGCCAATCTCTGGCGGGTGCAGGCGGGCGAGATCGGCGCGCTGCCGGAGGAGTTCCTCGAGGAGGCAAGCCAGCGCGTCGCCCAGCAGGGGTTGGAGGGCGAGTGAACCCCCACGAAGGCTCATCGCCGTAGGCGGGCCACGGTCTCGCCGTCACGTTGCCTTGTCTCGACAAGCCCGTCGTCAGTCAGATCCTCCAGCAGGCCGCGGAGCCATTCCCGCCCGTACTCGCCCTCCGGCACGTAATCGACCCGCACTTTCGGCCCGAGGTCGTCGATCGCGAGGTCATCGTGTTCCTTCAGCGCGCCGATCACGCGCCCCCGCATCTGTCGCCGACTCCCTTCGAAACTCGGCTGAGTCGGGACATCCGGCGCGGTGAAGTCGCCGCTCGCGTAGGCGTCACACCACTCCCGCCAGGGACAGCCCCCCTGGTCACAGCGCGGCGTCTTCTCACAGGCCACGCCGCCCAGTTCCATGATCGCATTGTTCCAGACCCGGGACTCCCCGTCCGGCATGAGGGCACTCGCGGCGTCCTCGAAGGCCGCGTCGTCGTCGGGGATCGAGAAGGCCCGATACAGCACGCGCTTGACGTTGGTATCGACGACGGCGTCGCCGTTGTTGAACGCGAAGCTCGCGACCGCGTTGGCGGTGTAGGGACCGACGCCCATGAGTTCGGACAGTTCGTCGGGAGTGTCCGGAAACTCGCCGTTATAGTCCTCGACGACCTGGCTTGCCGCCTCGTGGAGGTACTTCGCGCGGTTGTTGTACCCGAGGCTGTGTCCCGACCAGAATGCGACGACGTCAGCTCGGTCGGCGGCCGCCAGGTCCGCGGCCGTCGGCCAGCGATCGAGGAAGTCCGCCCAGGCGTCGACGACGCGGTCGAGCTGGGTCTGCTGGCTCATGACCTCCGAGACGAGGATCGCGTACGGGTCGTCGGTCTCGCGCCAGGGGTACTCGCGGTGGTCGGCCTCGTACCACTCGATTAGCGCACGCTGGATCGAATCTCTGTCGGCAGGCAGATTCACGGCGGCCTCACTCATCGACGTGTCGTAGGCAATTCCGGCGTTTACCTCTGGCGTCACCGGCAGTTCCCCCGGCGAGAGTCGGTCGGCATCCGCTCTCACCCACCGCCGAGCCGAAAGGAGTTTGCCCACCCATCGACAGGTTCGGATATGACACTCGACGCGCTGTCCGAGGACGTCACTGCGGAGTACAGTGCGCTGGGCGAGGAGATTGCCGTTGATCTTGACCGCGAGACCCGCAACGAGCTTGCGATGCTCGAAGCGGCACTCCAGCCGGAGTCGACTGACGAACTCCTGCGGCGTGCCGTCCACATGCTCTTTCAGAGCACCGTCGAGACCGGGACGCTCGATTTTCACCTCCGGAGTGGGTACGACGTCACCTACGACGAATACCTCTCGGGGATGACATTCGACGAGATGACTAGCGCGAATCAGTTCCCCCAGAAAGGCGATCCGGACGATCGCCGCTACCAGTTTTAAACTGGGCGTTCGGTGGGTTCCGTTACAGGTCGATGTATTGGTCTTCCCAGTCGCTTCGTGCTTCGATCTCACGCCGCCCTCGACGTGTTAGACTGTAGTAGTTCGTCCGCCGATCGCGCTGGCCCTTTTCGACGAGTCCCTTGTCAACAAGCGTGTCGAGATTGGGATAGAGACGGCCGTGATGGATCTCCTTCTCGTAGTAGTCTTCAAGCTCATCCTTGATCGCCAGCCCGTGCGGTTCCTCCTCCCCCGCGATGACATATAGGAGGTCACGCTGAAATCCTGTCAGGTCGTACATCGGTAAAGTCCACATCATGATTATTATCGGGTTGGTATAAATATACCGCTTCGTTCACCGAGACGTTCGGTTTTCACGTCGCTATTGCCGCCGATCCTCACCTCTTCAAAAGATAATAGATATGAGTAATCACCCAAATCTTGTGAACTGGTATCATATCCATCCCGTATCGTCAAGACGACTGGTAAGTTACGTTACCGGAGTAGTCGTCTAAGGAATATATCGGATCGGCCAGGGTACGGACACATCGCTTCCGAGTATCGAAAGAGTGGAAAGCAGTTCACGCGGGGAAAAGTCCCGCGTGAACGCTTGCCGCCCTGAATTGGTCCCCGCTGACGCTTCGGCCCTCCAAGCGAAGCGTCATCATAACATCACCGATGGATGGACTTAAAAGTACCGACCTCAGTCGATATTTAGCGCCGCTCGGGGGAACCAGTGACCCCCGGGCGACACAGCGGTGTCGTTCGGCGTCGGGTCGAGGTAGCAGGCCCGTTTTATACTCGGAGGCATCTTGAGTAGGTATGCGGATTCGTGGCGAACGCGAGTGTCAAAACTGTGGTCGTCGGTGGACGTACTACGAGACGGGCAGTGTCGAGTGTCCCGACTGTGGCAGCCTACGCAGCGTCGGCGTCGACGAGCGGACGCGCCACACTGCCAGTCCAGTCTCACTTGACCTGAGACACGCTCGTGCGGCGGTCGATTCTGAGCCGATCGGGACGGTCGCGACCCGCGCCGCCGAGAGCGCATCCGAGTTCGTCCGCCGTCATGGATTCATCGACGCAGGGAAACTCCAGCCCCTTTCGGAGCAGTTCGTCGCGACGATGGAACTCAAACACGTCGGCCGGGCCATCGCCCGATCGATGGACGTTTCCGAGGCTGAGCAGCGATACTTGCTCGCACTGCTGGACGGGGCACAATCGGGAACGCGACCGGACCCGTCGTCGGTGCCCGACTCGCTGATTCCCCTTCGGGGGCTCGCTGCCGCCGCGACGGTCGCGGACTATCGGCGAGACCTCCGTCAGTATCTCGAAGACGAACCCGACGACCAGGCCCGAACCGTCCTCGGCAGCGTCGAAGATCACCGGGCACGGGTGGCTGCTCTCGACGGGGATATCCCACCTGAGCGGGCTGAAGCGCTGATCGAGGCCGCCCGGGCAGTCGGTACCTACCTGATCGAGGATGATCCGGACGCGCTCGACCGCGCCCGTGACCGGCTTACGGAACTCGATCCGGGGCGATAGCGCGTATGCAGTCTGCTGCTCAGGGAAGCGTCACGTCGACGTTGTGCTGGAGGCCAGCGGCTTTGACAGTGTTATACAACAACATCGCCCGCGTCATCGGCCCGACACCGCCGGGGACCGGCGTGATCGCGCTTGCTTTCCCCGCTGCGCTGTCGAAATCGACGTCGCCGACCAGTTCGTAGCCCTTCTCGGTGTCCGCATCGACACGGTTGATCCCAACGTCGATGACCGTCACGCCTTCGGTGAGCATGTCGCCGTCGATCATTTCCGGGACGCCCGCGGCCGCAACGACGATGTCCGCCTCGCGGGTTTTCGCCGCGAGGTCATCGGTCCTGGAATGACAAACGGTCACGGTCGCGTTGCCGCCGTCCGCTTTCTGAAGGAGGAGATTCGCCATCGGCTTGCCGACGATGTCCGACCGGCCGACGATTACCGCGTCCTTGCCCTCGGGATCGACGCCGGCATCATCAAGCAGCATCTGGATACCGTGAGGCGTACAGGGTTTGTATCGGGCGTCGCCCGCGACCAGTCGACCGACGTTCTCGGGGTGGAACCCGTCGACGTCTTTCTCGGGGTCGATTCGACGGAGAACGGACTGCTTGTCGACGTGATCGGGGACCGGCATCTGGACGAGGATGCCGTTGACGGTCTCGTCGGCGTTGAGTCGATCGATCTCGTCGAACAGTTCCTCGGCGGGTGCCTCGGGATCGATCTCGACGTCGATCGCCTCGATGCCGACCTCGGCGCAGTCGTCCTGCTTCATCGAGACGTACGTCTCGCTGGCCGGATCGTCGCTCATCAATACCGTTGCCAGCGTCGGCGTCACGCCTTCGCTCTCGAGTTTGCCGATCGCGTCGCCGAGGTCGTCGCGGATCGACTGTGCCACTCTGTTCCCGTCGATGCTGTTTGCCATTACGGAATTCAGGGCGGCCGCGGAACATAAAGGCCCAGTATCCGTGTCCGGGCTCGCCCCGATTGTCGTGATGGCGTGTCCAATGGACGCGACCAGCTGGGCGCTTACTCCAGTTCCTCGTGGGCGTAGACGTTCCAGGATTCGTGTTCGACCACCGCTGCCTCGACCCCGGAAACCGACAGCGTAACCGCGTCACCAGTCTCGACGACATCGTACGCTTCCCTCCAGGCGTCGACGTACGTCTGCCGATCGTCACTGCGGTGGACGACGATTTCAAGCTCGCTGGGGTCGAGTTCCGCATCCGTCTTCGAGGTGATCGAAAGCGATTCGCTCTCGGCGTCGTACGCGAACGTGAACTCGAAGGGCGGATGGACCGTCTCGGAGAACACTGTCCTCGGATCGTCGGTTCCGGTCCACGTGACCTCGACGGTGGATCCAGTTTCGGCGCTCAGATCGATGCTGTCGCCGTTCGTGACGGTGTCCGTGAATCCATCGACGTCCTCGTCGTCGACGGTCACATCGAACTCCTCGGCGGGCCACTCACCCTGGCCCGAGAACACCAGCGAGGATCCGTCAAGCTCAAACTGGAGCATATTGTCCAGGTGGAGCCAGGTGAGAGTGATCCGCTCTTCCGGCTCCGTCCAGTACACGTGGACGGGCCTTGCCCCGTCCAGTTCGATGGGGGCGCTGTCGCCGTCTTCGAGGGTGTCGTAGTCATCAGCGAAGACGGGATCGGACTCGCCACCACCCGTTCGGACGGCGAAGGCATCAGCGTCGTAGGTCACTTCGCTCCGGTAGACGATTTCGAACCCGTCGGTGGTCCGCGTCAGCTCGAAGGACGCTGACGGCCGGACGTACTCGCTGAACGTTTCCGTCGGCCCGCCGTTGCCGACCCACTCGACGACGACTTCATCGCCCGTCTCGGCGTCGAGCTGTAACGTATCGACCCGTTCGAGCGTGTCGTATTTCTCAGCAAATCCCGTTGCAGGCTCCTCGCCGCCGACAGTCACCCGGAAGTTCGCCGGATCACGGCCCTCCTTGCCGTAGTAGACGAGTCTCGGCCCCTCTTCCGTCTCGAGTCTGAAGTGTCCCGGAACCTGTGCCCGGAAGGTGTAGACCGACGACGACAGCGATCCACTGGCCCCCGCTCGCTCGTAGCTGTGGGTGGCCATCAACGTTACTCGATCGCCGAACGCGACGCCCTCGATGGTGATTTGGTCTCCTTCAGTCAGTCGGTCGTGACGATCCGCCAGTGATTCGGTCGTCTCGTCGCTGCTTGGTTCGTCTTCCTCGGGTGACCGATGCTCGATTTCGACGTGGTCCGTGCGATCGACCGGTTCGGAGCCGGTGTACGTCACCGTCAGCGTTTTTGATTCGATATCGTACGTTTCCTCGAAGGTTACTCCCCTGGCGATCACATCGTGGAAGACGATCCGTTCGAATTCGGGGTTCTCGGGATCGGTCCACTCGATCATGATCGACGAGAGCGGATCGGCGTCGACGGAGATCGAACTGTCGGGCTCCATCGGGTCGCCGTTCCAGGCGTCTTCGACCGGTTCGTCGTCGACAAACAGTGTCAACGACTCCGTTTGAAGCGGTTGCTCACCGTAGTGCTCCAGCCTGGCCGTTCCGCGTTCCTGCTCGTAGCTGACCGTGAGGTGGGGATCCGGTGCCCGTTCGCGGATCTCCTGGGTCGGCGCTTGCACGGTGAGTGTCCCGATGCCGACGCGACCGTCGCGCTCGACCGTTAAGTCGTCAGTGTTGCCCGCGCCGATATTTTTGGCGAACGTCTTGAATTCCTCGGTGTCGAAGTCCGATTGCTCGGTGTAGACGGTCGTGATCGAGACGCGTGCCGTCATCGGATCGAGTCGATCCCCACCGAAGGCGAAGGCCTCGATCACGTCGGTGTTGACCCCGTCGAGCTGCCCGGTCTCGTCCGCAGGGATCGATGGCAGCAACTGGATGACGGCTGACTCGCTGACCGGTGATAACGCGAGTCGGGCGTCCTCGGACAGCGGAAGCTCGCCGTCGTCCGCCGCCTCGGTCGCCGCCGTCAACCCGTCCTTCCAGCCGTCTTTGGTGTCGTCCATCGCCACGATCAAACGGCCGTCCTCGCGATGGAGCTGTTCGATCGGGGCCTCTTCGGGCAGCGTCGGCTTCCCGGCGTCGAACGAGCCGACTATCGTAACGATCTGTGTCTGGTAGTCGCCGTATCTGGCAGCCGCCGCACGATCGATCTCGTCCAGTTCGAGACCGATCTGTGACACTGATCCGAACGCCGGCAACTGATTGAAGCTTTCGTCGTTGTCCGGGGATGGGGCAGTACTCCTGATCCGAGATACCGACGTGCCGTCGACTGATTCCGGGATCGGATCAAGTACCGCAACCACATCCTCGGGGATGGAAATCTCGTCCGCCTCGGGTGTGGGCGTTTCAGTCTGCGTTGGTTCGTCTGTCGGTGTCGGCGTCTCTGTGTCCGAAGCGGTCGATGCTGGAGGGACGGATGACTGGTTGTTTGGGTCGCCCATACAACCAGCCAGGGCGGTCGTGGTGACACCGGCGAGAAGCCGGCGGCGGGTAAGATCCACCATACCCGGGTTATTACACCAGTCTGTGATTAAGTATTTCGAATGCGAATGTATCCCCTGTCGACACCATTTCGGCGGCAACGGGCAGAACTCTCAGCGTCGACGATTCAGCGTTCGTCGATGGGTCCGCGCGGAATCAGGCGTACAGCGGGTACTCGTCGGTGAGTTCGTCGACGCGTTCGGAAACCTCGGCGATGACGCCCTCGTCGCCGGGTGCGTCGACCACCTCGTAGATCAGGTCGGCGACCTCGCGGCAGGCGTCCTCGTCGAAGCCACGGGTCGTCAGACCGGGCGTCCCGGCACGGATACCCGACGGGTTGAACGCCGAGCGCGTCTCGCCGGGGACGGTGTTGGCGTTGAGCACGATTCCGGCGTCCTCGAGTGCTTCCTCCACGTCCTTGCCCGGCGTGTCCGGGTGCGAGGGCCGGAGGTCGATCAGGACGAGGTGGTTGTCGGTTCCGCCGGAGACGAGTTCGAGGCCGTGTTCCTGCAGGCGGTTGGCGAGCGCCTTCGCATTGGCGACGGTCTGTTCGGCGTATTCCTCGAACTCGGGGTCGAGTGCCTCGCCGAAGCCGACGGCCTTCCCAGCGATGTTGTGCATCAATGGGCCGCCCTGCATACCGGGGAAGACGGCCGAGTCAATGTCGTCGGCGTATTCGTCGTCGCACATGATGATGCCGCCGCGGCCGGCCCGGATCGTCTTGTGGGTCGACCCGGTCACGAAGTCGGCGACACCGACCGGCGAGGCGTGGACGCCCGCCGCGACGAGGCCCGTAATGTGGGCGATATCGGCCAGGTGATAGGCGTCGACTGTGTCGGCGACGTCCTGAATTCGTTCCCACTCGACCTCGCGGGGGTACGCGGAGTACCCCGAGACGATCATGTCGGGATCGAACTCGTCGGCGATCTCGGCGAGGCCGTCGTAGTCGAGATAGCCCGTCTCGGCGTCGACCTCATACTGTTCGACCTCGTAGACCTGGCCGGCGAAGTTCGCGGGATGGCCATGGGAGAGATGGCCGCCGTGGGTCAGATCCAGCGAGAGGATCTTGTCGCCGGGATCGAGGACGGCCAGGTAGACGCCCATGTTGGCCTGGCTGCCCGAGTGTGGCTGGACGTTGACGTGGTCGGCTCCCCACAATTCCTCAGCGCGCTCGATGGCGAGTTCCTCGACGTCGTCTGCGTACTCACAGCCGGCGTAGTAGCGTTTGCCCGGATACCCTTCGGCGTAGATGTTCGTCAGCGTCGACCCCTGGGCTTCGAGGACCGCCTCGCTGACGTGGTTCTCGCTTGCGATCATCGCGAGCGTGTCTTCCTGTCTGTCGCGTTCGCCGGCCAGCGCGTCGGCGACGGCCGGATCCGTCTCACGGACGCTGTCGTCGTCCATATCTGTTCCTCGATGGCCAGTCTTGAATAAGCTACTCTTTCGACGCTGGGCCTGGTCCGGGTCAACCTGTAAATCTTCGATGAGGCCCCGCTTTTGATGAACGATATATCTCAACGGCGATATCCTTAAATATTAGTGGCCTTTAAGACAGGCCACTTCATGACAATAGAGAATACGATCGCGTCTGACATCGAACACGTCCTCGCAGAGACTGTTTCGTCTCCCGAAGACATCTACGTCGTCAATCCGGCCCAGGAGACGATCGTCGCTCTCGTCAACACGCTGGATGCCCTCGACTCGCCGCCGACAGTTCGACTTCTCGCGCCCGAGCGCCCGCTCAAACAGGTGATGGACGACTTCATCGTGGCAAGTACGGCCGCGGATCTGATCGACGAGGGGACGCTGTCGCTACGGCTGCTCGACGAACAGCCGGTCAACTCGTTGCTCGTGACGGACGAAAACGTCGTCTCGCTCGTGACAGCGACCGACGGGGCGGCCGGACTCCGGACCGACGACGGGTCGTTCGTCTCCTCGACCGCTGAATTCTACGCTGACCACTGGGAGACAGCCGGCGAGTTCACGCTTCGGACGCCGCCGCTGTCGCGCGTTCGATCCACGCTCGCCGCGGAGATCAGCGAGGAAGCCCGCGCGGATTTCGACGCCGTCCTCGACTCGCTGTCGACCGCCCGTAGCGACGGCGAGGGAATCGACGAGGTGACGATCAGTCTGCTCGTGGCCGCCCGGAACCGCGAGTTGCTCTATGACATCAGCAAGTGGGGCGAGGACGTCGGCCTCGCGAGCAAGGCGACGTTCTCCCGGACGAAGACCCAACTCGAAGACAAGGGACTGCTCAACACCGAGAAGGTCCCGATCGACGTCGGCCGCCCCCGACTCCGCCTGCTGCTCGGCGACGAACGACTCCAGCACGCTGACGCGACGGAACTTGCCGGCGTTGCCATTGACCTGCTTTCGGAGTAGCGCGACCTTTTTGCCGCTCGGGCATCCACGGAGGACCATGTCTGTTGGTCTCGTGGGTGCCGGTCCGGCCGTCGAGGCGGTCGAATCCGCGCTCGGTGACGTTGATAGCGCCGTGTCGACGTGTGAACCCGATGAAATCGAGGACTACGACCTGGGGATCGTCGTCGACGTTGCCGGTGCAGGCACGTTCGAACGGGCGAACGAGCGCGCGCTCGAAACAGAAGCATCCTGGATCGCGATCGAACTCGGCGGTGTCGGCGGCGTCCCGGTTGTCGACGCCGCGATCACCGGATTTGGGCCGGAGACAGCGTGTTACGAGTGTCTCCGCAAGCGCGTCCGGGCGAACGTCGATCCGGCGGAGGAGCCGACGGAAGCCCCACCGCCGACGACGGCACGGTTCGCCGGGGCAATCGCCGGCCGGGTGGCTGCGAGCACGCTTGATCGCTCCGTCGACGCTCCGGAGGTCTTCGGGTTCGTAACGGAAATTCCGGATGCGACGCGCCGCTTGCTCCCTGTCCCGCACTGTACATGCGGGACGGAGCCGTCACGGACCATCGAGCGAACGGCCGTCGACCGCGACCTTGAGGCGACGATCGCGCGGGCCGAGCAGGGGCTCGATGACCGTCTCGGGATCGTCCAGGAGGTCGGCGAGATCGAGTCCTTCCCTGCCCCCTACTACCTCGCCCGGAACGGCGACACGGACGGGTTCAGCGACGTCTCCTCGACTGGCCCGGCCGCGGGCGTCGACGTCAACTGGAACGCTGCACTGATGAAAGCGCTCGGGGAAGCCTACGAGCGATACAGTGCCGGCGTCTATCGGCGTGAAAGCTTCCGGACAGCCACCATTGAGGAGCTGGCCCGACCGATCGCGCCGTCGTCGTTCGTGACGCCGGAGCCGCCCGGAGACGGCCCTTATGACTGGATCGAGGGGCAGGATCTCGCAACCGGCCAGGGGGTGCAGGTGCCGGCGTCGGTGACCGTCTATCCGCCGTCCGACGATCGCTTCCGGCCCGCGAACACGACCGGGCTCGGCTTTGGCAACGCGATGGTCGAGGCGTTGCTGTCGGGACTGTACGAGGTGATCGAGCGCGACGCGTCGATGCTGTCGTGGTATTCGACGTTCGAACCGCTGGAACTCGACGTTTCGGACGATCGTTTCGAGACGCTCGCCAGGCGGGTAAACGTCGAGGGGCTCTCGGTCACGCCACTCCTGCTCACCCAGGATATTGACGTGCCGGTCGTGGCGGTTGCCGTCCACCGGGCGGACGGCGAGTGGCCCCGGTTCGCCCTCGGATCGAGCGCGAATCTCGATCCCGCCGCCGCTGCGCGCTCGGCGCTGGCCGAAGCGGTCCAGAACTGGTTCGAACTCCGCCAGATGGGGCCGGACGGTGCCGTCGACGCCAGCGGCGCGATCGGTGACTACGCGACATTCCCCGACGTTGTCGCGGACTTCGTCGACGCCGCGGGCACTGTCCCGGCAGCCGATGTCGCACCCGATGCGCCCGACGATGGGGGTGAGGCGCTGTCGGCCGTCGTCGAACGGGTCACCGACGCCGGTCTCTCGCCGTACGCGGTGCGACTTACGCCCCGCGACATCGAAGCGATCGGATTCGAGGCCGTTCGCGTGCTTGTTCCGTCGGCCCAGCCGCTGTTTCTCGGCGATCCGTACTTCGGTGAACGACTCGAAACAGTCCCGGACCGTCTCGGATTCGAGGCACGGCCGGACCGTGCGTTCCATCCGTTCCCTTGAGCAGACAGCAACGACTTGCTGGCAAAATTCTCAGATGCCGAACGCAGCCCGGAGCATGTCACGGGATCCGGGCCCGAGGCCGACGGCGACGACCCCGACCAGGAGGACGTAGCTGTACCGGGGATTCTCTTCGATGAACGCCTCGTCGAACAGCCAGACGATGCCCAGGGCGACGCCGAGCTTCACGAGCAGGAATGGCCACGCGCTGCCGATCGCCTCGAAAATCCCGGCCGGCAGGACCGCTTCGGTCACGTTCATGATGATCTCGTTGGCCGGATGCTTCGGGTAATACGAGACGGGGAGGGCAAGCGTATCCGCCCAGTCGGTGATGAGAACGTTCGCGACGCCGTCGATCGCGTGCGCCCAGAGGACGATCAATCCAACGTAGCCGGTCCCGCTGTTGATGTATGGGGCGAACCGCTCGGTGAGGGCGTAGACGCCGTAGGCCATCGCCGTCGCGCCGCCGACGATAATGAGCAGGACGTGTGGAAGGAAGTCGACGTGTTCGACAGTCACTCCGAGCACGACCAGATAGCCAAACGTCACACCGAAGGCGACGCTCCCGATGATCCCGAGTGCCCGTTCGGCCGAAGAGACAATCCCGCGATCGGCGAGCCGGAGACTCCCGACGAGCGCGCCGATGGCGATCCCGAACACGGTAAAGTAGATGATAGGGCTGATGAACAGCGTGTTGAGCGGATACGAGGCGACCGGTTCGACGCCGGCCTCGACGGCGGCGTCGGTCGCGTCCTCGACGACCCGGAGCGCGCCGCCGAACAGCATGAACGGGAACAGCGCGTAGAAGTACTCCCGACCGAACGAAACGTCGAGATTCTTCAGGAGCAGGTAGACGCCGATCAGGAAGAACAGTCCGATGACCATGTAACCCGCTTCCGAAACCAGGGTATAGCCCGGTTCGGCGACGATATGGCCCTGTTCCATCGCGATCCCGCAGTTCTCGGCGAAACCGCTACCGCCCAGAAGCGTTTGCCCGCCGTCTTTGATCGCACAGCCGGCGTTGTGGGCGTCGGCGTACACCGGCCCCCAGAAGTACTGCCAGATGAACTCGTCCCACACCTGCCGCGTGAACGCGATCGACGCGCCCCCG
This sequence comes from Halorhabdus sp. SVX81, assembly GCF_029207715.1. Lineage (NCBI taxonomy): Archaea > Methanobacteriati > Methanobacteriota > Halobacteria > Halobacteriales > Haloarculaceae > Halorhabdus > Halorhabdus sp. SVX81. The sequence continues at coordinate 1,650,317 of NZ_CP104322.1, read as the reverse complement.
ATCGCGACGATCGCGGCCCCGAACATCGCGAGCCACGCCCGCCCGGGCGTCAGCGTGAACGCTTGGTCGTCCATGTTCATGCAGGTGTCAGCCGTCCTGTTTAGCGTTCCGGTCCCGGCGCGCATGTCGTCGTGGTGGCCCCGTCCGCGAACGCTTTTGGCGCTTGCCCACAAACGCCACCCATGGACGCAGCGGTGATCGGCGATCTGGTTGCCCCGGCAAGACGGAGCGACGACCTCGCGTATCGGGTGGTCGGCGACCGGGCGCGATCACACAGTTACGATAGCGTCTGTGCAACTGCCTGGAAAACGGCGAATCTGCTCCGGCTCTATGGCGTCCACGACGGATCGATCGTCGGTGTCGTCGATGCGCCCAAACACCCCGATTACGAACCGGGAACGCCGCCGTCACGAACCGAAGACACGCCGATTCCGGAGGTCATCTTCGCGTTGCTCGGCGCGGCGTTGCTCGGCGCGACCGTCCGGTTCGATCCACCGCGGGACCTCGAAGCCGACGCGCTGGTCGGCCCGGCCGCCTGGATGGACGACTACGAACCGGGACCGGCCAGTACGTCGATCGCCTACGGCGGGCCGCCGGAGAATCCGTCTATAGTCCACTTCGAAACCGAAGTCTGGAGCGAGACGCCGATCGCCCCACCTGAAACGGTTTCGCCGGACGCACCGCTGTTGATTACTGACGACCAGCAGTTCGATCACCGGACGCTGCTCGGAGCTGCTGAGGCTTTCCTCGATCAAGCGTCTCTCACGGCCGCCGATAGCGTCGCCATCGATAGCACCCTCTCTGAACCGGGAACAGTCGTCGGTGGAGTTCTCGCTCCACTACTCGCCGGCGGGACGATGCTGGTCGGTACCGACGACGAGACGGTTCGGATCGGTGCGGACGGGATCGACCCGCGATCGATCAGCATCGGGAATTCGTGATAGTACCACACGGGAGTCAACAGAAACCCGGACGGACCCCTCTCAGGTACTCGGGCGGACGTAGTTTGCCAGCGTGACCACGGTCCCCAGCAGCCAACCGACGGGGATCGAGATGGCGAACCACATGACCGCGTGAGCGACTCCACGGAGGTCGTACGTGCTTCGCAGGCGCTCGTTTATGTTGTAGACATCGAGCAGCGTGTCGTTGATCCACCGGGCGATCGCTTCACTCCGGGAGAAGACAGTCTCGGCGAGCGTCGGCGAGTACAGCGCGGCGACGACGGGTGGAAGCAAGAGCGCGGTCACACCGAAGGGATACGCAAGGAGGACGGTCGTCACTCGGCCGCCGATGCGGCTGAAGACGTAGGCGAGCAGACCGGCGACGATCGCGACGACGCTTGCCGCCAGGACGGCGATGAACCCGCTGGTGGAGAACTGATATCTGGCGAACGCACTCAGCGCCCCCCATAGCACGGCCAGGACGACGAACACGCCGATCGCGCCGATCCGGGCCGCCGCCAGGTCGATGCGTCTCGTCTGGGCGCGGAACACGTAGCCAAGCAACACCAGTGGGTAGAGTATTGCGACCAGCAGCGCCCCGATGGCACCCCACAGCCGGTAGGCGAACCAGCCCGACTGTGAGTTGGGGGTCCACTTCCCGAGGACGGTGTCCGCCGCGTTGCGCTGGCGTGGATAGACGATCTCCATCCACGTCTCGTGGAGCCGCTTGAGGTCGATACGAATCCCGGCGACGATTCCCGTCGCGTTCCCGCCCGACATGTGTATCCGATTGATCGCCAGTGCGTATAATTGCTACGAGCCGTCCCCGGCGCTTGGACCCGAGTTACCAGGAGGCAGGTGCCCAGTCCGGGTTGATCTGGCGGTCGGTCCGCTCGATATCGTCGATGGCCGCGATATCCTCGTCCGCAAGGTCGAGTGCGACACTCTCGAAATTGTCCCGGATGTGGGCCTCGCTGGTCGCTTTCGGGATCGCCGTGACCCCTTTCTCTCGTAGCCAGGCCAGGCTGACCTGTGCCACGCTTGCATCGTGTTTTGTAGCGATGTCGGCGAGCGTTCCGTCGTCGAGGACGGTTCCCCGTCCGAGCGGCGAGTAGGCCACGAGGTTGAGATCAGTCTCGGCGGCGAACGCCCGGAGTTCATCCTGCTGTAGGTAGGGGTGCATTTCGACCTGATTGGCGAACAGGGGTGCATCAAGTACCTCCTGGACGCGCTCGACCTGTTCGGGGGTGAAATTGCTCACGCCGACGCGATCGATCACGCCACGGTCGACCAGTTCGTCGAACGCAGGCAGCGTCTCTTCGGGGTCATAGGCGTGTGACGGCCAGTGGATGTACAGCAGATCGATCGTCTCGACGCCGAGGCGATCGGCGCTCCGTTCGGCGCTTTCGATGACGTCATCATGGGCGAGATCGCCCGCCCAGACCTTCGTTGCGAGGAAGATATCCTCACGCGGGACATCGGCGGCGGTGATGCCGTCGCCGACGGCCGCCTCGTTGTGGTACGCCTTGGCCGTGTCGACGTGGCGATACCCCATTTCCAGGGCCGTCCGGACGCTCTCGGCGCACTGTTCGGGGGCTTCGTTTTGCCAGGTCCCAAGCCCGAGCATGGGCATGGCATCGCGAACCGGCACGTCGTCGTGAGTCGTCTGGCCTGTCATCGGGGTAGCCGTAGCAGGCACACCGAAAAAAGGGTGCGGATACGGCTCCCGGCCGCCCGTCAATTGGCCGTCAGTATTTCGGATCGGCCCCAAACTCCGCGAAGAAGTCGTCCATGAAGGCGTCGCGCTTCTCCCGCCAGTCTTCGAACCCGCTGGGCGATGTCGGATACTCGTCGTAGATCGCTTTGAGTTGTGAGGCGCGCTGGTTGACTTTGTATGCGTCGTACAGCGTCCCCCAGTGACCGAACGTCTGGACCATCGTCTTGATTTTCAGCCCCCAGCCCATCGAGGAGGTCCCGCTCCGGCCGAGGATGTCGATGAGTTGCTGGGCGGGCAGCGCCGAGATGACGTCTGAGATGTCCTCGACGGACAGTGTCGTGCCGAAGATGTTGTACAGATCCATCGCCGCAAACCGCTTGCCGAAGTCCGTCAGGACGCGGTGGTTGTACTCCCACAGCGCGGCCTCACTGACGTCCCCCTCGGCGATGGCGTCGGCAGCGACCTCGGCTGCCCAGTGCCCGGCTTTGGCCGCACCCGGAATCCCGCCGCCAGTGGTCGGGTTGACGTGGGCCGCAGCGTCACCGATTGCGATGAATCCGGGCGCAGTCGCAGAGTCATAGGGCCGCCGGGTCGGTAGCGCCGCGCCGAGTTTGTCCGTGACTGTGGCGTTCTGGAACTCCTCGCGGTCTTCGATATCTTCGCGAAGGACCTCGACGAGTTCCATCGGTTCCTGGTCCATCTGGAAGCCCAGCCCGACGTTGATCTCGGTCGGCGTCCGCGGGAAATACCACAGATACCCCAGTTCTTCGGTCGGTTTGAACACGATAGCGTCCTCGAAGTCGACCGGTTCCTCAACCTCGATGACCTCGCGATAGGCCGAGCAGAACTGTCGGTGGGTGACGTTCGTATCGAAGGTGGCGTCGGCGAGGTCGGCCTTGTCCTGCAGGAGCGACAGCGCGCCCGCGGCGTCGATCACGACCTCGGCGTCGTAGCGTTTCCGGTCGCCCTTCCGGGTCGCCTGCACGCCCTCGACACGGCCGTCGTCGGTCTGGACGACATCCTGGACGACGGTGTCGAAGTGTAAGTCCGCGCCGACGCGGTCGGCCTCTTCGAGCAACACTTCGCCGTAGCGCTTCCGGTCGACGATCGATCCTGAGCCGGTCGCGAAGGGATACTCGATCGTGCCGCCGTCGGGCACCTCGAACACTGCCTTCTGAATGTTCTCGTTGGTAAACGCTTCCTCGCGTAGATAGTCCAGATCGATCACATCAGGGAACGTGCTCTTGCCCTTGATCGCGTCACCACACGCGATGTGTCCCGCCTCTTGTTCGCTCTTTCGCTCCAGGAGGACGACATCGAGATCCTGTTGGGCGCCACTGGCGGCTGCGAACGCACCAGCAGTCCCACCACCGACGATGACGATGTCGTACGCGTCTGCGGACATGAACCATTGGTAAACTTGGGGTTCACAAAAAACTGCCGTGTATCCGTAGGAAATATTGCCACTTAACACTTGTTTTGCATTTTTTGGCGGGCTTTACGGTCCCGTGACGGAGTGGCCGCCGTGGCGAAAAGATGATATTCACACCGGCCAGAACGCCACCAATGTGCCGGCGACGATCAGGCCGGATTCGGATGGTGATCTCGTAATGAGGACGACACTTCGCCGGCGATTCGCCGGCTGGCTGGCCGAGCGTGACACAGTACCGACAACTGGCCAGGCCGTCTTCGGGTATTATGCCGGCTCCGGCGTCTTCGATCGCGAAAGTATTCAGCTCAAACGCATCGTCGATCGACGGACCGAAGCGATGATCGACGATGCCTTCAAGCCGGTCGAAGACGCGATCGCCGATGCCTTCGACGTGGCTCCTGGGGCCGTCTCGTTCAGTTACGATACCAAGTTGACGATGCCGGCCGAGTTGACACTCGGTCAGATCTATCGGACGGCGAGGAATCGCGCCGACGACGGTGCCGATCCCGTCGCGTTGAGTATGTGGGAGGACGAGACTCCAGAAGCCACGGACCTCGCCGAGAACGACGTGGCCGGACCGGTCAGTTTTCGACAGTCGATCACTGAAGAGCAGTGGGCCACCGGCCCGACTTCCCCACAGGATCTTGTCGATGGTGGGGACTACCTCACTCGGCTCGTGCTCGCCGCGTTGATCGACGGTGACATGCGGGATGCGATCAACGACGCGGAGTTCGAGGATTTCTCCGTCGGCTTCGACATCACTCCGGCGGAGCGACGCCGCGTCGCCGAGATCGCCCAGGAGACCCTCGCGTCGGAGCTTGATGCGACATTTGACCGCCTCCCCGGGGAAGTCCGGGAGATCTACGAGTGGGCCGTCGACCTTTCGGAGCGCCACCAGGATCGCGATCCGCACTTCCGGGACCTCTTTCGGGCTGCCCGTGACGGTGATTCCTCGGCTCGTGAGGACATCCGAACGGAGTACCGCGACGCGTCCCTGTCGGAATTCGACGCGGAGGTTACGCTCTTTGAAGACATCGAGGCGTTGCCGTACCTCAAAACCCAGTACGCCCGGGTCGGCGTCATCTACGACGGCATGATCGAGATGTATCGGCGTGCCGGGTTGCCCGTCGACGAGGCGTTCAAGCGCTCGATCGTGCTGGCGATCATCGGCGCACAGATCTGGCTCGACGATGTCGACGACTACGCCGACGACCGTGTCGATGGGCAACTCACGCCTGTCACCGCCGAATACGTCCTCGCCGAGGACGCCGAGACGGCCTACGACCGGATCGTCTCGATCAGCGAGGGGTACTTCGATCTCGCCGAGACGTTCGCGACCGAGACGGACTCGCCGCTGACCGGCATCGCCACCGAGTATATCTATCGCTCCGGCGATCCGACCGTGTTGCCCGGGGCCGCCGCCGGCGAGTGAGCGAACCCCGGGGAAGGGCTAATTGTCACCGACCGAAAGACCGAGGTTCCCTGCGCCTGACGGTGGAGATAATGACTGACGAAGAAGACGTCTTCGCCTGGTTGCAAGACGAGGTCAAACCGACGGTCGACGATCGAATACGCCAGTGGCTCGAGGAGTTCGAGTACGCCGAGCGCCTCTGGTATCCGATCGACACCGGCGGCAAGCGCATCCGACCGGGGCTCGTGTTCCTCGTCTCGGAGATGGTCGACGTCCCGCAGGCGGACGCACTCGACATCGCCGCAGGGGTCGAACTCCTCCACAACTTCACGCTGGTCCACGACGACATCATCGACGGCGACGAGTATCGTCGCGGCGAACCCACGTTGTGGGCCGAACACGGCGAGGGGAGCGCGATCAACCTCGGCGATATGATGTTCGCGAAGGCGATCCTGTGTTTCCCCGCCGAAACCCGTGATCTCGCGCTCGATACGGTCATCACGGTCACCAACGGCGAGCAGATGGACATCGACTTCGCCGACCGTCGTGACACCACCGTCGAGGAGTACATGACGATGGTCCGGCGCAAGACGGGCGCGCTGCTGGAACTCTGTGTCGACGCGCCGCTGGCCCTCGCCGACTCGGACCTCGACCTCTCCGGATTCACGTCGCTAGGGCCGGCCTTCCAGATCCGGGACGATCTGCTGGACTTCCAGGAGGGCAAGGGCCGCGAGCAGATCGGCAACGACGTCCGGGCCGGCAAACGGACGCTGATGGTTGTCCACGCCGACGACGAGCGAGTGTATGACATCCTCGATAAACCGTTCGACGAGACGACCAAGGAGGACGTCCGGACGGTCATGCAAATCCTGGAAGCCGAGGGGAGCATGGCGTTCGCCGAGCAGCGGATGAACGACCTGATCGAGGAGGCTCGCGGGGCGATCACCGAGCTCCCGGACTCGCCACAGCGGGAGAAACTCCAAGCTCTCGGACAGTTCATTACCGAACGGGACGTCTAGGGTTCACTGGCGGCACAACCGCGGCCGAAATCGACGGGAGCGGTGGCTTTATGTGAACCTGCCGGCGTGACTCGTGCATGTTACCGGAGCCGAAGGCGTTGTTCTGGGCGTTGACCGGAAACCTGGTGATCGGCATCGGTGCGGGGACCGCGACGCTGTCGGCGTTCTCGCCGTCGCTCCCGTTGCTCGACGGCTCGAATCCGGCGATCAGGGTCGGCGTTGTCTCGATCGGTTTTGCGATCTTCTTCGTGGGGTATCACCTCACGCAGGTCGGGACGTACCTCGATCCCAACGAATCGTTCGTTTCGGCGTTCGTTCCCGTTCCCGACGACGGCCCCGACAAACTCGCCACGAGTGGCTCGGGTGGCGTCGACGGCGTCCTCCTGGCCCGCGGTGGGTTCGTCGTTCTGGGCGTCGTCGGCCTCGGCGCGGGGATGCGGCTGTTCGCCCTCACGATCCAGTCCTGGGACGCGACCCTCGGCGTCGCCGCTGGCGTCGTCTGCATCGGGGGGTACATCTTCGGGCACATCGGGATCAACGGGGTGACGCTCTGAGATGGCTGCCGGGACACGCCCACGTGACTCGTCGCTTGCTCGCGTTGGGAGTGCTTTGGGCCTGATCGTCGGCCTGGCGGTCACCGCCGCCTCGATGTCCTCGGGTTTCATCTGGGCCAGCCAGGGACACGTGCTGCTGGTCTACGTCGCCGGGTTCACCTCCTGGTCCGGCTATCTCATCGCTCACTACGCCGAGGAGGGCGTCTTCGTCGACGACATGAGTGAGGGGAGTGCCGACGCCCCGACGATGAACGGGGCCGCCGATTCGGGCGACGCGGGTAGCGGCGTCCTCTGGCAACTCCGGGCGATCCTGCCGGATGGACCCGCTGCCTTTGGCTTTCTTGCCGGGATCGCGATTCTCGTAGCCGGCATCGCGATTCTGGCGTGGTACGTCCGCCTGGAGAATCACCTCCTGGGGAACGTCGGCAGCGGCATGTTCCTCGGCGGTTATGTGCTCGCCCACTACTTCGACTCCGGCAAGTTCCTATAGATTTATTTATACGAACGAATCGTATCCATTCGGCTGGTTCACAGGAACTTTTTTCACCGCCTACGCAGGAAAACCCACCACGAATGGGTGAGCCGGACGCGACCGACAGGTCGACGGCGCGGGAGGACTGGCGGGCCGATCGGCCGGACGACGACGAACTGCTCGGGTCGCTGTGGATCCGGTGGACTGACGGCGGCTCGGACTTGCACCTCCACCGGATCTGTGAGATCGTCCCTCAGGTCACTCGCCGCGACTCGTTTCCGTTTCTTGCGGTCAGCCCCGAGTCGGGTGCGCGGCCGACGTTCGAGCGGGTCGAGCGCGAGCCGGACGGAACCTACCGCGAGACCGGTGAGGAGGCACAGTTCGCATTTATCGACGGGGTTCCACGACAGCTCCTCCGGCACACACCGTTCGTGATTCTGGTGGCGAGTGCCCTCCTCGTCGGTGGGGCGCGGATCGACCCATCCGTGGCCCCCATTACTGACCTGGTCCCGACGATCGCGGGGCCGGATGCGGGACTGTTTGGACTCTATCTCGCCATCACGCCGGTGTTGCTCTGGCTGCTGTCGATGGTCGACGTCGTCGAGTACCGGGAGTTCCCGACCGCACTTGCCATCTACGGACTCGTCGGGGGGCTGCTGGCCGGCGTCGGGGCGTCAGTGTTTCTGACTGTCTCTGCCGGTCATCCCAGCAGCGTTGCCCCGAACGTCGTCTTCGTCTCGGGCTATCTTCTGTTGTTGCTCGTTGCCGGACAGTTTCTCTACGAAGCGACGCTTCGGATCGAGCATCTGTTTGTCACGCTTGGCACGCGGACCAACGACATCGTGGGTGACGAACTGGCCTACCGGCACTTCCTGACTGACCTCCATGATAACCTCCGGTTGAGCGCCTACGGGTTCTCCCCGTCCCGGGTGTTCGGTGTGCTCGTTGCTGCCCAGTTTGCCATCATCTGGCTGATCGGGAACGGCCCACAGGAACTGGAGTACGGGCTTGGATTGGTCGTCAACGCCTCGCTCAACGCCGTCCTCGGCACTGTTGCGTTCCAGTTTCTGGTCGTCGTCCGGTATTTCAACCGGCTCCTGAACGCAAACGGGGAGTACAGCGACGTCGATCTAACCTACGAACCGTTCCACGTCGACGGGTACGGCGGCTTCCGGGATCTCGGCCGCTTTGCGATCCGGATCAACCTGCTCCTCTCGATGGCCGGGCTTTATCTGGTCTACCGGCTGTACGTCGTCGGCGGCCGGGCCGTTCCGCCCGAGGGCGTCATGGCGATCGGCGATCCGCTGGCGACCGCCGTCTGGCTGATCAGCTTCGTCGGCCCGGTCGTCGGGTACGCGCTCGGTGCCGGCGCGTGGGGCTACTACTCGTTTTGGTCGATGCACGCCAAGATGGTCCGGGACAAACACCGGATCGCTCGAAAGTACCAGGGGACCCATCGGGAGACTGACGCGTCCAGGACGCCGGCCGCGGGCGACCGGATCCACTCTTTCGACGATTCGGAGGGGCCCGAGTGGGCTGCCCTCCAGGACGCCCCGACCTGGCCGCTTGACGTGAACAAGATGGCCAGTCTCCTCTCGTCGAACGTGGTCCCCCTGCTGTTTCCCGTCTCGAACGTCCTGTTTTGAGCGTCGGCGCGGATATTTGTTGGATCGATCGATCGAACGGACCCGACAGTCGAGAACGGGGGGTATAATACCGGGGCGACCACAACCAGCTATCAATGCCGAGTTTCGACGCTATCGCCCGCACCTTTGAGTCGGCGACGAGAACGATCTCCCTGGCCGGTCGAACGGTTCTCCCCGTGGACACGAACCCCGTGCCCGCTGAGTGGGAGCACATCACGAAGATCGACCCGGAGGAAGAAAAGAAACTCCCGCTTTTGTTTCCGCTCTATCTCCAGCACACGGGTGCCCTGGAGGTCGGGGGCTCGAAGGACGTGACCGGACAGAACACCGAGGAGACCCTCGAACTCGTTTCCGGACGGCCGCGCCCTGCCATTCAGGAACCAAGCGGCGTCCGACAGGTGACCGAGCGGACCCGCGAGCAGGCCGATTACTTTGCCGTCCCACAGGTGCTCAACGGCGACACGGAGGCCATCGTCGGGACGCTCGGCTCCGGGATCGAGTATCTCCGCGAGGAACTCGGCCCGGACTACCTCGACGACAAACTCCCGATCCCGCTCGGAGAGGGGCTCGAACGGCGGGTCGTCTCGCTGTTCTCGGCGTGGACGCTCCAGGAAGCCGTCTTCGAGGCGTACATCATCATGAACCTCGATAGTGCGGCCGCCAGAGAGGCCTCAGTCACGGAAGACGATCTCCTGAGTCCGCGGGCGGCCAAACAACGAGCGATGGTCGCCGAGACGGTCTTCGAATCGGAGATCGTGTATCTGGAGTACTCGGGCACGTTCGGCGGCGAGGAGGCGATCGACATCTTGGACGAGGTCTCTGATTCGCTCTCGTGGTCGCGGCTCTGGTACGGCGGCGGCCTCGACTCACGTGAACACGTCGAGGCGGTCCTCGAGGCCGGCGCGGACGCGGTCGTCGTCGGCAACGTTTTCCACGAAATCGCCGACGAGGAGGCCGCGTTGTGTGCCGACGCTGTCGAGACCCTCTCGGCCGATGCCACCCGGAGCGACATCGAGTCCTGGTTGAGCGACGAGTGCGACGTCGCGGCGACGAGTGCCGCCGAGTATCTCTCGACGATCCCATCGCTGTCGAACCCGACTGCCCGGGCGCGGGAATACCTCGTCGCGACCATCGAGGCAGCCCTCGCTCTGGAGGGTCTTGCAGCCGACCTGGAGGGCGAGGTGACGAGCGAAGCCGAACTCGCTACTGCGTTGGATCGACGCGACGAACTGCCCGGTGGTATCGAACTCTCGAACGTCCTGGAGGAAGACGAGCAGTCGTTCCCGCGCGAGCTCGTGGCTGGGCTGCTCGCCGAACGGCTCGACCTCGACGCCGAGACGCTGCCGGTCGAGCACATCAGCGTCGCGTAAACGACCGCTCTTTCTCGTCGGTTTCGTACCTATTCGCGACCGCCGGATTCCCCGCCCAGATCCCATACCGGTCGTGGCACGGCAACCAGCAGGAGCATTGATTCACGGGGCACCCAGCCGTAGACGTGGTTCAGCATAACGTAGGTCACGATCCCGAGAAAGAGACTGATCGACCAGGCGGCGACGGCGATCCGACCGACCCGGGCGTGAGCCGTCGATCGGAGTTCGGACGGCGTGTGCGTGAGTCCGAGAATCACCGCATAGAGGACGACCGGGACGGCGACGACGGACAGAATAATGTGGACGGCCAGCATCAGCAGGTAGGCGATCTCCGGGGGGCCGGTGACGGTGATCGACTTCTCGAAGCCGCCGCCGACTTTCCAGAGATACAGCACCAGGAAGACGGCGATGAGGGCGAACGCCGTCAGCATCGCCGCGCGGTGTTTTTCGACTTCGTCGTGCGTGATGAAGTAGACGCCGACGAGAATCGCGCTTAGCGCGCTCGCGTTGACGACGGCGATGAGGTGACCGAAGAGGTTGACCGTCGACCGTTCGAGCGGCGGGAACAGGGGGATCGCCCCCGCGAACGCGCCCGCCACGAGGGCGTACCCGATCGCCGAAAGGACGGCTGTCACGCCGAGGGGCCGCTCCCGAGCTACTCGTCGGAGCCAGGAGCCTGAATCTGTCTGCATACGCGACCCTGGATCGCCGGCGGCTTTTGTGTTCGGCTTCCGGCACCCCTACCCAGTGTAGACGAAGACGGCGAGGCCGATCTGGGCGAGGCCGGCCGCGACGAGAATCCCGCCCGCGACCGGCGTGAGGCGGTCGGTCAATCCCGCGAACCGATCCGTCGTGATCTCGACGCCGACCGCGACTGCGACGGTGGCTCCGATCATCAGCACCGCCATCCCGGCGGCGTATCCACCCAGGACTGCGGCTGTCCCAGCCGGCCCGAACGTCAGTGCCTGGGAGACGACAGCCAGAAAGACGGGCGCGACACAGCCCGTCGCCGCGATCGCGTAGAGTCCCCCGAACCCGACGAATCCACTGATCGACGTGGTTCGTTCGGGCAGTCGCGCGTGCCAGCCGATCGTCCGGCCTGACAGCGTCACCAGCCCGAACAACACCAGCAGGACGCCGACGACCACTTCGAGCGCCGAGAGGTGTGCCTGGAGCGGCCGGCCGACCGTGATCGCCGCGACGGCCAACAGCCCGAAGGTCACCAGCACGCCGACGCTCGCTGCCAGGCCGCGGACCAGAGCCCCAGTGAGTAGCGAGCCCCCCTCCGTGGACTCGGCCTGCATGAAGTAACCGACGTACCCCGGGAGCAGTGGATAGGCACAGGGCGCGAAAAACGTCGTTGCGCCGGTCGTGATTGCGAAGGCGACGGTCGCCCCGAGCGTGAGGCCGCTCATGGCCGGGCGTCGGCGATCGCTTGGCTCACTCTCTGCGGGTCGGGCACGCCCGTCTCCGCCCAGACGACTCGCCCGCTCGGGTCCACCACAGCCGTGTATGGCAACGTCGATGCTCCGAGACTCGCCAGCAGGCTCCCCTCGGGGTCGTGGCCGACGGGCCAGGCCCCGCCGTACGCGTCCCACCACGCGAGCACGTCGCCCCGGGAGAGTTCTCGGCCCAGCACTTCGTTGGTGACGGAGACGAACGCGACATCAGTGGTTTCCGCCTGGACTGCCCGGAGTGCGTCGAGAGTGGGCTTGCACGGTTGACACCATGTCGCGAACAGATCGACGACGGTGACCTGTCCTTCGACGGGGACCCGCAGTTCGGCAGCAGCGCTGTTCGGCGTCTCGAATGTGTCGACGGCGACTGGATCGATTCTGCCGTCGTCGGTGGAGACCGCCAGATACCCGCCAGCCCCGACGATCGCCGCGCCGCCCACGCCAGCGAGGAAATCGCGCCGTCGCATCGCTATGCTTCCCGATCTCGGAGGGTCCGGAGGTCGTCGTATATCGACTGCCACGACGGCGTCGAGTCGGTGTAGGATCGTTCGACGTATCCATCGGCGTTGACCAGCAAAATGAGCGAGCGATGCGTGAACATGTACTTGTCCATCTCCTCGGGATGGGTCCGCTCGAACCGGACGCCGAACTCGTCCATGACGATGTCCTTGGCGTCTTCGGGCGAATCCGGGGCCAGAAACCGCCAGTTCTCGTCCAGGGCGACGTTCATTCGGTCAGCGTAGCCTCCCAGCCGATCCGCGTCGTCGCGTTCGGGATCGAACGTGACTGCCTGGAAGGCCGTCGTGTCGATGCGGTTGTCCTCGATTGCCTTCGCCTGCACGTTTCGCAGAGCAGAGATCAACCGGGGACAGACCGTCTGACAGTGGCTATAGAAGAACGTGATCAGCGTGTCGCGACCGTCGCTGTCGATCGAGACGGAGTCGCCTGCAAGCGGATCTGACAGCGTGACATCGGGGAGTGATTGTCCGTACGCTGGATACGGCAGAATCGACGGTTCGGCCCGCAGATCGGGTGTATCGAGATAGGTATTCGATGCATCGATCGAACGCTCGCTCGTCACTGTGGTATCCGACTCGGCGGTCGAACACCCGGCCGAAAGCGCGGCGATCCCACCGCCGATGGCCCCGAGATATTGTCGTCTGTTCACGCTCGCATACTTGCATCCAGCGCACTAAACCGTTCGCGAATCCGAAAGAATTGCAGGGAGCGACCACCGGATTCATTGTGGCACACTCCCAATACTGACGTATGACGAGGAGCGAGCGGTCTGGGGACGGCTGTCGCTATGTGCCTGGGCCCCGTGGGCACGAGGGACAGGTCAGCGCACGGGAGCACGCCGAGTGTGTGCAGCATGGGCTCACACGGCGAGGACTTCTTGCGGCGATCGGCGGTGGCGCGGCGGTCAGCGCCGCGGGCTGTCTCTCGACGCAAACCCCCGAACCGGTCACCGTGCGTGACGACGACGCCTGTGACGTCTGTGGCATGATCATCCCCCAACATCCCGGCCCGAGCGCCGAGGTGTTCTACCGGAACCACGACCCGTCGGGTCACGAGAACCCGGCTCGATTCGACAGTACCTGGGAGGCATTCCAGTACGATTTCGAGCGCCGCGACCGCGGCTGGTCCCGCGCAGCGTTTTACGTGACTGACTATTCGAGCGTCGAATACGAGATTTTCACGGACGACGGCACGACGTTCATCTCGACGCATCCGTCGGCCGAGGCGTTCACGCACGCTTCCGAAGTCACGTTCGTCGTGGCGTCGTCCGTCGAGGGCGCGATGGGCCGGGACCTCATTGGATTCTCCAGCGATGACGACGCGACGGCGTTTGCCGACGAGTACGGCGGGTCGAGGGCACAGTTCGGCGACGTGACCAGATCGATGATCGGCGAACTGGCCCAGACGTAGCGATGCGCGTCACGCTCGTCCTCGCCGTGCTCGGGGTCGTGATCGGCGGGGCGAGCCTCGCGTTCGCGGCCGATCCCGGTGCGAGCGCGAGCGCACAGCCGGTGCCGTTCTCGGACACGCTCACGACCGGCCTGACGGGCGTCGACGTCCAGCAGGCCCGCGCCGCGGGCACTGAGATCCCTCGGGTCGAGGTGTTTTACTCCCAGTATCAGTACATCGTCGGCTATTATGGCGTTGACTCGGCAGTTTCGGCGCTGTCCCGCGAGGCCACGACCCGGCAGTTCGGGCGTCCCGTGGCCATCTACGTCAGTGACTACTCGGGTGCCGATCCCCGACTCACTGACGACGATTATCTCACCGTCGCGTCCGATCCCGCAGTCGGGTGGACGCGAGCCAGCGAGGCGTCATTTGTCGTCGAGACTCCCGCGCGGACCCCTGGCGGTCCGGCGATCGTCCCGTTCAGCGATGGGACCGACGCCGGGGACTTCGCCGAGCGTTACGGGGGCAGTGTTCGGGACTGGGAGGACCTCCACCCGCGCGAGGACGAACCGCGGTCGTCGTGGCTCCGCAACGCGTCGACAGATCGCGCGGCCTGGGCCGACCGGACCGTCACGCACCGTCGGCCACTGCTGGATCGGCCAGTCGCAGTCACGGTCGGCCAGGATGTCCCGACGCTCGCCGGAGCGATCGACGCCGCGCCGCCGAACACCACGATCCGACTGCCGCCTGGAATCTACGACGGGAACGTCACCGTCGAGAAGCCGATCACGATCCGGGGAGCGGGCGAACGGACGCGCGTCGTCGGCGACAACGGGACGGTGTTTCGGGTAACCGAACCGAACGTCAGCCTCGCCGGACTGTCGATCACCGGTGTGGGTGGGGCGAACACGGGCACGCCAGCCAACGCGTCCGGGACCGCCGGCGACTGGGACGAGGGTGTTCGGACGACCTACGGCTACGGCGACGCCGCGGTCGTCTTCGACGGGGCGAACCGCTCGCTGCTGTCGAATGTCGCCATCGAGACGCCGGCAAGCGGCGCAATCGTTCGGGACAGCGACGGCGTGGTCGTCGAGGACATCGCGATCGACGGGACAACCCACTGGCAGGACGGGTTCATGGGCGTCCTCGCGATGGACTCCCGGATCGTGGTCCAAAACAGCACGTTCACCGGCGGCCGGGACGCCGTCTACACCCACCACGCCGACGGACTCGTCGTCCGAAACAACCGCATGACCGGGATGCGCTTTGGTGTCCACGAGATGTACACGTCCGGGACGGTGGTGGCGAACAACACTGTCCGGGACGCGGACATCGGCGTCGTCGTCATGACGCGACCGCGATCGAACGCGATCCTCGACAATCGGGTTTCGGCGAGTGACGTGGGCATTTCGGTGGGCGGGAGCGTCTCGCTCGTAGCCAACAACACGCTCGTGGCTAATCGCTACGGCATGGATCTCGGTGCCCAGCGATCGACCGTCGAATATAACGTCTTGCTCGACAATGAGGTGGGCCTTCGAACGGGGACGATCGTCCCGACCAACCGCGTGACGGGCAACGACGTGATCGACAACGATCGATACGTCGACACCGGACGCGGCCCGGTTCGGGTGTGGACAGGCAACTACTGGGGGCCTCTTCCGGGCCGTGATGCCGACGCTGACGGCCGGTTCGACCGGGCATTTCGACCGACAGGGCCAGTCGACAGCGCCGTGGGGACGTCCGAGGGAGCGGCGACGCTCGCGACTTCGCCCGCCGTCGCGGTGCTTCGTCGCTTCCAGGCCGCTGTCCCAGGTCTCCGGTCCGCGAACGTGATCGACGACGAGCCGCGGATCGAGCCGATCAACCCCGACAAAATCGCGGCGGCACGGAACGGGTCGGCTGCCAATGAGGGGGTGCTGCCGTGAGCGATAGTGGTTCCGGGGCTGCCGGACAGTCCAGTAATGCCGAGTCGACTGATGGCGAACCGGACTCGCATGACGGGAAGGAAGCCGTCCTGACGCTCCAGGGAATTCAGCAGGCGTTTGGGGATGTCTCCGTCCTCGACGGGGTATCACTCGACGTCCAGCCCGGCTCGGTGACGTGTCTGCTCGGGCCGAATGGCTCGGGGAAGTCGACGCTCCTTTCGATCGCGGCTGGCCTCCGAACGCCGGATGACGGGACAGTTACCAGACGAACCGATGCCCCACGCGAGGTCGGGTATCTCCCCCAGCGCCCGGCGTTTCGCCCCCGCTTCACGGTCGCCGAGACGATCGAATTCTACGGTTCCCTCGTGGTGATGGATGTCGACGAGTCTTCGATCCTCAAGCAAGTGGGGCTCGAAGCCGTTGCCGACCGCCGGGTCGAGCATCTCTCGGGCGGGATGGTTCGGCTCCTCGGGCTGGCACAGGCGACCGTCGGCTCGCCACCGGTTGTGGTGCTCGACGAGCCGGCCAGTGGTCTCGACCCCCAACTTCGTCGACACATCGCCGACGTGATCGCTGATCTCGCCGCCGATGGGGCGGCCGTGCTCATGGCGACCCACGATCTCGACGCGGCCGCGCGAATCGCCGACGCCATCCGTGTCCTCGACGACGGCGAGTTCGTCGCCGGAGGGTCGCCGTCGGAGATCCAGTCCGCAACGGCTGCTGAATCGCTCGGGGCCGCCATCGACGCTCTGATCGACCGCGAGGACGCCATCGGCGTCCGGGCCGGGACGGGTGATCGCGGATGAACGAATCCTGGACCCGGACGATCGCAGTGGCCCAGCGCGCTTTCGACGCGACTGTCCGGAGTCGAGCGCTCCTCGCGGTTGGTGCGGGCTATGCGTTCGTGATCTTCGCCATCGCCTGGACGACTCGGGGCAGTGGCTATCTCTCGCTGTCGCTATCGCTGCTCACACCGCTTGAAGTGCTGGTGCCCGTGGTGGCCTTCGCGGTCGGCTACCGGTCGATCCTCGACGATCGCGTCCGGGGTGAACTCGCCATCGTTCGCACGTATCCGCTGTCGGCTCGATCGTACGTCCTCGGCGTGTTCCTGGGTCGGCTGGCGACGGTTCTGCCGGTCGTTCTCGTTCCCCTGCTGATCGCCGGGGGATCCGTGGGTGTGTTCCGTGCGGAGTCCATTTCCGTCCTGGCGACCCACGCGACCGCCGATTCCCCGCTGGTCTACCTGCGGACGGTCGTATTGACCGCGATCTTCGTGCCGGTGGCGCTTGCGGTCGCCATCGCCGTCTCGGCGATCGCCCGGACGACCCGCAATGCGATCACGCTGGCCATCGGCGGCGTTCTGGTACTGGTCGTCGGCCTGGATCTCGGGTTCGTTGCCGGTCTCGCGGGCGGCTTCGTTCCCGGGGAGGCATTGTCGACGCTCGCCGCTGTGAGTCCGCTCTCGGCCTATCGCGGACTCGTCCTCGAAGTCGCCATTGGACCAGTGGCTGGCGACACGATCGCCGGGGGCGTCGATCCGCCGGCTGCACTCGCCGGGCTAGTCGTCTGGACGGGCGGCGCGCTTGCCGTCGCGGTCCGGTCGGCGTTCCGAACGAACTCGCGGTAGTCCGACCGCGAGCGACTCCCCGGAGCATCACCTATATGCCGGGTACGCCCGTGAGTATTGGTATGAAGCTCCGGAACCTCCTCACGACGGCTGTCGGCACTGCCGGCGTGATCGCTGGCGTCAATCGCGTTCTCATGGCCCGTGCCGGCGACCTCGAACCGCCACTGGTCGGGGCCGACGGAACCTACCGCTGGCGCGGCTTCGACATTACCTACACCGAGGCTGGCGATCCTGACAATCCTGATGTCCTGCTGGTCCATGGCATCTCGGCGGCTTCCTCCAGCCGCGAGTTCGCTAACGTGTTCGAATCCCTCTCCCGGGAGTACCACGTCATTGCCCCTGATCTCCCCGGCTTTGGCCGGTCGGATCGCCCACCGCTGCTGTACTCGTCGTCGCTGTACGAGACGTTCCTGCGGGACGCCATTCGAAGTCTCGTCGAGGAACCGCGGATCGTCGCGTCGTCGCTGTCCGGTGGCTACGCCGCCAGCGCCGCGGCCGAAACGGATGTCGATTCGCTCGTGTTGATCGCCCCGACTGACTCGACGATGAGCGACTCACCCCGGTCGTGGCTCCGGACGGTGTTCCGCGCGCCGCTGGTGGGTACCGGCCTGTTCAATCTGCTGGTCAGCAAACCGGGGATCAAATATTTCCACCGCGATCACGGCTACGCGAACATGGACAACCTGACGGACGAGACCCTCGAATACCAGTGGAAGACGGCCCACCAGCCCGGCGCACGCTACGCCCCGGCGTCGTTCGTCAGCGGCTACCTCGATCCGGATGCGTCGCTGGCGGAAACACTCGCTGCGGTCGACGCCCCGGTGACACTCGTCTGGGGACGGGACGCCGATATCACGCCCGTCTCCGCCGGCCGTGCGCTGGCAAAGAAGACCGACTCCCGCCTGGTGGTCTTCGACGACGCGAAGCTCCTCCCACACGTCGAACATCCCGCCGCGTTCGTCGGGGTCGTCGCCGACGATATCGACGAGGCCCCCTCGACGGCTGTTTCGACCACCTGAGGGGGCTGTGGCGTCTTTCCTGGAAGCACGTACCTGCTACATCCCCATGTCTTCGGCCGCTTCGGGAACCGGCAGTTGTGCCGGGGAAACGTCCAGTAGCTCCCCAGCGTGATCCAACGCCATGTCGAACCCGTAGTAGCGTTCGAGTTCGTCACCCTCGGCTGTCGGTCGGACCTTCAACATCGCATAGCCTTCTCGGTTCTGGGCGATAGCGGCCGTTTTTCCACGGCGCTCGAAGACGAGTACGCGTTCGGATTCCGTTTCCTCGTAGGTGGCGGTGATGTCGCCATCCGTCTGCTCCGTCGCTGTCATATGTCGTGTTTGGACGCCAGCCTGTCGAAGGTGTCGGTCCGATCGCTGCCCCCTTTATCGGACCCGTTGTCACTTCTGTATCTCGAAAGATATAGGAAGGCGTGAGGGTGACGATTTTTTATGCTGTTGTCTACGCGTAGCGACGGGTCGCGGAGGTATCGCCCGTGAAACAGGGGACGGCTGCGTGGGGGAAGCGAATCGGTTGGTGGCACGGTGGTCGTTCCATACCGTCGCGGTCGCTGACAGGGGCCGGCCCGCGACACCGACGGGGGGTGTAGCGATGGACTTCACACGCTCTAGTCTCAAGCTGTTTGCGAGCAACGTCGGCCGGACCACGATCCGGTTTCTCGGGATCGCGGTGTTCGCGCGGGCGCTCGGGGCCTCGGAGATGGGGATGTTCTTCCTGTTTCAGGCACTGCTTGGCATGATCGCCATCCCGGCGGACTTTGGCTTCCGTGGAGCCATCGAGAAGCGCATCAGCGAGGGCAGCGAGCAGAGCACGTATCTCACGAGTGCGCTGGCCGTCAAACTCGTCCCGATGGCGCTGGTGGTAGGGCTCATCCTCGTCTTCCAGGACGCTATCAACGGCTACATCGGCGCGGAGTTTGCGGTCTTCCTCGCCATCGCCATCGTGATCCAGGACGTTTCCCGACTGTCGACCATCGTCCTCCGGGGCGAACTTCGGGTCGGCGAGACGGCGATCCTCCGGGTGACCCGGTGGGTCGTCTGGTTCGGCGTCAGCGGACTGCTCGTCAGCCAGGGCATGGGCGTCGAGGCATTGATCTACGGCCTGCTCGCCGGGTTGAGCGTCATGCTGGTCTGGGGCTGGTATCGGGTGTCGATCCCGCTCGGGACCGTCTCGCTCGAGCACGCCAAGTCGCTGTTCGAGTACGGCCGGTGGGGCGTGATCTCGCGGGTCGGCTGGTACTTCTACTCCTGGATGGACGTCGCGATCATCGGTCTGCTGATGACCCAGGCCGACGTCGGGGCCTACGAGATCGCCTGGCGGGTGACGCTGGTCGTGATGCTGTTGAGCCGCTCGATCGCGACGACGCTGTTCCCCCAGGCTAGCCGCTGGGACGCCGAGGAGGCCTACGACCGGATCGAGGACATGATCCGGAAGACGATCACGCCCTCGATGGCGCTGGTGATCCCCTCGTTTTTCATCACGCTGGTCTACGCGAAGGAGATCCTGGGACTGGTCTTCGGGCCGGAGTACGCCGTCGCATGGGTCGTGTTGATCATCCTGATGGGCGAAAAGCTCCTCCAGTCGGTGCATACGATCCTCGGTCGGTCCCTGCAGGCGGTCGACCGGCCGGACCTGGCCGCCTACGCGACGGTCGCTTCCATCACCGTCAACCTCGTCCTGAACGTCGTGCTCATCCTGGAGTTCGGCATCGCCGGCGCGGCGGTCGCGACGGCCTCGTCGTTCGTCCTCAACACCGTCCTGCACGCGTACTTCCTCTCGCGGTTCGTGACGATCGACTTCCCGTGGCTCGAGATCGGATGGCTGACCGGTGCGGCCGCCGTGATGGCCGGGGCCATTCACGCCATCGGTGTCGTCATCCCGATCGACACCTTGCCGCGGTTGCTCGGTATCCTGGTGGTGGGTGTCGTCGTCTACGGACTCCTCACCCTGGCAAACCCCTCGATGCGCCGGAAGTTCGTCGGCGAGATGCAGTCGCTGGCCCGTGGCGTCGCCGAGTGAGGGGGCTTGGAGACGGTGATGTCCCATGCAATTCACCGTACGCCGGTACGACGGATTGGAGCTTGACAGCACGACGACGCCACTCAGTTGGAACGTCAAGGCTAACCCACCCCGGACGCAACCGGGGACATGGACGCTTCCGAGGAACTCCAGGTCGCCCTCCGGGCGGCCCGCGAGGCCGGATCGATCGCCGCTGAACACGCTGGCACTGACTTCCGTGACTCCAAGGATACCGAATCCAAGAGCAGCGGGAACGACCTCGTCACCGCCGTCGACCGCGAGTGCGAACAGCGAGTCACCGACATCATTGCCGAGGCCTTCCCGGACGACCGCGTCGTCGGCGAGGAAAACGAGATCGGTGTCACCGGCGAAGGCCGGGAGTGGATCGTCGATCCGATCGACGGCACGTCGAACTTCGCCACCGGGTATCCGTATTACTGTGTCTCGGTCGCCCTTCGCATCGACGGTGGGGGCGTCGTCGGCGTCGTCCACTCGCCTGACACTGCGCTCGGCCGGACGTGGTACGCCGCCGCTGGTGAGGGGGCCTACCGGAGCGACGACCACACGCTCGACGGCGAGCCGATCGCCGTCTCCGAACACGACACGCTGGCCGGTAGCATGGTGTTCGCCCGGTTGAGCGAGCGGAGTCGGGCCTGGCTCGCGTCGGACCTCGCGGTCGCGACATCCCTCCTCGAACGCGAGAGCATGGTTCGACGGCCCGGGAGCTCCGCACTCAACATGTGCCAGATCGCGGATGGGAGCGCCGACGGCTACGTCGTGCTGTCGATCAACGACTGGGACGTCGCTGCGGGCGAAGTCATCCTCCGAGAGGCCGGCGGCGGGGTTCGGGATCGGGCGCTGGAGGATGGCACCCGCCAGGTGATCGCCTCGAACGGGTCGATTCAGGGCGCCCTCGAAACCCTGATTGACCAGGTCGTTGGTGACCGGCGGTAACCAAACACGTAAATCAGTCACTGGACTATCCGTTTCCGTGGCGAAGCCGCTTCGATTCCGGCGTTCGAACGAGCGCTGGACCGCCGACCGCGTTCGATCCGCCCTCTATCAGTCGCTGAACCAGGCCATCGGTGCGACGATGGGCCGACCGTGGTTCCGCCAGCCCGAGGGGTACGACGCCCGCCGGTTCGACATGGACAACGGCGACGTGGCGCTGTTCACCTGGAGCGACGACGTCGCCTACTGGATGGGCAACACCGAGACGCCGCGGGCGCTCTGGCAGACCGAGAAGTACACGTTCGAGGAGGTGCCCGACGCCGTGGCCGAGTGGGCCGAACGCGAACTGCTCGCACAACTCCACGAGGAAGCCCCCTGGCTCGCCGAGTATCCGACGCTCTCGTGGTTTTTCCTGCCGGTGTTGCTCTCGAAGGACGGCCGACACACCTCAAGGGAGTTCTTCAGGGACCACGCCGCGGGGTTTCCGGACTGCGACCGTGAGACGGCGCTGTCCTATTACGAGGAGTTACTGGAGGGCGGCGTCTTCCCGGATCGCTACGAGATGGCCGCGAAACTCGGGACCGCGGAGACGCTCAACCTGACGCGGATGAGCGCGACGATGAGTGAGTTTACCGTCGCGAAACTCTTAGACGAGGCGGGCTACGATCTCGCCCCCGAAAACGAGGTGTCCTCGGGCCACTCGATCGACTTCCGGGTCGATGGCGACGAACAGACGGGCCGACTCGTCGAAGTGACGCGCCCGCTTCCCCCCTCGAAACGTTCGGCCGGGTCGGCCGTCGCCGCGATCAAGGAGACTGTCGCGACCAAGACCGGTGGGCAACTCGCCGATCACGGCGGTGGGGTGACGCTGTTCGTCGACTGCTCGTCGTTCGATGACGGCGAATGGGCTCGAATCCTCGACGAACAGCCCGAGATCGGTCACCGGCCGGCTGTCGTCTTTCGCGTGCGGCCCGGTGGCAACACCGAAGCCTACACGCTCGGGTCCGTGCCGATCGACCTCCCGGATGACGTCGAATTGGCGTAAGCGGGGCCGAGGTATCCTCGATCGTCCGTGATCGAGAGATTCATGCAACCCAGGTGCCGAGTGGACGACGTGACTTACGTTTCGGACGCGGCGTTCAATCCATTCGGTTTCGATCCTGACGGTGAGCGATTCGTCCCCGGATACGGTGACGTCGAGGCGGACTTCCAGGTGATCGGCGACCATCCAGGGATTCACGGCGGCGTCACGACCAGCGTGCCGTTCACGGAAACAGCTGGCGCGGACCGCCTGCAGGACGCGCTGGTTCGGGGCGGATTGCTTCGGAAGGCAGGGACGCCACCGACGGTCGATTCGACGTATCTCTCGTACCTTCACCCGAGTGTGCCCGAGCGAGCACCGAGCGACGACGAGTACACTCGCGAGGAGACGTTCCTCGAGGCCGAAGTCCGTGCGATCGCGGCCCACGTTCTCCTGCCGGTCGGCGAGCGTGCGACCAGGTGGGTTTTCGAGAACATGACGACGGAACCGAGCCACGACATCGACATGGCGGCGCTACACGC
This sequence comes from Halorhabdus sp. SVX81, assembly GCF_029207715.1. Taxonomy (NCBI): domain Archaea; kingdom Methanobacteriati; phylum Methanobacteriota; class Halobacteria; order Halobacteriales; family Haloarculaceae; genus Halorhabdus; species Halorhabdus sp. SVX81. The sequence continues at coordinate 1,627,285 of NZ_CP104322.1, read as the reverse complement.
CACAGAGATCGTCGGCAGCGGGTGGCTCGTCATGCCCATCGCCGATCCGGACACGTGGGACGAAGACGACGGGCAGAAACTCGCAGACGCACTCCGTGAACTCCAGCAGCAGGATTATCGACGAGAGGCCGATCTGGGTCGACTCGCCGGTGGCGGCGGGGCGTATTACGTCCGATGAGCCACGACTCGGTGGGACGACCGCCGCGATTCAGCCCAGGTCCCCACGGAATTTGGCGAAGTCTCCCCGCAGGATCTGGACGTACCGGTCGATGCCAAGCACCAGCGAAACGCCGAGTGTGACGACGACCGACTCGCCGCCGATTTCCAGATACCGGTCACCGATCCAGCCGAGTTCACCGATCCCTTCGTCACCTCTTTGCGTCCGTCCTGAGTGTGGCAGATCCTCACGATCGATAGCAACAAGAGTCCCCCGAGTACGAGCAGAATGCCGGCGGCGGGACTGTCCAAGCGTGAGAGGTTTCGGGACCGATCACTCGGCGATCGCTGCGATCTCGGACCGGAAGACGAGCGCGTGGGCGAGGCCGATCACGACGATCGCGCCGGCGAGATAGCCCCATGCGGGAACGCCGCCGAGTACCTCTCCGAGCGTCGTCAGCGCGGCTGGCAGGCCGCTGAAAATAGAGAACGCCAGGAAGATCGGGAGCACCGTGGCGATCAACACGGCCCAGGGGCGCGCGAGCGCGTCGGTGACTGCCCCGCCGCCGAGGCGGAGTTCCTCGGTCGCCTCCTCGCGCAGGATCCACACCGCAAACAGCAGGAACGCCAGCAGGCCGCTCGCGAGACCGAGGTTCGCGAGATTGTCGGCGAACAGCGCGAACACGTCACTTCTGAGCGCACACACCGTGCCGGTTGACGCGAACAACAGCGTGATGCCGACCGTCGCCCGTTCGCGCTCGATCGCGTGTTCGTCGACGAGGTACGCGACGAGCACCTCCATGATAGAGATCGCACTCGACAGCGCCGCCATCGCGAGTATGAGATAGAAGATCGCCCCGAGCGCTCGCCCGAAGGGCAACTGACTGAACGCCTGTGCGAGGCTGACGAAGATCACGCCCGGGCCACCCGTCCCCGCTTCGATCGACCCGAAGGAGTAGATGATCGGGAAGACGACGAAGCCAGCGAGGACGCCGATCGCGGTGTTGAGCACGGCGATCGACCCGCCGTCGACGAACAGCGACCGATCCTCGTCGAGATAGGAGGCGTAGGTCAACATGACACCCGCGCCCACCGAGAGGGTGAACAGGGCCTGTCCCGTTGCGGCCTCGACGACGGACACGAAGTTGTTTGCGAGGTAGTCAAAATCCGGCGAGAGGTAATACGACAGGCCAGCGCCAGCCCCGTCCAGGGTGAACGCCCACACGGCGAGGCCGACCAACAGGGCGACGATCGCCGGCACCATCACCTTCGTCGCGCGTTCGATGCCGTCGGCGATGCCGAAATAGACGATTCCGCCGGTGAAGCTGATGAAGACGAGATGCGCGACCAGGGCGGCAGGACCGGACGATATCGCCCCGAAGTGCGCGCTCGGCGCGCCGAAGGCGGTGGTCTCGGCGAGGCCGATGCCTTTTAAAAGAAGGTCGCCACCCAGGCTGTCGAAGACGTACCGGAGCACCCATCCACCGGCGACGCTGTAGAACGTCAGGACGATCAGCGACGTGAACACTGCGATCCAGCCGATGGGTCGCCACGACGACGACTGGAGTCGTTCGAACGTCCCGACGGGATTGCGCTCCCCGCGTCGGCCGATGACGAACTCGCCGATCAAACCCGGGAGTGCGATCGCGAACACGATCACGAGATAGACGCCCAGGAACGCACTCCCGCCGTTCTCGGCGGTCATCCAGGGGAACCGCCAGACGTTCCCCAGTCCGACAGCTGATCCGACGGCCGCGAGGATGAACCCGATCCGGGTCGTCCAGGCGTCGCGATCACTCATCGTCCGCTGTCGCTTTGTCGCCATCCATCGATTCGTCGTCGCCATATCCACCCGACTGAAGGGCTATCCACAGCGTCACGGCGAGGCCGCCAAACAGGAACACGAAGCCGAAGATGGCCATCGCGAGCGCCCCCGGATCGATCGCCGTCATGCACCATCACCTCCGTTCGCGGCGACGGTGTCCGCCCGTTGGGTGACATAAGAGGATATCGCCGCGGAGAAAATAATCACCAGCGGCGCAATCAGGCCGGTTTTGCCATCCACGACGATCTGGGAGAGGATCGTATAGCCCAGTGCCGTCGGGACGACGATCTGGAGGACGGCCGCGTACAGCCGCGGTGGAATCGAGAAGTCGCTGACAGCATTGGCGGCAGTGGCGATCCGCTGGCCGCCGTCGAACGCACCGACGCCGTAGACCCACCCGAAGATGAGTGTCTCGCCCAGCGCGATCATCGGCAGCGTGTAGGTCGCACTCGAGGTATCGAACATCGAGAGCAACTGCAGCGAATCGCCGACCGCTTCCCCACTGCCGAGCAACCCGAGCGGTCCTTCGAGGGCGATCACGAGACTCAGGGCGACGCCCGCCAGCGCCACGGCGTTGACAGTTGTCGCGCGGCCGAATCCGAGTTTTTGCCGGAGCGGGCCGACCTGGGCCTCCGCGAGTGAGAGCGACGAGGAGAGTCCCGCAAGCGTCAGCAAGAGGAAGAATATCGCGCCGACGATCGGTGTAAACGGAATCGTCTGGAACGCTTGCGGGAGCACGACGAAGGCGAGACCGATGCTGTCGGTCGCCCCAGCGTCCGCCGCGAGCAGATACGGGAAGATCGCAAAGCCAGCCAGGAATGCAAAGCCGGAGTTCGCGAAGGCGATGATGAAGGCGTTGTTGGTGATGTCCTGGCCCTCCGGTTGGTAGGACGAATAGGTGATCATAATCCCCAATGCGACGCTGAGTGTGAAGTAGATCTGTCCGAACGCACTGATCCAGATACCCGGATCAGTCAACGCCCCGAAGTCAGGCGTCAGATAGAACTCCAGACCTTCGAGGCCGCTGGGCAGCAGCATCCCCCGAACCGCGAGCAGGATGACGAGCACCCAGATGAACGGGACGAACAGTTTGTTCGCCCGTTCGAGGCCGTCCTCGATGCCCAACTGCAGGATCACGTAATTCACCGCCCAGATCGCGATCACGCCGGCGACCGGATACCACGACGTGAGGAAGGACTTGAAGTTGGTGAAGAAATCCCCGGTGGCGAGATCAAAGCCATGCGTGATCGAGAACACGATGAACGCCGCCGACCATCCCAGGATGACGACGTAGTAGGCGTTGACGATGAAGCCGTTCAGGACGGCCCACCACCCGAGGAACTCGCTCTCTTTGAACTTCTCGCGGATCGCGAGCGGCGTCGTCAGTCCCGTCTCACTGCCGAGCCAGATCTCCACAAGGAGCACCGGTATGCCCGCCAGGAGCAACGCGGCGAAATACGGGATCAAGAAGGCGCCGCCGCCGTTGGCGTGGACTTGGTACGGGAACCGCCAGATGTTCCCGAGTCCGATTGCCGATCCCACTGCCGCGAGGATGAACCCGATCCGGGTCGACCACGATCCTCCCTCTGTTTCGTCGACACTCATACGCCACGTCCCTTCCGTACCCGTCCCAATTAAGTCGTCGATATTTGCCGGGTCCGTTCGGACAGGCGTCTATTTTTCGGAGCGTATACGTGGATGGAATGCACAGCCGTTCGGAACGCACGACAGCTGACAGTCGTGGCGGGAATCACCCCGAGTGATCGAGCGGAATCGCGCCGCCCGTGATCGGCGACGCCACCTCGCTACACAGGAACCGAATCACGTCGGCGATATCCGCGGGGTCGACCCACACGTCGTGGTCGGCGTCGGGCATCATCTCCCGGTTAGCCGGCGTGTCGATCACGTCGGGCATGACGGTATTCGCCCTGACCGTCCCTTCGTTCTCGGCAGCGATGGATTCAGTTAGCAATCGAACGGCGGCCTTCGAGGCACGGTAGAGCCCGTCCCCGGAACCACCCTGAAGCGACGACGTCGAGGAGACCGTCACGATCGACCCGCCGGTCGTCTGAAGGTGGGGAAGGACGTGCTTGGCAGCGAGAAACGCCGTCCGGACGTTCACATCAGCGAGAAGATCGAACGTCTCAGTACTCGTCTCCTCGACGGGATCGCCGCCCTGCCAGGTGCCCGCCACGGTGACGAGGGTGTCCAACCGACCGTGTTCGGCGACGATGTCCTCGACGGCGGCCTGTACGGCCGCTTCGTCGGTGAAATCGGCCTGGTATGTCCGGAGTCGATCCTGGTCGGGATCGAGGGGGTATCCCTCGTCGTCCGGGCCGATCACGTCGGCGGCACACACTGTCGCGCCCGCATCGAGAAACGCTTCGACTGTGGCACTCCCGAGCGCGCCGCCAGCACCGGTCACCAGTACCACGTAATCGCTGAAATCAAACTGGACTGACATCGTGTCACGTTAGCGCGTCACACCGATAAAAACTGCCCCGCCGAATCAAGTTACTGTTATCGAGCGGTGAAGCCGCTGTCGACGGTGAGTGCCTCGCCGTTGGTGAACGAAGCCCCGTCGGAACACAGCCACATGACCGCGTCAGCGATCTCATCGGGCTGTCCGAGACGCCCTTCAGAGTGCATCCCGGCGATCCACTCGCGGACGTCATCGTTGGTGGTGATGCCGGCGTCGTCCAGCATCTGGGTCTCGATGAACCCGGGACAGACTGCGTTGACACGGATGCCGTCCTCGGCGTACTCCCAGGCTGCAGTTTTTGTAAGCCCGAGCACCCCGTGTTTGGCCGAGACGTACGCCGCGGAGTTCTCGAAGCCGACTTTCCCGAGGACCGACGCCATGTTGATCACGACGCCGCCGTCGTCCTGGTCGGTCATCTCCGCAAGTTCGGCTTTCAGCGAGCGCCAGACGCCGTTGAGGTTGATGTCGACGACTTGCTCCCAGCCGTCTTCCTCGACATCGCCCGCCGGCACCTGGTCACCGCCGATACCCGCGTTGTTGACCGCGTAGTCGATCCGGCCGAACTCCTCGACAGCGGTCTCGACCATCGCCTCGACCTCGTCCATCTCCGTCACGTCCGTCCGAACGTAGACGGCCTCGCCGCCGGCGTCCTCGATGTCGGCAACGACGGCCCCACCTTTCTCGTCGTCGACATCCCCGATCACGACCGCGGCTCCGTTTTCGGCGAACTGAATCGCTGTCTCTCGGCCGATTCCGGAAGCTCCGCCCGTGACGGCCGCGACGCGGCCATCGAAGTCATATTTTGTCATGACGTTATCATACACGCCTCTCCCGTATATCTGGGTTTACCATGGCCTCAAAGGCTGAGGATCGTCGAATAGTACTCCACGCTGTCGGTTCCAGAGAATGTTACTGGTAGTTTCCTTTCCAATGTTCTGAGATCACTCGCGGGCCGATCCTCGCTCGGTGACGGCCCGCGTTCGGCCGTCGGGCCTGTCCCAATATCGAATCTGATGACTGGAGCCAACATATAGGTTCGTCCGACCGCAAGAACGGTCAATGATCGAGGTAGACGATCTCCGCAAGGAGTACGGCGGCTTCGCGGCCGTCGAGGGGAGTACCTTTTCGGTCGACCGCGGCGAGGTGTTCGGCATCATCGGCCCCAACGGCGCGGGCAAGACGACGACGCTGAAGATGCTCGCCGGCCTGATCGAACCGACTGCAGGCGACGTCAGGATCGCCGGCCTCGCTGCCGACGATTCGGCGATGCGACGGCGATTGGGCTTTCTCCCCGAGGAGTCGCCGCTGTACGAGGAAATGACGCCGATTTCGTACCTTTCCTTTTTCGCTGACCTCTACGACGTTCCCGAGAACCAGGCGATCACGCGTATCCACGACACCCTCGACAGACTGGATCTCCAGCACCGCGATCGGCCGCTGGGAGACATGTCCAAGGGCATGAAACGGAAGGTCGCGATCGCCCGGTCGCTGATCAACGATCCCGACGTGTTGATCTACGACGAACCCGCGAGCGGTCTTGATCCGCTGACGACGAACTTCATCATCGAGTTCACGACCGAACTCGCCGAGGCGGGCAAGACGATCGTCTTCAGCGCCCACAATCTCTTTCACGTCGAGAGCATCTGTGATCGGGTCGCGATCATGAACGAGGGCTCGATCGTCGCCCGGGGACCACTCGAAACCCTCCGGGAGGAGCACGGCAAAACGACCTATCACGTCTACACGACCGTCGAACTGCCCGGCAGTGAAGCAAAGAACGGACGGTACGTTCGCAGCGTCGCCACGATGGACGAGGTCGAGGAAACCCGATCCGCGGCCGCCGACCGTGATGGCGAGGTTGTCGATATCCGGACCGAGGAGGCGAGTCTCGAAGAGGTGTTCCTGAACGTCGCCGACGAACCCGCCCGTGCGGCCGCGACCGGGACGACGGGCACGGGTGCCGTCGAACCGGGGGAGTGAACGTGCGTCTCAGAAAGGTCCTCCGGATCGGCTGGTGGGAAGTCACGAAGAACGCCGGCGGGATCGACCGCCGGACGGCGGCTGTCACGATCGGTGCGCTCGTCGTCCTCGGCGCGCTTGCGCCACTCATTGCCAGCCAGGGCGTCGCGCTCGACGCCGGACTGTACCGCGTCGGCGTCGACGAGTCCAGCCCCTACCACGACGTGGTTGAGCGAGACCCGACGTTCGCCGTCAAGCCGCCGACTCGGGACGGCATTTCGAGTGGCCGAGTCGACCTACTGATCGACGGAACCGTGGTCACACCCACCGACTCGCCGAAGGGGAGCGCTGCACTGACGGAACTGCGGAGTTCGGTTCAGGCGTACAACGACTGGCTGATGGACCAGGACGATAACCAGACCGCAGCCTACCCAGTCTCAGTGACGCTGACCTCCGTCGAGCGGCGACCGCTTGATTCTACAGGCACTGACGACGGAGCCAGCGACGGAGGAGCGTCCGGCGGAGACGACACCGGTGGCAACAGCAATGCATCCGGAGACGCCCCTGGAGCCGGCGATGGCGATACCGGCGGTGGTACCGGTGGAACTGACGGTGACACTACGGGCAGTGGTGGGGGTGGATTGGCCGGCGGCCTCGGGGGATTGGCTGGCAGCCTCGGTGGCGGGAGCACGACCGGGTCGCCGTCGGACATCGCGCCCCCCTTCCCGTTTGGCTCGCTCGTGCTGGCGTTCGTCTTCGTCCTCCCGCTGAATTTCATCATTCAGGCCTACGGGAGTTCGATTCTCAGTGAACGACTCAAACGCCGCGGCGAACTCATGCTGGTCTCGCCGGTCACTCGCGGGGATATCATCGCCGGGAAGACGCTGCCGTATTTCCTCGGGGCGATGGCCTTCGAGGTACTCATCACTGCCGGGCTCGTCGTCTTTGCGACCGACGGGGCAAACGGGGTCATCTCCGTTCTGGCGGTGATACCGCTGGTGCTCCTCTTCCTCGGGGCGACGTTTCTCGCGGGGATGTTCGCCCGGTCGTTCAAGGAGCTTACCTTCCTGACGGTCACGATCACCGTCGGCCTCACCAGTTATGCGTTCGTCCCGGCGATCTTCACCGACGTGACGCCGATCGCGCTCATCTCGCCGCTGACGATCGTCGTCCGGGATATCCAGGGTCAGGCGGTCGGACTCATGGAGTTCGTCTTCTCGACGCTCCCGCCGCTTTTGACGGCGGCCGTGCTGTTCGGCCTCGGCGCGGGGCTGTACCGCGAGGAGGACATGTTCACCCAGCGGCCGGTCCCGCTGAAAGTGCTTGATTCACTGTCCGGCCGGATCAAGCGCCGGACGAGCGCGGCGAAACTCTCGATCATCCTGTTGCCGTTCGTCCTCGTGATCGAATTGGTCGCGGTCGCGATGGCCTATCCGATCTGGCTCGGCGCACCTGAACTTGCGGTGGTCTTCGTGCTGGTCGCCGTCGCCGTCATCGAGGAGGTCGCCAAGAGTCTCCACCTCTACGCCGGGTTCGTCCACCGGAAGTATGAACGGACGATCCTCAACGCGGTCATCGTCGGGTCGCTATCTGGACTCGGCTTTTTCCTCGCGGAGAAACTCGGCCTCATCGTCCAGTTGCTCGGGACCGACCTGCCGGCCGTCCAGCAGGCCGCGTTCGTCACCGGCGGTGCGGAGTACGGCGTCTCACCGTTGTTGGCCGTTGGACTCCTGCTCGCGCCGCTCGCGCTGCACGCGGTTACGGCGACGACCTCGGCCATCGGGGCGGCCCGGAGCCGACGTGGATACGCTGTCGGACTCCTGGCCGCGATCGTCATTCACCTGGCCTACAACCTCACGGTGGTGACGTTCCTTGCCTGACCAAGAATCCGGATCGAGCGACTCGTTCCTCGGCGATAGCCGATTGACCATCGCAAAGCGGGACGTGGCCTCGCTCTCCCGGGAGAAGACGATCATCCTCGCGCTGGTCATCCAGTTGTTCATCGCCGCGTTCTCGTCGTTCCTCGTCGTGGGCCTGACCTCGTTGTACGATCCCGGGTCCGTCGAGGCAAGCGGGATCGATATCGGCGTTTCAGGTGACGCGACGGCCGAACTCGAAGACGCCGCGGCGGCCGTCGACGGGGTCGAGGTCACGCCGTACGCCGACCGGGCCGAGGCGATGGCAGGGTTCCAGGCTCGGACCGTCCGGGGGCTAGTACACGCCGAGACTGTCGGGGGAGAGATACGGGTGACGGCAACTGTCCCCGAGGGGAGCATCGAGTCGACGCTGGTCGTCGTCCAGCTTCGGTCGGTCCTCGAAGAGCTCGAACGGACCGAGCGGATCGACCGAAGTGACTTCCTCGATGCGCCGCCCGTCACGCTTCCGGCGGAGACGAGTTCGAGTCCGTACTTCGGGTTCACCTACACCGTGCTCGTGCCGCTCCTGCTGTTCTTGCCTCCGTTCATCAGCGGGTCGATCGCCGTCGACGCGATCACCGAGGAGATCGAACGCGGGACGCTCGAACTCCTGCGCGTCGCGCCGGTCTCTCTCGTGGATATCGTCGACGGGAAAGCCCTGGGGATGGCGATCCTGGCACCACTTCAGGCGATCCTCTGGATCGTGTTGCTCGGTGCCAACGGCATCGCGATCCGGAACGTCCCGGCACTGGTACTTCTGGTGGCAGCCACCGCAGTCCTGGTCGTCGTCTTCGGGATCGTCCTGGGGCTGCTGACCGGGAAACGCCAGCAGGCACAGCTACTGTACTCGGTGCTAGTGTTGGGTGCCTTCGGCGCGCTCGCCCTGTTGCCCGAGCACCTGGCTACTGTCGCGGCGAAACTCGCTGTCGGCAGCGCGACGACGGTGACGATCGCGACCGTCGCTGGTGTAACGTTGAGTGCCGTCGTCGGGTACGCCGCGATGCGCCGCTATGTGACGCGGATCGATCCCGAACGATATTGATCCTGGAGCGGTCCTGACCGGTGGGAATCGACCATGGACTTTTGACGATCTGGGACGACACTCCACCGAGACGAATGACCGAGGAGCATCCACATGGTGACGACCCGCCGTCGGCATCGAGCCGGGGTCACGGCGGCCCTCCCGGAGCGTCGAATCCGGGCCACCCTGGCGGTCATCCCGGGACCCGGAACTACGACGAGCGCCCGCTGATCGTCACCTGGGAGGTGACCCAGGCCTGCGAACTCGAATGTGATCACTGCCGGGCGGAAGCACAACCGGAACGCGACCCGGCGGAGCTCTCGACGGCGGACGGGAAAGACTTCATCGACTCGATCGCTGACTTCGCCAGCCCACAGCCGATTCTCGTGTTCTCCGGCGGCGATCCCCTGGAGCGGCCGGACCTCTTCGAACTGCTCGATCACGCAGCCGACCGTGACATCACGACGGCTGTGACGCCCGCGCCGACGGCAAACCTGACAGAGAGCGTGATCGGCAAACTCGCCGACGCCGGCGTCGAGCGGATCGCGCTCTCACTGGACGGGGCCACCGCCGACGCCCACGACGAGTTCCGCGGCGAGGACGGCTCGTTTGCCCGCGTCGAGCAGGCCGCCCGCCAGGCTCGCGAGGCAGGGATGGAGATCCAGATCAACACGACCGTCACCGCGAACACCGTCGAGGATCTGCCCGCGATCGCCGACATGGTCGAAGCGTTTGACGCCGCTATGTGGGAAGTGTTCTTCCTCGTCCCCATCGGCCGCGGCGAGGAACTCGCCCAGCTCGATCCCGATCGGACTGTCGAGGTGATGGAGTGGCTCTACCGCCGCGGTCGGGAGGCCCCGTATCGCGTTATCACTGTCGAAGCGCCACATTACCGGCGGGTTGCCGACGAACTCGAACGTCGGGAGTCCGGCGATGGCGTCCGCGTCGGTTCGACGCGGGCTGGGAAGGGCTTCGTGTTCGTCAGCTACGAGGGTGAGGTCTACCCGTCAGGCTTTCTCCCGCAGAGCGGTGGGAACGTCACGGACCGGAGCCTCGTGGACATCTACCGCAACGCCGATCTGTTCGAGCGACTCCGCGATACTGACCAGTTCGTCGGTTCCTGTGGGGAGTGTGAGTATCTGGATCTCTGTGGCGGTTCGCGATCCCGCGCCCACGCCGTTACCGGAAATCCGCTCGCGAGCGACCCGCTGTGTCCGTGGGTCGGGCAGGTGGGAGACACCGTCTGAAAGCCGCTGGGTGAGACACTCCCGTTGCGATCAGTCCGCGCCAGCAGCATCCGTTTGGCGGGGATCCGGCAGGTCATAGCCCACCCCAGTGAGATCGACCGAGACGTCCCAGAGTTCCCTGGCGAGTTCCTCATCGTAGGACCGGTCACTGGATCGTTGCATCTCCGGGGTACCGCGCATGTTCAGCAAGCCGCCCGGCCCGACGTATTCTCCGCCGTCGACGGCAGGATCGGTCCCGGCCATGAGCATCGGGAGTGCGCCCGTGGCGGCGGACTGGGCGAAGACGGCGTTGGCAATTTTCATCATCCATAGTCGAAGCCGTGAACCCGACTGTTCGGGCCCCCGTCGCTGGAGGTTCGTCGCGGCGAAACCGGGGTGGCAGGCGACGCTCGTGACGTCCGCGTCGGCCGCCTGAAGCCGTCTATCGAGTTCGTAGGCGAACAGCACGTTCGCGAGTTTCGACTGGGCGTAGGCGTCGAACCGGTCGTAGGAGTTCTTGCCGTGGAGGTCATCGAAATCGATCTCCCCTCGCTCGTGAAGGCCGCTGCTCTGGGTAACGATCCGCGTCTCACTTTCGGTGTCCCGAAGCCGGTCGAGAAGGAGACCCGTGAGCGCGAAGTGACCGAGGTGATTGACGCCGAATTGGGTCTCGAAGCCGTCTGCGGTCTCACTCCGCGGAATCGCCATCACGCCGGCGTTGTTACACAGGACGTGGAGATCCGAATACGTCGATCGGACGCCCTCCGCGAACGATCGCACCGAATCGAGGTCGGCCAGATCGAGTTCCATGACCGCGAGTGCTGCGTCGTCGACCTCGGCTTCGTTCCGTATCTCCTGCCGGGCCGCATTCCCGCGATCGAGACTTCGACACGCCATGACCACGTCAGCACCCCTCTCGGCGAAGGCTTTCGTCACTTCGAAGCCGATTCCGCTGTTGGCTCCCGTGACGACGACAGTCCGTCCTGACTGGTCGCCCATCGCATGGCGATCGCCGGTCTCGGTACTCATTGTGCAGTGAACGGCTGTCAGGCCGATAAGTGGATCGCCCCAAACGGACCCTGATTCGCTGAGAAGCCGGCGAATCGGCTCGATTAGGCGTCCCAGTGGACGTCTTCGATCCGCTGGCGATCGTCACTCGCCACCACTGTTCCAACTACCTCGCCGTCGTCCCGCCGCTCGACGTTGATCTGTTCGTATCCCTCGGTGACGATTTCCCGAACATCCGCCTCCAGATCGTCGGCTTCCTCGACTCCCAGTCGATTCTGGCCGCCGATCTCGCGGACGATGACCGGATATTCTGGCATGACCGGTGGTAGGGAAATGACCGTGAAGTGTCTGTCGTCGTGGTCCTGGCTGGCAGTGTGGGCTATGGCTATCGAGGCAGTGGCTTCCCCGGCCCGATGACATAAGTGTCCGACACCCATCTTTGTGGACACTTCTACCATGCAAGGCGAATACGACCTGGTCATCGTCGGCGGGGGCATCAGCGGGGCGTCGTTGCTGTATACGGTCTCGAAATTCACCGACATCGAGTCGGTCGCACTGTTCGAGAAGGAGCCTGATATCGCGGCGATCAACTCCCACCACACGAACAACTCCCAGACGCTGCACTTCGGGGACATCGAGACGAATTACTCCCTGGAGAAAGCCCAGGAAGTAAAGGAGGGTGCCGAGATGGTCGCTGGCTATCTCGAAGCCAACGATTCCGACCGAGAGATGCACGCAAAGCGCTCCAAGATGGCACTGGCGGTCGGCGACGAGGAAGTCGACCGTCTCGACGCCCGCTATCACGAGAAGGGCTTTGGCGATCTCTTCCCGAAACTCGACGCGATCGACCGTGAGGAGATCGAAGCAATCGAACCGAAGGTCGTCGAGGGGCGTGAGCCGGACACCGAGATGCTCGCCCTCCAGACGCCCGACGGCTACACGGTCGACTACGGCGAACTCGCGATCGACTTCGTCCGTGAAGTCGAAGGCGACGAGGGCGTCGACGTCTTCACGGGCACGGAAGTCGAGTCGGTCAACGAAACCGACGACGAGTTCCTGGTCGAGACCGAGCGCGGGTGGTACCAGAGCGACGCGGCGGTCGTCGCCGCCGGCTCCCACAGCCTCCAGATCGCCAAGGAGATGGGCTACGGCGAGCACATGTCCTTGCTCCCGGTCGCGGGCAGTTTCTTCGTCGCCGAGGAGGGCCTGCTGAACGGCAAGGTCTACACCCTCCAGATGGCGAAACTCCCCTTCGCGGCGGTCCACGGCGACGCCGAGGTCCACGATCAGGGACTGACCCGGTTCGGCCCGACGGCGAAGGTCGTGCCCGCACTGGAGCGGGGTCGCCTTTCGACGGTCGCCGACTTCTTCGACGTTTTCGAACTCTCGCCGGACTCGTTCCTCAGCTACGCGAACATCCTCGCCGATCGGACGCTGTTGCCGTACGTCCTCGAGAACCTGCTCTATGACCTGCCCGCGGTCGGCAAGCGGGCCTTCCTCCCGCACGTCCAGAAGGTCGTGCCGACCGTCGAGGCAGGTGACATCGAACGCGCGAAGGGCTACGGCGGTGTCCGCCCGCAGATCGTCAACACGGAGACGAAGTCCCTGGACATGGGCGAGGCCAAGATCACCGGAAACGACGTCATCTTCAACATCACGCCCTCGCCCGGGGCCTCGACGTGCCTGAAGAACGCGATGCGCGACGCCGAACAGCTGACGGAGTGGCTCGACGTCGACTTCGACGAGGAGGCCTTCCGCGAGGCGACAATCGGGAACTTCCCGCGTGGCTTGGCCGAATAGAGCTGTTTCAGGGACCGTTTCGCGCTATCCGTGGACGCTCACCACTTCTTCAAGAGTCACAGCGACTCGACGGCGGTGTCTAAACCGACTGGCCGTCCATCATCCCACTCGACAGCATTGACGAGATCGGACAACGCGTCGAACCGACGTTCGAGAACGTCGAGTGGATGCGCGTCGATGAACCGGGTCGGTCTGTGCTCGACAGTCCTCGATCCGTCATTCACCTGAACGTGAACCGGACCGAGATCGTCGTGCGTGTCGTCCTGATGCCACCCGACCAGTACGTCCCGGTCCGGTTCGATCCAGTTGAACCAGTAGTGCTCGGACGAGTCGCCCGTCCGAAGGCGAAATCCGACTTCGATCCGTGCCGTCGTTGCCGGATAGTCCGGATTCTCGAGGAACTGTCGGGGATCCACCTCACCGACCACGCGGTACTGGCCAGCATCTCGCGGTTCGGCCCGTCGCCGTCGCACGTCCGTGAGTTCGCCGTCGAGCCGATTGCGGATGCGGTCGTGGAGGCGCTTGCTCTGGAGGTTCCCTCGGTTTGCGAGAAAGACGACCATTATGCGAAGGTCGAGGGAACGTCAGTCCGTGGTGAAGACAGTTCGACAACGTCGTCGTACAACTGGAGGGCGTGCCTGACGAGCCGCTGTTCCGTCTCGATGGCTTCCCAGGTCTCGATGACGTTGCGACGCTCGCGTATCTCCGCCGCACTCAATTCCGCCTCCGCCAGCTGATCCCGAAATTCCGACAGCGAGTCGGCATCGAACTCCGCCGCTAACTGTTCTCGCTCCTCGGTCAACTCGGCGAGCTGTGATTCGAGTTCCTCCCGCGAATGCTCCTTGATGAGATCCGTCACCTCGTCGAAGAGCAGGCGGACAGGGTTCAGATCGTAGGCTTTGGTCCCCTCGACTGTCGTTTCACTGACCCAGTCGTCGCTCGCCAGCTGTTCGAGTTCGTCGTCGGCCGTCGCCCGGGAGACGTCCGCCCTGTCGGCGATTTCCCCCACCGGTGTCGCCCCCTCCAGCGTCTCGGCGACTCGGCGCACGCGCTCACGGCCACTGAGCGTCTCCGTCCACGTTCGCTGATCCGATTCGCCCATCTCTATGCGTGGTTGCCGCCGCTCGTTCAAATAATTTGGCCTCGGTCAAATATACAAATCCCTGGCCGAATTTCACTGTAGATCCCAATGGAGAACTGAACACATTCACAGCCAATTGCCTGGCACGAAAAAGACAGTGTCCATGAGATCGTCGGCAAACCCCTCGATCCGCCGAACTGCTGTAGCAATCTCTCCTGGCGTCGCGGCCGTGTCACACGCGAGGACGCCGGGATGGTCACTGACCTTGAGTTCAGGATCGACTCCCCGGAAGTCTGTGTCTTCACTCAAGATTACTCGATCTGTCTCACGGGCATATGCCAACAGCGTCGTATCCTCTGCACCCAGTTCAATCTCGTCACCGACGGTCACGACATCGTGTCCTTCGCCCCGGAGCGCAGAAACGTACGCTGGCGGAATGTGTTCGTCAGCCAGCACCCTCATGCCTGTTGCTGTGCCTCTTCGTCGAGATCGTCCGGGCCGCGAACGATAGTGAGATCGTCCGAGACAGACTCCGTCTGCACCGTACGCATTTCGTCCGGATGGTCGTAATAATAGACGAGAGCGCGGTGGACATCAGCGATGTCAAGGTCGTAATCAGCAGCGACCTGTTCCGTGGACTCACCGGCGTCAATGACCCGTTTGGCGATGTGATGGACGCCAATGCGTCTCCCCTCGATCCGGGGAGCACCGCCGAGCACGTCAGCTGTCGAGACGATTTCGCTCATTACATCCCAGTAGGCCGTGATCGCTAATAAACTCTGGTCGGGAAGCTGTCTCAGTCGACTGTCACCCGGGCTCCACCGGCCGAACCCTTTTGTCTTCGCCGGACCTGCCCCGGCCATGGAGTACACGACCCTCGGCTCCACTGGCATGGAGGTCAGCCGGATCTGTCTGGGCTGCATGAGCTTCGGGAGCAGCGACTGGCGCGAGTGGGTCCTCGACGAGGAGGAGAGTCTGGAAATCATCGAGCGCGCGATCGACCTTGGAATCAACTTCTTCGACACGGCCAACATGTACTCGCTGGGCGAATCCGAGCGTGTCCTCGGGAACGTGCTGGCCGACTACGACCGCGACGAGCAGGTCGTCGCCACGAAGGGCTTCTTCCAGATGGACGACGACAACCCGAACTCGGGCGGACTCTCCCGGAAGGCCATCGAGCAGGAACTGGCCAACTCCCTGGATCGCTTGGGCATGGAGACGGTCGACCTCTACCAGACCCACCGCTGGGACTACGACACGCCGATCGAGGAGACGCTCGGGGCGCTGGACGATGCCGTCCGCCGCGGGCAGGCCCGTCACGTCGGCACCTCCTCGATGTGGGCCCACCAGTTCGCCGACGCCTTGGCGACCAGCGAGCGCGAGGGACTCGAGCGCTTCCAGACGATGCAGAACCACTACAACCTGCTATATCGGGAGGAGGAACGCGAGATGCTGCCCCTCTGTGAACGCGAGGGGATAGGCGTGATCCCGTGGAGTCCGCTGGCGCGTGGCTATCTCACCAGGCCACACGAGGAATTCGACGCCACGACGCGCGGCGAGACCGACGACTACGCCCGCGAGCACCCCTACTTCGAGGGTGGTGGGCGGGAGATCAACGAACGCGTCGCCGAACTCGCTGCCGACTACGGCGTGACGATGGCCCAGATCGCGCTGGCGTGGCTCCTCCATCAGGACGCCGTCGACGCGCCGATCGTCGGCACGACGAGCGTCGAGCACCTCGAAGACGCCGTCGAAGCCCTGGAGATCGACCTCAGCGAATCCGATCAGGCCTATCTGGAAGAACCGTACGAGCCAGTTCCGGTTTCCGGTCACGAGTAATCGTTTCGAGGCGTGAGATGACGGCGTTCGGCCGCGGCCGAAATATCAAGGTTTTCGGGAACGAGGGTCCCTATTGATGGTATGGTCCTCCAACTTGTCCTGCCTGCCGTGTTCGTGTTCGCCTTCATCATGATTTCGGCGTACGCCGGCGCACTTCGCGCGCTCGAAGTGTACTTCGACCCCGACGCCGACAGCATCTTTCTCTCAGATGAGACCGAACCGCCGCGCCTTCGACGGGAGGAATCGAAATCGCGGTAAGGAAGGACTCGACGATCCGGACAACCCATAGTATTTAATCGAACCGGCCGACCCCCCATACATGGCTGAAATCGACATCTCCGGTGACGACGATGGGTCCGACGTGGATGCCCCGTCGTCCGGATCCCCGCTGCCGTACTTCCTGGGAAAGCGAATCGTGATACTGGCGATCGTCGTGGGAATCGTATTCCTGGTTCGGCCGTTGGTCCACGGTGTGGTCTACGCCGCGCTGTTTTCCCCCTCCGGACTGGTCCTGATTGGCGGTGGCACCATCACGGCGCTGACACTGTGGTTTTACCCGCCCTGGCGACTCGAACGTGAGAAACGAGAATCGAACCTTGTCTCGATGCTGTTCGAGGACGACCAGACGTCAGTCGACGGGATCGTCGTGGGTGGTGGATCGGCGATGCGAAAACTTCGGATTTTGGGGGCTGTCCTCAGCGTGCTGTTCGTCCTCTCGATCCTCGCAAGCGTGCCGGCGGGCGCGCTCGAACAGCGGACCCTGGCCCAGCAGACGATGGCCGACGCGACCGAGGTTCAGGAGTTCCCACAGGCCAATGCGAACAACCCGCGTGTTATTCCGCGTGAAGTCTCGGACGTGACGACCCGCGGGTCGGTGTCCTACCGAACGCACCGTCTCGGGACGAGCGACATCGCCAGACAGGAAGACGGCTCGCTGGCGTGGTCCTATCCCATCGAACCGGACGGCGCCCGGAACAAGCTACTGGACAACCAACGCGGCGTCCTCGTCGCCAACATGACGTCGATGGACGCCCAACAGATCAACGTCTACGAAGAAGACTTCACGTACGGCGAGGGGATGTGGCTGCACCGTTCGGCACGGTGGAACGTCAAACTCGGCGGGTTCTTCTCGAAGTACAACGACGATGCCGTCGAGTTCAGCCACGACGGCACGCCGTACCTCTACTATCCGAAGACGGGCCACGAGTGGCACCTCCTTCCGTTCCCGCACACGACGCCGAAGTGGAACGGCGGGGCCCTGGTCCATCCCGACGGGACCATCGAGCACCTCTCGCCCGAGGAGGCACAGGCGAACGAGATTCTCGATGGCCAGCGCCTCTATCCGATGACGTTGACGCGCTCGGAGACGGGTTCGCTCGGCTACCGCGAAGGGATCATCAACCAGATGCCGGTCATCGGCGCACACGAGGGACAAATTGAGGTCGCTCATCTGCCGGAGGGTGCCGACAACGAACAGCCGTTCGTGATCGATCTCGAGGGCGAGCAGATGTCCTACGTCACGGCCATGGAACCCTACGGCGAGGACACCCGCGGCCTCGACGAGGTGTGGTTCGCCGACGCCGACACCGGGGAGTACACCTACTTCGGCACCGACGAGGAGACGCTGACGGGGCCAGAAAAAGCGATGGGAATGGCCCGGAACGCAGACTCCCAGACTGGTTGGGGAGATAACTTCGTGGTCACTGAGCCAGTACCGGTGACTGTCGACGGCGACCTCTGGTGGCACATCAAGGTCGCGCCGGTCGACTTCACAGATGTGACCCGTAGCGTCTTCGTCAACGCCGATGCCAACAATGCGATCGAACTCAATGATGACGCGGCGATCCGGGAGTTCCTCCGTGGCGACATCGACGATAGCGACCTCACACCCGGCGAGAACGGGACCGATGTCGAACCGGCACCGGACGACGAGAACATCCTCTATTACGTCCTCATCACCGACGAGAACGGCGACATCGTCGATCGTATCCCGGTCGAACGCGGCCAGGACACCCAGATCGTCGCGCCCGACGACGAGCGCGCCGCGAACGAAACCAGCCCCTGAACGCTGTCCCAATCTGTCGCGAGATCGGGGGATCCCCCTCAACGTTGAACTACTGGCGGTCGTACTGTCTCGTATGGCTCGCCCGTACACCACCATTACAGCGACGCATTGTTTCGACGGACCGGTCGGAGGTGAGCGAGATGGCTAGCACCCGCCAACCCGCGGTCGCCGGACGGTTCTACGCCGGCGACGAGCCGTCGCTCCGCAAGCAGGTCAAAGCAGCATTCGCCCACGAGATCGGTCCCGGATCGGTACCGACGCCGGCGGCGGGCTCGCCCGACATCGCCGGAGTCGTCGCGCCACACGCCGGCCTGCCGTTCTCCGGTCCCGTCGCCGCCCACAGTTACGCGGCACTCGCCGAGTCCGGAACGCCCGAGACGGTCGTCATCGTCGGGCCGAACCACACGGGCGTCGGCGCGGCCGTTGCCGTTCCCGGCGACGACGAGTGGCGAACGCCGCTTGGCTCAGTTCCGATCGACAAAGGACTCCGCGATCGAATTGTCGCCGAGACCGACGCAAGTCTTGATGACCGTGCTCACGCGAGCGAGCACGCCGCTGAAGTCCAACTCCCCTTCCTGCAACACCTCTACGACGATTTGGCGGTGCTCCCGATCTCCCTCCGACGACAGGACGCCGACGTGGCCCAAGCACTCGGTGACGTCCTCGAAACACATGCCGGCGAGGGGGCGGTCGTTATCGCTTCGAGTGACTTCACCCACTACGAGCCACACGAGGTGGCGATCGACCGCGACGAACTGGCGCTGGATCGGATCGACGCGACCGATCCGGCGGGGCTGATCGAGACCGTCGAACGCGAGGGACTGTCGGTCTGTGGCTACGGGGCGATCGCCGCGATGCTGTGGGCGAGTGGTGCGGACAGTCAGGTCGACGTCCTCGCACACGCCACCAGCGGCGACACCGCCGGTTCGCGAGACGAAGTAGTCGGATACGCGTCGGTCGCCGTCCGTGACGGGGCCAGCGAGGCAGCCTGATCAGGCCGTCTTCGCGACGGCGCGGATCGGCTCGCCGAGCGCATAGACGGTGTTGTGGCCGGTGATCTCGATGTCGACGAAGTCCCCCAACTCCAGCCCCATCGATTCTGCCTCAGGGATGGCGACCTGACGGTGGGCTTCGTCGTAGCCAACCAGTGAGTCCTCGGTGCCGTCCTGGGTCAGCAACACCGTGTGCTCCTCGCCGACCATCGCATCGTGGGCCGCGCCGACGACGTCCATCTTCAGATCGGTCATCGCCGAGGACCGCTCTTTCTTGATCGTCCCGCCGAGGCCGTCCAGCTCGGCGGCGTCCGTCCCTGGACGCTTCGAGAAACGCGTCACGTTGACCTTCTCGGGTTCGACTTCCTGAAGGAGCTCCAGCGACTGCTGGAAGTCCGCGTCGGTTTCGGTCGGGAAGCCGACGATGAAGTCTGTCGCGAGCGTCCAGTAGTCAAGGCGGTCGTCGAAGGCCGCGACGATCTCCTCGAACTCCGGCGTCCGGTGACGGCGGCGCATGTCAGTGAGGACATCGTCGCTGCCCGACTGGACCGGCGCGTGCAGGAAGTTGTAGAGTTCGTCGTGGGCTGCGAAGACATCGGCGAGTTCCTCGTGCATGCCGTAGACGCCTTTCGGGTTCGCCATGCCGACTCGGACGCGGAACTCGCCCGGGAGCTCACAGATGCGGGTGAGGAGCTCCGGGAGCTTTCGCTCGCCGTTTTCGAGGCCGTAGACGCCGGTGTCCTGGCCCGTGATCCGGATCTCGCGCGCGCCGGCCGCGAGGAGTTCACGGGCCTTCTGGACGTTCGTCGCCACCGGCGGGGAGTCGATCGTGCCGGTGGCCTGCTTGGTGATGCAATACGAACAATCCGAGAGACAGCCCCTGGCGATCGGCAAGATGCCAGTCACGTCGTCGAGCACGGCGTCGGTATCCGGTGTCGCCGTCGGACACTCGCCGTTGCGGACGTACTCGGGGACCTCGTCCCAGTGGAGAATCTCGGCGTCCACGTCGGCATCGTCGAACGCCTCGCCCTGGGCGAGCGCCATACAGCCGGTGACGACGAGATCCCCGGGCGTCCCCTCGTCGAGTTCCGCTGCCCGTCGGAGCATGTTCCGTTCGGTCTTCTCGACGACGGTACAGGTGTTGAGGATCGCGACGTCGGCCCGCGCGGGACTGTCGACGGGGTAGTGGCCGCCCTGGCGGAGCCGGCGCTCGATCGCCTGGCTCTCGCCGCGGTTTGACGTACACCCGTACGTCTCGATGTGATAGCGGGCCATCCGTAGGTGTCACTACGGTCCGGGAGGCAAAAGCACGGCGAAAGCGGTGGTCTCAGACACCCATCTCGTGGTACTTGTTCACGCGTTGTTTCTCGACAGGTATCGTGTCGTAACAATTATTGGGCCGATTACAGTACACCTAGGCGCAACGATGACGAAGAGAAACCTTGCCGTCCTGATAGTGGTCGCGGCGTGTGTCCTCGCCGGCACAGCCGTCGCGGCTGCGGACAATGGGGATCCAGGCGTACCGATAACGAACGAGACAGACACTGCGGATGGGGCATACGTCACTGACGATGGCAGCGTGATCGTCGTCTCTCAGAGTGAGGGTGCCGCGGGCACCGGTGAACTCGGGATGAACGTCACGGAGGGACTGGTGTATGGCAGTTACCACGAACCAGTCGAGACAAACGTGACGGGCGAGTTCGCGATGGCCGCCAACAAGTCACAAGTCAACGCGTCGGGCTCGCTCGCGATGCCACGGCCCGAGAACCTCCAGTCGCTTGATGCGACCATCGAAAGCACCACCAATGCCGAGAACTCCCGCAGCGACATGGACCTCGAAGCGACCGTTGCCCTCCCCGAGGACTCCAGTGCCCTCACGATGCTGTTCGACGAGTTCACGACCACTGGCACGGCCACAACGAGCGGTTCGGCCCTCGAGATGCAGGGGAGTGCCAATTGGTCGGCCGCGCTCGGCATGGACGCCCAGGAGCATTCGTTCGACCTGCGGGCGACCGAGAAGGGACACGTGCTGGAAGCCAGCCAGTCCTACAACGTCAGCTCGTTCGCGGCCGAGCAGTGGAACACTCGCGAGAAGGCCACCGAGTCCCTCGAGGGGCAGTTCTCGATGGTCGCACAGATGGTCAATGGGTCCAGCAATCTCACGATGGACGCGTATGACTTCGAGTCGACCGAGGACGGCGGACATCTCGATGTCGAATACACCGTCGAACTCCAGGGGATCCACCAATTCCTCCAGCAGGGGCTTGCGGAGTCCCTGTCCGAGAGCCCACAGTTCGGCGACTCGATGAACGACCTCGACGTCGAACTTGACGACGTCTCGATCGACCGAGTCTCGGTTTCAGTTGACGTCAATCAGGGATCCGGATCCGCAAGCTGGGACGTGGCTGTCGACGGCTACGACCAGCTCATGCTCGCGTACATGGATGTCATGGAGGCCACCGACGATAGTGGCATGATCGCCAACCAGTCGGATCGTCTCGAAGCGCAGTTCGCAGCCATGCAATCGGCGAACTACTCACAGACTGGATCGTGGGATATCGCCGTTTCGACGACGACTGACGGAGCCATCCAGGCGGATGCCTCGATGGAACAGCGGACCGACAACTGGCAGGCGTACGTCGCCGAACGGGATGCCCGTGACCTGCCGGCGGTCGGCACCCAGCGGTTCGCCTTCGACGCAGCCACGGAGGCCGATCAGGTGGTCATGAACGGGTCGTTCCTCGTCCAGCGCGAGGACATGTACGGACAGACCCTCCAGAGCCTCGAACGGAGTTTCGAACAGTCTTCCTCCGTCGCAGGGACGCCTGACATCAACCCGTTCGCGCGACTCAACGCGGCTGACTTCGTTGGCTCGCGCCTCGACGCCTCGGTTAACGAGACCGCCGTGGCTATGGATGGACACGCCGAATTCGGCAACCTCTCGGCGCTGACGAGCCTGATGGACGAACAAATGGACGCCGGCTCGATGGAACAGATCTACGTCGATGCGGAAGGCGACAGTGCAACGACGTACGTCCGACTGGAGAACGTCGTCGAGTCTGACAGTCCCGACAAAACCACGCTCCGGGAACACGAGATGATCTCCGACGAGACGAACATCTACCTGCCGGGAGAATGGGACACCGAGACACAGTCCGTCACGGTCCCGGACTCCTCGGCCGAGACGAGTATGGCGCTGCCGGTAGCAAACGACGACGCCCAGCAATCCGACGATGAGATGACCGACGACGAGACGAGTGAGTCGTCGTCCACCGATGAACCGACCGACCAATCGAGCGAGGACGATACTGAGACGACCGACGAACCCACCGAGACGACCACCTCGACTGGTCCCGGGTTCGGCGTCGTCGTCGCCGTGGTCGCCACGCTCGCCGTGGCGATGATCGGCTTGCGTCGTCACTGACGACGCCCTCGATTTTCTCGCGTCATTTATCCGAACCGTCAGCTGTGATGAGAAATGAGTAGCTTCGCCCCGCGTGTCAGCAATTTCGAGGCGGAGCCTCCGGCCTCAAGTCGTGAGGGACCGGAGGTCCCTCTTGACCGTTCGAACGGGCGCTTCGCGCCCGTGAGAAGAGAGCGAGGACTTCCGACGCCAGTCGGAAGGGCGACGCGAGTAGGGTGGCGTAGTTTACGACTCGGATTGTCTGTATTCGTCGACGATCGTCGCGCCGCGTGAGGCTCCGATCCGTTCAGCCCCGGCCTCGAACATCGCCTTTGCTTTCTCCCAGGAGCCGATCCCGCCGCTGGCCTTGACCGGAAGATACCGACTCAGCCGCTCGACATCGGCCACTGTCGCACCGCCGTTGAATCCGGTCGATGTCTTGAGAAAGTCAGCGCCAGCTTCAGCGGTCAGTTGCCCGACGCGGTCGAGTTCGGCGTCAGTCAACAGCGGTGCTTCGACGATGACTTTGACTGGCAGCGACGTGGCCGCGACGACTTCCGCAATGTCCGTCCTCACGAGCTCGTCTTCGCCGGCTTTGAGCTGCCCGATGTTACAGACCATGTCGAGTTCGTCGGCACCGTCGTCGCCGGCCTGGGCTGCCTCGGCCGCTTTGACCGACGACGCATGCTGTCCATGGGGGAACCCGACGACAGTCGCGAGTCTGACCTCGGGTGCGTATGTACCCGCCTGGGCGACGTAACACGGCGGGACGCAGGCAGCCATCCCGTACTCGATCGCGTCATCGAGCACGTCGATGACGGCAGCTGGTGTCGTTTCCGGGCCGAGCACGGTGTGTTCGATTCGTGCGGGAACGTCTTCCGGGAGCATACCTCTGGGAGGAACCCGGAGGACATAAAGGTCAACTGTCTCATTTCCGTCGTGGGTCCACCGGACTGGCGAACTCGATCCACGACAATGGAGCGTCGGTTTCCCAAGACCGGAACGTTTTCCATGGATGCCTAAGTAAACCAACATATGGCAATTCTTCCAAGCGGGCTGGTCGCTCCGGGGCTGCCGTATCTGGTGGTACTCGGGCTGGGGGCGCTGCTGACGACACTGCTTTTGTTTGGGTTCGAGCCGCCGGTGGGGAAACGACACGTCGTTGCGTTGCTTCCGTGGATGGCGATCGGGGGGATCACACACGGGTTCTATCAGGTGCCGGGACTGTACCCGGCGTGGGTCGCGCCGCTGTTTTCAGCTCCGACAGTGTACGTGACGACCTACGTCCTGGTGGCGACT
Source organism: Halorhabdus sp. SVX81 (assembly GCF_029207715.1). Lineage (NCBI taxonomy): Archaea > Methanobacteriati > Methanobacteriota > Halobacteria > Halobacteriales > Haloarculaceae > Halorhabdus > Halorhabdus sp. SVX81. The sequence continues at coordinate 1,603,213 of NZ_CP104322.1, read as the reverse complement.
GTCTGGCTGCTGTTGATCCTCCTCGGGACAGCCACCGGCAATCTCGGTCGCGTCGGGACGTATCTCGGGGCGGCTGGTCTCGGTGTCTTGATCGTCTTCCTCGGCGCGATGGTCTGGCAGGGGATCGCTCCGGCGGTCGAGTTCTCGCCGATGTGGCCGACCCTCGCGTTCGTAATCTCGCTTGCGGTGACGGCAGTCACGTACTTCCTGGTAAGTCTCCGTTGGACCGGGGCGGTCGCTCGGACGGGGATCGCCGGCGCGGCCGTCGTCTTCGCCCACACGTTCGACGGTGTGATCACGATGATCGGCTACGACATCCTGGGATCGACTGAGCGAACGCCGATCCCGGCGGCGATCATGGATTTCGCCGGCTCGCTGCCGACAGCCGCATACATCGGCTCCGGATGGCTGTTTCTCGTCGTGAAGGTACTCATCGCGACGTTCGTTGTCGTCACGTTTGCCGACTACGTTGAGGAGGAACCGACCTACGGCAGCCTCTTTTTCGTTGTCATCACGGCTGTCGGGCTCGGACCGGCGGTGAACAACTTCGTGCTGTTCACGCTGGGATAATCCGGTGGCGATCGTCGTGACGGGGGCGACGGCGCGGAGTGATGGCAGTTCTCAACTGTTTTAGTCCCCGCGATCACAGCCACACGCATGGCGAAACAACCGCACTTGCTCGTCGAGGAGGGCGACCTGCCCGACGTCGTGTTACTTCCCGGTGATCCGGGCCGCGTCGATCGCATCGCCGACCACTGTGAGAACGTCGAAACGGTGACGCACAACCGCGAATACCGGATCGTCACCGCGACCTACGAGGGCCGGGAACTGGCGATCTGTTCGACCGGGATCGGGAGTCCGTCGGCGGCAGTTGCCATCGAGGAACTCGCGGCCGTCGGCGTCGAGACGTTCCTGCGCGTGGGGACGACCGGCGCACTCCAGTCCGACATCGAGATCGGCGACGTGATCGTCGCAACCGGCGCGGCCAAGGACGAAGGGACCACGAAACGCTACGAGTCGGCGACGATTCCGGCCGTCCCGGACCACGAGGTGGTGTCGACGCTGGTTGAGGCGGCCAGACGACGCGACGAGCCGGTCCACGTCGGGCCGATCGTGACAGACGATGCCTTTTACGCGGAGGACGACTCGGCCGTCACCGACTGGGAAGCCGCTGGCTTGCTCGCCGTCGAGATGGAAGCGGCCTCGATTTTCTCGCTGGCGCGTCGGAAGGGACTTCGCTCGGGCGCGATCTGCACCGTCGACGGGAATCTGGTCGAGGGGACCCAGAAGGGCGAAACCGAGGACGACGAACTGCCGGCGAAAGCACACGATAACGTCGAACGAATGATCGAGATCGCGCTCACGGCCGTGACGGAACTGTAACCCAGTCGGTGCTGACGGAATCGGGGGAGTTTTCATGCACGGCTCGAATAGCCGAGTCACATGAGTGGACGGTCGGGGGCTGCCTACCGCAGATTGCGTCGGCGCATGCGCTATCGAGCCGGCGCGTTTCGCCGCTGGGTCGAGCACACCCGGAATCTCGTCCACCTTTCGGTCCTCGTTGCGATCCCGCTGTTGATGGGTGTCGTGACGTGGCTCTCGAACTTTCTCGGGATTCTCCCGTATCTGCTGTTCCCGCCGCTGGCCTCCGGGTCGTACTCGCTGTTCACGAACCCGGAAAGCCCCGCGTCCTCCCCACGCCGGTTCATCGGCGGGCTGACCGCCGGCGCACTCTGTGGGTGGATCGCACTCGCCGTGACGGCCCGGTACTGGTATCAGGTCCCACCGGGACAGTATCAGGTTCACGGTGGGGCGGTTGCGCTTGGCCTCTTTCTGACCGGGGCCGTCACGTGGGCGTTAAACCTGCGCGAGGCATCGGCGTATTCGACGGCGCTGCTCGTTCACGTCACCGGGACGGCACAGATCGAGTACGTCCTGAGCGTCTTCGTGTCGTCGACGATCGTCGCCGGTGTCTTCGTTGCCTGGCGTCGTGGCGTCTACGAAAACCGGGCGGAGTTGCTCTACGATTCGATCCGCGGCGACGATCGCGTGCTCGTTCCGTTGCTCTGTGAGGAGGCCGACGCGACGGCGATGCTCGCCGCTCGACTCGCTGGGGCCCACGACGCCGGCAAAGTCGTCCTGCTCGACATCGTCGACGACGAAGCGGTCGCCAGCGTCGAGCGCGAACTCATCGACACTGACGCGACCTACAGCGGCGATGCGGACTGGCTGGCGAACGCGGGCGATGCGTCGCTGACTCAAGCGGATCGGGATGATCTCGAAGCGGCCGATTTCGATGCAGCGACGCTCGACGATATTGCGGAGAAACATGCCGTCTCGGCCGCGGCGGACCGTCTCGAAACCGATGCTGCCCGTATCGAGACGAAGGTTGGCGTACCATGTGACGTGATCGTCGCCGCCGACGGTGACTCACCTGCAGATACGATCTCCCGCACTGCCAAGCAGGCAAACTGTGACTTGATCGCCGTCCCGTACCAGGAACGCCACGGCGGGCTGTCGCCGACGATCAAACAGCTGTTCGTTGGTGATATCGACGTGCTGGTCCATCGATCTCACGAGGGTCGCACCCGCTGGAAGCGAATCCTCGTCCCGGTCCGGACGAAAGGCGTTGCCCACAGCATGATCGACTTCGCGACGCGGCTCGCTGGACGGACCGGTCACGTCAGCGTGTGTCACTGTATTACCGCAGCCCAACAACGTCGCCAGGCCGAGGAATTGCTCGCCGACCTCGTCGAGACGTTTACCGGTCGGATCGAAACCCGGGTTGCGGCCGAGGATCTCCAGTCGTTTCTCACGGAGAACGCGCCGGGATACGATCTGGTCATCATCGGCTCAAGTCAGGACCGGAGTACGACCTCGCGGTTCGTCTCGCCGCCGACCTTCGAACGCCTCGAAGACGTAGCGACTGATGTCGCGATCGTCGATCGGAATTACGTCGACGACCGTTAGCGCTCCGTCACTGATCGGAATGCCGTGGTTGGGGCCGGTCCCGACCCCCTGTATCTCAGAGATCGTTTTCGTCCTTGACCGCGAGCAGTCGGTCGGCGATCGATTCCATACCGTCCCCGCCCATGGCCGACTGGACCAGAAGATGCCCGCCGATGACTGCCGGGCTGATGACCGAGTCGGCCCCCGCTCGCCGGAGTTTCTCGATGTTTGCGCGGTCAGTCGCGGCGGCGACGATCCGGGCTTCGGGATTGAGTTGTCTCGCGGTCAGGATCGCGAGAGCATCCTGGGCGTCGTCGTTGGTTGCCACCAGCACCGCGCGGGCGCGATCGATGCCGGCCCGCTGAAGGGGTTCGTCGTCGCTGGGATCGCCAACGATCGCATTGATGTCCCGATTGCCGAGTGCGGTTGCCGCGTCGTCGTCGGGCGTGACGACGATAAAGGCCGTCTCGGACTGAAGTTCTTCGAGGATCGGTTCCGTGAGGTCGCCGTACCCCAGCACGAGGACGTGATCCTCGAGCTGGTCGAGTTGTGTGCGTGTCATAGTGCCGAGTGCGCGTGCAAACCGGGCCTGGATCATCGGGCCGATCAGCGAGCCGAGGGCGAGCGCGAACGACGCCGTCCCGAGAACGACGACTGACAGCGCGAACAGTCGAGTGCCGTCGGAACTGGACGGGATCACGTCGCCATAGCCGACAGTCGACGCGGTCACGACCGTGTAGTACAGCGCGTCCGTGAGTGTCTCGACCTGTGCGAACTCCTCGCGCAACGCATAGGTGCCGACAGTGCCGTAGGTCATCGTTCCGACGAGCGCGGCCAGTGCCGCAAGCTGTGAGAGCGAGAGGTCGATCTTCCGGTCGAACCGCCGGTAACTCAACAGGACAGTCGGGACCGACAGTACCGAGAGGACGACCAGCGGCATCGAGACGACTGAGGACTGCACGAGTCCCTGGAAAGCTGTCACCGGCAACAGGACAACCGTCGAGAACCACGCGATCCGAAGTCGTCGCCGAAGGCCAAAGACCGACGCCAACATGAGAAAGCCGGTCAGTGATCCGGTAAATCCGGCAGTCTGCTGAAGCGTCGACGGGATTATCTCCGCGAGAGGACCCGAGACCGACGCTGAGCCGACGTGTACGAGCCCCGTCGCGACCGACAGGACGGCTACGACTGACGTCAGATAGATCGCCGGCCTTGAGCCCAACCAATCCCGAATCTCGTCCATAGTCGCACACACCGCAGGCCGGGAGTAAAGTCTGCCGGGACGGCGGGAGCATGCCAGGTGGTGAGGGTGATCGCCGGTACTGATTTGAGCGAGGGCCGTCCATCAGCGCACATGCCATCGCTACCAGTTGCCCTGCTCTTTGGCGTCTACCTGGGCGTGCTTACCGGCATCATCCCGGCGCTGGTCGCCTGGGTACTCGGGTTCCTGTTCAAATATCTCACCGGTGTCACGCTGCCGGGGTTCGGTGTGGTCGTCCTCGGGGTCGCGTTGGCTGGCGTCAACGGCGGGTTGCTCGCACTTGCGGACCCCTCGATCACGGGGTCGGCCAATGCGCCGACGATCCTCCTCGCCCTGCTGGTAATCATGATGATGGTGCTGTACGCCCACAGCAAGGGCGACCAACTCGGCGCGGCAATGCCGCGGAAGCTCTCGCTTCGGAACCTCGGTGAACGGACGCTCGCTCTCGATCTGATCGAATCCGTCGGCAGCAACGAGGTCCGCGTGCGGGTGACCGGTGAGGTGGCCGACGTGGAAGGCTACCCCCCGCTGCCGGACGATCTCCGGGCGGAGATACGGGCCGGCGAGTGGACGTTCCCGGCCGACCTCGACCTGCCCGAATTGGAGACCAGGCTGGCGGAGCGACTCACCAACGAATTTGCCCTGGGTGACGTCTCGGTCACGATCGACAAGCGCGGCCGGGCGACCGTCGCGGCCGCACCGCCGTTCTCGGGGCTTTCCAAGCGCGTCGAGTCAGGCAAACGCGCCGTCTCCGTCGACGCGCTGGTTCCGACCGGTCTCGCCCGCGGGGACGTGGTGACGGTCGCGACGGCCGACGCACAGGTCCGCGGGACGGTCCTGAGTGCCCGCTCTTCCCACGACGACAGTGGCCCGCCCCGCCCGGCGGACTCGCCGGAGCAACCGGTGGAATCGGCTTCCGGACCGGAGCAACAGCCCGCCAAATCGGTCCGTGCACCGACGACGACCGGCGGTGACGGCCAGGTAACCGTCGCTGTCGGTCGGACCGACGCCGAAGCGCTGCTCCGGTCGGACCGGGCGACGATCATCGTCGAAGCGCGGGGCACTCGCCGGGAGTACGCGCTAATCTCGTTGCTTCGGCGAGCAGGCAAGCGGTTTCGCCGCCTGACCGTCCGGGCGGGCGGCGAACTCGCGGGGGGGACGCTCGGGTCGGCCGGCCTCCGGGACCGGTTTGGCGTCGTCGTGCTGGCCGTCCGGGACGGGAGTGGGTGGGAGTTCGACCCGCCGGGGACTCGCTCGATTGAACCAGGGACGGAGCTGTACGTCGTCGGAACGCGTGACGGACTCGACAGTCTCGGGGCGGTGGTAGCGTGATACCCGCCCGTCCGTTGCAGATCAGCGCCAGGGCGAGCACCGTGTTGGAAGCGGCCGCCGAAATCGGCGGGCTCGCTGTCGTCGCCGCGTCGGTAGCCGGCGGCGTCGCGATCGCGTACCGCTGGTACGCCCGTGAGCGCGTCTCGAACCCGCCGGCCGTTCTCATCGCTCTTGGCGCGGTCGCCCTACTGCTCAATGCTATGACAGCACTCGGACAGGTCGTGGGCCCAACGGGTGGGGCCGCCGTCCTGACCGTCCGCGCTGCGATGTTCAACGTGAGCGCCCTCGCGGTCGGCACGGCCGCGGCGCTGCTCGGAATCACCGTGGGCGATCACCTGGCGAAAACTGTGCTCGGCGGGACCGATCAGGTCGCACTCGACGATTCGGTGAGTCGTGTCGTCCGGGCTGTCGGTCGGGTCATCACTGTCAACCTTCCGGACGAAATCGAGGACGTGCCGGGGTACGATCCCGTCGACGCCGACACCAGGGCGACCCTCGAAGGGAAGACGTTCGTCTTCCCGCGCGGTCTCACGGTCGACGCATTGCGCGACCGACTCACCCGTCGTCTGCGCGAGGATTATCGCGTCGGCCACGTCGATATCGAGATCGACGACGGCGGCACTGTCACGCACCTTGGACTGGGGAGTCGTGCCGCGGGGATCGGGCCGACGCTACCCCCGGAGAGCGCGGCGATGGCGATCCGCGCCGATCCCGCCTATGCGGCCAGCGCCGGCGATCTCGTCCAGGTGTGGGAGCGCGATCCACAGCGCCGACTCCTGAACGCCGAGGTCCGGGGGACGGCCGGCGAGGTCGTCACGCTTGCGATCGACGCCGCCGACGCCTCGAAGCTGTCGGCCGAGGCGCGGTACAAACTCGCCACCCTCCCCGTCGAGGAACGGGCCGATCGCGAACTCACGGAACTGCTCCGGGCAGCCGACGAGACTCTCGGTGTCGTCGAGATCGCTGAGGGAAGTTCGCTGGCCGGGGTGCCGGTCGGGGCGCTCGATGCCACCGTCGTCGCGATCCACGCCGGTGGCCCGGACGATCGCATCGAGGCACTGCCCGCCAGCGACCGCGTGCTTTCGGGCGGTGACTCGGTGTACGTCATCGCCCGGCCGGAGTCCATCCGTCGGATGGAGGCGGCCGGCACTGCCGAAGGCGTCGGCGAGGGAGAGTCCGCATCAAGCACCATCTCCGAGGTCCGTGCGTCCCAATCTGTCGAGTCCGCCCAGCCAGTCGACGATGCTAGTTCCGAATCCGAGGGATCGTCCACCGGATCGGCCGAGACGACGACTGAAACCCACGACGATCCGCGCGACGAGCCGAACGGATCGAGCGACACGGAAGGTGAACCTGCCGAGAAAGACGAGGCCGAGTCCGTCGAGTCGGCGGACGCTGATGGCGACGGACGGACCGAACAGTCGCCCGCTGGATCGAGTGAGTCGGGTGAAGAGGCTGCAGACGACGGGGAACCGGCGTCCACGGAATCGGACGAAACTGGTGAGGGGACAGGTGAGACGAGCGAAGAGACGGCGGAGACGAGTGAGGCAGTAGATGCGGCTCCCGAGGAGACCGCTGAGACCACGGGGGAGACGACAACGGAAACCAACGGGGACGAACGCGCCTGAGTTCCTCAGCACGGACGCGTCAGCGTTCGCGTGGCCCAGCACCCGTTACGACGGAGATGGCTACCGTCTTCCGGAAGTATCACCAAAAAATATCACGGGGCGAATACTGCCTCCGAATATGAACCCAAGCCGTCGGACCGCCCTCAAACTCGTTGGAACAGCCAGTCTCACGGCGGTTGCTGGCTGCAGCGGCATTGGTGCCCCCGGCCAGTCCTTTGGCAACCGACGGACGCTTTGGCCCGATGACGGCAACGCGGACGACCTGTTCGGCAACGAAGTCGCCGTTTCCCGGGACGGATCGACGATTCTGGTCAGTGCGTATCAAGCCGACACCTCCAGTGGAACGGAAACGGGCGCAGTCTACGTCTTCGAACGCGAGAATGGGTCCTGGACCCAAGCTGAAACACTCGTTCCCGACGCCTCGCGAGACATCCACTCGTTCGGGGCCGGCGTGGCGCTGTCGGCCGGCGGCACGACGGCCGTCGTCGGGTGTGGGTTCGACGAGCGACGCGAGATGCAGATATCCGGGGCAGTGTACGTCTTCGAACGGGTCGACGGCGAGTGGAGCCAGGGGGCGAGACTGACCGAGGACGTGGCGGATGACGCCACCGACAGGTCAGTAGCGTTTGCCAATGCGCTCGGCGAATCCGTCGCGGTCTCGGCCGACGGGGGGACGGTGCTGGCCGGCGCACCCTACCACGCCTTCAGTACGACCAGCGGCGGCCCGCCGGTCTCCGTTGGATCGGCCGTCGACGACGTGGTCGCGTCCGTGAACGACTCGATCGGCCCGACACCGGGAGCGGCGTTCGTCTTCGAGCGATCCGGCGGCGAGTGGCACCAGGCCGCGACGTTCGCCCCCGAGGAACGGTGGGGGCCAGACCACGTTGGATCGGCGGTCGCACTCACAGGTGATGGGTCGAAAGCCTTCGTCGCCTCCCAGGGGGGCGGTTCGGTCACCGTCTTCGAGCGCGTTGAGGAGTCCTGGGCCGAAGCATCGACGCTCCCGATCGACGACGATACCTTCCTGTACCGCGACGGTGTGATCGGCATCTCCAGTGACGGCACCATGGCGGTCGTCGGGGACTACGGCGGCCCGGCGTCCGTCTTCGAATGGGTAGACGGCGAGTGGACCCGGTCGGCGACACTCTCACCCGGCCAGACGGACAACCCCGGGAAGAACGCACACGTCGCGCTCTCCGCCGACGGCGAGAGGGCCCTCATCGTCAGGCCGAGTACCGAACGGAAGAATGTTGTCGAGGCCGTCACTCGGTCGGGAGGATCGTGGCCTCGGGGAGCGGTACTCGACGCCGGGGGCGGCCGGTCGGACGGTCGATTCGGGCGGTCACTGGCACTCGCCGGTGACGGAACCACGGCCGTCGTCGGCGCTGATCGGGCAGCCACGGAGAACGGCATCCCCACCGGTGCGGCGTTTGTTTTCGAGTAAACAGGTTACGACAGAACGCGCTTCGAGTCGTCTTCCCTATTCCCAGGGTGTCGATCGGTCGGTGATCTCGCCGGCCAGCGGTTCGCACATCGCACTCGCGGGGTCGTCGCGGTTGGCCAGCACCCACATCAGCTTGACCATCGCCGTCCCGGGAAGCATGTCCTCGCCCTCGATCACGCCGGCGTCGAGCAGATCGCGCCCGGTGTCGTAGACCCGATCGCAGACCCGGCCGTCGATGCACTGGCTGGTCATCACGACCGTCGTGCCGTCCTCGACCAGCGCGTCGATCCGGTCGATCCAGTCCGTGTTGACGTGGCCCAGGCCGGTCCCTTCGATCACCACGCCCGCTGATCCATCGACGGGGTCGAGCATCGCTGGACCCGCACCGGGCGTGAACTTCACGAGGTCGACGTCGGTTTCGAGGTCAGCCCGCAGTGCCAGTTCGGTGTCGCCGCGCTCCTCGTACGCCCGGTTGAACGCAATCTCGCGGCCGTCGGCCGCTCGACTGTCCGAGGTCGCGTCGTCCTCGCTCGTCTCGTAGTCGACTTCCCCCAGGGGCTCCCGGCCGATCGTCTCGAAGGCGTCGCGTCGGGAGGTGTGGTTCTTTCGGACGCGGGTGCCTCGATGGAGGGCGCAAGTGTCGTCGCTCTCGGAGGCGTGCATGGCGATCATGACCTCCGCGGCGTCACTTTTGGCGGCCTCGACCGCGCAGACGGCGTTCATCACGTTGTCCGAGGAGGGGCGATCGGCCGATCGCTGGCTGCCGGTGAAGACAATCGGCACTGGCGTTTCCAGCATGAACGCCATCGCACTCGCGGTGAATTGCATCGTATCGGTGCCGTGCATGACGACGACGCCGTCGGCCCCGGCTTCGATCTCCTCGTGGATGGCTTCGGCGAGATCGATCCAGACCTCGGGCGTCATATTCTCCGAGAGAATGTTCGCGACGACGCGCCCACGGTAGTTGGCCAGGCCGGCGAGTTCGGGGACGGCCCGGAGGACGTCCTCGGCGTCGAACTGCGCCGTGACCGCGCCGGTCCGGTAGTCGACGGTGGAGGCGATGGTGCCGCCGGTCGAAATCAACGAGATTGTCGGGAGGTCCTCGTCGAACTCGATTTTCGATTCCTCGCTTGCTTCCCCCGGCTCGATGTCGTAGACGTCCGATTCGAGGACATCTGCTTCGGCCGCTGCCCGGTCGATCCCGACGTTGTAGCCATTCGGGAGTTTGACGACGAGCGTCTCCGCGTCCGAGGAGGGGAGTAACACACCCTCGAACGTCCGGCCGCCGTCCTCGACCGCCACGCGATCTCCTGGGTTCATGCTCCGGGCTACCGGACCGGTGGACTTCAAACCATCTTTCTCTCACGGGAAAGGCCCATATCGCTGGCCGCCCCAGCAAGGGTATGGCCGAGCGATCCGACCAGCGAACGCGCGAGCGATCGCAAGTCGATACCGAGGACCTCCAAGAGCTCCTCGACACCGGCCCGGATGTCGACGACGTGGCGGGCGACTCGACTGACGCCCCACGCTCGGCGGACGCTGACTCGGGGCTGGTCTCAGGCCTCCGTGATCGCCTCGGGTCGGCTGTCGGTGGAGCGGTGTCTCGGCCGTTCGCATCGATTCGCTCCCGACTGGGGCAACTCTTTTCCGTGCGAACGTTCGGGACCGCCCTCGTTGCAAGTATCGTCGCGGCGATCGGTTTCGGGTTCGCGATTCCCTTCGTCGATACACTCGGCGCGCTGGTCGGTATTTTCGCCGTTGGACTCGGATTTGGCCTCGTGGGTGATCGCCGGCAGTACCTCGAACTCGGACTCGCGGGCGCGGCCACGGCCGTACTGGGTGCTGTGATGGAATTCCTGGTCGTCGCGCTGGCCGGTCGTAGTGACCTGGTGGTGCTGTTCGGCGTCAGCAGCGGCCTGCTCGCGGCCGTGATCGGCCACTACGTGGGCCGTGATCTGCGCTCCGGTCTGACGCGAGATATTTGAGTTACCGTCGCAGCATCCACTGATCGCCGTCACGATGGACGACGCCACGCGATTGCAGCGACCCGAGAATGTCCTCGACGACCGGCGGCGGAACCTCGACCTGGCGACTGATCGAATCGAGATCGGCACCGCCATCGGCGATCGCTCCCATGACCTCGACGTAGAGACGATCGTCGCTGTCGTCTATCTCCTCGCTAACTCGCTCCATGACGTCCGTCAGCCGGCCCTGGACCCACCGCTGGGCGAGCGAGAGTTCGTTGCGGAGCCGACGGAGCCGACGCATCTCGACGGCGAGTTCCGGCAACTCGGACGCACCGTCCGGGTCGACGTCGATCGAGAGGTGCTTACACGAGGTGATGTCCAACCCGGAACTGGCCGGATACGCGGTTTTGGTCCCGAAATCGTACGGCGAGGCCGTGACTTCGAGTCGGAACCCGCGTGAGATATAGAAGTACTTGCGACGGCGTTCGTCGGTTCGGCTCTCGACGAGGCCGGCTTCTTCGAGCTGTCGTAAATGGTCGATGACGGCTTTCGGACTCACGCCGAGGTAGTCGCTGATCTCCGTGACGTAGCAGGGTTTGCGCGCCAGCAGACGCAGGATGCGTCGACGGTTCGCGTTTCCCAGAAGATCGAGTAACTCGGCGGATTCCATTCACGTGACGTTAGTGATTCTAACATATAACTCTATCTTTTGGGAGGGTCCACCCCGCGAACTGGTGGCCACGTGGCTATACTATTCTGCATTCCTCTATGCGTGTTCGGCAATCGCGGTACTGCCCGTCTTTGAGGAGAGCCAGTAATTGACTCACCAGGCCCCGACCGACGTCTGGTGGTCGGTGAAAACTCCGCCTGTCCGGTCCCCCACATTGGCTAATTCTCCGAGAGAGATGTCCGCTAGTATGCTCCCGAACGACGGTTCAGTGTCGGTCCCGGTTGGTGAGCGGTTCCTGTCGGGCCCGTTGTTCTCAGCGTTCCCGTTTGCGGGGGACCGAGTTTCGTTTACTGCACTTTCAGAACTTGATGGCCCTGCCATGCCGCCACCCTGGCCCGGCGTTTTTCCATCACCGCCGCTCGGACCGGGCGCTGTCTCGTTTCCTGTGGATTGGGTAGTTCCGTTCGCCGCCGGTGCCTTCGTCCGATTCGGGCCCGTTGACATCGTGCCGTTTGCCCCCTGGACCGAACCGTTCGTTCCGGGTGCCGTCGCGCCATTCGGCTCCGAGGGGGCCACCGGTCCGTTGGGCCCGTTTGGACCGGTATTGTCGGATCCATTGGATCGGCCGGGCGGTTCAACCGGCGGGCCTCGCTGCACTCCCGGTGGGGGGCCCCCGGAGAGATTCCGGGCTATCGATGCGACCTCGTGGCCACTCATGTTCGACGCCTGCGATCGGAGCGTTTCGAGACGTGTCGTGTTGACACCGATCGACCGCGCTGTCTCTCCCGTTTCGTTGATCGATCGTTCCAGCGCCTGAATCCTCGCGGCGAGCCGAGAGATGGTCGCGGCGGAATTCGGATTCCGCACGTCGACGCTTTCGTTTTCGAGGGCGGCAAGTCGCGTCCTGAGCTCCTGAAGTCGCCGTTCGAGCGATGCGGTACGTCGTTCGACTGCATCGCGAGCTGTCGATGCGTTCGCTCGTGCCACCCCCGCCTTCCACATGCCGCTTTCGACAGATGCATCGGCTGAGACGGTACTTGATTGCATGAACGCACTCATTTTGCTCCCGAGTGTCGGAGCTGTCTCGTTAGTGGAGGATACACTCTCGTTTGTCGTCGTGTTGGTGACCGGGTCTCCCGCGATGGTGACCGGCCCGTCAGTTGCGGAAGCGACGACGGCGGACGCAAGCGATGGCCCCACTGCAACGCCGATCGCAAGCAACAACACGGCAATGGGAACCCGATATCTCATATCACCTGCTTGTGTCTGTCCACGTATAAACCCGGATATTTGTTTGCACCGTTCAGCGATCGAAAGGAGCGGCTCATATCGTCCAATAGCGTTCATCCTATGGTCTGCATCCGTTTGATGCTCGGAATTTTCACTACCAACCGCCACCTATCGGTTCGTTCGGACCGGTTTGCCGAAGATTTATATCCGATGGTGTGGTGTATGTTATTGTATAGCATGTTCGAACCGTTCTCGGGAGCCTACTACCTCGGCCGGTTGTACGTCGAACCGCGTGATGGAGAGACCCCAGCGATAGCCAGATATCAGTATGAATCGGTTCGACGACAACTCTACGACCCGGATGCGGGCGGTCGAGATACGCCGCTGGTGATGAAACTCGACCAGCAGCACTTCCCGGTAACTGGCGTCGAGTCCGTACCGGCGGACACACTCGCAGTGCCTCCCGAGATACTATCGGAGTCCCAGGTCGAGCATCCGCCATCGTTGCGGGAAGTGCTGCTCGCGACGGCGGATCGAGCCGATCAGCTGTTATCGCTGACCAGCAGCGTGGATCCGCCTGATAGATTCACCGGCGCCCCGTCGGGACTCCGTTCTGATGGCGGGCAACCCACGGGGATTTAACCCGTCAGGCCCGTCGAGTCAGAGTGATGCTCGACGAGCTACTCGGGCGCGCCCGGCTCAAGGAGCGCATCGAGGAACTCGAAGACGAAAATCGCCATCTCAAGCGCGAGTTGGACGCTGAGTCCGACCGGCGAGCGGACGTCGAGACGGAGCGCCAGGCGGCCGAACGCCGCGCGAACCGGCTCGATGACCGGGTCCAGGAACTGGAAGATCGCGTCGAACGGCTCTCTGGATCGGATCGGGACTTGTCGGTTCGACGCCGTGAGACACTCCGCGGTGACCGGCTCACGGCGGTCCTGGACCGTCTCGATTCGTTCGAAACTGGTCCCGAAGGTGCGCTAACCGCGTTCGTCGACGACGGGCCGCTCCCGGACGCTGTCAGCGATGCTTTCGGCGACCATGCGAGCCTTGTCTCCCGGGCCGCCCCGTGCTTCGTGTTCACCGACGACGCCGGCCTCCTCAGCGTGGCGCTGGACCCGCCGATCGAGCCTGACCCGTTCGTCACCTGGGATGACGGGTTCGTCTTCGATCGATCGTATTTCGAGCCGACGGGGGAATTCACCCTGGCGCTGGTCCGTTCTGACCTCTTTGCCATGGGAGAGTACCACGGGCGCGAACGGATCGCATTTCACGGCTTCGACAGTGATCTGGGGCGGAATCATTCGAAAGGCGGCTTCTCGCAGGCGCGCTTTGAACGCCTTCGCGACGAGCAGATCGACTCACACCTCGAACGGTGCCAGGTAGCCCTCGAGGAGCGCTCGACCGACCGGCTGTACGTCGTCGGCGAGGGGACCGTGCTGGACGCGTTTACCGACGAAGCGGACGCGACGGCGACTGTCGACGCCACTGGCGATCCCGAACCGGCGCTGGACGATGCGTTCTATGACTTCTGGACGACGACGCTGTGGGCGATCTGATTGGTAGACGCTGGGTTGCCGTCCATCTATGCCAGCACTGGTGGGTAAATAGTAATTTTTTGGGTGTGGGCGGTCATCTGGGGAATACTTATTGACTCGCCCCTCGTAGTAGCGAACATGACCCAAGCGACGCTTGACGACCGGGGGCGGTTGACGTTGCCAAAAGAAGTGCGTGAAGAGTATGGTGAGACGTACTACGTTGTTTCTCTCCATGACGGTATCAAGCTGGTTCCCGTCGCGGACGATCCGCTTGGGGCGCTTCGAGACGAGTTTTCGGACGTAGAGAAGACGGCCAGTGAACTTCGTGAGGGGGCACGGGCGGGTGCCATCGAGGAGGCCGGTCGGTGAATGTACGTCGAGGCTGACTTTCTGCTGGCACTGATCAAGGACGACGACTGGTTAGGGGAGGCTGCCGAGGAGGTGTATACCACTCACCGTGAGGACCTCTGGACATCTCAGCTGACACTTATTGAACTGCTCCTCGTCGCGTACCGCGAAGATCGGGACGCAGAACGAGTCGTGACGAACGCTGCCGCGCTTGTTGAGGTTGACGGCGACGTCGAAACGGTCGTGACCGCGGCAACGTACGTCGATGACTACGGATTTACACCGTTTGATGCGCTCCACTATATCGAGTCAGACGGCGAGACAATCGTCTCCAGCGATGACACCTACGATCAAGTCACATCCCGACTCGATCTGAGGACAGTTCTCGAAGAGTGACTCACCCTTCCGGCCGTCACCGCAGAAGCTAAACGCCGGTCGCACCTTCCCCCGACAATGACTGACTGGACGGAGATTCATCGTCCTTCGACGCTCGCGGAGGTGCGGGGCAACGACAAGGCCCGCGACGCCCTTCGGGAGTGGGCCGAGTCCTGGCCCGACCACCGCGAGGCAGTCGTCCTCTATGGCTCGCCTGGCATCGGGAAGACCTCGGCGGCCCACGCGCTCGCCAACGACATGGACTGGCCGACGATCGAACTCAACGCCAGTGACTCCCGGACCAAAGACGTCATCGAGCAGGTCGCGGGCGAGGCTGCCAAAAGCGGTACGCTCGCCCAGGGTGGTTCGGGCCGGCGACTCGTCATCTTGGACGAGGCCGACAACCTCCACGGCAACGTCGACCGCGGCGGGACGCGGGCGATCACAGCCCTGGTCAAGGAGGCCCAACAGCCGATCGTCCTCATCGCCAACGAGTTCTACGAGATGAGCAAGGGCCTCCGGAACGCCTGCCGGGACATCGAGTTTCGGGACGTCTCCACCCGGTCGATCGTCCCTGTCCTCCGTGATATCTGCCGACAGGAGGATGTCGGCTTCGAGAAGGAGGCACTCCGAAAGATCGCGGAAATGAACGACGGTGATCTTCGGGGAGCGATCAACGATCTGCAGGCCATCGCGGAGGGCCGGGACACGGTGACCGAAGACGACGTCGTGACCAGCGAACGCGACCGGACCACTGACATCTTTTCGTTTCTCGATACCGTCCTGAAGGAAGCAGACGCCCAGGAAGCCCTCGAAGCGTCCTACGACGTCGACGAGACGCCCGACGACCTCATCTCCTGGATCGAGGACAACGTGCCCAAGGACTACGAGGGCGCGGAACTCGCGCGAGCCTACCGTTCGCTCGCGAACGCCGACCGGTGGCTCGGTCGCGTGCGGGCCACCCAGAACTACTCCTTCTGGCGATACGCCTCCGACGCCATGACGGCCGGCGTCGCCGCCGCCCGGAGCGGTGAGAAGGGCGGCTGGACGCGCTATGGCCCGCCGAGCTATTGGTCGAAGCTCGGTCGAACCAGGGGCGCACGGGACACGCGCGACGATGTCGCCCGCGCCATTGCGACGACCAGCGGCGTCAGCATGTCCACCGCGCGCCGCGAGGTGTTGCCGTATCTGGAGACGATGACCCACCACTGCAAGAACCGCGAGTTGACGGTTTCGATGACTGCCGCCTACGATCTCGACGCCGACCACGTGGCGTTCATTACGGGCAGCGGTGCGGACACGAACAAGATCGCCTCGATCATCGAGGACGCGGCAGAACGCCGGGAAACGGCCGCCGTCGACGCCTCGGAAGGCGCGTTCGACCCGGGTGAAACCGACAGTTCGTCGGCCCAGGGCACTGACGGTGAGCAACGGGACGGCCAACCGGAACCGATCGACTCACAAGAAGCCGAGGAACGCAGTGCTCCGGACGAGGCTGAGACGAGCGTCGAGGAAGATGAGGCCGACGATCAACAGACCGGTCTCGGCGACTTCGTCTAGATCCGGTCGGCGCTATTCTCAGTCCGCCATAGACCCACAGTACTCCCGACCAGTCCGCCATAGACGACGAGACCGGCGAGCAGATACGCCGTCTGGTGGAGTGGTGAGGCGGCGATCAGATGGCGGCCGAGATAGACCGCGACCGGCAACGCGGCCAGGGAAGCGAGCGGCGCGTGTCGGAACGTGCCGGACAATTTCTCGCGGCCCACGACGACGAGGACGAGCACAGCAAGGACCAACACGAGCAACACCGCGTACTGCAGGGTGCCCAGAACGGGCGTGTAGCTGCTGATGAACGGTGGCGTCAACAGGACGTTGGCCGGAAAGAGCACGAGCCCCCCGACCGCAGCGGCGGCGAGGTGGCTCGACCGGATCGAGTCCGCCCAGGTCGCGACGAACGCGAAGGCGAACGCTCCAAAGATGGTGAAGGCGGTCCAGAAGTGCGCCGTCAGTACCTCGGACATCCCGAAATTGGTGACCGTCTGCTGGCCGAGCAGCACCTGCAGCGGCGTCAACAGCGCACCGAGGGTCAGTGCGTACCGGATCCTCGTGGGCGTCTCACGACGCCAGGATTCGATGGCGGACCCGACGATGAACAGCCCGCCAATGCCGGCCACGACCCGGTGGATCCACTCGAAGAAACTCGGAAACGATTCCGGAAACAGATTCAGGAGTCCGCCGTCACAGACCGGCCAGCGCGCCTGACAGGCCAGGCCAGCGCCGTAGGACTTCGTGGCGACGCCCAGCAATATCGTCGCGAAGACGAACAGCAGCGTCGTGGCGACGAGAGAGCGAAATCGACGGTTCATGGCGTCCCCTTCGTCCGGAACTCACTTAGCCTCCGTCATTCCGGCGACCGAACGTCGTCCCGGTCGTTTCCGCGCCATCGCAAGATTTGGCGACTGTCACCTACCTTTTAGTCCATGCCTGAGAGGTTCCCCGTATGGGCCTCGAAGAGGACGCACTCGATTACCATCAACGGGACCCGCCCGGGAAACTCGAGATCGCCACGACGAAGCCGACGAACACCCAGCGGGATCTCAGCCTCGCGTATTCGCCCGGCGTCGCCGGGCCGTGTCGGGAGATCGACGCGGATCCCGCCGACGCCTTCGAGTACACGGCAAAGGGCAACCTCGTCGCCGTCGTCTCGGACGGCAGTGCCACGCTCGGACTGGGCGACATCGGCCCGCTCGCATCCAAACCGGTGATGGAGGGCAAGGGAGTGCTGTTCAAGCGCTTTGCCGACATCGACGTCTTCGATCTGGAGGTCGACGCCGACGATCCCGAACGGATGATCGACGTCGTCGAGGCACTCGAACCCACGTTCGGCGGCGTCAACCTGGAAGACATCGGTGCGCCGGCGTGTTTCACCATCGAAGAAAAGCTTCAGGAGTCGTTGTCGATTCCGGTGTTTCACGACGACCAACACGGGACGGCCATCATCACCGGTGCGGCACTGTTGAACGCCATCGATATCCTCGGGAAGGACCTTTCGGAGCTGGAGGTCGTCTTTTCGGGCGCTGGCGCGAGTGCCATCGCGACCGCCCGCTTTTTCGAATCGCTCGGCGTCCCCGGATCGGCGATCACGATGGTCGACTCCGGCGGAATCGTCACCGAGAAGCGGGCCGAGTCCGGCGACGTCAACGCGTACAAGGCCGAGTTTGCGACCGAGGGGCCGGCGGGTGACCTGGCCGACGCGATGGCCGGCGCGGACGTCTTCGTCGGCCTCTCGGTCAGTGGGATCGTCGATCGGTCGATGGTTGCCTCGATGGCCGCGGATCCGATCGTGTTTCCGATGGCGAATCCGGACCCGGAGATCGATTACGACGACGCCAAAGCCGCCGGGGAGGGTACCACGATCGTTGCGACCGGCCGATCTGACTACCCGAACCAGGTCAACAACGTTCTCGGGTTCCCGTTCATCTTCCGGGGCGCACTGGACGCCCGCGCCCGGAGGATCAACGAGGAGATGAAAGTCGCGGCCGCCGAGGCACTCGCGGCACTCGCCCGGGAGGACGTTCCCGATGCCGTCGTGACGGCCTACGGAGGCGAGCCGATCCAGTTCGGCCCGGAATACGTGATCCCGAAACCGCTGGATCCACGGGTTCTCTTCGAAGTCGCCCCGGCCGTCGCCAGGGCCGCAGTCGAGTCCGGTGCCGCACGACGGGAGCCCGATTTCGGGACGTACGTCGAGTCCCTCGAAGCGCGCCTTGGCAAGTCCAGAGAGATGATGCGGATCATTCTCAACAAAGCCAAAAGCGACCCACAGCGGATCGTCCTCGCGGCAGGGGCTGACGATACGATGATCCGGGCCGCGTACCAACTTCTCGACCGCGGCATCGCCGAGCCGATCCTCGTCGGCGATCGTGCGGAGATTCGATCCAGCACCGATAGACTCGGGCTCTCGTTCGATCCGACGATCGTCGATCCCGGTGGCGATGCCGTCGACTGTTATGCGGATAGACTGTACGAACTTCGCAACCGAAAGGGGGTCACCCGGGACGAGGCCCGTGAGCTGTTGACCGACGGCAACTATCTCGCGAGTGCGATGGTCGAAACCGGCGATGCGGACGCCATGCTGACGGGCGCGACCGATCATTACCCCTCTGCGCTCCGACCGCCGCTCGAGGTCGTCGGGACGGCCCCGGATGCCAACTACGCAGCGGGCGTGTACATGCTCACCTTCCGGAATCGAGTTATCTTCGTCGCCGACGTGACCGTCAATCCCGAGCCGGACGCGGCAGTGCTGGCCGAGGTAACCCAGCATACGGCCGACCTGGCTCGACAGTTCAACGTCGATCCTCGCGCTGCATTGCTATCCTATAGCGATTTCGGGAGTGTCGAGGACGAACACACGGCTGTTCCGCGGGAAGCAACTCGCCGCCTCAGGAGCGATCCCTCAGTGACATTCCCGGTCGACGGTGAGATGCAAGCCGACACGGCGCTGGTAGAAGAGGTCCTGACAGGTACCTACGAGTTTGCCGATCTCGACGAACCGGCGAACGTGCTGATCTTCCCGAATCTCGAAGCGGGCAACGTTGCGTACAAACTCCTCGAAGAACTCGGCGGCGCCGACGCGGTCGGGCCGATGCTGGCCGGCATGGACTGCCCGGTGCACGTCGTCCAGCGTGGCGACGACGTCGAGGATATCGTCCACCTTGCCGGTGTCGCTGTGGTCGACGCTCAGTCGGAAACGTAGCGATAGTCGCCTAATCACTGGCTGATCGATCTGCGCGTGAGGGCGGCGGAATACGACGGTCGCCATCTGCCGGCGGTTCGGGGCGCAGACACTGTTCGCATTCGTCGTTCACGTGGGCGTATTCTTCCGGCGCGTTCGCCAGCGGATGGGCGGGATTACGGTCGCTCTCGATCCGGGCGACCCTGAGTTCGTGAAAGCCGCTCACCCGCGCCTGGATGCCCCGCCAGTGGTTGGTAATGGACGGCGGAATCGACATCCGGTGTGGGGACGGCTCGTCGGGCGTCTCGAAGTCCAGTATGGCCGCGTTGACGTTTGCCGCCAGTTCGTCGTGATCAACGAGGACGCCAACGCGCGAGCGGGACGGTGTCCTGGCAGCCAGGACATCCAGTCCGAAGTGGAGTGCCCGATATTCCGCAATGTTGTTGTCCGGAACGCTATCCGGAACTGACAGGCGAGCGACACATTCGCCATCACGGGTCTCGATCACGACGCCGAGACCACCCGTGTTCCCGTGGAAGGACCCGTCGGTGGCGAGATAGAAATCCCGATGATGAGTCCGTGGCGGGTGGGCGATGTGGGGCGTCGGAGAATCGTCGAACAGGTCTCTCAGGTTCGGCCGGCCGTATGCGGCCATATGAAATCTACGCGGTCGAGCCCTTGTAAATCTTCCTTGGATGCCAATCATTGCCAAACATATCCGACCAGCGGTCCCACTACCGGGACCGGTGTCACCCGAGTCGGGACGTTCATCAGTCCCGGAGCCCAATCCGAGTCTGATGACACCCGATCTCTTCTCGCCGCTCGACATGCGTGACACGACCGCGCCGAACCGTGTGATGGTTTCGCCGATGTGCCAGTATTCCTGTGACGATCGGGACGGTCTCCCGACTGACTGGCATCGCGTCCACCTCGGCAGCCGGGCCGTCGGCGGTGCTGGGATCGTCATGAGCGAGGCGACGGCGGTCGAACCCCGCGGCCGGATTTCACCCGAGGATACCGGCATTTGGTCGGACGAGCACGTCGAGGCCTGGCAGCCGGTCACGGCGTTCATCGCCAAGGAAGGCTCGATTCCAGCGATCCAACTGGCTCATGCCGGCCGGAAGGCCTCCAAGCGTCGACCCTGGGAAGGAAGCACTCCCGTCCAGCCCGATTCGGGCGGCTGGGAGACGATCGGCCCGAGCGGCAACGCCTGGCCGTACGACGGCGAAGCCCCGCCCCATCGGCGGATGGATCACGACGACATCGAGACCGTGATCGAATCGTTTCGGACCGGGGCCGAACGCGCACTCGAGGCCGGGTTCGAGATTGCAGAGATCCACGCCGCTCACGGGTATCTCCTCCACGAGTTTCTTTCGCCGGCGACGAACGACCGGACCGACGAATACGGTGGGAGCTTCGAGGACCGAACGCGATTCCTTCGGGAGGTTGTCTCCGCAGTCAGGGACGTCTGGCCCGACGAGAAACCCGTTTTCGTTCGGATTTCCGCGACTGACTGGATCGACGATGGCGAGTCCTGGACAGTCGAGCAGTCGGTCCGACTGGCGAGGGGCCTCTATGAGGCGGGCGTCGATCTGATCGACGTGAGTTCCGGCGGGATTGCCCCCGCCTCGTATCCCGACGAAGCGGGACCGAACTATCAGGTCCCGCACGCCGAGCGGATCGGCGACGGCACGCCCGAGGACCTGCTCGTCGGGGCCGTGGGCAAGATCACGACGCCCGAACAGGCCGACGGCATCGTCGCCAACGGTCGGGCAGATCTCGCGATCGTAGGCCGAGAGCACCTTCGGGACCCGTACTTCACGATCCGCGCTGCCGATCAACTCGACGCGCTGGATCGCGTCGACGTACCGCCACAGTACGATCGGGCGTTCTGAGCGGAGCGTCGGCCACGGCCTTCAAGCACCTTCGGCACGCACACTTTTGGCACCTCCCGCTGTCAGTTCTCGTAGACACATGGTGGATCGAGTTCTCTTTCCGACCGATGGGAGCGCGGGGGCGATGTCGACGCTCGAACACGCGCTGGATCTGGCAGCCGACCACGATGCGACCGTAGATGTCCTCACTGTACGGGATGAGGAGTCCGCAGCCGACGCCGAGGCGGCTGACGGGACTGCACTCGTCGAACTCGCGGCCGATCGGGTGCGCGAACGCGGACTCACGCCACGAACGG
Source organism: Halorhabdus sp. SVX81 (assembly GCF_029207715.1). Taxonomy (NCBI): domain Archaea; kingdom Methanobacteriati; phylum Methanobacteriota; class Halobacteria; order Halobacteriales; family Haloarculaceae; genus Halorhabdus; species Halorhabdus sp. SVX81. The sequence goes on along the minus strand of NZ_CP104322.1, from coordinate 1,581,542 downwards.
CGATCCGGTCGGGGCGCCCCTATCAGCGGATTCTGGAATACGCCGACGCGGAAGACGTCGACCTCATCGTGATGCCGACCCACGGCCGGACTGGGCTGGAACGACTCCTCCTCGGGAGTGTCACGGCGCGCGTCATCCGGCTTGCGGACGTTCCCGTGCTGACTGCCTGTCCTGACGCCGAGTTGCGCTATCCCTACCGTCGAGTGCTGGTGCCGACCGACGGCAGCCAGTCTGCCAGAGCGGCACTCGACGTTGCCGTTACCCTCGCCAGCGTGGCCGACGTCCCGCTGACCGCCCTCTCGGTCGTCGAACCCTCACGTCACGACGCCAACGTCCGCTCGACGGCCAGCCGGGATCGAATGGACGAGCGTGCCCACGACGCCGTCGAGGCCGCTGGTGAGGTGGCAAGGGAGGCGTCGATTTCCGACGTCTCGACGACCGTCGTTCGCGGTTCCTCCGTCCACGCAGAGATCGATTCGTACGTCGCGGCGAACCCGATCGATCTGATCGTCGTCGGAACCCACGGCCGGACCGGGATCGACCGGTATCTCTTCGGTGGCGTCACCGAGAAACTGGTTCGAACCGCCGACGTCCCGGTACTCACCGTCCGCGAACCCGACGGTGAGTGACGTCGCCCACACGATCGATCACGGTAGGGCTGTCGGTCAACCAGTGTGTGTCACTCGGACGCCGTCCGAAGCTTCGATGCGGTAGTAGTGGGGATCGTGTTCCGGGAACTGTTCTCGATACGCCGCTTCGATGGACGTGGCGACCGATTCGACGGTTTCAGTGTCGACGACGGCGATCGCCGCCCCACCCCACCCAGCACCAGTCAATCGTGCCCCGTAGGCTCCAGCCTCGAGGGCCGTCTCGACGACGAAATCCAGTTCTTTACAGCTGGCGTCGTAGTGGTCGGCGATGTCCCGGTGTGCGGAGAGAAGAATCTCCCCGAACGTCTGAATCTCCCCGTCTTCGAGTGCCGCCTGCGCCCGTTGGACGCGAGCGTTCTCCCGGACGACGTACCCGAGTCGCTCTCGCTCTCGCGGGGGCAGTCCGACGAGATCGGCCTCGGTCACGGCCGTCGACGAATCGACGTCCAGCTTCTCGAGCGCACCCTCGACGGTCTCCCGACGCTGGTTGTAGGCCGACTCGACCAATCCCCGGGAGACTCCGGTGTGAAAGACCAGGATCTCGATTCCGTCCGGAAACGGGACTGGCGTGTACGTCAGTGTTTCAGTGTCGATCGAGAGTGCGTGGCCGTCCTGCCCGAGTGCCACGGCAAACTGGTCCATGATCCCACAGGCGACCCCGACGTAGTCGTTCTCGACGCGCTGACTCAGCCGCGCCATTCGCTCCCGCGAGAGGCCGAGATCGTACGCCTCGTTCAACAGTGCCATGACCGCAAGCTCCAGGCTCGCCGAGGAACTCAACCCGGCCCCGATCGGCAGTGTCGTGGTGATGTCGCCGCGAAAGCCGCCGGGATCGTATCCCGCCGCCTGTAAGATAGCATAACAGCCTTTGACGTAGTCGACCCAGTCCTCGACCGGTTCCAGATCGTCGGTCGCGAACGAATAGCTCGATTCGAGCGCGCTCGAAGACACGTGTACGTCCTCGCTCACGGTCGCTTCGAGTCGCGTCTGCAGATCCGTCGCCAGTGGCATCACGTACCCGAGTGTGTAGTCAGTGTGGCCCCCGATCAGATTGACGCGACCCGGGGAACGGACGGTATAGTCCCCTTCGAAATCGACCATGTACCTCTCTGTTTGACTCGACCAGCAAAAAGGCCGCCGTGGGAATTTCGCGGACTGCACGAACGGCTCAGGGAAAGTCCCCTCGGCCATGGCCACTCCGATATGTTTTTCCAGCTATGCCCTGGCTTGGGGATATGGAGCTGGCTGACAAGCAGGTCGTCGTGACCGGTGGTGCCGGACTGATCGGTGCGGCACTCACCCGGCGACTGGTGGCGGACAACGACGTTACCGTCGTCGACAATCTATCGAACGGAATCCGGTCGTCCGTGCCTGACGAAGCGACCTTTATCGAGGGTGATCTGACCGACGAGGCGGTCGTCGCCGACGCTATTACGGGTGACGTCGACCTTGTTTTTCATCTCGCAGCGGACAAATACGTCAACGCCGACGCGCCTCGCGAGCAGTTCGAGGCCAACGGCGAGATGACGTACAACGTCCTCGAACGCATGGACGACGTTGGCGTCGAGTCGATTGCGTTCACGTCTTCCTCGACTGTCTACGGCGAAGCGCCGCGACCCACGCCCGAGGATTACGCCCCGCTCGAACCGATCAGCGAGTACGGCGCGGCGAAGCTATCCGAGGAGAGTCTCCTGTCGGTGTACGCCCACAGCCACGACTTCTCGGTCTGGAACTTCCGGTTTGCGAACATCGTCGGCCCGCGCTATGGGGCGGGGGTCGTCCCCGACTTCATATATAAACTCTCCGAGGACCCGGAGACGCTAACGATCCGCGGGAACGGCCGCCAGGAGAAGTCCTACATGACGCTCGACGATTGCATCGACGCGATGTGCTACGTGGTCGAGCACGCCGACGACGCGGTCAACACCTATAATCTGGGCACGCGCACGACCACGTCGGTCAACCGGATCGCCGATATCATTAGCAACGAGATGGGCGTCGATCCCGACTACGAGTACACCGGCGGCGACCGCGGCTGGACCGGCGACGTGCCCAAGATGCGACTCTCGATCGAGAAACTCGCCGCGCTCGGCTGGGAACCGTCCGCATCCAGTGACGAGGCCATCCGCCAGGGCGTCCGCCAACTTCTCAACGATCCCGAGAACGAGCCACACCTCGGTTGAGTTCCGGAGCCGACGATTCTCTGTACACGGCAGGTCCGGCACGTATTCAGTCTGGTTGGGCCACCACTCCGGACGCAGCTAGCACACTTCGACCCTGCATTGGCCCGTCGTTTCGAGGCGCTACCATACCCAGCTGTACCCGAGAAACTGCCCTACACCGAGTGCTCAGACGTGTTTCGGGAGTTCGACCGTGAACACACAGCCGGTGGAGTCTTCGGCCACAGCCGCTTTCTCGCCAGCGAGTCCATCTGAAGTGTTTTCGACGCTGACCTGCCCGCCAAAGCGATCGACGATGGTGTGAACCAGATAGAGACCGATTCCGGTTCCGGGGCTTTCGGGACCCATTTCACCTTTGCCGAAGATTCCGTCGATAGTCGCTTCAGGGATACCGGGGCCGTTGTCCGCGACGTGGACTCGTACGTCCGTCTCGCCCTCCTCGACGCGGATGTTTACCCGCGGTTCGCTCCCGTTGTTGTGACGGACAGCGTTGCTCAGGAGATTGCCGAACACCGACGACAGGAGTTCGTTCCCTCTCACGGTTGCTTTTGGGACCTCGCCGTCGACCGAAACGACGAGATTCTCGTGTCGCCGTTCGGCCTTTTCGACTTCGGACTGGAGGATGTACCGCAGATTCACGCTTGAGTACTCCAGATCGGTGTCGCTCCCGATCGACTCGACGAAGTCACGCGCGATCGTCGTCAACTCCGATATGTGGTCGCAGGTGTTCTGGATGCGGTCTAAATACGCCTGGCCTTCCTCGTCGACGTGGTCGCTGACGCCATCGGCCCACCCGATGAGCAACTGGATGTCGTTGTTGATGTCGTGGCGGACGAGCCGATTGATGACCGCTAACTTCTCGGTCCGCTCTTCGAGTTGCTGTTCGCGTCGCTTTTGTTGGGTGATGTCCCGCGTGATCAACTGGAAGGAGTCCGCTTCGCTGCCGACGCTCACTGGCACGGCGACGTTGTGGAAGTGGCGATACCCGACGCTGTCCTGGAATGTGACTGCCGAATTGATCGTCAGGGCTCTCCGCCCCTCTTCTAGGCGGCTGGCCGCCGTCTCCTTCGGGAGGATATCCGTCAGGTGTTTTCCGACCAGCGCAGATTGCGTTGTGTCGAACGACCGTGCCGTCGCCTCGTTGGCTGCCATGATCGTCCCGTCCTTGCCGACCTGGGATATCTCGTCGGGCGTGTTGTTCACCAACAGTTCGTACTTCTCGCGTGCCTGGCGCTGTGCGACGACGTTCCGGATGCGGTTCGCCAGCAGGTCCAGTTGTCCGCTCTCGGCGATCTCTTCTTTCCGCAGATAGTCGTCGACACCGGTGCCGATCGCGCGGCTCGCAGTTTCCTCGTCGCCCTGGCCGGTCAGCAACACGAACGGCAAACCGTACGCCGCTTCGACGCGCTCGTACAGTTCGAGGCCGGTCATCTCCGGCATTTCGAAGTCACTCACGACGCAATCGATCGCTTCACGTTCCAACACTTCCAGGGCTTCCGGCCCTGAACTCGCCTTTCGGACCGATAACCCTTCCCAACCGGCCAGTTTATCCGAGACGACAGTCCGAAAGAATCCACTGTCGTCGACGAGTAACACGTCGATCGACGACGGCTCATTCATACCCCGCCTAGCATAGAGGCGGTAATATATCTGCCTCCGAGGTTCTCGAATCCGATACTCTTCGTTCTAATCGGGAGATAGTACTCTTCGCAGTGCAATATCCGATGACCAGTCGATCTCACTGGGTACATTATTGCATTCGAATCTGCCTGCATTACATCCGCTCACGGATTGTTCGCGGCAAAAGTGGGTTGGGGCAGATTCGAACTGCCGACTTCCTCCGTGTGAAGGAGGTATCATAACCGGACTAGATCACCAACCCGCATCACCCGCTACTGGCAGGGCGAACTTAAGAATTGCTTTAGCGCTCTCACTCCGTCCGGTAGTCGTCGATCTTTTTCCGGGCGTCTTTGATGGCTTCCTTGGCCTCCCCCTCGGCGTTCTCCTGCACCCCCTTGAGATCTGTACGTATCTTCTCTAAGCGACCAGGTTCCGGCTCGGGTTCGTCTTCGCCGGTCAGCTCCGTGAATCGTTCCCGGACGGGTTCGAGCTCTTCCTCGACGCCCTTTTTTGCGGTTTCGCCGGCTCGCTTGAGGTAGTACCGTGCGTCTTCGAAGTGCTTGTTCATATCTATTGATACGGGGACCAGCGATAAAATCATTGTGGCGGTCCCGGAGGAGTCAGTATGTCGGGGTCGGTTCCGTACCCCCCGCCCGGTCGTTGAGCGTCCGGGCGAGGACGAACAACAGGTCCGACAACCGGTTGAGGTAGACCAGCGGCGGCTTCCGAACGCCGTCGTCCGCTGTCTCCGCGAGCGCGATGGCGCGGCGTTCCGCACGTCGACAGACCGTCCGGGCGTGATGGAGAGCGCTCGCGCCGTCGCCCCCGCCAGGCAGGACAAACGATTCAAGCGTCGGTAGATCAGCATCAAACCCGTCGATCCAGGCTTCGAGTTGCGCGACGTGTTCAGTTTCGATCAGTGGATCGTCGTCAGTCGCCGCTGGCGTGGCGAACTCCGCCTGTACCACGTGAAGATCATTTTGCACGCTCCGAAGGACCTCCGCCACGTCGTCGTGTTCGGTCGGGTGGATCGTCCCGATGAGTGCGTTGAGTTCGTCGATTGTTCCGTATGCCTCGATGCGCGGACTCGTTTTGGAGACCCGGTCGCCGGAGTGGAGGTCTGTCTTTCCCTCGTCGCCACGGCCAGTGTAGAGTGACATAGCATTGCTACGGTGCCGACGCCCTTGAATATTGGAGCGAATCTGGACGCTCCCAGGTAATGAGGGCGGTATCGGTACTAATTCTCATATTTGAATGGGGCTGAGCAGTCGTGTCTACAACCCCGGGACACCTGCGTATCCACCGCCCTGGATGGAATCAGATGAATCGCCGATTGCAGCAGCCGAAAGTCCCCATTCCGGTTGTTATCGGTCCCTGGTCCTCGACAGTGTAGGTGCCACTGGCATCGCCGGGTCGCGAGCCCTCCTAATTATCATATTTGATTTTTAGTCCGATACATTACATAGGATAGCGCATGAAGGGGGACGTACGGCGATGCCAGACGAAATCACAGTCTTCCTCGTCGACGAAGATCGCGATATCCTCGACATTACGGCGACGTTTCTCGAACGGGCCGATGACGACCTCGACGTCAGGATCTACCAGAGCGCAACTGAGGCACTCCGCACGATCGAGTCAGACCCGACTGTTGCGGACTGCGTTATCAGCGATTATACGATGCCGGAACTGTCTGGAGCGGCATTTCTGGAGGCTGTTCGCGGGGTGGATTCGGACATGCCGTTTTTCGTCTTCAGCGGCCGAGAGCGTGAGGATGTCGAAGCCCAACTCGACGAGGAGTCGTTCACCGGATACATCAAAAAAGGAGCCGGAACCGAGCAGTACGCACAACTCGCCGCCGAGATCCGATCCGCTGTCGAGGAGTGAAAAACTCCCAACCAGCCGCTATCGACTTTCCCGCTGCTCGACCTTGTTCAACTCGATCAACAGCCGAAAGATTGCCTTTACCAGGTTGGCGTCGACGTCGAACTGTTCGGCGTTCTCGCCGGCACGGTCCATCACGCGCTGTTCCTGTTTTTCGTCCGTCGTTGGCAGGTCTCGATCCTCCTTGACCGCCGCGATCGTATCGGCGACGTACGTCCGTCGCGCGATCAATTCCACGAGCTCGCGATCGATGGATTCGATCTCCTCGCGGAGCTCGTCGAGACTCATCTCGTCCGGGTACCGTCGGTCTGTGTCGTCGTTAGCCATGTCGTGCCCTCTCGTTGTTCCCAGATTTCGCGGACGCGCTCTAAATCGTCCCGGTTTCCGACTGCCGTGACGCTCGGGCCAGTCCCCGACAACGAGACCCCGGCGGCGTGGGCCATCGCCTCGATCAGCGGTTCCGGGGAGAACCCAAGCGCTGCCGTAAACGCCAGGCCGTTGACGGTCATCGCTTGCTTGTATGCGCCATCGAGCGCGAGGTCGGCAACCAGGTCAGCCATCGGCGCGACCTGCTGACAGCGTTCGATGTCGGCTTCGGCGCTGTAAGCTCGCTCGGGCGGCGTCCACACCAGCACGTCCCACTCGACAGTGTCGCGGGCGAGCAGCTCGTCCTCGTGGTTGTTCGTCACCGTAACGCCCCCGAGCATGCTCGCGCTCGCGTCGTCGAACGCTCCCGTCGCGGTGACGCCGGCCTCTCTGGCCGCCTGAACGCCGATTCGTGCGGCGTCCGCCCGGGATACTTCTGACGTCGCGTCAAGTGCTGATAGCGTCGCCAAAACAGTCGCATTTGCCGCAGCGCTTGAGCTCTTCAGGCCGGCAGCCAGCGGAATGTCGCTCTCGGTGCGGACTGTCCCACCCTCGCCGTCCCCGAACCGATCGGTGACCAACGCGACGCAGCGTTCGATCAACGTCGTGTCGCCGTCGGGCTCGCCCGCGATCGTCCCGGTGACCGGCCCGTCGGGTTCGAGACTCACCTCGGCGCGCAATTCCGCGTCGATGGCGAACGCCGATCCCGTCCCCGTCGCCAGCGCATTGAGGACCGTCCCGGCGGCCGGCGCGACAGCCGTCCCGTCCATGTACGCTGTGGTCTCCGCGGCGATATTTACGTGTGCTGGTTCGCCCACAGCGGGGCGTTTTTCCATCCACGGTTCCCAGCCCCGATATGAGCATTCGAGCGGATGTCCCACCGGAGACTGTCGGTGTCGAGTTGACCGAGGAGGGGGTCGTCGTCGAGTACGTCGACGGGCGAGAGACGTTCTATCACGGGATTCCGAACCGACAGGAGGGATCGATACGGACGATGCCTGGCAAACAGGTCCACGTCCTCGTGACGGCCGAAAGCGAGACGGAGGGTGTCCTGGTGTACGTCAACGATCGAATCACCGAAGCCGAAATTCTCGAATCGACCGGCGTCGGCCGCGTCGTGCTCGAACCGGGCGAGGAGACGACTGTCTTCCCCGGGGTACGAGCGCGCAACGAGGCCCGGCGTATCGTCATCGAAGCGGATTTCGAGGCTGTCGACGGCCGGGTGTTCGTCTTCGAGGAGAACGAAATGGGCGAGCGATCATTCGAACTCACTCCGGCGAAAGACGGCGAGTGATCCGGCAAACACTGGGAGATCGGTGCATGACCGACAACCGAGGTGCCATCGACAGATCCGCTGTCGGTGCCGCCGTCACTGGATGTACGAAGGGTCCTCGGCGTCGCAGTTGTCCTCGTGTTGTTGGGCGTCCTCGCGACTGTCAAAGAGCATCCCGCAGCCCTCACACTGGTACCAGGTCATGCCGTCGCGCTCGGTTTCTGTTACCATATGTATGCGTCCGTTGTGCGTGAATAAAGGCGTTTTCGTGGTTGTCGGTTATACGATCACGCGGTGGGAATTCTCAAGGGCCAGCGACTCAAATGAGCCTGCATGGTAGACGCCGACGACGGGATCTCGGCCACCGTCAAGGGGGCGAAAAAGCGCGACGCGGGCCGTGGTATCGCCCGGCTTCCCGAACCAGTTCGAAACCAACTCGGCGTCCTGAGTGGCGACCCGGTCCGCATCGAGGGTGACGGCCAGACTGTCGCGAAAGTCTGGCCCGAGGACGGTACTGGGTCGTACGTTCGTATCGACGCCGACACGCGATCCAACGCCGAGGTGACCGTCGGTTCGGACGTGACGCTCCGGCGAGCATCGCTCCAGGACGCCGACCGGGTCGACCTGAGACCGATCGACGGCACGATCGAAGGCAGCATCGAGTCGACGATCGACGATCGACTCGGGAACACCCCCGTCCAGGTCGGTGACCGGGTGACCGTCCCGGAGGTCGGGACCTTCCACGTCGAAGACACGGACCCGGAGGGGACCGTCAGGGTTGTCAATGGGACCACGATCTCCGTGGGACAGCCGATGGCTGCCGACGACAGTCCCGATACCGGGACCGAGGGGTCGGGAGAGACGAACGAACCAGGCGACGTCACCTACGAAAACATCGGTGGACTCGACGACGAACTCGACCGGGTCCGGGAGATGATCGAACTCCCGCTATCCGAACCCGACGTGTTCACCCGCCTCGGGATCGACCCGCCGAAGGGCGTCCTGCTCTATGGTCCGCCGGGCACGGGAAAAACACTGATCGCCCGTGCCGTCGCTAACGAAGTCGACGCGTACTTCGAGGCCATCTCCGGGCCGGAGATCGTCTCGAAGTACAAGGGCGAAAGTGCCGAACAGCTCCGGGACGCCTTCGAACGGGCCGACGACGAGGCCCCGTCGATCCTGTTCATCGACGAGATCGACTCCATCGCCGGCGCGCGCGACGACGACAGCGACATGGAAAACCGCGTGGTTGCGCAGTTGCTCACCCTGCTTGACGGGTTGGAATCCCGCGGCCAGGTCGTCGTCATCGGCGCGACCAACCGGGTCGATGCCGTGGATCCGGCGCTGCGGCGCGGCGGACGCTTCGATCGCGAAATCGAAATCGGCGTCCCCGATCGAGAGGGTCGCGAGGAGATTCTCGAAGTCCATACCCGTGGCGTTCCGCTCGCCGATGACGTGGATCTCGATCGCCTCGCCGGCCGGATGCACGGGTTCGTCGGGGCAGACGTGGCGTCGGTGGTCACTGAGGCCGCGATGGCCGCCCTCCAGCGCGAACGCGAGGATCCCTCTGTCACCTGGGCTGACTTCGAACAGGCGCTGGCAGCCGTCGAGCCATCGGCGATGCGGGCCTACGTCGCCGAGTCGCCGACCGTCGACTTCGGAGACGTCGGCGGTCTCGATGACGTCAAAGACACACTCAGGGAAGCCGTCGAATGGCCGCTCCAGTACGGCCCGCTGTTCGAAGCGACCGATACAGACCCACCAACAGGCGTCCTCCTCTATGGTCCGCCGGGAACCGGCAAGACGTTACTGGCTCGTGCGCTGGCTGGAGAGACCGACGTCAACTTCATTCGCGTTGCTGGTCCCGAGTTACTGGACCGGTACGTCGGCGAGAGCGAGAAGGCAGTCAGGGAACTGTTCGAGCGCGCCCGCCAGACCGCGCCGACGATCGTCTTTCTCGACGAGATCGACGCGATCGCCGCCCGACGTGGCGAAGGTCACGAGGTAACCGAGCGTGTGGTCTCCCAATTGCTCACCGAACTCGACGCCGCGGGCGAGGATCCGAACCTCGTCGTCCTGGCGGCGACCAACCGCCGGGATGCACTCGACGACGCACTCCTCCGGCCCGGACGGCTCGAAACCCATATCGAAGTCCCCGCGCCCAGCCAGGCGGCTCGGCGGGCGATCCTCGAGGTGCACACGGCTGAGAAGCCGCTGGGAGAAGCTGTCGATCTCGATGAGATCGCGGCAGCGACCGACGGCTACTCCGGGGCGGATCTCGACGCGCTGGTCCGGGATGCGTCGATGCGCGCGATCAGGCGGGTCGCTGACGACCAGATGCCAGCCGTCGCCAACGAACGCGCTGAGGAGGTAACGATCCAGAGCGAGGACTTCGCGGCGGCTCGCGAGCGGATCGAGCCGTCACAGGTCTAATCCGGGCCGATGGCCGACGAGGAGGCGGGTGCCGGTTGTCCGGACAACCGGCGTCGACTTGCGGCCGAGCAGCGTGGCGGATGCGTGGCGGGCGTTGCCGGCTAGGCGAGAAAAGCGCCGCGCCGGCACCCGGATTTTCGATCTCTGGACAAATAAATGTCTGCATCCCGATCCCGAGAAACCCAGTCACTCATGGCGATTTCACTCACTCGCCGTCCAGAAACGCATCGAGCCCGTCCCGGAGGTTCTCGAACTCGGCTTCGAGGTTTTTCTTGAAGAACCGTTCGACGCCAGGGATCCGCCCCTCGACAGTGAAGGTGTTCGTGAGGCGCGTGCCCGTCTCCGTCGGCGTGAGTTCGTGTTCGCCGACGACCCGGACCGCTTTCGAGCGCCCGACGAACTTGACGAACTCCGGCTCTCGACGCTCGACGTCTTCGGTTTCGACAGTGATCGTCCGGTTGATGACAGGGATCGGCAGCGAGATGTGCCAGGTCGCAGACCGATCGCCGTCGACGCTGTAATCCTCGACGACGCTGATGTATTTGGCCCGTTGCTCCGGATCAGCGATAAACCGCCACACTTCCTCTGGCGTCGCTGACACTTCGATCACCTGCTCCAGACGGATCGACATACCGATCCCTGGGGCGGGATGCCAAAAAATCCGCCGTTAGCTTCGAGTGACTCGCCAGGTTGTCGAACGCGCTCGCCCCCACTTCTCGATGTCGACTTCGTCGGCCTTCTCGGCGAGATGTGGGAGCCGAACGCCGACCTGCTTGGCCGAGAGCCCGATGCTCTCGGCGATGTTCTTCGCGCGGAAGTAACTGTCACCGCTGGCGACCTGCGTGCGCAGGTACTCCAGGATGCGCCGTTCCTCCTCGCTCAACTCGACCATACTCTAAAGTACGGCTGTAGCGATAAAAGCCGTTTGTTCACGCGAAGGTGTGACGGGCGGCGACGGCCGCCGATCCGGCACCGACCGCGACGGCAAAACCCGTTGCGGCGACCAGATTATCGGCTGCGCCCAGAAGCATAACCAGCGCCCCGACGAGTGCGAGGACGCCGAAGAGAATCGTCAGCCCGAAGCCCTTCTCGGAGTCGATCGTGGCTGCCATAGTCCTCGATTCGCGTCCATCCCGTTTGTAAGTTTGCCTGGCGGAGAAGGTTCGAAACGCGCCGGACCGTCAAGACCTATAGGCATCGACCTGTTTCGCCAGTATATGCGTGACGTGATCGTGGTCGGGGCCGGACCTGCAGGCAGTCGCTATGCCCGCCAGGCTGCCAGTGATGGACACGATGTCCTGGTCTTCGAACAGGGCGAAATCGGCGAGCCACTGGCCTGTTCGGGCCACGTCAGTACGGACGTCCTGGAGTTCGTGCCGCCCGAGGACCGCGATCAGCTGCATCAAAACGAGATACACGGCGCGCGCTTTCATCTCGGCGGCCCGGACAGCCGTGCGTACCCGTTTTATAAGGATGCCGTCATTTCACACGTCATCGATCGCGTCGAACTGGACAAGGTGCTCGCCCGCGCTGCAAGCGAGGCTGGCGCGGAGGTCAGGGACGAACACACGGTCACCGACGTCGAGGAACGCGAGGACTGCATCGTCGTGACGGTTTCCGGCCCGGATGGCGTCGAAACCCATCGCGCTCGGATGGTTGCGGGCTGTGACGGCCCACAGTCCCGGGTTCGGGACGCCGTCTCTCTCCCGGACCCTGCCGAACTTCTCCACGGGGTCCTGGGATTCGACGCCGATTCCGACGACGGCGACTTCGTCGACGTCCACCTGACTGTCCCTCGGTTTTTCGCCTGGCGGATCCCCCGTGGCGACGCCGGCGTCGAGTACGGGCTTGCGGTGCCGCCGGGCGAAGCCGCAGGCGAGCGCTTTGAGACCTTTACCGATTCTTACGGCGTAAAGACGGATCGCCGGTGTTCCGGACTGATCCCGATCGGCTCGCCGGAGTCAGTCACGAGCGATCGGGCGTTTCTGCTCGGCGATGCGGCCGCCCAGACCAAACCGTTCACCGGCGGCGGGATCCGCTACGGGATGACGGCTGCCGATCACGCCGCACGTGAGATAGATCCAGCCGATCCCGCCACGCTGGCTGACTACGAACGCGCCTGGCGGCGGGATCTGGGCCGGGAAATCCGCCTCGGAACCTGGGTCCGTCGTGGCTACTCACTGCCGAGACCGATTCAGCGTGTCGGACTCGGACTTTTCGCCGGCGAAATCGGCGTTCACATGGACGAGCCATCCTCGCTGTTCTCGCGTGCCCAGTTGCGCGCACTCCTCTCACGTTGATCGGCCAGTCGACCCCTCAATGGGAACCGCCTATTGCAGTTGTTCCACGACACCTTCGACGTCCGCTCGGTCGAACGCGGGGATCGGTCCCGGGGTCGTCCGGGTCAATGTGGCTGCGGCGACGCCATAGGCGAGTGCTTCGTCCGGACGATCGCCGTCGAGAAGCCGCTGGACGAACGCCCCACTGAAGGCGTCGTGTTGCCCGGCGGCATCGACGGTCTCCGCCTCGACGCTCTCGGTTTCGTGGACGACGCTGTCGTCGATGACGAGTGCACCGTATTCGCCCCGCGTCATCGCGAGCATGTCGAGGTCCCACTCTGAAGCGATTCCATGGGCTATCTCGCGCGGGTCACCGGTCCGTCCGAAGACGGTCCGCAACTCGTCCTCTGTGGCGATCAAGACGTCGACGTGCTCCAGCAACGGCGTCAGCCCGTCGTTGGCCGCCTCCGGCGACCAGAGACGCGGCCGATAGTCGAGTTCGAAGACCGCCAGATCATCGCCGTTGCCACCGGCCCGGAGAACGGCTGAGATCGTCTCTGCTGCCGTCTCAGACAGTGCTGCCGTACTCCCGGATGCGAAGACGCCTTCGGCCGTCTCGACAGCGTCCATCGGAATGTCCGACGGCGTCATCGATTCGGCCGTTGCCCCCGCACGATCGTGAATGATCACGGGATCTCTCGGCGGGACACCCGGCTGTCGAAATTCGAGTCCGACACGCCCCTCATCAGTCCAGGAGACGTCAGTTTCGATGCCGTATTCCCTGAGTTCGCTGACGATGCGTTTGCCAAGTTGGGTCGCCGGCAGCTTCGACGCCCAGGTTGCGTCCGCATCCAGCGCGGCAGCCGCGATCGCCACGTTGCTTTCGGTCCCTGTCGCAGTCATCCGGGCCGTCTCACTGCCGACGAATCGGCGGTTTCCGGGCGGACTCAGTCTGAGTGGCGTTTCACCGACCGTGATGAGAGTAGACATAACGTAGTCATCCGAGGCATCATGCTTAATTGTTTTCAGACGGCGAGCACATTTTCCGACGGGACGGCCGGACGAAATTACGGGGCCGCCCCCGGCGGATACCCGAATCCAATCTCCCGTTCTGTCGTTCAATCCAGGCGCCTGGTCGTATGCCCGGGGTAGTCCCGCTCGAAGCGTTCGGCGAGTTCGTCGGCGTCGATCTCGACAATGACTGGGCGACCGTGTGGGCACGCATACGGGTTCTCACATGCATCGAGGCGGTCGACGAGGTCGACGATCGATCCCTCGGTCAACGACGTGTTGCCAGTGATCGACGGATAGCAGGCGAGATCAGCGAGGACCTCGTCCGCCGCCGCCTCGACGGTTGCCGCCGGATCACCGTCGGTGTCGACGAACGACGAGAGCACGTCCCGAAGCAGTTCGGGGTCGGCAGTCTCGGCAACCAGTGCGGGGACGGCCGTGACGGCGACAGTCCGATCGTCGATCCGTTCGGCGCTGAACCCGAGTCGCGCGAGCGCCGGCTCGAAATCCGCAAACAGGGCCGACTCTCGCGCGGTGAGATCGATTTCGACCGGTTCGGCAAGCGCCTGGGTCGTTGTTTCCCCAGTGAACGCTTCCCGGAGGCGCTCGTAGTTGATCCGCTCGTCGGCCGCGTGCTGATCGATCAACACAAGGCCAGTATCGGTCTCGGCAATCACGTACGTCCCGTGTAACTGGCCGAGAATTCGCATCGACGGGAGTGACTCGAACTCCCGATCGAGGGGCTGTTCGCCAGCCTGGAGACGGGTCTGTGCACCGCTGTTGATTGTTTTCGACACCTCTGTCGCGCCGTTCGGGAACGCCCCGGCTTCGGGAGATGAGGTCCGACCGGCTGATGTCGGTGGCCGGGTGTCCGCTGTCGGATCGCTCGTCTGTGCGCTTGTCGCGGTGTCACAATCGGATGCGTGTTCGGCAGTGTCGCTGCTACTGGGCGTTGTCCCCGTGGACGGGCGGCGATCCGTAGTCCGCTTCTCTCTTGATTCGTCTGCGCCTCCAGCCGAATCAGTCGACTGCCCGGGGGTCGACCGGGCCGGATCCTCCTCAGCAGGACTGGTCGCTGCGGGCTCGCTTTGGTCATCATTCACATCGTCGGGCGAACTGGTGGGGGTTGCCGACGCCGTGGGATCGATCTCAGTCTGCTCAGGGGCCGACTGCCCCCGGGGCGCGCTCGAGCGGACCAGTCCTTCCGCCAGCAGCGTTTCCTCGACGGCCGTCCGCACTTGCTCGCGAAGTCCCGCTTCGTCGGCGAACCGGACCTCCATCTTCCGGGGGTGAACGTTGACGTCGACCGTCTCCGCGGGCAGTGACAGATCAAGTACAGCGAAGGGATAGCGATCGGGAGCGAGCTGATTGCCGTAGGCTTCGACGATAGCGTTGCGTGCCGCGTTCGAGCGGACGTACCGACCGTTGACGAAGGTTGCGACGTACGCACGGTCCGCCCGATTGGTCTCGGGGTGGCTCACCAGTCCGTCGATGCCGTCGAGTGGTCCATCTGGCAATTCACCGGGGTCGACGTCGATCATCGCTTCAGCCACGTCGCGGCCGTAGACGGCCATGACCGTCTCGCGAAGCGAGTCCTGTCCCGTGGTGGCGAAGGTCTCCCTGCCGTCGTGTTCCAGCGCGACGGAGACGTCGGGGTTGGCCAGTGCGTAATTGGTCACGACCGTGTTGACGTGGTCGAATTCGGTCGCGTCCCGACTGAGATACTTCCGGCGGGCCGGGACATTATAAAAGAGGTCCTCGATCTCGACGGTCGTTCCCTCGGGACAGCCCGCGGCCCCAACGGCCGTCACGTCGCCACCCTCGACGCGGAGTCGGGTCCCGCGATCGCCACCGCGAGGGCGTGTCGTGATCGTCATTCGTGATACCGCACCGATCGCGTGCAGCGCCTCACCCCGGAATCCGAGTGTCCCCACACCGGATTCCAGATCACTGATGTCCTGGATCTTGCTCGTCGTGTGTTCACGGACCGCCGAACGCACGTCGTCTTCAGTCATGCCGACGCCGTCGTCGCTGACCCGGATCGATTCAGTCCCACCGGCTTCGACGGCGACTCGAAGCCGGGAAGCGTCGGCGTCGAGGCTGTTCTCGACCAGTTCCTTGACGACCGAGGCCGGGCGCTCGACCACCTCTCCCGCTGCGATACGCTCGATCGTCGTCCCATCGAGTTCCCGGATCTCGTCCATGTTCCTGGTCCGTCACCTGCCCGGAAAAACGTACGGTGCGCGGATTGCCGCTTCTCTAACAATTTTTAATGATCGTGTCGAAGGATATGTCAATGTCGACGAAAACATCCCAACTCCGGTGCTGTCCGGCATGTGGCAGCGACGACCGTGATCGCGTCCGAACCGACATCGTTCCCGGTGGCACCGACTGGCGCTACTTCGAGTGTCAGTCCTGTGGCCACGAATGGCGTGAGTGACTCACAGCGGCGTCTCGACGCTGCCCGAGAGACGGTCCCGCGACCGCTATCGTTTTGAGCGCGGCTTCCGTCCAGCCGTTTATGGCAGGTGTCGGTCGTCGCCTCGAACGGACTCTCCGAGTTTTCTTTGACGTCGAACTTCCGCCGACCCACAAGCGGTCACGCTTCATCGCACCGCTTCCCACCTGGCTCGAAGACATCGGCCTCCGGCTCGCGTGGCCGATTGCGATCGTCAACCTCGTCGGGACGGTCTTCGGGTTCTGGTATTATGCCGGACGGCCACTCAACGTCGAGCCGCCCATACTCGAGGGGCAACTTGGCGCTGCCCCCCTCTCGGCCTGGCCGCTGATCCCTGATAGCCCACTCGCAACCCTGCTCATCGCCCTCTCGCTGATCGCCTGGCGGCTGGATCTCCAGGCCAACTGGCTGCACGTGCTCGCCTTCTTTGGCTGTATCAAGCTGGGGTTCTGGACGCCGTTCGTGCAACTGTTCGTCAACGGTTCCGAGGGAATCGCCACCTGGCTGTACGTCTTTTTGATCACGAGCCACCTTGCGATGGCTGTTGAGGCATTCCTGATTCATCGCTACGCGCAGTTCACGCTGCCGGCGATCGCTATAGCCACCGCCTGGTACGGATTCAACGATCTGGTCGATTACTTCTGGCCGATACTGGACGGGCCCCATCACACCGTGCTTCGTGCTGAGCCGTACGTCGACGGCGCGTTCGACCATACTGTCGGTGCCCACGATCTGGCGGCCGCCGCCGCGGTCTTTCTCACGGTTGCAGCGATCGTGCTGGCGCTTGGGACGTATCGAGCCCAGACATAACGGGGACTGTTCTATCGAAGCGTGTAGATTCCCACGCAGCTACGTGAGCCTGTCCCGGATCGATGTGACTCCCCGCCGGATCGATCCTACAAATTCACGAATGGGGTTTGCCTCTTGACTTGTTGTCTCTGCGGTGGCTGTCTCTGCGCTGGCGGTGTTCCGGGCTGTCTGGTCGGACAGATTGCTAGCTTCTCTGTCGGCCTCCGGACTGTCGTTTTCCCCTCCGTGCCGTTGAATTTCCGTGAGGCGCTCTGCCGTCTCGGTCGCCATCTCTTCGACTTCTTCGAGCCGGTGTTCGAGTCGATCAACCGTCGCGATCGCCGAGTCCGCCCGTCGTTCGACGTCCTCGTTCACCGATTCAACGTTCGAAACGTAGCCATCGATCGATTGAACGGTCGATTCGAGGTCGGCGACCCGTGCATCGAGTGCGTCGAGTCTGGATTCGAGCTGTTCGATGTCCACCTTCGATATCGCATCCGCATTGAGCACTGTCCCATCGTGGTCTCCGTCGACGACGGTCCGCTCGATGGCTGCGAGCCGCTGTTCGAGGCTGTCGATATCAGTCACGGCTGTTCGTCCCCCCCACTGTCGGCTCTGAGCGGTTCCCCTCCCACTTCCTCGCTAACTGTCGTGTTAATTTTCATATATTCACCATGTCCCTGCTGGTCGTCGTCCCCTGTCCGTCCCTGATCTCTGCAGTTCGGTTGTCGTTCATGCGTCTATGAGCACGAGTGATGTCCCGTCGATCTCGATCCGACGAACGACGAGCTCGCCGTCGGTCCGCCGCCACTCGACACCGTTGGTGTCGATCCGCTTGCGCGTCCGCTCGGCTTTCGAGAGCAATGCCGTCGTGTTGAAGCTGTATTCCGCGATGACGGATTCCGGCCGCTGACCGTGAACGATTCTGTCGAATGACTCCCGCATAGTGGCGTTTTCGACTGCTTTCACTGGTGTGAGTGAGCCAAAGGCGACGGACTCACGGGTGGTGCCACCGTCGTTTCGCATTGCAACTCGCCGGGTATCGATCCTGATTTCGGCGGCGTCGTGTGAGTAGCTCGCTGCTGATTCCTGGGTTGACCCAGCCACTCGATCGATCGTATTGACGGCTTTCGTTGCGTCCGGCGGCGGCTGGGACGGCAATCCAAGCACGAACCCAACCAGCGTCACGCTCACGACGGCGACGCCGATCCAGACATACCACGCGTCGACTGGTGCTTCGAAGTCCATGTGATTTCATCCACCACCCAGGCCGAATCGAGCACACGACATGGCCTCCGGATCGACGACGCCCACTTCCGGATACGTCGGCGAGCACTCGGGGTTCTCACCGTCGGTATCACCGACACCGACGCCGGTCGGCGTGATGACGATAAGGACGGAGCGGCCAGTGAAGTTGATCGGTTCGACGCTGCCGAGTCTGCGTGACTCACCCGCGATGTCGGCGGTAACGGTCCGGTTCTCACGGACGTACGTCGTCGCGGTCGTCTCCGTTGGCGACCCGACGTTCGCTGTCACTTCGAAGCGTGCGTACTCGCCGGCGACGGTGACGTCCCAGGCGTTCATCGTCGCGTACCAGTGAGTGGGAACCGGCAGCAGCGGCAGCCCCGCTGCGATTCTGGCCGGTCGCTTCGCCTTTTTCGACCACGATCCGGCCCACTGCTCCATCTTGTCGCTCACCCGCTTGCTGGCCTTTTTCGCGACATCGCCGAGCCGTTTTTTGATAGCCTCCGACGCGACATCCCCGATCTTCGACTTGACCGTCTCCTCGATGATTTCGACGTTTTTGTTCTTCCCGACGTCAACTTCGATCGCACTGGCGTTCTCGATCGCCGGGCGAAGCGCTGATTCGACCAGCAGACGCCATTGTCCGTCATCGTACGACTCGGTGAATGCCGGATGGCGATAGGCGTCCGAATCGATGGTTTGCGTGACCGTTGTAACGATCCGTTCTGTGGCCGTGCCGTTGCCGATCGCGACCGCTCGTTGGGCCGTCGTGTCGTAGCTGTCCAGGGCCGTGTCTGTGCTCCGTTTGATCTTCGCGTGAGCAGTCCTGATCGTCTCGAGCAGCGACTCGCTATACTGGCTCGAACACGCGACTCTCCGGCCACGCGTATTCTCACCCACGACGCAGGCTGCGGCTTCTGTGGGATACAACTGGCGGACCGTGTCCTCAGCGACAGTTTCGCTAACCGTCTTGACCGACTCGCTGACGCTATCTTCGAAGGCGTCCAGGGACCGCTCGAAACTCCTGTTCGTGATCGGATTATCGCCGGCGGCTTCTGCGAGATTCCCGGCCATGAGTATATCCCCAGCCGTCTTGATGGGGACTGTCGCGTCCGGTCCCCCCAGGTTGATCGCGTTCAGCACGGCCCCGACAGTGCCGTCGACGATGTCGTCGAGCGGGGAATCGAATAGCTCCTCGTTTCGCATTGCAAGTGGTGTGAACGTGGTGTTTGCCTCGATCGCCGGGACATCCCGTTTGGTGAGATTTGCCGCGACGAGATAGGTCGGCGCGCCCGTGACCTCGTAGGAGATGGTCCCGGTCAGATTCGATGAATCGAGTGGGACTGGATCGGGTTCTTTGGCTGCGATTCCTGCCTGTAGAAAGGTCAGCGCTTTGTCCAGGCTCAAATCGACCGCTTCGAACTTGTCGTCGATTCCCTCAACTGCGCTTTCGTGGCCGTCCTCGACCGTTTCGAGTTCCGCAAGCAACGCCTGAAGATAGGCGTATCGCGCCTCGTAGATGGCTTTCTGGCCCACGCTATCGTAGGGTTTCGTTCTGTCGAGGTATTGCTCGCTCAGTGTTGTCTCTGTCTTTTCGATGAGGCGGGTGAACGGACTTTGCTCACCGCGTTTGAGCAAGTCCGTCCGTGAATACTCGTGTGTGATGGCCGCGGCGTCCCGCTGCATCTCGGCGAGATCGGAAGCGATCGCTGCAGCGAGTTTCGCGTCGAGAAACTTCTCGTGATCGAGTGTTACTCGTTTCTGGACGTTCAACTCGGCGTCGATCCCTGCAGTAACGTCCGCTACACTCTCGATCCGGTTCGGTACCGCTGATTCGACCCACGATGCGTGTGCGTGCGGGCTGATATCAGCACCGAGCAACGACGCTGTCACCTTTTTGCCCCCACCGGCGTAGTTCCTGAAATCACTCGGCAATCCGGCGATCCGACTCCCTCGATTGTACTTGTTCTCGCCGATCGGAACCGAGTGTATCGCGTCGATCTCGGCGGCCGGATTCGCATCGGCTTCCCCGAACGTCGTTGTGACCTCCAGCTCCATGGTATCAGTGGCTATCATCGGGTTCTCAGGCTCTGGATGACATTTTTTGTACTTCGTCACCCTCGCTTCGACAGTCGACGTCGCCTCGTAGTACTCTTCCTGTGGGGTAGCTTCTGCTATCGATTCGCCATCGACTGATATCCGATCGGTAACCGTGTACGTTCCATCTGCGTGGGCCGAGTTGTTGCACGTGGCGCTCCCGGAGAGGGCAAGCGGATCGACGACTGTGCTTCGAGTATGCGCCCGGCCATCGATCGTATAGATCCGGTCGATGGCACTGTCGATGGAATGCGTACTATCCGCGGATGCCATCCTGGCAAGGGGCACATAGGCAGTCTGGTTGACGCCGATGGTATCGGTCGCGTTCATCCCTGGCGCGTCCCCGAGGAGGTCACGAGTTCCCGGAGCTTCCGGTAGCTCACCGGTCACCTGATCGCCGAGCGCCAGTTCCGCCCCTGAACAAAGTGTGTCTGCAACACCTTTGCCGTCAGTCGGGACGCTGGCCGAGAGATCCGATCCGTTCGAACGATCGAAAACCAGTTCGTCACCGGTATAGGTGCTGTTCCGGTAGCTGACGTCGTTCGATCCCATGTATTCGTCGAACATCGCCCCGCCGTCTTTCAATGCCATACAGGTCCAGCCGAGTCTGTTGGCGTCCTGTAGCTCCGGGTCGGCCGCGCCGAAGACGTCTTTTTGGGTCCGGTAGACGGCGTCGTTTGCGGCGGGTTCGATGTGTCTGTTGGCGAGGACCTGAGCGATCGGTGCCTGGTAGTTCTGGGCGTATCCCCGTGCCCAGCCCAGTGCGTAGATCCGCGCGTTGAACCGCTGTGAAAACCCGCGTTCGGTCACGCCAGCATCGAGGGCACGTTCGAACCGTTCGACACGCTGATGTAGTTGCATGATCGGCGTTGCGATCGACACTGAGATCGCCGTCTCGCGGTCGTCGATCACCCGGCCCTCGGACCGAGCGGTGATTGTCACGTTCTCGATCGTTACTTCGAGAACGCCTTCGGCCGGCTCCCCAAGCGAGACTCGATCGATCGCTGCCCGGAGTGCAGCGGGACTCCCCACGTTCGGTACCGAGACATTCGTCCGGACGTCGCCAACCCGCTGTCCAGCACGTTCCAGCGACGATCGGACTTCGAGATAGATCATCGCCCGGAGATAGTTCCGGAACGTCCCGGATGCCAGGGACTCGTCGACCAGTTTGTCCGGTGACTCCCTGGCGGTGTCCGGGTCGCTCGCATTGAGGACCGCTCCCCACCTGGTATCGCTCGTCTCGGTCAACGGTTGGGACGCGGCGGTTTCGATCCCATGCTGTGCGCCGGTCCGGATCGCTGACTGGGTGACGCCCTCCGTCTGGGAGATGGCGACGCTCGCGTCGACGTTCGGAGTTACTGTCGATCGCGTCAGGGTGTGGCCAACGAACGTGACGCTCGTGAGCAATAGCAGGACGCCGATGATCGCGAACGGCACCCGTCCACGAGTATCGTTCCCCAGTTGTCTGTGGGGAGTCGCAGTTGCCTGTCGACGCGCCCTTGGACTGCTGGTGTTGTCTCTCACTGCCATGTTCTCACCGTAACACGCACTGCCCCGGTCGAGATGCGCTCGGCCGCGGTTGTTGCGTTCCCGAGCGGCCCGGCGGCCGGCCGGATGGAATCGTCGGGTTCGAGATAGGCTTCGAGCTGGGCCGCCAAGGCCCGGGTCAACGCCGCGTTTGCTTTCGTCGCGTTGGCAGTCCGCCGCGAAAGCGCGGGGGCGACGGTCGATTCGACGTCGTTTGTCTCAGTCTCCAGAACCTGTGCAAACCGCTGGTATCGATACGCCGTCAGGTCGCGGGCGACGCCGTTGCTTTCGAGTGCTCGCTGTGATCGTCGGGCCGGCAGATATCCCTCGACCAGCGACCGGGCGAGGGCGGTCGCGACGACGTCGAAATCGTCCGGATCGTCGACTCGATCGATTGTCTGCTCCCGGATCGACGGCATGTCGACCGGGACGGTGATGGTCGTGGCACTTACGTCGGCCTGTGGAGGTGGGCGCTGGCCAAACTCGGCCGTCCCGCGCAGTGGTCCACCGTCGAGTGGCTCCCAGACGGCGATCACCTGCGTGTCGAAACTCGATTCGACGAGGCGCGTCTGGAATGCTTCATCGACAGCGCGTTCGTATGCGGCGGCTTCCGTGGACAGTTCGACGGACCCATGATCGGCTTCCCCTCGAAGCCTTTCGAGATCGAATTCGAGATTCAACACGGCGGCTGCTGCAGCGTGAGCAACCATTGGCCGGTGTGCGAGCCGGCGGAGCTCTTCGTCGGTGTAGTCCGTCCCGTCGTGGGTCGCGCCCGGACGGTCGTATGCTTCGAGTGCCGCTCGGACATCGTAGGTGACGTTCATCGTCCCGGACGCGATCGTTTCGGCCGTGTACTCCGCCGTCATCGGGTCGTGGCCGGCTTCCTCGCGTTCGACGACCGTCACGAGAACGCCCATCGCAGCGACGACCAACAGGATCGCGAGCGTCACGTCAGCGACAGTACTGACCCCCCGGTCCGTCTCGATCACGACCAGACCACCACCGTGAGCGTCCCCGGCTGGACATCGCCCGGCGAGATTCGGACCGGGACTGAGCGGTTGTATCGCTCGGCGGCAGTCGGCGGGTCCGTCCGGATCACGTCACCCTGGGCGTCGAACGTCGCTGTCCCGGCTGTTTCGATCCGCCCCCCGTCGCCGACGTGCGTTACCGTGACTTTCACGGTCGCACCCTGCGGGACTGTTGAGGCTTCGATCAGGGTCGGTAGATCGTCGTCACTATCGTAGATGGCGTTCTCCCCGATCGCCTCCCAGACCCGCTCGGTCGTGACCTCACCGAGTGATCGGTCCTGACCGACCCCGTCGAAGAGCTCGCCATACAACCCGGTATACAGGGTGATCGCCGTACACACGAGTGCGACTGCCGCGAGTGCTGCCAGCGGTTCGGTCTGTCCGCGGGTCGGCGATTCGTCCTCTTGCATATGCGCTTGCACCCCCTGGCCCGGGTATCGTACTTAAACTCGGAGATGCAGACACTCAGAATGTCAGGCCGACGACCACCACGGTGATGACGTAGATCGGAACGGCCCCGAGGAGTGACCGACCGACCCGGTACCCGACGAGTGGCCTGTCGAGACCGTCTTCGAGGGCGACCGAGAGCGGTACCAGAATGAACGACAGCGAGATGACGTAGCCGCCGATCACGAGGCCGAGCTGATCGGTCGGCAACGTCGTTGCCTCCGCAAGCACTGCCGTTCCATCGTTTGAAAGGCCGCCAGCGAGCCCGACCGTTGCTCCGGCGACCATCGGTCCAAAAAAGGTGGCTGTATTGTCGATCGTATCCGTGATCGTCGACAGCTGTCGCCGCGTCTGTGCCTCGACGTCCCTGAGTTCGTCGAGGTGATCGGCCATCGAGACGATCGCCCGGCCGGCCGGTGCGCCCTGCTCGGCCGCGATGGCGAGTAGTTCGACGGTCGCCCGGACCCGCGGGCTGGGTACGTCTTTCACGACCCCGTACTCCCCGAGGAAGGCCTCTTGGACGCTCAGGTGTAGCCGGCGTTGAAGCCCGGCTGCTCGCTCGAACAGCTCGCCCGTCGCTGCCGGGACCTGATCGCCAGCCCGCTGGATCGCCGTCTCGACGGATTTGCCGTCGTCGACAAGCCGTCCCGTGAGATAGAGTGCGTCAGTGAGATTTGACTCGATCTCCCGAACGTGCGTCCGGACGTGGAGGATCGGACGGACGTAGGCGATCAACATGGCTCCGATGCCGAGTCCGGCAGCTGTCACTGGAGCCAGGTGTGTCACGCCCAGCACCGTCACGAGTGTGTACCCGGCGATGACGCCGATGATTCCCCACAAAAGCGTCGGGAGCAACCGCGCGGGAACGTCCGGATGGGAACGCGTTACCTTCGGCGGCGGAAACGCGATCGGGCGTCGTTTGAGCAGCCAGAGACTCGCCCCGGCAAGCCCAATCGGCAGGACGATGTCGTACCCCACGACGAGATACCAGATGCTGATATCGTAGCCGACGAACCCGACGGCAGGGACAAGCGCGACAAGGGCGAGGGGCACCATCACGCCAAAGGCATACAGCATCGTCGTCGGCCCACGGATGGCGTTCGTGAACTCAGCCATCCGATCACGCGTCCCATCCAGAACGGCTGCGAGCGACCGATCGAGCGTCCGGGCTCGCTCACCGTCCGGGGCCTGCTGTGCACTTGCGAGCAAGTACGCCGACCGTCGCATCGCGGGAAAGCGGTCGGCCCATTCTTCCGCGAACGATAACAGCCCAGTTCGTGGTGTGCCGACGGCAGCGTCGATATGTGTCGACAGATTCGCCGCGAGCGAACTCGATCCAGTGTCAGCAGCGAATCTGACGGCGGATTCGGTCGCGGGTTCGATCTGCATTCGCAGGACAGCCCGGCCGATCAGATTCGGTGCGTCGCCGAGCGCTTCGGTCCGTTTGAACGCTGCCTGTACGTGTGGAAGCGTCTGTATCACATGTATCGCCGACAGCGAGCAGATTAGCGAGGCGAACGTGGCGCCATACCATGGCAGCCAGAGTACGAGGGTAACCGGTGCCACTGCACCGACGATGCCGGCACCGAACCCGGCTCTGACGTAGGTTTCCGGCGCATGGGTCGAATCCAGAAACGTCACCGAATCGGCGAGTTCGGCACTCACATCGACGTCGACGGGATACAGCTGTGCGAGACCAACCAGCAGCATGGATCCAACTGACATCAGTCGGCTCGGATGCGGTCGGCGTACGCGCCGGCGACCTCTGTCGGTTTGGTTCGGCCGTCCCCTGCGAGCCGTCCCAACCGGTCGGCGCGCTCGGCGATCGATTCCCTGACGTCGGCGTAGGCCTCCTCGGGGCCGGACAACTGATGGATAAATCGACTCTCGCCCTGCTCGATCCGACCAGTCGGTCGTGCGGCGGTGCCGTCGCTCTCGTAGAGCGGCTCGAACCACACGTCACTGCCATCGTATATCACCTCCTCGATTCGGGAGACGCGACGATCACGCCCCTGTGGCGTCGGTGTAGCCTGAGTCGTGACTACCAGATCGGTAACCGCGAACGATGAGGGTTCGACACCGAGATCCGAGACGACCCGCTCGTAGACGTCGTCCGCCCCGTCGCCATGGATCGTCCCGAGAACGGCGTTGGCATTTGCCCCGATCCGCATCGCTTCATACAGCACCTGGGCCTCCTCACCGCGAATTTCGCCCACCACGAGCGCGCCATCTCCGAGTCGCAGAGCCGTCCGAAGGGCCTCGGCTGGCGTCACTTCCGGGCCGTGGCCGGTGCCCGTTCGGAGTGCCTGGACGTCCCGTCCGACGGATTGTAACGATTCGATCGGTAACTCCGGGGTGTCCTCGATTACGACAGTTCGCGTGTCTGCTGTGAGTTCATACAGCAATGTGCCAAGGAGCGTGGTCTTTCCGGCCCCGCGCGTGCCGGCGATGAGTGTTGCGGCACTCGATTCGACCGCGACCGACAGGAACCCGGCGACGTCCGGAGAGAGTGTGCCGTTCCGGACGAGTTTCGGTAGGGTGAACTGGTCCGCGGCCTGCTGTCTGAACGCGAACGCGATCCCGTCGGAGACCGGTTTGGTCACCCCGGCCACCCGCACGTCCGTTTCACTGTCGAGTGTCGCTTTCGCATCGACCGTTGGCGTCGCACGCGAGAACGCCCGCCCACTCGTTCGTCTGATCCGTGATGCGATGGCGTGTGCACCGTCGATGCTCAAAAAGACGTTCGTCGACATCGATTCGCCACCGCGAACCACTCTGAGCGGATTCCGCGATACCGGTGCGGTGACGTATACGTCGGTAATTTCCGGGTCGGCGAAGAGGTCTTCGAGAATCCCGTACCCCTGTGTGTGTTTCCGAAGGATCGACGCCACCATCGGATCGACTGCGCCGTCGCTTGCCTCTTCGATCGCGTGAGTGGCGGCTCTCTCACCGGCTATCTCGCCGTTTGCGATCCGCTCGTATCCATCCAGCAGAATCCCTCTCTCTGACGCAGACAGCTTGAGGTCGACCGGATCGACCGCGTACAGAGGGACGCCGTCAGAACGAGTATATATCCGCGCTTCACTGCCGGTATCGAGGGAGACGACCGCCTTGAGTCGGGAATCCTCGTCGATCGATTTGTCGACGAAGTAATGGCCGATCGTGAGACCGAGTTCCGGCGTCAGCACGTCGGGTACGTCGTCGATTCGGGCGGCCGTTTCCAGCAGTCCGGATTCGACGCCGATGTCCGCGATCGGATCGACTCGCTCACGGAGCTCGCTAGCGACCGCGAGCGGCTCAGTCACGACCCGCTGTTCGACGGCGTTCTCCCGGTCGCCAAGCAGGCCGATAAACCGACCAGCAGCCGATAGTAACGCCGCCGCGTCGTGTCGATACCGATAGCGAAAGCCGTTCGATCGGACCAGGATCTCCTTGGCAGGATCGGCCACGAGCTCTCCGACGACGGTCTCCCGACAGTTCGGGGATCCCCCGAGATCGCCGTCACACTCGCTTGCGTCGACGAGCAACTGGTCGCCGTCTCGTTCCGGCAGGCAGTCACACGCGTCTGCCCCGTCTCCAGATATCACCTCCAGTAGTGCTTCGAGCCCCAACTTCCGGGCGAAGGCTGTGGCCGACGATCCAGCGGGCGTATCCGGCATGGCGATGCTGGCTGCCCACTCCTTTATAAACGCACGCACCGCACGTCCCGATCGCGACGGTGCAGTGCCGATTCCCCACTGGCATCACTCATTTCTCGACACCACACGAAGGGCGATGTACACCTCGCGATCGTTGTCAGGGCTGTCGCTTGCTTGCGAAAGTGAGAGGGCGACTGTCACGGTTCCTGTGTGGTCACCGAACGCTGTCATCCCGTTCGAGCTGTCCGTGTTCCTGATGGTGGCCTCAACGTGTTCCGTTCGTGGCATTTGCTCGCCAACGCGGTATTCGATAATGGAGACGCCACGTGGATCCGGACGGATTCGGAACGTGTCGACTGTTTTGGACGCGAACCCAGCGGACGGGAGATCGAGTTCGACGATGCGTCGTGCACCCTTCTGTCCCCGTGGTGTCGGCTCTTCGGTTTCGAGGAGTGACATCGCCGCCGTTTCCAGTTTGGCGATCTGATTTTCGACCTGCTGTTCGCTCCTGACGGTCGCGGCGTGATCGACGCCTGCAACGCCGATTCCCAGCAGTGCAGTGGTCAGGATTATCGCGAGAACGTATCGGATCATTGCGTCTGGGGACGCTCACACTCATTCATCATCTGTCGAGACACTTCCCACCGGTATGTCGAGAAACGCGGCGGATTTGACCGACGCAGTTTGTCCGCTCTGCACCGACAGATTAGTGGCCTGTCTCTCATCATCGGAGCCGAATCGCGAGGGACGAGCGTCAGCCGCATGATTTAATCCGTGGCCGTTTTGCTCTCGAACGGACTGCCGTCCGATACATCCATTTCGCTCACAGACGGGCTGTCGCCGCCGTGTGGCGTCTCGCGGTCGCGAACCTGGGCTGCGTGGACCGTTTCTGTCGCGTCGTCGATGATGACGACATTGCCGGGTTCGGTCGGCATTCGATCGGAAAGCGACCCGTTCAGATACGTCGGCTGCGCCCGCGTGAGCGCATCGAGATCGGCCCCCGCAGTCAGTCGATGCGAGACGAGCACGTCCGACTGAGAGATCCCAACGTCCGGGACAGCACTCGGCCGCTGGGTCGCCGAGACGAGGCTCACGCCGGGTGCACGCCCTCGCGTGAGTATCGTTTCGAGGGCACTCCGGGCAACGCCGTCGAAGAACGTGTGTGCCTCGTCGACCAACAGCCACGGCAGGCGACCGATGGTGTCACGCACGCTGGCGCGGTACAGCGCCTCGCCAACGCCGCGACAGACGGCGTTCATCGGCGCGGAATCGAGCCCGGAGACGTCGAGGACGGTGATCTCGCCGCTCGAAAGCATCTCGGCGT
Organism: Halorhabdus sp. SVX81; assembly: GCF_029207715.1. Lineage (NCBI taxonomy): Archaea > Methanobacteriati > Methanobacteriota > Halobacteria > Halobacteriales > Haloarculaceae > Halorhabdus > Halorhabdus sp. SVX81. Next base: position 1,553,296 of record NZ_CP104322.1, on the reverse strand, counting down.
CGATGCCGTTTTCGTCGAAGACGCCCCAGGATTCGGCGAGTCGGAGATGATTGACCGCAGCGCGTTCGTCCCGGGCGGGGGCATCGCGCTCGGTGACGGAGGTAGCCATACCCGCAAGCGTCGAGCGTTCCTGTGCTGCCTGCCAGACGAGACTCCCCGCGCCGCTTTCGGGATCGAGACCCAGAAGCCCACACCACGACCGAGGATCAAGCGAATCCGGGACGACTGCTGGATCGTCCATGACTGTCCCGGCAATCGAATCGTGGCCCGAGTCGCCGTTCGAATCGCTCGCCAGGGAGGTGAACACCCCCATCGGATCGATAACCGTCGGTGCGACGCCAGCCGTCCGCGAGAGTCCTTCCGCGATGACGCCAAGCGTGTATGACTTCCCGTAGCCGCGCTTGCCGACGACCAGTATCGAGTGTGGGCCGTCCAGATCGAGATAGAGGTCGGCCCCGTGACTGCCGTCGAGCGCTCTGTAGGCACCGAGTCGCATTTTCGGCAGTGCTTCGTCGGTCGCTTCCCCGCGGCCAATGACGAAGGTCATGGCGACGGTGGCCGCGCCATCGCACTTGAACGGCCGGGCGTCCGGGAGTTTATAAGAGAGAGCGCAGCCACGAATGGTATGCGACGGAGAAACGACGATTTTGCGGGGGACGAACGGGCGATCGAGGGGCTACCGATCCGACTGGTTATCGCACTGGTCGTCGGCGTCGCCGCCCTCTCGCTCATGATGAACGTCCTTGGACAGTTCGACGACAGCTTTCAGGACGAAACGGTGACCGTGGAGTTCAGTGACGAACTGGTGGAAGTCGGAGAATCCACGAACGTGAGTGTCGTGACGAGCGAGGGTGAGCCAGTTGAGGGTGCGCATGTGCTTGTTCGCAGTGGGAGCTTGACACTTGTTGAAGAACCAATGAAGCTCAATACCACATATGGATCGTTCAAATTGGATATAATCTCAGGTGGTAATAGTCCGAATAAGGCCAATATAGATTTTAGAGCCGATCAAAACCGAGGAAGTCTTGAATTTGAGGTGATCCCTCCTTCCGATTCCGATTATCAGGCGTCTGATAACCCTTCTGAAATGGTTATATATAGATGAATTTGAATATGAACTCATTCCACTTGAAAAAACCATCTTACATTGCTATTTGTGCGATTGTTGTAGTTATTTGTACAATTTCAAGTGGGGTCGCTGTAGGGTCGGGGGCTGGGCCTCTTGAAGAGATCACAGGGGCTGGAACCGTTGACGATCCGTATCAGATAACCAATATTACTGATTTACAGGCGGTGAGATCTGACCTTGATGCACATTACACACTTCAGAACGATATTAATGCAAGTATAACAACTACATGGAATAAGGGAGAAGGATTCGATCCGATTGGCACAGATTTAGATTCACCATTTCAGGGAACATTCGATGGCCAAAACCACACGATATCGGGACTAACGATAACCCGGATATCAGAAGATTATGTTGGATTGTTTGGAGCTACAAAAAGAGCGGAAATCCATTCTATACATTTGGACAATATAAAAATTGAAGGAGAAAATCACGTAGGTGGTATTGTGGGCTATCTTGAGAATGGAGAGATACGATCGTCATCAACTCATGGACAAATTGGAGGAAATTCAGTAGTCGGTGGAATTGTAGGAACTGTGTATAAGGGTGATTTCGAAAACTCTAGGTCAATTTCAAATGTTTCTGGATCTGAATATGTTGGAGGAGCCATCGGATTCTTGTCTACGGATGGAATGGTTCTTGGGTCAGCCTCTCACGGTAAAGTCCTCTCAAAAGAAAAAGCGTCTGGCGGATTAATTGGTATCCCGGGAAGACGTTCAAAAGAGGTCCGAAATTCCTTCTCGACTGCTACAGTCATGGGAGACACTGAAACAGGGGCAGTATTCGGTGAGGTGACGGATCCTCCACCAAGTCTCTCCGAAGTTTACTGGGACAAAGAACAGAGCGGCATCGAAGAAGGAATCGGAGCGGGACCGGGAAGCGTTACCGGCCTCACGACGGAGCAGATGACTGGCTCAGCCGCGAAAGAGCACATGGAGTATCTGTTCGTCGGGACGGACTTCATGACGACAGATAGCTATCCGGTTCTCGAACAGCACGTCAAAGACGTCGACGTCTCGCTGACGAATTCGCTCGTCAGCGTCGAGGACACGACCGACATCACCGTCCGGTTGGATCTCTACGATGGCTCGACGACGACGGCCACGACAACTGCCGACTACAATCTCGACGGCAACGCCGTCACCATCGAAGATGGAACCCTTACCCCGGCCGAGACGGGCAAAACCAACATTTCAGTGACCGTCAACGGCAAAACCGACACGGCGACGCTCGACGTTCGCACGCCTGCAGACATCTCCATGACCGACGCGGCACTCGACACGTCGGCGATCCTCGCCAACTCGACCGCTGCTGTCACAGCCACGCTCGAAAACGACGGTGGGATGCCCGGCAGTGAGCCGATCTCGACCACCGTCGAAGGTGAGACGGTCCATTCGGATACCGTCCATGTCGGCGGCCACGACGAGACAACAGCGACGTTCTCGTGGTCCGTCGGACAAGCGGGCTCATACGATATCACTCTCGGCGATCACGATGTTGGTGAGCTGACTGTCGTCGACAACGACAGCGTCAGGCTCCGGGACGTCATCGCGCCGAAGACCGTCACGCCCGGCGGTACCTACGCCGTGAAAGCGATCTTCGAGAACACCGCCGATACTGCCGTCTCGGTTCCGGTCACTTTCCGTGGCGACGGACAGATCGTTTCGGATCGACTTCGCGTCCAACCGGGTGAAACGACCCAGACCTTCGACGTGAACGCATCGAAGCCCACCGGTCGCACCATCACACACGCGGTGTCGCTCGGTGAGACGACGCGGCGGGCCAATACGACGATTCTCGCCCCAGCGACGTTCGAAGTTGCTGGTTTGGACGTGCCCAAAACAGTCGATACGGGTGAGACGATGACGGTGACTGCCACCGTGCGGAATACCGGTGATATCGGTGGGTCGACGGCGGTCAGCCTCGACGTTGCTGGCGACGAGCGGACGGTTGAAAACACGAGTCTCGAAGCCGGCGAAACTCAGGAAATCGATATTGACGTGACCGCAGGCGCTGCCGGAACGCTCGAATTCGGTGTCACAGCCGGCGACGATTCCCTGACCGAGTCAGTAACCGTACAGTCGGATGCCGGTAGCCACACCACCACAGCCACCGGTTCCGCTGGTGGCGACAGTGACTCCAACGGCGCAGCGACTACTGCCGGCCCACCGGACGGCGACGGGACGACAACAACCAACGGCCCTGGCTTCGGGGTGACCGTCGCACTGGTGGCGCTCCTGGGTGGGGGGCTGGTGGTCGCCAGACAGCAATGACCCGGTTATCGGCCGGAGCTTTCACTCACACATGGTCGAATTGAACGCCGACACGACGGTTGAACAGGGAGTTACGTTCGTCCAGGCGACAGTCACGAACACGCGCGGGACAGCCCAGGTAATCCGGCTTGCGAGTCAACTTGCGGGCCCAACCTGGCACCCCCAGTATGGGACTGTGTCTGCGCCCCAATGGGATGGGGACCGCTGGGAGTCGGCTTTACAGCCCGGAGAGTCCCGTGGAGTTGGCTTTGCGAGTCCGACGACACCATCTGACCCGCCGATAGCCGTCGTCGATATCCGCAGAGCAACGCCAGCAGACTTCGAAAACGACGCCGGGGCGGTACTTCGTGACCTTGACGAGTGGCGGCCGCCCAGGGACATCGTCCGAAATCGGCAATGATCGTTGCAGTCGCTGGTGGCAAGGGCGGCGTCGGCAAGTCGACGGTCGCACTGAATCTGGCTGCGGAACTGGATGCCGTCGTGGTCGATGGGGATCTCTCGACTGCAGACCTACCTCGTGGCACCGGTCCGGATCTTCACGACGTGCTTGCTGGCCGTGCCGATCCAATGGATGGGGTCGAGGAGTTCTGGAACGTGGAGTTGCTTCCTTGTGGGAGAACTGTTCAGGGGGCTCGTGCAGTTGATCTCCAGGCATTCGAGACGGTCGTCGGAAGACTCGAACGGATGTCTGGTCCGGTCGTCATCGATTGCCCCGCCGGCCTGGCGCGAGACGTCGGCAGTGAGATCGCGAGTGCGGACGTTGTGGTGCTCGTAACGAACCCGAGCGAGGCGGCACTGGCCAACGCAGCGCGGACGCGCGACCTCGCCGCCAAGCTCGAGACCCCAGTGGTTGCCGTCGTTCTCAATCAGACCGACGAATCCACGTACGAACGACGCCGGACCGAGGTCCGGAAACGATTCAACGCTCCTGTGACTTACGTCCCCCAGCGGACGACTATTCACAGGGCTCAGGAAGATTGGGTGCCCGTTCGTGATGCGTTTCCCGAGAGTTTCCCAGTCGAACGATTTGAGGAACTCGCAGCGAGTCTAGCGGAGTGTCGCCATCGGATCGACGGCCGGTGGGTTCAGTGATGTGCCGGATTCCGGATCCGACCCCCTATTCAGTCCCCGTGAGAGGGACTTCGAGTTGGGAGGACTGATTCGGCGACGAGATCAAGATCGATCGTTTCCGCAGGGAGTGGCTCGCCACGGACCTTGGGCACGGTCACCTGCTGGGAGATTCCGGTGACGTCCATCGACGCCTCGAACTCGAGGACCAGATCTGCAAAGTGGATCGTCAGCGGTCTGAGATCGGGCGGGTTTTCGCTATCGAGGCAATGCAAGAACGCGATCGACTCAGTCCGTCTCACGTGCTCGGCGAGTCCGTTCATAAACGCCTGAAACTGCTCGCGATCGGTTCGCTCGAAGGCATCCATCGAGTCGATGACGAGATTGGCACCATCCGGCAGGCTTTCGACATAGTCGTTCGCCTCGGACAAGACAGCAGGGGCATCGAGCTGTCGAATCGACGGATTCCCGGCGGTGACAGGGGCTGTGTCGATCGATTCCTCGATATGCGACCGTGAGCGTTCGACGGTGAGATATAACGTGCCGCGGGCGGCCGTCAGCGCGTAGAGAAGCTGCTCGGATTGGCTCGGTGGCTCCGCGAGTACGGCGACGACGTTGCCGTGTGGAATGCCACCGCCGAGTGCTGCATCGAGTGGTTCGATACCGGTCGTGAGCCGATCGGCTGCTGCCGGTGACCCGTTCGTCACAGCCCATCGGTTGCTGAGTTCCGATGCGATCCGATCGTAGGCCTCGCACGTCTCCGGATGTTCGAGTGGTGATTCCCTGTCAGGGATCGCTGCCAGAATCGGCTGGTCAATGGCTTCGACAAGCGACGGCGACACACGATCACACTGATTGAGGACGATCCCGGCGACGGGGACGTCGAGACGGTCGGCCATGTCGATCGTCGCTTTTGCCCCTTCGATACTTCGGGTCGTGTCCGTCGTGACGACGATGACACGGTCGGCGGCTGAGAGGGGATCGACGGCGTCCGGGCCAGCACCCGATGGGCAATCGACGACGGTCCGAACCGAGCTGTTTGCGAGGCGATCGAGCACGGATTCGAGCGCGACGTCCTCGGTGGGTAACGGTGCCGGAAGCAGGCCGGCCGTCGGTTCCCGGGGACTCGGTGACACCGTTGAGAGTCCGTCGCCGTCAGCGAGGGAAGCGAACGTCGGCTCCCGGTCGACCCCACCGATGACGTGGATGTTCGGCAGCTGTCGATCCGCGTCGATGGCGACTGCCGGGATGTCCGCCCGAGCGAACCCCTCGGCGATGCCGATGGCTGTTGTGGTCTTTCCACAGCCTCCCTTTGTCCCTGCGACTGCGAGCATGGGGCCTATGGGTTCGTTTCGGAATATAAACTACAGCCGTCTCAATCCCGAAGTTCCGATCGGCGCTCACGCTCGAACGTCCCAAGCGATTCGAACGCGGCCGGGCCGCCGAAGACGTAGATGTCGTCGCCGCTTCGAAGTGTTTCGGTTTCGTCAGGGAATGGGAGTACCGTACTGTCCCTGACAATCGCGAGCACGTCGACAGCCACCCAGCCGACGAATTCGCCCTCCAGTGGTTCTCCCGAACTGATCGATAGCATCGTAATCGAGTGGTCACAGGCCCGCAGGACGGACAGGAACTCAGTGACGTCGTCTGGGACTGCCGGTTTCGTCGTGAGGCTGTACCCATCGATATCGCCGAGTGTCCGGGCTGCCTGTTCCGGAAGGACGAGCGTCGCGGTATCGGTAGGTGTCGAATGGAGTGTGGCGCTGCCGGCGAATTCGACGCGTTCCTCGTCGGCCGTCCATAGCTCGACCGGATCGCCAGGTGCCGCGTCCGGAACCATTGCATTTCGGATCGCGACACCGACTGTTCGGGGAGGGAGGGTGACACTCAACCCGGACGGCTCATACCCGATAGCGAGCTGTCGTATATCACCGTCTTCGGACAGTTCAATCCCAACACGGTCTATCCCGTAGTCCCGTTCAAGTCGCTCTCGGCAGCGCGATTCGAGTGCTGCGGGTGGGAGTCCACTCGGAAACAGCCACGTATCCCCTTCGAGTTCGCGTTTCAGATCCTCTTCGACGGGCTCGCTTCCGGATCGAGTTCGGATCCTGTCAGGCAGCTCAACGCTTGTAGCCTGTTTCGCCGAGCGCCGTCTCTTTGCCGTCTGTTCGGACTGCTCGTCGGGTGGACTCTCGGTGACCTCACCGGCGATGGCATCCCCAAGTCGTCGGCCGCCGACCGACACAGCGCCACTCAGGCCGAACGCCGCGAGCAGAAAATAGCCGGTTGCATCGAGAACGATCGATAGATCGGACACGATGGCGCTCCCGGCCGCAATTCGGGCCGTAAGCCAGGTTGCCACGGACACCCAGCCAAGGAGGATGGCCGTGCCGAGAGGTATCGGTCGCGATGTGAGACGCCGATAGGCGACCGCTCCGATGCCGGCTGTGAGGACTGCGAGAACGGCGAAGCCGACGAGACTGATCGCTGCGGAGCGCACGGTCGGCGAGACGAGCGCCGAGAGTTGCGCGGGTTCTCCCGGCAGACCGCCGATCACAGGAAGCAACGCAACCGTCATTGGGCTTCCCCCGTGGCTAGCTCCGGTTTGCCATCAGCGAGTCGAGCCAGGACACGTTCGTTGCCGATCACGAATACCTCCGTTCCTGGCGGAATTGATGGCTCGATATCGCCCGCAGTCGTATCGGCTGCTGACGGTTGTGGGTTCTCGGAGTGATCTGACACACCGTCGGCTTCACTTTCAGCTATCGGTCTGTCGGATTCGTCAACGCGTGCGGACTGCTCGCCGGTTCGGAACTGCCAGGCAGTTGGGTCCCCCGATTCCGCCGGGCGACGATATGCAAGGATCTCGATATCGCCGGCGTGGTCGTCGAGCTGTTCCCGGGTCCGCTTGTCGACCGTCACGTGCTGGACAATCAGTCCGGCGCGCTGCAACTGTCTAAATGCGCCGCGGGCCCCGTTCGAATCACACGAGTTCACGTACAGATCGACGCCCGTCGACGTCAGGATCGTGGTGACGTCATCGACATCGACGGCAACCGAAACCCGACGGTCCTCGCCGGTCGCGGGATCCGATTGTTCGATGGTGGTTTCGCTTCGATCAGCCCGGCCAGCGGACGGCGACACCGGTCCGGCGTGGTACGTCTCCGGTTGCTGGGTCGCTGGTGGATCGATCAGATGCCCAGCGGAACCGACCCCGAGAACGACACCGTCGACAGTGTCTGCGTCACTGACAAGGGTGACCTGATCGCCGGCTTGCAGTTCGGCGGGGACGACTGTCCGCACCGTGACTGCCCGTTGCCCGTCGGACAACTGTGGCCCGACCGATTTCGAGGAGTGTTCGGCGGTAACCGTTGCTCGTCCCTGCTGGTCTATCGAAACGGCGGAGACATCGACGCCGACCGTCGTTTGAATACGAGCCGCAAGTCTCGATTCGAGTTCCACGATCGGCAGATCGACCGGGACTGTCCAGGCCCGGGATTCGATGGCATGCCACTGTCCCCGCGAAAGTGAGTAGCCGTTCTCGACATGCCGGTTATCGCGGGTCACGTCGAGAGAGATGTTTCCGGTCGCGTCAGCCGAGGCCACTGTCTTCGGAGCTAGTGCTCGTCGATTGTATCCCGGGGACGTCTCGGTTGCCGGCATATCGCCGGCGATCCGGTCACCCTGGCTGTACCCGTACACTCCAAGCAGCGTCGACACGACCCCGAATACGCCTACAAACGGCGCGTGTTCGACACCGAAACCCACCATCGCCCGAACTGTTGGGAATGACAGGTGGTACTGTTCGGTCGCAGTGAATTCGATCCCCGGCGAGACGGTCACGATCAGGAGAGACAGGACGCCGACGAGCAAACCCGCCACAACGACGACGGCACCGGTCGACAGCTGATGTCCCCTGTCGTATCGACTGGCGAACCCGATGCTTCCCGTTGTGCCGGCGACGATGGTCCCGACAATGAGACCGAAGCCTGCGCCCAGCAGTATCGCAAGCGCGGTCGCCGTCATCGGCGGGAGTCTCGCTTCGATCGTGATTCGTCCTTTCGTCGGTCCTGTCGCCCGGCCATCGGAGAGGTTTGTTCGATATGCATCGCTCACCCAACTGACGACGGAAGGTTTGTGTTGCCCTCCGTCGCTAACAGAACCTATTCGCCTGACTTTCGGATATAAACGTCCGGACTGTCCAGCGGTCACACCGACAATCGAAAAATCGGCCCTCGTTGTGTGCCCCGAAACCACCCAGTCTCTATGCCTGGACGACGATGGCTACGTCCTCGGTTTCGACGAGTTCGCCCTCGCCAGCGTAGGTGTGCTCCTCGCGCACCTCGAACTCGCTGGCTTCGAGCGTCACGTCGCCGGCGCGGAGCTGCTCGCCGTCGAGTTCGTACTCGTCGGTCGCGAGGGCGCCTTCGATGTCGCCGACTTTCTCGCCGTACTTCGGTCCGACGGTGGCGTAATCGAGGTCGATATCCGCGATCTCGGTACTGATCTCGGGATCGTCCTTGACGACCGCGATCTCGTCGACGTGCATGACTTGCTGGATGGCCGATTCGAAACCGGTCACATCGCCGTAGACTTCGACGCGGTCGAGATCCGCATTCAGCGCCATGTCGTGGTCGGTTTTGTACGACCGCAACGCGGCGATCGTCGCCATCGCCGTCTCGCCCGCGGCAAGATCGGCGTCGTAGCCGCGAGGTTCGGGCCAGTCGGTCGTGTGGATCGACGCCGCGTCGACCTGCTCGGCGTATTTGGCCTGCCAGATCTCTTCGACGACGTGTGGCAGGAACGGCGCGAACAGCTTGAGGAAGGTTCTATGGGCAGTCACAAGCGTGTAAGCCGCCGACTCGTCGTTGCGCTGTTTCGCGATTTCGAGGTAGTCGTCACAGAACGTATTCCAGAAGAACGTCCGGAGTTCGTTGCGGGCCTTCGAGAACTCGTAGGTATCGAGTTTCTCGGTCAGGCTCCCGACCGTTGCGTCGAGTTTGGCCAGCAACCACTCGTCGATCGCGGCGAGGTCCTCGGGCTCCTCGTAATTGTTTCCGGGTGCGAGCTGATCGACGAGCTTCGAGGCGTTCCAGAGTTTCTGTAGCAGGCGCTCGCCGGCCTCGAGATCGTTTTCCTTGAACGGGAAGTCGTCGCCGATCGAGGTTCCGGCGGCCCAGTACCGCGTGGCGTCGACGGGGAAGTCTTCGAGGACTGCCTCCGGCGAAACGACGTTGCCCTTCGATTTCGACATCGCCTCGCGGTTCTCGTCGAGTACCATCCCGTTGACCATCACCGTATCGAAGGGGATCTCACCGGTGTGCTCGTAACACTTCACGACGGTGTGGAACAGCCAGAAGGAGATGATGTCGTGGCCCTGTGGCCGGAGGTTCATCGGATAGAGCTCCGGGTTGTCGAAGGTGAATTCTCCGGCGTCCACCGAGTCGGCTGTCTCTGCCGACTCGTCGGCAGGCTGCCAATCCCACCCGGCGTTGATCAGCGGCGTCAGCGAGGAGGTCGCCCACGTATCGAAGACGTCGCTCTCCGGCTCGAAGTCCGAGCCGCCACATTCCGGACAGCTATCGACCGGCGGGTCGTCACTGAGTGGATCGACAGGCAGGTCTTCGCGGTCGGCGAAGACGGGTTCGCCACAGTCTTGGCAGTACCACACCGGGAAGGGGATACCCGAGTCACGCTGGCGGGAGATACACCAGTCCCATTCGAGTCCCTCGATCCAGTGTTTGTACCGGGTGAACATCTTCTCGGGGTACCAGTCCATCTCCCGGCCAGCCTCGAGGTACTCCTCGGTGGAGTCGAGCATGTCGACGTACCACTGCTCGGTCACGAGATACTCGACTTCGGTCTCACAGCGCTCGTGGACCTGGACCGAGTGGTGGTGATCCCGACTCTCCAGGAGGTGTCCCGCGTCGTCGAGATCGGCGATGATAGCCTCGCGGGCCTCGGTCGTCGACAGTCCCTCGTACTCGCCGGCGCGGTCGGTCATCGTTCCCGATTCGTCGATGGCGATCCGCAGGGGCAGGTCGTGTGCCTGGTACCACTCGATGTCAGTTTGGTCGCCGAAGGTACAGCACATGACGACGCCGCTGCCGGTCTCTAAGTCGACGCGCTCGTCCTCGATGATCGGGACTTCCTGACCGAACAGCGGGACTTCAGCGGTCCCCCCGACGAGGTGAGCGTTCGCGTCGTCATCAGGGTGGACGAAGATCGAGACACAGGCCGGCAGGAGTTCGGGCCGCGTCGTCGAGATCGTCAGCGTCTCGCCGTCGTCAGCTTCGCCGTTCCCGTCCTCGACCAGCGGGAACTCGATGTCGTTGAATGTGGTGTGTTGTTCGGTATCCTCCTGTTCGACCTGCGAGATGGCGGTCTCACAGTCCGGACACCAGATCGTCGGCGCGCGCTGGCGGTACTCCTTGCCCTGCTCGTAGAGGTCCAGGAACGATAGCTGGGAGATGCGCTGGACGCGGGGTTCGATCGTCTTGTACGTGTTATCCCAGTCGACCGAGATGGCGAGGGACTGGACATCCTCGGTGAAGTCGGCCTCGTAGTCGGCACAGACGTCGCGGGTCTTCTCCTGGAAATCGCGGCGCTCGAAGTCGCTGTGGCGGATCCCGAGTTCGCGCTCGGTGAGTCGCTCGGAGGCGATGCCGTTGTCGTCGTAGCCAAAGGGGAAGTAGACGGTGTCGTCGGTCATCCGCCGGAACCGGGCGACGAAGTCCTGGAGGGTGAACTGATAGAGGTGGCCCATGTGGAGGCTGCCCGAGACGGTCGGCGGCGGCGTGTCGATGGTGAACTGGGTGTCGGCGTCGGGCGTCTCGCTTTCCTCGTAGGCGAAGACGTCGTTGTCGACCCAGTAGTCCTGCCATCTGGGCTCGGTCTCGCGGGGATCGTAGTCCCCTGCGAGTGCGGGGTCAGGTGTCGATTCGTCGGTCGGCTCGTCGTCAGTATCGTGTTCCGTACTCATGGTTTGTGGCGTCAGTGGTCGTCGTGCGATCCGTCCGTGACTGTGAGAAGGAGCTGTGGGGCTATGCCGCCCCTACTACGGGAGGGGTACGAGCAGACTGCGTATTCGTCGATCCGGAGCCCACGCCGGACGGGACGCGTGACATATCTTTCCCTGTGAGTTCATCCGGATTGAGTGTTTCGTGTTCGACCCGACGGTCGCCTCCTGGGCTGGCCAGCCTGCCACAAATTGTCACGAGCGCAACCCCTTTGGCCGCCCGTCGGCCAGCACGGATATGGAACCCGCTGAGGTCGAACGCCGTATCGAGGACGCGATCCCCGATGCGACTGCGACTGTCACCCATCCGCGGCCGAACGACACCGAACATCTTGCAGCCACCGTCGTCTCGCCTGCCTTTGCCGGGAAAACACTCGTCGAGCAACACGAGATGGTCTATGACGCGCTTGAGGACGCCCTGACGACCGAGATCCACGCCCTGAAGGTGACGACCCGGACGCCCGAGGAAGCCGAGTGAGGCATCCCGCAGGCCAGCAATATACGGTATTTGATAGCACGTCGCAGAAAGAGGCAGGCCTTGACTGTTCCCCAAGTCATAGGCGGACCGATGCGCTGAATCTGACGATGTCAACTGAGACTCCCACTGACGCCGAAACTGTCACTGAACACGTCGAGGGCGTGATCGAAGCAAATGATGTGGTGCTGTTCATGAAGGGGACGCCACAGCGTCCGCAGTGTGGCTTCTCCCAGCGAGCGGTCGGGTTGATACGCGCCCACTGTGAGGACTTCGAGACTGTCGATGTCCTCGATTCCCTCCCGGAGTACCGGGCTGCGCTCGAAGCACAGAGCGGCTGGGAGACCATCCCACAGACGTACGTCGACGGTGAGTTCGTCGGCGGCAGCGACATTCTCGCCGAACACGAGCAGCGAGGCGACCTCGCCGAGACGCTAGCGCCCTAATCGGTTGCCGGCGCGCGGTCAGGGCGTTCCCCTGAGTGGGCACGTACCCAGAGTTCACCGATGCGTGAGAGCCGCGTCCGGTAGGACTTGCCGTGCTCTTCCTGCTCGATGTAGCCTTTGCCGCCAGGCCCGAGGCGATCGACGTTGTAGAGCACCTTCGACCGGAAGCTGTCGGTGTACTCCTCGCCGAGGTCCACGGCCAGGGCCTGGGCAAGCTCTGAGACGGACTCAAATTCGCCGTGTTCGCCCAGGGTGAAGAGGATGAGTTCCTCGAAAGGCTTGACGTTCGAGAAGGAAGCGACGGGGATCTCGACCATGTAGCTGCCGTTGATTTCCTTGGCCCCGATCGTCGTTCCGCGCTCGTCGAACTCCTCGATGAGATCCCGTGCGCTTCCCAGGCGCTTCTCGACGAGATCGTCGTCGACATCGTCCGTGAGGTCTTCGAGCAGGTCGATCTGCTTGCGGAGTTCCTCGGCGAGTTCCGTTTCGAGGTACTTCTCGGGGGCCGTGTAGTAGGTGTGGATCCGGTGACGGTCCCCCTCACGTTCGACGGCGATCGAGTGGGCGGCCGTCGCGAAGGCGAAGCTGACCGTCCGGGGCATCGCGGAGATGTTGAGCCAGACTTCCGCGTCGGGCTCCCGGTCGAGTTCGTCGCTGATGAGCGAAAAGCCCTGCTCGAAGGCGGCGTCGTAATCGTAGACGTCCTCGACGAGAATGCGCTCGGTCTTCGAACCCAGCAGGTTCTGGAAGTCCTTTTCGAGTTGACTGGTCAGGAGTCGGGAGTACTCGGCGTTGGCCTCGTTGCCGATGGCTCCCTCCAGCAGGATCGCACGATCGACGGTACGTTGCTCCCGGACCAGCGGCGCGATGAGCCGGTCGTAATCGAAGCCGACCGGGACGATGTGTGTTTGCATACTCGCTATGTCGGGCCGGTTTGATAAAAAACCAGTCTCATACGTCGCGGAATGTCGGAAGAATACATCGTCGAATCTATTTTTGAAGAATCTGATCCCCAAATCGGTAGCTCACCGGAATTTTGACCTGTCTGTCCTCGACTCGCTGGTTGTTCTGGACGAATGTGGTGGGTGAAACGCTGGGAACCTCACTGGTACTCGGTGATGGCTGCGAGGGCCCCTAGTCAGCGTCGGTACTCTCTGGCGTGAGGAACCGATCGGCGTTCTCCTCGGGTGCGGCACGGGTGACCAGCGAGACGCCGACCGTCACCACGAGACCGATTCCCATCCCGATCAGCCCAGCCTGCCAACCCCCGTAGGTTGCCGGGACGGGGTCGGTGAACGTCGCAAGCAGGTAGAACGCCTGGCTGATACCGACGCCCGCGAGCATCCCCGCACGCGTCGTCCCGCGCCAGTACAGCGCGACCAGCACGGGCAGAGTCAGCTGGGCGTAGCCCTTGAACGCCGTCGCGCCGATCTCGATCAGCGTCAGGTTCGTCCCGAGGCTCATCGCCAGTGCGATCAGCGCGAAGGCGACGACTGCCAACCTGGCGACGAAATCCTCCCGGCGGTCGCTGGCGTCCGGATCGACGAACGGGCGATAGAGGTCCCGCGTCAGGTACGACGATCCCGACAGCAACATCGAGTCACTCGAGGACATCATCGCGGCCATCGCGCCCGCGACGACCAGGGCGGCGAACCACGTCGGCGTGTAGGCGTTCAACAACGGCGGGAGAATGTTCCCCCGGGCGTTGGGCGTGACCCCGAGTCCCGTCGCCCACGCCCCGAGGATGAACGCGGGGACGAAAAGCAGGATGACCAGCAGGGGCCACAGCGCCAGCGACCGTTTGAGGACGCGCTGGCTCCGGGCGACGAAAAAGCGCTGGTTGATCTGGGGGAACATCGCGACGCCGAAGCCGATCGCGATCGCCATCGAGAGCATGTACTGCGGGGAGTACAGCCCGCCGCCAAGCGAGAGGAACTCGGGGTTGGCCTCGCCCATCGCCGCCGTCAACTCGCCGGGGCCACCCGCCGAGACGGCGATCCAGGCGAGGGCAACCCACACGAGGACGAGCATGAACACGCCCTGTAACGTGTCTGTCCAGGCGACGCCGCGCATCCCCGCGAGGACGACGTACCCGATCATGAACGCGGTGATCAAGGTCGCCCCCGCCCAGTACGGGATCGCCCCTTCAGTGAGCGATTCCAGCGCCCGGCCGGCCCCGACCTGCTGGAGCATGACGTACTCCAGCAGCCAAAAGAGGCTGATCCCGGCGACGAGTCCACGCAGAGCCCGGGAGTCGAAGCGATCGCCCAGCATCTCACCGACCGTGACGTAGCCGTGTTTCCGACCGATCAGCCACTGCTTGTACCCCATCACGTACCACAGGATCCCGAAGATGACGCCGTCCATCAGCCCCATGACGAGGATCCATTCCGGCCCGGCCGAGAACGCCAGATTGGGACCGCCAAAGAACGTAAAGGCCGACAGCAGCGTCGCGAAGGTCGTAAAGAGGAGCACGACTGTTCCGATCGTCCGATTCGCCAGGTAGTAGTCCTCCGCCGAGCGCTCGGTCAGCCGATACGCGACCAACCCGACGCCCAGAGCGAGCAGCAAGTAGCCGACGACGATCCCGAGTTGCAGGGCGACGTTCGCCATCTCAGACACCCCTCTCGACGCCGACACCCCACGCGTGTCTGGTGAATGTGTAGAAGACGAGCGACGTCAGGAACATCCAGCCGACGTGCCACCACAGCCACACTGGCAGGCCGGCAACGATATTGTCGGTGCCCCACAGGAACCACGGGATCGCAAGTCCACTCAGGACGAGTGTCACGACCCCCCAAAACAACGCGACGGTCCGTTCGGCCATCTGTAGACGTGTGTTGCCGATAGAGTGGCTTAACAGTTACTACCACCCATCAATGTAGACTATTGATAAAAATACCTATTCAAAACCCGGTACCGCTTTTCACACTCAGTTGTCATATTATGGTTGAGAGGGGTGGTCCACGGGGGCGGGGCTCCGATAGTCCCGCATGCAGACACTTCATCCGTCGTCTGTCTTTCTCCCGACAGGTATTTGCTGGCTCGTCACGTACCTTGTTTCGTCCATGGATTCGGTCATGGCAATCACATCACGCCCGCACGACGGGCAGATCATCAATGCAAGATTCAGCGAAATATCTCATCCACGCACAGATCGAAGCCAACGGGGTGGTCGAGCGGAGTGACGTCGTCGGCGCGATCTTCGGCCAGACCGAAGGATTGCTCGGCGACGAACTCGACCTCCGGACGTTACAGGAATCCTCGAAGGTCGGCCGCATCGACGTCACGATCGATTCCGAAAGCGGTCGCTCGATCGGCGAGGTGACGATCGCCAGCGGACTCGACCGCGTCGAAACCTCGATCCTGGCAGCCTCCCTGGAAGCGATCGATCGGGTCGGTCCCTGTCGCGCGACCTTGGAAATCACGCAGCTCGAAGATGTCAGGACAGCAAAACGTCGTCAGATCGTCGACCGTGCCGAGGAGTTGCTCGCGCGCTTCGACGAGGAAGTGATGTCGAGTCACGAACTCGTCGAGGAGGTTCGCCGCCGGGCCCGCGTCGAACGTATTACCGAGTACAAGGGATACCCGGCAGGTCCGAGAGTCGCCGACGGCGATGCGATCATCGTCGTCGAGGGCCGAGCGGACGTCTTGACGCTTCTCCAGTACGGGATCAAGAACGCTGTCGGCGTCGAGGGGACGAACGTCCCGGACCCGATCGCCGAACTAACTCACGATCGGACGGTGACGGCATTCCTCGACGGCGACCGCGGCGGCGATCTCATCCTGAAGGAACTCGCACAGGTCGGCAGCGTCGATTACGTCGCCTTTGCTCCGGCCGGCCGGTCGGTCGAGGACCTCTCGCGGACTGACGTTACCGACGCCCTTCGGGAGAAAGTCCCCTACGAGTCTGTCACCGATGGCGAGGGGTCCCTCGAGGATATCGCCCCCGACAGCCCCGACAACGAGGGTTCTACAACGGGAGAAACGGCCGAGCACTCATCGAAGGAGTCGTCCCCGGATGAAACTGGCACGTCAGGCGGGAGCGACGAATCACCGGAAGCCATCGCGGACGCTGAAGCGAATGGCTCGGGTGCTGACAGTACTGGCGAGGATCCTCCGGCCCTCGACGGGACAGCAGCCGACGGCGATGATGTGACGGATGACACGATCACGACGGAGGGTGGCGAAGCGGTGCCCGTTCCCAGCGACGGGGAGGCAGTCGTCGAAACGACGACGGCCAATGGGACTCTCTCCGAGGATGACACGGAAAGCAAGGAGATCGACGGAACCGAAGTCACGCCCGAGTCGGATGCCGAGGAGACTGACGAGGTGCTCACCGTCGCGGAATCACTCGAAGATCACGTCCGGACTGTCATCGGCGAGTCCTCCGGCGCGGTCAGATTACTCGATGAATCACTGGCAACCTTATCGGAAGCCCCGGTCGAGGAGGCGTTCGGCACGATCCGTGACGCCGACCCGGTTCCCGGGACGGTCGTCATCGACGGCCCGGTGACTCAGCGTCTACTGGATGTCTCCGCACAACGCGGGGTCTCCCGGATCGTCGCCAGCGAGCGTGGCGATCTCGTCAAGCAGCCGGCGTCGGTCCGTGTGACGATTCCCGGAGCGGCCTAAAGCGGACGGGAGAGAACCACTCCGGCCGCCGGCTCCGTCCCGTAGTACTCCGGCAAGCGCTCGTGTTCGCGGAAGCCGTGTGTCCGGTAAAAGGCCCGCGCGCGCTCGTCGTCGACGCGAACAGTCACTCGAAGCGCCGAGGCCCCCGCTTTGGCCGTTCGCTCGGCGATGCCGTCGAGAAGGGCAGTCCCGATGCCCCGCCGCTGGTGGGCCGGATCGACGGCGATCTCGGGGACATACGCCGCGGTTTCGCCAACCAGCGCGAAGACGTATCCCACCGGTCGATCGCTGACGGCAACGAGGCCGATCCCGAGGCCGTCGACCGCGGCCCTGAGGAGTTGGGGCGACGGTTCGTCGATCGCAGCGTTCTGGATTGGGCGAAGGTGTTCGTGATCCTCGGGTCGCACGTCTCTGAGGTCCACAGTGGGCTGGGCCACCATTCGTCACACCACCACGATACTCGTGGCGAGTGCAAGGGCGGCCCCGGCGACCCCGGCCGAAAGCGTGGCGAGGAAGTTCACGCCCTGGTTGCCAACCCACTGCCCTTCGATGGTCGCTCCCAGCACGCTGTCTACGGTCATGCCGATGAATCCGCTGGCGACAATCACGCCGGCGCCACCGACGGTGATCGTGTCGAAGGCGACGAACGCGATGGCGGCAATGACGGCGGCACCGGCGAGGCCGGCGAGTTCACCCTGCCACGTCACGCCGCCATCGGTGCCCGGTTCGACCGGCTCGAACGTGGTAATGAGTCGCGGCGCGTCGTAGAGGCCACCGAACTCACTCGATAGCGTATCGCTCATCGCTGCTGCGACCGAGCCAGCGAAGACGAACAGAAACAGGTCTGGATGGACACCAGTCAGTCGCGGGCTTGCCGCGGCAGCCAGGACAGCAAAGAGCGCCACCAGCGAGTTCGCGAGCACGTTGCCGCTCCCTCGGGCACCCTCGTTTTCCTGGGCGATGCCCCGGGTAACCTTCTCGTCGTACCTGAACTTGCTCGCGAGTCCGCCGCCGCCGAAGAAGGTGATGAGCATGGCGAACCAGCCGTAATCACCGATAACGATCGTCAACAGGCTCAGAAGGACGCCGGTCAGCATGCCCGGGAGCGACGCCGTCTCGAGGGCATACGAAACGTATCCGAGTGCGACCGTGATGCCGAGTGCGATCGCGATGCCGGTTGTCGTCACCGAGATCGAAAGGTCCGCAAACAGCCACAGGAGGAGTCCAACCGACAGGATTACCAGCGGATCGTCGCGCTCGAACAGCATCGAGCGGAGCAATGCGGCGAGCAAGGCACCGCTTGCTGCAAGAAAGACGAGCACCGGGAACGAGGGGAGCATGCCGCTGATCGACCCCGAGAGCACGAATCCGCCCAGACCGGCGATGAACCCACCGACGACAAAACCGGCCGTCGCCGCGATCGGTTCCCGGCCAGTGGCCCGGACCAGCCGTGCGCCGACATTGCCGACGCTTAGGATCATCGTGGCCGCCACCGGAACGGCCACTGGCATGTCGAACTGTAACGCCAGCAAAACGAGTGCGGCGATCGAGAGCGAAAAGCCGGCCAGCCCGTAGAGCTGTCCATCCCGGCGGTCGCCAGGTCGCGCGAACAACTCGAAGACGACGCCCGACTCGACGAAGTGCAACCCCCCAGCCAGGAGCAAAAACGGCGAGACAGCCAGAAGTGTCCCGATGTTCGGGGAGAACAATCGGTTCGCAACGGGAGCGATCACACTCGCGAACCCGACGAGTGCGAACGCTGACGCACGTCGGAGCGCGGAAGTCACTACCGGCGGTTTCCCCGAGAGCTACTTACCAGTTCCGACCCGCGGTCGTCCTCGCTATCCCATCCCGTGACCTTCTTACTGGTCGGCAGCCAACCCGTCCTCGTGGGGTTGTACGACCGCTATCTCGCGACGCGAATCCGGCTGAGCGACGCTGCAATCCCGGAACGCGTCGCGATCGTTCTGACAGAGCAGGATCTCCTGGAGCAGGGAGCCTACGACATCCTCGAATCCGTCCTGGAGTGGGCGTTTGAATACGGTGCCCGGGAGCTTATCCTCTATGTCAGTGTGCTCGATGAAGCCGCCGTGCCCACGTTGCGTCGGCAACTCGAATCGATCGACGTCTCGCGGGACATGGCGGTCCGCGGTCCCGGCGACGACCACCGGGCCGACGCGCCGATTCAGATCAGCATCGGACTCGGTGGAAAACACGAGTTTGCGACCGCCGTCCAGGGACTTGCCCGGGAGGTCGAGGCTGACGAACTCGATCCCGCGGACATCGACGAAGCCGAAATCGAACGCCGGCTGGTCTTCCGGTCGGACCCGGATCTCGTGATCAAGACGGGAGCCGAACGACTGTCCGATTTCATGATCTGGCAATCCGTCTATTCGGAACTGTACTTCACCGACGTCAACTGGCGGGACTTCCGGGAGCGAGATTATCTTCGAGCCATTCGGGATTACCAGCGGCGTCAGCGGCGTTTCGGCCGCTGAACTGTGACGAAGCAATTTTGGGACGTGGTGACGTATGCAATGGCATGACAGTGGTGCACGAGGCGGTGATCTATGACCTCGACGGGACCCTCGTTCAGCTCGATGTCGACTGGACGTTGGTGACCCAGAAGGTCGCGTCCCGCCTCAGCGATCGGGGGATCGACACTACGGGGGCAAGTCTCTGGGAGTTACTCGAACGCGCCGAAGTTGCCGGGATACTGGACGTGGCAACTGACGTCGTCGCGACGCACGAACGTGTCGGCGCACGGACGGCGGAACGATTGCCCGCCGCGGCCGAACTTCCGCTCGACGTGCCGGTCGGCGTCTGCTCGCTGAACGCCGAGGCGGCGGTTCGCACGGCGCTGGAACGGCACGATCTGCTTGACGCCGTCGATACCGTCGTGGGCCGGGATACGCTTTCGGCCCAGAAACCCGATCCTGAGCCGCTGTTGGCTATCGCGGACCGGCTCGATGTCGAGCCCAGTCGGACCCTGTTCGTCGGCGATTCGGCGAAAGACGAGCGGACAGCCCAGCGAGCCGGGATGGCGTTTCAGTATGTCACAGACAGGATCGACGGGTAGGCGATAACGATTCCGCCACTCAGGATTGATGCCGTGCGTACGCGAAGACGCCGACTGCGGTCAGAAACCAGATGACCGCACCCACACGGATGGCGAAGGTCGCCCGCGTCGTCCACGTCGGCAGTGACTGGTCGAGCGAGAGGACGGCGACGATCGGCGCGCCGACGACGATGGTGACGACGAACGTTGTCTGAAGGACCCACCCGTAATCGACACCATCCGGATCCGTACGCGCACTCGGTTCGGCCACAATTTCGTTTGTGTCGGCCGTGTTCTTGCGTCTGTCGGTCACCGACAGCTTGGTCCGGCCGAGCGGATCGTTCTGGCTGACCCGAAGGCGTAATAGCGAGCCGTGACGGAATACTACGCATGACCACGGTGCGAGATCTCCGGGCGATGGCTGGTGAGGACCCGATTACCATGCTCACTGCCTACGACGCGACGACGGCCGAACTGGTCGAAGAGAGCGGCGTCGACGTGATTCTGGTCGGTGATAGCCTCGGGAACGTGGTACTGGGCCACGACTCGACACTCCCGGTGACGATGGAAGAAATGGCAAGTCACACGGCGGCGGTCGTCCGGGGAACCGACGACGCGCTGGTCGTCACGGATCTTCCCTTTTTAAGTATCGGCGCCGACCGTGGCGACTCGATCGAGAACGCCGGCCGGCTGCTCAAGGAGGCGGGGGCGAACGCGGTCAAGCTCGAGAGCGGCCCCCATACCGTCGAGTTGACCGAGCGCCTGACTGATCTCGGCATCCCGGTCATGGCCCACCTCGGGTTGACTCCCCAGCACGTCAACCGGCTGGGATACACCCGTCAGGGCACTTCCCAGGACGCGGCCGAGGAGATCCGTGATCTCGCGGTAGCCCACGAGGACGCCGGCGCGTTCGCACTCGTGCTCGAACACGTCCCCGCGAACCTCGCGGCGGCTGTCACCGACGAACTCGACATTCCGACGATCGGGATCGGTGCCGGCCCGGACTGTGATGGCCAGGTGCTGGTCGTCGACGATGCGGTGGGTCTGAGCGAATCGACCCCTCCCTTCGCCGAGGCGTTCGGCGAGGTCCGTTCGGCCTACACCGACGCACTCGATGACTACGTTGCTGCCGTCGAGGACGGACAGTTCCCATCCGGGGAACACAGCCACGTTGCGGAGGATCTCGATCTCGACTGACCCCCGTTGCAGTGGACCCCGATCTCCACTGACTGTATGGTGTGAACCGCTTTTCCACTCAACTTCGAATATGCCCTCACGTGGAGTCGAATTTGGCGACAAGTTTAAATACTACTAGAACTAACTCAAGGTTAGCATGGAACTCGAACAGCAGACGGTCGGCGATGCGGCGATCCGCCGGTTCGACTACGAGGATGCGACGACCTTTGTGGCCGATATCGGCCGCGACGGCGCCGTTGACGTGGTCGGCGACACGGCAATCGTCGTCACTGACGACGAGCAGTACGACGTGGCCGTTCCCGACCACGATGACGTGACAGCGTTTATGAAAAACGGCGTCCTTACTATCGAGGTGAAACGATGAAACTCACCGTCAAGCCACTCAAGCAGAAGGACGCCGGCCGCGGGCTGGCCGCGATCGATCGCGCGGCGATGGAGCAACTTGACCTGGAGAACGGCGACTACGTGGTTCTCGAAGGGCGCGAGGGCCGCGCCGTCGCGCGGGTCTGGCCCGGCTATCCCGAGGACACCGGCGACGGCGTCGTCCGGATCGACGGCCAGCTCCGCCAGGAGGCTGACGTCGGCATCGACGATCGAATCGACGTCGAAAAGGCCGACGTCAAGCCCGCCCGCTCGATCTCGGTCGCCCTCCCCCAGAACCTCCGGGTTCGCGGAAACATCGGCCCCCACGTCCGGAACAAACTCTCCGGGCAGGCCGTGACGACCGGCCAGACGGTCCCCTTCTCGCTCGGACTCGGCCCGGTCTCCAGTGTCGGTGGCCAGAAGATCCCGCTGAAGATCGCCGAGACTGATCCCGAAGGGACGGTCGTCGTCACCGAGCAGACCGAAATCGAGGTTAGCCAGCAGCCGGCCGAGGAGATCACCGGTGAGGCACCCGAGGACGCCCGCCAGACGCCCGACGTGACCTACGAGGACATCGGCGGGCTCGACGACGAGTTAGAGCAGGTCCGGGAGATGATCGAGTTGCCGATGCGCCATCCCGAACTGTTCAACCAGCTGGGCATCGAGCCGCCGAAGGGTGTGCTACTGCACGGCCCACCGGGGACCGGCAAGACGCTGATGGCCAAGGCCGTCGCCAACGAGATCGACGCGTTCTTCACGACGATCTCTGGCCCGGAGATCATGTCGAAGTACTACGGCGAGAGCGAAGAGCAGCTCCGGGAGATGTTCGACGAGGCCGAGGAGAACGCCCCGTCGATCGTCTTCATCGACGAGATCGACTCCATCGCCCCCAAGCGTGACGACACCAGCGGCGACGTCGAACGTCGCGTCGTCGCCCAGCTGCTCAGCCTGATGGACGGCCTCGAGGAGCGCGGTGACGTGATCGTCATCGGCGCGACCAACCGCCTGGATGCGCTCGATCCCGCCCTCCGGCGTGGCGGCCGCTTCGACCGCGAGATCGAGATCGGCGTGCCCGACAAAAAGGGTCGCAAGGAGGTCTTGCAGGTTCACACCCGCGGGATGCCGCTGAACGACGAGATCGACATCGACGAGTACGCCGAGCGGACCCACGGCTTCGTCGGTGCTGACATCGAGCAACTCGCAAAGGAGAGCGCGATGAACGCCCTCCGGCGCATCCGTCCGGAGATCGACCTCGAAGCCGACGAGATCGACGCCGAGATCCTCGAAAACCTGGAGATCACCGGGGACGACTTCAAAGCGGCGCTGAAGGGCATCGAACCCTCCGCGCTCCGGGAAGTGTTCGTCGAAGTCCCGGACGTCTCCTGGGAGGACGTCGGTGGACTCGAAGACACCACCGAACGTCTCAGAGAGACCATCCAGTGGCCCCTGGAGTACCCCGGGGTCTTCGAGCAGATGGACATGGAGTCCGCCAAGGGCGTGCTCCTGTACGGCCCACCCGGGACCGGCAAGACCTTGCTCGCGAAGGCCGTCGCCAACGAGGCCCAGAGCAACTTCATCTCGGTGAAGGGGCCCGAACTCCTGAACAAGTACGTCGGGGAAAGCGAGAAGGGCGTCCGCGAGGTCTTCTCGAAGGCCCGGGAGAACGCACCCACGGTGGTGTTCTTCGACGAGATCGACTCGATCGCGGGCGAGCGCGGCCGTAACATGGGCGATTCGGGCGTCGGCGAACGCGTCGTCTCCCAGCTCCTGACTGAACTCGACGGGCTCGAGGATCTGGAGGACGTCGTCGTGGTGGCGACCACGAACCGCCCGGATCTCATCGACGCCGCACTCATCCGCCCCGGCCGGCTCGACAGGCACATTCACGTCCCGGTACCCGACGAGGGAGCACGCCGAAAGATCCTCGAGGTTCACACCCGCGACAAGCCGGTGGCCGAGAGTGTCGATCTCGACGACCTGGCGGCCCGTATGGACGGGTACGTCGGTGCCGACATCGAAGCGGTCGCCCGCGAGGCCGCGATGGCTGCCACCCGGGAGTTCATCCACAGCGTCGACCCCGAGGAGGTCGACGACAGTGTGGGGAACGTCCTCATCGACGAGAGTCACTTCGAACATGCCTTAAACGAGGTCGGCCCCAGCGTCGACGAAGAGACCCGTGAGGAATACGAGGAGATCGAACAGCGCTTCGACAAACGCGAGAACGAACTCGACGAACCCGAGGTCGGCAAGACCTTCCAGTAACGCCGCCGACGATTACGCTCGTTCGATGCTGTTTTCTCCGTCCGCTGTCTCGACTGTCCGGAGACCGAGGGCGTCGAGACACGCGACCGTCCGTTCTGGAACCGGGAGGCCGCCGTCCCGTCGTGCGCGCAAAATCGGCAGGGCCGAACGCAACTGTGCGGGCGTTCGCAGCGTCGGCGCCATCTCGAGGGTACTCACCGAGAGGCCGGCGTCGGTTGCCCGCTCGACGGTCGTTTCGATGCCCAGACGAGTCCCAACGTCGCTGAAATCGATCGGTTCGGTAAAGCCGGCGTAGAATACTTCGCCGTTTACCGCCGGCCCGACGACGACCTCGTTGCGTCGAAGCTGCATCGACGCCTGATCGAGTCGGGGCCGGGGAGCCAGCACGGCCGTCGGATCCAGCATGGCGACTGAGGACTCGCCTTCCGATTCGAGCAGATGGGTGACTGTATTGCCGATTCGGGCGCCGGGCGTCGAGCCGACCTGGACTTCGAAGCGTGCCGCTTCGGGATCGGCAAGCGCCGTCGGTACCACGTCCCGAAGGACTTCCTCGACGTCCTCGTCGCGGTCCTCGCGCTCGCGATAGTTCACGAGCAGGTCCCCACCGCTCCCGGCGACAGCTTCACAGACGTCCTGTAGTGCACTCCGATAGAGGTCGGCGACGTCACCTTCAGTCAGTGGCGTCCCTTCGACGAGTCGTGGCAACACACTCCCCGGAATCGGTGCGTCAGCGCGAACGACGACGGTGGCCATGTGCGTAGGTGAGTGACTCGCGCTCTTGTATGCGCTGGTTCCCGAGGCTCGTGTTGGGTTGTCGATGCATCACTGGCCGAGTTCTGCTTGAGTATGAGGTCCTCCGGATCAAGGACGCTCGCTCGTTCGGGTAACTCCGAACACCTACTTCCGACGCTGCCCTTTCGTCTGTCGGTAGTCCCGGTCGAGTTCGTCGGCGAAATGTTCGCGGAAGGCCGTCAGCTCGGCTTCGCTGGCTGTCGCCGGTTCGATCAGCGGCAGAATCTCGAACCCGCGACCCTGAATCGTCGTGGCGTGTTCGGCCGTCACGTCAAGTTCGTCGGCGCTTTCCATTGTGTACTCGAACGCCAGTGCTTCCAGTGCCTCCTGCCCGACAGCCACGATCAGTTCAGGGTTGATCCGGCGAAGTTCCGCCGTGCGATACCCCTCGCAGTTGTGCCGTTCCTCCTCGGTTGCGCTCCGATCCGAGTGGTGACACCGCGTGACGTAGGTGAGATAGACCTCCGTGAGGTCAGGTTCAGTGGTGTCGGGTGGCGAATCACTGAGTCCGACCGCCCCGAGAATTTCCTGTATTGTCTCGCCGGTCTCGTCGCCAGTGAACGGGATGCCGGTCCGGTCTGCACCCGGGGTCGGAGCCGACCCGAGGACGATCACGTCCGCCGTCGGATCACCGTAGCCATGGACGACCTGGGTCCGTGACTGGACCAGTGCCGGACAGTTGGTACAGTCCTCGTCCATGCTGTAGGGGTTCCGTGGATCCGGGAGGTCTGGGCTCATGGGTGGTCGATAGGGCGGGCCACTCAAAACGCGCGCGGTCGCGGCGAACGGCCTGCTGCCGGAGTCCACACGTTCTTGGCTCTGTCGCGCGTACACTGGACCATGAATCTGCGTCGCATCGGCCGCGTGGCGTCCCTCGTCGCGTTCATCGCCATCCAGCAATTCACGTCCATTTTTGCCCAGTACCCGACACTCGAAGCGGTCGGAATGGTCGGCGTCGCGATCGTTGGCCTGGACGCGCTGGTGTGTGCGATCCGTCGGTGGCGCTCGCTGGACGGGTCGCTGGTCGCTGGGGACGCGTCGGCTGGAGAGTGACAGGAGTCGCCGTCACTCGTCGTCGATCGTCTCGGCCTGCGTCGCGGCGTCGTCGGGGTCGTTGACGGGACTCGACGGATGGTAGTCGGTGTCGTACTCGCCGGGCCGGCCGTCGAGTCGGTCGGGGTTGATCCGGCCACCGAGCAGCATGAAGTCAAGTACCGTACAGTACAGGAGCCCTTCGACGACGGGGACGGCACGCGGCGGGAGAACGGGGTCGTGGCGGCCGACGACCTGGATCTCCTTGCGCTCGCCCGTTTCCCAGTCGGCCGTTTCCTGCTTTTTCGGGATCGAGACCGGCGGATGCCAGGTGATCTCGCCGTAGATGGGGTCGCCGGTCGTGATCCCGCCCTGGATCCCGCCGTGGTCGTTGCCGACGGGCGTTGGGTCTCCGTTCTCATCAAATTCCCAGTCCTCGTTGTACTCGCTACCGGCCATCGTCCGGGCGTCGCGGCCGACCCCGTACTCGAAGTCGTTGACCGCCGGGATCGAGTAGATCAGTTGACCCAGTCGCGAAGGGATCGAGTCGAAGCGGGGCGCGCCGAGTCCCCGCGGGACGCCCTGGCATTCGAAGTAGACCGACCCGCCGATGGAATCGCCCTCCTGTTGGTACTGTTCTGCGAGGTCGCGCATCTCCTCGGCAGTTTCCGGGTGAGCACACCGGATGTCGTTTTCTTCGCTGTGTTCGAGCATCTCCTCGAAGGTGACATCCGGGGCTTCGATCTCGCCGATCTGGTTGACGTGAGCCTTGATCTGGACATCGTACTCGCTCTGGTCGAGGACCTGCTTGGCGATGGCACCCGCGGCGACCCAGTTGACCGTCTCCCGTGCCGAGGAGCGACCGCCCCCGCCCCAGTTGCGCGTGCCGAACTTCGCCGAGTAGGTAAAGTCTCCGTGGGAGGGGCGGGGGGCCGTGACGAAGGGCTCGTACTTGCCCGAACGGGAATCCTTGTTCTGGATGACCATCCCGATCGGCGTGCCAGTCGTGTAGCCGTCCTGCAGGCCCGAGTTGATCGTGACGGCGTCGGGTTCGTCCCGCGAGGTCGTGATCATCGACTGGCCGGGTTTGCGCCGGTCGAGGTCGTGCTGGATGTCGTCCTCGTCGAGTTCGACGCCCGCCGGGACGCCCGAGACCGTACACCCCATCGCCTCGCCGTGTGACTCGCCGTACGTGGTCACCTGAAAAAGCCGACCGAAGCTGTTACCGTTCATTGTCCCGGTGTGAGGCGCGGGCGCATTTAGGCTTTGAGATGCCGGGGTTCTCTCGTGAACCCTGCTACTCGCCCGAGCGATCCGTCACCTTCTCGGCCATTTCGCCGAGGTCGACGCGTTTCTCACCGATCGACGCACCGACGAGCGCGCCGATGCCGGCTCCGGTACTGGCAGCCTTCCGGCTCACGAACCCGCCGACAGCGGCCCCGATGGCCCCGCCGATGGCTGCGAACTTTGCCCGACTGACCGCTTTTTCGATTCGCTTTCCCATACCTGAGGATATGTTCCGTGTGCTGATAATGGTGTCGAGCGGTTTGCCGTGTCCCCTTCGTTCCAGAGACGCCCCTAGGTGTCCTCGCGTTGTTCGGAAAGATGTTCCCAGACCTCCGCACACCCACACCCGTCCTCGACATCTTCGAGGTGGTCGTCTTCAGTGGACTGTGCTCCGTCCGTCTGCTCGTCGTCTGTCGTCGACTGTTTCGTGTCGGACATCTTAGCACCACTCCTCGTACTGGTGAACGCGTGCCGGGTTGAACGCGACCGGCGCGCGGTCGGTGTCATCGTACGCTTCCCGGTGGGCGCTGTAGGGGATCCACAGGTCGCCCTCGGGGTCGATATCGCGGGCCGTCGCCTCTCGGGCGCGATCCGCGTTCCACTGTGCGAGCTGTTCGACGGGCGCGAGGGCTTCGAGTGGCTTGGCGTCGAGTGAAGCCTCGGCGCGGTCGAACGCCACTGCCCCTCGCTCGGTCCTGACCAGCACTGTCGACTCCCCCTGTGCGCTGCCGACGGTCCCGACCGTGAGGTCGGCTATCCCCCCCGTCGCGTCGGCACACTCCAGACACCCGTCTAAGATCGCTCCCCGAAAGTCCCCGAGCGGGGCGCGCTCGTCTCCGCCATCGGTCAGGTCGATCCGGATCCCCTGGCCGACGAGATCCAGGCCCGCCACATCGTCAGGATCGAGGTCGTACTCCCGGGAGAGGACGTGTTCGAGCCCCTCGTCGTCCAGCGCTTGCGTGCACGTGAGTGCGACCGTCAGGTCGACGTGATCGAGCGGTCGCGATTCGTCGAAACGGTCATCGCGGTAGGGGCTCCGGTCGAGTGCAGCCACACCCTCGATAACGCAGGGCGTGCCGACAAGTGCCAGGCTCGGGTCCGCCGGCAAGTCAGCAGCAGCGAGCAGTTTCTCAAGCGCTGCAAGTTGCAGCGGTTGGGTGAACAACGTCCCGGCGTATTCCTGAACCTCGGCTGGCGTGGTCGCCAGCGCTGGCTCGGCGAGTCCGGTGCCGTCCGTTGCTTCCGTGGCGACAACGGCCCCGTCGATCCCATCGGGGGATTCGAGCAGGGCCGCAAGCAATGCAGTGACGACCCCGCCGTGCTGTGCGCCGGCCACGTCGGCGGCCGCGCTTGCGGCGTAGCCGTCCTCGATCGGACCGATGCCGCCGTCGACCGTTTCGGGATCGGCACCGTCGAGCGTCGGCAGTCTTTCATACCGGAGGCCGGCCCGCGGACAGGTGTCCCAGCAGCGCGAACAGCCCGTACACATCTTCACGAGGGTCGGCCGGCGATCGCTGTCGGCGATCCCGATCGAGTCCGAGGGGCAGGCGGCAACACACGAGCCACACTGCACACAGCGATCGGCCTCGATGACGGCCTCGTCGAGGTGGCGAAAGCGCACTTTCCCGTCCGGTGGCTGTACGTCGGTCGTCGCTTCACGTGGATCGTCGCCCACTGCGGGCGCACGGGGCTGTGGTGATTTCTCAGTCGGCATCGGTTCGCCCTCCGTTTGCAGCGGCTTCGACAGGATCGATTGCTGCTGGATGCAGTACCTCCGCGAGTCGATCATCGTCCGCCCGTCGACAGAACTCGTGGAACTGCTCGCCATCGCGCCCTTCGCGTTCGAAGACCGCGACCAGTCGCTCGATCGCATCGGGGGCGGACTCGATGGGGACGCGTGGTGCGATCCAGGTCGCGAACTGTGGATCGACATCGAGTTTGCCGCCGACGGCGATGTCGACAGCACTCTCCACTCCGTCGTCGGTCTGGCGAGTTTCCCCACGCAGGCCGATGTCGTCGATCTGTGGCTGGGCGCAGGAAGCGGTACACCCGCTGAAGCGCAGCCCGACCCGATCCTGGTCGATGTCGACCCGCTCGTCGAGTTCGGCGGCCCAGCGTTTCGCGCGGGCTTTTGTTTCGACAAGGGCGTAATTACAGAACTCCCGACCGGTGCAGGTGACGACGCCCCGGGTGAACGGCCCGGGATCGGGGGAGTACTCGTCGAGGAGCGGTTCGGCCCGAAGGTCGTCGAGATCCCCATCGGCCACGCCCGGGAGCAGGAGGTTCTGCTGGGTGGTCAGTCGAATCTCGCCGTTCCCGTAGGATTCCGCGAGATCGGCCATCCCCCGGAAGTCCGTGCCGTCGATCCGGCCGACCGGGATGGAGAGGCCGACGTACTTGTCTCCGTCGGCCTGCTCGTGGACGCCGACGTGGTCGGGGTGGTGATGCGTGACGAGATCCTCACCGGCAGATTCGAACTCAAAGGGGGCAAAGCGCTGTAGTTCCTCGCGGAACTGTTCGGCCCCCCACTCCTCGACGAGAAAGCGCAGGCGATTGACTGCCGTGTCGAGATAACTCCCGTGTTCGATGAACAGGTCCGCCGTGGCTCGCACCACGTCCACGACCTGGTCCCGTTCGACGAAGACATCGAGGTCGCTGGCGACGCGGGGGCTGTCCGAGAGGCCGCCCCCGGCGGCGAGGTTGAAGCCTACCCGATCGCCCTTCCGCGCGGGGGTGAATCCGAGGTCGTTGATCTCCGGCTGGGCACAGGCCCCGCGACAGCCGTTGACGCTGACCTTCAGCTTCCGGGGCAGGTTGGCGTACCGGCGGTCGGCCAGAAACGCCTCGGTGATCGCCTCGGCGACCGGGCGGGCGTCGAGCACCTCGTCGTCGGCGACGCCCGCTGCCGGACACGAGACGACGTTCCGGACGGAGTTGCCACCAGTCTGAAAGGTCGAGACGCCGGCCGGATCCAGCAGCTCCCAGATTTCGGGGACGTCCGCCATTCGGATCCAGTGGAACTGTACGTCCTGTCGGGTCGTTACGTCGAGATAGCCGTCACCGAACGGTGATCGGTCGGGGTCGCGCTCTTCGGGCAGCGTGGCGTACTCCTCGGCGACGGTCCCGAGCGCCCTGGCCGCGTCAGCTGTCAGGACACCGCCCGGAATCTTCGTCCGGAACATGAAATAGCCGCTTTGCTTCTGCTCGTAGAGGCCGACCAGCTTGAGCTTCGCCGCGGCGTCCTCCCCGAGGGCTTCTTTGACCGCCTCCGGTCCCTCGGTGGCGTGTTCGCGGACGCGGCGCTTGATCTCGGCGGGGTCCCAGTCGTCGGTCTCGGTGCGAAGCCAGTCTTCGAGACTCCCCTCGTAGAATCTGACGTCCCCGTAGCCGAGGTCTTCGAGTACCGCAAAGACGTAACTCAGTCGGCGAGCCGTGTTACAGTAGAGGACGACCGGTCGATCGGGTTCGAGGCCGTGTTCAGCGAGAGTTGACTCGATCGCTTCGACGCTCCGTCGTCGTCCGGTCTCGTCGTCGACGAAAGCCTCCCAGTCGAGCTGGACGGCCCCCGGAATGTGGGCCTGCTCGAACTCCGGTTCGGTCCGGGTGTCGACGACGATCGCCTCGCCGTCGACTGCCGCCTCGACGTCCTCGCGGTCGGCGAGAAGAGTCTCGTCGAGATCGTCCGGTTCGTATTCGACAGGCTCGACGTCCGGCTGTTCGACCGTGACGTCTGCCTCGCGTTCGTAGACGCTGTAGTCCCCGTCCAGGAGATACAGGTCGCCATCGTGACCGAACGCCGCAAGCGTCGCCAGGAAGCGAGCGGCGTAGACGCCACAGTCGTCGTCGTAGGCGATCACTGGATCGGTGGGGCTGATTCCGGCCTCTCCGAGCCACGTTGCCAGGTCCGTCGGATCGGGCAGCATCCCCCTTGCGATCCCGGTCGGGTCCCGGAACCGATCGACGGGGATATTGGCTGCGCCCGGGACGTGACTGAGGTCGGTGTACGCCGACGCCTCGCGGACGTCGACGATCGCCGCGTCTCGGTCGCCGAGCGCAGTCGGCGGGATGAATTCGATAGCACTCATGTGACAGTACTCAGTATTCGAACCTTACCAGTCATAGTTGCCTGCTTCGGCCCATCTCTTGCCGCGCCCCATGACGAAAATATATCGACTTATCCGCGGTATAATTCACTTTGTTGGAATA
The DNA here is from genome assembly GCF_029207715.1 of Halorhabdus sp. SVX81. Classification (NCBI taxonomy): domain Archaea; kingdom Methanobacteriati; phylum Methanobacteriota; class Halobacteria; order Halobacteriales; family Haloarculaceae; genus Halorhabdus; species Halorhabdus sp. SVX81. The sequence goes on along the minus strand of NZ_CP104322.1, from coordinate 1,522,055 downwards.
CATTCGACCAGAGTTTGATTCTTTCAATCTCTGGACCCAGGTCACCAGGTCCGCCAATATATTATCTTTCCGAGGGATGCTGTCTTCCCGTGAGTGGCCAACCCCGATATTGGGGGCTATTATGAGCGCCGTCAGAAACCGTCTGTCCACTGTATACCGGTTGATAAATCGTTATTGATATGGGGCCAAACGCAAGACAAAGCCGAGTTGTGTCGCATTATACGGTTATTTTTGCCGGTTTCTGGGAGGGGGCTCTGACTCCAAAATCGGACAATCATGGACCATGGGCCCGTCGAGGTGGCTACAGCGAGATTTTCGGCGTCATCAAACAGCGAAGCGAAAACGGCGTCTTCCAGGGGGCACGTTACGAACTGTCGGCGGTCGGAACCAGCATCCGGACCGTCGTTCCGTCCCCATCTGTGTCAAACGAAAGGGAGCCACCGGCGTCGGTGAGCGTCCAGTGGACGAACCACAGCCCGAGCCCGCTGAGATGGGCCAGTTGGTCGTGTTCGTCGGACTCGATGACGCGTCGGACTGACTCGGGGATGCCGGGACCATCGTCCGCGATATCGACGGCGGTCATTCCGTCTGGTCCATCAGTCTCCGAGACGCTGATCGAAACCTGGGGTGTATCGCTGTCGGCGTGGATGACCGCGTTCGTGAGGAGTTCATCGAGCGCGGCCGGAAACATATGATTGGCCCAGATTGTGGCTTCCTCGGGTATCTCGGTCGTCACATCCACTGCATCCGTGATCGCTTCGCTGCGTTCGACGACAGAAGGGATGATCTCCGGGAGGTCGTACGTCTCGACGGACTCCCGTTCGTTTAACCGTCTGATCTGGCCCGCACGTTGAATGTAGGAGATGATCGCCTCCGTCTTCCGAAGAATCGTCTTACATGGCTCGGATAGATCCTCCTCATCACGTTGTGATTCGACGACGTACTCGGCGTGGCCCTCGATCACGTTGAGGTCGTTGCGAAGGTTGTGCCGCAGTACTCGATGGAGAACGTGCAATTCCTCGTTTCGGCGTTCGAGCCGGCGATTAGTCCGTTCGAGCTGGTGGCGACTCGCGACGCTGATGGCGTAGATGAACCCGGCAGTGACCAGAATCTCGACCGCGCCCTTGAGCGCCTGGATCTGACTGCGAAGGGGCTCGGCGAAAATACTGGCAAATATGACATCTGAGATATACAGCCCGACGAATCCAAAGAGGAGGTACACGATGGCGATACGCCCGGGTGTCAGCTCCCACCGGGAAAGCGATGCCCAGAAATCAGCGACGAGCCCTTGTTTAGGCCACGCTTCATTTGACCACGATGCAAGCCAGTCCATACACATAGTTATTGCCAGAAACCTAAGAAGACTAGGGGAATACCAGTACCGGGTCTCGGAACGCAAAGACTGGATTAGGCCCGATTCAGTGCGCATCCCGATCGGAGTACGTACTGATCGCTATTGGACGACGGCTGATATTGTGCCTACTGTCCCGGACCCACAAGTTGAGGGGTTTCCGGGTCCAAACGAACGCGATGCTCGGAATACTCCGCCGCGTTGGATACGGATGGATCGCCCTGCAGGGACTGCTCGCCGCCCTCCTGCCGAAACAGCTGGTGAAACTTTCAACACGGCTCTCGTTATGTGGCTTCGAAAATCCCGAGGAACTCGAGCCCAAAGCGTGGTATCTCGATGCGGTGCGAGCGGCCGGCATTGGACTTCTCGCCGCGGGAATCACGGGTCTGCTACTCGAACGTGGCGAGGACGACACTGACGAGCCGGCGGTCGATATCGACGCACCCCCCGAACCCGAGGAAGCCTGATCGGATCGCTCCCTTCCCCATTTTCGCTGGCCCGATAGCAAGCCGCCGTGCCATCGCTGCCCATCGACGCGGCTGGTGGAACGCTATCGAACATGTTCGGCAAATGTGGCAGGATGCGAGCGGTCCAACGGGGACGTATGCGTACCCTCACGCAGGACGTAGATACTGAAAAGGGGCCGCCGGTCGCGATCACGCTCCATCACGTGGCCCTTGCGGTGCTGGTCGCACTCGCCGGGCAGATACTCGCTGCGGCGACCGTCGACAACCCGATCGGACTCTCAGGGATCGCTCATACCCATCTGTTTCTCGCCGGTTTCGTCGGTGTGACGATCATGGGAGCGATGACCCAGTTCGTCCCCGTCTGGTCCGGCGTTGGACTGTACTCCCAGCGGCTGAGTGCGGTCGAAGCCTGGCTGGTCGTTGCGGGCCTCGCCGGTTTCGTCGCCTCGATGCTTACTGCAGAACTGACGATGTTGCACGTCGCCGGGACGCTGCTGGTCGCCGGGATCTGGGTATTCGTCTACAACATCGCACGAACGCTCTGGCGGGCGCGGCCCCTCGACATCACGGAGTGGCACTTCGCCATCGCGCTGCTGGCTTTCTTTGTCCTGACGATACTGGGGTACCTCCTCTCGCTTGATTACACCCAGCCGCTGTTCGTCGATCGTGCGATCACCCGAACCGGCGTGGCGAGCGCGCACGTGACCGTCGCCGTCTTCGGGGCCTTTCTGACGACGGTGATCGGCGCGCTCTACCAGCTCGGCGAGATGTTCACGCAGGCTGACGACGACCGCCTCGACAGGCTCGTCCAGCGCGTCGAACTCGTCGTCTACCCGCTCGCTGTCGCCGCTCTGGCCCTGGGTCGACTGCTCAGTCAGGCCACGGTCGCCCGGATCGGTGTCGTCTTCGTGACTGGGTCGATCGCCATCGTTGGACTCTATCTCGCCCGGAAGCTATTCCGGGCCCGGACCGAGATATCGACCGTTCTCAGGCGATACGCGGTCGTTGCCGTCGCAATGGTCACTTGGGCGGGGCTGACACTGCCGGCCTGGCTGGCTGAACCGACCAACCGCATGACTGTACTGGGAACGCCGGCAAGTGAGCCCGTCCTGCTGGTCGGCGTGCTCGGGTTCGTCGTCATCGGCACATTGTATCACATTGTGCCGTTCCTGGTCTGGCTGGAAACCTACAGCGACCGCATCGGCTACGAGCCAGTGCCGATGGTCGAAGACCTCTACGACAGCCGGCTCGCCAGCGCGGATTTGGTCGTCCTCCTGGCTGGCGTGCTCGTTCAGGCCGTCAGCGGAGTCATAGACGTCGGTTCCACGATCGAACTCGCAGGGGTCGTTGCTATTGGGGCTGGCTTTGTGATCGTCGCTCTCAACCTCGCGCTCACTGTCCGCCACCACGGACCGCACTCGCTGAGTGGGCTATTGCTCCCGTCGCTGTCGGCTGGGCCAGCCGAGGACGCCTGACGACAACCGGCGTGACAGGACGATATCAACAAGCAACCCGAACACGTTCGGCACAACCTCCGGGGGCCCCGGAGACATACCTGGAAGCATGAAGCGACTCGGCGCAAGCGGTAGCACGTTCGACGAGGAGGGGTCGTTCGTCCCCGAGAATGTACCTGAACCGGACGCATTTCTCGACGGGCACGACGTCCTGACGGGCGAAGACCACGTCGACTTTCACGCGACGACCTGGGACCTCTTCGAGGAACGCGGCGTCTACGACATGACCTTCGGCTACAACCTGGCGAAGCTGAATCTCGACACACGCCACCCGATGGCTGGCTTTCGCTACGCCGAAGACGCCGACGAAGATGGCGTCCTCAGGGCGGAGTTCACGCCGACGACGGAGTTCTGTCCGGCCGGCAATTCCCTGGCGATCGGCGCGTTCCGGGCCTGGAACGGACTTTCCGAGCGTCACGACTACGATCTGGTTCGGGTCCGTGTCGCCGAGATGCACAACGAGAGCGAGTCGCTGAACGACGACCTTCAGCGTCTTGAAGATATCTTCGAGGAGACTGGCGAAGTCCCCGGTCCCGATGCCCTCACGGAGGGATCGCCATGAACGCCGAAGATCCGGTGGCGGCGAGTGAGGCACCGAGCGGTCGCTCAAGCGTCGAATTGGACGTTCGGAACCTCGGCCCGCCCAAGCCGTTGCAGAAAACGCTGGAAGCGACAGCCGACCTCGCCGAGGACGAAGTACTGGTCCAGTACAACGATCGCGCGCCACAGCACCTCTATCCGAAACTCGACGATCGCGGCCTGTCTCACGACACTGTCGAGACAGACGACGCGACTGTCACGGTCATCTGGCGGGAGGACTAGGGCTGGTCGTCGGTGTCTGCTCGAAAAGGTAGCGTCCTCACTCGCCCCAGTCTTCTTCGAGTTCCGGGGCGGGTTCGAGCGTCGCGGGATCATCCGCGACGACTTCGAGTTCCGCACCGCAGGTTGCACAGTCGACGATCTCTCCGACTTCGACGTCGTCGTGCAGGGAGACCTCGGCCCCGCATTCCGGACAGTCTGTCATACGGGTGAATCGACGCTCGCGGGTAACTTGAAGGGATTGATTCGTCGCCCGGGCGTCGCGACGGACCCCTAGCCCGTCGCTGGACGAACATCTTCCGCTGTAGCGCCACCTTTGCGCTGTGCCGAACATGTACCGTTATAACCCCTTATATTTGGGGTTATTAAAAGAGATCTCACCCATCTCCCTAGAGTGTTTGCTGAAAACAGATATAAGTGTTCGATTGATCGACAGAGTCGAATGGTAGTAGCTGAAGCCCCACCACTGGGTCCGAAAGGTGGACGATGATTGTAAAGTACAGCCATGAATTAATCGTTCGTCAGATATCGGATGCGGAGATCCTCCCACCGGCGGAGAGGGCGGCGGGTCGGTCGTGGCCGGACATCGCCGGATTCTCGGCGGGGGGATCGACATGGGTCTGATCAGGATGACCAAGTGGCGAACGCTGATCCTCGCCACGATCGGATTCAACTTCTCGTTTCTGATCTGGTTCTCCTTCGCACCCTTCACGGGGCCGATGGCCGAGGAGTTCGGCCTCTCGACGGCCGAGATCGGGATCCTGGCGAGCGCGGCGATCTGGCTGGCCCCGTTCGGGCGGATCCTGACGGGGTGGCTTTCGGACAAGTTTGGCGCACCGACAGTGTTTGCGATCGTCTTGGTATACGTCGGTGTGTTCTCGATGGCCTCGGCGTTCGCCCAGAGTTACGAGGTGTTCTTCGTCGAGCGATTGATCGTCGCGACGGCGGGGATCACCTTCGTCATCGGGATCCAGCACGTTTCGGAGTGGTTCGAGGAGGAGAACCTCGGGATGGCCGAGGGGATCTACGCCGGGATCGGCAACGCCGGCGCGGCTGCCGGCGCACTCATCCTCCCGACCGTATTCTACGCCGGATGGAGCGGGCCGATCTTCGATACCCGCTGGCGGGCCGCCTTTTTCTACACGGGCGTCGTCGCCATCTTCCTGGGGATCGCCTACTACCTGCTGGGCGAGGCCGCAAAGAGCGAGCACAAGCGCCAGGCCACCGCCGAGAAGGCCAGTTTCGACGACTGGATCCACACGGCCACGCGCTACGGGACGGTCGTGCTCGCGCTGGCGTACGTGATGACCTTCGGCCTGGAACTGTCGATGAACGGCTGGCTGGCGACCTATTACGACCGAGGGTTCAACCAGAGTCTCGAGCTGGCGAGTTACTTCGCGGCGACGTTCTCGGTCGCGGCCGGCCTGCTGCGGCCGATCGGCGGCTACGTCAGCGACGTGCTCGCCCGCAAGGAGAAGAACATCCTGCCGGTCTTCACCGGCCGGTACCGCGAGCAGTGGACGTTCGTCACGCTCTGCTTCGTCGTCGTGACGATGGTCGGGATGACACTCGCCGGCCTCTCCGGTGAGGTGCTGATAGCCGTCGGTGCCGGCTTCATGGTCGGGATGGCGTGTGCCTTCGCCGAGGGATCGATCTTCGCGCAGGTCCCGGCGATGTTCCCGAACAGCTCCGGCGCGGTCGCGGGCGTCGTCGGCGGCGTCGGTACCGTCGGCGGGATCGTCTACCCGCTGGTGTACTCCTCGGCGGCGATGCCAAATCTCCACATGGGCTACACGGTGGTCGCCGCGTCGATGGTCCCCATCGTCGCGCTGACGGCCTGGGTGTTCCGGCCAAAGATCGCCAGTGTGGCCAACGAGGCTGGCTTCATCGGATCGGATGCCGGGACGACGTCGGCACCACCGGGTGGTGACGACTGATGTGCGGGATCGTCGCGGTTCGGGCGGTATCGGGCGACAACAGATGCGAGTGCGAACGGAGTGTGTGACACAATGCCACATAAGAAGGAAGACTGGAAAGACGGACTGTACGGCGACGAAGTGCGCGAGAAGATCGAGGAGTTCGCCGAGAAGGGTTGGGAATCGATCCCGGAGGAGGAACGCGAGAAGTGGTTCTCGCGGTTCAAGTTCTGGGGCGTGTTCCACCATCGGGGCGGCCAGGAGAGCTACTTCATGATGCGCCTGACCAACTGCGGTGGCGTCCTCGAACCCGGGCAGTTGCGGGCGATCGGCGAGGTCGCTCAGGAGTACGCCCAAGGGCCAGTCGAGAACCCCGAGTTCGGCAACGGCTGGATCGACTTCACGACGCGGCAGTCGATCCAGCTGCACTGGCTGAAACTCGAGGACATCCCCGAGATCTGGGAGAAACTCGAGGCCGTCGGCGTCTCCTCGCGATCCGCCGGCGGGGACACGATGCGCAACATCTCGGGGTGTCCGGTCGCCGGCAAGGCCGAGGAGTACGTCGAGAGCCGCGACCTGCTCGACGAGATCCAGGACGGCATTCGCGGGGACAACGCCCTGGCGAACATGCCCCGGAAGTTCAACATCTCGGTGACTGGCTGCCGGCAGGGCTGTGCTCAGGATTCGATCAACGACGTCGGTCTCGAAGCGGCCCACACCATCATCGACGGCGAGGAGGTCAAGGGCTTCAACGTCCGCGCGGGCGGCGGCCTCGGCGGGCGCGAGCCCCGCAAGGCCCGCTCGCTGGACATGTTCGTCCGGCCCGAGCAGGCCTACGAGACCGTCCGGACGTTCGTCGAACTCTACCACGAGGAGGGCAACCGCGAGAACCGCTCGAAGAACCGCGGGCGCTTTTTCGTGGACGAGTGGGGCACAGAGAAGATCCGCGAGGCGATGGTCGACCGGCTCTCCTTCGAGCCCGAGCCGGCCGGGACTGACTTCCGCGGGGAGTACACCTACAACGCGGGCAAGCCCGTCGAGCGCGGGGCCCACGACCACGTCGGTGTCTACGACCAGGAAGACGGCACCAACTACGTCGGCCTCTCGGTCCCGGTAGGACGGATGCCCGCCGAAGACGCGATCGAACTCGCCGACCTGGCCGACGCCTACGGGAGCGGCGAGATCAGGCTCTCCCGCCGGCAGAACCCCCTGATCATGGACGTGCCGGACGGCAACCTCGCGAACCTGCTCAACGAGCCGCTGCTCTCCGAGTACCCGCCGGAGCCCAACCCGTTCGTCCGGGGGGCGATGGCCTGTACCGGCACGGAGTTCTGCTCGCTGGCACTGACCGAGACCAAGGCCCGGATGGCCCGGATGCTGCGCTGGCTCGGCGCGAACACCGACCTGCCCGACGACGTCCAGCGGATCAAGATCCATTACTCGGGCTGTACCGCCGACTGCGGCCAGGCGATGACCGCCGACATCGGTCTCCAGGGGATGCGGGCCCGCAAGGACGACGAGATGGTCGAAGCCTTAGACGTCGGCGTCGGCGGCGGGATCGGCGAGGACCCCAGCTTCATCGAGTGGGTCCGCCAGCGCGTCCCCGCCGACGAAGTGCCGGGCATGATCGCCAACATGGTCGAGGCGTACGCCGCACTTCGGGAGGAGGGACAGACGTTCAGGGAGTGGGTCGATGCCACGGGACAGGAGGCCATCGTCGACCTCGCGGAACCCGAGGAGGTCGAGGGGTACGAGGACCCTTGTCTGCACGACGCCAAACAGTCCTGGTACCCCTTCGATTCCGGCCCGAGCCCAGCGCCGACCAAACCCGACGGGACGCCGATCGAGACGGGTGACTGAGATGGCGGGCCGACTCCTCGACGTGACAGCGAGCACCACCCTCGACCACGTTCAGGGAAGCGCTCGTGGAGCCGACTGGACTGACGAGGGGGTGGGCGTCCTCGACGTGTACACCCCGCGCGACGACCCCGACGCAGTCGTCCTCGCGTTCGAACTCGACCCGGCCGATCAGGCCCACGTGGATCAACACATGGACCGGCTCAGGCTGTCTCCGGATCGCGCCCGAGATCTCGCTGCTGCACTCGAATCTGCGGCCGGCGAAACACGTGACGTGACGCGACCGCGCCGTCTCGGTGACTGATCATGTCACGAGCACTCACTACACAGGAAGTTGACTCGCTCGCCGACTGCTTCACGAACGGGCGTCGGAGCCGTGTCCGGGGGCGAACGAGTGGCCGCGGCCCGATCCGCCAGGCTGAGAGAAGGACGGTGTCCCCGTGAGCGACTGGGTACCGACGACCTGCATGCGGTGTGCGGTCGGCTGTGGCCACGTCCAGATGGGCGTCGACGACGGCTACGGGCTCGACACCGTCCGCGGCGACTCGGCCCATCCCGTCAACCAGGGGCTGGCCTGCGGACGCGGGATCAAGGAGACCGCCGAACCCGAGGGCGACTGGCTGACACAGCCGGTGATCCGCCGGGACGGCGAGCTCGAGGCCACCACCTGGGACGTCGCCATCGGCCGGATCGTCACGGAGTTCCGGGATCGACTCGACGAACCCAACTCCATCGCCGTGCTGGGCAGCGGCCAGCAGACCAACGAGGCCGCCTACGCGCTGGGCAAACTCGCCCGCGGCGGCATCGGCACCGAGTACTACGACGCCAACACGACGCTGTGTATGGCCTCGGCCGTCACGGCCTACTACGACGCCTTCGGCAGCGACGCCCCGCCGCCGACCTACGACGACATCCCCGACGCCGAGACCCACCTCGTCTGGGGAGCCAACCCCCGCGTGGCCCACCCGGTCATGTTCCGGTGGCTCGCCGACAGCGCCGACGACGAAGGGAGCGAGATGGTCGTCGTCGATCCCGTCCACAGCGAGACCGCCGAGGCCGCCGACGGCCACGTCGCGCCCGACCCCGGCGGCGACCTTGACCTCGCACGGGCCGTTCTCGCGCGACTCGTCGAGACCGACGGTATCGACCGGGACTTCGTCGTGGAGGCGACAACCGGATTCGACGAACTGGTCGCGGACCTCCCCGATCCCAGAGACGCCGCCGAGGAGGCAGGAGTCAACATGGACGCGGTCGATCGACTGGTCGGCCTGCTCGAATCGGACACGCTCATCTACTGGGGCATGGGCGTCAACCAGTCCGTCCAGGGGACCGACACCGCGGGCGCGCTGATCGACCTCTGTCTGGCGACCGGCAACCTCGGCCCAGGCACGGGCCCCTTCTCGCTGACCGGCCAGGCCAACTCGATGGGCACCCGAGTCTGCTCCTCGAAGGGAACCTGGCCCGGCCACCGCGCCTTCGACGACCCGCACCACCGCCAGGTCGTCGCCGAGGCCTGGGACATCCCGACGGGGCGATTGCCGGATGAGACGGGGCCGGGCCCCGTCGGTATCATCGAGGCCATCGAGGATGGTCCGGTTGAGGCGGTCTACGCCGTCGCGACCAACCCCGTCGCGGGCGCGCCCGACGCCGGGTTCGTCTCGGAGGCTCTCGAGGATGCCTTCCTCGTGGTCCAGGACGCCTTCCGGACGGCGACCGTCGAACACGCCGACGTGATCCTGCCGGCGGCGACCTGGGGGGAGAGCGAGGGCACGACGATGAACATGGAGCGTCGCGTTTCTCGCGTGCGTGCGGCCTCGGATCTCCCGCCGGGCGTCCGGAGCGACCTGGACATCATCGCGACGATCGGCAACGCCCTCCGGGACGATCTGTTCCCGGACACCGACCCCGCGACGGTGTTCGAGGAGTTCGCCGATCTGACCGCGGGCACCGCCGCCGACTGCTCGGGCATCTCCTACGACCGCCTCGCCGAGGAACTGGCGATCCGCTGGCCGGCACCCGACGAGACGGCCGACGCGGGCTATCGCTACTACGGGGGCGAACACGGCGAGTGGGACTTTCCCACGCCCTCCGGTCGGGCCCGCTTCGCCGGCGGGACCGGCCGCGAGCAACCCGAACCGCCCGACGAGGCGTACCCGCTGACGCTGACGACCGCCCGCGAGGCCGACGGGTACAACACGGGGGTTCGCTCGCGGTCGGCCCCCGAGGAGCCAGATCCGCTCGTGGCTCGGGTCCACCCCGAGACAGTCGAGACCCACTGCACGGGCCCGAGTGGGACCGAGCGCGTTCGGGTCGTCTCGCGGCGCGGCAGCGTGACCGCCGAGGTGGACGAAGACGAGGCGATCCCGCCGGGGATCGTCTGGCTGCCGATCCACCACCCGGCGGTCAACGAACTCACGATCCCCGCGACCGATCCCGATTCGGACGAACCTAACTTCAAGCAGTGTGCGGTCCGGCTGGCACCTGTCGAGACTGCCGCGGCACTGGCCGAGAGCGGGCGGGCGGACTGACTTTTAGGATCGTTTACCGTCGAGAAAGAACTTCAGATGCGTTCTCGAACGTCGCGAACGGCCTCAACGAAGTCCATCTCAGCGTCAACGGCCAACTCCGCAAGCGCATCTCCGAACGGGACCGTTTCGTCATCGTCAGGGTCCGTTGCCATCAGGTCTCTGAAATCGTCTGACGTGAGGGCCATATCACATTGTTGGATCGACAATTGCAAAATTCTGCTGGTGGGAGCATCTCTTACGCTTCGGTTTGGCGTTATTCAGCGGGACGTTTGCACACTAGTGCGGTGGTGCAACCACCTTGGCCGCCAAGTTTGATGTCGCTACTGGCCAGCGAGGCGGCCAGTTCCTAGCCAGTCTCACTGAGTTCGTTCAGCCTTGACTACGTCGGGGACGCCGCGTCACTGAAGTAGCCGCCCGAATCTAACCGGACGATCTTGTATTTCCACTGCATGTGCTAGCTCTGGGGCTATATGGCGGTGATCCGATCGGTACACGCAAACTTTGTTAAGATACATCCGAGTATCGGGGAAACTCCTCAAACCAATATTGACGGTCATGTTGTAAACGTACTTCTCCGCCAACTTCTTCAATGATCATTTTACACCTCTCAATTCTTTCAATTGTCTTGTGTAATTCTTCTATATTTTGAATTAGGGGCCTCGGTAAATGCATAATTGAGTTTCGTAATTTGACGATCCCACCGGTTTCCTCAAATTCTCTTTTCGAATCATATCCAAATTTTGAACGGATTTCCTCATATTCCTTCGCGACATTAAGCAAATCAGATATGCTCATAAACTCCGATATATGAATACCAAGCCCCTCGCGTTGAGCCTCTGCCCATTGTTCTATCGTATCTGAATCCAGGTATGGTATTATATCAATCTCACTCAACTCTTCTCTAATTTTTCTAGCAAAGATCGATTCTAATTCCGCAACAATGGGATATATAGCCTCCTTCGTCGCTCTATTATTCATATCGGCAAGAGTTATGATTCCCAAATGTCCTTCTTGACTAATTAACTCCGCTAATTCGTTTTTCTGTTCTTTACTTAATCCTTCATCTGAATATGGCCAACCTATCGTCTGATCAAAATCGGAACGGATACCCCGTTCATACGCAAGTTCTCCATCTTCCAAACCATACACATAGCCAGGGTGAGTTAGAAGAAAGTCATCGCCGGGAAGATGCGTCATTGCAGAGAAGACCTGAGCATCCGTGCTAATTAGTTGTTGAGGTGCAAGATCATGGACTTCTTCAGTTTCTGAATTCACATATTTCTGATCAAGAGGCAATGGGATGTACGTGTAATCGTTCTTTCTATAGAATTCTAATTCACTCTCATACGTTTCAATTGTTTCAATACTGGCAGGCGATGAGATCTTACTTATAAAATGGTTCGTTAAATCAACTACCATGATGTCTTTAGTTGCAGACTACCAGATTCAAGTACCTATCGGCACCAACCACGTTCGTCGCCGCTATTTGAACTCCTTGAGAGAAAAACCGTCGAAAATACTGTACTCACCCAACAGATTTCCCCCTCGACCAAAATATTCAACTATATCCTTTAAAATAAAATATCCTCCCTCATTAATCACTACGCAGTCTTAGTCAATGGCTGTTTCAGTGGGTTTGACGAGAAACAAACGAAGTCGGTAGGCTAACGACAGCTTCGATATCTCAAGGACTGGTATCGGAAGTTCAGGTCAGTTCCTTGCTTGAACGTCTAAGATCGACCTCAAGCCCCGATCAGTCCTCAACCACATCACCGCCGTCGGGGGTTGCCCTCCCTGTCCCGTCGCCCCGTGCTGACTTTGCCTCGTCACTCGCCGATGACTCCTCCCGGTCGTACTCGTAGGGCGCGCGATCGCCCTCGCTGTCCGCGTATTCCGGATTAGGCACCCACTCGCCGTTGTCGTCTTCAATCAGGTACTCGCCGTAGTAGGGGACGCGCTCGGCGACGGTGTCCCGCAGGGCGGCCTCGATGGCCTCCCGGGAGCGATCGCCCAGTGACCGGAGGTCGTCGTTACGGTTGAGACAGCCCTTCAGATAGCCGTCGTGGGTGACCCGGACCCGGTGGCAGTTCTCACAGAAGTCCGTGTTGCCCACGGGATCGACGACCTCGACGAGGCCGCCCCTGTCGTCGTCTGGCGATCCATCGATCCAGTAGCGCGTCCGGTCGTGCATCTCCCGGGCGGTGACTTCGGTGGCCTGCTCGGCCAGCCAGTCGTGGACGCGGTCGATGTCGATCGCCCACTCGGGCCGGCCGGCGAGTTCGGGCATGTACTCGATGAGTTGCAGCCGAAGGCCGTCGCCGTCGGCGACATGCTCGACCATCTCCGGGACGTAGCCCGCCGTGTGCTCGAAGACGACCATGTTGAGTTTGACTGGCGCGAGGCCGGCGTCGAGGGCGGCCTCGACGCCCGAGAGTACCTGGTCGTAAGCCCCCGACTGTGTGAGCGTCGCGAAGTCCTCCGGATCGAGGGCGTCCTGTGAGACGTTAACGCGTTCGAGGCCGGCATCCGCGAGTGCCTGGGCTCGGTCGGGCAGGAACGTGCCGTTGGTCGTCAGCGAGACTTCCAGTTCGTCGGGCGTCCGGCGGACAATCTCTTCCAGGTCGGCCCGGAGCATCGGCTCGCCGCCGGTGAACTTCACGGCCTCGACGCCGTGGTCGCTGGCGACCTCGAGGATGCGGACGACCTCCCCGGTCGAGAGTTCGCCTTCTGCGGGAGCCATCGGCCCGCGCGTGTCGCCCAGTCCCTCGTTGTGGCAGTACACGCAATCGAAATTGCACCGGTCGGTCAGCGACACCCGGAGGCCGGTGAGTTCGCGACCGAAGTCGTCTTCCAGCATCTATCCACACAACGGGATCCCACGTCAAATAGGCCACGCCGAAGACGTTCTCGTGATTCGTCGCTTTCGCCCCGCAGATTCATATACCGTGCCGGAACCACGGTCGCTATGATCGGACAAGCGTCCATAGCCAACGGCCAACGGGGGAAGCTACGGTGAGTCATCGTGCCCTCGTCGTCGTTTCCGGCCAGAGTGGGTGGCTACGTGGTGAAACAGTCTGGCGGGAAGGCCGAACCGAACCACCGGATGGCTGGCGACCCCCTCGAGAAACGCCGTTCGAGTCAGACTCGCTTCGGGACGTCGTTGGGTCGCTGGATTTCGCCCGATTTGACGGCATGTACCGTCGCGCTGGTGGCGAGTGGACCGCGTTTCTGGCCTGTTGGCTGGCCGTCGAGCACTATCTGGGGAAGCCAGTCCCGGAACCATGCGGTGACGGGGCGGTAGTTGCGATCTACTCCCCACGGGAAGAGACAGCACTGCGAACCTGGCTCCGAGGGGCGAAAGCGACTGTCGCCGATGCAGTCCGTGCGAACGAGCTGTCGATCATGGCCGGACGACGGCAGTTGCTGGTTGGCCTTCGCCAACGAGCGGGAAATCGCGAAATGGCGATCGGGAAATTTGGGAGTGATCGCGACTCGCGACGCTTTTGTGACCGGACGAGCTACTGAGGGCCGTGACTGACACGGGCGACGGACGCAAGCAGGGAGCCGAGGGCAACCGCGAGCCCGTGGTCGATCCGCCGGCAGAGACTGCGCGTGAACGGGTCGCACGAGCCGTCGATCGGGGCGACATGGTGACGGTCTTCGGTCGGTGTCGCGTCGAGTACGACGGCCGTGCGAAAAGCACACTCGGTCCCGGGGATCGACTGCTCGTACTCAAGCCCGACGGAACGGCCCTGGTCCATACCGACGAAGGCCACCAGCCGGTCAACTGGCAGCCACCGGGCTCGACGCACGACGTGAGGGTCGAGGACGACCAGCTTCAGGTCGAAAGTCACCGGACAGGCCCCGAGGAATACCTCGAAGTCACGTTCGAGTCGATCGAATACGTCACGACCGTCGACGTGACTGATCCGGAGGACCTCTCGCTGTCCGGCACGGAGGAAGACCTCCGCGAGCGGGTTCTGGAGTCGCCCGGGTTGATCGAATCCGGGTTCCAACCGCTAGCGACCGAGCGACCGACGCCCGCCGGCGCGATAGATATCTACGGTGAGGATAGCGACAACCGGGCAGTCGTGGTCGAACTCAAACGCCGACGCGTCGGGCCGGATGCCGTCGGCCAACTTGATCGCTACGTGGGGGCGCTGGCCCGCGATCTTCACGCCGACCGGGAGATACGTGGTATCCTCGTTGCGCCCTCGGCGACGGATCGAGCGCAGGAACTCCTGGCCGAGAACGACCTGGAATTCGTGGCGCTGGACCCGTTGCCGACCTGATGAATGCGGCGACAGCTGACGGCCGTCTCTAGGGGCCGCCCCATTCCTTTACCCGCTGGCTCCCGTATCCAAACGCGTGACACCGAAGGTAAGCATCGTCGGAGCCGGAATTGCCGGGGCAGGTGCCGCTCACGCGCTGGATGAAGCGGCCGACGTGACGGTCTTCGAAGCCGGGACTGTCGGTGGCCGGATGGTTTCGGGCCACCGGGACGGCTGTATCTACGATTACGGTGCCAACTACGTCGATCCACCGAACGACCGCGTCGAAGAGCGCTTCCGTTCGATCGTCGGAAAGCAACTCGCCGTCACGACCGGCGACGTATGGATCTTTGACGAGTCCGGTGAGATCGAGGAAGGGCGGCCGAATCAGGGGGTCAAACTGACCGGGCGTGACGGTATCGACGAAATCGTCCGTGCGTTCCTCGATGCCAGCGGAGCGACAGTTCAGGAGCACACGACAGTCGACCGCCTCGCCCGTACGGCGGACGGCTGGACGGTTGTCGCCGACGGCGAACGGCTGGCGTCCGATGCGATCGTCGTGACGCCGCCGACCGGGGATCTCCTCGCCAGCGCGGACTGGGAAGCCGACTTTCGAGAAACGCTGGTGGCCGCCCGGCAGCGACAGTCCTATCGGACGATCGATTCGGTCGCGCTGCACTATCCCTTCGAAATTGACGTCCCTTATTACGCCCTGGTCAACACCGACAAGGAACACGCCGTCGGGTGGCTCTCCAGGGAGTCGTGCAAACCTGGCCACGTCCCCGATGGCGAGGAAATCCTGATCGTCCAGTTGAGTCCAGCCTGGGCAGCCGGACGCCCGGACGCGACGCCGACGGAAGCGGCCGACGCCGCGAGCACTCACGCCGCGACGCTCCTCGGCGACGACCGACTGGCCGAGCCGGACTGGTGGGATCATGAACGGTTCACGCACGCACTGCCGGGTGACCGGGTTAATCCAGCGCTGTTCGAGCAAGCCCTCGCTCATGATCTCGGGCTTGCGGGGGACTGGCTCGCGGGAACTGGACGAACGCACGCGGCCCTGGAGACGGGACTGGACGCCGGGCGACGGCTGGCCGGGAACCAGTGAGTGTTCTGGGGAAGACTTATCCCGGATAGAGCGGACGGATGAGTATGCCACTCGATTCGACTACGAGCGATGCGAATCCGCTCACCGACTACATCGAAGAGGGCGCACGAATCGCCGCAATCCTGCTCGTCTGGGGGATCATCGCCGTCGCGGTCGCCTGGGTGTTCGACGACATCATCGCGGCGAGCCGCCCCGGAGCTTTCGGTCTGAGTGTCGGGTCGATATTCTGGCTGACGGGGATCCTCAACGCTATCCTCTACGTGTGCTTCCGGACGGTCGATCACTTTCGTGGGTGATCGGCCGGTGTGAAACAACCGATCGCTCCGTCGGTAGGCCACTATTTCATCCAGATCTTACGATTCTGCTGTAGACACCGGCATCTCGAAGAGTGTTACCTCACAGTCATCACAGGAGACGGTTGCGACCTCGAAATCGTTACAGCAGGAGGTCACGACTTCCGTATCGAAGGTCGCTCGCCCGCCACAGTCGGGGCAGAACTCCAGGTACAGTCGGACGCTACCGGCCAATTGGCTCCGTTTCCCGGGTGACCGGTCGTCCCAGTCGTCATCCCGGCGTTCGAACACGCGACACGCGGCGAGGTCGGCAACCATCGCCGGATGTGATACCCACTGGGCGAGCAGCCGTCCGTCTCGATTAGCATGGACTGCCTGTTCGGTCTCCTCGATCTGGACCGGTTCGTCGACGGAGAAAATGTCCGCAATGGCAGAATCGAGCGCTGAGTCGTCGAGATCGTCGATCGCGGATCGCCAGGCACGCCGAAACGAGGGGTCGAGTTCGAAATCGTTGTTGTCGTTGGTGAACTGGAGACAGTCGATGTCGAGCAGGATCGATTCGACGTCCTGAGTCTGCTCGTCACTCGCCTCATCATCGGGAGTTCGCTTCTCCGAGAGCGTTTCCCAGGTCTCCGCACACCCGCCGCCGTCGACTTCGTCGTTCAGTTCTTCCCGGTGTTGTTCATACTCCTGTTCGTTGCGTTCTAGATCGCCTGCCATAGTGTGTAGTATCAACAGGATATCCTTTTAAAACTATTGGTAGTCCAATACTTCTATGCCTTCCTGGTCGACATTTGGTACCATCTCTGGCGGGTATCGGATACTGACTCTCCGTCGGACAACCGCTCGATTGATGTGTTTCGTTCCCAAATATCGGATTGGCAGTCTTTGTATGAGCACGCAAGATGCAGTCGAGTCCCTGAGGCGACTCGGCCTTTCGAAGTACGAGGCGGGAGTCTTCGTTGCACTCCAGCAGCTTGGATCGGGAACGGCCGAAGCGATAAGCGACACCTCGGACGTGCCCCGCTCGCAGGTCTACGGTGCGGCCGACGACCTGGCGGAACGTGGGCTGGTGGAGGTGACTCAGTCCACCCCCAAGGAATACCGGCCAGTGAGTCTCACAGCGGCACGCGAGCAACTCACCGCACGGATCGAACGTGAACGTGAGCGTGCCTTCGAGAACCTCGATGCGTTACAGGACGAAGCAGCCCACGACCGACGGGTGCAGGGCGTCTCGACGGTGCGCGGGCGGCAACCGATCGACGAACGTATCATCGCACTGCTCGAAACTGCCCGGGACTCTGCGGTATTCGTCGCACCGGCGGGATCGTCCCTTTCCCCGGATATTGCGGCATCGCTACGCGAACGGGCCACCACGGGCGTCAACGTCGTGCTTGTCACCGCTGAACCGGCACTCGGTGATCGATTCGATGCTGACCCCGTCCACGTGATTGTCATGGGGGAAGACAATCCGGCGGATTTCGCCGGACGGGCACTGATGGTCGACGAGGCAACGGTCCTGCTTGCCGTCGCGAGGACTGAGGGTGGCACCGAGGAGGAGGCGTTGTGGACGGCCGAGTCGAGTATCGGTCGCATCCTCGCACAGTTCATGCAGTCGGGCATGGAGTCCGGACGGCAACGACAGACGGACGAGTCCTCAGCCTAAGAAGACCGGGGGGCTGCACTCACCGGTGTCGTGTGACCGATGGCCTCAGTGTTCGTGACCGTGATCGGGTCGGCGGCTGCCCTGATCGTGTTCATGTCCGTCGCCCGAGTCGGCATCGCCGCCGACTACGACGACTTTCACCTGCTTGACGCCCGCAAGCGCTCGCAAGCGATTGGCGAGTTCATCGATCTGGCCGGCGGTGCCATCGACGACGAGGGTTTCCATACACCGGTCTTCCGAGAGATGGATGTGCTGGACTGACGTGACAACGTCGGCGTATTCGTGTTGGATCGTCTGGAGCCGACTCGCCACGTCACTGTCGTGGTCGTGTTCGTGGGCGATAACGATCGTGCCGTAATGGCGCGTCTCGTCGCCACCCTCCCATTCGTACGTCGTAAAGAAGTCCCGCAGCGCGTCCCGGACCGCTTCCGATCGGCTTCCATAGTTCCAGTCCGCCACGATCCCGTCGAGGCGGTCGGTCATCTCGGGCGGCAAGGTGAGGCTCACCCGGTCGAGATCGTCGGCCATACGGCCGATTGGACTGGTGGCCATATCAGGCTTGTAACTCGCGTTCCCAGTATTACCGAAACTCCGAAACGTATTATTACCTGGAGTGGCCTACTCCCGTCCATCGATGCACATCGCCGATGGATACCTCGACCTCTGGATCGCCGCCGGGGCTGGCCTGCTGTCGGTCCTCGCCCTGGCGTGGGCCGCGCGGCGCTCGGCGGGCGACCTTGAGGGGCCGCGCGCGCCGCTGCTTGGCGTCACGGCGGCCGCGATCTTCGCCGCACAGATGCTGAACCTCCCCATCCCCGGCGGGACGAGCGTCCACTTCGTCGGCGGGGCCTTCGCTGCCATCCTGCTTGGCCCCCATCTCGCGGCGCTGGCGATGACCAGCGTCTTCGCGATCCAGGCGCTGGTGTTCGGCGACGGCGGCCTGGTGGTCATGGGCGGGAACGTCTTCGCGATGGCGATCGTCGAGGTCTACGTCGGCTACGCCGTCTACCGGGCGCTGGCCCCCTATCACGAGCGCGGGGCCGTCTTCGCCGCCGGCTGGGTCGGCATCTCGGCGGCCGCCCTCGTCGCGGCGGTCATGCTCGGCATCTCCGAGGCCTTCGCCTACGAACTGACGACCGTCCTGGCGATCGTCGGTGGCTGGCACGTCCTCCTGGGGATCGCCGAGGGCGCGATCACGCTGTTGGCCTACGAGTTCGTCGCCGAAACCCGCCCCGACCTGCTCGCCGAGCGGACGCCGACGATCGACCGCCGACGTCTGCTCCGTCGCGGGGCCGGCGTCGTCGGTGGCCTGGTGGTCCTCTCGCCGCTGTTCGCCTGGGCGGCCGGTCAGGTCGGCTACACTGAACCGCTGGAACACGCCGCGAGCGCGACCGGCGCGACCGCCCACACCGTCTCGACGCTGCCCGCCCTGCTTCCGGACTACGGGCTCGCGGGCGTCGATCCCTACGTTGGGACGCTCGTCTCGGGGGTCGTCGGCGCGGCGCTCGTCCTCGTGATCGGCTGGCTCGCCGGCCGCCCGCTGACCGCCCAGCGTGACCCGCGCTGATCCCGTCAGCCGATCGGCGGGCACGCTGATCGATCGGGCACGAAGTCTCCTGCGCGACGAGCGCGTCGCCGATCGACGGGGCTGGCTCCAGGCCGTCCACCCCGTCCTGAAACTGCTCGGCGTCCTGGCCCTGCTGGTCGTCACCGTCACGTTCGACCGGCCGGGGCCACCCGCCGCGATGCTCGCAATGACTGTCCTTGCGGCAGTCCTCTCCCGGGTCCCGCTGGGTACCCACGCGCTCCGGACGGGCGTGCCGATGACCGTCTCGCTGCTGATCGTCGCGCCACAGGCCGTCCTCCTTCCGGGCGCAACACTCGCCGGGCCGGTCACCGTTCCGGGTTCGACGTACGTGGCGACGTTCACCCTCCGCGTCGGCGCGAGCGTCTCGCTGCTCGGGCTGTTGCTCTCGACAACGCGGTTCGCCGCGCTGGTGGGTGCCCTGCGGACGCTCCGCGTTCCCCGAACGGCCGTCACGCTGCTGGCGATCACCTACCGGTACCTGCTGGTCGTCTTCGAGGAACTCTCGCGACTGGTTCTGGCGCGGCGCAGCCGCCGGATCCGCCGGGCCACACTCGCCGAATCCTGGCGTGAAGTCGGTTCGCTGCTCGGAACCTTCCTCCTGCGAGCGCTGGATCGCGGCGAGCGCGTCGGGCGGGCGGCCCGTTCGCGGGGCGGAACGGCGGGCCGGGCGTACACCCGACAGCACGCGATCGGCCTGCCTGACGCCGCCTTCGCGTTCATCGTCTTCGCGACCGTCGCGGCGGGGGTGTTACTGGCGTGAACGCTCTGGACGCTCGCGATCTCTCGTTTGCGTACCCCGACGCGACGACCGCTCTGGAGGGGATCGACCTGACGATCGAGGCGGGCGAGCGCGTGGCGATCCTCGGTCCCAACGGCGCGGGCAAGAGCACGCTGCTCTCGCTGCTGGCGGGCTTGCGCGACCCCGCGAGTGGCGAGGTTCGGTACTTCGGGACGGACGAACCGGCCGACGACCTCCGGGATCGGATCGCCCACTGTCCGCAGACGCCAGCGGACTACCTGTTCAACGCGACTGTCCGCGAGGATCTGGAGTACGGCCCCGCACAGCTCGGCATCGATCGCCAGGACGCCGACGAGCGCGTCGACGCACTCGCGGCCGAGTTCGACCTTGAGGATCTGCTGGAGAAACCACCGTTCCGGCTGAGCGGCGGCGAACAGCGCCGGGCCGCGGTGGCGGCCGCCCTCGCCGTCGAGCCCGACCTGCTCTTGCTCGACGAACCTGTCGCCGACGTGGACGCCGACCACCGGGCGACGATTCTCGACGCGCTCGATCGACGGCACGAGGCAGGCACGACGATCGTCGTCTCGACGCCGGACGCCGACCTGGTCCCACAAGTCGCCGATCGCGTCGTCCTGCTGGATCGCGAGGGATCGATCGTCCGGGACGGCCCGGTCAGGGCAGTGCTCACCGACGGGGATCTCCTGCGGGACGTGGGCGTCTCGCCGCCTCAACTCGTCGAAATCTTCCGGCAGGCAGGGTTCGACGAACTGCCGCTGTCCGTCGCGGAAGCCGTTGGACGACTACGAGAGCTCCGGGCCGGACCTGACGACCCGGGCGAGCAATAACCGACCCGGCGTTATGCTTCGAGGACTGTTGCCTCGTCTAGATTCCAGTCAGTGAGATAGGGGCGTTCAGCGTCGACGAGGTCGACGAAGAGGTTTCGGGCGTCCTCGGGCGGCAGCGTCACGAGTGGATCATTCAGGAACGCCCGGTACGCCAGATCGAGGTCGCCGTCGAACCCGGCCTCGATGAGCGTCTCCTGGTTGCTCACGTGTGTCCTGACCATGCTCAGCACTTGCTCCGGAAGCTCCCCAGCGGCGTGCGGGACGATGTCGTCGTCCGTCACCAGCGCGTTCGTCTCGACGACCGCACCCTCGCGAACCCCGGAAAGTTGCCCGTGGTTCGGTAAGTTGACGTTCGTGACCAGTTCCTCGCCGCCCAGCAGTGCCGTCATGAGCTCGACCATTTTCTCGCCGGTGTCGGTGAACTCGAACGCTTCTTCGCCCGCCAAATAGCGTTCACGCTCCCGTTCGTTCGCCGGCCAGTGCTCGATCCGATGCTCGCTCGGCGTTAGGCGAATCCCCCACCGCTGGATGTCTTTCGGATCGTCGATGTTCAGGTACCACGGGACGAACTCGGCGAGGTGGCGGTCGCCCGCGGCGGGAAAGGTCCCAAAGCGACGATAGAGATCCAGCGCGATCCGGTCGTTGTTGACGTAGAACGTCTCGTCGTCGAGGTCGCCGGGTTCGAATCCGCCGAGGAGTGGGCGCTGGGAATCGAGTTCGGCGTCGATCACGTCGAAGACGTCCTCGCTCCGGAAGCGGACGTCGTCGATCCAGGTGAAGTGGTTGATTCCCTTGACGTTCACCCGGAGGTCGTCGCCGCTGACCGACTGACCCTCCCCCAAGTTCCGGTGTTTCTCGACGTACTCCGCGAGGTCGTCTTTGACGTGGAGCACCTCGTGACAGAGCCCGACGGCCTTGATATCGGGGAATTCCTCGTAGAGCGTCCGGGTACAGACCGTCATCGGGTTGGTGTAGTTGAGTACCCAGGCGTCGGGGCAGTGTTCGCGGATCGCGGCCGCGATCTCGCGGTACTGGGGGATGGCCCGCATCGCTCGGAACGTCCCACCGGGGCCGACCGTGTCGCCGACGGACTGGTAGATGCCGTACTCGGCGGGGATGTCGAGGTCGTGGGCGAACGTCTCGGCCGGCGGGTCCTGCGTCGAGAGGACAACGACGTCCGCGCCGTCGAGCGCGTCGGCGAGGGACGGGACGGCCCGGTAGTCCCACTCGGCGATCGCTTCCTCGCGATCCTGGATCAGCGCGCCGAGGCGGGCGTTCTGTTCGGCGCTCGCCTGGTCGATGTCGTAGAGGCGAACCTCGCCCTCGAGAGTGTGCTGTCTGGCGAGGTCGGTCATCATCTTGCTCGCCCAGTCGCGAGAACCGCCGCCGACGAACCCGATCGTCATGTCCTCGAACCGGCCGTCTTCCTCGTGGGACTCACACATAGCAAGCACCAGGAAAGCAGAGCCCAGGAAAGTACTGGTTCCGGCTTCTCGGAGAGAGCGGTCTGGCGCGGAGTCGATCAGAACCCGAACAGTTCCTTCGGCCGGTCGTACGCCATCCGTTCGACGAGATTGCGGGCCTCCGGCTTGGGAACCTGCCCGCGTTCGACCATGTCGCCGACGGCGTTGGCGAGACTCCGGCGGAACATCTCGAAGCGCGAGCCATACGAGACGAGCTTTCGAGAATCGCTGACCATCCCCGCATAGTTCGAGAGGAGATCGACCGTCCCGACGTACTTCAGCTGTTGTTCCATCCCGAACGGGCTGTCGTTGAACCACCAGGCTGCGCCGAGGCTGACGTTCGGGAACGCCCGCGCGATCGTCGCTGTCGTCGGGTAGTGCGTCGGGTCGACGGTGTAGAGGACGATATCGAGCTCTCTGTCGAAGGTATTGAGGAAGTATTCCAGCGCATCGACGAGTTCGATGTCCTGTGTGGAGATGTCGCCGCCGGTGTCGGGACCCAACTCCTCGTAGAGGTCCTGACGGTAGTCCCGGACAGCCCCGATATGGAGCTGGATCACCCAGTCGGCTTCGCGGTTCCACTCGCCGATCTGCTCGAGCATGAACGCCTCGAAGTCCCGGACTTCGTCGGGATCGAGGTTCGCGCCGGCGATTGCTCGCTTGTAGATCCGCGCGGCGCGCTCCTCGCTGACGGGTTTCGAGATCGGCTGCTTGATTCCCAGATCACTTGCGACGCAACCGTGGTCGTCGAAGTGGTCGTGGCTGTCTTCCATGGCGGCGAGGAACCCATCGAGCGTAGTCGTCTCGATCCCGCGAGCTTCTTCGAGTTCCTCGACGAAATCCCGCCAGCCGTCCTCGGAAACCTTGATCGCCCGATCGGGCCGCCAGGTCGGCTTGACCGCGATCCCGTCGAGTTCTTCGGCCGCACGTTCGTGAAGAGCGAGGTCATCCGTCGGATCGTCGGTCGAGCACATCACCTCGACGTTCATGTCCTCGAGGAGTGCCTGGGGCCTGTATTCGGGCTGATCGAGGAGGTCTTTCGTCTCCATCCAGATTTCCTCGGCTGTCTCGGGCGAAATCCGTTTCTCAATCCCGAATCGGCGCTTGAGGTCGAGGTGGACCCACTCGTAGGTCGGATTGCCGACCAATTCGGGGAAAATCTCCGCGAGGGCGAGCCACTTCTCCTTGTTCGAGGCGTCACCAGTGATCTTCGCCTCGGGGACCCCGCGCTTTCGCATCATCTCCCAGACGTAGTGATCGGTCGCACCCTGGACTTCCCAGATGTCCGACCAGCCGTCGTTTGCGACGACTTCCTGCAGGTCCACGTGACTGTGGGGATCCAGGATCGGTGCGTCGCCGATCGCCTCGTACAGTTCGACGGCCGTCTCCGTCTCGAGGAGGTACTCCTCGTCGATGAACGCCATGGCAGGGCCTTCGGCGAAGGGTCGAATCAATCTTCCCCACCGCGTGGTTCGGTCCGTCTCTTCGTCTGTTCACCGATCCCCTCATGGCTTATCGCTAGCTCCCAACAACTACCAAAAAAATATAACAGCATAGAAAAAAACTCCGACGTATGCCGATACCAGGTGGAACCGAGATGCTAGTCGGGTCGCTGATCATCCTCCTGCCGATTCTCGCACTCGTCGTGTCGTTCCTGTATAAGTGGCTCAAAGAGGGGTACGATCAGGAGGTGGAAGACTCGGAATTCAGGGATTCGTCATGAGCACGAGCGCCAGCACGAATCCCTTCACTGAACGGTCGATTCTGCGACGCCGTTGGTGAACGAATTCTGCGTTCGCTCATATCACTGCCCGGCTGGATGAATGCTTATGGGGGCCACCGGAGAACGACCCGCCATGGCGACCGAAGACTTCCAGGCGGTGTTACCCCCGGACGTGACTGTCTACGAACGATCGGTCTACAGCGAGGGGGACTCGACGTTCGCCCTCGTCAACGATGCGGACGGCATCCGCCGTCTCTACGTCGAGGGACCGGCGGCCGCGGACTTCGACGGTGGCACAGTCCAGGGCGACGGCCAGGTCTTCCCGCTGACCTACGGGAACGCCATGGCGCTGGCCGATGTCTTCCCCTGGCTCGAACCGACAACCGCCGGTCGGCAGTCGGCCTTCGGCTTCGGCGACCGGATCGGCCTGGCGACGCCGGGCCACGCCCGTGCGGTCCGTGACTCCGATCTAGTGCCGGTGTTCGCCCAACAGTCGATCCGCGAGATGGACCGAACGGAGCGCTCGCCCGCGGACGTTCTCACCACCGCGATCTTCGGCGTCTTCGAAGAGGGCTACGAGGAGGGGTTCGTCGCCGATGCCGACCACCTCATGGCCCGCGAGGACGTCGAACGCACGGCCGGGGTCGGCTTCACGATGTTCACCTGCGACCCCAGCGAGCACGTCGTCGCCGACGCCGACCACATGGACAACGACGCCATCGAAGCTGCCTTCGCCGAGATCGAGGACAGCGAGGCGATCCTCGATCGCTACGCCGGGGAGACCTTCGAGGCCGAGACTGACGGGTACACTTGGTCGGACTCCTTCTCGGAGATCGAACTCAAGCGGGCGGCAGTGAAGTATTACGCGGCCATCGAGTTTGCCGAGAAGCTCTATGGCTGGGTCGAAGCGGCGGTCGACGGCGACTTCGACTTCGAGGTCTCCGTCGACGAGACCGAGACGCCGACGACCCACCTCGAACACGCGCTCATCGCCAGCGAACTCGACCGCCGCGGTGTCGAGGCTACCAGCGTCGCCCCGCGGTTCGTCGGCTCCCTGGAGAAGGGCATCGACTACGTCGGCGACCTCGACGAGTTCGAAGAACATCTCAGGGGACACGTCGCCATCGCCGAAACCTACGGCCCCTATCGGCTCTCGCTGCACTCGGGGTCGGACAAGTTCAGCATCTACCCCTTCTTCGAGGAGTACGCCAGCGACTACCAGCACGTCAAGACCGCCGGGACGAGCTATCTCGAGGCGATCCGCGTCGTCGCCGAGAACGATCCCGATCTCTATCGGGAGATCCACGCGTTCGCCCTCGAACGCTTCGACGAGGACAAGGCCACCTACCACGTCAACACGGACCTCTCGAACGTGCCGGACATCGACGACCTGACGGACGACGAACTTCCCAAAATTCTCGATCAGGACGACGGCCGACAGCTGCTACACATCACCTACGGCTCGGTGCTGTCAGCCACGGATGAAAACGGGGTGTTCCGGTTCAAAGACGACCTGCTGGCGACGTTGCGGGAACACGAGGACGACCACTACGCGTTTCTCGAAGAGCACCTCGGTCACCACGTCGATCTGTTGACCGGCGAGATCGAGGACTGAGAGAGGGGCTGTCCCGCGACCCACAGTGTTTTGCCCGCTGCCATCCTCATCCGCGGCCATGACCACACCGGCGGACGCGACACCGAGCCACCTCCGCGTCGAGTACGAGAAGTCGCCGACGAACGTCGACCCGTCGCGTCCGCCCCGTTTCTCCTGGCGTCTCGACACGGACCGTCGCGGTGCGACTCAGCGAGCCTACCGCCTCGTCGTGGGTCGTGACTTCGAGGCAGTCGCCGGCGGCGACGGAACGCTGTGGGACTCCGAACGGGTCGACTCGGATCGAGCCACCAACGTCGTCTACGACGGTCCCGACCTCGCGGCCGACAGGACCTACTACTGGTCGGTGAAAGTCTGGACGGACCGCGGCGAGACCGAGTGGGCCGACCCAGAACCATTCTCGACAGCACTGCGGCCTGCAGACTGGTCGGGCGAGTGGATCGCCCATCAGCCCGGCGTCGGCGACACCGACGGCTGGCGTAGCCAGTGGCACCGTCCCGACGAGGACGCCACGGAGTGGGTCCAGATCGACCTCGGTGAGACCCGCTCGGTCGAGGAGATCACGCTCCATCCGGCCGATCCGATCTCGGTCGTGCGGACCCCCGACGATGTGGCGGTGACGATCCACTGGTCGTCGAACCCGCTCGCTGGCTTTGGCTTCCCCGAGACTTATCGCATCGAACTATCCGACGATCCCGACTTCGCCGAGAGTACGGTCGTCGCCGAGCGGAGGATGCCGGACCAGGGCGAAAGCACGACCGATGGGCTCCCGACCGACCTCGCGACGCCGCCCCAGACCCACGACGGCCTCGACGCCGGGGGGCGGTACCTCCGCATCACGGCGACCGACCTCTTCGAGTTCGTCCCCTCGACGAGCCGCGACGCGGCAGACTCCCGCAAGACCGAGGGGGTCCACCCCTGGCAGTGTTTCGCCCTCGCCGGCGTCACCGTCCGGGACGGGGAGGGGACGGATCTGACCGGCGACGCGTCCGTCCAGGTCTCCTCGTCGGTCGAGACGGCGACCTGGGGCCGCGAGCATCTCCTGAACGGCCACACCGACTCGCGGCTGGCCTCGACGTCGCCGCAGCTCCGCCGGGAGTTCGAACTGGCGAAGCCGGTCGAACGGGCCCGTGCGCACGTCGCTGCGGTCGGGTACGGCGAGTTCTCGATCAACGGCGAGAAAGTCGGCGACCGCGTGCTCGACCCGGCCTGGACCGAGTACGAGAAGCGTGTCCTCTACTCGACGTACGACGTCACCGAACAACTGACCGAGGGTGACAACGCCGTCGGGCTGTGGCTCGGTCGCGGCTGGTTCGCCAAACGCGGGGCCTACTGGGTTGCCGACGGCTCCCCGCGAGCCAGGGCCGTCCTCTCCGTCGAGTTCACGGACGGGACGACCCGCCGGATATCTACCGACGGCGACTGGGCGGCCCGGGAGAGCCCGATCGTCGAAAACGACATCTACGACGGCGAGACCTACGATGCCCGCCGCGAAGCCGACGGCTGGCGACAGCCGGGCTTCGACGCGTCCGGGTGGGACGGGGCCCAAATCGTCGACTCCCCGGGAGGAACGCTCAGACCTGAGCGGATCGAACCCATGGAAGTTGTCGAGACGTTCGACGTCGAGGCGGTCCACGAACACCCGGACGGGCCGATCCTCGACTTCGGCCAGAACCTCACCGGGTGGCTCGAAATCGAAATCGAGGACCCGGCGGCTGGCGACGTGATCACCCTCAAACACGCCGAGACGCTGACCGACGACGGCGACCTCGCGACGGTCGACCTCCGGAGCGCCGACGCGACCGACACCTACGTCGCCCGCGGCGCGGAACGCGAGACGTACGAGCCCCGATTCACCTACCACGGATTCCGGTACGCCCAGATCGAGGGGTATCCGGGCGAGTTCGATCCCGACGCCGTCACGGCGACGGGGGTCCACACGGCGATGGATCGACGCGGGGAGTTTGCCTGCTCGAACGACGATCTGAACCAGGTCCAGCACAACGCGGTCTGGGGGCTGGCCGGCAACGCTCACTCGATCCCGGAGGACTGCCCCCAACGCGACGAGCGTTTTGGCTGGACCGGGGACGCACAGATCGCCGCTCGGTCGCTTGCGTTCAACTTCGACGCCGCACGCTTCCACGAGAAGTGGGCGCGCGATCACGACGACGCGGCGAGCGACCTGGGTCACGCCCCGGACGTCATTCCGAACAAGGCCCCGGAGAACCCGGGCGACCCGACGTGGACGATTACCCGCGTCGTGATCCCCTGGTATCGCTACCGCCACGACGGCGACGAGCGCATTCTCGCGGCACAGTACGAGGGCATGCGCGCACACGTCGAGTACTGGCTGTCGGTGACCGAGGACGATCTGGTTCCGGGTGCGTACGGCAAGTTCGGCGACTGGCTGGCCTTCGAGAACACCGACGGTCGGCGCGGGCTTCCCTACGATCTGTTCACGACGGCGTTCGTCCACCAGATCACGGATGTCCTCGCGAAGATCGCCGATGTCCTCGACAACGAGGCTGACGCCGCCCGCTACCGCGAGTGGGCTGATCGGCTCCGGACGGCGTTCAACGAGGAGTTCTTCGAACCCGCGTCGGGCCGCTATCGGCCCGGGACGCAGGCCTCCTACGCCGTGGCGCTGTTCCTCGGGCTCGTCCCCGACGAACACGTCGAGACGGTCGCGGCTGGGCTGGCCGAGAAGGTCCGTTCCGACGGCGGGAAGCTCAAGACCGGGTTCCTGGGGACTCGCCCACTCATCCAGACGCTCGCCGAACACGGCTACGACGACCTGGCATACGAGGTTGTCAGCCAGCCCGCACGGCCGGGCTGGGTGTACATGGCCCGCAACGGCGCGACCACGATGTGGGAGCGCTGGAATTCGGACGACAGCATCGGCTCGGGCATGAACTCGCTGAACCACTCCCCGCTCACGCACGTCTCGGAATACTTCTACGAGGTACTGGCCGGGATCCGGATCGGCGATCGGCCCGTGACGGACCACGTCACGATCGCGCCCTCGCTCGTCGAGGACCTGGAATGGGTCGAAGCCAGCTACGAGACACGCAACGGTGAACTGGCCGTCGACTGGGAGCGGACCGGCGGGGGCTACGATCTGTCGGTGTGGGTGCCCTGGAACACGTCGGCGACCATCAGGCTCCCCGACGCGGCCGGCAGGTCGGTGTCCGAATCGGGAGTCGATCTGCCCGTCGAGACGACTCCCACACCCGAGGGAGTCCGATCGATCGACTACGAGGATGACGTGGTTGTCCTGGCTGTCGAGGCCGGCCAGTTCGATTTCTCGGTCCGGTAACCGTCTTCCCCGGTCCCCCCTGCCTCCGAAACGTTCAACTCCGCGTGCCGAGCACGGACCGTCGTTGTGGCCCCATCAGACGATCATTCGGAGCGGAAAACCACGGGACGCACTGAACGACGGGTTTCGAACCTGCTCGACGAGATGACCATCGAGGAGAAGGTTGCACAACTCGGCTCGGCCAATCCGTCGCATTTCATCGAGGACGAAACGCTCGTGAGAGACGGCGTCGAAGCACAGCTGCGCGACGGGATCGGTCATCTCACCCGCACTGCCGGCGAGGGCGATCTCGATCCGGAACGGGCCGCGCTACTCACGAACCAACTCCAGGAGTACCTCATCGAGGAAACGCGGCTCGCGATTCCGGCGATTCCACACGAGGAGTGCCTGAGCGGCTACATGGGCCCCCAGGGAACTGTCTTCCCGCAGATGATCGGCATGGCGAGCACGTGGTCGCCGCAACTGCTCGAATCGGTCACCGGCGTGGTCCGAACCCAGCTGCAGGCGATCGGTGCGGTCCACGGTCTTTCGCCGGTGCTCGACGTCGCGCGCGACCTCCGCTGGGGCCGTGTCGAGGAGACGTTCGGCGAAGACCCCCAACTCGTGGCAGCGATGGCGCGTGCCTACGTTTCGGGATTACAGGCCACGGACACCGTTCGGGGAGACGGTCGTGACGTCCACGCCACACTCAAGCACTTCGCTGGCCACGCAATGGGGGAAGGCGGCAAGAACCGCTCGTCGGTCCAGATCGGCGAGCGTGAACTCCGGGAGGTCCACCTCTACCCCTACGAGGCGGTGATCCGGAGCGGCGACGCCGCCTCGATCATGAACGCGTATCACGACATCGACGGCGTCCCCTGTGCCAGTTCCGAGTGGCTCCTGACGGACGTCCTCCGTGGAGAGTGGGGCTTTGACGGGACAGTTATTTCGGACTACGGGAGCGTTGCTCTCCTTGACGGCGAACATGGCGTCGCCGCCAACAAACGCGAGGCCGGCGTGGCTGCACTGGAGGCCGGTCTCGACGTGGAGTTGCCAAATACCGACTGCTACAGTGACCCACTGCTCGAAGCGTTCGAGGCGGGAGAGGTCAGCGAAGCGACGATCGACACCGCCGTCGGTCGCGTCCTCCGGGCGAAGATCGAAACCGGGGTGCTCGATGATCCGTTCGTCGATCCCGAAGCTGCCCCGCAAGCCTTCAACACCGACGAACAAGCCAGACTTGCCCAGAAGGCGGCCCGTGAGTCGATCACGCTGCTGGAAAACGATGGGTTGCTTCCGTTGGGAGACGACCTCGACACGGTCGCCCTTCTCGGCCCGAAGGCCGACGACGATCAGGAACTCCTGGGTGATTACGCATACCCCGCGCACTTCAATCAGGAAGAAACCGACTTCGAGGCGACGACGCCACGTGACGCCCTCGAAACGCGCGGTGCAGACGCTGGGTTCGCCGTCGAATACGTCGAAGGCTGTACCACGTCCGGCCCCTCGACCGAGCAGTTCGACGCGGCTGCCGAGGCAGCCACGGATGCGGACGTGGCGATCGCCTGCGTCGGCGCACGCTCGGCCGTCGATCTCTCCGACGACGATCTCGCGCACCGCAACCAGTCGATGATCCCGACCAGCGGTGAGGGGAGCGACGTCACCGATCTCGGGCTGCCGGGCGTGCAGGCGGACCTGCTCGACTGCCTCGCCGAGACGGAGACGCCGGTGATCGTCGTGCTGATCAGCGGCAAACCCCACGCGATTCCGGAGATCGCCGAGACAGTCCCATCCCTGCTTCACGCATGGCTACCCGGCGAGGAGGGCGGCAACGGAATCGTGGACGTGCTGTTCGGCGACCACAATCCGAGCGGACACCTGCCACTCTCGATCCCTAAATCCGTCGGGCAGCAGCCAGTCTACTACAGCCGGAAACCCAATTCCGCGAACGAGGAGCACGTCTACGACGATGGCGAGCCGCTGTATCCGTTCGGCTACGGGCTGAGTTACACCGACTTCGAGTACGACGAACTCGAACTCGACGCCGAGACGGTTGCGCCGATGGGGACACTTACTGCGAGAGTCACAGTCACGAATGCAGGTGACGTCGCCGGTGACGACGTCGTCCAGCTCTACCACCACGCCGAGAACCCGAGCCAGGCCCGTCCCGTCCAGGAACTGCTCGGCTTCGAGCGCGTGCATCTCGCATCCGGCGAGTCAAAGCGCGTCAGCTTCGAAATCGACATGACTCGGCTTGCCTACCACGATTTGGCCATGAACCTCGTCGTCGAAGAAGGGCCATACGAACTCCGCGTCGGCACATCCGCGGCCGATATCGTCGACACTGCTGCGTTCGACGTGACGGACACGAAGGCCGTCCCGCGCTCCGCTCGCTCGTACCTCACCCAAACCAGTATCGAGCCGATCAGCTAGCGCTCATTGTCGCGTTTGTGGGTGCAACCATTGGGGCCCGGATGGAGCCGATATCCATATAGCGATATGTGATTTATGTCTCTGGCATCGTACGATATGCAGCCACCGGAAGCTCGTAAATGTGATCTTCGTATACGTCACGAACCCGATCTCCCCAATCGTGGGTGTACGTATCGATGATATCCTGGGCGACGTCGCCGCGCAGATACTTCACGATCCCACGGTCACCGGTTCGATCTCGAAGGTGTGTGGTGAAGAAGTGCCGGAAGTAGTGTGGCGTGACGTTTTCCTCGACACCGCCACCGTTGTCGTACCACCCATGCTCACTTGCGTGGCTGGTGACGATGTGACGTACCCCATCAGTCGTGATCCGCTGACCCCAGTTGTCCGTCGTACTGGTAAACAGCGGACGCGCGGACGAAACCGGGTCAGGACGAACATCCAGCCAGGCCCGGAGCGTCTCGGCCAGATCGTCATCGACAGGAACGACTGTATCTCGCCGGCGCTTGTTCGAGGCTGCCCGCTGTTCGCCATTCACTGTTGCACCCCGGGAGGGCTCACTTGCGACGAACAGTGAGTCGGGTCGCCCATCGAGGGCGGGTCGTGTCGTTACCGATTCGCGGGGATCATCGGACAGATGGAGGTCGCGTTGATCGAGATTACACAACTCGCCGACTCGCATCCCGGTCTTCAGCAACGTGACGATTACCGCACGGTCCAGCGGATGATCGATTCCGGAGACGAAGCCCTGCATTTCCGGGATCGAAACGTCGCGACGTGCCGGATCTGCGTCGATCCGTTCGTCCATCTCTTCGACGACGATCGCCATCGGATTCGAATCGAAGACGCCGATCTGGGTCATATACGCGTAAAATCGGTGTAGATAGGACGCGTACGTGGCCACAGTGCTCTCTGAGAGCTCTTCTCGCTGGGAATGGATCCACGCCATACAATCACGATGTGAGGCCACAGCGAGGGGCTTCTCGCCGTTCTCACGGAGTGATGCTTCGAAGTCCCTGAGGACCCGTTCGTAAGCGTCACTCGTCCGCTGGCTCTTTCCCTGGTAAGTAATATCCGTCAGGAAGTACTCGATCGGATCTTCAACCTCCTCTGGAATGGCAGTACCGGCACTCATGGTTCGACCAGGGTGTAGCCGCCCTCACGGCCACTATACTTGATGGCGTTTTCCTCCTGGAGTTCGTCCAGTGTATCTTCGAGCCGTGCCTCGATGTCGTCTGTCAAGGCAGCGACCAGCTCGTCCCATGTTAGTGCGCCAGCGCTTGACAGCTGCTCGCGGACGCGATCGGCCAGGCCACCTTCGCCTGTCTGGCTAACGTCAGTGGGTTTCGGCTGGGGTGTCCGAGTAGCGTCAACTGTCTCGCTCTCTGAAAAATGCCGCCGTCCGGCCTGGACCATCGTCCTGACGAACTCGCTTTGGCTCATCCCGAGTTCGTCGGCGTGGGACTGCCAGGCATCTTTTTGGTAGGCCGGGACGTACGTCTTGACAGCTGTTCGGGACGTCGACTCTTCATCCGGCATGCTCGGTCGTTCGGTTCGTCCCGCCTTCAACCTGTCCCTACAATTGCCGATAAGAGGGGTTATCCGTGTAGATATCACCATCTCTATCCGGGGTATGCGGTTTTTATTCCGTAAATCTATGTATACGAGGTATAGTATAGTTACATATACACGGATAACTAAATACACCGTTGCACAGGGCCGTGTCTTGACGATACACTAATAAATATGCCCGTGTGCACAAAGGCCTCTTTTCGGCGGTCAAACCTGGGGGTCACCGTTCGAAAACACGGCTCCACCATACTGAATGGGGGCCGGGGCAGAGCGCATCTTCGGTCCCGATATCGTCCATCCGTGATGGGGCGGCAGTAATATGTTGGTTCAAAACCACTCACGGCACGTCAGCGTTCGAGATGGGTTGGCATTGCATCCGCGGACAGCTGATTGGTTGTAGGCCTTCGGTTACCGGCCGTTTCTCGATACGGTTTCAGTGGTCTGCGGGTTGGAACCCTCTATGGTACATCACGCTTCGATGTCGATTGGCTCCGTCGATCGATATTTCGGTTACAATTTTGCTTCCGTAGGGATGCTTTTTCATCTCGGCGTCGTTTCGTTCATCTATCGCTCCCAAATCCATCCCCCATCGACCGGGGCAGCCCAAGAGGAAAGATGTGGTTCTGGTTGAGTCTTTCGGGCGGATCTAAGCGTTTGAACTCATCGGCGTGGATTCCTGCATTGCGTATCGGTTTCTCAGATCCCCGGATGTCGAATGGGCGATTGTCGATGAGCTACCGCCGAAGAGATCCAATGTGGACTTCTCTCGTGGTTTCACTACGTTTGCTGGTGGCCTTGCCAACCCAACGCCGACTTGGGGTGAGGGTCCTGGAGCCGAGACGTGGTAGTTTCGGTCGATGAGCCTCGTGTGTCGGGTAGCACGAAGCAGTTCAGAGAGCGAGTCCCCGCATTCTCAGCTCCCGCGGCTCTGGCGGGTCGTTTCGTTCTCACGGGTTGCGCCGAACCTTGTCGAACAGCCGAGGTCTCGCTGCCCGCTGCGCTCCAGTGCGTGCGTCACCGGCAGAGCGGTGCTTTCCCGAGCGACGCGGCATAGCCGCGGACGCCAGGGTCGCTGGCCGGGGCTTTCTGGCTGTTCGCAGCCGAATTCGCTTAACTAACCACTACCGATGAGGCGTGCTTGCATCATGTCGTAGTCTACACACAGCAACCCGGGACAGCGTGAGGAGGATACGTTCAGCTTTCAGTCCGTTTTGGAGCCCCATTGTCAGTTGGCACGACGTTGAATCCGCAGGCCGTATACGAAACGATTGACACACCTTTCGGGCGCTTTCACTGTAGTTCGTGTGGGGGCCCCACAGTAGCGACTCGATGGGCGTGCGAATGGCGCTGATTGTTCATTCGAGGCGAGTCCAGAACTACAGTGGGCCCTTGTCCAGTGCTTCGTTCCCCAGGGCCAGCCCAAAACTATAATTTTCAGTGATGGGTTCTCAATGCTCGGTATACGTATTATCCTCGCATCTGCCACTCGTAAACCAAATATCGCTATATGATCTCAGACTTCTCCAGCAGTTGAGACTGGTTGTCTCATGAGGTGCGTGCCGAGAGTTGGTGGTCTGATCGGAGTGCTCGCGAACCTTGGGAGATCTCGGAGATACGGACTTTGAGTAGCTCGCCTGGTCGTGACCGGTCAGGAAATGAGCGGTGAGTCCCGTCAGTGAGGACTACTCACTGTGGGTTTCATGTCATCCATCGCCCGCTGTAGAGTCTCTATAGTGGATCAATAATCTATAGACTGCTCGTGATCGGTTTTGTTGGCTCCCACTGGGACTGGATCACAGACCAGGGGGGATGAACCGAACCGACTACCCTATACGGGTATTATAAACCCCTTTGTTGGGTTCGTCCGCCGGTCCACCTGGATGAACTCCACCAGACGGCGGTTCTTGACTGGTATCAGTATCGCAGCCGGGGCCGGACTCACGGGCTGTTCGGCGAACAGTGATGACGGGGGCGGCGGTGCGGGTACCGATGCTCCCGGTGACGCCGATGGATCGGGTGGTAGCGGTGGGACTCATGAAGTCGGCTACGGTGATTATAGGACGACGGTCTCAGCGAGTACCTTTCCGGATAAACTCTTCATCTACGCCGTCCAGACGGGGTGGTCGAACTGGGCGGCGCTTATGGAGGGCTTCGAGAATGAGTACGGCGTCTCACTCAACGACGACCAGCGCTCCTCCGGCGAGGCACTCTCCCATGCCCGCCAGAACGCCCAGAATCCGAATCACTCGGCGATGAACGGTGGCTACACCTTCGGCGTGATCGCTCGCAACGAGGGGCTCACCCAGCCCTACAAGCCGGCCAACTATGACAAAGTGCCGGACTCGTTGAAGACCGATGACGGCCACGTCACCGCGACGCGTCGGATGACCACCGCGGTCATCTACCGGAAGGACCTCTACGAGGAGCAGGATATCGATCCACCCGAGACCTGGGAGGATCTCAAACAGGAGGAGATCGCTGCCAAGACCCAGTACCAGCCCCCGCAGGCAGCCGTCGGGCTAGCTGGGGCGCTCTCGATCAACAACGCCTATGGCGGCTCCTTGGACGATGTCCAGCCGGTCATCGACTTCTACAACGAGGTCAAGCGCAAGGGCGCCGTCTTTGCCGGTAACGTCGAGCAGAAGTTCAGCAAAGGCGAGATCCAGACCTTCGTCGAATATGACTATACCGGGCTGGACTTGAAGTACAACGCGGACTCCGTCTCCGAGGATCAGGTCGGCGTCAGGTTCCTGAACGGCCCCGAAGGCATGGGTGCGCTGAACCAGCCATACGGCTACGCGATGCTGAAGGATGCGCCCAACCCTGAGGCCTGCAAGCTGTTTATGGACTACGTGCTCTCGAAGGACGGGCAGCGAAAATTCTTCGACGCCTTCGTCCGCCCGATTCGCGCGGACGAACTCGAAACGCCGGAAAAATTCCCATCCCAGGACCGCTATGAGGGCAAAGAGTTCCAGGTCGACTATGGCAAACTGATCGACAATCAGGAAAGCATCATCAAAGAAATCGGCCAGGGCGTCGGCCTAACCGGCTACTGAGTCCATGTCCACACTTGAGGAGTCCGGCCTGCGTGGTCGCATCAGGGAAACCCGCCCGGGGCGGCTGGCTTTCCCAGCCACCGAGCGGGGCCGCAAGCGTCGTCGTATCGCGCTGCTGGCGGTCCCGTTTTTCGCCCTCGCGACGTTCGGGGCCTTCATTCCGCTGGTGAAGATGTTCCGGATCAGCGTCTCCGAGCAGTTCCTCTACGAGGTTCAGGGGTGGACCCTGGAGCCCTACCGGCAACTGTTCGCCTCCATTGCTGCGTTCGTCCCGGTCGTCGGGACGGACCTCTCGGCCGCCATCGCGGTCGGGGGCGAGGCCGTCAATCCGGTCTACGGGCGGACCATCTGGAACTCCCTGTGGTTCGGCGCGGTTACTACCGTCGCGAGTGTGGCGCTCGGTATCGCTATCGCCCACGGGCTCGAGAAGTACGATCTCCCCCGCAAGGACATGCTAATAACGCTCATTTCCTTCCCCATCAGCCTGCCAGGGATCGTCGCCGCCTTCATGATGATCGTGCTGTTCGGTCAGACTGGATTTCTGACCAATGTTTTCGCCGTCATAACCGGTGCCGAACCGGTCGACATCCAACTCACCGGCCAGCCTTCCGGAACGACCCTGGCCGTCGTCGGGCTGTTCTTCGGCTACATCTACTCGATGATTCCCCGGGCGACGCTGTTGTTGCGTGGCACCTACGCGGAGGTCAACACCGATGCCGAGGAGGCTGCCCGATCGCTGGGCGCGACTCCCCTCCAGACGTTCCGGTACGTCACTCTCCCGCAGATTCGGCCGGGTATCGTCGGTGCCCTCATCCTCACATTCCGGACAGCACTCGCCATCTTCGGGACCGTCCTCGTCCTGAAGTCTCTGTCAGTCGTGACGTTCCGGTTCGATCAACTGGTCGGGGTCGGCTACGAACTGAACATCGCCTCCGCGCTCGCGAGTGTGTTCTTTGTCTTCACGGTCCTGTTTACCTTTCTCGGCCTGCGCTATACCAGCGCGGAGGTGGGGCGATGACCGCTCCCGACGAGACGGGGATCGTAACGGGGACGGTCCCCGATCGCACGCCGGGCCGGCTGGGTCGGCTGTCCGCCCGATACGGCCGGACGGTGATCACGGCGCTTTTGTTTGCCACCGTGGCTTTCCTCATCGGACCAGTGCTGATAACCGTCGTCGGATCGTTCTTCGAGAACTGGACCGGTATCTTGCCCAGCGGCGGACTCACACTGGATAACTGGGCGCAGGCGCTCGGCATCGCGGGAGGCGACCTCGGCGCACAGCGCGGGATGGGAGGGTTCTGGACGTTCGTCGCGCCGGATGTCCTTTTCGTCTTCCAACTGCCCGTGGTGCCCGATTTGACGGTGCACTTCCCGTTCGATTTTGCCGTACAGACGCCGATCCCGATGGCGCTCGGACTCAGCGTCCTGCTGGCGCTTGCGGGCGTGTGTATCAACCTCCTCGTCGGCGTTCCGATCGCCTACGCGGTGACTCGCTACGAGTTCACCGGCCGGCGGTGGATGAATACCTTCGCCGTCCTGCCGATCGTCCCGGGCATCATCCTCGGGATCGCCTTCCTGAAAACCTACCCCAACTTGCCAAGCATCATCGCGCTGGTGCTTGGCTACTCGTTGCTGAAGATTCCCTACATGGTGCTTGCGGTCCAGTCGGCGTTCGAATCGATGGACTTGCGCAGCATGGAGGAAAGCGCCCGGTCGCTCGGGGCTTCCTGGACGACCACGTTTCTCCGGGTCATCGTCCCCGGCGCAAAGCAGGGGATCATCTCGGGATCGATCATTTGCTGGACGCTTGCGGCCGCCGAATTCAATTTCTCGTACGTGATCTACGCGAGTGGCCCACGTCCGTTCTCGTTGTTCCTCTTCGAGAACATCTCGAACAACCCGTTTTTGCGGGCCGCGGCCGCCATCTCCATCTATTTCGTCATCGTGGCCGCGGTGACGGCGCTGTTGAACTACGTCGGTGAGAACGGATTCTCGGTTGGAGGTGTCCAATAGATGGCCGAACGTGTTAGAATCGACGACATCACGAAACGCTTCGACGAAACGCTCGCCGTCGACGATGTCTCGTTGACGGTCGAACCGGGTGAGACGCTGGGACTCGTCGGTCCCTCAGGTTGTGGCAAGACCACGACCCTTCGAACCGTCGCGGGCTTCGAAACACCTGATGCGGGGCGGGTACTATTTGACGACGAGGCGGTGACCCACGTCCCGCCCGAACAGCGCGATGTCGGACTGGTTTTTCAGTCCTACGCGCTGTTCGATAACATGACAGTTCGGGAAAACGTCGAGTTCGGCCTGCAGATGCGGGACGTGTCCCCGGAACAACGGGCAAAGCGGGCGAGCGAGTTGCTCGACCTGCTCGATATCGGCGGGCTGGGCGACCGCGACCCGACGACACTCTCGGGCGGCCAACAGCAGCGAGTTGGACTCGC
The DNA here is from genome assembly GCF_029207715.1 of Halorhabdus sp. SVX81. Classification (NCBI taxonomy): domain Archaea; kingdom Methanobacteriati; phylum Methanobacteriota; class Halobacteria; order Halobacteriales; family Haloarculaceae; genus Halorhabdus; species Halorhabdus sp. SVX81. The sequence continues at coordinate 1,483,489 of NZ_CP104322.1, read as the reverse complement.
CCGGGCACTGGCCATCGAGCCACGCGTCCTGTTGCTCGACGAGCCGATGACCGGCCTGGATGCGAAACTCAAATCTCGGCTGCAAGAGGAAATCGGCACGCTGCTGGAGGATATCGACGTTACGTCGCTGTACGTCACCCACGACCAGGCCGAGGCGATGGTGATGTGTGATCGTCTCGCGGTGATGAACGACGGCCGCATCGAACAGGTGGGCACCCCGGCGGAGATATATGAGTCACCGGCCAATGGCTTCGTGGCCGATTTCGTCGGCACGTCGAACCGGCTGGACGCGACGGTCCAAAACGGGACGCTGGATCTGGGTCACGCGGCCATCGAGGCACCCCCGGGTGCCCCAGAGGGCGACGTGACGGTGGTCGCCCGTCCGGAAGCCTTCGCCCTCGACGGCGGTCCCGTCGAGGCGACAGTCGAGGATCGCTTTTATCTGGGTGAACACGTCCGGGTGAGCGCGCGAACGCCTGACGACCAGCAATTGACACTGCGCTTTGACCCCGAGAACGCGCCTGATAACGGCGACGTAACACTCTCGCTCGATTCGGACCGTGTCCACCTGCTCCCGACGGACGCCGCCAACGCATGAACGGGGACGATGGGCACCTCCTTGCCCGCCTCCCCACACTGACGACAGCCGACGAAACCCGATTGGGGGTTGTCGCTGACCCGCACCTGTCGACGCGAGCACAGGGCACCTGGAAGTGCTACCACCGAACCGAGACGTTCCTCAGTCGGGCTGTCGCCGGTATCCAGTCGGCGTCGCCCGATGCCACGGTCGTCGCGGGCGACCTCACGAAGGACGGCGAACCGGCTAATTTCGACCGCTATGACGAACTCGTCGCCCCACTCTCGAGCCCACTGACGGTTCCGGGTAACCACGACGTCCCCAAGTCGTTCGTCGACCACGAGGTGCTGCCCGTCGAAGATTTCGCCGACCGGTACACGCGTGATGGCTACCCGTTCCGTGAGCGGGTCGGTGGACTCGACGTCTACTGTCTGAACAGCGCGGCAACCACCGACGGGTCGCTCCGTGACACCTGGGGTGGACGCGTCTCCCAGGACCAGCTAGACTGGCTGGCCGAGCGGCTTGATGGTCCCAGAGTGCCGGTGGTCGTCGTCCACCACAACCTGTTCGCACAGCCGGAACACACCGGCGGATTCTGGCGGAACTTTCCGCTCCAGAACGCGGACGCCCTGCAGGACGTTCTCACCGGGCACGGGCCGGTGCTCGTCGTCAGCGGGCATCATCACATTCCGTCCGTCCAGCGCGATGGTGACGTTCACGAGGTGATCGCGCCGGCGCTGTGTTCGTATCCGCCATCGTATCTTCTCATCAACGTGGGGCCGAAGGGCACGACCGTCCGCCGGATGCCTGTCACGACTCCAGCAGAGCGGACCGAGGCCTACACGCTCGGGGCGACTGGGACGGATCTCGGCCAGGCAGTCGTCACACTCGCTGCCGATCGCGTGGGGTCAGAGCCACAATGAATCGCCGTCGCCTGCTCGCGCTCGCGGGAACGAGCGCCGGCGGGCTTGCGGTGACCGCTGTGGCAACTAATGACGCATGGGGGTCCTTCGGCGGCCAGCTCCGAGTCGGCCTGGCCCCTGTGGTCCCTACAGACTATCGCGCCGCTGCTCGGCGGACGATCATCGACCAGCTCGAGAACGCCCTACCGTTGTTGATGAACGTGCGTGTCGAACAGGCACACAATGAATACAGACTTCTCCGGGGGCTCGCCGACGGTGACTACGACGTGGTCGAGTTGGGTGCCGTCGCGGGGACTGCCGCGCTGGAGGCGGAATTGGTGGACCCGCTCGTGTGGCCTAGTCTCGGCGGTACCGACCACGGGATGACCTACGACGTGCGGATCGTCACCAGGAACCCGGACCTGGACCGCCTGCCAGAGGATCGCTGGATTGCAGTTGGCGACCCGCTTTCGACGCCGGCCCACGCCGCGCTCTCCAGCGTGGGGGACTTGCGGGTACCGCCGACACGGGTGCGGTGGCATACCGCCCCATCCTGGGAGGCACTCGACAACGAACGGGTCGCGCTGGCGGCAACCGACGAGTTCCGTGCCCCGTCATCGCTTTCGATCTACCGGTCCACTCCGGTGTCGGTCCCCGCGCTGTACGTCCGACGCGGCGTTGGTAACGTGTCCCGGCTTCGTGCACAGTTTGGGGCCCTCCGAGGGAACAGCACCTGGTACGAAACTGCGAAGACACCGGCGGAAGTACCCAGCAAGGAGTGGCGCGGGGATGCCCCCGAGTGGGTCGGGGAGCTACATCTCCCGGGTATACAGTGACGAGGATCGGCGTTTCGCTCCGCCGGTGGCCCAGATTACGGAACTGCACCGCTTTCGACCATGCACACACTCCGAACGGGCAACTGGGAGTTCGGTCGCCGGCGAGTTCCGACTGAACCGTCGGGTCTTTGCCGGGGCCGACCGAACTGCTCGGTATGTCAGCCGACACGCCAGATGTGTACGACGAGTTTCTCGATCACGTACAGCAACTCAGCTACGTGGCCGATGCAGGCGGCTTGCTCCAGTGGGACCAACAGGTGATGATGCCGGAGGGCGGGACACCCGCACGATCCAAACAGCAGTCGGCACTCTCGACGCTTCATCACGATCTCCTGACGGACGACGATCTGGGCGAATACCTCGCGACCCTCGAAGATACGTCGCTCGACCCCGAACAGCAAGCGGTGGTCCGGGAGGTCCGTCGGGAACACGAACGTGCGCGGAAGGTTCCGCGGGATCTCATCGAGCGGATCTCGGAGGCCACGTCGGAAGCCTTACCAGTCTGGGAGCAGGCACGGGCGGACGACGACTTTGAGACGTACGCACCCGTCTTGGAGGAGCTGGTGGACCTTCGCCGGGAGTACGCTGAAGCCATCGACCCTGACCGTGATCCATATGCAGTTCTCTTCGAGGAGTTCGAACCGCATCTCGGGCTGGACACCGCCGAGCGGATTCTTGGTCGACTTCGAGATGAACTCGTCCCACTGATAGACGAGATAGCCGATAGTGAGGTGACTCAGCCCCGTCCATTCGATGGGACGTATCCCGTCGACGAGCAGGAGGCGTTGGTCCGTGCGGCGCTGGACGACCTGGGCTTCGACTGGGATCGCGGTCGGCTGGATACCTCGGCCCATCCGTTCACCTCCGGCACGCAGTTCGACGCCCGGATCACGACCCGATTTGACGAGGAAAAGCCCCTGGATTCGCTATCTTCGACCATTCACGAGTTCGGGCACGCGACCTATGCCCTGGGATTGCCCGACGAGCAGTATGGCACACCGCTGGGCGATGCGCGGGACCTGACTGTCCACGAATCTCAGTCCCGCCTCTGGGAGAATCACATCGGCCGCTCGCAGGCGTTCTGGGAGCATTTCATGCCGACTGTCGAGGATCACCTCAGTATCGAGGCAAGTGCCGAAGACGCGTACCGCGCGGTCAACCGGGTCTACGACGACAATCCCATTCGGGTCGAGGCGGACGAACTCACCTATCACATGCACATCGTCCTCCGGTTCGAGATCGAACGCGATCTAATCGCCGGCGATCTGGACGTCAGCGAGGTCCCGGCGGTCTGGAACGACAAGATGGAGGAGTACCTGGGCATCCGGCCGGACACTGACGCCGAGGGGTGTCTGCAGGATATCCACTGGACGAACGGCACCTTCGGCTACTTCCCGACGTACTCACTGGGGAGCGTGCTGGCGGCCCAACTCTACGATGCTGCCGAAGCGGCCATCGGCCCGATCGACGACGCCGTTCGCGCCGGTGAGTTCGAGGACCTCCACGAGTGGCTCACGCAGAACGTCCACCGACACGGCAAGCGATACACGACCGACGCCCTCATCGAGGAAGCGACCGGGCAAGCCTACACCGCTGATCATTTCTTAGAGTATGTGACGGAAAAGTACACTGGACTGTACGATCTCTGATTCTCTCTGCTGAAGTCACTCCCTGTCAGCAGGGCTCAGGCCAGATTGAGCAGGAAACCGAGAAAGCCGAGCACGAACGTTACCGTCAGCATTTTGCTCACGGAGACATCGTGGGCTTCGGCGAGTCCAATCCCCTGGATGCTCGCTTTCCATACGAGTCCGAAGATACTCGCGAACAACCCAACCGCCGACGAATGGACCCCGGTCCGCTCTAAGAACCTGGCGGCTTCAGCGGGATCCGATGGGACCGTTCCAACCATCAGAAACAGCCCAGCGGCTGTGACCGGCAAGAGAACGATCGAGACCAGGTCCGCCTCGCCGACGACCGCCAGCGTCGTCCCGAATCCCCGGTCGCCGTCGGCGAACCAGACGAAGACGTGCAAGATGGCGGCGATGAGCAGCCAGCCGAGAAAAATGCTGATGAAGATTCTGAAAACGCCGTTATTGATCACACCCTCCACGCGGGCACGTTCAGCGGGGGACATGTCGATTTGTGCCATGACGTCCCGAAGGAACTGCCAGGCGAGGATCGCCACGAGAATCGCTTCAGACAGAATGATCCCAGCACCGAGTAACAGCGAGGGGCGATCGTTGCGTTGAAAGTACTCGGAGGGGCTTCGAAGCGGCGTGGTTGGGGCCATAGCGATGGTGACAGTTCATGTGTACTAAGCATTTTCATATTAGGGCGGATCCCTTATCCACGCGGAAGACAGTAGTTTCCGCCATGCCATCACCGGATCTGGATCAGGGGCAACTCGATCGCTACGCCCGACAGATCGTCATGGACAACATCGGCCCGAGCGGACAGGCCAAACTCCTTGAGGGGTCCGTGCTCGTCGTCGGCGTCGGCGGGCTCGGCGCACCCGTCGTCCAGTATCTGGCGGCCGCGGGTGTCGGTACCCTGGGGCTCGTCGATGACGACATCGTCGAGCGGAGTAACCTCCAGCGACAGGTCGTCCACGGAACCAGCGACATCGGCCGGGCCAAGGTGGACAGTGCCGCCGAGTTCGTCGCCGAACTCAACCCCGATGTCACCGTCGATCGCTACGAGCTGCGGTTCGACGGCGATGGGGAGATACTCGAGGGGTACGACGTCGTGGTCGATGCGACTGATAGTCTATCGGCCCTCTACGCGCTGAATGACGCCTGTACGGCGGCCGACCGGCCACTCGTCCACGGGGCCGTTTCGGGGTTTGACGGCCAGGTTTCGACATTCGACGGCGGGGACCCATGCTATCGGTGTCTGTTCCCGGAGGCGCCACCGGACGGCGCGGTTCCGGATTGTGCAACGGCGGGCGTGCTGGGTGCCGTCCCGAGCGTAATCGGGTCGATCCAGGCGAGTGAAGCGATAAAACTACTTCTGGATATCGACGGGACGCTTACCGGGCGACTACTCAGATACGATGCCCGGTCGATGTCCTTCTCCGAGGTTGGGTTCGAATCCCGGCCGGACTGTCAGACCTGCGGCGAGCAATCGGCCGTCGAAACGGCTGGCGATGGCCCGAAACACAGTCCGGCGTCGGAAGGATAGCTCACTGCATCGGGATCAACCACGGAGGCCCCATCATGCCCGATGGAGCGATCCGGGGTGATCCGGCACGCACACCGGGGACGAGCCGACGTAGGCTACTTCCACATTTGATAATTCAATTCCATTATCTATTTGGGTAAAATCCATAGCAGACTCTCTGACCGCCAAATTGAAACCAGACCCAATAATCAGAAGGAATAATTCGACCACGGTGTTTTTTACCCCGGCTGCCGGAATTCAGCGTAGTTGCATGGCAGTTCGGCATCGGGTCCGCCAGTCACTCGAGATGGAGACGCCTCGGTATGGCGTCTTAGTGCTACTGATGGGTGTCATCTGGGGCATCGGAGACACGTTTTCGACGGTGTTGGCCGCAAACGTCACGGGATCGCTGGCCAGTGAAATCAATCCCCTGCTTCGGCTGCTCCTCGCGGTCGATCCCTTCGCTGTCGTGTTCCTCAAGGGAGCCGTCGCCCTCTACGCCAGTTTCGTCCTGCTCGCCTGTCGCGAGCAAGTCAAGCAAGTCCCCGGATGGCGACTCTGGTTTTTCGGGATGATCGGTGCCGGAATGGTGATCGTGGCACAGAATCTGTCGGTCGTGTTCGTGACGATCTGACCTGATTACAGGGAAAATCGCTCTCGGATTCGATCGACGAACGTGTCGGTGTCGTCGTCACTTTCGGGACCGATGACGTCGCTATCCGGAACGATCCGTGTCTGTTCGCCCTCGTCGGTCGCTTCGATGAGGTCGTCAGCTTTGAGCTTCGACAGCGCCGTCTCGAGTTGGTCGATATCGACGTCGACGGACGATCGCAACTCGAAGACGGTCATGCCATCTTCGCCACGTTCGGCCAGGGCATCGAGCACCGCCACGTCCGTCTCATCCCGGTCACGATACTCCGGCTTCGCTTGCATACCAATACGTTTGCGGCGGCAGGTCTTACACTTGTCCCCACTGTCCAAGCAGTACGCTTATAACTCGCAGGTGGCCACTTCATGGCAATGGGTATCAAGTGTTCGCTGCTCGGTCACGACTTCGGTGAGACCACCGTCGAGCGCGACCGTGAAGAACAGGGAAACGAGGTCGTTAGCACGATCAGAGAGATCGAAACGTGCGCCCGGTGTGGGGAAACGCGCGTCGTCTCCGAGAACACGGAAGTAACCACGATCAAGACACCGGACGACGTTGGCGAGGAAGCGACCGACGAAGCGACAGCGGATACAGAATCGGACGCCGAAATCGTCGACGCCGAGGAGGGCGAACCGGTCGATGACGTCGACACGACGACGGCGGAACCGTCCAAGGATGCGACGGAGTTCGAGTCCGCTGCCGAGGACGACGGCGTTATTCTCGAAGACGATGCAGACGAGGAACTCGACCGCGATCCCGGCGAGTGGCCCGAGTCCGAACCTGACGAACAAGCCCAGGCCGATGCCGGGGCTCCAACACAGACAGTCAGCCACGCCGAGGAAAACGAACCGGACACGCCGGGCAACGAATCGGACCACCCGGCCGACGGCATGGCCGAGGAAGCCGCCTCGGTGGCGGACGACCAGGCGGAGGTCTGGTCGGGCAGCGATCCGGATCTGGAACAGGCGGAATCCGATATCGAACGGACGGACGCCGAGTCCGGGACCGTCACTGACGGCGAGTTTCGGTGTCGCGAGTGTGGATTTACGACCCCGATCGAGTCGTCGTCGCTCCGTGAGGGGGATTACTGTCCCGAGTGTCATCAGGGGATGCTCGCCATCGAGGCGGCGTGATCAATCCGACGCGAAAAGGGTAAACCCGACAGTATCGAACGGGCCCCTATGCGCGAGTACAAGATGCGGCGCGGCGAGTATCTCGAAGACAGGGTTCCGGATATGCGAGAGACGGTCGAAGAGTATTTCGGCCCCATCTCGGGAACGGAACCGTACAACGATACTGAACTATACATCGTCGAGGATCCGGACAACCCGGTGTTCGAGCGCGTTACCGTCGGGACTGTTCCGTACGGGAGCAAAAAGGACAAACTCGCCCTCGATATCGAAGAGCGGCCTGCGGAGGAGGTTATCGCTGAAGGGCACGTCGACGCCGCCGAGGACGCGGTCAACGTCAAAAACGACTTTCTGGAGATGGCGACGGGCCGGGACGCCAAATCCCGTCGCGATTCGATGAAGCGATCGGTCGAAGACGACGCGGATGCGCCTGACTCGGTCTGATCGAAGTCGGCGGGACGCGTCTACCGGCCGAGTCGCTCGCGATTGACCGCAACGTCGGACGGAGTGATGATGAGTTGGTCGTCGTCTTTCTGGACGATGTCGCCGCCGACTTCGCTTGCGACCTGCTTGAGTTCGTCGGTGATGTGCTCCATCTTTCGATCCTGTGTCGTGTGACGCGTGATGTCGGCCAGGACGATGTCCCCATCGTAGACGGCGTCTTTGATTTCGATGACATCTTTTTTGTCACCGATTCGAGCGATTCGGACTTCCGTCTCCGCATCCTGGGCGGCTGTATTCGCGTCACCGGCGTCGAGTTCGACGTAATCATCCGTCCGGCGAGAGGAACCTGATCCCCCCAGAATTTTGCTCATTAGTCCCATATCTTATCCGGTGTTCGGGACGGGTATAGGTTTTACGTCAGACACGATTGCGCTCGTTGGCACGGTTGTCGTCCCGGTGGGACGACGATCGTCTGATTAGAGTACGTGGTCCGGGCGCAACTGCGGTTCCGGTCGGTTGCTCGCCGGCCCGTCTTCGGAGATGGCGCTGGCTGCGTAGAACGCGGCCTCCGGATCCCGGGTTCGTCGCCAGTGATACCAGGTTCGGACGACCAGCCACAGCCGTCTCGTCATCGTCAGCGACGCGTCTCCACCGAGCACATCGTAGTCGAGCTGTCGGATCTGTCGATGGTGGTCCGCATACAGCACAGCCGAGAGCAGGACGGCGAACTGGCAGTCCTCGGGGAGATACCGGATGCCGGCCACGCCGTGACGGTACAGCGACTCCGTCCGGTGGAGTTCGGTCCGGATCACGGCAGCGACATCCTGGGACATCTCGCCCGTTCGAAGCTGTGGCTCCGTCACGCCGTATTGGTCCAGGGTCTCCGCTGGCAGGTACACCCGGTCGTACTCGCAGATGTCCTCACGGACGTCCCTGACGAAGTTCGTCAACTGGAAGGCTTCGGCCAGTGATCTGGCATGGGGTTTGGCCGCCTCGCTTTCGGGCGGGTCCATGACCGACAGCATCATGTTCCCGACGGCAGCCGCGGAGCCGCGCATGTACCCGCGCAACTCCTCGTAGGTGTCGTATCGAGAGTGATCGATGTCCTGAGCCATCGCATCGATGAAGACGTCGATCTCTTCAGGATCGATGTCCGCCTCGGTCGCCAGCGTCCGGAACGTCTCGAGGACCTCACGGTCGGTTTCCGTGAGGACGTCCGACGGCGGGGTGTCGCCCTTCGCGCCAGCACGGATCGCTTCGAGATGCTGTCGCTGTGTATCGTCGTCAGGTGGGTCCGGGCGGTCGACCACATCGTCGGCAATCCGGAAAAACGCGTATAGCGCGTACGTTGCCTCACGAACTCGTTCGGGAAGCAATCTGGTGGCGACGTAAAACGTCTTCCCGGTCCGCCGGTGAATCGCCTTGCTTGTTTTGACGGATCGGCCTGTCATAGCAACAATCGGTTGACTCGCAGTTAGAGTGGCTCGCTTGTAATGGTGACGACACCTGCAACGCGAATTAAACTTCTCACTACGACCGCAGTATTCCGCCAGAGAGCATAAGTATCGTACCCAATCAGTTCGGACGGATTTTACATACTTGTCCTGTAGGTCCACTTGTCGTGTCGCCGGCGCGGTCACTCCTCGTCGATAACCTCGATTCCGCGGTTGTTGACCGCCGCCGGGTCGAGACCGACTTCTTCGAGGAACTTCTTATACTCCCGTTCGCACTGTTCGGCATCCTTTTGCTTGTCGCTGGCGCGATCACACAGTGCGACCAGATCCTCGGGGACGTCGTTGGTGTGAACGATCCAGTGGTTGATGAGGTCTGAGAGTCGGCGGATCGGCGACGTGAAGTGGCCGTAGATTTCGAAGTTCAGGGCGTGGTGGCCGCCGAAGGGGTCGTTCATATACTTCGCCCGGGGCATCACTTTCATGACGGCCCACTGGATCTTGTCGAGTTGTCGTTTTGGGGCCTCCTCAAGTGTTGCGTTGACAGCCTGTCTGGGATCGTCCCAGGCCCCGCCCGGGATCGAGACGCCGTCTAGGTCCTGGATCTCCTGGAGCGCCTCGTTCCACTCCTCGGGACTGGGCTGTGGGTGAACGCGGTACATCGCTTCGACACCCTGCTCCCACATCAGCACGTGGGTGACGGCCTTGTTGGCCTTGAGCATACACTCCTCGATGATGGTATGTGCCCTGTCGCGCCGGGGGTTCAACACGAGCGACCCGTCTTCCTTCCGTTGCTCGTGCATCCGATCGGCCAGTTCCCACACAAGTTGGGTCTTTTCCGCGAGGTCGACCGACTGGTCCTCCAGCACGTCTTCGGCCGTTTCGGGTTCGTCGAGCAGCCGCTCGGCCTCAGTGTAAGTCAGTCGCGCATCGCTGCGGATGACGGACTTGTAGATCTCGATGTTCTCGTAGCCGAGGTTCTCGGGGTCGAGGTGCATCTCGACGGTGTGGGCCAGCCGATCCTCGTTGGGCACCAGCGAGCAGACTGTCTCGGCGAGGATCGGCGGCAGCATGTGGACAGTGTAGCCCGGTAGATAGACGGTGTTCGCCCGTTCGACGGCCGAACGCCACATCGCGGTGTCAGGATTCACGTAGTGGGTCACGTCGGCGATGTGGACCCACAGGACGATCTCGTCCTCGCGGTGCTCGATCGAGATGGCGTCGTCGAAGTCCTGGGCGTCGATCGGGTCGGTCGTCCAGGTCGTCATCTCCCGGAGGTCGCGGCGCTCGTCGATCTCGTCTTCGATCTCGCTTCCGACGTCCTCGGTTCGCGCGTTCGCCTCTTCGAGGACTTCCGGTGGGAATCCGTCCGGGATCTCGAACTTCTCGAAGAGCTCCTCCCGTTTGTTCTCGAGGTGGCGAGCGAGTTCCTCGTCGATTTCGACGGGCCCCTGGCCCTCTGGCGTGCCCGCGGCGGCCTGGTCGTCGTCCTGCTGGGCGGTCATGGCACCCGCTACGGGGACCCGCTAGGTAGGCGTTTCGACAAACAATCGATTTATCCCGACTCGCGACCAGCCATCGCACATGAACGTCAAATCCCGCCACCACCTTCGGGCCGACGCGATCGACGAGATCGAAGACGCACTCGCCGATGGACTGGACGTCGAACTGGACGCCGACACCTACGAGAAAGTCACCTTCGAGGACAGCGACTGGGAAGTCGTCCTCGTCGAGGGCGAGCCCGCGGTCTTCTACGTTCCCGACGACGAATCGCCGGACAGCACGGACGATCCGTTCCTCACGGTCCGTGGCGCGAACGCGTATCCACCCGCCGAGAACGTCGTCACCGTCGACGCCGGCGCGATTTCGTTTGTCTCCGACGGGGCCGACGTGATGCGGCCCGGCATCGTCGACGCCGACGATTCGATCGAGAGTGGCGATCTGGTCGTCATCAGCGAGGAGAACCACGGCAAAGTTCTGGCCGTCGGCCGCGCACGCGTCGACGGGTCACAAATGCTTGGCGACGAAGGAAAGGTCGTCGACACGATCCACCACGTCGGCGACTACCTCTACGAGTTTTCCGGGTGACCTGACGACGGTCGCCGGTCGTGATCGCCTGCCCCTCGCGATCAGCGTTCGTCCTGCCGCCACACGAACCGTTTTTTCCATCGGGCCGGACAACTATGTCATGAGTTCACATTTTACTCGGCGGGAGATGCTCACAGCGGGGATGACAGCGATCGGGGGTGGACTTGCAGGCTGTTCCGATGGATCGGAGACGCCAACTACCAGTGAGACAGTTGACGCCAGCGAGACCCCATCGACCCCGAGCGAAACAGCGACGACAGAGACGGACGAAGCACCGAGTGAACCTGAAGAGGGGGCCCTGCCGGGGAGCGTCGGTGTCGAGCAAATCGCCGACGGATTCACGGCACCTGTCGGTGTCGAGTTCCTGCCGAACGACGACGTGTTGCTCGTTGCCGATCAGGTCGGCACGATCCACGTCGTTTCGGGCGGGACAGTTCGGGACGAACCGCTGATCGATCTCCGGGACCGGATGGTCGACGTCTCGGGCTACGAGGAGCGGGGGCTGCTCGGCTTTGCGTTGCCCCCGGACTATCCCGCGGACGATCGCCTGTTCGTCCGCTACAGTGCCCCACCGCAACCCGGAACCCCTGAGGGGTACTCCCATACGTTTGCTCTCTCGTCGTTTACGCTCGATACGGACGCACTCCTCGCGGCGCCTGATACCGAACAGCGGATCCTCGAACTCCCGGAGCCACAGACAAATCATAACGCCGGTGCGATCGAGTTCGGGCCGGAGGAACACCTCTACGTCGCCGTCGGCGACGGTGGCGGGGCTGACGATACCGGCAACGGGCATGTTTCGGACTGGTACGATGCAAATGCGGGCGGGAACGGACAGGACGTCACCGAGAATCTCCTGGGGGGCATCCTCCGGATCGATGTCACCGACACCGGGGACGAGCCGTATCAGATCCCCGCTGACAACCCGCTCGTTGGCCGGGACGGACGCTCCGAGTACTACGCCTGGGGATTGCGCAACCCCTGGCGGATGGCGTTTCACGACGGCGAGTTGTACGCGGCGGACGTCGGCCAGGGCCGCTTCGAGGAGGTCAACCACGTCACGAACGGCGGGAATTACGGCTGGAACGTCCGTGAGGGAACACACTGTTTCTCGCCCGGATCGTCGGCCGATGCTTGCCCGACCGAAACCCCGGACGGCGAACCCCTGCTCGATCCGGTTATCGAGTACCCTCACAGCGGGCAGCCGGTCAGCGGCGTCGCGGTCATCGGCGGGCAGTTCTACGCGGGTGAGTCGATTCCCGGGCTTCGTGATCGATACCTCTTCGCCGACTGGCAAGCTGACGGGACCTTGTTCGTCGGCACACCGACGGAGGACGGGCTCTGGGAGACGACGACGCTGCCGGTTGACGATGATAGCTTCGGCTCGCTGGTGCTGGCGTTCGGTCGCGATGAGGCCGGCGAGATCTACGTCTGTACGAGTGACCGGGGCCAGCTAGTCGGTTCGACGGGGGCCGTCTGCCGACTCACACAGGCATAACAGTCCGACTGACAGTGAGTCGGACCCTGGATTAGCCAGGCAGGATGATGTTAATGCCGCCGACGACGAGACCCACGAGGCCGGTCCGGAGCCCCGCGATGACCCAGTTCTGCTCCGAGAGGTTCCCCATGTACGCCCCGAAGACGAACAGGAGGGAGACGCCGATCAACACGCCGATGACCGTCGCCCACAGCATCGAGAGTGTGACGCCGACGAAAAAATACGGGATGATCGGGAGCAACATCCCGATCGTCGGGCCGAGGCCGCTCATCGCGGCGTTGACCTTCCGGGCGTCGCCTTTCCGTTCGTGGAGTTCCGTTCCCTCCAGTCCGGTGAGCATTTTCTCCTCGACTGCCTTGAGTTCGGCGAGCTTTTCGGCGCGCTCGATCTCCCAGACGCTCCAGACGCCGGAGGCGGCCAGCCCGACGGTCCCGCCAGCGACGACCCGTACGATCTCCATGCTCGATTGGCTCCCACCCAGGAACGAACCGACGATGATGCCGATGGTGGTGAGCGTCCCGTCGAAGCCGTTCGAGATGAAGTATCGACGAGAGATCGAGCGGACGTCCTCGTCCTCTAAGAGTTCCCGAAGGTCGGCCAATCTCGAGGACACGGGTCAGTCCTGGTGGGTCGCGCTTTCCTCGACCATACGATCGCCACAGACGACCTCGTCGACGGAGTGAACCGTCCCGCCGAGGTCCTCGACCGCCGTCGTGACGCTCCCGTCGTCGATCCCCTCTCCCTCGATCGTGATCTTGAGGTTCTGGACGTCCTTGTCCGATTCCAGCAGCGAGACGTTCGCCCCCTCGACGCCGTCGAGGTCGGCGATCGTCCGGGCGAACTCGACGTTCTCGATCTCGTTGGGTTTCAGGAGGTCGATGACCAGCCGTCTGATCGTACTCATTGTTTTTAGCGGTTGCGGGTCGATCTGTATAGTTCAAACGGTCGAATGTGGACAAGATTTATATAAGATGAGTGATATTAATTGGCATGGTATTGTTCGCCCTTCTTCAGTCTCTCCACTCCCGGGTGTTCACCGAGAACTGGCGACCAGTTGTCGCTGGTATTGCCGTGATGTTGGGGATTGGGCTTTTGAGTATCGGTACTGGAAATCCGGAACTCCTGTTCGCTACGTCCGGAATTGGCGGACTCGTCGCTGGGTTCTTGTTCGGCAAGCACAGCACAGCGACGACTGGGCTCGGATTGCGTGTCGGGTTGATCGGCGCTAGCCTGGCCATGTGCATCGGGCTAGTGTTGATGGCAAGTGGCAGCTGGGCGCTGGTCTATGACGCGACCGGCGATGGCGCGGGCGTGACTGGCGTGTCAGGGATCGGTGGTGGAGAATCGGGCGTGGCTGAATCGGATATGGGGGAAGCAGGTGTCGACGAAGCAACGACAGGCGACTCGGGCGTCGAAGAACTTAGTGCCGGCATATCGATGGGATTTTTGCTCGTTTTCGGTATGCTCTTCATTCCGGCAAGTGCGCTGATCGCACTGATTGGAAGTATTGTCGGGACGAACGTCAGGCAGGCGGTGATCCCGGATAAATACAATCCACCGCTTTTCTAAGGCCATCAAGGAATGACCGCGATGAACCCCCCGGCTCGTCCGTCGGGGACAACCCACTATCTAGCTCCGTTGGTACACCGATTCGACTGCCACCCGTCCGATCGAACTCAGTCGTTCGTTCGATTCTCTGAAGGAACGTCCCGCATTCTGTCTAGTTCTCACGGTCAAAAATGATAAAGATTTATAGTGATTTTTGAGAATCACGAATATGAGCATCCCTGCTCAACAGCAGTCCCTCCAAACCCGCGTTTTCGGTACGAACCCGCACCCAGTGGTCGTGGGGTTCACGATCATGGCGCTGACGGCTGTCGTCGGGGCGTCTATCGGCCGATTCGATGTAGCCCTCCTGAGTCCGGCGGTTGGTGGACTCGCTGGCGGGTTTCAGTTCGGAAAGAACACCTTCGCCGCTGGGGGGGTCGGATTCCGTATCGGGATCACTGCCGCTGTCATGATCTGGGTCGGGAGCGTGGTGCTTTTGATCCTCCTCATCGGGCTTGACAGTCTCGGAGTAGCACTCGGAGAGATCGGGACGAGTGTGACCAATGCTGTCTGGCTGTTTTCGCTTCGTGGGATCGGGTGGATCCCGGTGAGTGGCATATTGGGGATGATCGGGAGTGCAGTCGGGACGAACCTTCGACGGATGCTCGTCCCACACGAATACAATCCGCCCCTCCACTGAGAAAATTCACCCAGGGGATCGCTACGTGTCCTCGATCACTGTCCCTGGAATCACATCGACGCTCGCGACGGTGTCCTCGGCGGCGACGTCCATGATCGTGACGCCCATCGTGTTCCGGCCGACCGTCGAGACGTCTTCGACCGGACACCGCATGATCTGTCCGGCGGCACTCATGACAATCAGGTGATCGTCGTCGGAAACGGCGTTGACGGCCGTGACCGACCCATTCCGATCACCGGTCTTGATGTCGATGAGCCCTTTGCCGTACCGAGATTGCGTGCGATACTCCGAGAGGGACGTTCGCTTGCCGTACCCGCGCTCGGTGACCGTCAGCAGTGCTTGCTCGTCGCTTTCGTCGGTTGCAACCAATCCGGCAACGCTGTCGCCGTCCTCCAGATCGATCCCCCGGACCCCACGGGCCGTCCGACCCATCTGGCGGGCCTCGGTCTCGTCGAACCGGATCGTCATCCCGTCTGCGGTGGCGATCACGAGGTCGCTGTCACCGTCGGTCACGACAGCGTCGATGAGTTCGTCGCCGTCTTCGAGCTTTGCGGCGATGATGCCCGTCGAGAGGATGTTCTCGAACGCCGAACAGCAGGTCCGCTTGACGTATCCCTGGCGGGTCACCATCGTGATGCACTCGTCGTCGTCGATCTCGTCCATACTGACGACAGCGGTGATCTCTTCACCGTCGTCGAAGTCGATGAGATTGACGGCGGATTTCCCGCGTGCCGTCCGGGACATTTCCGGGATCTCGTAGGTCCGTAATCGGTAGACCTGGCCGTGGTTCGTGAAGGCGAGCAGATAGTCGTGCGTGTTCGCGCGGAAGACCGTCGAGACACGGTCGCCCTCCTTGGGATCGGCACCGATGATACCCTTTCCGCCGCGGTGCTGGGCGTCGAAGCGGTCCGCAGGCATGCGCTTGATGTAGTCGTCCTCGGTGACGACAACCAGACACTCCTCTTCCGGGATGAGGTCCTCACGGGTGACCGTGCCGTCGTCCTCGACGATGCTCGTCCGGCGGTCGTCGTCGTACTCCTCGGCGACGGCCCGGAGTTCGTCCTTGATGACGTCGAGCAACTCGCTTTCGTCGTTCAGGATCGTCTCTAACCGTTCGATCTCGGCCTGGACTGCCTCGTACTCTTCTTCGACCTCGGCGGTTTCCATCGAGGTGAGGCTGCCGAGTTGCATCCGGACGATGTGCTGGGCCTGTTCCGTCGAGAAGTCGAACGTTTCTTCGAGCGCGGCCTTGGCCTCGTCGCGATCTTCGGAGTCCCGGATCAGATCGACGACGCTGTCGACGTTCCCGAGGGCTTTCAGTCGGCCTTCGAGGATGTGCGCGCGGTCCTCGGCTTCCGCGAGATCGAACTCCGAGCGCCGACGGACGACTTCCTTCCGGTGGGCGACGTATTCCTCCAAGGTCTCCTTTAAGGTGAGCACGCGGGGCTCGCCGTCGACTAAGGCGAGGTTGATGACGCCAAAAGTCGATTCGAGGTGGTGATCGAGCAGTTGGTTCTCGACGACATCGACGTTCGCCCCCCGCTTGCACTCGATGACGATCCGGACCCCGTTGCGGTCAGACTCGTCACGGAGGTCCGAGACGCCCTCAATGATCCCCTCGTTGACGTCGTCGGCGATCCGCTCGACCATGCGGGCTTTGTTCTCCTGGAAGGGGATCTCCGTGATCACGATCCGGGGGCGGCCCGACTCCGTCTCCTCGAACTCGTACTCGGCGCGAACGGTCAGTCGACCCCGGCCCGTGGCGTAGGCCGAGTGGATCGCGTTCTTCCCGACAATGTTCGCGCCGGTCGGGAAGTCCGGCCCCTTGACGTACTCCATGAGGTCGGCAACCTCGGCATCGGGATTGTCGATCAGGTGGATCGTCGCGTCGATGACTTCGCCGAGATTGTGCGGCGGGATGTTCGTGGACATCCCGACCGCGATCCCGGAGGAGCCGTTGACCAGCAGGTTCGGGAACGCCGACGGCAACACTTCGGGCTCCTCCAGGCGGTCGTCGTAGTTGGCCTGGAAGTCGACCGTGTCTTTCTCGATGTCCGCGAGCAGTTCCTCGGCGATCGGTGCCATCCTGGCCTCAGTGTACCGCATCGCTGCGGCCGGGTCACCGTCCATCGACCCGAAGTTCCCTTGCCCGTCGATCAACGGGTACCGCATCGAGAAGTCCTGGGCCATCCGCACCAGGGTGTCATAGATCGCGCTGTCCCCATGCGGGTGATAGTCACCCATCACTTCGCCGACAACTGACGAGGACTTGCGGTGAGACGACCC
Organism: Halorhabdus sp. SVX81; assembly: GCF_029207715.1. Classification (NCBI taxonomy): domain Archaea; kingdom Methanobacteriati; phylum Methanobacteriota; class Halobacteria; order Halobacteriales; family Haloarculaceae; genus Halorhabdus; species Halorhabdus sp. SVX81. Next base: position 1,466,221 of record NZ_CP104322.1, on the reverse strand, counting down.
CGAGGAGACACCCATCTCGTGCATCGCATAGAGGATGCGCCGATGGACGGGTTTGAGGCCGTCCCGGACGTCCGGGAGGGCGCGTCCGGCGATGACGCTCATCGCGTAGTCGATGTAACTCTGCTCCATCTCGTCTTCGATCCGGACGTGTTCGACGCGTGCGGCGTCGGCACTCACGTCCGGACCTTCTGGCACGTCTGAACTCATATGTCGACCCATTCAGCTTCCGGCGAGTGCTCCTTGATGAACTGCTTGCGCGGTTCGACGGCGTCACCCATCAACACCGAGAACATCTTGTCGGCGGCCGCGGCGTCGTCGATGGTGATCTGCTTGAGGAAGCGGTTCTCGGGGTTCATGGTCGTATCCCAGAGCTGCTGGGGATTCATCTCGCCCAGCCCCTTGAACCGCTGGATCTGTGTCGGATTGCCGTTGCATTTCTCCTCGATGATCTCGTCCCGTTCGGCATCCGTCATCGCGTCGTAGGTTTCCCCACGGTACCGGATCCGATAGAGCGGCGGCCGAGCCGCGTAGATGTTGCCGCCTTCGAGCAACGGTCGCATGTGGCGATAGAAGAACGTGAGAAGCAACGTTCGAATATGTGCGCCGTCGACGTCGGCGTCAGTGGCGAAGATGATCTTCTCGTATCGCAACTCGTCGTGGTCGAACTCGTCGCCGACGCCGGTACCCAGCGCGGTGATGATATTCCGGATCTGATCGTTCTCCAAGATCCGGTCGAGACGGTGTTTCTCGACGTTGAGGATCTTCCCGCGGATCGGCAGGACGGCCTGGAAGTCGGGATCGCGAGCCTGTTTTGCGCTCCCGCCCGCGCTGTCCCCTTCGGCGATAAACAGCTCCGCCCGGCTGGGATCTTTCGTCTGGCAGTCGGCCAGCTTGCCCGGCAGCGCCGTCGACTCCAGGGCGCTTTTTCGGCGGGTTAGTTCCTCGGCTTTCTGTGCGGCTTTGCGGGCCTTGGCGGCCTCGACGGCCTTCCGAACGATCGCCTGGGCGACGTCGGGGTTCTCCTCGAAGTACGTCCCGATGTTCTGGTGCATCGCACTCTCGACGACGCCCCGAACCTCGCTGTTGCCGAGTTTGGTCTTGGTCTGGCCTTCGAACTGGGGATCGGGGTGTTTGATCGAGATGACTGCCGTCAGTCCCTCTCGGATGTCCTCGCCCTTGAGTGTCTCTTCAAGATCCGAGAGGAGGTCGTTGCTGGTGGCGTAATCGTTGACGACCCGGGTCAACGCGGTTTTGAACCCGGTGAGGTGAGTCCCACCCTCGCGGGTGTTGATATTGTTCGCGAAGGCGTGGATCGAACCCTGCAACTCGGTGGTCGCCTGGAGGGCCACCTCGACCTGGATGTCCTGGTCCTCGTCTTCGAAGTACACAACCTCGTCGTGTAGCGGGTCCTTGGTCTCGTTCAAGTACTCGACGAACTCCCGGATTCCGCCCTCGTATTTGAACGTTTCCGCAGTCCCCTCGCGCTCGTCGGCGAGCGTAATCTCGACCCCGGAGTTGAGGAAGGCGAGTTCCCGGAGGCGGTTCGCGAGCGTCGAGAACTGGAAATCGGTCGTCTCGAAGATTTCCCCGTCGGGCCAAAACCTGATCGTCGTACCCGTTTCATCGGGGTCGTCCAGCGAACTGACCTCCGTGAGGTCGTCCGCGGGCGCGCCGTGGTCGAAGGTCTGCTTCCAGACGCCCCCCTCCCGGCTCACCTCGACCTCGAGTTTCTCCGAGAGGGCGTTGACGACCGAGACGCCGACGCCGTGAAGCCCCCCCGAAACCTGGTAGGACTTGTTGTCGAACTTCCCGCCGGCGTGTAACACCGTCATGATGACTTCGACGGCCGGCCGGTCGTACTCGTCGTGAATATCGATCGGAATCCCCCGACCGTCGTCGCTCACGGAGACAGAGCCATCGTCGTGGATCGTGACCTCGATGTGGTCACAGTGTCCCGCGAGCGCCTCGTCGATGGCGTTGTCGACTACCTCGTAGACGAGGTGATGCAATCCCCTGGTATCGGTAGAGCCGATATACATCGCCGGTCGCTTCTGGACGGCTTGTAACCCCTCCAGCACCTGAATCTGGCCGGCTCCGTAGGCGTTGTCGTCGCTCATAAAAAACCTTGATGGGAAGTTACGTCTGGGGGGTCTTAAATTTCACGTGCGCGCGGGCATGTGCGTTGGATTTGGGAAGAAATGATACAAACAATTTATACGATCGGCGCCGAAAGTAGGTACCAACATGGCAAACGAACAGTGTGGTGGGCTACTGACTAACAGATCAGTGGCAACCGTCTTCAATCTCCCGGTGGGTCGTGGGACGGGTCGGGTAGGATACCGTCGATCAAGTGGACCGTTCCCCTCCGAGGGCCAAGCATGAGCGAAAACGACGATTCGGCGCTTGCCCGGCAGTTAGAACACTTCGGGCTCTCGGATACCGAGATCCAGACGTATCTGGCTGTCCTCGAACACGGAGAGGCAAAGGCGAGTACGATCGCCGACGCGACCGGCGTCTCCAAGCGATACGTCTACAGCGTGTGTGAGGAACTCGAAGATCAGGGATTCGTCGAGGTCAACGACCACGTCGTCCCGACGAAGATCCGTGCCAAGCGACCGGAAGACGTCATCGAGATCCTCTCGAATCGCCTCGACGAAATCGAACCGGCACTCGAACGCCGCTTTTCGGAAGCCGAGACACGCCCACAGCGCTTCGACGTCATCAAGTCCCGGGTCACAGTGGTCAAACGCATCGGCGAGTACATCGACGACGCCGAGCAACGTGTTGCACTCTCGATCCCGTATTCGACGCTCCCCCAAGTCGTCGAGGAGTTACAGGCTGCCGTCGACCGCGGCGTGTTCGTCCTCCTGTTGGTAACTGACGTCGACTCGGACCCAGCTGACTTCACCGAGTACGATCGCCCGATCGCGAGTGTCGTTCGGAGCTGGAACGTCCCGATTCCGGTCATGTTGGCCGTCGATCACGAACTCGGCATCATCTCGTCTTCGGAGATGATGACGGTCGCAAACAGCGACGAGCGCGCGATCTCGCTGGTACAGGACCGGATCGTCCCGACGCTGTTCGGATCGTTCCTGGCGAACTTCTGGTCGAGCGCCGACCAACAGTACGTGATCGATGCTGCGTCGCTGCCGGGGACCTACGAGAGCATCGAACAGGCCGTTTTCCAGGCGACGCTGCACCTGCGAAATGACACTGCGATTACTGCCCGGGTCGAAGCGACGCCGGCCGCTTCCGAGACGGACACCGAAACGGTCACCGGCCGGGTCGTCGCGACCCGTCAGGGGGTCGTCGACCCGATTACGAACGAGTTCCCGATCGAACACACGCTCGTGCTGGAGACCGATGAGGGACGGACGACGGTCGGCGGCCACGGAGCCTTCTTGGAGGAATACGCCGCCAGGACGGTCACACTCGAGGCCGCTGAGTGAGCGCCAACGGCCGAGCCATCGACCACCCGGAAGGCTTTAACCCGACCGCGGTCCCTGATTTGATAGAGAATGCCATCGATGCAGTCAACGCTCGGCGAAGAGGGGATCGCCGAGGAACTGGCCGCAAGTCAGCGCCAGATCTCCATCGCCGAGTTCTTCGAGAAAAACAAGCACATGCTCGGGTTCGACTCGGGAGCCCGCGCACTCGTCACGGCCGTCAAAGAAGGTGTCGACAACAGCCTCGACGCCTGCGAGGAGGCCGATATCTTCCCCGACGTCTACGTCGAAATCGAGGACGTCGGCGAGTACTACCGGCTGGTCATCGAGGACAACGGCCCGGGGATCACGCGCGAACAACTCCCGAAAGTCTTCGGGAAGCTGCTGTACGGCAGCCGGTTTCACAAACGGGAGCAGAATCGCGGTCAGCAGGGGATCGGAATCTCCGCAGCCGTCCTCTATTCGCAGTTGACGTCCGGCAAGCCCGCCAAGATCACCTCCCGGACGAAGGGCAGCGAGGAGGCCCACTACTTCGAGTTGATCATCGACACCGACACCAACGAGCCCGAGATCGACGTCGACGAGACGACGGCCTGGGATCGCCCCCACGGGACGCGAATCGAACTCGAACTGGAAGCTAATCTCCGGGCGCGCCAGCAACTGCACGATTACATCAAGCACACGGCCGTGGTTAATCCACATGCCCGTATCGAGTTCCACGAACCGAACATGGCCGAGCCGGCGAAGTTCGAGCGCGTCGAGGGCGCGGATCTCCCGGCCGAGACCGAAGAGATCCGTCCCCACCCCCACGGCGTCGAACTCGGGACGGTACTCAAGATGCTCGATGCCACCGATTCGTATTCCGTGTCCGGCTTCTTGCAGGGGGAGTTCACCCGCGTGGGCGGGAAGACGTCGGACAAGATCCTCGACAACTTCCGGGATCGGCACTTCGGCCGCGAGATGGCCTGGCAGCCACCACAGGTTCACGAAGGTGACGTCGAGGTGGCCGTCAGGGCTGCCGTCGCCAACAAGGGTAAAGACGCCACCAAATCCTTCGCCCGTGAGGTGGCCGACGCCGTCGATGGTCGCGAACGGATCGCCCATCACCAGCTCCGTACGATCGTCGACGAGGCGGCCGAGACCGCCGCCGAGGGCTTTGGGACGACGTTCGGCAGCACCGTCCGGGAGAAAGCCACGGCGGCAGCCTGGGCCCAGATCGTCGGGGACACGGACGAGGGCGATCAGCGCGAGACGCTGGCCTCGGACCTCTATGGCCTGGTCGACGAAGCCACCAGCAAACGAAAAGACGACGCGACGATCGAAGGGCTGGCCGACCGCATCGCCTCGAAGTTCGCCGATAGGGATGACCGCCACCGTTGCACCCGCGAGCAGCTCGCCGAGTACGTCGAGCGAGCCGCCGAAAACACCGAGGAGTACGACGACGCGACGATCGGTGAAACCGCCCGCGAGAACGTCGTCGAAGCGGTTTGGAGCGTGATGGCGACGGTCCCTGACGACGTGCCGAACGTCACGACCCTTGCCGACGACCGCGACGCGGCCGCCGAACTCTTAGAAGCGATGCGTGAGACCGACATCATCGCGCCGCCGACCGGCTGTCTCGCCCCGATCTCCGAGCGACTCGTCGAGGAAGGGCTCCGCAAGGAGTTCGACGCCGACTTCTACGCCGCATCCACGCGGGACGCCTCTGTCCACGGCGGCGATCCGTTTATCGTCGAGGCCGGGATCGCCTATGGCGGCGAACTTGAGGAGGGGGGGCCGGTCGACGTGATGCGATTCGCCAATCGTGTGCCACTGGTCTACCAGCGTGGGGCGTGTGCGACGACGGACGTCGTCAAGACGATCAACTGGCGCAACTACGGGCTCGACCAGCCGGGCGGCAGCGGCATTCCCAGCGGGCCGGCCGTCGTGATGGTCCACGTCGCCTCGACGAACGTCCCCTTCACGAGCGAATCGAAGGACGCCATCGCCAACATCCCCGAGATCGAAGACGAGATCGAACTCGCGATCCGCGAGGCGGCCCGCGAACTCAAGTCGTTCCTCAACGAGCGGCGGTCGCGTCGTCAGCGCCGCGAAAAGCAGGACAAACTCGGGACGATCCTCCCGGAGATGGCGACGAAGCTGACTGCGGTGACCGGGCGCGCAGAGTTGAACATCGACGACTCGCTGGCCCGGATCATGAACAACGTCCTCCTCGAGCGGGAGCGCGAGGACGGGACAGTCAGTCTTGTCGTCGAGAACAACGACAGCACGAACGCCGACGTCGAGATCACGGAGATCGTGACCGCCGAGCCGGTGAACGTCGATGCCGACGGTGACGAGGCCCGCATCGTCGAGATGGACGGCGAGTGGTTCATCAAGTGGTCGCCGACCGTTTCGAGTGGCGACGAGGCGGTTCTGACCTACGAGGTCAGCGAGGACGCAGCGTTCGACATTTCGGTCGAGGGTATCGCCGAGGAGAAACTCACAGTGGACGGTGAACAATGAGCACGGACACAGACGGAACCGACGGAACCGACGGGGACGCCCGCGAGCGGTTGATCGAGCTGGCGGCACAGTTCTACGACCAGTTCGACCGCGGTGACGTGCCCCACATGGACGTCCCGACCCGGACGAAGACCAACATCGAGTACGACCCCGAACAGAAAGTCTGGGTCTACGGCGATCGGAAGAGTACACGCTCGGCCAACAGCGTTCGGGGGGCACAGAAGCTCCTGAAGGTCATCTATTCGATCGACTTCCTCGCGAATCAACTCGAAGAAGACCGCTCTTCGACGCTGCGTGAACTGTACTACCTCAGCGAATCCTGGGACCTCGACGAGGCGCAGTTCAACAGCCAGGACGAGTCAAATCAGATCATCGAGGACTTGGAAATCGTCTCGGACGTGCGCCGTGAGGAGTTCCATATGCGTCCCGAGGAGTCCGGCGCGAAGGTGATGGGGCCGTTGCGACTTCGGGAGCAAACCAACCGCGGCGATCGGGAGATCCACTGCCAGGACGACGTGGGCCAGGGCGGCTATCAGATCCCGAACGACCCCGACACCATCGAGTTCCTTGACAACGACGCCGACTTCGTCCTCTGTGTCGAGACCGGTGGTATGCGCGATCGACTCGTCGAGAACGGCTTCGACGACGAGTACAACGCCCTGGTCGTCCACCTCGGCGGCCAGCCCGCCCGCGCGACCCGGCGGCTGACCAAGCGCCTGCACGACGAACTCGATCTGCCGGTGACGGTGTTCACTGACGGCGACCCGTGGTCCTACCGGATCTACGGCTCGGTCGCCTACGGGTCGATCAAGTCCGCCCACCTCTCGAAGTACCTCGCGACGCCGGAAGCGCAGTTCATCGGCGTCCAGCCCGAGGACATCGTCGAGTACGACCTCCCGACCGACCCGCTCGCGGACTCGGACGTGAACGCGCTGGAGTCCGAACTCGAAGACCCGCGATTCCAGACCGATTACTGGGAGGAACAGATCGAACTCCAACTCGACATCGACAAGAAGTCCGAACAGCAGGCCCTGGCCTCCTACGGCCTGGACTTCGTGACTGATACGTATCTTCCGGAGCGGTTGGACGAGATGGGCGTCCTTTAGGCCGACACGAGGAGATCAGCGTCCGCAACCTCCGAACGTACCGTTACGCAGATGCGCTTCGCTCCGAGGACTCACAAAGTGCGATGCGTGCTTCATCGGCAGAGACACTGATTATTACGACTTCTAACCCGTGTTGAGTAGCGATGTTTCGTATGCTTTCCGGGGCATTTTCTGGGCCAATTCCCACGGCACTACCTCTCAGGAGCGCGAGAATCCGTATCCAAAGGGATTGGTTCTCGTGTTTTAGCCCACCCTCGCGTGCGATTTCACCGGACACCCACTCACCGGACAGTCCCGGTACAGCCGTATCGCCGCTATCGAACTCGACTCCAGAATAGCCCGCCTCTTCGAGTTCTTGTCTCACACGTTCCCAATCGGTCATCAGTCATCTAATCGAACAATACCGACGTGAATTTACCGTCTGTCCCGAATGATGCATGCTTCACCTGCACTTACCGAGCCAACTCCCACATTGAGATGTTTTCTGATTTGCGGTGAAAAAGCCACTCAGTACGGGTGCGCATTGCCCGGAGTCATCCCTCAGTAGAGGTTGGACGGTCAGAGACAAGACGGCTGATACGTAGCAAATCATCTTCTATCATCCCGTATGTGACTGACGCGATGACGTGCTTTCCGTCAAATCTATCGGTGTCGAAGTCGGTCTGGCTCCATGCGTCGCCAACTCGGACGTACACTTCGACATGCCCGTACTCGTCGGGGGAGTCTATCTCGATAACCTCTCCCTCCCCCTCTCCACTCCCGACTTCCTCTGACGACCAGTAAATTGTGTCATCGTTGTGGGTAACGAGTACATCAAAGACCTGGGATTCACCGCTCCCGTTCCCGAGTTCAACATGTGTAAGAATCACACCCTCTCGTCCATTCTTGCCATCGCCTATCATCGTACACCCTCCAAGAGCGGCGGTAACAACAGTAGAGGTACCTGCAAGGAACGTCCGACGATTCATGCGCCGAGTCATAGATTAGAAGAAAATGATTCTGTATTGTTAAAATTGTGGGCCCTTGTCAGCTGTAGCTGAATCTTCTGTACTGAGCGATTCCTGTGTAAGTGTGGGCAGTCTTCTATGACACCCTTTGAGGGGATCGAATTGACTGATTCCGTCATATCTCAGTCACAGATGTTGAACTGAATATCTCCTTTCTTTCCCATCTCAACCGAATTTGAAGGTGTCAGAATCCGATGCGGTAACTGTCTCTCCAAACGTCCCTGATTCAGTTGCCTGAACCGAGAACGAACACTGTAACTTCGACGGGAGGGCTTGTGCGTCCCGAATTATGAAGGGGAACTCGATCGTCCCATCCATATTGATTTCACTCATTTCTATCACGAACTGCCGGTGTGTCGTTGCACTCTGGAGACCCTGATAGTAAGTTTTGAAGCTGTCACTCTGCGTTGGTGGACTTACCAAATATCTGGGCTCTCCGTATTGCTCGAAATAGGTGTTCGGAGTGGTGAACGTCGCAGTGAACCGATCCAGCTTGTAGGACAATGACGGATCGATACTCGCGTTGAAGGTGAACCACCGTGACGGAATCGATCCCGCCGAATCGAATTGTGGTTTCCGACGGATTTCGACGTACCCGATGCTATCTGCGTCGGATTGACCCGGGAAATCCCACGACAGCTCATCTGTCGAGTTTTCGTGAACGACGGTATCAAGCGTTCGTGACCCGGTTCCAGGTAGTCCACTACACCCACCAAGAGCGGCGACAACCATTCCTCCTGTAACTAGGAGCTGCCGACGTGTCCGGTTCCTGTGATCGTTTTGTGGAGGATGCGGGGAATCAGGCATTCATAACGAATTGGAAAACAACTGAATTAGTGTCTTTGGTCTCACCGTTTGATCCGAATTACTCGCTATGGCTGTTTTGGAGGGTTCGACCCATGTACAACTCCTGCAAGATACGCGCCCTGTACTGAACGATACGTGCTTCACCTGTATTCGGCAGTGTCTTTGCTAACCATTCGACTTCTGTCGGAATTGGCGTGACTGATATAGAGAGTGAAGGCAGCACACCGACTGTGTTTGTTTGGCGTCGAAGCTGCTGAACGTCCTATTCGCTACGTGTGCCTGTTGAACAGGAACGGTACACGAGTATCCGCGAGCGAAGCGAGCGGTTCGCCGCCGGAGCGGGGTGAAACCCCGCGACGGCGGTATTTTGGCATCAACGGGTTTTACCGGGGCCCTCCCTCACTCGCGGCGCTCGTTCAGTCGAACCCCGGTAAAAGAGGTTGCTGTATTGAGCGATTCGCGAGGTCAGAAGAGGGGTGCGCTAACCGTTCTATGACACTCTGGACGACAATGACAGCGCCGTCTGTTTCCCCAGTCAAGCTAGTTCGTCGTCGTGATCTCGAGGACGTCGCGGTGATCGAGTTCCGTCTCCGCGCCCACCTGCCGCTCCGAACGGACGTCGTGAGCGTGAAGAAAGCCCTCGCCGATGTCGGTATGCAGGAAATACGCGAAGTCCTCGGCCGTCGAGCCGTCGGGAAGGACGAAACAGTCCTGCAAAAAGGTGCCGTCGTCCTGTGGCTTGCGCGCGCCGGGGAAGACGGCGATCGCGTCTAACACTTCGAACAGCGCCGTTTCGATGACGTCCTGGACGCCCGTCCCGCCGTAGGCCCCGACGAACTCACGGATCTCTTCGAGGCCCGCTGCTTTTGCCTCGGGGAGGTCAGCCGTCACTTCGAAGTCCTCGTCACCGGGCCGGTAGTCCAGCACACCCTGTTCGTCGCCGTTCTTCAGCGCCTTCTCGGCGTGGGCCGAGACAGGCACGAACGTCAGGTGCTCGTAGTCGGGATCGCTCGTCACCGCGCCCCAGTTGTCCTGTGCGGCCTCGGTGTCCATCTTGTTGGCCGCGATGACGATTGGCTTGGTCCGCATCCGGATCTCGCGGGCCAGAGCTTGCCGATCGGCTTCGTCCCACGTGTCGGGATCGAGTTCTAACTCTTCGGCGAGGATGACCTGCTTGATCTCGTCTTCACCGATCCCGAACGCCGAGAGCTGTTCGGCGAGGTCGGCCTCGATGTCTCCATCTGCGCCATTATACCCCGTCTGGTGGCGCTCGATCCCCTTCTCGAAGACATCGAGATACCACATGTCGAGTTCGTTCTCCAGGAAGTCGATGTCCTCGCGTGGGTCGTGATCCGTCGTCGGTTCACCCTCCAGATCCGTCTCGCCGGTGAAGTCCACGACGTGGATCAGGACGTCCGCCTCGTTCAGGTCCGAGAGGAACTGATTGCCGAGCCCCTTGCCCTCGTGAGCGCCGGGGACGAGCCCCGCGACGTCGACCAGCTTCGTCGGAACGAAGCGGACGCCATCGTCACAGTAGCCGTGATTCGGCGTGCAGGTGTGGCCGAATTCGGGGGCTGCACACTCGACCCGGACGTACGCCTCGCCGACCGAGGGGTCGATCGTCGTGAACGGATAGGCCCCCTCCGGCACGTCGTTCATCGTCGCCGCATTGAAGAACGTGGACTTCCCCACCGAGGGTTTGCCCACGAGACCGATCTTGTAGCTCATTGGCGACTAGCGGGCCATGGGCGGCTAAAGCGTTCTCAATCGACGGGACAGCGGGTGTAAGTACCACACATGGGGTGGCCCCACGTCAGGACGCACTCGGCCAGCCCACGCGGCCCCATCCATCCGGGCATGAGTGAAGCGATGGCTCGCCGGTCGTCCAACGGCGTCATTTGGCGGTAGGCGTTCCGCCGGTGGCCCACACTGCCCACTTGCCCGGGGGATGTCGGATTTCCGCCATCGAGGCACAAGGACTTTCGACGTCGGGCTGTATCCTTATCGAAATGACAGGCGTTCGTGAACATGCGTCACAGCACGATTCCATCGCGGACCTCCCGCTGGTGACCGAGTTGGCCCGGATCACCGATGTCGTCGCGATGGACGCCGACCGCCGCTCGGACGTCGAGGACGCCGTCACCCGACAACTCGAAACGGCAGGGCTCGGAGGTACGTACGGTTCGCTCGACGATCCAGAAACGTGGGACAAGTTGTCCGAACGGCTTGTCGAGGACGGGCATGCGGACGTGGCTCGAACCGTGACGACGTTGTCGAGGCGCTATCATCGACCGACGCCGATGCTCACGCGCGTCCGGTTCGAGACCGACGAGGACGTAGATTTCGTCGCGGGACAGTACGTCGGCTTTCAGTACGACGGCATCCCACGGGCCTACTCGCTGTCGGGCTCGCCGACGCGCGAGGACCTCGAGATCTGTGTCCGGCGCGTCCCGGGCGGCCGGCTGTCGCCGCGGATCTGTGACGACCTCTCACCCGGCGATTCGGTCACCATCCGCGGCCCGTACGGCGAACTCGTCCTCGGCGATCACTCGCCGCGGGACACGGTGTTCGTCGCGACCGGCACGGGTGTCGCCCCGCTGAAGAGCATGATCGACTACATCTTCGAGACTGGGCGCGATGAGTATGCCGGGGAGAAGCGTGACATCTGGCTGTTCCTCGGGGCCGACTGGGACGACGATCTGCCATACCGCGAGGAGCTCCGCGAACTCGATCGAACGCACGAGAACTTTCACTTCGTGCCGTGTCTCGTCTTCGAGCCGCTACTGGCCGACTGGGACGGGGAGACGGAGTTCGTCCAGCACAGCCTGCTCAAACATGTCGATCCGTCGGTCGTGACGGCAGGGCTCGGCAAGCCGCTCGAAGGCTGGCTCCGGAAACGACCGCGGTCTGGTGTCGATGCCCGACTCGATCCGTCCACCATGGACGTCTACGCCTGCGGAATCAACGCGATGGTGTATGGACTCGTCAGGGTGGTCGAAGAGCTCGGTGTCCCCCAAACCCGGATCGAAGCCGAAGGGTTCGGGTAGCGGAGCCGGAGCGTTCACTCGCCGGTGGCGGACGAGCTATTATCTGTTCCGCACCCGTCGAAAACACCATGGCTGACATGACTGCCGACGAAGCCCTGGAGAAGTACGGGCCCAGCGAGACGACTCGGGCGGATTTCCTGGAGATCGACGATCCGAACTACGCGCCCGAGAACGTCGCCATCGTCACGGGTGGCGGGGCGGGGATCGGGCGCGCGACCGCCCACGCGTTCGCGGCGAACGGCCTGACCGTTGTCGCCACTGACCGGGACGAAGCGGGACTCGCGGACACGCGATCAAAAGCGGCTGCCATGGATCTCCCGGGGGAAGTCGTCACCGTCGCCGGGGACCTGGCCGACGACGACGCGCTCGAACGGATCGTCGATCGGGCGGGCGAGCACGGATCGCTCCGGTACCTGATCAACAACGCGGGGATCCAGACCGTCGCCCCCATCGAGGCGTTCCCGATCGAGAAGTACGACCTGATGCACGACGTGATGCAGCGCGCGCCGCTCGTGCTGAGCAAACACTGTCTCCCGCACTTCAGGGCGAACGACGACGGCCGCGGCGTCGTGGGCAACATGTGCTCGGTCCACGGTCACATCGTCACCCGGGACAAAGTGGCCTACAACACCATCAAGTTCGGCCTCCGTGGACTGACCCAGTCGATCGCCGCCGAGGGCGAGGGGCAGGTCCGGGCCTTTTCGGTCAGTACGGCCTACGTCAAGACCGCACTCGTCGCGAAGCAACTCCCCGACACCGCCGACCGACGCGGAATGACCGTCAAGGAGGTCGTCGAGAACGTCATGCTCGAACGCACCCGCGTCAAGGAGATGATGGAGCCCTACGAGGTCGCGAACCTCTTCGTGATGGGGTGTTCGGAACACAGCAGGCACCTCAACGGGGGCGACATGACCCACGAGGGTGGGATGAGTCTGACGTACTGACGAGCGACGACGCGGGTCGATCCCCCTCGTGACGGCCGCACGCGGAGCCGTCACCACATGAGAGATCGCTGGCTGTATCCATGGGGACTGGGCTCCGTGGCGTTCGGGAGGTGCCTCGCTTCTCGTGCCGCGGTACATCGTCGAACTGGGCGCGTCGCCGGTCCAGCTCGGCGTGTTGGCCTCGACGGCCGCGATCGTCGGGGGCCCGGGATCGATTCTGTTCGGCCGACTTGCCGACCGTGTCGACCGCCGGCGTGACGTGTCAGTCCTCCAGGTACGTCTCCTCGATCCCCTGATCGCCGCCGAGCAGGCCAGTCAGCGACCGCGTCCCCCTGTCGAACACCGTGACGAGCGGGCCCAGGATCCATTCGACGGCGGCGATCGGGCGCGAGACCCGCAGACTCCAGGCTTCGGCGTGTCCGAGTCCGTAGGACTTCGGGACGATCTCGCCGAAGACGAGGATGAGGACGGTCGTCGCCAGCGTCGAAAGCACGACCGTGATCCCGGGCGGGACGTACGTCGCGACCAGGAGCGTGACGATGCTCGTGATCGCGATGTTGACGAGGTTGTTGCCGACCAGCAGCGTGACCAGCAGCCGGTGTGGGTTCCCGCGTAACTCCTGCAGTGTCAGACTCGCCGCCGACTCGTCGGCCGCGGTGGCCTGAATCCACTCCTCGGGTAGCGAGAACAGCGCCGATTCGCTGCTGGAGAAAAAGGCGCTGACGCCCAGCAGGATGGCGACGGCGACGACCGATGGAACCAGTGTCGAGAGGACGCTCATACGGACCCATCCCTCCGCACACTCAAGAGCGTTGGCCGGCCGGTCAGCCGGCGTCGCGGTCCGACAGGAACCTCCGGGCCGACTCCCGTCCGTCCTCGATCAGCGTCTCGATGAATTGCGGATCCCGATCGAGCTTCGTGTGCCAGTCGAGGTTCCGGGTCAGCCGATCGTCTCGACCAGCGGGATGACTTCCCGTAACTCGGCGGGCCAGGACGCCGGGATCAGCGAGACGTCGGTCATCATCAGCGCCGGCGACTTGGCGATGGCGTCGCCGGCCATCAGCATGACCGACAGCGTCGCCATGAACGGCAGCAGCGTCCAGACGCCGTCGACCCACCCCTCCATGGTCGCCCGCGGGCCCGTCCCAGCGGCGAGCGCCCCCCAGAAACGTCAGGAACGTGAGTATTATTGCGATCGTGTATGGGTCCGGAATGTATCGCAACGACCATTCGGAGAACCACTCCCCAGTCCGCCGTATCGGATCGAGCAGGGACATCGGCGTATGCTATCAAAGGATAGACGTTCTGTAAAAAGCATTCCGCCGAGCGGAGCACGGCCATTTATCTGTCCGCGGGCTGACTACATTGATGGAGTGAAAATTCCAATGGCAATACTCGATTCGTTCGGCGGCCTGGTCGCGAGTCTCATCGCGGCCCTGGTACTGTTGGTGTTCGCAATATTGAGCTTCTTCGTGACGATGTTCATCGTGGACGCCGGCGCGGGGCTGGCGGGACTGTCACCGGACGCCGGCTTCGTGACGTTGTCGGCGGCGATCATTTCGGCTGCCGCGATCATCGGCGGCGCGTCGCCGCTGACCGGCCTCGCTGGGGAGTGAAGAATCACCGATACCGGTTCAAGTGGTTGCGTCTGTCGTGAGGTTTGGACACCCCGGTTGGACAGACCGGTCCACGCAACCGCGAGGTCTTTCCATCCGTGCCGAACTCTCTGTCGCGGTCGATTGGTGCGCATACTTCCCATTCCGGTCCCCGTAGCCGTTCATCGAACGGGGTTCAACTACTCTGTATTTCGAACAGGTCGATCGCGTTCGTGCGAGCGATAGCAAGCGGGCGCTGAGGGATTTGAACTACGCGAACACGGTCACCTCGCTTCGCTCGGTGCTGCGTGTTCTCTACTCAAATCCCACAGGTGGCGCATTTGCTGCTAACGGATTGTTCGCAGCAAAATGCTACGGGCGCTGAGGGATTTGAACCCCCGACAGCTTGGTCCGAAGCCAAGTACTCTGTCCAGGCTGAGCTAAGCGCCCACGGAGCCGTGGCCGACCCTTCGCATTACCCCAAAACGTACCCACTGTAAAAAATGTCTCTATCCGTCCCGGCGACCCCACCTCATTTCCCAGATTGCGCCACGCTTTTCCATACTATGCCCATAATATTCCCAATGCCTGTCACTGACGACGAGCTAATGGCCGAGATCCTCGAAACGAGCGAGACAATCGCAGTTGTGGGTTGCTCATCGACACCCGGCAAGGCCGCTCACGATATCCCGAAGTACCTGTTGGAAGCGGGCTACGACGTGATCCCCGTCAATCCCTTCGCCGAAACCATCTTCGGCCGTGATGCGTACGACTCCCTCTTGGCCGTCCCCGACGAGGTCGACGTCGTCAACGTGTTCCGCCCGGGCGAGGAAGTCCCCGATATCGTCGAGAGTGCACTCGACCGCGAGGACGACGCCGTGATCTGGCTTCAGGAGGGGATCACCCACGACGAGAGCGCGCGAAAGGCGGAAGCTGCGGGTCGCCAATTCGTTCAGGACCGGTGTATGAAGGTCGAACACCAGCGGCTGCTCGGGTGATCCGTCCGGGGCCCGAATCGATGCCCAGCATCACTTGCCAGGTGGTGGCGTTCACTGATTAGGCGTCACTGGTTTCGGCGTCGACATCGGCTGCCTCACTCCTGTTCCCATCAGTGTCGCCTGCTTTGTCGGTGACCTCCGCACCCTCTTCGACGGCGTCGATGTCGGCATCTGCGATCACGGTCTCGACGTCGAGGCCCTGGCTCTCGGCGATGGCTTCGATCAGAGCGCGTTGTTCGGCGAGATCAGTCTCGATCTCGTCGACTTGCTCGCTCGTGGTCGCGACCTCCTCGCGGAGTGACTGGACTTGCCCGCGGAGTTGGTTCATCTTTTCGTAGAGATCCTCTGCCGCACTGGTGACTTTCTGCAGTTTTTTGGCCGTGTCTCCGAATCCCATGCCCAGCAATTGCGACTCGGGATTTGTGCGCTTTTCGGTGGGGATCGACGAGCGTCGGTGTTAAGATACCGGCGGTCGGACTGCCTGCTATGAACCGAATGCGTCTCGCGCCAGCCGTCGGGATCCTCGCGTGTCTGTCGTTTCTGGGCGCGTTGGTGTTTCCGTTCCGCGCTGGATCGGTGAGCACGTACTATACGTCAGGGGCGCTGAACCCTCTCTTTGGTGGGTTATTTGCCCTGGTCACGGTGATCGTCTTCGCCGCGGGTCGGGAAGACCGCACGGATCCGCCATTGGCAGCCGGTGTCGCACTGGCGCTTGGTATCCTGATCGCAGCGATCGTCGTTCTCTGGCTCGTGACCGCCCGAACGGACGTCCTCTCGATCACCTGGCTCCACCGGTATGCACTCGCCGGGACGGCGGTCGCGATCCCGATCACGGCGATCTGGTACGCTCGCGAATTGGGAATCTGGTGAGCGGTCGTTTCGCCAGCAAATCCACGAGCCGAAAGGCCCTTATGGGTTAGTGAGGAAGAGTAAACTGGACTAGGCCGGGCGGTTAGGCCCCGCTCTTTCCCCGCGCTATGGTCTTCAGCGGGGGCCAAACCCCGGGGGCGTCCGTGCAGACGGGCGCGGGCCCCGTTAGCCAACGTCGAAGCCTCGTCCTGCGGGGGTAGCGGTCGACGCTGAATCGCCTGCAGGGGCGTGCCGGTGTCGTTAACCGGGGGCAATCCGCCAGGCGCGGAAGCGAGCAGCGGACCCCCGGACACCTGCCGCTCGCAGGGTCGCGGGGTGGAGGAGGCACGCGGGATTCCCCACGCTCGAACGCCGGGCCATCCCGGGCGTCCACTCCATTCATACCGATTCAGCAATCCGTGAGCGATGGGTCCCAAAACTCCATCCCGTTGGATCGCCGTCACGCGATCGAAATAGCCAGGGATTTATTCGCCCCTATCGATCACACTGTGTCCCAATGTCCACGGAGAAGTACCCGTCCGTTTCGCTGCACAACGTCGCGGAGTTGGAGAACGCGGAATGGACAACTCAGGGCGATCGACTGTCTCGCGTCCCGGAATCAGTCAGAAGTGACCTGAACGAGGAGGCACGTCACAGAGTTCGCCATCCCACGCACAGCGAGATTCGGTTCGTCCCCGAAGAAGACACCGAGGAGATCGAGATCACGCTCTCGGCTCCCGAGCGAGCGGAGCTTCGGATCTTCTGGGGGTCGTTTCAGCCGTGGGAGGCCAAGGCGATCGATTCGACGCCGAAGACGTTCACGCTCGGTGTGCCCGAGCGATTGGCTGAACTCGATGACAGCGTCGACGAGGGCCGATTCGATCCGCGCGTCTGCCGGATTGCCTTCGAGCGGTTCGTCCCCGTCGCACTCCACGACGTCTCCGGGCACTGTCGTCCGCCGACGGCCGCGGAACTCCCGGACCGGCGGTATCTCGCGTACGGCACCTCGATCACCGAGGGGGCGAAAGCTTCTGCGGCACACTTGAGTTTCGTCTCTCAGCTCGCCCGGCTGAATGACTACGATGTGGTGAACCTCGGCTGTTCCGGGTCGGCGTACGCGGACCCCGCGATGGCCGAGTACATCGCCGATCGCGAGGATTGGGACGTTGCGACGCTGGCGCTGTCGGTCAACATGGCGAACGCCGAGTTCACGAGGGCCGAGTTCCGCGAGCGCGCCGAGTACTTCGTCAATACCATCGCACAAGCCCATCCCGAGAAACCGGTCGTTTGTGTGACGCTGTTCCCGTACTTCGCCGACGTCACCGAATCGGGCGATCCGGCGCGCGCCGAAGCGTTCCGGAGTGCCTTGGGAACTGTCGTCGAAGACTCACCGCACCAAAATGTCTCCCTTGTCGACGGCACGGAGCTTCTCGACGCATCGGAACTCACCTGGGACATCCTCCATCCTGCTGACGAGGGGATGCGTTCCATCGCGGCGGGGCTGGCACCGCGCCTCGACGAACGCCGAAAATAATTCTCGCGTTGTCCCAGATCGTTTGCGGACGCCGTTTACTCCTCGGTAGCGAGAGGACCGGAGCCCGCGAGTTCGAGTTCACCACCGATCGTGCGGTTGGGGTACGGGATGTTGATGTCGGCCTCGTCGAAGCGCTCCTTGACAGTCTTGACGTATTCAGCGCGGATCTTCACGAAGTCCGACCGGCTTGGATTGTCGATCCAGATCCGCGATTGCAGACCCACAGAGGAATCGCCAAGTTCGACGAGTCGAACGGAGGGTTCAGGATCGTCGAGGATCTCGTCGTGTGCCTCGGCCTCCTCGATGATGATCTCAGTCGCCGCGTCGATGTCGTCGTCGTACCCGATGCCGAAGGTGAACTTCATCCGAAGCTCGTCTTTGGCGACGGGGTTTTTGATGACGCCGTCGGTCAAGTGGGAGTTGGGGACGGTGAGCAGTTCGTTGTCGAACGTGCGGATCCGGGTCACCCGGAGGCTGATGTCCTCGACGACCCCGGAGTGGTCGTCCCATTCGATCCAGTCGCCGATTCGGAACGGTTTGTCGGTGAAGATGAACACGCCGGCGACGAAGTTCGCGATGACGTCCTGCATCGCGAAGCCGATGGCGAGCGTCGCGGCGGCGGCGATGGTCGCCAGCGACGTGAGGAAGTTGCCGAACCCGGCCATCTGGAAGGCGACGGCGACGGCAACGAAGACGATCAGGCCCCGCGTGAGCTTCAGAATCGGTATCGATGCGTGTTTGTCCACGCCACGTGATCGCAGGCCACGTCGGACGATGGGCTGGACTGTGGCACGACCGAGAAGCGACACCAGCCCGAGCACGAGGACGAACGTGATCGTCGAGCCGATCGCCCCCGCATACGGGACGTTCTGTTCGGCAAGCAGATCACTGATGACGCCCACCAGTGGCACGAACGTGATCGAGCTCATCGTTTGAGAACAGTTGTGTGGCCGCGTGTGTCCACGACCGTTGCGTTCGTCCGCTCGGCAAGCTCCGCGGCGAGCGTCGCCGGTTCGCCCTCGGATCGAGCCGCACGTAAGAACTTGACCTTGACCAGGCCGCGTTCGTGCAACTGATCACCGAGTTCGTCGACGACCGCGTCGAGCCCCTTTTTGCCGACCCAGACCGTCACGTCCAGGTCATGCATCGCGTTTTCGGGTGTCACGTCACTCATACCCCGTTGTTCGTCCCCAGACTGTTTGAAGCTTCGGCACTGGACCGGGGTTGAGCCACCACAGCGGCGCAGAAAATGTCGTTGACGAACGATCGGCTACTGGTCGTCGTAGGGATAGCGAGCGTGGCTACCACAGTCACAGCTAATCACGACGTGGCCGTTCTGCGTGCGGACGCGGGCCGATCGACCGGGAAGCAAGTACGCCCCACAGTCCGCACACGTGAATCGATCGAACCGGTCGGGTAGTGACAACCGATGGCGCTGGGCGATACGTTTCGCCCGGCGAACGTGGCTTCGAGCCCGTTGGTCATTTCCTGAACGGGCAGCCTCGCGGGCTGCTTCGTGCAGCCGCTGAATCCGCTCTCTGGCGATGGCTGCGTCATCACTCATTAGCATGCAATAACGGTGTGTGGGGGTTAGGGATGTCGATCCGCCGTCGAAACAAGACACAACGCATTAATCACTCGTCGCCGAATCCACGGTCAGCATGAGTCTGCCGTCCGTCGCCGCGTTCACCGACACCTATCTCCCGACGGTCAACGGCGTCACCTACACGGTCCAGTCCTGGCGCGACGCCTGGCACCGTCGTGGCGGTGATATGCCGATTATCTACCCCGCCGCCGACGACTACGACCCCGACGATCGGGAGTATCCGGTCCGGAGCCTGCCGTTTCCGTTCTACGAGGGATTCCGGATCGGTGTCCCGCAGGTCCCGGACGAAGTTGGCGAGATGGACCTCGTCCACGCTCACACGCCTTTCGGGCTGGGAATGAGTGCAAAGCGAGTTGCACGTTCACAGGATCTCCCGCTGGTCGCCTCATATCATACGCCGACCAGCGAGTACGCGTCGTACGTCTCGCTTGGTGATCGCGTCGAGCGGACGATCCGCAAGACGGCCCAGAGCTACGAGCGGTGGTTCTTCGATCGCGCCGACGTCGTAGTCACACCGAGCGAGCGGACACGCGAGCACGTCCGTGAATCGGTTGGCGTGTCAACGCCCGTCGAGGTAGTCTCGAACGGCGTCGACATCGAGCGGTTCAAGCCCGTCGAGACGGCCGACTTCCGTGATCGATACGACCTGCCCGAGGACCGGCCGATCGTCGGGTACACCGGCCGCCACGGCTACGAGAAGTGTCTGCCGGACATCGTCGCCGCCACCGACGGCATGGACGTCACGGTCGTCTTCGGCGGCGACGGCCCCGCTCGCGAGGACCTCGAATCCCGGGCCGCCGCGGCCGACGTGGACGTGCGGTTCCTCGGTTTCCTGCCGCGCGAGGAGTTGCCCGCGTTTTACTCCATTCTGGACGCTTTCGCATTCCCGAGCCCGGTCGAGACGCAAGGGCTGGTCGCCCTGGAGGCCAACGCCTGCGGGACGCCAGTCGCCGGCGTCGACAGCGGCGCACTCTCAGTCACTATCGAGGACGGCGTCACCGGCTACACGTATCCCCAAGGAGACATCGGGGCCTTCCGGGAGGCAATCGAGCGCGTGCTTTCGGAACGCGGGGAACTCGGCGAGGCATGTCTCGACAGCCGGGAGGCGATCAGCATCGAGAACGCCGTCGACACGCTGGAAGACGTTTATCGGGACCTGCTGTGAATTACGGGCGACAGTCCGCGTCAGGTGACCTGACAGCAATGTGGACGTCAGCTCGACGCTCAGGCGAATCCCCTTCCAGGGTTAGCTCTTCTCTGATGGACACCGGGACGGTGTAGGTTCCCGGCTCGATATCGTCGCTGACGGACACGGTATACGAAATCGAGACCGTCCTATCCCGGCCCCAACTCCAGACTGGCGGGTCCGACTCCAGTGTCGCGTTCGGCGACGGATCGATCCTCGTCACCGTCGCCTCGATATGCTCAGTGACGAGATTCGTCCTGACCGAAACGAACGAGGATTCGGCGACATCCACCATGAGCGTCTTGTCCCTGGATTCACCGGGGTGGAGACAGATCGACGCGCCGGCGTTGATCCGATCTGACTCAACCGTGTCCGTTTGGTTCGCTTCACCTGCTGACTCCGACTCCTGTCCATGTTCAACACGATCCGCCGGCGTCCGCGCCGGTGTGGCCGACTGGTCACCGGTCGACGCGTCGCCCGTCGGCGTGGCTGTTCCGTTTTGCTCGTCCGGTTGTCTCCCCTCCTCGCTGGCCTCTAAACCCAGGACTGCTGTCCCGATGCCGCCAACGGCAGCCAGGCCTGCCACGGCCCCGGTGATGACTGATCGCCGCTTCACATCACCAGGCCCACATTTATTCGGTAAATGCTTTGTGCCAGTCCGTGAGAATGAGTGCCGCCACTGCCGTCAGAAACTGCGTTTACCGGAACGCTGTCCCATCCGGGACTCGTCTGTGTTCTACGCCAGCGCACTGCCGGCCCGGATAATCGTCCGTTCGCCGAAGGCGGGACCGATCAACTGAAGGCCGACCGGCAGGCCGTCGCTCGTCTCGCCCGCGGGCACCGAGATGGCGGGCAGGTTCGCGAGGTTGACCGGCGTCGTGTTGGCGTCGGCGAGGTACATCGTGAGCGGATCGTCCAGGCTCTCGCCGCGCTCCATCGGCGGGACGGGCATCGTCGGCGACGCGAGGACATCGGCGTCTTCGAGGGCGTCGTCGAAGTCCTGCTTGACCCATGCGCGGGCGTCCTGGGCTTTCTTGTAGTACTTGTCGTGGTATCCAGCGGAGAGCGCGTAGGTGCCGAGCAGAATGCGGCGCTTGACCTCCTCGCCGAAGCCCTCCTCGCGAACCTTCGCGTACTCCTCGTTCCAGTTACCCTCGTAGTCGGGTGCCGGACCGTATCGCACGCCGTCGAAGCGCGCGAGGTTCGAGGACGCCTCGCTCATCGCGATGACGTAGTAGGCTTCGACAGCGTGCTCGACGGAGGGAAGGTCGACCTCGTGGTAGCTCGCACCCTGCGATTCCAGCTCGTCGATGGCGTCCCAGAACGTCTCGACGACGTCCTCGTCGGCACCGTCGAGCAGTTCCGTGGGAACCCCGATCTCAAGCCCGTCGACGTCGCCGTCCGCGGCGTCGGCGAAGGCGTACTCGCGCATGTCCTCGGGCTCGGGGCCGCCGATCTGCTGGTGGGCGACTCGCGTCGTGGCGTCGTTTTCGTCGGGAGCGGCGATGACTTCGAGCAGTTCGGCCGCTTCTTCGACGGTGGGCGCGATGGGACCGATCTGCTCCAGTGAGTTGGCGTAGGCGATCAGGCCGTATCGGGAGACCAGCCCGTAGGTGGGTTTGATACCGACAGTGCCCGTGAATGCGGCCGGACACCGGACCGATCCCCCCGTGTCGCTGCCCAGCGCGAGATCGGCCTCGCCGGCGGCGACGGCGGCAGCCGAGCCACCCGAGGACCCGCCGGGAACGTGGTCCTCGGCGGCAGGATTTTCGGTTGGTCCGAAGGCGGAGGTCTCCGTCGTTGTCCCCATCCCGAACTCGTCCATGTTGGTCTTCCCGGGGATCGTCGCGCCCGCCTCCTTGAGTCGCTCGACGACGGTCGCGTCATAGGGTGGAACGTATTCGGCGAGCATCGCCGAACCGGCAGTGGTCCGGACGCCGTCCGTCGAGATGTTGTCCTTGACGGCGACGGTCCGGCCGGCGAGTGGACCATCGGTGTCCCCGTCGCCGGAAATCGTCTCCTCGGTAATGTAGGCGTTGTAGCTCATGAGACACGTGGCCCTTTGAAGAAGCCGTCCTCGGTTTCCGGCGCGTTTTCGAGTGCCCTGTCTTGGTCGAGACTCGCCTCGACCTCGTCGGGACGCATGACGTTGGTCAATTCGGTCTCGGGGTCGACTTCGGGGACCTCGTCGAGCGTCTCGAACGAGGAGAGGATATCGGCGAACTGTTCGGTGAATCGCTCGCGCTCGTTGTCATCCAGATTCACTCGCGCGAGGTCCGCGACGTGTTCGACCTCATCAGGATCGACGGCCGATTCGCTCATGGCTGTGCTCAGTGCGGGATTGCCACTAAGGGTTTCGAAACCCCCGGGATCCGTTTATCCTTCCGCAAAACCAAGGTTTTGGCTGACCAAAGAATTTAAGTTCTCAGAGAAAATACAGTGAATCGAGTGATGGCGTTCTCCGGGCATCGTGCCCGTTACGTAATTGACCAATGTCAGATACGACCCTCAGAAGCCACGAGCGAGCGAATCAGCACGAGACTACCACCGATGAGGAGACCGAGACACAGGTCTGTCCGGAGTGTGGTGGCAACCTGGTAACGGATTCCGAGCGCGGCGAGACCGTCTGTGGCGAGTGTGGCCTCGTCGTCGAAGAGGACGAAATCGATCCCGGCCCGGAGTGGCGGGCCTTCGACGCTGCGGAAAAAGACGAAAAGTCCCGTGTCGGCGCACCCACGACGAACATGATGCACGACAAGGGGCTCTCGACCAACATCGGCTGGCAGGACAAAGACGCCTACGGGAATTCGCTGTCCAGCCGCCAGCGCGAGAAAATGCAGCGGTTGCGCACCTGGAACGAGCGCTTCCGCACCCGCGATTCGAAAGAGCGTAATCTCAAGCAGGCACTCGGCGAAATCGACCGCATGGCCTCGGCGCTCGGTCTGCCCGAAAACGTTCGGGAGACGGCAAGCGTCATCTATCGCCGCGCGCTGGACGAGAATCTCCTGCCCGGCCGCTCCATCGAGGGTGTCTCGACGGCGTCGTTGTACGCCGCCGCCCGACAGGCCGGCAACCCCCGCAGTCTCGACGAGATCGACAACGTCTCGCGGGTCGAAAAAGACGAAGTCGCCCGGACGTATCGATACGTCGTCCGCGAACTGAAACTGGAAGTCAAGCCCGCGGACCCGACGAGTTACGTCCCGCGGTTCGCCTCGGATCTCGAACTCACGGAGGAAGCCGAGCGACACGCCCGTGATCTCCTAGAGAACGCAAAGCAGGAGGGCGTCCACTCCGGGAAGAGCCCGGTCGGCCTCGCCGCTGCTGCGATCTACGCGGCCTCGTTGCTTGCCAACGAGAAGGTGACCCAAAACGAGGTCAGCGAGGTCGCGAACATCTCCGAGGTTACGATCCGCAACCGGTATCACGAACTGCTGGAAGCCAAACAGGACATCCGGACGGCCTGAGGACCGTCAGCTAGTCAGTCTGATTTTCGCCCTTCGCCAGTTTCGGCAGGTTCAACTCCGGCCCGTTCTCGAAAGCGTCCATGGAAACGACGCGTCATTTCGTCGCGACGGTGTACGTCGTCCACGACGGCGAGACAGCCCTACACGATCACGAGAAATTGGACATGTGGCTCCCGCCCGGCGGGCACATCGACCGCGACGAACTCCCCCACGTTGCGGCGAAGCGGGAAACCCGTGAGGAACTCGGCTTCGATGTCTCCCTCCTCGCACCACAAGAGGACATTACTTCGACGACCGTCGAGAGCATCCCCCAGCCCCAGCATTTCCTGCTTGAGGACATCAACGTCCACGACGGCGAGGTCGGCCACCAGCACGTCGACTTCATTTTCTATGGCGAAGCCGACAGCCGAAATATTGAGCCCGGGGATGGCGAAGCGCCCGCCGACGCCTGGGAGTGGTTCTCGCCGGCCGACCTCGACGCGGCGAGCGACCGACTCCCGAGTGACGTGATCGAGATCGGCAAGCGGGCGATCGAGACGGTCGAAGCGGAATAATCCGGTCCCCCGTTCCCGTCCTAACTCAGTCTGGACAGGAGGGGTGCGAGCCAGCGGCCGAGCCGAGTTCCCGCAGCCTCGACGTACGGGTCGACCCGCTCGTCGATGCGGGCCTCGATCCGTCGGACGGGCGCCGTTTCGGCGAGGAGATATCCCAGCCCGATCACGCCGAGGCCGATCGCCGCGCGCCACACGCCGCGGTCGTCGAGGGCGACTTGGAAGGTGAGGAACACCCCGGCCACCAGCGTCCAGGCCCCCCAGGGTCGAACGGCCCGCCGTCGCAGCGACGCCGCGAGCAGCAGGACGCCGGAAGCGAGGGCGACAACCCCGACCGTCCGTGGTGAGACGTTACCCACACCCGCGACCACGAGCACGGCGAGAACCGCGAGGAACGCGCCCCCGACGTGTCGGGGGCCGTGTCCACCGGAATCATGGCCGGTGCTCGGATCTCGATCAGTCATGGCAATGGAAAAGTAATTTATCGGACCAGTATTCAATCTATCGGCTCACCACAATATTTCGAAAGCGATACTCCCGATTGGGTTTGCATGCACAGACAAGATCGGTCGCTTTCGGGGCGGAGTATCGCGCTACTCCCCCGCGGGGACGTCGATTTCACCGGCGTCGAGTTCGGCTTCGACCTCGCGGGCGGCAGTCGTGAGATTGGCCATCTTTTCGTAGGCGACCTCACGGGGCAGGAGTTTCACGCCGCAGTCCGGCGAGACGGTCAGTCGCTCGGGCGGGACGACTTCTAGTCCTTTCTTGATGTTTTCCTTGATCTCGGCGACGGATTCGACCTCGGTGTCGTGAACGTCGACGACCCCCAGTGCGAAGTCCTTGGTGAACTCGTGTTCTTTGAACACGTCGATCTGCTCGAAGTCGCCGTTGGCGAGTTCGAGGTCGAACTCCTCGACGGGGAACTCCAGGATCTCGGGGTAGATCCGCGAGTAATCACCGTAACAGACGTGGAGTCCGAGGCGAACGTCGTCGGGTACGTCTTCAACGATGTGTTCAAGCGCCTCTCCCACGATCGCGTGATCGTCGGGTGTCGTTGCCAGCGCGGGTTCGTCGATCTGGATGTATCGCGCGCCGGCCTCGACCAAGGCCTCGATCTCTTCGTTGACGAGGTCCGCGAGGTCGTAGGCGAGTTCGGCCTCCGAGTCGTAGGCCTCGTTGAAACTCCAGGATGCGAGGGTGTAGGGCCCGGTGATCGGAACCTTCACCGGCACGTCGGCGACCTCGTCGGTGAACTTGAACTCCTCGACGAGCCATTGCTGATCGTACTCGACCGGTTCGACGACGCTTGGCTTGTCGAAGTAATTGTGGCCCCAGACCTTCACGCGGCCGTTGAACTCGTAACCGTCGATCCGGTGGGCGAAGTACTCGACCATCTCGTTGCGCCGCATTTCGCCGTCGGTGACGACGTCGATGCCCGCGCGTTCGTGCTCGTGGGTGATGACGCGGGAGGCATCGTCTTTGGATTCTTCCCAGTCGTCCTCGTCGAAGCCGGTGTCTTCGGCCTCGAACAGTTCCCGGGCGCGATCGTGCCATTCCGGCTTCGGGTAGGAGCCGACGACGGTCGTCAGCAGGAAGTGGTCGTTGTCGTGGTCGTCCGGTCGGAACTGTTCGCGTGTGTCGCTCATTGGTCGATCGCCTCCGTTGTGGCTGCGGCCAGTGCGTCGAGTTTGGCCTCGAACTTGTTGTCGGGCAGATACAGCAACTCGGTGTTCGGCGTCGCATAGATCGTCTCGAAGTCGTTGGTCGTCTCGCCGAGGAACCACTCGATGCGTTCGCGGATCTCCGCGGGCGTCTCGACGAGTGTGTTCTGGCCGTCGACCAGCCCCAGCGCCACGTCGTCGGTCGTCCCGTACTCGTTGACGTTGTGGATGGCCTGCTCGTGATCGGAAACGAGATCGTAGCCGACGGCGTCGATCCCAGCGTCCAGCAGATACGCGTGGACTTTCTCCTCGAGTGCGCCCCAGTACGTCTGGACGACGACGTCGGCGTCGATCGCGTCCGCGACCGTGTCGATCGCCTCGCTGGCGTGCTCGCCACCGTCAGCCGGCGGGTCGGTTACGAGGGACGGTTCGAGCAGGAACAGCGTCTCGACATCCGGGAAGGATCCGGTCTCCTCGGCGAGGAAGTCCGCGATCGCGTCGAGGAAGGCAGCCTCGTCGCCGTAGTACTCGTCGGTGGCCAGGTCAGCCAGGGAGTACGGGCCGGGAAGCACTGCTTGCAGTCCTTCCTCGGCAAGTTCGGCTGCCGCGTCGAGTTCCGCACCGACGTCGCCGTCGAACGTGAGTTCGCCTTCGACGACAGGCTCGCGATAGAAGTTGTTGTTGTCGTAATACCGGACGATCCCGCGGGTCTCGACGGCATCGTGGACCGAAAGCGGGTGGGCGAGCATGTCGTCCCATCGGAGTTGTCCTTCGACAACCCGGTCGAGTCCCGCAGCCTGTTGGGCCTCGATGACGTCCTCGCGCGCCTGATCGTACGCCGAGGTGATCTCCGGCCCTTCCTCGCCATCGATCAGATCGCTTCGCTGGTGGCCTTTCAGGTTCGCCAGTTCGTCTTTCGCCCAGTCCGGAAGGGGATACAGTCCGGTCGTGGTAGCTACCACCTGTGTCATTACACCGGGGTAGGAAATGACGAGGCTTAATATTTCCTATTCATGAAAATGTCCAGTAGTAATATAGCCGTGAATCGGTCGAACCTGAGCGATACTGTGGGCCGCCCTCGAGTAACGTGGTTGTGGGGAGCGGTGAGTATTTCTTGGCTCGTCATGTAATACTGGTAATTGTGAGTCACCACAGCGAGTCCGCCACGAGCGAGAGCGTGGAAATGTATCTCAAGGAGATCTACCTCCTCTCGCGGGACGGTGATCCGGCCCGGACCGGGGCCATCGCCGATCGACTCGGCGTCTCACCACCCAGTGTCACGCAGATGCTCTCGCGGCTGCAAGATCAGGGCCTCCTCGAATATCAGAAGCGACGCGGCGCTGAACTCACCGAGGCCGGGGCAGAACAGGCCAGGGATCTCCTCGCCAAACACTGCCTGATCGAGCGGTTCCTCGTCGAGGGGTTGGACGTGACTGAGGGGTTCCATGACGAGGCCTGCCGGCTCGAACACGCCCTTAGCGACGACGTCGCAGCCCGGTTAACCCGGTACGTCGAGCGACGGCCCGAGTGTCCGGACTGCTACGATGCCGAGGCAAAACACTGCCGCCATCTCGACGTCGAAGCCTGACGTCCGCGAGGCCCCACCCGGTAAGCCGAAGTGCGTCGTCAGACCAGCGGCTCGACCAGGTCGACGCCCGCAGCCAGCAACGTTTCGATCCGTTCCTGACTGTCCGATTCGGCGTAGACTCGAAGTTTCGGCTCGGTCCCGCTGGGTCGAACGAGCAGCCACGAGCCGTCTTCTAACAGGATCTTGAACCCGTCAGCGTCGTTGACGCGTTCGACGGCGACGCCGGCGACGGTGTCGGGAAGTTGTGAGTCGAGTGCCGCGACGACGGGTTCCTTGCGAGCGTCCGGGCAGTCGATGCTCCGTCGATCCTGGTAGATCTCGCCGTGGGTGTCGAGAATGTCGTCGACTCGCTCGTCGATCGGGCGTTCGGCTGTCATCACCGCGGCGAGCAGTCCGATCAACACACCGTCCTTCTCGCGGACGTGATCACGGATCGAGAACCCGCCGCTCTCCTCGCCGCCGATCAGCGCGTCGTGTTCTCCCATCGCCTGGGCGACCCACTTGAACCCGACCGGCGTCTCGTAAACTTCCTCACCGTGGGCTTCGGCGATCCGGTCGATCAGGAACGTCGTCGAGACGGATCGAACCGCCGGGCCGTCGTTGTATTCGAGCAGATAATCGTACAGCGCGGCGAAAAAGAGATTCTCGTTGAGGAAGCCGCGTTCGGGCGTAACTACGGCGATCCGGTCCGCGTCGCCGTCGTTGGCGATGCCGATATCCGCGTCGTGTTCCTCGACGGCTTCAACGAGTCCCTCGAGGTTTTCAGCGGATGGTTCGGGTGAGGAACCGCCGAACGTCGGATCGTACTCACAACGCCGCTTGTGGACATCCGCTCCGGCCAGTTCGAGCAGCTCGTCGGTCACGCCGCGGCCACTCCCGTGCATCGCGTCGTAGACAACTGTCAGGTCATTCAGATTGGCGTTCGTCAGCATGAACGCATTCTCCTGATACGGTTCGATGAAATCGTCTTCGCGATAGACACCGTGCTCTTCGGCCGGTAACGGATCAGGCTCACGCAGATGGGATTCGATCGCCTCGGTCACTTCCGGGAGTGCGGGCGCACCGTCGTCCGGGATGAACTTGATGCCGTTGTACTCCGGCGGGTTATGCGAGGCCGTGATCGCAACTGCCCCTGCGAGGTTCTGGTTGACGATTGTATACGCTGTCACCGGCGTCGGGCAGTCCCGCTCCGAAAGGAGCACGTTGAACCCGTTCGACGTCAGCACTTCCGTCACGTCCGCCGCGAACCCTGGTGACGTTTCCCGGGCGTCGTAGCCGACAGCCACGGTATGGCCCGCGCGGTCGGCCTCCTCACGGAGATAGTCCGCGATCCCCTGTGCGACCATTCGAACCCGTGGTGTGGTAAACTCCGAAAGCTCTGCGCGCCAGCCGTCAGTACCGAACTCGATCGCCTCGTCCATGTACTCACCAATCTCGCGGTCCCTAAAAAACGGCTGGTCCGCGGTTCGGCACCCGACGCGGCGGATGGAACCCGTCAGGTGTTCGTCTGGCCGCCATCGACGACCAGTGACTCCCCGTTGACGTAGTCGCTCATGTCGCTGGCGAGAAAGAGCGCTGCGTTGCCGATGTCTTCCGGCTTGCCGAACCGTCGAGAGGGGATTTGCTGGCGGAACGCGTCCTCGCTCTCGCCGCCGATGATCGGCACGTCGTCGGTTACCATCTCCGTCTCGATGACGCCCGGGTGAATGGCGTTGACGCGGACGCCGTCCGGCCCGTACTTGTCCGCCAGCGAGTAGGTCATCAGTCTGACGGCCCCCTTCGACGAGCAGTACGTGACGAAGTCACCCGACCCCTCCAAGCCGGCCACGCTGGAGAGGTTGATCAGGCTCCCGCCGCCGTCCTCGACCATTCGCTCGATGGCGACCTGGGCACCGAAGAACGTCCCCTTGACGTTGATGTCCATCAACTGATCGTACTCCGCTTCCGTGACCTCGGTGAACTCCTCACCGCGGAAGATCCCGGCATTGTTGACCCAGACGTCGAGCCCACCGAGATCCTCAGCCGCGTCGGCAACGGCTTCCAAGTCGGCCCTCTCCGAGACGTCACACTCGACGAACGTCGCCGCGACGCCGTACGCTTCAGTCACCATCTCGTGGGTGGGGACTCCACCTTCCCGGGGTTCCTCTCGGATATCAGCGTTCACTACTGACGCGCCTTCCGACGCAAACGTCTCACAGATATTCCGACCGATACCACTCGAACCGCCGGTGACCACGGTGACCGTATTATCGAGTAATGCCATACTACTCCGTATGAATTTTCGGCGATATACACCAAAAGGCTTGTGCCAAATTCCCCGAAAGAACGGCCAAACGTATGAATATACCCAGCACATGCCCGCATATATAGAATTATATAGACAGAACAACGCCGCATATCGATTTATACGCCCAGATGTCCTCAATATCGGCCTCCGCGTCAACACCGTCCGCCCGTATCGAACCGCAGAACGGACGGTAGGCACTGAGTGTGGTGGTTTCGTGTCAGCGTATCCCGCGGCCTCGTGTAGCTATCCACTCATTTCGAATCTGTCTCGCCATCGTCGGGCGTTGGATCCACGAACTGCTCGACCTCCTCGTCAGCCTTCCACTCGCCGAGTTCCCGCGGATCGACGTGGACGAACGCGTCGTCGACTTGCGGGAGGGCTTCGACGGATGTGACGACGGCCGATTCGATGTCGTGGGCCTCCCGGAGCGTTCGATCGCCTTCGACCTCGACGTGAAGGCTGACGTCGATTTCCGGACCGACATAATGGGCGATCACATCGTGGGCACCCTCGACGTCCGGATGGTCCAGCGCCGTCTGGAGGATTTCTTTGCGGAGTTCGTCAGGCGGGGCCGCGCCGACGAGGTAGTTGACGTTGTCCCGGACGACCTCGACGCCGGTATGGAGGATCCCGAGGGCCACCACGAGTGCAGCGAGCGGGTCGAGAATCGGTGCCCCGACGGCTGCCCCGATGACGCCGACCAGTGCAGCCCCGGCTGTCAGCACGTCGTTTCGATTATCGAGAGCCGTCGCGACCAGTGCCGGGGACTGCCAGGTTCGCCCGACAGTCAGACAGTATCGATAGAGCGCGAGTTTCGCGGCGATGGTGAGCACGAGGATGCCGACGGCGGCTGGACTCCGTAACGGTTCGATGTCACCGGCAAGCAAAGCCGTTCCGGACTGGTAGATCACCGCGCCGCCGGCCAGGAAGATACCGGCCGCAACGAACAACGAGACGAACGGCTCGATCCGTTCGTGGCCATGGGGATGCTCGAAGTCGGGCGGCCGCGTCGTGAGGTACAGCCCGCCGACGATCACCAGCGAATACACGGTGTCGGCGAGACTGTTGATCGCTTCGGACTGGACGGCGAGACTCCCCGTCTCGACGGCGACCACGCCTTTTGACAGGAAGAGTGCCAGGTTCGCTCCGAACAACAACAGACCGACGCGTCGAAGCGTCCTGCGACGAGTCATCGATCGTGAGTTGGTGATCCGGGCCTAAAGTGACTTCGTGTTTGCATCCGGGCAAGACTGACTGACAGCCGTTAGCCACCCGGTCGGCATCTATAAGAGTCAATAGTATGTACGGTATATAATGCCACACACGATCGAGCTCGACGACGAACTGGTCGAACGGATCGAGCCACATCTCGAAGACGACGAAACGATCGAGGAGTTCCTCACGGAGTTGGTGACCATCTACGAGCAAGAGGGTCGGTTCACCGACCAGGGACTGTGATCGACAGCGGCGTGAATCGCTGTCGGGCGAATCGGATCACGAAAAGGAGACGGCGTCGTCCGGATCGGAGACGGTTGCCCCGGGTTGATCGGCGAAGGCGTCGTGGAGGCGGTCGTAAGAGTCCTCAAGTGCCTCGACGATGACTTTCGTGTCGGAGATCACCGCCATGAAGTTGTTGTCGCCCGACCAGCGCGGGACGACGTGGGTGTGGAGGTGGTCGTCGATCGACCCGCCGGCCGCGCTACCGCCGAGATTCAGCCCGACGTTGTAGCCGTCGGGGTCGAAGGCGTCGTCCATGGCGTCGATCGTCCGCTGTTTGAGGTGGGCGTGATCCAGGAGTTGTGCGTCGTCGAGGTCGCCGTAGGCCCCGGCGTGTGCGCGCGGGATCACCATCGCGTGACCGGGATTGTACGGGTAGTTGTTGAGAAGAACGTAGGCGTGGTCGTTCTCGGCGAGGAGGCGGTGGTCCCGATCGTCGTCCCACGCGGGGAGTTCACAGAAGACGCACTCCTCGACGTCGGGGTTCTTCTCCGCGCGTTCGACCCACTCGATGCGCCATGGGGCGAAGACCTGATCCATGCTGGGACACTCGCCGCTGGGGTCCAAAGAAGCTTCCGAGGGGAGTATCGTCGACTCGCGTCGAAATACCGAATTGAGCGGAGACGGATTCGATCGGTTGCGGTTGACGGTCTCAAAATTAGAAGCGACCTCGCTTCGTTAACCCAAATATAAATATCTATCGGCCGTTTTCGGACTGTTTTTATCCCATGAAACGAGCGTAGAACGCTCAATAGCCGCGGTAGGAAGATTTTGGGCCGTGACAGCCAAATTGGTCCCCCGACAGCCGCTGAACAGTACGAACGACTCTCCAATTAAAAGGTACCTGCCGACTTCTCTCCTCTATGGCGACCGCCAATCAGGCGACAAATACCCGCGTCGAGTACTGCTCCTCCTGTCGTGGCGAACACCCACACGACGTCTCGATCACGTTGCTGACCGAAAACGAGGCCTCGGACAACGCCGCCTACTCCCGGGAACCGTATCGGGTGTCTGTCTGTCGATCCTGCGGGCAGCGAACCGAACGCCGGATGAACGACGCCTGAGGACTCCCCGCTCGGCCGACTGTACTCGTCCGTCTCGCGGCGACCTACCGGCTCCGGGTCGTGACCTCACACCCGTCCTCGGTCACGATGATCGTGTGTTCCTTCTGGCTGACGTATTTTCCATCTTCCTCCTTGAGGACGGGATAGCCGTGAACGATGTCGTTGCGCTTCAGGCGTTTGAGTGCCATCGACGGCCGTTTGACGTCGAGCCACCGCGTTGCGAAGGGCAGGGTCTTGAACTCCTCGGTGATCTGTTCGAGCGCCTGGCGCGCACGCCGGTCGCGAACCGACCCCTCCCGGTCGAGTGCGAAGATCTCCTCGTCGCTGCCCTCCCGGACCTTGCCGGCCCCGTCGGTGGCGAACGGTTCGATGGCGACGACGTCGCCGGCCGACAGCGTCGCGCTCTGGGAGACCGCCCGGTTCGGGATGTTGGGTTCGGTGTGCTGTTCGTACTGGCCGAGTCCGTGGCCGGTGAGGTTGACGACCGGGTTGAAGCCGTACCCGTCGATGGTCTCCTCGACGACGCGGCCGATCTCGCCAGTCTCGACGCCCGGTTCGACGATCTCGAGGGCTGCCTCGAGAGCTTCGGCAGAGGCCTCCGTGAGTTCGGCGTGGCCCGACAGGTCGACTGTAACGGCCGTGTCCGCGAGCCACCCGTCGATGCTGACGCCGATGTCGAGGTTGATCAATTCCTCGCCGAAGGTCGCCTCGTCGTCGATGCCGGGAGTCGCGTGCGCAGCCTCCTCATCGATACTGATGTTGACCGGAAACGCCGGTTTCCCGCCCAGTTCCCGGATGCGGTCTTCGGCCCACTCGGCGATTTCGAGATGGCTCACACCGACTTCGACGCGATCGGCGGCCTCGTCGCGTACTTCTGCCAAGATCTCTCCTGCCTGTCTGTGTTTCTCGTACTTCTCGGCCGAAAGATCCACGTCGCTCATACTCTCCCTATCGACCGAGGGGGGCAAGTGTTTGCCGGTCGCTGGGAGCCGCCGGGGCTCACTCGGTCTCGGATCGAATGCGTTCGGTGATCGTCTCGACAGTCGCTTCCGTGGCGTAGATCTGGATCGTCTCCGTCATGGTCTTCACGTCGAGATAATGCTGTTGCTCGGCATCCTCGCGGTCCCAGAGACGGGTGCCGACAACACCCAGGACGAGCGCGAGCAACCCAACCACCAGCGGTGCAAGCGTTAGTTCCATCGAGAGTGAGGTAAATACCCAGAGAAGCGGCGTCACGATCGTCCCGAGCACGATCCCCAACACCCCGACCACGATGAGGATCGACGTGGGTGACTGGCTGACAGCATTCGTTTCGACCGATTCGACGGCCTCGAGGTCGACCGTTTCGAACTCCTCG
This sequence comes from Halorhabdus sp. SVX81, assembly GCF_029207715.1. Lineage (NCBI taxonomy): Archaea > Methanobacteriati > Methanobacteriota > Halobacteria > Halobacteriales > Haloarculaceae > Halorhabdus > Halorhabdus sp. SVX81. The sequence continues at coordinate 1,432,122 of NZ_CP104322.1, read as the reverse complement.
TCGAGCCAGACGAGCCGCTTGCCGGTCAAGCCAAGTGTCTCTCGGCTGCCGAGTCCGGGGGCGGCCAACTCGAAGCCCCGGGAGATCGTATCGACTGTCCAGGTCTCTTCGAGGGACTCACCCTCATCGAGCAGCGATGCCAGTGCCTGTTCGCTGGGATCCATGTGCCCGCTAGTTTCCGCCCCACTTCCGAGTCGTTTTCGGCCGCGTTGCGATGTCCTGGACCGACAGCGGCTGGTCGTCCGACTCGATGGCCTCCAGGGCGGCCTTGCCGCTTGCGATCGTCGAGAAATACGTGATCGATTCCTCGACGCATACTTCGAGTACGTCTCGGTTCCGCGAAACGACGAGGTCGATCTCGCCGTCGCGCAGGGCGGCCTCGACGGCTTCCTGTGACTCGTAGTCATCGAGCGAACGCGTCTCGAAGTGCTCCTCGAAGCCGACGATCGGCAGATCGACGATCGCGGTTCCCGCCAGGGGAATCGGCTTGTCGACTGCCATCTGGGCCTTCTGGTAGGCCTTCCCGAAGCTGCCAGCGGTGCCCATGACCTCGCCCGTGGATTTCATCTCGGGGCCGAGACGCGGGTCCGAACCGGGAAGCCGGTCGAACGGAAGCACGACTTCCTTGACACTGACCTGCTCGGGCTGTTGTTCGGTAACCGCCAGTTCGTCGAGGTCCGCACCGGCCATCACCTTGGCGGCGATCTTGGCGATCGGGACGCCCGTCGCCTTCGAGACGAACGGGACCGTCCGGGAGGAGCGCGGGTTCGCTTCGAGGACGTACACCTCGCCGTCCCGGACCGCGAGCTGAACGTTCATCAACCCGACCGTCTCTAAGGCGCCGGCGATCTGTTCGGTCACCTCGCGGATCCGGGGCATGACGTCCTCGATCTCGCCGCTGCGGGGCGGGATCATACACGCCGAGTCGCCGGAGTGGACGCCGGCGGTCTCGACGTGTTCCATGATGCCGCCGATGAGAATATCCTCGCCGTCGGCCACGGCGTCGACGTCGAGTTCGATGGCGTCCGCGAGGAAGTCGTCGACGAGGATGGGCTTGTCCGGACTCACCCGGACGGCCTCCTCGATGTACGTCTTGAGGTCGTCGTCGTTGTAGACGACCTCCATCGCACGCCCGCCGAGCACGTAGCTCGGCCGGACGAGCACCGGGTAGCCGATGTCACGCGCGAGTTCGAGCGCTTCGGTCTCGCTGGTCGCCGTGCCACCCTCCGCCTGGGCGATACCGAGGTCGTCCATGAGTCGATTGAACCGGTCACGATCCTCCGCTAAGTCCATCGCGTCCACCGAGGTTCCCATGATCTCGGCGTCGAGGCCGCGGCGATCGAGTTCGGCCTCCAGGGGATGGCCGATGTCGACCGACGTCTGACCGCCGAACTGGACCATCACGCCGTCGGCTCCGGTCTCCTCGACCACGTCGGCGACCTCTTCGGCGGTGATCGGCTCGAAGAACAGGCCATCCGAGGTGTCGTAGTCCGTCGAGACCGTCTCGGGGTTGTTGTTGACGACGTGGGCGTCGATGCCGATCTCTTCCAGGGCCCGGACGGCGTGGACCGAACAGTAGTCGAACTCGACGCCCTGCCCGATCCGGATCGGGCCGCCGCCGACGACCACGACGCTCTCGATATCCGGATCGACCTGGACTTCGTTACGTTCGAGTCCCGAGAGGGGTTCCCGCGCGGAGTAGTAGTACGGCGTCGAGGCCTCGAACTCGCCGGCACAGGTGTCGACCTGTTTGAACGACCGGGCCGGCGCGGCGTCTTCGACGTCCGCGACGGAAACGCCGCCGCCGTCGGTCTGTGGCGTCGCTTCACTGTCGTCGCTGACCACACCCCGCTCGTCGAGCAGGCGATCCGGCAGCCAGGAGGCGTGGGTGTCCTCGAAGGCCCCGCCGCTGGCGAGCGTCGCGACCTCGTGGTTGGTGAACCCGGCCTCGGCTGCGACGTCGAGTTCGCCTGCGCTGGCAGCCTCGGCGGCGTCGGCGATCCGCTTGTAGCGCTCGACGTACCATTCGCGGATTTCGGTCAGTTCCGAGACCTCTTGGACCGAATAGCCGCGTTCGAAGGCCTCGAACATCGCGTAGGGCCGATCGGGCGACGGGCGGACGAGATACTCCGATTCGAGGTCGTCGTCGTCAATCTCGGCCCAGTTGACCGCCGGATCGTACTCCGTCGAGCGCAGCGCCTTCAGCAGTGACTCCTCGAAGGTCCGGCCGATGGACATCGCCTCGCCGGTCGACTTCATCGCCGGGCCGAGTTCGAAGTCGACGTCCTGGAACTTGTCGATCGGCCACCTGGGAACTTTCGTGACGACGTAGTCGATGGCCGGTTCGAAGGCCGCGGTGGTCTCGCCGGTGATCTCGTTTTCGATTTCGTGGAGGCGCTTGCCCATCGCGACCTTCGCGGTCACGCGGGCGATCGGGTAGCCCGTCGCTTTCGATGCGAGTGCCGACGAGCGAGAGACGCGAGGGTTGACCTCGACGACGCGGTACTCGCCGCCGGGCGACCCGTCGTCGCGCCAGGCGAACTGGATGTTACAGCCGCCGTGGATCTCGAGTTCCCGGATCACTTTCAGCGCCGTGTCGCGCATCTCCTGGTGGCCCTCGTCGGGGATGACCTGAGAGGGCGTGACGACCATCGACTCCCCGGTGTGGATCCCCATCGGATCGAGATTTTCCATGTTGCAGATGATGATACACGAGTCGTCGGCGTCGCGCATCACCTCGTACTCCAGTTCGATCCAGCCGTCGATGGACTCGGTGATCATCACGCGGTCGTCCCGGGAGAGCCGCAGCCCCTTGCGTGTGGCTTCCTTGAGTTCGTCCATGTCGTCGATGACGCCCGAACCCTGCCCACCGAGCGTATAGGTCGTCCGCATGATGACGGGGAGCCCGCCGACTTCCTCGACGGCTGCCTCGACCTCGTCCATGCTCTTGATCGTCGTCGAGGCGGGGACCGGCTCGTCGATCTTCTCCATGCGCTTTCGGAACTGCTCGCGATCCTCCGTCGCGTAGATGGTGTCCAGGGGGGTGCCCATGACGTCGACATCGTGCTCGTCGAGGACTCCCTCTTCAGCAAGCTCAGCGGTCACGTTCAGGCCGGTCTGGCCGCCAAGCCCGGCGATGACGCCGTCGGGCTGTTCCTTGCGGATGATCTCGGCGATGGCCTCCGTGTTGATGGGTTCGAGATAGACCTTGTCGGCCATCTCCGGGTCGGTCATGATCGTCGCCGGGTTCGAGTTGACCAGGACGACACGCGCGCCCTCTTCCTGGAGCGCGCGACACGCCTGTGCGCCGGAGTAGTCGAACTCCGCGGCCTGGCCGATCTTGATCGGGCCGCTCCCGATCAGCAGAATCGTCGGTTGGTCCTCAGCTGTCATTGTGCATTCGGAGTTCGCTCATCGTAATAAACCCGGCGAAAGGTTACGATCCTCGAAGTTTGATTTCGAATATCGTATCACGAGGGCGCGCTATCACGGCCGGCTGTGGCGGCTTCGAGGGCGTCACGGTCGATGAAAAAGGCGAACGTTTTCCCGCCGAGGTGGTATTCGAACCCGAACACCTCGATGGTCCGTCGCCCGCCGCGGATCAAAATCGCCTCCTCGCGGACCGCATATCCGTCAAGCGCAGCCGCGAGTTCCGCCCGATCGCGGCCTTCGGCGATCACGACCGGCGGCGGGTTCGTGGGGAGTCCCTCGGCGGTCTCAACACTATCGACGGTGGCGTTGGCCCGCTCGGTGTACCACGGTATCGGCAATCGGTTGAACCAGTCGCTGGGCGCGGGGGGGTGGTTCGCCCACGTCTCGTCCCTGAACGAGAGGTTCCCGTAGTAGAGGACATCGGTTCCATCGTTGTGGCCCGCCACCGCACGGATGTCTTGGAGAACTGGGCGAATATCCCCGCCCGGCTGACCGCTCTGTGCGACGACGTTGAAGCCGTCGGGTGGCTGGTGGTATGTCGTGAATCCCGCCGAAGCGACGGCGAATACGCCCGAAAAAACGAGGAGCAGCGCCAATCCGACCGATGCAAGCTGACGGCGCTCGATGCGGGCCGCCCGGAACCGCTCGACGACGGCGAGTAGCCCGACAGCCGCCGGGATCGCAAGCGCAACGACGACGTGAATCGCGAGCCACGGCGCTTTGATGTCAGCGACGTACGGGTAGCCGACAACCCCCGACAGCGCCCACCAGCCACAGAACGTTACCAGGGGACGAGGCTGCCAACGAACTGCCAGGACTGCAAGCACCGCAGTGCCGGCCGAAGCCATGGCCAGAACTACCAGAAAGTGCGCGAGATACGGGGCGTAGGCGTGGCCACGGACGCTGGGCGACAGCCAGAGGTCCATGAGTTCACCAGTCGCGCCGACCGTCGCCTGCCCCAGGACGCCGGGGAGCAACGTCGGGTCGGCAAGCGCACTGAAGAGGCCGGCGTCAGCCTCGGGCGAGCGCGGCGCATAGAAGAACGCGACTACGGCGAGAATCTCAAACGGAAGCGCAAGGAGCGTCCGTCGCCAGGCCCACGCGCGCCGCCGGGTCGCTGTCACCCAGCTTCGCAAGGTCGCGATCGGATCACCTCCATCGTAGTGATCCGCGGCCAACCGGGAGAGAACAACCAGCGTGCCGGCCCCGAGCCACGAGACGGGATAGAGGACCGCATTCTCCTTGGTCGTCAGTGCGAGTGCGAACGCGATCGCAGCGAGGTGAAGATAGCGCCGCCGATCCGTATCGATCGCGGCCACGATCGCACCGAGCGTGACGAAGGCGAATGCGGCCAGCGGCAGGTCGCTGCGCATGAACCGCGAGTAGTAGAGGAGGAGTGGATTCGCCGCGAGAATGACACCGAGCGCGATGGTTTCGACATCGCGCAAACGCGACCGGAACAGCAGGGCCGTCGCCGGGAGCGCCGACCCGATCAGAGCTACCGGCAGTCGCATCGTGAAGTCCGAGACGCCCGCAACGGCGAAGGTCCAGCGCGTGACGTGCTGGACGAACGGGCCGTGGATGATCGGCCGGTACTCCCACCATCCCGTGTCGGCAGTGTGGAGGATCCAGTACCCGACCCGCGCCTCGTCCCAGTGGGCGACCCGGACGTCCAGAGCGATAAGTCGGGCAACAAGTGCGGCGAGCACGACAAGAGCGAGCGCTCGCCGCGGTTCTTTCAGCCCCAGCCGATCGATGACACGATTCACAAACGGAGCCACGCCGGGTCGTTTCAAACGTGTTGTGGTCGAGAATTACGCGTGAGAGCTCATTGCCCGCGGTCGTCGAATCGATACCGGTAGGGGTGGCCGCGGATCACTTCGACCGCGCCGGTCTCGGCGTGACGGCCGAGCACGGTCGCGATCTCGTGGGGGCTCTCGAAGGACTCGTCGTGGGCCTCCAGCACGTCGTGGATCTCACGCGCGGTGAGGGGTTCGTCGAGATCCGACTCCCGAAGCACGGCGCGGATCCGCTCGAACTCGCCGTGACGCAGCATGGTCTGACAAACGTCCCCGAACACCATTAAACACCGTCAGACTAGCGTCTGACGGCCCTTGGCGTCGATTCGGGGGACAGTAGCGGAGTAACTCGTCACACAGACGGAATCGACGCCGGCCGTGTCACACACGCCGGTCAGACGACACAGGCCTCCAGCGCCGGAGACGAACCCGACCCAGAACCAGTCAGACTGGTGTGTCGCGTTCGCCATCGAAGTCGCGGTCAGCCCGGTAGGCGTCGACGAACGCAGCCACGTCGAACTCGCGCATGTCCTCCTCGAAGGCGTCCCGGGCGGTCTCATCTTCGGCGTGGCTGATCGCGTGTTCCATAAGCTCGACGACGAGTTCCACCACGATTTCGTGGAGGCGACGCGAGTCGAAGTCCGTCACCCACAACAGGCCACAACCGATCGCGCCGTCGTCCTCGACATCCTTCGCGACCACGTCGTCGGGAAACTCCTCCAGGACGATGCCCATGAGGTGGGGGGTTCCGAATTCGTCGGCGTCCCCGCTCGGTTCGACCGTCTCGGAGAGAGTGTCGACGAGAAACGTCGGCAAGAACCGTGTCAGCGGGTGGATGTCCATGACGAGCGCGTGGGTTTCGCCGCACTGACACGCGAATTCACGACGGCCCATGTCGAAGGTGTGGACATCCACGGTCTCGCCACACGGGAGTTCCAGGCGGTCTTCGTCGCTCGGCACGCGGGGGGTAGCCATCGGCGGAGATTGCGCGTCCGGGTGGTTAAACGACGCGGTACCCGAAGGGATTCGACTGCGCGAAAACGCGTCGATCGTTCAGGGCCAGTCGTCGCGCGTTTCGGATTCGTCCGCCGCCGAAGGCACCTCGGGGTCACCGAGTGTCCACTCCGCAGCGTCGGCAGCGGCTTCCACGTCGAGGTATTCCCAGCCGTTGGCTGTGGCGGCCTCCGCAGCCGCGTCGTCGGTCCCGACGTAGACGTACCGCGGGGTGTCGAACTGGTCTTTGATCGTCTCGAAGCTCTCGGCTCGTCCGCGTGGCCCGGAGAAGAAATCCTGTCGAATCCGGTGTTTCCGGGCGAAGTTCGTCACGACGTAGGTCGGCTCATCGGAGACGATACCCACGTACTTGCTCCACTGGCGAGCATCGGTGAATACCGCGTCCGGATGTGCCAGGTGCTGCAATGCGTCGAGATCGAACGCGAGCGTCATCTCTCCATCGGCGTCGGCGTCCATGTCCTGAAAAATTGGCGTGGCGAGCAAAACGGTGTCGATCCGGCGAGTCCGATCACTCGACAGCGGGGGCTGGCAGTGCGTCGAGATCGACGTCGGGTTCGAGGAGCTTCTCCATTTGGTCGGCGACAGGCCGCTCTTCACGGATGATCTGTTTGAACGCCTGTTGCTGGGAGAGGTCGCCGATCAGGACGCCGCCGATGAGTTGGCCGTCCTTGAACGTGAGCCGCCGCCACTCGGTGTCTGAGTACTTCCGTTCGGCCTCGTCGTCGCCGATCGTCGGGTGACCAAAGGACAGAAACGGGAACTCAAAGTGTGTAATCGAGTACGAAGAGACGTACCGGAACGTCTCGACCGGCTCGTCGGCGACCATGTTCTCGGCGGCGACGACGCCCTGTTCTTTGGCGCTCCCCCACGAGCCGTTCTGGGCGCGTTCGTCGAGAATGACGTCGTAATACCGCGTCAGATCGCCAGCCGCGTAGATATCTTCTACGCCTGTCCGCATGTGTTCGTCGACGACGATGCCGTCATCGAGTTCGACCGCCGTGTCTTCGAGAAATGCCGTGTTGAAATCCAGGCCGATCGCGACGGCGGCGAATTCTCCCGCGTGAAATTCGCCGTTTGCGTCCACAGCTCCCGTGACATGACCGTCGTCGTCGACTTCGAACCGTTCGACGCCGCTATCGAAGACGGGCGTGACGCCTTTTTGCCTGAGCGCCTCGTGGATGATTTCCGCGCCGTCGAGGCTCAGCGCGTAGCGCCACCACCGGTTGCCACGCATGAGGTAGTCGGCCTCGACGTTCTGTGCGCCACAGATCGCAGCGAGGTCGATGCCGAGCAGCCCGGCCCCGACGATCACACCCGTTTCAGCCTCGGCAGCGTGGTCACGGATCGCCCGTGCGTCCTTGAACGTCCAGAAGTAGTGGACTCCCTCGGCGTCACTGTTTTCGACCGGGAGCCTCGTCGGCGTGCCGCCGGTGGCCACGAGAAGTTTGTCGTACTCGTAGGTGGCTCCGTCCTGGGCCTCGACGACGTTCGCGTCGGTATCGACGGACGTGACGCGGGTATTGAGTTCGAGGTCGATGTCCCGTTCCTCGTACCACTCCTCCTCGTGGATCGAGACGGGTTCTTCGGGGAGGGTTCCTTTGGCGAACTCCTTGATGAGAATGCGGTTGTACAGGGGTTCGCCCTCGTCGGTGATGATCGTGACGTCGGCGTCGGGATCCGCTTCACGGATCGTTTCCGCGGCGGAACTCCCGGCGATGCCGTCGCCGAGGATCACGTGCGACGTGGTCATGCTCCCGGTGTTCGTACCGGGGCCTAATGTGGATTGCTATCGTCACAATCTATCGGCTGGAACTGTTCGAGGCGAGAGACCGAACACCCTGTGATGGGTCTCCCCCGTCTAGCCCAGTTCGACCGTTCCCGTTTCCACACGGGCATTTACTCAGGGCTAGACTGCCGTGCCCCCAACCTAGCGGTGAAATACCAGTTCAGTTTGACGAACAGGTAGCCGACGATGATCACGGCCACGACGACATCGAAGGTGAACGCCATCCGGTGAAGAGATGTGATGAGTATCCCGCCAGAGATGATGACAGCAAGCGACCACGCAGTCCATCTGCGTTCCTACACCCCCAGCCCGATCACCACCAGCAAGAGCCCGAGGAACGGAGTGAACTGAACCGCGGGGTTCGGATCCGATTGCCGTGTGCCGGCCATGAAACCGATGGCGGCCCAGCGCAACCCGTAAACGACGACCAAGCAACTGACGAGAGTCACGCCGAGAGGGACAACGAGCGCCCTGTGCGTCGTTGCCGTCGTCCCGGAATTGATGTGAATGGAGGGTATAGGCCCCGGTACGATGAAACTCAAACAAGGCGTCAAACACTGGGCAGCCAAGCAAAGTCTGACTGCCCCGGTCGTCGGTGAGATGGTGGCCGACAAACTGGTCGATATCCACACCGACTTCTTCCTGGACTGGGCCGATGAACAACGCCAGGAAGAGCGGCGCGAGCGCTTAGCGGCCATGTTCGACGCGACCATGGACACCTATGTCGCGGCACTCCAGGAAGGCTATCCCGAGGCCCAAGCCCGCGAGATCACTCACGCGCAGGCAAACTTCGACTTCTATAACCACGGCTGGACCGAGATGATGGAGTTCCCCGTCGAGGAAGTCGAGGCCCACTACGACCGCTACGCCGACTTCTTCGAATCCCACGGCATCACGATCGACGACCCCCTCGGCGAGTTCGCACCCGAGGGCGGACTCCCGGACGCACCCTCGACGCCGGAGAAACTCGACGATCCCGACCACCCGCACGCGATCGGCGGGTTCGCCGACGACGTCTACGTCGAGACGGATGACGGCGAGGTCGTGATCGGCGGCGGCGAGGAACCCGAGGAAGTCGATGTCGAGGCAGCCCCGGGCGTCGACCCCGGAGCTGCCGAAGACGGAGAGATCGAGTCCTGATCGGTGTGCGGACTGATCCTGTCCGGATTGCGTGTCTCAGCGAGGTGCTGGCTGGTGGGGCACAATCAATCGATCGTCGCCCGCTCCCATATCGACCTCGTGTTTTAACTCTGGTCCGTCAGAAGAATGTGTATGGAATTTCATTCCGAGGAACTGTTTTCCGAGCCAGGCGGGTGGGAGAGCGCTCGAATCTTTCTGTTGGCAGCGGTCGCGTTCAGCATTTTCGGCGGTATCGAACTTCTTTCTAACAATGGAACGAGTTCAAGCGTCGTTCTCGCTCTCGGTATGGGTATAGGCGGGATCGCCGAGCTACTGCCGACCCATCGCCGAAGCCTCGCGAGCGTGCTGCGAATTGTGGCGATCGCGATACTCCTCTCTGTCGTGGCCATGTCGCTTGTTTCGCTGGTTTCCTGATGGACGTCGTGGCGGCCAAGATCGAACGTTTCGAGGGAACCCGAAGTGCGCAACTATTTTGTTCCGGTAGACTGTCATCTCTTCCGTGTCACCCCCACGCCAGTCGACTGAGCGGCGGGATCCGCAACCGGTCACATCACTCACAGAGAGCTGGGGCCGTGGGAAACGCCTCGACGTCACGTACGTCGCGATCCACATGGTGCTGTTCCCGATGGCGATTGCATGTTCTCATGCACCTGGTGTGTCGATAACACAGACCTACAGTGGAATTACCGCTGTCTCGGTCGTCGCGGCGCTGGCACTCACACGGTGGCGTCCGGAGTCCCGGCCAACCACTTGGCGGATGGGATTCGTGGTACTGCTCGGCTATGGAATCGGGGATCTGGGACTGGGAATCCAACAGCACTCGCCGGGGTGGATCGCCGTTTGGGCCGCGTTTGGCCTGTATCTCGGCGTGATCGTGCTGGTTGTGGTCTACTGTCGGATGCGATAATGCAGAACCATCGACGAACCCACGTGTAGCGGTTCCGGGCAGTCAATCGGATTGTGCTACTGGTTTTGGATGAGTCGCTCGGCGGCTGTCTCACCGGCGACGAACGCGCCGTTGAGCGAGCGTTCGGGGTACTGTGCCCGCGAGGCCATGCCGGCGTAATAGACGCCGTCTGCCACCTCCCCGCTCAGGTCATAGGGGATCACCTTCTCGAGATAGCCCCGCTCGTAGATGGGCGCGGTCTTCGGGCTTCGCGAGGTTTCGATCCAGTTGACGGATGCCCGGTCGAAGTCGGGAAATAGATCCTCGATGCCGGCGAGCCACGTTTCCTCGACGCGTTCGTCGTCCATTTGCCAGAGTTCGTCCTCGAAATCCTGGATGTATTTGACGGCGTACAGCAGGTGCTCGCCACCGTATTGCTCCGGCGAGACGAAGTTCGTGTGTTCGATGAGTGCGCCGAAGGGCGCGTCGTCGGCAATGTTGAGCCAGTAGGTGTCTGTCAGCGCTTCCGCCATGCTGATGACCGAACAGACGGTGCCCTGGAAGTCGATGTCACATGCATAGCCCGTGATCGACTCCAGTACGTCGGGCATCGTGGCGATGACGACGCCGTCGACTGTGTAAGGAACGGCTCCCAGGTCGGTTTCGGCGGTCACCGACTGAACGGCCCCGTCCTCGATACCGATATCGGTCACACGCTCCCCGGTAAAGATGTCCATCATGCCGACGGAATCGACAAGCGCGTCGATCAGGCTGCCGAATCCGCCAAGTGGGTAGCCCAGCAGTTCCCCCCGCAACGGATCCCGTTCGCCGCGGAACTTCACGCGGCCGAGGAGCCACGCGGCGCTGACGTCTTCCCAGCGCTCGCCGAACTTCGCCTCGAGCAACGGCTTGAAAAACCGCTCGAAACAGCCCCGAGACGTGTGATCGAGGATAAACTCCTTGACTGGAACGTCCTCGAAGTCTTCGAGTTTCTCGTAGGTGTCAAAGGAGGGGATCCCCCCGCGGATATCGACGTCCAACACGAGCAGGCCGAGGCGGAACTTGTCATACAGCGAGAGGTGCGGATAGGCGAGAATCTCCCAGGGTTTGTCCATCGGATGGACCACACCGTCGACGTAGTAGGCGTCGCTGCCGTAGCCCCACACCAGGTCAGATCCGAGTCCCAGTTCCTCGAACCGCTCGACGATCGTCTCTTCGGACTTCGAGAGGTGATGATAGTACCGCTCGATCGGGTCCCCTTTCGTTTCGTACGTCGCCGCCAGTCCGCCGAGGTCGTCACTCGCTTCGAGCACCATGACGTCGTATCCCGCCTCCTGGAGACGACGTGCTGCTGCCAGTCCTGCGACCCCGCCACCGACGACGCCAATCATGGACTGGAATTGGCCGGTACGGTGAATATGCTTTTTGCTGTGGTCCCCGGGCGATTCCCGACAGCAACGGATATTCCGGGCTGAATTACTCGTCGGGTGCGCGCTGGAACTCCAGAACGGCGATCGCGCCCCGTGGCTCGTTGTCCTCGAACCAGACGTCACCGCCGAAGAGGTCGAGAATCAGCGCCACGAAATACAATCCGAACCCGTGTGCCGTCTCACTGACCGAGACGTTCCGCTCGAACAGTGACTCTTTCAGGTGATCGGAGACGCCAGGGCCGTTATCGGCAATGTGCACCTGGATCCAGTCCCCGACGTGTTTCACGTCGATCTCGATGCGCGTCCGGTCGGCATCGTTGTGCTCGACGGCGTTCTGTAAGATGATCTCGAAGACGTCTTCGAGCAGTCCATTCGCCAGGACGACCGGGTTTCCGTCGTGGTGTAGTTCAATGTACGTGTCTTTATGTCGCCGTTCGATCTCCGCGATCTGCTCTTTGAGTGCCGGGCGCAGTTCGACTGGCCACAAACGGTTCCCCGGGTCGGTCGTCACGGTATCGGTGATCGAACGGATCCTGGCGGTCAGCGTCGAGAGCTCTCCCGTTCGATCCCGGATCCGTGAAAGATATTGTTGGCTGTCCGGATCGGTGTCGATGTGTGCATCGAGTAAGCTGACGTTACTCTCGATGACCTGCATCCCGTTGCGGATGTTGTGTCGGAGGACGCCGTTGAGGAATTCGAGTTGTTCGGTGTGCTGTCGGACGACCCGGCGACTCTCCCGGAGATCCTGTTCGTGGGCCACGCGGTCGAGTGCCGTTTCCGTCCCGTCGGCAAGTATCCTGGCGAACTGTCGATCCCCGACTGTATATCCCGTTTCGGCGGAGCCGATACAGAACAGCCCGTGATCGCCCAGTGATAGCACCAGCAGTTCGTCGAGGTCGACCGCAGTCAGCGGTTCCCACTCCCAGTCCGCGGAGACGACACCGTCCGCATCCGATTGCTGATATCGGCCCCAGAGCGTTCCGTCGTTGGCGGTCAGATTCGGCGGCTGACCGTCGCTCGCTGCGTCGATCGATTCCGAAACTGCTGCCGGACGGAGCTGTGCGCCGTCGTCGGTGGCGACGAAGACGACGGCGATCTCCTGATCGAGGATCCGATCGACGAACGAGACAGCGACCTCGGCGATTTCGTCGTCGATACGTGCGTCGATGAGTGCCTCGGTCGCCGCCTGAAGGGCTTCGATCCGGTCGAGACGCCGCTGCTGGGCCGTCACGTTTCGGAAGACGATCAGCCGGCCACGGTACTGGCTATGCTGGTCGGTAATCTCGGTCGTCTGAGGGTTGTACAATGCCGTTGAGTCCGACTGGGCTGGTGCGGTGGCCGAAATCAGCCGATCGGTGCCCTGACGCTCGGTGAACTCGGGAACGACCGCCGAAATGTCCCGTCCGGTCAGTTCGTTCGCTTCGAACGCAGCCTCGGCTGCCGTGTTGTGATCGACCACGACATCGCTCTCATCGAGAACGATCACCGGGTCGGGCAACTCGTCGACGACCAGATCGCTGGCCAGCGGCGCAATCGAGAGCAGATCGTACTCGAACAGCGCCCAGCCGACAATCCCACCAGTGATAACGAAGGCCAGCGGCGTCGGGTTCAAGCCGGGATGCGGACTAAAGCCCATCACGAACAACGCGTTGGCGGTCAGCGGGACGACACTCCCGATGATGATCGCGACAGTCTGCTGGCGATAGACGTTCCGGGATTCGATCAGAAAGCGCACAAGCTGGAGGTATCCGCCGACCAACAGCAGATACGAAAACGCCGTATAGGCCTCCGAGGCGATGTCGGTGGCGGGAACTGGCGCCGTAATTCCGGCGACGGTCTGGAACTGTACCGCCGTGTCCGCGAGGCTGTGGACCGGTGCCGTCACCAGCAACAGGACATAGGCCAGCGGGCCGACCCACAGCAACGCGTAAATCGACGGTCGCTGATACTGCTCGAACCGCGTGTAGACGATCGCAAACACGACCCATAGCGGAGCCACTTGCGAACCAGCGACGTTCCCGGCCGTCAGCAGTATCGACGCGGTCGTTGTCGAGTCCGCTATCAACCCACCCGCATAACAGAACGACAGGACGCTGACGGCGGCGGCAAGTGCGGCAAAGGGACCGGCCGCGTCAACTGCACGCCGTTGCCACGCGAAGACGGCCAACCAGGCGGAGATGACACCACCACCAGCACTACCAGCAGCAACCAGGACGGGGACTGAGAGTTGCACCATCGACGCTACTATGTCCCCGATTCGGGGGACGGTGGCTTATGTTTAGGGGTCATCGCCGCGGTTGGGTTCGCTACCTTTTTGACCGCAGTCCGGAAATGACGGGTATGCGCACGGCGCGAGCCCCGGCGACGAGCGCGAATCTCGGGAGCGGGTTCGACGTTTTTGGGATCGCGCTTTCCCGCCCGGCTGATGTCGTTCGCGTCGAGCGAGCCGATCGGACGACCATCGAAGTGACTGGAGCCGGGAGTCAATTCATTCCGGAGGATCCCGAGAAAAACACCGTGGGAGCCGTCGCCGACGCACTCGATGCGCCCGCCCACATCGAGATCGACAAGGGCATTCGACCGGCATCGGGCCTGGGCTCTTCGGCCGCCAGCGCCGCGGCGGCGGCCGTCGCACTCAACGATCTCTACGAGCGGGGGAAATCCCGGAAGGAACTCGTCCCGATCGCCGCAAAGGGCGAAGCCGTCGTCTCCGGCGATGCCCACGACGACAACGTTGCCCCGGCGATTCTCGGCGGGTTCACGATCGCCACACCCGGCGGCGTTACACAGGTCGATACCGATATCTCCATCGTCGTGACACTCCCGGAAATCGTCGTCTCGACACGGGACGCACGGAAGGTAGTGCCGACGGAGACGACTGTCGAGCAACTGGTCGAGACGGTCGGCAACGCGGCGACGCTCACGGCCGGGATGTACCGTGACGACCCGGCGCTCGTCGGGCAGGGGATGGAGGACAGTGTCGTCACGCCGGCCCGGGCAAAGCTCATCGACGGCTACGATGCCGTCCGGGAGGCAGCGCTTGCAGCCGGTGCGACCGGCGTCACGATCAGCGGGGCCGGCCCGGCCGTCCTCGCAGTCACGCGAGACCACGACCAGCGGGCTGTTGCCAACGCGATGCTCGATACGTTCGACGATCGCGGTATCGACGCCCGTGCCTATCAGACCAGCATCGGCGACGGGGCGCGCTTGTACTGAACACGTCGATGAAAGCCGGCTGTACTGCTGTTATCTGACGTCCTCGCTCCCACTTGCTGATTCCTGGACCTGGAAGCCGTTGGTTTCGGCGCGGCCGCTGAGTTCGCGCTGTGGGAACGGGATCTTGATCCCCTCGCGTTCGAAAGCGGTCTTTACCGCTGTGACGACCCGTTCGACCGCGTTCCACTTCCGGGGCGGCGTCGGGTGATCGATCCAAAAGCGCATCTCCAGGATGACGGCTGAATCGCCGAAGGACTTCGGGACGATCTGTGGCGGCGGGCCGTCCGCGACGACGTCGATCTCCTTGATCGTCTCCAGGGCAACGGCCTTTGCGTGTTCGGGGTCGCTGTCGTAGTCGATGCCGACGTCGACGCGGAGCCGGAGCGAGCCACGGCGACTCCGGTTGACGATCGCCTGTTCGTTGACGCGGTCGTTCGGGAGATAAACGACTTCGCCGTCGAAGTTCTCCAGGCGCGTGTTCATGATCGTGATGTCGGTGACGACCCCTTCCTCCTCGCCGATCTCGATCCAGTCGCCGATCTCGAACGGGCGCGAGAACATCAACACGAAGCCGGCGATCAGCGCGCCGAGCGTCTGGCGGGCGGCGAGACCGACGACGATGCCGAGAAAGCCCGCCCCGACCAGCAGTCCCTGTAAGTTGACCTCCCAGACGGTGAGAACGACAAGGCCGGCTGTCAGGAGGATCCCAATCTGTCCCAGCCGGATCACGATCTCCTGCTGGTGATCGGTCAGCCAGGTGGCCTCCTTGCCGATCCGGACGACCATCTGTTTGTACTGGTCCGCCCCGACGTACGCCAGAAGAGCAACCACCAGCGTTAGGCTCCCACGACCGAGAACCGGCAACGACCCGCCGAGATATCGCAGGACCAACTCCGCGGTATCAACGAGCCCCCAGATAACCAGCAAAGCAAGCCCTGCTGCCGCCAGGACCAGACCCTGAACGAGGCGGACAAAGGCCTCGGCGACCGTCCGTGGAACGTACTCACCGACGAGTCGGATCCAATCGGCGAGTCGACTTGTCCCGAGACGGGTCGACATGAGTCGATACGCTCGATCGAGGCCGACCGGCAGGATGAACGCGGCGACGATGATGGCAAGCATCCCGACGGCAACGGTCGCCGCGATGCGCGCTTGTGTCGATGCCAGGCTCTCCAGAAACTGTTGAAATTCCGAGACCAGAGAGACGAGAGAGGCCATATCCGCCAAAGCGGGGTGCGCGAACTTGGATGTTTCTGTGACGGTGATGGCTGTTGGTCACAGTGAAAAACAATGTCTTGCCGAATGACGACACGAGGGTAGTAAAAACGTCTCAGACGCCCCGTCCCTGCAACTGCTCGTCCTCGGGTAGATCGACGTTGGCGTCACCCTTCATGCCGGAGCCTGTTCCGGCGGCGATCTCGGCCAGCCGTTCGGGGTCGTCGTAGTTGTTGACGGCTTCGACGATCGCGCGGCCCATCGCTTCCGAGTCCTCCGCGCCGAAGATGCCCGAGCCGACGAAGATGCCGTCACACTCGTGGTGCATCATCAGGGCTGCGTCGGCGGGCGTCGCGATCCCGCCGGCGGCGAAGTTGACGACCGGGAGACGACCCATCTCGGCGGTCTCGTGGACGAGTTCGGCTGGGGCTTCGTGTTCTCGTGCCCATGCCTCGCGTTCCTCGTGGCTCATGCCTTCGAGTTGCCGGATCGCACCCTTGATCGTCCGCTGGTGGTGGACGGCCTGGTTGACGTCGCCCGTGCCGGCCTCACCTTTCGTCCGGATCATCGCCGCGCCCTCGTCGATCCGGCGCAGGGCTTCACCGAGATTCCGTGCCCCGCAGACGAACGGGGTCGTGAACTCGCGCTTGTCGATGTGATAGGCGTCGTCGGCGGGCGTCAGGACCTCGCTCTCGTCGACCATGTCCACGCCGATGGCTTCGAGGATCTGGGCCTCCTTGGTGTGGCCGATCCGGGACTTGCCCATCACCGGGATCGAAACCTCGTCGATGATCTCCTGGATGTCCGCCGGGTCGGCCATCCGGGCGACGCCGCCGCGCTTGCGGATGTCAGCCGGGACGGCCTCTAGGGCCATGACGGCGACAGCGCCCGCGTCCTCGGCGATCCGGGCCTGCTCCGGGCTGACGACGTCCATGATGACGCCGCCTTTCTGCATCTTCGCGAAGCCACGCTTGACGAGATCAGTACCCCGACGTAGATCTTCGAGATCGGTTTCCGTCATTACCGAAAGGTTGGTCGTGGATTCACTTAACGAGTCGCTTTCGGTCGAGGAAGCGAGCATCGAGACCCACTCTTGACGGAGGTTTAAATCACAGAGGGAGCCCACTTCCACCGTGTTCGACCTCGGCGTCAGACTCGCGTTCGCCCCGGAAGCCACCGCCCTCGCCATCGTGGCCATCGCCGGCGGGATCTGTCTGGGAACGATCAGCGGGCTGACGCCGGGACTGCACGCGAACAACTTCGCGTTGTTGCTGGCAGCCGTCGCGCCGAGCGTACCAGCCCCGCCGCGGCTGGTCGGGGCAGCCATGCTCGCCGCCGGCGTCGTGCATACATTTCTGGATTTCGTGCCCGCACTCGCGCTGGGGGTCCCCGATCCCGCGATGGCCGCGAGCGCGCTGCCGAGCCATCGTCTCGTCCTCGGCGGCCGTGGTCGCGAGGCGCTTCGACTTTCGGCGCTGGGAAGCGGACTAGCCGTCGTCTTCGCGCTCCCGCTCGCGGTCCCGGTGACGCTCGTCATGCTCGAAGTGTATCCCATGCTTGCCGAGCGATTGCCAGTCGTATTGACGGCCATCGCAGCCGCAGTCATCGCGACGGAGCCGACGAATCACGCCCGAAAGGCTGCATTGCTATCGTTTCTCGTCAGTGCCGCCCTTGGCGTCGTCACGCTCGACGTGCCCACCGACGGCGTCCTTCCGGTCGGAAGCATGCTCGCGCCGCTGTTCGGCGGGCTGTTCGGCGCGCCGGTGTTGATCGACGCCATGCGTGGCGCCGGCGTCCCGAGCCAGGACGACCCCACCGTCCGAACTACACGAAAGTCAGTCGGCGGACTCGCGCTGCTGGGCACCGTCTCGGGGGCGATCGTGGGGTACCTGCCGGGCGTTTCCAGCGCCATCGCGGCGACACTGGCGCTCGTCAGCGCGCCGTCGAAGTACGGCAGCCGCGGGTTCGTCGTGACCACCAGTGGCGTGAATACGTCGAATACCCTCTTTGCACTCTGTGCACTCATCGCCTTCGGCAATCCACGGACCGGGGTTCTCGTGGCGCTCGATCGCTCGGGTGCGCCGCTCGCCTGGCCGCTGCTCGTGGCGGCCGTTCTCATTGCGGCGGCCGTCGGTTTCGTCCTCGTCGTGGTGGTCGGCGACTGGTATCTCAGGGCAGTCAGACGGCTCGATCACGTCCGGCTATCGGTCGGCGTGCTCGCCGTACTGGCGTTGCTCTCGGGGTTGTTCGCCGGGCCGATCGGCGTTGCCGTCTTCGCCGTCAGCACGCTGGTCGGCCTGATCCCTGCCAGATTGGGTGCCCGACGTGTGTCGCTGATGGGCGTGTTGATCGGCCCGTTGATCTTGGGCGTGTGAGTGAGAATGAGGCGACGTATGTCTGGATCGTTCAAACAGCGAGTGATACTCAGACAGAATGATTTAGTATGCTATAATCCGATATCGTTTGGTACCGATTCCGTCTCCACGAAAATTCACGTTGATACAGTACCAATTACACCGGAAAACCCAGAAAGAAACGATCGAAAGTATACCTAACCCATGCACGACAATCCACTGTATTCACAAAAGATACGAGGACTGTTATTTGGGATTTTGATATTCATATGTCTGATTATGTTTTTCGGTCCAGAGATGCTTGCAACGAAGGTCATTGCCGTCTTATCACTGATTGCTGGCACCCTCGCGTATTTTGACATATTTGTTTCAAAAAGGAACGTGCTTTTCGTTATCCCACTCATTTTCTCTGTATGGGTGTATGACAGCGTCTATCGCATGGGTATACGGACATCTCTGCCATCCGTGATTCTCACGATTATGTCTTTTGTGGCTGTTATTGTTTTGCGAGAGAGGATACAGTCTCAAACATGAAATGTCTATTTTAAAGTGGTTTGTTCATGAGTTCTCAGTGATAGCGGACAGTCACAGCAGGGAAATGTGACATACGAAGGGCATCCAACGAAGCATGACTACACTCAATGCGTTCGTCTTGAACAATTGGGCCGTTAACGTGGCAGCGAAGGCCACAGACAGCGTTACTTCTCACAGATACGACTGCCGCCGGAAGTAAATCACCATCAGCGCCGCGACGCCGGCCATGCCGAGCATGACCGCCGGATAGCCGAACTCCCAGGTCAACTCGGGCATGTTGTACGGCCCGCCGGAGAAGTTCATCCCGTAGACGCCGGCGACGAACGTCAGCGGGATGAAGATCGTCGCGACGACGGTCAGGACCTTCATAACCTCGTTGGTCGACTGGGAGAGGGCGTTGAGATAGATATCCCGCGTCCCGACCACCAGATCACGGTACGTCTCCAGCAGGTCGACGAGTTGGACCAGGTGATCGTAGACGTCGCGGTAGTACTTCTGGGTGTCTGCATGGATCGTGGTGACGTCACCGCGGGCGAGCACCGCAAGCGTCTCCCGGACGGGCCAGACGACTTTCCGGAAGGAAAGCAGTTCCCGGCGGACGCTATTGATCTCCCCGAGCAGGTCGGCGTCGGGCGACTCGACGACCTCGTCCTCGATGGCCTCGATCTGGCCCTCTAGATGTTCGAGGATCTCGAAGTAGCTGTCGACGAGCACGTCCAGAACTCGATAGGCGGTGAAATCCGGCCCCCGTTCGAGCAGCCGTTCGTCCCCACGACGGACGCTCTCCTGAACACGAGCGACCGGGTCGGCACTGCCGGTGGCGACGGTGACCAGCCAGTCATCGCCGATGAAGAGGCCAACCGGCTCGTCGTCGATCTCCTCCTCGAAGGTGGTCTCGCCCCGAGTCAGGCGGGCGGTCTTGACCAGGGCGAAGGTGTAGGCGCTGAACTCCTCGGATTTCGCCCGGACGTTGTTCCGCACGTCCTCGATGGCCAGCGCGTGCAGGTCGAACGCGTCGGCGACGGCATCGATCTCCGCGTCGCTCGCATCCTCGACGTGGACCCACGTTGTTCCGTCTGCCGCGCGTGCGGCGGCGATATCCTCGGCGGACTCGACGCCCGTCCCGTCGTAGACGAGTGCGTCGATCACGCCGATCCCTCCATCGCACTCGCCCGACCGATCGCAACGAGCGTGAGCCCGATCATGATCGCGGCAAGCGAGATTGATCGCCCGGGATAGGAGATGGCGATGCCCGCGAGGTAGCCACTGAAGCCGAGAAGCGAAAGCACTACTCCGGCCATCAGCATTCGCATATCCGTTCCTCGTGAGCCTGTGAAAAAAGCGTTGGCGTGAGAACCGCGACCGAACGGGGAAACCGCTCTCTCAGGGTAGCCGATAGGTCGGGCCGTCGTCGCTGTCCTGGACCTCGACACCGAGTGCGGCGAGTTCGTCGCGTAACTCGTCGGCGCGCTCGTAGTTGCCGGCGTCGCGCTCTTGGGCACGAACGTCGAGGACGAGTTCGACTAGATCCTCGGCCAGGCGAACGTCGCCGGTGTCGTCCCCGCCGTCACCCAGCGGGAGACCGAGGACGCCGACCGCAAACTCGTCGTACACGTCGATTGCGCGTCGAAGGCCACGGTAGTCGTGGGTCTCGAACTCGTCGACGTGGCGGTTGACCGCGCTCGTGAACTCGACCAGCGCTGCCAGTGCTTCGCGAGTATTGAAGTCGTCGTTCATCGCACGCGGGATCGCCTCGCGGACTGTTTCGACCGCGTCCCGGAGTGCGTCGTCGGTCGTCTTGGCGGTCGCGTCGACGCTGTCGGCCGCCTCGACGGCGCGTTCGTAGCCGCGTTCGAGCGTCTCGAACCGCTTTGTGGCCTCCGAGAGCGTCTCCTCGGTGTAGGTTGCGCGGCTGTGATAGGCCGTCGACAGCAGGAAGGTCCGGACGACGCCGAGGCCGTATTCGGCGATGGCGTCCTCGACAGTCGCGAAGTTCCCGAGTGAGGAAGACATCTTCTCCTCGCCGGTTTCGAGCAACCCGACGTGAAGCCAGTAGTTGGCAAACCGATCGCCGGTCGCCGCCTCACTCTGGGCGACCTCGTTCTCGTGGTGGGGAAATACCAGATCCTGGCCGCCGACGTGGATGTCGATGGTTTCGCCGAGATGGGTCATGCTCATCGCCGAGCACTCGATATGCCAACCGGGCCGGCCCTCGCCCCATGGCGAATCCCACGTCTGCGCTGTCTGACAGGCGTCCTCGGCGGGTGCAGCGTCAGCATGGCGGTGCGCTTCGATGTCGGCGGGGTCGACGCCGCCGGCCTTCCAGAGCGCGAAGTCCTGCGGATGGCGCTTCTCGCCCCGCTCGTCGGGATCGCCCTGGGCGTCGAGTTCCTCGACCGTCTGGTTCGAGAGCTCGCCGTAGTCCTCGAACGCGGTGACGTCGAAGTACACCGAGCCGTTCGCCTCGTATGCGTAGCCTCGGTCGATCAACGTCTCGACGAGGTCGATGATCTCAGGGACGTGTTCGGAGACGCGGGGGTAGACTTCCGCGCGTTTGAGGTTCAGCGACCGCATGTCCCGGATCACGTCCTGAATATACGTCCGGGCGACGTCGGCTTCGCTCCCGCCGACCTCGCCGACGCGGGCGACGATCTTCTCGTTGACGTCGGTGAAGTTTTCGACGTGGTGGACATCGTAGCCGAGCCACGACAGCCAGCGGTGCATCACGTCGACGTGCACCCAGCCGCGGGCGTGGCCGAGATGCGGCGGATCGGACGTCGTGAGGCCACAGTAATACAAGGTGACCGCGTCCGGATCCTGTGGCTCGAAGGCCTCACGTTCGCCCGAGAGCGTGTTCGTCACGCGTAGGGTCATCGTGGGACGGTCGACGGGGCGAGCGCTTCAATCCGTCGAAGCCGGCCCGACACGCCGATCACGTCTCTCAGATCATCGCTTCGACGAACCGGACCACGTCCGGCCCGTCACGGCGATCGACGACGAGGACGAGATACCCGTCGGCGACGGCGGCAGCCTCGACGGCGACGTCCTCGGCGTCGAGTCGAGCGAGCACACGGGCCAGCGATTGCGCGTGGATGTCACCAGTGGCCGCCACGCCGGTCAGCGACCCGGCGTTCTCGGCATACGTCGTCTCGCCGACTGTGAGTAACCCGCCGTCGCCGTCGTCGCCGTGCTCTACAGCGCCCAGCCCGCTGTGCATCGTGACCCGTGGGGACCCATCCGGGATATCACGTTCGGGGAGTTCCGCGGCGTATCGCCGAAGCGCAGCGGCAACCGCTTCCTCGTCACCGACGTCGAGCAGCCGCGCGGCGGCGGAGTAGTTGATCACGCCTGTACGCAGGCCTTCGTGGACGAACGGGTGGGCGCGGGCGGCTTCGCGGGCTCTCGCTGCCAACGTCATGTGTTCGTCTCCGGCGGACACCACCATAACTGTACTGCGAGGCCGTGACGCTCACTCGACGAAAAGGACGTACAGTGCGACGATCACGCCGGCCAGAACCACGAGCGCACCGAGACCGACGACGAACGCCTGGAGGGCAAATGCGATCCCGGCGGCGACGACGAGGGCACCGATAGCGAGGGCAGCGACCGGCACGACCGGCCCGTCGGCAACGAGCCCCTCGGTCTGGTCCGCGGCGACAGGCTGGGGTTCGGCAAGCGATTCGTCGACTCGAACGGAGCCTTCCTCCTCGTCGGGTTCGGTTACGATCACGTCGACGTAGCGGGTTTGTGCGCCGTACCCGCTGACGACCTTGAGCTTGCCGTGGACGGTCGCTCCATCACGAACCGTGATCGTAACCCGTCGCTCACTCTCGCCGTCGACGTAGTGATTGGTCGCCTCCAGGCTCGCGACGGTCGAGAGGTCGTCGTCGAGGTGGAGATGGACGTGCAGTGGCTGGCCGTGATTGACGAGTCGAACGTCGAACGTGCCGGTGGTTTCGAAGGACGTGGGCACCGCTATCTCGTGGAGTTCCTCGCGGTTGACGTGGACGGGGAGCGGGTCTACCACACGTGTTTCTCCGACGGGACCGGTAAAAAAGCTCTAGGCCGGTGCGTCCTCGCGCATGTCCGGTGGGAGCAGGTTGGGAATGCCGTCCTCGATCGGGTACGTCTCGCCGCACTCGGTACACGTCAGCGTCCCGGCGACGATTTCCCCGTCCTCGCGTTCCTCGACGTCGAGTTCGAGATCGTGTTTGTCGAGCGGACAGCAGATGATGTCCATCAGATCGTCTTGCATACCTAGGTCTACGCCCGCCTCGGCAAAAACGTGCCGCTCGATGGGTCCCGGTGGGGAGCGTGAGAGAGGCCCCCACCGAAACGCCATTACGTGGTCCAGCCGACCCTCGGGACGAACATGGCAACCTACGACGTCGCCGTCGTCGGGACCGGTGCCGAGCCCGAGAACCCGACGGTCGACAGCTGGTCGATGGCATATCGGCACGCGGAGGCCTACGAGCGAAACGACGACACCCGCCTCGTTGCCGCCGCTGATCGACACCCCGATCGCGTCGACGCGTTCGCTGATCGGTTTGACATCCCGGAGGAGGGCCGCTTCGACGATGCGATCGAGCTACTCGACGCGGTCGAGCCCGACGTGGTGAGCCTGACGGTCCCGCCCGAGGCCCACGCGGATCTCACGGTGGCCGCTGCCCGTCGCGGCGTCGAGGCGATCCACTGTGAAAAGCCGAT
The DNA here is from genome assembly GCF_029207715.1 of Halorhabdus sp. SVX81. NCBI lineage: Archaea > Methanobacteriati > Methanobacteriota > Halobacteria > Halobacteriales > Haloarculaceae > Halorhabdus > Halorhabdus sp. SVX81. Next base: position 1,408,609 of record NZ_CP104322.1, on the reverse strand, counting down.
GGATGCCACGTGGGGGGGCGCTCAGCGAATGGCACAGGCAGCCTGGCGGGCCGACGCCCAGTTGACGTTCCACCGAATGCGTCGCTTCGGCCGGCCGTTTCGGGCCGCGACGGAACTACTCGACGCGGGTGAGATCGGCGACCTCCAGCGGGTCGAGATCGGGTGGGACGACTTCTATGACACCGGCGCACACAGCATCGACCTCGCGGGGATGTTCGCCGGCGAGCCCGGGGCGGAGTGGGTGCTGGCCCAGCTCGATTACCGCGAGGAAGACGTCCGATTCGGGATGCATCAGGAGAACCAGATGCTCGCCCAGTGGACGTACGACAACGGCGTCGATGGGCTCCTTTCGACCGGCGACCGATCCGACCTGGTCGGGGCTGCGTTCCATCTCGTCGGCAGCGACGGGGCGATCCGGATCGATACCGACGACGGGCCGATGCTCGAATGCCGGCGGGCCGGGTCGGGGACCTGGGAGACTGTCGACGTCGACGGCGAGACGCTCCATCACGCCGGGACGGGCAACTTCGAGTACGGCAATGCCTATCACCAGCGCGCGATCGACGACGTGATCGATGCGCTCGGGAGCGACCGCGAGTCCGAACTCCGGGCGCAAAACGGGTTGAACACCGCCGAGATCATCTTCGGTGGCTACGAGTCGGTCCGTCGTCGTGGGCGCGTCGACTTCCCGCTGGATATCGACGATAATCCCTTCGAGGCGATGGTACAAGCGGGTGAGGTCGGTCCGGACGACGAGAACTAGTTTCGGCGTTCGACGCTCAGTACGGCGTCTCGCGGACGATCGTATCCTCACGCGAGGGACCGACGCCGATCGCGTAGATCGGGACGTCGAGTTCGTCGCTGATGTAATCGAGATAGGTGCGGGCGTTCGCCGGAAGGGCGTCGTAGCCGTCCGCTGCGATCGCTTCCCAGTCTTGTTGCTCCCAGCCTTCGAACGTCCGGTAGACCGGTTCGCATTCGGCCCACTGCTCGGTCGTCGCGGGCATCGTCTGTCGCTCCTCGCCGTCGAGTTCGTAGGTTTCGGCGACTTTGAGTTCGTCCAGAATCGCGAGCGTGTCGACGTGGTTGATCGCAAGTCCAGTGAACCCGCTGGCGCGAGTCGAATGCCGAAGCATCGGCAGGTCGAGCCACCCGACCCGGCGCGGCCGGCCGGTGACGGTGCCGTACTCGTCGCCGGCCTCGCGGATTGAGGTTGCGAGTTTCTCTTCCTCGGGATCGGCCTCGCCGTCGTAGCCCGGCGTGTCCCCTTCGACGCCAGCGAGTTCCGTCGGGAGTGGCCCGCTGCCGACCCGCGTGAGGTAGGCCTTGACGATGCCGACGACCTCGCCGTCGCCGATGACGCCGGGGCTGAGCCCGGTGCCGACCGTCGCGCCGCCCGCGGTCGGGTTCGAGGAGGTGACGAACGGATAGTTTCCGTGATCGATGTCAATGATCGTCCCCTGGGCCCCTTCGAGCATGAGGGACTTCCCGGATGCCCGTGCTTCACTCAGGTACGCACCGGCGTTGACGGCCATGTCCTCGCGTTCGATCCGGCGGCCGTACTCGTTGAACTCCTCGAAGAGCGCATCGATATCGAAGGCGTTCGGATACTCCCCGAGGTTGTCGACATCGAGACCGTAGACGTCCTCGGCGATCGCACGCTTTTGCGGGACCACGTATTCGAGTCGATCTCGCAGGACATCGGGGTCGAGCAGGTCGCCGATTCGGACGCCACGACGGCCGGCTTTGTCCTCGTAAGTCGGACCGATCCCACGACCGGTGGTACCGACCTCCTGGTCGTCCTCGCTTTTGACGTCCTCCTCGATCCCGTCGAGGACGCGGTGGAACGGCATGATCACGTGTGCGCGCTCGGCAACCCGAACGTCGGGATCGAGTCCCCGATCCCGGAGCATTTGTAGTTCGTCGAACAGCGTCCGCGGGTTAATGACACACCCGTTTCCGAGTACACCGACTTTGTCACGGATCGCACCGCTTGGAACCAGTGACAGCTTGTATTCCTCCCCACTGTGACACACCGTGTGACCGGCGTTATCGCCGCCCTGATATCGGACGACGACGTCTGCCTCGTCGCTATAGAGGTCGACGACCCGGCCTTTTCCCTCGTCGCCGAGTTGTGACCCAACGATCGTAACGGTCATCACTCGGTCGTTTTTTCCACCCCGGTAAACAGATTACGGTCGGCGCGTCCTGATAGTCACTCTTCCACAAGGGTTATATCTCCAAGCAGCAAACCTACACCAGTTGTTTTTGACGTTCGGACAGCAACCTTTAAACCCTCCGAACACAAGTTAACACGTGCCATGATAGATAGGCTCGAAAAGGAAGTCGACATGCTGGAGCGGCATCTCCAGGTTCTCCGGATGGTCATCGAGAACGAACCGATCGGCATCGTGAAGATGTCCAACGAGACAGGTTACCCCCATCACAAGGTACGGTACTCGCTGCGAGTTCTCGAAGAGGAGAACCTCATCGAGCCCTCGAGTCAGGGTGCTATCACCACCGACCACACCCACGAGTTCGTCGACGACCTCGACAACAAGGTCGACCAGACGATCGAAAAGCTCGAAGGGATGAAAATCGAGGATGCGGCCGAAGTCGAAGGCTAAGAGATCCATCTTGGGAAGCCGGCAGTTGGATACTGCCCCAGTCGTGACTTTCTGATATCTTGGATCGGCTGGAACCTACAATTCGGGAACCGCCATGTGGAACTGATCGTCACGTGCCTCGACCAGACAGAGATGATACCCCTGTTTTCGCGAGAGCTTGACGAAGCTTTCCCGTTTGTCGCGACTGAGTAAGCCACCGCCGGTCGCCTCGGCTGTCGTCTCAAGGGCGGCCGGTTCGAAGAAACTCGACGTGACGAACATCGCGCCTGCGAGTGAGTCACTGGTTTCGCCAACCCGGGTTGCAGCAGTGACCAGGGAGTTCAACTGGCTCTCGGTCGCCGCCTGGCGGGAGTCGTTCATGTTGGCGACGATGAGTGGGTTCCCCATCCGATCCCGGAAGACGACGTCAAACGACTCCTGGGAGCGTTTGGTCTGTCCGTCTTCGGTAAATTCGACGCCGACGGAGCCGTTGAGTTCGACGCGGTCGATATGTGGCAACCCGTCGTAAAGATCCGCCAGCGCCTCGCGATGGCCGGTATCACGGATCTCGAACAGCAGGTTCTGGACCACCCACGAGACGTACTGGTGTTCTATCGTGCTTTCGAGGAAGGCCTCGAAGGGGTCGCCCTCGACGTGTGTGCCCTCGACTTCGAACTGGGTGTGATATTCGACCGAGAGGTTTTGCCTGACGTCCGATTGGCTCGCGCCGGACTCTCGGGCCGCCGCAAGCGTGGGCTCGCTTTTCGACCCGTATCTGACGAACAGGTTCGTCCCGTCGATCGCCTCGCCCCGGCTCATCCGACGCTGGACACCCTCGGCGTCCACATCGAGGCCGTCAAGTTGGGCCTGGAGGCTATCACGTTCCTCCTTGAGTGATGCCAGTTCCGAACGAACCTCGGAGAGTTCCTCACGCAATTCGTCGCGCTCGGCCTGTAACTCGTCACGTTCGGCTTTGAGTTCGTCTCGCTGTTCCGCTGTCGTCTCGACACGATCCTCTAGATCTTCGATTCGGGCCTCGCGCTGATCGATGATTTCCTCTAGTTCACGCAATCGCTCGTCAGTCTGTTGGGTTTGTTGGTGGGCCCCCGCGGGCGATTGATGGGCTGTTTCGGTGTCCCCAGCGGTCGCCTTCGGGTCGTTCGGCTCGGCTTGTCCAGCCGACCCCGATTGGGCCGGCTGCTCTGTTTGGCCATCCGACGATCGGCCGTTCGAACCGTCCCGATCCTGCTGATGACCGTCGACACTCCGGCGGGAGGACGGTGACTGCCCGGCATCGACCGGCGGTATCGGCGGGCCACTGGCCCCTGAGCCGTTCTCGTCTTCACCCCAGGACCGCTCGGGATCGAGCGACGGGATCGTCCGTATTTCGAGGTCCGACGCGCTCCCGGCGGACGCAGTCGATTCGGCCCGGATCCGCCCGCTCGTACCCGCACCGGGATGGTCTGGCGATACCGCCTCTCTCCGCTCTTCGACGCGCTCGTCCCGGGAGGAACGTGACTCCGTCCCGGACGCCGTCGTCGAGCCTGCGTCACTGCTCGGCCCATGTCGTTGGTCGGTTGCCGTCGCCGGCGCGGTGTCGGCCTGATTCCGCTCGCCAGCGGTCTCCTCAGGAGTCGTCTCTGTCTGCGTCCGTTCGGTGGCCTGCTCTGGCCCAGTTGCCGCTTTCGGTTGTGGCTCAGACCTCGAAGTCGACGACTGGGGCTCATCTGTCCTTGGCTGTTCGGCGACGGCAGTGTCTTGTGTGTCCGGATCGGGTGTGTCCTCAGCCGGGGTGTCGGCCGATCGCCGTGATGCATCCGGGGCACCGTCAGTCGCCTCGACGTTCACATCGGCATCACCTGACCCATCGCCCTCAGCATCCGGAGTCTCCGCGTGATCAGGGTCGTCTTCGACGGCGGGTTCCTGGCTGCTCGGTTCTGGAGGTGTGCCCTCCTCACCGCTGTCAGCGGCGATATCGGATCCGTCCGACGAATCGTCCGTGATGTCCGCCGAATTCGTGCCACCGGCGGAAGTCGAATCAGCCTCGGTTGGCGTCTCAGTAGCTTCGTTGCCACCAGTCCCGGCAACGCCTGACGGCGTGGACGTGACCCCGGACTTCGGATCGGGAATGTCGATGACGTCGATGTCGACCGGCCGAACTTCGTAGATGCCGACCTCACCGTCGGCGCGCTCGAAGGCCTCCTGTTCAGTCAGGAGCTCCCCACGCTCGCCGACGAACGCGACGCTCATCGAGCGCCCGCCGTGGTAGACGAGGTAGTAGTCCCCGCTGAGAACGTTCTCCGAGAGGACGACGAACCCGGTGAACTTCCCGTCCGAGAGAGTCTGATCGACCTTCGAAAGCGGCGTGTCTTCAGTGTAGTACTTTGCCCGGACCTCGTCGCTGCGTTCCTGCATGACGATCAACAGGGGCAACGCGGGCGTCGGCGCGACGTAGGCCGTTCCTTCGGCTTCTTCGAAGTCCTCGATCGTCCCGTCGAGAACGCCGACGACAGCCCCGTTGAGCATACACAGCGTGGCGATGTCTGCGCGCACGACACCCGAGAATTCTCGATCCGCGAGGTCGTGAACGCCGCGATATCCCCCAGTAAACGAGCGCGTCTCCCACTGGTCGATGCGCTCGATCGCACGTGTAGTCATTATCCCTAACAAATCCCATGCGCGCCATATACTTTGCGCCAGCGCGCGAGCTTGATAATGACAGAGTTGCGATTACAATCCCCCTTCGATAGGTTCGCCGATCGTCGGTGCCATCGCCCATTGTCGGTCCGATACAGGAACCGCAACCATCGGCTAGTGGGCGTTCCGGCCGGCATTGTCGCCTCCGACGGACCTTTGACGCCACCAGCCCAACCAACGGTATGAGCGAACAACCGAACGTGCGGACCCAGAGCCGGCGTGCCAGCCCGTGGCCGGTGTTCGTCGCACTCGGGTTCGCACTCTCGGAAGTCGGCATCTTCATCGGTCTGTATCCGGTCGCCGTGGGCGGACTTTTGCTTCTCGGTGCGAGCGTCGCCGGCATCCTCCGGGAATCAGGGTATGTCCGTGATCTCTGGCGGCCGCTAACCGGACTCGGTGCGGCGTTTTCCGTTCTCGGTGTCGCCATCGTCGCGACCGTTGTTGACCCGGCGACAGTCGAAATCGTCGCTCTCGTCGAGGAGCCAAGCGGCGTCGTCGGACGTGGGCTGTCGGTCGTTGGAGCGGGTGGGATTCTCGTTGCCGTCGGGTTGACGGGCTCCCTCTTCGAATAACGGGCCGGTCGCCGATTTCCGGTTTCAACAGTCTATTTATCTCCGTCGGCGAACGCGCACGTATGCAACTCGGGGACCTCGATCGCGAGACAGTGCTCGATCTAACGGTCAATGCGATTCCGCTCGCAATCCTGACGTTCTTTTTTGTCGCGTTCGTCGTCGCCAGTCCGTTCGGGTGGAACAGCGTCGCCTCCGGGATTCAGCTTGCGATCGTCGGATCGATGATCGTGCTGCTGGCGGTGCTGTCCTATTATGCCGGCCGGGCCGTCTCGCGAGCGGAAGCCGATGGCGAAGCCGAAGAACCGCCGGGCGTCGTGCCCGAAACCCGGGAATGATCGGGGCCGCTTGAGGAAATACCGGTTAATTTAGCAGGTATACCAAAACGTTTAATTTGAAGTTTGCGCAAATTCTCCGTTGCACGCTACTAAATGGTACTGACGTGTCCGTCAGTCGCCCGCGATGGTGTGTCGACGGTGGCACGCCCCGCCCATCGCTTACGTCCCCGCGCGAGTAGGGCCACCCCGTCTGGTGGTGGGACGCTGCCGTCCGCAGATAAGAGGGATCACACGCCGACAGTGTCACCACCGGCACGCCGAGGACGAAGACAGTCAAACAGGGGAGCGACTACCAACGGCCATTCACACAGCAGCAAACATATGATATCGTACTACCATGCATCCAGCTAATTCGGCGAGCCGACTCGCACAGAGAGACGTGGATCATGTGACGCAAACGCCAGTACGGATACGACTGCCAGACAATGACTGACGCCCAAACCGACGAAGACCACCCGTGGACACAGTCCGTCGACGACATACTCACGTATCACGACGTCTCGACGGACGACGGATTGAGCGGAGGGGAGGTCGAGCACCGACGTGACCAGTACGGCCGGAACGAACTCCGGAAAACCGACCGCAAGCCCTGGTGGAAGATCCTGGTCGAGCAGTTCACCGGCTTCATCATCATCCTGCTGGGGATCGCCGCGATCGGCGCACTCGCGATCGGCGAAACCATCGAGGGGATCTCCGTGGTCGCTGTCCTCGTCATCAACGGCCTCGTCGGGTTCGTGACCGAGATGCGGGCCCGGAACTCGATGGAGAGCCTCCAGGAGATGACCCAGATCGAGACCCGGGTCCGCCGCGACGGGGAGGATCAGGAGATCCCGGCCGAGGAACTCGTCCCGGGGGACGTCGTGATACTTGAGGCCGGCGACATCGTTCCGGCCGACCTCCGGGTGATCGAACCGTCCCGGCTCCAGGCCGACGAGTCGGCCCTCACCGGCGAGAGCGTTCCCGTCGGCAAGACCAGCGAGGCACTCGAGGTGGACGTCCCGCTGGCCGAGCGCTCGAACATGCTGTACAAGGGGACGTACGTGACGCGTGGTTCTGTCGAGGCCGTCGTGGTCTCGACCGGGATGGACACCGAACTCGGGAAGATCTCCCAGTCCCTCCAGGAGGCCGCCGAGGAGAAGACGCCGCTACAGGGGAAACTCGACAGTCTGGGACACAAACTCGTCCCGTTCCTGCTGGTTGTGGCTACGATCGTGCTGATCTCCGGGTGGATCCGCGGTCAGGACCTCCTTCTCATGGTCGAGGAGGCGATCGCGCTGGCGATCGCGACCGTCCCCGAGGGGCTGCCGATCGTCGCCACGCTCGTGCTCGCCCGCGGGATGTGGCGGATGGCCGAGCGCAACGCCCTCATCAGCGATCTCGCGTCCGTCGAGACGCTCGGGTCGACGAACATTATCGCCACGGACAAGACCGGGACGCTGACGGAAAACGAGATGACCGTCAGCCGGTTCGAACTGGCGTCCGGGTCGATCGAAGTCACCGGAACCGGCCTCGACACCGAGGGGTCGTTCCGGCGCGCTGACTCGGCCAGCGATGACGCCGACCACGCGATCGGCGACGGAAGACTCCAACTCGACGAGCCACAGAACCAGCCGTTGCGGGAAGCCCTCGAGGTGGGCGTCCTCTGTAACAACGCCTCCGTGACCGGGACCGACGAGGGAGTTGAGACGACCGGCGACCCGATGGAGGCCGCGCTGTTGATCGCGGGGCTGAAAGCCGGCATCGATCGGGAATCCCTGCTCGATTCGCTGCCGGAAGCCCGGGAGGTCTCCTTCGATCCCTCGGTGAAGATGATGGCGACCTACCACGCAAAGGGCGATCCGTCCGTCGCGACCTACCACGAGGAGGACGGCCACTACCGGGTCGCCGTGAAGGGTGCACCGGAGTCAGTCGTCGAGTCGGCCACCCGGAAGGTGACGAACGAGGGTGTCGCGGACCTCTCCCCCGAGGAAACCGACGAGTGGATCGCAAAGGCCGACCGCATGGCTGCAGACGGTCTTCGCGTCCTCGCACTCGCGCGGAAAACGGTCACGGATACCGAGGACGATCCCTACGGCGACCTCGAGTTGATCGGGCTGGTCGGGATGATCGATCCGCCACGCGAGGAGATCAAGTCGACAATCCAGGGCTGTAAGGACGCCGGAATGCGCGTCGTCATGGTAACCGGCGACCACGCCGGGACGGCGAAAAACATCGCCCGGAGCGTCGGGATCGTCGATTCCGACGATGCCGAAGTCGTCGAGGGCAGCGAACTCGACGACCCGGAGAGCCTCTCGGACGCGGAGAAAGAGCGCTTCGAGGACGCCTCGATCTTCGCCCGGGTCAATCCGGAGAACAAACTCGACCTGATCGACCTCCATCAGCGCGCCGGGTCGATCGTCGCCATGACCGGCGACGGCGTCAACGACTCCCCGGCCCTACAGAAGGCCGACATCGGCGTCGCGATGGGGAAACGCGGCACGCAGGTCGCCCAGGAGGCGGCCGACATGATCCTTAGCGACGACAACTTCGAGAGCATCTATCACGCGGTCCGGGAAGGCCGGATCATCTTCGGCAACATCCGGAAGTTCGTCCTCTATCTCATGTCGTGTAACCTCAGCGAACTCACGACGATTCTGCTCGCGACGTTGTTGGCGTTCCCGCTGCCGCTGCTCCCGCTACAGATTCTGTTCTTGAACGTCGTGACCGACATCTTCCCGGCGTTCGCGCTCGGAGCCTGCGAGGGCGGCGAGGATATCATGCAGCGACCGCCGCGGGACCCGGACGAACCGATCATGACGCGGACCAACTGGACCGAGCTTGGGCTCTATGGCCTGTTCATCTCGGTCTCCGTCGTCGGCGCGTTCGCGATCGCCGGCGGGATGTACGCCGGCGGACTCGGCAGCGAGGCGGCCGTCACCGTCTCTTTCCTCACGCTCGCGTTCGCCCAGCTGTGGCACGTCTTCAACATGCGCGAGCTTACGTCGGGGATCCTCCGAAATGAGGTCACCGAGAATATCTACGTCTGGGGCGCGCTCGCGCTCTCGACGCTGATCCTGCTCGGGGCGACCTACCTGCCCGGCATCTCGCTGGCGCTGAGTACCGCACCGATCGGCCTCGAGGGCTGGGCAGTCGTCCTCGGGATGAGCCTGTTACCGTTGCTCGGCGGTCAGATCGAGCGGGAACTCCGCCGGCACTTCGGGACGCCCAAACTCGGGACGAAACTACACGCGCTGATCTTCGACTGAGGGCGGTACCGATTTCGACGTCACGTCCCTGATTCGACGGACGGAATCGGGAGCGAATGGTGCCTCTAACGCACCCTTTTAGTGGGAACCTCCCGGAGTGTACGCCATGGCAGGCGAACAGCTCGCATTGACGGTTTTGATGGGGGTGTTGTTGGTCGTGGTCGCGGCGTTTCTCACGCGCATTGAAGACTGGCGGAGCTACGCGTCACCGGCGGGCAGTGGCGGAACCGTCAGCGAGACTGGCTACGGTCACCGGGAGAAACCCGCCGGGGTGCTCCGGTGGCTCACGACGGTCGATCACAAGGATATCGGGCTCCTCTATGGCCTGTTTGCGCTGATCGCGCTGGCGGTCGGCGGGCTGGCCGTCGTCGTGATGCGATTGGAACTCGTCACGCCGACCTCGAACATCGTGAGTGCGAGCTTCTACAACGCGTTGCTCACCAGTCACGGCATCACCATGTTGTTTCTCTTCGGGACGCCGATCATCGCGGCCTTTGGCAACTACTTCATCCCACTCCTGATCGGGGCCGACGACATGGCCTTTCCCCGGATCAACGCGATCGCATTCTGGTTGCTACCGCCGGGCGCGTTGCTCATCTGGAGTGGCTTTCTGATTCCCGGGATCGCTCCCTCCCAGGCATCCTGGACGATGTACGCGCCGCTGTCGGTCGAGCAGGCTCACCTCGGGACGGACATGATGTTGCTCGGGCTCCATCTCACCGGGATTTCGGCGACGATGGGGGCGATCAACTTCATCGTCACAATCTTCACCGAACGCGGTGACGACGTTTCCTGGGCGAACCTCGATATCTTCTCCTGGACGATGCTCACCCAGTCGGGAATCATCCTCTTTGCGTTCCCGCTGCTCGGGAGCGCGCTCATCATGCTGTTGCTCGATCGAAACCTCGGGACGATGTTCTTCGCGGTCGGCGCGGGCGATCCGATCCTCTGGCAACACCTCTTCTGGTTCTTCGGTCACCCGGAGGTGTACGTCCTCGTGCTCCCACCGATGGGACTGATAAGCTACATCCTCCCGCGATTTGCCGGGCGGAAACTGTTCGGGTTCAAGTTCGTCGTCTACTCGACGCTGGCGATCGGCGTCCTCTCCTTCGGCGTCTGGGCCCACCACATGTTCGCGACCGGGATCGACCCACGCCTCCGGGCGAGTTTCATGGCAGTCTCGTTAGCGATCGCGGTACCGAGTGCCGTCAAGACGTTCAACTGGATCACGACGATGTGGAACGGCCGCATCAGGCTGACGACCCCGATGCTGTTTTGTATCGGGTTCGTGGCGAACTTCATCATCGGCGGGGTGACCGGCGTGTTCCTCGCGTCGATCCCGATCGACCTGATCCTGACTGACACCTACTACGTCGTCGGCCACTTCCATTACATCATCATGGGCGCGATCGCGTTTGCGGTGTTCGCGGGCATCTATTACTGGTTCCCCATCTTTACGGGCCGGATGTACCAGCGGACACTGGGGAAGTGGCACTTCTGGCTGTCGATGATCGGCACGAACGTGACCTTTTTCGCCATGATCCTGCTGGGCTACTTCGGCTTGCCACGGCGGTACGCGACCTACGGCGCGATCACGGTCGGCCCGATCGAGGTGATTACGCTCCTCCATCAGGCGGCCACCGTCGGGGCTCTGATCCTGCTAGTGGGCCAACTCATCTTCGTCTGGAACGTCCTCCAGTCGTGGCTCGACGGCCCGAAACTCACGGACGGCGACCCGTGGGACCTCAAAGACGAGGGGCTGTTCACCCGTGAGTTCGCCTGGAACGAGGCTCGAATCGCCGAAGACGATACGCAAGCGGACGCGGATCTGTGGGCCGACGGCGGCGAGCGTGAGACAAACGAGTGACGGCTGCGGTCTGAAAGGCGGCGCACACGATCTGAAATCGCGGTTTCTCTTCCCCGTCCGAGTTTTCACCGGCCAATAGAAGCGACGCAGGATCCACTCGATGCAGGAGCGTCACAGGACTGGCTTATCCAAGCACGAGCATGAACGCGGCGACCCCCATCATCACCGCGATCGCGACGAGCGCCACGAGCATGAGTTCTTTTTCGGACATACTCCCTGATACCCGCCGGGAGTGAAAAGCCTAATCGCCTCCGGCACATATCGGGGGGTGTGTCGACTTCCAGTCCGATCCGTGGCCGTCGCGTGGTCGTCGGGGTGTACCTGATTATCACCGTGATTGCCGGGGTGATGGGGGCGATCCTGGGCGCGGCGCGGCCGGACGTCGTCGAGCCGGAGCTGTTCGGCGTCATCGCGCTCCCGCCGACAGCCCTGGGGATGGCTATCTATGGCATGGTCACCATCGGCCTCGGCCTTGGCGTGCTGTTGGTCGCCGTCTCGTATGTTGCCGACCGGTTCGACACCCGCGATCCTGGCAAGTAGTGATCACCGCATAGCGGCCAAGAGAGTCCAGAGCGCTGTCGAAATCATCGTCCGACCACCGCGACCGGTCCCTTCAAGCGGCCTGCGATCCGAACCAGCCACCATGAGCGGGCACCACGGGCACGATAGAAGTGACGTCACCGCCGCAGTTCTGACAATCTCGTCGAGTCGTTCTCTCGACGCTGACGACAGCGGAGATGCGATCATCACGGCGCTCGAAGACGCGGGCCACACCGTCAGCACGCGTGATCTGGTTGCCGACGACGTCGACGCCATTCGCGAGCGCGTGGGAACCTTCGCCGGCCGTGAAGACGTAGACGTGATCATTACCACCGGCGGCACCGGCGTCACTCCCGACGACGTGACCATCGAAGCACTTACACCGCTGTTCGACCGGGAACTTCCGGGATTCGGCGAACGCTTCAGGGCACGATCGGTCGAACAGGCAGGACCACACGCGATGTTGACTCGGGCCACCGCAGGAATTGTCGACGACGTTCCGGTCTTCTGTCTCCCCGGCAGCGAGTCCGCGGCGGACTTCGGGACAGCCGAACTCGTCATGCCAGTACTGGGCCACCTCGTTGGGCTCCTGGCCCATGAGAGCTAAGTCGACGCCGGCTGTAGCGAGTGTCGTAGACGACACCTACAAGCGCCCCTATCCGCAAGTGTGTTCATGCAGCTCATCGGGGTCACCGGCCCGTCGAACGCAGGCAAGACGACGCTCGTCGAAGCGCTCGTCGAACGATTGAGCGAGCGCGGGACCGTCGGAACGGTCAAGCACGTCGATTGCGAGCCGACCATTGATACCGAGGGGAAAGACACTGCCCGCCACCGGGCGGCCGGTGCCGAGCGAACCTACGGGATCGCCGACGGATCGTGGTTTGGGACCGGTGAGTCAACCACGCTCCATGACGCCCTCGAGGAGCTCTCGACGGACTGTGACTACGCCGTCGTCGAAGGATATGCCGAGATGGACCTTCCGCAGATCGTGCTGGGCGAGGATGACGCTACGGCGGTCCTTGCCGCCGAAAGTGTCGCGGACATCGACGTCGATGATGCGGTCAACGCGATCGAGTCCGTCGAACCATACGAGACGCTTCCGTCGCTGGTTGCCGACGTCAAACGTTCCGCCGACGCCGACCGGGCCGGTGCGATCGCGACGTTTACCGGTCGGGTCCGCCGGAAGGATAGCCCGGACGACGACCCGACCGAATACCTCGAATTCGAGCGCTACGACGAGGTCGCAACGGAGCAGCTGGCGACGATCCGTGAGGAACTGTGCGACCGAGATGGCGTCTTTGACGTCCGCCTCCATCATCGCACGGGAGTCGTCGAAGCGGGCGAGGATGTCGTCTACGTGGTCGTGCTCGCCGGGCATCGCAAAGAGGCATTCAGAACAGTCGAGGACGGGATCGACCGGGTCAAGGACGAAGTCCCGCTGTTCAAGAAGGAAGTCACCGTCTCCGAGGAGTTCTGGGCCCACGAGCGATGACCGACGACCGTTCAATCCGTGGCGTCGTCCTCGCTGGCGGGGAGAGTTCGCGCTTTGCGGACGGGGACAAGGCGTTCGCGACCGTCGGCGGCGAACCCATCCTTGGACGGGTACTCCAGACCGTCTCAGCAGCGACGGACGCTTCAGCGCTGGTGGTCGTCCCTGATCGCGAACAGGGCGAATCGATCGCCGATCGGCTCGGTGGCGACGGATATCCGACGGAGAACCTCTCTTTTGCGGTCGACGACGAGCGGTTCGACGGGCCGCTCGGGGGCGTCATGGGAGCCGCAAGACAGGCGGACGCCGAGTGGCTGTTCGTGACTGGCTGTGACATGCCGCTGCTCGACGTCGCGGCAGTGCGATGGTTCCTGGAAGACGACTCGGCGGCGGACGCACTCGTTCCCCGGACCGCCGGCGGTCGCGAACCCTTGCACGGACGCTATCGCCGGACCGCGATTCTCGAAGCCGGCCAAGACCTCCCCGCGTCCGCAGGGCTCCACGCGCTGCTCGGTGACCTATCGACCGTCGAGGACGTCAGTATCGATACCGGCCCCTCGACGCTGGAACGCTCGCTCACGAACGTCAACACAGTGGGAGACCTCCAGGCGATCAACGACGGGGGCTCCACCGGGGAGCAGCATCCAAACTAGAGGCGGTCACACGGCCAAGGTGCCCCATCAGCCGAGCCTTCTTACCCGGCGGCACCTCACTATCACACATGACCGATACGTCCGGGAGGGATCCGGGTGAGCGGTGACCGACACGAGGCGGGGTTCAAACGGCAGGCGTCAGTCGACGCGGCCCGGGAACAGTTGCGATCACTCGTCGAGCCGGTCGACCGTACCGAGAGAATGCCGACCGAAGCGGCTGGCGGGCGTGTGATCGCGGCGGAAATCACGCCGAAGCGGCCGGTCCCACACTACGACCGGGCGGCGATGGACGGGTTCGCCGTCACCGCCGAGGAGACGGTCGGGGCGAGCGAACGCGCTCCGGCGCGACTCGAAGCGGCCGAGAGCATGGGGCCCGGACAGGCCGTCCGGGTCCACACTGGCAGCGAGATGCCCGACACTGCCGACGCCGTCGTCCGCGTCGAGGACGTCACCGAACGGACTGACGGCCTCGCTATCGAGACGGCTGTCACACCAGGGGAAAACGTCGCCCCGACCGGCGAGGACGTCGCCGCCGACACGACGCTGTTCGAGCCCGGTGACCGCCTTCGACCGTCGGATCTAGGCGTCCTCAAAGCAACGGGGATCGGGACGGTACCGGTCTACGAGCGTCCCGAGATCGCCGTCATTCCGACGGGGGAAGAAGTGGTCGAATCCGATCCCGGCCCGGGCGAGATCGTCGAGACCAACGGGCTCGTCGTCACACGGTTGGTCGAACGGTGGGGCGGCGATCCGCGGTACCGAGATATCGTCACCGACGATCAGCAAGTCCTCGCCGACGCGATCGAGCGCGACCTCGACGCCGACGTGATCGTCACCACCGGCGGCTCCTCGGTCGGCGAACGTGATCTCCTGCCGGAGGTCCTCGCGGAGCTCGGAGACGTGGCAGTCCACGGCGTCGCGCACAAACCCGGCCATCCGGTCGGCTTTGGCAGCGTCGAGGAGACGCCGGTGCTCATGCTGCCCGGTTATCCGGTCTCCGCGCTCGTCAACGCCGTCCAGTTGCTGTATCCAGCCGTCGCGTGGGCCGGGAATCGGGAGCCGGCCGACCCGCCGACCACAGCGGGCGAACTGACACGCAAGATCGCCAGCGAACCGGGCGTCCGCAGCTACGTTCGCGTTCGCCACGTCGCCGAGGGTGTCGAACCAATCCGATCCGGTGGGGCGGGCGTCCTGTCGAGCGTCTCGGCGGCGGATGGGTGGGTCGTCGTCCCGGAATCACAGGAGGGAATCGAGGCCGGAGCGACGGTCAGCGTCGAGGACTGGGAGTGGTCGCCGTGACTGATCGACGGGAATTCCGTGATCTGGCCTCGGGGGAGGAATTAGCCGCGACGATCACCGGTCTCGAACTCGAAGCCGGGACGGAACGAGCCAGCCTTGAAAATGCCCGTGGGCGAGTGCTCGCCGAGCGGATCACGGCCGAAATTGACGTGCCAGGCTTCGACCGTGCAGCGATGGACGGCTACGCGGTCAAAGCCGGTGACACCGTCGACGCGGGCGAGGCGTCCCCCGTCGATCTTGAGACAGTTGGGACGCTCCATGCGGGGGAGAACCCGACAAAATCGATCGAGGCGGGCGAGGCGGTCGAGATCTCGACCGGTGCGGTTCTGCCGCCGGGCGCGGACGCGGTCGTCGTGGTCGAGGCGACGAGCGAGCGTGGGGACAACGTGGCTATCCGGGACGCAGTGACGCCCGGCGAGAACGTCATGCCGGCGGGGGCCGACGTGGCGGCCGGCCGGCGCGTCCTCGGTCCGGGAACGCGACTGACGCCCCGTGAGATCGGGCTGTTGTCGGCGATCGGTTGTGACGCAGTTACGGTTCGAGAACCGCCGACGGTCGGCATTATCTCGACCGGTGACGAACTGGTCCGTCCCGACGATACTCTCGACAGTGCCGCCGGACAGATCCACGACGTCAACAGCTACACGATCGCCGCAGCAGTCGAAGAAGCGGGCGGCATTGCTCGGGTGTACCCACACGTCGGCGACGACGAGGGGTCGATCGCGGATACACTCACCCAGGCGGCAAACGAGTGTGACCTCGTGCTCTCCTCGGGATCGACGAGCGCGAGTACGATGGACGTCATCTATCGGGTGATCGAGCAGCGTGGGGAGTTGCTGCTTCACGGTACAGCAGTCAAACCGGGGAAGCCCACGATCGTCGGGGAGTTTGAGGACGCGGCGTACATCGGGCTTCCCGGATATCCGGTGTCCGCGCTCACGATATTCCGGGTGTTCGTCGCGCCGGCGATCCGCGCGGCCGCCGGACTCCCTGATCGCCGGACGGCGACCGTCGAGGCCGACATGGCAACTCGCGCACGCTTCGAGGAAGGACGACGGCGCTTTCTCTCGGTCGCACTCGTCGAAGATGGGGACGGACGGACGCTCGCGTATCCCGTCGACAAGGGCAGCGGCGCGACCACGACACTGGTCGACGCCGACGGCGTGGTCGACGTCGACGCCCAAACTGCGTACCTCGATCCGGACGAGTCCGTCACCGTCGAACTGTTCTCGGCTGCCGCCGCCATCCCGTCGTTGCTCGGGGCCGGCGAAGGCGACCCACACCTGTGGGATCTGCTGGACCAACTCGACCGACCTCGGTATCTCGCTGAGGGATCGCGGACCGGCGTCCGCCTGCTCGAAGACGGCGTCACGGATGTGGCCGTGATCGCCGGTCCCATCGAAGCCCCGGCAGACAGCGAGGTCCTTGATTCCTGGGAGCGCGAGTGGGGGCTGGCCGTTCCCACCGGCAATCCGGACGACGTGACCGGTCTCGATGACCTGATCGACGGCGATCTCCTCGTGGCGACGGTCGATTCCCAGTGGGGACTCGCTGGGAGTTTCGACGCGGCGATCGGCGAACTCGCGAATTCTCGTGATGAGGCGCAAGCCACGCTCCAGCGTTCGCTCCGGACGATCGAGACGCGATCGTTCGAGAGCCCCGCGCGGCGGGTGGTTGCCGGGGACGCCGACGTTGGGGTCACACTGGCGGAAACCGCTGCGGACCTGGACGTGACGTTCGTGTCACTCGGAACAGAGCGCGTCGAGATCGTTGCGGCGTCAGACCGACTGGAGAAACCCGGTGTCCGGACATTGCGCGACCGTCTGGCGAGTGAGTGAATCGGCCGAACGGGACGGAACGGGACCGACCCGCCGGGGCGAGCGTCAGTCCGGATCGGGATCGAAGAGATCAGGACGGGCGTCGCCCTCGGCTTCGACGACGGCCAGGAGCCCTTTCCGGGCGACCCGCGAGAGGGCGTGATCGACGAGTTTCACCGGACCGGGGACCTCGAAGTGCATCGTCGCGATGGTCGCCGAGCCGGGCATGACGGGCGTCGTCTGAATGTTTCGATGGGGCTGGCCCCCGATCCCACCCTGGGGATGGACTTCGTCCCAGACACACCCGATCGGGTGGAAACTCGACGTGAGGTTCGGACCGCCGTTGACGAAGTACACGCGGGCGGTGTCGCCGACGTCGACGGTTACCGGGCCATACCGATTCTCCGTGATAGCGCGGCTCTCACCGTTCATGAGCACGTACGTCGGCTCTTCGGCCGTCATCGCATCCATGTCGAAGTCGTGGTGGCCATCCTGGGAGACGTCGCCTGTGGTATAGAGTTCGTTCTGGCCGAAGTAGAGTTCGTGATCGACCTCGGGAAGCCCGTCCTCGGGTTCGACGAGAATGAGACCGTACATCCCCGAGGCGATGTGATAGTCCAGGTTCGGAACGGCACAGTGATAGATGAATGCGCCGGGGTAGGTCGCCTTGAACTGGAACGTCTCGGTTTCGCCGGGGGCGACCATCGACGCCTCGGCCCCGCCACCTGGCCCCCTGACCGCGTGGAGGTCGATGTTGTGGGGCATCGTGTTGTCCTCGTGGCTGGTGACCGTCATATTCACCGTGTCACCTTTGCGGACTCGGATCAGTGGCCCCGGAACCTGGTTGTCGAAGGTCATGTACGTGTAAGTGACGCCCGGCTCGACTTCGGCGACGAGTTCGCGCGTTTCGAGTTCGACGTTGACTGTCGTCGGCGAGGATCGATCGATCGGATCAGGGACGTCGGTCGGATCGGCGGCGATACGGTCGACGTCTGTCGTCTGGGGATCGTTCATGCGTGGTTCGGTGGGTGACGTATTCTCGGCAGGCTGGTCGTCGGTGTCGCTCGACGCACCACAGCCGGCGAGGGCCGCGGCGCCGCCGACTCCGAGGGCCTGGAGAACGCGCCGTCGTGTGGCGACCGGGATAGATGACATCAGTCTGTGCCTCTATCGAACGTCGTCGACGGACATCGAAAGGAGTTGAGCAGAACATGTTCGGATGGTGCGGCGTCGAATACTAGCGCGAGACCTGGACAGGTAGCACCACTCGATAGGTCCAGCGCAGACCGAGTGGCGAGACGAACAAGTTCGGGAGAACGCGAATACCGGGGAATCCACAAGGAACCCCATGGAGCAACACGCCGACGCTCACGAGGCAACGCTCGACGCCCGAGAGATCGACGGCGAACCTTTCGAGGCAATCATGGACGGCCTGGCAACGCTCTCAGAAGATGGATCGTTCCTGTTGATCAATAGCTTTGAGCCCGAGCCGCTGTACGACGTTCTTCAAGCCCGCGGGTTCACCCATGAGACCGAGCAAGTCGGTCCACAGGAGTACCACGTCGAGATCCGGCACGCCTGAACGTCGAGGACGCCAAGATTTTCCCCGGATCGTTCCAAGAAAAAAGCGATGGCACGGATCGAGCGACTCCGCGTATTCCCGGTCAAGGGACTCGACGGGATCGACGTCGAAACCGCTCACGTTCTCGAAGGAGGGACGCTCGAGCACGACCGGGAGTATGCACTGTTTGACGCCGACGGCGAGGTCTTCAACGGCAAGCGGACCGATCGAATCCACGAGTTGACGACCGATTTCGAGACGGCGACCGGTGTATTGACGGTCGAAACCCCTGCCGGCGACCAACGAGAGTTCGACCTCGACGTGGAGGATGATCGTCGGCAGGCGGAGTCGTGGTTCGGCGAGTTTTTCGAGGCCGACCTGACGCTACGCCGGGACGAGTCCCTGGGATTCGTCGACCGCCGGGACATGGGGCCGTCGGTCGTCTCCACGGCGACCCTAGAGGCAGTCGCGTCGTGGTTCGACGAGTTGACAGTCGAGAGTGTGCGCCGCAGACTCCGGGCCAACGTCGAAGTTTCCGGCGTGCCCGCGTTCTGGGAGGACCGCTTTGTCGGCGATGAGGCCCCCATTTTCGAGGCTGCCGACGTCCGGTTCGACGGTGTGACGCCGTGCGGGAGATGTGTCGTTCCCGAACGCGATCCCGACACCGGGGAGCCGACGCCCGCGTTCCGCGAACGGTTCGTCGAAATGCGCGAGCAGACCTTCCCCGACTGGGCCGACGAAGACGCGTTCGATCACTACTACACGCTGATGCTCATCGCGTCGATTCCCAAGTCCGACAGGGAATCGGAGATCGCGGTCGGCGACCCGGTCAAGGTCCTCGGATGACGACCGGCGGAATATGTTCGGGGGAATCGCTTCACGGCCACATCCCAGAAGACGCCTGTATGCCAGCAACCACGCTAGATCTCAGGGACGTGCCGCCGCCGGAGCGCCATCCGAAGATTCACGACGCATTCGAGGACCTAGAGGGTGGCGAGTCCCTCGAAATCATCAACGACCACGAACCGAAACCGCTGTTTTATGAATTCCAGGCCGAAGTCGACGCCTTCGACGCGGACAACTACGAGGTAGCGTGTCAGGGCGAGGGCAAATTCGTCGCGAAGTTGCCGAAGAAGTGACGTACCGGTAGTGTTCAAATAAGGAATTGACCGGAATGAGACGACTCTGAAAGCCCTCACCAGTTCCAGTCCCGCGACTCGCTGTGCGCTTCGGCCGCTTTGCGGCCTGCAGTGCTTGCTTCGTCGGGGTTCCCGAAACTGGCTCGCCCTTTCATTCCGCCAGGATCCGGCTGAAAAGCAGGAGAAACAAACTCTTTGCTCGGTGCTTATCTGAACACTACCGACGTACCACGGGGCAGTTTTAAGCGGGCACACAACAATGTCGTCGCTGTTCCTCAGTCCGCGGTTTCCGGAGCTCCATCGGGGAGCGCACCGTCGTAGCCCTCGGGAACGTACGCACAGAGTGGATCGCTCGCCATTGGATCGCCCGTAGTCGCGAACGCTCGCGAGCGACTGCCACCACAGACGAATCGGAACTCACAGGCCCCACACTTCCCGGAGAGTTCATCAGGATCCCGGAGTCGCTCGAAGAGGTCCCCGTTGCGGTAGATGTCGACGACACTCGTCTCGCGGACGTTGCCGGCTGACTGCGGGAGGAAGCCTGACGGGAACACCTCGCCGGTGTGACTGACGAACGCGAAGCCGTTGCCGGCGGTGATTCCCGTCGACCGATCCCCGCTTGATGAGTGACGCTGCTGCCCCATGGGCGGGTGACCACCTGCTCTATCTTGCCGTCGTTGGAGCGCAACTCGTCGGTAGTGCGGCGCTTCGGTCGTCTTGATGCCGAAGTCAGCGTCTCGCTGGACACCAGCGAG
Source organism: Halorhabdus sp. SVX81 (assembly GCF_029207715.1). Classification (NCBI taxonomy): domain Archaea; kingdom Methanobacteriati; phylum Methanobacteriota; class Halobacteria; order Halobacteriales; family Haloarculaceae; genus Halorhabdus; species Halorhabdus sp. SVX81. Next base: position 1,388,034 of record NZ_CP104322.1, on the reverse strand, counting down.
CCACTCCATCACGTCTTCGGCACGCTCTGGCGAGATCGGATCGAGTACCGTCCCGCGGCCGATCGGCACGAGGAAGAACACCGACCATAGCACCGCGCCCAGATCAGCTACCAGGTCGCGGATCGCCGGCAGCTCGTCGACAGTCTCCGCACAGACCGTCGTGTTGACCTGCAACGGCAGCCCCTTCTCGCGAGCGGTCCGTGCAGCGGCGATCGTCTGCTCGAAACTCCCCGCTTCCTGGCGGAACTCGTCGTGTGATTCGGCATCCGGGCCGTCCAGGCTGACTGCCATCCGCCGGAGACCGGCATCCGCCAGCGCGTCGATGCGTTCAGGCGTCAGCGAGGCCGTCCCACTCGGCGTCAGCGTCATCCGGAGTCCCTGGTCAGTTCCGTACTCGACGAGTTCGGTGACGTCGTCCCGGTAGAGCGGGTCCCCACCGGAGAGGACGACAAGTTGGTCGTCGCCGAATTCCGACGCGTCGGCGAGCAACTGCTTTCCTTCCGCTGTCGTGAGTTCGTCGGGGTGACGGCGGTCTTCGGCCTCGGCACGGCAGTGTTTGCAGGCGAGATCACACGCCTGGGTGAGCTCCCAGATGAGGACGATCGGGCGCTCGCTCGGATCGATATCGGTCGGTCGCACGTCAGCCCCCTCCCACGGGCAGAGACGGCTCGGCGGAATCACGGGTGAAGCAGTCACCAGTATTGGCCATACCGATATGTTTCACTCAGGGATAGTGGCAACCTTCCCGAATATGTTCAATACGGTACTCCTCCGTTTGGAGGGCAGCACCTTCCACCTCCATTAGCACAACTCACTCACGAGTTACGATGGATTGAATGCTATCAGAAAACAGGAATGGCGTCCCCGAATGCGACGCTTCTCGATTGATAGGAGCGAACAATCCGGGCTACAGCGATCGACTGACGTAGAGATCACCGTTCACACTGTCGCCGTTTGGTACCGACTTGAGGTCTCCGTGAAACTGGTTACTCGAATATGTAGGCTGACCCTGCATCCTCACCGTTGGGATCATCATCACCAGGTGCCCCAGCGACGGCCGTCGATCCGTCACCTGACAGTGCCATCGAGAAGCCGAGCTGGTCTCCCGTATCGCTATCGTCGGCTGCCAGTTTCGCTTCCTGGGTCCAGTCCCCATCAGCCTTAGTAAACACGTATGCCGAACCGCTTGAGAATGTGCCCGATTTCGTGGCGGTGGTCGCACTGACGGTCGCAATTGCGCTGTTATCGGATATAGCGACAGACCTGCCAAAGAAGTCACCAGCACCGCGATCGGAGGGCACTAGCTTTGCTTCTTGTGTCCAGGACCCGCCTGTCTTCGAAAAGACGTATGCCGACCCCGAATCATTGAGCATATCCTCCTCGAAAGGGACCCCGACGATGGCGGTTGATCCGTCACCTGCTACCGTCACTGACCAGCCGAACCCGCCTGTGACATTGCCATCGTCAATGGCCAATTTGGCTTCTTGCGTCCAGGATCCCCCTGTTTTCGAAAACAGGTACGCCGAGGTTCCACCGGAGGTTCCGGCAATCGCGACCGATCCATCACGTGAGGTGGCCACTGGATTCCCAAGCCCGTCTTTTGGTTCGCCATCGTCGGCGGACAGTTTCGCTTCTTGCGACCATGATCCACTCGATTGTGAAAATACGTACGCTGCGCCTGCGGAGGTCCCGTTCGGATCCGCATCCCAGGAGGCCCCGATGATCGCCGTCGATCCGTCTCCGGATATCGCCACCGACCTGCCGAATCGATCCCCTGCATCGCCATCGCTGGCTGCGAGCTTCGTTTCGCGGGTCCAATCTTCACCCGCCTTTGCAAACACGTATGCCGAACCCGCCGTCGGGCCGTTCGGATCCTCGTCACCAGGAGCCCCGATGATGGCTATCGACCCGTCACCTGATATTGTCACTGACATGCCGAACCAGTCCTCCAAATCGCCATCAGTAGGGGCGAGTTTTGTTTCCTGGATCCAGGACCCGCCAGCGTTCGAATACACGTATGCCGACCCCGAACCTCTCCCGTTTGGATCTTCATCAGCGTTGGTCCCAACGACAACTGTTGACCCGTCTCCCGACACCGCCACTGATTGGCCCAAGGAGTCGTCTGCGTCGCCATCACCAGCCGATAGTTTCGTGGTTTGAGTGGACGGCGGTGTGGGTGGCGCGGTGGGAGACCGTCCTTCAGTGTGCTGTGAAGTGATACTCGAATTGTGGTCTGAACGAGTGTCCGTCTCTGTATTCGTTGTATCGCTAGAGAGGGTATTACAACCCGCGAGAGCCGTAATCCCAAGGACACCGAGACGTTCAAGGACATGTCGTCGTCGTCGCTGTTCCATAGCCGCTAATAAAAGATCAAATACAAATACCTATTGTTTTTAATTTTCCGTTAGGAAGTGTATTGCAACAAGACAACGGTGTTTTCGCTGTTCGATATGATTCAGGGAAGCGCTGCCCGGGTTGTGTCGTCTCGTTCGACGTAGAGGGTTTTGACGCCCGGAATAGATTCAATTTCCCGGAACACGTCGATGATGGCCTCCTCGCTTTCGATCCGATCGGGGGCGACGACAAGCCAGACCGAGTGCTCACCGACGAACAGCAGTTCGACCGGACTCTCCGCCTGGTCGGCCGTGAGATCCGCGATCGTTTGTCTAACCGCCATTGCGATCGTGTCTGTGGTCATTGGTGACAGCAGTCGTGGGTTGGTCGGGTCGGTATCTTGATCTACTGCTCAGAGCTGTGGCGGTTGATCCTTCGAACTAGCTGGGTTAGTCCCGTCCGGAGCCGTTCCGCCTGGCGGGCCTGGCGTCGCGTCAGGGCCATCGAGTGCGTTCGCGGCGGTCTTGGCAACGACCGACTCCTCGTCGGCTCGAAGTTCTTTCAAAGCGTCTTCGGCGTCCGGATGGTCGATCCGACCCAGCAGCTCGGCGACCCACTCCCGGACCCGATCAGACTCGTCGTCGGCCAGTGCGAGCAACGCTGGCAAGGCGTCCTCACTCCGGCTTTTCCATAGCGAGATGACGGCGTTCCGGCGGACGGCATGGTGGTCATCGTCAAGGCCGGCCTCGATCCGTTCAGCATGTGCCTCCCGGTCGAGGTGGTCGAGGGCGACAACCGCCTCCGCGCGAACCCATGGGTCGGCGTCCGAAAGGGCGGCCACGACTGCATCCGGCGTCGTCTCCGCGAGATCACCCAGTGCTTCGACGGCGAACTGCCGGACGAGCGCCTCGGGATCGTCAGCTGCGCGCTCGGCAAGCGCATCGAGGGCATCCTCGCCCGGCTCGCGTTCGGAAAGCGCCAGCGTCGCCCGTTGGCGTTCAGTCGCGTCCGCCGCTTCGAGTGCTGCAAGCAGTCCGTCGACACTCTCGTCGGCAACTGGGTTCGTGTCCGCCGCCGCGAAGTCGGCTTCGCCGGACTCTCCTAACTCGATATCTTCACGGCTAACTGTCACGTCCGGGTGATACCCCTCCGGGCCGGGGCTGGGTTCCGGCGGCGTCTCTTCGTCACGCTCAGTCATCCCCAACACCTCCTGACACTGATCCGACCAGTAGTGTCAACGCGAGGGCGAACGGCAGTGCCCGCGGTATCGTTGCGGGGATCCCAGCGAACAAGAGGAGGCCAGCCCCCAGCAGGGCCGGACGATGGCGCGTTCGCAACGCGGCGCTTGCGGTCGTCGTCAACCCGCCGACAGCGAGCGCCATCACGGGAACGGACGCCCCGACAACTGCGCCGGCCACGAGCCCGGTCGCCCCGAGGAGAAACGGTGTGAACACGCCCAGGGCGACCAGCAGCCCGGCACCGACCGCGCCGACGAGCCAGTCCCCACGACCGCGAGCGAGGAAGACCGGCGTCCCGGCCACGCCCACTAGCGTGAGTTGGGAGCCGAGCGACCGGCTGAGCGCCACATCGACTCCCAGCGTTCCGGCCAGTGAAGCGACCAAGCCGCTAAGGAGGACGCCAGTGACGAGAGCCGGCCCGACGCGAACGCCCTCGTCAGTCCGGAGTCGATCGCCGAGCGCGATCGGCGTCCCAACGACAATCGCGACGACGGTAGGCGTGTACGCTGGACGCGCGACGGTGCCGGCCACGCCGAAGACGCCGACGAACGCCAGCCCCAGCATCTCGAATGGCTTGCCGTGAACCACAGCGATTGCGAGCAGCGATCCGGCACATGCCATCGCCGTAAGTGGGACAAGCCACTCCTGGAGTGCGACAAGATCAATCGGAACCTCCGCCCGGGCGTTGATAGCGACCCGACTGACGAACAGCGTCCCAGCCGCGATCACAGCCGGCAGCGCCAGTACTTCTCGGTCGATATCGTCGAGCCAGTCACCGTCCAGGGTCTTGGCACCGTTCGAACCGAGAGTAGCGACGCGTCCGCTCATCAAAAGCTCACCTCACTCCGGTCCGTTGAGGAGGGGCCATCGTATCGGTCGGCCAAGTCTGCATGGTCGGCCACGACGAACTGTTCAAGCAGCGTTGCCAGATCAGCATACACGCCGGCAACGTCAGTATCGTTCAGCGAGTCCCGCAACGACCCCGCAAACACAGTCAGATGGCGATCGAGGAAATCCCGGCGGGCGGCCCCGGCGTCTGCCTCACCGAGGGCCACCCGGCGAGCGAGATAGCCCGCGAACTCCAGTTGGAGGCCGAGATTGTCGTGGTGATCGCGCTCCTCGGTGTCGACCGAGAGGCCGTAGTGTTCGTAGGCACGTGCCAGATCGACGTTGATCGTCTGCCACGTCGCATCATCGCGATGGCTGGATTCGTACAGCGAGACGGCCGGCCCTTCCTTGTCGACCGATCCGTCCGTCCGATCGGTAACGACGGCCGACCCGAGCGCGAACAGACGGTTGTATCGCGCACTGAGTTCCTCATAGCTTTCCGCGGGGGCAAATTCCGGCACCGATACGTCAAGTGCGGTCGCCTCGAGGGCGTCCTGCATGCCGTTTTTCACTTGGCCCGCGAGAAGGCCGGCGTGGAGTTCCTCGGTCGGGTGTTCGAACGCCGTTGCGAGTGTCTGATAGACGACGCCTCTGGCTGCCGGATCCGCCGCGATTTCCTCCCGGTCGAGGCGGTCGCCTTGCGGTGGTTTCTCTCCAGTATCAGTCCGGCTCATCACAGTTTGCCCTCCTCGTTGGTTCGACGGACACTGAGTGCGGTGACGACGATCACCAGCGCGATCGCCGCGCCGGCAATCGCCCATAGGACCGTCTGGAACGGTGTACCCCCGTCGTCAGGTCCGAACGGGAAGTAGTACCACTCGCTGACGGCCTTCTGGCCGGCCCGTTCGCTGTTCTCGCCGTTCCAGATGCCGAGAGCGACGCTCAGATCGGCGTCAGCGTCGAGTGCCGTCCGGTTGTCCACTGACGCATTCAGATCCCGCGCGAAGACGACGCTCCAGCCCTCGCCCTCGCCAACGTCACTCCGGGTCGATTCCGTGCTGACCGCGGGCTGCTCGAAAATCGTCGTCGTACCGGGGCCGCCGGCGAGCAGTTCCTGGGTGGTGTCGGTCGCCGACCACTGCCAGACGTTCACCAGATTCCGCTCGCTCCCCATCGCAATCGCCGGCTGCGTGGTCGCGTTGACGGGGAACTGTATCGCTGCCATGTCGGCGAACGCACGCGGGGAACTCGCCGATCGATCCGCGCTCGGATCAGCCCAGCGCAAGCGGACGAACAGCTTGCCATCTGTCCGTGCCGCTTCGACCTCGACCTCGCGGACCGTCGTGTCGTCGGCGTTCGGGACGCTGCTCGGTGCGCTCGCAAGCGGGACCGTCGCCGCCGGGACCTCGCCCCACCCGTCAGCGCCAGGGTCGGCCAGCGAGTTCTCGACGTTCTCGACGGGAATCTCGCGGGCGGGCCTGGCGTCGGCGATCAGCGGCGCGAGCGCAGCACTCGCGACCAGCAAGCCCGCAAGGAGACCGGCGACGAGCAGCGGTCGACCTCCCCTAACGATCTCAGTCATCGGAAAACACCTCCAATCTGTACTGCTGGGCCGGGTTCTTGTCCTGGAGGATCTCCATGAGTTCGCTGTGGCCGCCGCGTTCGACCTTCGCGCGCTCGCGCTCGATCGTGTCCAGGGCGTCGTTAACCTGCTCGCCGAACAGCTCTTCGAGGTACGACCGCGGAATGCGCTCGACGTCGACCGTCTCGCCGTCCTCGCTGTGCTGTGGCGGCGCAGTCGGCGGGATGTAGTAGACGTTCGGCGAGGTACTGTATTCCGGATGCAGCGGGAGTGCGACCTCGTATTGCTCGACGAGCTTGTAGATCGGCCCGTCCTGATCGTCGAGGTAGCCGACCAGACGGAGCTGGGTGGTACACTGATCGGCGCAGGCCGGCGGGTGGACTTCGTCGTCGGGCCCCTCGCCCTCGATGCGCGGGTAGCAGAAGACGCACTTCTCGCTGCGCTTCGTCACGGCGTTGTAGTAGACCTTCTTGTAGGGACACCCCTCGACGCAGTAGCGGTAACCCCGACAGCGCTCCTGGTCGACCAGGACGACGCCGTCCTCCTCGCGCTTGTAGATGGCCTTCCGGGGGCAGGCCTCCACGCAGGATGGGTGGGTGCAGTGGTTGCAGATCCGGGGCATGTAGAAGTGGTAGCTGTTGGGATGCTCGCCGGCCCCCTGGTCCTCGTCCCAGTTGGGCCCCCACTCGGGATCGACGTTCTCGGGTTCGAGGGCCTTCTCGGCGCCCTCCTTGAGGATCCCTTCGTGGTCGAACTCCCAGTCCTCGCCGTAATCCTGCTGGGAGGGGATCTCGCCCACGGAGCGCTGGTTGTGCTCCGCGGATTCCCACCCACCGCCTTTCTCCTCCCAGTCGCGTGGGTAGCCAGATCCGGGGCGGGTCTCGACGTTGTTCCAGTACATGTACTCGGTGCCCTCCCGCTCGGTCCACAGCGTCTCGCAGGCGACCGTGCAGGTCTGACACCCGATGCACTTGTTGAGGTCCATTACCATCGCGACCTGGTGGTCGACCCCCTCCGCGATGTCGACGTCGTCGTGGGCCATCAGTCACCACCCCCTTCCTTTGGCCTGATATCACAGCGGACGTCGCTGTTGACTCCGGTCGGTCCCCAGTAGTTGGGGAAGAAGTGGAGGTGCTCGCCCGAATCCTCGGGATACTGGACGAGCTGGGTTGGTTTCATGTACATCGGGATCAGCGAGTTGAAGTTGTCGCGGCTGGGGTACTGGTACTTCTCCCAGGCGAAGTAGTGCCGGACGGTCCCGGGTTCGCTGGCCGGGTAGATTTTGGCGTTGGCCTCGATCGTCGCCAGATCGTTGTAGATCTCGACCGTGTCGCCGTCCTCGATCCCGCGATGCTGGGCGTCCTCGGGGTGGATGAACACCACGGGCTCGCCCCGGTTCAACTGGAGCATCTTCTCGCTGTCGCGCCACGTCGAGTGGATCGACCACCGGCCGTGGGGCGTGTTGTACCGCAGCGGATACTCGCTCTGATCGTTCGTTTCGACCGGGCGCTTGTGCGTCGGGAGTTGCTCGTCGACGTCGAGGAACCAATCGTGGTCGATGTAGTACTGCTGGCGACCCGTCAGGGTTGGCCAGGGCTCCTTGTCCTGGACAAAGTCCTTCCAGGGGGCGTAGGCCGTGCCGTCCTCGATGTCGGAGGTCCAGTGGTCACCGGCTGCCTCGAAGCGCTGGGGCTGGTCGACGGTGTCGGCGAAGGTGATCTCGCCGCCGTCGTCTGGATTGCTTTCGGTCGAGTGTTCGAGGATGGCCTCACAGGCCGCACGGTCTTCCGCCAGGGCCCCGTCCTCGTCGCTCACCCAGTCCCGGACGTAGTCCTCATAGACCGACTGGAGATCGATCTGGCGGTCGAATTTCCTGTCGTCGATCGGGTCGATGTCCCGCTCGCGGGCGATCTCTTGGATCTTCGCCGCGAGTTCCTTGAAGATCTGCCAGTCGGATTTGGACTCGCCCAGCGGTTCGACCGCGGGCGTGAACGGATGCACGTAGGTGTGCATGTCCGTCATGTTGAGGTCGTGTTTCTCGTAGTGGCTCGCGGCCGGCAGGACGATGTCGGCGTACAGCGCTGTCGAGTCCAGCCGGAAGTTGATGTCCACGACGAGGTCGAGTTTGTCCCACAGGACCTCCTCGACGGCGACGTTGCCCTTCGCCTGGTTGAAGAAGTTACCCCGCCAGACGAACATCGTCGAGGGATCGGGTCGGGTACCGTCCTCGCGCTCCTCGGGGTAGACGGGCATCCAGTCCTTCTCGACGGCTTCCTCGATCTTCCGGCGGGTCTCGGCGTCGGTATTCTTCAGGATGCCCGCGTGGTAGTAGGTCCACAGCGTCGTCGGGACGCCCCGGACGGAACCGGTCGGGAACGAGAGGGTCTTCCAGCCGTTGAACGTCCAGATCTTCTCCTGGCCGACGTAGTGGTCGACGCCGGTGCCGTTCCGCCCGATGTGGCCCGTCAACGTGACGAGCAGCTGGATCGCGCGGTTGCCCAGGTCGTTGTGGTACCAGTCGTTGACGCCCTTGCCGTGGATGATCTTCCCGCGGTCGACGTCGGCGAACTCCCGGGCGATCTTCTGGTGAGTCTCCTTCCCGACGCCGGTCTCCTCGTGGACGTATTCGGGGGTGTAGTTGGCCAGCTCCTCCCGGAGGTTGTTCCAGACCGACGTGACGGCCACCTCGCCGTCGGTCGTCCCGACGGTGTCCTCGACGGCCAGTTGCGGGTCGAAATCGAGTTCGATCGACAGGGAGTCGTCGTACTTGGCCTCGCGTTCACCGAGCGACCCCGGTGCAGCACGGAGGTTGCCGTCCGCGTCCTGCATGACCATGACCTTCTCGGGTTCGTCGGCTGCAACCGAGAGGCCGGGGACCTCGCTCGCCCGGAGGAACTTGCCCGTGTCATTCCGGACGAGCAGCGGCATGTCCGACTGCTCTTTGAGGTGTTCCTGGTCGTAGAGCTCCTCCTCGACGATGGTGCGAGCCATCCCAAGCGCCAGCGCGGTGTCGGTACCGGGATCGGGCGCGATCCACTCGTCGGTGTGGATCGCCGTCTGGGAGTAATCGGAGAAGACGCCGACCCGCTTTGCGCCCTCGTAGCCCGCGTCGAGGAAGTACTTCGCGTCGGGGATGCGCGTGACGTTGATGTTTGACCCCCACGCGATGATGTACTCGGCGTTGTGCCAGTCGGCGCTCTCGGCGTTGTCGGTCTGGTGGCCCCAGGTAATCGGCTGGCCCGGCGGCAGGTCCGAGTACCAGTCGTAGAACGAATGGGAGACGCCGCCGAGCAGGTTGACCAGCCGCGTCCCCGAGGCGAAGCTCACGGGACTCATCGCCGGGATCGGCGTGAAGCCGCTGATGGCGTCGTATCGGCCCGCCTGGACCTCCTCGATGACGTGCTCGGCGATCTCGGTCAGCGCCTCGTCCCAGGAGATGCGCTCCCACTCGCCGGCCCCGCGCTCGCCGGTGCGGCGCATGGGGTACTGGACGCGCTGTTCGGCGTCGACGTAGTCGTTGTAACAGGCCCCCTTCTGGCAGCCCCGGGGGTTGGGATCGGGGAGGCTCTCGTCGAAGGTCGGGTAGTCGTTGGCCTGTTGTTCGCGCCAGACCTGGCCGTTCTTGACGTAGACGTCCCACGAACACGACCCGGTGCAGTTGACCGAGTGCGTCGACCGGGCGACCGAATCCCAGTCCCACTCCTCGCGGTAGAAGTCCTCCCAGTCGCGGTAGGGATAGCTGCCGATGGGATCGTCAACGGCCTGGAGACCGTCGAGTGCCCGGTCGGCGACGCTCAAACCGGTCGCGCCGACCACGCCGGCCGCGCCGGCACCCAGCAGGAAGTCGCGGCGCGAGAGGCCGTCTGTACTGTCGTCGGTGTGTTCTGAGTTACTCATTGGCTGTCGATGAAAACGGTTGCTGTCGCGAGCGTTGCGCCGATCACGGCAAGTGTCACTCCGGCAGCAGTCATCGGCCCAACTTCGAGGGCCGCGGCGACCACTGCCAGGCCGAGGAGCTTACTCGCCGTATCCACGCGTCGATACATCCAGCCGGACAGTGCGGGGAGGCGCTCACTCATCGTCGGGCACCTCCGCTGGATCCTCCCGGTCTTGCGCCCCGTCCGTCACAGTGGCGTCCTCGCGCTCGTGGCTGATCGTCCAATGGACGACGCCGAACGCGACGACGGGGCCGATCACCATCGCGAGCAGGAGCGGGAGGTTGACGACCCCGGTCGAGACGCCGAGGGCCTCCGCGAGCAGGTTGTTCATGCCCGCGATCGAGGCGATCATGATGAAGACGACGCCGGCGACGCCGACGCCAGTCTGGACCGGCCGCTCGAAGGGGTCGGCCGTGAAGTGAACGCTGTCCCGCCGGCGGTCGATGAACGGCCAGGCAAACACCGCCAGGAAGACCAGCGACGGCAGCGCGACCCCGCCGAGGAACTCCGCGCTGATCTCGATCGGACCCAGGTGAAAGCCCAGCGACGATGGGAGCACCTTCAGGAAGCCATAGAGCCACATGAAAAACCAGTCTGGCATGATCAACGCGGGCGTGCCAGCGGGGTTGTTGGGTCCGTACTCGGCGATGTTGTGGACGGGCAGGAACCCTGCCAGCGCCGACAGCGTCGCCAGCGTCACGAAGAACACGACGGCGCTGACCGCCGCTTGATTGGGGAACGCCGGCAGCCCGACGACGACGCTGTCGTCCTCGCTGTCGACGGTGTCGCGGTCGTCGTTCACCTGCCCGGAGGACGCCGCGACGGGTTCGACATCGGCGTCACGCTGGGCCTCGGTGTGTTTCTGTCTGACCAGCAGGCCCATGTGGACTGCCAGGCCGCCAGCGATCAGGATGGGAATGACGAAGACGTGCAGGAAGTATAGCCGCGGGATCGTCGCGCTGGAAGGGAAGTCCCCGCCGAAGACGATCGACGCGATCGGGTCGCCCAGAATCGGGATCGAGCCCGCGATGTTGTACCCGATCCCGGTCGCCGTCGAAGCGAACTCGTCAAAGGGCAGGGCGTAGCCGGTGTAGGCCGCACCCATCGCCAGAATCGCCAGCGTCGTGCCGACGACCCAGTTGATCTCACGCGGGTTGCGGTAGGCCCCGTGGAAGAACACCCGCAGCATGTGCAGGCCGATCGAGGCGACGAACAGGTGGGCCGCCCAGTGGTGGAACCGGCGGATGAACATACCGAAGGGAACGTCGTAGGTTAGCTGGAGTACGCTGCCGAACGCGGCCGGCAGGTCCTCGCCCTGGAACTGGGCGACGCTACCCTCGTAGGTCATTTCAGTCGTCGAGGGCTCGTAGAAGAAGCCGAGGAAGATCCCGGTCAGCACGAGCATCATAAAGGAGAACAGCGCGACCTCGCCGAGCAGGAACGAGTCCTCGGCGGGGAAGGCCTTCCCGAGGAACTTCTCGGCCTCGTCCAAGTCGAGGCGGTCGTCGAACCACGCATAGACGCGTTGGCTGCGGGACATCACTCACCCCCCGCGCCGACGTGCCCGTCGAAGTCGGCTGTTGCGATCAAGTGTCCCTCGCTGGCGAGCGTGATTGGAAGCTGGGGTAAGGCCCGTGGCGGCGGGCCACCGGTCACTACCGCACCGTTCTTCGGATCGAACTTCCCGTAGTGACACGGGCAGACGAGCGTATCGTCTTCCCGATCCGAGACGGTACAGCCCGCGTGCGTACAGATCTTCGAGTACGCGGCGTAACCCTCGACAGTATAGGCAAGTTCCGTCCCGTCGCCGTAGTCCGTCTCAGGGAATCGAACCAACAGCGTCGGCGCGTCACCGATCCCCGGCCGCGGCTCGGGAAAGACGGTTAGCTGTTCGCCTTCAGCCAAGCGATCCGGCGTGATTCGGTTGCCCTCGCCGTCGACCAGCGGGATCCCGTCGCCGTAGATCGGGCCGGTGTAGGTCCGCTGGAAGACCTGCTGGAGGCCGGCGAGCGGCGCGGCCAGACTCGCAAGCGCCGTGAGACCGCCCGCGGTCGCCAGGAGCTTGGCGATGTCACGCCGCTGAAGTTCCGCCCGGTCGTCGTCGAAGATGCTCGGTCGAACGGGGCCGGACTCCTCACCGTCGTGCTCACAGGGGCAATCCTCACTCACCGTGACCCCTCCGTTCGGCGACGGCGACGTGAGGCATGAACCAGGCGTAGTAGGCGACCGTGAGCAGCGCCAACGAGGTGAACAGCCCGGTCGCGTACAGCCCGAAGTACTGCGTCCTGGCCAGCGTGAGGTACTCGCCGGTGAACAACGCCCCAAAGGCGATAGCCAGTACCGTCAGGCCGGCCATCGCGATCAGCCCCGCGATCGAGTCCGGGGCATCCTCGTAGGCGACGAGCCAGCGGTCCTCAGTCTCGAACCAGGGGAGTATTCGGTCCGGGACCGAGGGGGAATCACCCGGCTTCGATCGTCTCACTGCCCGGTTCATGAACTGATGAGCCCCGGCCAGGACACCAACCAGTGCGAACAGCGCGATCCAGACGATCACCCCGACCTGACTCGGCGATAGTTTGTTCGGCGTATCGATCAGCCCCTCCAATGGTTTCATATCGGAGACGCTCTGATCGATCGCGATCTCTTCTGACGGGGGCTCGCCGTGTAGCGCCACGAACCACATCGGCAGGAGAACGGCGAGCACCACGATGGCGATGACGAGTGTGGACCGTCTCATAGTGATCACTGTGTACTGACGCGTCCCACGGCCGACCACCGGGGTTGGTCGGGTGAAGACGCCGGTCCCCTAGATAAAGATGGACACTCTCCAAAGAGGTAGACCCTCAACGCTGAGGGGTTTTATGTTGAAAGTTTGTAAAATATATTCGGGACGACCTTTAAGTCTCTCTGCGGGAGCAGAGCCGAACCAGTTCGGCCCAAACAGGTTACGGATCCACCGCCCGTATGTACACCAATGGAGGGTATTCGGGCGAAACTCGTCATCGAGGAACCACCCCAGTGTGACGTCGCGGCTGTGTCCCGGGACTGTGGACCAGTGGCATCGGTGTCACGGAGCGCCGTCCCGGACGAGGATGGGCGGGTCCACGACGAGTTCACTGTCCGCGAGGGCGATTGTCCGGACACGCTGGGTGACGCCACAGCGATCTTTCAGGATGATCGCCGGACGATCTATCGGCTGGCGCGATCCCGTGGCCAGGGCTGTGCTTGTGAATGTATCGAGCGAGAGGGCTGTACCGTTCGAGACGTACAGGTCGTCGACGGAACGCTGTTCGTGACCGTCCTTGCCGCCGATCTCGATGGCATCAGAGCCATTGTCTCAACACTTCGAGAATCCCGTGATGGCGTCCAGGTGGGAACACTCGTCCGAGCCCCGCCGGAGAGCGAATCGGGGCCGCTATGGGTCACTGATCCTGGCGAATTGACGGCCCGCCAACGGGAAGTCTTAGAGACTGCATACGAAATGGGTTACTTCGAATATCCACGGAACGCCACTGCTGAAGCGGTCGCAACGGAACTTGACGTCGCGACGCCGACGTTCACCGAACATCTGGCGGCCGCCCAACACAATCTCCTGGAAGGGTTCCTGGACGGGTCAAATAACCAGTCCGACACGACCATCCAATCAAGTCACGGACAATAACCACGCGACACTGCGATACTTAATGCTCGAGTGATGTGACCTGCTTTTGGATGTCGTCACCAGTCGCCTCCATTGTTTCCGCACAGCGGTCGACACCGAACAACGTCGCCACGTCCCCTGCGAGTGCTGGATCGTCCCGGTCGGCGGCCACCTCGAGGGCAACCAGCGGCCCCGCGAGAAGCCGGCCGGTCAATTGCTCACTGAGCGCTTCCAGTTCTTCGTGATGGTTTCCGTCGAGTTTTGCGGCCGCGACGGACACCTGTCGACGTTTCGTCTGCTCGGCACGATCACGCACCCGGCGGGCAATCACGTCCGGATCGACCGCTGTATCGTCTCCCATCGCTCCCGACATGGGCGAATCCACGAGACTCATCATGAAATACCTTGCAGCGAACATCTTCGCCACACCGTGGCCACCGTAGACTGTCGGCTCGGACGGCGGCAGTTCTCGACGCGCTGGTGACCTCACAAAGAATCTGCCATCCTGGCGCAGCGATCAACCCCAATACTGGTTACTCTGACTCACTTGCTTGTTGGACTGTCTTTTCGACAACAGTTACGTCTCGGATCGCCGTCTCAGGATAGGATCCGTCGTCGTCCTTTTCAGCGGCCTTGACCATGTCCCAGACGACGTTCAGACCCGTGGTGACGCCCTCTAGGGCCTCCATCTCACACCCAGTCTGCCCGATCGTCTCGACAGTTACCCGGAGTTGTACCGCGTCCTCGCCGACAGTGAAGTCCGTTGTCACGTTCGTGATCGGAATCTGGTGGCACAGCGGGATTGTCTCCCAGGTGTGCTTGACGGCCTGGATCGCCCCGACGCGTGCGGTCGCGAGGACGTTCCCCTTGCCGATCTCGTCCGCACGGATCGCTTCGATAGTCGAAGGGGTCAGTGCGATCTCGCCTTCAGCGACCGCCCGACGCTTGGAAGCGGGTTTGTCGCCGACGTCCACCATATCGGCGGCTCCATCGTCGACGTGCGTGAACGCTTCGGTCATGCTGCACGAATCGGTCGCTGGAATATTGTAGGTTCCGGAGCCACATTGATTGCCGCCCGGCGATGCTCCCGTCCTCATCCGCCGCTTAGCGGGGGCAACAGCGCGAGTTCGTCGTTTACGGAGACCTCTCGGTCTGATGTCAGTGGTTCCTCGACGCGGACCCCATCGTGGACGACGCTAATATGGGAATAGAGTTCATCGCCATCGACCGCTTCGGTCTCGACAACGGGATGCTTGGCGAGGAGCACCTCGAGTGCGTCGGCGACCGTCGCGCTGTCGGCAATCTCAATCTCAATCTCGGATTCCCCAGCAGCCTCCCGCAGCGTCGCGAACAACTTCCAAGACACCTGCATATCCGACCGTAAGACCACCGGGAGAAATGAACGTTCCGGCGATTCGAGCGTACACGCAGCCGAAAGCCACCACTAGACGTCTGTTACAGTCACTCTATCTGGAGACAAAAATCCGCTCGTTCGGGCCACTGTAACCGATTACTCAGTCCCCCAACTGAGCGACGGTTCGGCTGGCCCCCAAGACGAACGGGTTCATCATCCCTTCGCCAACTACGACAGCCCCACCATCGATCGAACAGTGGAGCCGGGCCGCATACCCGACTTGCACTGCCATCCGTCAGTTTTCGTTCGACTCAAGCGCTCGCAGTGTTGCGTTTATGTCTTCACGGACATCCTCCGGGATCTCGGTCACGTCTTCCGCATCGTACTGTTCTGACGCCCTGAAGTACGCCTCTACGGATAGTTCGTCCGTCATGTCAGAGTGCCTCCGCGGTGATTGTCAGCTCGTCGTTCATGGCGAGACCCGGCGGGAACTCACTGGAACTGGCAGCGATGACACCGAACTTCGCAGTCTCCCCAACGTCGAGTTTCATTTTCGTGAGATTCCACTTGTTGAATGCCCAAACCGGTGGCACCAGCAGGACGAACATCGCGTTGCCGTTGTCGGCTTCGAAGAAGCCGATCGGCGTTACCGACACGATGACCTCCTGAGTGCCCTGGTTTTGGACCTCGAAGACGTCGTCGAAGTGGGTGATCGAGTTCGAATTGATGCCGTTTCCCCCCGCGATTCCACTGCCGATGTTCTCGTTGTCCTCGGTGAAGTCCAACTCGAGCTCGCCGTCGTCCGCTCCGTCCGCATACGCACCGTTGGGCCCGGACGTCGGGCTGAGGCCGAGGAAGGCGTTCGAATCCCCCGCGACGGACACCGAGAACTGCCGATCCGCGGTGGTCGCGGTGAACGCCCCCGTGCCGGTTGCCACAGCCCCACCGGCGGCGAGCGCGCCGAGTGCTGAGAGTAGGTTTCGTCGTTTCATCCGTTGGTATCTATGGTTGTCTTCGATTGCTGATCAGTACACTCCGTGTCGGACACCGCCTCAGGGATCATACGGTTGTCCCGGGACGGCGTCCTTCTCGGCGACGGCATTGACCTGCAGCCCGCCCGCGGCGGCGAATTTCGTCCCGGTATCCAGCGCTTCGACGTCCAGCCCGACGGCCATCGATTCCCCCGGTTCGAGTTTGGCCGCGGACCGTTTGATGTCCTTGGGGTTCGGTCCGAGCGAGTCGGCGTCTCCCTGATCCGCGTACGCTCCGGGTTTCCCGTAATCCGGCGAGAGCGCCATCTTCGGGTTATCGGAGTCGTAGAAGTACGCGTTCGTCTTCGACCCATTGCCAGTCAGTCGGACGAACACGTACACAGGCTGGGTACCCTGATTCGTGACTTCGAACAGATCATCAATGCGCGTGTGCGAGTTGAGGTTCACCCCACTGCCGCCTGCACTCGTATCGGCGACCTCGATCGCGAGTTCACCGTTCGATCCATCCTGGCTCACGTACGCCGAGTTCGGCGACCCGTCGACGGCCGACAACCCCATGTACGCGGCCGCATCGTTGGCCACCTGTACGGAGAGCTGTCGGTTCGCGGATGTGCTGGTGAACGCACTCGTCCCCATTGCAGCCGCCGAACCGGCGGCGAGCGATCCCATTCCGATCAGAAACTTTCGTCGTTCCATGGTTTTTCTCCCTCCACACGCCCACCCCCAGGCGATACACGACAAACCGTCATGGTGAGCGTGCTTGCTCTCGCATAGTGGCCCCACCCACATTGTATCAAGCCAGTTGAAGGTTTGACAACGACCGTTCGAGAATGTTCTACGATGAATTGAACTGAAGGCCACTCGGTCAATGGCTACCTGTGGCTGACAACCGCCCGTTGAAGCGTTGCCAGCGGATCGAAATGGTCGATTGATGGCGACGAGACGGCGGTTCGAGCCCTGTTACTCCGGATTGTACCACAGCCGCTCCAACATCGATCCCCAAAGCGGGTATGCTGCTGCAGTACCGGATAACGATTAATCCATCACTAAGTTTTATATATTGACCAAAACAGTGTCGACCTGTATCGCAGGCGAATCACATCGATGGGGGTGGGAACGCTATGTCAAAACCGGGGGACAGACAGACGGCAGGACCGAGTATCGGACCGACTAACGAAGACGCCGCGGAATTTACCCGCGACGAAGCCTTCGAGGTACTTAGCAACCGACGGCGGCGCTATACGTTGCACTACCTCAAACAGAACGGGGAGGACGCGACGTTAAGCGATGTCGCCGAACAGGTGGCAGCTTGGGAGCACGGAACGACTAACGAAGTCACGTCATCGGAGCGAAAGAGCGTCTACACATCGTTACAGCAGTTTCACCTGCCAAAACTCGACGAAAAGGGTGTGGTCGAGTTTGATCGACGGACGGGTGATATCTCACTGACGGATGCTGCACAGCGCCTGGACATTTACCTTGAACTCGTCGACAGGTACGAGCTGCCCTGGAGCGCCTACTATCTCAGCGTAAGCGTCCTCGGTAGCGTCGTGATCGCGTTATCGTGGCTCGGCATCGGCCCGTTCGCCACGGTTCCATCCGTGGCCTGGACAGCGTTCCTTATCGTGGTGTTTCTCGTCTCATCAAGCGCCCACTTTCATCTGTCACGACGAATGCGACTCGGGGTGAACAGCGCACCGCCGGAGGTGGCCAATGAGTGATTCACGCTGGCTGATCGCTGGAATCGCAGTGATCGCGGGGCTGTACTTCTCTGCCAGCACACTTGGATACGAGGCCACGACGGCTGACCGGACGGTAAGCGTTGACGTCGTCGGCGACGAGGATGCATATCTCGCCTTGTCGTATCCGGACCGCACGATTTCTGTCGATCCGAATACCGAAGAGACGCTTGTGAACGTGGAGAATCGGTTCGTACAGCCCGTCGAGATCAGTCTTACCGCAGTTGCCCATGCCGGTCGGGGCCTGTCGGTCGATGTCCCGTCGATTGACGGGCAGCTGCTGACTGTCGGTGACCGATTCACCGTTCCGATGTCGTTGACGTGTACCGGGAGACGGAACGAGACCCACACCGCCACTGTTAGCTTCGAGGTTCGGGCCGACGGCGAGAGCGTATCGATGGAGACATCGGCGTCACGCACAGTGACGTATTCGGTGGTGTGTCCCGGGCCCGGAGAGCCACCCACCGACACGGAAACCGCAAATCAGGCCGTACAGAACGCTTAAAACAGGAACGGCTCGATGGGGTTCACAACAGGGAATCAGGCCGGGCCGCCGTTCCGGGCTGGGCCGTCCGGATCGACGGTCCGCTATCGCTCGTCGACGGCATGGAACGTCCGCCCAGGAGACAACGGCCGACCGGTCGTTCCGTAGGTCTTTACGTTCCGGTCACGAGATAGAGGTGTGGATCCAGACATCGTTCGTCGTGAGTGGGCCGACCGGTCCGGCGAGTACTCCCCCGAATATTACGCGTACTACGGCCCGAACGAGACGAGCGAGGCGATTCGGAAGACTCTCGATCAGTACCTCGGGCCGGACCCATCAATCCTCGAACTCGGGTGTAGCTCGGGCCGTCATCTCGCGCATTTGCTGGAACACGGATACACCGATCTGACTGGCATCGAGGTCAACGACGACGCGTTCGACGTAATGAGGGAGACGTATCCCGAACTCGCGACGCGGGGAACGTTTCACCACGATATGATCGAAGCAGTGATCGGTGACATGACAGACGGGCGATTCGACGCCGTCTTCGCCGTCGAGACGCTCCAGCATATCCACCCGGAATCGGCGTGGGTGTTTGACGAACTGGTCAGAATCACCGACGACCTCCTCATCACTGTCGAAAACGAAGGGGACCGCGACGGAACTGACGAGCACGACGTGACCTACGTCTCCGAGGATATCCCGCTCTATCATCGCGACTGGAAGCGTATTTTCACCGATCGGGGTCTCGTCGAGGTCGACGCAGTCGTCGGCGAACGGGACACTCGTCGGACGTTCCGGATCGAGGAATAGTTTTACACGCTCCGCGTTCGCCCCGCCGGCATGGACCAGACGACTGCCCCCGCTGATGTTCCGACTCCATCGGCGATTCCCGCCCGGTCGGCGCTTCCGGATCCACTGGTCGCTTTCGACGGTACGGCCGTCGAAACGGCCGATGAATGGGACGTCCGCCGTCGTCCGGAGATTCAGCGGGCGTTCGAACACTACGTCTACGGGTACGCACCCGACGCGCCGGCGATCGAGATCGGGACGGGACAGTCGACGGCGGTGCTCGATGGACGGGCGACCCTCGAAGAACGCACGATTTATTTCACCGACCTCCCGGCCGACGCGCCGACGATCGAGTTGGCCGTGTTTACCCCGGCCGATCGAGATTCGGTTCCGGTGTTTCTGGGCCTGAACAACGGCGGCAATCACGCGATCATCGACGATCCGGCGGTGACGATCACCGACACAGCGGCCGAATTCGGCGTTGAGGACCGTGGTGTGGCAAGCGAGTACTGGTGTGTCGAGCAGTTGATCGAGCGGGGCTACGGCCTCGCCACCTTCCACCCGGCTGATATCGGTCCGGATCGTGACGACCCGACCGAAGGGATCCAGCCGTACTATGCCGACCTGCCCGGACCGGCACCGACGCGATGGGGCACGATCGCAGCGTGGGCGTGGGGCCTCCGACGGGGCGTCGACGCCCTGCTGGAGAACCCCCGGGTTCGTGACGACGGGATCGCCGTCATCGGCCATTCCCGACTCGGCAAGGCCGCGCTCCTCGCTGGGGCGTTCGACGAGCGCATCGATCTGGTGGTCCCCCATCAGTCGGGGACCGGCGGCGTCACGCCGGCCCGGGACAACGATCAGGAGACCGTCGCCGCGATCACGGAGGCCTTCCCACACTGGTTCAACGACCTGTTTCCCGCGTTCGGCGGTCGACCGGAGCGACTCCCGGTCGATCAGCACCTGCTGGTGGCTCTAGTCGCCCCGAGGCCGTTACTCGACACCGAAGGTACCCGGGACTACTGGACGAACCCCGGCCGCGCGCTCGACTCGATTCGGGCGGCCGATCCCGTCTACGACCTCCTGGGGGAAGACGGCCTCGTCGGCGACGGATTACTGTACGGCGACGACAAGGTGACGGCGGGGACGGTCGGCACGCTGGCGCAGTATCGCCGTGAGACGGAACACACCCTGAACCAGGGGTACTGGGACGCGATCCTCGATTTTGCCGACCTCCACCTCGGATAGCCCACACAGGTATCCACAGCCGACCGAAAGAGTAGCCAAACCGGTTATCCGTCGCTTCCCGGCCGCTCCTCGGCGTATTCTTTGGCGGCGTAGCCGACGGCGACGCCGACAGCGAGCGCGATCGCGGCCGTGATCCCGAGGCCGATCGCCGAGGTTAGCCCTTCAACAGTGAGATAGACGATATCGAGGTTAATCCGGAGCATATCCAGCCCGATGACCGCGACGAAGAAATACAGGAGGGCCCTGACAGCGGCGGTCACCCACGCGCCGTACTCGCTTCCCCGGACTGCCTCGGATTCGGCCGTCTGGGTCGCAGCGTACTCCGCGACGACGATCCCGACCAAGAGGATACCGACGCCGGCGAGCGCCCGTGGGAGGTACTCGACCAGTGCCCGGAGCCACTCCTCGAGGATCGCAAAGCCGACGTACCGGACCGCGATGAACGCGGCGAAGACGATCACATAGTACTGCACGACGACGCCGACTGCACCTGCCATGGTACCGTCTTCGCCGAAGAGTGGTTCGATCGCCGAGTCGGCGAACAGTTCCGTCAGCCCGGCCCGACGACCGAGTCGTTCGGCCACTCTGCCGAGCGCTCGTCCCAACAGCACTCCGATGACCAGAATGAGTATCGCACCGACGATCCCGGGGAGTTCCGCGATGATCGACTCGATCGCGGACTCCCAGGAGGCGACGAACTGGTCGACGAAAAGCGGTACCGTCTCGACACGCTCGAACGCAGTATTGGATAGCATGCGGGCAGGTTGTGCAGAGCGGTAGATATTAAGGCTTTACAAGTCAGGCTGTCAGAACCGGGTGAGAAGTCCCACTATTCCGGATTTTCGGTCCTGATCGTTCGGTCCAGGAACCGCTCGATCGCAGCAGGATCGGCGGGCGGAACACCTGCGAGCCCACCACCCGATTCACCTTCCGGGAAGTGGGCGGTCGCCGTCACCGATTGTGCGGGCCGTGGCGATCCCGTGAGTCGCTCCATCGCCGAGCGCTCGCTGTCAGCGCCGAAGACGTGACCCAGATCCTGGAGTGCGTACACGGTCGCGTCGACGTGGGCGTCGGCGAGAGCTTCGGCGAGCAGTTCGGTCTGGGCGACCGGGACCACCTCGTCGGCCCGGCCGTGCATCACGAGAAACGGTGGTGTCGTCGCCGAGACGTGGGAAATCGGACTCCCTAGCCGCGCTTTCTCGGGGTTATCGGACACGGGGCCGCCCAGCAGGAGCGATTCGAGGCCAGCACCGTCGAGTTCGCGGAGGTCGCTGACACCGTACCAGTCGACGACGGCCTGGACGCGCCCGGAGTGGTCAGCTGCCACGCGCTTTTCGACGGTCTCGGCAGGGTAGACGTCGCTACCGAGAGCTGAAACGTCTTCGAGCGTCCCGGCGAGAGCCGCCAGGTGACCGCCAGCAGACGCTCCCCAGACCCCCACGTCGTCGGCATCGAACCCGTACGCCTCGGCGTTGGCGCGCAACCACCTGATGGCAGCCTTCACGTCGAGGATCTGGGCCGGGAAGATGCCCCGTGGCGTCGGGTTATCGGGGGCGGGATCGAACGGCGAGTCGTCCGGAATCGGGGCCAACCGGTAGCTCACACTCGCGAAGGCAAACCCCCACTCGGCTGCGTATCGCTCCAGATCAGGAGTGTTCGCACGCGTCGCGTAGGCCCACCCGCCGCCGTGGACGTAGACGACCAGCGGCGGGGCGTCGGTTTCGGGGACAAAGAGGTCGAGTTTCATTTCCCCCGCGTCGCGTTCCGCGTAGGTGACGCCCTCGTAGGATTCGACCGCGTCGACGTCTCCGGACGTCCGTTCGTCCGCCGGATCGCTGTCGGATCGGGACATTCGTGACCGAAATTCGACCACCCGAACCTTGTAGTTCGGGGTTTCGGGCGGTCGTGCTGGCGGGTCGCGGAGACTTACAACACGCCTTCGGCTTCGAGGACGTCACGGAGTTCGGCCATCGACTCGACGACGATGTCACAGGCGGGTTCGACGGCGGGCTTCGGATCGAATCCGACGGCCAGGCCCGCGACTTCGAGCATCGGCAGGTCGTTCGCGCCGTCGCCGACGGCGACTGTCCGGTCCATCGAGACGCCTCGATCAGCCCCAAAGTCTTCGAGTGCGTCGTCTTTCGTCCCTTCGATCAGCGGGCCTTCGACTTCGCCGGTCAGTTGCCCGTCCGCGACCGGCAGTCGGTTCGAGACGATCGTGTCGACGCTGACGTCAGCATGTGCCAGGGCGGCGGCCACGCCGCGTTCGAATCCGCCCGTGAAGATCGCGACCGTGACACCGGCCTCCTGGAGTGCCTTGATCACGTCCGCCGCTCCCGGACGAAGGTGGACTTGCTCGAAGGCCTCCTGTACTCGGTCATCGTCGAGTCCCTCAAGCAGTGCACAGCGTTCCCGGAGACTCTCGGCGTACTCGATCTCGCCGCGCATGGCCCGCTGGGTGATTTCGTCCATGCGCTCGGTGACGCCACACTGCTCGGCGAGGAAGGTCGTCATCTCGTCTGCGGACAGCGTTCCGTCGAAGTCGAAGGCAACGATCATGCTCACTGATTGGCGAGGCCCGTTTTCAAAGGTCCCGGTTCGGACTCACGACTATCACTGTCTGAACGCAGGAACCAGACCGACACGCTGAACGCCCGAACAACCACCAGGCCGGTCGAAGCCCTTCATGGCCCTGACGATACGTGAGGAAGCCGGTGAGCGTCGCGACGCCAGAGAGCGCACACGGAGAGCGCTATCGTATTCTCCGGACGGTGTACTCGCGGAGAGCGCCGACGGTGCCGAGGCTTCCGGGGCGGTCGCGCGTCCGGTCGCAAGTACTTTGGACGCGCCGGGAGGATCGTTCGGTATGACCGACGTACATCCGGGCCAGCGGGTCGCGGTCCTGGCCGACTCTCAGAACCTCTACCACACGGCACAAAGCCTCTATCAGCAGAACATCGACTACGAGGAACTCCTCGATGCGGCCGTCCGGGACCGACAGCTGACGCGGGCGATCGCGTACGTCATCCGGGCGGACGCCGACGACGAGGAACGGTTTTTCGACGCCCTGACGGACATCGGCTTCGAGACCAAAGAAAAGGACATCAAGACGTTCGCCGACGGCTCGAAGAAGGCCGACTGGGACGTGGGGATGAGCCTCGACGCCGTGACGCTGGCCCCTCACGTGGACACGATCGCGCTGTGTACCGGCGACGGCGACTTCGCCCGGCTTGTCACGCACGTCAGACACGAGGGCGTCCGCGTCGAAGTACTGAGTTTCGGCGAATCCACGTCGGAGGAACTGCTCGACGTGGCCGAGGACTACACCGATCTGAGCGAGGATACCGACCGTTTCTTGCTGTAACGCTAGACCGGATCCCCCTCGCCGGCGGTGCCGACCAGCAACGTTCCGGCTGCCAACCCGATCGCGGCGATGGCAGCGATGAACGCAGGGATCAGGTCGGTGAACCCGATGCCAAGAATGATCGCCGCCGATACCACGAGTAGCGCGAACCCGCCACGCGTCCGCATCGAAGTTGTCGTCATTGAACGAACGTTTGCCGGCGGCGGCCATAAATCGACCAGTACCCGTGGTCGTTTGCCGTCTCGCCCGCGGGCAGTGTGGGTCCTGTACGCGAAGGCGTCCCGCGTCCTCGGATGGCAGAGATTATGCGTTCCCGAGTGCAAGCCGGAAGCGATGGACGAGTGGACGCGTCTCGAACGGATCGCGGACTATCAATTCGGTGCCGGGGCCAGCGAAGCGCTCTTCGGAGACACGTCGGATCTAACGGTTACCCGATCGAAATCAGGTCGGCCACGCCAGATCCACGCCCCGGACGGGCGGTTGGTCTCACTGGGGCTCGACGGCCGGTTCACGCTCGGGCTCGCCGGCGGACGGAGACTCAAAACGGCGTTAGACGCGCCGAGTGGTCGAGTCTACGTCGGCGATGAGAGCGATCCGTTCGTTCGGGACGGACGCAACGCCTTCGCGAAGTTCGTCACCGAGGTTGACACGTCGATTCGATCGGACGACGAGGTTCTGGTCGTCCGTGCAGACGATACTCTGCTTGGCGTCGGCCGCGCGGAACTCCCGGCAGCGGCGATGGCCGACCTCGCGAGTGGCGTCGCGGTCTCGGTCCGGGACGGGGCTGGGGAGTAGGTCGCCGACGCGAACCGAACTTCCGAGGGCACGTCGCCAGGCTTTTTATTGCCCGTCCCGGATTCGGGGATATGTTTGGCGGAGGCGGCGGGGGTCTCAACCCGCGCAAGATGAAGCAGATGATGGAACAGATGGGGATCGACCTCGAAGATATCGACGCCGAAGAGGTCGTGATCAAGACGCCCGACGAGGAACTGGTCTTCGACGACGCCGAAGTCCAGCGCATGGACGCCCAGGGCCAACAGACCTATCAGATCGTCGGCTCGCCCGAATCCCGCGAGCGCGGTGATGGCGATGACGCTGCAAGTAGTTCCGACAGCGAAGACACAGCGGATGCGATCCCGCAGGAGGACGTCGACATCGTCGTCCAGCGAGCAGGGGTCAGCGAAGAGACAGCCCGCGAGGCCCTACAGGAGGCCGAGGGCGACCTCGCGACAGCGATCGCCAGCCTCGAGTGAGCGTTCTTCTCGTCGGCGAGGGGCGGGAGTACCTCGTCGCTCATGGGGAGACCTTAGAGACTGATCTGGGCATCCTCGAAGTCCCCGAAGATGCTGCACCCGGTGAGACGCTCGAAACGCACCTGGGGACCGAGTTCGACGTCCGCGCGCTTCGGGGCCCGGACCTCTTCGAGCACTTCGAGCGGACCGGCGCGCCGATGATGCCCCGCGACGTTGGGTTGATCGTCGGTCACACCGGCGTCGCGGGTGGTGACCGCGTGCTGGACGTGGGGACCGGAACCGGTGTCCTCGCCGGGTATCTGGGCCGGGTTGGCGCGTCAGTCCTGACCTACGAGCAGCGCGAGGACTTCGCCGATGTCGCTCGGGAGAACATGGTCCTTGCTGGTGTCGAGGACGCCGTCGACGTTCGGACCGGCGATGCGACCGAAACCCTCGACGAACTCGACGACGACGCGCCGTTCGACGTCCTCACACTCGACACGGCCGACGCGCCGGATCTGGTCGGCCACGCGCCCGACTTGCTGGCCGATGGCGGGTTCGTCGCCGTCTACTCGCCGTTCGTCGAAAGCTCGAAGGAAGTCGTCGAGACGGCCCGAGCGGTCGGGCTCTCGGAGATCGAGACCTTCGAGACGATCCAGCGGGAGATGGACTTCGACGACCGGGGGTCACGCCCCTCGACTGCCGGCGTGGGCCATACCGGCTATCTGACCTTCGCACGGCTGGTGTAGGTTCTGCACTTCGCTCTTCGCTCGGAATCAGCATCCCAGAGAATCGTCGTCACCTGTAGTGGTTACTGTCCGGGAAGCGCCATCCTGGCATCCAGTTTTCGCAAATATGGCTGCTCGCTGTTGTCTGTCTGAACGCTCCGATCAGGAAACCGTGTACGTCGCGATGATCGCGGACATATCGCCGTCCGGGGAGTTCCAGATGACCGCGATTGTATCACCAGTTTCGAGGCCGGAGACCGTGATCTCGTCGCCGGCGGTGATCTCCTGACCGGGCCACTCACTGACGCTCCCGGGGCTTTGAATTTCGATTTCGGACTGCAGGAGCATGCCCCCGCCCTCGTGGCTAATTGTCACCGCCCCAGCGTCGTCCGCCTCGAAATCCAGTTGTGCGTTCGGTGCGGTTGGCTCCTCGGGACCCAATCCGAGGACAAACGTGCCCAGGATCGCACTCCCGAACAGCATCAAGAGTGCGAGAATCGAAATCACCCCACGGTTCGCCGACGGCTGTGGTACCTTCGAGTGCATCTGTCGAACAGTATTGACAGCAGAACTATTAGTATTGTCGACTCTCCGTGGTGACGCTGTGACACACCTAGACGGAGACTTGCCGAATCAGCGTCCGAAGTTCGTCACGGCTCGTCGCTGGATCGAAACTGATCTCTGTCCCCGCAAGCACGTCATCCAGGTCCGTCGGATGCAATCCGCCGGCGAGTAACATCGCCCCGTCGTGCCAGATGGCGATCCACCCCTCCATGGGGACCTCGATTTCGCCCGCCGCCGTCTCGACCGGGAGCGCCGCCTCGAAACGAGTGCGTTTGGCCCGCGTTCCCGACGCAACCTCGATCCGGTCGTCCTCGCCGGCTTCGACGTCGACGAGACCCTTGTCGCGGAGTTGCTCGGCGAACTCCTCGCGAGCGGCGCTTCGCACTTTCGGGAGTGCCATCGCCGGGCCAATCCCGGGCGGTAACGACGGGGAAAATGTCAGTCGCGTCGCGTAGAACAGCCGCCAGAGGTGGTCCGGCCCACCGGCCGATCGAATCCGTTCTCGAAGCCGATCGTCCTCGTAGCGTCGCTCGTGGGCGCGAGCAACGACACCGGCGACACGTGCCCTGACCTCGACGCGGGTGTCCCGGAGACTCCAGCCACCCGATTCGAGTACGTCCGTCGGGACAGTCGGATAGTTCGCGTCTTCGGAGTGGTCGCTGCCGTCGTCGCTATCCGACTCCGATCCGTCGTCGTCCGGACCCATCTCAGCAGTCACGGTTCAATGATCGTCTTCGCGCCACTTGTGTCCGCATTCGGTGCAGGTGAAAAACCGCGTCTCGGACTCGTCGGCGGCCCGGATCTGTTTGAGTTCCCAGTACGCACGGTCGTTGTCACATTCCACACACTGGATCTCAGTCGTCGGCCGGGCATCCGCTTCACTGTCGCTGAGGTCGACGATTTCGCCCTCCTGTTGGCCTTCCGTCGTGACCATGGCGTTCTCGGTAGCCGCTTCGCGTGGCGTTTCTGCCCCACAGCTTCCACAGACCCACTTCTCACCTTCCGTCTTCATCATCGAGCCACACTCGTCGCAGAATTCCATACCCGCGATATGCCAGTTGAGGAACTTAAGCCCCCGGGTTTCCGCTCACGTGCTCACCGCAACTCATCGCGGCTGTTGGACGCCCAGGCGTCACAGGCGTCCATATCGTCGAGATAGCGACCATGATGACTACAGTACGGTTCGAGGCCGTCGTCGGTACGCACGTAGTTGAACTGCTCGCAGTTCCCACAATATCGGTCCGGCTGCCCACGGACCGACGCCGACTCGATGAACTCGCTATCGTCCGCGGATGCGTCGATCGTCGTCGAACCGCCATCACTTGCAGCCTGTCGCGCGGACGTACTTTCCGTCGAGGCGGTCCCTGTCTGGGTCGGAACGTCGCCGTTGGGATCGGTCCCGAACATACCGACACCACCAACAGCAGGCATGTTCGTTCCGGCTTGCTCGACGAGTCTGACCGTCCCCTCCTCCGTAATTCGCATTTCGGCCGCACCACCCGGCGACTTGCGGGTTTTGAACGTCGCGATCGCAACGAACAGACACCAGCCCGTCGTGATCGCGCCGATGAAGTAAAGCGCGAGCGTCGTCAGCGCCAGTGCCGGGTTTGCGGCCGGCGCACCCGGCCACTGCATCGGGTAGGCATGGGTGAACAGCGCGACCGCGAAGACCGTGAGACTCGACCCGATCGCGATCGTCGCCCGTGTAAGTCGACTCGTCGGGAGCACGACGAACAACCCGACGAACGTCGCCGGAAGTCCCAGGCCGGCAAAAATGCCGGCCCACTCACGTGCGTCGTAGACGCCGAGTCCCAGTGTCGTTCTGAGTCCCGTCGTCGCGAGGACGACACCGACGGCTACCAGTCCCAACCCAGCCGCAAACAGCGTCAACCCGGCAAGCACCTGGCGACGGCTCGCAACCGCGCCGATCCGCCGCTGGTAGACATCCGTCAAACTGGTCATGTCGGATGGTACCACGTTGTCCTACAAAACAGTGCGTCAGACACATGTCTTGCAGTCAGCGCCGGTGACGTGGGAAAGACAGCGCCGCCGATCGGTGTCAGTTCCGAAAACACTAATCGCCGCCGAGGCCAACCGATCAGTATGGCAGACGACACCGACGAGGAGTCCGAAGGACCGCCGATCGAACTCGGCGACGGCCCGGACGTTGCGGGCGTTCCCCTTGCCCAGATATCCTCGCGTCTTACGTACGGAATCGAGCAGAGTACCGTCCGTCGTCGTGAGGGCGACACCGAAATCCGGACGCCCGACGGCCCCCGAGAGCTTGGGGACATCCTGGACGCGGTCGATGTGCCGTACTTCGAACGACGCCAGGAGTTCGAGACGGCGATCCGCGAGGAGATCGGTACCGGTCCGGTCTCGACGGAGTGACACTCACGACTGGAGTGAAGCCCACCGCTGCCGATGCTCGATTTCCATGCCCTGACTGCCCGTCCCCGAGGCACTGATCGGCTACGCTGGCAACCCCCGTAATCTCGACAGCTCTCGCGAGCGCCGCGCCTACGAGCTCGCCGCCGAGCAGGGCCTCTCGTTGGGCGAAGTTCTCCAGCAAATTGAGGATAACTGGTCCATGCCGTAGCGTGAGTAGCCTTGCCCGATAGCCGACGCGATGGGGAGTAAAACCGGCGAATAGCTTCAATATATGTGGCCGCACACAGGTATTCATAGACTAGACCCTTGAATGAGAGATCAGCGAGGTCTATCTCACGCGGGATGAGGTGGTAGTTTGATCCATCTCGTTGGGCATACATTGACGGCCGACGGGTGGAAGTGGCTTAAAAGGGGCAGTATCTCCGTCAGATGAATATAAGGATTAGCTACCAGATCTGATTATAAAGATGCGAGATCACCCGATCTCGTTTGGATCAAGACGGTGGCTCTTGACACTATCTGGCGTTTCCGATAACAACACGACTATCTCACCACATAGTGAGGCGATGAATGAAAAAACGACAGTTGTGCCAATTAGCATCAGAGCGTCTGAAGAATTTAGTATGGGACCACCACTCGCATCCTGAATAGTCATAAACATAAAATAAAGAATTAGAAAGGATAGCAGCGTGGAAAGGTTGAAAGAAAATGCGAAATCAAATACATCATCGCAGAAATCTCTTGCCGGCCAATCTTTCATCATCTTCAGATCCACAAACGAGGTTAAACGCAAAGCCAAATGCACAGTTGATATCATGAGAACGAGAGCAACCACAATCACTTCTACAGCGACATTTTCGGGCGGCAAAAAGTCGACTGTGAGCTGAAGGTATCCCACAAACAATAAGCTGGAGAAAAATACTGCTACAGAATTGTAGAACCATACCTCGATAAATTTGGTCTCCCAACTTTCACCTCGTCTGAATTTTTTCATTATTGCAAAATCTACAACTATTTCGGGATTGTGGTCTAGGCCTTCGATCTCGTCCGAAGTGAAGCAATAGTCTTCCGACGGCTCCTCTGTGAAGTCATGGGGATTTACATAGTCTTCCGGATTCCTATCATCATTTTCCAGCTCATCTATATTTTTTAGTTCAGCAACTGGATCATACTCGCTGGGTAATTTGTGATAGGTAGACAAAGCCCGGTAGAATAAGTGAAATCCTCTTGATCCAGCTACGATAAATCCAACAACAGCCAGTAAAGTAGCGGCAATAATATGGATTGGTTCTCCGAGTGCCTGCATATTTACTTATCCTTCTTGGTTCATATTTTCATACAACGTATCGTATGAATGGCCAATCATGTTCAGAAGGAGGATTGAAACGGCCATTGATGCAAATATGGCAGAATAGAACGAAAATGGGTACAGATCCAAAGTACCAACCCATAATATAGCACCTGATATTAAGAATAAAAATATTTTCAGAGAACCATCTAATAGAGACATATTTGACAAGTCGACCAACTCCCATTCGTCTGGGTCAAATGAGACGCTCATTGCCATGATACTTTGTCGGCATCCACTAATAAGTTACCGTCGAAGAAAATTCTCTGAAACTACCGCTGGTGATACTACACACATTCTCGGCAAGAGAGAATGAATATAAATAATTGGGAATTCTCTGAGAGAGGAATCATCGCTTTCAAAAGTCGAATGATAGTTGAGGAGAAGACACTTTTCAGATCGATTTGCTGAGATTTCAAAAGTGATCACCCGCTGGGAATGATACAACGGGCCAATATAAGGCCTACTCGTCTATTTTTGATGTGTCGTTCGGATTGAGTATTTCGTAGGTTTGGTGCTGATTATAGCATCTTCAATCAGGTCGTGTACGGCGAGTTTTTGGGGCCCTATTCAACTCGATCGTTCAATCGATGTTAGATCACGCCCCTCATACACGTCTCCAACAATCTCCATGTATTGCTCGTGTAGGCCCCCAGGAGAAATCCTTTCACCCCTTCTTTTCGGGTAAGATAATACAGAATCCGATGGTGGAACGGCAGCGAGTCCAGCGCTGCTTGTCTAATCCGCTGCCGGGTTGCTAGCACATCGTCGACATCCACGTACTCGACCCCAGCCTCGCGTTCGCCGGTGATCTCCTCGGCACTCCGGAGCGTCTAAATCCCACACCGGGCCACACCTACTGATACGTCAGCGATCGTCTCGAAATACTGGTGATTGACGTTGCCGGCCAGTCCGTGTTGGGCCCTCCTCAAGGATGTCCGCGAGTCCGTTGACGCTCACTGTTTCGCCGTTACCCTGACAGTACGGTGCTTCAGTGATGTGCTGACCTGATTGATCCGTACTATCACCTACGGCCGTTCGCTCGGGCGTCACGCCGCCCCTCCCTTGGGAGATACCAACCGCTGTTTGTATCGTAAGGGGGCTTAAAAATACGGCTTTGAACTTTTGGCGCAGAGCCGGTGGGGGGATTTGAACCCCCGGCCTAATCCTTACGAAGGATTCGCTCTAGCCAGTCTGAGCTACACCGGCATTCACGTCCTGGCTGTACCATCACATGGTTCGCAGCGACCAGGTGCGTACTCACACGTAGTGGCGATGACCGCAATAAGGATTGCGAATCGAAGCCCCTTAGCGAGTGATCCGCACGTCGAGGACGACGTTCAACTCGTGGGGTGCGTACGACCGGACTGTGTGCCGCGTTTCGACCGTCACGTCGTATGTGTCACCAGCAGCCTTGCGGATCGCCCGCTCGCCAGGTCCAAAGGGGTCGTCCTCATGCTGGATGTCGTAATAATGAATCACGGTTTCGTCGCCCGCAAGTGCAAACGCAGTCTCTACGAACTCGTCGGCGCTGTGGGGAAGGTTCATCACGATCCGATCGGCCCAGTCGGCGTACTCCGGGACGGTCTCGCGGACATCGCCTTCGATCGCGGTGATCCGGTCGGCGACGCCGTTTCGCCGGGCGTTCTCTCCGAGGTATTCGACCGCGTCGGGGTTGACGTCACACCCGACGCAGGTCGCCCCCTGTTTCGCCATCGGGACGACGAACGGCCCGACGCCGGCGAACATATCGAACGCCCGCTCGCCGGACTCGACCTGCTCAACTACACGGTGGCGTTCGGTCGCGAGCCGCGGTGAGAAATACACGTCCGCGAGGTCGAGCACGAACTCACACCCGTACTCGCGGTGGACGGCCTCGGTCCCCTCGCCGGCGAGGATGTCCCACTCCCGGACGCGCTGCTCGCCTTTGACTTTCGAGGCGCGGTTGAGAACCGTCTCGACGGGCAGATCCGAGCGCATCATCGCGTCGGCGATGTCGCGTGCCTGATCGATATCGTCCTCGTCGATGATCACGACGTTACCGAGGCGCTCGTAACTCGGCTCGAACCCGAGGATGTCGGCGGGCATCGTCTGACGGTCGCGCACTGGCGAGTCGTGATCCACAACTGGGAGCGCTTCGGGGACTCGTTCGGGGTCAGTCACCGGAATGAAGATCGCCCCGTCGACGACATCGATCTCGTGCTCGTCGTCGATGAGATCGGACTCGGCGAGGCGGGCGCGCGTCGCCTCGCCGTCCTCCCGGGCCACGCGAACGCAGGGGACAGCCATACTGAAGGCTGCGTCCGTTCGGGCGGTAAGCCTGACGTTTCAATCGCGGTCCCGACAGGAGCGTAGAACGGTTCGCTTATGCCCGGAGAACACCCAGCAGGGGCATGCTCACCTTCGTCGGACTCGGCCTCTATGACGAACGCTCGGTTACGCTCGCCGGTCGAGATGCCATCCGCGGAGCCGACCGTGTGTTCGCTGAATTCTACACCAGCCAACTTGCCGGGACAACCATCGACGCCCTCGAAGACTTCCACGATATCGAAATCGAGGTCCGTGATCGGGCCGGCGTCGAGCAGGATCCGGACCCGATCCTGGCGGCCGCGGCCAGCGGCGACGCCGTCTTCCTGACTGCGGGCGATACGATGATCTCGACGACACACGTCGATCTGCGGCTACGCGCCGAGGATCGGGGAGTCGAGACGCGCGTGATTCACGGCACGACAGCCCAGGCCGCCGCGAGTTCGCTCACCGGCCTGCAGAACTATCGCTTCGGCAAGGCCACGACGCTTCCCTTCGAGCGATCGCACGGTGGCGATGGCGTCCCCGGGAGCGTCATCGAGACGATCGAAGCGAATCAGGAACGCGGCCTTCACACACTTGTCTTTCTGGACATCACCGCCGAGAGCGACGAGGGGACCTACATGCGTGGCGATGGGGCAGCGACCCTCCTCGCCGAGCATTGGCGACCGGATGCCCTGGGAACCGTCGTCGCCCGGGCCGGCAGTGCCGATCCCGTCATCCGGGCCGGTCGCCTCGCCGACCTTGCGGAGATGGACTTCGGCGACCCCCTCCATTTGCTGGTTGTTCCCGGGTCGCTTCATTACCTCGAACGGGATGCCCTGGCGGCGATCGGCGATGGCCCCGCTGCTGTCCTCGATGAGAACACGGTCGAATAACCCATCTGTTGGTCCGCGAGCTATCAGTGGTCCGACGATTCGACATCGAGTGCATCCTTGAGGTCGTATTCCGTCCCGGTGACGACGTAGAGCCCGTCCTCGACGACGGTCAGCACATCGGGTACCCACTGGACGACCAGCCAGGTGATGGCGATCAGCGCGAACACCGAACCGAACTGTGCGAGAATTCGATCGCCGACGTAGTACGACACCATGTACGGATCATTCGTCGAGAACAGCGACATGACGATGTCGGGGACGATGTGGAGACGCTGGTTGCCCAGGGTGTGGGCGATGAAGACGTTCCGGACGATGTTGAGGACGTAAATCACACCGATCGCGACCCCGATCGCCTTGGCCTTCCGGCGGAGCGATCCCCGAACGGCGGCGATCAACCCGACGAAAATCGACATGCTCCCGATGCCCGTACACGCCAGCCGGATCGTGTAGGTGATCGAATGCCCGTCGGGTGCATACAAGAACGTGTTCCGATAGGGAAAGTGCTTGCCCGGCAGGTCGTTCTGGGTCGGTAGTTCATAGCCGCCGGGAAGGTCGAGGCCTGCGGGAAGATACGGATACCAGTCGCCGAGGAAGTAATTATCGCCGAGCAGTCCCAGCACGAAGTCCGTATGGACCGTGACCGTCTCGATCAGTGGCTGGCGAACGAACGGTAGTGAGGACAGCGGCAGGAAAAACAGCCAGGCAAACGCTACCGCACGTGAGATGACAAACAACCGGCGGCGGCCGTTGGCGATCAGATAGGCTACGTACAACGACAGCGGAATGCCGATCACGACGCCGATACCTTCGGTGATCGACTTCTCGGCGAAGACGAAATAGTGGACGTAGGCGAGCCAGTAGCCCGCGAGGACGATCCACGCCCCGGCGTAGACCCGCTGGGCCCACGTTTCGTCGTACCGTTCGAGGATCACGCCCGCGAGAAAGATAGCGAGGACGACCCACGCAAGCGTACCTGCATAGCCGTTCAGCGCCGCCAACCAGTCGACGACCGTCTCGATCATTCGTTGGTCGTGGTTGGACGATTCCGACTATATGTCTTGCCGTTGGGACATGTCTGTATCCGTGCGCTTCTCACCCGGCGTTCGGTACTGTTTCTTCGATCGTGGACCCGACCAGCACGACGATCCCTTTGAGAGCGATGACGATCCCGGCGAAAACGAACGCGATCCACGTCGCAAACCCGACAAGCGTCGCATCGAGGCTGCTGTTCGCGGTCCCGACGGTCCCGAGAACTGATCCGATCCAGGCCACGAGTATCCCCGCTGTGACGTACACCGCCGCGTAAAGCCGGACGCCGAGCATGTCTTCCATGGGTGATTTTCAGACAATAAGAACATAAAATGTGGGGCAACTCGTCGCGTCACCCGATCTCGCGGGTCGCTACCGCTCCCCGCTCGCTGTGTCCGAGGCGCTCACTCCGTTCGCGCCTCGCGGGTCGCTACCGCTCCCCGCTCGTGCGGTCCGAGGTCTCCCGTCGGTCGACCTCGCGTTCCACTATTTCGATCTCGTGGCCGTCGGGGTCCTTCGTGAACGCGTAGTTGTAGTCACAGGACTCGGGGTCGCGGTAGTCCGCGGCGTCGCGCTGCATGAGTGTCTCCCAGGTGTCTTCGAGCGTGCCTTCGTCCGTACGGACCGCCAGGTGGCCCCAGGCGTCACCCAGTTCGTAGGAACGCCCGTCGTAGTTGTAGGTCAACTCGACGGACATCGCCTCCTCGGCGGCTGCGGCGGGCTTCATGAAGTACAGCGCAAAGGAGGAGTGCTCGCTCCGGCGGAACGTCTCGTACTCGAGGGCGCGCGTGTACCACCCGATCGCCTGCTCGATATCTTCGACGCGGATCATCGTGTGGTCGATCGACCACTTTTCGCCGTGGTCGCGCTCGACGATCTCGATCTCGTGGCCGTCGGGGTCCGTCACGAAGGCGTAGCCCGGGTTCTCCTCGGGCGGGCGGTAGTCCTCGACGCCCTCGTCCATCAACTCGTCGTAGGCTTCCTCGACGTCTTCGACGCGGACCGCGATGTGGCCCCAGGCGTCGCCCATCTCGTAGGACCGGCCGTCGTGGTTGTAGGTCAGTTCCAGCGTCGCGCCCTCGTCGTGGACGTCTGCGGGGCCGAGGTGGACGTTGGTGAACGTCTCGGCTTCCCAGCGGCTCTTCTCCTCGTAGTCGAAGTGGGTGGTGTACCACTCGAGCGATTCCTCTAAGTCCTCGACGCGCATCATGACGTGATCGAGCGTGCCGTCCATGTTCGCGTTGTCGGGCGGACAGCCGAAAAACGTGCCGGACGCGGTCGGTTCGTCGTGGATCGAAACGCTATCTCGCCGGTGCGACGATCCCGCGCAGGTCGGGCCAGTAGAACCACCACACGATCGTCCAGGCGACGAGGGTGCCCAGCGGGACGACCACGTACCCACCGCGGCGGAAGAATCCCCAGGAAACGGTGAGTTGGGTCACGCCGACGAGCACGAGCAATCCAGCCGTCACCCGTGGATCCCCACGATCGAACCGTTCCAGGGTGACGCTGCCGATCGCGAGGACGAAGATCCCGACGCCGAGCGGCCAGGCGGAGAGAAACGGCGGCGGCCCGCTGCCGGTTGCTGTGAGGTACTCGGGCAGGAGCGTGACGTACGGGCCGAACGGATCGAACAGTCCCCACGGCATGACCAGCGTCACGTATCCGCCACTGAGCAAGACCGTCCAGGGGACCACCAGCAGAGCGAGAACGGCAAGCAGACGGGTCCAGGGACCGTCGTTCGTCGGCATCGACCTGGATCACCGATCGATGACCAGCCGAAGGATGTCCTCGTCGGCGAGTTCGTGATCGCGACCGACCTGCTGGTCCTCGTGGGCCGCACTCTCCCCGGAGACTCGCGCGAAGCGGAAGCGATCGTCGAAGCGGCCGCCGATCTTCTCGCAGGCGTCGCCGACGGTATCACCCTCGGTAAGGATGAGTGGTTCGTCGTAATCGATACCCCGACCGGGTTTGTCCATGTAAATGCGGATCAGGCCAAGTTCGTCCCAGATGCGTTCGGTCAGGCTGTCGAGTCCGCGCTCCTCCTCGGCGCTGATGAAAATAGCGTCATCGGGGTCGATGTCGTTTGCGCGCAAGTCACTCTTGACGGTATCGACGTAGCTGGGATCGATAAGGTCCGTCTTGTTGACGGCGACGATCGAGGGGAGATACTCGCGGTTGTCCATCACACCGTCGATCAGGCGGTCGATATCGACCTGCTCGCCGATAGTCACGTCGGCGTTGACGAAGTCGTGCTCCCGGAGGACACTCTTGATGGTCAATTCGTCGAGATCGAGGTCGACGGAAGCGTTGACCGTGATCCCATCTTTGTGTTTCTTGCGGACGCTAACCCGCGGCGGGTCGACGTCCAGCCGGACTTTGTTCTTATAGAGCTCCTCCCGGAGGCGGTCGTACTGCTGGATCTCGAAGGCCGAGAGGACAAAGAGGACGAGATCGGCCGTCCGGACGACCGAGAGGACGGCCTTGCCGTCGCCGCGACCGCCGGCCGCGCCCTCGATGAGTCCCGGGACGTCGAGCAACTGGATGTTCGCGCCGTTGTACTGGAGCATGCCGGGATTGACGTCGAGCGTGGTGAAATCGTAGGAGCCGACGTCGCTGTCGGCGTTGGTCAGCGCGTTGATGAGCGTGGACTTGCCGACGCTCGGGAACCCGACCAGCGCGACTGTCGCGTCGCCGGTCTTCTCGACGGCGTAGCCCTCGCCGCCGCCCGAACTCGACTGGCGCTTCTCGAACTCCTCTTTCTTTTCGGCGAGTTTCGCCTTCAGCCGGCCGATATGCTCCTCTGTGGACTTGTTGTAGGGCGTGGATGCTATCTCCTCCTCGAGTTCCTCGATCTCCGCTTGCAGCCCCATTACCCGACTGTCGGCTGTCCCGACTCAAAAACGCTTCCGTCCGCGTCGCTGATGCGTCGTGACTCCAGGGGATGACTTCGATACACTCATACGACGGCAGACCGACAGATCATTCGATGTCAACTGCGTCTCGCCTCCGGGACAGCACGCAGATCCTGCTCCCAGCCGACGCCATCGAGGGACTCTCCGAGGATCTCGCCGATCGGTTCACCGTCACGATCCATCGTGAGCAGTCACAGGTTCGCATCATCGGCAGCCCCGTCGAGATCAAGCAGGCGAGCGCGTTTTTGACCCGAAACGGCGTCGCAGTCGAGTGATTTTTCCGGGAGTGACCAGCGATCGAAGCGGCGGGGAGACTCCGGACGGAAAAACAATTCTTAAATCCACGCCCACGGACAAACGTGTATGGCTGGTACGATTGAAGTACTCGTTGCTGGTGGACAGGTCGACCCTGGTCCGCCGCTCGGTCCCGAGCTCGGGCCGACCCCTGTCGACGTGCAGGCCGTCGTTCAGGAGATCAACGATCAGACTGAGGCGTTCGATGGCACGGAAGTACCGGTAACGGTCGAGTACGAGGACGACGGGGCATTCACGATCGACGTGGGCGTCCCGCCGACCGCGGCACTCATCAAAGACGAAGCCGGGTTCGAGACCGGCAGCGGCGAACCCCAGGAGAACTTCGTCGCCGACCTCTCGATCGAACAGGTCAAGACCATCGCCGAACAGAAACACCCCGACCTGCTTGCCTACGAACTCAAGCAGGCCGCAAAGGAGATCATCGGGACCTGCGTCACGCTTGGCGTCACGATCGAAGGCGACGACCCCCGCGAGGTCGCCGCCAAGATCGACGACGGCGAGTACGACGGGGTCCTGGTTGACGCCGCCGAAGCGTAACGACGCCGAAGCGATCGAGCGATCGGCGCTCACGTGTTTCTCGCGATATCAAAACGGACAGTAGCGCGTGCCAGGAGTGCAGTGACCCGTCGCTCCTCTTCCAGTGACAGTCGGCCCCAGTGCGAAAGGGAACGCGCTAAGATTCCTCGTTCGTGTCTTCAGGGTCACTGAAACCGTCGGGAGTACTATCCTCACCGTGGGCAGAACCGTTTACGCCTCGACCATTTGTGTCTGCAGCTCCGTCAGCTTCCGGCGATTCCTCGGCAGCAGGAACGTGGATCGAGACTGTGGTCCCGCGATCGACGCCAGTGTGGACGGAGACAGTCCCGCCGATCTGGTCGACGAGCCAGTTGACCAGCCAGACGCCCAGACCGCTGCCGTGATCGATCGACGTTTCTTCGAGTTGGTTGGTCAACAGCGCTTCCTCGACCATGGGGATGCCGGGGCCGTTGTCTTCGACGTCGATTCGGATCTCTCGGCTGGCGTCGACCGCGTCACGCGCCAACTGCGGATGGCGCACAGAGATGGAGACACGTCGATCCGAGGGCGAAAGGTCGTTGTGGATGAGCGCATTCCGGGCGATTTCCTCGACAACGATCGGTAGCGTTGCCGAATCGAGCGCCCAGGCGTCCGATGGCAAGTCCGTTTCGATCGTGGCTTCGGGAAACTGCATGGCCAGATCCGCCGTTCGTTCCTCGACGATCGAGTTGACATCTACCGGGCCAACGGCCTGTTTGGGCTTGGCCAACAGGTCGTCATAGAGCG
Source organism: Halorhabdus sp. SVX81 (assembly GCF_029207715.1). Taxonomy (NCBI): domain Archaea; kingdom Methanobacteriati; phylum Methanobacteriota; class Halobacteria; order Halobacteriales; family Haloarculaceae; genus Halorhabdus; species Halorhabdus sp. SVX81. The sequence goes on along the minus strand of NZ_CP104322.1, from coordinate 1,349,492 downwards.
TCCGGGCGTGATCGCTCGTGTTGATCAGTCGGTGAGCTGTCGAATGGATCTTCTCAATATCTGCTTCAACGGCGTCGGAAACCTCCTCCTCAGCGAGAATGCGCTCGGCATGGGAGGTAACGACGTTCATGTCGTTGCGGAGGTTATGGCGAAGCACGCGATTCAACACGCGCAGTTGTGAATCGCGCTGCTCGAGCATCCCCGAGACCGTATTGAACCGATCGCTGATCTGCTGCCACTCCGTGATCGAGCCCAGATCGAGATCCGTTCGATATTGACCCGATTCAAGCGCGTGGAGTGCATCGTGAAGTTCCTGAATACGGTCGAACGTCGTTCGTGACACCCAGACGCCGACGACCGCGATCGAGAGTAATGCGACGAGGACACCGCCGAACTGCATCGCCGTCGCCACCTGGAGTTGATCGGCGATGATCGATTCCGGCCGGTGGGCAGTGACGATCCATCCGGTCCGAGAGGCAGTCGCAGTGGCCGAAATTGTGCCGTTCATCGATCGGGACCCCCTGTAGAGCAACTGGTCACCGGCGGCGATACTGACAAACTCGTTACGCTGGCTAATCCCGGTAATGTTCCCGAACAGTGAGGTCGGCCCGATCTCGAAATTCCCGGAGAAGACCCCCCTCACAGTCCCGTCGTCGTCCCGAATTGGGGCTGCGACCCGGACGACGTACGCCCCGGACAGGGTTCGATCGACGTCACCGACGTAGGTCCTCCCGGAGAGTGGCGGTTGCATGAACGGCTTCTCGGAGTAGTTGACATTGACGAGTGCCGCTCGCTCCGCGGAGGACAAGTTCGAACCGGCGAGTGAGACGAGCGATCCATCTGCGGTGTAGACACCAGCACTGTCGAACGCTGTCCGATTGAGAAACGTTTCGAGTGCCGGTTGCTGGCTGGGCGCGCCAGTACTGACGTTCAGGTTCGCCGTCCAGAGTTTGACAGTTTCCGTCGTCGCCTCGAACCAGGTGTCGATTCGATCCGCGACGACTGTCGCTGTCTGTTCGACTGCCTGTTGTTCCTGTACACGAACGTCATTTTTATGTAATGTGAATCCAACATAAATAGTTCCGGACAGCACCAGCGCAATGAGAACCAAGACGCTGATGAGGGTTGTCCGGAGGCGCATCTGTGTGCGTCTGCCTCCAGATTGGTGTGTGGTGACGTAAATCCAGCGAGTACGGATAGGCAGCCGACATGTCCGGGCGATCCGGGATCGAGCCGAGCGATGGTTCGACGGGTTTAAGTGTCGCTTTGGCGTCGTTTCAAAGGAGACAGGCAAGTGCCTGTTTCACTGACCCGTAGAAGCCCAACGGGCGTACTACGGAGGTGAACAATGGCAGATCAGGACATAGAGAACGCAGTAACTCGTGCACTCAGCGAGTCACCCGACCGGAACTTCCGTGAGACGGTGGACCTTGCTGTCAATCTGCGCGACATCGACCTTGACGATCCGTCGAACCGTATCGACGAGAGTATCGTACTCCCATCCGGGACCGGCCAGGAAACGACGATCGTGGTCTTCGCCGACGGCGAGACCGCACTCCGGGCAGAGGACGTCGCCGACGACGTCCTCGAGGGTGACGATCTCGAAGACCTGGGCGACGACGAGGATGCGGCGAAGGATCTCGCCGAGGAGACCGACTTCTTCGTGGCGGAAGCCGCGCTGATGCAGGACATCGGTCGATACCTCGGGACGATTCTCGGTCCGCGCGGGAAGATGCCCGAACCGCTCCAGCCGGACGACGACGTCGTCGAAGTCGTCGAACGGATGAAAAACACCGTGCAGGTGCGGAGTGGTGACCGGCGGACCTTCCACACGCGGGTCGGCGCGGAGGACATGGACGCCGAGGAGATCGCCGACAACGTCGACGTGATCCTCCGGCGGTTGCATGCCGATCTCGAAAAGGGACCGCTGAATCTCGATACGGTGTACGTGAAAACGACCATGGGGCCGGCCGTGGAGGTGGCCTAAATGAGCGCCGAATCCGAGCGCAAGACCGAGCACATCCCCGAGTGGAAACGCGAAGAGATCGACGACATCGTCGGGATGCTCGAACGCTACGACAGCGTCGGTATCGTCGACATTACGGGCATTCCGAGCCAGCAGCTTCAGGACATGCGCCGGAATCTCTACGGCACCGCGGAGCTGCGCGTCAGCCGGAACACGCTCGTCGAGCGAGCGCTGGCGGATGTCGACAATGGCCTCGAACAACTCGTCGAGTTCGTCTCGGGCCACGTCGGTCTCATCGGGACCAACGACAACCCCTTCAGCCTCTATCAGCAGCTCGAGGCCTCGAAGACCTCGGCCCCGATCAACGCCGGCGAGATCGCACCCAACGATATCGTGATCACCGAGGGCGATACCGGGATCGATCCCGGGCCGTTCGTCGGTGAACTCCAGACCGTGGGTGCGAACGCACGCATTCAGGAAGGTTCGATCCAGGTGCTCGAGGACTCGACCGTCCTCGAGGCCGGCGGGGAAGTCTCGGCTGATCTGGCGAACGTCCTGGCCGAACTCGGCATCGAGCCCAAAGAGGTCGGGCTCGACCTGCGTGCGGTCTATGCAGAGGGCGTGCTCTTCGAACCAGAGGATCTCGAACTCGACGTCGAGGAGTACCGCAGCGACGTCCAGGCCGCGGCCTCGCGTGCACGAAATCTCTCGGTCAACGCCGTCTACCCGACGGCCGAGACCGGGCCGGCACTGCTCCAGAAGGCCCGCGGCGAGGCAAAGAGCCTCGGCGTCCAGGCATCCATCGAGAGTCCGGACCTCGCGGACGACCTCGTGAGCAAGGCCGACGGACAGGTACGCGCACTCGTGACCCAGATCGACGACGACGAGGCCCTGCCCGAAGAACTACAGGGCGTCGAGGTCGACACTGCATCTGAGACAGCCACAGCGGAACAGGCAGACGAGCAATCGGAAGACAGCGACGCCGAGGATACCACTGACGAAGCCGAGGACGCAGCCGACGATGACGATGATGACGGCGACGACGGTGGCGACGCACTCGGCGAGATGTTCGGATAACAACGGAGGACAACAATGGAATACGTTTACGCAGCACTCATCCTGAACGAGACGGGCGAAGAGATCAACGAAGACAACCTGACGAACGTACTCGACGCAGCCGGTGTCGACGTCGAGGAGTCCCGCGTGAAGGCCCTCGTGGCCGCACTCGAGGACGTCGACATCGACGAGGCCGTCGAAGAGGCCGCCGCCGTCCCCGCAGCAACGGGTGGCTCGGCCGGCGGTGACGTCGAAGCCAGCGACGAGGCCGACGACGAAGCTGACGAAGCCGACGAAGCGGACGCAGCTGAGGAAGAAGAAGAAGCCGGCGACGACGAGGACGACGACGCCAGCGGTGAGGGCCTCGGCGAACTCTTCGGCTAAGACTGACCACCGCAGTTTCGGTCCTTTTTATGCGATCTGCTTGCCCGTCGAGTTACAGCATTCCGTTCGGCTGAGCGGCGACAGCAATATTGCTTAAAGGTTGCAATACTATTTGATCCGATACAGCCCGGCCAAGACTGAGATTGTATAAAAGACCCAAATATATGGGATTGACCCCTTACGAATATCCGAAATGGAGCGTTGACGGACAGATATAGAATATCGAATACCGGTTACAATTGTGGATTATTAGCAATACTATGGGAACGCTTATGTGGATTCGGGTGATACACAGAATCGATACATGGCTGACGTCGACTTCCCGACACCGGCGGAGACAGCGGAGACGATCACCCCGGAGACCCTCAAATCCCGGATCGATGCCGGGGAGGCAGTCACGATCCTCGACGTTCGAATGGGCAGCGAGTACGAGGAGTGGCATATCGACGGGGACTCAGTCGAGACAATCAACGTGCCGTACTACGAGTTCCTCGACGACGATATCAGCGGCGACGTCTTTGACTCGATCCCCGACGATCGAACGGTTACGGTCGTGTGTGCGAAGGGGGAGGCCAGCGAGTACATCGCGGGCGTATTGAAAGCGCGTGGCTACGACGCCGAAAACGTCGCCAAGGGGATGAACGGCTGGGCGGAGATCTACGAGGCCGTCGAAGTCGAGGGTTACGACGGCCCTGGAACGGTCGTTCAGTATCAACGACCGTCCAGTGGCTGTCTGGGCTATCTCGTCGTCGACGGCGACGAGGCCGCAGTGATCGATCCGCTCCGTGCGTTCACTGATCGGTATCTCGACGACGCCGAGGACCACGATGCGGATCTCGTCTACGCACTGGATACCCACGTCCACGCAGACCACGTCTCCGGGATCCGTGCGCTCGCAGACGCGGGGGTCGAGGCAGTCCTGCCAGCGGCGGCGATCGACCGCGGCGTCGAAGACGCAGACCGTTTGACTGCCGCCGAAGACGGCGATGTCTTCACCGTCGGCGACATCGAGATCGAGGCGATTCACACGCCGGGCCACACGACCGGGATGACCTCCTACCTCGTGGGGGACGCGCTGCTCGCGACCGGGGACGGCCTGTTCGTCGAAAGCGTCGCCCGGCCGGACCTGGAAGCTGGCGATGATGGTGCCGAGGACGCCGCTCGGCAACTCTACGAGACATTGCAAGACAGGATCTTGACGCTCGACGACGACGTGCTGATCGCCGGCGGGCACACCAGTGATGCCGCGGAACCGGCCGCCGACGGCACCTACACCGCGCCGCTTGGTGACCTTCGTACGGAGATGGACGCCCTCTCGATGGACCGAGCTGACTTCGTGGAGTTGATCCTCGCGGACATGCCGCCCCGGCCGGCCAACTACGTGGACATCATCGAAACGAATCTGGGCCGTAAACAGATCGACGACGAGGAAGCGTTCACGCTGGAACTCGGTCCGAACAACTGTGCGGCCAGCCAGGATTCACTCGCCGGGGACTGATCGACGCACATGTTCCCGGACCCGATCGTCCTGTCGCTGTTCGAGACGCTGTTCCCCGAAGGAATCGCCCGCTACGCCATCGGCGGGCTGTTCGTCGGTCTCGGGACAGCCGTCATCTACGCAGCCACGGCCATCGCCCCCGGCGCGAGCACGTTCCTCGAATCGACGCTGACGTTCGTCTCGGATCGATCGCGCTTCCAGCAGTACCGCGCCACGCGTGACTGGCGGATCGTCTTCACCGTGGGGATCGTCCTCGGGGCAGCCGTCTACGCCCTCATCTGGCAGGGCGAAGTCTGGACGACGGACGTCCAGCCCTGGCGGCTCCTGGCCGGCGGGATCCTCGTCGGGATCGGCACACGCATCGGCAAGGGCTGTACCTCCGGTCACGGCGTCTGCGGGATCGGCTCGCGCTCGAAGACATCGCTGATCGGCGTGATCACCTTCCTGGGGGTCGCGATCGCGACGGCCCAGGTCGTCATGGCGCTGGGGGTGAGCCCCTGATGACGGGCGCGAACGGACCCGACGGCGGTCGGCATCCGCTGTTCATGCCCGTGATTCTGGTCGGGGGCCTCCTCTTCGGATTCGGCCTCGCTGCGAGTCAGATGGCCCGGCCCGAGGTCGTCCTGGATTTCCTCCAGCTAACCGACCTCGGCCTGCTGTTCGTGATGTTCGGCGCGGCGGTCGTCTCCGGACTCGCCTTCGCGGTGCTTCCACGGCTTCGCGAGCGTGCGCCGCTGACCGGCGACACCTACGGCCGTCGACTGAAGTCCTTCGACCGGAACGTCCTGGTCGGCGGGGCCATCTTCGGCGTGGGTTGGGGTATCTCCGGCGTCTGTCCGGGCTCGGCCTACGCGAGCGTCGGGATCGGCAACTGGCCGATCCTGATCGCGATCGCCGGGATGTTCATCGGCGCGTACCTCCAGGGCGTCTGGCGATCACGAACGAACTGACTGTTTCGCTTCGTCTTTTCCATGGAACCTGCCACGATAGCGCTGTTCGGCGTCGCGACCGTCTCGAGTCTCGGTATGGCCTGGGTGATCGGGGCCGGCTCGAGCGGCGCGACACCCTTTGCGCCCGCCGTGGGTGCCAACGCCATCTCGACACTCCGGGCGGCCCTCGTCGTTGGCGTCCTCGGATTTCTCGGCGCGGTGACCCAGGGCGGCAACGTCTCCGAGGCCGTCGGCAGTGGACTTATCAAGGGCGTCAGCCTCCCGCCGACGGGCGTCATCGCAGTCCTGTTGATCGGAGCAGGGCTGATGGCGATCGGGATCAAGACCGGCTATCCGATCGCGACCGCCTTCACCGTGACCGGGGCGGTGATCGGCGTCGGCCTCGCGATGGGGGGCGATCCGGCCTGGGCGAAATATGGGGAAATTGGCGCGCTGTGGGTCCTGACGCCGATCGGCGGCGGGGCGGTCGCCTTCGGGATCGCACGGACGCTCCCACGTCCGGACGTGCCCGAAGACGTGAGCGTGCCCATCCTGGCCGCGCTCGTCGGCGCAGTGGTCGTCAATCTGGAGTTCGCCTTCCTCGGCAGTGTCGGCGGGACGATCGCGACTGCGGGCGGGCGCGTGATGCCAGCCGGTCGCAGCCTCTCTGTCCCGCTCGTCACGGCGCTCGCCGCCGTCGCGAGTGCACTCGTCGTCCGATGGGATATTGCCCGCGACCTGACCGGCGGACTCCGGCGATTCCTGCTCGCGCTCGGCTCGCTCGTGGCGTTCTCGGCCGGCGCGAGTCAGGTCGGCCTGGCCGTCGGGCCGCTGGTTCCCCTGTTCGAGGGGCAGTCGATGGTCCCGACGTTCGCCATCCTGCTGGGCGGCGGGTTCGGCATGCTCGTCGGGTCCTGGACCGGCGCGCCCCGGATGATCACCGCCCTCTCCCAGGAGTACGCCTCGCTGGGTCCACGGCGCTCGATCGCGACGCTCGTCCCCTCCTTTTTGATCGCCCAAATCGCTGTCCTGCTCGGTGTTCCGGTCTCGTTCAACGAGATCATCGTCAGCGGCATCGTTGGCAGCGGCCTGGCCGTCGGCGGAGCCGACGTCAGCCGCCGAAAACTCGTGGTGACCGTCCTCGCGTGGATCGGCTCGCTCGCGGTGGCGCTGGGACTCGGATACGGTGTCGCGACACTGTTCGTGGCGAGATGACCCAGGCGGCCGGTCACGTCCCGGTCATGATCTCGAAACGGGCACCGCCGGACTCGCTCTCAGTGACCGTGATCGTCCAGTCGTGGGCCTGGACGATCTCCCGGACGATCGCGAGGCCGAACCCGGTGCCGTCCTCGGCGGTCGTGAAACCGCTCTCGAAGACATCCACGCGCTCCTCCTCTGGGATGCCCGGCCCGTCGTCCGCGACGAAAAACCCGTTCTCGACATCCCCGACGGTGATAGTCACGTCCTCGCCGACGTGGTCGATCGAATTGCGGAAGAGGTTCTCAAGGAGCTGTCGGAGCCGGCTCCGTTCGGCCTGCAGAGTTACGTTCCCCTCCGTTCGAAGCGTCGCTCCCTCCGTCTTGACGGTCTCCCAGGACTCCGCGGCGATCGTCGATAGCTCAACGGCTCCCGTCTCGGTGACGGTCTGGCCGCCCTGTGCAAGCGTCAGGACATCGTCGATCAGCGCGTCCATCCGATCGAGGGCGTCCGCGACATCGTCCAGCTGGTCGCTGTTACACTCCGTCCGGAGCAGGTCGAGACGTCCCACCGCCACGTTTAACGGGTTTCGCAGGTCGTGGGCCAGGACGCTGGCGAACTCGTCGACGCGCTCGTTCTGGCGTTCGAGTTCAGTGGTGACCAGGCCGTGTTCGAGTTCATAACCAACCCACTTGCTCATCAATCGAACGATGGTCTGCTCGGCGTCGGTGAACGGTTGCTCGCGCGGCTCACTCGAGGCAAAACAAAACGTGCCATACAGTTCACCGTTCGCAACGACTTTGCCACCAACGTAACTACCCAGTTCGAACACCTCGTAGGCTGGATCGCTTTCCCATCCGGCTTCGACGGCGTCAGCGATCACGAGTAAATCGTCGGCCTGTATCGTTTTGCGACAGTATGCCTCGGAGAGCGGACACGTCTCTCCAGGTTGGAGGAGCGCGTGATCACCGTGTGCATAGACGATCCGCTGTGTTCCGGACTCCAAATCACCGTTCGGTCCCGGTTTGATCTGGGAGAGAAAGCCATACGCGAGATCCAAATGTTCACACCCCAGTTCGAGCAATCGGGTTACCTTCTGTTCGAACGACCGGTCGGTGTCGGCCGTGATCTCGTAGAGCTCCTGGAGCAGATCGACCGTCGCCTCGCGCTGGCGCTCCTGTTCCTTCCGTTCGGAGATATCACGGACAATCCCGGTAAAGCGATGGTCGCCGTCGATCGTCGTCTCGCCAAAGGAGATGCCCAGCGGGATTTCCGTCCCGTCGCGATGGCGACCCGGCAGTTCGATCCAGTCCCAGTCGAGTTGGCGCTGGCCGGCTTCGAGATACCGAGAGATCGCCGCCGTATGCTCGTCGTGAAACCGTTCGGGCATAATGGTATGGAGTGACTCGCCGACCAGTTCCCCTGGCGTATAGCCGAACAATTCTGTGATCGCATCGTTCGCATACTGAATAATGCTATCCTCGTCGATAGTCAGGACGCCAAGCGTCGTCTGCCCGGTCAGCGCCTCGAAGCGGGCCTCCGTGCGCTCGAGTTCTGCCAGACGCGCGCCGCCCGCAGCCGTGGAGAGCGAAGGTGGGGAATCGCCCGCTGGTCGTTGTCGACGCTGCTCGACGGCGGTGACGATCCGCGTTGCAAGTTCGCTGTAGGCGTCCGGCCCATCGGGCCGCCGCACGTAGTCCGTCACGCCCGCGGAAATCGCCTCGCTGGCGGCGGCCGGGGAGTCCACATCAGTGATCAAAACGAACGGGAGATCTGGATGGTCCGCCCGGACGGCCTCGAAGAACTCGATTCCGGTCGTGTCAGGGATGTCGTCGCTGGCGACGACACAATGGTACCCGGAAGCGGCGAGAGCGTCCACTCCAGCATCGGCGTCCGGCACACTCTCGACGGCGAGTCGATCGGCAACACGTTCGAGAGCTGTCGCCGGCGCGGTTTCCGCGTCCACGCTGCCCGCAACGAGGAGGACGCGGATCGTCTCGACCATATCAGGTTCACCTGCCGCCCGAAGTTAAACAGTTCGACGACGCCGAGAGGGCTGCTAGCCGGCCCGTCAGGCCACGCGCTTTGGCGGCACGACCAACACGTTGCCGTCTGCCTTTGCCACGACATCCTCGGAGACGCTCCCGAGCAGGAGTCGCCGGAGCCGACTGTGGCCGCGCGAGCCGACCAGCGTCGTCGTCGGGTCGTATTCCCCTTCGGCGGCGAGGATCTCCTCGACTGGGTCGCCATCCCGAACCGCAATCCGCGTCTCGATGTCCCACTCCGCGAGTTGGTCGGCCAGTTCGTCGAGTTGCTCGCGAGGGGCGGCATCCAGATCCGGATCGGCGGGCGTCCGGACGTGGACGAGCGTGGCCTCCTTCGTCGCGTGCCGCAGGTACGAGAACGCCTCGAAGGCCTCCTGGGCGTTCTCCGAAAAGTCCGTCGCGTACAGCATCCGTTCGAAGAGATGGTCTTCGAGCACGGCCGGATCTTCGGTCGCCCGCTGGATCCGGTTGACGAGCAGCGGTGTCACCGACGTCCGGGCGAGATTGCGGGCCGTCGAGCCGATCAAACGGTTCTCCAGCGGACTCGATCCCCGCGAGCCGACGATCGAGAGGCTCGCACCGACTGACTCCGCGATCCCGTTGATACGACGATGTGGCGTCCCACGGACCACGTGGGTTTCGACGCCGAAGCCGGCATCTTCGAAGGGTTTCCGATAGCGATCGAGCGCACGCTGTCGGCGCTTCTCGAAGTTCATTCCAGGCATGCCCGAGTGGACGTTCGACGGCACGACCGTCACGAGGTGGAACTCCTCGATGCCGATCCGGTCGAGACAAGCGAGACAGGTCTCGTTGGCGATCGTGGCTTCGCTCGCTTCCGAGAGGTCTGTCGCGTAGACGGCCTTCATATCAATCAGTTGGGCACGGGGAGTATAATATTGCTTCGATCATTCAATACTACGTGGTGCCGGTGTGTGTCCACTCCCGAACAACTGAGGCCCCACGGGCCGGATAGCCCGGCACGGTCATGGGGTACCTTGGATCGAGGAACCAGTGAAAATATCCGGTATTGACGGCCTCGGTCGAATTTCGAGTTCGCTTTGGGGGCGGACCGGTGCGTCGGGGCAGTATATTCGCATAACTTCGAGAGATATCTCCGTCGGTTACGTGGCGGATACGCGTTTGTAATATTGTGCAATCAGTTCAAAAGCGTTTTATCCACCCATGGAGTAGAGAGTATTGAACGACAAACCATGATCCGCACACAACTGCCGCTGGTGGCGAGGGGAGACGCATGATCGGGCTCGGGTCGGGAGCCCAGATGCTGCAGGCCGGCGCGCTCGTGGGCGCAGTCTTACTCGAGGCGGTGGTCCTCTATCTGGGATATGGCGCACTGTCGAGTGTCGTCGCGGAACCGATCGTCGAACACATTCGTACACGCTAACCCATGGAACTGTTCGGACTCGCCGCGAGCATGCTGGTGCTGTTCGTCGGTTTCGGTTTCATGGTCGGCGTGCTGTTCGGATTCTTTGGGATGGGGGGTTCCTTCCTCGTGACGCCCGCCCTGATGATCATGGGCTTCGAGACCACAACCGCGGTCGGGAGCGGCATGGCCTTCGTCTTCGGGACAGCCGTCATCGCGACGCTGAAGCACCGTGATCTCGGCCAGGTCGACTACAAACTCGGGGGGCTGATGATCGTCGGGACGACTGCTGGCATCGAAGTCGGTCGGATCGGCCTCTATTTCCTCCAGGATCAGGGACTGGCCGGCCTCATCGTCGGCGTCACGTACGTCGTCCTGCTGGGTGGAGTCGGACTGTTCGTCACCCGGAACGCGCTCAAAGAAGGCGAGGAGAGCAGCGACGACCACCACGACGCTGACGCGGAGATCGATCCGGACGACATTCCGGACATCGCGAAGAAGATCCAATCCTACACTGTCCCGCCGATGATGACAATCGGCGGCGGCATCAAGGTCTCGCTGTGGATGGTACTCGGCGTCGCCTTCGCGACCGGGCTGCTCTCAGGATTCCTGGGGGTCGGCGGTGGCTTCATCCGGATGCCAGCCATGTTCTACCTGATCGGCGTGCCCGTCCCGATCGCCGTCGGGACCGACCTCTTCGAGATCGTCTTCTCGGGCGGGCTGGGCTCGTTCCTCTACGGACTGGAGGGCGGCGTCGACCTCTCGATCGTCGCGCCGCTCTTGGCGGGGAGCGCGCTCGGCGCTCGAATCGGGTCGACAGCCACCAGCCTGGTCGACGAAAGTGAGATCAAGATCTACTTCGGGCTGATGCTCGTCGGGGGCTCGATCGCGGTCGCGCTCCGCCAGGTCGGCAACGCCACCGGGATCGACGCCCTCCAGGTCGTGAGCTTCGGGCTCATCATGCTCGCCGCGCTCGCGGTCGGGAGTGCCGTCATCTACAGTGCCGTCAGCGCGCTTCGGGAAGACCCCGAATCGGCTGACGTGGCACCGGCGGACTGACTCCAGCGGGCCGCCATCTTGTCATAGATCGCCAGTGCGCGCTTGCTGTCGAATCGACGCGGCCCGGTCGCGAATGGCGTCGCGTTCCTGATCGTCCTTGTCGTCCCAGTGGCTGTAGACCAGTCCCATCCGGTGGTTCGACCGGAAGCGATCCTCGTTGCGCCCCAGAAAGTCCCAGTAGAGTGCGTTGAACGGACACGCGTTCTCGCCAGTCGTTTTCGTCTTATAATACGGACAATCACCGCAGTAGTCACTCATCCGATCGACGTAGTTGCTTGAGGCCGCGTAGGGTTTCGTCGAGAGGACATCGCTAGCGAACGTACCCATCCCGACGACGTTGGGCGTCGTCACCCAGTGAAAGGCGTCGACGTAGGCGGCGTGGAACCAGCGATTGAGTGCCTGGGGGTCGATTCCGAACGTCGTCGCGAAGTTCGAGAGGATCATCAGGCGCTCAATATGGTGTGAATACCCGCGACGGCGAACCCCGTCGATCACGTCGGCGAGACACGCCATGTCGGTTTCGCCGGTCCAGAAAAACGTGGGGAGTGGTTCGGTCGCATTCAACTGATTTGCGGTTCCCAACTCGTCGCGCTCCCGTCGATAGACGTGCCGGACGAACTCCCGCCAGCCAAGTACCTGCCGGACGAGCCCCTCGACGCTATTGAGCGGTGCCTCGCCGCGCTCGTAAGTGTCGATCGCCCGCTCTATAACCTCGCGAGGGTGAACCAACCCGAGATTCAGGCTGGTCGAGAGCAACGAGTGGCTCATCGCCCACGACTCGCGTCGCATTGCATCCTGATACGGACCGAACTCCGCGAGGCGGTGCTCACAGAAGTCCGCGAGCGCTTCGAGTGCCTGCTGACGCGTCACCGGCCATCGAAACGGCTCCGGATCGGCCCACGAGCCGCCGTAGGGCGCTTCATCGTAGCTGCCGTCGAAGCGGTTGGCCACCCACGAATCCACGTCGCGAGTTATCTCGTCGAGATCGAATGCGGGTGCCGTGGGTGGCGTCCAGTCGTCGGGCGGCGTCTCGCGGTTGTCCTCGTCGTAGTTCCACTCGCCACCCACGGGTTCGTCGTCGTCCATCAAATACCCGGTCTCCCGGCGCATGTGTCGGTAGAAGTCCTCGTGGCGGTAGTTGTCGCCTGTACGATCGGCTGCCCAGTCGTCGAACAGTTTCCGCGAACAGCAAAACAGGGAGTTCTCGACGATTTCGAGGGATCCCCCGCGTTCCTCGACGAGAGACCGGAGCCTGTCTGCGTCGCCGCCTGCCGGACACATCATCGTCAGGTCGTCGCCGGGGGTGTCGTCGAAGTGGGCGTCGAGGCCGTCGCCAAACGTCTCGACCTGGTGATAGTGGACATCTCGACCCGCGTCCCGGAGCGCGTCACGGAAATGACGCATCGCGCTAAACACGAGCGTGAGCTTCTGGGGGTGGTACGGGAGGCGCTCGGCGAAGGCGTGGGCTTCGATCAGCAAGACTGGCTCGGCCGGCCGTTCGGCGACGGGGCCGTGTTCGCGAGTGAGTTGATCGCCAAGCACCCAGACGGTCACGGGTTCGACCTCCCGAAACGCATGAATGCACTGTTCGTACCGATGATGTGTAAAGGCACGTTTCGGTCAGGCCGACCCGGACCCATTATCGCTCACCGGAGAACGGACGCGGCGGGAGTGAGCAAACGCGAAGCGTTTGCGAACTACGCCGCGTCCGTCGTGTGTGACGAGCGGACGCGAGGAACCGCGACGGACGCGGCGGGATTCGAACCACACGAAGACGTGCTCGCTTCGCTGTGCGCGTCTTCTTTACTTCGAATCCCGCCAGTGTCGTTCTTACGGCTCACTATCGTTCGCCGGAGAACGGACGCGGCGGGATTCGAACCCGCGATCGAGAGGTTAGGAACCTCTCGCCCTGTCCCCTAGGCCACGCGTCCTACCGGAAAATGGGGTGAGGCCAAAGAAAAACTGTTGGGTTTGTGGCGTGCGATTCGACGCGCGCCAAACCGCTCAGTTGGTGCTCGTGCTGGTTTCGGAGTCGGCGTCAGCGTCAGCCGACGTCACGCCAGCATCGTCGGACGATTCGTCGTCTAGGGAACTGCCACTTTGGATCTCTTCGAGTTCTTGCTCGACCTGTTCACGTCCTTTCTGGAACTCGCCGATGGCCTGGCCACTCGACCGGGCAAGCTTTGGAATCTTGTTTGCCCCGAACAGGAGAACGGCGAGCAATAGGAGGAGGAGTACCTCCGCCCCGCCGGGAATGCCGGGTACTTGCAGGATTGTTGTTTCGAACATCGCTACTTGATTCTTACCTACTGTCTATTATAGTCTTTTTGCTAGTCGCCCCCTCGTTAGAACGCGCCCGGGGTCGACCAGCGGTCAGGGTTGTCGAGAGCGGTACACCTTTGCGGGACTCACCCGTAGCATGGAGCGCAATGGTATCAGAAGGCGACTCTGCACCGGACTTCACCGCACCACTCGCAAACGGCGATGTCGATTCGTTCACCCTCTCGGAACATCTCGACGAAGCCCCGCTCGTGCTCGCGTTCTTCCCGGGCGCGTTCACGAGCGTCTGCAGCCACGAGATGACCGCGTTCCGCGACCGCATCCAGGAGGTTGAGGAAGCCGGCGCGACGCTGTACGGCATCAGCGTCGACTCGCCGTTCGCGCTCAACGAGTTTCGTGACAAACTCGAACTGCCCTTCGATCTGATCAGCGACGCCGAGAAAGAGATCGTCGACGCCTATGATCTCACGATGGACTTCGACGACCTCGGCGTCTACGATGTCGCCAAGCGCTCGGTGTTCGTCCTCAACGCGGACGGCGAAGTCACCTACGCGTGGGTCAGCGACGACCCCGGCGTCGAGCCGGACTACGACGAGGTACTCGAAGCCGCAGCCGACGCAGCCTGACGCCGCACAGCCGACCGATTTTTCTCGACCCGGCCGCTGTAGCCTCTATGAGCAACGCGTCAGATGCCGGCAGTGAAGCTGAAAGCGCAGGTCGAATCTACGATCCGGAGGCGGAACATACGTTCCCCGACGAACGGCTCACGGAGGTTCTGGAATACGTCACGACGGATGCCGAAATCCAGGCGTACTTATCGGCACAGAACGTCAATCCCGTGACGCGCAAGCAGTACAACGACCACGGCGAAAAACACATCACGATCGTCCGGAACCGAGCGCTATGCCTGTACGACCTATTGAAAGCAGGCGGTGTGACGTTCAACGGCGCACGCGAACAGGGACTTGCGGAGGCTGACGAACCCGTCATCGTCGCTCTGGCCGCGACGCTACACGACATCGGCCACGTTGTCCACCGGGACGACCATCCCTACTACTCGATTCCGCTGGCAGCGGACCTACTGGACCGTATTCTGTCTGAGTTGCCGTTTTACGACATCGCCGAAGCGGTCCGAGTCAAGAGTGAAGTCCTTCATGCGATCCTCTGTCACGACACCGCGGAGGAACCACTGACACTCGAAGCCGGCGTCGTGCGGGTGGCTGATGCGCTGGACATGGAAAGTGGCCGGTCACGGATTCCGTACGAACACGGTGGCCGCGGGATCAACACCGTCTCCAGCCAGGCGATCGAGGCAGTCCACCTCCGGACCGGCGACGGAGTCCCCGTCCTCGTCGAAATCGAGATGACCAACGCCGCGGGCGTTTACCAGGTCGATAACCTCCTGAAATCGAAACTCCACAACTCCGGTCTCGAGGAGTTCCTCCGGATCGTGGCCATCAACACCCGCGAGGATACCGACCGGATCGTCGAGCGCATCGAATTGTGAAAGAGCCACACGCCGAATCCAACACCGGACCGCTTTAGAGGGTCGACCCCCTCTATCCCATTGTTATGGGCTTCGGAAGCTACGATGAATCCGAACAGGAGAATCAGGCCAGTGGCTCGGACATTGACGACAGCGAGAGCGTCGACGTCGATGCGACCGACCACGATGGGGACGTGAGCTTCGAAGCGGACGCCTCACAGGACGAACTCCTGGACAAACTCCAGGACATGAAAGACTGAAAGCGGCTACAGGCTGTTCTCTATCCTCTTCTCTCGTATTCGTCCGCGAGTTCGTCGAGTGTCTCGTGATGCTCCGTCGTGTGTGGTGCCGTCAGCGGCGAGACGCTGACGCGATCCTCGATGACGGCCCGGCGGTCGGTCCCATCAGGATCCGGAATGGTGCCCTCTGCCATCCACTCCCAGATGCGATCGTGGAGTTCGATCTCGTCGCCGTTTTTGAGGGCCCCCATCTCGTAGACCCGTGAGGGCGTCGTAATCTCCATGGGGGCCGTCGCCTCGCCGTCGACGGCCAGCGGTGCGTTGACGTTGAGGTAGTCGGCCTCCTCGAAGACGTCCGATTCCAACGCATGCTCGAGGAGATACCGGGTGGCGCGAGTCGCGTTCGCGTAGGACTCCGGTTCGTCCGTGAGTGGGTCCCACTTGTCGTCGTCCCGGACGGGGACGTACATCGAGACGGCGATGGCGGGAACCTCGAAGAACGTCGCTTCGACGGCTGCACTCACTGTCCCAGACCGACCCAGAACGTACGCCCCCAGGTTCGCGCCGTCGTTACAGCCGGCGACGACGATGTCGACGTCGTCGAGGAGGACTTCCATCCCGGCAACGACACAGTCCGCCGGCGTGCCGTCGATAGCGTAGCCGAGTTCGTGTTCAGTCACGCCGACGTTCGTGGATATCGACCGACCGACTGCACTCCGGTCGTCGGCTGGTGCGACGGCAGTTACGTCACCGACAGCGGAGAGCGCCTCGTACAGCGCCCCCAGACCGACGCTGTCGATGCCGTCGTCGTTCGTCAGCAGGATCGTCGGCTCGTCGTTCATGGGCGTACTCGGGTCGGCGGGCGCAAAAACCTTCCTCGCGGGGTGCCAGCGCGGAGCCGTCCGCCGTTCAGGGAACTGGCACGCTGTCGACGACTGTTTCGGCGTCGACGACCAGATTGTACGCCCCTTCGTCGTCGTTCCAGAGTGCCAGCGTGTTTTCGAAGGAGAGCAAGTCGCCGTACTGACTCGCGACCAGATCGCGATTGAGCGTCGACTCCCGGGTCAGGACGGCGAAGTGGTCGGTCCCCTCGCTGCCGTCGCCCACGAGAAAGAGCGGATTGGCGTCGGGACCCGAGCGTAGATCCGGACTGAGCTTGATCCCGACGACGTCGACCCGGTCGGTGACATACCCGTCGGCGTCGGCCATTTTCATGACGCGTGATGCATCCGGCGTGTACTCGATCGCCGTCGCGTCGTCTTTCCGGAGGATCGAGTATGCGTACTGGACATCGGCGTTCTCGAACTCGCCGTCGTCATGGTCGGGATCGTCGCAGGCGTCCTCAAGCCGCTCTTGGAACGGCGGCACCGCCAGATCGGGCTTGCGATCGAACGACCAGCACTTCCCGGCGGGCGTCTCGTCGGGCCAGAGGCGCACTGTCGGCGCGTAAATCGTGTAGGTGTCCTCGACGGCTCGCTCGATCGTCCGAAGGCCGGTCGCCGTTCGCTTATCAGCAGGCGAAAGTCCCAGGATCGATCCGTCGGATTCGAGCGCGTCGGCGTACGTTCGGAGGACGGCCGCCGGGGAATCGAGTTCGTCGAGGACGTTCGAAAAGATGATCAGATCAAACGTGCCGGCCGGATCGAAATCCTCGGCGTGCTCGCGGTGGATGGTCGTGTGTGCGTTTCGTCCAGTTTCATCCAGCAGCTCCGAGAGGACATCGGCGGCGTCGCTGGGCTCGACGGCATGGTAGTCGACGATTCCGCCGCCCTCACACACGAGATCTATGATCCCCAGTCCCGGACCGCCGACGCCGGCCCCGACATCAAGCACCCGGAGCTGTGTCGACAAGCGGTCGGCGGCAAGCAATGGCTCCAGCGCGTATTGCCCGACGGCGTAGTAATCGGGGAGGTGATAGATCCCGTACGCAAGCGCGGTCACCCGGTCGTATGCGACGTCGGCTCCCTGGAGATACGACTCCTTGATGGATCGGATTCGCGAGCGGAGTTGCTCACCGGATTCCCCATCCGGCCAGCCGGCCCCGAACTCCCCGACCAGCAGATTCTCGAGCACCCGGGCGTACCGCTCCGGGAACGCCTCGACCTGGTCGACAGTTGCGTCGAGCGGTCCCTCGGAAGCCGGCACGAAGGTGCCATCATCCCGCTCGCGCAGGCCGAGTTCGACGGCGGACTCCCGAATTGTCTGTTTGACGACGCCCGGATGGGGTCGTTGGGCCACGTACTCCTGAATTTCGTCGGGATCGATCGGCCGGACGTTCCGAAGGTACCGGACGCTGTCGAGGATCGCGTCCCGCTGGTCGTCACTCATCGGTGCCCTCGTCCGGTCGAGCCGCTCGGTACAGTGCTTCGAACGTTTCGTCGTCGGCGTCGGCGAGCCGCTCGGCCGCCGCCGCCACGTCCTCGCTCCCCTCGAAGGCGGCCTGAATGTCGGCGTAGACGCGCGCCTCGCCGCCAGTGACGGTTTCGAGCAGGTCGAACAGCCCGGCTGAGATCGGCGTCTGGAATCGATCCGGGACCGATTCGCCAGCCAGACCGAACGCCAGGATCGCGGCGTGTGTCCTGGCCTGGACAGTCTCCATCGCCGCGTCGTGTTCTTCGGAGGTCGTCTCGAAGAGGTCGTTGCCGGCCGCCGCCAGGGCGTCACGAACCTGGTCCGTGACGGGACCCGATTCGTCAGCCACCAGCGGCACGTTTCCGGGGGCGTTCGCCGGGGCAAAGAGCGGGTGAAAACTGACGCGTTCACAGTCCGGGGCGTGGTCAGTCATCGCCGCGACGGGGTCGGCCATGATCCCTGCCACGTCACAGATCGCCCGTTTCGCGTTCGAAGCGTACGTTTCGATCGCGTCGACGGTCACCGGCATCGGCACGGCGACACAGACCAGGTCGAAGCGTTCTGTGGTGTCCGGAGAGACGGCTCGGCCGCCGACGGTCGCTGTCGCGGTCCGGGCCACCGCCGAATCGGTGTCGGCGAACGCAAAATCCAGTGAAGCAGCGGCGTGTTCGTCGAGAGTCCGGGCAAACCATTGGCCCATTTCCCCGGCCCCGACGACGAGTACGTTCATGCCACTTCGATACTCCGGGACGACCCAAAAGCAGTTCGCCTCGCCAGCCGGTGTCGTCAGCGAAATATAACGATCGATGCCCCTTCGAAAGCGCTAACACGCCCGAATAAATAGTCGGGGGCATGAAGCGCGTCCGCTTTCGTGACCCGGCAGGAACGATTCGGGGGGGACGGTGGGTCGTCGAAGAGGGGCAAGCGTACGTTACGACTGCACTAGGGGATCCCGCGTCCATCCCAACGGACGACCGAACGTACCCGGCCGAGGACGTCGACGTGTTGCCACCCTCACAGCCGACGAAGATCGTCTGTATCGGACGCAACTACGTCGATCACGCCGACGAGCAGGATGCCGACGTTCCCGATCGTCCGTTGCTCTTCTTGAAACCGCCAAACACGGTGGCGAGCCACGGCTCGACGGTCTCGCTTTTGGCCGGCAAGGAACGCATCGACCACGAGGCCGAACTCGCGGTCGTCATCGGCGAGACCTGCCACGACGTGAGCGAGAGCGAGGCCGAGGACGTCATCGCGGGCTATACTTGCTTCAACGATCTCTCGAACCGCGACGATCAGCGCGTCGAGACCAACTGGGTCCGCGGCAAGGCATTCGACAATGCCGCGCCGATGGGGCCTGTACTGGCAACGCCGGAAGAAGTACCGGCGGACGCGAGCATCGAACTCCGGGTCAACGGCGAGACTCGCCAGTCGGGCAGCCGTGAGGACATGGTGTTCTCGGTGCCCGAGTTGATCGCCGAAATTACCGACTATATGACCCTCGAACCCGGCGACGTGATCGCGACGGGCACGCCGGCCGGCGTCGGCCCACTCGAAAACGGCGACACGGTCGAGATCGAGATCGAAGGGATCGGGACGCTCGAACACGGCGTCCATATCCCCGAGTGACGACTCGCCAGCAGACACTGACGCCACGGAGACAATGGAACAACTCGACGTCGCGGACGGGTTCGACGTGCACGAGTACCGTCACGGACTCAAGTTGTTGAAGGACGATCGGGAGACGACGCACCTCGAAAACCGCGAGGGGTTCGGGTGTCCAGCCTGTGGCCGCCCCTTCGAACGGTTGCTCATTTCCGAAAAGCGGATGCACACGTTCTCGTCTCCGCCCGGGCCGTTCTGTCTGGTTCGGACGGACGAGCAGTTGCTTGTGCTGACTCACCAGGAGTGACGCAGTCTCCCCGGAAGGCAAACTGTTAGGGGCCAGGCTGTCGAGTGTAGGGGCATGGCAGCGGTAACTGACCTGGTCGAGCGCCTCCGCAGCGGGGAGCTCCGGCTGTACGAACTCGAAGAGATAGCCGATCCGGACGACGCGACTGCCGCCCGCCGGCAGTACATCGCCGAGGAGACCGACGCCGATCTAGAGACAGTCGGCTCGTACTCGATCGACGCCGCCGACGCCGAGCCCAACATCGAGAACATGATCGGGACGGTCCAGATCCCGATGGGTGTCACTGGTCCCCTGCCCGTCGACGGCGAGGCGGCCGACGGCAAGTACAACGTTCCGCTGGCGACGACCGAGGGTGCCCTGGTCGCCAGTGTCAATCGCGGCGTCACCGCGATCCGGAACGCCGGCGGGTCGACCGCCCGTATCATGAAGTCGGGGATCACCCGCGCCCCCGTCTTCAGCGTCGCGGACGTCGGTGAGGCCAAGGAAGTCGCCGACTGGGTCCGCGAGAACGAGGCCGAACTCGCGGCGGTCGCCGAGGACACCGATCCACACATCGCCTTCGAGGACGTGACGCCGTACGTCGTCGGCGACTCGGTTTTCCTCCGGTTCCGGTACGACACCGGCGACGCTATGGGAATGAACATGGTGACTATCGCCAGCGAGGCAGCCGCCGAACTGGTCGAAGCAGAAACGCCGGCGGAACTGGTTGCACTTTCGGGGAACCTCTGTTCCGATAAGAAACCGGCGGCGATCAACTCCATCGAGGGACGGGGCTATACGGTCGCGGCGGACGTGTTCCTCCCAGAGGACCTCGTCGAGGAGACCTTTCACACGACCAGCGAGGCGATCGCGGCCGTCAACACGCGGAAGAATCTCGTGGGGAGTGCAAAAGCCGGAAGTCTCGGGTTCAACGCCCACGTCGCCAACATCGTCGGCGCGGCCTTTCTCGCGCTGGGCCAGGACGAGGCCCAGGTCGTCGAGGGATCGAACGCGATCACGAGCCTCGAAGCCCGCGAGGACGGCCTCTACGCCAGCGTAACGCTCGCCTCGCTCGAAGTGGGCACCGTCGGCGGCGGGACGGCCCTCCCGACCCAGTCCGAAGCTCTCTCGATCCTGGGAGTCGCCGGCGGCGGCGATCCAGTCGGCTCGAACGCCGAAGCACTCGCAGAGATCATCGCGACGACCGCGCTGGCGGGCGAACTCTCCTTGCTGGCCGCGTTAGCTTCCCGGCATCTCTCCAGCGCCCACGAGGAACTCGGTCGGTGAACAGCAGCCCCGTAGCTACAGAGCGGCGATCAACGCGGAAATGCTCACCCGTCGTCGGCCTCAGTCGTTGCCTCGGCCGTGTCGTCGACAACAACGGCGTAGCCGTATCCAGTAGCGATGAGAAAGAGGCCACTGAGCGCGAGGAACAGTCCACCGACGACGGCGAACAGGAGGGGTGACTTCGCGAGCGGTGCGAGAAAGACGAGTGTGAACCCGGCCGCCCCCGACAGTGACCCGACACCAGTCCGGTATCGCCCTTTCGTTGCCGCATACAGCCCCCACGTTCCCAGCCCGATCGCAAGGACGCCCGCAATGACGCTCAGTACCTCGTAGCTCCCGAGGCGAACGCGAAGATCAAGCGCGAATGCACCGGCGGCAACGACACCCGCAATGGCGAGTGCGATCCCGCAGATCAACGGCTCGATGGCCATCGAGTCGGTCGACTCACGAGTACTCACACCCCCCAATTGGGACCCGATCCTCTTGAAACTGTGCGAAAATCGGCGATTGCCGGGACGATCCACGGGCTCACCTTCACTTTCGCCGTGGGCGGACGGCTGAGCGGTTTATGTGCCGCCCGCAAACACCAACTCGGCGGCCGTCGGCGAGCACCGGCGGGCGTCCCCAGAAGTGAGACACATGGCCACCAAAGACAACTCGATCCCCGGACGCATCCAGCCCTGGCTCGGCGTGATCAAGCGCTCGTTGACGATCCTGTTGCTCGCCTACGGCGTGCTCAGGGCACTCGGCATCGCATAGCGTCCTCAAACGAGACGATACGTCCCCCGATTTTCGCTGACGTCGCCGGCTCTGAGGAGGGATTGGAGCGCTCGCTGGGTATAATCCTCGGGCACCCCATGTTCGGCGGCGTATTCGACGACTGCATCCTCGTCCGGGTCCTCCAGCTCGGCGAGTGCCGTACGGACGATTTCCTCGCGGCTGGTCGATCCGCCGGCCCCTTCCGTTGCGCGTCGACCCGCGTCGGCGGCCTCGTTGCTATCGACGCCCTTCGATTCGAGATACGTGTCGTCATCGATCACGTCCTCGTCGATTCGAGTCTCCATCTCGGCGTAGGAGTCCAGTCCGTCGAACGCCTCGCCCAGATCCTGGCGTTCGGCGAGCATCGCCGCGCGAGCCTGCCGGGCAGCGTCGGCCGTTTCGGTCTGGGCGAACTTCCGCAGGAGGTCGAACTGCCGGCGCTTGCCACATCGTGGACACTGTGAGGTTTCGGGTCGCCCCTCGATCACCCACAGCGCGCTGCACTCCGTACACCCGACCACCGAGTACATGGCCGTCATCTCCGACCGGACGGGCTTGAATCCTCCGCTCGGTCTATCGACTTGGCCATCTTCACGTGCGTGATGCCGGCCTCCTCGAACTCGTCGCTGACCTGTTCGTAGCCCAGGTGCTCGTAGAAATCGACGACGCGAAGCTGTCCATGGAGTATCAGCCGCGTTAGTCCCTGTCGTCGCGCCGCGGCCTCGACGGCGGCCATGAGTTGTCGTCCGAGTCCCTCTCCGCGGTGGGGCTGGAGGACCGCCAGGCGTTCGACCTTGCCGACGCCGGCCTCGGGTTCACGCAACCGCGCAGCACCAACCGGTTCGCCGTCGGCGTAGGCGACGAAGTGGGTCGCCGCATCCTCGTGCTCGTCGATCTCGATGTCCGGATCGACGCCCTGCTCCTCGACGAAGACGGCAAAGCGGACGTCGTAGGCGTCCTCGCGGTCGCCGTCGACCTCGATGCGGTAGTCGGTGGCGGTCATGCTCGTGACTGAGCAGTGTAGGCGGTGACGGTCAAAGGGCGTTGCGTTCGTCGGTCGCGGACCGGGATCAAAGCCGATGATTTCTACGTTTGCGATGGCGGTCACTGGAGTCGATCCCGCTGTGTGGCCAGAAACTCACGGACGCGTTCGATTGTCCCTTCCGGCACCGTTTGCTGTTGAAATTCGCCCTTGAACGAATCGACGAACGACTCGTCCGTCAGTTGATCATCGATGGTACGCAGTTGCTTGGCGAGCGCGTCTGGATCCCCACGGTGAAGGTGCTTTTCGATCCGATCGAAGTCAGCGTCGTCAGCGGCTGCGACCACGTCACGGGCATCGGTAAATCGCCCGCTGTGGAGTTTGATCGCGAGAAGCAGTTCCCGCTCCGGAATCCGCGTGGTCACCGATTGCGTTCGTCCGACCGTGACGGATTGGGCGTGCTGGTCGAGATACCGATACGACCACTCGGCTTCTGTCTGTCGACAGCGGAGCGCATCCACCATCAGTTCGATGCTCACTGGATTGCCGACATCCTTCGAATACTGGATGAACTGGCCTTCGTAGATGCCATTCGTATCGTGCTCACTCGTCCGGTCGTAGTCTCGGTCGCCGAGAAACGACTCGTAGTTTTCGACCGCTTCCACGGGGACGACGAGATCGACATCAGTGGAGAAGCGTTGATTGAACGCGGTGATGGCCCAGCCACCGACGAGAACGTACGGTAGGGACGCGCCGTTGATCGACTCAAGTGTCGTTGGCAATTCCTGTTCGCGAGCGGGTAGACTCATTGTGCTGGGGCGTAGCTGGGGCTATCCACGTCGATTTCTAC
Source organism: Halorhabdus sp. SVX81 (assembly GCF_029207715.1). Taxonomy (NCBI): domain Archaea; kingdom Methanobacteriati; phylum Methanobacteriota; class Halobacteria; order Halobacteriales; family Haloarculaceae; genus Halorhabdus; species Halorhabdus sp. SVX81. The sequence continues at coordinate 1,325,851 of NZ_CP104322.1, read as the reverse complement.
GTCGTACTCGTCGGCGACCATCTCCAACGCCGGCTCGAAGTTCCACCGGTACTCCCGCATATACTCGATCGTTTCCGACAAGGGAACGACGGGATCCCCCTCGACCCACTCGGGATCGATCGGATCCGTCGTCGGATACACGCTGTAATAGACGGTGCCCGCTGCATCGTCCACGACCGAGTCGTCGCGCTCGCCGATCACGCACGGAATGTCGTACCGCTCGAAAAAGGATCGCCACTGCTCGACATCGGCGTCGTGGACCTGGATGAAGACCGGGTAGGCGTCGCCGCCGCGAGCGACCTGGTACCCGCCATGGGTCCAGACGTAGACGGCATCGATCTTTGTGAACGCGAAGTCCATCCCGGCGAAGTGTGGGATCACGTACGACTCCGCGACACCGGGCGACGTCTGTCGGGCGATCGAGGCCATCAATTCCGCATATCCGTCCCGGACCTCTGGCGCAGTCACTCGAATCCCATCGGCGCGCTCGACGACATCGATCTCTTCCAACCGTTCGACCCAGGTGTAGACCCACGAATACGTGCCGTCGATCTTCTGGGCGACCCGGCGGATCGAATCACCCTCGCTCGCAGCCAAGACGATCTTCGCTGGGGCGGCATCGACGTAGTCCATCATTGGTTATCTCTATACAGATAACAAGGATAAATCTTCGCGTCCCGTGACGATCGTGTGTAGAGACAGATGGATCGAAGCGAACACCACTATGCCCCCTCCCACCGGTTGTATCAGAAGACTTCCTCTTCTAGTCACTCGTACCTCCCGATGTTCGCCGGCTACCAGGATTCGGCTGATTAGCGGGTAGAAACAGGGGATATGCGTCAGGCCAGTTTCTCGATGTTCTGGCGGCTACGCCGCCAGAGCCCGAGGAGTTGGCCTCAGGCCAACTCTTCGATGTTTGCGACGATCTCCTCGGCGTACTCCTCGGTGCCGAGCTTCTCTGCGTCTTCGAGCTGTCGTTCGAGGTCGTAGGTGACCTTGCCCGACGAGATGGTCTCCTCGACGGCGTCACGGACGAGATCAGCGGCCTCGTCCCAGCCCATGTAATCGAACATGAGGCGGCCGGAGAGGATCATCGCGGTCGGGTTAGCCATGTTCTGGCCGGCGCGTTTCGGCGCGCTGCCGTGGACCGGTTCGGCCAGGACGCGGGCGTCGCCGAAGTTCGCACCGGGCGCGATGCCCAGGCCGCCGATCTGCGCGCCGGCGGCGTCTGAGAGGTAATCGCCGTTGAGGTTCGGCATCGCGAGCACGTCGAACTCGTCGGTGCGGAGTTGCATCCACTGCAGCATCGCGTCGGCGAGGCGCTCCTCGACCATGACGGCGTCTTCGGGAATGTCGACCTCGTCCTGGGTCTCCCAGAGGGAATCAGGCGCAGCGAAGACCTCCTCGTCGGGGTACTCCTCCTCGGCGACTTCCATGCCCCAGTCACCGAACTGCCCCTCGGTGAACTTCATGATGTTGCCCTTGTGGACGAGCGTGACCTTGTCGCGGTCGTGTTCGATGGCGTAGTCGATGGCCTTCCGGACGAGGCGCTTTGAACCGTATTCCGTGATCGGCTTGATGCCGATTCCGATCGGGCCGTCGTGCATCGTCTCGTCGAAACCCATCTCCTCTTCGACGAAGTCACGGACTTCCTCGACCTCGTCGGTGCCTTCCTCCCACTCGATGCCGGCGTAGACGTCCTCGGTGTTCTCCCGGAAGGTCACCATGTCCATCTCCTCGGGCGCTTTCATCGGCGAAGGGACGCCGTCGAGATAGTACGTCGGGCGGACGTTCGCGTAGAAATCCAGCGTCTGGCGGAGCGCGACGTTCAGACTCCGGAAGCCAGCGCCGACGGGCGTCGTCAGCGGCCCCTTGATCGAGACACGGAACTCGTCGATCGCGTTGACCGTATCGTCCGGGAGGTTCTCGTCGTAGCGCTCACGGCCGGACTCGCCGGCGTAGACCCGCATCCAGGCGATCTCGCGGCCGGTCGCCTCGGCGGCGGCGTTGAGCACCTTCTGAGCGGCGGGGCCGACGTCCTTGCCGATCCCGTCGCCGTGGATGATCGGGATGATCGGGTTCTCGGGGATGTCCAGTTCGTCCGCGTCCTCGTCGATGACTTCGATGGGCTGTCCCTCGCTGGGGACAGAGACCTGGTCGTATCCGTCTGCCATGTTCCGACCCTCGCCCGTGGCTTACAAAGGCCTGCCGCTTTCCGCGAGAACCGCACTCCCGGCACGCCTTTCCGCGATTCCACTCCCGGCTGTGACTTCTCGGACGACGGGGACGTGCACTCGACTGACGGATATTCGAGCAGCACCGGCCGCGAACGACAGACGTTTTATCCGTGGCTGTCCGAACAGTGACACATGACTGACGACAGTGCTGCCCGGTCGACGCGCCGGGCATTTATCGGGGGGCTCGCGGTCACCGGCACGGTTGGCTTGGCCGGCTGTAGCGGGTTGTTCGGTGGGAACACGCTGCCGACGCCAGTCCGTGGCGATCCGGACGCCGACGTGACAGTTGGCGTCTTCAAGGACTACGCCTGTGGCCACTGTGCCGCCTACACGCTCGAACAACTTCCGGCGCTGGAATCGGAGTACATCGAACCCGGGGTTATTCGATACGAGCAATACGATCTGCCGATACCGCTTTCCCAGGAGTCCTGGCGCGCACCGAACGCCGCCCGTGCCGTCCAGGATACGGTCGGTCTGGACGCCTACTGGGAGTTCTCCCACGCGCTGTTCGCAAACCAGGACCGGCTTGGCCTGGGGCTGTACGAGGAACTGGCGAGCGAAGTCGGTGCTGACCCCGAAACCGTTCGGTCCGCGGCCGCCGACCGGAAGTACGACCCGACAGTCAAGGAGAGCAGACAGCACGGCGTCGACCTGGGCGTCGACGCGACGCCGACCATCGTTGTCAACGGAAAGACACTCAAGAGTTATGGGTTCAATACGATCGTCCAAGCGATCGAAGCCGAGCGGTGAGTGTTTCGAAACCGGCTAACCGCTCGATCGAGTTCCTACGCACATGCAGGACGAACCCGAAGTCGTCATTCTCCGCCTTGGCCATCGACCCGGCCGCGACGAACGGATGACGACCCACGTCGGACTCACGGCACGGGCGCTCGGTGCCGACCGGATCATCCTCGAATCAGCGGCCGAGGGTCGGCGTGAGACGATCGAGGACATCACCGACCGGTTCGGTGGCCCTTTCGAGGTCGAAGTCACTGACTCCCCGCTGGGCCGGCTGCGATCCTGGGAGGGATCGATCGTCCACCTCACGATGTACGGCCAGCCAGTCCAGCGCATCGAGGACGAGATCAGGGCGAGCCACCGAAAAGAGCCGCTGCTGGTGGTCGTCGGGGCGGAGAAAGTATCCTTCGAGGTGTACGATCGGGCGGACTGGAACGTCGGCGTCACCAACCAGCCCCACTCCGAGATCGCGGCGCTCTCGGTCTTTCTCGACCGGCTGTTCGACGGGCGCGAACTCGACCGAGAATGGAAAGACGCCGACAAGCGCGTCGTTCCGAAGAAGACGGGCAAGCGAGTCGAAGAGGTCGAGTAGTGGAGTCCTCGGAGCATGAATCGAGTGCGGCTGGCCAGCCGCAGGATCTCGCGCCCATCGTTCGGAGAATTTAAACGAGTCACGTTCCGATGGGTATCTAATGGCTTTTGAGGAATATCTCGAGGACCCCGTGATACAGAAGTACCTCCACGAGCTCGTGGGACCGACGGGCATGCCGGTCGCGGCCGCACCGCCCGATGGCGAGGTCACCGACGAGGAACTCGCCGAGGAACTCGGTCTAGAACTCAACGACGTTCGCCGGGCGCTGTTCATTCTCTACGAGAACGACCTGGCGAGTTACCGCCGGCTCCGTGACGAGGATTCGGGGTGGTTGACGTATCTGTGGACGTTCGAATACGACAACATCCCCGAGCAACTCGAATCGGAGATGCACGACCTCTTTGAAGGTCTCGAGGAACGGCGTGAGTACGAACTCGACCACGAGTTTTACCTGTGTGAGAACTGTGGCATTCGCTTCGAGTTCGCCGACGCGATGGACTACAGCTTCGAGTGTCCGGACTGTGGCTCCTCGCTCGAAGCGATGGAGAACACGGCGCTTATCGACGCGATGAACGAACGGATCGACGAACTCGAAAGCGAACTCAACCTGGATATCGACACCTGATGGTCGTCCTCGCAACCAAATGCTACGTCGACGGCGATGCTCGCGACCGGGCGCTTGATTCACTGGGCTCGCTTCTCGACAACGACCTCGGCGAACTCGACGTCGAATACGACCTCGGGCTCCGCAACGACGATTTCCCGTCGGTGACGGTCACGGGACCGGACGCCGAAGTCGCCCGGAACCTCCTCCGGGAGGAATACGGCGAGATCACCCCCCATCTCGTCCCCGAGGAGACGTACGTCGGGACGCTCGAATCCTGGGATGACGACGGGTTCGTCCTCGATGCCGGTCGTCCCGTCCGGATTCCGGCCGACGAGATCGGACTGGGGCCGGGAACGCCCGAGCAGATTCGGACGCGCTTCGGGCTCGTCCAGCACCTCCCGCTCCGGTTCGTCTGCCTTGCCGATGGGGACGGCGAGACGCCGCCGACAGGGCGACTCGCCGACGACGAACGCGATCGGCTCTACGAGTGGACCCGCGGGACGGGCCGGCTGAACGTCAATAGCGCGACCCGAGCGGAGGTTCGTGCGACGGTCAACCGCGCGGGGCACGCCGAGGACATCGTGACCGTCGAGCGCCTCGGCTTGCTCGAACAGAGTGTCGTCTGCCGTGAGGGAACGGATCCGCCCGGGCTGCTTGCCAGCGTGGGTGAGTATCTCCCCGCGGAACTGCTTGCAGTCGTGCCATGAAGGGTCAAACACGTCTTGTTTTCGGCCTCCTCGGACTGCTCGGCCTGCTCGCGCTAGCAGGCTGTCTCTCGCCAGTCAGCGACGCCGACCTCGCCGAGAACGCGACCTACGACTGGGACACCGACGCCAACGCCACTTACCGACTCTATGGAGGCAACTATACGGCGGTCATCGAGATTCGAAATCAGGACTCGCTGGAGCTATTCCTCGAAGACGGCCTCGGATCTAAAATGGCGATTCCGATTTCGGGACTCAAGTTCCAATACCCAAATGGCACGGTTGGGAATGACTCAGTCTACGAGGTCTCGACGGGCCAATCCGAAGTGGTCCTCGAACCACCCGTCGGGAACGGCACTGTCGCGTTCACCGCTGAGCGGTCCGGGCCGAACTTCCGTACCCGGACGCTCGTCGAGGGGTCACACGAGGTCGCGCTCCCGCCGAACAAACGTGTCGGGTTGCCGGTCGTCTCGCGAGTCGTTCCCGGTGGCTATGAAACCGAGCAGGTCGAGGACCGTGTCGTACTCCAGTGGGACTCACTTGACCGGAACACGATCTCCGTCAAGACCTATCTCGAACGGGACATCCTGCTGTTCGGCGGGCTTGTGGCGCTCGCGGTCGCGGTCGCGGTAATCGGGGTGCTCTACTACCGTCGGGAAATTGCCAAGCTCAGACGCGAGCGAACGGAGCTTGGTCTCGATGTCGAAGACGAGAGCGAGGACGACGATCCGCGGGACCGCGGGCCGCCGCCGGGCATGCGGTAGGGACTGTGATCGAACGTTCAGCCCGGTCTCGTACCCGATGTCCGGAAGCTGCCGGCTACGGGCGGGCGTCATCCCTTTATTCGCCGGGTGCCGAGACGCGATATGCGCGTGGCGCTGATCACCGTCGGTGACGAACTTCTCGCGGGGGATACCGTCAATACGAACGCCGCCTGGCTCGCCGAGCAGTTGACCGACCGTGGCGTCGACGTGGATCGAATCACGGTCGTGCCCGACCGGCGGGCGGACATCGCCGAGACTGTCGACGCGTATCGGACACAGTACGATGCCGTGCTAGTGACGGGCGGGATCGGGCCGACACACGACGACGTCACGATGGACGCCGTCGCCGAGGCGTTCGACGTTGCTCTCGTCGAGGATCAGGCCGCCCTTGACTGGCTCGCCGACCATCGGGATTACGCTCGCGAAGACCTCGCCGACGGGACGGCGGCGATCCCGGCCGGTGCCCGAATGATTCCCAACCACGAGGGGGTCGCACCGGGGTGTGTGCTCGCGAACGTCTACGTCCTCCCGGGCGTCCCGGAAGAGATGAAAGCCATGTTCGGCGTCGTAAACGCGGATTTTGCGGGTGAACAGCAACACGTCGAAGTCATCCACGTCGACGAACCCGAGAGTGCGCTGCTGGATCGGATTGAAACGCTCAGTGAGCGCTTTGACGTAACTGTCGGAAGCTATCCGGGCGAGACCGTCCGCATCAAGATCTCCAGTCCGGATCAAACGGCCGTCGAACGCGCGACGGCGTGGCTCCGCGACCGGGTTGAGCTCTCAGCCACAGAGTGACCGTTAGCGGGCGAGGTAGCGCCACCACGCCAGCGCAAGAACAACACTGCCCAGGCCGACGACCGCACCGGCGACGTTGATCACCGTCGTATCGACCCCCGACGAGAGCGGAGTGAACATATCCAACCGTAGCACCCCGCGGAACTTAAACCATCCCGCCGTTGCAGAACACGCCGGAACCACTCCCGGGTGGGAGTGAGACGGGTGGCGGGGATCGCTGGCGTCATCAACCCGGTCTTTTGAAGTGTCTCAATCGCCTATCGCTCGATAACGAATGAGCGAGGACTTCTATGACGTTCTGGGTGTCTCCCGCGATGCGAGCGAGGAGGAGATCCAGGAAGCCTACCGCGAGAAAGCGCGCGAGTATCATCCGGACGTGAGCGACGATCCTGACGCCGAAGAGAAGTTCAAACAGGCAAAGAAGGCAAAGGAAGTCCTCACCGACGAGGAGAAACGCCAGGCCTACGACCGCATGGGCCACGATCGATTCGAGCAGGCCGAAAAGCGCGGGGGCTTCGACGACCGCGGTGGACGGGGTGGTGCCGGCGGTCAACGTGGGGGCGATCCCTTCGGCGGTGGAGGCTTTGGCAGCGTCGAGGACATCTTCGATCAGTTCTTCGGCGGCGGGGGTGGCGGCGGCCGTCGTCGTGACCGCCCGCGACAGGGCCAGGATCTCAAGACACGCCTCTCGATCGGCCTCGACGAAGCCTACGAGGGCGTCGAAAAGCAGTTCACCGTCACGCGCCCGGAGACCTGTTCTGACTGTGGCGGCGAGGGCCATCCCCCTGATGCCGACTCCCGGACCTGCCCCGAGTGTGAAGGCCGTGGACAGGTCACTCGCGTCCAGCGGACGCCGATGGGCCGCGTCCAGCAGACGACGACCTGTTCGCGATGTGAGGGTGAAGGGACCATCTACGAGGAGACGTGTTCGACGTGTCGCGGTGACGGTGTCGTACGAAACGAGGCGACCCTCAGCGTCGACGTCCCCGCCGGCATTCGCGACGGCCAGTCGCTGCGCATGGAACGGGAAGGCGCACCAGGCGAACACGGCGGTCCAAATGGCGACCTCCTGATCGAAGTCGAGATCGAGGAGCACGATGACTTCGAGCGCGACGGCGACGACCTCCACTACACCGCACCGATCACGTTCCCGCAGGCCGCGCTGGGCGATACGGTGGAGGTGCCGACCTTCGACGGGCCCGTCGAGGTCGACATCCCCGCCGGCACCCAGAGTGGGGAGACGTTCCGCCTGGAAGGCAAGGGCATGCCTCGGCTCCGCCGGCGTGGGCAGGGGGACCTGCTGGTCACCGTCCAGGTCTACACGCCGGAATCGCTCAACGACGAGCAACGCGAGGCACTCGAAGCGTTTGCGGAGGCAAGCGGCGAGGAGATCGACGTCGAACAGGGCTTTTTCGACCGGCTGAAGAGCTCGCTGTAGGGTGGCTGTATCGGTCGCCCGCTCAGTCGACGACGCGCCAGAGATACATCGAGGCGATCGAGCGATACGGCTGCCAGCGCTCGGCGCGGGCGACCATGGCGCTTCGCTCCATCTCGTCATCGAAAACCGTCTGCATCCCCTTCCGGATACCGAGATCCTCAACCGGAAACACGTCTTCACGGCCCAGCGCGAACATACAGAACATCTTCGCGGTCCACGGACCGATCCCGGAGATATCGGTGAGTTCGTCGATGACTGCCTCGTCCGACCGGCCATCGAACGATTCGCGTGAATAGTCGCGTTCGTCGAATGCAATTGCGATATTTTGGATGGTCTCTCCCTTCCGTTCAGAGACGCCCACGTCACGGAGTCCATCGATAGAAGCACTCCGCATTTCGGTCGGCGTCACGTCGAAGTGCTCGTAAAGGCGCTCTTCTATCGCGTCAGCGGCAGCGACTGCGAGTTGTTGCCGGACAACCGAAGTGACCAAACGCTCGAAGGGGTCTTCGGCGGGCTCGATCGAGAGTTCGCCGTGTTCGGCTACGAGCGGGGCCATCGCCGGATCGTCCCGCAGGATGTCGTGTGGATCTGCCATGACCGATGGGCCAAGCCGCCGGATAAAAATACGTCGATCAATCGTCGTCCCGGCAGGGGACGCGCGTCTCGACAGTCGTCCCGTCGTCGATGGGTTCAGCGGGCACGCCTGCGACGGTCGTCTCCGCGTCGACGTCCGACAGGACCGTCGCACCGGCACCGACAGTGGCGTTCTCGCCGATGGTGATGTCACCGATGAGGGAGGCACGGACGCCGATCTTCGCCCCGTCCTCGATGGTCGGGTGGCGCTTCTCCCGGCGCATGGAATTCCCACCGAGCGTGACGCCGTGATACATGAGAACGTCGTCGCCGATCACCGCGGTTTCGCCGATCACGACCCCCATGCCGTGGTCGATGAACAACCGCTCGCCGATCTCGGCTGCCGGGTGGATCTCGACCCCGGTCAAAAACCGTGCGAAATGGGAGATGATGCGCGCTGTCAGGTGGAAATCCCGCTCCCAGAGCGCGTGAGCGATCCGGTAGAGCCAGACTGCATGAAGCCCGGAGTAGGTCAACAGCACTTCCGCTGTGCCTTCGGCCGCCGGGTCCTTCGCCTTGGCCGTTCGTACGTCGTCGAGTAGTTGCTGTAGCATGCGTATCAAAGGGTGGACGGGCTGGGATCTCGGACAGCCCGGGCCGCGGACGCGACGACCGTCCACGGGGAACAAGCCACGGTTACCAACCCTAGTAGACCCACGGGCTTAAATCTATCAGATCGGTTGGGGGTGCTGCCGGTTTCGGGCCTCCCCAAACCGGAGTCCGTCGCAAAGGATCCCGACGGCACCCGAACCGCAACGTCAATCCGATATGATTCATGATCTATAACCAAATTTAACTGTCCGTCAGTCCTACGGCTGAGTGACAGATGATCGATGAAATCGACACGATCGCGGTACTCGGTGCGGGGACGATGGGCCACGGGATCGCCGAGGTCGCCGCGCTCGCCGGATATGGAGTCCGGTTGCGTGACATCAACGAGGAACTTGTCCGAGACGGATACGAACAGATCGACTGGAGCCTCGAGAAGATGGCCGATCGGGAGTACATCACCGAAACGGAGGCCGAGGCCGCCCGCGACCGGATCGACCCGGTCGTCCCGGTCGAGGACGCGGTCACTGACGCGGACATCGTGATCGAGGCCGTCCCCGAAGACAGGGATATCAAGGCGGATGTCTACGGCGAGGTCGACGAGTACGCACCGGATCAGGCCATCTACGCGACGAACACCTCCAGCCTCTCGATCACTGACCTCTCGGAGCTGACCGATCGGCCGGCACAGTTCTGCGGGATGCACTTCTTCAACCCGCCAGTTCGAATGGATCTGGTCGAGGTCATTCGCGGGGCCCACACTGACGACGGGACCCTGGAAACGGTCGATGCACTCGCCGAAGATCTCGGGAAGACACCGGTCCGCGTCCGTAAGGACAGTCCGGGATTCATCGTCAACCGGATCCTCATTCCGATGCTCAACGAGGCCGCCTGGCTGGTCGACGATGGGGTAGCGACGATCGAGGAAGTCGACGCGACCGCGACCGAAAACCTCGGACTGCCGATGGGGGCCTTCGAGTTGAGTGATCAGATCGGCAACGACGTCACGCTACACATCCTCGAATACCTCCAGGATGTCGTGGGCGACGCGTACGAACCCGCACCCATGCTGGAGCAGGCAGTCGACGACGACCGACTCGGTCGCAAGACCGACGTCGGGTTCTACGACTACGACAACGGCGGTGCCGACTACGAGGACGCTGCCGCCCGCGAGGATGTCGAACACCGTCTCCTCGCAGTGATGGCCAACGAGACGGCCACGCTCCTCGACGATGACGTCGCGACGACTGACGCCATCGACCAGGCGATGGGGCTCGGCGCTGGCTTCCCGGAAGGGCCAGTCGCGCTGGCCGAGCAAGCCGGCCTGGAGACGCTCGCCGACGTGCTCGACAGCGCTCACGAGGAAACGGGAGCCGAGCGGTACGTCGCTGCCGAATACCTTCGCCAGGCCGCCGAGGCCGGGAGGTTCGACGCATGAGCGACGCCGACTACGAGACACTTCAGGTCGATATCGCGGACAGGATCGGGCGGGTCACGATCGATCGGCCCGAACGGATGAACGCGATCAGCCCGACGCTCCTCGATGAATTGGCTGACGCGATCGGCGTGCTCGAATCGAACGACGACGTCCGGGTAGTCGTCCTCGCTGGCGCGGGCGATAGAGCGTTCTCAGCGGGCGCGGACCTCTCGGTGATCACCGAGGGCAACGCCGTCGACGTGGCGGAGATCTCCCGGAAAGGCCAGGAAACCTTCGCTACCGTCAAGGAATGCTCGATGCCGGTCATTGCGGCGATCGACGGCTTCTGTTTGGGTGGCGGCATGGAACTGGCGACCCACGCCGACCTCCGGATCGCGACCGAGGACGCTCGCTTTGGCCAGACCGAGCACAACCTCGGATTGATGCCCGGCTGGGGCGGTACCCAGCGCCTCCAGCGGATCGTCGGCGAGGGGCGGGCGAAGGAGATCATCTTCACGGCCGAGCACTTCGACGCGGAAACAATGGCCGACTACGGCTTTCTCAACGAGGTACGCCCCGAAGACGCCTTCGACGACCGCGTCGACGAACTTGCGACCGACCTCGCAGCGGGCCCGCCGATCGCCCAGGAATTGACGAAACGCGCGATGCACAAAGGCCAGGACGACATCGATGCGGGGTTGGAGATCGAATCACGGGCCTTCGGGTTGTTGCGGGACACTGACGACCTGCTGGAGGGGATCGACGCCTTCCAGGCGGACCGCGATCCGGCATTCACCGGCGAGTGATCGGCTCCCGGTCGTTTGGTTCCGTGTCGTCGGTCACGGGTGGGAGTGAACCCGACTCGCTGTTGTGGTGTGTCTTCGGGGACGTGGAGGATGTTGCCAATGTTTATTATTCGACCCGAGACAGGTTAATACATGACCGTTGTCAGCGTCTCGATGCCGGAGGAATTGCTCGAACGCATCGACGAGTTCGCATCCGAACACGGATACACTGGTCGCAGCGAGATCATGCGCGAGGCCGCGCGGAATCTGATGGGCGAGTTCGAAGACCAGCGCCTGGAGGGGCGTGCCCTGATCGCACTGGTGACTGTCCTGTTCAACTACGAGACGACCAGTGTCGAGCAACGCCTGATGTCGTTGCGCCATCGCTACGATTCGCTCGTCACGGCAAACGTCCACAGCCACGTCGGCGACGCCTACTGCATGGAAGTGTTCATCTTGGAAGGACACTTATCGGATATCTCTGACTTCGTCGGTCAGGTCCGTGCGACCCAGGACACGTTGACGGTCGACTATTCGGTCACGCCCGTCGACAGCATTGAAACCGTGATCGGGTCGGCCTAAGTGACGACCGATTTTGGGTGGGGGTATCCAGCGATCAATACTCCCAGAGACGGTCGATCCGATCGCTGATTTCGGGGTGGGTCTTCCGGAGTGCGTCCGGATCTGTCTCGCCGTTTACGTTGATGACGTGAACTTCCCCACGCCGCCCGTCGTAGCGATCCTGAAAGTCGTACACGACGCCGACGACATCGACGTCCGCCGGGACATCGGGGCTGTCACGGAGGAACGCGACCTGGCGGTCGACGTTGTACTCGACGAGGTGGTCGATCGCGGCCGCGCGGTCCAGGGTATCAGGGAGCGCCTCGACACCGGCCTGAAGCAGCGGTTCGAGCAACCCGACGGAGTGATCGATGCCCGGCGGTTCGGAGAGTCCGCCAGTCAGCGCGTCGTAGGTTGCGGTGACCGCACCACAGCCGGTGTGGCCCACCACGACGGCGGTTTCTGTCCCGGTGTGTACGATCGGATAGAGCACGTCACCCGAAACGACGGACTCGCCATCAGCGTGCTGAACGACGCGGTTGCCGATGTTGCTGACAGTGAAAATCGTTCCTGGCTCGTCGTTGTTCCACACGTGATCAGCAAGGACACGTGAGTCCGAACAGGTGACGGTAACTGCTGGTGGCCGTTGGCCGTGTTGAAGGGTGTCAAACCGGTCGTCGAAGGCGACAGCGTGTTCAGTGTTGCCGGCAAGCATGGCGGCGACGACATCGCGCATGTGCGATCAAAACCGTGCCGCCGGTTTAGTGGTTGAGATTTCCCGATCGGGAGGGGCTGCGGGGAGACAGTCGTCGGTCACCGGTATCGCGGCGCTCGCAACGCCGAGTCCGATCGAGCAAGCGAGGGAATTCGGTTGCCCGTCCGGGTAACGTACAAAGGTAAGTGTCTCGCTCGTGGATGCACTGATATGGCTGACGAACCGATCGACGACGTGGACAAGGCGATCCTGTACGCCCTCCAGGAGGACGCCCGGAACATGTCTTCGGGGGACATCGCGGAGCGAACCGGGACCGCCGACAGCACCGTCCGAAAGCGCATCCAGCGCCTCGAATCCGAGGCCGTGATCAAGGATTACAGCGCGCGCGTCGATTACCAGAAATCGGGCTATCCGCTCCGAATGTTGCTCTACTGCACCGCGTCGATCCCCGAACGCGGCGAACTCATCCCGGAGATCCTGGCCATCGACGGCGTCGTCTCCGTCCAGGAGCTCGTCACCGGCGAGCAGAACTTACTCGTTACCGTCGTCGGCGAATCCGACAGCGACATCACGCCCGTCGCCCAGGAACTGCTGGACATGGGACTCACGGTCGCCGACGAGGTACTGGTCCGGACCCACGAAACGACTCCATTTGGCCGGTTCGACCCTGATACGTCGACCGCAGACGACTCCTGAGCGACGTCTTCGACGTTCTCGGCGTCCACCCCTCGTCCCCCGCCCCGAATACGTCGCGCTAGTTGTCCGCCGTCAGTGGATCCCTCCGGAGCGTACGCCATAAACATAATGTTCTATTATATGGTATGACACGAACAGATTGTGACTATAATAAGAGTTAACACCCAATCTGTTCTCGTATGGGTGTAGATGCGACCGTATCCGGACAGTGGCTGCGTTTAGTCGCCGAGAGCGGTCGTGAGGAACCAACGATGGCAGGACGCACTTCGAAACCGACGGTCGGAGCGCTCCCGGACGCGACGGCGAAGACAGCCATCGCGTCCGTCGTATTGACGTGGCTCGCGTGGTCGTTGTTCGCCGCGAGCGTTGCCGCCCTCCTCGGACGAATCCGATTCGGACTGACGTGGGAGATCCCAGGAGTGGTCGCGGTCGACGGGTTGACCGTCCTGCTGTGGGTGGTCGTGACGTTCTTCAGCGGGATCGTCCACAGTTACTCGCGTCGATACATGGCGGGCAGCGCCCACGAAACGTCATTTTTCGCCGCCGTGTTCGGATTCACGGTGATCGTGATGGCGCTGGTCGCCGCCGACCACCTCGCGCTGTTCTGGGTGCTCTGGCTCGCGATGGGGCTTGTTATGGCAGCCCTCGTCGGAACCGTCGAGGACTGGACACAGGCACAGGCGGCCGCGACCGTCGCCCGCCGGTACTTCCTCGGGAGTAGCGCGCTCCTCGGAATCGGGCTCGCGACGCTGTGGTGGGCGACAGGTGCGGAGACCGTCTCGGGCGTCGCCGCGGCTGCCGAGGGACTGGCCGGTCCTGTGTGGCTGGTCGGGGCCGGGGCACTCGTCCTGGCGGCGATGATCCAGTCCGCCCTGCTCCCGTTTCACACCTGGCTACTGGCCTCGATGACTGCGCCCACGCCGGCCTCGGCGCTGATGCACGCCGGGTTCGTCAACGCCGGCGGCATCCTGTTGACTCGATTCGCGCCGGTCGTCACCGTCGAGCCGACGTTCATGCTCGCGATCGTCGTTCTCGGTGCGGTCAGCGCGCTCGGCGGGAAGTTCCTCAAGACCGTCCAGCCGGACGTCAAGAGCAGGCTGGCCTGTTCGACGGTCGGACAGATGGGTTTCATGATCATGCAGGCCGGCCTGGGGTTCTTCGGGGCCGCGATCACCCACCTCGTCCTCCACGGGTTCTACAAGGCCCATCACTTCCTGAGTGCGGGCGCGGAAGTCGAACAGACGGCTCCGGGCGGCGAGTCCCGCGACCTGGGCGTCGTCGGCCTCGGCGTCACGCTCCTGACTGGGGTCGCAGGAGGCGCGGTGTTCGCGCTGCTGACGGGCAAGGGCCTCCATTTCGACAGCGGACTCGTGCTCGCGTTGATCGTGGTCCTCACGACGCTGCAGGCGGCCCGAGCCGTGGTCGTCCGGACATCGCTGCCGGCGACAGTCCGCTACGGCGCGGTTCCAGTCGTCTTCCTCCCGGCAATCACCGGCTACGCGCTCGTCTACTCGGCCGTCTCGACGCTCCTCGGCGACCTGCCGGTCCTCGCGGCACCGACTGAATTGACCGTCGTCCACGGCGTCGTCGTCGCCGGATTCCTCCTCGCGTACGCTGGCGTGGAGTCGGGTGTCTACGAGCGCAGCCAGCGTCTCTACGTCGCGCTCGTGAACGCGAGTCAGCCGCCGACCGACACCCTCCTGACCGACAGAGGTGACTACAATGAGCAGTGATACCACGATCGAAGACAGCATCGACAAGGCCGCGAGTACCGTGGGTAGCGCGTGGCCGATCCACTCGTTCGTGACGGCCAACCCCCTCTCGGGATTCGAGGACGTGCCGTTCGAGGAAGCCGTCCGACAGGCACGCGATCTGCTGGGTGGGCGCGGGTACCCGTCCCCGGAGACGTTCCGGTCGGCGCTCGCAGACGGGCGGATCGACCGCGAGGTCCTCGCCGCGGAACTCGCGGATCGGGGCTACGACGCCGAGCCCGAAAGGCTGCTTGCACAGCTGGACGTCGACGCCGAGTCAGACACGGTCAAGACGGATCGAGACCGCGTCGATCACGTCCTGACGAAGTGGCTGTCGGCGTTTCTCGATACGGGACAGGCGACGTGGTCGATGCCCAACCGCGAGGACGGGTTCTACGCCGCCTTCCGTCAGATGGCCGACCACGACGGACAGATCCCCGAGCGCGGCGTCGTTACCGATCTTCCATCGGACCCGATCAACACCGTCGAGACTGTCATGGAGTCGTCGCCGGAGAGCCAGTGGGTGCCGATCCTCGAGGAACAACTGGCTGCCCTGCCCGGCTGGACCGGCTTCATCAAGCAACGTGCCAGGGACGGGAGCGCCTGGCAGTCGAAAGCGCCGATCACGCTGACCGGCTATCTGGCGGCCCGTTTCGCGCTGCTCGAGGCGTTCGACGTCGACATCCACCCCCAGAACTCGGCCACTACGAGGACCGAGACGGCTACGGACATCGCCCCGGCGTTCCTGACCGCGTGGGAGCGCAGCTACCGGAACGAACTCCTCGACCGTGTCGTCGCCGAAAGCGAGTCCGTCGCGGAATCCGAGCCCGCCGGTCGCCCGGACGCCCAACTGGTGTTCTGTATCGACACGCGGTCGGAGGTGATCCGCCGCCACGTCGAGGCGACCGGGAACTACGAGACCCACGGTTACGCCGGCTTCTTCGGCGTCCCGATGGAGTACCAGGCTTACGACGCCGAGGTGTCGGTCGACGCCGCTCCCCCCATCGTCGATCCGGAACACCGGATCACCGAGATGCCGACCGGCGAGGACGCCAGAACGAGTCACGACCGCTGGTCGGCGATCCGTGAAGCTGCCGGTGAGGCGATCGAAACGTTGACAGCGAACCCGGCGACGGCTTTCGGGTTCGTCGAGCAGTCGGGCGGCGGCTATGGGCTGGCGCTCGCAGCACGGACCCTTCTGCCTCGTCACCTTCAGGGGCTGTTCGACGCCGCGGATGACATGATTCCCGACGCTCACGAGTTCAGCGAGCCACTCCTCGACCACCAGCACACCTACGCCGGGGACCTCCCGGTCGGGTTGACTCACGAGGAGCAAGTCGAATACGCCGAGACCGCCTTTGAGTTGATGGGTATCGAGGCGTTCGGCCGCCTGGTCGTCTTCGTCGGCCACGCCAGCGAGACGACGAACAACCCCTTCGATTCGAGCCTGGACTGTGGGGCCTGTGCCGGCAACCCCGGGGGCCCGAACGCGCGCGTCCTCGCGGCCATCTGTAACGATTCCGCGGTCAGGACGGCCCTGGCCGACCGCGGTATCGATATCCCAGGCGACACCGTCTTCCTCGCCGGCGAACACAACACCACGACCGACGAGGTCGAACTCTTCGACGACGAGGTTCCCGAGACCCACACCGCGGACCTCGAAAAGCTCCGTGCGGACCTCTCGGTGGCTCGGGAGAACGCCGCTTCCGAACGCGCCGCGGCGATGAGGACAGACGACTCGGCTGGCGTCCGGGAGATCGAACGCCGCGCTGGCGACTGGGCCGAGACGCGCCCGGAGTGGGGGCTGGCCGGTAACGCCGGGTTCGTGATCGGGCCCCGCGAGTTGACGAGCGACCTCGACCTCGACGGACGCGCGTTCTTACACTCCTATGACTACACGACCGATCCCGACGGTGACGCGCTTGCGTCGATCTTCACGGGCCCGCTGGTCGTCACACAGTGGATCAACGCCCAGTACTACTTCTCGACGGTCGATACCGCTGTCTACGGAAGCGGCTCGAAGATCACACAGAATCCGGTCGGTAACGTCGGCGTCTACCAGGGCAACGGCGGTGACCTGCTGACCGGGCTCCCGTTGCAATCGCTGAAAGCGAGCGTCGACCAGCCCTACCACCAGCCGTTGCGGCTCTCGGTCGCCGTTCACGCGCCCGTCGAGCGTGTCACCGACGTGCTGGCCAACAACCCGACGGTGACCGAACTGCTCGACAACGACTGGCTCTCGCTGTCAGTCGTCGATCCCACGCAGGACCATCGCCGCTTCCACTACGAGGCGAACCTCGAGTGGCGCGCGGTCTCGGACCGTGCCGAACCGACTCCCGAGACACCCAACGCGCCCGCTGTCGCGGACGATTGAGACGGTCCGTGCGTCGCCACTGGCGCCGGTCGGGCCACGCCATTCAATACCACCGCCGACCAAGCCGACGACGTGAGCGACGATGTACCGACACGGTACGACAGACTCGATCGACACCCGGTCGACGGGTCCAGAAACTCGTTGCGCCACTGGATCCGGACCCGGAATCCGCTCTGGATGCTCGTCGTGCCGGCGATCATCTGGGCGCTCGGACTGGTGCCAAGCGTCCGGCTGAAAAACGTCGTCTTGCGGTTGCTCGGGGCGTCCGTCGGCGAGGGGGTCGCGCTGGCGTTCGGCGCGACGCCCGACATGCTCTGGCCCGATCTCCTGGAAATTGAGGACGACGCCATCGTGGGGTACGACGCGACACTCTTGACTCACGAGTATCTCCAGGACGAGTATCGGACTGGTGAGGTCGTGATCGGCGAGCGAGCCATGATCGGGGCCGGTGCGATCGTCCTCCCCGGAGTCCATATCGGTGCTGACGCCCAAGTGGCAGCCAACTCGCTGGTCACCGAAGACGTTCCCTCGGGGGCGACTGTCGCGGGTGTCCCGGCGGAGGTTCTCACTCGACAAAACGATGGGGACTCGGCGGGCGATGATCCGTCAGCGGAATCGGGTGACGCCTGATTCGAAAACACGCTGATTGGGAACGATAAACTCGGCGTCGTCGTTCTCGATGTGTGTGACAAAGATGTCGATCTCCTGAACGACGCCCCGTCGATCCCCGATTTCGACTTCGTCGCCGATACAGTACGGTTCCGAGAGCAGGAGATAGAAGCCTGCCGCACCCGCTGCGAGCAGATGTTTGAAGGCCAGTCCGCCCAGGAACAGCACGCCGAAGACGTAGACGCCCAACAGCACGAGCAACGCCGTCGTCGCGACACCGAGTTGCCCCAATGCGACCAAGGCGGCTACGTAGAAGATACTGTACTTGACGGCGGGCGCGAGCACGGAAACTTGTGGGAGCTTGATACTCCGCAGCCGTTCACTGACGGCCAACGACGCCTTGTCACCTAAAATAAGTCCGACGATGATCGCGAGCGCAGCGATGAACAATTGCGAAAGATACGCGCTGAATTCGGTCCAGAACTGGGAGGGATAGTTGACCTGGGCCGTCTGGACTGCGATGAAGATCGCCAGCGCATAGACGAAGATCGCGGCGAGTTGGGCGACAAGTCCGACCGTGGAAAACCCGACATTCTGGAGCGTTCGCTCGAAAAACGTCCCTTCGACGGCCTCGGGAACCCCAGCCTGTTCGAGAATCGAACGCGTCATGCGCCAGACCAGATAGCTCAGGACCGCGCCGATAAACAGGACGATGATGGCGACGACGACCGCGGTCTCCTCTGAAAACAGGGTCCGCAGGACATCGGGGATGGCCACCATCAGTATTCCTCCGGATCGAGTTCGAGAATCAGCTCACCGCCTTTGAATGCCCGTACCAGCCCGTCACTTTCGCTGAGCACGATCGCCGTCGCGTTCGTGTCACGCGTGACCGCGCCCGCGGCCATGTGGCGGGCCCCGAGTCCTTTCGGAATGTCGACGCCCTCGGCAGAGGGTTCGAGATAGCGGTAGGCGGAGACGATCTTCCCGGAGTCGGAGATCACGAACGCGCCGTCGAGACGCGAGAACTCCTTGAGCATCACGTTCACGATCGGATCACCGACGTGGACGTGGGATTTCTCGAAGGGGTTGTAGCTCAGCGGGCGGGACTTGTTCATCACCTTGCCGGCGTCGCCGACGACGAACAGCGCGCCGACAGGCTTGCCCTTCTGGCCTTTCTTCCCGAGCTCTACGGCGACCTCCAGCACGTTCCGGATGACGCCCGGTTCGGCCCGGGAATTGACGAACAGATCGTAAACGCCGGATTCCGTGAACTCGCCGGCGCGGACACGGATGGCGGTGTCAAGCTCGTCGGCGTAGGTCCGCCCGAGACAGAGAATGTCGTCGGTCTCGACGACGTAGTCCTTTTCGAGTGCGCCTTCGACGCCGAACCGGATTCGGTCACCGATCGCCGTGAAATCCAGCGGCAACTCGACGAACCGTTCCGCGCCAGGGCCGTTGTCCGCCCCAACGACGACGACCGTCTGCTCGTCGGAAAATTCCTCGTAGAGGCTATCACTCGGCGCAAACAGAAAGACGGCGTCGATATCCGCCGTCAACCGTCCCAGCACATCGTCGATCTGACTCATTGTCCTATTTTCGATCGGACACGAAAAAAGGGTTGCGGGCGCTCGAGGACTCGTGTGCAAGAACGGACGACCCGAAGTGGCGACGCCGCTGAAACCCCTCGGCTGTTCCGATCCCGGACACGCCCGTTGGGTACGTCCGGACTCAGGTGAGTCGTCCGGGAGAGTGGTACGCTGGATGGCCCTTTCTGCAAACTGCCATGAATACATAGACAATTATTAAGTACAAACGACTGGAACGATTAGCCTGAGCAGGCCGATGATCGACGAAGAAAAAACACGTAATCGAATGACCGAAGACGCACAATTGTTCGACGGTCCAACCAGCGGATCTGAAACCACCCGTTCAGGGACATCACGCCGACGCTTCTTACAGGCCGCGGCCGGTACCGGCGCTGTCGTCGCGAGCGGGGGGCTGATAGGGAATGTCGCAGCCGATTCCCATATGCATACGCTCCCGCCGCTCCGACGGAACGGGAATCTGATGGAGACGCCTGACGGGGACACTGTCGAACTCCACGGCGTCAACATTGCCGATCCCAAGCGGGTCGACGTGACCGCGCCGGTACGTGGGAAAGACGCCACACAGACTATCGATCTCGCGACGGACAGTAGCCAGGGCTGGCACGCCGACGTCGTTCGACTGCCGGTCCAACCGGTCGACATCGGCGAACACGAAGCCGGTGCGGGACCGGAACCGCCGGCCTTCGACGAATCTCAGCTGCAGGACTATCTCGAGAACCATCTCGATCCGGCCGTCCAACAGTGCGCGGCAAACGGGGCGTACGCGATCATCGACTACCACCGGCATCGCGACATTCCGTGGACGGATGACGGGCTCAGCCAGGAAGTGACGATGTTCTGGGACATCGTCGCCCAGCGGTACGGTGAGATGGATCACGTCATCTTCGAAGTATACAATGAACCCCAGGGCAACCCGAACTACGGCGTCTCTGGCCAGGAATTAGTGGACTTCTGGGGTGAGTGGAAAGCCACAGCCCAGCCGTGGGTCGACACCGTTCGGGAGTACACAGAGAATCTCGTGCTCGTCGGGTCACCGCGGTGGTCACAGATGACCTTTGGCGCGGTGATCGAGGAGTTCAACGGGGAGAACCTCGGCTATACACTCCACCTCTATCCGGGACACGGACCGACGACACCTGGAGACTACGATGACTTCGTCACGCCGGTCAACAACGGCGGCGGAGACGTTCCCTACGACGACGAGACGCCCGCCTGGGAGGTCGCGCCGGTCTTCATGACCGAGTGGGGGTTCGATTACGACGCGGACCCGGCCGCGGGCGGCGGCGTCAACGAGGAAACGGCAGCTGGCGCGGACTGGGCGGAGCACGATCCGGATTTCGGCCACCACGTGACCGAGTGGCTCTCGACGCGCCCGGTGCATTCGACCGCGTGGGTGTTCGACGTGCTCTGGGACCCCAACATGTTCACGCGTGGGTTCGATGTCCCCGACGAAGAAGACTGGTCGCCATACACAGGCGGTTCGATTCCGGAGTACGTCACCGACCGACCCGCCGACTGGGACCTCCAGACCGGCGACGGGTACATGGGCGATACGGTGAAGCAGTTCCTGCGGCGAGATCCCGATAACGACGGCCGGATCGAGGATGTCACCGGCGACGGTGAGACCGACATCAGCGACGTACGGTGGCTCCTGAACAACCGCGATACCGAGGCGGTCCGGACGAACCCACACGCCTATGACTTCAACGATGACGGGGCCGTCGGCGTCGGCGATCTCCTCGCACTATTCAGAGAGCTCTACTGAGAGAGCCATTCTCGGTATTTCCGCGTCCACCCCAAAAGCAACGCTCACGCCGGAGAGTCGCTCACGCCCAGTCGTGGTTGTCGATACCCTCGTAGTACTTCAGACGACTCTCGATCTCCCCGGGTTCCCAGCCACACTCAGGATAGCGGACGGAGCGAGTTTGCAGCGTGTCACAGAACCGTTCGCAAAACCACGTGATGGCCATCGATTGACGGTCAATACCGGAAAGAACTGTATTTGAGAACGGCGGTGTTCAGATGGAGATGTGAACCGAGTGAGACTGCTCTGAAAGCCCTCGCCAGTTTCGATCCCGCGCCTCGCTGTCGCCGGAACTCTCCGATTTTCGCAGGCCACCAGGATTCGGCTGATTAGCCCGCAGAAAGTAGCTCTTTCATCGATGCTTGTCTGAACACCGCCTTGAGAACGTCCAGAAGGTTGATATTCCATTACTCGAGTTGTCGGAACATAATGTCCTCCCGTCGGAATGTATTGATCGCAAGTGGGAGTCTCGGTATTTCATCGTTGGCGGGTTGTCTTGATGCGCTTCAAGGCAACCCGTCTGTTCGTGAAGTGAACGTCATCTTTAAAAATTGGAGAATTTCCACGAATGAGTTTCGATTTGCGCTAGAAACGGACAAGAAGTTATTAGAATGGAGATCTCGCACCCTTGATCCCGAGTCCCACGAAGTGGGGACTATTGACGTACCGACAGATTCGAACCTCGTGGCGTTTCATGGAACGGTCAACGGCCGCGAACGTATCCTTGAGTTTGATAATCTCGACACTTCAAAGGACAAGGTGTGTCTGTATCTTTACTTCGAGTATGGGAACAATCACGGGGATGCGATGATCCTTAGACGAGCTCCGATCAATGACTGCTAGTGAACTACCCTACCCTATTCGCTCACGGCTGGCGCCGTTCGCTCCTTGAGGGGACCTTTATACTTCTACGGCGTTGTCAGACTCCGTCAGACAGCCCGTGAGATGTAATTTCACGAACGCGCTTTGCAGATACGGACGTATCCACAGGAAGCGCAGTCTTCACAGGTGTTAACCAATTTCTTTGGAATTCGTTCGCACACCAGAAATTTCCGATTTCTGGGGAAGCTGTATCTCCACCCTACTTCACTCCCTTCAGTCGCTCAATTGAGGGAGGGGGCTTAGCGCCTGCATTCAGCTAAAGACCAGTAACGGTCATTCCACGCATCTACTGAATGTGACTGGAAACCAATTCTCGGATTCAGGCGGCCGCGCCGACGTACAGTACCGCCACGAGGAATAGCCAGACGGCGTCGACGAAGTGCCAGTACATCGAGACGGTGCTGACGGAGGTGTGGCGGTGCTCGGAGTACTGACCGGCCATGCCGCGAACGAAGACGATGCCAAGCAGGATCGCCCCGAGCGTGACGTGTGCGCCGTGGAGTCCGGTCAGCCCGTAGAAGGCGCTCCCGAAGGTCCCGGTCGACAGCGAGAACCCATCAACGACGATGAACTGGTAGTACTCGTAGGCCTGGCCGGCGATGAAGACGATGCCCAGCGCAAGCGTGACGGCGAGCCACTGGAGGAACCGACGGCGGTTGCCCCGCCGGAGCGCGAGGTGAGCGATGTGTAGCGTCACACTGGAAGCAATCAGGATGGCGGTGTTGATGACGACGAGACTCCCCAGCAGGTGAGGGAGGTGATCCGGTGGCCACGCGCCGGCACGAATAAAGAAGTAGTAGACGAACCCGGCACCGAACGTGGCGATCTCCGAGCCGAGAAATAGTAACATACCCAGCCGAAGGGCGCTACTGCCACTCGTGTCGGACCCACGATGCCAGAAGTCCACGACGAAGGCGTGATACAGCCAGCCATACATTCCGACCAGAAACAGGAAGACGCTGGCGACGATGGTTCCCGGACCGACCGAGGATCCGACCAGGGGGTCGTCCCCGCCGGCGAGGAGCCAGAGCGCGGCACCCAGATAGATCCCTGCGGCTCCGATCGCGGTGATAAAGGGCCACCAGCTCGCCTCACCGAACCCGCGTGGCCAGTCCTCCTCGGCGGGCAGGTGATGGCCGTCGCCCGCATCCGAGTCTTCGACAATACTCATGGAACTGACTTCCCCGGCAGCGGGCAAAAAGGCACCTTCGGGGGAGTCTTTTGCCGCCGTCGCCTCACCCGGGCGTCCGGCGGGAAGCCGAGACGGCCCCGACCGCGTTGCCCAAGCCGGAACCTACACGGGCCGGACCCACGAAGGGGCAGCCAATGCCGTCGCTGGGGAGCCGAGAACTCGCGCGTCGACTGGTCGCGATCGTGGCCCTGGGAGTGGCCGGACTGTTCGCTTCAACGGCCGCCGGACACGGCGGAAGCCTCGGGGAGGGCGCGCGCGAGAGCGTCACCGTGCCGACCTGGCTGTTCCTGCTGACCGGCGGGGCCGTCGTGGGCGCGTCGTTCCTGCTGGCGAGTTTCGTCACCGATCGCCGACTTATCGATGATCTTCACGGCTGGCGGGCGACCGTCCCGATTCCAGGCCGCGACGGTCTCGCGTCGATCGCCCGCGTCGGTGCCGTCCTCGGAGTGGCCGTCGTGGTCACGATCGGCTACGTCGGCCCCCAAAGTGGGCTGAGTAACCTCGCTATCTTGCTCGTCTGGGTCGGATGGTGGGCCGGCTACACCATGAGTGCGTACCTGCTTGGGGAGACGTGGTCGACAGTGAACCCCTGGCGGACGGTCGCCGAACTGCTCCCTTCACTGGACCGAACGCTCCCGTCGGTCGGTGCCTGGCCGGCCGTCGTCGGGTTGCTCACGCTCATCTGGATCGAAGTTGTCAGCCCGCTCGCCGACGATCCCGCATTGCTGTCGACGGTCGTTGTTGGTTACACCGTCGTTGCCATCGCCGGCGCGGTCGTCTTCGGGCCGGACCGGTGGTTCGACCGCGTCGACCCGATCTCGGCTGTCTTCAAGTACTACGGCCACGTGGCTCCGATCGAAACCATCTCGACGCGCATCAGCGACAACAAGCACGGTGACGCCAGCCTGGCAGTGCGCGCGCCGGGCGTGGGCCTCACGCGCACCGATCTCGTGACGGATTCAAGCGAGGTGGCGTTCGTCGTCGCATTGCTGTGGTCGACGACCTACGACGGGTTCGTGGCGACGCCAGCCTGGAAGTCCCTGATCAGCCCGCTCATCGAGGTGGGGGTACCGGCCCACCTCATATATCCGGCGGCCCTCGCGATCGGGTTCGTGGCGTTCCTCGGCGTCTATCGACTCGCCGCCCGGGCCGCGCGTTCGACCGGCGAGACCTACCTCGCGGCCGGCGAACTTGCCAGACGGTTTGCCCCACCGCTGATCGCGATCGCTGCGGGCTACCATCTGGCGCACTATCTCGGATACTTCCTCTCGCTCGCGCCCGTGCTCGCGACGGTCCTCACGTCGCCGCTGTCGCCGCCCGCCGTCGTCCCGGTGTTCTCGCTGCCGGGATGGTTCGGTGCGATCTCGGTCGCGAGCGTGCTGGCCGGCCATCTGCTGGCGATCTGGATCGCCCACGCAGCTGCCTTCGACCTGTTTCCCGGCCGTCTGCAGGCTATCCGGAGCCAGTACCCCTTCACCCTGGTGATGGTCGCCTACACGATGACGAGCCTCTGGATCGTGACCCAGCCGACGATTCAACCACCGTTCCTGTAACCATGACCGAACCACAATCGTTCGACCCCACGACGTACGAGGTTCCCGACGACGCCACGCCGGCGCGCTGTCCAGAGTGCGGCCGCCCGTTCGTCCGCGAGGAACTCCTGCGGTTCCATCGCGGGCAGGCACACGCCGAAGCGCTCGACTCGAACGATATCGATGCGTTCGAGGATGCCTACGACGAGGAATCCGAGCGGCTGCGACTATTTCGACTCAAGGCGCTGATCGCACTGGTGATCCTGTATTTCGGACTGTTGATGGCCTACGCGCTGGTGTAGGCGGAGATTCGACGCGTTAGGAATCCTGCTCGCCGACCGAGAGCCCGGCCACGCTCTCGAAGAACTTCACGACCGCGGCCATGTCTTCCTCGCTGTGGCCCATCCCGCTCGTGGCGCTGAACGTCTCGCGTGCGGCGGCAGTCTGTGGGAGCGGGACGCCCGCGTCGTTGGCCTCCTCGACGGCGTACCGGAGGTCCTTGAACTGGAGGTCGACGGGGAACCGCGGTTCGAAGTCCCCGTCGGCGATGTTCTCGCCTTTGATCGAGTACAGCGGCGAGTCGACGGCCCCTGCCTCGACGACGGTCAACATGTCGTCGTAATCGAGTCCCTGTGACGTGCCAAAGGCGAGCGCCTCGGCGAAGGCCCCCATCATGTCCCCAAGCAGGAGGTTGACGAACAGCTTCATGCGTGCGCCGTCGCCGATCGCGCCGCAGTCGACGATCGGGTCGCCGATCGCCGCGAGGATGCCCTCGACGTCGTCGAGCAACGCCTCGGGACCGGCCGCGAGAACAGTGAGCGTCCCTTCCTCGGCGGGGCCGACCGTGCCCGAGACCGGCGCGTCGACGTACTCCCCACCGGCGTCCCGGACTGCCTCGGCCGCGGCTTCGGTGGCGGCCGGCGTGACCGTACTCATCTGGATGACGGTAGTGTCTGTCGTGAGACCGGCGAGCAGCCCGTTTTCGCTCTCGAGGACCGCTTCCAGCGCCTCGTCGTCGGTGACCATCACGACGACGCTGTCGGCACGTTCGGCCACCGCCGCGGGGGAGTCAGCGACTTCTTCCCCACGTTCGGCGAACGGTTCGGTACGGGATCGTGTCCGGTTGTAGACGACCAGCGGGTAGCCGGCGTCGGCGACGTTCTCGGCCATCGGCGCGCCCATCGCGCCGAGCCCGATAAATCCAACTGTTTGCATGGTGGCAGCTAGTTCGGCCGCCATGGACAGAAACGTTGCGAACCGTGGCGAAAACGCTCATGGGTCCGGGGGACCAACGCGAGGATATGACTGACGGATCGTGGACCCAGCGGATCGCCGCCGAACGCATGCAGACCGACCAGGAGTTCGCCGACCGCGTCGCGGCCTCGCCTCTCTCCAGCCAGCAATGGGGCCTGGTCATGACTGCAGTCGAATTCGAGATCGACGGCCCGGAGGATCCCGAGACCGCCGAACTGGTCGTCGACGCGCAGAAACTCACGAGTGTCATGGATGAGATCCGACGCATCGGCGACCGCCAACCCGGTGGGGCGGCGACAGCCGACAACAGCGGCGGCCTGCTCGATAGTGTCAAGGACGTCTTCGGCGGCAGTGAAGCCGACGATCAGCTCCGTGAGACGGCCGAGGATCTGGCCGCGGAGTACGCCACGGCGCTACAGACGCGGCTCGAAGAGCGCGGTCGCTGGGCGGAGGTCTGTGAACTGGCCCGCTCGTGATCAGAGCTCGTCGCCGCCGTGGAACAACGTCAGCTCCTGCGTCTCGTCAATGTTGATCAACTCGGTCACGATCTCGTCGTCGGATTCGTCGTCGACCCGAAGACTGTCCAGCCGTTGATCGTTTCGGCTTCGAGTTCGACTGTCGGCATACACCTAAACTTCCGTTGGCAACGAGCTTAAGCGACGTGGCGGCGTGTTCTGACGTGATTAGCAGTGACCGGACCACATCAGGACCAACCACTCGTCACCGCTGGTGCACCGCTGGAAGACGCCGATGCTGCCGCCGTCCTCGTCCACGGCCGCGGCGCGACCGCCCAGAGCATCGTCAGGATGGCCGAGGGGTTCCCCAACGAGCGCGTGGCGTATCTCGCGCCACAGGCTGCCCGGAATACGTGGTATCCAAACCCCTTCACCGCGCCGGTCGAGTCGAACGAACCCGGCCGATCGTCGGGGCTGGCGGCGATCGACGACGCCGTCGAGGCGGCCGTCGACGCCGGCATCGAGCGTGATCGCGTGTTGGTTCTGGGGTTCTCTCAGGGGGCATGCCTTTCCAGCGAGTACGTCGCGCGCAACCCACAGCGATACGGCGGACTCGCCGTGCTGAGCGGCGGGCTTATCGGCGAAACAGTCGACGTCGAAGACTACGACGGCGACCTCGATGGCACGCCGGTCTTTCTGGGCTGTAGCGATGTCGACCCGCACATCGCTGCCGAGCGGGTCGAGGAGACCGCAGCGGTGTTCGAGCACTTACACGCCGACGTGACGAAGCGTCTCTACGAGGGGATGGGCCACGGCGTCAACGACGACGAACGCGAGTTCGTCAGGGAGATGATCGAAGATCTCCTCACTGACACGAAGTCGTCACGGTAGAAGAGAAAACAGCCGGAGAAGGTCGACTCAGTCCGAGACGGCCTGATCCTGTTGCTCGGTGGCGTCCTCGGTCGTGAGTTCGTAGAGGTTCTGTCGGGCGTCAGCGAAGTAGACATCCTCGGAGACGACGTCGACCTCTTCGAGCCGTTCGAGCGCGTATCTGACTGTCCGAGCCGAGAGCATCGATTCCTCGACGATTCCCTTCTGCGTCAGCGGGCCCTTGTATTCGAGGACCTTGAAGACGAGTTTGGCACTCGGCGGGAGGTCTGTGATGTCTTCCTCGTCAGATTCAGCCATTGACCGAACCAACGGTCGCCGTCCGTATAAATATTGAGGAGTTGTCTTTCGTGGCGGCCCCGGAAGAGACCCTGGCCCGTAGGGCTCCCGTTAACTCGAACGAACGGCTTTTTAGCCCCCGTAGCCGATGATGCGGTATGGCTACCGAAACATCACACCGGCTGACCGGCCACGCCAGAAGCGTCACGGTCACCGCCCTCTCGACGATCGGCGGGGTGATCGCCGGCGTCGCCTCCCACATGCTGTTTACCGTCGCGGAGTCACAGTCGGCGCTTGGTCTCGTCATCGCCGCGGCCGTCGCCCAGTTCCCGATCCTGTATGCCGTGGGCGTCGACCTCGACGATTTCTCGGCGAAAGACTACCTCTACGTCGGATTTATGACGTTTTCGCTCTGGTTTGTCACCTGGAGTATCCTGCTTACCACGGCCTAACGAGGACTCAGGAGAATTCAATACATGGCAGATGATTCTATCGCGGTCGTCGATCTCGATCGATGCCAGCCCGATCGCTGTAACTACGAGTGTGTCAACTTCTGTCCGCCAAACCGGACGGGCAAGGAGTGCATTGTCGAGCGCGAAGACCACTACGACGACGGGGAGCCCTTCGAAGGTGACCCGGACCAGGTCTGGATCAGCGAGGAGATCTGTCTCGGCGAAACCTGTGGGATCTGTGTCGAAAAGTGCCCCTTCGACGCCATTCAGATCATCAATCTTCCTCAGGAACTCAACGACGACCCGGTCCATCGCTACGGCGACAACGCCTTCTCGCTGTACGGCCTGCCGGCCCCCGGCGAGGGGCGCGTAACCGGCATCCTCGGGCCCAACGGGATCGGAAAGACCACGGCCGTTCACATCCTCGCGGACGAACTCACGCCGAACCTTGGGGACAGCGCCACGAGCGGCGACTGGGAGTCCGTCCTCAATGAGTATCGCGGTACCGCACTCCAGGACTACCTCGAATCGCTGCTGGATGGTGACGTGACGGTCGCCCGCAAGCCACAGTACGTCGACGAGATCCCCGACCAGTTCGACGGGACGACGCGCGCCCTCCTCGAAGGCACCGACGAGCGCGGCGTCCTCGACGAGCTGATCGAGCGCGTCGGCATCGAACCGGTCGTCGATCAGGACATCGACACGCTCTCCGGTGGCGAACTTCAGCGGGTCGCACTCGTTGCTGCGCTCGCCCGGGACGCGGACTTCTACTTCCTCGACGAGGTCTCGCCGTATCTGGACATCGGCCAGCGGATGACCGCGGCGCGACTCATCCAGGAGATGGCCGAGGAGGAGGACCGCTCGATGCTTGTCGTCGAACACGACCTCGCAATCTTGGACCTGCTCGCGGACGTGATCCACGTCGGGTACGGTGAACCCGGCGCGTTCGGTGTCATCACGGATCCCAAGTCGGTCAAGAACGGCATCAACGAGTATCTCTCGGGATACCTCGAAAACGAGAACATGCGGATCCGCCAGAACGCCATCGAGTTCGAGGAACACGCCCCACGGGCGGTCTCGACGGGTGACGTCGTGATCGAGTACCCCGCCCTGGAGAAGAGTTACGGCGAGGGTGAGTTCTCGCTTTCTGTCGAGGCCGGGACCATCCGCGAGAGCGAGGTCCTCGGCGTCGTCGGCCCCAACGGGATCGGGAAGTCCACGTTCGCGAAGCTACTGGCCGACCGGCTCGAACCCGATACGGGCGAACTCGACGGAAGCGTCGACATCTCGTATAAGCCCCAGTACGTCGAGGTCGATCAGCCGATGCGCGTCGACGCGTTCCTCGGTTCGATCGCCGACGATTTCGGCACTTCCTACTGGAACACCGAGATCGCTCAGCCCCTCCAGCTCGAGCGGATCATGGAACAGCAACTCACGGACCTCTCGGGTGGCGAACGCCAGCGCGTCGCCATCGCGGCGTGTCTCTCCCGGGACGCCGATCTGTACCTGCTGGACGAACCCAGCGCCCACCTCGACGTCGAACAGCGAGTGCTCGCAACGTCGGCCATCCGGCGGTACGCCGAGAACCACGACGCGACGGCGATGGTCATCGACCACGACATCTACATGATCGACCTGCTGGCCGACCGCCTGCTCGTCTTCGACGGTGAACCCGCCGTCGCCGGCCACGCCAGCACCCCCCAGTCGATGCGGTCGGGCATGAACGACTTCCTGGGCAACCTCGACATCACCTTCCGCCGCGACGAACGCACGGGCCGCCCCCGGATCAACAAGCCCGAGAGTCGGCTGGACCGCGAGCAGAAGAACGCGGGCGAGTACTACTACGCGCCCGAATAACGCCGGTCGAGTGGGTGGAAACCTCCTGCGGATTGGGCTCACAACCAATGTAGCCAGTATATTTTCAGAACAGACATAGGTAATTTTATATGATTGTGTCAATAGATCCGTATCATGGCGCAATTGACACTGGGGCAGAAGTTGGTCGCAGTCGTTCTCACGCTAGGGTTGAACGGAGTCATGTTCCTGTTCGGCGGGATACTGGGATTCTTTCTGTTGATCCCCTCGATCCTACTCCTGGGGACGATCCTGTTTCGGTTCTAAGATGGTTGGTCGTCGATCCGTCCGTCGATATGTTGCGATGCCGTTTGTCCGCGGGGTCGTCCCATACGCTGGGGTCGCGACAGTCCTGTACGGCTGTTTCGCCGTGCTTGGCGTGGCTGTGGGCTATAAGAACGCAACGACGTCACCGCTTCCGGTGCGGACGGTTCCGGACGGCGGGTTCGAGGCGATCCAGCTCTCGGCATTCGATTTGTTCGTTCACAACAGTATCGTCTGCCTGCAGTTGATCGGGGGCGTTTTGACGATCGGAGTCGCGACGGTGTTGATTCTCCTGCTCAACGGGCTTGCACTCGGGTCCGTGCTGGGGGAAGCGTCGACGGTACTCGGTCCAGGCGTCACCGCCGCCCTGATCGTGCCACACGGGCTCTTTGAAATCCCTGCGCTGTTGCTGGCCACGGCCCTCGGATTTCGCTGGACGCACGTCCTCTGGAAAGTCGCCTCAGGCAAGAATCGGCAGATTCCGATCCCGCGTCACCTGCTGCACACCGTGGGGTGGATGATTCTCATCGGCGCGTTACTCGCTGTCGCCGCTGTTATCGAAGCCGATCTCACCCTGCAGATCGCCCGGGTAGTGTCCTGACAGACACGGAAGTCGATTGGGACCGAAGCGAAACCGGTAATCCGCCAGCTTTGATACATTACACCATGTTCGATTACCACGTCCATACGACCTACTCCGACGGCTCCTTTCTTCCCCAGATAATCGATGCCGCCGAGCGGGCTGGCCTCGATGGCGTCGGCTTTGCCGACCATTGCAATGTTTTCGACGCCGATCAGTCCTACCGCGAGACCATGGGGTTCAATCTCGACCTCACCTACGAGCGCCGGCGACGGGCAATCGACCGGGCGCGGGACGGGACCGACCTCCGGCTGTTCGACGCCGTCGAGATGGACTACCACGCCGATCGGGAGGCCACGATCGAATCCTTCCTCGAAGACGCCGACTTCGAATACGCCATCGGGAGCGTCCACGCGATCGAGGGGGTAAACGTCCACAACGAACCGTACTTCGCCGACCTGCCACAGGCGGACCGTGAGGCTGCCGTCGAGACGTACGTCGAGCACCTGCTCTCGCTGATCGACTCGGAACTGTTCGAGATCGCCGCTCACGTCGATCTGGTCGAGCGAAACGGGGCGCTTCGTGGCTTGCTGACCGAGGATCACTACCGGCGGATCGCCGAGGCGTTCGCCGATTCTCGGACTGTACCCGAGATCAACGCCGGCCGCGTACTCGACGCCTACGGTGAGTTCCATCCAAGCGAACCCTTCGCGAAGACGCTGCTTGACGCTGGCGTGTCGTTTACGATCGGTTCGGACGCCCACGCGCCGGACTCGCTGATCGACTGCAGCGACGAACTCCGCGAGGTCCGTGAGGAGTGGAACCTGCCGATCGTCGAGTTGCCCCCGTAAGGACTCGCCGACAAACACACCCGATCGATCGTGGCAAACCCCGGATAGAACCGTGTGACTATTTACAGGCGAGTGTGTCAGTGAACCCAATATGACGAGTGTTGTGCTCCTGGCGCTGGCGGCGAGCCTGCCGATCGTGGTTGCGTTCGTCCTGCTGGCCGGGTTACGGTGGTCGGCGGCACGATCGATGGCAGTCGGCTGGGTGATCGCGGCAGCGCTTGGATTTTTCGTGTGGGGCATGGAAGGGACGTGGTTGGCAGCCGCCGCGTTGAAGGGTGTCCTCGAGGCGGTCGACATCATCCTGATCGTCTTCGGCGCGATCTTGCTGATGAACTATCTGGAGGTCGGCGGGGCGATCAGCACGATCCGGTGGTTCTTCCGGCGCGTCGAGAACGATCGACGGGTCCAGTTGCTGTTGATCGGACTGGGCTTTGAGACCATCATCGAAGGCGTCGCCGGCTTCGGGACGCCCGGGGCGCTGGCCGCGCCGCTGTTCATCGGCCTGGGGTTCCCGCCGCTCGCGGCGGCTGTCTTCGGCCTGTTTTTCAACGCGCCGAATCCACAGTTCGGTGCGGCGGGGACGCCGATCAACGCCGGCGTCGAAACGCTATCGTCGACGCTCTCGGGAACCATCGGGGTCGCGGAGTTCAAGTCGATCGTCTCGGCCTGGACCGGCGTCATGACGGGACTGACGTTCGTCTTCTGGGGACTACTGGGCGTCTTCCTGCTGATCTACTGGTTCGGGGACGAGGAGGAACGGTCTTTGGGCGGCGCAGCGCGCTCGAGTGCCCCGATGGTTCCGTTCGCGCTGGTTCTCGGCGTCATCACCGGGCTGGTCCAGTGGGCCGTCGCCTGGTTCATCGGCTACTCGCTGCCCGACATCGCCGCCGGGTTCGTGGTCATCGGTCTGGGTATCGTCATGGCACAGTACGACGTTCTGGTCCCCGAGAAGACCTGGACGTTCCCCGACCGCAGTCGGTGGTCGGACACCTGGCTTGGCGGACTGAGCCTCGATTCGATCAGCGACGACGAACCGACCAAGGACATGCCGGTCTGGCTGGCCTGGACGCCGTATCTGCTGGTCGCCGGGTTCCTCCTGGTGACTCGATGGCCCGGCCTCGGGATCGAAAGCCAGTTGCAGGCGGTGACCTTCGAGATCGGCAACCTTCTGGGGACCGAACTCGGTTGGGATATCGAGTACCTGTACCTGCCGGGCACGATGCCGTTCATGCCGATCGCGATCGGCACGGGACTGCTCTATCGACTCGACGTTTCGGGGACCGTCGAAGCCTGGCGAGAGTCGGTCCGACAGGTCGCCCCGGCGGCACTCACCCTCGTCATCGTCGTCTCGCTCACACAGGTGATGCAGGAGTCGGCAACCAATCCCGAGAACATCGCGGGCATGATGCAGGTGCTCTCGGAAGTGCTGGCAACGGCTGCCGGCGGCGCGTTGCCGATGATCGTGCCCTGGATCGGCGCACTGGGGACGTTCGTGACTGGTTCGAACACGGTCTCTGACATCCTGTTCAACGCCTTGCAGTACAACGCCGCGGAGAACGTCGGCCTCTCGCGGGGTATGATCGTCGCGATCCAGAACGTCGGCGGCGGCGTCGGCAACATGATCTCGGTCCAGAACATCGCGGCGGTCTGTGGCGTCGTCGGCATCGCCGGCCGGGAGGGTGACATCCTTCGGAAGGTCGCCGTCCCGACGGTCATCTTCGCGCTGTTCGTGGGGACTATTGGCACGCTTCTGGTCTACATCGTCGGGCCGGGCGTGTTCTGAGGACGATCCGAACGCTACTGCTCGATCTCGACGCCCGTGAACTCGAATCGCGCGCCGCCATGTGTGCTCTCGGAGACCGTCACGTCCCAGCCGTGGGAATCAGCCACCTGTGAGACGATGCTGAGGCCGAACCCGGTGCCGTCCTCCGTGGTCGAATAGCCGACCTCGAAGACGCGGTCGCGATCGCCGGCCGGGATCCCCGGGCCGTCGTCGGCGACGACGAAGCCGTCGGCTGTCGTTTCCAGGCGGACTTGGACCGTCTCGCCCCCGTGCTCGACAGCGTCCTCCGGAGCTTGCGAACGAGGACTCGTCGAGCGATGCTCGACTGCGTTCTGACGAGCTTGCGAGTCAGGGCTCGTGGAACTGTGTTCCACGGCGTTCCGGAACAGGTTTTCGAGCAGTTCGCGGAGGCGACCCTCGTCGGCACGAATCCGGTCGTCGGCTTCGTTGACGAACGTGGCAGCTCCCGTACTGACAGTCGCCCAACAGTCGTTTGCAAGTGCGCCGAATTCGAGCCAATCCTGGTCAGATGGCATCTCCCCGTTTCGGGCTAACACAAAGAGGTCATCGATCAACGCCTCCATGCGTTCATGCGCCCGCTCGACAGCCTCTAAGTGGTCGAAATCGTGGTCCTCGCGTGCGAGTCGACAGCGCGTTCGAGCCACTTCGAGCGGGTTTCGAAGATCGTGGCCCACGACGCGTCCAAACTCCGCGAGCCGTTTGTTTTGACGTCTGAGCGTCCGCTCGCCGGCTAACCGGTCGAGGACAGTCGCCGCATTGTTGGCAAGGACGGTCGCGAGCGTCCGATCGAGTGTGTCGAACGTCTCCGGACTGTCGTCGCCGATCGAGAGCGTCCCGTGATCGCCGATCGGGAGATACAATGCGGACCGATGTGGGCCGTTATCGACGTCGCGTTCGCACGCCTCGAAATCCTCGACGAGTCGGTGTTCGCCCGTTTCATACACCTCTCCGGGAAACCCCTCGCCGATCGCGTAGGACGGTCGGTCACCGAGATCCGCCTTCGCTCCGGTGGTCACGGCGACCGGTCGGAGAACAGCACCGTCACGGAGCCGAACCACGTTGCTCGGATGATCGAGAATCGAACGCACCGAGTCGGCCACGAGCCTCGCGACCGTTTCCCGGTCTTCAGCCCGGATGAGGTCTCTGGTTGCGTCGTGCAGGTTTTCGAGGCGATCCACGATCGTGCCCAACTCCGCTTTGCGTTCGGTGTGTTCGGTCACGTCGCGATAGACCCAGAGATGCCCCATCCCGTCCGGAAGGTCAACCGGGCGGTAGCTCCGTTCGAAGGTGCTGCCGTCCGCAAGGTCGAATTGCCGGGCAGCCTCCGGTGCAGGCGTCATAGTCGGGTCGTCGGTCCGATCCGGCAATCGATCCGGATCGGCAAGTTTCCCACGTATCTCCCGTTTGAGTTGCTGGCTGTCCGTCCCGACGATATCCGACGGCGAACCGGTAACGGCAAACAGATCGAGCAGGCGCTGGTTGACCGAAAGTACCGTTCCCGATTCGGTCTCGGCCAGCACACCGACCGGGAGCGTATCGAACAGCGTCGAAAGCAGGACGTTCGTCTCTTGGAGTTGCCGCTCCCGGTCGATGTGGTCGGAAATATCGACCGCGAGCCCGAGAGCCGCCTGCGTGTCCGTTCCAGCGAGCTCGTGGGAGAACAGACGCGATTCGAAGACGTGTGTCTCCCCCTCGGAGACAGTGAGTTCGACTTCGGGGACGTATATTGGGTCGGATGAGTTCAAGACGTCCGTCAGATGGGTTCGAAACTGCTCGGCGGCCGGCTCGCCGATGATCTCGGGGACGCGTGCTCCTTCGATTGCCTCGACCGTCGTCCCGTGGAAGTCAGCCAGCGCCTGATTGGCCAGCAAATACGTCTCGGTTTCGTCGACGATGTACAGCAGATGGGGCAACGCATCGATGACTTCCCGAAGCCGCCGTTGGCTGCGTTCGAGCAACCGCCGTGACCGGGCCTGCTCGACCGCGTTTTCGATCCGGTTTGCCAGCACTGTGTACTGTTCGGAGCCACCGCTCTTCTGGAGATAATCGGTGACGCCGGCCGAGATGGCGTCGCTCGCGATCTCCTCGGATCCCCGCCCCGTGAACAGGATAAACGGGAGATCGGGCCGGCCCTCACGGACCGTTTCGAGAAATTCGATCCCGTTTGCACCGGGCATCTCATAATCGGACACGACACAATCGAAAGTGCCGTCCGCGAGGCGTTCACGCCCCGCATCCGCGCTCGTTGCCGTCTCGACGACGAAGTCGGGATTCTCGCGTTCGAGGAACGTGGCCGTCAGCGCAAGAACGTCGGGCTCGTCATCCACGCAGAGGACGCGTATCGTATCAGATACGGATGCATTCATCACCGTCCTAGTTAACTGGGCCATTGCCAATAATTGGTTGGCCGGAGTAAATGGCCACGGATCGATAGGAAGTCAGAAAACACGACGTTGACAGCTCCCACACAGCGTCTGCTCTTTGACGTCGACCTCACGGACTCTGGGCGAGAAGTTCATGACACAGCGCTTGTTATCGCAGTGTTCCAGCCCCAGGGTGTGCCCGATTTCGTGGACGACTTCCTTCCGGACGCGTTCGGCGAACACCTCCGTATTCGACTTGTTCGAGATACCGCCGTCAGAGGTCATCTGCAGGCGATGGGTCGAGATGACGCTCCCGTTGCCGTCGAGATACGCGAGCCCGAAGACGTAGTTTCGGCGGCGGTAGAACAGGTCCCGGTCGGTGATCGCGATGTTCTTCTCGCCAGTTCCCTCCCGTTTGGCGAGGTCGATGAATTCCTCTGCGCGGTACTGGTCGCGGTCGGGATCGTAAGACCCGGCCGGAATCGACTGGGTGTCGTGGACGCTGACGTCACAGTCATAGACTGCTCGCAGACCGGCAGAGGCTTCGCGTTTGACCATCGCAGGGAGGTCACCGACCGGCACGATGTCGACGTGCATGTATTCGCATATGGACGGGGGACGCTTAAAAACCTCGCCGATCGGCCGAGGCCCCTTCGACAGTCGGAAACTGCTTTACGCCGGAGCGTGTCTGCGGACATACCCATGCAGTCAGATGCGGTGGTACTCGACGTGGACGGCGTGCTCGTAGACGTCGCCGACTCGTATCGGCGAGCCGTGGTCGACACCGTCGCGCGCGTCCACGGCGAAACCATCTCACGGTCCACACTGCAGGCATTCAAAGACGCCGGGGGATTCAACAACGACTGGGAGCTGACGGACGCACTCGCACTCTACGTCCTCGCACGCAGCGAAGGGTTCGACCGCTGCGTCGAAGAGTTTACCGACCGGATTGCGGCCTCGGGCGGCGGGTTTTCCGGGGCGCGATCGGTCGTCGACGACGAGATGGACGCCGCGGCTCGCGAGCGGATCCACGCGGCGCTCGATCGAGACCAACTCCGTGAGGTGTTTCAGCAACTGTACCTGGGAAGCGACAAGTACCGGACGATCGAGGGGACGGAACCGACACTGTCGGAGGCAGGCTATATCCACGATGAAACCGTCATCGTCGAGCGTTCGACGCTCGATGCGCTCCTCGCGAACTTCGAAGTCGGGGTCCTGACGGGCCGGCCAGCGCCTGAAGCCGACATCGCCCTGGACCGGGTCGGGTTGGACCTTCCCGAGGCACACCGCTTCACCATGGACGACTGGGACGCGGGCAAGCCCGATCCGGACGCACTCGTGACCCTGGCCGAGCGCTTCGACGCTGACACCGTTGCGTTCGCCGGCGACACTCTCGACGACGTTCGCACCGCCGTCAACGCTGCCGAGGGCGATCCGGACCGGACCTATCACGGGATCGGCGTCCTCACCGGCGGGCTGACCGGCGAGTCCGGACGTGAGAAGTTCGAGCGCGCGGGTGCGGATGCGGTCGTCGAGTCGGTCAACGACTTGCCGGAACTGCTCGAACCAGGCGAGAATTGTACCGGATCGCAGCAGGCTTAACGGATGCGGTCGGTAACGTCAGATATGCGAATAGCCATTCTGGGCGGGACGGGCGACATCGGCGAAGGGCTGGCGCTCCGGTGGGCGTATCACACGTCTCACGACGTCGTGATCGGATCGCGTGATGCTCAGCGCGCCCGGTCGAAAGCCGACGAGTACGAGACCGAGTTGTCGAGTCGCGGCGAGGAACGGACGATCTCGGCAGCCGCGAACGTCGAGGCGGCCGCCGATGCCGACGTGGTCGTCGCCGCTGTTCCGGCCTATCACCTCGTGGACACGATCGAACAGGTCAGCGACGGCCTCGATGCAGAGACCGTGCTCGTGAGTCCGGCCGTGGGCATGCAGCGCGACGAGAGCGGCATGCATTACAATCGACCGGGAGCCGGGAGTGTCACGGCGCTGGCCGCCGAGGCCGCCCCCGAGGACGTCCCGGTCGTCGGCGCGTTTCACAACCTCGCAGCCGATGAACTCGCGAATCTGGACATCGAGTTGTCCCTCGATGCCATCCTGATCGGCGACGACGAGGACGCCCTCGAACGGGTCGAGGTGCTCACGGACGGGATCGATGGACTCCGCCCACTCCGGGCGGGACCGATCGACAACGCCGCCGAAGTCGAATCACTGACGCCGCTTTTGATCAACCTGGCAATGTACAACGACGACCTCCAGGACGTCGGCGTCCGGTTCGAGTGAGAATCGGTCCGGGAATCCCGGGAGAACTCAGGCCGATGCTTCTTCGAGTGCGGTCTCGATGTCCTCGCCCTGCGTGACGCCGATGAACCGTTCGACGACGCCATCGTCGTTCTCGACGATCAGCGTCGGCAGCGACCGGACCTGATACTCGTTGGCGATGTCCTGTTTTTCCTCGACGTCGATGCGCTCGAAGTCGACCTCCGGCCAGTCGTCCTCGAGTTCCTCCAGAATGGGTTCCTGTGTCTTACACGGGCCACACCAGTCGGCATGAAAGTCCATCAGGGTAACGGTCATGATGTCCAGTAAACGTTGCCGAGGCGGCGAAATAAGCGTTTTCACTGCGGCGGTTTAGCGACACCCAGAGGCCGAAAAACTTAGGCGCGCTGATCACGCAGGTACAGGTATGAGTAGTAGCGATAGTGGCGGGCTGATGTCGAGTGCCGGTCTCGTCAGGTATTTCGACGCCGAAGACCGCAACGCGATCCGAATCGACCCAAAGACGATCGTTGCCTTCGGGGCACTCTTTGGGGTACTGGTGCTCGTCTTGAACCTGGTCGCGTGATCGGCGGTCGGGCGGGACGTACCGCGACGCTTTCAAACGAGACAACCATTTTGCCGCGTATGGACACGAATCGTCCCCAACGAAGCGCTACGGGACGGGACACTGACGGGTGGTACCGACCGTCGAAATCGACGTTACGCAGCGGAACCGATGGCGACCCGTCGATCGGAGTTCCCCGATAGTATGACCGACGGAGAGTCAGTCACCGTACGAGTACGCGGTATCTACGCGACAGCACTTACCGAACGCCTGAGCGCGGCGGACGGTGTCACCGTCGTCCAGGCATCCCCTCCCATTCAGAAACGCTTCGAGACGACGTTCGCCGACGAACCGGCCGACGTGCGGATCGAAACCGACGGCCAGCGACGGGGGATCAGTATCGTCGGAACGCAACTCGGCGTCGAGCGCGTTCGTGAGAGCCTCGATGTGGCGATCGACACGCTCGGCTGGGCAGATCCGCCGTCCCAGGGCGCGATCTTCGATGGTGTCGTCACCGAGACGCTGGGGAGCGGAGCCGTCGTCGATCTGGGCGAGCGCGAGGGGTTTCTCCCCTTCCACGCGACCGCTGCACACGTCGAAACCGACGACTTGCTCCGGGTGCAGGTCGCCGAACCGGCGGCCCCCTGGAGCGACGACCGCCCGGCACTCGATACGACGCTATCGGTTCGTGGCGACATGGCGACACTGGTCCGCGAGGAGCCGACGGACGCGGCGGGCCCGGACTTGCTCGACGTCCTCTCCGTCGACGTGCCCGACGGCTGGCGGGTCTCCTGGGGTCGGGACGCCGACGACGCCGACTTCGACGCGCTCGAAGCGAGCCTCGATGGATTGATCGATCGAGCCGTCGAAATCGACGACGCACTGGCGGCCCACGACGAACGCACGACGACCGGTCGGATCGTCGACGGTCGCGGGACACAGTGGGTACTCTTTGGCCGTGAATCCCGCTTCGCTCTCGACGAGGATCGCCGGGAAGTGACGCCGACGATGCCGGGCCATCACCGCATCAAGGCGGGCGACGAGCGAGCGAGCGCCGCCGTGGACTTCGTCGAGGAACTCGCCCCGGACCTCGATGGAACGTTCCCGTTCGACGTCGTGACCCGACAGTTCGGCCCGCAAGTGGGTGATCGTGTCTCCATAACTCACGGCAAGCCGGACGGTCGGACAGTCAGTCTCGGGCGCGGCGAGGTGACCGAACGCGACCCGGCGGGGACCATCCGCGTCGAGCGCGAGATGTCGCCCGGTGGGACCTACGACGCGCTGGGCACGAAGCGCCGGGCGGGCGATGTCGCCGTCACGAAGTTCACCGAAGGGAAGTGGTGGTATCCGACAGTCTACCGGGGCGAAGACGGGCAAAAGCGCGGGACGTACGTCAACGTCTGTACGCCAGTCGAGGTGTTCCCCGGGGAGGTGCAGTACGTCGATCTCCACGTCGACGTGGTCAAACACAGAGACGGGACGGTCGAGCGGGTGGACGACGACGAACTCGACGCGGCTGTTGGGGCAGGCAACGTCCCCGAGGCACTCGCCGAGAAGGCCCGCGAGGTTGCGAGTGCGGTCGAGAGCGCGCTGTCGTGATCCCGGTTCCGCGGGCGGCTAGAAGTTGATACTGAACCCCTCGTCGTGATCCCCGCCGTCACCGGCGGGCAAGTTCGGAATCAGCCACGAGAGGAACGCGTCGGTACTCCTGGTCTGGAGCCAGACAGCCCCCTCGCCGCTGAACTCACAGACGAGTCCCTCGCCGCTGAACAGCGTCGACTTGAGCCCGCCGACCTTCTTGACGTCGAAGGTGGTCGAGCCCTCGAAGGCGACGATGTGGCCGGTGTCGACCGTGTAGGTCTCGCCGGGGTCGAGGTCGACGCGTTCGATCGCGCCGTAGCTTGAGAGAAACGTGCGACCCGTGCCGGAGAGTTCGAGCAGGAACAGGCCCTCGCCGCCGAAGAAGGTTCGCCCGCCGCCGAACTTCGTGTCGATGTCGATCCCCGACTCGGCGGCCAGGAACGACCCCGACTGGACCAACAGGCGGTCGTCCGCGAGTTCCTTGCCGATCACGTCGCCCGGCAGGGGCGGGGCGAGCGTGACGTGGCCCGGTCGCTCAGCGCTGAAGGTGTTCATGAAGAAGGACTCCCCGCCGAAGGCCGTCCGCTTCAACGAGTCGACGATGCCGCCCGTGGCTTCGGTCTCGATGACGATCCCGTCGGTGTGGCTGACCATCGCGCCCGCTTCGGCCTGAATCGCCTCGCTCTGGTCGAGTTCGACCGAGAGCAACGCGTAGGAGGGCCTGTGTTCGATGTCGTACTCCATGAGGAGGGCGTCTCCCGGCCGGTCAATAAATCTACCCCGCCGTCCTGACCATTTTGTGGTCGGCCCCCGTACCCGGAATATGCTCTCGCCGACCCTCGACGATCAGACCGCGCTCGTGACCGGCAGCGCCCGCGGCGTCGGGCGCGAGGTGCTGCTCGCGCTCGCCGACTGCGGGGCGGACGTGGCCGTCCAGTATCGAACCAGCCCCGAGGAAGCCGAGGTAGTCGCCGACGTCGCCCGCGAGGCGGGCGTCGAAGCATTGACCGTCCAGGCGGACGTGACTGACCCGGACAGCGTCGACGCGCTGTTCGACGCCGTCGAGGCCGAACTCGGAGCTGTCGACATATTGATCAACAACGTCGGCGCGTTCGCCCCGGAGCGATGGGACGAACTCGACTATGCCACCTGGCAGACAGTCATGGAGACGAACCTCGACGCGACGTATCTGTGTTCGAAACGCGCGCTGCCGGGAATGCGAAAGGCGGGCGACGGCCGGATCGTCAACGTCGGCTACGCTTCGAGTGAGAAGGGGCTGGTCAGCCCGAAGAACTTCCCGTATTTCGTAGCGAAAGCGGGCGTTCTGATGTTCACGCGGATGCTCGCGGCCGATACCAGCGAGGATGGGATCACCGTCAACGCGGTCTCGCCGTACGTCGTCGAGAACTCGGCGGAGTTCCCTGAGGAACTCCCGCGTGGTCGTCCCGCTCACTTCGAGGATCTGCTCCAGGCCGT
Source organism: Halorhabdus sp. SVX81 (assembly GCF_029207715.1). NCBI lineage: Archaea > Methanobacteriati > Methanobacteriota > Halobacteria > Halobacteriales > Haloarculaceae > Halorhabdus > Halorhabdus sp. SVX81. Next base: position 1,283,929 of record NZ_CP104322.1, on the reverse strand, counting down.
GCTGTTCTTTCTCGATCCCGACAGTGACTACATCTCGGGTGCGAACGTCGAGGTCTCGGGTGGATGGCTGCCCGAGCGTGTGTGAGCGAGTCGGTGAGGGACGCCCCCTCAAAAGCGGAACATGACGTAACACTCGTGGCCGTTCGAGCACGCGTTGGGCCGAACTTTCACGCGGTCGTCGTCGGGTTCCTCGCGATCCTCCGTCGTGACGGACTGGACGGTCACATCCCGGGGCAACCCCATTTCGAATGTCGCCCCACACGCCGGACACGACAACTGTTCGATCCCCATTATCCCCCAGGTAGTCCCCCGGCGAAATAAATGGTCTGTCATCGCCGGCCATCGATCGTGGCTGGTCCCGGGGGGACCCAAACGAGTTGGGCGGGTACTTGAGGACTCTGCCGGGCGAACCCCGGCCCATGGCACAATCGACACGTCAATCGTCGGTCCTCCGTGGCTCCGTCCCGTGGCCGGGGAACCGACCGATCGTGGCGTCTCGCGTGGCGCTGGCGACGATCGCCATCGGATTCGTCGTGGGCCAGGCAGCGGGGGTCCGCCTCGGATTGACAACCCAAGCGGCCATCTATCTGTTCGGGATGGTCGCGCTGAACCTGCCCCACGGTGGGTACGAACACTTCAATAACATCCGCCAGCGTGGCCTCACCTTCCAGTGGCGCTACGTCGTCGAATATCTCGCGCTCGTCGCAGGATTCATCACCCTGTTCGCCCTCGCGCCGGTGGCCGGCCTCGCGCTTGCGATCCTCGTCGCGGTCCTCAAAGGCGGCTACGGCGGCCTCCACGTCATGGACGCCGAGACCGGGAGCGGTCACCTCCGGACGCCCATCCAGCGTCATCTCGCCGCACTGGTCCGTGGCGGTGTCGTCATGGCCGTTCCGATCGTCGCCTGGCCGGGGACCTTCGAGACGTTCAGCGCCTACATGGTGAACATCTTCCAGCCCGGCGGGCTCGAACCGTTCGCACAGTACTTCGCGATCACCCGGCCCCTCATCGGAATTGGGTTCGCCGCACTCGCCGTCGCACACGTCGGGTTGGGGTATCTTCGCCGGGACGGCACCCGGTCGTGGCTCGTCGACGCCGCCGAGACGGCGCTGCTGATCGCCTTCTTCGCGGTCGTGCCCGTAGTCGTCGCCGTCGGGCTGTACTTCCCGCTTTGGTACTCCATGCGACAGGTCGGACGACACGTCTCCATCGAGGACGATGTCCCGGAACAGGGCGGCGTCCTCACGCCGTTCCTCGAGAGCGACGACCCACGCGTGATCGCGCTGACTGCCTGGGGCGTGTTGATCGCCGGGTCGATCGCGACGGCCGGCGTCGTCGGGACGATCCTGTTCGTCGCGAGCGAGCCGCTCGGTGGTGCGCCGCTGTTACCGGGTTTGGTCGCCTTCTGGAGCATCTCGATCAGTATCATCGCACTCCCGCACGTGGTCGTCGGTTCATTTATGGACCGCGAGCGCGGCATCTGGTACGTGCCATGACAGGAAATGCAGCCGGGTCACTCGCTGGCCGGTCGGTCGACGTCATCGGTGGCGGGATCGGTGGACTCTCCGCCGCCGCCTTCCTCGCTGACGCCGGCGCGGACGTGACCGTCCTCGAAAAGCAGCCCCGTCTCGGCGGGGCCGCGAACCTGCTTGAACTCGACGGGTTCCGCTTCGATACCGGTCCATCGTGGTACCTGATGCCCGATGTCTTCGAACGGTTCTTCGAGCAGTTCGACCGCGAGCCTGACGAGTATTACGAGCTTTTGAAGCTCGATCCGCAGTACCGTGTGTTTTTCCGCGACAGTGATCCGGTCCCGGGGGCCGGAACGCCTTACGACGAGGACGTCGACGCGCCCTGTGATTGGGTGACGATCACGCCGGATCGCACCCAGATCAAACGAATCTTCGCCGCCTACGAAGCGGGCGGCGGCGAGGCCTTCGAGGAGTACCTCGCGGAGGCCGAACACACCTACGACGTGGGGATGGAACACTTCGTCTACGAAGACCGCTCCCGGTTTCGAGACCTTCTGGACCCCAGCGTGGTTCAGGCCGGTCCGGGCCTGACGATGCTCGGGTCGATGCAGGACCACGTCGAGGAGTACTTCGAGAACCCGAAACTCCAGCAGTTGCTGCAGTACACGCTGGTCTTTCTCGGCGGCTCCCCACACAACACGCCGGCGCTGTACAACCTCATGTCCCACGTCGATTACAACATGGGCGTCTACTACCCGGACGGCGGGATGTACAGCCTCGTCGAGGGGCTGGCCGACCTCGGCGAGGAACTCGGCGTCTCCTATCGGACGGGCGTCGAGGTGACGGATCTCCAGGAAACGACGACCGGGCTCGCCCTCCAGACGACCGAGGGACGCCGGCGGGCCGATCGGGTCGTCGCCAACGCACCGCCGGCCCACGTCGAGCGCGAGTTGCTCTCACCCGGAAAACGCGATCACGACCTCGATCACTGGGACGACCAGACTTACGCGCCCTCGGCGCTGCTTTGGTACTTCGGCGTCGAAGGCGACGTCGGCCCGCTCGAACATCACTCGCTGGTGTTCCCTGACGACTGGGACCCTCACTTCGCGTCGATTTTCGAGGCCCCGGCCTGGCCGGACGATCCCGCGTACTATCTCGCCGTGCCCTCGCTCACCGACGACGGCGTCGCGCCCGACGACCACCACGCGGTGGTCGTACTTGTTCCGATCGCGCCGGGGCTAGAAGACACCCAAGCACGACGCGAGGAATACCGGGACTGGATCCTCGAGGACCTCGCCACGAACGTCGGCGTCGACCTCCGGGACCGAGTTGTCACCGAAGCGTCGATGTGTGTCGATGACTTCACTGAACGCCTCAACTACCCCGAAGGGACCGCGCTGGGGCTGGCACATACACTGTTCCAGACCGGACCGATGCGTCCCTCACATCGCGCGAAGCGCGTCGACGGCCTGTACTACGTCGGCGGGTTCACCTCGCCGGGCATCGGTGTCCCGATGACGATCATCAGCGGCGAGCACGCCGCCCAGGCGGTCATCGAGGACGAACGCGAGCGCGGCGTCGTCGAGCGGTTGCTCGGGTGAGTGCCGGCCGACCCACCGGCGTTTGTTCGGTTCGAGCCCCACATTTACAATGATCGTCCGCTAACAGGAAAGTCATGAGCAGCGCTGGGGATGTCCGGCGGATACTTCGGGTTGGGGACGATCCGGAGACCCCGCCGGTATCGACGGACGGGATCCAGGAGTCGGCGGACAACGTCGTCGTCGAATCGGCGACGGACTTCCTGGCAGCCGCCGAACGGGTCGACACCGACGAGATAGATTGCGTCGTGACTGACCACGTGGGGTCGGGGTTCGACGGACTGGCGCTGCTGGAGTCGATTCGCCGGGATCGACCGCAGTTGCCGGTCATCGTCATCCCGGACGTTTCCGAAGGGGCGGTCGCCCGCCGGGCAGTCGCCGCCGACGCTACAGCTTACGTCCCACGGACGAGCGAGAACAGACTGAGTCTCGTCGTCGACGCCATCGACGACGCAGTCCCGGAACCGACAGACGGCGAGGGGCAGGTCCGGATGCCGATCAACGATCGCACGGCGACCGAACAACAGCGTCTCAAGGAGCGAGCGCTCGACGAAGCGCCGGTCGGAATCACGATCGCCGACGCGACCGCGCCGGATGAGCCTCTGATCTACGTCAACGACGCCTTCGTGGAGATGACGGGGTACGAGAAGGAAGACGCGATCGGCGTCAACTGTCGGTTCCTCCAGGGCACGGAGACCGACGCGGAAACGACCCTGGAACTCCGGGACGCCGTGGCGGACGAGGCGGCGGCCGCAGTCGAACTGCGGAACTATCGCGCCGACGGCTCGCCGTTCTGGAACAACCTCGAGATCTCGCCGATCCGTGACGACGACGGGACGGTGACCAACTTTGTCGGCTATCAACAGGATATCACCGAGCGCAGGGAAACGGAGGCGGCGATCAGACGCGAACGGGAGAACTTGCGACGGCTGCTTGATCGCGTCGAAGGGCTGGTCAGCGACGTCACCGAGATTCTCGTCAGAGCCGATTCACGCGCTGACATCGACGAGATGACTGTCGAACGGATCGGTGACGGCGAAGAATTCGACCGGGCGTGGATCGGGGAATACGATCCACCCGCCGAGACGATCACGATCACCGAGGACAGCGAAACGAGCACCGAACCCGTGACGCTCGAACTCGATGACCCAAACGCCGCGTCAGGCACCGACGTGATCGGGACGGCGTTGCGCCGGGGCGAAGTCCGGCGGTTCGAGGATGTCGCGGGACTGGAATCGCCCGTCGGCGGCGCATCGACCTCCGGAGAAAATGCTGAATCGGCCGGTTCGGGGGTCGTGATCCCGCTCGTCTACCGGCGGACGACCTACGGCGTCCTCGCCGTCTACGACCAGGATCCGGACGCCTTCGACGAGACCGAACGTACGATTCTCGCTGCCCTTGGCCGGGCGATCGGCTCGGCCATCAACGCCGTCCTGAGCAAGCGAACCGTGACGACCGACGCGACTTTCGAGATCAAAGTCTTGCTGGAGGATCAGGATCTCTTCTTACCGGATCTGGCGGATCGACTCGATGGCGAACTCGCCTACCGCGGTGCCCGGGCGACCGACGACGGAAGCGTTCGGTTCCTGTTCCGGATCGACGCCGGGGACGAGGCGGCTGTCCGAGCGGGGGTCGATAGATACGACGCCGTCACCGGCATGACGGTACTCTCCCGGGCTGAGCAGGAGTGTACGGTCGAGATCGTCACGGCGGGGACACCGTTCGTGACGATCCTCTCCGGGTACGGCGGTGACATCCAGGACGTTTCGATCGACGCCGACGGGCTCGAGCTCGCGTTTCGGGTCGCGACCGAACAGAACGGTCGCGCGATCGTCGAGGATCTCGAATCGACGTACGAGACGACGACGCTGATTTCCTATACCGAAGCCGACGAACCCGGCGAAACGCCCCAGGCCTTCCGGAGCGCTGTCGAGTCCGAACTGACTGACCGGCAGCTAACTGCCCTTCGGAAAGCCTACGTGAGCGGGTTTTTCGAGTGGCCTCGCGAAAGCGAGGGCGACGAACTGGCCGACTCGATGGACGTCGTCCCCTCGACGTACTACCAGCACCTCCGGACCGCGGAGAAGAAACTCGTCCGGGCGTTTTTCGACGCCTGATCGGCGGTTCGAGACCGACCGTCGAACCGGATTGCAACCCCAAGGACGTCTCAGAGAAAGCGTCTCATGGGGCCACAATAGTGTGTCGGGTTCGGAATCCGATTAGCTACGCCATTCGTTGATGACTGTCGGGGCGATAACGCCAACACCGAGGAGGACGGCGAAGTGGACCCATTGCGTATCAGTCACAGCGGTAGTGCCGTACACCGATACGAGAGCGAGTATGACGAAAACGGCTGTAATCTTGGTTTCCGTGCTGACCAGATTACTCGACTTGCTGGAGGGCTGTTCTGACACGTTCATTTGTTCAGCTGTATAATGCTTATACTTGTCTCTCGTTTCAGCGCCGACACGTACCCCAGACCGAGCCCAGAGCAAGAACTATACCCACCTGCTGAACACTTACGAACGATTCTATGACACGCTCACCCCAATACAATAGGTATCGCTTTGAGTCGGCTTGCCCGCGTATGTCCTAGGAATGACCGTCAAAATCGACATTCGGGAGGACACACGACCGGACAGTGGTCTCTGGATGACGGGCGGCGGTGTGCTGGGGAATCGATCCGGAGGGCCGTGATGGCACCGATCACGTACCTGTCGTTCGTGATGGCGTTCGTGGTCGTGCCGGTCGCGATCCTGGCGGGGGTGCTGGCCGTGAGCCGGCGCTTTCGGCCGGCCCAGCTGTTCGGGACCGGGCTGCTTGCGGGTGTCGCGCTGGTGTATACCGTTCCCTGGGACGGCCAGTTGATCCGGATCGGCGTCTGGGAGTACGGATCGACGCTACTTGGCCAACTGGGCGTTGTCCCGTACGAGGAGCTGTTGTTCATCCTCACCCAGACGGTGCTGACTGGACTGTGGACGACGCTCGTCGACGTCCCGGACGGGCGTGGGTCGGTCACCCGAAGACAGCGGCTGGTCGGCGTCCTCGCCGGCGGGCTGGTCGGCGTGATCGGACTCGCCGTCCTGTTGGTTCCGTCCGGGACGTATCTGGGTGCGATTCTGGTGTGGGCGGCCCCGGTCCTCGCCCTCCAGTGGGGATTCGGCTGGCCGATCCTCGTTCGGGCGCGTCGGACAGTCACGCTCGCGATCGCGCTGCCGACAGCGTATCTCTGGGCCGCCGATCGACTGGCGATCGAACTCGGACTGTGGACGTTCTCGCCGGATCGGACGACGGGGCTCGCGCTCCTGGGATTGCCAGTCGAGGAGGCCCTGTTCTTTCTCGTGACGAACGCGTTTCTCGTTCAGGGGCTGGTCCTCTTGGGGTGGGTCGTCGAACGCGACGCGCTGCCCGCCGTGACGGACGTCATCGATACGACCGTCGAACGGGTCGAATAATCAGAATCGCCACCCGGTGCAGTTGTGTGCTCAACCGACGTGTGTCAGAAAAATCCGCGACGCGACTGTCAGTCGATGACTGTGCAGTTTAGCTCGCCGACGGAGCGCCCTCGTCGAGGACGTCGTGACTCCGCAGCAGGATGATCCCGAAGATCACCTTCGCGGTCACGTCGAGCACGGCGAAACCAGCCGTCTCCGGACCGATCCCGATAGCGCCGAGCCCCTCAGTGCCGACGATCCACCAGATCGGGTAGACCAGCCAGAGGACGGCGATCATGTTCCGAAGGAGTTTGAACGTACGCTGTGTGTCAGCCGACAACTCGTTGGCTTTTGCCGTCAGCGTCGAGAACAGGAAGTACAGCAACACCAGGAGGAAGCCGGTGGAGACGCCCCACCAGAGGATGCGAGCGCCCTCGACTTCCAGCCCGGCCCCGCCGGTGAACGTCAGCGTCGCGACGACGCCGGTGAGGATCATCAACACGTCGAGTCCAACAAGTGTACTGATCGTGTTACGGTCAGCGCCCGCGAGCAACGCGATGTCGTACAACAACAGCGGCGTCGTCAGGATCCAGTCGGTGTATCGCGGCCAGTAGATCTCCTCGGGGACGCCGCTACCGAACTCTGTCCCCAGGATATTTTCGATGACTTCGATCGGGAGCTTCCCGAACCCCGTCGCCATCGCCAGGTAGTTGACGAAGGCGATCGCCGCGATGAACGTCGTGACGACGTAGAATTTCTTTCGCCGGGAATCCCGTACGTTCCATCCTGTCGCGATGAAATACAGCATTCCCAGGAACATTCCTGCCGTGCCTGCCCACAGCGAAATGGTGGTTAGGTCTGTCATGCTACAAGCTATATGTTCGCTCGGGACTCGGGTAACGTTCGTACCAAACCCATTCGGTAAGAAATGCCGCTATCCATTGACGGGGCACGGACCGACAGGGTTTCACCGATCCGGACCGTGGAATTCATCGAATGAGCAAGGACGTCATCGAGGTCCGCGGGGCCGAACAGCACAACCTCAAGGACGTCGATTGTGAGATCCCACGCGAGGAGCTGACGGTCGTCACCGGCCTCTCAGGGTCGGGGAAATCCTCACTCGCGTTCGAAACGATCTACGCCGAAGGCCAGCGCCGATACATCGAGTCGCTGTCGGCCTACGCGCGGAACTTCCTCGGGCAGATGGACAAGCCACAGGTCGAATCGGTCGAAGGACTGTCCCCGGCGATCTCGATCGACCAGAAGAACGCCGCCAACAACCCCCGATCGACGGTCGGGACGGTCACTGAACTGCACGACTACCTCCGCCTGCTGTACGCCCGCGTCGGGACGCCACACTGTCCCGAGTGTGGCCGCGAAGTCGGCGAACAGAGCGCCGAGAACATGGTCTCCCGGATCCTCGAACTGCCGGAAGGGACGAAACTCAAGATCGCCGCGCCGATCGTCCGCGACCAGAAGGGGGCCTTCGAGGACCGCTTCGACGAACTCGTCGGCGAGGGCTACAGCCGTGTCGAGGTCGACGGCGAGGAATACGATCTGACGCTGGATCGCCCGGACCTCGACGAGAACTACGACCACACGATCGACGTGATCGTCGACCGCGTACAGGTCGCCCCGGACGCCCGCTCGCGGATCACCGACTCCGTCGAGACCGCCCTCGAGGAAGCCCACGGGATTCTCAAAGTCATCGTTCCCGATCCGCCCGAGGGCACAGAGTTGGGCGGGGCGAGCGCTCGTTCGACTGGCGATCTGGCCGACGAAGCGGATTCCGACGACGGAGACGGCCGCGACGACCGCCTCGTCGTCGAGTTCTCCGAGGACCTGGCCTGTACGCACTGTGGCATCGACATCAGCGAGATCGAGACCCGGAGCTTTTCGTTTAACTCCCCGCATGGTGCCTGTCCGGAATGTGAGGGACTCGGCGAGACCAAAGAGGTCAGCGAGGATCTGGTGATCACCGATCCCGAAAAGCCACTCAAGCACGTCTTCGAGCCCTGGAGTTACGACCGGACGTACTACTCCCGGCAACTCGACAACGTCGCCCAGCACTTCGACGTCGATCTGGAGACGCCCTTCGAAGAACTCGATCCGGAGATCCGCCGACAGTTCCTCTACGGCACGGACGACCGGGTCCACTTCCAGTGGCAAACCAAGAACGGCACCCGTGAGAAGACCGAGCGCTTCGAGGGCGTGATCCCGAATCTCGAACGCCGCCACGTCGAGACGGACTCCGATCGCGCCCGCGAGCACATCGAGGAGTTCATGGCCACGACGACGTGTCCGAACTGTGAGGGGACGCGGCTCAAGGCCGAATCGCGGGCCGTCCTCGTCGACGACACCTCGATCACCGCGGTCAACGAGCTGTCGATCGGCGACGCCCTCGAACACTTCGAGGGCATGGAGGCGGGGATGAGCGAACGGGACGCCACCATCGCGACGGAGATCTTGAAGGAGATCCGCGCGAGGCTCGGGTTCATGCAGGAGGTCGGCCTGGCGTATCTCACCCTCGATCGGGAGGCCTCAACGCTGTCGGGTGGTGAGAGCCAGCGCATCCGGCTGGCGACCCAGATCGGCTCGGGACTCGTGGGCGTGCTCTACGTCCTGGACGAGCCCTCGATCGGACTCCACCAGCGGGACAACGATCGGCTTTTGAACACCCTGGCTGAGCTCCGGGACCTGGGCAATACCCTGCTCGTTGTCGAACACGACACCGCGACGATGCGCCGGGCGGACAACATCGTCGACATGGGGCCAGGGCCGGGTAAACAGGGCGGCGAGATCGTGGTCAACGGCCCACTCGAGGCCGTCATCGACAGCGACGAATCCGTCACCGGCGAGTACCTGGCGGGCGAGCGGTCGATCCCGGTGCCCGAGGAGCGCCGGGAGCCCGAGGGGACGCTGACGATCCGTGGTGCCCGTCAGCACAATCTAGCGGACCTCGACGTGGACATCCCGCTGGGGACGTTCACTGCGATCACCGGCGTCTCGGGGTCGGGCAAGTCGACGCTGATGCACGACGTCCTTTATAAGGGCCTGGCTCGCGAGATGAACGACAACACGAGCGTCAATCCCGGCGAGCACGACGCGATCGACGGCATCGAGCGGATCGAGACGGTCCGACTCATCGACCAGTCGCCGATCGGACGCACCCCGCGCTCGAACCCGGCGACGTACACGGACGTCTTCGATCACATCCGGGAACTGTTCGCCGAGACCAAACTGGCGAAACAACGGGGCTACGAGAAGGGGCGTTTCTCCTTCAACGTCAAAGGTGGGCGGTGTGAAGCCTGCGGCGGGCAGGGGACCGTCACGATCGACATGAACTTCCTCAGCAACGTCGAAGTACCCTGCGAGGAGTGTGGCGGCGACCGCTACAACGCCGAGACGCTGGACGTTACCTACAAGGGCAAGACGATCGCAGACGTTCTGGAGATGACCGTCTCGGAAGCCTACGAGTTCTTCGAGAGTCACCCGGGGATTCGTCGTCGACTCGAACTGCTCAGAGACGTCGGGTTGGGCTACATGAAACTCGGCCAGCCCTCGACGACGCTGTCCGGTGGGGAGGCCCAGCGGGTGAAACTTGCCGAGGAACTCGGGAAGAAAGATTCCGGCGAGACGCTGTATCTCCTCGACGAACCGACGACGGGACTCCATCCCGAGGACGAACGCAAGTTGATCGACGTGCTCCACCGACTTACCGAGGACGGGAACACGGTCGTCGTGATCGAACACGAACTCGACCTCGTGAAGAACGCGGACCGGATCATCGACCTCGGTCCGGAAGGCGGCGAGAACGGCGGCGAGATCGTCGCGGCGGGCACACCAGAGAGGGTGGCCCGAACGGACGGATCATACACCGGGCAGTACTTGCGAGATCTGTTGCCAGCAGTCGACAGGGAGGGCCCACGCGCCGATCGAGAACAGTCCGCTCCGCCCGCTGCTGACGACTGATCGACCGTCGCGTATACAGCGTACTACACCGTAATCACACGGCAAATGCACCCGTGCGAGACGGTCCCGGATCGGTCCGGAACACGGTGTCTCACTCGAGCGTGATGTGTCCGGATTCCTCGTTGAGTGCGAGGTTCGTCGCGATCTCGGCGTTCCGAACCGAATACTGCGCCGTATCCTGCAGAGCGACCAGCACCTCCCGGATCGCCAGCAGCTTTTGGTTGGGCATCTCCTCGAGACCTTCGAGGAGGTCAGCCCCCTGCTCGTCGATCACACGGAACTGTGAGCGTGCCTCGTTGGCGGCGGTGTAATCCCGCTCGACCGCGGCTCGAACGGCCTGTTCGGAAATTTCGTCGACTTTCTCGACCATGTCACGGATCCGATCCATGGTTCCCGCGTCGACATCGAGACTGTGGCCTTCCGCTTCGAGCGCGATGTCGGCGATGTCCTCGGCGTTGTCAGCAGCCAGTTCGAGGTTCTTCGCGACCGACCGATAGCCGATCAGCGGGAACGCATCGTCGAGCCCGATTCCGCGCGCGACGTTGGGGTTCTGGTGGGCTGTGAAGATGAGTCTGAGGAGCAACACGAAGATCTTGTTGGCCTGTCGCTCCCGGTTCAAGGCCCGCTGGGCCAGATCCGGATTCCCGTGTGCGAGTGCCCGGATCGCCTCGTTTCGCATCGTACTGCCGGTGCTCTCGAGACGTTCGAGCAAATTGTTGAGAGTGAAGTCGCCGGGATCGACCGAACACCGGACGGTGATGCGTTCGGGCGTCTCCTCGATCACGCCCAGCCCCATCAGTTGGGTCTCGGCGTTGTAGACCGCGTTGATGTGGGAGCTATCGAGTGTGTCCGACCCTTCCGCTTCGACATGGATCACCTGTCGACCGAGGACGTACTGGGCGACGATCGCCCGTTCGACGGCGTCGGCGTCAAGTTCGGAGACGTAGATCGTCGCTTCGGTGTCTCCAGACTGGACGGACTCGGGGAGTACAGTCAACGTCCCCTTGTCACCGATCCGGATGGAAATCTCGTCACCCTTCTCGACATCTGTCTCCGTCGTCCACTCCGCCGGCAGCGTCATCGCGAGCGTCGAGGGTCCGAGTTGCTGGACCTTTCTCGTATCCATATGTGTCCTAGGATGGCTCGCTACCTTAAGTTTATGAATATTCCAGGGGAAAACCACCGACCAAGACTAATGCCAGGGAGCGGCCTGGTAGTCGATGTGACGTGTCTCGCGATCGATGTCGTCGATGGCCGCGACGTCTTCGTCGTCGAGTTCGAGGGCAAGGCTCTCGAAGTTGTCCCGGATGTGTGTCTCGCTGGTAGCCTTCGGGATCGGATAGGCCCCCTTCTCGCGCACCCAGGCCAGGCTGACCTGGGCCTCGCTCACGTCGTGTTTCCCGGCGATCTCCGTGATTTCGGGGACGTCGAAGACATCGCCCCGGGAAAGTGGTGAGTACGCGACGAGGTGATAGTCGTGTTCCTCAGCATGAGCGAGCAGTTCCTCCTGCTGGAGGAGGGGATGCATCTCGACCTGATTCGCGAACAGCGGCACATCGAGGACGTCGAGTGCACGCTCGACGGTCGAAGGCTCGAAGTTGGAGACGCCGATACGCTCGGTGACACCCTCCTCGCGGAGTTCCTCGAACGCCGACAGGGTCTCCTCGGGATCGTAATCGCCGGTCGGCCAGTGGACGTACAGTAGATCGACGGCCTCGACGCCGAGCCGGTCGAGGCTGTTGTGGGCCGTCTCGATCACGCCGTCGTAGCTGAGACTGGTCGACTCACCGTGGACCTTCGTCGCGAGGAAGATTTCGTCTCGCGGAACGTCGGCCGTCGCCAATCCGTCGCCGACACTCTCCTCGTTCCCGTAGATCTCCGCCGTGTCGATATGCCGATACCCCATCTCGAGGGCTGTCGCGACACTGTCGGCACACTGCTCGGGATCCTCGTTCTGCCAGGTTCCGAGTCCGATATCGGGTAGATCCGTCATGAAAATCCCTTCGCGACCGGGACGTATGGGGGTTACTGTTTGGGGTGAGAAATCACGTCACAAGTCACAGCCGTGGCGAACTGTCGTCTCGGCAGATCGACTCGTGTTACTCCTCGTCGTCTATCGAAGTCCTCGCTACGCTTGGACTTCGAGACACCGCGAATCGGAGATTCGCGAGCCCAAGACGAAGACGACTCGACTCGCGTTACTCCTCGTCGTCGTCTTCGTCTTGGACCTCTTCGAAGTCGGCGTCGACATACTCCTCGCCGGCTTCGTCGCCAGCGCCGCCCGGCCCACCGGCGGGACCGGCACCGCCTGCGGGACCGGCACCGCCCATGCCGCCGGCACCTGCACCGGCCGCACCAGCGCCTGCAGCACCTTCCGCGCCAGCCTGGTCGTACATTTGTTTGCCGATCTCCTGCAGGGCTTCGGTCAGGCTCTCGGTCGCTTCTTCGTAGTCTTCCGTGGTGGCGTCGTCGTCGTCGAGGACTTCCTCTATGGCCTCGATCTCGGACTCGATGTCCTCACGGAGGTCGTCGTCGACGGCATCCTCGTTTTCCTCCAGCAGCGTTTCAGCGCGTTGGATGGCACTCTCGGCTTCGTTGCGCGCCTCGATACGCTCGCGGCGCTGCTGGTCCTCTTCGGCGTGTTCCTCGGCTTCCTGCTGCATCTCCTCGATCTCCTCGTCGCTCAGGCCGACGCCACCCTCGATGGTGATCTCCTCGGAGTTACCCGAGCCCTGGTCCTCGGCACTGACGTTGACGATGCCGTTCTCGTCGATCGAGAACGTGACTTCGATCTGAGGCGTGCCGGCCGGTGCCGGGGGGATGCCCTGGAGCATGAAGGCTCCCAGCAGTTCGTTCTCCTCGGCGATCTCGCGTTCGCCCTGGAAGACGCGGATCTGGACCGACGTCTGATTGGCCGCGGCGGTCGTGAAGATCTTCGACTCCTCGGTCGGGATCGTCGTGTTTTTCTCGATGAGTCGCTCGAAGAGGCCGCCCTTGACCTCGACACCGAGGCTGAGGGGCGTGACGTCGAGCAGGACGATGTCGTCGACGTCGCCCGAAAGGACGCCGCCCTGGATGGCCGCGCCCAGCGCGACGGCCTCGTCGGGGTTGACGTTCTTCTTCGGTTCCTGGCCGGTGAGTTCCTCGACCTTCTCCTGGACCTGGGGCATGCGGGTCGATCCGCCCACGAGAAGCACCTCGTCGATGTCGGACTTCGAGTAGTCGGCGTCCTCAAGGGCCTGCTCGGTCGGCTCGACGGTGCGCTCGATCAGGTCACTCGTCAGGCTCTCGAACTTCGCGCGGGTGATGTCCGTCTCTAGGTGGACCGGACCGTCGTCAGTAGAGGTGATAAATGGCAGGTTGATCTCGGTCTCTTTCCGGGAGGAGAGTTCGACCTTGGCTTCCTCGGCCGCGTCTTTCAGCCGCTGGAGCGCCTGGCGATCCTCTCGCAGGTCGATGCCATGCTCGTCTTCGAAGTCCTCGGCGAGCCAGTCGATGATCGCCCGGTCCCAGTCGTCGCCACCGAGATCGTTGTCACCGTTGGTCGCGACGACCTCGTAGACGCCGCCGCCGAGGTCGAGAATCGAGACGTCGAACGTCCCGCCACCGAGGTCGTAGACGAGGACCGTCTGGTCTGACTCGTCGTCGAGGCCGTAGGCCATCGAGGCCGCCGTCGGCTCGTTGACGATGCGCTCGACCTCGAAGCCGGCGATCTCGCCGGCGTCCTTCGTGGCCTGGCGCTGGCGGTCGTTGAAGTACGCCGGCACCGTGATGACGGCCTTTTCGATCTCGTCGCCCAGATACTCCTCGGCGTCGCGTTTGATCTTCTGGAGGATCATCGCCGAGACCTGCTCGGGCGTGTACTCCTCGCCGTCGAGGGAAACGGTGTAGTCCTCCTCGCCCATGTGGCGTTTGATCGACTGAATCGTCTCGTCGGGGTTCTTGACGGCCTGGTTTTTCGCCGGCTTGCCGACGAGTTGCTCGCCGTCGTCGAACGCCACGACCGAGGGCGTGGTTCGTTCGCCCTCGCTGTTGACGATGATCTCCGGGTCGCCACCCTCCATGACCGCGAACGCCGAGTTGGTCGTTCCAAGGTCGATACCGAGAATCTTGTTGCTCGCCATGTTGTGTCTACGTACCGGCTTGTCCCGGTTAAACATTACTAGATAGCGCGAACGAACGGCTCAGACGGATCGCGTTACGTCCTGCGGTTTTGCTGTCGAATAATGGACGCAGTCGAGGGCTTTATATTGAAGTAGTGATCAACAGGTCTCCGGCGGCAGTCAGTTCCCGTTCGATTCGGTCTCGTCCGTCGTGGCGTCCGCGGCAGCGGATGCCCCGTCACTGACAGCAACCTGTGCCGTCCGGATCACTTTCCCTGCCATCTCGTAGCCTGCGCGGTGAACCTCGGCGATCGTCCCCTCCGGCTGTGAACTGTCCATCCGCACCAGTACCTCGTGGCGCTCGGGGTCGACCTCGTCGCCGGGCTCGGGTTCGATCGGCTCGACGTTCTCGCGATCGAGTTCGGTCTCGAACTGTCGGAGCGTCGACTCCACGCCGTCCCGGAGATCAGCGACGTCGTCCTGATCGAGCGCTCGCTGCAGATTGTCTCGGACATCGAGCAGTCGCTCGACAAGATCCTCGGTGGCCCGTTTTTTCTCGTCCTCGCGCTTCTCTTTCATCCGTTTCTTGTAGTTCTGGAAGTCAGCCTGCTTGCGCTTGAGTCGGCTCGTCAGGTCCTCGATCTCCTCGTCTTTTTGCTCGACCGTCGCTTCGAGATCGGCGAGTGCTGCCTCGAGTTGTTCGATTTCGAGTCGCTGCGCTGCGAGTTCGTCGGCGAGTTCCTCGGCGTCGGTCTCCCGGACAGTTTCGAGTTGCTCCTCGCGGAGGGCGGCGATCTGCTCGTCGGTCGCTTCCTTGCCCTCCGAACCGTCCGCCGTCACGGCTGAATCGCCGTCCTGCTCGGTCTCAGTCATATCTCATAGATGCTGGTTCGTGGATAAAAGGGTTGAGAAAGCCGAGAGACGGGGTCGGAACTCCTCACTCCAGGAATACCCTTTAGGCCAGCGCGGGCTGACCACGAGTCGTGGCTCAGGTCACCCTGGCGTACGAAGACGGGACCATCCGTATCGAGGGACTGGATGCGGAGGCAGCCAAATCCCTTCCAGACGTCGAGTCCGACGAGCGCTCGAAGACCTGGCGAGCACCCAGCTATCGATATTCGGCGGTCCGTGACGCCATCGAGGCGACGGGCGCGACAGTCGACGACGAGGTCCTCGACCGCCCCACGCTCGACCTCGATTCGACCTACGAGCTCAGGTCTTACCAGCGGGAAGCCCTCGCGGCCTGGCGCGAGGCCGACGACCGTGGTGTCCTCGAACTCCCAACCGGAAGCGGGAAGACCGTCATCGGTATCGCCGCGATCGAAGCGCTGGGGACGCCCACGCTCGTAGTCGTCCCGACGATCGACCTGCTGGAGCAATGGCGCGGGAAGCTACAGCGGGAGTTCGACGTCCCGATCGGACAACTCGGCGGTGGCGAGCAGCGACTCGAACCCCTGACCGTCGCCACCTACGACTCGGCGTATCTCCGGGCCGACGAAATCGGCGATCGCTTCGGCCTCGTCATCTTCGACGAGGTGCATCACCTCGGTGGCCAGGGATACCGCGATATTGCCAGACTGCTCGCTGCGCCCGCACGAATGGGACTGACGGCGACCTTCGAGCGCCCGGACGGTGCCCACGAGGCCGTCGCCGAGTTGATCGGCGAGGTCGTCTATCGCCTCGATCCTGATGAGCTGGCCGGCGAGCACCTCGCACCGTACGATATCAAACGCCTCGAAGTCCCGCTCACCGAGGACGAGCGGGCCGCCTACGAACGCGATCAGGAAACCTTCACTGACTACCTCGCCCGCTCGAACATCGACATGCATAGCGGCGAGGACTACCAGCAACTCGTCATCCGGTCGGGGACCGACCCGGCGGCCCGGGAGGCCTTGCTCGCCAAGGAGCGGGCCCGCTCGATCGTCCGGACGGCCGAGAGCAAGGTCGACACCCTCGCTGAATTGCTCGACCGGCACCCCGACGACCGGGTGCTCGTCTTCACCGCCTCGACCGACTTCGTCTATCGCCTCTCCGAGCGGTTCCTCCGACCGGCGATCACCCACGAGACATCGACTGCCGAGCGAAAAGAGATCCTTCGGGGCTTTCGGACCGGAACCTACTCGACGGTGATCACGGCGAACGTCCTCGACGAGGGAATCGACGTTCCCGACGCGAACGTGGCGATTCTGCTTGCTGGCAGCGGGAGTCAGCGGGAGTTCACCCAGCGGCTTGGCCGGATTCTTCGGCCGAACGAGGACGGCGGGCGCGCCCTGCTCTACGAGGTCGTCTGTGCCGACACGGCCGAAGAGGGAGTCGCGAGTCGGCGACGATAGGCGCAGTCGGTGCGATCCACCGGTGGCTTTTCGTCTCCCACCGACCGAGTTATCCCTGTGCTGAGCAAGGACTTGCTGCGCGTCTCCCGGGCTGGCGGCGGCTACCAGCCACAGTTTGTCGACGAAGAGCACCGAGACCTCGCAGCGCGGGTGATCGGCGTCTTTCAGGGCCACGTCGGCGAGCGCCGCGAGGCACTCACCGCGGCGTTGACCGACCTAGAGCGTGATAGCGACGACTTCAAACTCGTCCGCGGGTTCGCCAAACTCCTCGAGCGCGACGCCACCTTCGAGACGCGAGCACCCCTCCCGCCAGCGCGGGCACGCCGGGCGACCTTCGAGGCGGCCGAATCGGTCGGTGTGGTCACCGAGGACGAACGCGAGCAGGCACTCAGGCAGGCCGCCGATCGACTCGGAAGCGACCGCGACGCCGTCGCGTCGTCGCTGTACGCCGATCTCGAGGCGCGGCAGATTCTCGCAGCAATCGACCGCGGATGGACGCCGACAGCGCTGCTCGAACAGTACAATCTCTCGCTGGCGGGGACGGCGCTGTTCGACGCGACGGCAGTCCGGATCCGCTCGTCGGATCCGAAGGCACTCGTTAGCGCTGTCAAACGCTTCGGACTTCTCTACGAGGTCGAAAAGACCGATGATGAGACGCGAGAACTCCAGGTAACGGGCCCTGACGCCTTGTTCGAGTCAACGCGCCGGTACGGCACTCAGTTCGCCCGACTCCTGCGGAGCGTGGCCAAAACTGGGGAGTGGCGACTCGAGGCGACGATCGACGACGACGGTCGCGAGCGAACGATGACGCTCACCGACGCCGACGTCTCGGTCCCCGACGTCGAGCCGGTCGTCGAGCCGACCTACGACAGCGACGTCGAGGCCGACTTCGCGACCCGCTTCGCGTCGCTCGATCTGCCGTGGGAACTGGTCCGCGAACCCGAGCCCCTCGAAGCTGGCGCGAGCGTCGCCATCCCGGACTTCGCGTTCGAGTACCGCCACGGCGACTTTCGGGTGTTCTTCGAGATCATGGGCTTTTGGACGCCGGAGTACGTCGAGAAGAAGCTTGCCCAGTTCGACGCGATCGAGGGCGTCGAATTGCTCGTCGCCTACGACGAGAGCCTCGGCGTCGGCGAGGCGATCGAGGCGCGTGATCACCGGGCGATCCCTTACACAGGTTCGGTCCGGGTGAAGGACATCCGGGACGCACTCCGGCGCTACGAGGCCGACCTCGTCGCCGCAAATGCGGCCGACCTGCCTGCGGAACTCGACCCAAAGGCCGACGTGCTCACGCTCGCAGAACTGGCCGAGACTCACGGCGTGAGCCAGGACGCCGTCGAGACGGTCGACTTTCCCGCCCACGAGCGGGTCGGCCGGACGCTGGTCCGGCCATCGGTTCTTGCTGATCTGGCTCAGCGGATCGAACCCGGGATGACGCTTGCCGAGGCCGAGGAAGTCCTCGACGAGTGCGGAATCGACGACGCTAGCGCCGCGCTCTCCCGGCTAGGCTATCGCGTCGAGTGGGAGGGGCTCGGCGGCGGCGTGATCCGCAAGCGGCAATCCGAGTGACAGCTACAACTCGCGTCGCCGGCCCTTGGGAACCTGCGACCGGAGTTCGCCGTGGACATATAGCCCGACGCCGAGCGGTTCGCGCTCGCCGGCAAGGTCGTGGGTCACGATCAGGTAGCCCCAGTCGCCGTCCCATTCGATCTCCTGATCATCGCCCGCAAGGAACGTCCGGGCCTGCTCGCTCGAGAGGTGCATCACGTTCGCCTCGGCGTGGTGTCCAAAGCGCTGAACGGCTTCGAGCGTCGGCTTCCAGTGTTCCTGGCGCGTCCGGAGAAACGTCATGCCCAGCGCTTCGATGTGGACCGGTGACGGGAGGTCGCCATAGAAGACCCAGATCTTGCCCGACCCGCGCTCCCAGAAGGTGTGGTCCTCGAAGGTTTCCGGCGGGACGCCGAAGCGATCCTGCCAGTATTCGAGGACGGCTTGACGAGTGGGGCGTCCAGCGACGTTACGCTCGGCTTCCGTCGCCGGCAACCGGTCGAATCGATCACCGTCGTTCTCACCGTGTTCGACGTCGCCCGATTCGCTCCCGTCGGTCATGCCGGCACCTCCAGTTTCGCGACGAAAAAGCCACCCGTGTCGTTGAGATGGGGATAGACCCGGTGAGCCTTCTCGACGCTCGTATCGAAGGTTTCGCCGTCCCACTCCGTGACGCCAGGTCGACTTTCGAGCGGGAGATCGACCGAGACGAGCCGGGCAGCGGTCTCTTCGAGGGCGAAATCGAGGACGGCCTCGTTCTCTTCGGGGGCGAAGGTACACGTCGAGTAGACGACGGTCCCGCCGGGCCGAGTTACCTCGATAGCGCGCCGGAGGATCCCCTTTTGAGCGCCGGCGATGCCGGTGACGTGATCGAGCGACCACTCCTCGAGAGTGTCCGGATTCTTCCGGATCGTCCCCTCACACGAACAGGGTGCGTCGACGAGTGCGTGGTCGTAGTGCTCGCCGTCGAACGGTTTCAGCGAGTGATTCCGGGCGTCCTCGTTGGTGACCGCGAGGTTGGTGACCCCGAGGCGTTCGGCGTTCGAGCGGAGTGCCGAGAGTCGGCCGAGATTGTTGTCGGTCGCCACGATTTGACCCTCGTCGTCCATCAGCGCAGCGAGTTGGGTCGTCTTGCTGCCCGGCGCGGCCGTGGCGTCCCAGACGCGATCACCCGGGTCGGGATCGAGCACGACCGGCGGCAGTGCCGAGACTTCCTCCTGACCGTGGAGCCACCCCTGAACATACGGCCAGTTCGATCCGGGATTGGCGTCGGGCAACTGGAGGATCCCGTCGTGCCACTTGACCTCCTCGTAGGCAATCCCCTCGGCCTGGAGAGCTTCTTTCGCCCGTTCGACGGTCGTCTTGAGCGTATTCACGCGGACGACCGACGGGAGCGGGCGGCGACAGGCAGCACGGAACGCGGACCAGTCCTCGACGAGCGACTCGTAGCGCTGCAACACGTCCATAGACAGGATTGAGCGGGCGCTCGTTTGTCGGTTTCGACCGCCAGGTGCACGCCTCGGTCGTACTACTGGCTGCCGGCACGTTTTTTGGACACAAGTGTGAAGAGTTCTCATGGCACAGATTTCGGTTCACCAGCCGGAGGTTGCCCTGTCGGAACCGACGCTCGTCGAAGGACTGCCGGGCGTCGGACTGGTCGGGAAGATCGCCGCCGACCATTTGATCGAGACGTTTGACATGATGCATTACGCGACCTGCCATTGTGAGGGGCTGCCGGAGGTCGCTATCTACCACGAAAATGAGACGGCACTTACGGGACCGGTCCGGCTGTACGCCGATCCGGGACACGATCTGCTCGTGCTCCAGAGCGACGTCCCGGTTTCGCCGACGGCCGCCGAGGCGTTCGCGGGGTGTCTCACCGGCTGGATTGGTGAGGTGGACGCGCTTCCGATCTACCTCAGCGGGCGTCCCACGGACCCAGACGACGAACGGGCGACCTACGGCGTCGCGACGGGTGAGGCGGCGTCGTTGCTGTCGGCCCACGACATCGACCCGCCCGACGAGCGGGGTTCGATTAGCGGCCCGACCGGTGCATTGCTCTATGAGGCCCACCGACAGGATATCGATGCCCTCGGGTTGATCGTCGAGGCGTCAGCCGGGTTCCCTGATCCCGCCGCGGCAACCGCGCTGATCGAAACGGCGATCGCACCCATCACCGACCTTGCCGTCGAGACGGAATCGCTGCTCGAACGCGCCGAGGAGATCCGGGCGACACGCCAGCAACTCGCCCAGCGGATGCAACAGTCCCAGGAAGCGAGTTCGAAGGCCGAACCGGTCGGCATGTACCAGTAGGCCTTTCGAGGGGTGTCCCCGCCCGAGCAGTCTCGAAGCGCTTTTCGCCGAAACACCCGACCCACTCACTAGCGCCGTGATAGACGTACTGGTAACCGGACTCGCCGGATCGATATTCGGACTGGCGCTGGCTGCGCCGCCGGGGCCGATGAACGCCGTCATCGCCGAGGAAAGCGTCGTCTCGGGCTTCCGTGCCGGGGTTACCGCCGGACTGGGTGCCTTGCTCGCCGACGCGACGTTCTTGGCGCTCTCATTGCTGGGTGTCGTCACGATTGTCCGCGAAGCGACACTCATTCAGGGGACCATGATCGGGGTCGGGGGCGTGTTGATGTTGTACTTCGCGTTCGACGCCGCGGGTGAGCTCGATCAAACGTTTACCACGTTCGAGAAAGGCGAGTCTGAAGCGGGAAGCGACAGCGACAATCGATCGAACGCACGTGGCTTTCGTCGAGCGTTCGTGCTTGCACTCACGAATCCCTATCAGATCATCTTCTGGTTGACCGTCGGCGTTGGCCTCCTCACGCCCGGAACGGTCGATGTCCTCGCCCAGACGCCCTACGTCGGCGGACAGCTTACGGGCCTGCTCGTGGTCCGAACCGGCGAGCCGACGCTGCTGGTCGGCCTCTTTGCTGGGATCGCCGTCTGGATCGTCGGCTTCCCGGCGACACTCGTCAGTGCCGGGAAACGGATCGACCGCTTTGCGCCGGCGGTGGCGGGCCTCAGCGCTGTTTTCCTGGCCGGCTTCGGCGTGTTCTTCCTGTTCGATGCGCTATCGACGTTTGGCGTCCTCGGCTGACGCTGTGCAGTGATCCGACTGTCGCTCACCTCACCGGAGTCTGTCAGGCCTCGTCCGCCCCGGCGTCGACAGCGGCGATCTCCTCTTCGAGCCACTCTTTGAACCACCGGACCCGCTTGAGCCGGCGGTGGAGGTAACTCTCGGCGGTATCGCTTTCGATGCGCTCGCGGGCGTCCTTGCCTCGCTCAGTGACGCGTTCGACCATCTCGGGGGCGTCGACGTGCGATCGGGATTCATAGCCCATGCGTAACAACAAAAGCGCCGTCCCGTTGGCACCGACCTTGTCCAGGACATCGGCCTCGATGAGACACCGGGTCTCCAGCGGTAGGTCCGTGAGGTCGCCCTGATAGGAGTGATCCTGGATAGCAGCGACGACCTGGTCGACGAACGACTGGGGATAGTCGCTGTGCGTGTTCAGGAACTCCTTGGCGATGCGTGCGCCGGCCGCAGCGTGTTCGTCCTGCTCCGCTTCGAGTTTGGCCACGTCGTGAAACAAGGCGGCCACTCGCGTGACCTGCACGTCAGCACCTTCCTCGCGGGCAATGTCCGTGGCCAGGTCAACCACATTGAGAATGTGGTTGAACCGGTACTCCGCTGAGTGCCAGGGGTACCACCGCATCCGGCCGCCCGCCTGTTCGTTCTCGACGCTGGCTTCGAGATAGTCATGGACGAACTGCTTCATCTCCTCGAATTCCCCCTCGGAGACTGGCGACTCCCGGATTTCAACACCCACAGAACCACCTCCGGATAATACGTGTTTCGGTCATCTTGCCTAAAAAGAAGCGGCTTTAACTCTTTAGCGTTACGACACCGACAGGACTGATTGACCGGCCACCGGGACGACAATCTGCGACGGGCATCAGTGCGTTCTCGGTCGCCCGTCCGCGTCCGGAACCTGTCACGTTTCGGTATTGTGTTGCTCCCCGGGCGGCCGACACCAGTCCCAAAGGTTGCAGTCGCCGGTTGGCTTAAGTTGACACGCACCACAATCATGTGCATGAACATTCGGACTGCCACCAAAGCGGATACGCCAGCGATCCGTGACGTCGCCAGGCGATCGCTCCAGGCGTCATACACACTCAGCCCACAGACGATTACAACCGGGATCGAGGAATGGTACAGTGAATCACAGCTCGAAGAGAGCCTCGAATCGGGAGACCGAATTTTGCTGGTGGCAGAGCGTGACGATCAGGTCGTGGCGTTTTCCGAGAGTACGCTGACGGCCGGTCGCCCCTGGGTGGTCGACGAAAGCGACCATGGACGGGACGCGATGTTGCTGTGGCTCCACGTCGATCCGGATTACCGCGGTGAGGGGATCGCGAGCACCCTGTTCGACGACACGATCGATCGCCTTCGAACCGAGGGTGCGATGGCGATCCAGGGCCGCGTGCTGGCGAACAACCAGGACGGAACGGGCTTTTTCGAATCCAAGGGGTTCGAACGAGTGGGCCGCACCGAGATCGAAATCGGCGGTCGGAATCAGATCGAATACCGCTACATCGCCGAGCAGACCGGTCTCGAACCGCTGGAATCCGGCGGCGAAACAGTCTACGTCGATCACGACGAGTCCGAACGGGGTTCGACTGCGCCGTTTCACATCGTCTACGCCGACGACGATCGCCAGCACCGCTTTGGCTACTACTGTGACAACTGTGGCGAACTCGCGAATGCGATGGATGCGATGGGGCGCATCGAGTGTAACTCCTGTGGGAACCGGCGCAAGCCGACCCGATGGGACGCGGCCTACCTGTAATTCAGGGCACGACGCGCTCTGATTGGTCCGATGAGTATGCGTCGTTGTTCTCCTCGCCACGGTGGGCCCGATAGCGCCGAACCATCATCACTGCCACTCCGCCGAGTCCAAGCACCGCAACGACAAGCTGGATCAATCCGCCGACGAGCGGGATGCGGACGAGCAATGCTATGAGAATAAAGCCCGCAAGCAGTGCAAGCCAGCGATTATCGGTCTCGAATTGCGCCAGCACGAACGTCCCGATCGCATACCGGCCGTACAGTGACCCGACCCAGAGCCCGATCAGGTAGACGAACAACCCGATCAGCGCCAGCGGGATGCCCACCAGCGTGAGAACGAGAACGAGCAGTCCGACGGGGATCCCGACCACCGCCAGCACGCCGGCCCCACCGGTCCGAAGCGGATCGTCCGTCGCGGCCGATGCGACCGACCTCGAAAATTCCGGGAACAGGCCCAGGAGAACCACTGCCCCCAGCAGTCCGACCATAAAGGCGTACGCACTGATGATCCACCCCGGGATCGAGACATCGAGCGGCGAGTCGAATCCGAGATCGGCGTCCGCCGAAACAGTCCCCGCGATCGACGCACCCGAGGCACGATCGAGGCTCCCGTCGTATGTGAACTCGCCGTTGATGACCGCTGTCTCGGTCACGGTGATCGTCTCGGCGCCGACCTGCACGTCGTCGGTGATGGTGCCTGCGATAACCACGTCGCCGCCAGCCCCCTGGAGTGAGCCCTCGATCGTCGCGTTGGGACCGATGACGACCGAACCGGCTGTCACGGACACGTCACCGGTGACGGTTCCGCCGATCCTGACGCTTCCCCCGACTGCCTGGACGTTTCCCTCGACCGTGCCGTCGATGACGACCGAGCCGGCGAACACGGTGAGGTCACCGTCGACGGTTTCGTCTGCTCCCACGACGACCGAGCCACCCGTCCTGGTTTCCGCCAGCGCAGTGCCGGGGATCGAGGCCAACAGGAGGACCACCACGACAACGGCGGTGATGGTCCGGACGTTGGATCTGAACAAAGATCGTTCGGCTGCCATTTCAGTCGGGATTCGACCCGCAGTAGCATAAACATAGGAGACGATTTGCCGAGCAGAAAACTACGTGACGGAGTATCCTGTCGGCCGACCCCGTGCTTCAAGACCGTGCCAGCCACAGTATCCACTATGCGATTCGGCATCTTGAGTACGGCGGGTATTGCCCGGACGGCCCTGATTCCGGCGATCGAGCGAAGCGAACACGAGGTGACGGCCATCGCCTCACGTAACGTGGATCGGGCGGAGACCGTCGCCGCGGAACTGGGGATTCCGAACGCCTACGGGAACTACGACACGATGCTCGCGGACGCGCCGATCGACGCCGTCTACAACCCGCTTCCCAATGCGCTTCACGCCGAGTGGACGATGCGCGCAGCCGACGCCGGTCACGATGTCCTGTGTGAGAAACCGATCGGCGTCGACACGCAACAAGCCCGGGAGATGCACGACTACTGCGAGGCCCAAGACGTAACGCTGATGGAGGCGTTCATGTATCGATTCCATCCCCGGACCGAACGAGCGGCCGAGATCGTTAGCGAGGACCTGGCGAACGTTCGATCCGGGTCCGCGACGTTCACCTTCTCGCTTCGCGGAAATCCCGACGATATCCGACTCGATCCGGACCTCGCCGGCGGATCGCTGATGGACCTGGGCTGTTACACCGTGAGTGCGATGCGGCTGTTCCTGGGTGAACCCGAGCGAGCGTACGCGACGAGCGCGGACACACGTAACGCCGGCGTCGACAGTCAGCTGACCGGAATCTTGGAGTTCGATTCGGGCGCGACGGCCAGAATCCACTCCGGATTCGACACTCCCTTCGTCGAGTCCTATCGCGTCGAGGCCGAGAACGGCTGGCTGGAAGCCGAGAACGTCTTTGGAGCCGACCACGACCAGACGGTGTCCCTGGAATATTCGGTCGATGGCAGACACGCCGTCGAAGAATTCGATCCCGTCGACCCGTACCAGCGTGAAGTCGCGCACTTCGCCGACGCTGTTGACTCCGGGTCGGGACCGCGAATCGACAGGGAGGAGTCGATCCGGAACATGGCCGTCATCGACGCACTCTACGAGAGTGCCGACCGTGGCGAACCGGTGTCACTATCGTAGCGGCCACGGTTCTCGAGTGCGCCTGACAGTTCATGCTATTGACCGTCTCTTGCCGTGACCCCAATTATTATACACGAACGTTTTTATCCGAGACTCGCCTAATAGTGGATACGATGACCTCAGAGCACGTGGCTACCGGAGACGACGCCGGGGGGCGCAAGTCGGTCCTACACTGTGCCAATTGCGGGCACGACAGTCTCGTCAACGGGGACTGGGTCTTACACGAGCGCCATGGGTCACAGTCGATCTGGTACCAGTGCCCCGAGTGTGGGCATTCAGTCTCGACCCGGCCGATCGACTCGCTTGACAACTCCCGGTTCCCGTCCCCACTGTCGCCAACGGGCCAGCGAACTGCCTTCGAGTTCCCGACTACCGATACCGGGTCAGCGCTCTGGAAAAACTTCTGGGAAAGTTACCGGGACGTCGCGACCGCATGGCTGTCGCCGTGGGGGGACGACTGCGAAGCCAAAGCCGATTGAGACCGAGCGAGTCCCCATCCCGAAACGTACACGCTGATCAGCGAGCAGAACAGTCCGTTCCGAGGAAATGTGACTCTGCGGGTCACACGACCCCCTACCGTTCTTCGAGGAGTTCGAGGAACGTCGCGATCCATTCGGGATGATCCGGCCACGCCTGGCCAGTCACCAGATTGTCGTCCCGCACGACGCCGTCGACCCACGAACAACCGGCGGCTTCGACCTCCGGGCGGACTGCCGGATAGGCCGTCATTTCGTAGCCATCGAGGACGCCCGCTGCGGCGAGGATCTGGGGGCCATGACAGATCGAGGCGACTGGTTTCCCTGCCTCGAAGAAGTGCTGTACGGTCTCGATGACCACGTCGTATCCACGGAGATATTCGGGTGCCCGACCACCGGGAACGACAAGGCCGTCATAGTCGGCCGGATCGATCTCGCTCATCGTCGCCGTCAACTCGAAATCGTGGCCGCGTTCTTCGAGATACGTCTGGTCGCCACGGAAGTCGTGGATCGCCGTCTTGATCGTCTCACCCGCCTCTTTTTCCGGGCAGACGGCGTCGACCTCGTGGCCGACTGCCTGTAGGGCCTGGAACGGGACCATGATCTCGTAGTCTTCGCCGAAGTCGCCGACGATCATCAGCAGTCGTTTGGTTGCCATTGTATGTCATGCGCTAGTGCGCAGATTCTATAATGAATGTTAGTTAAATAAACGTTCTGCGTGAACAGCGGACCAACACTCACAAACGGAACGTTGATGGGTCCCAAAAAGTCACAGGACCGAATAACGAGCGGGTTCCAGTCAGGCGTTCTCGGGCTGTACGTCGCCGTTGTCGACAACGAGTGTGTACGTGCCCGCTTCGAGCTCGACACCGTTGATCCGTGCGATTTCCGTATCGAGCGCAATCGACCCTTCGATCGCAGTGACGTCCTCACCGGCTTGGAGTGCTGTTGCGTTCTCATTGTCGAGCAAGAACGCGTTGAGATTCGGCCCATCGAGCACTGCTGCCGTGTACCGTATCTCTGTCGCTTCCTCGATCTCGAATTGGTCGGCGAGATGACTTCCACCCTCGATATCGGCTTCCTCATCGAGCATGGAACCGGGGGAGTCCACCTCCTCGACGACGTATCGCGTCGAGAGTGTCTCACGGCCAAGCAGTCCACACCCGCTGACAGTGGCAAGGGCACCGGTGGCTATTGCGCTCACAACCGTCCGCCGAGTCTGACTGGTTTCCACTCGCATAAGGACGGCTACGAATAAATATTATATAAAACATGGTGGAAGATGAGTCGATTCGACGACCACCGCTGCCGGGACAAAGCGTTACGGACTTCTCACCAGCAGCGAAATTCCTCACCGCCGTCGTCGGTCCCACCGTTGGCCAGCGATCTCCGCAAGTACGAGGCCGATCGTTCCTGCGAGTACCGCAATAGCCAGCCCAAGGACTGGCGCAAGCGTCGGATACCGACTCCCGATCAAGGCAGTCACCACGAGCGGGACTGCGACCAGGGCGATCGCCGCACCGAAGACGGCAAAGCGAGCGACGTCGAACAAAAGCGCCGTCGGCGAGAGGCCGGCAACCGTCGCCGAGACACCGTAGACGTAGATCGCGACGGCCGGCAGTATGGCGACGCCGATCGCCAGTTCGGCCGGCGGGAACCAGACGGCTGCGACGGCGAGGACAACCAGCCCGGCGGGGATCGCGAGTGTGAGAAAGGCGAGTAACTTTCCACGGAACAGCGTTCGCGGGGCCAGGGGATAGCGATCGAACTCACCGGGATCGTCGAACTGCGTCACCCAGGCGTAGGTCGTGAACGTCCCGAGCCCGAGCAGTGTCCCGAAGGCGAGTCCGGGCGCGATTTCGAGCCCGCCAGCGTCGGCGACCGCGACCAGCAGCCAGCCCGTGACCCCGCCGAACAGCGACAGCGAAAACAGGACTTTCCAGACGGATCCGCTCGACCGGGCGACTTCACGGAGCGTCCGTCCCGCGATACCGAACCCGACCGGGAGCGGTGGCGTTCGGGACGCCCGCTCGCTGGTCTCGATCGGCTCGAAGAGTGCCAGCGCGATCGTCGCACTCACAACGATCGGCCCGGTCACCCGCAGGCCACTCGCGACGGACGGTGTGCCGTAGAATCCCGCCGGCGTGAACGTGATCGGATCGACGTTTCCGAGGACGACAACGGCGACGAAGCCGGTCACACTGGCCAACAACGCGATCACGGACCGGGTCGCCACCGCGATCATCGCCAGACTGACGGTCACCCCCAACGCGAACGCGAACACGAGCGTCATCCAGAGCAAGCCAACCTCGATTGGACTCGTTCCCTGAACCAGTGCGCGGGCAGCGTCGGCCAGCGCCAGCGGTCCCAGAATGAGCCCCGCGTAGTACAGCAGGTCCTTGAGAAGGAAGGTTGCGAGCACGCGCCGCCAGGAGATCGGCAGCGTCCGGGAACTGCCGACGAGCAGCGACACGTCACCCAGCACATTGCGCATGGCGTCCCGACCGACTAACCCGATGGTGCCGACCTGCAAACCCAGGAAGGCGACCACCGCGTGCAATCCGCCGACGACAGCCCCGCGCGCGACGCCCAGTTCGCCGAGCAACGTCAGTCCGGCAGCCCCGAGCACGAACATGACTGCCGGAAAAGCGGCGAAGCGCCGCCCGCCGAACAACTGAGCATGGAGTCGCCACTCCTCGACGAGCATCGCCGAAAGCAGACTCACGAATCCGGGCCCCCCTCGTTCGGTTCCGCCGCCACACCACCGGATCGGCCGGCTGCCATCGCCATGTCGCCGCCCTCGACAGTTTCCATGAAGTACGACAGGAGGTCATCGTCGTCGAACTCGGCCGTCTCCTGTGTCCCCTTTAGGTGTCCGCCGTCGAGGATACCGACCCGATCGCAGAGGTCGGCGGCCACATCGACGAAGTGTGTCGACAGAAACAGCGTGTTGCCGTTGTTACAGTAGGCGCGCAACTCGCGTTTGACTCGCTCCTGGAGGATCGGATCGAGATTGACCAGCGGTTCGTCGATGAACACTAGCTCGGGATCGTGAACGAACGTCCCCCCGAGCATGACGCGCTGGCGTTGGCCCTCGGAAAGGTCAGCAGCAACGGTATCCAGTGTTTCGGTGAACTCGAGACGATCGGCCCACCGCTCGATGCGATCGTCGATGTCGTCGAGTTCGCGCACGTCGCCGATAAACCGGAGGTACTCCCGCGGCGTGAGGAAACTCGGCGGATCCTCGCGCTCGGGGAGAATGCCCACGACCTCGCGCACCTCGCGCGGGTTGGCGACGGGATCGATACCCAGCACGCTGGCAGTCCCGGCGTCAGGTTTGCGCTGGCCGGTCAGGATCTCGATCGTCGTGGTCTTGCCCGAGCCGTTCGGCCCGAGCAACCCGAAAAGCGCCCCCGACTCGACAGTGAGTGAGAGGTCAGCGAGTGCAGTGAGATCGCCATACTGTTTGGTGAGTCCGTCGGTTTCGACCGCCGGCACGGTTAGGCCGCCCCCCGTGAGGTGGACACCATCGAAGAACTCGAGACAGCGACCCACGGTTCCGCGTCAATCGTACCCATATCGATCGTGGGAGGGCCAACGCCCTTAGCTGTTTGGCCGACGGGATCCGAACCGTTTTCTCTCCCCCGCCTCCAGATGTGGGTATGAGTCGGCGACGGCGCGCGTATTATTATCTCGGTGCCTTCGCCGCCGTGACGATCCTCTATACGATCGCCTACGGGGCCGGGATGGCGATCTTCGAAAACGCCTCCCGGACGTTGACCGAGTCGCTGCTGGTGGTCGTCCAGTCCTTTACCACGACTGGCTACGGTGAGGACGCCGCCGCCTGGACCACACCCCAGATGCGATTGCTCGCGATCGCGATGCAAGCGACCGGTGTCTTCTTCGTATTCATGGCGCTGCCGCTGTTTGTCGCACCCTGGATCGAACAGCGACTGACGACGACCGTCCCCGATTCGATCGAGGACGCCGACGATCACGTCGTCATCTGCGGATACACCCCGCGAACGGAGATGTTGATCGACGAGTTGCGGATGCTCGAGGAATCGTACGTCGTCATCGAACCGGACCGAGACACCGCGACCGACTATTACGAAGAGGGAATCGCCGTCATGCATGGCGATCCGGAATCGATCGATTCTCTGACCGCTGCGGGCATCGAAGATGCACGTGCGCTTGTCGCCGATGTCAACGACGAAGTCAACGCCTCGATCGCACTCGCCGTCGATCAACTCGCCCCCGAGACCCGGACGATCACGTTCGTCGAGGACGCGACGCTCGCGGATTACCATCGCTACGCGGGGGCCGATCAGGTCTTCACACCACGACATCTGATCGGCGAAAGCCTGGCCCAGAAAGCCACGACGGCCGTCACCGACGAGGTCTCCGACGCCGTCGAGATCGGCGATGAGTTAGAGATCGTCGAGATTCCGATCGAGGCGGGGAGTGACCTCGTCGGGACCACCATCGGCGAGAGTCGCATCCGCGAGCGAACCGGCGCGAACGTCATCGGTGCGTGGTTCCGTGGCCAGTTTGTGAGTTCGCCATCGCCTGCGGATCGGATCAACGCCCGGACGGTCCTTTTGGTCGCCGGGCGTGAACCCCAACTCCAGGCCTTTCAGGAGCTTGCCAGCGCGAAGGCACGGCGACAGCGTCGCGGCCCCGTCCTCATCTGTGGCTACGGCGAAGTGGGATCGACAGTCAAACAGCGGGTTGTCAGGGCAGGATTGCCGGTGACGGTCATCGATCTCGACGAGAAGCCTGGTGTCGATGTCGTCGGCGATGCGACTGATCCCGACACGTTAGAGAAAGCTGATATCGACGAGGCAAGTTCGGTCGTGCTGGCGCTGCCGGATGACACGTCGGCGGTGTTCGCCTCGCTGGTCGTCCGACAACTCGAACCCGACGTCGAAGTGGTCGTCAGGGCCAACGAGACCGACAACGTGCAGAAACTCTACCGCGCCGGGGCCGATTACGTGCTGGCGCTGGCAACCGTCAGCGGTCGAATGCTCGCCTCGACCATCTTCGGCGAGGACGTCATCACCTTCGATCAGGGCGTCGAAGTCGTCCGCCTCCCGGTCGGCACGCTGGCTGGTCAATCCATCGCCTCGGCCGATATCAGAGCAAAGACCGGGTGTACCGTCATCGCGATCCAGCGAAACGGCGAGCTGATTACTGACTTCGATCCGACGTTCACGTTCGAAGACGACGACGAGATAATCGTCACTGGGCCGGACGACCGTGTCAGTGCGTTCACTGCATTAGTCGAGTGACCGCCAGTTCGGCCTCGACGGCTCAACAGTTCAGGAACTGTCTCGCTGCCCGATCGCCACCTGCAGCCGATCCGCGACGGCCTCCCGGAGACGATCAGCCTGCTCGGCGTCGATGTCCGCCGCGACCGCGTCCGTACCCATGAGACTACTCG
Organism: Halorhabdus sp. SVX81; assembly: GCF_029207715.1. Taxonomy (NCBI): domain Archaea; kingdom Methanobacteriati; phylum Methanobacteriota; class Halobacteria; order Halobacteriales; family Haloarculaceae; genus Halorhabdus; species Halorhabdus sp. SVX81. Next base: position 1,252,536 of record NZ_CP104322.1, on the reverse strand, counting down.
AGCCCGCTGTATCGACGATAACCGAGGCCAGCCGACGGCGACGCTGGAAGATCGTCCGCGAGGAGAGGACGGTCTGGACGCGGTAGGTCGGAACGATCGTGATCCGGCGCGACCAGAACCCGTTTCGCGTGATCGCGTACTCCTCACCCATGTAATACCCGCGATGTCGCCATTTTACATGAGCCGCGATCGGCACCACGGGAAGAACCAACGCCGAGAGGAACCAAGGGCCGGAGATATCCGGGACGAGCGTCACTGCATAGGTGCCGGCGATCACGAGGAGCGCGACCAGCAGGTATCTGACTGCGTAGCGCTCTCTCGCTCGTTTGGGGGGGCGTTCGAAGGTCACTTCGTCGAACGGCTCGATCGAGCGGGCGAGTTCAACCACCCGGTCGCGTTCGGCAATCGGGATGGCCGACTGTGAGCGTGCGCCCGATCCCTGGCCGGGCGCGTAGCCCGCCGTCTCGATCGTCAGGCTGGCGTAGCCCAGCCAGCGCGCGAGGACGTTCTCCCGGATCGACAGCGTCTGAACCTTCTCGACGGGGATCGAACCGCTGTAGCGCTGGAGGAGTCCGCGTTCGTAGCGATACTCGTCCCCATGCGATCGCAACTGGAAATCGTAATACTGTAGCATCGAGATGATCCCACTGAGGATCGCCAGCCCGACGAGGGTAGTGAGGCCGACAAGCGGACCGATCAGGAACCACTGATCGACGTCCGGTAGCATGCTGGTGATCGCCGCCGGGCCAAACACTGACAGCGCCACCAACAGGAACGGAACCAGCCGGAGATCCATCGAGACGAGTCCGAGAACCCCTAACTCACGGGGGGTTATCGAATATAGCGTCTCGGTTTGCTGTTCGGCTTCGCTCTCGTCGACACTCGGCTCCTGCCCACGCTTTCGGCGGCCGACTTCCTCCTGGAGTCGGCCCGCCTCCTCGCGGTTGACGTACTTGAGTTGAGCCTCAGTCTGGCCGCCGCCGGCGGTCTCCAGGCGCACCTCGGCGATGCCGAGGAGTCGCTGGACGACGTTCTGTCTGATGTCGACGTTCTGGATGCGTCGGTAAGGGATCTCGCGATCGCGACGCGACAGGACACCGGACTCGATATCGAACGTGTCCTCAGTCAGCTCATAGCGGAACCGCCGATAATAAGCGACGTTCCAGCCGGCGACGAGAGCGACGCCGACCGCCGCGATGCCGAAGAAGATCGCCGCGCCTTGCAGGAGATTTCCGCCGGAGCCACTGGAACCGGCGATCCCGGCAACGACGACACCGCCCGCGATCTGGGTGCTGTTCTCGGCGATCCGATAGGGGATCGAAAGCGGATCAAGTCGCATGGTCAGACAGCGTCGTCCCCGTTGGAATCCTTCGCGAGCACTTTCAATCGTTCCTGGAGGTCCGCAGCGTCACTTTGCGTGAGGCCGGGGACCGTCACGTCGGCCCCTCGTGATCCGGCTGTGTAGACCACCAGCGACGAGAGGCCGAGCAGTCTGTCGATCGGGCCGCGGCTCGTGTCGATGTGTTGGACGCGGACGAACGGGACGACAGTCTTGACGTGCGTGATCACGCCCCGCTGGAGGTACAACGCGTCCTCGCGAACCCGGTACTCCCAGGTGCGATACAGCGCGAGTGCGTGGCCGACCCCGACGAGGAGTGCCAGAAGGAAGGCCCCGACGCCCGGGACCGGCCCCCATTCGAGTGCGAAGACGCTGATCGCCCCGATGATCGTGCCAACTACCGCGGCCACGATCGTCGCCCTGAGACACCACTGCCAGCGGACGCGTGAGTCGAGCGACCTGACCGCCGTCTGTAGCGCTTTACGGTCGACGGACTCGTCCTCGGGCTCCGTCGATTCGGTGCCCGTCTCCGACTCCTCCCTCGGGTTGCGCTCTCCAGTTCGGTCGGCCGGTTCGGATTCGTGATCCTCTGGCGGCCCGCCGTCCACAGTCATGACAAACACGTCTGACTGGCAGCGGCTTAATGGTGCTGCCCGGCTGCGGGACCCAAAGTCCACAGGTGGGGTTCTCTGGGCGGCCGAAGGTCAAACCAGCCATGGAGTACAGCGGGCCGGGCGACATCGCCGAACAGTCCGCCGACGTCCTGCCGAGCGCCTTCGGCTCCTCCTTCCGGGTGGGACCGGGCTGACGCGATCCGGCCCCGAGTCGCCGCGTGGAACGCCTGGGACTGCCGCGCCAGGACGACAGGTGGGGACGTCGCTCGGGAAGTGATGGATCCAGCATAGAAGATGACACATAAAAGCGTACTTCCCTCTCAAAGCGTTCGCGTGGGACGTGACTCGCCTGAATCGGTTGCTCGAACTCCTGGATCGGCGTCGGTCCGGGTCCGGATCGACCGAGAGAACGGTCGCGATCGCCTGCCAGGGCGGCGGCAGCCACGCGGCGTTCACCGCAGGCGTCCTCGACGAACTGCTCGGGGAGTTCCCGTCGTCTCACCGGTTGGTCGGTCTCAGCGGCGCTTCCGGTGGGGCCGTCTCGGCCGTCGCGGCGTGGTACGGGTTGCTCGCGGCCGGGGAAACCTCGGGTAGTGTCCTCGAGGCAGTGTGGGACGACATCGCTGCGAACACGCCCTGGGACCGGTGGGTGAACGGCATGGCGGTCCTCGGGGCGACGGTACCGGCGTCCGTCGAACCGGCCGAGAACCCGTATCTCAATCCGGGCAGCGACCTCGGGCGGGCCCACCTCGAGCGGACGCTTCAGGAGCACGTCGACTTTACGTCCTTCGGGGAGCTCGTCGATCTGCGACGAGCGCCCGCGTTGCTGGTCAGTGCGGTGAACGTCCGGACCGGGTCCCCCCAACTCTTTCGTGACGACGAGATCACGCCGGCGACCGTCGTCGCCTCATCGGCGATCCCACGAGTTTTCGAACCTGTCGACATCGACGGCGAGCAGTACTGGGACGGCTTCCTCTCCCAGAACCCGCCGATCCGCGAGTTCGTGACCGATGGGACGATCCCGGCGCCGGACGAACTGTGGATCGTCCGCCTGACACCGGAGACGGTCGAGGAGATGCCGACGACCGCCGAAGCCATCGACGGGCGCGTCCGGCAGCTCGTCGAGACGCTGTCGCTCCGCCAGGAACGGCGGTTCGTCGAGACCGTCAACGAGTGGATCGCCGACGGCCGACTCGCCGACCCGTCGCTGACAGAGACGACGATCCGGCACATCGACCTCCCGCGAGAGCGGGCCGGCCGGTCGCAGCTCGACCGGCGGCCGTCGTTCGTTGCGGATCTCTACGGAGATGGCGAGGACGCCGCACGGGCGTTCCGTCGGCAGCTCGCCTGACGCCCCGTCGGTCGCGCTCGTCTCAGGGCGGGCTCGCGCCGCTCTCCTCGACGGCAAGCGCCCACTGTTCGAGCCACTCACGAAGGCCCGAGTCAGGGACCGTCAGTGAGTGGGTGTTCTCCGGGAGGGTGGGATACCCGCCGACTGCTTCGTGGTCGGGAATCCAGTAGTCGTACGGCGACTCGGTGTATGGATCGCCAGCGCGGGTTTCGATCTCGGAGATGATCCGCGAGTCGTCCTCAGTGCGATCGGCCGGGCGTGCGCCAGCGTAATTCAGGTTGTGGTTCTCGACCTCGCTCGAGTCCATCGCGGAGAGCCCATCGGGCCACAGCGGCCGAGACGACAGCTCGGACGTGTCGCCGGTCAGCGGCGTCGACGTGGGATCGGTGACGTTGTCCGCCAGATAGGCAGTCCCGTCTTCGATCGCCGTGTCCTCGAGGTCCTGGGGGGCGTAGACGTTCCCGACGATGGACGCTTCCGTGTCGCCGTCCATGTTCGTCGCCTCGTTGAAGAAGTACATCACGTTGTTGGCGAGGGCGGATCGAGTCCCACTTTTGAGCCGTGGGACCCGGCCACGGACCTTCGCCCAGACGTTACCCAGCAGCGCGACGTTCTCAGCGCCGTCACCGATGAGCGTCCCGTAGTTGTGATCGGCGTCGTCGTCGTAGGGATCGTACAGCCCCTCGTAGATGAGACAGTTCGTGTAGGTCGTCCGGTCGGTGTCGTACCCGACGGACATGCACTCGTCAGTACCCCACGAGGCCGAGACGTGATCGACGACGTTGTTGGTGGTGTCGTCCTGCGTGTTGAACGCGTCGTTGCTCTGGATGCTGCCCTCGGACCCCGGTCCGTGACGGGACCGAATGTGCTGGACGACACAGTCGTTTGCGTCGATCTGGAGCTGGCCTTTGATGAACGTAATCCCGGGCGAGGGCGCGGTCTGGCCCGCGACCCAGCACTTGTCCTCGGTAATCGCCAGTTCCTCACCGCCGAGGTCGATGGTCCCGCTGGTCTCGAAGACGATCACGCGCGGGCCAGAAGTGCTGAACGCACGTTCGACCTCGCTGCGGGTGGCGTTCTGGATCCGAATGACTTGCGTACTGTCGTCCAGCCACGGTGCCGGATCGGCGAACCCGTCCGACGGGTCGAAGTATGATCCGCCGGCGGTGTCAGTGCTGGTCGACGTACTGAACGTCGTCGCCGAGCCAGTGACCGGATTACCGTCGCTCGCGTTCCCAATCGCCCGGAACTCGTAGTCGGTATCCGGATCGAGTCCGGAAAGTGTCTCGCTAAACGATCCCGTCGAGGACAGCGTCTGCGCCGCGGTCGAGGACCACGAGGCACTGTCGCGCGCACGGTATTCGAAGGCGACCTCGACTGACGTGGCCCCACCGAGGTCCGTGAGTGAACCTGACAGCGTCGCCGAATGTGTTCCGACGTTCGAGACCGAACCCGTCGAAACCACTGGATCAGCATCGCCGGGGTCGCGTTCGTGGGTGACGCTCCCCGAGATGTCCGGATCGCCGATGTCCCGGTTGTCCGTCGGCACGAGTCCCGACAGTTCCGAAAATTCGGCCGTACACAGGGTGCCCGTGTTGTGGCTGGTGACCGCCAGCCCGACAAACGCGGTCTCGGAGAAAGCGACCCGCGAGTCATCCAGAGCGGCGATCAGCGTCCACTCGCTCCCATCGGTGGACGCGTATGCCTCGATGACGTCGCCGGCCCGGACCAGTCGCTGATACCGTGCGGGCATCGTGCCGCCCGATAGTTCACTCTCCCCCTCGCCGGCGTCGGCGGTCGTGCTCGTGGTTTCCGCCCCCGCACCCTCACGCCACTGAATCGACGTTTCGTGGCCAGGGGTCTTCCTGACCATCGCGTTCACCGCGTCGGCGGACAGCGACTCACGGACCATCAACCCGGTCTTGGCCCACTCGTCGGTGTCGTCGAGACTGTCGATGCGGACGGTCACGTCGAAGTCACCCTCAACCGGCGTGTAGTAGAAATGGCCCTCATCCGCCTCGTTCCAAATGTCTCCACCAGCTCCCTCGACAGTGATCACGTCGGGTCCATCGCGCCTGGCTGCGGTCCTGAACGTGTTGGCGGAACCGGTATCGGTATCGCCGTCGCTGGCCGTCGAAACCGCCCGGAACTCGTAGTCTGTGGCCGGATCGAGTCCAGTAATGGGTTCGCTGTAGGAACCGGTCGTCGAGCGGGTCCGGGTTGGCCCCGTTTGCCAGGATCCCCCCGTGCGCTCCCGATACTCAAAGGAGACGGTCGCCGAGGACGCGCCACCGAGGTCGTCAAGTGACCCCGTGATCGTCGCGCCACTGGCTGTGACCCCCGAAGCCGACCCCGTCGAGACGACGACGCTCGTGTCCTTGTCGGTGCGTTCCGAGACGCTCCCCGGGACGGTGACGTCGCCGATATCGGTGTTGCTCGTCGGCGAGAGACCCGAGAGATTCGAAAACGCTGCCCTACAGCGCGTGCCCGCCACCCCGCTACAGACTGCCAGCCCGACGTAGGCCGACTCGGCGAAATCGATATCGCTCGGCGAGATGGCTGCGATCCGCGTCCAGTTCGCGCCGTCGGGCGACCCGTAGGCTTCGATGGTATCGCCGTCGCGCACGAGGCGTTGCCAGGTCGCAGGCATTGTGCCGCCGGCGACCTCGCCCTCGTCGCTCCCGCCCTCGGACGTCGTACTGACCATCTGGTCGCCATCGTCTGACCGCCACTGGAACGAGGTTTCGTGGCCGGGCGTCTTTCGAATCATCGCCGTCTCGGCGTCCGCGGTCAACGTCTGGCGGACCATCACTCCGGCTTTCGCCCATTCATCCGTCGCTTCCTGTGATTCGACCTTCACGGTGACGTCGAAATCCCCCTCCAGTTCGGTATAGTAGTACTGAAAGGCGTCGGCCGCGTCCCAGATATCTTCGCCACCGCCCTCGATCGTGATGGCGGTCGCTGCCCGCCCAGGATTGACCGCATGTGTTTCCCCCAGTGCCCCGATGCCCCCTGCCCCAAATGCACGCAGGAACGTGCGTCGGCTGTGCTCTATCATTCAGCAATCCAGTTCAAATTGTCTTATAAAACTATATAAAAGTGTCTGTTGCGGGCTGGTCCCGCCGACACCCGCCGGCAAACCGGGCAACCCAGAATAGAAGTCTGGCAGGCGATGGTGACAGCATTGTAGTTCTGTACGGGGAGCCAACAGTGAAGCGGCTATGCACGGAGCGCGGTACCGTCGGGTACTCTCGCAGTCCGGAAAGGAATCTGCGAACAGACGAGCGGCCGGTGCCACCAAACCAATGTTTATTGGGTAGGCATTCAACTGGTATAGTATGGCAGATGTACTTGTCGTCGGCGGCGGTCCCGCCGGCCTGAGCGCCGCACTGTTCACCGCGAAAAACGACCTCGAAACGATCGTCTTCGACACCGACGAGACCTGGATGCACAAGGCCCACCTGTTCAACTACCTCGGCATCGACTCGATGGACGGCAGCGAGTTCATGGATGTCTCTCGCGAGCAGGTCGAAAGCTTCGGCGTGCAACGCAACCAGGGCGAGGAAGTCACCGCTGTCGAGGACGCCGGGGACGGGTTCACCGTCACGACCGACGCGGGCGAATACAACGCCGACTACGTCGTCCTGGCAACCGGTGCCGACCGATCACTTGCCGAGGAACTCGGCTGTGCGACCACCGAAGAGGGCATCGTCGACGTCTCGGTCAACATGGAGACCAGCGTCGAGGACGCCTACGCGACGGGCGCGATGGTTCGCGCCGAGGAGTGGCAGGCGGTCATCGCCGCCGGAGACGGCGCAGCAGCGGCGCTGAACATCCTCAGCAAAGAGAAGGGCGAACATTATCACGACTTCGACGTGCCCGCCGACGCGGAGTAATCGACGATCGAGGACGAGACGGCGACCCGTTTTCCGTTCCACGTTTCAGGATAGCAACGGCTGTGCCGCCGAATCCAAAACCCGACTCGACGGGAAAACGATCGTCGCTACGCGAGCGGTTCGACGAGGTCTTCGAGGGCCGCGCGCGGGTCGTCGGCCTTGGCGACGCCGCTCGCGAGGAGGACGCCCGTCGCGCCGAGTTCGCCCGCGGACTCGACGTCGTCGCCGGTCGAGATGCCGGCCCCACAGTACACTTCGACGTCTTCGTCGACGGCTTCGGCCGCCTCGACGGCGTCGGTCACGATGTCGGGGTCGCCCGTCGCGACGGAGACGTCACCGCCGATGAGTTCCGGCGGTTCGACGGCGACCGAATCCGGCCCGAGCGCGGTCACGGCACCGATCTGGGCAGGGTTGTTCGCACACACACAGGTTTCGAGGCCGGCGCGTTCGGCGGCCTCGACGGAGCCGTCGATGTCAGCGAGTTTGAGCCGGTTCTCGGAGTGATTGATCAGCGTCCCCTCCGCGCCGGCGTCGGCGACGGTTTCGGCGAGCGTGTGGCCGGTGTTCGAGCCGTACTCGATCGGGTCGACGTGCTGGGCCCACGTCTCGACGCCGGTGTCGGCGACGCGCGCGATATCGGCGTCCTGTGCGGCGACGCCGATGCGAACGCCCGACGCATCGCTGACATCCTTGGCGGCCTCGGCGACTTCGACGGGATCACACGGGTACGTCTTGAGATTGACGAGAACGAACATTGCAGCTACGGATTCTCTGACCGCAGGAAAATAGGTTTCGAAGCACAGCCGGTCGTTCCGGGTCGGCCCGAAAACAGTGGGCATTAAGAGACCGCTTCTCGAAGGGTTATCCGACCACCGTGACCGATGGAACTGAGCCGACGACGGTACTCATCGTCGAAGACGAACAGCATCTCGCCGACCTCTACGCCGAATATCTCCCCGAGCACTACGATGTCCGGACGGCCTACAACGGCGCTGATGGACTCGAAGTCCTCGACGAAACAGTTGACATCGTATTGCTTGACCGACGAATGCCCGTCATGTCCGGCAACGAAGTCCTGGCGTCCATCGAAGAGCGGGGGATCGACGTCCGCGTCGCGATGGTGACGGCCGTCGATCCCGACTTTGACATCATCGACCTCGGCGTCGACGATTACGTCGTCAAACCCGTCAGCAAAGACACGCTCGTGGATGTCGTCGAACGCCTCGAAACCGTCGCCGAGTACAACGACCGACAGAAGCGGCTCACGGCAAAGAAACTCAAACGAAACGTCCTCGAAGTCGAGAAAGCCCGGCCGGAACTAGAAGCCAGCGAGCGATTCAGCGCGCTCGAAGCGGAGATCGAAGAACTCCAGGCCCAGGTCCAGGCCCTCGAAACGGAAATAACGCAATCGACGATCGATCGATAATCGACGGTTTGACCGACGGGCAATCAGGAATCTTTCCGTTCGACGACGTCCCCGAGCGTGTACTCGCCGACCGCCGAACCGCTGTCCCAATCAGCGTCTTCCTCCGTACCGCCACTTTCGGTGAGTTCGATGTCGAGTTCCCGTTCGAGTTTCGTCTGAACCTCGTCACTGGGGAGGTGATCGCCGCGCTCGAGTTTTCGGATAAGGCTGGCCTTCTCGTTGAGTTGGTCGGCGAGATCTTCCTGACTCATGTCGGTCTGTTCGCGGGCCGAGCGGATCCGCTGATCGAAGTCCTGGACGAGTTCGTCCATCTCGTCGAACATGTCTCGACGGCTCCCGCCCCCGGAAGACCCGCCGGAGCCACTGCCGCTGCTGGCCGAGCCCGAACTACTGGAACTCGAAGAACTGCCGGAATCCGTCGAGTACTTCGTCGACGGACTCGACTGGTCGGGGGTCCGCACTTCCGTGCCGAAGTCGGCACACTCATCACAGACATCCAACTCTGCACCCTCCACCTTGACGGTGTTCGGAGCGCTCGTCTCGGCCCCGCACATCTCACATTGAACCATGTGAGTGGATTACTTGCCCCGGGGCATAAATCGTACGCCCCGCAGTACAGTATGCGGATGCTGCCGGTTTCCCCACCCTCATACCAGTCAGAAGCTCACTCGAAACAATGGCATCAACGCAGACCGGGTCGCCCGTCGAACGGTTTATGGCATCCCTCGATGGGATCGACGTGACATGGACCCGGACGGATACAGACGGGTTCGAATCGACCGTGGCTGAATTGCTCGACGAACCGGCTGTCGGCGTTCCGATCCCGATCGACGGGGTTTCGTTGCCCTCGGCTGTCGAGACCGACCCCGACCCGGCCACAGTTCGGGCAGCCGCCACCGGCGTGACGCCCGCGACGATCGGGATCGCCGACTACGGGAGCGTCCTGCTCGAATCGGATGACCGCGGATCGGGCCTGATGAGTCTCTTCCCGGAGACCCATATCGCGGTCGTCAGCGAGCGCGACATCGTCGGGACGATGGCGGATGCCTTCGCGGAACTCGGTCCGAAACTGCGCGAGGACCGGGGAGAGGTGATCGTCGCCACGGGGCCGAGCGCGACCTCGGATATGGGCGAGATCGTCCGCGGCGTCCACGGACCGACAGACGTCCACGTCGTCATCATCGAACAATGAGCGGCAAAACCTCCAAACGCGCCAAGGCAGCGAAGATCCGTGAGATCATGGATCAGGAAGGCGCGGCCATCGAAACGAACACCCAGGGGTTCAACGACGGCCGCTACGAGTCGGTCGCCCGCCTCGAGGACTACCAGGGGCTCAAAGACGAGGCCCGCGCGATCAAGGAGGACGCGATCGATCGGCTGCCGGAATTGATCGAGGAACTCCGGGAGAGTGTCGAGGAAAACGGCGGCACAGTCTACCTCGCCGATGACGAAGCCGAAGCCAACGAGTACATCGAATCGGTCGTCGCCGACGCGGACGCAGACCTGGTCGCCAAGAGCAAGTCGATGACGACCGAGGAGCTCGAAGTCAACGACCATCTCGAAGCAGTGGGCGTCGACGTCGTCGAGACAGACCTCGGTGAGTGGGTGCTCCAGGTCGCCGAGGAGGCCCCGTCACACCTGGTTGCGCCGGCGATTCACAAGTCCCGCGACGAGATCGCTCGACTCTTCGAGGAACGGTTCGATCCCGACGTGCCCCTCGAGACGGCCGAAGACCTGACGAACTTCGCCCGGGAGCAACTCGCCGACGACATCGCCGCCGCTGACGTCGGGATGACCGGCGCGAACTTCCTGACGGCCGACTCGGGAACGATGGCGCTCGTAACCAGCGAGGGCAACGCCCGCAAGACCGTCGCCAGTGCTGACACACACGTCGCGGTCGCGGGCGTCGAGAAGATCATCCCGAGCGTCGAGGACCTCCAGCCGTTCGTCGAACTGATCGGCCGATCGGGAACGGGTCACGACATCACCTCCTACATCTCGCTGTTGACGCCGCCGATCGACGCCCCAACGTTCGAGGACGATGCATTCGGGGACCCCGACGATCGGGAGTTCCATCTCGTGCTTGTCGACAACGGCCGAATGGCCATGCGCGAGGACGAGGACCTCGAAGAGACGCTGTATTGCATCCGGTGTTCGGCGTGTGCGAACTCGTGTGCCAACTTCCAGCAGGTCGGCGGCCACGCCTTCGGCGGCGAGACCTACACCGGCGGGATCGCCACCGGCTGGGAGGCCGCCGTTGGCGGCGAGGAGAGTGCCGAGGAGTTCAACGACCTCTGTACCGGCTGTAGCCGGTGTACCGAAGCCTGTCCGGTCGGCATCGACATCCCCTGGATCAACACCGTCGTTCGCGACCGCCTCAATCGCGGTGATGACCCAGGTGCCTTCGACCACCTCGTCTCTGGACTGACACCGGACCCGGAACCCGCCGGACTCGACCTCCAGAAACGCTTCTTCGGAAACTTTGCGACCGTCGCCAAGCTCGGGAGTGCGTTCGCTCCCGTCTCGAACTGGGCCGCCGAAGCCCCGCCCTCCCGCTGGATCGCCGAGAAGCTGCTGGGAGTGGATCGCCGTCGTGAGATGCCGAAGTTCACCCGTGGGACGCTTCGCAAGTGGGCCAAAGGGCGAGAGCCACCAGCGGACCCCGACCGCGAGGTCGTCATGCTGGCGGACACCTACACGAACTACATGCACGTCGAGCGTGGGAAGGCGACGATCCGGGCGCTGGAAGCACTCGGCACCGAGGTCCACATCGCCGACGTCTCCGAGAGCGGTCGGGCCGCACTCTCTCAGGGGATGATCGCCACGGCGCGCGAACAGGCCGAAGCGGTCGCCGACTCGCTGGAACCACACCTGGACGCCGGCCGCGACGTCATCATGGTCGAACCCAGCGATCTCGCGATGCTCCGGAACGACTACGAACGGTTGCTCGACACAGAGACGTTCGACCGGATCGCCACGAACAGCTATGAAGTGCTGGAGTATGTCTATGGCCTCGTCGAGAACGGGGCCGACATCGAGGCCCTCGCCGACGGTGACGGCGAGGAGATCGCCTATCACAGCCACTGTCAACAACGGACGCTCGGCCTGGCAGCACACACGGAGGCGATTCTCGACCGCCTGGACTTCGATCTCGCCACCTCGGAGGTCGAGTGCTGTGGCATGGCCGGCTCCTTTGGCTTCAAACAGCAGTACTACGACGTGAGTATGGCCGTCGGTGACGACCTCCGCGAGCAGTTCACGACGCCCGAGACCGAGGATCGGACAGTCGTTGCGAGCGGAACGTCCTGTCACGACCAGTTGAGTGACCTCCTCAAACGGGACGTCACCCATCCGATCGAGTTGATCGCACCCGCGAAGTGAGGAGGACGGCCTCAGTTCCGGATAGTTTCAGGAGAGGTCGCCCATGGCGTGGTAGAACCGCTGGAGTGCGGTCAGGTGCCCGACAACGGCGAAGACCACCAGCAGCCACCCGATCACGGAGAGTCCGTACAGAGAGTCGGTCACGACAGCAGCCAAGAGTGCCCCAAATCCCATGAGAGCGAGACGATCAGCGCGACCGAGCAGGCCGCCGTAGACACGATCGAGGCCCACAGCCTGGGCCTGCGTCCCGAGGTAAGAAGTCATCAGTACGCCGGTGATCGCGGCCACGCCGAGGTCCCAGCGGTCGATCCCGGCCGCGAGGCCAACGAGCAACAGCAGATCGGCGTAGCGGTCGAAGACGTGATCGAGCAGGTCGCCGGCCGACGAGTCGGTACCGAGTTCCCGTGCGATCCCGCCGTCGAGGAGGTCCAGCCAGCCGTTGGCGAACACCAGCCCGGCAGCCACGACGTACCAGACTGGCTCGGCCCCGCCGAGATAGAACGCCCCGGCCGCCCCGCCCGCCACGAGAAGGGCGAGCACGCTGACGAGGTTCGGCGTCAACCCGAGCCGGACGCTGACGGCGACAAACGGTTCGAGCAGCCGATCGGAGAGGGGGCGCAGTTGATCCAGTGTCATAGGTACTCGATGTAGGAAACGACACCTGGATTCGGTTCACGATCCCCCGCGATGACTGCCTCGATCTCGTCGGCGACGGTCTCGGGCGAGCGCTCGGTCGTCTCGATCTCGTAGACGCTGTTGGGTCCGTGGGCATCGACAGCCTCGGTGAGGACCACGTCCAGGGCTTCGCTCTCGGCGTTCTCTTGGGCACTCTCAGGCGATTCGCCACGCTCCCGGAGTCGCTGCTCGATCGTCTCGGGGTGACACCGCAGGACGATCACCCGGTCGGCGGGAACGTGGTGGGCGAGGTGGCTCTCGACCAGGATGTCGTCGCGCCCGTCGAGCCACGCTTCGACGGCGTCGAGATCGGCAATACTCGAGCCGCGCTCGTCGTCGACGCCCTGGATGAACCCCTCGCGGTCGATCACCTGGTTGAGGTGGATCACGTCGAGTGCGTCGACCTGCTCGGTCGCGGTCGTCTTGCCCGTCCCTGGGGTTCCGGTCACGGCGACGCGCACGCTAAAGCACCTCGTTGATCGTCTCGACGGCCCTCTTCGTTTCCTCGCGTGTCCCACAGGAGACACGGATGTGCTCGGGGAGGCCGAAGCTCGAACAGTCCCGGACGATCACGCCGCGTTCCTTCGTCGCCTGTGCGACCCGGCTGGCGTCGCCGACCTCCACGAGGACGAAATTCCCGCCGCTCTCGTAGGTCTTCGCGTCGAGTTCGTCGTCGTAGTATTCCCGTGCCCACTCGACGATATCCGTGATTGCGTCCACGTGGTCATCGTCTTCGAGGGCGGCGAGGCCGGCCCGGCAAGCGATCTCGCTGGCCGAGAAGGGCGTGTTGATCCGTTCGTAGGCGTCGGCCCACTCCGCGGGTGTGATGGCGTAGCCCAGCCGGAGCCCGGCGAGGCCATAGACCTTCGAGAACGTCCGCACGACGGCCACGTCCTCGCGCTTCTCGACCAACTCGACGGCGCTCGGGCGGTCGGCGAACTCGCCGTAAGCTTCGTCGACGACAATCAGCGTCTCCTCGTCGGTCCGGTCGGCGATCTCCTCGATCTCGTCGAGGGAAACCATCGAGCCGGTCGGGTTGTGCGGGCTCGTGAGGTAGAGCATCCGCTCGCCGTCGTAGGCGTCCAGAATCCGATCCGGCGACTGCTTGAAGCCGTCGGCCTCGACGAGCGGGTAGGTGTGGACCTCGCCGTGGTGATACCGGACGCTCATCGAGTGATAGGTGAAGTCCGGATCCGGGACGAGCGCGGCCTGTCCGGGATCGATCATGGCCCGGGCGAGGCAGTCCATCGCGCCGTCGCCGCCGTTGGCGAGCCAGATCTGGGCAGGCGTGACGTCCCAGCGCTCGGCAAGTGCCTCGCCCAGATCGGCGTGGGAGGCTTTGGGATAGGAGTGAAGCGCTTCGGCGTGCTCCCGGATCGCCGCGACGGCCTTCGGGCTCGGCCCCAGAGCGTTCTCGTTCGAGGAGAGTTTGATCAGCGCCTCGGGATCGACGCCGAGTTCGCGGGCCGTCTCTTCGATCCCCCGCCCCGCTCGATAGATCGTATGCGACGACAGGTCCCGTGTGTCCATACCGGTGGCAAGCAGGCGGGCGGTCTTAAGCCTGCATACATCGGGTGCGTGAGGGACTGGCGAGAAACGAATGCCTCAGGCGAAGGTCTTCGACACTTCCTCGTCGTTCTCCTCGGCCTGGATCTTCTCCCAGGCGTCCCGGAAGTCGGCCTCGGTGACTTCGGTCCGGTCGTCGCGGATCGCGAACATCCCGGCCTCGGTACAGATGGCCTTGATCTCGGCCCCGCTGGCGTCGGTCGCTTCGGCCGCAATCGCCGCGAAGTCGACAGTCTCGGCGAGGTTCATGCCACGCGTGTGGATCTTGAAGATCTGTTCGCGGCCGGTCTCGTCGGGCTTGGGCACTTCGATAAGACGGTCGAAGCGGCCGGGCCGGAGGATCGCCCGGTCGAGCATGTCAAAGCGGTTGGTCGCGGCGATGATCCGGATGTCGCCGCGCTCGTCGAAGCCGTCCATCTCCGAAAGAAGTTGCATCATCGTCCGCTGGACCTCGGCGTCCCCGCTGGTCTTTGAGTCCGTCCGCTTGGCGGCGATCGCGTCGATTTCGTCGATGAACAGCACCGATGGTTCGTGCTGGCGGGCGAGTTCGAAGAGGTCCCGAACCAGCTTCGCGCCTTCACCGATGAACTTGTGGACCAGCTCGGAGCCGGCCATCTTGATGAAGGTGGCGTCGGTCTGGTTGGCGACGGCTTTGGCGAGCATCGTCTTGCCCGTTCCCGGCGGACCGTGCAGCAGGACGCCGCTCGGCGGGTCGATCCCGACCTCGTCGAACATCTCGGGGCTTTTCAGCGGCATCTCGACGGTTTCGCGGACTTCCGAAACCTGATCGTCGAGTCCGCCGATATCCGTGTAATTGACGTCCGGGCTCTGGTCGACCTGCATCACGCGGGCCCGAACGTCAGTCTCGTCTTCGAGGGTCTTGACGATCGACAGCGAGTTGTTGACGGCGACGCGGTCGTCGGGTTCGATGTCCTCGCGCATCTCCTCAGTGACCTCGGTCAGGGCCTCCTGGTTGTTGCCGTGCTGTTTGATCACGACGCCGTCCTCGGTGAGTTCCTGGACCGTGGCCACGAACAGCGGCGACTGCTTGAGTTTCTTGTTCTCGTGGGTCAGCCGCTCGAGTTTCTGCTTGTACTTGTTGTTCTCGGCGTTGGCGTCGAGCAACTCGTCACGCATCTCCTCGTTTTGGGACTCCAAAACGTCGAGCTGTTCCTCTAACGCCTCGATTTTCTCCTGTTTGGACACGTCGTCGTCGTACGGCTGGTCGACGTCGTCCACCGTATCTGTCATTGCCCACTCCTAGCGGATGGGTCGGTAAGAGACTTCGGGTCGGCACAAACGTGGGTGGTGGGGACGGCATATTTACGGCCTGACAGAGGAAATCGCCATCCCTCGACAGACCCAGTCGGACCTGCGATTCCGTAGCGGTGGATGTCAGAAGGGGCGAGTGACCGACCGAATAATGCCCACTATGCATATTTAGGAATAACAAATATTATTACCCTGTATCCAGAAGCAGGTGTTACGATGAGCATCACGGAACCGTCACAGGGCGAGACAGCACAGAATCCCGGTTGGGACGCAGTGTCGGACCTCCCGCCGAGCGCCAAACTCGTCGCGAAGTCCCTCGAATACCAGGGCAGTTTGACACAGAGTCAACTCTCCGAGGAGACGCTGCTGCCGTCTAGAACGGTCCGGTACGCACTCAGTCGACTCGAAGACGTCGGCGTCGTCGAGTCACGGTTCTCGTTTTCGGACGCTCGCAAGCGCGTCTACTCGCTCGCGATCGAGTGACGATCGACGGTCACTGCTTACCTCATTTCACTGTCACGCCGGTCGCGCAATCCCTTTAGGACCCCGCGGAGTACCACGTCACAATGACGCAGGTGCTCCATACGGGCGACACGCATCTTGGCTACCGGCAGTATCACTCGCCGGAGCGCCAGGGGGACTTTCTGTCCGCCTTTCAGCAGGTGATCGACGACGCGATCGAGGCGGATGTCGACGCCGTCGTCCACGCTGGCGACCTCTTTCACGATCGACGCCCCCGGTTGCAGGACATTTTGGGTGCGCTGGGAACGCTGCGAGACCTCGACGCAGCCGATATCCCGTTCTTGGCGATCGTGGGTAACCACGAGGGCAAGCGCGACGCCCAGTGGCTCGACCTCTTCGAATCGCTGGAGTTGGCGATCCGACTCGACGAAAACCCGACCGTCATCGGCGATACCGCTTTCTACGGACTGGACTTCGTCGCCCGGGCCGCCCGCGACGACCTGGAATACGACTTCGAACCGCACGACGCGTCCCACGCCGCACTGGTCTCTCACGGCCTGTTCCAGCCGTTCTCTCACGGTGACTGGGACGCAACCGAGATCCTCGAAGGATCCTCGGTCGACTTCGACGCGATGTTACTCGGCGACGATCACACGCCAGCCAGACGCGAAGTCGGCGGGACCTGGCTCACGTACTGTGGGTCGACCGAGCGGGCGAGTGCGTCCGAACGCGAGGCCCGGGGGTACAACCTCGTGACCTTCGAGGAGGGGGTCGACATCCGCCGACGATCCATCGAAACGCGACCGTTCGTTTTCGTCGACCTCGAACTCGCCGCGGGCGAAGGGACCGATCGCGTCCGGACCCGGGTCGGTCAGCACGACCTTGAGGACGCAGTCGTGATCGTCACCATCGAGGGCGAGGGCGAACGCGTCCCGCCGGCCACGATCGAGGAGTTCGCCCGCGAGCGGGGCGCGCTGGTCGCCCGGGTCAACGACCGCCGCGAAATAGAGGAGGAAGCTGCCTACGACGTGAGTTTCGCAGACCCCGACGACGCCGTCCGCGACCGTATCGACCAGCTTGGGCTCAGTCCCGCCGCGTCGGAACTCGACGAGGTCGTTCGGGCCAGCAAAGTTGCGGATTCCAACGTCGACGATTCGGTCGAATCGCGGGTCCGTGAACTGGTCGATGAGGGAGACGCCGAACAGTTCGAACCCGCGCCGGCCGAAGGCGACGGGGAAACCGACGACGGGGAAAACATGGAAGCCGGCGACAGCGACGACGAGCCGGCTGGCGACAGTATCGCGGACGCACCCGCTGAAGACGGGACTGAGTCGGAGGGCTCGAAAGCGAACGATACGCAAGCCAACGGCGAGGGGACAGATGGCCCAGACCAGCCGAACGACGAGCAGACCCAGAAAGACGGAGGCAATCCGAACGACGAGCAGACAGACGACGGTGAGGGGCAGGCAACCATGGGTGAGTACCTGTGAGGTTCGAGCGCGTCCGGTTGGAGCACTTCAAGTGCTACGCGGACGCCGATTTGCGGCTGGAACGCGGCGTGACGGTCTTCCATGGCGTCAACGGGAGCGGGAAATCCTCGCTGCTCGAAGCCTGCTTCTTTGCGCTGTATGGCGCTCGCGCCCTCGATCGCACCCTGGACGAACTCGTCACGATCGGGGCCGAGGAGGCGACAGTCGAACTCTGGTTCGCTCACGGTGGCGAGTCCTACCACATCAAACGCCGGGTCCGCGTTCGAGACGATCGGGCGACGACCGTCGAATGCGTCTTGGACGAATCCGACGGCGTGGTGGAGGGGGCCAGAGACGTTCGCGAGCGCGTCGCGTCGCTGCTCAGGATGGACCACGAGGCCTTCATCAACTGTGCGTACGTCCGCCAGGGCGAGGTCAACAAACTCATCAACGCGACGCCGAGCGAACGCCAGGATATGATCGACGACCTCCTCCAGCTTGGCCGCCTCGAAGACTACCGAAAGCGTGCCAGCGACGCCCGGGTCGGCGTCGGGCGGGTGCTGGAAGGCAAACGTGAGTCCCTCTCTCAGCTGGAATCTCAAATCAAGGCCAAGGAGGAAAAAGAGCTTCACGAGCAGCTCAACGACGCCGAGAGCGAACTCGCGACGATCCGGGAGGAGCTCGACCGCTACGACGACCAGCGCGAGGCCGCCCGCGAGACGCTCGACGACGCGAAATCGATCCTCGAGGAGTACGAACAGCGCCGCGAGGAACTCGACGAGATCGAAAGCGAGATCGAAGAGCTGACTGAAACGATCGAATCGACCGAGCGCAAGCGGGAGGCACTCGGCGACGAAATATCCGATCGCCGGGACCGCCGCGAGGAAATCAGCGACCGGATCGAATCCGGGCTCGACGCGACCGAGTTATCGAGTGACACGGATCGGGACGCCGTCGATGCCCTGATTGATACCCTCGAAGAACGCGACGACGAGATTCGCGACGAGATCGAGCAACACCGTCTCGATCTCCAGCGTCACCGTGAGAACGCCGAGAGTGAACGCGAAGACGCCACTGACGCCGAGGAGCGTGCCGCCGAAAATCGCGAGCAGGCTGAGGAACTCGAATCGGGCCTCGAAGAAACACGCACTGATCTCGAGAACCGCCGAGAGAGACTCACAGAGTTGGACAGCGAGATCGAATCGATCGAGGAGACGTTCACGGACGCACCTGTCAAACTCGGCAACGCAGAGTCGTTCCACGAAGAAATCGCCGACGAACTGGACGCCGTCAAGAGCGATCTGACCTCGCTCGAAACGACGATCGAGTCCCTCGAAGGCGACATCGAGGAGGCCCAGGACTTACTCGACGCCGGAAAGTGTCCCGAGTGTGGCCAGGACGTCGAGGAGGCACCGCGCGTCGAGACGCTCGGAGACGATCGCGAGCGGCTGGCCGACCTTCGGGCCGAGCGCGAGGAGTTAGAGGAGACCCGCGAGACAGTCGAGGCGCGGCTGGACCGTGCCGAGACACTGGTCGAGCAGGAAAGCGAACGGGATCGGCTCCTGGAGAAACGCGAGACGCTCGCGGAGTTGATCGCGGAACGCGAGAATTCGATCGAAGAAACCGAGGAACGCATCGAAACACTTCGGGCTGAAGCCGACGAACTGGATTCCCAGGCCGAACAGCACCGCGAGTCCGCCGAGGAATCCGAGAACGAAGCCGAGGAGTGCCGGGAGGCCATCGCCGAATGCAACGAGCGGCGTGGCGAACTCGCCGATCGGATCGACGGGCTCGAAGATATCGTCGCGGACTTTGAGCGGCTGGACGCCCTCACCGACGAGATTGAGACCCGTCAGGAGCGTCGCGAGCAACTCGACGAAATGAACGACGAGCGCCGCGACCGCCTCGGGACCCTTCGGGAACGCCGCTCGGAACTAGCCGAGGCTATCGACGAGGACCGACTGGCCGAGGCCCGAGACGACAAGAAACGTGCCGAGACCTATCTCGAAGAAGTCGTCGAAGAAATCGACGATCGCGAAGAGCAGCGGGACGAACTCCAGGCACGCATCGGGGCCATCGAAAACGAGATCGAGGAACTCGAATCGCTCCGCGAACGGCGGGAGGGGCTCGCCGAGACGGTCGAGCATTTGGAGTCCCTCTACGAGGAGGCCGAGCAGTTACAGGAGATGTACGGACAACTCCGGGCGGAGCTGCGCCAGCGCAACGTCGAGACCTTGGAGTGGATGCTCAACGACACGTTCGATCTCGTCTACCGGAACGACTCTTACGACCGGATTGAACTCGATGAGGACTACCACCTCACGATCTACCAGAAGGACGGCGAGGCACTCGACCCTGACCAGCTTTCGGGCGGCGAACGCGCGCTGTTCAACCTCAGCCTTCGGGCGGCGATTTATCGGCTGCTGGCCGAGGGGATCGAAGGGGCTGCGCCCACCCCGCCGCTGATCCTCGACGAACCGACGGTCTTCCTCGATTCCGGTCACGTCTCGCAGTTGCTGGAGTTGATCGAGTACATGCGCGGAGAGGTCGGCGTCGAGCAGATCGTGGTCGTCAGCCACGACGACGAGTTGGTGGACGCCGCCGACGACCTGGTGTACGTCGCGAAGGACGCAACGACCAACCGCTCGCGCGTCGAGCGTCGCGACAGCCCGGAGTTGCCGGCTGATTAGTTGCTGTCGGCCACGAACTGCTCGCCCGTCAGCAGTTCGGTCGCCTCCTCGGCATCCGGGGTCGTCGCGTACCCGCGCTCGCCGGCGACCCGTTCCTCCACGATCAGTCCCGCGACGCGAAACTCCGCCAGCCGGCCGTGGAGATCGCTCTCACAGTACTCATAGCGGTCCAGAAGCGTCCGGACAGACAGTGGTCCGTCGCGAGCGAGTTCGAGAAGCAGGCCCAGGTCGCGCTCGGCGTGGACCACGGACAGCACCACCCGGACCGATTCAGGAACGGCCGTGGCTGCAACCGCAAGCGGTGACTGGCCCTCGACGATAGTCAGTGAGTCCGGTGACCGGTACGTTTCGTTTCCCGTCTCCGGGTCCCGGACGAGCCATCCATCAGTGGATTGCTTCAAAAGAACGTAGCGTGATCCCGATTCGTCCTCGACAGTGCGCACACTGGACGTATCGACTGCGAATACATGTGATTGCCGTTCCCGGCAGCAGCGGTCACTCCGTCCGGTGATAGCGGCGATAACGAACGAGTCCATACGCACCCACCATGCAACCGCCGGCAATGATCACCAGTCCGATCAGGATCCAGTCGGTGAAGGTGACGACGAGGATGCCCACCGAGACGACGGGAATCGCAACCTTGAGGACGACCACGAGCCGCCAGAAGAGGCTTCGGACTTCGGGATCGACTTCGGTGATGTTCTCTACGTCCTCGGAACTGTCGACGCCTGGAGCCGGCGACTCGGCGCGCCCGTCGCTCTCACCGATTTGTGCCGCAGGCTGATCTCGATCGGCCACATGCAACGTCGGGACCGGGTCGCTAAAAGCGACTTCGATCCGGACTACCGGCAGTCCGAGAGAGCCTCGGCGTCGTCGCTGTAGATCCACGCCATCGGATTTGCTGCATCGTAAATTACCGTCCCGTCGTCGGTTTCGTATCGCTCGATCGTGTCTGCCGTCGCCGGCAACGACGGCGTCCTGTCGGTCGTCGCACGCTCGTTCCGACTACCGTTGGCGGGGTTCGACATAGCTACCGGAAACTGGTATGGTATGTCGTGGCATAAGCCTTCTGGCGGCGGCCGACCGGGGGGTTTTAGGGAGGCAGCCGGCAACCAACCCATCAATGACCGATTCCGGGGAGCAGCGCGGGCTTGGCGCGTTCGCCGACGACGACAGACCGGCTGCCGAGGCACGTGCAGTCGCGGGCAACGGCGGCCACGAGGCGAGTGTCGTCGACGCCGACGAATGGCGATACCCCGAGGCCGACGGTACCGTCGAACTCGCGGTGACACAGGTCGACTACACCATCGAGGGGAGTGGGAGCGACGAGTATCCCGTCGTCCACGTCTTCGGACGCACCGCGGACCGGGAACTCCTCCACGTGCAGGTCTACGAGTTTCGACCGTACTTCTATGCGCCGGCCGGCAACGTCGACGAGGAACGACTCGCGAGTTACGACAGCGTCACCGGCTGGGAACGGACTGGCGACGATGGCGAACCGTACGAGTCCATTCGTGGCGAAGAACTCGTCAGGATCTTCGGCCAGACGCCGCGGGACGTCGGGCAGATCCGTGACGACTTCGATCACTACGAGGCGGACATCCTCTTCCCGAATCGCCTCCTCATCGACAAGGACATCACCAGCGGCGTCCGGGTCCCCGATCGTCGCACGGAGAACGGAACGATCCGGATCCCACACGACGAGATCGAAGCCATCGACTACGACGCCGACGCGAGAGTCAACACCTTCGACATCGAGGTCGACGACCGATCGGGTTTCCCCGAGGACGGTGAGGAACCCATCATCTGTCTCACGAGCCACGACTCCTATCGCGACGAGTACGTCGTCTGGCTGTACGACTCGCCGGTCGGGATCGACCCGCCGGAGGCCCTCGAACAGTACGAACCCCTGGAGGACGACTTCGAGGCGGATGTCCGCGTCTTCGAGGAAGAGGAGCGGATGCTCGAAGCGTTCCTCGAATATATCGACGAGACCGATCCGGACATCCTGACGGGCTGGAACTTCGGCGACTTCGACGCGCCGTATTTCATCGACCGCTTGCAAGAACTCGACCCGGGGACCGACCGAAACCTCGACATGAACCGGCTCTCCCGGGTCAACGAAGTTTGGGAGAGCGACTGGCAAGGCCCGGACATCAAGGGCCGGGTCGTCTTCGACCTGCTACGGGCGTACAAGCGGACGCAGTTCACCGAACTCGACTCCTATCGGTTGGAGGACGTCGGCCAGGAGGAACTCGGCGCGGGCAAGGAGACCTACACCGGCGACATCGGGACGCTATGGGAAGAGGATCCCGAGCGACTGCTCGAGTACAACCTCCGTGACGTCGAGTTGTGTGTCGAACTCGACCGCAAACAGGACATCATCGCCTTTTTCGAGGAGGTAGCCACCTTCGTGGGCTGCAAACTCGAGGACGCCCCGACGCCGGGCGACGCCGTCGACATGTACGTCCTCCACAAGGCTTTCGGGAACTTCGTCCTGCCCTCGAAGGGCACCGTCGAGTCCGGCGAGGAGTTCGAGGGCGGCGCGGTCTTCGAGCCCATCAGCGGGATCAAGGAGATGGTAAGTGTCCACGACCTGAAATCTCTATATCCGATGTGCATGGTGACGATTAACGCATCCCCGGAGACGAAGGTCGACCCCGAAACCTTCGACGGGGAGACGTTCCGTGCACCGGACCCTAGCGGCCAGCACTTCCGGAAGGAACCCGACGGGATCGTCCGTGAAATGGTCGAGGAATTGCTGTCAGAACGCGAAGAAAAGAAAGCCCTCCGAAACGATCACGAGCCCGGAACCGAGGACTATGAGCTCTATGACCGGCAGCAAGGTGCTGTCAAGGTCATTATGAATAGTTTGTATGGCGTTTCGGGGTGGGACCGATTTCGCCTGTACGACAAGGACAACGCGGCGGCGGTAACCGCAACAGGGCGAGCGGTCATCGAGTACACCGAGTCGGCCGTCAACGATCTCGGCTACGACGTGACATACGGCGATACTGATAGCGTTATGATAAGTATGGGGACGGACATGTCCGTCGAGGACGCCATCGACCGTTCGTTCGAGATCGAGGAGGCGATCAACGCCTCCTACGACGAGTTCGCCAGCGAGACGCTCAATGCTGAGGAGCATCGGTTCCAGATCGAGTTCGAGAAGCTCTACCGGCGCTTTTTCCAGGCGGGCAAGAAAAAGCGCTATGCGGGCCACATCGTCTGGAAGGAGGGCAAGGACGTCGACGACATCGACATCACAGGCTTCGAATACCAGCGCTCTGACATCGCACCGATCACCAAGCGGGTCCAGAAGGAAGTTCTGGATCTGATCGTCACCGAGGGCGACGTCGAGGCCGTCACGGAGTACCTCCACGACGTGATTGCGGACTTTCAGGCGGGCAACGTCGACATCGAGGACGTCGGTATCCCCGGCGGGATCGGCAAGCGCCTGAACAATTACGACACCGACACGGCCCACGTTCGGGGAGCGAAGTACGCCAACGAGCTTCTGGGGACGAACTTCCAGCGGGGCAGCAAGCCGAAACGGCTCTACCTCAAGAAGGTCCACCCCGAGTACTTTCGCCGGATCGAGGACGAACGTGGTCTCGATCCCTCCCGAGATCTCATCTACGGCGAGTTCAAGCGTGATCCGGACGTGATCTGCTTCGACGTCGCCGAACAAATCCCCGAGGAGTTCGAGGTCGACTGGGAGAAAATGCTGGAGAAAACACTCAAAGGCCCGATCGCCCGCGTTATCGAGGCGCTGGGCGTTTCCTGGCAGGAAGTAAAGAGCGGCCAGGAACAGACGGGACTCGGACAGTATATGTGAGTCACTGGGGTGAAGCCGAGACAGTATTGGCCCGGATTCTGTCCCGTACATGTGCGGGATTTCGCCCACGTTCTTGGTTTTTCGTTAAAATTCCTTTGGAGATTCTCAAAGCAAGTATGTAGTCATGCGAAAGCATTATGGGTACGACAGCCCCATTTTCGGTTGACCTAGAACATGGCAACACTCGAAATCAACAATCTTCACGCGAAAGTCGCTGAGGACGGAGGCGAAGGAATTCTCGAGGGCGTCGACCTGACCGTCGAGGCCGGTGAGATTCATGCGCTGATGGGACCGAACGGCAGTGGGAAATCCACGACGGCGAAGGTCATCGCCGGCCATCCCGCCTACGAAGTGACCGAAGGGGAAGTGCTCATCCACCTCGACGGTGACGAGTTCGATCAGGAGATCCCGGAAGACAAACAGACCTGGAACCTGCTCGAACTCGAACCCAACGAGCGTGCCGCACTCGGCATCTTCCTCGGGTTCCAGTATCCGGCGGAGATCGAGGGCGTGACGATGGTAAACTTCCTTCGGACGGCCTTGAACGCCAAACTCGAAGAACGCGAGGAACTCTTCGAGGACGACGAGGAAGCCGAAGCAGACGAAGACGCAGACGAGGACGCCGGCTACGACACCTCGCCGATGGAGGGCCCCGCTGACGAGGGTGAGGTCAGCGTCGCCGAGTTCCAGCAACTCCTCAAAGAGAAGATGGAACAACTCGACATGGACGAGTCCTTCGCGGAGCGATATCTCAACGCCGGCTTCTCCGGCGGCGAGAAAAAGCAAAACGAGGTTCTGCAGGCGGCGATTCTCGAACCCGATATCGCGGTGCTCGACGAGATCGACTCCGGGCTCGACATCGACCGTCTGCAGGACGTCGCCAACGGGATCAACTCCCTCCGGGACGACCAGGGCACGGGTGTCCTCCAGATCACCCACTACCAGCGCATCCTCGACTACGTCGAGCCGGATCACGTCCACGTGATGCTCGACGGGAAGGTCGTCGAGAGCGGCGGGCCGGAACTGGCCGAGCAACTCGAGGACGAGGGCTACGACTGGGTTCGCGAGCAGGTCTACGAGGCGGCCTGAGGTGACTAACGTATGAGTTCAGACAACGACCTCGAATCGACCGACACGGAGGCTCGATTCGAATTCAAGAAAGAGCAGAAGTCGGCCTACGAAGCGGAGGTGGGCCTCACAGAGGAAACAGTCCGAAAGATCAGCGAAGACAAAGACGAGCCCGAGTGGATGCTCGACCGCCGGCTCCGTGCCTTAGAGCACTACAAGCAGATGCCGATGCCGACCGACTGGCCCGGCCAGCCGGACCTCTCGGAAGTCAACGTCGACGAGATCGTCCCGTACATCCGCCCGGACATCGAGACCCGCGGTGGCGCGGATGAGTGGGACGACCTCCCCGACGAGATACAGGACACCTTCGACAAGCTGGGCATCCCCGAGGCCGAGCAACAGGCCCTCTCGGGTGTCGGTGCCCAGTACGAATCGGAGATCGTCTACCAGAACATGCAGGAGCAGTGGGAGGAGAAGGGCGTCGTGTTCATGGACATGGACAAGGCCGTCCAGGAACACCCCGAGCTCGTCCGGGAATACTTCATGACGAAGTCCGTCCCGCCGAGCGACAACAAGTTCGCCGCGCTCCACGGCGCGGTCTGGTCGGGCGGCAGCTTCGTCTACATCCCAGAGGGCGTCACCGTCCAGATGCCCATCCAGGCGTACTTCCGGATGAACTCGGAAGGCATGGGCCAGTTCGAGCACACCCTCATCATCGCCGAGGAGAACTCCGAAGTGCACTACATCGAGGGCTGTTCGGCTCCCCAGTACGCCCGTCACAACCTCCACAGTGGCGGCGTCGAGGTATTCGTCAAGGAGGGTGCCCACGTCCAGTACTCGACGGTCCAGAACTGGTCGAAGAACACCTACAACCTCAACACGAAGCGCGCCATCGTCGAGGCCGACGGGACGATGGAGTGGATCTCGGGGTCGATGGGATCGAAGGCAACCATGCTGTATCCCGCCACGATCCTCAAGGGCCCGGGCGCGACTGACAACCACATCACGATCGCCTTCGCCGGCGAGGGTCAGAACATCGACACCGGGGCAAAAGTCTATCACAACGCGCCGGACACCAAATCGACCATCGAGTCGAAGTCGATCTCCAAGGACGGCGGCCGCACCAACTACCGCGGCCTCGTCCACATCTCCGACGGCGCGGAAAACTCCTCGACGAACGTCGAGTGTGACGCGCTGATGTTCGACAACGAGTCCACCTCGGACACGATGCCATACATGGAGATCCAGGAGAGTCAGGTCGACGTCGCTCACGAGGCGACGGTGGGCAAGATCGGCGACGAGGACGTCTTCTACCTCCAATCACGGGGGCTGGACGACGACGACGCAAAGCAGATGATCGTCGCCGGGTTCATCGAGCCGATCACGGAGGAACTGCCCATCGAGTACGCGGTCGAACTCAACCGTCTCATCGAACTCGAGATGGAGGGGAGTCTGGGATGAGCACGCAGGTACGCGCCACTGTCACCGCCGACCAGGTCGAACAGATCTCCGCCGAGCTGGGCGAACCCGAGTGGCTGACCGAGACGCGACTCGAGGCCTTCGAGGCCCTTGCGGACCTCGACATGCCGTCGGTCATCCGGACGCCCGGTCGGGACTGGACGAACCTCGATGCACTCGATTACGAGAGTCTCGTCGATCCGCTCGCCTTCGAGGAAGAGAAAGACCGGATCGAGGCCGAGGGCGTCGACGTCCTCCCGTGGGCCGAGGCCCTCGAAGAGCACGGCGACCTGATCGAGGAACACTTCGGCAGCGTCGTCGATCCCCAGCGGGACTACCTGACTGCGCTGTCGACCGCGCTGTTCAGCGCCGGGACGGTGGTCTACGTCCCCGAGGGCGTCGCCGCCGAGGACGTCAAGATCCGGACCCGAATGAACTCCCGGTCGCTGTTCAACTATACGCTCGTCGTCACCGAGGAATCGGCCTCCGTGACGATCTTGGAGCGCCAGGAAACGGGCGAGGAGCTCCCCGGCGAGCAGTACTACTCGGGCGTCGTCGAGGTCGTCGCCGGCGAGAACAGTCACGTCCAGTACGGTTCCCTCCAGAACCTGAGCGAGGAGACGTACAACTATTCGGTCAAGCGTGGCCACGCCGGTACGTACGCCACGGTCGACTGGATCGAGGGCAACATCGGGTCGCGACTGACCAAGACCAACGTAGAGACCCGGCTGCTCGGCGACGGCTCCGAGTCCCAGATCGTGGGTGCGTTCTTCGGTCACGAAGACCAGCACCTCGACATCGCCTCGCGGGTCTGGCACGAGGCCGAGCACACGACGGCCGACCTCGTGACCCGCGGCGTGCTGGACGACGAGGCACGCTCGGTCTACGAGGGTGTCCAGGACGTCGGCACGGACGCGTGGGACACCAACTCCTACCAGCGCGAGAACACGCTGATGCTGAGTGACGACAGCGAGGCCGACGCCAGCCCGAAGCTCATCATCAACAACCACGACACCGAGGCCAGCCACTCCGCGACCGTCGGCCAGGTCGATCAAGAGGACCTGTTCTACATGACCTCCCGCGGCGTCGACGAGGAGTCGGCGACGAACATGCTCGTCGAGGGCTTTTTCGTCCCGGTGCTTGAAGAAGTCGCCGTCGACGAGCTGCGCGAGGACCTGGACGAACTGGTCCTCGACCGGCTCAGTTCCTGAGTCTTTCGCCCCACGCACGATTCCCGACCGAACTCCCGTCCTGTCGTATTCGGCCATTGGTTTGTCTATTAGCCACGTGCTGTAATCGTGACGCCGCGTGACGTCTATCAACTAGCACATCTCGAGGTCGTATACCATTCCGATAAAGTTTAGTGAATATGGATTTTCAATTGTCATAGCGGCGGGGAGAACGACGCCGGGGGCCAGCGCGGGATGGGGGGCTACTATCCGATACATTGTCGCTACCGGTGACCGGGCACAGTCGTTACTTCTCACCGCTGGCAACCATGAAACGACGTGACTACTTACGATCGCTTTCGGCACTGGCCGGCCTCGCCGGCGTTTCGGTCGCATCGGCAGAAGGGAATCCGTCAGAGTGGGATCCGGAAACCACCTATTCGGGGGGTGACCGGGTCGTCCATAACGGTAACATCTGGGAAGCCCAGTGGTGGACGCGCGGCCGTGAACCGGCCGAAAACGCTGCCGTCTGGGAGCGGATCGAGTCAGTCGATGCGGGTGACGGAACCGGCGACGACGGGGACGGTGCCGACGACAGCGGAGACACTGGAGAGGGGGATTCCGAGTACCCCTCCTGGGAGGCGAGTAGGACGTATACGAGCGGCGATCGAGTTACCCACGCGGGATACGTCTGGAAGGCCGAGTGGTGGACTCGGGGTGACGAGCCAGGGGCCGACGAGTGGGGGCCGTGGACGGAAATCCGGGCCGTGCAAGCGGGTGACGGCGAGGACGGCGGATCGAGCGAACTCGAGGCCGTCGTCGACGTTTCGACCCAGTTCCCGGACGTCGGGGAGGAAGTAACCTTCGACGGATCCGGATCGACGGGGGACATCGATTCCTCCGAGTGGGAAATCGAGGGAGTCGGGACGGCCTCCGGCGTCGAACACACGCTGTCGTTTTCCCAGGGGCAACACGAGGTCACGTTGACAGTGAGCGACGGCGCTGGAAACGCCGACACGGATTCGATCACGATCACCGCGGGTCGTCCCAGTACAGACGAGCAACGCGTCGTCGCATACTACCGCCAGTGGGCGCAGTTCGACCGGAACTACCTCCCGGCCGACATCGACTTCGATCGCGTCACCCATCTCCAGTACGCGTTCGCCCGGCCGGAATCGGACGGGTCAGTCACGCTCGTGGGGGACAGTTACGCCCAGAACGTCTTCTCGGCCGAGAAAGACTGGCAACAGCCCGATCGCGGCAAGTCATTTGCCGGCTACGCTGCCGAACGGGACGACGTCTCGTTCGTCCTCTCCATCGGGGGGTGGGGGGATTCCGAACACTTCTCCGATGCCGCACTCGACCAGGAGAGTCGCGAACGGTTCGCCAGCGATTGCGTCGACCTCGTCGAGAACAACGACCTTGACGGCGTCGACGTCGACTGGGAGTTCCCCGGCGGTGGCGGCGAGGAGGGGAACACGGTTCGTGCGGGCGACCAGGAACGATTCACACTCCTCATGGAGGAGGTTCGCGATCAGCTCGACGCCGCCGCGGAAGCGAATCCGGACCGCTCGGAACCGTACGAACTGACGGCGGCGATGAGTCCCGCGCCCGAGACGGTTCGGGGTCTCGAACACGGTCGCCTCAGTGATCTTCTGGACTTCGTCAACGTGATGACCTTCGACTACCGGGGGATCTTCAGCGAGACGACCGGCCACCACGCCCCGTTGAAGGCGAACCCCAACGACCCACTGGAGACGGGCCCGGAGTGGAACGCCTCCTACGCACTGTCGTTCTACGAACAACAGGGCTGGGAACCGGCACAACTCAACATGGCCGTCCCGTTCTACGGCCGTAGCTGGACCGACGTCCAGCCGCCAGAGGGTGACTTCGGGAACGGCGTCGACGACGGGTTGTTCCAGCAGTATCTGGGCGACGGGGCCGACGCGAGCGGCGACGGGTCGTATCCGCGGGGGACCGACGTGAGTGGCGTCTGGGAGTACTTCGACCTCGGGGGCGACGGTCGTGAGACCAGCGACGGTCGCATCGGGTCGAATCCGATCGATCTCGACAGCGCCGCCTGGGAGACGTACTTCGACGACCAAGCCGTCTGTTCGTACAGCTACAATCCGAGCGCCGGGATGATGATCTCCCATCCGACCGAGCGCTCGATCGAGGCAAAGATGCAGTGGCTGGCTAGCTCGCCCTACGGCGGAACGATGCTGTGGGCGATCGGCGGCGACACGAAAGAGGGGACGCTCATCACCACGCTCTGGGATACCCTCAACGGCTAGTCCGGCTGTCGCTCCGCGATCGACCGGGACATACCGGCGACTGCGATGGAACTCGACTCTCGACGGGGCGTGGGGGTACCGGCCGACGACCGACGGACACGAACACAGCAATGAAACACACGCGACGTGACATACTGCGGAAAGCATCGGCACTGGGAGCAGCGGTCATCGGCGCAAGCGGCGTTTCAGCGGCGGCGGACTGCGACGGTGTCGCCGAGTGGAAATCGAATGGAACCTACACGAGCGGCGATCAGGTCGTCGACGACGGATCACTCTGGGAGGCCGAGTGGTGGACTCGGGGTGACGAACCCGGGGCCGACGAGTGGGGTCCCTGGGCGGAAGTCGGTGTCTGCAGCGGCGATGGCGGTGGCGATATTGGGGATGACGATGGCGGTGGAAACAACGGTGACGAGGGGGATGACGTCGACGATAGCGACGGCGGAGACGGGGCCGACTGTCGCGGCGTCGTCGAATGGGACGCCGAGGCTATCTACACGGGTGGCGACCGGGCCGTCTACGAGGGATCGCTCTGGGAAGCCGAGTGGTGGACCCGGGGTGACGAACCGGGGAGTTCGGAGTGGGGGCCGTGGGAGGCAGTCGGTTCCTGTACGCCGATGCCGGACGCCAGCTTTCGCGTTTCCTCGACGAGCATTGACCCGGGCGAGACCGTCCGGATGGACATGACCGCATCGGAGAACTGGGACACCTACGAGTGGACCCTGGACGGGGAGCCGATGGACTGGGGGGAGACGCCCGAGCACACCGTCTCCGAGGCGGGGCGATACAGCGTCGCCCTGACAGTCACGGACGCGGATGGGAACACCGCCTCGACGACGAAAACGATCTCGGTCGGAACAATGTCGTCCCCGATCGACGGCGGGATCTACTCACCCTACCAGGGCACGTGGTACGATGTCGTCGAGGACACACTGGAGACGGACACCGACCGCGTCATTCTCTCGTTCGTGGGTGACGCCACGCGCGACGGCGAGATCGATCCCGGCTGGCTGTCGGGCTGTAACGCCGGGTCCTGTGACGAGAGTCCCCTCTCGGCACAGGCCGATGCGATCCGGACACTGCAAGACGAGGGCATCGAAGTCGGGATCTCGATCGGCGGCTGGCACAGCCCGGTCGTCGCACGCGACGCGAGCGACGCCACCGAACTCAAGGAGGCCTACGCGACCATCCTGGATACGTTCGGGATCAACCATCTCGACATCGACGACGAGAACGCCGACCAGCGCGATCGGACGGTCTACGAGATGCGCAACGAAGCCCTGGCGATGCTCAACGACGAGCGGCCGGACCTCACGGTTGGCTTCACCGTCTCGTGTACCGCGGACGGTATCGTCAGCCACGGCCACTCCCACGGCAAGACCTGGGTCAAAGACGCCGCCGAGAAAGGGGTCGATCTCGATTACGTCCAGCCGATGACGATGAACTTCGTCAGCAGCTTTGCGGACATCCCGCCGGCGCTGGAATCGACTGTGGACTTCCTGAGCGGGGACGTCTATCCCGGAACGACCAGAGACGAGGTCTGGTCGATGGTCGGTGTCACGCCGAACATCAACGAGCTCTCGATCCAGGACGCCCGGGACCTGCTCGAATACGCCGAGGAGAAAGGGATGTACAGCATCGCCCCATGGGTGCTCGGCGACGATGAGAACGGCGAGTTCTCGGCGATCTTCCACCAGTTCGAGAGCGAGTGAACGGAGTCACCGGTCGTGTCGTACTGCGCCGACCGGACCGTCTCTCATCCTCGAACAGGTTCGAGAATACGTAACGAACCGCAGTCGAGTTTTCTGAGATAGTCCATCAGGCGATCGCTTCAGTCCGTCCGAGCCCCAGTCGTCGCGCCTCGATCACTGCAATGAAAATTCGGTGCGCATAGATTCTGTCCGGCCACGCTACCTGGGACTGTGGGAGAGTGGGCACGGGCTCTTTTCGAGGACGTCGGTCGTTTCCCGCAGGAACGGGTTTAAGGGGACGCCTCCCGGAAGAATCACTATGAACGGTTGTTCGCCACGGGGGGAAAGACGGTGAGTCTTCGAGAGCCGATCGGCTCTGATCACCAACTCGCCCGGCTCCTCCAGATAGGGGTCGTCCTTCAGGAGGTTATCGAAGCGCGATCGACCAAGCATCTCGAATCGAGTGAGGCGATCGGTGCGGAGCTGGAAACGCTGCTAGAAACCGCCGTGACGCAGGCAAATCAGCACCGGGCTCGTCTGGAGACGTTGATCGCCGATCTGGACGCTGATAGCGTCGACTACGAAGACATCGAGCCACTCGTCGAGGCCCAGTACCAGGCCGATCAGAACTTCGACGATATCCTCTACGATCAGCTCTGTAACGCCGAGACGGCCTACAAGTTCTTCGACGATCTGCTCGGGGCGCTGGAAACGAGTGACACCGACTACGGAGTGGATCACGAGGAACTCGTTTCTGTCCTGGAAACGCTACGGGAGGCAGAGGCGCGTGGCGTCGAGACGGTCACTGATCTCATGGAGGCCCAGCGATGAACACAGCCGAACAGTATCTCAAGGCGATCTATCTGGTCCAACAGCAGGAAAACGGCCCAGCACCGACCGGTCAGATCGCCGAGCGCCTCGGCGTGAGTCCAGCCAGCGCTAACGAGATGGTCGGTAAACTCGAAGAGCGCGATCTGCTCGAGCACGAGAAATATACTGGCGTGACGCTCACTGACGACGGGATCGCCCGTGCGCGGGATGCGCTCCAGACGTACTGCATCATCGAGCGCTTCCTGGTGGAAGTTCTCGACGTGGCGGAGTTCCGCACCGAAGCGAAACAACTCGAAAGTGTCATCGACGAGACGGTTGCCGAGCGACTGGATACAATCATCGACCGACCGGAGAAGTGTCCGGACTGCTTCGACGCCGACGGGGACGTGTGTGGTCGACTCGATGTCGAGGCTGAAGCGTCTGACTGACCGCTACAGCAACGTGGATCTGTCTTGGCTGGTCGCAAGGATAACGCTATTAAAGACTCATCGTTAAGGTTCGGTCGCAGTCCCGTGGTGTAGTGGCCAATCATAGAGGCCTTTGGAGCCTCTGACGGCGGTTCGAATCCGCCCGGGACTATCTTCTCGCGAACGGACGTGAGCGAGAGATATCCCAAGGCGGTTCGTATCCAGAGGACGAGCGGATGCGAGTCCTCGCGGTTCGAATCCGCCCGGGACTATCCTGCGAGCGACAGCGAGCAGTGATAGTCACAACCGGATTCGAAACAGGGAACGAAACGAGCGATAGCGAGTGGAGTGACTGCGGTTCGAATCCGCCGGAAGAGCGAAGCTCTTCCGAGCCCTCGTTCACTTCGTTCACGAGGACGCCCGGGACTATCGCTACCACCTTTTTCTGCGTCGGGGTCGCGCTACGCGCGACCCGCTCTCTGCTCACGGACGCAAAGCGTCCGTTCGCACGGTCAGCGGGACCTTCGGTCCCGCTCGACTTGAAAAATCTGGACCAAAAAGACCTCGACCTCGCTGCTCACGGCTCCCGTTGGTCGCCGTTCGTAATACCGAGGCTCTCACTTCGTTCGAGCCTCGCGACGCTCGGTCGAGTGAAACGGCTCGCTTCGCTCGCCGTATGCCAACCATATCTCAAAGCTGTCCGGAAGTTCTGAACCAGGAAACGACGCGAGCGAAGCGAGCAAAGTGACCGCGGTTCGAATCCGCTGAGAGAAAACCGCTCTCTCAAGCCGTGCTTCACGTTGTTCAGCACGACGCCGGAAGACTCGCTTTGTTCGTCTTCCCAGCCTCGTTCACGCTGTTCACGAGGACACCCGGGGCCGTGACTTGAGGGGCCAATCCTTGCATCCAAAGGTTTCCGTCGCGTCGCTGTCGGCTCAGATCTCACGTCCGTTTGACGTTGGTGTTATTACGTCGGCGTGTCTCTGCTGGAGTATGTCTGATAGCGACCAGGCGACGCTGCCTGGAACGGAATCGGATCTACTCACACTCGATACACTCGAAAACCATCTGTGGGCTGCTGCGGACAAGCTTCGCGGGAGCATCGACTCCGCGGACTACAAGAACTACATCTTCGGGCTTCTCTTCCTCAAGCGGGCGAACGACCGCTTTGAAGAGGAAACCGAGGAAGTCGCCGAGGAACTCGGGATTGATGAATCCACGGCCCGGGAAGATCGGGACCTCCACGAGGAGTTCTGGATTCCCGAGCGTGCCCGTTGGGACCACATCAAAGCCAAGGAGACCGATGTCGGTGCGGCGCTGAACAAAGCGCTCGCGGCGATCGAAGACGAGAACGACCCGATCGCGGACCGCGTGCTTACCACGGTCGACTTCAACGACAAAGAGCGACTACCCGACGAACTCCTCGCCGATCTCGTCTCGCACTTCTCGAAGCACCGCTACCGGAACGTCGATCTCAAGGACCCCGACATTTTCGGGCGGGCCTACGAGTACCTCATCCGCGAGTTCGCCGACGACGCCGGGAAGAAAGGCGGCGAGTTCTACACGCCGCGGGAAGTGGTCCGCCTCATCGTGAAGTGTGTCAACCCCGAACCGGGCCATCGTGTCTATGACCCCTGTTGTGGCTCCGGCGGAATGTTGATCTACTCCGCCGAGCACATCCGCGAGTCCGGCGGCGACATGGAGGACATCTCGCTGTACGGCCAGGAGAAGAACCTGAACACGTGGGCGATCGGGCAGATGAACGTCCTGCTGCACGAACTCTACGACGCCAAAATAGAGAAGGGCGACACCATCACCGATCCCCAGCGCGTCACCCCTCACGACGAACTCGAAGTGTTCGACCGGGTCATCGCGAACCCGATGTGGAATCAAAAGGAGTGGAACAAGGACTGGGTGGAAGAGAACGAGCCGTACAATCGCTTCCCCTACGGCCTGCCGCCGTCGAACCGCGGCGACTGGGCGTGGATTCAGCTCATGATCGCGTCGCTCAACGAGACCGGAAAGGCGGGCGTCGTCATGGACAACGGCGTCCTCTTCCGCTCGCGCTCGGAGAAGAAGATCCGCAAGCCCGTCCTGGAGGACGACCTCGTCGAGGCCGTGATCGCCCTGCCGGAGAACCTGTTTTACAACACCTCCTCGCCGGGGTGTATCCTCATCCTGAACAAGGACAAGCCCGACGAGCGGGAGGGCAAGGTCCAGTTCATCTACGCCGAGGACCAGACGCTCCGGGAATCGGACGTGCAGGTGTTCGAGGAGTTATCGAACCAGAACCAACTGACCGACGAGGGCGTCGAGTACCTCGCCGAGACGTTCCAGACGGGCCGGGAGGAGGACCACCACAGTCGGCTGGTCGATCTGGACGAGATCGAGGAAAACGACTGGAACCTGAACGTGCCCCGCTACGTCGATACGACCGAGCCGGAGGAACCCATCGACGTGAGCGAGAAACTTGAGGAGTTGGACCGACTGGCCGAAGAGCGCCGGAAGACCGACGAGGAACTGCAGGCGTACATGGAGGAGTTGGAGTATCGATGAGCGAGACTGTCAATAAAAACATCTGTGACATCTCATATCAAGATATTTATATCGGTCCGAAAGCTGTCTCAATCCCAGAGGATTGGGACAAGGCAGATCTCGAAGAGATTGCCCAAGAAGGCGAGGAGACATTCATCGATGGAGACTGGGTGGAAAGTGATGATATGGTCGCTGATGGGGAGTATCAACTCATTCAGTTGGGGAATATTGGGGAAGGTCATTTCAAAGGTGAATGTGACAAATTCGTCTCGGAAGACTTCTTCAAGCAGAAGAATTGCACATTGGTCGAAGAAGGTGATCTGCTTATCTCAAGACTTGCTGATCCAGTGCTTCGAACAATCATTGTTCCTCAATTCGAAAAGAAATCAATTACTGCGGTCGATATTGTTGTTGCAAAAGTCGATGAGAGAGAATGGGACAAACGATATATTTGGCAGTTATTGAATTCTAAACACTTGTCGGACGCTGGGGAAGCATTGGCGACGGGATCAACGCGTCAACGGATCAGTCGGTCCACTATGGCGAAAATCAACATTCCGTGCCCCCCACTCCCCGAACAGCGCCGCATCGCTGACATCCTCTCGACGGTCGACGAGCAGATTCAGCAGACCGACGAAATGATTGAGGAGACGAAAGAATTGAAATCAGGTCTGATGCAGGATCTTCTGACTCGCGGTATCGGCCACGACACGTTTGAGGAACAATACCTAGGGCCGCAGAAAATAGAGGTGCCGGAAGACTGGACTAAGTCCCGGCTCAAAGATGTGTCTAAGATCATCACGCGCGGGAAACAGCCCACGTACGTTGAGGAGGGAGGCGTTCCAGTACTCAATCAGTCGTGTATCTACTGGGACGGGTTCCACCCCGAAGGATTGAAACGCCTCGACGAGGAGGTTGCGGCCGGGTGGAAAGACAAGTATTGGGTCAAGAAGGGAGACGTGTTGATAAATTCGACTGGAAAGGGAACATTGGGACGCGCGCTGGAGTGGACCAACGAGTCGGATACACATGCCCTCGACTCCCACATCACGCGCGTCCATCCTGACGAATCCGTGTTAGATCCGACGTACTTCCGGTTCTACCTGGAATCAAATCACGGCCAGAAGATGCTCTACGCGTTCTGCGTGGCCGGCTCGACCGGACAGATCGAACTCTCGAAGACGGATCTCCAGACGATGCCGGTTTTGCTTCCGCCGGTCGAAGAACAGCGGGCCATCTCGGAGGCCTTCCACCGGGTGAATATGAAGCTTCAGGACGAACAGGAGACTAAAGCAGAACTCCAAGAACTCAAACGCGGCCTCATGCAGGATCTTCTCACCGGAAAGGTTCGCGTCGATCCAGACTGATTCGGTTGCCCTCTGGCCGAGATCCTTCGCTCTGCCAGTCAACCTAACATCGGATATGACGACAACCGCGTAGCTCAAACCAATCCGATTTCTATTTCGATCGCATTCTCTAAAATTGGATCACGAGATCGCTCTCTCAATTCAAATATTCGCCAAATATTTTTAATTGATCGGCCCGAATCGAGACCCAATGAAAGACGGATACGATTTGCCCGGAGAAGCACCGGGCCAGTACATGCCGCTGCGGACAGACGAGCAACTCCCGAAGGCCTACTTTCCGGATCGCCTGCCGCCGACGCTCGAGTTCTCGGATGCCGTCGCGGCGGAACTCAGCCGGGCGATGTGGGCGCTGGGTCGGTTGGAGGGCCTCGGCAGCGAGATCGACAACCCCGGCGCGGTGTTCAGTTCGTTCGTCTACAAGGAGGCCGAACAGTCCTCACAGGTCGAGGGGACGGCGGTCACCATCTCGGACATCTACCGCTACGACATCGACCAGTTGGCCATCGGGGAGACGCCGAAGAGTGACCACGAGGCCGACGTGCGGGAGGCCCGGAATTACATCAGTGCCCTCGACGACGCCATCTCGTACCTCCAGACGGCCGGGATGGATCGGGCGTCCATCACGACGACGCTGATTCAGGAGCTGCACGGGCAACTGCTCGAACACGGGCGCACCGACGAAGAGGACCCACTCCCCGGCGAGTTTCGACCGGGGTACGCCGTCGTCAAGGAGGACAATCCACACGCACCGGGCAAGCGGATTCGATACATCGCACCGAAGGCCAAGTCAGTTCCGGGGTTGATGGAGAACCTCGAACAGTTCGTCCAGCAGGGCAGCGACTGGCCCACGCTCGTCGAGATTGCCATCGCACACTACCAGTTCGAGACGATCCACCCCTTCAAGGACGGCAACGGCCGTGTCGGTCGCCTGCTTATCGTGCTGATGCTCGTCGCCAGTGGCCTGCTGAACTACCCACTGTTGTATCTGAGTTCCTACATCGAGCGCTCCCGCACCGAATACGCCGATCGCTTGCTCGCGGTCAGTGAGGACGGCGAGTGGGACGAGTGGCTCCTATTTTTCCTCCGCGGGATCCGCGAGCAGGCCGAAGAGGCGTTCGTCCGGGCGAAGCTCCTCATCGAGTTGCGTCACGAGTACGAAACCCGCTACGCGGACGGCCCGCCATCGACCCGCCGACTCGCACTGGCCCTGTTCGAAGACCCCTACTTTACCGTCAGCGAGGCGAGTGAGCGGATCAATGTCGTCTATCAGACGGCGAACAACGCCGTCGAACGCCTCGAATCGGATGAGGTCATCACTGAAATCACAGGGAACAAACAGAACAGGGTGTTCCGCGCGGAAGAGATCATGGAGATCGTCGAACGACCTGCCAGAGAGCTTCCAGACCCAGGTGCACTCGTCGATGTCGAGCAGGCGTGGCAACTTCCAGAGCGTTGACGAGAACAGTGAGTAGTTTGATACAGCCTCGCGGAAAATTGGCGTACTAGATGCCCGACGAGTACGCCGAATCCGAACGCCCGGCTCTCGAAGCCCTCCAGCGGCTTGGCTGGGATGTCCTCGACCAGCAACAGGCCAACTGGGCCGACCCACGCGAGACCCAATCCTCGGCCGTCCTCGAACCGCGACTTCGCAAAGCCGTGAAACGTCTGAACCCCTGGCTCAACGAGAACAACCTGAACAAGGCCGTTCGGGAGATCCAGCAGGTCGCCGGGACGAGCACGATGGACGAGAACGAGCAGATTCACGAGAAGCTCGTCCGCCATATCTCCGTCGAGCAGGACCGCGGCAATGGCAAGCAACACTACACGGTCCAGTACATCGACTACGAGAACCCCGAAAACAACGACTTCTTCGCACTCAATCAGTTCCGCGTCGCGGGACCTGTCGAGGTCATCAAACCCGACATCGTGTTGTTCGTCAACGGCATCCCGCTCGGCGTCGTCGAGTGCAAGAGCCCACAGATCCCCGAACCGAAGTCCGAAGCGCTCGACCAACTCAGCCGCTATCAGAACGAACGCAAGGGTGAGGCCGAGGGCGCGGAAGAACTCTTCCGGTACAACCAGTTCTCCGTCGCCACCTGGATGGAAGGCGCGGTGATGGGCACTTACCGGACACCGAAGGACCAGTACAAGCCCTGGCGCGACGCCTATCCCTTGGAGGACGACGAACTCATCGACCGGTTCGATCTCGATGGGTACCTGCCTGACCAGTACCGGATGCTCTACGCGCTGTTTGAACCCGAGCGCTTACTCGACCAACTCCGACATTACACGGTGTTCGAAGA
This sequence comes from Halorhabdus sp. SVX81, assembly GCF_029207715.1. NCBI lineage: Archaea > Methanobacteriati > Methanobacteriota > Halobacteria > Halobacteriales > Haloarculaceae > Halorhabdus > Halorhabdus sp. SVX81. The sequence goes on along the minus strand of NZ_CP104322.1, from coordinate 1,213,437 downwards.
GAGTCAGAGCGGGACGATCAAGATGGTCGCTCGCTACCAGCAGTACCGGGCGGTCCGGAAGGCTCTCGAACGGATCGACAAGCGCGGCCAGCGCGAGGCCAACGGCGGCGTCGTCTGGCATACCCAGGGGTCGGGCAAGTCGCTCACGATGCTCTTTCTCGCGCTGAAGCTCCGCCGCCTCGAAGACGACCCGACGCTCGTGCTCGTCACTGACCGACGGGCACTCAACGACCAGATCCACGCGACGTTCGAACGCTGTGGCTTCCCGAACCCGAAGAAGGCCCGGAGCATCGAGGATCTTCGCGAGCGACTCCAGTACGACGCCGGCGAGACGATCACCACACTCATCCACAAGTTCCAGACGACCGACGACGAGGACGATGACGACGAGTTCCCGGTGCTTTCCCGGAACGAGAACATCTACGTGATGGCCGACGAGGCCCACCGAACGCAGGATAAGAATCTCGCGAACAACATGCGAACGGCGCTGCCGAACGCCTTCTACGTCGGCTTCACCGGGACGCCCATCGAGAAGGACGAGGTCAACACCCGCCGAACGTTTGGCAACTACATCGATACGTACACCATCGACCAGTCACTGGATGACGGCGCGACGGTCGAGATCCTGTACCAGGGTCGGCTCGCCGACATCCACCTCGAAGGTGAAACACTGGATCGACTGTTCGATCGCATCTTCTCGGACAAGACTGAGGAAGAAAAGGCCGAGATTCAGAAGCGCTACGCCCGCACACAGGACCTCGCTGAGGCCCAGCCTCGCATTGACCGGGTCGCGCTGGACATCGTCGAACACTTCGAGGAAGAAGTCCCCCAGCCGTTCAAGGGGATGGTCGTCACCACGAGCAAGGAAGCGGCGATCCGCTACAAGGAAACACTCGACAGCTTGAACGGGCCGGAGTCCCGCGTCGTCATCTCTGAGGGGCACAACGACCCAGAACAAATCAAGCAGTGGACGCCCAGCGGTTCCGAGAAGAGCCAATACAAGGAGTCGTTCGTCGATCCCAACAGCGAAGTTGAGTTACTCATCGTCTGCGATATGCTTCTGACGGGCTTCGACGCGCCGGTAGCTCAGGTGATGTACCTCGACAAGCCGCTCCGTGAGCACAGTCTATTGCAGGCGATCGCTCGCGTAAACCGGCCCTTCGAGGAGAAGACCCACGGACTCATCATCGACTACTACGGCGTCTCGGACGAGCTGAAGGAGGCACTTGCGATGTTCAGCTCGAGGGACGTCGAGCGGGCGATGGTACCGGTCAAAGACAAACAGGAGGACCTTGAAGCAGCCCACAACCGGGCGGTATCGTTCTTTGACGATCTCGATGCAGTGGAGAAGTGTGTGCAGTCGCTCGAACCAGACGACCGGCGCATCGAGTTCAAGAACGCGTTCAAACGCTTCTCGAAACTGATGGACATCGTCCTCCCGGACCCGATGGCCAACCCCTACCGCGACGATTTAGAGCAGCTCAGCACGATCTACGGGAAAGCGAAGGAGCGCTATCGCGACGAGACGATGAACCTCGAAGGCGCGGGGGCCAAGGTCCGAGAGCTCATCCAGGACCACATCACTTCGCAGGGAATCGAGATCTTGAACGATGAACCGGTATCCATCATGGACGAGGTCGAATTTGATGCGAGACTTGAAGACCTAGAGAGCGACGAGGCCCGTGCGAGTGAGATGCAGAATGCGATCAAGCACGAGATCAACGTTCGCTTCGATGAGGACCCAGTGCAATACGGGTCTCTCAAAGAGCGGCTTGAGGAACTCATCGAAAAGTACCGGGAAGGACGGCTTAGCGAACAGGGGACTATCGAGGAGTTGCGGACTCTGATGGAGGAAATCCGGTCACGCGACAAGGCTGCCCGTCGCAAAGGACTCCGGGGCGAAACAGACCTATCGTTCTACCACGCGGTCGAGGATGTGCTGGATGAACACGATTTCGGCGAAGAGGACTTTGTCGAACTCACGGCCGAGTTGGTCGGGACTGTCGAGAAGTTCGTCACAAAGGTAGAGTGGAAAGAGCGAACTCACCTGCAGAATACGATGCGGAAAGAAGTGACGGGGCAACTGTATCGATCTGAAATCGACCTCTCGGCAGAGGAACGGCGTGAACTCACCAACCGCGTCATCGAATTGGCGCGGGCACACTACCAATGAGCAAGCGACTACAACGCCACTACCACATTGGCCAAACAGTCGTTCCGTATGCAATCGAGTGGTCCGAGAATCGGGAGACGATGAGCCTCTCGATCGACGAATCACTGGAGTTGACCGTTACAGCGCCGATGAGCGCAACAACCGCCGACGTTGAGTCGGTACTCGACTCTCGGCAGGAGTGGATTCTGGAGAAACTGTACGGCCTGAAAGACCAAGAAGGGCCACCGTATCCGAAGGAATATCTGACTGGTGAGAAGCTTCAATATCGGGGGCGTCACTATCCGCTCGAAGTTGTTGCAGCGGATGTTCCCCAGCCCGAATTGTCGTTTGACGACCAGACGTTTTGGCTACGTGTCCACCGTTTTGATGCCGATGGCGACAAGGTCAGCGTTCGCCGGAAGCGTCAGGCCGTTGTCGACTGGTTCGTCAAACGCGCTGAAGAGGAACTTCCAGAGCGAGCGTCTCACTTCGAACCGAGGTTGGGACTCGAAGAGGTCGACATTGAGGTTGGAGAGGTTGATGGTCGTTGGGGCGAGTATGACAATAGAACGGTTCGGCTCAATTGGCGGCTAATTCTCGCACCCGTCCGCATTCAGGATTACGTGGCGGCCCACGAGTTGGCACACGCAGTCCACAACGACCATACCGACGCATTCTGGAATACTGTAGGAAGCCTCATTCCAAACTATGAGAGTCGCCGTGAGTGGCTCAGGTTAAACGGGGAGACCCTGACAGTTTGATCGTCCGTCGTCTCGAGTTGGAGTGTGCTCGGATTTTGCCCCGTCTGAATGGTGGTGTTTAGTTACGCGAGTCACGGTTGGGAACAGCCAGAAAGCCCCCGAGGCGGTCGGCTCGGTGCGCCGGCTGCGCGCTTCGCTCGGTGCGCCGGCTGCGCGCTTCGCTCGGTCGCCGGCTCCCTCGCTACAGTGCTTGCTCGTGCGCGCCGTCGCCGACCGCCTCGCCCCTTTCAGTCCCGCCCATGCCAGCTGACCAACCGGCCTCGGGTGGGACTGAAAGGGGCGAGTGGCACCGGGAAGACGGGCGAAGTAAGCCGCGAGGCGGCAGAGCCGCCTCGGCCCGTGCGAACGGGCGCTGCGCGCCCGTGAGCAGACACCGCAACGCAGTGAGGAGCGTGGTTCGAGACGGACTTCGTCCGTCTCGTCATCCCGGAAATCTTCGATTTCCGGAGACAGCGAGGTCGTCGGACGGCGACGCCGTCCGACTGTCCGAGGGACCGGCGGTCCCTCGCTACCCTCGACCGGAGCCACTCGGGGCTTTCTGGCTGTTGCAGGCGATCCCTGCTAAACTAAACACGACCGTCTGAATCGTCGGAAATGTCAGGCACTCTCGCCACAAAAGTGTAATCCCTGCCGTTCACTTGCCGAATGGTTACAGACTTCTTCGAACTCCTGCATGTTACTTTCCTGTGCCCGCGGAGATGGCTCTCCGAGGTTCTATCCTTTGGGAATATGGAGAGTGCCTCAGTTGATAGTGTCGCAAATAAGCATATACCGAGTGGCTGCTGAAGCATACGTATGGAGTATCCCATCACTGAGATTGACGAACACGAACTTCGGTCCGTCTGGGAGAACGAGGAACGTGATTTCACGCAGTGGTTAACCGAGAACATCGAGATGTTAGGCGAAGAGCTTGGAATCGAGATCGAAGACGCACGCGCCGAGGAAGCGGTTGGAGACTTCTCAGCGGACATTGTGGCACGAGAAATGAATTCCGGTGAGACCATCGTTATCGAGAACCAGTATAACAAGACGAACCACGATCATTTGGGCAAATTACTGACGTATTCGGCAGGAAAACGCGCAGGATTTACGATGTGGCTTGCTGAGGAATTCCGCCCCGAACATCGAAGTGTACTCGAATGGCTCAACGAGAGCGGACCGAAAGATGTGAAGTTCTTCGCTATCAGGCCGCGTGTCGTGAGTATTGCGGACTCAGAAAGGCGGGGGTTCGAGTTTGAGGTTATTGTCGAGCCAAATGATTGGGAGCGAGAAATTACCGATGAATCGCTCACGGAAACCGAGAAAAACTATACGGAATTTTTCGGAAATCTGGTGGATGCATACGCCGAGCGCCGGCCGAATTGGTACAAACTGACTCCGGGGACAAGAGGATACCTGACATTTAGCGCCGGTATTTCGGGCGTCAGTTTCGGTTGGGTGTTTCACCAGGGGCCCGAATTTTCAATCGAGTTGTATATATCAACGTCGGATAAGGAACGGAACGGGGAGATCTTTGAGACACTGAAGCAAGACCGAGAGGAGATTGAATCGAACTTGGGTACTGAACTAGTCTGGCAGCGGTTACCGGAAAAGCAGGCGTGCCGGATCAAATGGCCAAAACCGATTGACGGAAGGATCTCCGAATTATCCGGTAAGCAACAGACTGAACTGATTGAATGGGGCGTAGATGCGATGGATACATTTCAAGATGTCCTCGAACCCCGCGTCACAGAGCTTTCATAGGCTCAACTCCTCGCCACACTCGTTGACTCGGATGGCGAAAGTTCCCGAATTGTTGATCTCGGGATGAGCACCCGACTCACAGAGCCCTCTTGCTGGCAAGATGCAAACGTTGGAATTTCATCTCCGCCAAGAAGCGGAAAAGTCCCAATGGGCGAGACGACATTCCTTCCGGCGCTTGCGTCCGCTGCCGTTCGATCACCTCATCGAAATGTTTTTGTGAGTGGTTAGCACGCTATCCCATACATGAATTTGTTGGTGTTCGCTGTCACGGGGGTGGGGTTGGGAATCGTCGCGGGAGGGCTCTGGTATGTGATCGGGCAATGGATCGTCCGCCGGGCGTCGGATTCGACGACAGCGATGGAAGGGGTCCGTCGGTGGATTACGTATGGAGAATTTTGCGGCGGACTTTCAGCGATGGTGATTTTCTTCTGGGGGGTCTTCGGTGACGTGAGCGGTGGCCCGGGTTCGATGGAAGTGCTACCGGAATCTTTTGGGACGAGTCTCGATCTGGGATTGCTGTTTATGTTCGGCTTGCTCCCGATCGCATCGACGAAAATCGCGCTTCTCCCGGCAATCGATCAAGTCCGAAACAAAGACAAGTCCGTTGCAGCAGAATTCCGCGATCTGATACAGCACTATGCAATAGCAGGAATGTCCATACTGGGGTGCGTCATGATCGCTACGGTGAGTTTTCACTATTGGGGGCTCGCTGCCGCGGCCATGATCGGGATCTGGATTTACCAGTTTGTGATGTGGATTGGCAAACCATGGATGTCCGGACGGTTACGGACCGTCAGACCCCCAACAAGGACGGAATCCGAACGACTCGATCACCTGTGTACCAGTGTCGATCTGCGGGTCGATTCGTATCTGGTGGTCGAAAACAGCGATGGAATGATCGGGTTCGACGTTCAGGGATCACCACTGTATCGAGCACTGGTGATCGCGGCCCCAACACTTGAAATGGACAGCGAGGCGCTTCGAGCAGTGCTGGCTCAACAGGCGGGACTCGTTCGACAGCGCTATCGAGTGCTTCGGTTGATCGCGTTCTCCGTGTTTCTGGTCCCGATCGCAGGGATTATGATTGCCAGTGGCCAGGCCCACGATCCGCTGGGCGTGCTTTTCAGTGGGGCTCTCGTCGTCGGGTACTGGGTAGCTTCGCGAGGACTTCGAAAGCGGGTATATGCTGCCTTTGAGTATGCCGTCGAGAAAACGTCATCCGAGGCAGTGAGCGAAGCCTACGAACACGTGTCTACCGTCAACGACATCGAGGGCACCCAATCACGCTGGAGGACGGTTTTGTACGCTGAACCGCCGCTCGAAGCGGTTCTCAACCGACTTCGCGAGCGCCAGGAATGAAGCCGGGGCTCGGACAGATAGCTCTCAAACATCGAAGTAGTTGGTTCGTCGCGGTGAGCGACGAGTAGTGCAGAATTACTGACGAACGAGATTCGCCGCGCGCGGTCCTTTCGGTGAGGACTCGATATCGAACTCAACCTCAGTTCCTTCTGTCAGATCCTCACCGCCGACATCCTCCATGTGGAAGAAGACGTCTTCGTCTTCGTCGAGGTCGCCGTCATCAGTCGAAATGAAACCGTAGCCGCCTGTGTCGTTGAAGAAATCAACCTTACCGTTTGCCATTACAACCAACTGTAGGACCGAGTGCGGGATAACCCTTCCGAGAGGAGAGTTACCACAACGCTTTGCAGAACACAATGGGAGAGTCGGAACCGATGTGTGGTAGCGAAACGCCGGGTGGGGGAGAAACCCGGCGGGCTGGCAATTGATGGCATCGGACGAGCGTCGTCGTCCGGTTCACCGCGGGGGGAGTGTCGCGGTGACATGTCGGTTTGACGGCGACCACGGTGTGATCGCCCGGGTCGATGACAGTCGGGCGCGCACCGACCCATGTGAAGAAAAGACGGTATGTAATGTAAATCGAACGAGTGTTTTCACAGTCAGAAGATCGTACTTCGGTTCACCGGTTCCGCCGGAGCGTACCGGTGGCATATCACAGGGACAGCCGACGAAATGGCGAAATACCACCCGGGAGTAGCCACCCACAGATCGCCGGGGATCAGACTTCAAAGCGCCAGTAGGCCGCCCCAACGACCAACAGGAATCCAACAGCCATCGAGCCAAAGCGCGGGGCCTGTTGAGTCAGGAAATCAGCCTCGGAAGTGAGATGTCTGGCCTGGAGGAGATAGAACGCCCCCTCGTACTGGACGTTGTAGAGTTCGATACTGTCCGGCGGTGGCGTCACCGATTCGGGAGCGGTCGCGATCGATCGGTTGATGGTCTCGGGGGTTGCTCGACGTGCCTCGTCGAAGACGCCACGTGCGGACTCATTGAGGGTCGCGTACACGAGGTTCGTTTGCCCGGAGTAGTCACTCCAGTTGGCCTCGACGTAAAATTCGACGCGGTTGTCCGGGACATCCGCCGGGACAGCTATCGGGAGGGCTACCAGAGCCACGCCAGTGGCAAGGAGGATGCCAACCAGGACGGTGGATCGATCGATGTCCATGCTGGTGGTCCGGTGAATGGGAAATTTCGATCGCTCTTGACAGGTCCATGGATAGGGTACCGTGCTCCGAGATGGACGATCAGCCCACGATTACACGATCACTCCTCGTAGGCGAGATTCATGAGCCACTGGGTGAACTGCCCGCTCTGGGCGTCGACTTCGTCGTCGCCGACGAACGGTGAGAGCATGTCGCCGGCCATCAACAACGAGAAGTCAAGATCCTTGGCTGTCGGCGTCAGATGGTAGGTGTTGTGGCCATTGTAGACCGTTTCGGTCCGTTCGATGAGATCCTGCTCGGCCAGCGAATCGACGATCCGGGAGCCCTTGCGTGAACTCACGTCGAGTTCCTTCCAGAAGTCGCTCTGGTGGATACCGCCAGTTTCCCGGATGAGTTCGAGGCCCCGTCGTTCGTCCTCCGACAGATCGGACTCCGACGAATCAGTGCTCATGTCAGTACCTGGGGCAGGTTGGCGCTTAAACCTGACCTTCGATGTGCGAGGCTTGCCATCCAAGGCGATACCGAGCGGCTATGTCAGACCACTGCGAAGATGGCGAGGCTGATCGCCCTTTTCCTGTCCGTTGACAGCTCTCTGTGGCGAACACGAGAGGTTTAATACCACTCAGTCAAACCACCAGGTGGTGAAACGACGTACGTTTCTTCGAACGGCCGGAGCCAGTGTCGTGGGCGCAACGGCGCTTGCCGGCTGTGCTGGCAACGACGGGACCGACACGGAATCGGCTGGAACGGGCGGATTCAGCGGCACACTCCAGGTGGCGACGTATTCGTCGTTCACCGGAAAGGACACCGCAGGGAACTGGCTGAAATCCATCTTCGAGGCGGCCCATCCGGGCGTGACTGTCGAGTTTACCACCCCCGAGAGTGGCCTCAACCAGTACATTCTCCGTCAGCAGAACGGTGCCGAGATCGATGCCGACCTCTATATCGGACTCAACACAGCCGAGCTCGTCAGAGCCGACCAGGAACTTGATGAGTCACTGTTCGAGACGGTCGATGAGGACCTTACACGCGCCGATACCGTCAAGTCGGGCCTCCAGATCGATCCCGACGGGCGGGCGATCCCGTACGACACGGGATACATCTCGCTGGTCTACAACGGCAACGAAGTCGAGAATCCGGCGACCTTCGACGCGCTGACGAGCGAGGAGTATCAGGGAGATCTCATCGTCCAGGACGCCGGAAACTCCGATCCAGGCCGGGCGTTTCTCCTCTGGACGATCGCCGAAAAGGGCCCCGATGGCTATCTCGACTACTGGCGGGATCTCCTCGATAACGACGTAACGATCCTCTCGGACTGGGAACCAGCCTACAACGCGTACATGAACGACGAAGCCCCGATGGTGGTTTCCTATTCGACCGACCAGGTGTACTACCACGGTGAGGGCGTCGATATCCAGAAACATCAGGTCGGCTTCCTGAACGATCAGGCCTACGCCAACCCCGAGGCGATGGCGCTGTTCGCCGATGCGGACGCGCCGGACCTCGCCCGGACGTTCATGGACTTCATGCTGTCGCCGGTGGCCCAGGCCGAGATCGCCGTCCGGAACGTCCAGTTCCCGGCCGTCGAAGGCGTCGATCCCGGCGCGGAGTTCTCACAGTACGCCTACGAGCCGTCCGAGCCAGTCACGTTCAGCTACGACGAACTCTCCGGCAACGTCGAAGGCTGGATCGAGGACTGGCGACGCGAGATCGCAAACTGACGATGCGACAGCCCTCGGCCGATCGTCTCGCCCTGCCGGCCGGGCTGGTGGTGACACTCTCGGTTCTCGGCGTCGTGTTTTACTATCCGGTTTCCCGAGTCCTTCTGGCTGCGATCGATCCGGGCGGTGCCTTCTTCGGACCGATCCGAACGATTCTCGCCGATCCGTTTTATGTTGGGGTTGGCCATCACGCCTTCGCCGATCCGCTCGGCGTTCCGTCGGGAGTTCTCGCCTGGATCCGCAACGGTGTCCCGCTTTCGGCGGTGGAGTTCGGGCTGTTCGGGTTCACGGCCTACCAGGCCGGCCTCTCGGCGCTCGCCAGTGTCGCGCTGGGGCTGCCCGGCGCGTACGTGCTCGCGCGCTACGAGTTCCGGGGCCGAGAAACACTCAGGTCACTGACGATCGTTCCGTTCGTCCTGCCGTCGATCCTCGTGGCGGTCGGGTTCCAGGCGATGTTCGGACAGACTGGCGTGTTGAACGACGTTCTGGCCGCGATGGGATTCGAGCGGATCGAATTCCTGTTTTCGTTGCCGATCGTGATCGTCGCCCACGCCTTCTACAACGCGCCGCTGGTCACGCGCCTGGTGACAGCAGCCTGGGAAGGGATCGACGCCCAGCAGATCGAGTCGGCCCGGGCCATGGGCGCGTCGCCGCTCCGGGCGTTTCGGGACGTCGTCGCACCGCAGTTGCGTCCGTCAGTGCTGACCGCCGGCCTGCTGGCGTTTATCTTCTCGTTTATGTCTTTCCCGATCGTGCTGGCGCTGGGCGGGCTTGAACTCCAGACGGTCGAGGTCTGGCTGTACGCGAAAGTCCAGTCGCTGGCGCTGGAAGAGGCGGCGGCGCTGGCGGTTCTGGAAACGCTGATTTCCTTGGGGTTGATGTATCTCTATCTCCGCTACGAGGCCGCACAGGTCGTTATCCGTTCGGGTGGCACAACCCAGTCACGCAGGCCGCTCGTGGCGGGCGCGAGGACGCTGACTGATCCCCACCGCCTCGCTGTGTTCGCCTACGGAATCGTCGCGGCGGTCGTCTTTCTCGGGCCGGTGGTCAGTCTCATCCTGGAGAGCATCACGGGACCGGGCGGGGAGTTTACGCTCGCGTACTACGAGTTCCTCCTTGCCCAGCAGGCCTCGGCTGCGGTCGGGACGATCAAGCCGTTGCCGGCGATCGGGAATTCGTTGCTTTTTGCCGTCGGGACGCTAGCGCTTGCCGTACCAATGGGCGTCATCGTGTCGATAATCGCGACAGGTGAGGGGCGAGGCGGTCGCCTGGCCGAGGCGGTGTTGAGCGCACCGATCGCCGTCAGCGGGATCGTCGTCGGCCTCGGGTTGTTACAGACGCTCGTCTTCGGCGTCCCCGTGTTCGGTCACCGGCTCACCGTCACGGGGCCGGTCGCCGTCGTCGCGGCCCACGCCGTAGCCGCCTATCCGTTCGTCTCCCGCACTGTCACCCCAGCGCTCGCGGGTCTCGACGACCGGCTCTCCGAGGCCGCCCGATCACTCGGGGCGTCGCGAGTTCGGGCGCTGGTCACCGTGACGGTCCCGTTGATCGTCCCCGCACTGCTTGCCGGCGCGGCGTTCGCGTTTGCGATCAGCATCGGCGAGTTCGACTCGACCGTGCTGCTCTCTGAGGGTGGCGGCAGCTACACGATGCCGGTCGCGCTCGAACGCTACGTCGGCAACCGATCGCTCGGGCCGAGTCTGGGGGCAGCAACAGCGATGGGGACCGTCCTGCTGACGGTGACAGCCATCAGTTTCGTCGTCATCGACCGCGTCGGAGGGCGATACGATGGGTGAGAGGTCCGTATCCGCGGGCGTCGAACTCGACGGCGTCTCGGTCACCTTCGGCGATGTGACCGCGCTCTCGGACGTGACTCTCTCGGTCGCGGACGGCGAGTTCTTCACGCTCGTCGGTCCCTCCGGGTGTGGCAAGACGACGACGCTCCGGACGCTCGCCGGCTTCGAGACGCCGTCCGCGGGCACGGTCCGGATCGGCGGGGTTGACGTCACGGACCGTGCGCCCGAAGACCGCGATATCGGAATCGTCTTCCAGAACTACGCGCTGTTTCCCCACATGACGGTCCGGGAAAACGTCGCCTACGGCCTCCGGTATCGGTCGCCACCGGGTGACGCCGATCCGGATAAGCGAGTGGCGGCGATGCTGGAACTGGTCGACATGGCCGGCATGGGTGATCGAACCCCCGAGTCGCTGTCCGGCGGCCAGAAACAGCGCATCGCCCTCGCGCGTGCGCTTGCCCCCGGACCGGACGTCCTCTTGCTCGACGAACCGCTATCGGCGCTGGACGCGCGATTGCGCGAGCGACTACGGGTCAGTATCCGGGAGATCCAGCGCGAACTCGACATTACGACAGTATACGTCACCCACGATCAGGAAGAGGCGCTGGCGATCAGCGACCGGATCGCCGTCGTCAACCACGGTCACGTCGAGCAGGTCGGGACGCCACAGGCGGTCTACCACAACCCGGCGACCCGGTTCGTCGCCGAGTTCATGGGCGAGAACAACGTCTTCGACGCGACAATCGAAGGGCGTGACCCACCACAAATGTCACTTGGTGAAACGACGCTCACGCTTGAGAGAACACTCCCGACGCGATCCCAGGTGATCGTCTGTGTCCGTCCCGAGGACGTCACACTCGGCGATGGAGACGTGACCCTTGCCGCGAACGTCGAACACGTCGAGTTCCTCGGGGACACCTACCGGGTGCATTGTGACTGGAACGGGCAGGCACTGCTGGCGAAGACCCGGTCCGAACCGACTGGCGACACCGTCACCCTCGGGATCGACGCCGCTGACGTGACCGTGGTCGGCACCCGCGAACCGTGACGGTCCGCGAGCAGCCCCCTCGTCGAAAAGCAAGACACACTTGTCCGGTGACTGCCGACCTCACGTATGCCCGACCGCGGCAAGATCGACACCGACACGTTCGACGCCGTCATCGCGCCACACCTCGGGGCCAGGCGAGACGACGTGACACTCGGCCCACAGCACGGCGTCGACTTCGGCGTGCTCTCGATCGACGAAAGCGCACTCGTGGTAGCGACCGATCCGATCTCGATTCTCCCCGCACTCGGGTTCGAACGGGCCGGTCGACTGGCCCTCGATATCGTCCTGACGGACGTCGCCGTCTCCGGGATCGCACCGACCCATGCGACCGTTTCGCTATCTCTCCCACCGGAGATGAGCGACGACGAACTGGGGCAAACCTGGCGAGGGATGGCCGACCATGCGGAGAATCTGGGCGTCAGCATCGTCTCGGGACACACGGCCCGATACGAAGGTGTCGAGTACTCCTGGGTCGGTGGGGCCACGGCGCTCGGGGTTGGTGATCCGGACGATATCGTTCGACCGGACGGCGCAAATCCGGGTGACGCGATCGTGCTCGCGACCGGACCGGGCGCGGAGACGGCCGGCCTGTTCGGGACGTTGTTTCCCGAAGCGCTCGATCTCCCCGCAGAGACGGTCGCGACCGCCCAGGAGCGCGTGACGGACATACGAGGTGTCGCCGACGCGACGACGGCAGCGGCCGCAGGCGACCTGACGGCGATGCACGACGCGACGGAAGGTGGCGTGGTCGGCGGCCTCGCCGAGATGGCGACAGGGGCCGACGTCACGTTTGCTGTCGAACGGGAGGCTGCGCCGGTTCAACCGGGAGTTGAGGCTGTCTGTGATGGGATTGACGTGGATCCGTGGACCGTGACAAGCGCGGGAAGCCTTCTCATTACGGCCCCACCATCGGCGGCCGAAGACGTCGTTGCCGCCCTCGAATCACGCGGCACGCCGGCGGCGATCATCGGGTCGGTGCGCGACGCCGGTAGTCAATCACCGGGGGTCGTCCTCGACGGAGAACGGGTCGAACCGCCGGCGAGTGACCCGGCGTGGGACGCGATGGCGCGCCTCCAGCGGACCACATGACGATAGACACCGGTGGCAATCGGTGTCGGGACAGCGTCCGTCGAGAATACACAGAGCCCGCACGGTCGCGGTCGATCAGCCGTGGCGAATCCGCTCGATGACGGTTTCGCGATCGACCGTCCCCGAGACCGTCCGGGGGATCGTCTTGCTGACGGCGATGGACTTTGGCACTTTAAACGATGCGAGTTCGTCCCGACAGATCGATTCGATCTCGTCGGGTGCCGGCTCGGTCCCGTTCTCGGGGACGACGAGCGCGCCGACGCGTTCGCCCCACTCCTCGTCGGGGATGCCGACGACGGTTGATTCGGCGACACCCGGGTGTGATTCGATGACCGATTGCACTTCGTTTGGATCGACGTTCTCGCCACCGGTGACGATCCGGTCGTCGATCCGCCCGACGACGTAGAGCCGGCCGTCGCTATCCCGATAGCCGAGATCGCCCGTATGGAGGCCACGCTCGTCGAAGACACGGCGTGTCGCGTCGTCATCGAGATAGCCAGGCGTCACAGTCGGCCCGTCGATGACGATCTCGCCGGTCTCGCCCGGCGGGGACGACGCGCCGTCGTCGATGATCGCGACCTTCGTGAACATGAGCGGCTGGCCGACCGTGCCCGGGTTCTCGAAGGCTTGCGTGGGCGTCGCGGTCGCCACTTGGGACGCTGTCTCGGTCATCCCGTAGGTCGGATACGCCGGCACCCCGGCTTTCTCGCTCCGTTCGATGAGGTCCCGGGGCGCGGCGGCCCCACCCAGCAACACGAACCGGAGTGATTCGGGCGGCGACCACCCCGCCTCGAGCAGTCGGGAAAGCATCGTCGGGACGAACGAGACGCCGGTCACGTCGAAATCCTCGATCGCTGCTGCGGTCTCGGCCGGTTCGAACTCGCGCTGGAGGACGACACTCGTTCCGTACAACGTCGACCGGATCAACGGTGCCAGTCCACCCATGTGCACCATCGGGACTGAAACCAGCCATCGATCCTCGCGAGTGAGGCCCAGTCGGAACGCCGATGCGATCGCGCTTGCAAAGAGATTTGTCAGCGTAAGTTTCACGCCCGCCGGCTCGCCGGTCGTCCCCGATGTGAACATGATGAGATGGGTATCCGACGGGTATCGCGCCCGTGGGGCTGTTCCACCATCGTGAGACGGGAGCGTCTCGACCCCGGAGGTGTCCGTCTCATCGACACTGAAGCGAGGGCATCCGTCGATATCAGCGATCGGCTCGGCAGTTCGATCCGTCGCGACGATGGCGTCGACGGCTGCCTTCTCGGCGAGGAACTCGAGTTGCTCAGTCGGCTCGCGGGTGTCAAGCGGCACGATCGCCGTCCCGAGTCGCCAGGCTGCGTGCGTCGCCCGGACGAAATCGATCCCCGTCTCCATGGCGATTCCGAGCCGGTCGGGCCGTCCCTCACAGGCAGTTTCGATCCGGCCCGCCAGCCAGTCCGCTTCGTCGAATAGCGCCTCGTATGTCCAACGTTCCCCCGTTTCCGACTCGATGACTGCGGTTCGATCGGGGGTCGAACTCGCGCGCGCAGTCAGTGGATCGACCTGGGGCCAGGCGTCGAGCGTTCGCATTAGCATGTCCTCAGACCCCGCAACACTTGAACGGCGCTACGATTCTCAGATTCTTCGAAGGTCATTCGTCCGGTGTCTGAAGACGATCGAGGTCGAACCCGATGCCGGGACTATCGGGCACGGGCATCCGGCCGTCGAGAACCGGTGCAGGATCGGGCGCGAAATCGTCCGCGAGTCGGTCGGCCGTCGCGAGACCGCAAGCCTGCTCGATCCCCAGACTCGCCGCCAGGTGGACGCAAGCGGTCCGGGCGAAGACCCCATCGATCGTCGTCGAAAATACCGGATCGATGCCCTGCTGTCTCGCCTCGACCGCCAGAGACCGCGTCCGTCGAATCCCGCCCACTGCCATCGGTTTCAGGACGAGGATATCCGCCGCCTCCACCGCGAGAATTTCGTCCAGGGTTCGCTTGCGAAGCGACTCGTCGAGTGCGATCTCGACGCCGCGATCCCGCAACGCAGCGTGACCGTCGAGATCATCGGCGGCCAGCGGCTGTTCGATGTACGAGACGTCGAGGGGTGCCAGACCGTCGATCGCCCGGCGCGCGTCAGCGACCGTCCAGGCAGCGTTCGCGTCGACGCGAACTTCCGGTTTCGGGCCGATCGCATCACGGACCGCCCGGACGCGGGAAACGTCCTCGCCGATCGAGCGAGCACCGACCTTGAGCTTGACCGTCTCGAATCCCGCATCGATGGCCGCTGATGCCCGTTCGGCCGTTTCTTCGGGGGACCCGTCCCCGACGGTTGCGTTGACAGGGACGGACTGACTTGAGGACGGATCCAGAGACGCCGCCAGCGGCTGCCCAGCCTCGCGAGCATGGCGGTCGGCGATCGCGAGATCGAGTCCATGGCGCGCTGCCGGCGTCTCTATCGGATCAAGGCCGTCGAGTGCCGCGTCAACTCCACGTTCCCTGGCCACCGACGTCGCCCGCCGAAGTGCGTCCCGACAGTCCTCAAGTGACTCTGTCCATCCAGGGAGTGGCATCGCCTCGCCAATCCCCGGTGAGTCTTCGAGCCTGACGAGAAAGCCCTCCCGGCGTTCGATCGTGCCAGTAGCCGTCGAGAGCGGCGAGGCGAGGGGCAACGAAACGGGGTCGACCTCCATCAGATCACCTGCGGCAGGGCGAGTCCGACCGCGAACAGCACGGCGTGGGCAACCATCACCTGGCCGGTCCGTTCGAGTGCTGGATCGAGGATGTCGCCCCCCGATTCAGTCAGGACGGTCTGTGTGACTGAGACGGCAAGTGGAAACGTCAATAGCGGGAGCAACGCCGGCAATCCGAAGTCGGAATCGAATGCGAAGACGACCGGGACAACGTACGCCGTCCCGATCATGAAAACGTATTCGAGGCGACTCAGTCGCTCGCCCAGGATGACAGCGAGCGTCCGCTTGCCGGCCTTGCGATCCGTCTCGATGTCGCGGATGTTGTTCACGTTCAAAATGGCAGTCGAGAGCGTCGCGGCCGGCAGGCTCGCGACGACGACCGCAAGGCTGACCGTCCCGCTCGGCACCCACAGCGGGAACAGGTCGGCCATCGTCGACGCTGCCTGGACGTAGTATGTCCCGACCACGGCAAAGACGCCGAAGTAGACGAACACGAACAGATCGCCCAGCCCGTAGTAGCCGTACGGATACGGACCGCCAGTGTAGAGGATGCCGGCGGCGATCCCGGAGAGCCCCACGAAGAGGATCGGCACGCCGCCGATCGCTACGAGATACAGCCCGACGCCGATCGCCAGCCCGTACGTGACGATTATTGCGCGCTTGACCTCGTCGGGTTCGATCAGGCCACTCGAAGTAACGCGGGTGAAGCCCTCGCGTTCGTCCGTGTCGGCCCCTTTTATGGCGTCGAAGTAGTCGTTGGCGAAGTTGGTGCCAATCTGGATCAGGAGTGCGCCGACCAGCGCCGCGAGTGTCGGGAAGAGGGCGAAGACGCCGTCGTGGACGGCGACGCCGACGCCAACGATGACCGGCGCGGTCCCGGCCGGGAGCGTGTGCGGTCTGGCGGCCATCACCCACGCTTTCCGCTTGGAGACGTCTGCCGCTGGCCTACTCATTAGGTCGGTTTCGGGGCCGCGTCCGTGTTAAGGTACCGGAGCGCGTCATCGAAATAACACCGAGACAGACAGCTTTGAGCATACGGCTCGCCCCGGCGAGCCGTTTCACTGCTGGCGAGTGGACGAGACGCGACCAGCGGGAGCGTCTCGGAAACGCGAACGGTGAAACCGTGAGCAACGAGCCAGCAGGAGTTTTTGATCGAGCTTTTTGCGAGGGGGGTTCGCTTGCGAACCCACCGACGTAAAAAGGTCGTTTAGTAGTGCCAGGGGTACTCGTCGAAGTCCGGTTCCCGCCCCTCGTTGAAGGCGTCCCGGCCTTCCTGCGCCTCGTCGGTCATGTACGCAAGGCGTGTGGCTTCCCCCGAGAACACCTGCTGGCCGACCATGCCGTCCTCGGGGAGGTTAAAGGCGTACTTGAGCATCCGCATCGCGGTTGGGGACTTGCCTTCGATACGCTCGGCCCACTCCAGGGCCGTCTCCTCCAGTTCCTCGTGGGGGACGACCTCGTTGACCATGCCCATATCGGCGGCTGCCTCGGCATCGTAGGTCTTTCCGAGGAAGAAGATCTCGCGGGCCTTCTTCTGGCCGACCTGGCGGGCAAGATAGGCAGATCCGAACCCGCCGTCGAAACTCCCCACATCGGGATCGGTCTGGAGGAACTTCGCGTGTTCCTCGCTGGCGAGCGTCATGTCACAGATCACGTGCAGCGAGTGCCCGCCGCCGACTGCCCAGCCGGGCACGACCGCGACGACGGGTTTTGGCATGTGTCTGATCTGGCGTTGGACCTCCAGGATGTGCAGGCGAGGGGCCTCCTGGCCGTCACGTTCGTCCGGGTCACCGTCCTCAGCGTACTCGTAGCCGGCGTCGCCGCGAATCGATTGGTCGCCGCCCGCGGAAAACGCCCAGCCGCCGTCCTGCGAGGAGGGGCCGTTGCCGGTCAGCAGGACGGTGCCGACATCGGCCTGGCGCTTGGCGTGGTCGAGCGCAGTGGAGAGTTGGTCAACCGTCTCGGGCCGGAAGGCGTTTCGCACGTCGGGGCGGTCGAAGGCGATTCGAACGGCGCCGACGTCGCGTGCCCGGTGATACGTGATGTCCGAAAAGTCAAACGATTCGATCGGGTCCCATCGATCCGGGTCGAACAACTCCGAAACCATACCGGGAATCCGGGCGGCCGGCGCAAAAGCGTTCCCCGACGTCATGGAGACGCCGGGTGTCTGACGCTCTGCCAAAAGTTAAGGGACCCCCTCCCTACGATCCGTATATGTCGATCGACCCAGAGGCAACACCACAGGAGATCACATCACTGGTGGGGCGAGAGGTGTATTCGAGCAACGGCGTCTACGTGGGCGAAATCGAGGATCTACGCCTTGATCTCGACGCCGAAGCCGTCACTGGGCTTGCCCTCCACCAGCTAAATACGGAACTGTTCAACGCCGAGACGGCAAGTGCCCGCGGGGCGATCGTCCCGTATCGCTGGGTACAGGCTGTGGGTGACGTCGTCATCGTCAACGACATCGTCGAGCACGTTCACGGGACTGAAGCTGACGGCTCCAGTGAAGACATCGTCGCGTGACTGCGTATTTTCGGCTCAACTTCCGTTTGAACTGTCGCTTCCTTCGACGCCCATCGCCTCGAAGAGCTTCGACCGAACGGCTTCTTCAGTGAGTTCGAGCAAAGTGTCCCGATTGTCGTCGCTCGTTTCGATCCCGGTAAAGATACCGAGTGGGATTTCGACGCTGGCATCTGTGGAGTGCCCGGCGGTTTCGCCGATGTCGCTGAAGGCCTCCTCTAAGACGTTCCCGATGTTCATCCGGATATCCTTCGAGCGGGCGGCCAGGTAGATCGTGTCGTCGGCGATAGCGAACACCGCAGTCGTCGTGATCCCTTCGAGATTGAGGAGTTGTTGAGCGGCTTGGGTGAGGGCGTCGCGGTCACGGATGAACCCCGCGTTCGAGACCAGGTGACTGCCGCGGACCTGTCGGTTCCGGATCGCCTCGGCGAGGACGTCCAGCGTCTCCGGACTCATACTCGGCGATTCGACCTGTTCGAGGGTGTCGTGATCCGCGAACGGATACAGATAGGCAGCGGCAGTCAGATCAGCCGGCGTCGTGTCGCGCTTGAAGTCCAGCGTCTCGGCGCGAATGCCATACAGAAGCGCGGTAGCGACTTCCTGATCGAGGCTGAGATCGAACTCCTGGACGTATTTCGTGAGGATGGTCGAGGTGGCCGAGACGTTGGGCCGGACGTCCGTGAATTCAGCGTCCATCTCGGTTTCGACCTCGTAGTGATCGATGACGATGTCGATCGGCCCGGAAACGTTCGAGGAGAGTTCGCCGCTTTTCGCATAATCGACAAGGGCGGACGTATCGTAATCAGCGAGGTCGACCGACGCGCTCGATACGAGTTCGAGACCGAGAAGATTGACGAACGCGCGATTTTCGTGATGTCCGATCTCACCCTCGTAGATGACATCCGCCTCGACGTCACGGTGTTCGGCGATGGCCTGCAGTGCGACCGCACTGGCGATCGAGTCCGGATCGGGGCCGCGATGGATCAAGATCGCCATCCGTTCGTCGGTCGAGTCAATGACGGCAGCGAGCTGGCGGGCTTTATGTTCGAGTTCGCCGGTTTCGAGTGCGCGGAGTGCCGAATCGGCGATCACTGCAGACGGATTGATGACGACGTTCGCGCCGAGTTCCGAAAGATCATCCGCAGATACCGGATCGGATGCACGGGCGACGATGAACTGCTCGTCGTTGTGTGTCCGGAGGTTCTCGACGGCGACCTCGTTGGCCTCGACGTCCGAAGAGAGAATCAACACGACGTCGCGGTCGGCGAGTTCGTCGACGATCGACTCGTCACGGATGTCCGCGGTCTTGGCATTGAGATCCTGATCTCGGAGGGCTTCGACGCGGCTCTCGTCGCGGTCCAAAATGAGGACGTCTTTGCCTTCCATTTCGAGTTCTTCCGCGACGGCGTGGCCGACACTTCCACACCCCAAGATAGCATACGAAGACATTGTCGCCATCGTGATTCCGCTACTCATAGTGACGAAACCGAGGGATCCCAGACTCTTATATCATCGAGGTTGTTCTCGATTCGAAAAACTCCCCGAAGCCGCCGCCCGAGTGCGACTGCCCAGCCCGAAAGGAAACGTATTTGAATCGCCCGACGAAACTCATGAGTGCTTGGGGCCGGTAGCTCAGTCCGGCAGAGCGTCTGACTCTTAATCAGACGGTCAGGGGTTCAAATCCCTTCCGGCCCGTGACATTCTCGCGCCGCTCAAATTTCGAGCGGCTCGTGTATTCACCAAGAGGAAGGATTTGAAGTAGACGAGTCACAGCCCGGGAAGCGAGCGGAGCGAGCGACCCGGAATGTCTCGGCGTGGTTCAAATCCCTTCCGGCCCGCTCTCTCTGGCGCTCGCAAACTCGCGAGCGTCTGCTGTGCGTCGGCGAAAGGGTTTGACGGAGACCAGTCGCGCACAATGAAGCGAGCACGTCTGGACGTGATTCAAGCCTCGCCGGCCCGCTCGTGGCGAATTGGAGAGCGACTGGCTTACGTGGGGATTGCAGGGACTCACGGCCGGCCGAGAAGGCAGTCAGGAGTCCGCTCTTGCGACGGAACGGGCGAACTCAACGAGTACCGACTTCGAAACGCCGCTCCCGGCAACCGAGTACCGGGCGTTTGGCGTCGTCCAGGAGACGCGCAACTCGGTGCCAAGGTTGCGAAGCGTTGCATCGTAGTCGCCGACCGGTACCGCCTGTCCGTCCGTATTCGGGACGTATCCGGTGAGGTTACTCTTCGAGACCGACAGGACAGCCGTTTCGTTCGCATACTTGAGGCCGATACTTCGGACGCGGTCGGTCACAGTCTGTGTCGCTTCGACCAGCCGGAACGTTTCGGGAACGTCCGGATCTGGAACTGAAAACGACGCGACAGCACGGAGACCGGCGATATCGACGAACTGCTCCTGTCGTGTGCTATCGGCGTCGACGACAGTCACGTTCGATGGCGGGTCAAACTGGAACGTGTCCGCGGGCAAGCCTGGATTGAACGTCACGTTTCGGTACGAGACGGTTATCGAAACGGCGTCGCCGTCCCGGACGTACTCGGTCGTCCGCTTGAGCGGAACGTACCACTCCTTGTCGATCCACAATCGTTGCTCGAAGTCCTCGACGACGCCCGCCGTGGTGGCGTTGGAGTGTAGAGACAACACGTACGTCGGCCTACCGTCGACGGTTTCGACCCCCTCGTAACTCACTGCCATCGATCCGGCGGTTCCATCCGTCCGGTCGCTTCCTTCCGGCACGAAAGGCAGTGGTTCAATGTCGTGGGTGGTCCCGTCCGCCGAAGCCCCGCGTTCGACAACCGAAAACAATCGATCGAGACGCGACGGGAGCGATCGAGAGGTGTTCACGCCGTCGATCCGTTTCGCTTCGCTCTCGCCGTGCGTATAGATCCATAGCGTGTTCCCATCGGAGACCTGTATTTCCCGAGCCGTCAGATTATCCGTGATGTCCTCGATGCGAAACTGCCCCGTCCCCGGCCGTCGAGAGACTTGATCCAGCGAGCGGAACGTCCGGTTTTCACGATGGATCACAGTCCGCTTTTCGGCTGAAAATCCATCGAGGGAATCGTATCGCTCGCTGACGGACCCCGCAAAGTTCGGGGCTTGAGAGTCAGCACTGACCCAGACCCCGACCGCGACGCTACTACCGATCAGCAAGATGGCGAACCCCACTATCGGAATCCACGACCGCGGACGGGAAGACTCCATCTACGTGGTTTATATGCAACGAGCGAGCCAATAGTCGTTTCGATCAGCGGAAAATAACGTATACCGCGTGGAATGTGACATTCTCGACGAAACGGCAGGACAACCGGCTACTCTTCGAGGGCGTCGGCTATCCGTCCGAGTTCCCGTCGCACGTCGTGGACTTCGTCCCGGAGCTTGCGAACTTCCCGGGTGAGTTCCTCGTTCCCGCCGGTCTCGCTCTCGTCTTCAGGACCCATCTGCCCGGGGCCACGTCCGCCGGGACCGCCCGGTCCGCCACCCATCATGCCGCTCATCATCTGGGCAAACGGGTTGCCGCCACCCATACCGCCGGGACCGCCGCCACCCATGGCCTCCTCCATGCGCTCGCGTCGATCCTCCATGTCCATGTCCTCGCTCCCTTCCTCAGCGCGTTCCTGGCGGATCTCCTCGACACGCTCACGGAACGACTGTTCGTCGTCGCCTGATTCTCCATCCGATTCAGTCGGCTCCTCGGCGTCGTCCGTCATGGGGCGAAATTTGCGATGGCGTCGGAAAAGCGTTGCCGTCCGATGTCGACTGAAAAGGCGAGCGGCCGTTCGCGTTGTCCATCACGAGAACGAGCCGAGGCTTGCCTGCAGATTTCGATCGGTCTTGCCGTCGTGCAGTTCGAATCCGACTAGGTCCCGCATATCCACTCCATAGGTACTCCCGCCGTATTCGATGACCAGCACCCGCCCTTTGGTCCCGCGAACCGTCCCCGTTGCCAACGTCTCCGCGACCGGTCGCTCCGTGAGCTCCAGCCCGTGCTCGAAGGCAAAGCGCTCGATGACTTCGAAGTCCGCGAGTAGTCGCTCCCAGGCGTCACTATCGACGGTCCGATGAAGTCCCCGCCGCTTGCGGTCGACCCGGACGCTGTCGCCGACAGCGGTCGCAATATCGCGTTCGATCCGGCGGGCGGTTCGACCGTTTTCGACGGTTCGTATGTGTGCCGCACGATCGGCCCCCTGCTCGCGGAGACGGGTTTCGAGTCGCCACGAGCGGGTGACGCCGACCTTGAACGCGTCCGGCGCGAACGCCGCGAGATAGATGGCATGTTCCTCACGACAGGATGCTACTGGTAGCGTGCACTCCCCCTGACACCGAGCACACGGCCAGCGGTCGGTATGGCTCGAACAGTACGGGGCCGTTGCATTATCACAAGCGATGTGCGTCCCGTCGTCGACCGTCCCTGCACAGTGGCGGTTCGCCAGGGTGTACGCGAGTTCGCCACCGGGTTCGAGCCAGATGCGTTGGACATCGGCGTCGCGACTCACCAGGAGCGCGGCTGATTCCTCGACACGCGGTCGATAGCCCACAATCTGCACGGCCGTTCGTAGTCGGCATCGACCTTTGGCTGTTGCTATCCGGATGCAGTGACGACCTCTGACTGAAAACCCGTCCGGCTGTCGGTCCGTACCCAGCATGCAACCACCCAGACCCGATTCCGTGATCTTTTTTGCATCGTCCCCGTCGAGATAGGACAGTAATGAACCGAGCGGATCGGCAACCAAACAAGGAGCCCGCCACAGCGACGCCATCGAGACGGAAGCTGCTCCGTGCCGGCGGCGCTGCTGTGACAGCAGGGCTGGCCGGGTGTACGCTGCCACTCGGCGGAAACAAGGGGGCTGGGGAACTCCAGTCATGTCCGATCGATGTCGAAGAGACGAACGCCGAGTACCGGAGTCATCCGAACGGCGATGTGCGCATGTGGCGAGGGGGGCTCCGGCGACTCGGTTACTATCCCGAGGAGACCGTCCCCGATTCAGTCTCGGTCAACTGGACGTTCCCGATCAACTACGTCGGTCACACCGCCGCCAAATCCAGTCCGGTCCCGACACCGGACGGCGAGCAGATCCTCTTCGCCGGGGATACCGGTCGCGTCGAATCCTACGCACCCTCGGGCAAGATGGACTGGTCGACCCAGACGAACGCCACGGAGAAGGGATTCCACGGCTCGGCGGCCATCGTGGATGGCACCGCGTACATCGGCGGCTACAACGGCGACCTCTACGCGCTCGACGTTGAATCGGGCGAACCTGAGTGGCACACTACGTCGGAGGATCTCGCCGGCGCGCTGGCTATCGGCTCCAGTCCAGCATACTACGAGGGCATTCTCTACGTCGTCGCCGAGTACTGGGACCCGTCCTCCGGGGCGCTGTGGGCCATCGACGCCGAGACCGGCGAGCCGATCCACGTCGACGATCGCATGTGGGGTCAACCACATCCCTCGGCGACGATCGACCTCCAGGAGGAGCGGCTCATCTCCGGGTCGAACGACGGCGTCGTTTACTGCTGGAAATTTCCGTGTCTGGAGTTCGAATGGAAGTTTCAGACGGGTCCGGAGGGAGGGCCAGACGGCAAAACCAAGGCTGACGGTGAGTTCAACCACGGCGCACAGGTCAAGGGCACGGCCCCGACGTTCGACGGCCGCGTCTTCGTCGGCTCCTGGGACGACCACGTCTACTGTCTGGACGTCACGGACGGCGAGGAGCTGTGGTCGTTCGAGACCGGAGACATCGTGATGTCGAATCCAGGTGCCGATCCGAACGCGGGCGTTGTCTACGTCGGGAGTTCGGATCACAACGTCTACGCGCTCGACGCCGAAAGTGGCGAGAAACTGTGGTCGACGAACGTCGGCGGTCGCGTCATCGGTTCGCTGACTGTCACTGACGAAACGGTGCTGGTCGGGTCCTCCGGTTCGTACGTCTACGCCCTCGAAAAGGAGACGGGCAAGCGACGATGGCGTATCGAGAATCGCGGCGACGTCACGAGCGCGCCCGTCCCGCTCGACGGACGGATCTATTACGCCGAACGGGCTGTCATCGACGGCTACTACGACGACGATGAGGAATTCGAACTCGTCGAACCCGGCCACGCCTACTGCCTCGTCGAAGACTGACACTGGGTTGCACTCGTTGGCCAGCGTGTCATAGAACCCGCCAGCAATGCGCGGGACCGGATTGTGAACTTCCGTCACTTCGCTTTGCTCGTGACGACGTTCAAATCCTCAATTGGCATTTACGGCTCACGAACTGTTCGCGGAGAAGTGCGCGGGACCGGATTTGAACCGGCGGACCCCTACGGGATAGCGTCCTAAGCGCTACGCCGTTTCCTGGCTTGGCTACCCGCGCGCAATTTCACCTTCGACCCGAATCAAATGAAACTTACCTTTCGCCGGGCGGTGATTTATATTCCATCACGCCAAAGCGACCTTGTGTATCGCGCTCGCGACCAACTGGCCAACGAAGAGTGGATCGAGGCCATCGAATCCGTTGCCGATCGCCTCGGTCTCAGTGACACCGCCCAGTCACGCGCCACGGACGTTTTCCTCTCGAATCTGCCGGAAGAAAAGCGATCCAAACGGGCAGTTCTCGCGGCGAGCGTCTACGTTGGCGCGCTGGTTGCCGGCGACCGGCGCTCGCAGTCGGCCGTCGCCGAAGCTGCCGATGTCTCCCGACTCACCATCCAGCAACGCTGGAAGGAACTGCTCGAAGAAACCGGATTCGACGCGCCCGACTGGTGATCACTCCGCCGGCTGGCGTCCGTCGCGGTCCGGTGTGAGATTGCCATGCTCGTCGATTTCGCCGCGGACGATGCGCGTACTCGAAATCGGTTTGTCATCTTCGGCCGTGACGTGATCGACGACCTCGATCGAAAGCGGATCACGCCCGTGTTTCTCCCGAATCTCGTTGATCCGCTTGCCCCCGGTCTCGGTCTCGGGTGAAACCACGAGTACGTCGAATTGCTCCTCGGTTGCGATTCCGGTCGGCTCCCGGAGTTTTCTGATCGTGTAATCGCGATCGTACTCGGTAGCAAAGTCCAAGAGTTCCGCGTCGAGGTCGGCGAGTCGATCGTCGTACGAGCGAACGGGCCGGCCCTCCTGTCGAGTCGTCGGAGCGAGTTCGTCGCTGGTCAGCCCAACTGTCACGTCCCCGAGTTCGAAGGCACGGTCGAACAGTGCCCGATGGCCGTCGTGGATCGGATCAAACGTACCCCCCAGCGCGACCTTCATACCGTTGGCAACTGCGCCTGGCGATTTAGCTTCTACGATGCTCGGTGCGGACCTGTTTCTATCTGGTCAGGAAATCCACCGAACTACGGACAATACATAAGTGTCACGACGTGACCGGTCGACACTATCTAGTCGTCGACATCCTCACTCGGCTCAGCTTCGCCAGTATCGTCTGCTTCAGATGCATCCGTGACCGTTATCGTGACGGGTTCGTTCGTCTCTTCGTTCTCGTCACTCAGGTAGGCGTCCAGGTTGACGACGGTGTTTAACTCGTCCTGGATCTCCCCGATCACGTCGGTGACGAGTTCGCTCGGCGCGATCGCGCTGTACTCGTAGGGGTTGTTTCCGGTCCCCTCGTGTTCGCGTTTCTCACGAGTGACGATGTCCTCGGCGTGGAGGTTGGCCAGTGTTTCCCGGACGGTACTCGGGTACAATCCGGTCCCGCTCGCGATCTCTTCGCTCGTCTGCTCCGGGGTGGCCCGCAGATGAACGTAGAGTCTGGCGCGCGTCTCCGTATCCAGAACCCACGACAGCACGTCGATCAGCCGCTCGTCGAACTCTTCGACGGCCCGGTCTGCCCCCTCCTCCAGTCGCGACCGAACGTCGCTATCAGTGTGCTCCTCGTCGGTGGTGTCGTCCTCCATACTGTTGCCTCTATAAGGACGGGAGGTCCAGAAAGTGAAAAGTCCTCGCCTCAGATAGCTCGGCTCACCGGGGATCTTCGACCAGCAACGACGAGTACAGCGCGTCGACACCCTCTTCATGTCGACGACGCTGACGGGTTGCACCGCTCTCGCCGGCCAAGAACGGCGCGACGCGGTCCAGAGTGAGGCGTGAAACATCACGTTCGATGGCCGTTGTGAGATCGATCGTGTCCGCACCATCGCGAGTAATGAACGAGGCGTCCCGGCCGTGCCGGATCGCGCGCCACTTGTTTTCGTCCAGCAGTTCTCGGCGAATCGGTTGGCCGCGCTCGCCGTCCTCGTATCGCGCGGCGAAATCGAGGACGAGTTCGTGGACGTACTCAACGAGCGCCAGCACGCGGTCGATGTCGGCCTGGGCATCGGCCGTGCGCACCTCCACAGTCCCATACTCCGTGTGTGGGCGCACGTCGAACCAGAGTTCCCCCCGATCGCTGATCGAGTTTGTCTCGATCATCCGTCGTTCGAACCGCTGGAAGGCCGCGAACGAATCAAACGCCGTCGGCATGCCGGTGTTGGGCAGCCCCTCGAAAAGTTTTGCCCGCGCCGAAGCCAGCCCAGTATCGAACCCGTTCCAGTACGGCGAATTAGCGGATAGCGCGAGGATGATCGGCAGATGCCACCGGAGTTGGTTGGCGATCCACACCGCCTTCTCGGCGTCATCGACGCCGACGTGAACGTGAAGGCCTGCGGTGGTATTCCGGTGTTGTGGGTACTGGATTCGATCGAGTTGTGACTGATATCGGGGCTTTTCGGCGTGTTCGAGCTCCCGCCATCTGGCACCGGGGTGTAATCCAGCCGCGGCGATACCGAATCCGTGCTCGCGTGCGTGCTCGACGAGCGCCCCGCGGACAGCGGCGAGCATGGCTGCAGCGTCCCCCGGCTCCTCGATGATCGGCGTCTGTGACTCGATCACGAACTTGAACAGCTCGTGGTCGAGGCGGTCCTCGAGGATCGCCGGCGGTTCGGTGTCGTAGACGAGTGTGTCAGTTCCAGAGACCGGCCGGCCGGACTCATCAACGACGAAGAACTCCTCTTCGATACCCAGCGTTCCCAGCTCCGTAAACGGACTCTCCGAAGCCGTCTCCATCGCTACGAGCGTTAGATTCGGGCCGGCTAAAGGGTTCTGTTCCCCGACGGAACGGCGTATCGAATCGGTACGGCAGCAACTCAGCGGGGACGAGCGATCACGGCCAGGTGATCGTCGTGATAGGGCTCCAGAGACTGGCGGTCGAGGATCTCGTAGCCGGTCTCCAGCCGGTCGATCACGTCCGCGAAGACGGCATCCGGCTCCCGGGTGACGTCCTCGCTTCGGGCCTTGATTGCCATGATGAGCCGCCCGTCGTCGGTGAGAAATCGCCGGTTGGCCAAGGCCACGTCCGCCTGCCCCCGCGTCGCCACGTCCTGGATGATCGCATCGACCGGCTCGACGACGTGAGCGTACGTCTCGGGAGCACGTGCATCCTTCAGGAGGGGAAAGAGTCGATCGCGGTCGGCAGCCACCTCAAGCAGATCCCGCATCGGGCGGGGGGCAAACTCGACCGCATAGGTCGGCCCGGCGAAGTCAGCGACGTGGCTGACAGTCGTCCCGCTCGCCGCACCGAGATAGAGCACAGTCTCGCCGCCCGCCAGCCCAGTGTCGACACCGAGCTCGAACATCGCCCCGAGTTTCGATCGATCCGGCACCCACTGGCGCCACCCCTCGCTGGTCGACTCGCCGTAGACCGGTTCACCCGTTGTTGCCAGCGATTGCGTTCCGTCGAAGGACCGACGCGTGACGCCGTCGGGCAGACTCATTCCGTTTCACCCCGCGAGCGGATCGTCTCGATCCGGTCGTCGAGTTCAGCGTCGAGCTCGGGTCGTCGGTCGCCGCTGTAGTGATCGATCCGTGCGGCGATAGTGAGTTTGCCAGCCAGTGCACGGGCGGCCGACCCACGCTGGGCTGGGTCCGTTCCGCTGACGTACTCGTGGGTGTAGATGATGCCGTGTTTCGGCGAGGGGGCCGAGCCCTGCAGATGGGCGAACAGCGCGTCCTCCGCGCCGAGCACCTGGACAGTCCCGCTCGGCTTTTTTGCCAGCGGTTCGAGGCCGCCGGCGAGCGAGATGAGCCTGGCAGCGAGCACCGGTCCCGCGAGCGCCGAGAGGTTGGGCGCGACATCCGGCGCTGTCGTTTCGATCGTTCGACGGAGTTCGGCAGCCTCGTCGTCGAGGGCAACGACGCGCTGGGCCAGCGAGACGAGGTCAGCTTCTGCCCGGTCGCTGGTCTCGCCGGTTACTAACTCACGAGCGTACCCGACCCCGGAACCGGCATCCGCGAGTCTGGTTCCGGCCCACTCGGCGACACGCTCGGCGAGTTCGTTGGCGGTTCGTTCACAGTCGTCCATCGCCCGAACCGCGTGTTTGAGTTGCTGATCGTCGGCCCGCTCGCGCTCCCGGACTGCTGTCTCGGCCGCCGCTGTCGTGATCGAATGTAATTCATCGTAATACGCGTCGACGTCGTCGGCATAGCCCGTCTCGACGGCGAGTCCCGGCCAGTCGGCGAGGTCGTCGGTCTCACCGTCCCTGATTCGGGCCTGGGCGGTCGAATCGTCCCCGGCAGAAACATCGTGAAACCAGGCGCCTTCAGTGTTCATGGTCGTCCGTTGGCCCCCACGGCGAAAAAGCACGCGACTGCCGAAACACTCCGGGCCCACCCCCTCGATCAACTGGTCGTGACAGTGAGCGACCGGGTTCGCGGTCCGTCACACTCGACGAAGAGGATCGACTGCCAGGTCCCGAGTTCCAGGGTGCCGTCGCTGACGGGGACCGTCACACTCGGCCCGATCAGCGACGCGCGGATGTGAGAGTCCGCGTTGTTGTCGATCTGATCGTGTGCCCAGCCATCGTCCTCGACCAGTCCGTCGAGTGCCGTTTCGAGGTCACCGATGAGCCGGGGTTCGCCTTCGTTGATCGTCACTGCCGCCGTCGTATGGGGGACAAACACGGTTGCCGTTCCGTCCGCATTCGCCGGCACCGCGGTTGCGACCTGGTCGGTCACGTCGACGACCGAGAGCCGTTCGTCAGTACTGACAGACAGCGTTGTCGCCATACCTCACTGTGGGCGATTGCCGACAAAAACGCTTGCCCCATCAGAGCCACTCCTCGGGCTTGGTGTCGTAGTCCACGTCGTCGGCCGCAAGGTGTTCGACAGTCTCCCACTCGACAGTTTCCTTCGTCACCTGCGTGCCGTCGTACCGGAGTCGCTTGCCGACCTCGACGGGATCCGGCTCCCGATCGCCATGTCGGGCCCGGTCGACCTCGCGATCGTCGAATTCCTTCGCGATCGTGAGCAGATTGACTGGCCGACCCCATAGCTCGAAAACCCGCTTCAATACGTCGGTTGCCTCCTCGATATCGAGCATGACACCGTTGTACCGATGAGCGAGCAGGAGTTCACCGCTGTTGTCCTCGTTTGCGTCCTCGACGACGATCGTCGGCTTCCCGAAGTTGGTGAACTCGAGCATGAGCTTGCGTTTGACGTCCTCGGGGTCGACGCTTGAAACCCTGAAGTCGCCCGTCTTCTGACTGTGCTCGTACGCGAAGTAGTCATTGGCCGAGACGAACTCGCCGGTCAGGAACGCGTCGATGAACGTCACGTCGTTGTGACTTTCACGGATCTCCCGCATGCGGTCCCAGCCACGGGTGTAATCGACGTCTCCGAAGGCCGCCTCGACGGTGTCGTAGCGCTGGTCGTCGAAGAGATACCGGGCGATCGACTCCAGGTCCGACTTGCTCGCCCGTTCGAGAAAGCCCCGTTGCTGGGGCTTCACCAGCGAGTAGTGGCGTTGGGCCAGTCCTTCGTACGTCAGGACTTTCCAAGGGTAGCGGTCGACATCGATGTCACCGTCGCGAGCACGGGAGAGCGCGTCATCATCGACACGCGGATCGTCGGGATCGATCGATTCCAGCCACCCGGGGACGTTCTGCACCCAGGCCGGCGGTTCGAGTCGCTCACGGACGGCCGCGAAGTCGACCTCGCTTTCGAGGTTCCGCCAGGTAATCCCCTCGACCCGGAGCAGGCGTTCGAGGACTTCCCGGCGGTTGGTCCGGTTCTCGACGTACTCCCAGAGTTCCTTGCCGAGTTTGTAGGGGTTCAGCCCGCCGGATCCCAGCACGCGAGCCTGGTGATCGGCGTAGGTCAGGAACTCGTCAGTGCCGGCGAAGGCCTCCTCGCCCATCATCATCGACTCCCAGTAGGCCGCCCACCCTTCATTCATTACTTTTGTCATTTTCTGCGGGGCAAAATAATAGGCCTCCCGGCGCAGTAGTTCGAGGATCTCCCGCTGCCAGTCGGTCATCTCGAGGGCTCTGTCGGTCTCCTCGTCGTACTGTTTGCCGTGGACAGCCAGGAAACCGATGAGATCCTCGACGGGTTCGGGCGGGAAGCCCGCGTCCTCGTCCGCCCGCTCGTCGAAGAACGCCTCGTCGAACACCTGGCCCGTGACCTCCGCCGAGAGGTCGAGTTCCTCGATGGCCGCCTCGGGATCGGGGCCATCGATCTCTCCGTCCTCCTCTGTCGGTTCGACGGGCGCGTAGGCGGCGTGCTGGTCGATCGTGTCCTCGAGACACAGTACGTGGTCGATCCAGCGCTCGACGGCCTCCCGGTCGATCTCGGGGCCCTCCATGAACTCCCGGATGCGGTCGGCGTGACGGGCGAGCATCGCCGTGGCGTCCGGTCCGCGGCGGTCGGCGGCGGCCCGCTGGTCGGTCCCGTCGGTGAACAGCCCGAACCACTCGTTGTTGGCGAAGAAGTCGGCGTGGGCCTCGACGTGCGTGATGACGCCCTTCTGGTCGGCCAGGGCGTTGGACTCCTGGAGGAACGCGTGGGCCGGGTTGTCGTTGTTGACGATCTCGAAGGCCTTTCCGCCGAGGAACTGCCCCTGCTTTCGCTGGCGGTCGTAGGCCATGCCCCACCGCCAGTGGGGATAGCGCTCCTGGAAGCCGCCGTAGGCGATCAGGCGGTTCATCTCGTCGTGATCGACGATCCAGTAGTTGACGGGGTAGGGATCGAGTCCGAGGCTGCGAGCCAGCTTTCGGGCCTCCTCGACTGGCTCCCGGAGTCGCCGTGCAGTCTCTTTTGCGTCGGTGCGGTTGTCGATGGTGCTCATGATTCCTCCGTGCTGAGAATCTCGTAGATGGCGTCGGTGACGTCACCCGGCTCGTTGACGAACGCCACGGCCACGTCCTCATTCGCGGTGAAGTGGCGCTTGACCTCCTCGGCGTGGGTCGCGTTGATCGCCTCCCCGCCCGGCTGGGTTTCGACGTACGCGTGGCGGTTGGCATCGATCTCCTCCATCAGCGGGATCACGCGATCCTCGGTATCGTTGCTGGAGTTCTCGCTGTCGCCGGCGGCCAGCACGTAGCGGTTCCACTCACTGAAGGGATACTCGGCGTCGAGGATCTCCCTGGTTCGCTCGTAGGCACTTGAGATCTTGGTGCCGCCACCCGAGCGGATACCGAAGAACTCCGAACGGTCGACTTCCCAGGCCTCGGCATCGTGGGCAATGTAGACGAACTCGGCATTGTCGTACTTCCCCTGGAGATACCAATCAAGCGGCGTGAACGTCCGCTCGACGAGTTCGCGCTTGCGTTCACGCATGCTTCCCGAGACGTCCCGGATGTTGACCACGACGACGTTGCGCTCCTTGCGTTCGATCGTCTCGGGGTAGCGGTAGCGCTCGTCCTGCCGGCGGAAGGGCACGTCGTCGATCCCCTCCCGGCGGACCCGCTCGACCGCCCCTTCGCGCTCGACGGCCGCCTCCATCGCCTCGATCGAGTCCCATTTGCCGCGTTCGCCCGCCGGCAGGTCGTCGTATTCGCCCTCGATCCAGCCCAGCGAGACGGGAATGCCCGACTCCCGAGCCCACTCGAAGACCGCCTCGGGCCCCCAGCCCTCGACTTTCAGCGCCTCGCGAACGTACTCGCCGTCGAAGTCCATCGCCAGCTTGCGGGTGATCCCGCGCTTGAACAGCGTCTCGAAGTCCAGTGTCGAGGAGGGGCCCGTCCGGGCGACGTCGGTGAACTCGCCCTCGGTCTCCTCGACGACGGTCTTGCCCTTCGGTTCGAGGTCGAGGCCGAGTTCCTCATCGAGTTCCTGGGCGAACTCCTCGGGATCCATCTCGTAGTAGTCGTGCTCGCCACCTTCCTCACCTGGATCCCCCTCCTCGTCGCCGTCACCGGGTTCGGGCTGACCGACGGGATCGCCGACATCGGGCTGTTCGCCCTGGCCCTGGCCGACGCCGCCCCGGTCGCGGCGGTCGTAGACGAACTCCGGAAGGTCGACGATCTTGATGGGGATCCGCACCGCGTCGGCGCGACTCTCCCCGAGGTCGCCGTACTGGATGAACTCAGCGAGGTCCTGGCGGCGCTGCTCGCCCACCTCGCGGTAGCGCTCGAGGTCCTCCCTCAGTCCCATCGGTGGGCCACCTCCGCCAAGACGTACCGGCTGGTCAACTCCGCCGAGGCGGGGCTGTAGCCGTAATCTCCGACCAGCACGTCGATCGTCCGCTCCTTGACGCGCTCGGTCTCGGTTCCCGCCGGCGGGTCGGCCCACTGGTGGGGATCGAAGTCCTCGAAGGTGCGCCGGACGGCGTCCCAGTCGTGACTGCCGAGGATCGACTCGATGACCGGGATCGACTCGGGGTCGAACGCCTCGACGGCGAAGCCCTCGTCGCGGGACTCCCAGGCGTGGCGGTTGATCGCCGTCACGATCTTGTCGTTCCTGAATGCGCGGACGGCTTCACCCGGCTGGTCGCCGTCGTAGTGGCTCTCGTCGAAGCGCCCGAGGTGTTCGACCTCGAAGACCCGCATCGTCAGGGGATCCGGGGGCACCTCCTCGCCGCGGTCGTTCTCGACGCGGCCGTCGGTCGCCCAGGCGTAGACGGCTTCGACGTACTCGGCGACCGTCTCGCGCTCGACGCGCTTCTCCTTGAGCATCGCCGCCAGCACGTCCTCCTCCTGGCGAGAACTGACGTGGGTCCGGACCTGATTTACTCGCTCTTCGAACGTCTCGACCTCGCTCTCGCCGAAGACGGGCGCAACCGACAGGCCCTCGGCCATCGCTTCCAGCACGTCCCGGGGCATGATCACCGATCCGACGTCCAGATCGGGGTGGTGACGGTCGCGGTCGGCGTACAGCAGGTCGGCGATCACGTCGCGGGTGTAGGTGACGGGGATGCCGCGCTCGCCGTCCTCGGCGTTCTCCTCGAAGGCAAACTCCGCGGCGTCGATGCGCTCGTCACCTTCCTCCAGGTAGCCCTGATCGAACAGCAGGGCCTTGTCGACCAGGTCCAGCGCGTCGGGCAGGTCCGCCGTCGAGAGCCGCGAGACGACGTCATACAGCGCCGCGGCCTCGATCGCGTGGGGTGCGAGTTCGACGTCGGTCGTCCCCTCGGCTTCCCGGACCTCGACGTGGACGGGTTCGCGGATGCGATCTGCGAGGTCGGCGTAGGAGTCGGCCCGCCAGACGGCCGTCTCGCCGGTCAACTCCCGATGGAGGAGTTCGGCCTCCAGGGAGAGCGTCGTGAGATAGGCGAAGCGGTGTTTGTCCAGGCGGCGCTTCAAGGCCTTCAGCGGGTCCGAGCCCCCGCGCTCGGCGTGCTGGTCGAGCTGTGCCTCCAGGTCGGGATTCGAGATGATCAACAGCTGGGTGTCGATGTCCATCTCGATCCCGCGATCGAGCTTGACTGAGCGTTCGTCCGGCACGTTCAACAACTTCCGCAGGAGGTCGGCGTGCTGGGCGGCGTCCTCGACGACCGTCAGCCCGCCGTTGCCCTGGCTGAGGACGCCGTCGTAGGAAAAGGCCTGGGGGTTTTTCCGGCCCCGGGAGTTCAACTCCCGGAGCATGCCGCCCATCCAGGAGCCGACCAGGCGTTCTTTCGGTGTGCCCTCGTCCTCGGCGTGGAGGACGCCAATGCCCTGCCCGACGTCGACGACGTAGTTCTTCACCCGGAGGTGGTGCGGGTCGGTCACGGCCGAGAACAGGCCCTCAATGCCGTCCCGGCGGTACTGCTCTTCGAGGTACTCGTAGGCCTCCCGCGAGAACGGATCAAGGTCGGTTTCGACGGTCACGTCGGGATGGTCGCCGAGTCGGTCGTTGAGATCCGCGAGGAGGTCGGTGCGGATCTCCCGCGGGAACGTGGCGAGGGGATGGGTCTGGACCGGGCTCTCCAGCCAGTCCTCCTCGTCACTCTCGGGCACGTCGCCGTAGGTCAGCCCGCCGCCCGAACTGTCGGCACCCGAGGCGTTCCATTCGACAGTGTAGCGTCTGCCCGCGTCGGTCCGGGAGTACGCCCGTAGCCCGTTGATCAGACACCGTTTGAGTTCGGACTTGCCGGTCGCGGTCGGGCCGGCCAGCCAGATTATCTTCTCGGCCTTCCCGCGGCGGGCGGCGATCATCCGCAGGTCCTCGACTAATCCGTTGAGTACGTCCGTGTTCCCGAGGATGGCGTGCTCGCCGTCGTTGTAGGGATCGTCGAAGAAGCAGTAGCGCTCGCGCTCCTCGCCCTCCTCGACGACAGTCCGGGTCCCGGCGGCCTCGATCGCATCGAGGAGATACGTGCTCGCGCCGGCAGCCAGGTGGGGCTGTTCGAGGATCGTCTCGACGTAGGCCTCGAGACTCATCGGGGGTTCGTAGGTCTCGGCGAGATGGCGGTCAGCGGCGGTGACGTAGCTCTCCGCGACCGTTCGCGTCTTTCCCGGGTCGCCGTCAGTGCTACGTTCGGGACTCATTCTTCGAGTTCGGTCTTGGCGACCTCCGCGCCCGCGAACTCCAGGACCTCGACGGCGCCGTCCCGGGAGTAGCCCTGTTCGAGCAGGGCCTCGATCCAGGCGTTGCGGTCGTCGTCGTCCATCTCCGAACTGGCGACCAGCGCGGAGAAGTTGATGTTGTGTTTCTTGTCTTCCCAGAGCTTTCGTTCGAGGGCGCGGCGCAGCCGTTCGTTGTCCTGCGGGCTGAACGTGTCCCCCTCACGAGCACGTCGGGAGACCCAGTTGGACACTTCCTGGCGGAAGTCGTCCTTGCGATCCTCGGGGATGTCGAGATGCTCCTCGACACTACGGAGGAACTGCTCGTCGGGTTCGGCCTCCCGGCCGGTGAGTTCGTCCTCGACGGTGTCGTCGTCGATGTAGGCCATGACGTGGTCCATGTACTTCTCGCCCTGGCGCTGGATCTCCTCGACATCGTAGGCGAGCGCGTGGCGCACGTCGTCGATCGCCCGGTCGCGGTACTCCTCGCGGGTGAGTTCGAGGTAGCGGTAGTAGGTCTCGAAGCGATCGTCGGGGATCGACCCGTGGTGTTCGAGGTTGGCCTCGAAGTGGTTGAACGCCGTCAACGGCGAGAGGAAATCCCGATCGCGGTGCATCGAGTCCATGATCGCCTCGGCGATCTCGTCGCCGATGAACCGCGGCGAGACGCCGTCCATGCCCTCGCCGATGTCGGCCGTTTCGGCGGCTTCCTCGCGGAGTTTCTTGAGGTCGACGTCATCGGCCTCCTCGATCTCGCCGTTGTAGGCCTTTGCCTTCTGGAGGATCGAGACGGCGGACTCGTCGGGTTCCTCGATGCGGGTGAGCACGCCGAACAGGCCGGCCATCTCCAGGGTGTGGGGTTCGACGTGGATGTCCGGCAAGTCGGCATTGTGCAGCATCTTCCGGTAGATCATCGACTCGTCCGCGTAGGAGAGGACGTACGGGAAGTCGATGCGCTTGGTCCGATCGTTGAACGCCTCCATCTTCTCGTCGCCCTTCTTCTCGCGGTACTCGGGCATGTTCGTCCGGCCGACGATCACCTGATCGATGTCGATCCGGGGGTTGTTGCGTGGCTTGATCGTCTGCTCCTGGGTCGCATGGAGGAAGTCATAGAGGAACTCCCGCTGGAGTTTCAGGAGTTCCTCGCCGGAGAAGATCCCGCGATTGGCGTTACAGAACGCCCCGGAGTAGTCGAACGCGCGCGGATCACTTTCACCGTAGACGGCGATCTTGCTGTAGTTGACGTCGCCAGTGAGTTCGGTCTCGTCCTGGTTTTTCTTGTCCTTGGGCTCGAACGTCTCGATCGCCTGGCGCATGTTCTCGTCGGCGACCAGCCGGATGATTTCGACGTGGTTCTCAAGGACGGCCTGGAGGTCATCGTCGTAGTGGGCGAGCAGTCGATCCATGTAGAACTCACTGGCGGGATCGGGAGACTGCTCGTTACGGATCGTATACGGTGCCTCCAGGGCTTCGTTGAGATCCTCGAGAACCCGGTCGCGCTGTTCCTGGGGCAACAGGACCAGTGGGTCCTGATTCATCGGCGATCGCACGGTATCGTCGTCAGGGTCCTGGTCGGGGATGACGTCCCGGAGGTTCGTCCACCGGAAGGTGTACATCCGGCCGGCGTCCCGCATGGTGTAATCCTCGAAGTACCGCCGAACCTGTCGGTCGAAGTCGGATTTGCCGGACCCGACGGGACCCAACAGGAGTTTGATCCGTTTCTCGGGGCCGAGTCCCCGCGAGCCACTCTTGACCTTGTTGACGAACTCGTGGATCGCTTCGTGGATCACCCGGCCGTAGAAGGTGTTCTCACCGTCGTCGAGCGGGTCTGTCGCGGCGAGTGCATACTCGACGACGCCCTCGTCCTCGTCGTAGGTCGTCCCGTAATGGTCGAACATGTCCGCGACCCGCTGGTGGGCGTTGCGGGCGATCTTCGGTGATGCCTGGAGTTCGTCCAGATACCACTGGAACGAACGGGTTTCCCGCAGGTCGGCCGGGATCGAATCCCGGTAGTGTTCGTTGAGCGTTTCGAGGGTGTTTCTGGTGCCATTCATGCTATCACGATCGGTTCATCCCACCTCGCCTGTTTCCGGGACACGCCAGCGACCTGTCCGGGGCCGGGTATTGATGCGGGCGCATATATTGTTATGCGAATGCATACCAAGGCCGGCCCGAGAGAGACGCATCCCGGCAGAGCGACGATAGCAGGAAACCACCGACGTTTTATGCTAGAAGTTTTTTAAGTACTTAAACGTTGTCCTGGCACGGGAGACGTGACCCACACGAGAACCCCAGCAGACCGGGCACATCGATACTGCGCTGAGATGGGCCGGAAAGTCGCATCGGCTTCGATGGAAACCTGAGCGGGGCCACAACCGACGACGATATCACCGGCGGATCGGTGGCGGGGACAGAGACCGGGGACAGTGTCTTGGACCATGCCGCGGTACACTCGGGGAGACGACTCCAAACGAGACGTTCTTGCATCGAGGGGCCAAACGGGACCTGTGACCATTGCAGAGCTACCGACCGGGTGGGAGGTCTGGAGCGAGGAGCCGACCAGACTCGTCGTCGTGTACCGACCCGACATTTTCGACACCGAGGCGTTTCCTGCCCCGTGTCTGCCGACGCTGTACGTGACAAAAGGATCACGAGACCGCCGTCCCGGTCGCCCGGA
Source organism: Halorhabdus sp. SVX81 (assembly GCF_029207715.1). Lineage (NCBI taxonomy): Archaea > Methanobacteriati > Methanobacteriota > Halobacteria > Halobacteriales > Haloarculaceae > Halorhabdus > Halorhabdus sp. SVX81. Next base: position 1,176,008 of record NZ_CP104322.1, on the reverse strand, counting down.
TCCCGACGCTGACGATCCGTGGTACGTGACGCTCTATCTCGAACCCGAGGTGGAGGGAGCCAGAGAAGTCTACGACGATCGCGAGGGGGCGCTCTCCGGTACACTCGAGCTCGCGAAGGCGTTCGACGCCGGCGATCTGGACTATCGCTCGTGGTATCAGGTGCCCCGATCGGCGTACCTCGATCGTCTCGACGAACTTACGGGCCGAGGGACTTAATCGGCGTGCCGGCGTAAGTCGCCGTAATGGCTCAGATCACGCTTCTCGGAACCCGTCTCGCCGAACCCGACACGGAATTTGTGTATCAGGGAGAATCACCCGCCTGCGACGGCTGTCCCTACCGTGAGCAGTGTCTCAATCTCGACATCGGCCGACGGTACCGGGTCACGTCAATCCGCGAGGGGGCCAACACCCTCGAATGTGCCGTCCACGACGACGGCGTCACCGCCGTCGAGGTTGAACCGGCACCGATCCAGGCGAACGTCCCGAAGCAAAGTGCCTACGCCGGCAGTAAGGTTGAACTCGACGGCCCCTGTCCCCACGAGGAGTGTCCGAGCCACGGCCTCTGTGAGCCGGCGGGGGCCGACTTCGAGACGACCTACCGGATCGACAGCGTGATCGGCGATCCACCACACGAGTACTGCATGCTGGATCGCGATCTCACACAGGTCGAACTCGCACCCCCCGAGTCGGAGTGACGCCCGTGGATGTAATCGCTCACGGCGGGGCCGGTTCACCGCCGGACGACCCGTCCTCACGCCAGACCGTTCTCGACAATGCCGCCGCACGCGGACTCGACGCGGCGACCCCGCTCGACGCTGTCGTCGCGACCATCAACGTCCTCGAATCCGACCCCGCGTTCAACGCCGGCGTCGGGAGCGCAGTCCAGAGCGACGGGGACATTCGGACCGACGCGGGGCTGATGACCGACGACGGCGAGGTCGGCGCGGCCTGTGCGATGAGGGGCGTCGAACACGCCGTCGACGTCGCGCGTGCCGTCCTCGAAGAGACGCCCCACGTCCTCCTGGCCGGGGAGCCGGCCAGGGACTTCGCTTTCGCCCACGGGATCGAGACGGACGGCAACCTCTGGACGGAACGGACACGAAATCGCTGGCAGGACGCCTCACCAGGGGAGTCAGTCAGCGACCACCTCGCGTGGCTCGCCGACCACTTCGGGGGCCACGACACCGTCGGCGCGGTCGCAACCGACGGCGAACGAATCGCCGCCGGGACGTCGACTGGCGGGCGGTGGGGCGCACTCGCCGGCCGTGTCGGTGACGTGCCACAGATCGGCGCGGGTTTCTATACGTCTTCGGCGGGCGGCGCGAGCGCGACCGGGGCCGGCGAGGACATCGCCCGCGAGGCGCTTGCGCGGGCCGCAGTCGAACGCCTTGAATCAGGGGGAACCCCGCAAACCGCAGCCCGGGAAGCGATCGAATCGTTCGAGGAACGTGCCGAGGGCACCGCGGGCGTCATCGTCCTGGCTGAGGATGGAACCGCCGGCAGTGCGTACAGCAGTGACGCGATGCAGACAGCGACGGCGCGGCGGTGATCGAAGCCGGACCGCGGAGGTAAAACTGCAGATGTTTCAAGAAATCCCGGAGTGATGCCGACGATTACGTTTCTGTTTCCGGTGAAAACCCCCATAATAAATCTCCTGAGCGGATAATACCGACACGTTCGTAACGCTAATATCAGTGACGCCGGATCGATCTGTCATGCAACGGCTGACCGGGAGACGGGTCAGGTGGGAGCCGGAATGATCGACCAGCGGATCGTCGAGAAAGCCGAAACGCTCGCGAAGATGGCGCCGGACGACTCAGTGACTGCGGAAGTACTGGCTGGCCGGGAAGGGCGGTTCTCGACGACGACACCGCTCGCCGCACCGCCGGTGACATACCTCCAAGACACGGAAGCCCCGGCGTACGTTCTGACGAACAAGAAGCGAGGGATCGGACTCGGATCGAAGCGAAACACGACGTCACCGACGGGCGAGCGCCGGACAGTGATCCTGGTAACTGGGCGGCGAACGCTATGTCTGGTCGGGGGAGAATCCGACGACGAAGTGATCGAGATCCCCCACGAATCAGTTGCCAAAGCCGCCTACAGCACAGGCCTGCGTGCCAATCGGATCGCCCTCCGGACGCCTCGTCAGCAGTATCACTGCTGGATTCACCGAAAAACGACGGAAGCGCTGCTGGATGCGACGACCGAGTTCATCGAGGAGCGACAGCCCGAGGACCCGGAGCCGACCGACGGCGACGACGCGAGCCGGGTCATGTACCGCGGGCGGCCTGTAAACCGCGACCAGTTGACCGGGAGTTCCGGAGAGTCGGACAGCGATCGCACCGTGACCTATCGCGGAAAGCCGGTCGAGGATTCCTGATCGGCGAGTCCTACCCCTCGACCAGGTCGAGCACGTCGTCGAAAAAGGACAGCGAGTCGTTGGGTCCCGGGTTCGCTTCGGGGTGGTACTGGCGCGTGATGATCCCCAGGTCGTCGTTCTCTAAGCCCTCCGGCGTGTCGTCGTTGACGTTGATCTGGGTCACTTCGAGCGTGTCGCCGGGTTCGGCGACCGTATAGCCGTGGTTCTGGGTCGTCATCACGACCTGGTCGGTCCGGAGGTCCCGGACGGGCTGGTTGACGCCGCGGTGGCCGAACTCCATCTTCTCGGTCTCGCCACCCAGCGCGTTGGCGACGACTTGCTGGCCGAGACAGATACCAGCCAGCGGCGTTTCACCGACGTACTCGTCGACGAGATCGGCCGCCGCTTCGAAGTTCTCGGGGTCGCCCGGCCCGTTCGAGATAAACAGGAGGTCGGGATCGAGCTCTTCGACCTCGGCAGGCGTCGTATCGTAGGGCAGGACGTGGACGACCGCGCCGCGTTCGACCAGTGATTCCTGGATCGAACCCTTCGCACCACAGTCGATCAGCGCGACGTCGGGGCCGTCGCCATCGGCGTTGTACACCGTCGGCTCGCTCACACTGACCTGGCTCCCGATGTCCGCGTGATCGCTCATGTGCTTGCACTGGCGGAGTTCGGCCAGTGCGTCCTCTTCGGTGACGTCCTCGCCGGCCGCGATGCCACATTTCATCGCGCCCTCGTCCCGGATCTCCGTGACGAGTTCGCGCGTGTCGATATGATCGACGGCGGGCCGCCCTTCTGCCTGGAGCCACTCGGCGACGTCGTCGGTCAACTCACGCGCGACGACGCCCTTCGGGTGGACGTGATCGGACTCGAAGCGTTCCTCCCGGACGCCGTAGTTACCGATCAGCGGGTACGAGAAGGTGAGGATCTGCTCCTCGTAGGAGGGATCCGTCAGGCTCTCCTCGTAGCCGGTGTAGGCAGTCGTAAAGACGAGTTCGCCGCGGGTCGTTCCCGGTGCGCGAGCACGCGCTTGAACGACGCGCTCACCTTCCAGGGCCACATAGGCGTCTGTCATTACGAGATCCGTATGAAAGGTCGGCAGATAAGCGTTGCTTTCGAAGCAGAGTTACGAAATTCGTAATTCTCAAGTACCGACCCGCGGTAGCCACACATCTCGATGGACGACCTCGACCGCAAGATCCTGAGCATCCTCCGGCGGGACGCCCGCACGCCCTACACGGAGATCGCCGACGAGGTGGGTACCTCCGAGGGGACGGTCCGCAACCGCGTCGAACGCCTGACCGAGGAGGGTGTCATCGAACGGTTCACGATCGCGACTCGGACGGGTAATGTCAAGGCGATGATCGAGATCGCCGTCGACGTCGACGTCGACCACAACGCCTTGGCGGACGACTTCGTCGAGTGGGCCGAGGTCGACTTCGTCTGGGAGGTCAGCGGCGAGGAAGACGTCGTGTTGATCGTCGACTGTGCCGACACCGGAGAGGTGAACGACCTGATCACGCGGGCCCGGGAGCGGGAGGAAGTCATGGGGACGAAGACGCGGTTGATCCTTGAGGAGCGAGTGGGGTAGTGAGCGGCTGTCGGAGATGTCGAGGATCCGTCGAGTATGGCTGATCCTCGAAGAGCGGGTTGGATAGTGAGCGGTTGTCGGATGTATCGAGGATCCGCCGAGTATGGCTGATGAATGATTTTCAGGTTGTGTAACAAAGTCGTGATCGATCGCCCAGATGACCGGCAGAAGCTACTTTACTCCCGCTCCCGAAATCGTGTCAATGAGAGGGGGTCGGACGGTACTGGTGGTCGCTCTGTTACTGATCGCCTCGTGGGGACTCGTCGCTGTGACGACAGCGGACGGCGAGGCTGTAAACCCGGGTGATGAAAACGACACGAACGTGTCGAGCGACCGGAGCATCTGGAACCGGACCTACCTGAACTATCCGGCGGACGACGGTGGAAATCGATCATTCTATGGCGTCGAGGAGACGGCTGCGGGGTATCTGTTTGTCGGATCCGGCCGGGACTCGCTGGTGGGGACGGGCGGTGAGGTGAAAGCCTCCGTCGTGGAAACCCGGACCGACGGATCGCTGGTGTGGGAACGGTCGGTCTTGCCGGCGGGAACGCACCACCGCGTCTATCACGACGGGGTCAAGCTCGGCCCGCAAACCTACGTCTTCGGCGGGACGATCAACGCGCCGTCCCGGTTCGAACCGGGAACCTACTGGCTCGCGGATTCCGATCGGAACGTCCATACCTGGCAGATCAGGTCGGGCGACGGTGCGTTCTTCGACCTGCTTGAGGTTGAGGAGAGCGTGGTGGCAATCGGGAGCCGCGCCGTCATCCGGATCGGAGCCAACGGTACCATTCACTGGCGACACTCGATGCCCGACATCGGGAGCGTCTATCGGGCCGGTGCGCGGGCAGCTGATGGATACGTCCTGGCGGGCTGGACGGTTACTCGTCAGGCGGGTGGGTTCGGCGACGCCGCGCGCATCCGGCTGGTCAATCACTCCGGCGAACGCGAGTGGACACAAACGTTCGGTCTCGCTGCTGGATTCAATGCCACAGCGAGTCGGCTGTACGCGGCGACGCCGGCGGATGACGGGTTCGTGTTCGGCGGCACGCGATCCGACGGCGAGGACCGTCGGGGCTGGGTGATCGCGACGAACGAAACGGGTTCAGTGGACTGGACGCATTCCCTCCCGGCGGACACTCGGGTGCTCGGCGTCGCCGCCGGCCCCGATGGGGTCGTCGCAGTCGGACAGTCCGGCAATCAATCGGGCCGAGTCTGGCGCTTCGATCACGACGGAACGGTGATATCGACCGCGCAGTACGGCTATGTCTTGCGGGACGTCATCCGGACGGAAGCAGGGACGTACGTCACGGCTGGGTCGCGGCCGACGACCAATCGGGACCCGTTCGCCGTCGCGCTCGATTACACGCCGCCGAACGCGACCGTACAGATGTCGACCGGGGGAGTCCGAACGACCGGGACTCCAGTTGCAGTCACCGCCAACGGGAGTACGGACAACACGGCTATTGAGACCTACCGCTGGGATTTCGACAGCGACGGAAACGTTGACCGGACGACCTCGACGCCGACTGTCACGCACGTCTACACCGAGACGGGAACGGTCACGCCGACAGTCACCGTCGTCGACGCAGCCGGGAACGCCGACCGGGCGAACGCGAGCACCATCACACTCGCCGATCGGACGGCCCCCACCGTGGGGCTTGCCGATCCGTCAAACGGGCTGGCTGCGACGACCGGTCCAACCCTGCTCGACGCGAGTGCGAGCACTGACAACGGACGGATCGAACGATATCTGTGGGATTTCGACGGCGACGGGACGGTCGACCGGACGACCGACGAACCGACAACACGCTACCGGTTCGATCGACGTAACCACACCTATTCAGTCGGCATCGGAGCTGTCGACGCAGCCGGCAACCGGAACGTGACTACCGTCGCAATCAAGACCTGTTCGAACGACAGGCCCCACGTGAGGACCGACGTTGCGGCCTGGCGGACCCAGGACCGGGCCCGGGCGCGACTCAATGCGACCGTCGAGAACGACGTCGGGACCGCGACTGTGACCTGGCGGCTTCCCAACGGCAGCGTTCATACCGGCCGTTCGGTCGCGTTCGCGTTCGAACAGTCACCGAGTATCGTCAACGTAACGGTGACCGACGAGTACGGTGCCGAACAGACACGGCACGTTGTCGTCTGGACGCCGGCCGCCAGGGCCGAAGGCACGTCATCGGGACAGTTCAGACGCCTGCTCGCAGCGATCGGCTCACTCGTGGATCGCGCCCTCGCGTTGCTCAGGTGACCAACGTCTAACTGACAGTGACGGTAGAGAAGTCGAAGACTGTTTGAACCAGCCTTCCTACGTGGTAGCTAATGAGTACGGACGCTGATTCGACGGTGGCACACGAGAACGCGGGCGAGGACGTCATCGCGGTCGACGGTGAGGACAATCCGGAGGGTCTCGTCAACCGACTCGACGCCCATACCGGCGAGGGGATTCGCCACCGGGCGTTCACGGCGTTGCTGTTCGACACCGAGGGCAACATCTTACTCGCCCAACGCTCACCCGAGAAACGACTCTGGGACACCTACTGGGACGGGACCGTCGCCTCCCATCCCGTCCAGGGGCAGACACAGGTCGAGGCGACCCGCCAGCGGTTAGAGGAAGAACTCGGCGTCACGCCCGACCAGTACGACAGTCTGGAGGTGACCGACCGGTTCGAGTACAAGCGCTACTACATGGACGAGGGCCTCGAATACGAGGTCTGCTCGGTGTTGCAGGCGACGCTGACGGACCGATCACTCGACCCCGATCCCGCGGAAGTCGCCGGCCTGATGTGGGTCCCATACGACCGCCTCTACGAGAACCCGCGCTGGTACCGCCAACTCCGGTTGTGTCCGTGGTTCGAGATCGCAATGCGCCGGGATCTCGACTAAGCGCATCGTCAGTATCCGGATCCAGGTTCGAATTACAGCCCTGACCGGCATCTGATTTTCTTTTCCAAACGTGTGCCGGCGAACCAGGCGTGGAATGATAGTCGCAACCCCGAAAAACCACCAGTACATACGTCGGTGTATGCCACAGACCTTGACCGTCACCGGCATGAGCTGTGAACACTGTGAACAGACCGTCCAAGAAGCGCTCGAGGCCGTCGACGGCGTGGCGAGCGCGACGGCCGATCACGAGTCCGAACAGGCCACCGTCGACGGCGACGCCGAACCGGATACACTCATCGAAGCGGTCGAAGACGCCGGTTACGAAGCCAAAGCCTAACGCTCCGTGGCGGCGTGGTCGGAATCCCCGTCCCGTGGTAACCGGACGACGACAGTCGTCCCGTCGTCAGTCGTCTCGAAGCGGATGGTCCCGCCGACGGTCCGGACGATCCAGGCGACCAGCCAGAGTCCGATGCCGCTGCTGTGTGCGAGCGGTGTCTCGCGTCCCCGCTCGATCACCGTTCGCTCCTGCTCACCGATGCCGGGGCCGTCGTCGGCGATCCGCACCGTTACGCCGGTCGCGTCGGAGTCGACACCGACTGTAACCGTGGGACCACCGTCGTTGTGCTCGATCGCGTTGGACAGCAATTCCTCGAAGGCGAGGCCGATAGACGCGCCGCTGTTGACCCGTAAGCCGCTCGCCTCGTCGGGGTCGAACTGAATCGTTGCCGAGGGATGCGCTTCCCGTACCGTGCCGATCGCATCACGGAGTGTGAGCGTAAGGTCAACGGATTGAGGGCCAGCGGCGTCGAAAGCACGCGTGAGCGTCCCGACCTTGTCGCTGCGTTCGGTGACAGTATCGATGGTGTCGAAGATCCGGTCGAGATGGCGATCAACGGCCGGACCGTCGGCGGCTTCGGCAAGTAACTCGGCGTGACCACGGATCACGTTCATTTCGTTGCGCAGGTTGTGACGCAACAGTCGATTGAGCACGTCGAGTTGCTGTTCTCTGCGCGTCCGGTCGGTCACGTCCCGGAGGCTGAGAATTCTCGTCTCCGAATCGCCAAACGGCCGCTCGATAAGCGACTGTTGGACGTCGAACTTTCGGACGGAGCCGTCAAGATTGACCGCCTCGACGCGATGATACTCGGTGGCGTCGTCCGGAAGGGGCTCCGTGAGTGACGGGGCGACTGTCGCAAGTTGCTGTCCGATCACGTCATCAGCCGTCGTCTCAAGCGCCTGGAGTGCCGACTGATTACAATCGACGACGACGCCCCGTGTATCGACGATGAAGACTAGGTCCTCGAGTTCGGCCAGGATTTCGTCCCGGCCGTGCTCACGCGTGCCGGCCGTGACAGCGAGCAACTGTCGGCGCAGGATCGCGCCCGTGATGATCGTCCCGGTTGCAACAAAGGCGACGCCCGTCGGATCGATCCCCGGTGGCGTGAACTGAAACAGGAACGCCGCGTTGGCGAGAAGTGGGACGGTGATCGCGGCGAGCAGTGCCGTACTTTGGGACCGAAAGAGCTGATCGGTCCGCATCGATAGCCTGACGAGCAGGAAGGCACCGAGGGCAACCAGCAGATACGAGTAACTCACGTGGCCCCAAAAGGCGATGCCCCTGTTCGCGACCACCCCAGAGCCACCAGCAGTGAAGACGAGATCCCGCGACTGCCAGACCAATTTGTGGACGCCGTTCGTCCAGACCATCGCAATAAAGACGATCGGTTCGACCAAGAGCGCGATCAGATGGTTGCGTGTGATATGGCGGTCGTTGCCGGTATACTCGACCGTCAGCAGCAGCCAGGCCAGAGGGATGATCGTCGAGATCGACAGCCGAAACTTGGCCCAAAACACTGTGCTACCCAAGCCGTTGGCCGCCAGGCTGAGCCCTTCGGTGAACGACCACATCGCGGCAGCGAGCAACAGCAGGCCGAGTGGCCCAACACCGGGAGTATCCCGATGCAAGAGCGCGTACATCGCAACGCCGGTGCCGAGTATCCCGGCAAACAGGACCAGTGCCAGATAGATAACCGCCATTACACTCGAACCATCATCGGGGCGAGCAAAAGGATTGGCGACCGATCGGCGTCATCATGAGCGCCGGGATCGAAGCGCCGTCCAGACCCCGACCAGTCCCAGCCCGATCGCCGGCACGAGTGGTACGACCAGATACGCATCCCTGAGAGTGAACCCGAGGGCTTCGACGACCCCCTGCGCCGACGGCAAAACGATCAACGACCACGGGATCACGACCAGCGCGATCGCCAGTGCGACGACGATGAGCCAGCCCTCGCGTGCGGACGTTGTCTCGCTCTCCGATCGGCTCGAGGGGTTACCCATGCCCAGCGGGTCGGGGTGGGCTGGACAAAAACCTCGGGGTTGGGGCATCGAATCGAGGACGGAAAGATCCGAGCCGTGCCGGCGTGGGCCTCCACCGGGTTTTTGAGGCAGGGCGACCCGTCCCCACCATGGTCGATTTCCAGTCACGTGACACCACTCGTGGCTCGCTGACCGACGACGAATCGGACGAGTCATCGACAGCCGACGAGCAGGCAGCGGACACTGCTGACGCGAGGGACATCCAAGAGACGGACGAGACCGAAGTCGAACTCGGCGTGGCGATCGTCGCCATCGGCGAAAATGGCGACTCCGAAAGCAGCGACTCGGCGAGTGACGCGGTCGCGGGCTCGATCGAGCGTGCCGGTTGGACCGTCGTCGCCCACGAGACAGCTGACAGTACCTACGACGCCGTCCAGGGGACCGTCGATCGGACCCTCGGCAGGCGAGCAGTCTCGGCAGTCGTGACCGTCGGCAGCGCCGGCATCGGTCCATCGGATGTCACAGTCGAAGCGATCGAGCCCCTACTCGATACGTCGATGCCGGGGTTTGGCGAACTATTTCGAGTGCAGTACTTCGACCGCGCTGGACCGAACGTCGTCGGAATGCGACCCACAGCGGGTGTCAGCGACGAGACGCCCGTGTTCTGTCTCCCCGGCGACGCGGACGCGGCGCGCTTTGCCGTCGAAACCATCCTCGCGGACACGCTCGACTCACTCGTCGCCCAAGCCACTGACCCGTAGGCGCGCAGTCAGTCACCGCGCGCCGGCCCTGCGGGACACATCAAGCGTGTCGCTGACGACGGACGCTTGGTCAAAACGATTCCGCCTCGCCGCCGAACGTGTCCGAATCCATGGCCGTCCCGCCGCGGTCGTCGTAGTACTTCCGGCCGATGAATCCGTCTTCGAGACCGCCCAAAAGCGTCGTATAGAGCCCATCTGCCGAGTGGTAGGCTGTTTCGTTCGTTCGATCTAAGATACTCCGAATCGTGACAACGTCGCCGACCGGCGACGTCAACTCCACGTCACCTAACTGCTCGACAACCGTGTCGTGGTCGGCCGGGAACTCAAACGTCTGTTCGAACAACTGTCTCGTTTCTGAGTGGCGCATCTGTATGGGCGTACAAGTCCATCATGAAAAAAGATTATGAATGAGGCGACTTTCACGACCGGGCTGTCGAGACGAGTGACACACAGAGCCGGTGTGAGTTCGGCCGATTAGTTGGCACCCGCATCGAACTCCGCGGCGACGGCGTCAGCGTCGAGCAACGACGGATCCACGACGAGATCCGCCTGTCGGGTGGCGAAATCGGGCAGCGACCCCTCGGCGTACACCACGACCCGTATCTCGGGGTTGTGGTCCTTGGCGACGGCGATCGAGGTGGCCTGTGCCATCTCGGTCAGCACGTACGCGTCCATCTCCTCGATACCGGCGGCTTCCAGTGACTCACCATCGGCGACATCGACGGCCGTGACCTCGTGACCTTCGGCGCTGATCGCCTCGCCGATCCCGCGTTCGTCGGCTCCAGCAACAATTACCCGCATCACTCGTATTCGATGGTCGCGGGCGGTTTGTGAGTTACGTCGTAAACGACCCGCGAGACGGTGTCGTTCTCGCCGGTGATGCGACTCTGGATGCGCTGGAGCGTCTCCCAGTCGATCTCCTGGGCGCGGGCGGTCATCCCGTCCCGGGATTCCACGGATCGGACGGCGACAACCCACCCGTGGACGCGGTTGTCCCCCTTCACGCCGGTGGCCTTGCCGATGACCGCCGCCAGGGCCTGCCAGGGCTCGTATTCTTCGAGTTCCTCCTCGACGACGTGGTTGGCCTCCCGGGCCACGTCGAGTTTCTCCGCGGTGACTTCGCCGATGATCCGAACCGCGAGGCCGGGACCGGGGAACGGCATCCGTTCTGAGATGATCTCCTCGAGATTGAGTTCGCGAGCGACCTCCCGGACCTCGTCCTTGTAGAGGTCCCGCATAGGTTCGACGATCCCGTCGAAGTCGACGACGTCGGGCAGTCCGCCGACGTTGTGGTGGGATTTGATCGTCCCCTCGCTCTCGATGCGGTCGGGATAGATCGTCCCCTGAACGAGGTACTCGGCCTCGACCTCGCGGGCGACCGTCTCGAACTCCCGGATGAACTGCTCGCCGATCGCGTGGCGTTTCTCCTCGGGGTCGGTCACGCCTTCGAGTTCGTCGAGAAAGCGGTCCGTGGCGTCGACGATCCGCAGACTGTCCATGTACTCGAAGGTCTCGCGGATCTGTTCGGTCTCGCCCTTGCGCATCAAGCCCGTGTCGACGTAGACGGGCGTCAGTTGATCGCCGATCGCGTCGTAGGCCAGCGCGGCAGCCGTCGAGGAGTCGACGCCACCCGAGAGGGCGATGACGGCGTTGTCGTCACCGATCGCCTCGGCTATCTCGGCTTTCGCCTCGGGGATGAACGTCTCGACGTCGACCATCAGTACTCGACCTCCTTCGGTTCGTCCGATTCAGAACTGTTCAGCACGGCCTCGACGAGGCCGACGAACGGTGGCGAGGCGCGCGTGGGTCGCGACCGGAACTCGGGGTGGAACTGGGTGCCGATGAAGTACGGATGGCTGTCCGGATCGAGTTCCAGGATCTCCATCCGACGGTTCGAGACGCCCGAGAACGTCATCCCGGCGGCCTCGATGTCGTCGATGTACTCTGGGTTGACCTCGTAGCGGTGCCGATGGCGTTCCCGGCACGTGGTGTCTTCATAGAGGTCATGGGCCAGCGTCCCCGGTTCGATCTCGGTGTCCTGTGCCCCCAGTCGCATCGTCCCGCCCATGTCCTCGACGCCCTCCTGTTCAGGGAGGATGTCAATGACCGGATGGGGCGTCTCGGGCTCCATCTCCGCCGAGTGTGCCCCATCGAGGTCCAGCACGTTGCGGGCGTACTCGACGACCGCCATCTGGAAGCCGAGACAGAGTCCGAGGAAGGGCACGTCGTTTTCGCGTGCGTACCGCGTCGCCTCGATCTTGCCCTCGGTTCCCCGGGAACCGAATCCGCCGGGGACGACGACGGCGTCGACGTCGTCGAGTTGGCCGTCGTGGCCCTCGGCGAGGTCCTCGGAGTGGATCCAGGTCGTCTCGACCTCGACGTTGGTCTCGAGGCCGGCGTGTTTCAACGCCTCGTGAATCGAGATGTAGGCGTCTTCCAGGCCGTACTTCCCGACGAGTGCGACGTTGATCGATCCGGTCGTGTCCTGAGTGACGAGGTCGCGCCACTCGTTCCTGCGCTCGCTCGCGGGAAGCGCCTCGTCCGCGAGTCCGAGTTCGTCCATCACGTACTGATCGAGGCCCTCGTCCTGCACGACCAGTGGCACTTTATAAATGTCCGCGACGTCGGGGTTCGAGAAGACGGCCTCGGTCGGCACGTCACAGAACAGCGCGATCTTCTCCTTGACATCGGGGTCGAGTCTGTCCTCACACCGACCAACCAGGATGTCCGGCTGGAGGCCGATCGATCGGAGTTCCTTGACGCTGTGTTGGGTCGGCTTGGTCTTCTGTTCGCCGTTCTTCGAGTAGGGGACGAGCGTGACGTGGGTAAAGAGAATGTCGTCCTCGTCTTCCTCGTGGGCGAACTGCCGGAGCGCCTCGAGGTAGGGCATCCCCTCGATGTCGCCGACAGTGCCACCGACCTCGATGATGCAGACGTCGCTGCCTTCGGCGACCTCGCGGATCCGGCGCTTGATGTCGTCGGTGATGTGCGGGATGATCTGGACCGTCCGGCCGAGGTAGTCGCCGGCGCGCTCCTTCTCGATGACCTCGCGGTAGACCTTTCCAGTGGTGACGTTGTGATCGGAGGTCATGTCGATGTCGAGGAAGCGTTCGTAGTTCCCAAGATCGAGGTCGACCTCGCCGCCGTCCTTGAGGACGTACACTTCGCCGTGCTGGTAGGGGTTCATCGTCCCGGCGTCGACGTTGAGATACGGGTCGATCTTGACCGCGGTCACGTCGAAGCCGGCGTTGGCGAGCAGGCGGCCGGTGCTCGCGGCGGTGATCCCCTTCCCCAGTCCGGACATCACGCCGCCAGTGACGAAAATGAACTTCCGACCCAGTTCCGGGTCGTAGTCGGTTGCAGGCTCGTTCGGCATACCGACGGTGGGCGGGCGCGAACCTAAACCGTTTCGGGACCGATTCGGAATCGCTCGTTTATCTCACTCGATGATCTCGTACTCGTAACCGAGGCGGCCGTTGAGATCTTCAAGCGCGTCCAGAACCGTTGCAACCTCCGCTGTCGCGATCGAAACTCGCATCGGTGAGATGTCCGCTTCACGACCGAACGCGCGCCGAAGCCCACGGACCACGCGGGACCCGCCTGTGGGAAGGTCCCACTGGAAGACAATCTCCGATCGCTCGGGTTCGGGCTTGACCCGGCGTAGTCGTTCGAGGCTGATCGAGCGCCACTGATCCTCGTTTCGGCGTTCCCGAAGCGCGTCCCAGGTCAGTTCGTAGCGGTAGCCGTCCGTATGCCAGGATGCGAGTGGGCCATGGGGGACGATCGCTGTTCCCGGGATGTCACTGAGTTCCCGGTGAAGTGTCCCGAGATACCCCTCGACCGCCTCGGCGTTGATCTCCCGGATATGCGTCTCGTGTGGGACGGATCGATAGAGCCACGAATCGTGGGTCACGACGGCGAGTTCTGCGAGTCCGAACAGCCGATCCAGCCAGACAGCCGTGTCCGATTCCGGGAGTGAAAGTGCGGTGGTGACGATATCTGCGTCGGCAGGGAGTTCGGCACGGTATTCGGGAGTGGCGTTTTCGAGAACGCGGTCGTCCTCGACCCCAGGGAGCGTCTCTCGAAGATGTGCGAGCCGATCCGCGTTCAGCGTGTCGTCGATACAGAGGTGGATGGCGGTGGCTTGCCGCATGGACACGTTGATGACGCGATTCTCGACGGCGAGACCGCCTGCAGGGTCAGCATCGTCGATGGCATCACGCTCGCGGACGACGAGTTGATGAGTTGGTTCCTGCGTGCCGAACGGTTCAGCGAGGCCCATCGTTTGGAATGCCGGCGGACACCAAATTTAATTTTCGCCCGTGTTCGTGGGTCACCACCCCCATAAAAGAAATTAAGGCCGGAGCCACCAACGGAGACATATGGGAATCCTCTCACGCGCCTCCTACGTCATCCGCTCGAAGGTCAATTCGCTGCTCAACCGGGCGGAGAACCCCTCGGAGTCGCTGGATTACTCCTACGAACAGCTCCGGGACGAGCTCCAGGACGTCAAACAGGGGATCGCCGACCTGACGACCCAGAAAAAGCGCCTGGAAATCCAGAAGCGCCGCCTCGAGGAGAACGTCGAGAAACACAACGACCAGGCCCGTGAGGCGGTCGAGCAGGGGCGAGACGACCTCGCCCGCCGCGCGCTGGAGAAGAAAAAGCAGAAGATGAACCAGATCGAGGACCTGGAGACCCAGATCGCCGACCTCCAGGGCCAACAGGATCGATTGATCGAGCAGAAAAACGAACTCCAGAGCCAGGTCGAGCAGTTCCGGACGAAAAAGGAGACGATGAAAGCACGGTATCAGGCAGCCGAAGCCTCCTCGCGCGTCTCAGAGGCGATGACAGGTGCCGGCGACCAGTTCGAGGACGTCGGGCGAGCGATCGAGCGAGCCCAGGAGCAGACCGAAGAGATGGAAGCGCGGTCGGCAGCGATGGACGAACTTCGCGATACGGGAGCGATCGAGGACGCTATCGGCGATCAGGATCAACTCGACCGCGAGCTCGAAGAAGTGCGCACTTCGGGTGAAGTCGATGCCGAACTGGAAACCCTGAAGGCCGATGTGGGGGCGGAATCGACGAGCGAATCCGACGCTTCCACCGACGCAGAAACTGACGCAGCCGACACCGAACTCGAAGATGTCGACGGTCAGGCGGTCGAAGAGGAACTGGAAACGCTCAAAGACGAGGAGAACTGAGGATATCGTCGCCCGGTATCGGAAAAAACCTGGACGCGTTGTGATTTCGGCAATTCAGTAGGTGTTGATTCCCAACACCTGATTGATGACACACTGTCTGAGCGCGCCAGTGACAATCAGGACGAGGCCGAGGACGGCGAGGACTGCCGATCCGATCATCGTGGTGATCGGCCCGATCTCGTAGGTGATCAGTTCGGCGAAGCCTGCAAGCGCGACGGCGAGCAACACGATCGCGACCACGAGCCGGACGATGCGGTCCATTCTACCAGAATTCTTTTCTATTTGTATTACCTCGGAAAAAGGTCTCTCACCCCGTCTACTTATGGATTGGTGCTCGTTGACGTGTATCGTGGCAGGAGAGATCAGTAGATGATGGCAGGGAATCCCCGCCAAAGAAACCCGATCAGGGGGAAGTCACGTAACCGCATTCGGCACCCTTTTTACCGGCCGCCGGAACGGTTTTGCTATGAAACTACTGTTCGTCCACTCGGACCACCTGGAGTTCGAGACGACCGATAAAGCGGGTCCCGACGGCCTCGCCGAGACCGAAGGCGTCCCGATGGAAGGCCGCATGGAGGACTGTGTGACGGTATTCATCACCGTCGAGAGCGACGACGAGGCGGACCTCGATGGCGTCGTCGAAAACGCCCTGACGGAGCTCGAAGACGTCGCCGGCCAGCTCAACACCAACGACGTCGTCCTCTATCCCTACGCTCACCTCAGCGAGGATCTCGCCGGCCCTGACGCCGCAAAGGAAGTCATGCAACGACTCGAAGCGGAGATGGAGTCGGCCGGCTACGAGATTCTCCGGGCACCATTCGGCTGGTACAAGGCCTTCGAAGTCTCGTGTAAGGGCCACCCGCTCTCGGAACTCTCCCGACACGTCGCGGCCCACCGCGACGAGGACGACGACGAAGCCGAATCCGAAGGAGAGCCCGACCGCGAACCCAGCGAGTGGAAGGTCATGACGCCCGACGGAGACGTAACGAACGCCGTCGATGCCAAAGAGTCGGTTGGCGAGGATCTCGTCGCCTTCATCGAAGACGAGGTCGAGGGGATCACCAGCAACGAGGGCGAGCAGCCACCCCACGTCGATCTCATGCAGGAGAAGGGACTGGTCGGCTACGACGATCTGAGCGACGTCGGCAACCTCCGGTGGTACCCCCGCGGCAAACTCGTCCGTGACGCCCTCATGGAGTACGTCAACGACCTCGTCGTCGACTACGGCGGGATGCCGGTCGAGACGCCGATCATGTACGACCTCGGCGCGCGATCGATCGACGAGCACGCCGGGAAGTTCGGCGAGCGCCAGTATCGCTTCGAGTCGGGCGATCGTCGGATGATGCTGCGCTTTGCGGCCTGTTTCGGGCAGTTCTCGATCATGCGGGACATGCACATCTCGGTCAACGACCTCCCGCTGCGGGTCTATGAGATGTCGACCTATTCGTTCCGCCGGGAGCAGCGCGGCGAGGTGACCGGCCTCAAGCGCTTGCGCGCGTTCACGATGCCGGACATGCACACCGCCACGGAGAGCATGGAGCAAGCCCGCGAGGAACTCCGCAAGCAGGCCGAACTCGCGCTCCAGACCTCCGAGGACCTCGACCTCAACTACGAACCGGCAATCCGGATGACCCGGGAATTCTATGAAGACAACGAGGCGTGGGTCGAGGACGTGGTCGCGGAACTCGGCAAGCCCTCGCTCATCGAGATCATTCCCGAACGCCACCACTACTGGTCGGCCAAGATCGACTTCGCCGCGATCGACGGCCTGGGCCGCCCGATCGAGAACCCGACGGTCCAGATCGACGTCGAGAGCGCCGAGCGCTTCGACATCGAGTACACCGACGGCACCGACAGCCACCACCCCCCGATCCTGCACTACTCGCCCTCCGGCGGCATCGAGCGTGTGCTGGCTGCCCTGCTCGAGGACACCGCCTCGATGGATACCCCCCAGTTGCCGACGTGGCTCTCGCCGACCCAGGTCCGGTTCATCCCGGTCAATCCTGATTCGCATTTGGACTACTGCGAAGGATTGGTCGACGAACTCGAAGACGCTGACGTACGGGCGGACATCGACGACCGCGACGAGTCCGTCGGCAAGCGTATCGCCAAAGCCGAGACTGACTGGGTGCCCTACTACGTCGTCGTCGGCGATCGAGAGATCGAGGGCGAGACGATCGGCGTCAACGTGCGCGCAGACGACGACGAGATCGACATGACGCCCGCGGAACTCCGCGAGGCGGTCCTCGACGACGTCGACGGCCTCCCCCAGAAAAGCCGGTATCTGCCCCGGCACGTCAGCAACCATCCGAACTTCACCGGACGGTGATCGACGCTTGAGGCGGTGACAGGCCGGCGTGTCAGACTGGCACATACAACTATTTGCCTGGCGATTCAATTTTCGGACGGAGCATGTACGAGACCATCCTCGCACCGACGGACGGCAGCAGCGGGACGGCCAAGACGCTCGACCACGCGATCTCGATCGCCGGTGACAACGACGCGACGATCCACGGGCTATACGTTCTCGACCGCCGAATGTACCTCGCTGCGGAAGACGATGCCCAGGACGAAGTCATGGAGTCCCTCGAGAGCGACGGCGAGAAGGCCCTGGCTCGCCTCCGTGAACAGGTCGAGGATGCGGGCGTCACCGTCGAAACGGAACTCCAGGAGGGGATCCCACACCGTGGTATCCTCTCGTACGCCGAAGACATCGGGGCTGACCTGATCGTCATGGGGACCCACGGTCGGACCGGTCGGGACCGACTTGCCAACCTGGGAAGCGTCACCCAGCGAGTCATCGAGAACGCCGACGTGCCGGTGTTCGTCGTCAATATCGAGAACTGAGCACGCTGTCGACGTTATCAGCCCGCGCTTAGGCCAGTTCCAGCCCGCGGATCGAGACGCCCTCCTCGCCGTCGACGACGCGGCCGATGATCCGTCCGTCCTCGGTCGCCTCGACGACGTTCATCGCGTCGGCGGGATCGAAAGTTGCGACGAACCCCGTCCCCATGTTGAACGTGCGGTGCATCTCCTCGTCGCTGACCGCACCCATCGTCTGGACGAACTCGAAGATCGGTTGAGCGTCGAACGGTTCCTCTATTTCGTAGTGGAAGGGGCCCATGCGGGTGAGGTTGCGCCACCCACCGCCCGTGACGTGGGCTGCCGCATGCGCGCCGTGTTCGCGAAGCGGATCGAGCAGGTCGGTGTAGATCCGCGTCGGCGCGAGGAGTTCCTCGCCGATCGTTTTCGAGGGATCCGGCGGGAACGGGTCGTCGTACTCGTGATCGCGCGTGACAGCCTCCCGGGCGAGCGTCAGACCGTTCGAATGGATGCCACTGGAGGGCCACCCGACGATGGCGTCACCCGCCTCGGCCTCCCCGGAAAAGAGGCCGTCTTTAGGAGCCAGTCCGGCCGCGGTGCCGGCGATGTCGAGGCCATCGATGACGTCCGGCATGACCGCGGTTTCGCCGCCGATCAGCGCGATATCTGCGAGTTCAGCGCCGATCTGGAGTCCCTCGCCGAGCTGGCCGGTCGTCGTGCTGTCGGGCGCTTCGATGGCGAGATAGTCGACGAACGCGACGGGTTCGATGCCCGCCGCGACCAGGTCGTTGACGTTCATCGCGATGCAGTCGATGCCGACCGTCGAGTAGTCATCCAGGGCCTCGGCGACGAGCAGTTTCGTCCCGACGCCGTCGGTCGCCAGCGCGAGGTATCGATCGCCGATGTCGACGAGTCCGGCGAAGTCGCCGGCGAACTCGCCCGCCGCGTCGAGCAGCGCGTCGGTCGCCGCTTCGCTCTCGTCGATATCGACGCCGGAGTCCGCGTACGTAAGTCCCTCGTCAGGTTCGTCAGTCGCGTCCGACGACGACCCTTCGTCGCCGTCGTCCGCCTCGTGTTCGGCCATACCCGAGTGGCCGTCCGGTGAGGCCAAAAGCCCACCGCTCCGCTCGCCTGGTTCGAGGCCTCCCCGCTCGCCGTTCCGAGGTCTCTCCGGTCGACCGGAGGGAGACCTCGCTCTTCTCAAAAGAACTCCCGAAGAAACACCCGCTCAGGCGGGAACAACTCGGCGAGCGTCCCGCGCGCGTCCGACTCCGCCGAGAGGTTGCCGACCGTCGCGAGGGATTCGACCGATCGCGCGCCGGCGACGAGCCGCGACAGGGACCCGACATCGAGGGTTGCATCGGGTGAACCATCGGGTGTCGATCGACAGTGACCCTCGCCACCCTCGACGACCAGCCGATACGTTCGGTCGTTGTCTTCGAGAAGGGGATCGCGAACTGAAAGCGTGACATCCCCCTCGACGTCGTCGGGATACGGAACCGCTTGGAGTGCCGTCGTGACGTCGGTGAGACGAACCATCGGCCCCGGTCGGAGTTCGGCGTCGGCGGCCTGAGGATCTCCGAGAACGTCGAAGAGCGCCGAATCACCTGGGCGGTCGAGGGTCACGCGGTCGACCTGTGAATCGTGATCGCCGAGAAATCCAAGCAGTGACCGGAAGGCTTCGTGATCGCGCGCGCCGAGATAGTTGACATCGAGTTTGCGGTCGCCGTCCTGTTCGATATCGTAGATGACGTATCCAGCGGGCGTCTCGTCCCGGTAATAGGCGTAGGCATGACGCCGATCCTCACCCCACTTGTGGAAGATCCGGCGTCGCCACCACTGCTCGCTGCGACGCATCGACAGCGTCTCCCCGCGGCCACTGGCCAGGTGGCATTTCCGGAGATCCCGCCAGTCGTCCGGATCGACAGGCCGGAATTGACCACCTTCCGTTGAGAAATCGGTCAGCGTTTCCGGCATGATTTCGTATCGCGTGATCTCGTTTGCGCTTGCCCAGCCGAACTGCCGGTAGAACGCCGTCGAAAACGGCCACAGTGCGACGAGCGGGATATCGTCGTCGAACCTCCGGAGGGATTCCCGGAGCAGCCGCCGAACGTTGCCCGCCCGGCGACGCTCCGGCGGCGTCGCGACGGCACCGAGTCCTCCCAGGTCGATCCAGGACCCCCGTACTCGCGTCTCGAAGGTGTAGTGGATGCAGATGCTCGCCAGATCCCCGCCATCGAAGAGCCCATATCGGGTGCCCAGCGGCGGGTCGGCGTCATCGCTGTCTTCCTGTGGGAGCGGCCCATCCTCCGGATGGAAGGCGTACTGCCGAACCCGGTCAAACGCCGTCATCTCCGCCGGGGAAATCGGGCGAAACTCGCACATGATCGAGGATCTCACCCGGGGAAAAAGAGCGTATCGTTCAGAAGCCCAGGCCGAACAACCCGACGATCGCGAGCGCGATCGACGGGACCGCGACAGCGAGGTAGACACCACGGTTCCACTTGAGAACGGTGCGTCCGTCGAGCGGGCCGTAGGGAATCATGTTGAACCCGGCCAACAGCAAATTGATCGTCACGCCGAAGGAAGCGACTGACGCGAGTCCCGGACCGGCAAGGAGGGCGAACGGCGCAAAGCAACTCGCCAACGCCAGGTTCGTCACCGGGCCAGCCAGCGCGATGAGTCCGGACTCCCGGAGCGTGAGCCGGCCGCGGTGGACGACCGCGCCCGGGGCGGCGAAGAGAAAGCCCGCCATCGCCGAGACGAGTGCGAGAAACAACATGCCGTAGTCGGCCTGGAACGCGGCGACCTGACCGTATCGAATCGCGACCACCTTGTGGGCGAGTTCGTGAAGCATGAACCCGACGCCGACCGTCAGAAGGCTCGTCACGAGGGATTCGCCGAACGCCGCGATCACGACCGACGGGTCGGGGGCGTAGGACCACCTATCGAGCAACCCCGGGTTCAAAAACAGCGTAAAGGCGACGCTCAAGATGAGCCACGCGGCGAGGAGATCGAACAGCTCTTTCCGGGAAAACCGAATCGAACGCAGTCCACTCATCCGAGGAGGTTCCAGAGCATTTCGGCCCCGTTCTGCGCACCCATTATCAGGAGTTCGGCGACCTCGGCGACACCGCCGACCTCGTTGGACATGAGTGGCAGGATCGTGCTCGCAAACAGCATGCTCGCGATGAAGCTCCCGATGTTCGTGAGCGCGACGATCAGGATGAGTCTGAATAGCGGCACTTCCCGCATCCGGGCGACCAATTCGGGAATCGGTAGCTCTTGATCGTCGAGCAATTCGTTGAGCCGGCTGATGTCCGAGACGTTGACATCGAGATAGCGCAACTCGACGTAGCCGGCGAACCAGCCCGGGGCGAGCAGCGGGTTGACGCTCGTCAGCCAGGCGACCGCACCACCGACGCCCGCACTGCTCCAGTGTGCGCCGGCTACCTTTGCCAGTGCAGCCGCGATGACGCCGTTGACGAGGAACCACGCTGCGAAGAGTCTGAGCAACCATCCCTGTTCAGCTCCACCAAGCAACAGCAGGACGAAGAACGCGGCGAAGCCGAGCGTGAACAGATACCCCAAAAGCTTGTACAGCGAAAACCGCCGACCGGAGATCGTGCCGGTGAGTGAGTCCATCGGCGGAAGTTCCGCGGGACGATCGAGATACCCCTGAATCCCGGCGCGGTGGCCGGCCCCAACCACGGCGACGACGTGATAGCCCTCCTCGCGCAGGCCGACGAGCTGGTGGGCGATGTAGGCGTCGCGTTCGTCGATCAATGCTTCGGCACCGCCCGGCGAGAACCGCCGAAACTCCTCCATCATCGCGGAGACGACATCCGTGTCAGTTAACTGCTCGATGTCGAACTCCTCGGGGTCCTCGTCCTCGTCGAAGCCCGAAAACGCGGCCACCAGCGGCAGGGCGATCACCGTTCCGACGGCTCCAGCCAAGAGGAATACATCAAGGATTGACGCGTATGGCACAGTGAGTCCGAGTATCCCGAGAATGGAGAACCCGAGTGCAGACCCGAGTATGCCGGCGAACATCCCGACCATCAGTCCGATCGTCCAGGCCGCCGTCCACGGACCGGCAATCCCGACGAGCATGCCGAAAAAGAGTTTCGCCTTCTCGACGCCCGTCAGGCGCTTCCAGAACCGCTGGATCGTCGTCTGGATGTCCCGGTCAACCAGGGCGACGTCGATTCCCTCGGCCTCGGCGGTTTCGACACCGGCCATCATGTCCGCGCCGGGCGTCACGTCGAAACGGTCGCCGAGACGCGCCTGGACGTACGAAAGCATCCAGTACGCCAGGAACTGAAAGACCGTATTGCCCTGCAAGAGGTCGCTCGCCTCGATGTCGTCGGGCGATTCGCCTTTGAGTTGGCGAAAGCGTCCCTCGTCGAGTTCGACGGCGACGACGTCGGGTTGTTCGTCCTCGATCGTCCGCTCGACGCGCTCGGCACTCTCCGCCGAGACGTGTGCCGTCCCGACGAGTTGTATCGACCCCTCGCCACCGGTCTCAGACGGTTCCGGTGGGTCGACCGTGTCGCTCATTGTATAGGTTACACCACGGGGCATCCTTACGATTGTCGGGACGCGCCTGCGGGGGCTGTCCTGCAGATCATGCCGACGGCGGGACGTACCGTGCCGACACCACCAGCGTCTCCCGACGCTCGTCCGCGGTGTCGATCGCGAAGCCGTGTTCGCGGAGATGCTCGGCGACCGTCGCCGCGTCGTATCGTTCGGCAAGCGGCGGGCCGCGATCGCCAGTCCCGTCGGCTGACCAGTCGGCGATCGCGACCCGGCCACCCGGTTCGATCGCCCGGGTGAGTTCATCAAGTGCCCGTTCGCTCACGAATTCGTGGTAGGTCATCGTCGAGTACGCGGCCGAGACGGCGTCCGTATCGACCGGCAACCCGTCGATGCTGGCAGTGACCCGGTGGACGTTGCCCGGGCGGCCGAACGCCTCGAAGGCGGCGTGCATGGCGGGTTGAATGTCGATCGCCAGCACCGCATCGACGTGGGCGGCGACCGACCGGGTATAAAACCCGGTCCCGCTGCCGAGGTCGACGACGCAGTCGGTCTCTTCGAAGTCGAACAGTCCCAGCAGTTCGTCGACCGAGAGGTACGCGTACCGAGAGTCGTCTTCCAGCGCGTCCGCCCGGTCGGCGTCGAACGTGTGATGGCCCATACGGCCCCTTTGCCCCGTGGACGCAAAAGCTGACGGCCGGCGGTTGCTATGCCACCCGGAACCCATCATTTCGGCCAGTACCGGCAGATCTCTCCGCGACTATGTGAAACGGTAGCAAAAAGCGGGATTTAAGCGTCCGCCGCTCCCCGGTCGTGATATGCGACTCCACGAATATCAGGCCAAGCGCGTCTTCGCCGACGCCGGGATTCCGGTCCCCGATGCGACGCTCGCGACGACCGTCGCGGAAGCGGTCGACGCCGCCGGGGAGATCGGATTCCCCGTTGCGATCAAGGCGCAGGTACACGTCGGCGGCCGGGGCAAGGCCGGCGGGATCAAACTCGTCGAGGACGCCGAGGAAGCCCGCGCGGCAGCCGAAGACATCCTCGGCATGGATCTGAAAGGCTTCACCGTCGACCGGGTACTCGTCGAGCAGGCAGTCGACTTCGTGAACGAACTCTACGTCGGCGTGACGATGGACCGCGGGGCCGGCAAGCCGGTCGCGATGGTCTCGACGAAGGGCGGGGTCAACATCGAGGAGGTCGCCGCCGAGAACCCCGACGCCATCGCGCGCGAACACGTCGATCCGGCCTACGGCCTCCACCCCTACCAGGCTCGCAAGGCTGTCTACGACGCGGGCGTCGACCGCGAGGTGGCCGGTGATGTCGCCTCGATCCTCTCGACGCTGTACGACCTCTGGGACGAGAAAGACGGCAGCGACGCCGAGATCAATCCGGTGATGATCACCGACGAGGGGGAGGTGATCGCGGCCGACGCCGTCTTCAACGTCGACGACGACGCGCTCTTCCGACAGCCCGAGATCGCCCAACTGGAAGGGGAAACGACCGACGACGACCTCGAGGCGATGGCCAACGAGTACGGCTTCGATTACGTCCGGCTTTCGGGCAACGTCGGGATCATCGGCAACGGCGCGGGCCTGGTGATGACGACGCTGGACCTCGTCGATCACTACGGCGGCGCGCCGGCGAACTTCCTCGACATCGGCGGCGGCGCCAAAGCCGGCCGCGTCCGCAACGCCCTGGAGGTCGTCTTCGCCGACGACAACGTCGACAGCGTCGTGTTCAACATCTTCGGCGGGATCACCCGCGGCGACGAGGTCGCCCGCGGCATCAACGAGGCCCTCGAAGAGTTCGACACGATTCCCAACCCAGTCACTGTTCGACTGGCGGGGACCAACAGCGTGCAAGGCATGGAGATACTCAACACCGATCTCGTGACCGTCGAGGAAACGCTCGAGGAAGCCGTCCAGCGTGCTGTCGCCGACGCCGAGGAGGTGGCACAATGAGCATCCTAGTCGATGAGGACACCCGCGTCATCGTTCAGGGAATCACCGGCGGGGAGGGCGAGTTCCACGCCGAGCAGATGATCGAGTACGGGACGAACGTCGTCGCCGGCGCCGTGCCGGGTAAAGGCGGCCAGGAAGTCCACGGCGTCCCCGTCTACGACACCGTCGATCGGGCAGCACGCGAGGAGGACGCCGACGCCTCGGTCGTGTTCGTCCCGCCCGCCTTCGCTGCGGACGCACTCTTCGAAGCGCTCGATGCACCACTTGATGTTGTGGTCGCGATCACGGAAGGCATCCCGACCCAGGACGTCAGCGAGGTGTACGCCGAACTCGAAGACACTGACACCCATCTGGTCGGGCCGAACTGCCCCGGCGTGATCACCCCCGGCGAGTCGAAACTCGGCATCCTGCCGGGCAACATCTTCAGCGAGGGGTCGGTCGGTCTGGTCTCGCGGTCCGGCACCCTGACCTACCAGATCGTCGATAGCCTCACCGAGCGCGGGATCGGCCAGACGACCGCCGTCGGCATCGGCGGCGACCCGATCGTCGGGACGGGCTTCATCGACGCGCTGGAACTCTTCGAGGCCGATCCCGAGACCGAGGCCGTCGTGATGTGTGGCGAGATCGGTGGCGAGGACGAGGAAGCGGCTGCCAAATACATCGCCGAACACATGGACACCCCCGTCGTCGGGTTCATCGCGGGCCGGACCGCCCCGCCGGGCAAGCGCATGGGCCACGCCGGCGCGATCGTCTCCGGCGGCGGAACCGGAACGGCCCAGAGCAAGATCGACGCCCTGGAGGCCGCGGGTGTCGAAGTCGGCGAGACGCCGAGCGACGTCGCCGACCTGGTCGAAGACATCGCTTAGTAATGGCGAAACAGTAACTGGCGCACGTCGTCCTTCGTCCGGGCCGATTTCGTCGTCCCATCGGGCAGATCAACCTCGTACGGGGCATCGCCTTGCCCCTTGCGCCACTTCTCGCTGTGGTCATCCAGGAGTTTGTTGACCGATGCGAGCGGTGACGTCGAGGGAGCGTCAGTTTGATCGTCCGATGCCGATTCAGCTTGGCCATCCGACGCCGATTCGGTGTGGCTTTCGGCGGACGAGCCGGTCTGGCTTGCTGACAGCGATCCGTCCCCGTCATCCCCGTCGACGGTCGACTTGTCAGCCCCGCTGGTGTCCGTCTCGGTCCCCGCTTGCGTTGATGCCTCGGTCGTGGCTGGCGACCCCTTCTCGGCTGGTGGTCCCGCTTGCTTGGTCGGCGTACTGTCGACATCTGGCTCCCTATCCGACGCGGATTCGCCGGCGGGCGATCTCTCGTCCTCGTCAGTCTCCGTCTCCGCCGCCCGGAGTCGTTCGGCAAGTGCCTCCGGGCCTAGTGCCGCCAGCAAGCGCCCGCGCATCTCCGCGGCCTCGATGCCGCTGCCCGGGACGTCCTCGACGTCGCTCGCGATCTGCTGTAGCGTCGGGTACGTGGCGGTGGCGACTTTCTCGTAGGCGGCGACGATCGCCCGTTCCTCGGGTGGCGTGTAGGTATCGAGCAGGTACTCGATGGCATCCTGCGGTCGGGTCTCGCCGTAGGACTCGACGTACGCGGCTTCGACCTCCTGGCGCACGTCTTCCAGTCGGTCGTGTTGACGTTCGGTAATGGACAACTCAGCCATACTCGGAGTCAACGAAGTCCTGAGCCATAATACCGTCCCTGCTACGGTCGCATCACATTCATTACCATACAGTCCTAAGTGTTCGTATGGAGTGTCCACGTTGCGGGGGGAACCTGGAGACTTTCGCTGTCGGAGGAACCGAAGCGACGGCTGTGGTCTGTGATTCCTGTGGGTTCAGTGGGGTTCCAGCATCACACCGGTATGAAGGGGCCGCCCCCGAAAGCTGGGATCGGGCGATGGAACGGTTCGAGAATGAGAATCTCTCGGCGGAGCACACCTGTCTGGTCGTCCGGGAAGAAGGCGTTCGAGTCCCGGTCGACGATCCGGATTTCGAGACGGAGTCCCGAGTCGAAATCGACGACTTCGAAGAGACGGTGACCGTAGCCGCGTCGCTCCATACCGAGTCAGAAAACGAAGCGTGACGAGACCGTAGTCGTCACTTTCGGCGTCCGCGTCCGCCTCTGTCTCGTCCGTGGACGCATCGCTACGTCTCGGGTCAAAAAACCGAACTGTGAAGAGACCTCAGTCGTCGGTTTCGGCTTCCGCCTCCGCTTCTGGCTCGTCTTCCACTTCGTCGTCAGCCTCGACTGCGGCCCTCGTGCCGTCGCGCTCTTCCTCCGAGCGGGCAGCCACCAGGGCACCCTGGGCAACGCTGTACAGCGGGTTATCGGCCCGATCGACGCCCTGGATCGAGAACGGCAGGTCCGCTTCCGAGAGCCGTTCGGCGAACAGTTCCTCGAAGCCGTCCGGCGTCGAGGTCCCGCCGGTGACGACGACTGGGACGTCAAGCCCCTCCTCGATGTCCTCCTCGTCGACCTCGTTGATGATGTTCTCGATGACGTAATCGAGCAGGTTGTCGTAGTAGATGCTCAACGCACCTTCGATCCCGCCCACGTCGGTCTCGAAGTCGAGCGCGAAGTCCTCCTCCTTGACCGAGGTGACCTTGTCGACGGGCGTGCCGGTCGCCTGGGCCGCCTTCTCGTCGATCCAGTCGCCACCCCGGGCGATCGAGAACTTCATGACCGGCACCGCGTAGTACGACAGGCAGACGTTGGTCATGCCGGCCCCGAAGCTGATGCCCAGCCCGGTGAACTCCTTGTCGGCCAGTTCCGAGTAGATGACCGCCATCCCCTCGTTGATCGGCTCGGGATCGTACCCCATGTCGCTGAGCAGCGACTCGACGGTCTTCTGGTGATACAACGTTGAGGTGTCGTCGTCGATCGGATCGGCCGGCACCGAGAAGAACAGTCGCTCGCTTGAATACTGGGGATCACCGACCACCTGTTCGGTGATGAGCTTGATCATCGGAATCGCCGACTTCTCGTCGCTCGAAAGAATCCCCGCCTGCATTGGCCGGCGCGTCTCCTCGTTGAAGATGTTCGCGAAGTTGAGCGCGTCGTCCCCGACGATATACACCTTATCGTCCTTTCGGATGTGCAACACGTCGCTGCGAGACAGCATCTGATCGGCCATGTCGCTGTAGTCGATCTCGACGAACGAGTTACGCTGTTGCACGAAGACCGTTTCGTTCCCTTCCTGTCTGGCGGACAGGAGATTCATCGTCCCCACGTCAAGTCCCTTTGCCATGAGGGGACATTGCACCAGGGGTTAGAAATAATTTATCATACTTTCATTTCGCATGACGAAACAGTGAACCCGGTCCTGCCGACCTGATCCAAGTTCCCCCGACAGGGGCGTCCGTGGCGGTCTCGTCGTACCGCGTCGGATTTGACCGATAAGCGGAGCCCGAAAATCAATCGAACAGTCGTCGCCGGAGTGCCGCGAGTCGCCCTTCGCCGTCACCGCCAAACACTCGTTCTCGGAGGCGAGCAATCAGGCCCGGGCGCTCGACCCCAGTCTCGACGTCGGCCTCGGCCTGTTGTTGCTCGCGCATCGCTGCAAGCGCGGAGACCTGCTCGTCAGGACTCTCCGCCCGTGCCGTCGCATCCTCTCCACCCTGGAGCTTTCGCAACCCGTCGACTGCGTCGTCGACGGATCCACTGGCGGATCTGGTCTCCGTGACAGCATCGACAGTTTCGTCGACGTTGCCCACCTCCGCGGCATCAGGCATGTCGAATTTGAGCCGTTTCGTGGTCGGTTCAGTCTCGACGCCGCCCCACGTCAACGAGGAATCAGCCATCGCGTCGTCGATGTCCGCACGGACGTCCTCATCGCTGACGTCGTCTGTCGAGGACTCCTGGCCGCCGGCCTGGGCATCCTCGCCCGGCTGTTCGGTGACCCGATCGACGTACTGGGCAACTAACGCAGCCCCCGTCGCCCCGACGAGTAACGCGACCCCCGCGGCGTAGAGGCTGATCACACTCATGTCGTTGGCCGAGCTCCACTGCCAGGGATAGACCTGCGTGAACCACACGACCGACAGGAGGATGATGATCGTTCCGACCGCGCTGACCGCGCGCGTTCGACGTCCAACCGGCAGCAGGATGACGACGCTCAACGAGACGGCGGGAACCATCAGTGACCCGGCGACGATCGCAACCTCGCGAATGTACCAGTAGGGCTCGGATCCGGTGGGATAGGTCCCACTGTACAGAAACACGACGAACGCGGCAATACCGAGCGTCACGCCGGCAAAGAACAACCCGAAGCCGCTGTAGATCTCCCTGCGACTGACGTCGGATCGGACGTATCGCCGGTACGTTGCGACCAACCCGTTCTCGTCGCCGGGTGCTGGTTCCTCAGTGTTCGTCGATGGCCCGTCCCCACTCATATGTTCATGCGTTGGTTCAAGCGCCAGGATTATAGGTATTTATTGTGGGCCATCTCGCCGAGACGATCGATCGCACTCGCGGGACCCACCCCGAAAAGCCCTTTCAGGGTGGGCGCGGAACGGACAGTATGCGCTGTATCGCTCACCGTGGCTTCGCCGGGCTCTACCCCGAGAACACCCTGACAGCCGTCCGGCAAGCGGCCGCGCAGGCGGACATGATCGAGGTCGACGTCCGACGATGTGGGTCGGGCGAACTGGTCGTCTTTCACGACGAGGCCGTCGATCGGCTCACCGACGAGACGGGCGCGGTTGCGGACTATTCGGTCGAGGAACTCGCGGCCATGAACGTCGACGGCTCCGGGGAAGGTGTGCCGACGTTGTCTGCTGTTCTTGACGCTGTGCCGCCGGCCGTCGGATTGAACTTAGAACTCAAGGAGTCAGGATTGATCGAGGACATCCAGGCGGCCGTCGCGGGGACGGACGTCGATGTTTGGCTCTCGTCGTTCGACACGGACGTGGTTGGGACCGCCGCGGAGACGACCGACTGGCCGGTCGTGTTGATCGTCGAGGACGCCTCCGAAGCCGCGATCGAGCGCGCGGCCGGCATCGGATGTGCGGGGATCGCTCCCCACTGGCGACTCATCGACTTCGCGCTGATCGAACGCGCCCATCGGTCGGACCTGTCCGTCTATGCCTGGCCGATCAACGACATCGAACGCGCGGAGTCACTGGAAAAGATGGACGTCGACGGGATCGTCGCCGAGGAACCGACGGCCTGTCCCGGCCATTAGAGCCGCGCGAGGTTCTGCCGGAGCTTGATGTTCGCAGTCATCAGCGCCGTCGCGGCCATGATCACGAAGACGATCTGGACGTGGAGGATGATCGCGCGGTCGATCCCCACGAGGGTCACGAGTTCGACTGCCGGGACGAAGGCACCGAACGCCAGCACCGGCAGAAGATGACGCAACAGCGTATCGAGCATCGTCCCCTGGACCATCGACCGGGATAGCTGTGTTCGGCCGTGCCAGAAGCCGTATCCGGCGAAAACCACCGCGCCGATCCCCGCAATCCCGACGACGATCCCCTCCTTGACGCCCGCGAGTTCGGCCACCAATACCGCAACGACGACGAGCGAGAACGCGACTGCCGGCTGGCGAGCGGTCACTTCGTCGTCAGCCTCGTCGTTCGCCGGCGTCCCCTGGCGGGCGATGAGCCGCATCGTCAACGCAAGCAGGAAGACGAATGCGAGCAGGATCGGCCGCCGGATGGCCGGCATCTCCGGCGTGATGATCTGGAGGACACCGACCAGACCATAGAGGGAGGCCGCCGCGCCCACACCAGTGAGATGCGTCCAGATCGACGCCTGGGACGGTAGTTGACTCGCCCGCCGGTTCCAGAGGGCATACACCCCGAACCGGATGCCGAGCACACCGATCAGTACGAACCCGACGAAATAGATAAAGGTCAGGTTCGGGTTCCCGGCGATCTCCTGCAGCGAGAGGTTCCCGCCGCCGATCATGTCCAGTCACCGATCCTGAAGTCCGACGCGATCACTCGATCGGTCATCGTTGCCACCCCGCCCGCTCAGTCACGACAGGTCACTCCGTTTACGATCGCCGCCACGTCCGGTTAACTCGTCGTGCACACGCACCAGATCCTGCCGCAAGTCATTTATCGTTTCGTATCTCCGGAGCGTGCGTTTGGCCATCGCCTTGGTGACCACGCTGTCGACGGCCTCCGGGACGTCGGTCTGGAGCGACGGCGTCGGTGGGGCTGCGTTCAAGATGTCGTCACGAACTGCGTCGAACTCGCCGAGAAACGGGGGTCGACCAGTGAGGAGTCGGTAAAGGAGTGCCCCCAGCTGATAGACGTCGGTCGTGTGATCGATCCGGCCGAACTGCCGATCGTAGTACTCGGGGGCCGCGTATCGCGGATCGAGACACGAAGCCGGCGTGACGTGAAAGCGATACACTTCGAGCAGGCCAACGTTGAGGAGTGTCGCTCCCGTATTCTCGGTTCGCTCGTCCGCGACGCCCGGAAGCCCAACCGTGTGCGGATCGAGTCCGCCGTGGACCACCCCGTGGCTATGAGCGTATGCGAGTGCGTCGGCAATGTCGATCGCGATCGCGAACGCAGCGGCGGGAGCGACCGGCTCGACACGATCGGCGACCGTCGCCTCGAAGAGTTCAGTCGCCGCCCAGGGCTGTGGCGCGCGGTTCCAGTCGAAGACGGTGGCGATGTGGGGGTGCTCATCGATCCCTTGCCAACGATCGAGTGCGTTCCCGAGTTCGGTACGGAACGACTCCGGGGCGTCCGACGGCGGCCGGTGGAACAACCGCATCCCAAGGGCACGCTCGCTCCCGTCGGCAACCGTCAGGACGCGTGCCACATCGGCGTACCGACCGCGTTGCTGGCCCGACAGCATCATCAACTCGTCGAACCGACTGTACGCGACGATATCGGACAGTTGTTCGAACAGTTCGTTCCATCGCTGCCGATCCGCGGTACTCAGCTGTGGCGATCGGCCCCCCACATCGGCCGACGCCGCCTCACCGGTGTCCGATCCACCCCCAGTCTGTTCGCGGGATGGATCGTCGTGACGCTGTGGATCCGCCGGATCGATGACGCTCGGGTTCGGCTCGACGTTTCGGGGATCGAAGCCAACACCCGGCGGCCGAACCCGCCCGACTTCGTCCGTCGGCGAGTCCCTGGACGGAGGCACATCCGCGTCCCCCTGGGTCTTCTCCCGACCGTCACGCTCCTGGCGGGTGCCGTCCCCCAGTCCCGCATCGACCCGTCGCGGGAACGTCGTGGCGAGGTACTCAAAGACGAGTTCCGCCTCCGCGTTGTCGGTATCGAGGCGATCGGACAGGCGACCGGTGACATACGTAACTGAGTCGGGGTCGGCAACGGCGATCACGCAGAGTGCGAACGCGCCGGCGAGTCGGACCGCTGACTCGTCTTCGTCAAGTAACCCGACCAGATACGGCAGGAGATCGGCGCTGTCCGCTGGCTCAGCAAGGACCGACTGGACTGTCTCGATTGGACTCCGCGTATCGCCGGCGTCCGCCATATGGTACCACGTAGTGTGTGTTAGCTGAATCTCATCGGGGAGGAATATCAGCGTTTCGGTATGTTCAACACGGTCGAAGGGAGCCTGGCCAGCCCCAAGTTATCAGGCCTGAGAATAGGAAGTCACCATTTACGGTAATTCGAATCGTCGCGTTGCACAATGCCAGAGAAACGCAACGGAGCTCTCCCTTCGTTCGTGCGCGAACGGTACACCGCACGGCTCGGGGTGGCCCTCGCGTTCGCAGTGATCATCATGATCGCCTTCGGTGGGGTCATCAGTGCCCAGACGTCGGGTGAACTGCGCAACGACGTCGAACGGGAGCTGATGACACAGTCGAATGCACAGGCCGATCAACTCGAAACGTGGCTATCAGCCGTCGAGGGAGACGTCAGAACGACGACGAAACTCCCCGTCTTCGCTTCGGGTGACGCCGATCAGATAGGTCGAGAACTCGATGGGATGATCGCGGACGGCGACCTGCCCGGCGATGTCGTCGCCGCCCACTATCTCGATACGGCCGACATGCAGTTCCTGGCCAGTTCGAGCGACGCCATGGAGGGCGTCAATCCGGCCGATCAGGGCGCGGCATTTGCGACTGATCCGCCGACCTTCGACAGCCCAAACGACGTCTACATTTCCCAGCCGTTCTCAGTACCCATCGTCGACCATCCGATCGTGGCTGTCCTCTCGCCGATCGAGGGTGCCGAGGATCGCGCGCTGGTCTATATGATCGATCTCGAATCTCGGGCGGCGGGCCTCTCGACGAGCGAGGAGACATCGACCGTCGTGGTGGACGGCAACGGGCAATACGTCGCCCATCCCAACGCGAGTAAGATCCTCGAATCGTACGACGGCGAGGCGATCGATTCGGCCAACGCGACCAACGGGTCGTTTCTCCGCCAGGGGGACACTGTGATGGGGGTGACAGCGATGGATAGCCACGACTGGACGGTGCTGACCCAGCAGCCGGCCGACGCGGCCTACGCCCTCTCGGCGCAGATCAATTCCGATCTGCTGGGTCTGGTGTTGCTCGCGATCATCAACCTGGGACTGATCGGCGTCACGATCGGCTCGAACACGGCCCTCTCCCTGCGTCGACTCGCAAGCCGCGCGAGTGAGATGGGTGCGGGCGATCTCGAGGTCGATCTCACGACCCAGCGGGAGGACGAGATCGGAACGCTGTATCGTTCCTTCGGGGAGATGCGCGACTCGCTCAGAGCCAAGATCGACGAGGCCGAGACAGCCCAGGAAGAAGCCGAAGCAGCACGAGAAGATGCAGAGCGCGAGCGCGCTGAGATGGAAGATCTTTCGACGCATCTGGAAGCGAAGGCGACTGCCTACGGTGAAGTGCTCGATCGGGTCGCCGACGGCGATCTGACCCAGCGGGTCGACCCCGACAGCGAAAACGACGCGATGGCAACTGTCGGCGAGGAACTCAACGCCGCACTTGAGGCCCTGGAGACGACCGTCGCCGATGTCGAAGCGTTCGCCGACGAGGTTTCCCGATCGAGTGATAGCGTCCGCCGGAACGCCGATCGCGTCGGTGAAGCCAGCCGCCAGGTCAGCCAGTCCATCGACGAAATCTTCGACGGTGCGAGCGAGCAGAGCGAGCGCCTCCAGGACATCGCCGCGGAGATGGAGACGCTTTCGGCCTCGGCCGAGGAGGTCGCCAGCTCGGCCCAGGAGGTCGCCGAGACCTCCCAGCAGGCGGCCGAAGTCGGTGAGACCGGTCGCCAGGCGGCCGAGGAT
Organism: Halorhabdus sp. SVX81; assembly: GCF_029207715.1. Taxonomy (NCBI): domain Archaea; kingdom Methanobacteriati; phylum Methanobacteriota; class Halobacteria; order Halobacteriales; family Haloarculaceae; genus Halorhabdus; species Halorhabdus sp. SVX81. Next base: position 1,142,333 of record NZ_CP104322.1, on the reverse strand, counting down.
GCGATCGAGGAGATGAATGCGATCGAGGAAGAAACCGAGCGAACCAGACAGGCGATCAACGACCTGGACGCCGACTTGGACGAAATCGGCGAGATCGTCGACGTGATCACCGAGATCGTCGAGCAGACGAACATGCTCGCGATCAACGCCTCGATCGAGGCCGCCCATTCGAACGGCGGCGAAGGGTTCGCTGTCGTCGCCGACGAGGTCAAGAACCTCGCCGAAGAGACCAAAGAAGCGGCCGGCGACATCGAGGCGCGAATCGAACAGATCCAGGCCCAGGCCGGCGAGACCGTCGAGACGATGGAGGCGACCAGCGAGCGGATGGCCGCCGGCGTCGAAACGGTGACCGAGACGGTCGACTCCCTGGAGACGATCGTCGAGCGCGCCGAGGAGGCCGACCAGGGGATCCAGGAGATCGACGCCGCCACGGGCGACCAGGCGGAGACGGCCCAGCAGGTCATGGCGATGGTCGACGACCTGACGGCGATTAGCCAGCAGACTGTCACGGAAGCAGACACGGTCGCGAGTGCAGCCGACGAGCAGACGGACTCCATCGCGGAAGTGACGGCTTCGGCCGGTGACCTGCTCGATCGGGCCGACGAACTCCAGTCGCTGCTTGACCGCTTCGAGGTCGAGCAATCGACAGGGGATGCGGGAATCAGCGGAAAAGCAACAACGGTGGATAACGCATGATCGACATCGACATCACACTCTGGTTTACGCTCGGAACGCTCGGAATGGCGCTTGGCAGCGTCGGCCTCGCCTACGGGTTCGTCACTCTCTCGAGCGATCGGCACCGCGAGTACGCCGACGTCGTCGTGGTCACGCTGATCGCGACTGTCGCCTACGGACTGATGGCCCTCGGCATCGGCGAGATCACGACGGCGAGCGGGGCGGAGCTCTTCGTCCCGCGATACGTCGACTGGTTGCTGACGACGCCGCTGCACGTGGTCTTCATCGCACTCATCGCGGGGGCCGGGCGGCGGCTGATCGCGAAAGCCGCGGCGCTGCAGGCAGCGACGATCGTGCTGGGCTTTCTCGGCGCAGTCTTCGCGACGCCGTTGAAGGAACTGTTCTTCATCGCCGGCAGCCTGGCGTTCGTCGGCGTCGTCTACCTGTTGGTGATCGAGGCCGCCAAGGACGCAGCGGAGCGCGACGACGTGACGGCGGGCCTCTACCGGAAGCTCCGGAACTTCGTGATCGTGCTCTGGCTCGTCTATCCGATCATCTGGCTGCTCGCGCCGACCGGTTACGGATTCATGGACAACGAAACCGCGTCGCTGGTCATCACCTACATCGACGTGGTGGCCAAGGTCGGCTTCGGCCTGATCGCGCTGAACGGCCTGGGGACGTTGGAAACGTTCGATGTCGCCGACGCGACCGGATACGGGTCCGGCGACGACTGACCGGGACAAACGCTTATCGGCCCCGCCGTCGATCCACTTCCCATGGACGTTGCGATCCTTGGAACGGGTGCGGTGGGTCAGCGATTCGCCCGCGCGTGTCTTTTTGGAGATGGCAAAGAGTCGTCCGATACAGGACCGGGCGAAACAGGCACGGTAGACACTGGGGATTCGGACGCCGCCGGCCAGTCGCCGGCTGTCACGCTGTATGGGTCCGATGCCAGCGCAGTGATGGATGCGGTCGACGCGCTCGAAGACGCGCTCCACAATCAGGTCGAGTCGGAATTGACCGACCGACTCGACCGCGTCGATGGAACAACCGATCTCGACACCGCCGTCGGCGACGCGGACATCGTGATCGAAACACGGGCAGACGACCTCGAAACGGTCCGCCGTCGCCTCGCCGGCGTCGAAGAGCGCCTCGACGACGGGACCACCATCGCGATCCAGGCTGACGTCGCTGACCCGACCGCCGCGGCAGCCGCGCTGGAAAACCCCGAGCGCGCGATCGGGCTCTCGATGGTCGTCCCCGGTTCTCCGGCGCAGGCGGATACGCAAGCTAGTGCCGTCATCGAGGTGGTCCGGGCTGTCCAGACCGATGACGCAGCCGTCGACACCACGACCGGGTTTTTCGACGGATTGGGGTGGACACCCGTCGTCGTCAACGACGCACCGGGGCGAATATCGAGTCGGCTCCAACTCGCGCTCGAAGCCGAGGCGATGCGCGCCGTCGAAGCTGACGTGGCCGCGCCCGCAGCGATCGACGCTGTCATCGAAGGGGGATTCGGGCACGCCGAGGGACCGCTGGCCGCCGCCGACCGGGCCGGACTGGACAATCGTCTGGAAACACTCGACGGACTCGCCGCTGAACTCGGCGAGCGCTTCGAGCCCCCGGCGATTCTCCGGGCAAAAGTCCAAGCCGGCGAACTCGGCGAAAAAACAGGGTCCGGGTTCCGCGAGTGGGAGGACGATCAACCGGTCGACGAAGCCGACTCTACGGTTCGGTAAGTGGCGTGGTCCCCGGCTCAGTCCTCAAAGCGCGTTTCGACGCTGTGGGCGTGGGCTTCGAGTCCTTCAGCCTCGGCCAGTGTCGTGATCGTCTCCCGGAGCGTTTCGAGCCCTTCTTCGGAGAGTTGCTGATAGGTTGCCGGACGGACGAAGTTGTCAACCGAGAGTCCGCTGGCGATCGCTGCCGAGCCGCCTGTCGGGAGCACGTGGTTGGTACCGCTAGCGTAGTCACCCGCGGCAACCGGCGTGAACTCGCCGACGAACGCACTCCCGTAATTCGTGATCCGGTCGAGCAGATCGCGCTCGTTCGCCGCGTGGACGAAGATGTGCTCGGGCGCGTAGTCCTCGCTGAACGCGACCGCCTCGTCCATCGAATCGGCGAGAAAAACGCCACTGGCGTCGTTTGCAAGGGCCTCACGGACGATCTCCTCGCGTTCGCGCTCGGGTGCCTGGCGATCGATCTCATCGGCGACCGCTTCGGCGTGGGCAGCGTCGGGCGTCACCGCGACGACGCCGGCGTTGGGATCGTGTTCGGCCTGTGCGACCACTTCGGCAGCGACGATCTCGGGATCTGCCGTCGCGTCAGTCAGCGTCAGCACCTCGCTGGGGCCGGCGAGCATGTCGATGCGGACGTCGCCCCGTACTTCGGCCTTTGCGGCAGTCACCCATCGGTTTCCCGGGCCGACGATCACGTCGACGGGGTCGATCGACTCGGTGCCGTAGGCGAGCGCGGCGATCGCCTGTGCGCCGCCGATCTGGTAGACGGCGTCCGCGCCGGCGGCGTGCATCGCCGCCATCGTGACCGGGTTGATCTCCTCAGCGGGCGGGGTCGCCACGGCGACGTGTTCGACGCCGGCGACCTTCGCGGGCACGACGCCCATCAACACGCTGGAGGGGTAGGCGGCCGTACCGCCAGGTGCGTAGACCCCTGCCGAATCGAGCGGGTAGTACTTCCGACCGAGTTCCCGCCCCTCGCTCGGTTCGACCGCCCAGTCCTCGGGTACCTGGCGTTCGTGAAACGCGCGGATGTTGTCGGCGGCCGTCTCGATGGCCTCCCGAATCTCGTCGTCGATCGACTCGTATGCCGCGGCGGCCGCCTCGGTGACGTCGAAGTCCGAAAGCTCGACACCGTCGAATCGGCGACTGAACTCCCGGAGGGCCTCGTCGCCGTCATGATGGACCGTCTCGACGATCCCCTGGACGTCCTCGCGGATCTCGCCGATCCCGGAATCTCGCTCGAAGAGCGCTCGCCGCCGTCGGTCCGAAAGGTCGGAAATGGACTGTACGTCCATACGCCGTAGCCTTCCAGACGAGGTCACAAACTACTTGCTATCCGTCGCTATGGCGATTATCGACAGTGAAGGACTCACTGAACCCGTCAACGCCTGCGTGCGTACCACCAGACACCGACGACAGCGAGGACGAACGCGCCGCCGAGGAAGAAGGCGACAGCAGGCTCAGTCAGCAGCGTCGACGGGTCGGCGGCTTCAGCGGCTGATTCGGTCGCTTCGGCGTCCATCGCACCGACGGTCCCGCTTTGTCCATCAGTTCCGTCCACCCCAGACTCGGCCAGGAACTGCTGGGCGGCGAATCCGAACGCCAGTGCCCCGGCGGCGAGGACGCCCACACCAGCCAGCAGTCGACTGACGGCTCTCTTTAGCAGCGATTCGTCGGCTTTCTCACCCGCGACGAGGACGAGCGCCTCGCTGGTCGGCGCGTAGACGTTCATCTCGTTGCCCTTCACTGAATAATCGGTACCGACGGACTCAATCAGATCCGCAGACTCGAGTTTCTCGATGTGATAATGGACGTTCTGCAGCGACGTGCCGATCTCTTCGCGGATCTCGACAGGTGTTCGGGGCTCCTCATAGACCAGTGAGAGGACTCGACGAGCCGTCTCCGAGGAGAGGGCGGCAAACGCCTCGTCAGCAGCACCCTCGTTGAGGCCGAGCACCCGCGGCTCCTCGGCGGTCTCGGCCCGCTCACCACGGCGTGGCAGTAACTTCCCCATGATCGATCGATAAAACGGCCACTGTAAAGGGTGTGCCGATGGGTCAAATGCGGATTTTATCGGCCCGGCCCCTGTCGAGTCAGTCGATTCCGCGACTGTCGGCGGGCCGCGGCGGGAGTCGGAGGTCGGCGATCGACGGCAGGTGCTTGACGTTGTAGACGACTGTGAGTTCGTCGGTGATCGGTTCGCCGACACACGAGAGGCGGATCCCGCGGTCGATGGCGTCGGCCGGCAGAATGTGATTAACCGGCTGGGAGAGTTCCCCCCGAAGTACGGCCACGGCACAGTTGGCACAGGCCCCACCGCGACAGGAGTACGGCCACTCGTGACCGGTCGCTTCGGCGGATTCCAGCAGGGTTCGTTCGGACGTCACTGAAAACGTCCCGTGCTCAGCCCCACCGAGATCCGCACCGGCGGCCTTGCTGAAAAGATCCTCGTCATCGAGATCCCAGCCGTGATCGTCCAGGACATCGTAATCGAGATACTCGACAGTGACGTGTGCGACTGACTGATCCGAGCGGGCCTGTTTGTCCCCGTCCTCGCGGCACTGTGAGAGCAACGCTTCGTAGGCGGACTGGACCGCCCGAAATTCGGCTGCCGAGCCACCCTGGTCCGGATGGGCTTCCTTGACGCGACGGCGGTACGCACGGTGGATGGCATCTTCGCTCGCAGCCCGGTCGATTTCCAGGATCTGGTACGGCGACGGCACGCGCGGAGCTAGCCAAAATTCGCGGTTAAACGTTCGCTTGGCGGTAACGTCGGCCCCGGACTATCAGACAAGCAGCGTCTTCGGTGCTTTCGGGACCACGAGGACATCACTTCCGGGTTCGATCGCGTCCTCGACGGACTCTTCGGCGTGCATGAGACACTCCTCGACGAGTTCCGGGTCCTCGCTGTTCGTGATGTAGGCGTCCGCGTGACGCAGCGAGCGCACCGTGACGAACCCGCGCTGGGCACCCGGCTCGTAGCCCTGTAGCATCGCCTGGTAGGCCGACTCGGCGTCCTCGGCACCCGAGAGCCACTCGTAGAAGCGCTCTTCGCCCCGACCCGCACCGTAGCCCTCGTCGAGCACGGCGGGGACGACCACGCGACCGCCCTCCCTGACCGGTGCGCCATCGGAGAGCACGACGTAGGTAATCCCGCGGGTCGTCTGGTAGAGCTGGGCGTCCTTAGGTGCGCCGACGCCCGAGACGACGGCGTCGTACTTGCCGTCGACCTCGAAGGCCAGCGCCTCGCGGGCGGTCTCGGCGAGGTCCCGGACCACCGCGCCGGAGTCACCCGCGGAAGCATCCAGAAACCCGTCGGGGCCGGGTGTGACGTTCAGACAGAAGTCCAGGCCGACCAGTTCGCCCGCTTCCTCGACGGCCTCGCGGAAGGGGTTGCCGTCGATCTTGCCAAGCTTGACCGACTCCTGGCCCAGCATGTCCGGGCCGTGGGTGTACTTGATGAAGGACTCGCCGCCCGCGCCGATGATGACGGTCTTCGCCCCGCCGGAGAAGCCCGCGTACTGGTGGGGTTCGCTCTGGCCCGTCGTGAGCACCAAATCGGCCTCGGCGACGGGTCGATAGATCTCGATCGGGATGTCGTTCACCTCGCCGAGCGTGACGACGTCGTCAGGATCGTGATTCTCCGCGAGGTCGGCGTACTCGCCGAGTTCGGCCTCGATCTCCGCCTCGTCCATCGGTCGGTGGAGGCCGAGGCCGAGGACGATGGTGACCTGGTCGCGATCGACGCCCGCGGCTTCGAGTTCGTCGAAGAGCACGTCCACCAGAATCCCGTCCGGGGCGTCCCGCGTAACGTCCGTGACGACGATGGCCACCTGGTCGTCGGCGTTCGCGCGTTCGGACAGCAGCGGTCCGTGAGGATTCGCCACGGCTTCCTCGGCTGCCTCGCGAACGTCGACCGGTTCGCCGCCGGGGAGTTCCGCGATCGTCACGTCACAGTCGGGGAGATCGACCTCGACGTAGCCGTCTCCGCGTGGGACTTCGAATGTCATCTGTTCGGGTGTCGAGACGGACGCGGGCCACAAATGGATTGCCCACGACGGCCCGAGGCCGATCAGTCCGCCCAGCAGTCCTCGAACACCGCCAGCGCGTCGGCCTGGGCGTCCTGGCTGACCTCCAGCACGATCGGGCCGTCGAAGGACGACTCGCGGATCGCTCTCACTGTCGCCGCCAGATCGATCTCGCCGTCACCGAACGGAAGCCCGTCGTCCCGGCGCGTGCTGTCCGTGAGATGGATGAGTCCGATCTGGTCGGGATACGTCGAGAGGAGATATTCCAGAGCATCCTGATACTCGCGCTCGGCCGTGTAGAGGTGGGCCGTATCGAGCACCAGATCGTTCTCGCGTGCGAGGATCATCTCCTCTAGGTGCATGACGCTCGCGCCGGTGTTGTTCTCGTGGCCGTGGGCCGCATCGAAGCCGATCGCCTCCACGTCCGGCGCGAAGACGTGCATGACGTACTTCGAGTGGAGCACGAGGTAGGCATCGAGTTCGACCGCGAGGCGGTCGGTCAGTTCGTAGTACTCGTGCTCTTCCGGTGTGACGTGGGGCGTGTGGACCGAGGCAGCCGAGACGGCCGCGTCTTCGACGACCTCGACCGTCTCCTCGAGCGCGTCGAGATGCTGGCGTTCGAGATAGAGTTCGACGGCGTCGAACCCCCGATCAGCGGCGGCCGCGAGCGCCGCTGGTTCGGGTGCGCACTTCCCGGCGACCGTCGGTCCGTCCGTGGCAGGTGACACGCCGACCGATTGCGTCGGATGGCCCTTTTCGGTATCGGTCTTTCTCAACGCGCCCACTCGACCATCCGCCGGTAGCGGTCGTCGGTCGAGAGTGCCTCGGCGTCGCCGATCAACACGAGCGCACGCTTCGCTCGCGTCAGCGCGACGTTGATCCGCCGATAGTCCTCGAAGATCGGCCCGTCGAGGCTTCCTGTGGCGACGAAGGAGACGAGAACGACCTCCTTACTGGACCCCTGGAAGCGATCGACGGTGTCGACGGTCACCCCGTCGGGCACGCGCTGGCCGATCTCGGCGACCTGGGCGCGGTAGGGCGCGATCACGCCAACGTCTCCCGGATCGACGCCAGCATCGAGGTACGATTCGACGGTTTCGGCCACCGCCGCGGCCTCGTCGGGATTGGTGTTCCCCACTGCCTGCCCATCCGGGTCGAGGAACGTCACCCGGCCCTGGAGGCGGTCGGGCAGTGCGGCCGGGTCGACGCCGTCGAGTTCAGCGAGCACCTGGCCCGCGATATCGCCGGTCGCGGGCCGCAACTGCCCGTCGTAGAACTCCCGGGAGGAGTACGCCTGAATTCGCTGGGCCATCCGGTATTGCCGATCGAGCAACACGCCGGCGTCGGGATGGGCGTCGATCAGGCGCTCGAACAGCGATGTCGAGAGGTCGGCGGTCGCCTCCCGGTCGGCGATGTCATCCTCCGCACGGACGACCGGCGGGAGTTGCTGGTGGTCGCCGACGAGGACGAACCGATCAGCGCGGGCGACCGCCGCGAGCGCGCCCGGTTCGGTCAACTGCCCCGCCTCGTCGATGACCGCCACGTCGAAGTCCTGCTCGCGCATGATCCGCGAGCCGCAGGTTGCCGTCGTCCCCGCGACGACAGGGGCGTCCGTCAACTCGGCCGCCCGCTCGTCGGGATCGCCCGCCGGATCGAGCCTGACGTCCTGGAGGTCATCACGGACACCGGTCTCGGTCCCCACCCGGACGACACTCTCGACGCCCTGCTCCAGCAGGGCCTCGACGGCGTTGTCGACTGCGCGATTCGTAAACGCTGAGAGGAGGACGCGCTCGCCGCGTTCGACCAGCGCGTCGACGAGGGTTGCGAGCGTGTAGGTCTTGCCGGTCCCCGGCGGCCCGTGGATGAGCGCGAAGTCCTCCGCGCCGACTGCTCGCCTGACAGCCCGGTCCTGTGCCGGGTTGTTCTCGACGAACGTCTCCCCGGCCTCGCGGAATTCGGGTTCCCGTCGGCCGAAGAGGACGGCCTTTTCGTCGCTCGATTGCCGGAGGAGCGCGTCGTGGATGGCGGTCAGCATGCGATCGGTCGAGAGTTCCGAGGGATAGACGTCGAGCCGCCGGAGTTCGACGGGTTCGTCGGCAGTGACGACGATTTCATCTGCTAGCCGTTGGACGCGAGCCAGCTCCGCCTCACCTTCGATCGGATCGCCGTCACTTGCCAGGACGACGTCGCCCTCGCGGATCTTCGAGGTCGCGCCCGTGGCTTTGGCTCGCAGTTCCCAGCTGCCGTCGTCGAGTTCCTGCTGGCCCACCGGTTCGAGGTCGATCAACGCGCGGTCGTCGTCGGCCCGCTCCTCTTTGTCCTGGTCCCAGAGCTTGGCGTACTCCCGGTGAGCGGCCCGGCGTTCGGCCTCGATCGCGCGATAGTTACGCTCGAAATAGTCGCGTTCGTCCTCGGGGATGGGATTCCCGATCTGGCCGGCCTTTGACTCCTGGTCGAGTCGCCCCGAGACGGCCATGCAGGTGTCCTGTTCGAAGCAGTACTCGCACTTGGCGTCGGCCTCGTAGCCGGTCGGAACATCCATGCCGTGTTCCATCGCGGCGATCTCGTTTCTCGTCCGGAGGACGAACTCGAGCAGGCCCGACCCGATGGAGAACTCCTTGGCCGGCGAGAGGTCACCGCCCTCCTCGGTCCGCTCGACGGCGGCGTTCTTGGTGTAGAGAAGCGTCCCGGTATTCGGCGGTTCGTCGCCGTGTTCGCCCAGAATGAGGGCGTAGGCGGCGGCCTGGATCTTGTCCTGAAAGCGGGGCTCGCGGTTCGTGTTCTTGCCCGTCTTGAGTTCGACGGGCATCCCCCGCCGGACGGCGTCGGCCCGCCCTTTCAGCCCGTAGCGCTGGCTGATCAGCGTCTGTTCGGAGCGCCACTCGCCTTCCGTCGGACCGAAGGTGGTCTGGCCGCCGTCGGTCAGGTGGCCCTGCTGGAGCCAGCCCTCGATCGCGCTGGCGTGATCCAGGGCGTCCTGGCGGACTGTCTCGGCGTCCCGTCCCAGAAGGCCGAGTTCGAGGCCGACCTCCTCGACGCGTTCGGCGACGGCGTCCTCGACGTCCCGACCGCGAAGGAGATCGCCGAAGACTTCGTGGACGATCGTCCCTTTGACGACCGGGTAGGCCAGTGGCGTCCCCGAGAGCTTGTTCAGGTAGTACATCCGGGGACACTGCACCCACGACCGGACGTCGGTCACGTCGACGATGAAATCGGGTTCGACGACGACCATCGTGTCCTCGCCGGTCTGATAGGTGGTCTCGCCGCGATACTCGCGCTCCTCTGCGTCGAAGACGGCGATATCCATGCCGGCCTCGAGGACGTCGGCCGTCTCGGTCCACTTGCCCCACAGCGTGACCGTGACTGGCTCCGCGCGGCCGTCCTCGGGGCGGATCGTGACCTCGGCGAGGTCCCGCTCGCCGTAGTCCGTGCTGACGGTTTTCGTCTCGCCTACCTCGAGGACTGGCCCACGGAGATGCACATCGATTGACTGGGCTGGAGTGGGAAAAACGCTGTCGGTGGGCCGCGGCTCAAGACCGAGCCGATCGGCGGAGGACGTCACTCCCAGACGGTGTCACATCCAGCTTCACGGATGGCTCCGTCCGTCGTGATGATGGCTTCAGTGTCACTCGCTCGATGGCTCGCAACTACCAGCCCATCGTGGATACTGACTTCGTCTACTATCCGGGTGTACTCGCTCAACGCTGGTTCGTCAATCGGTGCGATCGAGATCGGGCCGCTCCCCACCAGTGCCTCTCTCGTTTCCTCCGGCGTTCCTGTGAGCCTGACGCCTCGAACGTTCTTATCGTGGGCGACGGCGTAGAGAACTTCTGTAAGGGCTGTACTCGGGGCGTGGATGACTGTCTCACCGGCTTCGGCCTCAGCAAAGAGACGGTCGGCTCGCGCCGGGAGCGCGTCGACGAGATACACCAGCAACGAAACGGCATCAGCGGTGTAGGTCGCCATTTCAGGCATCCTCGTAGTTGCGGTCGCGGCGATTGCGGAGACGCTGCTGTAGCTCCGCGGAGATCTCCGTGCGTTTTTCCTCGGAAGTCTCATCGGGGACGAGCAGCCCGCGGCCGGTTGTTCGCGTTCGCTTTTTGACGACGATGCCGTCGTCGGTGTCCAACCAGACGACCTCGTCGCCCGGTTCGAGATCGTACTTCTCACGGAGTTCCTTCGGGATCGTCGCCTGCCCCTTCTCCGTGACACGCGTGGCCTCGCTCATGAGTGGTAATACGCACCGTAATACCTTAGTTTTGCGGGGCGAGACGACGCAGACACACGGACTACGCGCACACCCACAATCCAGGGGATCATCGGCCCCACGACCGCAATCTACAGGACACGGCCGCCCGTCCCGGAGGATATGGCGAAAACTGTCGACGAACTCCGCAACGAGATCAGGCTGGCAGTCGACCGCTTCGAGCGCCGGGGATCGGTCGGGTTCACCAAGGAGAGTCTCGCCGCGATCAGCGAGGCCGTCGGTGGGGACGTCGCTCCGGGACAGCTCCCCGCCAAAGCCGAGATGCGCAAAGCGATCGCCCACCGGATCGACGGGCTCGACGACGACCGCGATCAGGAACGACCGTTCCGGAAGGCGGAGCTCGAAATCGTCGCCGCCGAATTGGACGAGGAGTAGCCCGAAACCGGCTGCCCGTCACTCGACGACGGTGAACGTCCCCGTCCGTTCGATCGTCTCGTCGACGTAGCCGTCGGTCACTTCGAGCGTGATCGTGTAGGTGCCGGGATCCCATTGCTCAGCGGGAGACAGCCGATCGGCGATATACAGCATCGATGGGTCTGTGTCCGCCGGGAATTCGTTGTTGACCGGGATCTCGTTTTCGGCCCAGACGCTTCCCGCAGGACCAGTAAGGGTCTCAAAGATCGAGACGTTCGTCCGTATCGTGTCCTCGGTCTCCCGGTAGTGCATCCCGTGGATCTCGTAGTAGTACCAGACGGTCTCGGTCGGTCCGTACTCGGCGTCGGGCTGTGGCGTGTACTCGTCGTACCCTGTGGCCTCCCCATCAGTGAAAACAAGCTCCGGCACCTCGAACGCGGTGGCCTGTTTCAGCGCGGGTTCGACGTCGAAGGTCGCCGTCTCGGAAGCCTCGTTGCCGGCGATCGTGTCCCGAACGTTGATCTCGACGCGGTGGGAACCCGGCTCGAACGCCATCGACGGCGAGAAGTTGAGTACCAGAAACACCTCGGAGAAGTCCGCCGATTCGACGACGGTTCGTTCGACCGTCCGAGTGATCGTGTCCAGTGCGTCCCCGTCCGGCGTGTAGATCGTCCAGTTCAGTTCGTAGGCGAACCGACGTTCACCCTCGCCAGCGGGTTCCGTTCCCACAGTGGACGGTTCGAAGTACACCCAGACGACGTCGTCCGGTGTGTAGGTCTGGCCGGGCTGTTCGGTGTACTGCCGGTAGCCTGTGGGCTGCTCCGTACAGAACCGGACGTGTTCGATTGCGAGTGACGAGGGCATTGTCGGCGTCGGTTCCGGGGTCGGCGTCGGAGTCCCTCCCGGTTCCGTCGTCGTATCCGTCGACGAAGCGGTATCATCGCCACAACCCGCAAGTCCAGCCACTGCAGCCGCACTGAACCCCAGGACGGTTCGGCGCGTATACGATGCCATACTTACCTGTAAGTGTTTCCGGTACATACTAACTATGGCAATAGAACATTATGTTTGGGGACAAGCTTCACCCGGACGGACAAGCGGAACGTGACATCTCGCTACTCCCGATTGGCCTGACGCTGTAAGTCGGCCAACGCGTTCAGCGCCTGAATGGGCGTCATCTCAGCGACGGAAAGCGATCGGAGTTCGGCGACGACATCGTCTCGATCGGGTTCCCCGAGCGTTTCACTTTCACGTTCCGTCGCGGTTCGATCGGGCTCTTGACCCGGTTCCCGGCCGTCGGCGTCACTGTCACCGAGCAGTTCTCGCGAGCGGTCGACGACCGGGTCCGGCACGCCGGCCACCCCGGCCACCTCGACACCGTAGGAGGCTGCTGCCGGCCCGAGAGCGACATCGTAGGGAAAGGAGACCTCTTCGCCCGCCTGTTCGGTCCGGAAGTGGAAATTCCGTGCGCTATCCAGTGCTGCTGCCACGTCAGTCAACTCGTGGTGGTGAGTCGCGAACAGCGTCGTCGCGCCGACCTCGTCGTGGATGAACTCCGTCACTGCCTGGGCGATCGCCAGGCCGTCGGTCGTACTGGTGCCACGGCCCACTTCGTCCAGCAGCACCAGTGATTCGTCGGTCGCTTGCGCCAGAATCGTCGCGAGTTCGCTCATCTCGACCATGAACGTCGAGCGCCCGCCGGCGATGTCGTCACTCGCGCCGACGCGGGTGAACACGCGGTCGACGATCCGCAGGTCGGCCGATTCGGCGGGCACGAAACTCCCAGCCTGGGCGAGGATCGCGATCAGCGCGACCTGGCGCATGTAGGTCGACTTCCCGCTCATGTTCGGCCCGGTGATCACCGCGAGAAAGGCGTCGTCGTCGAGATGGGTGTCGTTCGGAACGAACCCGTCCTCGGTGCGCTCGACGACCGGGTGGCGACCTCCCTCGATGTCGATTCCGTCCCCACCGACCGAGGGGCGGCAGTAATCCCGCTCGGCCGCGACGGTGGCAAAGCCAACAAGCACGTCGAGATTTGCCACAGCGTCGGCGACTGCCTGGACGCGCTCGGACTCGGCGGCGACATCGTCTCGCACTTCCACGAACAACTCGTACTCCAGATCGTCGGCCTGCCCTTCCGCCCGAAGGATCTCGTCTTCCCGCTCCTTGAGTTCGGGCGTGTAGTAGCGCTCGGCGTTCTTCAGCGTCTGTCGGCGCTGGTAATCCTCGGGGACCCGATCGAGGTTCGCGTCGGTCACTTCGATGTAGTAGCCGTGGACGGCGTTGTGGCCGACCTTCAACGGGTCGATGCCGGTCCGCTCGCGTTCGCTTTCCTCCAAGTCGGTGATCCACTCCTTGCCCTCCCGTTCGGTCGCGCGCAACTCGTCGAGTCGGTCGTCGTAGCCCTCACTGATGATCCCACCCTCGGTGATTTCGGTCGGTGGGTCCGCCGCGATCGCGTCGTCGATCAACCCGCGGACGTCGTCCATCTCGTCGAGACGGTCTCGAAGGTCGGTCAACAGCGGGGCATCGATGCCGTCCAACGCCGCTTTGATCTCCGGGATCACGTCGAGTGTGTCTTTCAACGAGCGGAGGTCACGGGCGTCGGCTCGCGAGCGGGAAACGCGTGAGATGAGTCGTTCGAGGTCGTAGACGTCGGATAGTAGCTCGTGGAGCCGTTCGCGGGTTTGGAGCTCCGAGACGAGCGCGCCCACGGCCGCTTGTCTCGCCTCGATCCGGTCGCGGTCGATGAGCGGACGGCGAAGCCATTCGGTCAGCCGACGACGGCCGAGGGCAGACGCCGTCTCGTCGATCACGTCCACGAGCGTCAGGTCCGCGCCGCCGGTGACACTCCGGCGTTCGAAGATCTCTAGGCTTTCGAGCGCGACCGCGTCGAGTACCATGTACGCCCGCGGATCGTATCGCGTGAGGTGATTGAGATAGTCGAGCCGACCGTCCTCCCCGCCGCGGGCGTACTCGGCGTAGGCCAACAACGCGCCACAGGCCCGGACCTCGGCACCGGTCGCGAGGAGTCGATCAGGCGTCCCGAAGTACTCGCTGACGCGCTCGGCTGCCCGGTCAGTGGCGAAGTACGTCCCCTCCACGGGGCTGACGGTACACGCCCCATCGAAGAGGTTCGGGACGTCGGGGCCGAGGATTCCCTCAGCGGGCGAGAATCGACCGAGTTCGTCCCTGACCGTCTCCCGGTCGTCGGTGCTGGTCGCGTAGAAGTCCCCCGTCGAAACGTCGAGGACAGCCAGGCCAAATCGACCATCGTCAGCGGCCAGCGCGGCGACGTAGTTGTTCTCGGCACCACCGAGCAGTTCGTCCTCGGTGAGCGTCCCTGGCGTGATAATCCGCGTGACCGCACGCTCGACGACGCCGCTGACCTCGTCAGGGTCTTCGACCTGATCGGCGATCGCGACGCGATAGCCCGCGTCCAGAAGTTTCTCGACGTAGGATTCGGCGTTTTCGACCGGTACACCGGTCATCGCGTACGTCCCGGTCGAGTCTTCACGTTCGGTCAGCGTCACCTCACAGATCCGGGCCAGTACCTCGGCGGCCTCGCAGAATGCCTTGTAGAAGTCACCCGACTGAAACAGCACCAGGGCATCGTCGTAGCGCTCGGTCAACTCGACGTACTGGCGCAACATCGGCGTGAGATCCTCGCGCCGGTCGGTCATCTTCGCCGGCGGTCCCAGGGCCGCGTCCATGCCAGAGTGGGTGTGGGCCGGCGGACAAATACCCGTTGGTCGTCGGCTGACGGGGATCCGCTGGCGGTCCGCGGTCTTGTTCTAACCAGACAATATCGAGTGGTCTTTGAACCTCCAGGCCTGAAAGAAGACAATGACAGCCGCCAGTCAGTATGACGCCACAGATCCGCCCGAGCGGCCGGTCGCACTCGACGACGGTGCTGATCTCGACGCCCTCATCGAAACGTACGATACCGTTCTCGTCGAATTCTACACCGACGGTTGTGGGGTCTGTGCGTCGATGGAGCCGATCCTGGGGATCGTCGCCCAAGACAGCGACGCCGTGGTCGGGACGATCAACCCGCGAGACGATCCGCCGCTCGTCGAGCGTTTCGACGTGCGCAGCGTCCCACTGTTGGTCGTGTTCCGGAACGGCGAACCAGTCGAGCGCGTCGCCGACGGCTTCCAGCCAGCCGAGGATGTCATGCAGTTGCTCGAAAGCGCGAGATAAGCATCGGTGCAGCGAATCAGAGCGGTGTTTCAGCGGGCACTAATCGGATACAATGTCGAGCCGTACAGCTATAAGAGATCCCTGGCGTGCCAGGCTTAACAGATATGCTCGACTGGAAAGAAATTCAAATATTCTATGCGAAAACAGGAGCTCGTTCACCTGCATGGCCTCCTCGCGGAGGTACGCCGGTACTGTGAGCAGGACGGCCACCGTCAGATCGATCTCTCGAAATACGAGTCGCTGGGCACGGACGAGGCCTCAATCCACCAGGGTAGAGACCAACATCGGTCGGCGGTATTTGCACTGGCCGAAGCACTCACTGAGGAATTCGAAGACACACAGACAGTCGTGATGGCGACTGAGTGATCCCGGTCACTTCAGCCGGCGCAACACAAGGATCGAGGCACCGGAGACGAGTGTAATCGCAACGACGTGGCCGACGACCGCAGCCACAAGGATCGGATGGCCCACAACGAACGGGACCAGCGAGAGTTGGATCCAGGCGAAGCCGATCGTAATCGCGTCGATCCGTCGGAGTTCGTCGACCGTTTCCCGGTCAAGCGCTTCGGACAACCACAGACTCCGCCAGAGCCCGATCAGGCTCGCCCACCAGCCGGTGCCGATGCGATAGCACACGTCCCAGAGAACCACGAGCGTGAAAAACACCGCTGGTGCCGGAAGCGGCTCACCGAGCAAGCCGGTGAGTACCGTCTCCCCGCCCGATCCGGGATCGAGCACGAACAGATACGTGACGAGGGCGAAAAAGGCGACCAACCCGAGGACGATCTCGATCCCGGTACCGAACAGTGTGTGCGTGTATTGTTCGGGAACGTCGAGCCGACGCGTCCGCCGCCCGATAGTCAGCATGAAGACACTCCCGGCCGAGGCGACGACCACAGCCACTGTCCCGGCCGGCAGACTGCCCCAGCGCCCGTACCCAGCCGCCAGCGCCACCACGCCGGCCTCGAAAATCACGAGCTGGAGCACCAGCGCAGCACCCCTGGAGAGTGAAACACCGGGGATCGATCCGACGATGCTCTCGTACACCCACCGCTGGTTGCTCCGGGGATCACTCACGTCCCGGCCGTCCGGTTGCCGGGGCGTCATTCGCCGGACTCACTGGCGAACGCCCGCCGGACGGCGTCCTCGAAGGAGGTTTTGTCGAGAGTGATAATCTCTTCGATGCTGGCATCGGTGACGACGACGGGGTTTTTCAGTCCCAGGATCAGTGGCCGGGAGATCGCTTTCGGGACGTCAGTGACGAACTCCACCCAATAGGAGGAAAGTCGCGGCGTCAAAACGGGTACCGGGACGATGTACCGGCGCTTGCCGAGGATATCCGCGGTCTTTTCGAGCATGTCCCGGTAGGTCAATATCTCGGGGCCACCGATCTCGTAGGTGTTGCCCGCCGTTTCGGGCCGTTCGAGCACGCCAACCAGGTACGCGACCACGTCGTCGATTGCGATGGGTTGGCACTCGGTGTGGAGCCACCGGGGTGCGATCATCACCGGCAATCGGTCGACGAGTTGGCGCACCATCCGGAAACTCGCACTGCCGTCACCGACGATGATCGCCGCTCGCAGCGTCGTGAGGTCGAAGTCACCGCTGTCGAGGACAGCCTCGACTTCCTGGCGTGACTTGAGATGTTCCGAGAGTTCGTCGCCGGCCTCGCCGAGTCCGCCGAGATAGATAGTACGAGCGATGTCGGCTCCGTCGGCGGCCTCGACGAAGTTTTCCGCGGCCCGCCGATCACGGTCCGCAAAGGAAGTGCCGGTCTCCAGTGAGTGAACGAGGTAGTAGGCAGCGTCGATCCCATCGGGCAGCGACAGCGACTCGGGTTCGAGCAGATCACCCTCGATGACATCGACGCCGTCGGGGGGAGCGTACGTACTCGCGTCTCGCGTCATCGCGACGACATCGTGGCCCGCCTCACGGAGCGCAGGGACGAGTGAGCTACCGACGAATCCAGTCGCTCCGGTGACCAGTACGCGCATAGATGAGTTCGGGGCCGACAGTGGATAAGTTGTCGGGCGACGCGACCGGTAGTGTTCAGATAAGGATTTGAGCTGAGTGAGACTCCTCTAAAAGCCCTCGCCAGTTCCGGTCCCGCGACTCGTTGTGCGCTTCGAGCCTTTCAGGCTCTGCAGTGCTTACTTCGTCGGGGTTCCCGGAACTGTCTCGCCCTTTCAGTCCACCAGGATTCGGCTAATTGGCGGGCAGAAACTGACTCCTTGCTGAGTGCTTATCTGAACACCGCCACGCGACCAGTTCACTTGCGGGGGCGCTGGGACTGGTGGCTGATCCGCTCGGCGACGATCGACGGCACGGTCGTCTGACAACGGGTACACTTCCAGGCCGGTGCCATTGTGCCCTCATTCCGTGTGAGGTCTTTTTCGTTGTCCAGTGTCGCCCCGCAGCCGTCACAGATATGGGTAGTTCGTGTCACGCAGCCCTCAACAGCGACTGCGGGCGGCAGCTACTTGATGGCTTCTCCGGTCGGGACACTGGACGGGAACGGTACAGCGGTGGGGAAACCCCTCCGGCCCGGTCGATCAACCTCCGAATCTTTATCCCCGCCTGTCAACAAACCCGGACCAGATCATCATGGCGAACCAAGCAGTCAAGGGAAAAGTTGCGATCATCGGGGCCGGCGACGTCGGTGCGACGACCGCCTATGCACTCATGATGAGTGGCTCGGTCTCCGAGATCGCACTCGTCGATATCGACCACGAAAAGGCCGAAGGCGAAGCCATGGACTTGCGTCACGGCGCTGCCTTCGTCAAGCCGGTCAACATCTACGCCGGTGATTACGAGGATGCACACGATGCAGACGTCGTCATCATCGCGGCCGGCGCGAGTCAGAAGCCGGGCGAGACCCGGCTCGAACTGCTCGAACGGAACGTCGACATCTTCCACGACATGGTGCCCCGCATCACCGACGGGCTCGCCGATGACGCCGTCGTTCTCGTGGTCGCCAACCCCGTCGACGTGCTTTCGTATGTCACCTGGAAGATTTCTGATCTCCCCCGACACCGAGTCATCGGAACCGGGACGGTACTGGACACCTCCCGGTTCCGGAACGTCCTCAGCAAGAACTGCAACGTCGACGCCCGGAACATCCACGCCTACGTTATCGGCGAACACGGCGATAGCGAGGTGCTCGTCTGGAGTGCGACCCACATGGCCGGCGTTAAATTCGACGACTACTGTCCCGTCTGTGAGCAGGACTGTGACCTCAACAACCGGGACCTGATCGCCGAGGAAGTGCAGGGTGCGGCCTACGAGATCATCGAACGCAAAGGGGCAACGTACTACGCGATCGGACTGGCGACGACCGAGATCGTCGAGAGTATCATCCGTGACGAGAACTCGATCCTGACAGTGTCGACACTGATGGACGGCCAGTACGGCCTCGAAGACGTCTACCTGAGTCTCCCCGCCGTCGTCAATCGCGGCGGTATCCGACGGGTCGTCGACCTCGACCTCAACGACCACGAGCGCGAACAGTTCATCGAGTCCGGCGAACTACTCAGCGAAGAGATCGCCAAACTCGACATCTGATTGTCGATCCGCCTCCGCTCGTTTGTCGCCGCCAGTCAACGGAGATCGAGCACATTGTGGGTCCGATGCACCGTCACAGCAGCGCGCACCCTGTCCTTTTCAGGGCTGTCCCCTATCCCCCTGTATGTACACACCGATGCTGTCCCCAATGAGTCTCGGGGGGCTGGTGGCAATGGTCGACGTATCCCGGGGGATGATCACTGGCGTCGGAGCGCTTGCCGTCGTGATCCTCGTGGTGTTCTCGGCGTTTTTCGCGTCCTCGGAGATCGCCATCTTCTCGCTGGCCGACCACCGGATCGCGACGCTGGTCGAGGACGAGGTTCGCGGCGCGAAGACGCTATCCGTTTTGAAATCCGATCCGCGTCGGTTGCTGGTGACGATTCTCGTCGGGAACAACATCGCCAACATCGGGATGTCCGCCATCACGACTGGATTGCTGGGACTGTACGTCGATCCCGGTCAGTCGGTGTTGATCGCCACGTTCGGCGTGACGTCGATCGTGTTGCTGTTTGGCGAGAGCGCGCCCAAATCCTACGCCGTCGACCACAGCGAATCGTGGGCTCTGCGGATCGCCCGTCCACTGCGCCGCTTACAGCAACTGATGTACCCGCTCGTGGCGGTCTTCGACGTGCTCACGGACGGCGTCAACCGACTCATGGGGAGCAAAGAGGACTTCGAGCGGGCGTACGTCACGCGATCGGAAGTCCGGGAAGTGGTTACGGCCGGGCAACGGGCGGGCGTGTTCACCGAAGCCGAACACCGGATGCTCCAGCGGCTGCTTCGCTTTCACAATCGGATCGTGAAGGAAACGATGGTTCCACGGCTGGATGTCGTCGCTATCGACGCCGAGACGGACGTCGAAACGGCGATCGAGACGTGTCTGGAGAGCGAGTTCAACGAGCTTCCGGTGTACGAGGGAGTCCTCGATACGGTCGTCGGGACCGTTCACGTTCGGGATCTGGTTGACGCGCGATTCAATCGCGAGGATTCGGCAGTTCGCTCCGTTGCCAGCGAGCCGCTCGTCGTCCCGGAAACCAAAGACGTCGACGAACTGTTGACGGAGTTGCGCGAGCGACGGGGCCGGATGGCGATCGTCGTCGACGAGTACGGAACGACGTCGGGGATCGTGACCATCGAGGACATCATCGAGGAGATCATCGGGGAAGTACTGGCGGAGAGCGAAACGGCCCCGGTCCGCTGGCTCGACGACGAGACAGCGATCGTCCGAGGCGAACTCAACATCCACGAAGCGAACGAAGCACTCGGCACTGATCTCCCCGAAACCGGGACGTTCGAATCAGTCGCGGGGCTGATCATGAGTCAGACCGGGCGTCTCGTCGACGAGGGTGATCAGGTGACCTACGGCGGGGTCGACCTGACCGCCGAAACGGTGGCGAACAACCGCCTCCTGGAAGTCCGGGTCGATCTGTCGAACCACGGGAGAAACGAGATCGAACCTGGAGACACCTGAGAGTCACGAATCGCCAGCGGACAGATGTTTGTGGCAGTGTGACACGGTCGTTTTTCAGACCACCACGTCTATCTTGCGACCACAGTCACACGTGCCGTCGAGATCTCCCTCGACACTCGCCCGGAACCCGTTGCGCCTGATCCACGTTGTCCCGCAATCGGGACAGCGCGTGTCGTTGTCGGCGTGGCCGGGAACGTTGCCGACGTAGACGAATTCCAGGCCCACCTCGCGGGCGATCTCCGCCGCGCGTTCGAGCGTCTCGACCGGCGTCGCGGGCCGATCGCGCATCTCGTGATCGGGATGGAAGCGGGTGAAGTGGATCGGAACCGACTGATCGAGTTCGTCCCGCACCCACTCGGCGAACTCGCGGATCTCCCTAGGCTCGTCGTTGAGGTCCGGAATGGTGAGATAGGTGATCTCGACGTGGATACCGGCGTCGTGTGCCAGCTCCGCCCCCCTGAGAGTGGGCTCCAGCTTCGCGCCCATGTGCTTGACGTGCGGGCGATCCCGGAACCCCTTGACGTCGACGTTGGCTGCATCGAGATACGGACCCACTTCGTCAATGAACTCCTCGGTGAAGTAGCCGTTTGTGACGATCACCGTGTAGCGACCGTCCGCTTTCGCCAGTTCGGCCCCGTCCCGAACGTACTCGGCGTAGATCGTCGGCTCGTTGTACGTCCAGGCGACGCCCGCACAGTCCTGTGTTCGTGCACTCTCGACCGCCTCCTCAGGGGAGACCTCCCGCAGTTCGAGATCCTCAGGGCCGGCAAAGGAAATGTGGTTGTTCTGACAGAACTCACAGGCGAAGTTACAGGAGACGCCGCCGAAACTCAGCACGCGACTCGTCGGGTGGAAGTGATAGAGCGGTTTCTTCTCGATCGGA
Organism: Halorhabdus sp. SVX81; assembly: GCF_029207715.1. NCBI lineage: Archaea > Methanobacteriati > Methanobacteriota > Halobacteria > Halobacteriales > Haloarculaceae > Halorhabdus > Halorhabdus sp. SVX81. Next base: position 1,121,155 of record NZ_CP104322.1, on the reverse strand, counting down.
TCGGCCGTCCCCGGCGGACCGGTCGGTCGGTCGAACACCTGCCCGTAGGTCAGCAGGCGCAACTCGCCGTCGACGTTCTTTCGCACGTCACAGATACCGGCCTGGCCGGGCGAGAGCGTACACCGGTGGGCACAGGCCGTACACTGCAGGCCGTCGTCGGTTTCGACGACCAGCTCGGCAGGGACGCCCGCCGCGTCGTCGAACGTGGACATGTCCGATCATAGGGTCCTGATGATCAAAAGCCTGCCCCGCAGAAAGTAGTCCCGGGTCGACAGGTGAACCCCGCCGATCGGGACAGTCGGCGTCAACTCCGCGAGCCATGACGAGGAGTCTAAGTACCACCGAAAAGTACCACCGGGTGTATGAGCGAACCCGAACTCGGTAAAGCCGATCGCGAATTCTTCGACGAGTACATCTACCCACGGCTCGGGGCCGACCGCGACGACGTCCGCCTCCAGCCACAGCACGGCGTCGACTTCGGCGTCGCCGACGTGGGCGGCCAGGCACTGGCGATGGCGACCGACCCCGTGTTCATCGTGCCGGCGGCGGGCTTCGAGCGGGCGGCGTGGTTCGCCTTCCACATCCTCATCAGTGACGTAGCGGTCTCGGGGCTCGATCCGGCGTATCTCAGCGTCGACTTCAATCTCCCGCCGGAGATCACCGACGAGCAGTTCGAGACCGTCTGGGAGACCTTCGACCGGGAGGCCAAAGACCTCGGCGTCTCGATCGTCACCGGCCACACCGGTCGCTACGCGGGGTGTAACTACCCGATGGTCGGGGGCGGCACCTCACTGGCAACCGGTGACTTCGAGGAGCTGGTCACGCCCGACGGCGGTCGGCCGGGCGACCGCGTGATCGTCACGAAAGGGCCGGCGATCGAGGCGACGGGGCTACTTTCCGTTCACTTCGATTCCCTGATGGATGGTGACGTTCCGGACGGGGAGATCCAGGCCGCGAAGGACCGCTTTTTCGACATGAGTCCGATCAAGGAGGCGATGGTGGCTTCCTCGGCCGGCCCGGTCACGGCGATGCACGACGCCACTGAGGGCGGCGTCTACGGCGGCCTCTTCGAGATGGCCCGGTCGGCGGGCGTCGGCTTCGAAATCGAGAAGGATCGCATCCCGATTCAACCCGGCGTCGAGGCCGCCTGTGACTTTTTCGACATCGACCCGTGGATCTCGATCAGCGAGGGGACGCTACTGGCGACGGTCGATCCCGATGGGGCAAGCGATGTCCTCTCCGCGCTGGAACGCGAGGGAATCCCGGCAGCGGACGCCGGCCGGGTCGTCGAGGGATCGGGACTCACCGTCGACGGAGAACGTGTCGATCATCCCGGCAAAGATCCCTACTGGGCAGCCTTCGAGGAGTACATGGGGAAACTCCAGGCGGCCGAGGAGTAAGCCGCGTCGCCGCCTCAGGGCGCACCCGTCAGCACGAACGTACTCTCTGTTTCGCCGTTCCGGATCTCGCGGGTTGCCTCGGACGGAACGCGGACTGCGTCGCCGGACTCCATCTCGACTTCTTCGCCCTCGATCGTGACCGTGGCTTCTCCGTCCACGAGTAGGTACACCTCTTCGTGCTCCTCCGCGGCGTGATCGTGTGCTTTCCCCGACCAGCCGGGCTCACAATCGAGCACCGTCACTCCGACTGTCTCACACGCTAAGGCGTCCCGCAGGAAGTGCATCGACTCCGCAACCGGCTCGACGTCCTCGTAGTTGACTTTGGTGTATGTCATCCCGCCACAATGTTGGATCGCCGGCCGGAAAAAGCTGTTTCGAACCGGGCGGTCGCCGACCCGGGAGCATCACGGATTTGTACAACCGCCGAATAGGCATGGCTATGACGCGCAACGAGGCACCACACGACCCGCCGACCGTGTTGACGATCGCCGGCAGCGACTCCGGCGGCGGCGCAGGGATTCAGGCGGATCTCAAGGCCATCGAGGCAGCGGGTGGATTCGGAACGAGCGCGATCACGAGCGTCACGGCCCAGAATACGACTGGCGTCCGGGGGAGTCACCTCCTGCCGATCGACCACATCGCGGCCCAGATCGACGCCGTGATCGACGATTTCGACGTCCAGGCGACAAAGACCGGTATGCTGGCGACCGCCGAGGTCATCGAGACGGTCGTCGAATACGCCGACGCGTTGCCCGAACTCGTCGTCGACCCGGTGATGGTGGCGGCGTCGGGTGATCGGCTGCTCGAACCCGAGGCCGAGGACGCCTACGAGCGACTTATCGCCGAGGCCACGTTGGTAACGCCCAACGCCGACGAGGCGGCCGTCCTGACCGGGATCGAGCCGGTCGACGAGTCGACGGCGATCGAGGCCGGCGAGGCAATCGTCGGGATGGGTGCCGACGCCGCCCTGGTCAAGGGAGGCCACATCGCCGGTGAGGACATCGTCGACGTGCTGGTCACCCCTGAATCAGTCCGGACGTTTCGGCACGAACGGATCGACACCGACGCGACCCACGGCTCGGGGTGTACACTCTCGGCGGCGATCGCCACTCACCGTGGGCAGGGAGAATCGCTGGCCGACAGCGTGGGCGCGGGGATCGACCTGCTCACGCGAGCCGTCCGGTACAACCTCGACGTGGGCGAAGGACCGGGTGCCGTCCACCACCTCGTCGAGACGCGCGAGCGCGCTGAGCGTACTGCGACTGCCGAGGCGGTCGAAGCACTCGTCGCAGACTTCGTGGGCGAGGGCGACGAGGCCATCCAGGGTGACATCTCCGCATTGATTCCCAAAGTCGGGACGAACGTGGCCGGCGCGACGCCGTTCGCCGAGCGGCCCGGGGAGGTGGCAGCCGTCGACGGCCGAATTACCCGGACGCTGGCGGGTCCCCGTCCGAACCGCGGCGTCCGCTTCGGCGCGTCGAGTCACGTCGCCCGATACCTGCTGGACGCCCGCGAGGGCGATGCGGACTGCCGCTTCGCGGTCAATTGGCGATACGACGAGAGGGTGGCCGAGGCGCTCGATACCCTGGACGGCGAGGTCGTCGAACTCGATGGCCGACCAACGCTCGAATCCGGGTTCGGGACCGAATTCGCTACCGTGGACGATCCAGTCGCCGTCGTCGATCCGGGTGGCGAAGGACGCGTTCCGACCACGATCCTGCTTGCACACGATCCCGACACACTCCGGGAGCGAACCGAACAACTGCTCGAAGTGATGGCCTGACCTGTTAGTACCGCTGAATGACCGCGAGAGCGGTCACGACGACCACGAGTAGTCCGCCCAGTGCGGTAAATCCCGGCCCGGTCGCCGTCGTCGTCTCGGTACCATCCGCCGTTCCGAATCGGTTCGCTTGGGTCTCCGATCCTGTCGGAGTCGTTACAGTCACCGTCGTCGACTGGTCACCCGCTGCGAGCGCGAACGTCCCCGATCGTGGTAGCGTAACCGTGGCCGCAACGGACAGCGTTTCGTTGACGTCCAGGGAAACCGATTCGACCGCGAATACGGTTCCGTTTCGCGTAAAGTTAATTTTTCCCGCAGCTGGAATCGGTGAATCGTTCACGATGGCGGCTGAAATCGTCACGTTCCCCGGTTCCGGGAGCGTCGATCGATCGACTGCGACTGACCGGACGGTGGGTGTCGCCCGCTCGCTCACCTGGACTCGCCTCTCCTGATGGCCGGTCGTGAGCCGATAGGAGCCAGGTCGCTCGAACGTCGCTGAAAGGGTGAGTGTGGTCGATTCGCCGGCAGCGAGGGTTCCCGTCGACTGGGTCGCAACCGCACCGTCGATCGAAAGGGTCGCCCTGTAGGTCCCGGCCACCCCGCCGTCGTTCGTGACGGTGACCGGGATCGTCACCGTCTCACCGACGACAAGGGGCGGAATCTCGGCTCCTGTGACGGTCCGATACTCACCGTCGACGGTGATATCCGCAGTCTCGTCGACGGCGTAGGTGAACCGTGCCGGATCGACGACGACCGTCGTGGTTCGGCCGTTCACGCCCAGTTCGTACCGGCCGGCGTCCGACAGTATGACCGTCGCCTCGACGGGTTTCGACGCGCCGGGAGCCAGCGAGACGGTTCGCTCCGCGACGGTTGTCCCGTTTCGGGTGAACGTCACCGTTGTCCTCGCTGGCTCGTCCCGGCCGTTGACGAGCGTTGCCGAAAGCGTCACGTTCCCCGGCGCTTCCAGGGTCTCCCGATCGACCGCAACCGATTCAACCGAAGCACTCGCCGGCTCGGTGACCCGAATCGTCGTCTTGCTGGACTCGATAGCAACCGAGTACGTGCCAGGGTCCTCAAACGTGTGTGCCAACTCGATAGTGGCCGATTCGTTCGCCGCGAGTGTTCCCGAGACCCGCGAGACGACAGTCCCCTCGACCGTCAGCCCGATGTCGTAGGTCCCAGTCGACCCGCCGACGTTCGAGACCGTGAGTGGAACGACCACCGTTTCGTTGACGGCCAATCGGTCGATGTCGTCGGTCGAGACGTTCCGGTACGGCCCCTCGATGCGATAGGGCGCTGCATCCGACGCGAGTTCGTGCGTGAACTCGGCCGGCGCCGACCCGAACGCATCCTCGTGCTGGCGACGGGTCCACGTCGCGGGCGTCGCGTCGCTCGTGACGTATCGGTCCGCTGTCGCCGCGACTGTCTTGTTGGCGGCCGTTTCGACCGCCTCGATAAACCGGTCGTGGTCGATAGCAATGTCGTCGTTGAGGTCGCCGAACACAGTCTCGAAGCGCTTCGATCGGTCCGTGGCGAGTCGGATCTGTCTATCGAGTTCGCCGGCTACCAGCGCGCCCTTGTCGTATTCGGCCAGGCTGGTCCAGGTCGCCTGCTCAGCGAGAACCACCTCGTCGTATCGGTCGCGGCTTCCACGGGCCAGGACTTCCTCGAAACTGTCGAAATCAGTGAGGTCGTCTTCGAGTGCGAGTTCGGCGGCGTGGTACGTCGCCGTCGCCTCGATCAACCACTCGGTCGCGTTCGTCGTATTGAGTTGTTGTCTCGAATGGACGTACTCGTGGAGCCAGGTGTTGTCGGCGGTCGCTATCGGCTCGTCGGCCCGCACCCACATGTCACTCTCCCAGGTCTGTAATCCCAGGACGGCCCAGTCGACCGAGGTTGGAGCCGCCACGGTGAAGACCTGCTCGTCCCGATCGCCGACTCGGAGTTCGTCGGAGGCGTTTGTAAACGCAGCAAGGATCGCCTCAGGTTCAGCCCTCATCGAGGCGGCCTCGGGGACAATAAGGGTGAAGGATTGACCGTGGGCTGTGCGGCGGTAGGTCTCGTGTGGACCGAGAAACGCGACGTAGTCGCCGGCGGCACCCTCGCCAGCAACGGTTCGTTTTCGATCGACGCCGACCTGGACGTCGTCGTCGACCGATCGGAAGGTCCCGCTGACGAAACCGATGGAAGGTGGCTTTACCAGCGCCCACGAACCCGTATCGGCGTACAGATATCGACCGCTGCCACGCTCCGGACCGCCTCCCCGAGCCGTCTCGTTGGCGTCAAGATCGTAGGTAATCGTCGCTTCGTCACGCTCGCCGGTCCATTCGTACCGACGGCCCACAGTGGATTCGAACCCGTCGGTGTCCGTGACCGTGCCTTGCCAGGGGACTGCGACCTCAAACTCGGTTGCGGCCTCCGGAAACGTGACCGTCGCCGTCACTTCGATGTGGCCCGGGGTATCGGGTTGCAGTCGGTACTCTTGGGTGATGGTGACGTTGTTCCACTCGGTCGTCGCCAGCGCGGGATCGTCATCGGTGGCCGCTCCGGCCACGCCGACGCCCGCGGCCGTACCAATCACGAGTGCGATAAGAACAGCCACAGCACCGACGTGCCGCCTGTGCATGATAACACATTGCAGGCCCGAGTATTTGAGTGCGACGGCCCGCCGATCGAACGCATCCCGTAGCGTTTTAACCCACTTCGCACCCAGGAAGGGACATGACCGAAGCGACGGGGATCGTCGGCGAGTTCTTCTCGCTGAGAGACGGGGCTGACGCGGATCTACTGGCGATGCAAGTGGGGGATTTCTACGAGTTCTTCGGCGACGATGCCGAGACGGTCGCCGACGAACTCGACCTTCAGGTCTCCCAGAAATCGAGTCATGGCTCGTCGTATCCGATGGCTGGCGTTCCGGTCGGCGAACTCACGCCGTACCTGACGGCGCTCGTCGAGCGTGGCTACGATGTTGCCGTCGCCGACCAACACGAGACCGAAGACGGCCACGCTCGGGAGGTGAGCCGGGTCGTCACGCCGGGGACGCTGCTGTCGACGACTGACCCACAGGCCCGGTATCTCGCGGCAATCGTCGAGGGCGAGACGTGGGGGCTTGCGTTCGCCGACGTGACGACCGGCGAATTCTTCGTGACGGAGGTGGGCGATCGGGACGCGGTCTTCAGCGAACTCTACCGCTTTGACCCGGCCGAGGTGCTGCCTGGCCCCACCGTACGCGCTGATGACGAGACGATCGAGCGGCTCCGCGAACGGACTGACGCCGCGGTCTCGCTGCACGCGACCGAATCGTTCGCGCCCGGCCGTGCCCGCCACCGACTCCGTGAACAGTTCGGTGGCGAGACGATCAAAAGCGTGGGGATCGCCGAGGCCGAATCGGCCATCGCGGCCGCCGGGGCCGTCCTCAGCTACGTCGAGGAGACCGGCCAGGGCGTGCTTGCGTCGATGACACGCCTCCAGCGCTACGGCGCGAGCGATCACGTCGAACTCGACGCCACGACCCAACGCAACCTCGAACTCACCGAGACGATGCGGGGGGAAGAGAGCGGATCGCTCCTCGAGACGATCGATCACACCGTCACAAGCGCGGGCACCCGGACGTTGCGCGCATGGCTCCAGCGTCCCCGCCGATCGCGGGAGACACTGACCCGTCGGCAGGACAGCGTCGAGGCGCTCGCGAGTGAGGCAATGGCGCGTGAACGACTCCGTGACGTCCTCGGGGACGCGTACGACCTCGAACGACTCGCGAGCAAGGCCGCCTCCGGCAGCGCCGACGCCCGCGACCTCCGGGCGGCCGTCGACACCCTGGAGCTGTTCGGGACTGTCCGTGGGATCATCACCGAGACGCCGGCGCTGGCCGAATCGCCGCTTTCGACGTGGCTCGACGAACCCGATCCCGACGCCGTCGCGGAACTCGCCGCCGAACTCGACGCGGCGATCGTGGAGGATCCGCCGGGGACGATCACGGAAGGTGGCATCATCAAACCGGGCTACGACGACGAACTCGACGAGGTTATCGAGGAACACGAGGCAGCCTTAGAGTGGATCGAAACGTTGCCCGAGCGCGAGCAGCGCGAACACGGTATCACGCACCTCTCGGTCGACCGGAACAAGACGGACGGCTACTACATCCAGGTCGGCAACAGCGAGACCGGGAAAGTCCCGGAGCACTACGAGAACGTCAAGACGCTGAAAAACTCCGAGCGATACACCATCCCGGAGTTGACCGAGCGCGAACGGCAGATCTTCCGACTTGAGGAGCGTCGCCACAACCTCGAACACGAGCGCTTCACGGCGCTTCGTGAGCACGTCGCCGAGCATGCCGACCTCCTCCAGCGCGTCGGCCAGGCCCTCGCGGCAGTCGACGTGTTGGCGGCACTGGCGACCCACGCCGTCCGAAACGACTGGACCCGACCGAGGTTGCGCGACTCGCGGGCGCTATCCGTCGAAGCAGGTCGCCACCCGGTCGTCGAGCAGACTACCGAGTTCGTCCCCAACGACCTCCGAATGGACGACGACCGGCGGTTCCTGATCGTGACCGGCCCCAACATGAGCGGGAAATCCACCTACATGCGCCAGGCGGCGCTGATCGTCCTGCTGGCTCAGATCGGGTCGTTCGTGCCCGCTCGGTCAGCAGCGGTCGGCCTCGTCGACGGGATTTACACTCGTGTCGGTGCGCTCGACGAGCTCGCCCAGGGCCGCTCGACGTTCATGGTCGAGATGCAGGAACTCTCGAACATCCTCCACTCGGCCACCGAGGATTCGCTGGTCATCCTAGACGAGGTCGGCCGCGGGACGGCAACCTACGACGGCATCTCGATCGCATGGGCGGCGACCGAATACCTCTCTTCGGCCCAGTCGGCATCGCCGTCGCCGAAGACGCTCTTTGCGACCCACTACCACGAACTCACGGCGCTGGCCGACCACATTTCGGGGGTCGAAAACGTCCACGTCGCCGTCGACGGCGAACCGGATGCGGCCGAAAGCGGGAGTGGTGCTGGCCCAGCCAGCGGGACCGACAACGAGGTGGCGTTCCTGCGGACAGTACGGGACGGGCCGGCGGATCGCTCCTACGGCGTCCACGTCGCCGAGTTGGCCGGCGTCCCTGATCCGGTCGTCTCCCGGGCCCGGGAGGTCCTCCGAAAACTCCGGGCTGACGAGGCGATCGACGTCCAGAACGGCCGCTCGACCGACGAGACCCGGCAGGTCGTCTTCGATCTCGATTCCGGGCAGATGCGGGAGTCGAATACCGACCAGCGGCGGGCGGGCAACCCGGAAGGGAACGGGACAACCAGCGAACCCGCGGATTCGGACGGCGAGGTGATCGTCGACCGCTTCGGCGAGGACGCTCCGGACGTCCTCGAAACACTCGCCGATCTCGATGTCGAGGAGACGTCGCCGGTCGACCTCCTCGCCGAGGTTCAGGAGTGGCAGCGACGACTGGAGTGATCGCCCAGGCGACGCTCACGACCCAGGGAGGATGTCACCCAGCGCGCCACCGACTGACATCGGCAGGATAGCGGCGGCGAGTTCGCCGACGGCGACAAGCGGGTGGGCCCACGTGAGACGCCCCCACATCGCCATCAGGACGAATGCGGTCACCGACGCGATGACCAGTACGCCGGCGAAGCGCTGCGGGATGAACCCGAGGTACGGATCGACGACGCGGACGTCCTGGATTTCGGCAACGTAGAGGATACCGAAGACGAGCGCGAACGTGAACCCGGCGGTCCCGACCAGGAAGGGCGGGTGTGTCGCGAGATACTCGCCGACCTCGCTCGTCCCACCCTCGACGAACATCGGGATCCCGAACAGAACGCTTCCCAGCAGCGCCTCGGAGGCGTCCGCACGGTCGAATCCGGAGATGACGCGGCCGAACGACCCCTGTTGGCTCACCGAGAGCGCGGTCTCCCTGACAGTCTCGACCTTTGCACGCTCCGCGGGGGAATCGACGGTCGCTTCCAGTTCGTCGAGTTCCTCGACCAGGTCCGCGACGTTTGGCTCTTTGGATGGCTCCTCAGAGTCGAAGCCGTCGAAGATGCTCATGGACCGACGTTCCGTCGCCCGGTACATGAACGTGACCCGCCGATCGGCGATCGCTCAGTCCCGATGAACGGACCCGCCGATCGACAGCCGATCAGTCCCGTTGGACTGACGCACCCATCGACTCGAAGACGTCGAAGAAGTTCGGGAACGAGACGTCGACGTGCTCGCCGCCTTTGACGGTCGTTTCGCCGTCGGCGACCAGGCCGGCGACGGCCAGTGACATCACGATCCGGTGGTCCGCGCGGCCATCGACGACCGCTCCCGAGAGGTCGGTGTCGTCACCGTGGATCGTCAGGGTTTCGGGCTCCTCGGTGACGCTTGCACCCATCGCCGTGAGTTCCTCGGCCATCGCCGCGACGCGGTCGGTCTCCTTGTAGCGGACGTGTTCGCAGTCGACGATCCGGGTGTCGCCGTCGGCGACCGCGCCCAGGACCGAGATCGTGGGGAGGAGGTCGGGCGTGTCGGCGACGCTGACCTCGACGCCCGACAGCGAGGACTGGCTGACGGTGATCTCGCCGGCGTCGCGATCCCAGTCGATGTCCGCGCCCATCCGTTCGAGGACGTCGACGATCGCCGAATCGCCCTGTGCACTCGGGTGGGCGCTGGTGACGGTAAGGCCATCAGGCGCAGCGAGCGCGCCAGCAGCCAACAAATAGGACATCGACGAGAAGTCCCCCGGGACGGCGTACTCGCCGCCAGCGGGATCGTAGGTCTGTCCGCCGGCAACGTCGAATCCCGCAGCCGTCGACTCGACATCGACGCCGAAGGCGTCGAGCACTTCGATCGTGATATCGACGTACGGCGCGGACTTGAGTTCGGTTTCGAGGTCGATCTCGATTCCCTCGTCGGTGACCGCGCCGGCCATCAACAGGGCCGTGATGTACTGCGAGGAGACGTCGCCGGGAATCGAGACCGTCCCACCGTCGACCGGGCCTTTCACCACGAGCGGAGCCTGGCCGTTCGCCCGCGAACTCTCGGCGCGACCGCCGAGTTGCCCGATCGCGTCGAGCAGGGGTCCCTGCGGGCGCGACCGAAGCGAGTCGTCGCCGGTGAGAACGGTGATCCCGTCCGCGAGAGCAGCGGTCGCCGTCACCAGTCGCATCGTCGTGCCGCTGTTCGCACAGTCGACAACGGTCCCCGGGACAGCCGGCCGCCCGTCGAATCCGGTGACTTCGAGCGCATCGACGCCGCGTTCGACGCTGCCGCCGTAGGCTTCGACGGCACCCATCGTCGCCTCGGTGTCGGCGCTGACCAGGGGATCCCGGACGGTCGCGCCGTCGGCGTATCCGGCGGCGAGGATCGCACGGTGCGTGTAACTCTTCGACGGCGGGGCCTGAACCCGGCCCGCGAGGGTCGACGGTGTGACGTGGATGTCCATGTGCCAATGGTTGTGAGGGGGCGATATGAGGATACCGGTGTCATCGTCCCGGATCGCACGCTCCCCCGAACTATTGGGTGGCAATACCACACATTTTTCTCCTCGACACGCGAGAGGTTCACGTATGGGGGAGCCAATCCGGGTGCTCCACGTTGAGGACGAACCCGACTTCCTCGACCTCGTCGCGACGATGCTCGAAGCGGAGGACGATCAGTTCGTCGTCAAACGGGCGACCACCGCCAGCGAGGGGCTCGGACGGCTCGACGAGACGATCGATTGCGTCGTCAGCGACTACGAGATGCCCGGGCTGGACGGGCTCGAACTGCTGGCTGCCGTCCGTGAGGAGTACCCGGAGCTGCCCTTCATCCTTTACACTGCGCGGGGATCCGAGTCGATCGCGAGCGATGCGATCTCCGCGGGCGTCACCGACTACCTCGAAAAGGCCGGCGGGACCGAACAGTACGCCGTTCTCGCGAACCGGATCGAGAACGCCGTCGAGCAGTATCGGGCCCGGCAACGCGCCGACCGGCTCGACCGGATCAGAAGCACCGTCCGGGACGTCAATCAGGAACTCGTCCGGTCGCGCGACCGGGCCGACCTCGAACGTCGGGTCTGTGAGATCGTCACGGACGGCCCGCCCTACGCGTTCGCTTGGATCGGCGAGGCCGATCCGGACGCGGGGACCGTCGTCCCGCAGGCGAGTGCGGGGGCCGATGACGACTATCCGGCGGCGATCACGATCACGCTCGACGAGAGTCAGACGGACCAGCCCCCGACGGCCAGGGCACTCAGGACGAACGATCTCGTCGTGACCCAATCGATCGCCGACGAGGAGCCCGTCGACCCCTGGCGCGAACAGGCGCTCGAACGGGGCTTTGCCGCCAGTGCGGCCGTCCCGCTCTCCTTCGAAGACCGACAGTACGGCGTGTTGACCGTCTACAGTGGCGAGCGGGAACCGTTCGACGGGGCCGAGCGGGACTTGCTCCGCGAACTCGCCGGCGACCTCGGCCACGCATTCCGTCGCTTCGAACAGGAGCGCCGGTATCGACAACTCTTCGAGCGGTCGCTCAACGCGATCGCCGTCCACGAGATCGTGACCGACGAGGAAGGCGAACCGATCGATTACGTGTTTCTGGAGGCCAACGGGGCCTTCGAGGACGCGACCGGGTTGGATCGCGAGGCGATCGTCGGCGAGCGGGCGACCGACATCTTGCCGGACCTGGATCCGACGTTCATCGAGACCTACGGGACGGTCGCCCTGTCGGGCGAACCGGTCGAGTTCGAACATTACGCGGAGTCACTCGGTCGCCGGTATTCGATCACCGCGTTCCCGCTGGGCGACGGGCAGTTCGTGACGACGTTCTTCGACGTGACCGACCGGCACGAGCGCGAACGGGAACTCGAGGCGATGAACGACCGCCTCGAGACGGTCCGCGATCAACTCGAACTCGCCCTGGAGACGACCAGCGCCTGCACCTTCGACTGGCGTCCGGGGGAAAGCGAGATCCAGTGGTACCCGACCTTCGAGGACGTCTTCGGCATCGATGCGACGGACGTCGAACCGATTTTCGACGCCTACTTCGAGCTCATCCCGCCGGACCATCGCGAACGGGTCAGATCCGCCATCGAGGCGGCGATCGATGGCGGGACCGACTACGATCTCACATATCCGGTTCAACCACACGACGAGCAACTCTGGGTTCGCGAACAAGCCGAGGTCATGGACGACGAGGATGGCCCCCGCGTCGTCGGGACGGTGACCGACGTGACCGAACTCAAGGCCTACGAGCGCCGGCTCGAACGCCAGAACGAGCGCTTAGACGAGTTCGCGGAGGTCATCTCCCACGACCTGCGGAACCCGTTGAACGTCGCCTTCGGCCGGGCGGAATTACTCGCGGAGAACTGCGAAAGCGACCACACGCGACCGTTGCTTGACGCGCTCGACCGGATGGACGACATCGTCGGCAACACGCTGACGCTGGCCCGCCAGGGCGACACTGTCGGCGAGACCGACCCCGTCCCGGTCAAGTCGGTCGTCGCGGAGTGTGCGGAGATGATCGACAGCGAGGCCGAGACGGTCGAGGTTCCCGAGGAATTCGGGATCCGGGGTGATCCCGACCGGATCAGACACGTCTTCGAGAATCTGCTCTCGAACGCCGTCGATCACGCGACGACGCCGACGGACGAACAAGCGACTGAGCGGGCAGGCGTCACGGTCCGCATCGACCGCATCGACGATCGTGGCTTCTACGTCGCCGACGACGGGCCGGGAATCCCGGCCGAGGAACGGGACGACATCTTCGAGTCGGGCTACACGACCACCGTCGACGGGACGGGACTCGGCCTCACGATCGTCGAGCGGATCGCCGAGGCCCACGACTGGGACGTCTCGGTGACCGAGAGCCGGGAGGGCGGCGCGCGTTTCGAGTTCACCGGCGTCGACATCGTGTAGTCAGCTGCTGGAGCTTCCGTAAGCGTCGGGTCGACCGATCACTGGACGCTGGCGCTCGAAGCGCGGTTGATCATGTAGACGGCGATTGCACCCAGGATCACGTCGAGGACGAGCAGGATTGCGATCGAGGGGACGAGCGTGTTCCAGATCCCACCGAAGGCAGTCACGTCGAGCACTTCCATCACGTCGGCGTCGAGCATGATCGCCCGCGCGGCATCGACGCCGTAGGTGATCGGATTGTAAGTCGCGACCGTCTGAATCCAGGGCTTCATCTCCGAAACGGGGAGGAACGCACTCGAGACGAACAACAGGGGAAGCTGGACCATGTTGGCGGCGATGATCGTCGACTCCTGATCCCGCGTGATGAGCGCGACCGTATTCGAGAACGCCAGAAACCACAGCGAAAAGAGGACGGCGATGCCGACGATCGCCAGCGCGCCGGGGATCCCCGTCGCCACCTCCGCACCGAGGACGACGCCCAGCACGAGGATGATGACAACCTGGACGACGATCCGGACCAGCTCCGAGAGCGTCTTGCCGAGGAAGACCGCCGCCCGATTCATCGGCGTGACCAGGGTCTTCTGGAAGACGCCGCTTTCGATGTCATCGACGAGCCCAATGCCAGAGGAGGAGGCGACGATCAGTGCGATCTGGACGGCGATCGCCGGCAGGAGATAGGTTTCGTAGTTAATGCCCGTCTGGAGGGCACCCCCGGCGATGTTGCCGAACACCTGGGTGAACAACACGAGAAAGATGATCGGCTGGAGGAGCGAGGAGACCACCACGAAGGGGTTGCGGATCGCGTTGATGTTCCAGCGCATGAAGTTCGTCCAGACGTCACGCAGGAACGAGTTCGAGGTGCGAGCGACCTCGCGATCCGGGGCCGTGTCAGTACTCATCGGTCACCTCCGTCGGCAGCGGTGGTCGAACCTGCCGCCGACTCGACCGCGTCAGCGTCCGACTCGGCCGGATCCTCGTCGTCGAGATGCTCGCCGGTGATCGCGAGGAACACGTCATCGAGCGTCGGTGACCGGACGTTGAATCCGGTGACGGTGATCTCGGCGTCACGGAGCGCAACGAGCAGGTCGGGACCACGCTTTCTGGATTCACGGGACGTGACTGTAATGCCGTCATCAGTGATGTCGACGGTCGGATCGTCGGAAAACAGCCCGTCCTCCCGCACGATCTCCGCGGCACGCTGGCGCGCATCGGATCCATCATCGAGTTCGACATCGAGAATCTCGCCGCCGACCTCACGTTTGAGCGTTTCGGGGGCCCCCTCCGCGACGATCTCACCGTCGAGGATGACCGAAAGCCGATCACAGAGATGGTCGGCTTCCTCTAAGTACTGTGTCGTGAGGAAAATAGTTGTCCCGCGGTCGTTGATCTCCTCGAAATAGTCCCAGAGGCGATTCCGGGCCTTCGGATCCAGCCCCGTCGTCGGTTCGTCGAGAAAGACCAGCGGCGGCTGGTGGACCAGCGCCATCGCGGCGTCCAGCCGCTTTTTCATCCCGCCGGAGAACCCCTCGGCCTGTTTGTCAGCGACGTCAGCCAGATCCACGAGGTCCAACAGTTCCTCGATCCGCTCGGCCCGGTCGGCCGTGGGCACACCGTACGCATCACAGGCAAACCGGAGGTTCTCACGGGCGGTCATCTCCGTGATGACACTCGTCTCCTGGGCCATGTACCCGATCGACTCACGGACCGCCTGTTGTTCGGTCTCGACGTCGAACCCGTTGACTTCGACTGTTCCGGTCGTCGGGGACAACAGCGTGGCAAGCACCTTGATCGTCGTCGTCTTCCCGGCACCGTTCGGTCCGAGAAACCCGAAGAACTCACCCGAAGGAACGGCCATCGACACACCCGAGACCGCTTCGGTCCCATCGGCGTAGGTAAGTCCGAGAGCCTCGGCCTCGATCGCGTACCGACGATCGACGGGCGGGTGTTCGTCAGTGGCGTCAGTCTGGTTCGTACTCATCTACTTCCGGGAAATATCGTAGCACACATAAGCACTTTGATTGAATGTTCAATCACACCCTCACAGGCGATGCACGTCTCTCAGTGCGCATCAGCTCGAGTTCGAGAGTGCGGTGCCATGTGAGGGGAACCGAAACTGAGAGGCGATGCAAACCGGGAGACTAATCGACACGGCACACAGACCACCACCAAGGATGACAGCGAGACTGTTTCCGGACGATCCGGACGAGACGCGCATCGAGATCCTGAAAGCGACGTATGCGGCGTTGTGCGAACACGGGTATGCGGATCTGACCATCGAGCGAATCGGTCAGCATTTCCCGAAAAGCACGTCACTGGTGTATCACCACTACGAGGGCAAAGACGACCTGCTACTTGACTTCCTATCGTATCTGCTCGAAGATGCCGAAACGAGCCTGGGCACCGACGAAACTGCCGACGCTGATGAGCGACTTCGGACCATATTCGATCGGACGCTCTCTGGAAGCGAAACCCCGGAGGAGGCAGCGTTCCAGCAGGCGATGGCCTGGATGCGTGCTCAGGCCACGACCGACGAGGAGTACCGTGACCACTTCACCCAACACGATCGATTCTTCCGGGATCGGCTCGCCGACATCATCCGCGACGGCATCGAGGCAGGCACCTTCCGTGAGGTCGACCCGGAACAGGCGGCGACGATGCTGCACACGGTGTTGTCCGGCGCAATGGCTGAGCAGGTGACGTCCGATCTCGACCTCTCAACGATGCGATCGGAGGTCGATGCTTACATCGAGGAACGGCTCCTGCCAGCGGGTCGGTAACCCTTTGGCTTCGGCGGCCAGAACCGACAGCATGGAACCGGATCTCTCCGCCGTCGACGCCCGACTCGAAGCGGTAGACGCCGATGGCTATCTCCTCGACGCTGACAGCACTGACCCGAACCAGCAGTACCTCTCCGGGTTCGACGCCCCCGACCCGTTCGTGACCCTGTACGCGGACGGCACCCATCTCTTGTTCGTCCGGAGCCTGGAGTTCGGCCGTGCAAAGCGGGAGGCGCGTGCCGACACCGTCGAGCGGTTCGTCGACTACGACTACGATCGACTTCGGGAACGGCACGACCGTCGCGAGGCCGCTGGCCGTGTTCGAGCCGCGTTCCTCCGCGAGCACGGCGTCGAGAGCGTCGCCGTCCCGCCACGCTTCCCGACGGGAACGGCAGACGCGTTGCGCGAGCAGGGCATCGAGGTCACGGTCGATCACGACGACGCCATCGAGCAAGCCAGGGCTATAAAGACCGACGAGGAAGTCGACCACGTCCGATCCGCCCAGCGGGCCAACGAGGCCGCGATGGCCGCCGCCGAAGACCTCATCAGGGGAGCCGCTGTCGACGACGAGGGTCGACTGCTCGCCGAGGGCGAAGTGTTGACCAGCGAGCGCGTCCGCGAGGAGATCGAAGTGACGCTGCTCCGGAACGGGTGTGCGCTCGACGAGACGATCGTCGCCTGTGGCGCGGACGCCGCCGATCCCCACGATCGCGGAAGCGGCCCGCTCGTGGCCGACGAGCCTATCATCGTCGACATCTTCCCCCAGGACAAGGACTCGAAGTACCACGCCGACATGACACGGACGTTCCTGGTCGGTGAGCCATCTGAGACAGTTCAAGAATGGTTCGAACTGACCGATCAGGCTCGAAAGGCGGCCATCGATGCAGTCGAACCAGGTGTCACCGGAGCCGAAGTTCACGACGTCGTCTGTGACGTCTACGAGGACGCCGGCCTGCCGACGCTCCGGAGCGACGGGAGCGCCGAGACGGGATTCATCCATTCGACGGGTCACGGCGTCGGGCTGGCGGTCCACGAGCAGCCGAGCGTGAGCCAGCGCGGGGGCGAACTCGAACCCGGCCACGTGATCACGATCGAGCCCGGGCTCTACGATCCCGACGTCGGCGGCGTTCGGATCGAAGACTTCCTGGTCGTGACCGACGACGGTGCGGAGAACCTGACCGAGTACCCGGTGGCACTCACCGGGGAGTAACACGACGACAGCCGGGCCACCGAATCGACTGTTATTGTGCGGCGATCAATCGTTCCACGGCCTCACGGTCCGGTAGCGGTTCCATCGCCCCCGTCTCAGTCGTCGCCAGTGCGCCGACGGCGTTGCCAAACGTGACTGCGTCCGGAAGCGATCGCCCCGCCAGCAAGGCCGTGATCGTCCCCGCCGTGAACGCGTCACCGGCCCCTGTCGTATCGACGGCGTCGACATCGAAAGTCGGCTGATCGGTCTCGGCCGGCCCCCACGGAGCGTCTGCGGTCGCCATCCCGTACGTTCCGTCAGCGCCGCGGGTGAGAAACACCGTGTGCGGGCCGGACGCGAGCAGTTCCTCGGCGACTGACGCGATATCCTGGTCGATCGTCTCCAGCAGGATCGAAAGATCCTCGCGATCGGTCTTGACGACGTCGGCGAGTTCGAGCGCCCGCCGCATCGTCGGTTCGAGGTCGGCGGGATCGGGCCAGAGGTCCTCGCGGGTGTTGGGATCGAACGAGACCGTGCAGTCCTGAGCCTGTGCGCGCTCGGCGAGATCGAGCATCGCGGTTCGAACCG
This sequence comes from Halorhabdus sp. SVX81, assembly GCF_029207715.1. Taxonomy (NCBI): domain Archaea; kingdom Methanobacteriati; phylum Methanobacteriota; class Halobacteria; order Halobacteriales; family Haloarculaceae; genus Halorhabdus; species Halorhabdus sp. SVX81. The sequence continues at coordinate 1,103,534 of NZ_CP104322.1, read as the reverse complement.
GCGCTTCACAGAGCATGACGCCACCGAAGTGGACCCACTCCAGGTTCGCGAGCGTCTCGTCAGGGACGGTTCCGGGCTCCATCGCCATCGTCGCAGTCGCCTCCTTGTAGAAGACGAACGACTGGTCGGCCGCCGGATCGTCGCCGACGAGCGTGTGGGCGGTCTTCCGGTCGGCGTCGACCTCGACAAAGCGGTCGGGCACGCCCTGGGTTTCGAGGACGTCAGCGAGATGCTCGCCGAACGGATCGGCCCCGAGTCGCGTCCAGAGATACGGGGCCGTTCCGAGGCGGGTCATCGCGACCGCGAGGTTCGCCGGTGCGCCGCCGGCCCGGCGTTCGAACGTCTCGGCGTCGGCGAGCGGGCCGGGGGTGGTCGGGAACAGGTCGATGAGTGTCTCGCCCGCGATCAGCACGTCTGGATCGGTCATATCGAGCGATTCGTCACGACGGCCTATCGTTCCTTGCCTTCGAGAGCGAGGGACGGATGCAACCCGAGCTCACAGCGACCGGAGTCCCTCGAAACAGGCTCCGATCGGGTGATACCCTGGCTCGACGGCGGGGCCCTCGTCGGTGTCGATCGGCTCGTTTGCCCGCGTCAGCTTGGTGTAGAAGTTTCCGCCGGGCGCGGTCAGGTGGGTCTGGGCGTACTCCCAGAACCGGTCGTACCAGTCCAGATAGGCGTCGTCGCCGGTCCGCTCGGACAGCGCCGCGGCCGCACCGATGCCCTCGGCGACCGGCCAGCCGTATTTGTCCTCGACGATCGGCTGGCCATCACGATCGAACGTATAGTAGAACCCGCCGAACTCGTCGTCCCAGCCGTGCTCGATGGCCATCTCGAACAGTTCCTCGGCGCGGTCGATCGCCCACTCGACCTCGGCGTCGCGGTCGAGAATCGCCAGCAGTTTCGCCCACTCGATGTGATGGCCAGGCTGGTAGCCCCACGGACGGAAGAGATCCTTCGGCTTCTCGCGGTTGTATTCCATGTCGTGGTCCCACGATTCGGTGTAGTGTTCCCACAGACGACCGTCGTGTTCGCCAGCCAGGTCGACGGTGAGTGCATGGGCGATCTCACGAGCGCGGTCGAGATACCGAGCCTCGCCGGTCGCCTCGTGGGCGGCGAGCATCGCCTCGCAGGTATGCATGTTAGCGTTCTGTCCACGGTACTCCGACGCCTCGGCGAAGTCGCCGTCGAACTCACTCTGACAGAGGTGATGGGCTGGTTCCCAGAAGTGCTCCATCAGCAGATCGTACGTCGCTTCGATCCCCTCGCGGGCCCCATCGATGCCGGCCTCATGCGCCCGAGCATACGCGAGCAGGACGAACGCGTGCCCGTAGCAGACGCGCTTTCGATCAACAGTTTCGGCCCCTTCGAGCAGCCAGTCGTAACCGCCGGTCTCGGGATCGTAGTGCCCCTCCCGAAGGAATTCGACGCCGTGCTCGGCGGCATCGAGCCACGGCTGTTGGTCCTCGAACCGAGCGCCGAGACAGCAGTTCACGACGTAGCGCGTCGTGGCGACCAGGTGTTTCGACTCCGCGTCGTAGATCTCCCCGGTCTCCTCGTCGAGTTGGACGATGTATCCACCCTTCTCCTCGTCGATCCCGGTCGGATAGTAGAACGTGAGAACGTCCCGAAGGCGATCGACGAGCCAATCGGCCCGCCGGTACTGATCGGCCATACTGAGAGGGTCGGACGAGGAAAGCAAATAGGCTTCGACGGGACGAGCAAGTGCGGACGAGAAGGAGGAGCGTTGACTGCCGGCCTGACCCCTCCCGCGCCGGGATGCTGGCGTTTATCACCGGCGCGGCCCCACCAACGGGTATGAACATTGTACCGGACACGAGCGTCATTATCGACGGGCGTGTGTCCGATCGCATCAGCGATGGCGAATTCGCCGACGCGACGGTCGCGGTCCCCGAGGCTGTCGTGGGCGAGCTCGAAGCCCAGGCCAACGAGGGGAGACAAACCGGCTGGGACGGATTGGCGGAACTCCAGCGACTGGCCGATCTGGCCGACGACGGCGAAATCGACGTCGAATACATCGGCCGGCGTCCCGAAACCAGCGAGCGACGAGCCGCCGAGGAGGGCGACGTCGACGCGTTGATCCGCGATCTGGCCGACGATCGGGGCGCGACATTGGTCACCAGTGACGTCGTCCAGAGCGAGGTCGCTCAAGCGAAGGGACTCGACGTCGTCTTTATCGAACCGGTCGGCAGAGACGTCGAATCACTCGAAATCGAACAGTTCTTCGACGAGACGACGATGAGCGTCCATCTGAAGGTCGGTGTCGCGCCGATGGCCAAACGCGGGGCGATCGGCGACATGCACTACGAGCGGATCCGGGAGGACGTCTCGACCGAGGAACAGCTCAAGGAGTTCGCCCACGACATCGAGGAGAGTGCTCGTGCCTCTCCCGACGGGTTCATCGAGATCGACGAACCCGGAATGCGTATCGTCCAGTTCCGCGAATACCGGATCGCGATCGCCCGCCCGCCGTTTGCCGACGGCCTGGAGATCACGGCCGTCCGGCCGATCGTCAAGACGGACCTCGAGGATTACGAATACGCCGACGAGCTCCGGGATCGGCTGGTCGAACGCCAGCGCGGCGTCCTCATCTCGGGCGCGCCGGGGGCCGGCAAGTCCACCTTCGCTCAGGCAGTCGCCGAGTTCCTGACCGACGCCGACTACTCGGTCAAGACCATGGAGAAACCCCGGGACCTTCAGGTCGGCCCGGAAGTCACCCAGTACACCGAACTCGCGGGCTCGATGGAGCGGACCGCGGACTCGTTGCTGATGGTCCGACCGGACTACACCATCTACGACGAGGTCCGCAAGACCGACGACTTCGAGGTGTTCGCGGACATGCGCCTGGCCGGCGTCGGCATGATCGGCGTCGTCCACGCGACGCGGGCCATCGACGCGCTCCAGCGGCTGGTCGGGCGCGTCGAGTTGGGCATGATCCCCCAGGTCGTCGACACCGTCGTCTACATCGAGGCCGGCGAGATCGACACCGTCTACGACGTCACCACTGAGGTCAAGGTTCCCGAGGGACTGATGGAGGAGGACCTCGCACGGCCGGTGATCGTCATCGAGGACTTCGAGACCGGAAGGCCCGAGTACGAGATCTACACCTTCAACCGCCAGGTCGTGACGGTGCCGATCGGCGAAAGCGAGGAGAGCGAGAGCGGCGTCGATCGGATCGCCCGCCAGGAGGTCGAACGCGAGATCCGGTCGATCGCCGACGGCCACGTCGAAGTCGAGGTTCGCGGCCGCGACCGCGCGATCGTCTGGGTCGAGGATCGGGACATCTCCCAGGTCATCGGCAAGGGTGGCGGCCGGATCAGCGACGTGGAGAACCGCCTCGGGATCGACATCGACGTGCGGACGTTCGACGAACGACCGGGCGGGAAGCGTCGCGGATCGACATCCGGAAACTCCGGGGGCGGTTCGAGCAGTAGCTCGGCGGGCGTCGCAGTCACGCCGGAGATCACCTCACGGCACGTCATCGTTCCGGCCGATGGTCACGCCGGTGAGACCGTCGAGGTCCAGGCCGACGGCGAGTACCTCTTCACCGCGACCGTGAGTCGGGGCGGCGAGATTCAGGTCTCCCGGGGGAGTGCGATCGCCGAAGAACTCGAACTGGCGATCGACCGAGGGCAACAAATCGTCGTGTCGCCCTCGTAAACGGTCGATACCGGTCGTTCGCTCAGTTGTCGTTTGAATCCGAGCCGTCGGCCGAGTCGTCTTCGTCCGTGTCCACGACGGATTCGTCGACCTTCTCCTCGACCGTTTCCTCGACTTTCTCCTCGACCGTTTTCTCGACCGTTTCCTCGACTTTCTCCTCGACTGTCTTGCCAACCGTCTCTTCGACCGACTCGTCGACTGCCGCTTCGACTGTCTCTTCGACGGTTTCACCGACGGTTTCTTCGACGGTCTCCTCGACGGTCTCGTTGACTGACTCGCCGACCGTTTCGCCGATCGTTTCCTCGACAGTCTCGCCGACTTGCTGGTCGACCGTTTCCTTGACGGTGGACTCGACGGTATCACCCACTTGCTTTTCGACCGTCTCGTCGACCGTTTCTTCGACGGTCTGTTCGACGGCCGAAACCATCCACTCCGGATCGTACTGTGACATCTTCCAGGCGACGTGAACGAAGTACGATACCAGCACGCCGATGCCGAACGCGATCCCCACATCGTTGTCAACGACGACAATCAGCACAACCGAGACGAAGATCAACGCCCCATAAACGAGGTCAACCAGGGCGTCTGTCTGTTGTTGATTCATACGTACTGTTCCGCCCAGCGTGGTGAAATCCTTTGGGATAGAAGGCAGCACTGGCTGCTCTATCGACGCTCGATTCCCAGGGAGAGGGTTCGAGACGTGGTCGTGGTGACAGGTCGTTACCTCACTCCTCGATGGGTTCGGCATCGGGAACCGCCGCAAGCGCCGTTTCGAGTCGGCTGGCGACATCGGCGACGAGTGGTTCGAGGTCGTCGTTGTCGACGACGGAGAACAGCTGGGTCGGATCGACGACACTGACGCCCGTGGCGTCGCCGTCATCGTACACGACGACGTTGCAGGGCAACAGCGCGCCGAGTTCGAACTCCTCGCCAAGCGCGTCGTACGCCAATGCGGGGTTGCACGCCCCCAGAATCCGATACTGCCCGAACTCCTCGTCGAGTTTTGTCCGGAAGGCTCCCTGGATGTCAATGTCCGCAAGGACACCAAATCCTTCGTCACCCAGCGCCGCCGTCACGGCTTCGATCGTCTCTTCGAACGATGCGTCGACGCGATAGCGGTTCGTATACGTTGCCATACTCCAGCCAACGGCGTCCGACATGGTAATACCACCCCTCGTGACAACTGTTGCCCGTTAGTGGGGACATCAAACAAGACTATAGAACAGACGGACCGCCAAACCACAGCGGACAGTCGAGTAAGCCAACCCCCAGCGCGTGCGACGTGCTACTCCCCGTGCAATTCGGCCATGTGATCGATCCGGGACTGCACAAGGTCGGCTTTGCCAATGTCCCAGCGCACACGCAGGCCATCGGTGCCGGCCCGCTCTAAAGCTTCGGTCGTGATCGCCTCGGCGTCGGTGATCGAATCCGCGACGCCGACGACCGCAAAGGAACGTGAGGTGGTGGTGTAGATCCCGTCCTCGCGTTCGTCGACGCTCGCGTAGAACAGTGTGGCCGCGCCGGCGCTTTCGGGGTCGATCTGCACCTTTGCTCCGGCTTCCGGGTCCGCCGGATAGCCGTCGGGGACGGCGTACTTACAGACGGTGGCTGCCGACTGGAACTGGAGTTGCGGCAGCGCCTCGCCATCACGGGCGGCGACGAGGACGTCGAGCAGGTCAGTCTCCATCACGGGCAGGGTGTTCATCGCTTCGGGATCGCCAAAGCGGGCGTTGAACTCGACGACTTTCACACCCTCGGCGGTGAGCATGAACTGGCCGTAGAGGACGCCCTTGTACCCCTCCAGCGCGTCGACCGTCGCTTCGAGGATGTCGACGGCCTCCATGTAGTCCGCCCGATCCATGAACGGTAGTTCGAGGGTGGCGTCGCTGTAACTCCCCATGCCGCCGGTGTTGGGCCCCTCGTCGCCCTCGTAGGCCCGTTTGTGATCCTGGACGGCGGGCGTCACCCGGACGTCGCCGTTCGCGACGAGCGCCTGGACCGTGAACTCCTCGCCGACGAGTCGCTCTTCGAGGACGAGTCGGTCGTGATCGGACTCGCGGATGTATTCTTTGGCCTCCGCGGCAGTCACCTGATCGCCGATGACGCGGACGCCCTTCCCGCCGGTCAGTCCGGCGGGCTTGACGACGAGGTCGCCGTCGTACTCGTCGATGAACGCACAGGCGGCCTCGCTGTCGGTGAACTCCTCGAAATCCGGGAGGCCGGGGATGTCGTTTCGCTCCATGAACCGGCGCTGGAAGCCCTTGTCCGTCTCGATGCGCGCTTCGTTCTGTTGGGGACCGAAGGCGTAGACGCCGGCGTCGTCGAGCGCGTCGGCGACGCCCGCTTCGAGCGGACTCTCCGGGCCGACGACCGCAAGTGTCGCGTCGGTTTCCTCGGCATAGGTCCTGACTGCCGTCGGGTTGGTGGTATCCAGCGTCTCGAACCCGTCGGCGAGACTGGCAATGCCTGGATTGCGGTTGCCGGCGGCGGCGTACAGCGAACAGTCCGAGTCGGCGAGCGCACGGGCGACCGCATGCTCTCGACCGCCACCCCCGACCAGTAGTACCGTCTCTGTCATGGGAGAATCGCCACGCCAGGGGAGTGTAAAGGTTGCTCTTTGCCGGACAGCCCGCCGGACGGAGATGGCGTCCATATCGCCGCCTGCACGACGGTTTTACCGCCGGGACTCCCAACCCCGGTATGACCGATCCGACCGATCGTAACCGACTTGCCACGGAGGGGAGCCCGTATCTGCAGGCACACGCCGACAATCCGGTTCACTGGCAACCCTGGGACGAGACAGCACTCTCGACCGCCGAGGACGAGGACAAGCCCATCTTCCTGTCGATCGGCTACGCCGCCTGTCACTGGTGTCACGTCATGGCCGAGGAGAGTTTCGAGGACGAGGCGACGGCAGCCGTCCTCAACGAGAACTTCGTCCCGATCAAGGTCGACCGCGAGGAGCGGCCGGACGTCGACCGGATCTACCAGACGCTGGCCCAGCTACTCGGCCAGCAGGGCGGCTGGCCCCTCTCGGTGTGGCTGACGCCCGATGGTCGCCCGTTCTACGTCGGCACCTACTTCCCGCCGGATTCCCGCGGTGGCCGTCCCGGATTCGCCGACCTGCTCGAAGACCTCAAGGAAACCTGGGAGAACGATCGCGACGGAATCGAACAGCGGGCCGATCAGTGGGCTGATGCCATCAGTGGCGAACTCGAAGGGACGCCAACGCCAGCCGATCCCAGCGACGTTCGGAGCGACGAACTACTCCGTGCGGGCGCTGACGCGGCCGTCCGCACCGCCGATCGGGAACAGGGCGGCTTTGGCTCCGGTGGGCCGAAGTTCCCCCAGCCCGGCCGCCTGCAGCTGTTGTTGCGCGCCGACGTCCGATTCGGCAGTGAACGCAGTGCTGACGGCGACGGCGCTGACCCCGGCGAATACCGGGCCGTCCTCACCGAGAGTCTGGACGCGATGGTCGACGGCGGCCTCTACGATCACGTCGGCGGCGGGTTCCATCGCTACGCGACCGATCGATCCTGGACTGTGCCGCACTTCGAGAAGATGCTCTATGACAACGCCGAGATCCCGCGAGCGCTCATCGAGGGCTATCGGGTGACCGGCGACGAGCGCTACGCCCGCGTCGCTCGCGAGACCTTCGAGTTCCTCGACCGCGAACTCGGCCATCCCGAAGGCGGGTTCTACAGCACGCTCGACGCCCGCAGCGAGGGCGAGGAGGGGAAGTTCTACGTCTGGACACCCGAGGAGGTCCGGGCGGCTGTCGCGGACGAAACCGACGTCTCGCTCGTCCTCGAACGCTATGGGATCACCGAAGATGGCAACTTCGAGGACGGACAAACTGTCCTGACGATCGCCGCGAGCGTGGACGAACTGGCCGCCCAGTCGGACCTCGAGGCCGAGGAAGTCCGGGACCGACTTAAGCGAGCACGCGAGCAGCTGTTCGACGCGCGGTCGGAACGCACCAGACCACCGCGCGACGAGAAGATCCTCGCGGGGTGGAACGGGCTGGCCATCTCCGCGCTCGCCGAAGGATCGCTCGCGCTCGAAGCGGATCACCTCGATCGCGCCGTCGATGCCCTGGAATTCGTCCGGGAGACGCTCTGGGACGAGGATAGCGGCCTCCTCAAGCGTCGATATATCGACGGAGACGTCCGCGTTGAGGGGTACCTCGAAGATTACGCCTTCCTCGCTCGGGGCGCACTCGACTGCTATCAGGCGAGCGGCGATCCCGATCAGCTCGCGTTCGCGCTGGATCTCGCCGAAGAGATAGCGACGCGATTCTTCGACGAGGATGCCGGAACGCTATATTTCACCGAGGAAGCTGGAAGCGACGCCGGGACGGACCTGCTTGCTCGCCCCCAGGAGCTGACGGACCGCTCGACACCCTCCAGCGCCGGCGTGGCTGTCGACGTGCTCGTCACGCTCGACGAATTTGTCCCGCACGATCGGTTCGGTGCGGTCGCGGGTGCGGTCCTGGAAACACACCACAGTGCTATCGCCGCTGACGCGCTCCAGCACGCGTCGCTGGTGCTGGGAAGTGATCGCGACCAGCACGGCTCGACCGAACTGACGATCGCTGCGGACGAAATCCCGGCAGAATGGCGCGAACGCGTCGGAGAGGTGTACCTCCCCGCTCGCGTACTCGCTCGACGGCCGGCGACCGAAGCCGGGCTAGCGGAGTGGCTAGACCAGTTCGGGCTCGAGGACGCGCCGCCGATCTTCGCCGGGCGGGCGGCCGACGGCGGACCGACGATCTACGCCTGCCGGGAGTTCACGTGCTCGCAACCGCTGCAGGACGTCGAGGACGCCCTGGCGTGGTTCGACAGTGGGCCCTGAGTGCGATTCAGGCGGTCGATTCGGCCGATTCGAGCTGAGTTGCCAGATAGACGGCGATCGGTTCACGCTCCGCCTCGACGAAGCGGGCGAGTTCCTCGCCGTCGCGCTCGACGACAACAGTCGGGATGTACTCGATCCCGTATGCATCGACGCCGTCGCCCTGTTTGTCGCGGTCGACGGGATAGTGCTCGACGTGATCATCGGGAATCTCCGCCGCGTCCAGTGCAGCGGCAAAGTCGGGGAGCTGCGAGCGGCAGTCGCCACACCAGTCCGCGCCCCAGATTTTGAACGTCGCGTCCGCGAAATCGCCGAGCGTCTCGACCGTGTCGGCGTGGGCGTCGGCGTTCCAGACCGGGTTGGGTTCCATCGTTTCGAGTATCATTGTTCGATCCAGGGGTCGAGGCTGAATAACAGCACCGCTTGGGGAGCCAGTGTCGACACCGGCACGACCTGCCGGTGACCGCCGGGTGTTTACTCCCGGGCGTCGAATCCGGGCCCAATGGACGATAGCATTCTCGAGACGATCGGCTCGCCGCTGGTCGAGATCGACTCGCCACCGGGGGCGACCGTCGCCGCCAAAGTCGAATCGTTCAACCCCGGGGGGTCGGCAAAGGACCGCCCCGCACTCGGGATGATCGAGGCCGCCGAACGCGACGGTGTCCTCTCTCCAGGAGACCGGATCGTCGAGCCGACCAGCGGGAACACCGGGATCGGCATCTCGCTGGTCGCGGCCGCGAAGGGGTACGACGTGACCATCGTCATGCCAGCGGACATGTCCGTCGAGCGCCGCCGGCTGATGGAAGCCTACGGCGCGGATCTGGAACTGATCGAGGGCGACATGACCGACGCCCGGGATCGGGCTGATGCACTCGAAGCCGATGAGGGGATGGTCCAACTCCGGCAGTTCGAGAACCCCGCGAACCCCCAGGCCCATTACGAGACGACGGGGCCCGAAATTCTCGAACAGGTTGGTGATCGGGAAATCGACGCGTTCGTCGCCGGCGTGGGCACTGGCGGGACGATCAGCGGGACGGCCCGGCGGCTTCGTGAGGCATTCCCGGATGTGGACGTGATCGGCGTCGAACCCGCCGAGAACGCGGTCCTCTCGACGGGCGAATCGGGCTCGGACGACTTCCAGGGCATGGGGCCGGGGTTCGTCAGCGACAACCTGGATCGTGACGTGATCGACGAGGTCCGGACGATCGAACTCGCGGATGCAGAAGCGGAATGTCGACGCCTTGCCCGTGCGGAAGGATTGCTCGTCGGCCAGTCCAGCGGCGCGATGGGCGTCATCGCCCGGGAAGTCGCCGCGGAACGGGCCGAACCTGACGCCGCTGAACCGCCCCTGGTCGTGACCGTCTTCTGGGACAGTGGCGAACGATATCTTTCAACCGGTCTGTTCGACTAACTATCAAATAATCGCGTCGCCGTCTGCGTTTTCTCGCCGTGTAAATCCGCGCCAGAGTTTATGGGGGAATGTGACATTCGTCGAGATAGGGATGGGCCAGATCACCGTTCTATGTGTCGACGACGATCCGGATCTTGTGACGCTTACGGCATCGCTACTGGAAGAGACAAACGAGCGATTCGAGACAGTTGCGGAAACGAATCCACGTGCGGCCATCGAGCGTCTGAAAACGGGATCGATCGACTGCATCGTCAGCGATTACGACATGCCCGAGATGAACGGCCTGGAGCTGCTGGAGTCGGTTCGGAACGACTATCCCGAACTTCCGTTCATCCTGTTCACTGGGAAGGGGGACGATGAAGTCGCCAGCGCAGCGATGGCCCAAGACGTGACCGACTATTTCCTGAAAGGGGCCGAAAGCGGACAATACAGTCGGCTGGCGGAGCGAATTGCGACCGCGACCCAGGGCCGAACGGGGCAGCCGGAAATATACACGTCGAACTGAGGGCCCCTCCCGGAAGGGGCACCGCGTCTCACCGTGAGAACTCCCGCTCGGAGACACGGACGACGACAGTTTCCTCGACATCCCGAAGATCGTACCTCGGAATCGACCCATCAGTCCGTGTGACGTACATCGGTTCGACGAGTCGTGGTGAGGGGTCGTCTGGCTGTTGTTCGTCGCCGCTGTCGCTTCCATCGGGTTCAGCCGCTGTCCTGGCAGTGGTCGACGACGGTTCCTCGACGCCGTACACTTTGAGATATCGTCCGGATGCGTCGGGATCGACATCCCCATCCCGAATCGCCGTGGCGAGCTCCCGCGAGAGCCATTCCCTCTCGCTGACGCTCGGCTCCCGGACCAGCGCAGCATCGGCGTACCGGACCAGATACCAGTTGAGATCGTTCAACAGCGCGACGGCCGCGCCAAGACTCACCGTCTCGAGTTCGATGGCGTCGTGGTACGGCTCCGCGAGGTCGTAGGTCGCGAGCGCCTCCCGGGCCGTCTCGTGGCCGAGTAACGTCTGCCGGAGTGAAACGTCCTCGCTCCCGAGGAGGCAGACGCGAGTCATTCGCTCGGGACAACGATGGGGCGACTCAAAGCGGTTTCGTCACCGGTCGGCCGCCGACGGCTCGCCGGACTGCGTGGTCGATGACGAGTTGGTGGACTGGCTGACAACGTCGACGACAGCCGGATCACGAGCGGCGGACTCAACCATCGCCAGGAACCCTTCGGGTTCGGCCGACGCCACGGACTCGGGCGTTCCTGCCGTCTCCGGGCGCGAGGGAGCGACACGGTTACAGCCGGCCGGGACGGTCGCGTCATCATAGGTCCCGAGGTCGCGAGCGGCCTCGATGATGTCGGTCTTGTCCATCGTGAGCAAGGGTCGATGGATCGGCAAGTCGGTGACGCCGTCGGTCGCCGCGAGGTTGGCGGTCGTTTGACTCGACTTCTGGCCGATCGCCTCGCCGGAGACGATCCCGACAGCGTCGTGCTCGCGGGCGACCGTCTCGGCGGCCCGGTACATGAACCGCCGGAGGGATAGCATTCTGGTGTCGTCGGTCGCCTCGACCAGTTGTTCGACGGCCGCGCCGCCGTCTACCACTCTGAGCCGGAGATCGAAGTTCGGCGCGCGCCGGGCCAACGCCCCGACGGTCGCCTCTGCCCGGGCGCGGTGGTCGACACCGCCGTAGGCACCGAGATCGACGTAGACGGGGACGATCGGTGCGCCGCGAGTCATGGCCTGCCAGGCGGCGACCGGCGAGTCGATCCCGCCGCTGACCAGCGCCACCAGCGGTTTCTGGGTCCCCAGCGGCAGGCCACCCGGACCAACCCGTTTTTCCACGAAGACGAACGCCTCGTCGGGCCTACAGTCGACAAAGGCAGTGAACGCTGGATCGTCGAGGTCGACTTCGGGTGTCCCGCCCGTCTCGGCGATCGCGTCCCAGATCGCCTGGCCACCTTCGGATTCGAGGTCGCGACTGGAGAAGTCGTGAGTGTCCGCGTTGCCGGCCCGGCGAGCGCGGACGGCGAATGGACCGCCGTCGTGGCAGGCCCGCGCAGCCGCCGCAAGCGCGTCAGTGATCCCATCCATCGTCGGCTCGACCGAGACGGCTGGGCTCGCGGAGACGACACCGGGAGCCTCGACAGCGGCTGCTGTCGCGGCCTCGACGGCGGATTCCTCGGTCCGAATGTACAGCCGGTTGCGCTCACAGCCGGTGTCGCCCGGCAGGTCGCGATCCGCGAGCAGGGCGTTCAGGTTTTCCTGGAGTTGAAACTCCATTTTCATCCGAACCTGATCGCTCTTGACGCCGACTTCGCCGTGGCGCACAACGACGACATCGGCTCCTGGCGGATGCATCTGGCTTCCGGCTACTCGATGGGGGGATAAACAGGCTTCGACACGGTTGAGGGTGAGCCGACGCCAGCCGTCTGACGGGACAAACCTGCGCTCAGAACGTCGAGAGTTCGCCGTCGATGACGCGCTCGGTGACGCTCGTGATGTCTTCGAGTTCGTCGTCGATGATCGCCGCCACATCGTCTTCGACCTCGCTAACAGCTACGCCGTCCTCGGTGACGATCGTGGCGTCGGCGACGTGGGGGTCGTCGATCGGCGAGCCGATCTGGCTGAGCAGCCGGACCTGCAACTGTCTGATGCCCTCGACCTCCGCGACGACCGACTCGGCGATCTCCGTGCTGAGAAGGTTGTAGATCTTCCCGATGTGGTTGACGGGGTTTTTCCCGCTGGTCGCCTCCATGCTCATCGGCCGGTTCGGCGTGATGAGGCCGTTCGCACGGTTGCCACGGCCGACCGAGCCGTCATCGCCCTGTTCGGCGCTGGTCCCGGTCGTCGTCAGGTAGATCGCGCCCTCCTCGTAGTCGTCGGCGGTGTTGACCTGGACCCTGACGTCCCGGTCCGTGTACTCCGTCGCGAGGTCGGCGACGAACTCCCGGACACCCTCGACGGCGTCGCGGTACTCGTGGATGTTGTCGACGTGGGCGTCGACGGTCGCGGCGGCGACAGTCACGTCGATCTCGTCGCCCTCGCGCTTGCCCATGACCTTGATGTCCTGCCCGATCTCGGGGTGCTCGTCGGTGTACTCGCCGTTGATGCGACGTTCGGTGTTGAGGACGATCCGCTCTGTTTCAGTGAGTGGGGCGTGACCCACGCCGTACGAGGTGTCGTTGGCCATCGGGACTGCGCCGTCCTCGCCGAAGACCTCCTGTAAGTCGCCGCTGCCCTCGCCCAGCCGGACATCGACGATCACGTCCGAGCCGACATCGAGGTGTGGGAACGTCTCGTCGAGGTACTCGCGGGCGGCTTCGAGCGCGATCGTATCCGTCGGAATGCGCGTTCCCTGGTACTCCTTGGTCGCACGGCCGACGAGCAGCAGATAGATGGGCTCGATGACTTCGCCGCCGCCGAACGCTGGGGCAGATGTCCCGGCCACGAGTTGCGTCTCGTCGGTGTTGTAGTGCAGTACTTTCCCGACGCGGTCGAGATACGCCCCCGCGAGTGCCTGGGAAACGGCCTCGGCGAGACCGTCACAGATCGAGTCGGGATGCCCGATCCCCTTTCGTTCGACGACTTCGATCCGCTGATCTTCGACCGCTTGCCCGCGTGCCTGCGTGACCCGAATATTCCGTTCACTCATTAGTGGAGGGTAGGCATCCCCATCGTCTATAACTTACGGAAACCTTTGGACCCCAAACGATTACTTCTAGTTATTCTCAAGCAGAAGACCGAGGTACGACGTTCGGATGCTATCCGCAGGATCGAGACCGAGATCCGACAGCAACGACGTTACCGACTCGCGTGCCGCCTCGATTTCGGCGTCCGTCTCGACAGCCCTTTCGACTTCGAGGAACTCGCCGAGATCGGTCACGTCGTCGAGTGTAACGGTAGAATTTCGGAGGGCGTATCGGTGTCGTTGTTTCTCGACGGTGGCGGCCGGTTCGAACCCGAGACCGCGGAAGATGGCGTCGGCCGTCTCACCGTCGCCGACACTCGTCTCGTGTTCTTCGCGAGTCTTGGACGCCCCGTCGACCTTCGGCCCCTTGTAAGTGATCTTCGCCGTCACCTCGCCGTGGGCGTGCTCGCGGCGGATACGGAGCGCCTCGTCGGTGGCCGCAAAGTCCCGGTGGGGGGCGTTGTAGTAGGTGTCGACCTGTCGGATCGTGCCGAGGGGATCGGCTTCGGCGTCGAGAAGTCGCTCCTTGACTTTCCCGTGGTCGGCAGGGACCTTGAGTTCGACCTCGTACATGACACCGGGAAGGATTCCATCCGGCAAAAACGACTCGACTCGGCATGTACTGTCTCGCGGGTACGAGTCGGAAACGTTGTCCTTAAGAGCGAAACGACTGTCGGTTGGGGTATGAGCGACGATACAGCGGCCGACGAGGCCGACACCGAAGCTGAGCACGACGCCGAATCGACCGGCCTCCAGGACGGGGACTTCGTCACAGTCGCCTACACGGCCCGGACCGTCGACGGGGGCGACCTGGTCGACACGACCAGCCAGGAAGTCGCCGACGAAGAGGGCGTTGGCGAGGACCAGGAGTTCGAACCACGGACGGTCGTCCTCGGCGAGGGCCACATCTTCCCGGACGTCGAAGACGACATCGTCGGCAGCGAAGTAGGCGACGAGGGATCCGTCGTCGTCCCGGCTGCCGACGCGTTCGGCGAGTACGACGACGAGGAGGTTCGGACCATCAGCGCCAACAAGATCGAGGAAGACGACCGCTATCCCGGTGCGGCCGTCACCATCGATGGCGAACAGGGCTACGTCGAGACGATCATCGGCGGACGGGCCCGCGTCGACTTCAACCACCCGCTGGCCGGCGAGGACATCGAGTACGAGTACGAGATCCTCGACACGGTCGACGACCGCGAAGAACAGGCATCGAGCCTGCTCGACACCATGCTCGGCATGGACCTCGACGTCTGGTTCGAGACCGACGTCGAGGAGGAAGAGGAGATCGTCGAGGAGGCCGACGACCTCGAAGAAGCTGCGGAGGAAGGGGACGACGAGGATGACGGCCCGGTCACCGAGACCGTTGAAGTCGAGAAGGACACGCTGTACATCGAGGCCACGCCGCAGCTCTCGATGAACCAGCAGTGGATGTTCCAGAAACAGCAGATCGCCCAGCAGTTCGTCGAACTGCTCGGCGTCGATCGTGTTATCGTTCAGGAGACCCTCGGCGAGGGCGGCGGCATGATGGGCGGCATGGGCGGCATGATGCCCGGCATGGGCGGCGGTGGCGGCGACCTCGAGGACGCCCTGGAGGACGCCGACGTCGACGCCGACGAACTGGCCGAAGAGCTCGACGTCGAAGAGTAAGCCGACGGACCACGGTTGGTTCGCCCGAACGGCTGGAGATCGACACGATCTCACGCTGACGATTCAGTATCTCTTGCATGACGATCGTCGATCCCCGCGACCGAGACGACATCCGTACGACCGAGACCCGTGAGCAGATCGATGCGGACGCGTTCGCGGACGCACGCGAATCGGAGCCAGTACAGGCGGGCTGGGTCGTGGTGGCCTTGACGTTCGACGCGGCCGGTCGCGTGTTGTTGATCGAGGAACCGTGGGCCGACGGCTGGCTCGCCCCCGGCGGCGCACGGCAGCCCGGCGAATCACTCGAAACGGCAGTCGCCAGGGAGATCGGCGAGGAAACCGGCGTCGAGGCAACGCCCGTCGCACCCCGCGCAGTCGACGAGTTCACCTTTGAGCACGAAGGGACTGGTGAGACGGTCGGCTGGACGCTGGTTTGCTTCGAGGCCATCGCCGACGACCCGACAATCGACCGCGATCCGTCCGTCGACGACGAGGAGATCACCGATATTCGCTGGTTCGAGGGCCTGCCCGAGAACGTCTTCAACCCGGACTTGATGGTATCCGCCTACGAGGAGTGCGTGAACGGGCCGTGACAAGGGGCTGATTTCGGGGTCCGCTGTAGACTGCGATTGAATCTTCCAAAGAGGATTCGTACGATAAGTCTGTCCTCCATGAGTGGATCACTGTCTCTTCGAACTTATCGCCCGGTTTCTAACAATTCAAGGATATGTTTCAGTAGCCGTGCCAGATGTCGTGGGGAGTGTAGCACACAATCACGATCGTCATTTTGCGGAGATTCGGCCGCGTTATAGTTGTTCGGTGCGTCTGCATCTACACGGTCGTCGGAACATTACCTGCAATTCCCCTTACAAATCAGAAGGTTTTCGTCACATTCGAGTGTTCTGTCGATGCATGGACAACTGGCATCGACGTGACGTGCTGCAGAGCGGCGTGGCAGTAGGTGCTGGCTGTCTCGCCCTCACGACGACCAGCAGCGTGCGGGCCGCGCCCGGCGAGCAAGAATGGGCCTTCGAGACGGGCGACGACGTATCCGCATCGCCGACGGTGGTGGACGGTACCGTCTTCGTCGGGAGTCGCGATAACAATCTCTACGCGGTGGATGCGGGCGTTACGGGGTCAAGTGAGGGGCCACGGGCGATGCTCGGGACGCTGGGTCATCACGGCGACTGGCGGTATGCAGGTCAGTCTATCGGTATTTCGACACCAACGGAGACAACAAATACGTCTGGGCCAGGATTTGGCATCGTGTCCACGCTGACCAGCCTCGGTGGTGCAGGCTATCTACTCTCTTCACGTACAACCGAGGGCAAGGACTAACTCACACGGGAGCTTCCTGTCTCGGAGAATCATATTGGTCGCTTACTCATCTGTCGCTACCGAGTTAGCTCTTCACCAACTCCCGAAAATCCAGTGACCGATACACCCTCTGTATCTCGCATGGCATTCTTGCTAGGCAGTAAGTAATTCACCGGACAGGTCGATAGATACGTTACCACGACTGAATGTTTGGCGAGCGAAGCGAAATCATGGAGGAATCTCGGTAGGGCGAGCGGTGTTACCGCAAGCCAAGCGAGATATAGTACACTCCGAACGCGACCAGAGGGAGCGTTCGCTTTTTTGACCGAGCTTTTTTTGCGCGAGAGGTACCCGCAGTGCCGCCACCGGCGGCGCGAGGATACCCGAGCGGAAAAAAGGTCGTCGCTACGCGATGTCGCGGCTGGTGTCGATGCTGACTTCCTCGACCAGGTCGAGCTTGATGACGTTCGTCGGCGCGCGGCCGCCGCGGAACTTCGGGATCGCGAGTCGATTTTCGACCTCGTCGTTCGAGATGGTCGTGTTGAGGTCGAAGACGACGTCGGCGAAGTGTTCCGTCGTGTCCCGGAGCGGCGGGACCGATCGACCGCTCAAGCAGTGCAAGACGGCGAGGCTGCCAGTGTTGAAGATGTGATTCTGCAGGTCGTTCATGAACGAACGGAATCGAGACGGTGGTTCCTGTGCTTCGAGGACATCCAGTGGGTCGATGATGAGGTTCGACGTCTCGGGGAGCGCGCTCACGAGTTTGCCCGCGTTGTCGAGCGGGGCTTCACCCGAGACGTGTCTGATCGTCGGCTGGCCAGTTGCGGTCGGCGACTGTTCTAAGCTGTCGCTGATCGCCTGCTCGGAACGATCAAGCGAAAGGTACAGCGTCCCCCGCGTAGCTGTCAGCTCATAGAGGAACAGCTCGGCCTGACTCGCAGGCGTGGCGTTCAACACGACGATGCTACCGGCCGGGATGCCCCCGTCGAGTTTCCGATCGAGTACGTCGATCCCGGTCCGGAGCCGGTCGGACATAGATCAACAGGACCTATTATCCCCACCTGATTAAAGATTCCGGATATATGAACCATGGCGGTCGCAGGGGGTTTAGACCGCCGTTTGAGAGAGTTAGAACCCGGAGACTCGACAGCCATCGGCCGGTCAATCGACTGTACAAGTCGTCGTTGCTCGAAGCCAATCCGGTGTGTCGGGGGATTCAATAGCCCGGGGATCAGGAGTGAAACCAATGCGTCACGACCACATTATCAATGCCAAACAGCTCTCCCGGGCCGACATCGAGGAGGTGCTGGACCGGGCGGCCGAGATCGCGGACGATCCGGCCGCGTTCCGCCAGCGCCATCCCGGCGCGTTGCTCGGGCTGTTGTTCTTCGAGCCGAGTACGCGGACGAAAATGAGTTTCAGCGCGTCGATCAAGCGCCTCGGCGGTGACATCGTCGACATGGGGCCAGTCGAGTACTCGAGCGTCAAGAAGGGCGAAAGCCTCGCCGATACGATCCGGGTCGTCGAGGGATACGCCGACGCGCTGGTATTGCGCCACCCGATGGAAGGATCGGCAAAGATGGCCAGCGAATTCGTCGACGTGCCGCTGATCAACGGCGGCGACGGGGCGGGCCAACACCCGACCCAGACGCTGCTGGACCTCTATACGATCCGGGAGAACGCCGGCCTCGATGACCTCTCGATCGGAATCATGGGCGATTTGAAATACGGGCGAACCGTCCATTCGATGGCCCACGCGTTGACGAACTTCGACGCGAACCAGCACTTCATCAGCCCGGAGAGTCTCAGACTGCCACGGAACGTCCGATACGACCTCCACGAGGAGGGGGCCACGATCCGGGAGCACACGGAACTGTCGACCGTCCTCGACAGCCTGGACGTGCTGTACGTAACCCGGATTCAGGAGGAGCGCTTCCCGGAGGAAAGCGAGTATCGGAAGGTCGCCGGCGAGTACCGGATCGACGCGGCGACGCTCGAAGACGCGCGCGACGACCTCACTGTGTTACACCCGCTGCCACGGGTCGACGAAATCGATCACGACGTCGACGCGACCAGCCATGCGGAGTACTTCCAGCAGGCACACAACGGCGTCCCGGTGCGGATGGCGCTGCTCGATCTCGTCCTCGGGGGTGACTCGGCATGAGCGACGACCAGGAGCTTCGCGTCAGCAAGATCCGGAGCGGGACCGTCATCGACCACGTCAACGGCGGCGCCTCGATGCACGTCCTCTCGATTCTCGGGATCAAGGGCGGCGATGGGGATACCGTCAGCATCGTGATGAACGTCCCGAGCGATCGGCTCGGAAAGAAAGACATCGTCAAGGTCGAAGACCGGGAGTTAAGCCAGGCCGAAGTCGATGTCCTTTCGCTGATCGCGCCGGCCGCGACGATCAACATCATTCGGGATTTCGAGGTCATCGAAAAGCGCCGGGTCGCCCGCCCCGAGGAGGTCGTCGGCGTCCTGTCGTGTCCGAATCCACAGTGTATTACAACGGAAGACGAGCCTGTCGAGACCCGCTTCGAGGTACTCGAGGACGGAGTGCGGTGCTGTTACTGCGACACCATCGTCCGTGAGGACGTCGCCGAGTTGATCGATTGATTCAGTGGAATCGCTCCGGAGATCGAACGAGCGGCGCAGGCAAAGAACCGGCTTGCAAGCCCGGACCCAGAACTGTTTTATCGGCACGGGGCGACATATCACATGATGTCGAAAAAGAAACTCCTGATCGCCCTGATCACCCTCGTGGTCATCGCGTACGTCCTGAAGGAAAAGCGCTAACGAACAGGCCTGCGGTCGTCGTATTGGCTTCTGTAGCACGTTGGGGGTAGCGTTCACCCCTGCTGGCTCGGTACCCTAGCCGTCTAGCTCGTGATCGCGAAAGCGCACCAGCACATCGCGATCCCGCGTGTCCTCGGGCAGTGACGTGAACCACTCCGCGTCGGTGATCTCGCCATCGGGATCCTCGACGGTCAGTGTCGTCTCCGTGGCTCGTCCCTCGTAGATCGGAAGCACGCCCCAGGTTTCGTACTCGTTACAGTAAAACTGGACCCGGCCGAGCAGCGCGAGGTCGGTGAACGCAGCCTCGATCCCGGCTTCCTCCGTCAGTTCGCGCCGTGCAGCTTCCCGAAACGTCTCGTCAGTGCCGACCTCGCCGCCGGGAAGCACCCACTTGCCGACAGCGTCGTGACGGACGAGCAACAACGCGCCGTCGTCGCGATAGACTACGGTATGGGCTCCGTACGGCAGGCCGTTGTCCTGAATCCGCTCGGTGATCGTCTCGAAACGGGGGCGAGAAACGTACCGCGTCCGAGTGAACTCCATGACGTCGTCTCGGTCTTCGAGGAGCCGATGATACGTCTGCTCGGCTTCCTGCTCGGCGACGTCAGCGCGGTACCAGAGATCGTCGACGACCGTCATTGCCTGCGGATGCCGTCGGATGGATTTGGCAGATGATCCAGTTGGGGGAAGAGATGTGTGAGGGGGTTCATGGGGATGTGTTCGGCCGTCGGTGGCTTAAGTGTGTTCGACAGTCCAAACCCGTGAGACGCTCGCGCGAGCGGTCGGTCCCCGGTACCGCCAGGCAGTGGCGCCGGACAGCAACAGTCGAATCAGTCCCTTTTTACTCCCTACCTGATTATCACACCCACATGGCATTCGAAGAGGACGAGACGGTCGTGCTACACGACGAGCACAGCGACTACGACGGCGAGACCGGAACGATCAAGCAAGTGATGGAGACGATGTTCGGCGACGCGACTTACACAGTCAAATTCGAGGACGGCCAAGAGCAGGGCGTCCCCGAAGACGCCCTGGAAGCCGCCCCGGACGCGGATGGACCGGATGCTGAAGCGGACGAAGCGGACGATCCAGCCGAGACCGACGACGCTGACGACTGACTCGAATGTCGTCCGTCCCCTTCCACTACGTCGATCTGCGGGCGTTCTGTTATGCTACCGAGGACAGCACGCGCGTCGAGACGGCCCTGCGGACGCTGATGCCCGAGGAGGCCGAGCTCGAAGGCGTCGAAAGCGAGGGCCATCACGGTGACCGGATCCTCGTACTGTCGGCGCGGCTGGAACGGGCGGACGAGATCAGACACGTACTTTCGAAGCTGGCGACGCTACAGGAGCGGCAACGCGAGACGCTCCTCGCTGAACTCGACGACCGGATCGACGACAACACGTCGTTTTTCCTGACACTGTCGAAACAAGCCGCGTTCAACGGGGACATCGAGCGCGGCGACGGGATCACGCTCCGGGGCAAAGTCGAGGCCTATCCGGCGACGCGGGATCGCGCGATCGAACACGTCCGGGACGCACTCGAAACACTGTGATGTACGAGGCGGCCCACGCCCGGCCGGACGGGCAAACCACCGTCGGGCGACTCGCGCTGACGGCCGCCGAATACGGATACGACGGCCTGGTCGTCCGGAATCACGGTGACGCACTCCCGGAGTACGACCGGGAGGCGATCACCGAATCGTACGGCGTCGACGTGGTCGATGGCGTCGAAGTCCGGGCCGAGGACCCATCCAGGGCGAGTGGGTTCATCGGCAACCATCGGGACCACCGCACGGTCGTCGCTGTGCACGGCGGGTCCGTCGAAATGAACCGGTTTGCCGTCGAGCAACCGGCGGTCGACGTGCTGGCTCATCCGATGGCCGATGAGGGCGACGTCAATCACGTCATCGCCAGGACAGCAGCCGAAAACAGTGTCCACATCGAGTGGTCACTGCGGGATGTCCTCCGGTCGGACGGCGGCCGTCGCGTCGAGACGATCCGCGGGCTTCGGAAACTCCGGGAGTTGATCGAGCAGTACGACGCGCCCTACGTCGTGAGCGCGGACGCTACCACCCATCTCCAGGTGCGCGCGCCGCGGGAACTGCGCGCACTCGGCGAGGTCCTCGATTGTTCGCCGGAGTGGATCGAGACCGGGCTGGCCGCCTGGGGTGAGATCGCCGACCGCAACCGGACCCGATCCAGCGACCGGTTCGTCGAACCAGGGGTGCGTCTGGGCCGGGACGACGAGTCGCCGTGAGCGGAGTAGCTGTCGGTGCTGCTTACTCGGTGGGTTCGGATGCACTCGTTTGTGGACCTCTGTGTCGATAGAGTTGCTCGAGTACCATGCCCGCGTGGGAGGCCAGCAGTTCCAGTAGTTGTTCGTCCTCCGATGACAGTTCGGCCTCGATGTCACCGACAGTGACGAGCACACCAGTCGTCTGGGCAGCGCCGTCGAGAACGATCGACAGTGATGCCATCGACAGGTCCGGGGAGCCAGATGGCGTCGCTACCGTGGTGTCGTCTCCCGGCCGTTGGATACGGACGACGTCGTCCTGAGCGGCGGCATGTCTGGCAAGGCGTCGGATTTCCCCGTCGGGGACGCCCGCGACAGTACTGCTAACGATCCGTTCGCCGTCGGGTTCGACCTCGACGTAGGCAGTCTGGTCGTATCCGAGGAGCGACGAGACGGCCTGAATGCAGAAGGCACCGACTTCCTCGACCGAGGACGACTGGGCGAGCGCCCGACCGTAATTGTTGAGGTCAGCGGCTTTGCGGGCAAACGCTTCCGTCCGATCGCGCTCACGCTGGAGTTGGCGTCGGTGGTGGTGACTGCGGGCGTCATACAGGCCGATGAGTGTGCCGGCGACCGCCCCGACTGTGACACCGTCGATCGCCGTGTACATCACCCGCGGTACGGTGCCGGTGGCCACGCGCTGACTGAACAGCATGAGCGCTGCGACTGCCGTGAACAGGGCTGTGCCGCCGACGGCCCACGCCGCGATTCGCGGGAGGTCCGGATCGTATTCCGCAGACGACCCGAGCCAGTACCCGGTAAACGAAAGCGTCAGCCCCAGCAGCGCGAAGGGCACCCCGTCGACAGCAATTGCGATCGCTACGTCGGTCTGCTCGGCCGCGTGGACGAGTTGTATTCCGGCCAGGAGCAGGCCGACGATGCCGAACGTAGCTCCGTAGAGATGACGTCGTTCCATGGCCCCCCAGACGGCCACCGGCCCATTGAGCGTTCGGGTGGCCCACCGAGACCGGCCATTCTATAGTTGGCCCCTGGCCAGCCCGCGCGATAGCCAACCCGGGGTTAAAATACCGGAAAGATTATCCTATATCATGGTTAATTGTTGGATGTGGGCCGGCGACAGTGCGGACAAGCGCCACCACCAGGAGGACACACATGGCAACATGGTACTGCAAGGACTGCTCGGAGTACATCGACGAGCGCATGGCGTCGTGGCACGAATCACAGGGACACGCTGTACTGGGGTATCGGGCCCCGGAGTCGATGGAGGATCGACATCTCTGGAGTTCCTGAATGTCGCCCGGCCGTAGTGTTGGTGAAAGTACCACGGCAGTGGACCGGTAGCTGAACGCTTCTGGGGGTAGTGTTCAGATAAGGATCTGCCGAGAGTGAGACAACTCTGAAAGCCCTCGCCAGTTTCGATCCCGCGACTCGCTGTCGCCGGAAATCGGAGATTTCCGAGATGACGAAAGAGCTTCGCTCTTTCGGACCACGCGCTTCGGGCGCTTCGCGCCCTGCAGTGCTTACTTCGTCGGGGTTCTCGAAACTGGCTCGCCCTTTCATTCCACCAGGATTCAGCTGAGTAGCCGGCAGAAAGTAGCGCTTTGATCGGTGCTTATGTGAACACTGCCCTTCTGGGGCATCGAACGCTTTTCCCGCCGCGAGCCCACTAGGGACAGAGATAGGAACTACATCGATGAGCACGAAACGGGAGCTGGCCCAGCAACTCGGGGTTGTCGTCGGGTTCGACGATCCGGAAGCGTCACTCGAACAGTACCGCACGCCCCCCTCGGTCGCGGCGCATCTCGTCCATCTGGCGGATCTCAACGGGGACATCGCGGGCGGGACTGTCGTCGATCTCGGGTGCGGGACGGGCATGCTCGCGCTCGGTGCAGCGCTCCGTGGCCCCGCAACGGTACTCGGCGTAGACGTCGATCCGGCCCCACTCTCGACTGCACGGGCAAACCAAAACCGGGTCGGAACGCGGACACGGATCTCCTGGCTCCGGGCCGACGCGACCGAACTGCCGGTGTGTCCGTCCGAACCAGTTACCGCCATCATGAATCCGCCGTTCGGCGCTCAGTCGGACAACGAACACGCCGACCGAGCGTTTCTGGCGACCGCAGCCGACATCGCGTCGGTCTCGTACTCGATTCACAACGCGGGGAGTGTGGACTTCGTCGAGGCGTTCGCCGCTGACAACGGCGGCGAGGTGACGGCAGCGTATGGCACGACCCTTTCGCTGCCCCGTCAGTTTTCGTTTCACGAGGCCGAGTCCCGGGAGATCGACGTCGAACTGTTCCGGATCGAGTGGCGGCGAGGGCCTCAGTAGCTACAGGGAGCCCAGATCACCGTCGTGTCGGTGGGACCTGCCGGTTGGCGACCCGAATGACGGTCCCGTCAGCGCTCGCATAGAGATCACGGCCCGACCGGTTGATCGTGATCCCGCCGACAGTCGCGTTCTCACCCGCCTCGGGAATCGGGACGGCATCGACCGTCTCGTCGTTGCGTCGGATCGCCACCTCGAACGCATCGGCCGCCGGTCGGATCGCGATCGTCCGATTGGCAAGTCGAAGATCCGCGACCGCCGGTGATGACGTGTGGACGAGACGCTTCTCGCTGTCTTCGGGATCGAGGAAGAGACGGTAGGTGCTGTTTCCGCCGACGACTGACCACCCGGACCGCGTCACCCAGACCGATGACCGCCAGCCGACGCCCCCGACGAGGACGCGGCCGCTACCGCGGGCCTCTATCGCGCGTTTGGAAATTGCAACCCGCCAGAGGTGGCGCTTCTCGCTCGTGACGATCACGCCGCTCGACCGGATCTGGGTAGCTTGGGTCAAGAACGGAAGATCCACGACGGCGATCTGCTGGTTGGTGACGTTCTCGGCGTAAGCGATCTCGTAATCCTCGACTTCGACCGCGTCGTCGGGCAGTCCACCGCCCGCAGGCGCAGCGAGGTTCAACGTCACACCGACCATCGACATCGTCACCAGCACGGCGAGCAGGACGCTCGCCGCAATCTCCCAGCGTGGTGCATCGAGCGACCGATCGAGGCCCGGGAGCCCGGAGAACACCGACCGGTCGGACCCGGCGACGACAGCGACGATAAGTCCCGCGAGGGCGAACAAAAGCGCCGTCCCGACTGCCTTGAACTGGATGTATTGGCCCTCCCCCAGAAACCAGTAGACCCGCCAGAGTTCGGCATCAATGCCGTAGATCATCGCCGCGAGCCAGATCCGCGCTGGATTCCCACTCCGACGCCGCTGTCGAAGGAGGAGTGCCGCGGCGAACACACCGAGTAAGAACCCGAACGCGTGGCCCTGTATAGCCGTACTCGCCCACCCGACGGTATCGTAACTGACGCCCGCCTCCGCGACGGAGTACGGCGAGACGAACCCGCTATAGACGTGCCAGAGCTGGCTCCAGCCCACGACGGCGACGATCGTCGTGATCGGATAGAAGACGAGCGCGAACCCGGCCATCGCATACGTAACGCCCGAGAAGCCGATGATCGGCCCCCACGAAAAC
This sequence comes from Halorhabdus sp. SVX81, assembly GCF_029207715.1. Lineage (NCBI taxonomy): Archaea > Methanobacteriati > Methanobacteriota > Halobacteria > Halobacteriales > Haloarculaceae > Halorhabdus > Halorhabdus sp. SVX81. Next base: position 1,078,354 of record NZ_CP104322.1, on the reverse strand, counting down.
GCGGCCGTGAGGAGGCCGGTGCCGAGGATGGTCCCGAAGACGATCCCGATTCTGGCGAATGGATTACGCCGCCACGAGGAAAACGACTCGCTGCCCCGTTCCGTGGGATAATGACTCCAGGCGAACTCGGCGATCGAGCCATAGACGAGGCCGGCCCAGAGGTTGCCAACGAGATGGCTCCAGCCAATGTGGGCGAATCCGGCGGTGAGGATTCCGAGGGGATACGCATAGGACGTGGCCTGAAACGGCAGATTCACCGGATCGCGGAGATTCCCCCAGCCACCCTGAACGAACAGATACACGCAGATGACGAACCCAAGCCCGAGGACGGTCCCCCAGGGCACGCCCAGGACGAACCGCGAACGCAAGCGCCCGCCCCAGCGGCCATTAGGACGGGCCGTCCGATAGAGGGTGAGCACAGAAACGATGATCCCAGCGGCCAACAGGAGTTGCCAGCTCCACAGGGGGACGGCCTCGATCGCCGCCCGCAAGCCAGTCGCGGCCAGCGGGGCCGAACGGAGTGCTGACGGGATCGCCGACATACTCCGGTCAACGGGGCAGGCAGGTTTAGCCCTGACGCCCACTTCCGGGGAGCCGTTTTGTCACTGATCCCGCCGCGAGTTGCCACCCCCGTGGCGGGTCTCGCCCGCAGGTTTTTACCGGATCGGGAGCGTGCGACTACACGATGGGAGTTCGCCCACCTGCCGACGACGGTCTTTCGGAACCGGACGTCATCGAGTTCGGGATTCCCGCCTTGGACGCCCGTCTCGAGGATGCCTCGTTTCCAGCGACGGCCGAGGAGTTGCGCGCGGAGCACGGCGACCTCGAAGTGCCATACAACGCGTCCGGAAACACCGTTTCCCTAGAGGACGTGCTCGACGAGATCGATCAGCGAAACTTTGAGACGGAGCAGGATCTCCTCAACGCAACCCACCCCGTCTTCGAGCGACTCCGGGCCGAGAATCCAAGCGGGATTGTCGGTCAAATACGATCACTGATACCGTTTTGACGCCTCGATCGATTACGCAGCTGTACAGTCACTCGCTGGTTTCCTCGTCTACCGATCGCGTGTCTTCGAGCACCTGATCGAGCCGGTGCATCTGCTCGCGGTGGAGTTTGAAGATCATATCCGAGAGGACGCCAAAGACCAGGAGTTGGACGCCGAAGATGATTCCAACGGCGGAGACGATGGCAATGACTTCGTGTGAGATGTTTTTCATGAACCACTCGACGGCGACGTAGACGCCGAGCAGCGCACCGACAAGGAGACTCGCTGTTCCCACGCTGCCGAAATAAAAGAGCGGATTGTTCGTCTTGGCCATCCGGTACAGCGTCAGAAGGATGACAGCACCGTCACGGAACGGCCGGAGGTTCGTTTCGGTGTCTTCGGGCCGGCTCTCGTAGCGGATCGGGACGACCTCGGTGGTGACGTTGTGTTTGACGCACTCGACGGAGAGTTCGGTCTCGATACCGAATCCCTCCGAAGAGAGATCGAAGCGCTCGATCGACTCACGCGTCATCGCCCGGTATCCCGAGAGGATGTCGACGAAATCCCGGCCGTGAATCCGCGCGAAAGCACGGTTGATGAGTCGGTTGCCCACCTGATTGAGTCGCGTCATTGCACCCGACTCCATGTCGGCAAATCGGTTGCCAATGACGTGGTCGGCCTCTCCAGAGAGGAGTGGATCGAGAAGGACATCCGCGTCCGCCGGGCGGTAGGTCCCATCTCCGTCGACCATGAGGATATATGGGGCGTCGATGTACTCGAAGGCCTCCCTGACGGCCTGGCCTTTGCCGCTGCCTGATTGTTCGACGACCTCTGCGCCGTGCTCGGCGGCTATCTCCTGGGTGTCGTCCGCGGATCCGCCGTCGATGACGAGGACGTTCTGGAGGTCTTGGTCGTGAAAGCCGTCGATGACGTCGCCGATAGCAGCCGCCTCGTTGTAGGTCGGGATGAGCACGCAGACATCGTCGCGGGTTGGCATTGGCTGGTTGTCGGATGGCTCCGTGAAAAAGTGTACGGGATGGCAGCGATATTGTTTCCTAAACAAGGATGGATTAGAACCGTTTGAAACTAAACCATTCGTACCATCGTGGATCGTGACTTTGATTATCTGCTCCTTCTGTTTGAAACTATGGACAGGCAAGTGAGTGTTGCGGAGCCGGTATTGGGGGAAGTCGAGCGTGAGAACGTCTCCGAGGTGCTCGACAGCGGTCGGTTCGTTCAGGGCCCCTTCGTCGAGGAATTCGAAGAGAAATGGGCGGAGTATACTGGCGTTGATCACGCAGTCGCGGTGGCGAACGGCACTGTCGCGATTCAAGTCTCGCTCAATGCGCTCGGGCTTGAACCTGGCGACGAAGTCATCGTCCCCAGCCTCACGTTCGGCTCAACGGCAACCGCAGTGGTACATCAAGGAGGGATCCCAGTATTCGCAGATATCGATCGTGAGCTCTATACGCTCGATTACCGGGATTTGGAGCGTTGTGTCTCAGATCGGACTGTTGCCATCATGCCAGTCCATCTGTACGGCCAACCGGCAGCGATGGACGAGATCCAGTCGTTCGCCGAGAGACACGACATTGCAGTCGTCGAAGACGCAGCACAGGCACACGGGGCCAGCTACAAAGGGGACCGCGTTGGCTCACTCGGCGATGTCGGCTGTTTCTCCTTCTATGCGACCAAGAACATCACCTCAGGCGAGGGAGGAATAATCACGACCGACGACGACGAGCTCGCCGAGAAACTCCGGCGGCTCCGAAATCATGGCCTCGTCGATCGAGATACGCACGTCGATTTGGGATACAATTACCGGATGAGCGAACTACACGCAGCGATTGGCGCAAAGCAAGTCGAGAGACTCGCCGAATTCAACGCGAAGCGTCGACGGATCTCCGAACGGTTGGCCGACGAACTTGGAGATCTAGAATGGCTCGAACCGGCGACGGTACCTGATCACGTCGAGCACGCGTACTTTTGGGCCCCCTTCGAGGTGAAAGAGGACGTAATCGGACTCTCTGGCAAAGAGGTATGGGACCGACTCGGGGACATGGGGGTCGAAACACGTCACCGTTACAATAGACCACTTTACGAACAGCCTGTGTTTAGGAACCACAAAGGATTCAACGGCGAATTCCCCTGGAGCGAAAACGAGAACGACCACGACTACGAGTCACTAACGTTGCCGAATGTCGAAGACGTAGTCGGGAAGATGATCGGACTCCCCAACCATCCGAATCTGACGGACGACGAGATCGAATACGTCGTCGAAACTGTCTCGGAGTTTCGGAATACCGTTGCAGATCATTCTGCGTAACCGAGTTGACGAAGTCGATGCTGTACATCCTCGGAGGGGTCGTCATTGTGACTCGTCTGGGCTGGGTTCCCCGCAGTGACCTGTTTTCTATCTCCGTTCTGTGAAACGTGCCAGGGGACTTCCGTCAACGCCGGGATTAAAATGCCGAGTGGATGGCCATAGACCTTGATAGGGAACGGACGGGCCAATTCACCGAATGCGTTGCCATGATCCGACGTGACGGCTGTCAGGCCAGGAAGGGCATCGAGCAATTCCGTAACCGTCGGTAGCACGCGCACGAGATTACTCCGGTATGCTTCATAAACCTCATCGTAGGTGCGTCCACCAGCCGCAAGCTGATCAAACGGAGTCGGGATCCGCTCGGACGGGTCCGGTCGTTCTTTCCCAAGTGCCTCTTGTCGTATTGCGCTCACCTTTCGACCGTCCAGACGGACATCGCCAATAAACGGCACATGCGGTTGATTGAAGTGGGCAATGATTCGTTTGTTGGGATATTTGTCATTGGCTTCAAGCACACAATCACGGACTGCTTCAGGCGGAACCGTTTGTAGTTCCTCATCCCAGTCGTGCTTCCATACGGGGACGACATCGTAGAACGTCTCACGTGATAATTTCGTATTTACATATGGGTTCGCCGTGATATAGACCGTATCGTGGAGTTGTCTTCCTTCAAAATTCTTTTTTAAGTATTCGGGTGTTCCTGACCCCGCGGATCGTCGTTTCCCGAGTGTGCCGGGGAGTGGATAGTCCGATAATACGTCTTCAAATAGATCGTATCGACACGCATCCAGTAGCAGTGCGTTGTCCCAATCCTGTGTCACAAGCGGATCCGAGGATGGTGGATTCAATCGATAATACCTGCTCACAATATGGGTTAAAAATCGTTTCCGCCACCACTGCGGATTTGTCCCGTGTTTTCGGATTTCTCGCAACGCATACCAGGGATCCATTGAATCCAGCTTATTTGATAAGGATCAAGAGTGTTTCCATTACGCAACACCTGCCGGCCATCGCTGTTTGGGGAGTCGAAGGACGCTGGATTACAAACGGAACGCTTTTTGTCTCTTCCTCGTGAATCTCACGACGTCAATGCACGTGCTTGTCACTGGCGGGGCTGGCTACATCGGGAATTATATCGTCGAGGAATTACTCGATAACGGACACGAAGTCCACGTTCTCGATTCGATGTTGTGGGGAGATGACGCCCTAGATCCGTTCAAAGGTGACGGGAATCTCGAAATCCACGAAGGTGATATTCGGCATATCGAGGATCTGTCGTACGCGGTTGAAAATTGCGAAGCGATCATCCACATGGCCGGCATCGTCGGCGACCCTGCCTGTGGCATCAACGAACAGGCGACCCAATCGGTCAACGTCGAAGCCACGAAGTCGCTCGTTGAGGTCGCAAAACTCCACGACATCGAACGACTCATCTTTGCCTCTACCTGTAGCGTCTATGGGGCAAGTGAACTGATGGAGTTGAACGAGGGCTCATATCTCAACCCGCTCTCGCTGTATGCGGAATCAAAAATCGACTCCGAGGAGATTATTCTCCACGAGACGAATGACCAATTTTCCGATAATAAGATTACGGCGACGATTCTCCGACTCGGGACAATCTTTGGATGGTCACGCCGGATGCGCTTTGACCTCGTCGTAAATCTCCTCACGGCGAAAGCAGTACTCGAAGACGATATCCCCGTCTATGGCGGTGAGCAGTACCGGCCGCTCGTCCACGTCCACGATGCTGCACGAGCCTTCGTCGACGTACTGGAAGCAGACGAAGAGAAAGTTGATCATCAGATCTTCAACGTTGGCGACAACGACCTGAACTACCAGATCAAGAAAGTCGGTCAAATAGTCGAAGATAACGTCGAGGATGCGGAAGTCCGGTTCGTCGAACACAAGGAAGACGACCGCACCTACCGCGTCAGCTTCGACAAGATCAACTACATTCTGGGCTGGGAGGCGGAGTACGATATCGCGGACGGTGTCCAAGAGATCAAAGAGTGGATGAAAGAAGAGGATATCACGGACTACGAGCGGGACAGCTTCCGAAACTCGGAATACCCGTACATGTAATCAATCCAGTTTGAATTCCCCGTGGTTTTGCTACCCCGTTCGGATACCTGATCGTCCATGCTGGAGCCCTCCCGTCTACATACGGGAGGGTCCCGACTACTCCGTGTCTTCCTCCGAGTACGTGGGAACGTTCTTCGTTTCGACAGAGGCCTCTGACTCATTTTGTGCAGATCGTATAGAGATGTCGATATAGTACTTTTTGCCGTCTTTCTCGAAGTATGCGTTGTCATATGGTGGAAACGTCAATGCACGAAGTCGATCAATGAAATCACCAATTCTCACTTCTTCGTCAGGATCGATCTCCCATTGCTCGACAAACTCCCGTTTATAATGATACGTTCCTTCTGAGGACTGCTGCTCGATTGTGTCCACGTCGTCGTCGCGTATCGACTCCCAGTGTCGCGTAAACTGCTCGACCTGTGCGTCCTCGAGGCGTTCATATAAGTCCCGGCCGTCATCATCCGGCTTTACGGGTACTTTTTGTCTATCGATAATCGGCCCCTCATCTATCTCAGCAGTCATATAGTGGAGGGACGTTCCCGCAGGATTATCTTCGATGATACTCCAGACGTTTGGATTGAACCCTCTATTGTAGGGTAGATACGATTTGTGCAGGTTGACCGCTCCGAGGTCGGGAATTTCGAGAACATCTTCCGGAACGATATGTCGATATCCCACCGAGAGAATGAGTTCAGGTTCGAGTTCTCGGACGGTATCAAGCTGCTCACGTTCGGTAAATATACCCAGGATATTCGCATCATCACGCTCTGTCAGCCAGTCGTAGATCCGCTCTCCTACGTCGTTGATCCCTAAGAAAGCTACATCTACCATGCCACAGCAATAACTCCCTCAATATATAACTCCTCAGGATTCGAAACGACTCTATATTTCCAAAGATGAGGCGTACGAAAATGAAGAAGGTCCTATTAATAACTAACCGGGCCCCGGATGAAACAGGTGGCCGCGCCGAAAAGATTGACACGAGAACGCGATTACTCACCGAAGAAAACTGGGAGGTAGTGATCGGACACGTACCTAAGCCGTATCTCCGTTCATTTCTCCCGAGTATTTTCCGGTGTTGGAAACTCGCGCGGAGAGAAAATGTCGATGTGATAAATTCAATAAGTAATCCATTGCATTTGCAGGTAATCGGGCTTATTGTTTCATTGCTCGCGCGGATTCCATGGGTTGCGGAATTTCGTGATCCGATGGTGAACAACCCGGACAGAGAGGCAGGATCGTTGGTAACCAAACTCGCAAAGATCGTTGAAAAAACGACTGTCTCTGTTGCGGATCGTGTTGTGTGGATGGATGGAATTCAGATGAAAAAAGAGTACTTTACCGAAACGTATCCACACATTTCCGAGGAAAAGTTTCACGAACTACCCTTTTTGGGTTTCGAGAAAAGTGTCTTTGAGGAGGCCCAGACGACGGCGTACGAAGACTTTACCATCACGTATGCTGGTTCGTTTTATGAAGGATGGATAGAGCCATATAATTTCCTTGATGGTTTAGAACAATATGTTGAACAGTATGGACGGGATTTACGGATACAGTTTTATGGTGACTGGAACGACGAATATCAACGGGCTGTTGAGGCACGTGACCTGGAAGAGATCGTGTATACCCACGAATTCGTCCCACATGAAGAGATAATCCCCGTTCTCAAGGGATCCGATGTCACGTTATTCATCGCGAGTGCTGATCCTGCAAACAAGCTGAGCGTCCCATCAAAAATCTGGGATTACATTGCCTCACGAAATCCGATACTTGTGATTGGCGATCCGTCTTTCCGAATACAGCATGTTGTAAACGACAACGGCCTGGGAACGGTGGTTCATCCAGACAATCCGGGAGGAATCGCCGATGCAATCCATGCTTTCCGGACGGGCGATAGTGAGTATTCTCCAAATGCTGAAATATTCGATCAGTTTAGCCGTAGACGCTTTATTACCGAGTTTGCGAGCCAGCTCGACGAGGTGTCGACAGCAGATGATGGATAATCGAAACCCTCGGAGAATGTGTCAGTTCTGCGATTAAACCAGCTGTTCCGCAAAATCGAACCACCGAACGAGTCGAAATGCCTCAGCGTAATCATAACCGACTTCCATCCCACGTTGGCGAGCTTTCGTTTCGATGCCCTTCGCCGATCGTGGGTGAGGCCACTCTTCCATCTCGGACTCGACGTTCGACATGGCTTCGATCTTTGTTTCGACGCGACCCTCGACGTCGACGTAGTAGTTGGGCTGGAACTCCCCTTCGCCCCACTCCGTCGAGGAGAGGACTTCCATGGTCACAATCCCAATCTGGCGATCGATGGAACGACCGACCACCATCGCGCTGTTGTAGGCCGTCCAGTGGTCCTGGTTCACGTCGCTCTCGTCCAGTGTGAAGATCACGTCCGGCTGTAGTCCAGTTTCCTCGAAGGCGATATTTACGTCGATCAGCGCTTCCGTATCGAGTTTCATCGTCGGGAAGTCGAGAAAGTGGATACGATCTTCGTCAAGGCCGAGCACACTCCAGGCCTGTCGGGCCTCCTCACGGTTATCGTAGTTCTTCTCGGGGTGGTAGTTGTAGTCCTCGGTCACGTACACGACATCGATAGTGTGACCCGCGTCCAGCATCCGCTGTGCTGTGCCACCGGCACCGAGGACGGCGTCGTCGACGTGGCAGACGAGAAAAACAACGTTCATCAGTACGGGATCGCCCCCAGTCGGTCACCCTGCTCGATCGAATCCGCCCCATCTGCATACTCAACTGTAACGTCGACGATTCCTTCCCCACACTGGACGAGCCAGCTCTCGTCCTCCCACGTGCCTGTGGCGAGTACTGTTCCTGGCGCGGCCTTGGTCACGGTCGGATGGTCGACCTGTGTCTTCCACATCGTGATCTTGTCCATACGGTTGTACGTGAACGCTCCGGGATAGGGATGGGATTGCCCCCGGATGAAGTTGTGAATGTCCCATGCCGAGTCTGTCCAGTCGATAATTCCCATATCCGGTCGTCTCGGATGGGTGTAGGTCGCTTCCCCGTCCTGAGGCTCGCCCGAAAAATCCCCCGTTTTGAAGCGGGGTAAGACATCCTCATTGAGGAGTCGGATCGTCGCCTGGGTACAGTTGTGGTGAAGATCCGCGGCGTGGTCGCTCGGATCGATCGGAACGACACGCTGATCGATCAACGCTCCGGAGTCGACACCCTCATCGATCCAGAACAACGAGACGCCAGTCTCCTCAAGGCCGTGGATCAGTGCCCACGCGACGGGAGCGCGTCCCCGTCGTTCCGGGAGCATCGAAAGGTGCCTGCCGACACACCCGACATCGGGTGCATCGATCAGTTCCGGTTCGAGAAGTTCGGGCCACCCCATCACGAGCAAGACATCGATTTCGTGGTTCTCGATCGCTGTCTTTGCTTTCTCGGAGTTGATCGTTTCAACTTCGATGGCCGGATACTCCTCGTATGACACGCCACGCCCGTATTCTTCTTCTACCGACTCGGTGAACGAGATTACGAGTTCCGGATCAACATCGATCCCATCCAGAATCTCCCTGGTTACGGAACTGTATCCGAGATACCCGAACCGGAGATCGTCCTCTGTCATCGCTTCGAACAAAGACAGAAGTGCCTATTCAAGATTGGGACTTCCAGCGCGGCGGAACCAAACACTTTTCGTAAAGACGTTTTGAATCACGTTTATCGGTCGCTCCGCCGGTGAGTCGAAATCGTGATTACCACTCGGTTGGAGAGCCAGAAGCACAAGAGACAATCGTGAATTTCCCCATCACCGCGTTGCTGATAGATTCACAGGAGTGGTCCCCGGATGACTGACAACGATGCTGGACGCCAGAGCATCCTGTTGTTCGGGATCCAGTTCACAGCACGGATTGTCGGATTTCTTGGACTTGTCTACTTCACGAAGGTAATTCCCCAGTCAAGGCTCGACATCTACTTCCTATTTTTCCTCGTTATCCAGGTGTCCTCGCTGGTGGGGAATCTGGGAATGGGACAAGCGCTCGTCCAGCGTATTGGCGAGGGGGAGCGCCGTTCTGAGTTGTTTACAGTTGGACTCGTCGTCATCACTGTTGTCAGTCTTTTTGCTACAGCTATCTTTTATTTCTTCGAGAACCCGATCACGAATTACGTTGGGGCATCGGTCCCTGGGCTCCTGGCTCTGGCAACGGGAACGTGGCTAGTCGCAGATCTGTTCATCAAAACACTGCAGGCCGAAGACCGCGTACTGACGAGCGGGTTTCTCCAGTTGCTTCAGGACATCGTGAGGGTGGGAGTCGGGGCCGCCCTCATCACGGTCGGATACGGTCCCAAAGGACTGATGTACGGTGTCATCGCTGGTTTCGTGGCGACGATCATCATCGCGTTCCCGCTCTCGAATTTGTCCGTAGCCATCCCCGCACGATCGGACTTTCGGCGGGTGTTCAGCATATCGAGGTATACAATGTTCTTCGGCCCGACGAACTTCATCTACTTCTGGCTGGATACGTTCCTCATCGGCGTCTTTCTCGCGGACGGTGCAGTGAGTTCCTACGAAGTCGCCTGGCAAACGACCAGAGTACTCATCATCGCGACGACTGCGATAAATATGACGATATTCCCGAAAGTGTCCCGATGGGCAAACGACGACGAGTTTGACGAAATCGAGCGTATCGTTCCGGGAGCAATCATATTCGGCCTCATCTTTCCGATTCCAGGTCTGGTTGGACTGACTGTCCTCGGTGAAGACATCCTTCGTGTCGTGTACCAGCCGGAATACGTCGAAGCGGCGATTCCACTGGTCATACTAGCGGGGTACATGGCAGTAGAGTCGGTCCAACGTGTCGGAAATTCGCTTTTGACAGGAATGGACCGGGCTGACATCCCGTTTCGCTCCCGGCTTGTCGGCGTGACATTAGCCATCGTGTTGAATCTAGTATTAATTTCCCGGTACGGCCTTATCGGGGCCGCGGTGGCGACGCTCACCTCGAAATTCGTCGATACAGTATACCAGTGGATCGCGATCAGATCGCTGCTCGACTTACGCATTCCACTCAAAAGTCTCTCCTGGCAACTCGGAAGCGCAGTGGCAATGGGACTGACAATCGCCGGATTCGCCACCGTCTTTCAGCCGACATCGATGGTTCGCATAGCGGTTGTAGTGCTTCTCGGTGTCGTCGTCTACAGTGGGCTCGTTCTCGTTGACCCGGATATCCGGGAGGTGGTGGTCCAATATATTCCGGTCCCCGTGAAAGGGTGAGTGACCATCTATGGCGTAGTGAATCAGCAAGTATTTACACGAATTCCATCGACAATCCCGTATGACTAATATCGTTCTGGTGACGATCGATTCGCTCCGGGCAGATCACCTGGGGTACTATGGATACGACCGGGAAACGTCACCGGTTATCGATTCGCTCGCTGCCGATGGGCACTCCTTTGATGCATACGCAAATTCTAGCTGGACACGCGCATCGTTCCCTTCAATAATCACTTCGACGTATCCGCTGGAATTTGGCGGGTTTGAATATCTCTCGGACCAGCGGACAACCGTCGGATCAGTAGTGAGTGAGGGTGACTACGAGACTGCGGCGTTCCACTCGAACCTCTGGCTTTCGCGGGACTACAACTATGGGCGCGGGTTCGACCAGTTTTATGATTCGAAAACGGATCCCTCACTGTTGGCGAAGCTCCGGGCGTTCGTGAAGCTCAACCTCGACGACGACGGTATCGTCTACCGCACACTCCAGCGCCTGTACGATGTCACCGAAGAAAAGGCGGGCGTCGACGTCGGCCAGACCTACAAAGACGCCGAAACGATCACCGACGAAGCCATCGAGTGGATCGAATCGACGACTGGTGATTTTTTCGTATGGGTCCATTATATGGACGTTCATCACCCGTATGTCCCACACGGTAAGATCAGTGCGGATCTAGGCATTGATCCCGGCGTCTCCGAACGCGAGGCCATCCAACTTCGCCGGAAGATGCTCGAAGAACCGGAGGAGATCTCGGACGACGAGTATCAGACCCTCGTTGACCTCTACGACACCGAGATCCGGTACACAGACACACATATTGGCCGGTTGATCGATGTAGCGAATCAACACGGTGGGGACGAAGACACAGCCGTCGTTCTCACGTCAGATCACGGCGATGAGTTCCGTGAACATGGCCAGTTCAGTCATACGCCGACGATGTACGACGAGGTGCTTCACGTTCCGATCATTGTATCTGGTGCCGATGTCAAGGAAACAGGCCACCAGGACGAACAGGTCGAACTGCTCGATATCGCCCCGACCGTCGCCGACTTAGCCGACGTACCGACCCCTGACTCATATCGTGGACGCTCGTTGCTGGCTGCAGCCGGATCGGGAGAAGATGTCGACGTTATCAGCGAGACGTGGCAAAACGACGAGTACAAGCTATCAGTCCGCACTCCCGAGTGGAAATACATATGGGATCGAGATGCAGGGGTGCGTGAGCTGTATCATCTAGCATCAGATCCTGATGAGACACAGAATGTGATCAACGACCAGCCGGACATCGCGGACAACCTTCAGGAACGACTCCGCGAACATTTAGAGGAGCTCCGAGAAACCAACGAGACACTTCCGAACGTTTCGATGGACAACGAAACGGAAGCTCGGCTCAAAGATCTTGGATATTTAGAGTGAGATTTCGGCGTGCTGAGATAAGGTAAAAAATGATCCGCAAAAACGGTTGCAGTCACGACCACACCAGATTGAATACTACCAAATACACGGACGCTTGAGTTATCGGTCGGATCCATGCATGAATAGGCGACTGTATTTGATCCCTCCATAGAGATATCCCACACCGACCACCCCTGTAAACACAAGTAGCATCATACATTTCAGGAGTCGTTCGCGATTTGGCCCAGACACGAGTTTCCGAAGACGCATCGGTAGAAACCGGCCGGCGAGGAGACTCAGAAATCCACGCTCCTCACTGCCGGATTCGGGAACTAGCACTTCCATCGCTCGCTTGGAGTACCCCTGCCAGAACGCTCGATCGAGCAACCAGCTTATCTCAGTCCGGTACTCGAACACCTTGTGGGCGACCTCGGCTTCAGGGACGTACCAGACGCCCTCGGTGTACTCCTCGCGGAGTCGGGCACACAGTTCCGTCTCGCCGCCCTGGAGGTTCGCGTCGCCCTGCCGCCCTCCGATATTCGTGTCGAACCCGCCAAGTTCCAGAAACACGTCCCGCCGAAACGAAATATTCGACCCGAAGGTGTTCCGAACTTCCCCGGCAGCGTCCATATCTCCGTCGGGCCCGAACCCACGATGGGTTACGCCGACGAGCCAGTAGAACTCCGCCGGCAGAAAGTCAGGCTTGCCCGCCACCCACTCCGGCGTCATCTTCCCTCCGACCGCGAGCGAATCACGCTCCTCGTAGGCCTCGACAAGTCGCTCGATCCAGTCGGGCGCGGCGATCGCATCGTCGTCGAGAAAGGCGACCACCTCACCCGAAGCTGCCTCGGCACCGGCGTTGCGGGCTTCGAGCAACCCCCGATTTTCCGCAAGTTTGACGAGCGTCGCGTCGTCGTCCTCGCCGAAGTCGGTCCGGAACTGCTCGAAGACCGCGTCGCTGCCGTCGCTGACGAGGACGAGTTCGACGTCGTCGTACGTCTGGGCGCGGACGCTCTCGACCGCCTCAGTGAAGTCGTCGTAGCGGTCGAGGGTGTGCAAACAGATGACGACGGAGACGCGCATGTCGAGACGTGCGGGAGCGGTCAGGAAAACGGTTTCCGTTCAAACCAGGGACGCCAGAGGACCAGCCAGCCTCACTCCTCGGCACGCGCCGGATTGACGTCGATCGCGTCGACCGGACAGACGTCGACACAGAGCATACAATCGATGCACGACGACTCGTTAGCCGGGTCGGCCTTGCGTTCGCTGACTGGATGGCCGGGCGTCTCGACCCACTCGAAGACGTCGACCGGGCAGTCCTCCAGACACGCGCCGTCCGCCAGGCAGATGTCGAAGTCGACGGCGACGTGCGTGCCGTGAATACCGAGCGTCTCAGGTTCCTCGACGGGGCCCCAGACGTGGTGGCCCTCGTGTTCGTCGACGACGTCGCGATTCTGGGCGAACTCCGGATCGATGGGCATGCAATGAGGTTCGGCAAGGGGGTGGATAAATCCACGTCAGCGGGCAGGCTGTGATGGGTTTTGGGGAGACAGAACGGCCAAGGCCGACCGGGGTGCCCGTCTGTCCCGATAGAGGCTTAAGGCCGGTCACCGAACGGAGGGCCATGGCAGCCGAAGATCTGGAGACGACGACAGTAACGCTCGAAACTGACGACGCGACCGACGAGATGGAGCTACCGGTCGAACTCATCGACTCGCTGACCGAAGGCGACGAGTCGACGCCGACCGTCGTCGCCGACATCGCGATGTTCGGGTTCGCCCAGCGCATGCACTCCGCCGTCCATCACAGCCAGGGCGAACCGGACGAGCAACTCGAAGCAGTCGAAGCCGCGACGATGGATCGCTTCGAGGAACGCTTCGACACGCGATACGAGGACCTGATCGAACACAGCCACTGAGCGACTGAGTTACCGCGAAAACACAATACAGCTTCTCAGGCGACGTCCCACCGCAACAGGACGCCGCCGTCCATTTGCTCGACGTCGCGTAGATCGAGGACCGGGAACCCTTCGAGGAACCCGTCGCCATCGGCGAGCGTCGGTGCATCGCGCCCGCCAATGAGCATCGGGCCGACGAACACCGAGAGTTCGTCGACGAGATCGTACGCGAACAACGAGAAGATGAGTTCGCCGCCGCCCTCGACCATGAGTCGGTCGATACCATGGGATTCGAGCGCGCCGAGTCCCGCAGACAGGTCGACCCGATCGTGACCGGCGGCGATGACTGTGGCACCCGTGGACTCGAGCCGCTCGACCTTCTTCGTCGCCGCGCGTTCGCCAACGACCAGGTACGTCTCGGCCTCGTCGTCGAGAATCTGAGCGTCGGGTGGTGTCCGAGCCCGGGAGTCGGCGACGACGCGAGCGGGCTGGGATGGATCGCCACGGTCACGCCGTTGAGCGATTCGATCGGGGTCGTCGACCGTGAGCGAGGGATCGTCAGCGAGGACGGTCCCGACGCCGACCATGACGGCATCGCTGTCGGCCCGGAGCCCGTCGACGCGGTCGAAGTCCGTCTCGCCGCTGATCGCGACCTGCTCGCGGTCGTGCGTCGAGAGTTTGCCGTCCGCGCTCATCGCGGCGTTGACGACGACGTGCATCGTGGGGGCTTCTCGCGGGAGCAAAAAGCCACTTTCGCCGGCCCCGTCGAGCGTGACGGCGGGCTAGCCGGTAGTGTTTAGTTTAGCAGGAATCACTTCCAACAGCCAGAAAGCCCCGAGGCGGTCGGCTCGGTGCGCCGGCTGCGCGCTTCGCTCGGTCGCGAGCTCCCTCGCTGTAGTGCTTGCCCGTGCGCGCCGTCGCCGAGCGCGAGGCCGGCGAGCCGGCCTCGAATGGTCGCGGCGGTTGCACCGCCGCGCACGCCTCGCCCCTTTCAGTCCCACCCGAGACCGGTTGGTCAGCCGGCATGGGCGGGACTGAAAGGGGCGAGTGGCTCCGGGAAGACGGCCGACGCTAGCACCGCAACGCAGTGAGGAGCGCAGCGAGGGCCTCGACCGGAGCCACTCGGGGCTTTCTGGCTGTTCCCAACCATGACTCGATTAACTAAACACCGCCAGCTAGCTGACGGGTGTCTTTTTACCCGCTGCGGTCGAACGGACGACCATGTCCGTCGAAGACAAAGCCGAGGAGCTTGCCTCCGACCTCGGTGTTGACAAAGCGGAGGTCAAAGAAGACCTACAGAACCTCGTCTCCTACAGCGTTCCGCTGGAGGAAGCAGTACAGAGCCTCCGTCGGAAGTACGGCGACACCGACGACAGTGGCGGGTCAATCCCCGAAGCCGACGTCGCCGAGGTCTCGACTGGCGACGACGCCGTCTCCGTGACCGGCGTCTTCCTGACCGTCGGCACACGCTCGATCCGGTACCAGGGCTCGGATCACGTCATCCACGAGGGCGAGTTCGCCGACGAAACGGGCAAAATCTCCTACACTGCCTGGGAGGACTTCGGCGTCGAGCCCGGTGACGTCGTCCGAATCGAGAACGCTGGAGTCCGTGAGTGGGACGGCGAGCCCGAGTTGAACCTCGGCGAGCGCACGACCGTCCGCCTCAGCGACGACGCGATCGACGTCCCCTACGAGATCGGCGGGGATCGCACGCTCGCGGCACTCGCACCGGGAGACCGGGGCGTCAACGCTGAGGTGCAGGTCCTCGAACGCGAGCAGAAGATCATCGACGGCCGCGACGGCGAGACCGAGATCTTAAGCGGCGTGCTCGCCGACGAGACCGCCCGACTCCCCTTCACCGACTGGGATCCACACGCCGAGATCGAGGAAGGCGCGTCGATCCGGATCGAGGACGCCTTCGTCAGGGAGTTCCGCGGCGCGCCGGCGATCAACGTCTCGGAGTTCTCGACCGTCACCGCACTCGATCGGACGGTCGAGGCGACCGACGACGCCCCCCGGATGGCCATCCGCGAGGCCGTCGAGGGTGGCGGGCTGTTCGACGTGGAAGTGACCGGGACCGCAATCGCGGTGCGGGACGGCTCGGGACTCATCGAGCGCTGCCCCGAGTGCGGCCGGGTCGTCCAGAACGGCCAGTGTCGGAGCCACGGCGCGGTCGAGGGCGAGGACGACCTCCGGACGAAGGCGATCCTCGACGACGGGACGGGAACGGTCACGGCCGTCCTCGACGAGGAACTGACCGCCGAGGTCTACGGCGGCGGGCTCGAGGACGCTCGAGACCACGCTCGCGACGCGATGGATCGGGACGTGGTGACCGACGCGATCCGCGAGGCCATCGTCGGGCGAGCGTTCCGCGTCCGCGGATCGCTGAGCGTCGATGACTTCGGCGCGACGCTGAACGCCACCGAGTTCGCTGCCCGCGGTGACGACCCAGCAGAGCGTGCCCGCGAGGTGCTCGCGGAGGTGGAACCATGAGCGCCGAGAACGGAAACGGCGATGCTGACGACGGCGGGGACGACAGTCCGGGCCGTCGCGAGGTCGCCTATCGGGTGTTCGCGGCCGAGTTCGACGACAGCGACTTCGATTACTCCGAGAGCGACGCCGACCGTGCGCCCAACTACGTCGTGACGCCGACCGGCGCGCGCGTCAATCGCCTGTTCGCCGTGGGCGTCCTGACGGAAGTCAGCCCGGCCGGCGAGGACGTCCTCCGGGCGCGGATCGCAGACCCGACCGGAACGTTCGTCGTCTACGCCGGCCAGTACCAGCCCGACGCCCAGACGTTCCTCGAACGCGCCGAGCCGCCGGCCTACGTTGCCGTGACGGGCAAGGCCCGGACCTTCCAGCCCGACGATAGCGACGTCGTCTACACTTCGATCCGTCCGGAGAGTCTCAACGAGGTCGACGAGGTGACTCGCGACCGCTGGACGGTCGGGGCCGCCGAGGCGACGCTCGAACGCGTCGGGACGATGGCGACGGCGATGGAACTCGACGTCCGCGGCGACGAACTCCGGGCGGCACTCGACGAACGAGGTGTCGAACCAGGGCTGGCGGCCGGGATCCCGCTGGCGCTGGACCACTACGGGACGACATCGGGGTACCTGGCGGCGATGCGAACGCTGGCCACCTCGGCGCTCGAAGTCGTTGCGGGCGAGCGCGACGAGGTCGAATCCCTGTCGCTGTCCCCAGATCAGGGCGGCGACGCTGATCTGGCCGCGCTTGCTGAGACCGCGTCGATCGGCGAACCGGCGAGGGTGCCTGCCGGGACGGCCGAACAGGGGGAGAGTCCGGCGACGGAGAACGAGGAGACGCCATCGACCGGGGCGACGACATCGACAGTCGATACATCGGCGTCGACAGCTGACGCGTCGCCATCGGCCGATGACACCGCTTCGACGACCGCGGACAGTGACGCAGGGGCGGCGTCTGAAGAGAGCGCGTCTGCGTCCACGGCTGACGTGTCCGGGGAGAGCGACGCGGCCGAAGGCGATGGATTCGACAGCGACGAAACCCCTGAAGCTGAATCTGTGACCGGGACGAGTGAGGAAGGGAGCGAAACGGATACGGACACCCCAGCGGCAGAGACGGATACCCCGACCGACGAGCCGAGTGAGGACACGGCCGACCTCGAAGACTTCGATGGCGAGTTCGAACTCGACGAGGACGAGCGCGAGCAGATCAAAGACGAGTTCGGGACCGAGTTCACGTCCGGCACGGAGGTCGACGAGCCAGGCGAAGCCGGTATCGAGACGCCCGACGAACCGATCGAACCGGAGACGGCTGGGGACGAGGGGACTCCTGCAACCGAAGAGACGGCCGACGAAGCGGCTCCTGCAGCCGAGAAAACGGATACGGCGACCGAAGGCGAACCGGAACCGGCTGCCGAGGAACCGGGATCCGAAGAGCTGGCGAGTGGAGCAGACGAATCCGCGGCCGAGCCGGAGGACATCGACCTCGAAGACGCGGCGATGGACGCGATGGCGACGCTCGACGACGGTGACGGGGCCGACCGTGAGGCGGTCATCGAGCGCGTCCAGGACGCCCACGGCGTCGACGCGGCCGATGTCGAGGACGCGATCCAGGATGCGCTGATGAACGGCCGGTGTTACGAACCCAGCGACGGCCGGCTCAAGTCGATCTGATGGCGGTCGAACCGGTCCCCGGCGCACCTGCAGCGATTGTCGAGGTTCCGGATGGACGCGCCCTTGTTGTGGCGGACGTCCACGCCGGCATCGAAGCCGGGTTGCGTCGAGAAGGGGTCGAACTCGCGTCCGGGGCCGACCAGCGGCGCGAGAACGTGCTCTCGCTGGTAGCCGAGACGGATCCGGACCGGTTGGTTGTCCTGGGCGACCTGGGTCATGCCATCGGGACGCCACAGCGGGACGAGCGCGAGGAGATTGACCGTCTCGTCTCGGAGATCACCGAGCGCGTCCCGCTCACGCTCGTGAAGGGCAACCACGACGGCGAGATCGAGTCGCTGCTTGCCGACCGCGAAGGCGTGGCGATCACTGACGGATCGGGCGTGCGCCTGGGATCAGTCGGATTCGCCCACGGCCACACCTGGCCCGCACCTGACGTCTTCACGGCCGAGACGGTCTGTATCGGCCACGAGCACCCCGTCGTCCGGCTCGAAGACGAGGTCGGCGGCCGACGGAAGGAACGCGTCTGGCTCCGCGGAGCGATCGAGCCAGCCCTGTTCGAGGACCACTACGGCGACACGCGTCTGCAAGTCGACGGCGAACTCGTCGTCTTCCCGGCGTTCAACGACCTCTCCGGGGGCACCTGGATCAACGTCGAGGGGCAGTCCTTTCTGTCCCCATTTCTTCCGGACGGACTCGCGGACGGGACGGCCTATTTGCTTGACGGGACGCGACTCGGGCCGTACGATCAGATCTAGACAACCGGGGTTTGCCAGGACTGCGATCACACGACGCCGAGCGACACGACACCGCTCAAAACGACTGCGGCGAGGACGATCGTCACCAGCTTGCCGAGTCGCTTCGAGCCCAGGGCCCACGCGAGTCCGGCCTTGACGGCGGTGTTCGCGATCGCCGCGATGACGATTCCCGTCGTCGCGACCGATGAAGTGACTTCGCCCTCGGCGGCGAGCTGGCTCAGCGTGATCGTCATCGCGTCGACGTCGGCCAGCCCGGAGAAAAACGCCGTCGCGTAGACACCCGAGGCACCTAGCCACTGGTTTGCGTACTCTGAGACCAGCAACACGACCGCGAAGATAATCCCGAAGAGCAGCGCCGGTCGCAATCGAAACGGGTTGTCGAGTTCGTCGGGTTCGACCGTCTCCTCGGCCGTCGTCCGCCAGTACAACAGCCCGGCGGCGACGGCTCCCACCACTGTCATCGCGCCGAGCGGCAACACGACGCTCGGGACCAGTTCCGGATTGACGACGGCGATCTCGATGAGCGCCCGCGGGAACATCACGATCGAGGCCGTCACGACCGCGAAGGCACAGACGTGATACAGGGTCTCGTTTTGAACCGTCTTCTCGGCCATCGACACCGTCGTCGCCGTCGAGGAGACGAACCCGCCGACGATGCCCGTCACGGCGATGCCCCGTTCCAGGCCGAGAATGCGACCGAGGACGTACGCGACAAATCCCAGTCCCGTGACGAAGACCACCATCAGCCAGACGAATCTGGGGTTGAGTCCGTAGAGTGCCTCGACCGACCGGTCCGGAAGGGCAGGGAGGACGACCAGCACGACGAGGATGAACTTCGCCGAGGCACGCCGTTCGCCCTCCTCGATCCGGTCGGCGAACTCGTGGATCGGATCTTTCACCGACAGCAGGATGGTGACGCCACCCCCGACGACGATCGCGACGGTCGCACCCCGGGAAGAGTGCATCGTTATCGCGCCGAGGACGGCGACCAGCAGCGCCGCCACGAGCGTCGTCAGCCCGATGTCCCGCTCGTAGTACACCTTCCCGGCGTAGGCGACGGTGAGCGGGACAGCGAGGACGGCGAGCGCGAGCGGAAAGAACTCCGGAAAGAACCCGGCCACGAGGGCCCCGTAGAGTGCGATCAACGGGAACGTCCGACTCCCGGCGAAGGTCCCGCCGGACTCGCTCTGTTCGCGTTCCAGGCCGACGAGCGCGCCGATCCCGAACGCTAGCGCGAGGTGACCGATCACCTCGACGAACGGCGCGGTTGACGGATCGACCATCGTATACTCATTTCGTGTGGTCCGGTATCAAACCACTAGGTGTGGAAGTCGATAAAGAAATACAGATTTCTGAAAAACAGATTTCCGAAATGCAGATTTCTGAATTCGGTAGTTCTATATCGTCTCACGAGAACAATACCATATGGAGGGATTCGTCGATCGAAGCGACGAGCTCGATCAGCTCACGGGGTGTTACGATGGGGACACCGCGGATTTCGTCGTGATCTACGGGCGACGACGGCTCGGCAAGAGCGAACTCGTCCGGCAGTCGGTCGCTGATCGTGACAATGCAGTCTACTATCAGGCGGTCGAATCGACCGGCCAAAATCAACTCGAACAGTTCGTCGACGCTGCGACAGCACAGTTCCCATCACTACAAAACGTTCGTCGTGACTGGGAAGCACTGCTGGAAGCGCTGGGGAACGAAGATGCGATCGTCGTGATCGACGAGTTCCCGTTCCTGATCGAGGAAGACGAATCACTTCCGTCGCGGATCCAGCGTGTCTGGGATCAGAAGCTACAGGACACTGAGATGACGCTCGTCCTCGTCGGGTCATCCATCAGCGTAATGGAAGACAAAGTGCTGTCCGGCAGCGCGCCGCTGTACGGTCGCCGTACAGCGACGATCGACCTGCAGCCACTAACTGCGGGCGACGCACGGGATTTTTATCCTGCATACGATCCCGAAACGGCGATCACAGCGTGG
Organism: Halorhabdus sp. SVX81; assembly: GCF_029207715.1. Taxonomy (NCBI): domain Archaea; kingdom Methanobacteriati; phylum Methanobacteriota; class Halobacteria; order Halobacteriales; family Haloarculaceae; genus Halorhabdus; species Halorhabdus sp. SVX81. Next base: position 1,057,519 of record NZ_CP104322.1, on the reverse strand, counting down.
GCGATCTATGGCGGGACGCCGCACTATCTCCAGACGATCGATCCCAAGCGATCGCTTTCGGAAAACGTCCAGACGTCGATCCTCTCCGAACGCGGACTCCTCTATTCCGAGCCCGAGTTTTTACTGCGGATGGAACTCCAGCAGCCGAACACGTACTTCAGCATCCTGCGTGCGCTCGCCCACGGCCGTCGGACGCCGAACGAGATAGCCGGGATGGCCGGGATGGAGTCCCAGTCACTCAGTTCGTATCTGCAGAAGCTCAGACGAATCCGCCTCGTCGAGCGTCACATTCCCGTGACGGAGTCACCAACGGCGTCCAAACACGGCCGGTATCGGATCGCGGCACCGCTGTTCCGGTTCTGGTTCCGGTTCGTCTACGGCAATCAGGATCAACTTCGACTGCTTGGCGAGGACGCCTACGAGGAGATTGTCGCCCCGGAGATCGCGGACCACGTTAGTCCACTGTTCGAACGACTCTGTCAGCGGGCATTGCCACAATTGGTCGACCGGCGCTTGACCGACATCGGTCAATGGTGGTTCAAACAGCACGAACTGGACGTGCTCGGATTGAGTCCAGACGGACTCGTGGCCGGTGAGTGTAAGTTCACCGCAGAACCCGTGAGCGAGGGTATTCTCTCGGACCTCGAACGAACGACAGCGGAGGTCCGCTGGTCCGAGGAGCCAACTGATTCGAAACCGCTCTATGCCCTTTTCAGCCGCTCGGGATACACGGAGGACCTCAAGCGAGTCGCTGACCACCGGGACGATGTTTGGCTCTACGACCTGGCCGACGTACTGTCCGCCTTGGACGGTCGAAGTACCGCCAATAATTGACCACCCCACGGACAGGATCAAGCCGAGCCAGTCACACGTGCTCTCTCGGCATGAGACCCTCGAACGGTTGCTCGTCAAGCCACTCGGCGAGTGCGACGAGTTCGTCGCTGGCCGCGTCGAACAGTTCTGCACCGATCTCCGCGGTCGCTTCAGTCTGGTCCCCGAAGACCCCGTTCTCGCTGTTCTCGATCGAATCGTAGAACGTGCGAGCGCCGTGGACGCGACCGACGTCCTCGCTCACTTCGACCAGGCCGGTGTCACGCGCCTCCTCGAGTCGATCCTCGTGGACGAGATCAGGATGGAGGTGCTGGATGAGTGCGGTCTCCTTGGGGCCGCCGTGTGGCCCGTTGTGTTCGAACGCATCGGTGACCTGCTCGGGAATGCTCTCGTCCCACATCCACTCGACAGCGAAGGCGGTCCCGTCCTCGCGGAGTCGCCGACCGACCTCTCTGAGATGGGTTATGTTGCCGCCGTGGGCGTTGACATAGATCACCCGATCGATGCCGTGGTTGGTGAGACTTCGGGTGAAGCTCTCGACGTAGTCTCGGAACGCGGGCGGATCGACGGACATCGTCCCCGGGAACTGCTGATGATGGGGACTCACGCCGATCCGGACTGGCGGCGTTCGCAGGAATCCAGTCCGGTCGGCAGCCTCACGCGCGAACGCCTCGGCGATGAGGTGGTCAGTCCCCTCCGGCAGATGTGGGCCGTGTTGCTCGGTCGAACCCAGCGGGACGAGTGCGATCGACTCCGACTCGAAGTACGACTCCAGATCCGGCCACGCGGCGTCGGCGAGGTACATACACCTCCAACGGGTTTCGAGGGCAAGAACGTGTCCCCATGTGCGATTGCACGTGAACGATCAAGGAGTACCAAAGTGGCATCTGTGGACACACCTTCCAACGCGTTTAATCGGCTCAGCACCCAATACTGCTGTAATGAGCGAGGCGACGCGCGAGGGTGACGCCGTCTTCGCGCACCTCGGTGAGGCCGTCCGGTCGGCGCTGTCCGATCGCGGGTTCACGACGCCGACCGAGCCACAGCGTCGCGCGATCCCCCCGATCGCCGACGGTGAGGACGCGCTGGTGATCGCCCCGACCGGCAGCGGCAAGACCGAGACCGCGATGCTCCCGGTCTTCGACGCCATCGAAGGGGATCCGCCCGACGGGATCGCCGCGCTGTACGTCACGCCGCTGCGGGCACTCAATCGCGACATGCGGGATCGCCTGGAATGGTGGGGTGAGACACTTGACCTCGAGATCGACGTCCGCCACGGTGACACCACCCAATACCGCCGCCAGCAACAGGCCGAGGATCCGCCGGACGTCCTCGTCACCACGCCCGAGACCGTGCAGGCGATCCTGACCGGTGAGAAGCTTCGGGAGGGACTCGGAGACGTGGCTCACGTCGTCGTCGACGAGGTCCACGAACTCGCGGCCGCAAAACGCGGCGCACAGTTGACTGTCGGCCTCGAACGCCTCCGGGAACTCGCCGGCCCGTTCCAGCGGATCGGGCTCTCGGCGACCGTCGGCGATCCCGCGGAAGTCGGGCGGTTTCTGACTGGCGATCGCGGGTGTTCGATCGTCGAGATCGACGCCGGCAGCGACATCGAGATCGACGTCGTCCGCCCTTCGATCGAGGAGCGCGACGAGAACGTCGCCGGCGAAATCGTCACCGATGCCGAGGTCGCCAGTCACGTCAGGCAGATCGACGAACTGATCGAAACCCACGAGTCGACGCTGGTGTTTGTCAACACCCGCCAGACGGCCGAAGCGTTGGGCTCGCGACTCAAGGAGTACGGCACGGACGTTGGCATCCACCACGGGTCGCTGGCCTCGGACACTCGCGTCGAGGTCGAGGACGCGTTCAAGGCGGGCGACCTGGACGCGTTGCTGTGTACCTCCTCGATGGAGCTCGGGATCGACGTCGGGCGCGTGGATCACGTCGTCCAGTACAACAGCCCCCGGCAAGTCTCCCGGTTGCTCCAGCGCATCGGGCGGGCGGGCCATCGCCGGGATCGAACGTCCGCGGGGACGATCGTCACGACGAGCCCCGACGAGACCTTCGAGGCGCTCGCCATTGCGCGAATGGCCCGGGCCGGCGAGGTCGAACCGGCAGCGATCCACCACGGGAGTCGGGACACCGTCGCCAACCAGATCGCGGGCGTCGTCATGGACCTGGGGGAGGTCGACGCCCGCCGGGCCTACGAGATCGTCACGCGGGCGTACCCCTTTGGCGATATTTCCGAAGCGGTCTTCCGGGAGATCGTGCGTGAACTCGCCGACAATCGCGTCATTTGGCTCGAGGCGGACGACGACGAGCTCTCGAAACGCCGGGGGACCTGGCAGTACTTCTATCACAACCTCTCGATGATCCCCGACGAGGCGACCTACGACGTCGCCGACGGCACGAGCGGCCGGCAGGTCGGGACGCTGGACGAACGCTTCGTCGTGAACTTCGCCGCGCCGGGGGAGGTGTTCATCCAGGCCGGCGAGATGTGGCGCATCACCGAGATCGACGAGGATGAGGAGACGGTCCACGTCACGCCGGTCGGCGATCCAGCGGGCGAAGTTCCCTCCTGGACCGGCCAGGAGATTCCGGTGCCCTACGACGTGGCGCAGGAAGTCGCCGAGCTCCGGGGGGTCGCCGCCGAGCAACTCCGCGCGGGTGGGGATCCAGAAAGCGTCGCCCAACACCTCGCTGGAAGATATGATGCCGCCGAGGCGACGATCCGCTCCGCGCTCGACCAGATCGAGCACCACGAGGGACCGGTTCCCGGCCCGAATCGGATCGTCGTGGAGTTCGAGGGACGGGACGTCGTCCTCAATGCCGCCTTCGGCCACAAGGTCAACGAGACACTCGGTCGACTCCTCTCGGCACTGCTCGGCCAGCGGACGGGCTCGTCGGTCGGCCTCGACGTCGATCCCTATCGGATCTCTCTGGAGGTGCCCCGCAACGTCACCGCCGGCGACGTCGTCGACGTACTCGAATCGACCGATCCCGCTCACGTCGAGGGGTTGATCGAGCTCAGTCTGAAGAACGCCGACGCGCTGAAGTTCCGGCTGGCGCAGATCGCCACCAAGTTCGGGGCGCTCAAGAACTGGCGTGGCCGCGGGAGCAGTCGCTTCGGCCGGGATCGGCTACTTGAGGCCCTGGAAGACACCCCGATCTACGACGAGGCCCTGCGGGAGTTGATCCACGAGAAACTCGCCATCGGCCGAACGAGCGAGTTACTTCGAGACATCCAGTCGGGCGACATCGCTGTCGAGACCGTCGGCGGCCGGACGGCGATCGGTCGCGGCGGTCGCTCGGGCAGCAAGGAACTCCTCGCCCCCGAGAACGCCGACGCAAGCGTGATCCAGACGCTGAAAGACCGAATCCAGGAGGACCGCGTCATCCTGTTCTGTGTACACTGTGAGTCCTATAAGACCACCAAACCGGTCAAGCGGGTGCGCGACCAGCCGGCGTGTCCGGAGTGTGGATCGACCCGGATCGCCGCGTTGAACCCCTGGGACGAGGAGACCGTCACCGCAGTCAAGGCCGACGAGAAAGACGACGAACAGGAGCGTCGGACCAAGCGCGCCCACCAGGCCGCCGATCTCGTCCAGAGCCACGGCAAGCAGGCCATCATCGCGCTGGCAGGCCGCGGCGTCGGGCCGACGAACGCGGCCCGCATCATCAACAAACTCCGGGAGAACGAGGACGACTTCTACCGGGACATCCTCGCCCGGGAACGCGAGTACGCCCGGACGCGATCGTTCTGGGAGTGACAGCTGGCGGTTCCCGGCGGAAATCACTCTCGATGGCGGGGGCTGGCGTCCTGCCAGGCGTCACGTTTCCGGCCGGCGACCCGTGAGACGGCCATTCCGGCAGCTAGAATCATCAGGCCAAAGAGTAGAAACGACCCGTAAATGGTCTGGGACCCGTCGATCGGGGGGTTCGTGGTCGCGGCAGTGCCGACGAGCGCCCGGCCGCCGGCGACGACCAGCGGCGTCACGGCGACAACCGCCCCCATCACGGTCAGCCCCCGGCCGACGATCAGCGAGGGAACGGGCGTTCGCGCAAGCACGGCAGCGGGACACATCCACGAGAGGACGCCGACAAGAATGACGATGATCGGATGGGCCGGCATGAGACTCGTGAGAGCGAACGCCGACAACGGCGCGAAGGGGATGCTGATCGCAAGCGCTGACGCCAATCGGAGCGGGTACGGAAGCGTTCGGCCGGTGGGCTGTCGCCGAGCCGACGCGTTCGACAGCGTCCGCTCGACGATCGCGTCGGCCGCCTCCGAGGTCAGTCCGTCCTCGGCCGTCCGGATCGTGAGCCCGCACTCGGGGCACTCATCCGCGCCCGCAAGCGGCGTTTCACATTGTGGACACGTCCCGTCGTCTGGGGCGCTCATTGGTCGTGGTTGTCAATCGAGATATTTCATACTGCCGGCTGGGTACCAACGGGCGGCTGTTTCACTCGCGACGGCTACCGATAATAGTCGGCCTTGCTGATGAGATAGAAGATGATCGCGAGCGAAATGATGAGGCTGACGATGTCTAACTCGACGAGGTCCATGAGCGCCCCGAAACCGAAGAGGACGAGCCCCCACGTCCACGCCCACGGTTCGAGGGCGAGCAGTCCGAGGAGGACCAGCAGTTGGGCACCGCTCATACCGAGCACAAGGAGTCCAACTGCGACGGACCCGCCGCTTTGGGCGAGCATCCCCAGCGCGCCGAGGGAGCCGAGAACGGTCACGATCAGGCCGAGAACCGCAATGACAATGATCCCAAGCGGCACGTCGTCTTTCGATTGTGATGAGGGGCGATGAGACGAAGCTGTCGTCCGTCCACTCATACAGATGACGATAGAATCCAGTGGCAAAGTAGTGTCGATGTAGAAATAACTCATGGTTACACGAATTCCTGATCTGTTCCCCGCTGGAGGGTAACACCTTAAGGATGCCCGGGAGAGCATGCTACCATGGACGTAGCGGACTATTGGGGCGTCGGGCCGAAGACCCGTGACCTCCTCGTCGAGTCGCTGGGCGTCGAAGCCGCGCTCGAAGCCATCGAATCCGGCGATCTCCGGACGCTGACCGAGGCCGGGCTGAGTCGCGGACGGGCGACGCGGATCCTCCGCCGGGCACAGGGCGGGGCGATGGACGTGCTTTCGACCCGCGACGCCCGATCGGTTTATAAGTCTGTGCTCGACTTGGCGAGTGACTACGCCGTAACTCGTCACGCCGCAAACAGCATCCGGCTGCTCACGCCCCTCGATTCGCAGGCAGCCATGGAGTCGCGCCTCGAAACTGTCATGGACGCCGCGGCTGTCTGGGACGACCTCGACGAAGCGACCCGGGAGCACATCATCGAGGCCTTCGAGGCTTACGACAGCGTCGAAGGCGGCGATCTCGCCGGCGTCCGGACCGCACTGGCATTGCGGGAGACCGGTGTCACCGACGGTGTGTTCGCGCCGCTCGCAGACCTCGACGTCGAACAGCTCGAGGCCGCGGCCGACGCGCTCGCCGCGCTCGAGGCGGACGGCGTCGCGGCCGGTGCTGACGACCGTCTCGACGATCTCAAAATGCAGCTTGGAGCGATCGAGGACATGGCCGCCGACGCCGAGTCGGTGATCGCCACGATCCGCGATGCTGGCGTCCGGGGCGGCGACGAGTTCCGCGAGCGATTCGTCGACCACGTCGTCAGCGAAACCGGCGTCGACGTGGGAGCCGTCAGGGAGGCGATGGTCGCCGATGCCCCGGACGTGACTGATTTCGTCTCGGAAACGCTTCGAGACCTTGCCGCGGACCGACGCGAGGCCGTCGACGAACGCGAGGCAGAGGTTCGCGAGCGTCTCGAGACGAGCCTGGAACTGGCTCGCGAGGACATCGACGCCGCCGTCGAGATCGTCGACGAGATCGCGCGGGACGTCTCGCTGGCCCGGTTCGCACGGGCGTTTGATCTCACCGCGCCGACCTATCGTGAGGGACGCGTCTTGGCCGTCGAGAACGCTCGCAACCTCGAACTGATCGGCGCGGACGTATCCGTCCAGCCCGTTACCTACGCGGTCGGGGACCACTCACTGTCCGTCGCCGGCGCGAACGAACCGCCACGGGGCGATCGGGTTGCGGTCCTGACAGGAGCCAACAGCGGCGGGAAGACGACGCTGCTTGAGACGCTCGCGCAGGTGCAGTTGCTCGCCCAGATGGGGCTGCCGGTGCCAGCGGATGCCGCCGAAGTCGGGGTCGTCGACGCCGTCGTTTTCCACCGCAGGCACGCGAGTTTTAACGCGGGCGTGCTCGAATCGACCCTCCGGACGGTCGTGCCACCCCTGACAGACGAGGGCCGAACCCTGATGCTGGTCGACGAGTTCGAGGCGATCACCGAACCCGGCAGCGCCGCCGATCTCCTTCACGGCCTGGTCACGCTGACCGTCGACCAGCCGGCGCTCGGCGTGTTCGTCACGCACCTGGCCGACGATCTGGAACCGTTACCGGCCGCAGCCCGAACTGACGGCATCTTCGCCGAGGGACTGACAACAGATCTCGAACTCGAAGTCGACTACCAGCCACGCTTTGGGACCGTCGGCCGCTCGACGCCGGAATTCATTGTCTCGCGACTCGTCGCCGATGCCGACGATCGAAGCGAACGTGGCGGGTTTCGAACGTTGGCTGCCGCCGTCGGCGAGCAGGCGGTCCAGCGGACGCTTTCGGACGCCGAATGGTCCGGCTGAGGCCTTCGGCCGAACCGTTCCGCCGGACTGGCTCGTCTAAAGGCCCACAATGTTGGGGCCCGGGGCGTAGGAACACGGAAGCCTAACACCAATTCGATGGCAACGGGTGAGAAAGACGGCTGTCTCGACACCGAAACCGGGAAGCAACTCCTTGAATACGCCCGAGCGGTCGTGGCGGCTGTCGTCACAGATGGGTCCCCGCCGCCGGCTCCCGATCTGGCAGTCCTCTCAGAGAAACGGGGGACGTTCGTCACCCTGAAGAGCGACGGCGAACTGCGGGGCTGTATCGGCCGTCCGCGACCCGACCAACCGCTGGAAGCGGCCCTGAACGCTGCCGCGACCGAGGCGGCGACGGGGGACCCACGGTTTCCGCCGGTTTCGCCGGACGAACTCGATGCGATCACGGTCTCCGTGAGCGTGTTGACACCACCGGAACCGCTTCCGGACGTCGATCCGGCGGCCATCGTCGTCGGTCGTGACGGCTTGATGATCGCGACGGGCCGACAGCGCGGACTCCTGCTCCCGCAGGTCGCCGCCGATCGGGACTGGAGTGCCGAGAAGTTCCTCCGGGAGGCCGCGAAGAAAGCCGGATTACCACCTGATGGCTGGCAACGCGAGAACACGACCGTCAAGCGATTTTCGGCGCAGGTGTTTGCCGAGGAGTCCCCCCACGGGAGCCTTAGAGTGCAGGATTACACGCAGGCCGCGGTGGACGGGCAGCCGACAGACTGAACCAGCGTCGATACAGCCGACAGACTGAGGGGCCAACACCGTGAACAGCGACACATGCCAGCCGACCTCGCCGAGAAGACCGACCGCTACGAGCGATTGCTGACCGAAGCCCTCGAGGCTGCCACGGTTCGTCCACCCGAGGGGACACCCCTCGGGGAGGCAGCCGCGGAGTTCGAGGAGATGGCCCAGTCGTATCTCGAAGACGGCCGTCACTTTCGTGACGAGGGGGATCCGGTCAACGCACTTGCAGCGTTCTCCTACGGGCACGCCTGGCTCGACGCCGGTGCTCGGGTGGGGCTGTTCGACGTCCCCACGGATGGACACCTCTTCACCGTCTAAGTTTTCGATCAACGAGCATTACTGCCGGTGACGTCGACCGAGATATGTCTGGCTGGGGTAGGTTATGGATAGCAGGGGCATTCGGGGGAGATTTCGGAATGGATACTGGTATGCAAATTCCTGCCATGGAGACGCGGCATATATAAGACTTAGGCAAAGGTTTAAATGTTCTCGTCACTTACTTTTTCTCACAACGGGTAATCCAGCGCTTTAATATTTTGTCTCCCGCTGTTACCCGAAACCCCCACCATGAGTGAAACATCAACCCGATCACGACCGACAGAACGAACTGGCGAACGCAAGACTGACCAACAGGTCGAGCACGAGGAAACAAAGACGGAGGTCTGTCCGGAGTGTGGTGGCGACCTGGTAACGGACTCCGAACGCGGCGAGACCGTCTGTGGGGAGTGTGGCCTCGTCGTCGAGGAAGACGAGATCGACCCCGGTCCGGAGTGGCGGGCGTTCGATTCCGCCGAGAAGGACAAGAAGTCCCGCGTCGGTGCCCCGACGACGAACATGATGCACGACAAGGGACTCTCGACCAACATCGGCTGGCAGGACAAGGACGCCTATGGCAATTCGCTGTCCAGCCGCCAGCGCGAGAAAATGCAGCGCCTGCGCACCTGGAACGAGCGCTTCCGGACGCGTGACTCCAAAGAGCGCAATCTCAAGCAGGCCCTCGGCGAGATCGACCGCATGGCCTCGGCGCTTGGCCTCCCCGAGAACGTTCGCGAGACCGCCAGCGTCATCTATCGCCGCGCGCTGGACGAGAACCTCCTGCCAGGCCGCTCCATCGAGGGTGTCTCGACGGCGTCGTTGTACGCCGCCGCCCGACAGGCCGGCAACCCCCGCAGTCTCGACGAGATCGAACGCGTCTCCCGGATCGACCGGATGGAGCTCACACGGACGTATCGCTACGTCGTCCGGGAGTTGAATCTGGAGGTCAAGCCCGCCGACCCCGAAAGTTACATTCCGCGGTTCGTCTCCGACCTCAACCTGAGCGAGGAAGTTTCCCGGCAGGCTCGCGAACTCGTCGATTCCGCGCGTGAATCCGGTATTCTCAGCGGGAAGAGTCCAGTCGGAATCGCCGCGGCCGCGATCTATGCGGCCGCGCTGTTGAGCAACGAGCGAGTGACCCAGGGAGACATTTCCGAGGTCGCGGACATCTCCGAAGTGACGATCCGGAACCGCTACAAGGAGCTTCTCGAGGCTAAATCGGCCGGTAGCCAGCAGGTCGCGTAAGCTGGGCGGCCTCCCACAAGAGTCTTAACTGACGGCTGTGACCCATCGCGTATGGTAGACATAAATCCGCTCCAACTCGGGTTGGACAACCCACAGCAGCTCGGGCTCGAAGTTGGTGGTGGTGCAGTTATCGGCGGCGTCATCGGATTCGCGGCCAAGAAAGTCGCGAAACTCATCGCGATCATTATCGGCCTGGAACTCGCGCTGTTCAAATTCCTCGAAACCAGGGGTATCCTGGAGGTGAACTGGGATGCGATTTCGGGTGCCGCCGAAAACGCGACTGGCGTTGCGACCAACGCGACCGGAGCGGTCAACAACTCGACAGCCGGTGGTGCTGCAGCCGCTCAGCCCCCGTCGTGGGTGATGAGCGTCCTCTCGACGGTGCCGGTCGGTGCCGGCTTCACCGGTGGCTTTCTGGTCGGCTTCAAGAAAGGATAGTCGGACGCCTGAGGGCTGTTTTCCTGCTGGAATTACCCGTCGCCCTGTTCGTCGACGATGATGACTTCCATGTCCTCGACGTCGACGTTGATCAGCGTCTTGACGTCGAAATCGGAATCGTCGATCTTGTTCTCGCCGCCGACTTTCTTGATGACCGCGACGATGTCGACGATCTCCGCGCCGATCTCTTCGAGCGCCCCAGTGATGCCGGCGAGCGTCCCACCCGTCGAAAGAACGTCGTCCAGCACGAGCACCTTGTCGCCCTCGTAGACGTCGTTGACGTACATCTCGCTCTCGGAGTAGCCGGTGACCTGCTGGAGGGACACCTCGCCCTCGAGCCCGTACTGACGCTTGCGGATGACCACCAGCGGGATATCAGTCATCAGCGAAACAGCCGTCGAGATGTGGATTCCCATCGCCGCGGGCGTGACAATTTTGTCGACATCTTCCAGCTCGGCCTTCCGGATGATCCGGATGACGATCTCACGCAGGAGCTCGGGACGGAGCATCGGGACGCCGTCGCTGATCGGATGGACGAAATACTGGTACTCCTCCTTTTCGATTACCGGGGCGTCGAGCAACGACTGTTTGAGCCGATCCATGGCGGCGGTACTGCCCCCGTAATTAAAAGCTGCACGTAATCGACCAGCCGATGGTCTCTCATCCGATTATTGAACGGTACTGACCGTCCGGATCGCATAGATCCAAACCGTGTTTCGGACGTGACCGCCACAGACACCCTTCGTGATGGCCCTCGTACCGAGTGACAGGATCGGGGTATTTGAGAAGGATTAAGTCGACTCTCCCGGGAACACTGAGATGTGCAATCACCGAGTCAGAGCGTCCTCCTTGTCGTGCTGGCGTTGCCGTTTCTGGCGGCAGCGATCGCGCCGCTGGTTTATCGGCTGGCCGGCGAGCGCGTCGCCTACTTCGGGGCGGCGGTCGCGGCAGTCGCCTTTGGGCTGATCGGCACCCAGTACGGAACTGAGGGGGTCGTCTCGATACCATGGATCCCATCGCTAGATGTCTCGCTCGCCCTGTACGTCGATGGCCTCTCGCTGTTGCTCGGGTTCGTCGTCAGCGGGATCGGTATCCTGATTTTCACGTATTCGGGCGGGTACATGCACGACGAACCGGGGAAAGCGAAGTTCTACACGACGTTGCTCGTGTTCATGGGCGCGATGCTCGGAGTCGCCTTCGCCGCCGACCTGCTCGCGCTGTTCGTCTTCTGGGAACTCACGAGCGTCTCGTCGTTCATTCTGATCGGCCACTATCAGGACGACCCGGATTCGCAGTATGCCGCCCGGAAGGCGATGGTCATCACGGTCGCCGGCGGGCTGTTCTTGCTTATCGCTTTCCTCCTGTTGCATACCGTCTCAGCAGACGTGATGGGGACGGCCACGTTCCGGCTGGCCGGCGAGGGCTCGATGATCGAAAACGCCGGGGCGATGCGGGAGGGGCTGCGGTCGGCAGGGCTGTTCGTGCCCGTGCTGGCACTGCTCGCGGTCGGTGCCGCGGCCAAATCCGCGCAGGTGCCGCTGCACATCTGGCTGCCCAACGCCATGGAGGCCCCGACACCGGTCTCGGCCTTTCTCCACTCGGCGACGATGGTCAAAGCCGGCGTGTATCTCATCGGCCGGTTCCGGCCGCTGCTTGGCTCGACCGAGTGGGAACTCCTGTTTGCCGGCCTCGGCCTGCTGACGATGACCGTCGGCGCGATGCTCGCGATCAAAGCCGACGATATCAAGGAACTGCTCGCGTATTCGACGGCCTCGCATCTCGGGCTGATCGTCGCCGGGTTCGGCATACAGTACAAATACGGTGCAGAGACAGGCGCGTTCCACATCCTGAATCACGCGCTGTTCAAGGCGGCGCTGTTCCTCGTCGCGGGGATCGTCGCCCACGAGGCCGGCAGTCGGCTGCTGTCGGAACTCGGCGGCCTCTGGCGTGACCTCCCGATCACCGCCGCCGTGGCCGTCGTGGCGGCCCTCGGCATGGCCGGCCTCCCGCCGTTCAACGGTTTCTACTCCAAGGAACTGCTGTTCGAGGCGACCTTCCACGCGGCCGAACACGCGGGCGGCCTGTGGTGGCTGCTTCCCGTCGTCGCGGTCTTCGGGAGTATCTTTACGTTCCTGTACTCGATCAAGTTCCTCTCGCTGTTCTTCGGCGACCGGCCGGACGCGCTCGAGCACGTCCACTCGCCGCCGCTCCCGATGCTCGCGCCGCCGGTCATTCTCGCCACGCTGGCGGGCGTGATCGGGCTCGGCGGTATCGGTGGGACACTCGGCATCCACTTCTGGCCGCTCGAAGCGTTCATCAACCGGGTCCTCGAAAGCGCCGGGGCTTCCAAGCCGCACTTCGGCTACTATCTCCCGACCTCGCTCACGCCAGCGGCGGGCATGAGCGCGATCACGGTCGGGGTCGGCGCAGTCGCCTATCCCTACTACGATCGCCTCGCGGCCGTCGTCGATCGGTTGGCGTCGATCAAGCCGCTGTCGCCGAACTGGTACTACGACGGGATCATGAACTGGCTCGACCGGACGGGCGTTGTCGCCGAACGGCTCCACACCGGCCGAATTCGGACGTACGCGAGCTGGCTCATGCTCGGCGTCGCCGCACTGACTATCGGTGGGTACGTCGCCGCCGGAGTCGTCCTGCCGGCGCTCTCCTCGATTACGCTGGCTGCCCCGATCGTCATCGTGCTGGGCGTCGCCGTGGTGGCGGCACTGGCCGTGACGAGTGCGCCCTCGCACGTCGCCGGTGTGTTGACGCTGTCGATCCTCGGGTTCATGGTCGCCATCTTCTACATCCTGGCGAACGCGCCGGATCTGGCGCTGACCCAGCTCGTCATCGAGACGCTGGTACTCGTCCTGTTCCTGCTCGTGTTGAACAAGCTGCCGGCGTTCTACGGCGATCTGAAACGCCGCCAGATCCTCACGGACAGCATCGTCTCGGGAGTCGTCGGCGTGACCGTCTTCCTGACGGTGCTCGTTTCGACGGCCGCAACGCCGGGGAAGCCGATCTATACGTACTTCCTCGAACGCGGTGGGGTCCCCACAGAGCACGGCCAGTGGCTGCTCGAGTGGGGTGGCGGAAGCAACATCGTGAACGTCATCCTCGTCGACTTCCGGGCCTTCGATACGATGGGGGAAATCTCCGTCGTCGCCATGGCTGCGCTCTCGATCATTACCATGATCGCGATGCGGCAACGAGGTGAGACACAATGAGTGGTGAGTCGACCCCAACAACGACCGATGCGGAGACAGCAGTCCCGCAGGTGACCGACGGGGATACGACAGTCATCGCACGGACGGTCGTCCGCATCGTCGTCCCGATCATCCTGCTGGTGGCGATCGCGCTCCTGCTCCAGGGCCACAACCAGCCCGGTGGTGGCTTCATCGCGGGCGTGTTGACGACGACGGGGATCGCGCTCGTGTACATCATCTACGGGTTGCACTACGTCGAGGACAACCTGTTGTCGGGGACGATACTGCCGCGGTCGTTCCCGCTGGAAGTTGGGGACACTGGCTCTGAAAGTTCCGCGTCGATCACCAAGGAGTTCGGCGAGGTGTTCACGATCGGGCTGATTATTGCGGCCGGTGGCGGCGTGGCTGCGGTGGCGTTGGGATATCCGTTCCTCACGCAGGCTGTCGTGTTCCTCGAACACCTCCCGATCTACGGCGAGGTCGAGATCGCAAGCGCGCTCGTCTTCGACCTGGGCGTCTACGTCGTGGTCGTCGGTGGCCTCCTCACGATCCTCGCGGTGGTGGGTAACGAATGATCGAGACACTGCTTTCAGCATCCGGCGGGGCGACGAACGGTGGCGAGCCACAGATCATTCTGGCCGTCGTGCTCGGCCTCCTGTTCGCGCTGGGGACGTTCCTGATCCTCCGGCGCGACGTCGTCCGGGTCGTCTGGGGCGTCTCGATCATCAGCCAGGCGGCGAACGTCTACCTGGTGACGATGGGCGGCCTCCGTGGCAGCGTCCCGATCGTGAGCCACGGCGGTGGCAGTCACGGAACGCCGACGGACCCGCTGGTCCAGGCCCTCGTCCTGACGGCGATCGTCATCGGCTTCGGGACGACCGCCTTCGCGCTCGTGTTGACGCTCAGAGTCTATGAGGAACATGGGACGATCGATCTCTCGGAGGTGAGTGAATAATGGCGCTTGCACACGTCGTCGTGGCACCGCTCGTGATCACGCTGGTAACGGCGATTCTGACGCTGTTGACGAGGCGCTACGGCAGACTCCAGCGCGCGATCAGCCTGCTGGGCATCGGTGGCTACCTCCTGGCGGTCGGGGCGATCGCCAGTCGGGTCTTTTCGATCGACGTGCTCACCGGAGCAAGCGGGGAGACGACGACGCTGACCTATCAGCTGTCGGACTGGGGAGCGCCCTTCGGCATCTCGCTGGTGGCCGACGCACTCTCGGCGTTCATGCTCGTGCTCGCGGCGATCGTCTCGGTCGCTGCGCTGGTGTTCTCGGCGCGGTATGTCAGCGAATACGGCCAGCGCGTCGCCTACCATTCGCTGTTTCACTTCATGCTGACGGGTGTCACCGGAGCGTTCCTGACCGGCGACATCTTCAACCTCTTCGTGTGGTTCGAGGTCATGCTCATGCCGAGTTACGTCCTCGTCGTGTTCTACGGACGTAGCGAGCACACCCGCGCGGCACTGCAGTACACGGTGCTCAACCTCCTGGGCAGTGCGCTCATGCTGGTGTCGATTGGCGGGCTTTACGCGACGACGGGGACACTCAACATGGCGGACATGTCACGCCGCCTCACCCACGCGAGTCAGTACGGCATCGATCCCGCGCCGGTACTGGGGTTGAGTGCGATCCTGCTCGCGGTCTTCGCGCTCAAGGCCGGCATCGTTCCGTTCCAGTTCTGGGTGCCGGCCGCCTACAAGGCCGCACCGGCTCCGATCTCGGCCATGCTCGCCGGCGTCACGAAGAAGGTCGGCGTCTACGCGATCGTCCGGCTGGTGTTTACAGTTCTTGGCGGTGCCAGCCTCGACAGTGCGCTCGGACTCGGGCTCTCGGGGTCGGCCTTCAGCGACTTCCTGGGTCCCGTCCTGTTCATCATGGCCGTCGGGAGTATCTTCGTCGGGGGGCTCGGTGCCGTCTC
This sequence comes from Halorhabdus sp. SVX81, assembly GCF_029207715.1. NCBI lineage: Archaea > Methanobacteriati > Methanobacteriota > Halobacteria > Halobacteriales > Haloarculaceae > Halorhabdus > Halorhabdus sp. SVX81. The sequence goes on along the minus strand of NZ_CP104322.1, from coordinate 1,042,083 downwards.
ACGCAATGACCTCGATGGCGTCCTCGCGTATTCGAGCATCGGGCAGGTCGGGTTCATCGTCCTGGCCATCGCGCTCGCCGCTGGGACAGAAGGGCCGATCAGGATCGTCTCGCTGATCGCCGTGCTCGTCTACTCGCTGAACCACGCGATCGCCAAGTCCCTACTGTTCCTGATCAGCGGGGTGATCCAGGAGAGCGTCGGCTCAACCCGGTTCAGTGCGGTGGGTGGCCTCGCCTCTCGGCGGCCGATTCTCGCCGGGTCGTTCTTCCTGGGCGCACTCGCGATGATCGGCATCCCGCCGTTGACCGGGTTCTTCGGAAAACTCCTCGTGTTCGATTCGGCTGGCCAGGCACTCGAGGCGGGCGTTCCGTTCGCCGAACTCGCACTTGGGGCCGCACTCCTCGGAGCGATCCTGACGATCATCTACATGTCCCGGGCCTGGAGTCAGGTGTTCTGGGGGAGCCAGACCGAACCAGTCGCCCACGCCTATCGGCCGACGACGCTCGTTGCGATCGTCGCCGGGTTCTCGCTGCTGGTCGTCGTGCTGGGCGTCGGGTTCGATCCGGTCTATCGAGTGGCGGAGACAGCAGCACACGCCGCCATCGACCACGCCGGCTACGTTGATGCCGTGGGTCCGGAGGTGGGACAATGAGACGCTGGCCCGTCATCGGCGCGGCGCTTGCAGTCCTGTGGCTGTTCGTCAACGGCGTCGAACCAGCCCCCATGCCACTCGCCGGCGCGGCGCTCTCCGGCCTCGCCGTCGGGATGCCGATCGCGTACCTCTTCCGTCGGTTCTACGCGAGCGAGATCGCCATCGGTGGATTGCTCCGGTCGATCCCGGCGACGGTGATCTATCTCGTCCTGTTCCTGACGGAACTCATCACCGCGAACGTCGACGTGGCCTATCGGGTACTCGCCCCGTCGATGCCGATCGAGCCGGCCGTGATCGAGATCCCGCTCCGTGTCGAGTCCGACGCCGCGATCACGACGATCGCAAACAGCATCTCACTGACCCCGGGGACGCTCACGATGGACTACGACGGGGATCGAAACTCGCTGTACGTCCACGCGATCGCCGGCCGCGAGCGCGATCTCGTGGTCGCCCCGATCCGCCAGTGGGAAGGGTACGCGCTCCGGATCTTCGACGAGGAGCGATCACCGACCGATCCAGTCCCGGATCCGGACGCAGATACTGAAGAGACTCCAAATGGAGACACAGACGGAGGTGAATCCGATGGCAAGTGAATTCCCGGCGTTGCTCGCCACAGTGCTCGATGCAGCCCTGATCATCGCGAGCGCGGTGACCCTCCTGGCAGCCTACCGCGTCATCCGGGGGCCAACCGTCCCGGACCGCGTCGTCGCCCTGGATACGATCGGGACGAACGTTGTCGCCATCGCGATCCTGTTCGCGCTCACGACCGATACGGGGCTGTTCATCACTGTCGGGCTGGTACTCGCCATCATCGGGTTCATCAGCACGATCACTGTCGCTCGCTTCATCACAGAGGGGGACATCATCCAATGACGCTGCTCCAGACACTGCAGGCCGTCGTCGTCGGCGTACTGGTCGTGACAGGGACGTTTTTCCTCCTCATCGGGACGATCGGCCTGCTCCGGCTCCCGAACGTGTACAACCGGTTGCACGCGACGAGCAAGGCGACGACGCTCGGTGCCGCCTCGCTGTTTCTCGCCGGGTTCGTCTACTTCGGCCCACGCGGAGCGGGGCTGATCTCGCTGGTCGGGATCGTCTTCCTGTTTCTGACGGCCCCGACCGGCGCACACATGATCTCCCGGTCGGCACAGAAGATCGGCGTCCCGTTCGTCGAGGGTGTCTCCTGGCCGGTGCCGGACGACGGTGACGAACAAGGAGAAACAGACTGACGCAGGCTGGCGGCGATTATTCCTGCAGCTCGACTGCGAGTGCCTCGGCGATCCGCCCACCGAGTGACGCTTTTGACCCCTGGAACTCCTCAGTCGTCTCCGGCCGGACGAGCAATGCCCGCGTCTCTTCACCACCAGCAGCCCCGGCGTCGTTTGCGACCACAAACGACAGATCGACCCGCGACAGCAGATCGCGCGCTGCCGAGGTCAGCGATTCGTCGTCGGCGTCAGCCTCCAGTTTGAACCCGACCATCGGCAGGTCCGGCGCGCGCTTTCGAACCCGATCGAGGAGCTTCGGTGTCGGTTTCAGATCGAGTGTGAGATCGTCCTGTCCTGACGTGATCTTCCCCGCCCGCTGCTCGACGGTGTAGTCACCGATCGCGGCCGCAGAGACAAGCGCGTCTGCGGCTGGCGCATGCTCTTCGGCAGCCGCCACCATCTCCGCCGCACTCTCGACTGATTCGACTGTGGCATAGGGCACGTTCGGCCCGTCGTGCAGGAGCGTCACATCGGCCCCGTTGACGTAGCAGGCTTTCGCGATCGCCCGGCCAGTCGTCCCCGACGCCCTGTTCGACAGCGTTCGAATCGCGTCAATCGACTCCGTCGTCGCGCCGCTGGTGACGACGACCTCCGTCCCTTCCAGGGGGCGCTCGCCGGCCGCCCGGGCTGTCTCCAAAACGATCGATTTCTCACTGGCGATCTTGGCTTTCGACTCTTCGATCCGCGGGTCGGCAAATCCCACACCCCACGATTCGAGTCGCTCGATCGCCTCAAGGACACCCGGGTGGTCGTACATCGGTTCGTGCATCGCGGGTGCGATGACGACCGGAATGCCGGCACCCAACGCTGTCGTCGCGCAGGTGGTCACCGGCGTGTCGTCAATTGCGCTCGCAATCTTCCCGACAGTATTGGCCGTCGAGGGCGCGATCAGGAGCACGTCACCCCACGGATCCTCGCCGAAGAAGGTGACGTGCTCGACGCTGCCCCCGATCTCGGTGACGACCTCGCCATTGGTCGCCAACTCGACCGCCCAGGGGTGAATGATGTTCGTCGCCGACTCGGTCATGACCGCCCGAACCGTCGCCCCGCGTCGGCGGAGTTCGTGGGCCAACTCGACGGTCTTGACCGCCGCGATCGACCCCGTCACACCCAGGACGACGTTCGTGTCTTCGAGCATAGCGAGGATTCGATTGCAATGTGTAAGAAGCCACCGCAACGGTGGACCGACCGTAATCGACGGACATCGAACACACGTGTCCGCCCCTTCAGCGTAGTTCGTGCTTGGCGACGACGTAAAACCGACCGACGCCGAGTCCGACGAACAGCAACCCAACGGCGACGGCAAGCACCCGCGGAAGATCCAGCTGAAAGAGGAAGTAAAGTGCGGCCGCCGTGGTGACAGCACCAAGAATCGCCCCGATCACCATGATCGCCCAGTTAGTCCATGGCGTATCAGCAGTGTCATTCAGACTCATGCCAAGGCTCTCGTGGGCTGTAAGCATATATCCCGACGTCAGAAGACTGTCAAAAGGCCCGATGCGTTATCGGTGTACCCGACGTGGAATTGGTATGAGTCGCTTCCCCTAGCAAGAGTCGAAAGTGATCCGTTCTGGTTGCAATTCACGGTTTCGGTGACTTACCACAGTCACAAAATCACTCCAGAAGGCCCAGGAGTCGATGTAATCATGGCTCAGAACGGACACAGGTTACCGTACTGATCGACCTGTCATGCCCTCCTCGTCGCCTGGCCAAGGGATATCGTCTGACCGCACCACGAAGATTGCAAGGAAAACAGCACTGAGGAGGATTCCGAGCTGGATCCCAACTTTGGCCAGCGGACTAACCGGCGCCAGGTACATTTCCTTCAGAACCATTGCAGGAACGAACAGGACGAGTGCAAACCCGATCGTCGAGACGACGATCCGCCAGAGATCCGTTCCAGTCAGCGTAACCATGGGTCAAATTTCACCCATCAAAGTATAGATCTTCTCCCAACGGGGAGCTCTCGGTACGATGACCGGCCGCGTTAGCTCAGATCGAAGTGCTCGGCGGCAGTCTCCATGTCCTTGTCGCCGCGGCCACTCAAATTGACCAGGATCGTGTCGTGCTCGTCGGCGATCTGTTTCGCCAGGGCAAGTCCGTGGCTCGTCTCCAGAGCCGGAATGATCCCCTCAAACATGCTCAGCTCCCGGAAGGCTTCCAGGGCTTCATCGTCAGTGATACCCCGGTAGTCACACCGCCCCACAGCCTTGAACATCGCGTGCTCAGGACCGACGCCCGGGTAGTCCAGTCCGGCCGAAACGGAGTGGACCTCCGTCTCCTCGTCGATGACGCGGGTCTTCATTCCGTGGAGCACATCGTCTTCCCCATCGGCCAGGGGCGCGGCGTGTCGGTTCGAGTCAGCACCTTCACCGCCGCCTTCCGCACCGTAAAAGGCCACGTCGTCGTCACGGAACGCGTCGAACAGCCCGATCGCGTTCGACCCGCCGCCGACACAGGCGACTGCGGCGTCGGGCAACCCGCCGATCTGCGCTTGCATCTGCTCGCGTGCCTCCTCGCCGATGACTGACTGGAACTCCCGAACCATCCGCGGGAACGGATCGGGACCCACGACCGAACCGACGAGATAGTGGGTATCCTCAACGTTCTGGGCGAAGTCCTCAAGCGCTGCGTCGACGGCGTCGGCCAACCCTTTCCCGCCGCGGGAGACCTCCTTGACCTCCGCGCCCATCAGTCGCATCCGGAAGACGTTCATCCGCTGGCGGGCGACGTCCTTCTCACCCATGTAGACTTCCGTATCGAGATCAAGCATTGCGCCGACCATCGCCGTCGCGGTGCCGTGTTGCCCGGCTCCAGTCTCGGCGATCAGTCGGTCCTTGCCGGCCTTCTTCGCCAGCAGCGCCTGCCCGAGCGTGTTGTTCAGCTTGTGTGCGCCGCCGTGGAGGAGGTCCTCACGCTTGAGGTAGATCTCAGCGCCGTAGGCCTCGGATAATCGTTTGGCGTGATACAGCGGCGTCGGTCGCCCGGCGAAGTGTTCGAGATGCGCGCGAAACTCGTCCTGAAAGTCGTCGCTGAGCGCGACGTCCTCGAAGGCGGCGGCGAGGTGAGCAAGCGGTTCTTTCAACGGTTCGGGTACGTGGCGACCGCCGTAGTCGCCAAACGTCCCGGGATCGTCGGGATCGTCAACCATTGGTGTGTGGTTCGTGGTGACGATAATATGAGTACCGAAATCGGCGGCTTCCAGGCCGGCGACTTACGCTCACTGAAGAGTGCGACTGGCCTTACAAGAAAGGAGCGAGAAACCATTTGGACAGGACCGAAACGAACGGGCGTTAGACGGAAATCCGACCGAAATAGTGGACCGTGAGATTACGCCGTACTGTCGTAGGCCTGCGGAGCCTCGGTCGATTTGAGGATGGCCGACGTATCTTCTTTGTTCCACGTCACCGTGAGTTTATCACCCTTCGGGACTTCACTGCCGCCGGCTTCAATATTCACATCCTGACTGCTAGTGAATCCAATGGTTAACGTGTCCCCCGCAGAGATATCTCCACCACTCGCCCAGCTACTTGCACTCCATGATCCGGTGCTGGTAACGTTTCCACTGAACTCGACGTTTGCCGGGTCAACCGCCTGTCCTCCCTCGTGAGAGAGTGTAAGTACAATATCATCTGATGGGTTCGTCTGACCGTCCCACTCGACTGAAATCGTCGCACTCGGGGATGTCTCGCTGATCTGTTCACCCAGACCGAGGACGAACGTCGCGATGACAGCCGCCAGGATGACCGTGATGGCGACCATCAGGATTACCCCGATGACTGGTGAGACGCCCGATTCGTCGTCAAACAGGAATGTTTTGAGCTTCATGGTTTGATCGTCTTTTGTGAGTCGTTAGTTGGTACCGTCGTAGAGGATTGCAGACGTATCGCCGTTGCTCCAGGTGAGTTTTCCGTATGTCCCACTAGTAACAACCGGATCGCCAGCGCTATATGGTCCCTGGCCGCTCGCGAGGGATCCGTTGACGGTGGCCGTCCAAGTCAAAGTCCCCTCACCCGGCAATTCTTGGCCACCAGCGTGAACGAGGGTATTGCCATCATCTTGCAACTCGAAACTCGCTTGCGGTGACGTGTCACTGATCTGTTCGCCCAGGCCGAGGACGAACGTCGCGATGACAGCCGCCAGGATAACCGTGATGGCGACCATCAGGATCACCCCAATGACTGGTGAGACGCCCGATTCGTCGTCGAACAGGAATGGTTTGAGCTTCATGGATTATCAGTTTGTATGTCGCCGTCACCGGGCGGGCTGGTCGGGATCCGCTGAACGGACGGCGCTTACCAAATATTCGCCCTATCACGGCATAAAGCTTCCTGGCAAGTTATTGAAGATGATAACACCCGAGGAGGTTCTTAGCTATGTGTCATCTGCTCGCCATCGGGGAGATTTCACTTCGACAGACGAAATATCAACATACGAAAAAGTAAACCGAAAGGGTGGATCGAAGACGACCGCACAAAACGACCCGCGGGAGGCGTCGGTGACAGTGACTGACAGTTCGTGCCGTCACTCGACGTCCCCGTAATCGCCGCCGTACTTCATGAAGAAGTACACCAGGCCCAACACGGCAGTCATCACAAATCCGGACGTCACGCCGAACAGCTTCGCACTTTCGGGCACGACCGGGCCGCTCGGACCTTCGACCTCGACAGTCGGCACGTCGTCACCGACGACGATCGCCCCTTTCATGCCGTTCAATTCGTGGGGGCTGCAGTAGTACTTGTGGATGCCGGCCTCTGAGAACGTCCGTTCGTACGTGGTACCCGCCTCGGCAACGGCCGACCCCGAGGTGAACGAGTCGTCGTCGGCGACGACGTTGTGGGCATTCCCCCGACCAGTCCACTCCCAGGTGACGGTCGTGTCCGGGTCGACCCACACGGCCGCCGGGCCAAACCCGTAGTAGCCCTGGTTGGCTTCGACACCAACCTCGACCGTGATTTCGTCCTCGCCACGGCGGTCGACTGTCGACGAGAAATTACTCACGTCCGAGAACCACCCGCCATAATCGACCTGACCGCCGCCACTCTCCTGGGCCGCGGCGGAGCCGACCGCGCCGATGGCCGCCGCCCCGCCGGCGGCCGTTCCACTGGCACGAAGAAGCGCCCGACGCGAGAATTCGACACTATCGTCGGTCATAGCGGCAGTTTGGTCCCACCGGTAGTATATATGTTGGCCCCAACAATAGTCTCCGGTTGGCGCCCGGTCGAATCGGGGGGCTTCGAGCGGTCTGCGTCGCTCCAGAGGGGGAGACATCCACAATCCCGAGACATCGCCGCTCAGTTTCTCGAGACCCAGCACTCGACAACCAGCGTATCCAAATTCGCCCGTCGCTTCGGGAGACGGTGTACTCTCCAGAGAACGGCCAACGGGGAGATCACCCTGGTGCGGAGGGTTTTTGCCCCCGACCGGCGACAGTTCGTGTGATGAGCGAGGACCTGCGAGACGGGCCAGTCGCCGTCGTCGGCGACGACGCCGGCGTGGTCGCTGAACTCGTCAGATCGGTCGGGATCCAGGTGGTGCCGGGGACACCCACCGAGATCGACGAGCACGCGACGGCGGTGATTGCCGTGGGCGAGACACCGATCCTCAAACTCGCCCAGCGGGGATGTGAAACACCGATTCTTCCGGTCGCAGTCGACGGCGGACTCGGCGGCGTTCCTGCAGACACCCTCCAGTCCGCCATCGAACGGGTTCGTGACGGAAACTACGCCATCCGGGAAATCACAACGCTCGATGTGTACGTCAACGATGCACACGTCGAGACGGCCCTGGCTGACGTGATGCTGGTGACCAGCGAACCGGCCCACATCTCGGAGTATTCGCTCTCGACGCCCGCCCAATCCGTCGCCACGTTCCGGGCCGACGGCGTCGTGATCGCGACACCGACAGGGAGTCGTGGCTATGCCCGTCGCGTGGGCGGCCCGGTCCTCGATCCGGCTGCTGAGATCCTCGCTGCCGTGCCAGTCGGCATGTTCTCGACGACCAAAGATCACTGGACGCTATCGCTCCCCGACAGCGGCCCTGCCCTGTCAATGTCGATCAAGCGCGACGAAGCACCAGTGTCGCTCCTGGTGGACGATCGGACCTACGGTCGGGTCGGGCCGTCGGATCAGCTCTCGCTCGTCCGGGGCGAGACGCTTTCTGTGGTGTCGCTGCCGGAGAGTGACCCGGCGTTCGACGTCGATCGTGATCGTACCTGAGCAGCCACTTGCCGAAGGCGTCAAGACAATCATGTCCTGATAGCGGCTAGAGAGCGTTCGTCGTGTTCAGTTGCAGTGAAAGTCGAACGGTTCACGGGAGCGGTCACTCGACTTGCCGGCAAGAGTACCGGTTTGAAAACACTCTAATGAACACCGCACGTGGGCTCAACCATGGTATCCGTTTCGCTGTTCGGGCCACTGGACACACTCCTTGGGAACAACGTTGTGTATCTTTTGCTGGTGCTGGCTGTCGTCAACATGGTCACGCGAATACTAGCCCACAGACGTCACGTCAGCCAGGCGGCGAGTGGCGGAGCCGATGCAGTGTCGCGATTCCTGCCCCACGTCGTCTCGAACGTCCTGCTCATCCTGGCGTCGTTTTACTACCTGACGCTACACCACCACGGCGGGTTCGTCACCACGGTGCTTGTGCTCGGACTCTTCCTGACGGACTTCTTCGAATTCGAGGCACGTAAGGCCGAAGCCCGCCGCGAGGTCGACCTCGACCGGCCGAAAGGCGCGATCACCGCGTCGCTGTTGATGCTCGGATACGTCGGCTACCAGAGCCTGTTCTTCGTCGTCGCGCCGGCCTGGAACGCAGTCATCTGATCCGGTAGCGGGTGTCGATTTTTCTCGACGGCGATTCATCAGACAGAAAACTTATACCGAGTTGGTGTCGTTCAGTTTTCATGCCCTCGTTCACACTGACGTATATATGTCTGGGCGCTGCCGGGCTTGCGGTCCTTGCCGGGGTGGGCCTCCTGTCTCGGGCTCGCAATCCCATTCAAACGGCACGCAAAGCCAAGACAGGGGTCGCCGCTGTCGCCGTCGGTGTGCTCCTGTTTCTCGCCGCAGCATGGTACACGTTCCGTGCCGCACAGTATTCGTATGAACTCACGCGCTGTGAGGACTGGATGAGCTTCGGCGACAACACGACGTATTCGAACCTTTCGGCGACCGGGCAGGACATCTTCAAGAGTACGCTGGAAGCCGATGGGAGCTATTATGCGGTGCAGTCGGCTCCGGATTTCGAGTACGTGACAGACGCCATCATGCGAACGCCGATCGAATACCAGGGGGAGTGTTACGCGATGCTCGCCCACGATGCGGGGCTCGGCTGGGGCATCATGATCGTTGGACCGATCTTCCTGCTCGGTATTGTGGTGACAACGATTGGGCTGTTGCGAATCCGCTCGGGGGACCGGAGCCTCCGGCTAGTTTGACTCGTTCTCCTCGGGCTGGTTGTCGCCTGGGCGGCGTTACATTCCCCGTGGCCCCTTCTCGGAGGCGTCGTCGCGACCCTCCTGATTGGCCTCTGGCTGTGGCTTCGACCCATCGAGAGACTCCGGTAGCCGGTCCAGAAACGGAGACAGCCGTCTTATTTTCGATCGGCGTAGGCCTCACGGGCCTGATTGATCGCGGGAACGAGCACCCAGAACGCGAGTGCCCCCAGGATCGCGAAGTAAAACAGCCCTTCGCCGACGACCATGGCGATCTGGGTGTAGAAGTCGGGGTTCTCCGGGTAGGTGCCAAGGAGCTGTGGTCCCTGGAAGGACGGCGTCTTGTACCAGCCGGCGACGACCAGCCACCCGAGCCCGGCCGTCACCAGGATACCGAACCCTTTCATGAACTCGTCAGCCATCCGTCTCACCTCCCTCGCCGGCCATGCCCTCGGTACGGAACCGTGTCGAGAACGCGTAGACGACCGCACCGAAGAGGATCGAGCCGAGCCCCAACAGCGCCAGCAGCGGATCGATCGCCGAAACGGCAGCCATACCGCGGTTGGTCGCCGTATCGAGCACGACGAACCCGACGACGATGGCCAGAATCGCAAACAGCGTCGAGAAGACCGTCACGGCCTTGTACACTCGTAGCGGGACGACGACATCCCGGCGGCCCGCATCGCTGCTTCCAGTACTCTCGGCGTGATCGGTCTCGGCACCGGCGTCGGTCGCCGTCGATTCGGTCGGCGTCCCGGCGGATTGAGTTGCGTACGTCATTGTCATTTTGGTGGACGAAGCCGGTAGTACCGGCGGTTGAGTTCGAACATGTAGCCCTCCCGCATCGACTTCAGCGCCGCGTAGGTGATGAACGCGCCCACGAACGGCAGCAGGAACGTCAGGTCGAACAGGAGATGCGAGTCGAGGGGAAGGAGGTTCTTGATCGACAGCGCTGCGAGCGTCACCGAGAGGATGACGCCGAAGACCCCGACGGCCGCCCAGAACGGCTGTTCGACCGGGCGACGGGCGCTGCCCTTGTTGATGAACGGCACGACGGCGATCGCACCGACGACGACGAGGTTGGCCATCACGCCGAAGGTCCGGTCGGCCATGAGCTTCTGGCCCCCCAGCAACGCCAGGTCGGGGTTCAGCGGCCCGAGTTTCAGCAGGCCAAACGACCAGTAGAGATACCAGTCGGGCAGGATCGTCGGGGGCGTGACCCCGGAGTTGGCCGGCGCGCCGATGTGTGGCGGCAGCGCCGCCGCCAGGAACACCAGCATGCCGACGAAGAAGCTCGTCAGCGCGAGGTTCCGAACGACCTCGTGGGGCCAGGTCGGAAAGCCCAGCACGTCGCGTTCGACGTAGTCGGATTCCTCACGGAGATCCTGGTCTTCGCGGCGTGAGCGTTCGAAATACTCGTACGTCGTCCTGGCGAGCCCCTGTCGGCGCTCCTTGCGCTCGCTCCAGGTCGGCGTCTCGTCGTCCGGCGGGACGATCCCCGTCTCACCGCCGTCGGTCCGGACACGCTCCTCGCCGGTCCGGACGGACGTCTCGTCAGTCCGGACGGGGTCCTCGTCGGTCGGTTGCTCGCTGACTCCGTCGTCGGGTGAATCGTGCTCGGTCATGGTTAGTGCGGTTCGGCGATGCCCTGCATCCAGACGATTGCGATGTGAACGGCGATCAGCGTGGTGACCACGAACGGGAGGAAGAACACGTGGAGGATGTACATCCGCTGGAGCGTCGCCGGGTTCGGTGTGAACCCACCGAAGATGAGCTGGGCGACCCACTCACCGATGAGTGGGATCGATAATGACATCTCGACACCGATCTGGCCGGCCCAGAAGGCGAGTTGGTCCCACGGCAGCAGGTACCCCGAGTAGCCAAACAGCAGCGTCAGGCTGATCAGGACGATGCCGAGCAGCCAGTTGAGCTCCCGTGGCTCCTTGTACGCGCCGGTGAAGTAGACCCGCAGCATGTGGAGGAAGACAGCGGCGACCATGACCTGGGCCGCCCACCGGTGGATGCTCCGGAGCATGAACCCGAAGTTCAGGTCGGTCATGATGAACGTGAGCGACTCGTAGGCGATCGTCGGATCGCCCGACGCGCCCAGCGCACCCGGCGAGTAGTAAAACCCGAGCAGGGCACCTGAGATCGCCGCCACGATGTACGCGAGCGTCGAGAACGACCCCAGCGCGTACAGCGGATACCAGTACCAGAACTTGTTGTCGAGCCCGTACTGCTCGGTGTGGCTCTTTGGCATCTGCATGTTGACCTTGTAGTACAGCCCCTCCAGGATCTCAAGGTAATCGACGATCCGGAGTCGCTTGTCGAACCAGATGAGGACTGTCAGGTACATGCGTTCGACCCGCGAGAAGTCCCGCTGTTCCATCCAGGCGTCGTGGTCGTGATCGTCGGGACGTTCGAGACTCATCGGGTCATTCCCCCGGGCGCGGCAGCGCCGTAAACTGTCGCTGGACTGGTTGGAACGGGTCGTACACCGACTGGTGGCATTGACAGTAGACTTCGTTCTCGGCGTTGAAGCGTTCGCTCCCGCCGTACGCCTTGAACCCAGGCACACAGCAGAAGTGTGTACACTTGTTGAGCCAGGCCATCACGTCGTCCTCGGTCGCGGCGTCGAGGAACGAGCGGACACCGGACGAGAGGTCACTGTAATCGCCTTCCCCGTTGACCATCTTCGAGACTTCAGGGCTGCGGAGCACCTGGACCGGGATCGTCTGGACGTTGTCGCCCTCCGAGCGCCAGCCCGCCGACGCCGGCTTCCCGAGGCCCGACTCGCCGATGTCGTTGCCCCATTCCTCGTAATCATCGAAATCAGACAGGGTAAGCGCCTGCCCGTCCTCGATGTCGCTTTGCCAGTCGTAGGTCCCCGAGGACGAGCGAAAGGCGTCGTCCTGATCGGCGTCGGGACTGATGCCGGCGTACGTCTGGACGCCACAGTACTGGAACCACGTCGAACTGTAGGTCGTCCCGCCCATATCCATCTCGGCGACGGTGACGGTCTGTCCCTGGACGGTCTTTTCCTCGGTGTCCGGCCAGACGCCGGCGATCGTGCCGTCGTCCTGGATCTCGACCGGGACGATCGGCATCCCGCGCGGGGCCGGACCGTCGGTGTTCTTGATGCCGATGTAGGGCGTGATCCCGCCGCCGACGCCCGACGGTGCCGTCGTCAGCCCGATCGCGGTCGCGCCGCCGGTCGCAACCGTCCCGAGGACGGCCGATCCGACGACGCCCTTGACGAAGCGGCGTCGGCCTGATTCTTCCGGATACTTGTCTTCGTGTGACATGGTTATCGTTTGTAATAGGGGTAGATCGCGCGTTTGAAACTCTCCGTTGCGCCGTCAGTCAGCGACTCGCCGTCGGCGTCCTCCTCACGGATGTAGAGATCCTCCCACTTGCGGCGTCGCTTCTTGACGATCATGACATCGGGGAGAAACTCCTTGCGGTACAAAAGCAGGATAAAGGCGAGGTTGACGAACATCGTCGCGAGAACGGTCCCGAGGAACATGTTCCCGAACCCGCCGTCGTTCGCGGCGATGCCCCAGCCGTTGATGAGGCCGTAGGTGAACATCCCCACCAACACGATCTCGACAAGCGTCAACAGGACGATCCCAAGGGCCGCGGCCGCACTCTCGCGTGGCGGCTCGTACCGGTGGATGTCGCCGTAGGTGCTGCCCGAGGAGGACATCAGTCGCTCCCCCCTTTCGAGTGTGCGGATTCGCCGTACTTCAGCAGGTAAAACGTGAACGCGAGCGTCGAAGAGATCCCGAGCAACGTGGCGATCCCGACGTAGTGTGGCTGGAAGGGGACGCCCATGTGCTCTGGGTTGACCGGTGTCGATGCGTCGGCAGCGACCGTCGGCACGTCGTCACCGACGACGATCGCCCCTTTCATGCCGCTTAGTTCGTGTGGCTGGCAGTAGTACTTGTGGATGCCGGCCTCGGAGAACGTCCGTTCGTAAGTCGTGCCTGCCTCGGCAACGGCCGACCCCGAGGTGAACGAGTCGTCCTCGGCGACGACGTTGTGGGCATTCCCCCGACCAGTCCACTCCCAGGTGACGGTCGTGTCCGGGTCGACCCACACGGCCGCCGGGCCAAACCCGTAGTAGTTGGTGTTGGCCTCGACGCCGACTTCGACCGTAATCTCGTCCTCGCCACGGCGGTCGACTGTCGATGAAAAGTTGCTCACGTTCGAGAACCACCCGCCATAATCCGGCTGGGCACCGCCCGAGCCGTCTTCCTGGGCGGCGACGGAGCCAACCGCCCCCGCGGCTGCCGCCCCGCCGGTCACCGTCCCGGCAGATCGGAGAAAGTCCCGTCTATGCATGTGTACCGACACTCGGAGTTGTGTTTGTATAAAACCGCCAATTACGGTGCCATTTACCGGTTGCCCCCGGCGAATCGAGACTGCCCCGGCCCGGTCGTTCGTCCGCACGGCCGATCGATCGGTCTCGTCACCCGTCATCGGCTTGCCCGGCGTCCCTGCCGTCGGCCGTCTCCGGTGGCCGTACCCGGTCACGGCTCCGATTTCGTTCGTTCGTCTGTCCAGGGCCATCCGCAGCCGTTTCGCTGTCGGGAACGAACGCCGGCCGTTCGTCACCCTCGGCCCCCATCTCCCGAAGGCGGGTTCGGTATGCGTCGGCCCGGAAAGCTTCCGAAAGTCGGGCGTTGGCAACCACCACCAGCAGGAACAGGCCGATGCCGGTCAGTCCCAGACCGGCCACGAACGCGATCCCGTTGCCCAGAAAACCGTACCCGAGCAGGACCACGCCGGCAAGCAGTTGAACGACCGAGAGCAATTGGACCATGATATTGCCGAGTTCGCCATCGCCCTCCGCCACCTCGTCGGGGTCAGGAAGTACGTCACCCGCAGGGGGCTCGGGCACGTCGTAGGATTCCATCGAACAGAGTGCCACGGAGGGTTCGACATCGCGGCGCACTGTCCCCTCACCCTCGACGGTCCCGTCGGGGTAGACGACGGCGTAACTCTCGTCCGAATAGGCCAGCAGTCGATCGTCCTCGCGCTCGATCCGGGCGAAGACATCCCGGTCGGCGACGCGTTGTCGGAGGTCGGCCTCCAGGCGGTCGAGCAGTTCCGCGCCGGTAATCCACGTCTCCGCGTCGAAGGCCGCCTCCCATTCCTCGCGGTCCATTTCGTCCATCTCCGCGGGGCCAAACGACTCGAAATCGTACGTCTCCTCGACCTGCTCGCGGAGGTCCGACAGCGAGGGGTCGCTGTCGACAGCGTCGTCCGTGGACTCGGCGGGCGCCATCGCCGTCGCCTACGACCCGTGGACGCTTACCGTTTCTGCCCACGGTAGCGTCTGTCCCTGCGGTGGAACGAGCGACTGACTTGCCAAGCACCGCATCGTCCCCCCGGCTCCGACGCGTTTTAACGGCCGCCCGCCGAAAGACGGCTCGATGGTCACTGATGGGACGACTGCCACGCTGGTGGTGCTTGCCGTCTCACTGAGTCTGCCCTGTTTCCTCTACGGTGCCTGGCTAATGCTCGTCCACGATCCGATCACCTGGCGCGTGCTTCGAACCCATCTTGCGGTCGTCGGCCTCGGCCTCGGGTTGACGACCGTCCCGCTCGTGGGCTGGATGATCCCGAAGCTCTGGAGCCAGTTCACCGGCTTCGCGGTCATCCACGCGTTCCTCGGCCTGCAAGCCTACGCCTTCTTTACGCTGGCCGCGACCGGGATCGTTCGCATTCTCCGGGCGAAGTGGGCCTCCGAGGCGTATCGTCGGTCGTCGTCCTTCGATCTGGACGCCCTCGAAGCGGAGACCGAGGCCCTGGACCTGGGTCACTGGCGCGCTCGCCTCCGGATCGGCGTCGTCGGGTACACCGTCTTCTGGCTGCTTGCCTTCCTGACGGGGATCATCCGATACGTCATCAAGTACCAGCCACTCGGGTGACCAGCCGGATCGTACCCAAGCGTCCGCACGTCACTCCCAGTCCTTGCCGCTCGCAAGATCCACGTCACTGTCGCGTTTCGAGGAGGGACAAACATCTTCGAGTTCACACTCCCCACAGTCAGGATTCCGCGCCGTACAGACCGCTCGGCCGTGGCTAATCATGAGGTGGGTGAATACCTGCCACTCGTCTTCGGGGATGATCTCCATCAGATCGTCCTCGATGGCGTCGGGCCGCTCCTCCTCGGTGAGCCCCAGGCGACGGGTGAGCCGCTGGACGTGTGTGTCGACGACGATTCCCTCGACAACGTCGTGACCGTGCTGGAGGACGACGTTCGCGGTCTTCCGACCGACGCCCGGAAGGTCGGTCAGCGCGTCCATCGTGTCCGGCACCTCGCCGTCGTGCTCCTCGACGAGGCGCTCGCCGATCCCCTTCAGATACCCCGCTTTGTTGTTGTGGAAGGTGATGCCGTAGATGTCCTCGGCGAGTTCGCCTTCCTCCGCGGCGGCGTAGTCTTCGGGCGTCTGGTACGTCTCGAAGAGGTCCGGCGTCGTTTCGTTGACGCGCTCGTCGGTACACTGTGCCGAGAGGACAACGGCGACGAGCAGTTCAAGCCGGTTCGAGAAGGTGAGCGAAATTGTGGTATCGGGGTAGGCGTCGTGCAATCGGTCGATGACTTCCGTGGCCTGTGCCGAACGCGGTTCCAGCGGCGTTCCCATATGCGTGTTACCGGTGGGTCACTCTTTGCGGTGTCGGGTTCGGCGGCCACTGCCGGGAGCCCGAAACCGATAGTTTTGTGATCGATCGACTAGATCGAAAATCCATGCCGGGCCACACGTTCCTGCGCGGTGACGACATCACGTTACGACCGATCGAAGCTGACGACGCCGAGTTCCTCGCCGAGACCATCAACCACCCCGATGTCTGGCCGGCGCTTGGAGCGTACGATCCATTGAACGACCAGCAGGAGCGCGAATGGATCGAGAGTCTCGGCGACAGCGACGATATCCACTTGCTGATCTGTGCGGACGACGAGCCAGTCGGGACGATCGGCCTCAACGAGATGTTCGACGTCTGGGGGACGGCCGAACTCGGCTACTACCTCCACCCCGACGCTCAGGGGAACGGTTACGCGAGTGATGCCGCCCGACGGCTCGTTCGGTACGGCTTCGAGGATCACCGGCTGGCGAAGGTGTATGCGAACGTCTACGAAGGTAACGACGCCTCCCAAGCCGTGCTTGAATCCGTCGGGTTCGAACGCGAAGGCGTCTTCCGTGACCACGCTTTCGTCCGGGGCGAGCGCGTCGACGTGTATCGCTACGGGTTGTTGGCCGAGGAGTTCGGGGCCGACGCCGAGTGACGACAGAAGGCATTTGACCCTGGGTGCCGGCGTTTTAGTATGGCCGTCCGTCGGTTGTTGCGCGGGCAGATCGCCTGGCCACAGCTCGAAACCATCGTCGAGGCCGTCCTGGACCGCTACGACGAGCCGGCGGGCCGCATCGAGTTTTTGGACGCCAACAACTGGCTGTCGGTGCCGCTGGTCGTCAACGACCGCTATTTCGTGAAGATCATCTCCCAACAGCACTCGCTGGTTCACGCACTGTTGACGACCGGCCGCAACCTCGGCGCGTTCACCAGCGGGACCGAAGGCTTTTTCGAACACTTCGGGACACCGGTGGAGATGGCCGAACATGAGTTCGAGGCAGCCCAGCGGATGCAGTCGGTGGGCGTCAACGTCCCCGAACCGGTGGAAGCCTTCGAGGTGGAGGGCTATGGCGTTCTCGTCTTCGAATACGTTCCCGCATTCCGGACGTTCGAAGCGGTTGAGGTTGCCACCGCCCGTCAACTCGCACCGGACCTCTTCGTGGCGCTGGATCGGATGCATCAGGCGGGGCTCGCCCATGGCGACCTCCGAAGCGAGAACGTCCTCGTCGTCGACGGCGAACTGTACTTCATCGACGCGACGAGCGTCCGCGGCGACATCGCAGAGGCCCGAGCGTACGATGTCGCGTGCGCGCTTGGCGTCCTGTCGCCGCTACTCGGTCCTGGCGAAACGGTGGAACTCGCGATTGAGGTCGTCGGAGCCGAGACGCTGCTTGCCGCCCGGGAGTTCCTCGATTTCGTGACGATCCGGCCGGATCACGACTTCGACGCGGCAGCCGTCAAAGGCGAGATCGAGAAGATTACCACCGGATAGAAGATTTTTCTGCCCCGGCCGTGAGATTCACCCTGATGAGTGGACAAGGGGAGATTCCGACTCACTGGAAGCGTGGCTTCGTCGAGGCCAACGGCATCGAGTTGCACTACTGTCGGACGAACGGATCAGGGCCGCCCGTCGTCGTCTCCCACGGCTTCACCGACGACGGGTACTGTCGGCTCGACCTCGCCCGCGAACTCGGCGACGAGTTCGACGTCGTGCTGTATGACGCTCGCGGGCACGGCCGCTCGGCCGCCCCCGATGAGGGATACGGCCCGTCTGCGCGGGCGGCGGACCTGTTCGGGCTGCTCGAGGCGCTCGCCCTCGAGGACCCGATCCTGTTCGGCCACTCCATGGGTGCCGATACGGTCACAAAAGCGGCGGCTGAGCAACCGGACCGACCGCGAGCCGTCATCCTCGAAGATCCGGTCTGGATGCTCGAGGGAGTCAACGAAGTAATCGAGGAAGATCCGGGTGCGGATATCGCCGAGCAGATCGCGTGGTGGCGCGATCACAGCGTCGAAGAACTCCTCGAAGCCGACCCCATGTTCAGCGATCTCGCCGAGCGCGGACAGCCGGATCTCGCACGCCGCGTGGCCGAAGCCAGACAGCGACTCCGACCCGAGATCGGCCGCGTGTCCGAAGGGGAATTTGTCGATCCGACCGAGACCTACGGCGACATCGAGACACCGACGCTCATCCTAAAGGCCGACGCCGACGAGAGCGAACGCGAGCGCGAACAGGAGATCGCTTCCCTCCTCCCGGACGGGCGTATCGTACACATCGAGGACGCCGGACACTGCGTCTTCTGGGACGAGCGCGAGCGCGCCACCGAGGAACTTCGGAAGTTCCTGGCGACGGTGTGACGGATTCCAGTCCGTGAATCCCGCCCCTCGAAAAACCCGGCTGGTCGGGAGGGACGGTCCGGTATTTTCGATCCGGACACGGCGGCCACTTGTAGACGCAGTATCAACCCACATGTAGACGCGAGGTCACGCCCCCTGTTGGCGCGCCCGGGCAGTCAGTACGATCCCGGAAAGGACGACGACACCGCCGAGCGCCGTCACGATCCCCGGTATCTCTCCGAGCAGCACGAGTGCCAACAGCGTCGAACCGACCGGTTCCCCCAGCAGCGACACACTGACGACGCTCGATTCGAGGTGCGCCAGTGCCCAGTTGAGAACCGTATGACCGAACACGCCCGGACCGACCGCCATGGCGAAAAAGAGCACCCACTCGGCCGGCGGATACGCGAGTAGCGGCACACGCTGCACACCGAGAATGACAAGCAGCGTGGCTGCGGCCACTGTATAGACCACGATCACGTACGGGAGCAGGGGCAATCGCTGGCGGATCGATCGCCCGGCGAGGACGTACCCCGCCATCGCGAGCGCGCCGAGCAGCGCCAGCGCGTTCCCGTAGAGCGGATTCGGCCCGAGGACGCCTGCGCCGAGGAGATCCGCTGCCGACATGACGGCAATTCCGGCGACGGCAAGCGCTATGCCGGCGACGGTCCTGGGGCCGACCCGCTCATCGAGCAGGAGCGGGGCGGCGAAAGCGACGAACAGCGGTTGGGCCTGGACGAGCGTCACCGAGGCAGCCACGCTCGTCCACGCCAGGCTCTCGAACCAGGCGGCGAAGTGGATCGCCAGCGCGACCCCGGCCAGGGCCGCACCGCCCGCGTCCCGCCACGAGAGCCGGGCGAACGCCGATGGCTGTCGCCAGATCGCCACGGGCGCAAGCAACAGCGTGGTGAAAAGCACACGATAGAACGCAGCGACGATCGACGGGGCGGCGCTCCAGCGGATCAGAATGGCACTGGTCGAGACCGCAAGCACCGCGACCGACAGCCCCGCGAGCGGCGGGGCGCTGTCGATCCGATCGACGAACGAACGCGACACGCCGGGTGATCGCGGGCAATTCGCTTACGCCTTGCGGGTTGCCGATGCCAACGGCGGCCCGCTGGAGGCTTCTCACTCCAGAAGCTGCTTCGTCTCTCGATGGCGATACCGGAACATCGGCGCGAAGCCGACCACTGCGAGCGGGCTCGCGAGCCTGCCGAGCGCGCCACCAGCCAGTCGGTACTCCACGTGGTCCGTGATTCGCGTCCCACCCTCGACGGCCTCGAAACGGTGGGTGTGTCGCCAGTGGGCGAACGGGCCGCCGGACATCTCGTCGACGAAGTAGCCCGTCTCCCGCCCATCGCCGCCCGTCCGTTCGCGCTCGACGATCCGCGTCGTCGATTCCTGGCGTGGCCCGACGCCGAACGGGCGAAGTGACACGGTCGCCGTCGTGCCGACGATCATTTCGTCGGGATCGTCCTCGCCGTCGGGGCCACGGACGGATTCGGCTCGGAGATTGACCCAGCCCGGTGTCAGTGCGTCCAGCCCGTCGATCGTCGAATGAAACTCCCAGACGTCCTCGAACGGGGCGTCGACGTGGACTGATCGCTCGTAGACAGACATACACCAGCTAGGAGGCGGATCGGCAAAACGTCACGGGCGGCTCAGCGGATCGACCGTGGCGAGTGAAAGTAGCCGTGTTAGCCCCAGTGGCCTGCCTGCTCACTCGCCGAGAGGACGCGACGGAGGGCAACGACGTAAGCTGCGACCCGCAGCGTCGGCAGGTCTTCGTCCTCGTAAGCGGACACGAGATCATCGAAGGCAGTGACGATCACGTCTTCGAGTTCCTCGTTGACGCGCTCCTCGCTCCAGTAGTTGCGCTGGCGGTTCTGCACCCACTCGAAGTACGAGACGGTGACACCGCCCGCGTTTGCCAGAATGTCCGGAATGACCAGGACGTCCTCGTCGGCGAGCACTTCGTCAGCTTTGGGGGTCAGCGGCCCGTTGGCTGCTTCGACGATGACGTCTGCCGTGACATCGGCGGCGAGCTCCTCGTCGATGGCGTTTTCGAGTGCCGCCGGCACCAAAATATCGACGTCCAGCGTCAGGAGTTCGTCGTTGGTGAGTTCCTCGTCGGCACCGGCGTAGCCGACGACGCTGCCCGTCTCTCGCTTGTGGTCTTTGACCGCGCGAGCATCGAATTCGCCGTCGGTCCGGATCGCACCCGAGGAGTCCGAGACGGCGACGATCGAGGCCCCGAGCTCCTCGAGCAGATCGGCGGTGATCCAGCCCGCGTTGCCGTAGCCCTGGACAGCCACAGTCGCCTCGCTGATGTCCCGATCGAGGTACGAAAAGGCCTCGCGGGCGACCAGCATCGACGAGCGACCGGTCGCCTCGACGCGACCCTCGCTGCCGCCACTGTCGAGGGACTTCCCGGTGACGACACCGGGTTCGGTCGTGTTCTCCAGTGTCTCGTAGGTGTCCTTGATCCAGTTCATCTCGCGCTGGCCAGTGTTGACGTCCGGCGCAGGAACGTCTCGATCCTCACCGATCAGCGGCCGAAGTTCCACCGCGAAGGCTCGCGTGATGCGCTCGAGTTCGCTCTCGGAGTACTCGCTCGGGTCGATGACGATGCCGCCCTTGCCGCCGCCGAGCGGGATCCCGACCGTCGCACACTTATAAACCATCCAGCCCGACAGTGCCTTGACCTCGTCGCGGTTGACGCCCGGATGATAGCGGATACCACCTTTGTACGGACCGCGTGCGTCGTTGAACTGCGATCGGAACGCTTTGAACGTCTCGAGGCTCCCGTCGTCCATCTCGACAGTGAGCGTCGTCTCCAGGACGCGCTGGGGGTGTTTCAGGCTCTCCAGGACGTCGTCGCCGGCATCGAGGGACGCCGACGCGTCGTCGATCTGTGACTGTAAGCTCTCGAACGGATTGACCGAATTTGACATACGTCCACTTCCGGGAGGGTACTGTTAAGTCCATCGTTGTCGATCAGGCACTCACATATGTTGCCGCTTCTTCCCGGTCGGTGGTCACCCACTCGAACGGAATGACCCATCGGGGACACTGGAGCGGTCCCAAACACTGAGGGGGCGGCCGCTTGAGTCCACACACATGACGTTCAGCATCTGTGTTCGCGAACGGTACACCGACGAGAACGGAAGCGACCAGACTCGATTCGGGGTGGCCGTGACGACACGTCTCCCGGGAGTCGGAACGCTGTGTCCGTTCGCCAGCGAACACGGGGCCGTCGCGACCCAAAGTCACGTCAACGTCGAACTTGGCCGGAAAGGCGTCGAGTATCTCGACGACGGGCTGGCCGTCGAGGATGCGCTCGAAGCGCTGCTCAGCGCAGACGACGGACGGCCACAGCGCCAGGTCCACGGCGTCGGCACAGCGGGGGAGTTCGCGTTCTCGGGCGAGGAGTGCAAGCCCTGGTATGGCGACCGCGTCGGTGACAATTTCACCGTCGCCGGGAACCTCCTGACGGGCGAGTCGGTCATCGAGGAGGTAGCGACTGCCTACGAAGACAGCGCGCCGCCACTCGGCCCCGACGCGGACGTCGACCGTCCACTTGCGGCACGATTGATTGACGCGCTGGCGGCCGGTCACGCCGAAGGTGGCGACAAACGCGAGGAGTTGCCCGTCCAGAGCGCCGCGATGGTCGTCGAAACGACCGAAGACCGCTCGATGGGGCCCTATTACAACGACCTCCGTGTGGACGCGACGGAGACACCGATCGAGGATCTACGGGAGACGTACGAACAGGCCGAACGCGGGTTCGAGATGGCCCGCGAACGGTACGAGGACGCTGACGACGGGGACAATACCGAGGACGCCGGATGAATGTTATAGGGGCAATATTTTCAGCGGGAAACGGAATAATATTCGAATATGAATATTCAGGGCTAGAAAGAGAGATATTGCCACAACAGTCAGTGATATATCCGGCTATACTCCCTTTGCAACAATCAGTGTGGTAGTCAGTTCCGCTTCGTTGTTTTTCCGAAGCGAGCCCTGTCCCACCCATGCCAGATCCGAGCACACCGCTCATCACCGTGACGAATATTTATCAGCTATCCAAACGAAAATAGTCACGGAGGTGAATGGTATCGTGACCTCGGGTTTCATCGTCTTGCTACTCCTGCAGTTTTTCCTCTGGGTCGGCATGGAGATCGACGTCAAACGGTCCGAGAACGGCGATCTACGGTGGTTCGCAGTCGCCGGGATCTTTCCGGTCATCGGACTGGGTGTCTCTCTCTGGTACGTGCTGAATCGACGTGATTTGCGGGACACCAGCGACGGTAGGTGACCAGCAGATGCGACGCCGAAATGATTCACGGAAAAGCAATCCGTACGATCTACCGGTGTGCTCGTAGGGCGTCACTCCCCGACCAGAGCAAGTGTCGACCCGTCCCGAGAGCCGACTCGAGCAAGAGCAATTAAGAACGCCAAGGCGAGCGCCAATCCGCCGATTGACTGGAGCCACGTATGTGCATCGGCGAGTGGCCGAGCGACGACCATACCGAGTGCCACTAGACTGAGCGGAAGGAATCGTCGATCAACCAACAACAGGTAGCCGGCCGGTGCCATCGCATACAGGACGTGGCTCGAAATATCCCAGAACGGCGTGATGAGAAGGTGCGGGATCGTCACCGCCACGAGAAGGAGCGCGAACTCGGGCATGATGTCCCCCCAGTTCCAGACGCGCCACCCCGCCCAAATTGCCAGCATGCCGATGGCCAACCCCGCACTGCCCGTTGCGTCAGCCCCCCACTCCGGGAGTGGGCCCACGACGTGCGGGACCCCCTGATAGATGACGAATGCCACGACCCAGCCAAACCCAAGGACTCCGAGACGCTTGCCGAGTCCCACGAGGGAGTTACTGGCGGACGTGCGCCACTCGTATCCGATGAGACAGAGGCTACAGAGCAGCACGAAGATTTCGGGGGCAAACACCGCCGAATACGTCCGCGCTATTTCGGACATGTGTCACCCCACCTTCCGGGAGCCTTGTATCGATTACGATCGAATTATCACACCGGTCGCGAAGGTTGTGTCGCTTTCGCGGGAAGTTCTTTGCTCGTGACACCCACTCGGCCGCTCGCCCTTCGAACGAAAGCACCCGGCGCTCTGTTCGTTCGGAAATCACCCCGATGCTGTCGGGTGATTACGACCGCAAAAATCCGCCACGGGCGCGAAGAGATGCTAGTGTACGGCGAGCAGAGCGAGCCGTTTCTCTCGACCGAGTGTTGCAAGGCTCGAACGAAGGGAGAGCCTCGGAATTGCGAACGGCGACCAGCGGGAGCCGTGAGCAGCGAGGTCGAGGTGTTTTTGGCCCAGCTTTTTGCGAGTCGAGCGGGACCAAAAGTCCCGCTGACCGTGCGAATAGCGTGGGAGCTTGGCTCCCACGGATAGTGCGAGCGGGCAGCGAGGCGGTTTTTCAACCGCCTCGAAGTCGCGGCGCGTAGCGCCGCGCACGGCCCGCGAGCATTCGGACGCTTCGCGTCCGTGAGCAGAGAGTGGTCGCCTATGGCGACCCGACGACGTAACAAGGTGGACGGGCGCGAAGGGATTTGAACCACAGTCGCTCCCGTTCGCTCGCTTCGCTCGCTCACCTCCCACTCCCTGATTCAAAATCCCTTCGTGCCGGTTCGCTCGTTTCCTCACTTCGTTCGAAAACTCGCTGCACGGGCGCGAAGGGATTTGAACCCTCGACATCTTGGTCCGGAACCAAGAACTCTGTCCACTGAGCTACGCGCCCTCAGTTGATGGTTCCGCACAGACGGATAAAACGGTTGTGAACTCCTTCGATCAAGCCATCGGTCGAAACTAAAATACAATCGAACGCGGTCAGGGCGTCTCGCTGGTCTCGATCGTGAAGTCCGAGGTCGGGTGGGCCGTACAGGTCAGACAGTAGCCGTTTTCCATCTCCTCCTCGCTCAGCGTGTCGTTGTTCGAGTGCTTGACGAAGTCCTCGGCCGCCCCGTCCTCGACGTGGCCCGAACACGACAGGCACTGGCCCTGGCGACAGGAGTACGGCAGATCCCAGTCCTCGTCCTCACCGGCCTCCAGGATCGTCTCGTTGTTGGCCACCTCGATCGTCTCACCCTCCTTCGCAAATTCGATCTCGTAGTGTTCGACTTCGTCTTCGGGGATGGCCTCGGGATCGAACCCGGCATCAGCCTCCGTGGCTTCGCCGTCAGCGAGTTCGCCGTCTGCATCGCCCGCTCCCGCCGGGATTGCCGCGCCGCCACCACCGATCGACCGGTTCATCGGCTCCGGAAAGTCCGTCTCCGGGACTGCGGCCCCACGCCGTTCCAGCAGCGCGGCAGAGATGTCTTCGGCAGGTTCCCAACCGGTCCCCTTCGCATAATGTAATAACACCGCAGTCACCGTGAATCCGATCCCGAGAGCGATGCCCAGTACCTCGACCATTGATGTACGGCGGTACGGAACACGGGTTTAATTAGCTGTTGTTAGGCTCAATTTGGCCCGGTATAGCCCGTTGCCCAACGTGTTTTCCCCGGGATGTGACGGTTCCGCAATATGTAGAGATTGCGCTCGGGACCCGTCAGTGAACGGGCGGCCGTGTGGGCTACTACAATCGTCGGGGGTGGGCAAAATGCCGGTGACGTGACCGGACACTCCCATTCGTCTCCAGCGGGGAACGGATGACCGAGGCGTCGTCTACCGGTTTTACCGGTGAATGTTCGACAACCGTCGGACTCAAAATATATCACTGAGACGTACGAGTGACCGAACGGAGGATCACAAATATATGTCCACACCGATCGCTGGAGTCGGAATGACGAAGTTCGGCGAAATGGCCGACCGGACGGGTCGGGATCTGTTCGCCGAAGCCGGCGAGACAGCAATCGAAGACGCGGGAATCGACCGCGGAGAGATCGACGCGCTCTATCTCGGGAATTTCATGGGTGAACTCTCCGAGCGCCAGGGCCACATGGGTCCGTTGATGGCCAAAATGCTCGGATTGGACGTCCCTGCAACGCGCGTCGAAAGCGCCTGTGCTTCGGGCGGGATGGCCGTCCGACAGGGCATTCAGGCTGTGCGTGCCGGCGCTGCCGACGTCGTCCTCGTCGGCGGGGTCGAGCGGATGCACAACATGGGGACGACCGGCGCGACCGGCGGGCTCTCGGTCGCGGCCGACGATCTCTGGGAGATCAAACACGGGATCACCTTCCCCGGCGCGTACGCCCTGATGGCGAAGCGATACTTCGAGACCCACGGCGGCGACCGCGAGGACCTCGCCGAGATCGCGGTCAAGAACCACGCGAACGCCGCGAACAACCCGCTTGCCCAGTACCAGACCGAGATCACGATCGAGAAGGTCCTCGACGCGTTCCCGGTCGCCGACCCGCTGGGACTCTTTGACGCGAGTCCGATCACCGACGGCGCGGCCGCGGCGATCATCGTCAGCGAGGAGTACGCCGCCGAGCACGACCTCGACGCGCCGGTCTCGATCACGGGCACCGGCCAGGGGACCGACGATCTCGCGCTCCAGCACCGCGACTCGATCACCTGGACGCCCGCGACGGCCGACGCCGCCGCGGAAGCCTACACCGACGCCGGCATCGACGCCGACGACGTCGACTTCCTCGAAGTCCACGACTGCTTTACGATCGCTGAAGTCCTGGCGCTCGAAGGATTGGGACTCTACGACGAAGGCGAAGCGATCACCGCCGCCCGCGAGGGCGAGACGACCGCCGACGGCGAGTTGCCCGTCAATCTCTCGGGGGGCCTGAAAGCCAAGGGGCACCCGGTCGGCGCGACCGGACTCGCCCAGATCAGTGAGATGACGAAGCTATTCCGCGGTGATCACGTCAACAGTGACGCCGTGGAAGACGCCGAAGTCGGACTCACGCACAACGCCGGTGGGACAGTGGCTTCTGCTGTCGTGCACGTTCTGGAGGTGGAACAATGAGCGACGAAGTCCGTGACGATGGCTACGACGACTTCATGGACGCCTTGGAGGAGGGCGAGCCCTACTACGTCGAATGTGCGAACGGCCACGCCTCGCTGCCGCCGCGGCGGCTCTGCCCCGAATGTGCAACCGACGACCTCGGCGAGGCACCGCTGGCCGAGACCGGCGAGTTGCTGACGTACAACGTCACCCACGTCCCGACGCCGGAGTTCGCCGACGACGTGCCGTTCGTCCTCGGGATCGCCGAGTTCGGGGACGTCCGCCTGACCGGTCAGGTTCGCGCCGACAGCGAAGACGTGGAGGTCGGCGACACCGTCTCGATCGGCACTGACGTCAGCGAGACGAACGGCGAGCGCTACATCGCGTTCGATCTCGAATAACGCAGAGTCGGTCTTCGATTGGGTCGTGTCGACAGCGTTCAGATTTTCAAGACTCCGACGTTCCGCAACTACTTTGCTCCGTGCCGTCCCCTCCTCGCACATGAAGGTAGCCGGAATGGCCTCGAACAGAGGTCGCAACCTCATGAACCTCGCCGACCGCACGCCGGGTGGAGCCGAGTTGTCCGTTGTCCTGACGAACGACGCCGACGCACCCGTCCTGGAGAAGGCCCAGGATCGCGGTATCCCGACGGAAGTCGTCGAACACGAGGCAAGTGAGTCACGTGAAGCACACGAGCAACGCGTCCTCGAAGCACTCGTCGATTACGAGTTCGATCTGGTCGCCCTCGACGGATACATGCGGATCCTGACGGAGACGATCCTCGAGGAGACACCGACGACACTGAACGTCCATCCCGCACTCCTGCCCGCATTCAAAGGGATGGACGTCCACGAAGACGTCCTCGACGCGGGTGTCAGGATGACGGGCTGTACCGTCCACGTCGTGGACGAGAGCGTCGACGACGGCCCGATCGTCACCCAGGAGCCCGTCCCCGTCCGGGAGGGCGACACCGTTGATGATCTCAAGGAGCGCGTCCTCTACGAGGGGGAATTCAAAGCCTATCCGCGTGCGATCCAGTGGTTCGCCGAGGATCGCGTCGAAATCGACTGGGAGGAAGGCACGGTCGCCGTCGAAGGCGACGACGGCGGAGCCTACCCCGAGCGCCGGATCGAGAGCGACGACCGCGTCCGGGAGTTGCGCTACGGCGAGAACCCCCACCAGGACGCCGCGCTGTACGCGGATCGAACCTGTGAGGAAGCGAACGTCGTCGACGCCCCCCAGCTCAACGACGGGGCGAAGGGGATGGGCTACAACAACTACAACGACACCGACGCGGCCCTCAACCTCGTCAAGGAATTCGACGATCCTGCCTGCGCAGTCATCAAGCACACCAACCCGGCGGGCTGTGCGGTCGCCGACTCGATCAGCGAGGCCTACGCCGATGCGCTGGCGACCGATCCCAAGAGCGCCTTCGGCGGCATCGTCGCCCTCAATCGTGAGTGTGACGCCGCAACGGCCGAACAGATCATCGAGTCGTTCAAGGAGGTCGTCGTCGCGCCGGGGTACACCGACGACGCGCTGGACGTGCTCTTCGAGAAGGACAATCTCCGCGTGTTGGATGTCAGCAACCAGTACGATCCCACGGACCCCCTGACCGAGAAGCCGATCGTCGGCGGTCGATTGGTTCAGGATCGGGACCTCCAGACAGTCACCGAGGACGATCTCGAAGTGGTCACCGAGCGCGAGCCGACCGACGAACAGCTCGAATCGATGCTGTTCGCCTGGCAGACCATCAAACACGTCAAATCAAATGCGATCGTCTTCGCGGAGGGCACGGAAACCGTCGGCGTCGGTGCCGGGCAAGTCTCCCGGGTCGACGCCGTCGAGATCGCGAAGATGAAGGCCGCGAGTGACGCCGAGGGCAAAGATGCCGACGAGGCCGTGATGGCTTCTGATGCCTTCTTCCCGTTCCCGGACGGGATCGACGCAGCCGACGAGGCGGGCATCGAGGCAGTCATCCAGCCTGGGGGCAGCGTCAACGACGACGACGTGATCGAGCGGGCCGACGAACTCGACATCGCGATGGTATTCACCGGCTCGCGAGCGTTCCGGCACGACTGACAGGCATTTTCAAAGCGTTCGTCACCAGTGTCGAAGTTGGGGGACAGGTATCGCCGGATTGCGGACCGTTCGGCGGCAGTTCTGATCGGTGGAAATGCGATCCTTTTTAGGTATTTGACGGTGAGGAACGGATAGACACATGCGAAAGCGAACGCTCGCCCTGCTCGCCCTCGCCGGCCTCGTGGTCCTCGCCGGTTGTAGTGGGGAGACGACGGAGACGACGATCGAAACAGACGGCAGCGATACGCCGGCTGAGACAGAGACACAGACCCCAGACAAGACGACATCCAAGCCGGCGGAAACGACGAGCGACTCGGGAGAGACGAGCACGCCTGTCCAGATCGATACGGCGACCCTACAGGCGGACACGATCGAGGCGATGAGCGACATCGTCTCCTATCGAATGGCCCAGAACGTCACCACGGTACAGACGACGAACAACCAGGAGGTGACGACGAACATCGAGATCGAATACGCGGCAAATCGAGACGCGAAAGCACTGGAATCCCATCGGACAGTGACGCAGTTGGGCACGGAAACGGTGATCGATACGTACCTCTCCGACGAGCGTCTCTATCAGCGAAGCGATCAGTACGTCCAACGGTACGGCTCCGAATGGGTCACGGAGAACGTTTCGGAGAACTTTACGCAACAGTTCAACTTGCGCGATCAACTCTGGCGGTACGAATTTACGCTCGACAGTGCCTCGCTTTCTTCGGTCGAGGCGACAACCGTCGACGGGACCGAGACCTATCGCGTCGCGGCCGACGTCAACACCACCAAGTTAAACGACGCGATTCGATCCAGCCTCAACCTGTCGGCCAACGCCTCCCAGGCTGTCTCTGCAGGGACCAACGTGACGTCGACATTCTGGATCGATACCGAGACGAAACGCCCGCTCCGTGTCGATCGGACGGTCATCGGCACGCAGACGATCCAGGGCCAGCCCGTCGACTTCGAGCGGACGATCACGACCGAGTTATCGTATGAGGAAGTGACTGTAACACTCCCTGACGGAGCTGACTCGGCCGTGTCGTTGAACAGCACCGCCAGCTGAGAGAGCGAGAGAACATGCCTCGGTCAGCGATATCTCCGCGACGGGGAAAACGAACGGTCGTCCTCGCCGTGGTGACTGCACTCGTCGCCCTCGCCGGCTGTCAGGCCCCCGTGATCGGTCCCGACGGAACCGGGACCGGAAACCCGGACGTATCGCCGTCGGACAGTCACGCCGACACTGCCGAACCAGAGCCCACAGAGACACACACAGCTGATACCGACCGAACGAAGCCGACAGACTCCGCGTCACCGACATCGACGCCTGCCGAAACGGCAGAATCTCCACCGCCGGACGAGACTGACGGGAACAACTCCATCGCCGTTGCGGGTGGGAACCTGTCGCTGTCCGCCGATCGTATTTTCGCTGACGTCCGGGACGTCATGGCTGGCGACGTAACCGCGCCCGAACAGGTGACCGTCCTCGAAAACGAGAGCGAGCTTGCGGACGTCCTCGGCGGCGGTACCGCCGGAGTCCCCCGATTCTACGAGCTTCTGGGTCTCGAGCCGGGCGAGGGACTGAACGGGACTGCGTTCGAGCGCATGGAGAACGGCCTCACGTTCAACAGCGGGTTCATCTACATCCTGAAGAGTCCGGACGGCGATCCGGCCAGTACCGAGTGGGTCCTCGCCCACGAGTTCGGCCACTACATCAACCTCAGATTGGACCGCGTCACGACCCTCCAGTCGAAGCTTGGCCGGACCACTGACGAGCGCTACGTCGTGCGGGCGGTCCGGGAGGGCGCGACAGTCCTGACGACGGACACATACCTCGCCCGTCACGGCAACCGAACCGAGCCGACGGCCCCGCTGTACGACCAGCTGCTTGCGGCAGTGTCGCCCGGTGAGATCGACCGATACGGCTTCAGTCAGTACGTCTTCGGCCACCGGTACGTGGCCGACCGGATCGACGATCCAGCCGACCTCGATAGTGTCTTCGAGAACCCGCCACGGACGAGCGAGCAGGTTATCCATGGATACGCGCCGGATGCGGAACCACCCGCGGAGCTGACCGTTACCGTCAATGCGAGCGGAGCCTGGCGGTCCGGGGGCTCCGATCGCCTCGGCGAGGCGTTCGTCCGGTACGCTCTGGAGAACGGCGTCGCCCCCGACCGGGCGGCTGAAGCGGCCGCCGGCTGGGGGACCGATCGGTTGTACTACCTCCGGCCGACGACAGGCGGGGATTCGAGTTACGCCTGGACGTTCCGGTGGGACGACGCGGCGAACGCGACGGAGTTCGAGCGGGCGCTCCGGAACTTCCTCGACGAACGTGGCGACCGACTGGAGAAGGGCTGGTCGCTCGGAAACGCCACGGCGACCCTCCACAGTCCAACCGACCGAACGACCGTGCTCCTGTTGGGCAACGAAAGCCTTGTCGACAACACGGCCGTCACGTCTCCGGACGCCGGACAAATACGGATCGAATTGCCGAAGGCGGAGGACTGAGCAGCCCCGAGCCCCGGATGTCAATCCGCTGTTTCGAGAGCCGACAGACTCCGATAACCTAAAACGCGCCGGACCGGTTCCCACAGATATGCACTATCACGAGGCCGCAAACTTTCTCTTCGATCTGCGGCGGTTTGCCCCCAGACCGGGGACTGACGCCACTCGCGAGTTACTTGCAGCACTGGGCGATCCACACGAGTCGATCTCGGCCGTCCAGATCGCCGGGTCGAACGGCAAAGGCTCGACCGCACGGATGCTCGAAGCCGTCCTCAGAGAGGCGGGCCTCGACGTGGGGCTGTACACCTCGCCGCATCTCGACGACGTCCGCGAGCGCGTCCGGGTGAATGGCCGGAAGGTTCCGAAAGCGGCGCTCGTCGAATTCATCGAGGAAGTCGAGCCCTACGCCACCGATCGGGCCGCCGCCGGCGACTCGCCGACGTTCTTCGAGACGCTGACCGCGCTGGCGTTCTGGGAGTTCGACCGCCAGAACGTCGATATCGCCATCCTCGAAGTGGGGATCGGCGGTCGCTACGATGCGACGAGCGTCGTCGACCCGATCGCGAGCGCCGTCACGAGCGTGACGCTCGAACACACCGACCTCCTGGGCGATACCGTCGACGAGATCGCCCGGGACAAGGCTGCCGTCGCCCCCACGGACGCGCCGCTCGTGACCGCCGCGACCGGCGACGCGCTGGCTGCCATCCACGACGAAGTCGAGGACGTCATTCGTATAGGGAGCCCGGACGAGGACGCCGACCTGACGGTCGAGCACGGGGGACGCGACGGGCTGGAAAGTCGGGTCACGCTGTCCGGACAGGGGTTGGACGTCGAGACGCGACTCCCGCTGCTGGGCGAACACCAGGCACGAAACGCCGGTGTCGCGGCCGCCCTCGCTCGGCAGGTCGCCGATATCAGCGAGGAGACGCTCGCTTCCGGCCTGCGTCGCGCCCACTGGCCGGGCCGGTTCGAGGTGCTGGATCGCGAGCCGCTGGTCGTCCTCGACGGCGCTCACAATCCCGGCGGCTGCGAACGCGTCGCCGAGACGCTCGACACCTTCGAGTACGACGAGTTGCACCTGGTCGTCGGCGCGATGTGTGACAAGGACCACCACGGCATCGCGGACGCGCTGCCGGCCCCCGATCACGTCACCGCCACCCACCCAGACGTCGACCGCGCCGAGGACGAGCAGGTGGTCGCCCACGCTTTCGAGGCTGAGACGGCCGCGGCGGTCCAGACACGATCGGACGTCGCCGGCGCGCTCGCAGATGCGCTCGAGGCGGCCGGCCCTGACGACGCCGTCCTCGTGTCGGGATCGCTCTATGCCGTCCGTGAGGCCCGGACGCGCTGGACGCGGCCGAACGTCCCCAAGCGCGTCGAATCCATTGCCGACGCCGAGGACGTTCTCGAAGGTGCCCACGTGACCGAAGCCGGCACCTGGCGGATGCGCGGCAAGGGCGTCCATCGCGTGCTCAAGACCCGCGTCCAGCCACGGCAGGCCCAGTATCTCAAGGAGGAGCTGCTCTCACTCGGCGGGGAGTGTGCCGTCTCCGGCCTCGGCGACCAGGATCGCGAGCACGTCGACGCCGTCATGATGGGCACGCTCGCGCAGTTCAAGCGCCTCGCCGGGAAACTTGAGGGCCAGCCCTACGGCCTCTCGCCCTTTGCCGACGAGATCAGAGAATCCCTCGAGATCGGCGTCGCGCCGGACGAGCGCGGCTACCCCTGGGAGGATGGCACCGCGGTCATGGGCATCCTGAACGTCACGCCCGACAGCTTCCACGACGGCGGCGAGCACAACGCCGTCGACGAGGCGGTCGAGCGCGCCGAGGAGATGATCGATGCGGGCGTCGACATCGTCGACGTCGGCGGCGAGAGCACCCGCCCCGGGGCCGATCCAGTCCCAGTCGAGGAGGAACGCGATCGGGTCGTTCCAGTGATCGAGCGCCTCGCAAGCGAGGACGTGACTATCTCGATCGACACGCGGAAGGTTCCCGTCGCCGAGGCTGCCCTGGAAGCCGGCGCGGACATCCTCAACGACGTCACCGGCCTCGACGATCCGGCGATGGCCCACCTCGCCGCCGAACACGACGTCCCCATCGTCGTGATGCATTCCATCGACACGCCGGTCGACCCGGACCACGACATCCACTACGACGACGTCGTCGAGGACGTCATCGAGGAATTGACCGAGCGCGTCCTGCTCGCCGAGAAGGCCGGCCTCGATCGCTCACAGATCCTCGTCGATCCCGGCCTGGGCTTCGGGAAAACCGACGCCGAGAACTTCGAAGTTCTCGATCGCCTGGGTGAGTTCGAGGCGCTGGGCTGTCCGGTGCTGGTCGGTCACTCACACAAGTCGATGTTCGGGCTGATCGATCGAGGCCCGGATGAGCGTTACGAGCCCACGGTGGCGGCGACGGCACTCGCCGCGGAGCGCGGCGCGGACGTGATCCGGGTACACGACGTGGCAGCGAACGTCGCGGCGGTCGACATCGTGGA
This sequence comes from Halorhabdus sp. SVX81, assembly GCF_029207715.1. Classification (NCBI taxonomy): domain Archaea; kingdom Methanobacteriati; phylum Methanobacteriota; class Halobacteria; order Halobacteriales; family Haloarculaceae; genus Halorhabdus; species Halorhabdus sp. SVX81. Next base: position 1,008,742 of record NZ_CP104322.1, on the reverse strand, counting down.
GGCAGCGGACGATCCCGGATCGTTTGAGGATTGATCCGGTGAGATATCTGTGAAGGGAAACGTATCCAAATCCCTACATTATTTTCTCACCCAGACAGTCGATGAATCGGCGGGTACAGAGCCTCGCGTACCACTCGGCTACCTCAGCAATAAGTGAGTTTGAGGATGGTGTCAAATTTGTCCACTCTCAAGCCGAGCTTCCGGTCAGGACTGTGAAATCACGCCACAACCTCACTAAATTCTATATTTCCCTCATATATCGTAATATGAAGGCCATTTGCTTCATCCGAGGGGGTGTTCCATTCATACTGGTCTTCGTGGCCGTCCTCAATGGACACCCGAATTTGATGTAGCCCTTCGCTGTTGATTGGATTTTCGTATGCGTGATTGCCATCTTTCGGTATCGTGATGGTATTGTTTAGGATCTCCCGGTTGTCGGAAAGTCGAGTAACCACCGTGGTAATTGTACTTTCCTGATTCCGGTAGTTGTAAATCGCTAAGTCAGGTACATCGTTATTCTCAAACCCGAGACAACCCGAAAAGGCTACCGCTGCTACTCCTGATAAATGGAGGTACTCTCTTCGTGAAAGGGGACCTACCATATTGATTCAAAATCTGCCTTCGGTAAATACTTTGTCTGGCTGTGACGATTCGGCCAAGGAAGTCTGAGCAACCACCTGTACAAGATATGCGGCCTGAAACAAACGGCTCGATCGTTCTCCAAGCGATATCGGACCTATAGCAACCGTAACCGACGTCAAAACAACCCGTGTGATTCCTGCACCCGGCGATAGAGATCGAGATACGACTCCAGGATGGCGCGGTTGTCGTAGGATTCGAAGGCGTCGTCGATCGTCCGTCGCTCGATGTCGCCGGCCGAGACGATCGCATCGGCGAGTTCCTGGGGATCGGTCACGTGGAAACTCCGCGGATGGTTCTCGATCAACTCGTGCGCACTCGATTCAGCCTGGTATTCCACGATGCCGACGCACCCTGCCGCGAGCGCCCAGAGCAACTCGCGGGCGAAGTGTTCGCGATAGGCGGTCTGGACGAACGTGTGGGCACCGCGGTAGATCGCGAGGCGCTCGGCACGGGAACACTCGCCGGCGAAGGTGATCCGGTCGTCGATCCGGAGGTCCGCCGCCTGGCGCTCGTAGTCGGCTCGCTGGGGACCATCGCCGATGATCGTCGCGCTCCAGTCCCGATTGCGCAATTCCGCCAGCGCGAGCAACAGGCTCTCGACGTTGGCCGAGTCGTCGAGTCGGTGGGCGAAGGCGACGTCGGTCTCCTCGGCAGGTACCGTCTCGGAAACCAGCGAGAAGTCGATCGCGTCCGGGATCACCGTCGTTCGTTCGTCCGGGATTCCCTGCTCCCGGACGCGGGTCCTGACGAGTTCCGACGGCGTGATCACCGTCGTTGCCTCACGGAACGCCTGCCTGAGAGGACGAGACTCCGAGAGCCCCTCGTCACCGTAATAGTCGATCACCAGCGGTGCACGCGCGAGCGTCCCACCCGCGCTTGCGGCGAACACCCCTGCCAGTGGATACAGGCGAGCGTGAATGACGTCCGGGCGATATCGCGCGAGCAAGACGGGGAGACGCGCACCAAAGGAGGCGCGAGCGGGCGCGACGGTCACCGCGCGGTAGGTGACGCCGTCCACCTCCCGGCGATCGGCCGGGTCGTCCCACCAGGCCGCACAGAAGACGGTCACGTCGTGGCCGCGGTCGGCGAGGCTGCCTGCGAGACGTTCCAGCCGACGGTTCCCATCCGTGTCCCGATGACGGACCGTCCGCATCGAGACAAAGGCGACCCGCATACCCGCGATGAGTACGCGGGGTGTCAAAAAGGCCCCGTCTTCCTCGGCGGGTCAGATGACGCCAGTGACTTCGGCCGCCTCGCGGGCAGCTGGTTCGCTCATCCCGTTGCCGAGGATCGTATATCGGTCGCGGATCTCGTGAGCGGTGGTCAACGCCTCGATCACGGTCGCCGCGTCGATGCCGAGTTCGGCTGCCGTCGTTGGCGCACCGATCGCCGCCAGCGCGTCACGGATGTCCCGCCACTCGCCGTGCTCGCCGCTGTGGAGGTACTCGATCATGATCGAGCCGACGCCGACCTGGTGTCCGTGCAGCGCCGCGTCCGGAACCAATCGGTCGAGTTGGTGAGAGAAGAGGTGTTCGGCACCCGATGCCGGCCGGGAGCTGCCGGCGATCGACATGGCGACCCCGGAGGAGACCAGCGCCTTGACGACGATCCAGGCCGACTCCTCGAGACCCTGCTTGATCGAGCCGGCGTGCTCGACCAGGAGTTCGGCGGTCATCCGCGAGAGTGCGCCGCCGTACTCCGAGTAGGTGACGTCCTGCAGTCGACGCGCGAGCTCCCAGTCCTTGACGGCAGTGTAATTCGAGATGATGTCAGCACACCCGGCCGTGGTGAGTCGCCAGGGTGCGTCGGCGATGATCCCGGTGTCAGCGACGACGGCGACCGGCGGGTTTGCGGCGACGCTATGACGCGTGGTCCCCTCGGGGACCGACGCGCGCCCGCTGACGATGCCGTCGTGGCTGGCGGCCGTCGGAACCGAGACGAAGCCCACGCCCAGTTCGTCGGCGGCCATCTTCGTGAGGTCGATCGGTTTGCCCCCGCCGACGCCGATCAGGTAATCCGCGTCGGCGTCCTCTGCGGCGTCGATCACGCGCTGGACGGCCGCGAAACTCGCCTCGTCGACGAGGACCTCCGCCGGTTCGTGGCCGCGGTTTGCGAACTGCTCGCGAACGGCGTTGCCGGCCACTTCGCGCGGAATCTCGCCGGTCACGATCAGCGGTCTGCCCGTAAGGTGGAGTTCCTCGACAGCCTCGACAGTCCGATCGAGGACATCGTGTCCGACGAGGACGTTCCGGGGCAATCGGATCCACGTCGACTTCTCGAACATATCACCACCCTCGCCGGCAGGACTGATAATCTTTTGCGGTCGGTCTTCATGCCGATAGCGCCCGGAGATTGAACGTCGCCCCCGCAGGACTCCCCCGGACTACCGCGTGGTAAACACTGCATTTGTGGCCGGACTGTGAGCCCACACAATCCTTTTGTCCGAACCGGTCGAGTGTTCGCATATGGACTGGCCGCATGATCCCGACGGCGACGCGGGAAGCGAGGGGCGACGCAAGTACGGACAGGCGATCATCGCAAAGAAACTCGACGCCGAGGACTTTCCCGTCTCGACCGACGCGTTCCTCGAAACCTACGGCGACCACCCTGTTCGGATCGATCACGAACAGGTCGTCAGTGTGGCCGACATCTTCGAACACGTCGAGGCCGCCGAGTTCGAGGACTTCCCCGCGTTCCACACGGCCGTCGGCGAGGCGATGCGCGAGGCCGACTACTGGCCCCTTGAACGTGAGCACGCCTGACTTGGGAAGGGAGTTGATTCGCGCCGGTCAGTACCCTTCTGTAACCTCGCACGGCCCGCTAAACATCGAATTGTAGATCGCGAAATCCAGCCCGAACAGGACCCCGCTTCCGAAAGATCGGTGGCGTTGTGTGGGTGGTAACCTCTGACATATGGTCTCTCTTGACTTAAACGTGGCGCAGGTATCTTTTAGAGTCAACGTAGCAAAGTGATGGGTATGAATGGGTCGAACAGTGTGCGGGAGGTGATGACGAGAGAATACGTCGGCGTCAGCGAGTCCGATGGGGCAATAGAGACCGGGCGCTTGCTACAACAGGAACGCACCGACGGTGCTGTCGTACTGCGGGGGAACGATCCCGTCGGAACAGTGTCTACCGGGGACGTACTTGAGCAGCTACTGGAGACGGAAGATCCGGAGTCTGCCACGGTTCGGGACGCGATGGACGCGACGGTCCCGCGTATCGACATCGACGATCACATCGAATCGGCCGCCGATCAGTTGCTTTCGAGTTCCGTCTCATTGCTGATCGCCACCGACGAAAGTGATGACGTCGCCGGGGTCATCACCAAAGACGACCTGGTACGCGCCGTTGCACTCAGTCGAGATGCAGAGCCCAACAACGGCAATCTCGAACCCGCAAGAACCGAAGGGACTGCCGAAACGGATGCCGGCTACTCCAATCAGGGAATCTGTGAACGATGCGGGGCGCTGACCAGCGACCTCGTGTCGTTTAACGGACAGCTACTCTGTAATGACTGCCGAGATGTCTAAAGCGCGAAGGGCTTTACTCCATGCGGTGGTAAGTCGAGTACACGTGCCTCAGTCCCCGCCCGAGTGTACCCACAGGGGTGCGATGACAGCGCGGCGAACCCGGGCACGTGATATTTCGACGGCTTCGCCGTCATGACGCTCGGCGATCCCTGACGGGATCACCCGCCTCGACGGCTTCGCCGTCTCGGCATCCGGGGACACCGAACGGTGTCCCCCGCGCTCCCGGCTACCGCCGGTCGCGCATTCGGAGATCCCTGGCGGGATCTCCCGCCCGGCACGAGGGTTTCCCGGCCAACCCGGCACGCCGCCAGGGATGAGGTCGGTCGTTAGTGTTCCGGGCGTACATTACGACCTTTTGCAGCGCTCGCTGTGCTCGCTTGCAAAAGCTCGACCAAAATGTTTCGAACTCTCTTTGGTCCCGTATCCGACGTTTTCGACGGCTCCAGTAGTGAAATGCCTTAATCCGCATTGGGTATGTCCGTAGACAACTCGATACACACTCTTTCCAATCAACAGTACGTTTTTGCGGGAGTAGTTCACACCATTAGATATGGCTGAGAGAGACACCCGACGGGTCGCCCGCGATCTCATGAGTGAACCTCATATCCACGGGAGACGAATCAGCGTCCGTCAGGTGTACGCCCTCGTCGAAGAACGCAGTGAAGATCCCGAAGCGATTGCGGATCGGTACGATCTCGATGTGGCTGACATCTATCACGCGCTGGCGTACTATCACGACCACCCGCGAGAAATGCGTACCGTAGAGCAGGAACGTGACGACGCCATGGAAGACTTCCGCGGGTCGATCGTCAGACCCGAGGGTGTTGACCCGGACACGGCCTGAGATGACTGGGTGGCAGTTCCTCCTCGACGAGAATATCGATCCAAAGACTGCAACGTATCTGGAAAAGGAAGGGATTCACGCCGAGCACGTCCGCGATGCGCTTTGGCAGGGTGCTGACGACGAGGAAGATGTTCTCCCGTACGCACGGGACCACCAACTGATTATTGTGACGAGCGATGTGAAAGATTTCGGTGGGTTACCGCCAGGGGCTCACGCTGGTATCGTTTTGCTCTACGACGATACGATGCCTGCGTATCTGGTTGCAGCTGGTCTTATGTCGATGGTCGATACGTACCCGAACCGAGATGGGTTCGGCGGCCACGAAGAACTCGATCCATGGATCTGAGCGATTGTATTGATATTGTGGGAACGAGTCACTCAGACGCCCTAATACACTTTTAGCGACCCTACTAGTAGAAACTCGCCCGGTAGTGTTCCGGGCGCACCCACTGTCGATAACAGGTTCACCAAGCCCCTGTCCCAGAGGCCACAGTGATACCGTCACCAGGCGGTTCCCGGTGGCATTCCTTCGCGCAAAAACCCGCCAATGCACTCCGTGCCCTCACGCTGCTTTCGAGTTGTCGCACTCACCCGATCCGGATCCAAGTCACTGTATCCATCACCCTCCATATTCTAATTTAGTATTCAATCAAGTATAGTAGTATCCCAAATTCCCATTCTCCAAAAATATGAGGATATAACGGTTTTGAAGGGGCAAAGGCGTTGCTATCGAAACTGTTAATTGAATTTTGGCTCAATAGCGTGATGATGAGTCAAGCGACGGATCGACTCCGGCGGTATATGGAAGACGAGCTGGGGGAGTGCCGGAACGAGGATGTCCAGGCACGTCTGGAGGAACTCGGATCGCTGGAGCGGACCATCGACGAGCAACTCTCGGCTGAACTCGACGTGCTGTCGGCACTGGCCAGCGAGACACGATACACCCTCGTCCGGGCGCTGGTGGCCGCCAGCGAAGAGTTGTGCGTGTGTGAACTCCAGCCGCTGGTCGAGGTCAGCGAGAGCGGGCTGAGTCACGCCCTCTCGGAACTCGTTGAGGCGGGGATCGTCGAGGGGCGGAAAGACGGCCGCTGGAAGAAATACCGGGCGACGAATCGCGCGATCGCAATCGTGACGGTGCTGGAAGGGAGCGTGGGGACAGCGGCCACCTCCATGGAGGCGGAGTCCGATGAGTAACGTCGAACACGAACACGGCCCGGATTGTGACTGTCCGGACTGTGGCGATCCGCGGTCGATGGACTTTCTGGATAAGTACCTGACCGTCTGGATCTTCGGCGCGATGGCGATCGGCGTCGGACTGGGGTACATTGTGCCTGGTGTCACCCAGCCGATCCAGGACTTCCACCTCGTCGAGATCGGGCTGATCGTGATGATGTACCCGCCGCTGGCGAAAGTCAACTACGGCCAGTTGCCCCGTGTGTTCGCCCAGTGGCGCGTATTGAGCCTGAGCCTGATTCAGAACTGGTTGCTCGGCCCGACGTTAATGTTCGGGCTGGCGCTCGTGTTCTTTGGCGGTATCGTCCCCGGACTGCCGGCACGCCCCGAGTTCTTCCTCGGACTCGTCTTCATCGGAATGGCCCGGTGTATCGCGATGGTGCTGGTCTGGAACGATCTTGCCGATGGCTCAAGCGAGTATGCCGCCGGCCTGGTGGCGTTCAACAGTGTCTTCCAGATCCTGACCTACGGGATTTACATTACCTTCTTCGCGCTCGTCTTGCCCGAGGCGCTCGGGTTGGAGACGCTGACAGCCGGGATCGCCGAATTCGAAATCACTGCCGGAGAAGTCTTCGAGGCGATCGCGATCTTCCTCGGGATTCCCTTCGCCGCGGGTATTCTCTCGCGATACGTCCTTCCGGTCTCCGTGGGCATCTACTCGCAGTACGCCGGAACGGGCATCCACGGCGGCGAGTGGTACGAGGAGAACTACTTGCCGACAATCGATCCACTCACGCTGGTCGCGCTGTTGTTTACAGTGATCGTGATGTTCGCCACGCAGGGCGGGAAGATCGTCGCCGAGCCAGGGAACGTGGTCCTCATCGCCGTTCCGCTGACGATCTACTTCCTCGTTATGTTCGTCGTCAGCTTCGCGATGGGTCACCGGATCGGCGCGGACTACTCGACGACAACTGCGATCGGTTTTACCGCCGCTTCGAACAATTTCGAACTCGCGATCGCCGTCGCTGTCGCGGTCTTCGGCATCGAGTCGAGTGTTGCCTTCACGACCGTCATCGGCCCGCTGATCGAAGTGCCCGTGTTGCTCTCGCTGGTCTACGTCGCGCTGTGGCTCCAGCGGACGGTCGATTGGCGCGGCCACACGACGGGACAACTCGATAGCACGAAACCGACGAGTGCGGGAGACAGCGCCGCGGATCCAATCACGGAGGACGACTGATCCATGACAGATTTCACGGATTCGACAGCTTCGACCCGAATCGCCTTCATGTGCGTTCAGACGCCGGCCGCTCGCAGATGTCCACGGCCTTCGCCGAGCGTGAGCGTCTACTGTGGGTGACGGGCGGCTTCTTCGGCAGCCAGGTCGCCATCCTGTTGATCGCCGCCACGGGGTTGCTAACATGGGCGGTCAAAGCACCGTTGCTTGCGCCCCTGTTCGCTGTGCTGGGCTACCTACTGTGGGCCAAATTCGATCGAGGCGTGATCGACGAGTGGCTTCAGGAGACGTGGTTCTTCACGCGAACCATATTCCCATTGTTGATCGCAGGCACGTTCGTCATCGGGATTATCGGTGCGATCGCGGCGATCGCCCAGGGGTTGGGCCCGCTGGAGACGATCACGCGAGGTGGCGAGACGTTTGTTGCCCACCAGGTCGCCCCGGGTCTGCTCACGCAGGAGATCTTCGGCGAGACGATAGTGCTTTCGGCCGGTCTCGGCTCGGTCATCGGCGCGATCCTGTACATGCCGACGCTACTGGAGGTTCCAATCATCGGCTCGCTGTTCGGCTACACCAACGGCTTGATGGCCGACGGGCCGGCGCTGTCGCTGTTGCTGGCCGGCCCATCGCTATCGCTGCCGAACATGCTGGTGATCTGGAAAACCATCGGCACCAAACGGACGGCGCTGTACGTCAGTCTCGTCGCCGTGGCGGCCACCATGCCAGGCCTGATCTTGGGGCTGGTGTCTGAGGGATCGATAGTAAACAACCAACGCAAACCAAACCACACTACCCATGAAAATCGAAGTCATCGTCCCTGGCTGTGCCAGGTGCAAGAAGACCGCACAGAACGTCGAATCGGCACTCGAACAACTCGACGCTATCGACGCGACCGTCGAAAAAGTCGAAGGACAAATGGAAATCATCGACCGCGGCGCCATGCACACGTCCGCCGTCGCCGTTGACGGCGAGCTCCAGACCGAGGGTGAAATCCCGGACGTCGATCGACTGGTCGAGGTTTTCCGGTCGGCGTAGGACACCGAATCCAACCGATTATTCCAATATCCAAATCGTCTCAAAATATTCCAGAGAGACACCACAGTAGCCAGATTGGTTCCACTCCCCGCCTGAACGAAGAGCAAGGGTACGTGGCCATTCCGGGAGCCGCCATCGAAACAAGACGTTGCAGATCAGGTCACTTTCGCGCGACGACTAGTCTGAACAGACACCGTGGCGTGGTTTCCCTATTGAATCCCAGATTTGCGCCGAGTTTCACTTCCAGTGTATGGGTTAGACATATATACCAGATCAGCAGTCAAAATGCGGGTGGTGGTTGCAAATGGAACTCACCGCCTTACCAGTGCGTAGAGGATCGATGCCATGCCGAGAAGCTGACTAGCTTGCATAATTCCCGCGAGGTACAGCTTGTTGATCGGGAGTTGGAATTCCAAGACAACCGTAAGAACATACAGCAGGATATCTGCCGTCCCGGGAAACGCGATTACGAGAACGAACCCGATCGCAAGGAACAGCATCTGGCGGCTTTTGTTCCGTCGATAGCCACGGAACGCGACGTACGCTATGGCAATACCGATCACGACCGTGGTAACGCTTGCGGCAAGCAGTAACAACTCCACCAAGCCGGACGGCGTCGTTGCACTTTGCAGTGGAACTTCGCCAGTCTGACGGGGGGGATAGGTGGGGATCACGGTCACATTTCCTCCACCAGTCGCGTGAAGCGGTCGGCGATCGGTTCTCGACGGTCGACGGTGACCTCGTACGATCCATCCTGTAGCCGCACCGAAACTTCCGAGAGAGTCGCAACATACATCTGTTCGTGATGACCTCCGTCAGTATCGGGCCGAGTGCTGGCCTCGATCAGATCCAGTTCGGTGAGATCCTCGATCCGGCGATAGATCGTCGGCCCCGAAACCGAACACTGGTCCTGTAGCTCCTTTGCGGTCATGGGCCGCGTACTCGTCGCCGCGAGGATCCCGCGTGCACAGTCGTCCTCGAGGAGGGATGCGACGTCCTCCAGTACCTCCTCGTCGGTCACACTCCCGGCTACTCCGGATCATTACTTAAATCAATATCATTTGAACGCACCTTTCATCATGCGATGGACTTCAACCGGTGAAGTCCGGGGTGTCCCTATATGACCATGTCCGGTGTATCGCCGGTCGCTATGACAGCCATCGAAACGAACGGATTACGAAAGCGCTATGGAGACGATATTCTCGCCCTCGACGGAATCGATCTCCGCATCGAGGAAGGCGAGATATTCGGCTTCCTCGGACCCAACGGGGCAGGGAAGTCCACCACGATCAACATCCTGCTTGACTTCGTTCGCCCGACGAGTGGGTCGGCGAGCGTACTCGGCATGGATGCACAGGACCAATCCCAGGAGATCCGTCGCCGGACGGGTGTCCTTCCGGAAGGATATCAGATTTACGAGCGGTTGACCGGACGATATCACATCGAGTTCGTCGCCGAATCGAAAGGTGTCGATATCAATCCCGACGAGATACTCTCACGAGTCGGCCTGGCCGACGCCGCCGATCGAAAGGCCGGCGGCTACTCCAAAGGGATGCAACAGCGCCTGACACTCGGGATGGCACTGGTCGGTGATCCAGACCTGCTCATTCTCGACGAACCGTCGACGGGGCTCGATCCATCAGGCGTTCGAGACGTGCGTGAGATCGTCCACGAGGAGGCGGATCGTGGGACGACGGTGTTTTTCTCCAGTCACATTCTGAGCCAGGTCGAAGCCGTCTGTGATCGCGTCGGCATTCTCCGGCAGGGAGAACTGGTCGCCGTCGACACTGTCGACGGATTGCGCGATTCGGTCGGTGCCGAGACGACGCTCCGGGTGACCGTCCAGGGCCTGACCGACGATGCACGGGAAGCAGTCCGTGCGCTCGAGGGCGTCTCGGACCTCCAAGTCGAGGGCGAAACCTTGATCGCGTCGGTTTCAGACGGTGCGAAGACGTCGGTTATCACCACTCTCGAATCCGAGGGCGTCAGCGTCGCGGACTTCTCGACGGAGGAAGCCGACCTCGAACAGTTGTTCATGTCCTACACGGGAGGTGAGACGGCATGAGCTGGCAGGTCGTCGCCCGCAAGGACTTCCATGACGCGATCCGATCGCGGATGTTCTGGGCGCTTGCAGCAATCTTCGGCGTCTTCTCCGTCGCCGTTGCCGGTTTCTTCGGCTACTACACGGACGGGATGATGGAGACGTTACCCATGCTAGAGGACGTGGGCCTGGGACTGGTCGTGTTTGTCTCCTCTCCTGTTTCGCTGTTTGTCACGCTCGTCGGTGTGATCATTTGTCATAAGTCGATCATCGGCGAGCGAGAGAGCGGCAGCCTACGGATCCTGTTGTCGCTACCGCACACTCGCGGCGATGTCGTGTTCGGCAAGATCGTGGGCCGAAGCGGTGTATTGCTCATCCCGGCCATTGCGTCGCTGATACTCGGTGTCGCGGTTGGCGGCGTCATGACCGGGACGGCACCGGTCGTTCCGGCCGCCGTGTTGATCCTCGGCATGATCTTGTTGAGCGTGACATACGTAAGCCTCATCGTGGGGATTTCGGCGGTGGCCGATTCCACGGGAGTCGCAACGGCCGTCGCTGTTGGCTATTTCATCGTCTTCGAACTCACGTGGGGCCTGATATTCTCGCTTGTCCAACAGTTCGTCTTTGAGGGCAGTCCTGAATGGATGTATATCGTGCTGCGACTCCCGCCGAGCAACGCATTTAGTGAGCTTCTCAACGTGGCCCTCGCCACGCTGACTGACTATCCGTCGGAAATGGTGGGGGCAAACAGTATCGACGCGTTCTATGGGACGCCCGTGACGGCACTGCTCATCCTGTTGTTCTGGCTCATCGTCCCGGCAGCTATCGGCTACCGGCAGTTCTCGAGATCGGACCTCTGATCGGCCGGGAGTGTTCGAATACGCTCAATTTGCGGTCACGCCCGGACCACCGATTCGTCGACTGGCTCGCGGTCCAGTTCCCGAAGGATCAGGTCGACGATTTCGGGCACCCGTTCGGCGACCGTCTCGCTCAATTCGACGGATAGCTCGATGCGTGCAGGCTCAACGCCGATCACCAGGATCTCCGCGGGCAATTCGTATGCGTTCCGGCCGGCTGAGAGGCCCTCACAGAAGGAAACATCGTGCATCGAAATCGGCGGGGCTTGGCCGTCGAAACTTCCGTCTGTGAACTCATAACGATAGATCGAGCCCGGTTCGCCATCGGCGCTGATAGCGTCGACCACGATCGCACGCTCACAGTCGCTCATCGCTTCAAGGGCGAGCATGCCAGTCGTGCCAGCGTCAGACAGGCGAACTCCATCAGTCAGTTCGTCGGCGCGGTCCTGTAGTGCGCGGATCACTCGCCCGCCGACACCGTCATCGCCCATGATCGCGTTACCGACGCCGACGACCGCCACGTCCGACTCGTCCTCATCGAACAACGTCATCGGTCGTCCGTGATTTTGCCACCAGATTCGTTCGTCGCGTCCGATTTCGCGGATTTATCCATCACGTCGGTGTCCTCAGACGTGTTGGTTGTCTCCTTGCCGACGGCCCCCGGCGTAGCCGGTTCGAGGACTGTCTCGTACTCGCCGGTCGGCGTCTGAAGGTGGACGGAGCAGGCCAGACACGGGTCCATCGATCGGATCGTCCGCATCACGTCCAGGGGCGTCTCCACGTCCTCGACCTCCATGCCGACCAGCGCCGATTCGAGCGGCCCTGGGGTATCGTCGCTATCGCGAGGCCCCATGTTCCACAGCGTCGGCGTGACGATCTGGTACTGATTGATCTGTCCGTTCCGGACATCGGCCCAGTGTGAGAGTGCGCCCCGGGAGGCTTCGAACAGACTGACGCCCTGCCCGTCAAAGTCGTCGTCCCACTCGGCTGTGAAGGGGTCGCCGGGCTCGATCGCATCAAGCAGTCCCAGAACGTTGTCCCGAACGAGCAGGATCTCCTGGGTACGGGCGATAAGACGGTTGAGCGTATTACTCGCCGCGCTCGCCCCGCCCAACTCCGCCCGCAAGTCGAAGGGATCGATATCCGAGATCACGAGCCGTGCCAGGGGACCGACTTCCATGGGCTGGCCCTCGTAGCGCGGTGCTTTTCCCCACGAATAGGCCCCGTCCTTCCCGGGGGCGGGCTCGGGCGGTTTGGCCGAAGCGGGATGGCCAGCCGAATCATCGGTGTACCACGAGTGGGCCGTACTTTCGGTGATCGCGTCGAGGATCTCCGCTTTGGTCTGTGGTTCGATCGACCCGTCGCGGTAGATCCCGCGCTTGAAAAGGAACTCTTCACGTTCGGGGAGGCGGAACACGCCGTTTGAATAGTACCGACGGGGACCGACGCCGTACTCCGCCGCACCTTCCTCGGCGGCAGCATACAACAGCCCGACGAGGTCATGGAGTCCAGCACCGACCGATGGCTCAAACTCCCCGTTTCGGACGTTCTCGATCACCTCGGGGACAGCGTCAGTCGGGCCGATCCACTCGCTGACCGACGCGACGTGGTCTTTGACCGACTGAATGGTCGAGGCGTCGGGATTGGCGGACATCCCACCCGGTACGTAGGTCAGCGAATTCGGAACGCGACCGCCGAACTCGGCGAAAGCCTGCATCAGCGTGCGCTGGTGGTCCATCGCTTCCAGATAGCCCTCGCCTTCCATGGGATCGAGGCGCGTCAGGCCAGTTCCTGCGACGGCATCGCTGTAGTCCGGCCCGGCCAGCGCGTAGAGATGGATCGTATGGTTCCACAAGTAGAAGATCCCCTCCATCGCATCCCGGAGGAGATGGGCGTTCCGCGGGACGCCGTCGAAGACGCCGGCCGCCATCGCGGCGTCTTCAACCGCCCGCGAGGAGGTCAGTCTGTGACAGGTAAAACAGACACCACAGACCTTTCCCGTGATATCCGGGACAGCTGACGGGGGGCGTTCGAGCGTGACCGACTCGATGCCACGGAACATTTCCATGTGGCTCTTTGCGTCCTGTACGACGCCGTCCTCGACATCGAGTGTCGTCGCGTGATGGCCCTCGATACGCGTCGTCGGATTGATCGTTATCTCCGGCATATGAGGTCACCTCGTTTCGGTGACGTCGGTGTTGTCTGTCCGCTCAGCCGACTCCTGACGTCCAGAATGCACGCATCGTCGACGGGTTCCCTGGCCGGCTGACGCCTGGCGTCCAGACCGCCCATGCCGTGGGCGGCTGTCGTTGCTGGCTGACTCCTGGCGGTTAGAACGCCCATGCCGTCGACGGCCACCGTCCGATTCATAGAACGTCACCGGCCGGTTGTACTCGTCGAGTTCCGGCGGATTCCCGGTAAGAATCATCGTTAGGGTCAACAGAATGTTGTCTGGGTTGGGTGGGCACCCCTGCAGGTTCAAGACCGGCAACCCGGCTCCGGCAGTGAATTCCGGATCGAGGATGCCCTCCCGGTTGCGGCCCTGGAACTGAAGCCCGTGGGCATTCGTCACGTTGTCCTCCCTGTCGTACAGCTCCCGTCCGCGGCCGGCCGCTAGCCAGCCGCCACGGGCAGCGCAGTTGCCGACGGCGATCACATACTCGGCCCGCGGGGCCAATTCTTCGACCCAATCGAGGACAGGTTTGCGGTGGCCCTCGTCAGTGTGACCGACGGTCGCGGCCTGGGGCATCCCGGCGGGAATCGCCCCCTCGACGATCAGCACGTCCGGATCGGTGCTCAATGCGTCGAGGGCGGCCTCACCCGCCTCGGTCATGAGCGTGGGATGGAACGTTACTGCCACGCGGAACTCGCTGATGACATCCTCTAGGGCCGGATGTGGACTCTGAAGCATGGAGATGGTACACCCACTGCAGGATTGGCCCTGCAGCCAGACCACCTCACGATCACCCTCGGTCACCTGCTGAAGCGCGGCTTGGACTTCCCCGACGTGTTCAGCGATGATCGTTCCCGCCGAGGCCCCACCGGCGAATTGCAGGAAGCCCCGGCGCGTTGTCGACCCACTAATCGCGTCATCTTGTGTTTCAGGATTCGGATTCGACATGTGTCTAGTTCCCCCAATAGATCTTGACTATCAATATGGTATTTCAAAGATAAATATAATATATCTTACGGTTCGTGTCGAAGAAGAAACACTGCCGCTGTGATCCCGGAGAAAACCAGCAGCGGGGCCCAGCCTGCACGATAACAGGGCCACAATCGTCGTGTTCGTCTCCGGTTGTGGTGTCACGGGCCGACCGGGAACAGCCAACCACAACACCACGGAATTTATAACAAGCCCCCTGGAACGAGCGGCCATGGTCGCCATCGACCTTACTGACGTCACCAAGACGTACGGTGACGTCACAGCCCTCCAATCAGTCGACCTGACCGTCGAGGACGGCGAGGTGTTCGGCTTTCTCGGCCCCAACGGCGCGGGGAAGTCGACCACGATCGACATCCTGCTCGATCACGCCCGCCCGACGGCCGGTCACGCGGAGGTACTCGGCATGGACGCACAGGACGAGACCGTCGCCGTCCGGGAACGGACCGGCGTGTTACCCGAACGGTTCGGTCCGCTCGGCGAGATGACTGGCCGCCAGCACGTCGAATTCACCGTCGAGGCCAAGAACGCCGACGACGATCCGGACGCCATCATGGAGCGCGTCGGGATCGATCACGCTGCCGATCGACCCGCCAGCGGCTACTCAAAGGGGATGACCCAGCGGCTCATGCTCGGGATGGCCTTAGTCGGCGAGCCCGATCTGCTCATTCTCGACGAGCCAACGACCGGCCTCGACCCCAACGGCGCGCGCCAGATGCGCGAGATCGTTCGTGCCGAGGCCGAACGCGGCGCGACCGTATTCTTCTCGAGTCACATCCTCCAGCAGGTCGAGGCGGTCTGTGATCGGGTCGGCATTCTCGATTACGGCAACCTCGTGGCCGTCGACTCCATCGACGGGCTCCGGGAGGCGGCCGGCACGACCGGCGAGATGACCGTGACGCTCGATATCGTGCCCGACAGATTGGGCAAGGACATCGAAGCCATCGAGGGAGTCACGTCCGTCCGCGTCGACGGGGATTCCCTCGTCGCGGGGTGTGAGAATCCCGCGAAGGCCGAGGTCGTCCGGACGTGCCAACAAGCAGGTGCAACTGTCGAGAACATCGAGACCAGCGAGGCGAGCTTAGAGGATCTGTTCGCCGCCTACACGGGGGGTGCCTGAGATGCGGTGGTTACAGATCGCCCGCAAGGACTTCGACGATGCCCGTCGCGATAGACAGCTCTACTACCTGCTCGGGATACTGTCGCTGTTCGCCCTCGGCATCGGCTACATCGTCGGCGACAATCCCGAGTTCGTCTCCCCCGGCCAAACGGCCATGTTCCTGCTGTCGGTGTTCGCTATTCTCGCCCCGATCGTCGCACTGACGATCAGCCAGGCCGACATCGTCGGCAAGCGGGCGACCGGCGAACTCTCCGTATTGTTGAGTCTGCCCTTCTCCCGGCGGACGATCGTCCTCGGGAGTCTGGTCGGTCGGATGGCCGTCATGACGGTCGTCCTCGTCGCGGTGTTCGTCCTCGCGCCGCTCGTGGTGAGCGTGCGGGGTGCACCAGTCGATCCAGTCGCGCTGGCCGGTGCTTTCGGGATGATCTGGCTGCTGTCGCTGGTGTTCACCGCGATCGCGCTCGGGATCTCGACGTTCACCAGATCGACGACGCTGTCGGCCGGGGGCTCCTTCGGCGTCTTCCTCCTGTTCGTCATGCAACTGTGGACGGTCATCCCCATCGGAATCCGGTACCTGATCAACGGCCTCACGATGCCGAGCGGGCCACAGCCGGAGTGGGCGGCCGTCTTCGTCCAACTGTCGCCGTTCGCCGCTCTGCGGAACCTCGCCGAGCCAGTCTTCAGTGAGATCGTTGGTTCGGTCCCGCTCGCGGCCGGCGAAGTCGGCGAGAGTCTCCCCTGGTATCATGAGCCTGTCTTCGCCGCGATCGTCGTGGTAGCGTGGATCGTCCTGCCGCTCGCCGCTGGGTACTGGCGCTTCCAGACGACCGATCTGTAGGGCCATCGCGACGGGACGGATCGGGACCGATCGGCCGCTCAGCGGCCGATCGTCCCCTGCCGGGTGACCGGCGCGTCGGGATCGATGGTGAACGCGACGAGCAGCGTCTCAGTCCCGGCCGTGACCGTCGTCGCGGTGTCCTCAACGAGCAGTCCGCTCTCCGTCTTTCCGAAGTGTGTATCCCCAGTGGTGACCGCCCCGTCGAAGACGTAGAAGTACGTGTCCCAGCCTGACTCGGTCGGCAGATCGACACTGGCACCCTCTTCGAGGTGAACGTCGTAGAAGTGGACGTCGTTGCGCACGGAAAGCGGCGCCTCGGACCCTTCGGGGCCGAAGAGATGGCGCCACTCGTTGTCGACGGACTCGGGGATGGGCTCGTGTTGGATGTCCGGTTCGAGGTCGAGGCTGTGCGGGCGGACGAAGATCTGGAGCATCCGCAGCGGCGGGTCGTCGGCGAGCGTGCGCTCTTCGTGCCAGAAGCCGCTGCCGGCGTTCATTACCATCATGTGCTCGGGATCGGTCACGAGCTTGTTCCCCTCGCCGTCGTCGTGACGCATCACGCCCGCAGGGACCCATGAGATGATCTCCTCGTTGCGGTGCTGGTGCATCGAAATGAGTGTGTCCGGGTCCATGAACGACTCGACGACAGTCGCGAGCGGGCCGTACCCGTGGTCGTCGTGATCGGGAAGGTTCCGCCCGGGGAAATTGAAATGGGTGCGAAACTTCCCCTGGTTCTGGGAAACGTCCGTACGTGGCGCTTTATACAGCGTGCCCGTCGATTCGAGACTCATTATGTACCATTGGGACTGGACGGACATATGGCCGAGGGATGCGACAAAGTGCGTCGTGCGGCAGTGAGGCTGTCTCCGTGGAATTTCCGCCCGCTCACTCCAGGACGCCACGTTCGGCAAGCAGTTCCTCGAAGTCGTCCTCGTCGACGATTGGAACGTCGTTAGTCTCGGCGTCGTCACGCTTGCGCTGGCCCGGATTCTCGCCAACAACCAGGTAATCCGTGTTGCCCGAGACGCTGCTCGTCGCTGATCCGCCGTGGGTCTCGACGAGTTCCTGCGCCTCACTCCGGGTGTAGCCGTCCAGTGACCCGGTGAACACGAACGTCAGCCCGTCGAGTTCCGCACCGCCTTCGACCTCGTAGGGCTGGGGCTCGACGTGTTCGAGGAGGCGCTCGATGGCCGCGCGGTTGCGCTCGCTCTCGAAAAAGTCCCGGATCTCCGCGGCGACTTTCGGCCCGACGTCGTCGACCGCCTGCAACTGCTCGCGGTCGGCGTCCATCACGGCCTCGAACGTCCCGAACTCCCGGGCGAGAGCAGTCGCCGTCGCCGCACCGAGGGAGGGGACGTTCAGCGCCGCGAGGAAGTCATCGAGCGAGGGCTCGCGACTCGCTTCGAGTTCGTCCTGCAGGTTGGCGACCGACTGCATCCCCCAGCCCTCCAGTGACGTGAGGTCGAGCTGTCCGAGTTCGTAGAGGTCTGCCAGTTCTTCGACCAGTCCGGCATCGAGGAGTTGCTGGACGCGTTCCTCACCCAGTCCCTCGATGTCGAGGCCGGCGCGGCTGGCGTAGTGGACGATTGCCCGCTCTAACTGGGCTGGACAGGCCAGTCCGCCGGTACAGAACGCGAGCGGGCCGTCGCGCTCGACCGGGCTGTCACAGACGGGACACGTCTCCGGGAACTCGACGGTGCCCTCACTCGCCGCTTCGACGACCTCCGCGACCTCCGGAATCACGTCGCCGGCCCGCTGGACGCGCACCTCGTCGCCGATTCCGACCCCGAGGCGCTCGATCTCGGCTGGGTTGTGCAGCGAGGCACGCGAGACCGTCACGCCGCCGACCTCGACCGGGTCCATGAGCGCGACCGGCGTCAGCCGGCCGGTGCGGCCGACCTGGACGACGACGTCCCGGATCGTCGTGCGCTCGGTCCGGGCGGGGAACTTGTAGGCGAAGGCCCACCGCGGCGCACGCGACGTCGATCCCAGCGCTTCGCAGGCCGCCCGGTCGTTCAGCTTGAGCACGACGCCGTCGATCTCGAACGGCAGGTCGTCGCGCTCATCGAGCAGCCGGTCGCGATAGTCGATGGCAGCGTCGATCGAGTCGACTTCCTCGGCGAGGTCGGTCACCCGCAGTCCCCACTCCGGAAGGCGTTCGTAGACCTCGCTGTTCCGTTCAAACTCGACGCTCGCATCGAGGACGCCGAAGAAGAAGATCGCGAGTGGCCGTTCAGCGGTGATCGAGGGATCGAGCTGTCGGAGCGTCCCGGCGGCCGCATTCCGGGGGTTGGCGAAGGGGTCGTCGCCGCGCTCGATGCGTTCGCGGTTGTACGCCTGGAACTCGTCGGTGGGGATGTAGACCTCCCCGCGGACCGCCAGAAACTCGGGGAAATCACCCCGGAGGCGGCCCGGAACGCTCGGGATCGTCCGGACGTTCTCGGTGACGTCCTCGCCGACCTCGCCGTCCCCGCGGGTCGCCGCCCGCTGGTAGACGCCGTCCTCGTAGACAATTTCGACCGAGAGGCCGTCGAACTTCGGCTCACAGAAGTAGGTGCGGTCGGCTGGATCGAAGCCCGCGTCGGCGAGTCCACGGGCGACGCGGTCGTCGAACTCCCGGACGTCGCTCTCCTCGCCGCCCTGGTCGATCGACTGCATGGGCGCGACGTGCTCGACGGACGCGAGTTCGTCGAGCGGCTCGCCACCGACGCGCTGGGTCGGACTGTCCGCGCGGTCGAGATTGAAGTGGTCTTCGAGGTCCTGCAGACGGGCAAAGAGGGCGTCGTAGGTCCGATCGCCGATCACGGGATCGTTCTCGACGTAGTAACGGTGGTCGTGATACCGGATCGCCTCGCGAAGTTTTGCGACCTGTTCACTTGCGGTTTCGGCGTCGAGTTCCTCGACCGACTCGAAGTCCGTCGACGGGTCCTCGACGTAAGGGTTATCCGGCGGTTCGACCGCTGTCATACCGTCGTTTCGCGGCGGCCTGAGAATAAGGCTACCGTTCGAAGGGGCGACGACAGCTACAACAAGAAAGGGTGCGGCGTCACCCGACCCACGAGGTCCGGGCACGATCCGTCTCCGGCACTGTCCGACAATGAGGTCTCCCTGGACTCATTTGAATTGCGTACCGTACACCTGCATTGACTCAAAATTGTCTTGGAAAAATTTAGTTACGTGTCCACTCATTCAGTAGTTTTATATGTTATTGTCAGTGCCATCGAATCTAACTCAAATCGAGATTCACGCCGATCCATCGAACGACCGAGTTAGAATGTCGAAAATGTCCACTGCTTTGAATTCCTGGTAGCGCTCTTTCCCGGTGGTCTCCTGGAGTACATCCTCGTCCTCCAGGGTCGTGATCGCATTCCGGGCGGTCTGGTGGGACACATCGAGCAGCTTCTGGACCTCCTTCGTCGTGACGTATGGATACTGGAAGAGTCGCATCGCCAGCCGATCCCTGGCAGTCTTCTCGTGGCCATAGCGGACCTCGTACTCCCGTCGGAGGTCGCGCAATTCGTCCGTTCGCGTGACTGCGTCGGCCGCCTGCTGTCGGATGCCGTCGACGAAGAACTGGAGCCACGGCTCCCAGGCACCTTCCTCGCTTACCGCTCGCATTCGATTGACGTACTCGATCTTGTGCTCGTTGAAGTACGCGCTCGGGTAGAGGTACGGATCGCTCAGATAGCCCTGCTTGATGAGCTGG
Source organism: Halorhabdus sp. SVX81 (assembly GCF_029207715.1). Taxonomy (NCBI): domain Archaea; kingdom Methanobacteriati; phylum Methanobacteriota; class Halobacteria; order Halobacteriales; family Haloarculaceae; genus Halorhabdus; species Halorhabdus sp. SVX81. The sequence goes on along the minus strand of NZ_CP104322.1, from coordinate 988,559 downwards.
AGCGTGATCAACAATCGACCCAGGCGGCCGTTCCCGTCGCCGTACGGGTGGATCGTCTCGAACTGATAGTGAACGAGGCCCAGATCGACGAGGTCGTGATAGGCACCACCGTCCTGGATGTACGCCACGAGGTTGTCGACGAGACTGGGGACCTTCGTGGCGGCGGGTGGCACGAACGGCGTCAGGTGTGGCTCGGGCGGGGGGATGTGGACCGGTGCCGTCCGGAATGCACCCGCGCCATCCCCCTCGTCACGGACACCCGCCATGAGCGTCCCGTGCAGGTCGTGGAGCAAGTCGACCGTGATCTCCCCGGTCTCGGAGACGCGAGTGGCTCCCTCTCGAACGGCCGTCTCGTAGTTGATCCCCTCACGGGTGTCTTTGGTCGTCTCGCCGTGGTCGATGTCTTCGGGCCGAAAGAGGTCCTCGAGTTCGATATCTGCCCCCTCAATGAGGACCGATTCGACGGCCTCGCGTCGCACGAGTGACGTATAGACGATCGGGCTCGCGTCCGTTTGTTCACTGATCCCCTCCAGACGACCCAGTTGGTAGATCGCATCCTGAAGCGTCTCCTGAAACCCGGAACTAAATTCGATCCCATCCGCTGGCGGCAGTTCGTCCGGGAGGTAGTACGACCGCTGTCCGAACGGGACGTATTTCCCCGGTGCCTCATCTGGAAGTCCGTCTCTGGCCATTGGAATCAGGAAGGCAATTGTTCCCTTAACTCAAATATCTTCCCGATATTTGGATTTAGAGAAGGGAGAGACCACAACAGATATGACGAATCAGTCGAGGCAACGGGAGCTAACTCAAATGGCGTGTGTGCAGTAGCGTTCCAGCGCGTTCAGTACGGACTCACCCGAACCGGCGTCCGGGCGAACTCCTCGGCATTGGGCGTCACGACAGGTTCGTCCCGGGCCAGCGCGATCCCGGCGATCAGGAAACACGAATCGAGTATCACTGGTCGACCCCGCCTACTCGTTCGTCGACGTTCTCGCGAAACTTCTCCGCCCGCTCACGGACACGCTCGGCTTCCACATCGTCGAGTAGTCCGACGAGATCGAACAGCGGGCTACGGTTTCACGAGAATCTTCACTTGATCGCTCTCCGGATCGAGTAACTGTTCGAATCCGTCCTCGACGATGTCCTCGAGGCCGATCCGGTCGGTGATGAGCGGTTCGGGGTCGAGTCGGCCGTCCTCGAGCATGTCGATGACCATGCCGAACTCCTCGCCGGATCGGGGGCCGCCCTGGTAGGCGATCGAGCCAACGATCGAGCGTTCGGGAATGACGAGGTCGTTCGGCTGGGTTTCGAGGGGTTCCTCGAAGATGCTGACCTCCGCGACGCGCCCACCGGGCCGGGTGCTGTTGATCGCCTGGTTGTACGTCGCCTCGACGCCGGCGACGTCGAAGGCGATGTCGACACCCTCACCGGTTTCTGCCCGGATGACATCGAGAGCGTCATCCTCGGTCGGGTCGATCAGTACGTCCGCCCCGGACGCATCGGCGCGCGCCCGTCGCTCGTCACGCGGTTCCGAGACGATGATGGGATCAGCACCGGCCGCCCGCAGCGCCTGAATCTGACAGAGGCCGATCGGGCCGCTCCCGAAGACCGCGACCGAATCGCCAGCCGAAACGTCGGCGACGCGGGCCGCGTGGAGTGCCACCGTCAGCGGTTCGACGAGTGCGCCGTGTTCGACCGGGACGTCACCGAGCGCAACGACCTGTTCGGCGTCGACGACGACGTTCTCGGCGAATCCGCCGTTCGATGCCAGTCCGGTGAACCCGAGCGATTCACAGCGGTGGTACTCCCCGGCCTCACACCGTGAACACGTGCCACAGTAGATGATCGGATTGGCCGTGACGGCGTCTCCTTCCGAGAAGTCGGTGACGTCAGCGCCGACCTCCGAGACTGTCCCGCTGAACTCGTGGCCCATTGTGAGCGGTGCCTGGGCCCCCGAGACCGGATGGGGGGCGTCCCCCGGGATGAAGATCGGACCGGCAGTGTATTCGTGGAGGTCCGACCCACAGATGCCACACGCTTCGATGTCTATTCGGACCTGGTCGGGGCCGACCGACTCCGGTTCGACATCTTCGACGCGAATATCTTCTCGACCGTGATATCTGGCTGCGTCCATACACTCCCAGCGTTACACGCAGGCAGGCATAACAGGTCGATCGGTTCCCAATCTCCGGTAACGCCAGTTGCGCCTTAATAGACCCGTGTTGGATGCCCGTCGGGTGTTCGGATCGCGGAGACCGCCCTCAGAGATCGGCGACGTCCTCGATCGCGTCGGTCAGCGCTTTGATGCTCTCGACGTCGTGTTCGCCCATATGGCCGATCCGGAAGGTCGTCTCGCCGAGTTGCGAGCCATACCCGTTCGAGAAGACCATGTCGTACTCCGCCGAGACTTCCTCGATGGTCCCAGCCACGTCGATGCCCTGGGTGTTCTCGATGCACGAAACCGTCCGGGAGCGATAGCCTTCCTCGGCGAACAGATCGAAGTGCTCGCGCGCCCAGTCGTGGACGTACTCGGTCATCTCGCGGTGGCGCTGGTCACGCGCATGGTGGCCCTCTTCGAGCATGTGTTTCATCTGCTTGCGGTAGGCCAGCATGATCGGGATGGCCGGCGTCGAGTGGGTCTGGCCCTTCCGGTCGTAGTAGTCCAGACAACGCTGGAAGCCGCCGTACCACGACGCGGAATCCTTCTCGACTTCGCGCTCGTAAGCCTCGTCGCTGACGACACAGATCGCCAGCCCCGGCGGCATCGCGAAGGCCTTCTGGGTCGAGGTGAAAATCACGTCGATGTTGTGTTCGTCGATGTCGACGTAATCGCCGCCCAGTGCGCTCACTGCGTCGACGACGAAGTAGGTGTCCTCGTATTCAGCGACGACATCGCCGATCTCCTCGATTGGGTTGCGGACGCCCGTCGAGGACTCGTTCATGACGCTTGCGACCACGTCGTATTCGTTATCACTAGCCTCGATGGCTTCCCGAACGTCCTCGGGTTTGATGGCCTCACCCCAGTCGTATTCGAGGCGGTCAACGTCCTTGCCCAGGCGCTCGGCGACGTTGGCGTGGCGCTCGCTGAAGCTCCCGCAGGTCGGCACGAGAATCTTCTCGTCGACGAGGTTCAGCGTCGACGCCTCCCAGAACTCCGTCCCCGACCCCGTCAAAATGATGACCTCGTTGTCAGTGTCGAGGAACTCCTTCGTGTCCTCGACGATCGTGGTGTAGAGGTCGGTCATCCGGTCCATCCGATGGCCGAACATCGGCTGGGCCATCTCCGCGATGACGTCTTCGCGGACTTCGGTCGGACCGGGGATGTACAGCGTCTTTTCGGGATAGTCGTCGGTATATTCGCGTTTTTCGGTCACGGATACCACCGTTCGTATCTCGTTTCTCGGAGTCGGGCGGCATGGTATTTTTGATACGACGCTGCAACCAGTCCAAGCGCGTCGCTGATCGGCCCCTGATGATCCGAGATGAGCCACCGGGTGAAAGCGACACCCGCCCCAAATTTGCCGTAACTCTTAGTTATACGAAGCCAGAGGTATATGCATACGAAACATGAACGGACAGGACCCCCCACGACGCTTCGGGACGCGGTGTCTGCACGCCGGCCAGACACCCGATCCCGAGACCGGCGCAGTCGCACCGCCGATATACCAGACGACCTCCTATGCCTTCGACGACGCCGATCGCGCAGCGGATCTCTACGCACTGGAGGCCGAGGGCAACATCTACAGCCGCTTCGACAACCCGACGGTCCGGACCCTCGAACGCCGCCTCGCATCACTGGAAGATGGCGTCGACGCCGTTGGGACCGCGTCGGGAATGGCCGCTCTCGATGCGACGACGACCGTCCTCGCGAGCGCGGGCGAGAACATCGTCTCTGCGTCCTCGATTTACGGCGGGACCCACTCCTATCTGACGACGACCGCCCGCGAGCGGGGGATCGAAGCGCGCTTCGTCGACACCCTTGACTACGACGCCTACGCCGAAACCATCGACGACGGGACGGCCTACGTCCACCTCGAAACCATCGGCAACCCCTCGCTCGTGACGCCGGACATCGAGCGGATCGCCGAGATCGCCCACGATAACGGCGCGCCGCTGGTCGTCGACAACACCTTCGCGACGCCGTATCTCTGCAATCCGATCGACCACGGCGCTGACGTCGTCTGGGAGTCGACGACGAAGTGGATCCACGGCTCCGGGACGACCGTCGGCGGCGTGGTGATCGACGGCGGAAGCTTCCCCTGGGCGGACCATCCCGAAACGTATCCCGCGCTGGGGGACAGCGCCAGCACACTGGACGGGGAGAGCTTCGTCGATCGCTTCGGCAAGCGAGCGTTCGCGGTCGCAACTCGCCAGCGGGCCGTCCGAAACGTCGGCGACGGCCAGAAGCCCTTCGACGCCTGGACGACGCTGCAGGGAGCCGAAACCCTTGCCGTGCGCATGGAACGGCACTGCGAGAACGCCACCCGCGTCGCGGAATTCCTCACCGACCATCCCGATGTCGAATGGGTATCGTATCCGGGCCTCGAAGCCCACGAGACCCACGAGCAAGCCAGCGAGTATCTGCAGGGTGGATACGGCGGCATGGTCACGTTCGGCCTCTCGGGCGGCTACGAAGCCGGTCAGCGACTCTGTGAGGAGACCGACCTCGCACAGTTCCTCGCGAACGTCGGCGACGCCAAGACACTGGTCATCCATCCCGCCTCGACGACACACGCGAAGCTCTCACCGGAAGAACAGCGGGCCAGCGGCGTCGCGCCGGACATGGTCCGGCTGTCGGTCGGGATCGAAGACGTCAGAGACATCATTGGGGACCTCAAAGAGGGAATCGAGACAGCTACATGACGGTCACCGCCGAACACGAGACGGTTTCGGTAGGCGAATTCGAGTTCGAGTGTGGGGAGTCGATCCCCGAACTCGAGATCGCCTACGAGGCCTACGGCGACTTCGACGGCGACAACGCGGTGCTGATCTGTCACGCCCTGACTGGTTCTGCCCACGTCGCCTCCCATCCCGACGCCGACGACGCCACCAGCGGCCAGGCCCGCGCGTGGTGGGACGACATCGTCGGCCCGGGCAAGGCCATCGACACCACCGAGTACTACGTCGTCTGTGCGAACGTCCCCGGCTCGTGTTACGGGACGACCGGTCCCGCGAGCACGAACCCCGAGACCGGCGAGCCCTACGGGACGGACTTCCCGCCGGTGACGGTCAGCGACTGGACGGAGGCCCAGCGCGCCCTGTTGGACGAACTCGGGATCCCGCACCTCCACGCCGTCGTCGGCGGCAGCGTCGGCGGCATGAACGTTCTCGCATGGGCCAAGCGCCACCCGGACCACGTCGATCGGATCGCCCCGATCGCGACCTCTGCACGACTCGATACCCAGTCGCTGGCGCTGCACGGCATCAAGCGCCGGGCGATCACCGGCGATCCCGCCTGGGACGGCGGCGACTACTACGGCGACGATCACCCAGAACCGACCAACGGCATGGCATTGGCTCGCCAGATCGGCCACGTGATGTACCTCTCGAAGGCCTCGATGGACCGGAAGTTCGGCCGCCGGTCGGCCGGTCGAGAGGCCCATCGGGCCTTCCCCGAGGAGCCCGCAGCCGCCTTCTTCCCCTACCGTGATGTCGAGTCCTACCTCGACTACCAGGCCGAGAAGTTCGTCGGCCGCTTCGACGCCAACGCCTTCCTGACGATGACCCGGGCGACGGAGAACTACGACCTCGCCGCCGGCTTCGAATCCGACGCCGACGCACTCGCGGCCTTCGACGGAGAAGCGCTGGTGATGTCTTTCACGTCGGACTGGCACTTCACTGTCGCCCAGGCCGAGTCACTGGCCGAATCGCTCAGAGACGCCGACGTGAAGACGGCCCACCACGTCGTCGAATCCGACCACGGCCACGACGCGTTCCTCGTCGAACCCGAAAACGTCGGCCCACCGCTTGCGGACTTCCTCGGCGAGGGCGTCTCCGGGTCGGCCGTGACGGACACCAACGATGACGCTGACGAACCGGCCGACAGCGACTTCGCGCCCGTCCATACGAGCCTGTTTTCGCAGTGACGTGCGACGGTGGAAATCGACGGCAGTAGGTCCATTCGCCGACTGGTGAATGTCGTCCGCCGAGTGACTCCCGGCAGACCTGACAGAGAGGCAAAACTTTTTGGGATGTGGTACCGTTTGACTAGCCACGATGGCGCCCGATCCGACAGACGTCACGTTCGGGACGGAGATCTACGACGAGGCCGGTACCAGACTCGGGACAGTACGGGGGTTCGACGAACATGGCTTTTATGTCTCGACAGACGGCGGAATCGCCGCGCTGTCGAGTGAGCATCTCGCCAGCGGGGTTGCGGGAGAGGCTGAACTCATGTGGCGGTGTTGGTCCTGTGGCGAGATGGGTGATATCGAGAAGCTCCCCGATGAATGTCCAGCGTGCGGGGCGCCCAAAGAGGATATCTATTACTGGCAGGAAGACTAACGCCGTCTCGAACCGCTAACAACACGATAGAGACCGAGGTGACTGTCCGCCGGTCGGCATGTCCAACTATCTTCCCGACTGAACAACCGGTGGTAGCAAAAAGCATATCTCCCGGGATGCCTGACTGTGACATACTGCATCCCCATCATGAACGAAGTTCAACTTGAGGTCGCGAAGGCCTACCCGAACGACTCGGGCCGGGGCATCGCGCGCCTCGATCCCGATACGCTGCTGCACCTGAAGCTCTCCCCCGGCGACATCATCGAGATCGAAGGGGCCGAGACCACCGCTGCGAAGGTCTGGCGGGCGGACCGCCAGGACTGGAACACCGACACGGTCCGCATCGACGGCTTCACCCGGCAAAATGCCGACGCGGGTATCGGCGAGCGCGTCGAGATCCGGAAGGCCGAAGCCGAAAAGGCTGACTCGCTCGTGCTTGCCCCGCCCGAGGAAGCGAGCGTCCAATTCGGCTCGGACGCGGCCGGCATGGTCAAACGGCAGATCCTCAAACGGCCGGTCGTCGAGCGCGACATCGTCCCCGTGATGTCGAGCACGAACCACCCATTCATGCGCTCGCCGGGCCAGGCCATCCCGCTGATCGCCGTCGAGACCGAACCCGAGGGCGTCGTCCTCATCACCGAGGACACCGACGTCGAACTTCGGGAGGAGCCCATCTCCGGCTACGACAAGACCGGGGGCGGGATCACCTACGAGGACATCGGCGGCCTGGAGAACGAGATCCAGCGCGTCCGCGAGATGGTCGAACTACCGATGAAACACCCCCAGATCTTCAAGAAACTGGGGATCGAACCGCCCAGCGGCGTGCTCCTGCACGGCCCGCCCGGGACGGGCAAGACGTTGCTGGCGAAAGCCGTCGCCAACGAGACCTCGGCGAGTTTCTTCTCGATCGCCGGCCCGGAAATCATCTCGAAGTACTACGGCGAGTCCGAACAGCAGTTGCGGGAGATCTTCGAGGACGCCACCGAGGAGTCCCCGTCGATCATCTTCATCGACGAACTCGACTCGATCGCGCCCAAACGCGAGGACGTCACCGGCGAGGTCGAGCGCCGCGTCGTCGCCCAACTCCTGACGATGATGGACGGCCTGGAATCCCGGGGGCAGGTCGTCGTCATCGCCGCGACCAACCGCGTCGACTCGGTCGATCCCGCGCTCCGGCGGCCCGGTCGCTTCGACCGCGAGATCGAGATCGGCGTGCCCGACGAAACCGGCCGCGAGGAGATCCTCAAGATCCACACCCGCGGGATGCCACTCTCGGACGACGTCGACCTCCCGGGGCTGGCCGAGGACACCCACGGGTTCGTCGGCGCGGACATCGAGAGCCTGACGAAGGAGGCCGCGATGAAGGCCCTTCGGCGGTACCTCCCCGAGATCGATCTGGACGAGGAAGACATCCCGCCGAGCCTTATCGACCGGATGATCATCAAGCGTGACGACTTCAAGGGAGCCCTCAACGAGGTCTCACCGTCGGCGATGCGGGAAGTGCTCGTCGAGTTACCCAAAATCAGCTGGGACGACGTCGGCGGGCTCGAATCGGCGAAAGACGAGGTCCAGGAGTCGATCGAGTGGCCGATGACCAGCCCGGAAAAGTTCCACCGGATGGGCGTCGAACCGCCATCTGGAGTGTTGCTCTATGGGCCACCGGGGACCGGCAAGACGCTGATGGCCAAAGCCGTCGCCAACGAGACCGACGCCAACTTCATCTCGGTGCGCGGGCCACAGCTACTGAGCAAGTGGGTCGGCGAAAGCGAGAAGGCCATCCGCCAGACCTTCCGGAAGGCCCGCCAGGTCGCGCCGACGGTCGTGTTCTTCGACGAACTCGACTCGCTGGCCCCCGGCCGTGGCGGCCAGGGCTCGGGGTCGAACGTCTCCGAACGCGTCGTCAACCAGTTGCTGACGGAGATGGACGGCTTAGAGGACATGGAGGACGTCATGGTCATCGGCGCGACCAACCGCCCGGACATGATCGACCCCGCACTCATCCGCTCTGGTCGGTTCGATCGCCTCGTCTACATCGGCGAACCCGATGTCGACGGTCGCGAGGAGATCCTCCGGATCCACACTGACGAGTCGCCGCTCTCACCCGACGTCTCGCTGCGCGAACTCGCCGAGATCACCGAAGGCTACGTCGGCAGCGACCTAGAGAGTATCGCCCGCGAGGCGGCCATTCAGTCCCTCCGGGAGAACGAGGACGCCGATTCGATCGGGATGGCTCACTTCCGGTCGGCGCTGGAAGGCGTCCGGCCGACCGTTACCGACGACATCCGAGAATACTTCGAGCAGATGGAAGACCAGTTCAAGGGCGGCGGCCCCGACTCGCGCCAGCCCCGCGGCTCCGACCGGATCGGCTTCCAGTAGGAGACGACCTTTTTTCACGGGGGCCTCGTGCTCGCCTCCGGCGAGCACTCGACCCCCGCCAAAAAAGCTCTCTTGCCGAGCGAAGCGAGGCAAGGCTCGTCAGAGCTTGCTCTGACGGTGGGCCAAAAAGGCCGCCGTCGCGGGACTGCGTCCCACTCCGGCGGTGAACCGGCGCGCGTAGCGCGCCGGAAAACTTTCCTCAGGATCGCAACCAACGCCGGTTTTGCTGAACAACGATTCCACTCGAATCAAACCGGGGAATCAGCAAAGGACGAGCGTAGAAGTTCCCCTGAAATGAGGATGCACACGAACCGCATTCCCGTTCCCCCCTTCAATCGTCATCCGCTACGTCTGAAACACGTGGTGACTCCGTCGTGTTCGAGTCAAGTTCGACGCGGACCAGCACGGCGAGCGTTCCTGCCGAATACGCGGTAACGGACGCACCGAGAACCAGGAGGCCGAGTGCGAACCGAACGTCCGCCGAAACGGGGAGGGCCGGTCCCGCTCCGATGAGGGCAGCGAGCGTGACGACAGCGACAGCGAACCCAGTCCATCGCTTGTCGGCCCATGATTCGCCGGACGAGAAAGCTGGGTACGCACGCCGGATGTGAAGTGTGAGTCCGAACGCTGTCACCCAGGTGACAGCCGTCACGACCGCGAGAAGGATCACTCCGACGAGCCAGTAAAGCCCAACCCCGATCACCGCACCGACAGCGAACGCGCCCAAGAGCGCTCGATTTGGAAGGTTCATGTGATGATAAACGAACGGTTGGCTGAAAACTATTCGGCGGTCCCGCATAGATACAACGGCTGCATATCCTGGTACCCACTCCGGGCACCCTTCTCCGCCCCACAAAATCGCAGTTTCCGGCGTCGAGGCGACTCCCTGAACGGGAGTGATCGACTGTCCCGGTGTGGATGGCCTGACTGGCCCTTCCAGACGCCCCGCGGTGATTGTGAACGGAATCGTTTGATGGTATCATATAAGGAGTATTGATACATATACCCGTAAGTATTATTATACCGATGATATTCGATAGCAAGTGTATGTGAACAATGCACACGATAAACGCGGCTCGACAGACGGCCTCCGCACGTGTTCAACCAGCTCGACTCAGAGACGGGCATCGGGCGGTCAGGGGGAAGGATCCCGCAGGGTGGCCATCGGGTCGAAGCGAGACCCCGGAACTCGACCGGCGAATGAGTAGTCATTGTCGTCGCATTTTCGAGCATGGCTGATCCCACCAAACTCAGTACCACATCGGAACGGGGCGCATCGGTCAAGAACGACAGCGATTCGATCCCGCTCCGTCGGAGCATCGAGGTGGAGTACTGGGTGATCGACGACGAGGGTCGGTTGACCGATCCGGGTGAGCTCACCGACGCGGGCGAGGGCGTCGAACGGGAGTTCATCGAGCCACTGCTCGAGATCAAGACCACGCCCTGCGAGTCCACGGCGGAACTGCAAACGGAGTTCTACAAACGGCTACAGATGGTACTCCAGCAGGCCCAAGAGTTGGACAAGCACCTCGTCCCGCTCGGAACGCCAATCCACGACGGTGAGATCCCGGACCGTCCCGGCGAGCGGACCAGAATCCAGGATCGGGTCGTCGGGTCGAACTTCGAGTACGTCCGTCACTGTGCAGGGACCCACATCCACGTCGAACAACAGCCGGGCCACGTCATCGAGCAGTTGAACACGCTGATCGCGCTCGACCCGGCCCTGGCGCTGGTCAATTCCTCGCCGTATTTCGGTCGGGAGCGCCTGACGACCGGTGCGCGCTCGCAACTTTACCGGCGGATGGCCTACGAAACGCTGCCACACCAGGGTCGACTGTGGTCGTATGCAGACGATCTGGAGTCATGGGCCAAGCGGCTCGAACACCGCTACGGCGAGTTCGTCACCCAGTCGATCATCACCGGGTTCGATCGCGAGCGGGTGGAGTCGTATTTCGGGCCGGAGAGTGCCGTCTGGACACCGGTCCAGCTCCGCGAGCGGTTTTCGACTGTCGAGTGGCGATCGCCCGATGCCGCGCTTCCGAGCCAGATCCTTCGGCTGGCTGACGAGCTCGCCACTGTCGTCAGCCGGGTGCCGAAGGTACCTGTCCGGATCGAGGGCGAGCGAGGGCGGATCACGTCGGGGGAAATCGTCCTGCCGGAATTCGATGCTGTTTCCGAGTACGTCGACGCCGCGATCAACGAGGGCCTCGACTCGAACGCCGTTCGGGACTACCTCGACCGGATGGGATTTGGCGTCGCGGCCTACGAGCCATTGACCCACGAAATAGACCCGGAACAGGAGATTACCGAATCACGAGCCAGAGAGCTCCGGCTGACGTACGCCGATCGCCTGGAAGCTGACGTCCGTCGTGTCAGTTCGGTCGCTGCCGACTGACCGTCGACCAGCACTGGCAAAAGATGACGAGACGAAACCGTATTTCCCTGGGGAAGCGAAGATGAGCATAAATGGATCGTCCACGTCTCGCTCTGTTGAACGCGGCTCAGGAAGCAGCGGACACGCGCCGAAATTTCGAGCGGGAGCTGGACGCCGATCTCGATGTATTTCACTGTCCATCCGGGGAGTTACCCGACGGATTCCAGTACGACGGGTTCGTGATCACGGGGTCGAGCGCGTCGGTATACTGGGACCGGGAATGGATCGGCGAATTGAAAATGTGGGTCGGCGATGCGATCCGGGCGGGCCTGCCCGCGCTGGGCGTCTGTTTCGGCCACCAGCTCCTGGCGGACGTCATGGGCGGCAACGTCAAGAGCATGGGTGAGTACGAACTCGGGTACCGAACAGTCACCCACGACGGGGAAAATCGCCTGCTCGATGGGATCGATGAGACGATGACGGTGTTCATGAGTCACTCCGATCACGTCACCGACGAGCCGCCCGGAGCGACGGTGTTCGCCGAGAACGAGTACGGCATCCAAAGCTTCCGAAAAGGGCGCGTCTTCGCCGTGCAGTTCCATCCGGAATATGACATGGAGACCGCCGAACTGATCACGCGGGGGAAAGCAGACGAGATCCCGAAAGAGCGAATCGAGACCGTTCTGGCGGGTATTCACGAGGAAAATTACGCCGCAGCACAGCACGCAAAGACGCTGTTCGATAATTTCCTCGCGGTCGTGAAAGATGTACAGCGAAAGCGGATCGACGCGACGAATTCGGGGTGATATCCCTCGATCCAGGGGAGAAATCGCGAGCGCAGGCCATGCCGAGCGGAAGACACAATATCGGCCCTCGTCAATCGCCGGTGTAATGGTCGTTCAGATCGCTCTGGCGCTGCTGGCAGGCATCTTCGTCGGTGCGCTGTTCGGTATCATTCAAGTACCGATACCCGCGCCGCCCAATCTCGCAGGTGTCCTCGGCATCGCCGGGATCCTGCTTGGATACAAGGGTGTCGAGTGGTTGAACCTACAGGTCGACATCGTCGAGCTGATAACGAACGTCCTGTGACCGAACAGCCGATCGAACGCAACGCGGTGGGGACACCACGAACGCAAAAACATGGTCCACGCGAGCAAGCGAGTGTGGGCTCGGGAGAACTTGCTCTCCCGGTGGTGAAAAAGGGTCGAGCCCTCCGTTCGGTCGAGTCCGAGATGAGAGCCTTACAGCTCGCCGAGTTTCCGCAGCAACTGCCCGCGGTACTCCTCCATCTTTTTCCGCTGCGGGTGAGCGCACGGCGCTCACCACTTGCGCAAAAACATGGATGAAAAAGGGTCGAGCCCTCCGTTCGGTCGAGTCCGAGATGAGAGCCTTACAGCTCGCCGAGTTTCCGCAGCAACTGCCCGCGGTACTCCTCGTCGCTACGGACGCCCTTGCGTTCGAGGACGTTGCGCTGGAGTTTGTCGAGCGCGACGTTGAACGCGGTTTTCGCCCCGTAGCCCTCGCCGGTGCCCGCGACCTGGCCCTTGTTGGTTCGGAGGCGGATCTGGCAGTTGATCAGGGGCGTCCCACGGAGTTTCTCCTTGTGTTCCTGGAAGCGAACGTGGGCGTGTTGCACCTGCATGGCCTGGTACTTGTCGGCGACGTCCTCGATCCCGACGCGAACGTCCTGGCGGGAGATCGTATCAAGGAGCTTGATGTTGGTAATCTGGACGTCCATGTGTTCCTCCTCGGTGAACGACAGCGCCCGGAGGACGTCCGTCTTCGTGATGATACCGGCGACCAGCGAGTCGTCGCGTTCGGGCGTGACGACGAGTCCGGCGTAGTCGTTCTCGAGCATTCGTCGAACGGCGTCCTCGACCGACTCGTCGATCGTCGTCGTCGCGACGGGGCTACTCATCACGTCGTAGACGGGCAGATCGAGGACCCGGTCGACGTCGCCGGCGCGCTCGCCGGTCGTCGCCTTGTCCATGTCCCGGACGACGACGTCGACGATGTCGTGACGGGTCACCATCCCCGTCAGCTTCCCGTCGTCGTTCAGGACGGGAACCCGGGAGATCCCGTGCTCGCGAAGCTTGTTGATCACCTGGCCGACCTCTGTGTCCTCAGTGGCAGTGACGACGTCACCGGTGAAGATCTGCTCGACAGTGAGGGCGTCCAAGTTGTCGATGACCGCCGAAAGAATGTCGTCGTCGGTGATGACTCCCCAGAGCTTGTTGGCCTCGAACACCGGCGCGACTTTGTTCCCACTCTCGACCAGGACCCGGGCCGTCTCACGGACGTCGCCCGTCCGCTCGATCTTCGGCGCGTGTTGCATCAGCGCGCGGGCCTTTGCCTGGTCCTCGACGTGAGACTGTACCAGTTCCTTTTGCGTGATGACGCCGGCGTACTCACCCGCCTCAGTGACAATAATTCCTTTGGGATTTTCGCGCTCAAAGATCGAGCGGACTTTGCCCAGGCGTTCGTCCGCATCGACTTCGATGTAGTCGCGGGTGGCTATATCAGCAATATCCATCGTACCATTTGTACTTCGTCGGCAGGGATTATCAATCTTGGTTTGAATACACATGACGTGGCACGTCGATCGGGACAGTCCCATCGGCCTACAGCGATCGAACCGTCGCACGCAGTGTCCGGCACCCAGCCGGAAGGGAATCAGAAACCGGTTGACTCAGCCCGTCGCCGTAGCCGGTCTCTGCGGGCTGGATACCGACGACGCGGATCGACGGGTTCGTATCCGCCACCCGCGATGCCACCTCCAGGAGTTCGAACGGGTCAGTGCCGTGGGTGCCCCTTCGGCCGGTTGCGGTTTCAGGGTCAGCCGGATCGAACACCACAATCTCACCCGGATCACCGCCGAAATCTACCGCGTCGACGATCACGACGGCGTCGTAATCGGCGACGACGTGCACTAACTCAAACCCCGCGTCGCCGAGGTCGAGACAGTCCACCGACGACAGTCCCTCTTCGCGGAGCCGACCAACCAGCGCGGGCCCGACTCCGTCGTCCCGACGATAGGGATTGCCGAGTGCGACGATGGCGCGATCGGCGGTCATGCGTGATTTCCACGAGTCGGGTTCGCGATACCGGTCATCCCTCGCCACCGACGAACTCGACGTCGAGATAGTGCGTCGAACAGGAGATACAGGGGTCGTAGGCCCGGACGAGCATTTCCAGGGTGTGCTTGATTTCGTCCTCGGGGTGGTCGACGATCGTCGGCACCAGCGTCTCCATGTCCCGTTGGATGTTGCCGTGGTTCTGGTTGGTGGGAATGACGCAGTTGGCCTCGGTCACCTCGCCGGTGTCGTCGTAGGCGTACTCGTGGAAGAGCACGCCGCGGGGCACCTCGATGGCTCCAATCCCCTGGCCCGCGGTCGGGTCGATCTCGGGGACGCGGTAGTTCGACTGCGGGGTGAGGCCATCGTCCAGCAACGCCTCGATCAGCCGGACGGACTCCCCGAGGAGGTGGGCGACCTCGACAAGTTGGGCGACGTTGTTCAGATACGGATTGTGGACGGGCGCGTCCAGACCGAAGCGATCGGCGACCTCCTGGGCCCGCGGAGCAAGCTGGTCGGCGTTGTTGTTGAAGCGGGCCAGCGCGCCAACCATGTATGACTCGCGCTCGTGCCGCGCGAATTTGGCCGTCGAGTGCTCGACGACGTACTCGTTGGCGACGTCCCGATAATCGGAAACAGGGATCTCCCCGACATCCGATGAGTAGATCGTGCCCTCGGCGAAAGCGTACTCCTCGGGATGGGTGAGCGAGATATACTCGGTCTCACGCTCGAAAGCGGGGAGTTCATCGGCCAGAACGGCCAGCAGGTCGGCGAGTTCCGCGACGGCATCCCAGCTGTTGACGAGCCGATCGAGCAGCGCTTCGAGTTCGCTCTCGTCGGGAAACTGGGAGAAACCGCCGGGGAGCAGGCGCTGAGCGTGGACCGATCGGCCGGTGACAACTTCCGTCAGCTCGTTGCCCAGCCGGTGGAGATCGATCACGGTCTCCAGTTCGTCCGGGTGCGTGTCAGCAAGCGGCAGGACGGATTTCTCGCCGACCAGATCCGGCAACGCGAGATAGCCCAGGTGGAGGACGTGGCTCTGAAGCGTCTCGCCGTAGAGCGCGAGCTTTCGCAGCCGGCGGTCCTGCTCGGAGACGGAGATCCCGAGGGCCGCCTCAGTTGCCTGCAGCGAGGCGATCGTGTGACTGACCGAGCAGATGGCACAGATCCGCGAGGTGACGTGGTGGGACTCCTCGAAGGAGCGGCCGACCAGCATCGACTCGAAATACCGCGGGGATTCGACGACCTGCCACTCGCAGGTTTCGAGTTCGCCGTCCTCGGCGTTGACCACGATCGAGCCGTGGCCCTCGACTCGGGTGACGAGGTCGCCCTCGACGTCGATCGTGTGACTCATCGCTCACCCCCGTCGGCGACGGGCTGGGAGTCGCCGTCAGCGACTGCCACCTGATTGCGTTGCCAGCCCCAGTAGAGTTGATACTCCTCGATGACTTCCTCGGTCGTCAGTCCGTTGGCTTCGAGAACGTCCGTGTAGGCGTCCTCGTTCGGATGGTCGACCATGCCCCGACAGCCCCAGCAGTGGGTGCCCGCCGAGACGCAGGTCGCCGAACAGCCGCCGCGAGTGATCGGCCCAAGGCAGGTCTCGCCGCGCTCGAAGGCGCAGGTGTTCTCCTCGAACTTGCACTCCAGGCAGACGGGGTAGTTTGGGATCGACGGTTCGGCACCGTTGACCAGGGCCGTGACCGCCCCGACGAACTCCTCGCGATCGATCGGACAGCCCGGGATCTCGTAGTCGACGTCGATGACGTCGTCGATCGGGCGAGCCACGGGATAGGACGAGATCGAATCGGCGTCATCGCCGTACACCCGCTCTTTGACCGTCTCGAAGTCCTGGTGGTTGCGGAGGGCGTTGATGCCCCCAAAGGCGGCACACGAGCCTAGCGCGACGACGACATCGGCGTTGTCACGGACATCGGTCAGCCGGCGCTCGTCGTGGGCCGTCGCGACGCCGCCCTCGACGAAGGCGATCTCGTAGTCGTCTCCGTGTTCGGTCATCGCCTCGCGGAAGCTGACGACCTCGACGACTTCGACGAGGTCGAGCAGTCGGTCCTCGAGATTGATGACCTGCAGCTGATCGCCCTCACAGCCCGTGAAATCGAAGAAGGCGACACGCGGTTTCTCCTCTCCCGTCATACTTCGGCCTCCTCCTTGTCCCGGACGGTCGGATAGTGAAAGACAGGCCCGTCGAGACAGACGTACAGTTCGTTGAGCTGGCAGTGTCCACAGAGTCCGCGGCCACAGTGCATGTTTCGCTCCAGCGAGAGGTAGATGCGGTCGTCGGCAAGCCCCTTCTCCCGGAGGGCCTTGATGACGAAGCGGTACATCACGGGCGGGCCACAGACGAGGGCGACCGTGGTTTCGGGATCGAACTCCAGCGGCGGGATCAACGACGTGATCACGCCCGTCGGTCCGTCCCACGCCTGGCCGTCGGGTACCTCGTCGACGGTCTCACGGTACGCCATCACGTCGGAGGCGGCCCACGATTCGAGTTCGTCCGGGAAGAGCTGTTCGGCAGGCTCGGTACAGCCGTACAGCGTCGTCAGCTCGCCGAACTCCCCGGGGCGATCCAGGGCGTAGTTGATCACCGAGCGCAGCGGTGCGAGGCCGATCCCGCCGGCGATAAAGAGGAGGTCCTCGCCGGCGATGGCGTCGACGTCGAAGCCCTGGCCGTAGGGACCGCGGATGCCGACAACGTCCCCCGCTTCCATGTCGTGGATCGCGTTGGTCACGTTGCCAACCGCGCGGATGCATAACTCGAAGGGGCCCTCATTAGTCGGTGACGAGGCGATCGAGAACGGTGCCTCGCCGACGCCGGGGACGAACAGCTGGACGAACTGGCCGGGCTCGTGATCCAGGGCAACGCCGTCGGGCAGGTCGATCACGAACAGCTTGTCGTCGTCAGTATGGTCGTCGATCCAGACGATCTGGCCCTCGATCGGCTGGTACTCGCTTTCCCCGTGTTCGAAGCGTTTTCGCGTCTGGCTACGCATGCTGTCCCTCCCTGAGTTCGTTGTAGACCTCACAGGGATCGGCCACACCGGCGACGCAGTGGCGCGTACACCGGCCACACCCGACGCAGGCGATGTCGCCGTAGCGCTCGTAGATGTACCACCCCTTGCGCATGAACCGGTGGCGATGGCGCTGAGCGACCTCCTCACGGAAGTTCTCGCCCTGGGCGACCGTCGCGAAGTCCTCCAGCAAACAGCCGTCCCAGCGGCGCTCCTGGCGACCGCTGTCGCCCTCAAGGTCGCGGATCATATCGACACTGAAACAGAAGCAGGTCGGACAGACCACGTTACAGGTGCCACACGAGAGACACTGCTCGGCATAGTCCTCCCAGAAGTCCATGTCGTCGTAGCTGGCTTCAAGCAATGTAGGGAGTGCAGCCGGCGGAAAGGCGAGTTCCCGATCGAAGGCGTCTTCGAGGTCCGCTTCGATCTCCGCGACGCGCTCTACCTCCTCGGCGCTCGCGTTCCGGGTCGGAACCGACTCCAGCAACTGATCGCCCTCGAAGGTCCCGATGTCGACGGCGAAACGATCGCCAAGGTCAGTCACCATGAGATCATACCCCGAGTCGATCGTCGCGGTGCCCATGCTCGCGGCGAAGCAGGTGTCGGCCACGTCCTGCATTGTCACCCCGATGAGAACGGAATGCTCGCGCTTGCGGCGGTACGGTTCGTCCTGCAGCGTGTCGATGAAGATCTTATCGAGTTGATTGATCGCTGCGAGATCGTACGGATGGACGCCGACGACGATATGCCCCGTCGGATCAGCCTCGGCCCGCATCTCGTAGTCGTCGTCCGTCTGTTCGTAGGTCAACAGCGTCTCACGCTGTGGCATGACGTACTTCTTCGGCGATAGTGCCGTCAGGTCATGTTCCAGCGCGAGTTGCTCGGCCGACTCCAGCCGATCGAAAACGTACTGCTCGCCACGCTCCTGTACCCCGACTACTTCCCGCGGATCGGATGCGATCAACTCCTCGATCAACGCCGTGAAGTCCGATCGATCAATGACTTTCATGCTCTGGGAGACGGTGATTGCTCGTCGCGCACTCGTCTCTTAGCGCACAGGAGTGTCAGTGCCGGAGTAAGTCCCACCGAGGATTCCCAGTTCGTGAGAAACTATCATTATAATGGTCGTTGTGTATATATCGGGACGGCGTTCGTAGCCACCGAACGACGGACTTTACTTGCCGCTCGCCCGATTTCCGGTAATGGGAGCGATTCGGATCGTCATGGGCTCAGGTCACGGGCCGACGCCGACGGCCGCCTACGACGCCGCCCTGGCCGAGGCCGGCGTCCACAACTATAACCTCGTGACACTGTCGTCGGTCATCCCCGCCGACGCGAGGATCGAACGCGTCGGGACGGCCCCGGATCTCGGTCCGGCAGGCCGCGGGCTGTACGTCGTCCAGGCGGCGGAGACGACCGACGAAGGCAAGGCGGCGGCGGCGATCGGCTGGACGCGCGAGCCCGATGGCCCGGGCATCTTCTATGAAGTCTCCGGGTCGAGTGAACGACGGGTCCGGGAAGACGTCCGGGCAGGGCTTTCGGCCGGTCGCGAGATCCGGGAGTGGGACTTTGGCGAGAAGCACGTCGAAGTCACAACGGCGACGGCGGCTGAGGAGTACGCCTGTGCGATCGTCCTGGCGGTCTACGGCGAAAGCCACACGCTAATCGAGCAGTGACACACGGCCGGAAGCCGCGGGGCCGACACGTCGTCTCGAAGACACGAGTCGGCGAGTTTATAACGGGCCCTCGCGTACATCCGGAGACGATTCATGTATGGAAATACGTCGCATTCCGGGGCCGCTGAGACGACGGTCGAGCTCACGCCGGAGGAGCGTCGATCGCTCCGGAGTGATCTGTCCCGCGTCGCCTCCAAGACGCGGGAGTTGCTGCCTGGCGAGTTCGTGGTCGGCTCGGAGCTGTCAAGCGGGGCCAGCGGTCCCGAAGCGATGATCGCCGTTCAGCCACCGATCGGCTCACCGGTCAGTGCCGGATATACCCCCGAACCGGATACGAACCTTCGGATCGACGACCAGGAATGTGAAGATCTCGCACAGGGACTCGCCGCCAGCGCGGCTCTTCAGGTCAAGCAAGCGATGAGCGACGACGACACGCCGACGGCGCAGTAAGGATTCTTTCTCGCTCCGTCATCCCGTCGTTCAGGACGTTTCGCCGATCGTATCAGCGAAATCGGTTGCGACGTCACTGACGACCGTCTCGGCACGGTCGATTCCCGGGGACGTGGCAAACCCGTGGATCATCCCCGGATAGTGGCGATGCGTGACCTCGACGCCGTCGGCGTCGAGTTGGTCCGCGTAGGCAACGCCGCCGTCCCGAAGCGGATCGAACCCCGCAGTCACGACCGTCGCGGGCGCGACGCCCGCGAGATCACACGCCGCCGCCGGATCGGCGTAGGGGTTGCGCTGGTGGATCTCGCCGTCGTAATAGCAGTTTTCGAACCATTCGAGGTCCGCGATCGAGAGAACGATCCCGTCGTTCTCCCGGACGGACTCCTGGTCGTCGCTGATGCCGATCCCAGGGTAGAGCAGCGTCTGGTAATCAATGGTCGGTTCGCCTCGGTCCCTGGCCATCAGCGAGACGACGGCTGCGAGATTCCCGCCGGCGCTGTCGCCTGCCACCGCAAGCGTCCCGTCCGACGCGAGCCTGTCGGGGTTGTCCGCGGCCCACTGGGTGGCCGCGTAGGCGTCCTCGACGGCCGCCGGGAACGGGTGTTCCGGGGCGAGGCGATACTCGACCGAGACGACGACCGCGCCCGTCTCCCGAGTCAGTTGTCGACACAGCCAGTCGTGGGTTCCGATGCTTCCGAGGACGAACCCACCGCCGTGGAAGAACACGATCGTCGGGTAGGGACCGGGCGCGTCCGGCCGGTATAGGCGGACGGGAAGGTCACCGTCGGGCCCCGGGATCGAGCCGTCGGTCGTCGAGCCGACTGCCGGCGGATCGCGATTCCCGAACCAGGTACCCACCCGTTGCAAAAAGCGCAACACGCGGCGATCGTGATCGGAGATCGGCGAGATACCGAGCCGCCGTTGTCGGTCGACGACGGCCTGTGCCTGGGGATGTATGTCGTCGGCTCGCATTAGGCGCAGATTTGAACCGGCGATGACATAAGCGTGATGCGAAGGCTCCCGTGGGAAACAGGCCGGACAGACCGGCGGGAGCGTGTTTGATTCGAACCCCATTCGTTCGTGTGGAAATCCATCACACAGGAGGGCGTCAGACACCGCCTGATACCCTCGTGAAACGGACCCATATACCCGGTAATTGGCCTCCGGAGCACTACGTTCGGCACAGACCAGCCGCCAAAACCCGAGCACCAGGGCTCAATCGTCTCGACCTTCGAGGCCGGCTACGTCTGCCGCCTCGACCTCGCGGTCGTCGGGCAGCGCCTCGATGCAATCCGAACACAGGAAGTGTTCGGTCCCGTCGGCTAGTTCGAGTGTCATCCCGCCGGTAGCTGACTGCGACGAACTCCACATGTCGCCGATCCCGCCGGCGATCCGCACCTCGTCGCCACACCCGTCGCAAGGGTCGGTCGTCATGACGATCCGTCAGCGCCGTCCGGATCTGGGATCTGCTGGCTCTCGAACCCGGGATCGACGTACTCCTCGCGCTCCCCCTCCGACACCAGCGCCCACTCCTCGATCTCGCTCTCGGTGTAGGAGCCATCGAGTTGCTCGAACCAGTAGACGAAGTCGTCGGTCTCGAACCGAAAGGCGAAATCCTCGACGGTCACTTCCTCGCCATCGTCGGTTTCGAGGACGTCGCCAACGCCGAACTCGGCGTACCGGGAGAACTCGATTGCCAGGTTGTGCTTGCGGTTCTCGGGGAAGCGTGCGGTCATATTTTCGTCTTCGGGCAGCCGTCAGTAATCGCTTTCGACGCCCGGCCCCCCAGTCAGTCACCGTTTCCAGTAACGGGCCGAACAGTAGTTGCAAAAATGCACAACAGAGGACAGTACTCCCATAATTAACTATTGTATGATTGATCGTACCTGCTGTACAGGGCCGCAAAAATCACGAAAACGAAGAGGGCCCCGATGACAAAGCCGATCAATGCTACATATCCATTATCCGTCGAAAACATGTTTCCAACCGAACTACCCACAATAAGCATCGCATAGAGCACGACGAAACCGAGGATGATGCGGGTGATAAAATTATCCTCAACCGGATTTTGTTCCATGCTGTCAGTATTTGAGGCGGAGCAATAAATTCGTTGTGAGGCCCCGGCGCTGGGCGAACAGCCGCAAGTAAGTGACAATGGCCCGAACGGATCTGAGTCAGGTCGCCCTCCTCACAACCGCTCGGGATCGACCATCGGTTCGGGGTAGTCCTCGCCGAGCACCACACCCCGCTCCCGCTGCACGGCCTCGTCCATCAGCCAGGGCTCGCGGGCGTACGCGTCCACAAGCCCGTCCAGTTCCGGGCACCAGCGCTGCACGTACTCCGCCCCGGGATCGTAGCGTTCGGCCTGGCTGAGCACGTCGAAGCCACCCTCGCGGCTGTCGTTGCCGACCTTCGCGATATACGCCCAGTTGCCGTAGTTCGAGGCGGGATCGAAGTCGAGCAAGTGGTGCTCGTAGTGGGCCCCGCCCCACCGCCAGTCGATCCCCAGGTCGTGGACGAGAAACGATGCGGCGTTCTGGCGGGCGCGATTGCTGACGTACCCCGTCGCCGCGAGTTCCCGCATGGCAGCGTCGACAAACGGTACCCCAGTCCGCCCCTCCTGCCAGCGCCGAAAGTCGCTCTCGTCGCGCCGCCAGTCCAGGTCCGTTCGTTCGCGGATCCCACCCGGCGTGAAGAGTTTCCCGCCGTACTTGGCGAACTGAAACTGGAAGAAGTCCCGCCAGCGCAACTCGAAGTTCAGCCAGTACGTCGAGTCGTTGCTGACGCGCTCGCGCTCGTAGTCCTGGACGGTCTGATGAACGTCCCGTGGCGAGAGACAGCCGAGGTTCAACCAGGGCGAGAACTTCGAGGAGAAATCCCGCCCGATCAGCCCGTTACGCGTCTGCTTGTACGCCCGGAGGGAGTCCGTCTCCCAGACGTACTGTTCCAGCCGACGCTGCCCCGGGGTCTCCCCGCCCTCGAAGTCGAGGGGCATTCGGTCGTCGTCGGGGACGTCGCCGACGACGCCGAGATCGGCGAGTTCCGGGATCGGCCCCGGCTGTGGCGCGTCCGCTGGAACCGGCGGCACCGCGGGTGCCTCGATCGGATCGCGAACGCTGCTGTCGCCAGGGGGTAAAGGTGTCGGGCATCTCGTCGTAGGGGGTCGGCAGGTCCTCGACGTGGTGGAGCGTGTGCGTCCAGTGGCGTTCGACAGTGACCGCCTCCGGTAGCGCCGCCCGGACCTGCTGTTCGCTAGTGCGCTCTTCCGGGATAGCGAGGGTCTGGCAGTGCAGGCGGTCGGCGTCGACGCGATCAACGATCGCTGGTAGCACCGCGTCGGGGCGGCCGTGGCGGACGAACAGATCGCTGCCGGTCTCGCGAAGTCGGTCACGGAGGTCCCTGACGGCCTCGCGCTCGAACCGTGCGCGACCGGCCCCGATCCCATCGTATTCGAACGACGCTGCTCCGCCGAAGGCACGCTGGCCGTACCGGCGCGGCTCGAAACAGTAGACGGGCAGGACGCGATCGGCAGCGCAGGCGGCCGCAAGCGTCGCGTTATCCCGCGTTCGCAGGTCGCGACGCAGCCAGACGACGGCGGTCTCGGACATAGCCGTCCATCGGGCCGGATCTACTTGGACACCGGGGCCGAGACCAGTGTCGGAGCCGACGGTGGGTGAACCATCGGTTCCGCAGCAACATTTGAACGCGGCGACACGTCTTTGCGGATCGATACCGAGGAACAGGTATGTCGATCGCCCGTCACCGTCCCGGTCCAGCGGCGGCAGTCCGTGCGCTGGCGTCACAGGTCCATCCGGTGTTCATGCTGCCGCCGGTGGCCGTCTCGTTGACGGGCTCACTACTCGCTGCCGGAGCCACGGGGACGTTCACGCCGACAGTCGTCGCGGCCCACGCAATAGCGATCTTCGCAGCGGTCTACACCGCCCACGTCAAGGATGGCTACGTCGACTTCTTCGTCCGCGGCGAGGACGACGACCACCCGCTATCGGTCGGCGGGTGTCGACTGGCGCTGGTCGGTGCCGGCATCCTCTTCGCGGTGGCGCTGGCAGGCGTCTTCCTGACCGCGGGAGTAGCGGCCGCCGCGCTGACCGCGCCGACGTGGGCACTGGGGTACTTTCACGCGCCGCAACTGGACACGAACCCGGTCACGGCGACCGGGGGCTACCCGGCCGGGATCGCGCTGTCGCTCGTGGGTGCCTACGCCGCCGGGGCCGGCACAGTGACCCCGACCGTCCTCGGACTGGCTGGCGTGTTGCTTGCTGTCCTCCTGGGGATCAAGATCATCGACGACGCCCAGGATCTGGGGTACGACCGCTCTATCGACAAACGAACTGTAGCCGTCGTCCTCGGTCCGACGCGCGCACGCCGACTGGCGGAAGGGCTATTGGCGGCTGGATTGCTCGGTGTGGCCGTGTTCGCTGCCGTAGGTGTGTTCCCGACGGGAACGATTCTCGCAGTCTTCGCGTTCGGGGCCGTGGCCGCTATCGCGCGTCGCGCCGAGCCACGTCTGGCGACGATGCTGCTCGTCCGTGGTGCGTACGTCTTCCTCGCGCTGTTGCTGGTCGCGCTGTGGTATCGGCCCATGACCGGTCCATTGCCCATCGACATCGGCGTCCTCGGCCCGTACACCTACCTCGC
This sequence comes from Halorhabdus sp. SVX81, assembly GCF_029207715.1. Classification (NCBI taxonomy): domain Archaea; kingdom Methanobacteriati; phylum Methanobacteriota; class Halobacteria; order Halobacteriales; family Haloarculaceae; genus Halorhabdus; species Halorhabdus sp. SVX81. The sequence continues at coordinate 964,420 of NZ_CP104322.1, read as the reverse complement.
GACCGAGATCGCCTTTGGCGCGTTCGGACTGGCGTTGCTCGTCCGGGCCGACGCTCTCGCGCGGGCCGGCCGGACAATCGCAGTCGTCTATCCGCTGGCGTACGTCTGGGACTGGTACACGCTCGAAGTGGGCGTGTTCGCCATCGAACTACGGACCGGGATCGACCTGCTGGCGATCCCGATCGAGGAACACTTGTTCATGCTCGTCGTCCCCGCGCTGGTACTCGGCATCCACGAATCGCTCCGCGAAAGTGACGAGTGATAATCGCCGTGCGTGGATGGCTTGCACACCCACGGGTCGTGTCCCGATAACCCGTGGTACGCCATCCCTCGGAAGCCTTATACATCGGGCTCCCATTGGTAGAATTGCAATGGCAACTGGTACGGTCGATTTCTTCAACGACACTGGCGGTTACGGTTTCATCGAGACTGAGGATGCGGACGAAGACGTATTCTTCCACATGGAAGACGTCGGCGGCCCGGACCTCGAGGAAGGACAGGAAGTCGAATTCGACATTGAACAGGCCGAGAAGGGCCCCCGCGCGACCAACGTCGTCCGCCAGTAAGGCTTCGACGCGACTCGCGATTTCCTAATACACTATTTATCCCACTGAGCCCCTGGCTCGTCGCGAGGGTCACTTCGTGACGTCGGCCAGCGGGACCAGTCGATGGTCTACGGTCGGCTTCGTGTAGCCGCTTGACTCCTCGGTGACACCAGCCGTAAACACCTTTACCTTCTGTTGGATGACATGAGGTTCGCCCTTGTTGTCGTGGATCACGTCGATCGAGCGCCAGGCTTCGTCTTCCATACGGTAACGCAGGACAGCATGAATATTAAGGTTCAGCCCGCTGGCAATCCGACTGTCGTCACTCCCGTTGCGTGCCGGACAGCACAACGTTGATTCGACAGGCCTGAGAAATCCGGAGCATGGTATCAGGAGCCCTCCTGTTCGCCGGCGGTCTCGCCGTCGCTGGCGTGGCCCTTCTCGCGCTTGGGGCACGAGAACTGTGGTTCGCGTGGCAGATCCATCGCGGTGAGCCCCTTGCCGTCTTCGAGCTGCCGAACGAACTCGGCCCGGTCGAAGTCCAGGGAATCGCGAAGCCGGATGGGGGAACGGTCGAATCACCGATCTCCGGCTCACCGAGCCTCGTCTGTGAATGGGAAGTACAGGAACACCGGACGACCAACGCAGGCGAGGGAACGAACACCCACTGGAAAACCCTGGACGAGGGGCTTGTGGGCGGGCCGTTCCGGCTTGCCGACGACACGGCCAGCTGTCGCGTCGAACCCGCCGGCTCGGTTCGTCACCTCGAGGAACAGACGGTCACGGTCCCCGGCGGGACGCCGTTGCCCGATCGACTTGCCGAGTTCGTCGCCGAGAATCCGGACGTCGCTGCCCAGGACGGCACGATCGATCTCGGCGTAACGGAACTCAAGATCGGGAACGACCAGCGGTTCGTCGAACGACGGCTCGACCCTGGCGAGAAGTGTTACGTCTATGGCCGTGCCCACTACGACGCCGGGGCAGGCCATCGTGGTGGCGAAGTAAACGTCGTCATCAACGGGGACGGTGTCCGCCGGTTTCTCATTGCGGACGGCCGCGAACGCGGCGTCGCCTGGGACGTGGCAAAGATCGGCAGCGTTCCGGTCGTGATCGGGGTGGGCCTGCTGGCACTGGCAGTGGTGGTTGTATAACGTGAAATCGTCCCACGAGACGGGTCGGGCCGGCCAGTGGTCGCGTGTGAGCGTGGCCCTCCGTGCCACCGGGCCCGTCGAAAGGGATAGCCAATAGTTATGCCGCTGACCCTGTACTCGGTAGGTGTATGAAAGAGGAATTCTGGACCACCGTCTGTGATTACATGCCTCGTCTCCGGTTCCTGTTCGCTGCCCTGTTTGTCCTGCTGGTCCTCACAGTCTTCTCGCTGGCGTTCACGACTGTGGGATCGCCGTCGTACTACATCGCGCTGATCGACCTGGTCCTCGTACTGGTAGCAACTTCGATTACGGTATTCCTCCAGTGGCGCTGTGCGAAAAACAAACGGCGACGTGGCGAGTGGCGGCCGGAAGACCGTCCAGACGAATAACCAAGCGTCTTATCGAGATATCACGCTCCAGCGCAACGGGTGCTGGAAACCGGTTGTCCGGACAACCAACGGGACGGGCGAAAAGCGGAAGATTGGCGGCCGATCAGTCGTCGATCATCTCGTCGGTGACCGGATCGCTATCCCAGTAAGGGTGGTCCTCACCGTACTCCCGGAAGCAACTCGCGGTGTGGAACCCGTCGGCGTCGATCTGCTGGTCGGCGGGCTTCTCCTTGATGCACGCTTCGCGGGCCTCCGGACAGCGGGTATGGAACCGACAGCCCGAGGGCGGATTGATCGGATCTGGGATGTCGATCTTCCGCATCGGCATCTCGCCGATCTCAGCCTTCTCGGGATCGATATTGGGCGTCCCCCACCGCAGGACGTCCGTGTAGGGGTGGGAGGGGTTTTGCGTGATCGCCTCGGCCGGCCCGATCTCGACGAACTCACCCAGATACATCCCGGCGATGCGGCCGCCGGACTTCTGGGCAAGATACCGGGCGTTCGAGAGGTCATGGGAGATAAACAGGAACGAGGTGTCGAACTCCTCCTGGAGTTCGAGCATCAGATCCATCATCTCGACGCGCAGGGAGACGTCCAGCGCCGAGATGGCCTCGTCGGCAAGGATCAGGTCCGGGTTCATCAACAGCGCCCGACACAGCGCGACGCGCTGTTTCTCTCCACCGCTGAGTTGGTGGGGATACCGTTCGCCGTACTCCTCTGCCGGCGTCAACCCGACGTATTCCATCAGGGTGTAGATGCGATCCAGCCGTTCCCCGGTGGACATCTCGGGGTGGATCTGCTTGAGCGGAACCGACAGGATCGATTTCAACCGACGATTGGGATTGAGCGAACTCCCCGGGTCCTGATGGATGATCTGCAGGGATTTCCGGATCTCGTCCCAGGAGACATCGGCGTTGCCCCGTTTTGCCTCCCAGAGATCGACCCCCCGGTACTCGATTGACCCACCGGTGGGTTCCTGCAGGCCGAGGATCGACTTCCCCAGCGTCGTCTTCCCACAACCCGACTCGCCGACCAGCGCGACTACGTCCTGTTCGTAGATGTCGAGGTTGACCCCATCGACTGCGCGGACGACATCCGGTTCGTCACCGAACAGCGACTCGATGAGCCCTTCTGACTGCTCGAAGTGGACCTCGAGATCGTTGACGGAAATCAGGGGTTCCTCGTCCGACGAGCGCCTGGCGCTGGTCGAAGTTTCCGCCCCCTCGCTGGTTTCGACGCTTTCGAGGTCCTGCTCGTACACCAGCGGCATCGATTCCTGGGCTTCCTGCCAGCGGAAACACGCGGCCCCGTGGTCGTCCTCGAGCAGGAACTGGTTGGGTTCGGCCTCGAGACAGGCCTCCTCAGCCAGCGGACACCGGGGATGAAACGAACACCCCTGGGGGACGTTCAACGGGTCCGGACTCGACCCTTCGATCGAGCGGTTCTGATCGATCGGCGCGTCGATGTCCGGCGTCGAGTTCAACAGCATCCGCGTATAGGGGTGGCCGGGGTTTCTGAGCATCTGCTCTTTGGGTCCGACCTCGGCCATCCGGAAGGCGTACATCACCGCGAGGCGATCGGCCAGGCTGGCCACCAGCGCCAGGTCGTGGGTGATGAACACCATCGAGATGTCGTGCTCCTGTTGCAGCTCCCGGAGGAGCTGGAGGATCGACCGCTGCATCAGCAGGTCCAGCGCGGCGGTCGGCTCGTCCATGATCAACATCTCGGGATCGAGCACCATCGCCAGGGCCAACAGCGTGCGCTGGCGCATCCCACCCGAGAGTTCGTGCGGGTAGGCGTTCAACACGCGGTCGGGTTGCATGTAGAGGTCGGCGATGAGATCGCGCGCCCGCTCCATGCCCGCTTCGACCGATTGATCGTGGGCCTTCAGCGTCTCGACGAAGTGGGCCTTGACCCGTTTGACAGGGTTGAACGAAGACATCGCCCCCTGGAAGACCATCGCGACCTCTTCCCAGCGCCACTGGCGAAGTTGTTCGTCGTTGAAATCGAGGATGTCGACTGCTTCGCCCTCCGAAGGACGGTACTCGATCGACCCTTCGAGCACGCCGGGTTCCTCGACGGAGTCCATCATCGCCGAGACCAACGTGGACTTGCCCGCACCGCTCTCGCCGACAATGCCGAGGATTTCGCCGCGACCGATGTCCAGGTTGATGTCGTCGAGGACCCGCGAGATACCCCGATCCATCTCGAAGGTGACCCGAACGTCGTTGAGGCGCATGATCGGGTCGGGCTTCTCGACTTTCTCGACTTCGAGTGGCTGTTCGTCAGACTCCGCAGTCGCGTTATCAATACTCATTCGTTCATAACCTCCTCGATATCGTCGTCATCAGAATCAATTTCGTCGAACGACGACAGTTTCGTCCGGACCCGCGGGTTGAAGACGCGGTCCAGCGATTGGGAGAGCAAGATCAGCCCAAGCGCCAGGATCAACATGGCGACGACAGGCGGGAACAGCCAGTTCCAGATGCTGAGCCCGGCGATTGCGCCCTGGCGGTAGGCGTCGTTGATCATGACGCCCCAGTTGGCGACGTCCGTCGGCAGGACGCCCAGGTAGTACAGCCCGACGGCCGAAAAGACCACGAACCGGGCCGCGTTGACGAAGTTGATCAGGATGTACGGCATCAGATTCGGGATCACGTCCTTCAAGATGATCTTCCAGGAGCTGACGCCCATCGTCCGGGACGCCTCGACGTAGTTCTCCTGGCGCAGCGTCAACACCTGCGAGCGGATCGCCCGTCCGAGCCCGCCCCAGTAGTTGATCATGATGATCATCCCGATGGTCGCCGGTCGGAGGACGTTAAACGGCTCCGGGAGCGCACCGAGTTGGTTGAAGCCGATGCCGATCCCGAAGACCGTCAGGTCCTTGAACGCGAGCGCGAGCACCATCACGAGCGGCAGGCCGGGGATCGTCATCGCGATGTCGATGAACATCGAGATCGCGCCGTCGACACGGCCACCCTTGTACCCCGCAACCGTCCCGAGGAGCGTCGCGATCACGGTCGCGAAGACACCGCCCGAGATGACCATGATCATCATCTTCGGCGTCGAGTGGACGACGAGCCCGAAGATCGACCGACCGGTCTGGGTCGTCCCAAGCGGGTTTGCGAGGTCGTGGAACGTCGGGTACGCGAGGTTGAAGCCGCCGATGTTCAGCAGGCTGTGCCAGTCGAAAGCGGGTGCCAGTCGCATTTCCGCCGTAAACGGACTGGGCTGGTTCGGATACGGAACCAGCCAGACGCCGATCGTCGCGACGAGGACGTACATGAGGAGAATAAATCCCCCGACGATGAACCGCCAGTCGTCGAACACCACGACGCCCGGTTCGTAGATGCGGTTCCGATAGAACTCCTGCATCCGATCGCGAAGCGTCACCTCGACGGCGTCCTCGGCGTCGTAGGTCCATTGCAGTTCGTCTGTCGACGTCTCCGATTCAGAATGACTCACTTTCATCACCCGTCTTGATCCGCGGATCGACGAACCCATACGAGAGGTCCGCCAGGAAGATGCCGACCACCAGCGACAGTGTGATCACCAGGAACGCCCCCATCAGGACGGGGTAATCACGGTAGTCGTACGCCTGGAACAACAGATAGCCGAGTCCCTGGTACTGGAAGACGTCCTCGAGGACGATCGTCCCGCCGAGGACCCACCCGAACGACAGCAACATCCCGGTGTACATCGGCAAGACGGCGTTGCGGCCGACGTACCGGAGCGCGATGACGCGTTCGGGAAGGCCCCTGAGCTTTGCGACCTCGACGTAGCCCTTCCCGAGAATGGAGATACTGTTCCCACGCATCGCGAGCGCGCGAACGCCGTATCGCGAGAGGACGATCGCCGCGATCGGAAGCGTCGCGTGATAGAGCACACTGTGGAGGAACGCGAAATTAAATCCGGGATCCACATCAAGCGAGTAGCGCCGTCCGGTCGGGAACCAACCGAGGATCTGCCCGAAGACGAACACCAGGAGGATCGCCATGACGAAGAAGGGGATCCCACTGGCGAAGATCGCGAGCGCCGAATTGGCCGAGTCAAAGCGAGACCCTTCCCGGTAGGCCATGACCGCGCCGAGCGTGATCGATATCGCGAAAAAGAGGACGATCGAAACCACGGTGATCAGGATCGTCCACGGGAGGTGGGACGCGACAATTTCCGTGACGGGAACACCACCACCCGAAACCTGAATAGACGACCCCATGCTACCCTGGTGGAGCCCAGCGATGTATTCGACGAACTTTTCTTGAAGCGGTACGTTCGGATTGTATCCGAGGTTCGAGAGGACGACTTGGATCTGTTCTTCGGTATACCCTATCGATGAGAGGCGTCCTCTGATTCTGCTTGCCGGATTACCCGGAAGCATTCGGGTGAGGCCGAAGCTCAGGGTGATGACGATATAGATCGTCACTATCGCCTTCGCCGTCCGTTTGAGGTAGTAGTTTACCATCGGGTATTCTAAATTTGATAAATGATTGTTCGATCAGACCGATACGCCGGGGTCGCGCGTTATTCGCCCTGCCACTGCATCTTCCCCACACGCGGGGCATAGAACGTCGGCCACTTGACGTTACCGGCTGGCTCGTCGTTGTCGGGGGCCGAAAGCCGCCGCCTGCTGATGAACGACTGCTCTCGCTTGTTGATGACCGGCAGGTACGGGATGTCCTGGTGGGAAACCCACGCGAGTTCCTCGACGATTTCCCCGACTTCGTCGCCCTGTGCTGTCGAGAGGTCGTCGAGGCGCTGCTGGATGTTGACCGACATGGTGCCGTCGCCGTCCATCGCCGGAACCGTGATCTCCTCGCCTTCCTCGCCACCTGGGTAGCTGTGGGCGTTGTTGTAGGCACGACCGAAGACCCAGTTCAGCGGGAAGTACGGGAACGAGGAGCGCGCGTTGCCGGGCGACCACGGACGGGCCGCCATCTTGAAGTCGCCATTCGAGACGACCGTGTTGATGTTGTTGACACGGTTGATCTCCGCGTCGAAGCCGGCGTTCTGGAGCTGCGGGACCACGGCCTGGGTCGCGGTGACCCAGTCACTCCAGCTACTTGGCACGTCGACGGTGAACGAGACTGTCTCGCCGTCCATGGCCCAGTTGCCGCTGTTGTTGCGCTCGTAGCCGGCCTCCTGCATGATCTCGGCGGCTTTCTCTGCGCCGCCCTGCATCGCGGTGAACGTGCCACCCACGTCGATCCACTCGTCCTGAACGTTCGCGGAGATGGCGGCCGGGGTCGGGAAGGCCTCTTTGACCTGTGCGCCCGCGGCGGTGACGACCTCTTCGCGGTTGATAGCGTGGGTGATCGCCTGCCGGACCGCTCGCTTCGAAATGTGCGGCGCGGCATCCGTGTCGTGGTTGAACACGTAGCCGACGCCCCAGTAGCCGGGGAAGTTGTACTCCTGCCAGTGGTCGGCAAGCTGGGTCCGGATGTTCGACGGGGTGAAGATACTCATCACGGTATCCACGTTGTTGCCGATCATCGCCTCCCACTTGCTCTGGTTGCCAGAGTAGGTCGGGAACCGGTACTCCTCGAAGTTGACATTGCCCGCGTCAGGGTGCTCGGGGTTGCGCTCCATGATGTACTGCTCGGAGTCCTTGCTCTTCTGGGAGAAGATCCCGGAGACGTAGTCGGGCTCCTGGGGCTCCCGACCCTGAATGTCGCTGGAGACGCCGTCCTCGTTGTCCTCCCAGTAGCGCTGGTAGAGCTCGTCGTAGGGCTCTGCCATCTTCGCCTGCTGCAACTGCGAGAGGATCGTGAACTCGAGGATCGACGGGTTGACTTCCTTGTTGGTCTGGATCTCGAGGGTCTTCTCGTCGGGTTCGTTGAACGACTCGAAGACGTTCGCGAACGCGGCCCCGGTGGCGAGGTTCATCACGGTGTTGGCTTTGATGTCCTCGGCCGTCACCGGGTCGCCGTCGGCGTAGTTGTGCGGATCCCGGATATTGATCGTGATGGTCGTCCCGTCGATCGACCAGTCCTGAATGAGCCGCGGGATCCACTCGTTTTCCACCATGTTGTACTGGGCATAGCGCTCGTAGGCGAGCCAGCGCCCCCAGATGTTCGGCCAACCAGCGTACTGGGCGTTCCAGTCCAGCAGGTCCATCGAACGGGCGGCGACGGACTCGACTGTCTCGTCGTAGACATCCGGTCCGTCCCCGTTCTCGGTGCCACCGTTTTCGGTGCCACCGTTCTCAGTGCCACCGTTTTCGGTGCCACCGTTCTCTGTTCCAGTATCTGTGTCGGTTTCGCCGTCACCACACCCGGCGAGCATGGCGGTGCCCGTCACACCCGCTATCCGCATGAAGTTACGGCGGTTCACCACATCCTCGAACTTATCGGGAGAGTCCTCTGTAGCCATTGTCCGGGGAAAAGTCGATACCGCATCATAATAAATATTGTTATCTATCCATGTCAAGGGAGAGTTTATTTACCGGCCTATATGAATTATACCTGGGAATTGATCCGTCATAGACACGACGGATCGACTAATCGACTAATCGACTGTGACGTGAGATGCATATAATATCGGAAACATTATATCGACACATCGGCGGTGATCGGTTTCCGAGTCAGTCACCGGTCACCCGTCGTCGGCCGATTCGAGCCACTCCGCGGTGTCCGCTGCGAAGGCGGCCAGTTCCTCATCATCGGCTTCCTCGGCGACTGTCCGAACGGTATCGGCGGCGTCAGTCGCGCTGAGATAGCCAAGCGCTCGAAGTGATCGCGCCCGGAGTTGCGTCGAGCCGTCGGGGAGCGTGGATTCGACACGCTCGGCGATGCCGTCTGGGATCGTGTAGTCATCAGCCGCCAGCGTCGAGACGATCTCGATGAGGGGGCCGGAGACGATCTCGTTTCGGTCGTCCACGTACGGTCCAAGCGCCTCGAGGTGGGGGACGATCGCGTCGGGATCGGTTTCGGCCACCGCGACAAGTGCTTTAGCGGCGAGTTCTCGGGCGTTCTCGTTTTGAGCGACGTTTTTCCCGATCTCCTCGCGGACAGGATCGTCAGGGCCGGTGAACTGAGACCCCGCGGGCTCGTCCGGAAGTGTCGGCCCATCCTGATCCAAGGCCGCCACGAGTGCGTCGACGTGGTCGACGAGAGCACCGGGGCGCTCGAAGGCGAGAAAAGCGACGGACTTCGCCGCAAGGAACCGTGTCAGCGGTGTTTTCCCGCTCAGTTCCCGGGTGAGCTTCTCGGCCCCCTCGGCGACGGCGTCCGGCTCGTCCGGGACGAGATGGCCGATGGCACCGAGCGCCGAGTGTTTGACCGCGAGAAAGTCGTCCTCGACAAAGTCGAGCAGATCCGGGATCAGCGGAGCGATCCGCTCGGAGTCGACGTAGGCGACTGCCTGGCAGACGTCCAGTGCCCGCTTGCGCGTGATATCCTCGTCGGCCTCCAGGTACGGGCGGATGTCCGCGACCGTCACAGACGTCGGCTCCTCCTCGGCGCGCTCGACGAGGGTCTCGACGTCTCCCGTGGCGTCGGCTGTCATTACTGGGCTGATTTTTCGTGCGTGGACTTCTAACCTTTGTGATGTCGACCGTTCGATGCTCTCCCCGATCTGTCTCGTGGCGATTCCGCCCGAACTCCCCTGTATCGCCCAGGGGACATGTGACAGCCGAAAGTGCGAGTGGTGATCGACGAGAGTGACGGGACCACCGTGTTTTTGGCCCTACCGTCCAAAGGGGTTGGTATGTCAGCACTCCGCGATGCACTGTCGGACCTTCCGGACGCCGTCTTTGCCGACCTCCTGGAGTCGGAGTCGGCCTACCTGTTGGTGATCGACCTGCCCGGGGCGACCGCCGACACGGTCGACGCACAGACCGAAGGCCACCGGCTCAGCATCGAGGCGCGCCGAGCCAAGGACGTCCCGACCGACTTCGAGTACGTCGCCGAAGATCGATCGCTGTTCCTGGACGTGGAGCTTCCGTTGCCGCCGGACGTGGCGGCCGACGGGATCTCGGGTGCAGTCGACCGTGGCGTCCTCGAGATCACCCTCCCGAAGATGTCCGAGGCCGAAACCGAGCCGATCCCGATCGAGGACGCCTGAGGCGGGTGTCGAGTCGGTGTCCCTTCGCTCCTATCGACGGTTCCTCACCGTCCTCGTCGAGTTCCTGCCGCTGGCGCTGACGTACGCCCGCGACCGCCGCCGGTTCCTCCTGTTCGGATCGAGCCGGTCGGTGTCGTCGGCCCAGCGCCACGAGCGCGCATCGACGTTGTTGCAGTCGTTGCTGACGCTGGGGCCGACGTTCATCAAACTCGGGCAGATGCTCTCGACCCGGCCGGACGTCCTGCCCCCGGAGTACGTCACCGAGTTCTCGAAACTCCAGGATCGGGTTCCGCCGGCCGACTGGGACGACGCGAGGGTCGTCCTCGAGGATGAGCTTGGTCCCGTTGAGGAGCGCTTCAGCGACTTCGACACCGAGGCGATCAGCGGGGCGAGCCTGGGACAGGTTTACTACGCCGAAATCGATGGCGATCCGGCCGCCGTCAAAGTCCGACGCCCGGGTGTCGAGGAGTTAGTCCAGGCCGACCTCCGGGTGCTGCGGTGGCTCCTCCCGATCTTGCTTTACTTCGTCGATGACGCCCGGTCGTTCTCCCTGGAGACGCTCGCGGACGAATTCGACCAGACGATCCGCCAGGAGATGGACTACGAACGCGAGGCCCGGATGCTGACCGAGATCCGGGAGAACTTCGCCGGCGATGACCGGGTTCGTATTCCCCCGGTGGTTGAATCCCATTCGACCGAGCGCGTGCTCACGATGGAGTACGTCGAGGGCACGAAGATCAACGACGTCGAGGAACTCGACGAGAAGGGCATCGACCGGACGCAACTCGCGGAGACGCTCGAACGGGCGTACTTCCAGATGATCGTCGAGGACGGCGTCTATCACGCCGATCCCCATCCCGGAAACCTCGCCGTGCAAGACGATGGGACGCTCGTATTCTACGACTTCGGGATGAGCGGCAGAGTCGATTCGTTCCTCCAGGACCGGATCATCGACTTCTACATGGCCGTCGCCGAGCAGGACATCGACGCCATCCTGGATGCGCTCATCGAGATGGGGACGCTCAGCCCGGAGGTCGATCGGCAGGTCATGGCCGACGTGATGGAACTCGCCATCGCGGACGCCCGCGGGGAGGAAATCGAGCAGTACCGCGTCCAGCAGATCATCCAGAGCGTCGAGGACACGATCTACGAGTTCCCGCTTCGGCTGCCGGAGAACCTGGCACTGGTCCTCCGAGTCGCAACTGTCGTCGAGGGGGTCGCCGTCACGCTTGACCCCGACTTCGACTTCATCTCGGTCGCGACTGACTTCCTGCGCGAGGAGGGGTACCTCGAAGAGAGCGCCCGACAGTTCGTCTCCGATCGCGTCACCGAGGTTCGGGACGCCGGTCGGTCAGCCGTCAGGGTGCCACCGAAGCTCGAAACCACGCTCGATCGGATCGACCGCGACGACTTCTACGTCCGGGCGGACATCGAGGACTCGGACAATCTCCTGGATATTCTGGCGACTCGGCTGATCCTGGGGATGATCGCGGCCGGCGGACTCGTCTCGACGTCAGTGCTGTACTCACTTTCGACAGTGCGAGCCACGCTGCTCGCCGCGCTCGTGACAACCGTGGCGTTGTTTGCGCTCTATCGGTCGTTCCGCAAGCGCCGGTCGATCCGGGCAACGCCGCAGTTCACCCGCCAGAAGATGCGACAGCGAGAGTCGAATGAGCAGACAGAGTCACCACCGATCGGGGCCGACGGACCGATCGACGAGGCGGACGCGAAAGTGGCCGAGGAAGATCGCTGGACCTGACGCGATCGAAACCGACCGAAACGCACCCCGACGCGTTCCAAACCGTTTATACTCGTCCCCGGATAATCCCGCCACATGGCAAAACAGCAGACCGAGGTTCGGGAACTCGACGAGGGGAGTTACGTGATGATGGACGACGAGCCGTGTAAGATCACGTCCTACAGTACGGCCAAACCCGGCAAACACGGCAGTGCGAAGGCCCGCATCGACGGCAAGGGCGTCTTCGACGGGAAAAAGCGCAGCCTCTCCCAGCCGGTCGACGCGAAGATCTGGGTCCCGATCATCGAGCGCAAACAGGGCCAGGTCGTCTCGGTCTCGGGCAACGACGCCCAGGTCATGGATCTCGAAACCTACGAGACGTTCACGATGCGCGTCCCCGAAGACGAGAGTCTCTCGCCCGACGACGAGATCGAGTACCTCGAACTCGAAGAGCAGCGAAAGATCGTATAATGGCCTTCCCCGGCGCGAGTGCCGACCGGGAGCCGGCCGACTACGCGGTCGTCGGTGCGCCGCTGGACGTCTCGACGACGTTCCGGCCCGGCACCCGGTTTGGCCCCACTCGCGTCCGGGAACTCGCGGCCACCTTCGAGGACTACGACCACCACACTGACCGTCACTTCACCGACTGCGCCGTCAGCGATCACGGCGACGTCGGGGCCGTCGGGGCTGTCGACGACGCTGCCGAGTATCTCACCTTTCTGGAAGGCGAACTCGACGACCTGCGGGCCGACGGAATCGTTCCCGTCCTGATCGGCGGCGAGCACACCGTCACCGTCGCGGGCGTTCGGAGCGTCAAGCCGGACGTCTTCGTCTGTCTCGACGCCCATCTGGACCTCCGGGCAGCCTACGCCGGCAACCCGCTGAGTCACTCGACGGTCACCCGCCACGCCCTGGAGGTCGCCGATCGCGCGGTGATCCTCGGGGCACGAGCCGGCAGCAAAGCCGAGTGGGAGCGCGCCGACGCTGCGGACGTGACGGTCGTCCCGCCCGAGGAAGTGAGCGCGTGGACGCCGGAGTTCGCGAACGAATCGATCTATCTCAGCGTCGACGTCGACGCCGTCGATCCCGGGTTCGCACCCGGCACCGGGACGATGGAGCCCTTCGGACTGACGCCACGGGAGATCCAGGACGTGGTTCGGTCGGTCGCACCCCACGCTGACGGCTTCGACGTGGTCGAGGTCAACGACCGCGACGAGGGCCAGGCCGCCACGCTGGCGGCGAAGCTCCTGCGAGCATTCGTTTACGAGCACGCGGCGAACGACAGTGAGTAAGTGCTCGGCCAGCGTCGAAACTGCGTAGCTTTTTGCCACCGCGGCCGCGAGTAGATCACATGGATCGACTGGCGTCGTGTTACTTCTGTGGCGTCGCGGTCGACGCACCGCTCGAAGAGTACCCCGTCGTGCCCCGCGATCTGCGTCCGTCCGTCGAAAACCAGCAGACTGTTGTCCTGTGCCCGGAGTGTCGGCGCAAGCTCTCGACGATCGTCGACAGCGTGGCCGCGGCGGCGACGGACCCTGACCAGACGACGCTCGCGGGGAACAGCCCGGATGCCGTCACGTCCGAGAGCACCGACGCCGCCGATGATATTGAGCAACCAACGGAAGCAATCGAGTCGACTGATGACCGTCCAGCGGATAGCTCGCTGATCGAAGGCTTCGGCCACGACGACGAGCCGTCGCTCATCGAGGTGGAAGGGACACCTGAAGCCGACGAGCCGACAGCAGGTGACGTCGTGAGCAACGAGGATCAGCGAGAGGAGACGCCGGACGCTGATGACAGCAAAAGCGGAGACGACGACACGACCGATACAAGAGAGAGCGAGGATACAGATGACGAAGACGCTGCAGATACTGGGGACGCTACTGGAGAGACATCCGCTCAGGACTTCGACCGGTCGTCGTACAACCGCGTCGTCCGACTGCTCCAGAACCGCGACTTCCCGCTCGAAATTGAGGAGATCACGACGATCGCCGGCAGTGCCTACGAGATCGAGCGCCGCGAAACCGAGGCGATCATCGACGCGCTGGTTGATCGCGGTGTGATCGACCGCGACGGCGATCAGCTGTTCCGGCCGGACGGCGGTGACTGACAGGACAGACACATCCATTCACCAGTCGACCACAATCACTACGGCCGGGCCCGTCGAAGCCGACGTATGGACTGTCAAGAACTGTGTTCGCGCTTCGACGACCGACTCGACGTCGCCGCCTACGCCGGGATCGACGCCAGCGAGAACGGCCTCCAGGTGGGACCCGAAGAACGGGACGTCGAGCGGGTCGCGTTCGCCGTCGACGCGGCCGTCGAGACGATCGAGGGGGCAGCCGAGGCGGGCGCTGATCTGCTGGTCGTCCATCACGGACTGCTGTGGGGTGGCGACGGCCGGGTGACCGACCTGCGGTACCGTCGCATCGAGCGGCTCCTCGACGCCGACATGGCCCTGTATGCCGTCCACCTCCCGCTAGACGGCCACCAGGATCTCGGTAACGCCGCCGGGCTCGCCGACGTCCTCGACCTGGGGAATCGAGCCCCCTTCGGCGAGATCGACGGCGAGTACATCGGCCAGCGCGGCCGGGCACGGGAGCCGTTTACGGTGGGAGAGCTCCGCGAGCTACTGTCGAGCGAACTCGACACCGGCGGTGAAAGCGTGCAGGTGCTGGATTTCGGCCCCGACGAAATACGGGACGTGGCAGTCGTGACCGGCAGCGGGACGGACTGGATCGACGAGGCCGCGGCGAAGGACGTCGACGCGCTGGTGACCGGCGAGGGCAAACAGCAGGTCTACCACCGGGCGCGCGAGCACGGTATCCACGTCTTCCTGGCGGGTCACTACGCGACCGAAACCTTCGGCGTGCGCGCGCTGGCCGGCCTCGCCGAGGAGTGGGGCGTAGCGACGACGTTCGTCGACCATCCGACCGGCCTGTAGCCGAGTCAGGCGCTGCCCGATGGACGGCAGGCCGATAGCAGGCGAGAAAGCGTTGTCCGGCCAATGCCCAGATGGGTGTGGGGACACGGACGAAAACAAGTACGTTTATTTATTGCTATGAACTAACACAACACGGTAGCGCTTGATACGGCACCGATACCGCTGAGCGAGATCCACGACGTGGGGCACAGTCGGGGGGTGAGTCGACGGCCGTGGGAGAGACATTAATAGCAGTACGACCGAGTAGCGGCCTCTCGGTCTGGCCCCTCACTGAAGACGAATGTCGTAGTGTGGCCGTCGATGCCTACCGGAGCAGACAATGACAATACGCAACTGCCGAACGGCGAGGGTGCGGAAAGCGAACCACGGACGAAGAGCCAGACCAAACCGAAACACATCGCGGCTAGATGTCCGATTGGGATCGATCGGGGGGAACCGCTGATGGCTGAAGATCCCGACCTCGACCTCTCACGGCGGAATTGGTTGAAAGCCCTCGGGGTGGCCGGGACGCTTGGGACCATGCCAGCAGGGGTGGCCAGTGCCGAAACAATCGTGGGTACAGGTGGGTATCACGATGGACCACCGGCGGGTGCTGATACCCACGAGTTCACGCGCCATACGACAGCAGACTTCGGGGACGGGCCCATTCCAACGAACGACTGGTACTCGGTGATTGGTCTCGAAGGGATCACCGGAGAGGACGTCACGATCGCCGCCCATCCGCTCGCGTACAAGACCCAGCAAGCGGGCCTCCAGGTAGAGCATCCGACCGACTGGACGACCAGCTGGGACGACGCCGACCAAGTCGGTGACGTGGTGATCGACGACGTCATGGACATGACGATCAGCCACGCCGACAGCGACGGCTACACCGACCTGGCGCTTTCCGATCACGGGGACTGGTCAGTCAGTGCCGTCTTCGGCGAGGGGACCGGCAGTGCCCTCCGGGTCACGATGGCACAGGGCTCACCGTTCGTCTACTGCGAACCCGCGAGCGGCGGGGTCGTGATCGAGTTCGGTGCCGCCGTCGACGTCTGGGCCCACAAGCAAAACGTCGTCGGGCTCACGGTCAACGGCAACGACTACGGGCTGTACACCCCGAACGGCACGGCCTGGAGTGGCGTCGGATCCACGACGATGACGACCGGGGCCGAGTACTGCTCGATCGCGGTCCTGCCGGACAGCACCTATCTCGAAACGTACGAGGAGTACGCGTACAACGTCCTCCGAGACACGCGCTTCGAGTGGGAGTACAGCGAGAGCGACGCGACGATCACGACCACCTTCAACTTCGAGGTCGAAGAGCTCCCGGACAGCCCGACATCGGGGACAGTCGCCGGCCTGTTCCCCCATCACTGGAAGTACTCCGCCGAGCCCACGCTCGATGCCACGTATCCGTCGGCACGGGGCGAAATGCAAATCCTCACCGGTGACTCCTTCTCGGTCGAGTACGGGTGGAACGGCATGCTCCCGTTCCTCCCGGATGAGGGGAGTTATGATCGAGCGAGCCAGGAGACGCGCCTGAACGAGGTGAGCGAGTCGATCAACGGCGGCATCACCCAGGACACCTACCGCTTCGGGAAGGACACCGCGAGTCG
This sequence comes from Halorhabdus sp. SVX81, assembly GCF_029207715.1. Taxonomy (NCBI): domain Archaea; kingdom Methanobacteriati; phylum Methanobacteriota; class Halobacteria; order Halobacteriales; family Haloarculaceae; genus Halorhabdus; species Halorhabdus sp. SVX81. The sequence goes on along the minus strand of NZ_CP104322.1, from coordinate 947,994 downwards.
GATGGCGAAGTGTGCCGCGGTCGCCGATCAGGTCGGGATGACCGGCAAGCGGGACGCGCTCCTGGGGACGGTCAAGGACGGCCTCGAGGAATGGTTCAGCCCCAGCGACGAGGCGACGTTCTACTACGACGATTCCGTCGGGGCCCTCCAGGGATATCCGGGGAGTCACGGGTCGATCACGGACCTCAGCGACCACCACTTCCACTTCGGCCACTACGTCTGGGCGGCAGCACGCGTCGCCCGGCACGATCCGGCCTGGGCCGAGCGATCGAACTGGGGCGGCATGGTCGAGGAGCTGATCCGCGACTACGCCAATCCGGATCGGACCGACGACCGCTACCCGTTCAACCGGAATTTCAGCGTCTACGAGGGCCACTCTTGGGCCCACGGCTCGGGCAGCTTCGGCCTCGGGAACAACCAGGAATCCTCGTCGGAGGCGATGATGGCCTACGCGGCGATGATCGAGTGGGGCGAGTACACGGGCAACACGGAGATCAGAGACTTCGGGATGGCGCTGTACGCGATGCAGGCCCGGGCGATCCAGGAGTACTGGATGGACCGCGATCAACAGCACTTCCCGGACGACTGGGAGGCGAACTTCGCCGGCATCGTCTGGGGGATGGGCGCGGCACACTCGACGTGGTGGACGGCTGACAGCGAGGCCGTCTACGGGATTAACATGCTGCCGCTGTCGGGCTTCTCGATGCACCTGGGGTGGGACGAGACACTGGCCGAGCGGAACTTCGAGCAGATCGCGGCGCTCAAAGGCGGCGAGTTCACCTACTGGCCGGACATCCTCTGGATGTACCGCGCGTTCTCGGACCCCCAGGACGCCATCGACCGCTTCGAATCCCGCGCGGACAGCTACACGCCGGAGGATGCCCAGGAGCCGGCGCACACGCGCTACTGGCTGTACACCCTCCGGGAACTCGGATCGCCCGATCCGAGCGTGACCGCCGACACGCCGCTGTATACGGTCTTCGACGACGGCAGCGAGCGGACCTACGTCGCCTACAACGCCGACGACTCCGCGACAACGGTGACGTTCAGCGACGGGACGACGCTGGACGTACCGGCGAACTCGATGGCGACGAGCACGGGCGACGGCGACGACGGTGGCGGCGAGAACCCGGCCGAACAGTCGCCCTACGGGGGCGCTCCCCACGCGATCCCCGGTCGAATCCAGGCCCAGGAGTACGACGAAGGCGGCCAGGACGTGGCCTACAACGACACGACCGAGACCAACCAGGGCGGTGCCGTCCGCACTGGCGAGTCCGTCGATATCGAGACAGTCAGTGACGCCACGGGCGGCGAGTACAACGTCGGCTGGATCGCCGACGGTGAGTGGCTGGAGTACACTGTCAACGTCGAGGAGGCCGGAACCTACGACGTGGACTTCCGGGTCGCCTCGCAGGTCGGCGGCGGCACACTCCACGCCGAAGTCGGCGGCAGCGACGTGACCGGGGCAGTCAGCTTCGAGGCGACGGGTGGCTGGCAATCCTGGACGACGGTGACGATCAGTGGCGTCGAACTCACCGCCGGCGAGCAGGTCCTGCGGCTGTCGATGGACGACAGCGAGTTCAACGTCAACTGGGTCGAGTTCACTCTCGAGGACGACGGCGGTGGCGAGAGTGGGGACGGTGAGTACGCAGGTACTGCGGGCGACGGCTGGTCCGCGACGGTGACACGGGTCGACGCGGAGCGTCACGAGTGGTCCTTCGAGCCCGCCAACGCGGCAGACTGGGCAGACATCCAGTTCACTGACCCCGGCACCGACAGCTGGGTCGGCTACCGGATGGATCACCGGGACGGCGACGACATCCACGTGCACACGCGCGAGACGGCGGACGACGGACCGACGATCGACTTCCGGTTCGTCTGGGACGACGGCGGCGACGGCCAATACGTCAGCGAGCGCCGGACCCACGAGTTCTGATCGGCCCATCCGCCCGCCGTTTTCGTTGTTTCCGTCCCATCGAGACAGGCCGTATCGTGAGCAGTGGATCGCATCTCTCAAAGGGAGCGCACCCGAGCAGCCGTCGATGGCGGGATTGGCATACGACGCGATCGAGAGCCACGACGACCTGGTCGCCTTCTCGCGGCAGTACGCCCGTGAGGCCCGTCGCGAGTGGCTGCTCGATGTCCGGTTCGACCTCGTCGAATGGGAGGTTTCGACGCGAGCGCGCCGGCGGGCGGCAGCGGTCAAACGACCAGAAGTGCCGGACACGACGGTCGGCGAGCCGATCGACTGGGAGCGCGTCCCGGACAGCGACGGTCGACCGCTTCCCTGTACGGTCTCGCTTTCCTGGGGCGCTTTCGAAGCATTTTCGCAGGCAGAGTGGGAGTCGACGCTGCGCCATGAACTGCTGCACGTCGAGCAGTTCCAGCGCGATGGGACCACTGGCCACGGCGCGGCATTCAAGCGCCGGGCTCAGGAAGTCGAGACGGACGTTCGCTGTCGAGCGTTCGCCACCCCAGAGTGGCTGTTCCGGTGTGGCGATTGTGGGACGGAAGTCGCCCGGCGATATCGCGATTGTGCGTTCGTTCGCGAGTACGAGGCGTACCGCTCGGACTGTTGTGGCGCGGGGCTGGTTCGAAGCCAGCCCGAGTAGAGGAGGACGCTTCTGACTCAGGGCGCGATCGTACGCTTCAAGCGCCTCGCCCGCCGAGAGTCGAGCATGACTGACGACCACGCGGACGACCATCGCAAGACGTTCCATCACGATCCGATCGGCCACGCCGAGGTGCGAGCCGGCATGACCGTCGACGAACTCGCCGACGAGTACGGCAACGGGGGCTTCGGCGCGAGTACGCTCCACGAGGCCGTCGACATCTACAGCGAGATGCTCGACGACGAGGTGACGAACTTCCTCGGACTGGCTGGCGCGATGGTCCCCGCCGGGATGCGCCGGATCGTCGCCGACCTGATCCGGGACGGCCACGTCGACGCGCTGGTGACGACGGGCGCGAACCTCACGCACGACACCATCGAGGCCATCGGCGGCAAGCACCACCACGGCGAGGCCGTCGCCGAGGATCGGACGCCCCGTGAACACGACGAGCAGTTGCGCGACGAGGGCGTCGATCGCATCTACAACGTCTATCTCCCCCAGGAGTTCTTCACGACCTTCGAGGAGCACCTCCGTGCGGAGGTGTTCCCGACGCTGGAGGAAGAGGGCGCCGTCTCGATCCAGCGGCTGACCGAGGAACTCGGCCGGGCGAACGCCGCGGTCAACGAGCGCGAGGACGTCGAGGAGGGGCCCGGCATCGCCGCCGCGGCCTACGAGAACGACGTGCCGATCTACTGCCCCGCCGTCCAGGACTCCGTGCTGGGACTTCAGGCCTGGATGTACAGCCAGACGAGCGAGTTCACGCTCGACGCGCTGGCGGACATGACCGGCATCTCGGACATCGCCTACGAGGCGGATCAGGCCGGCGCACTGGTGGTCGGCGGCGGCGTCCCGAAGAACTTCGTCCTCCAGACGATGCTGGTCAGTCCGGACGCCTACGACTACGCCGTCCAGTTGACGATGGATCCGCCACAGACCGGCGGGCTCTCCGGGGCGACGCTCGACGAGGCGCGGTCGTGGGGGAAACTGGAGAAGGCCGCCCGGAACGCCTCGGTGTACGCCGACGCGACGATCACGTTCCCGCTGCTCGTGGCGGCGGCCCGCGAGCGGATCGGGAAATAACGCTGCCCGTGAAACAGGCGATAGTTTTTTATTATAGTGTTCAGAGGACTAGGTGTATCGGATCGAACGAATAGGAAACCGGGGTTACCAATACAAAATCGGGGGATATATGCATGGAGTCACCGGGAAACTCGTCGGGGACGAACCGACCGCGAATAGACGCCGAACACACGGACGAACAGCTGTACATCATCTATGATCGGGTGAACTTCGACGCCTGGATTCAGTCGGATTACCACGTCGACCGGACCGGTTGGCGGTGAGCGGGGGGAGTTCGCCGATCGTAACGGCCTTTGGGAACGCCTCGCCAGTCACACGTATGCAATCGATCGTGCGTGAGCGGACGGTGGCGGTGACGACCGTCCTCACGATCAGCTCACTGGTAGTGATCTTCGGCGTCGTTGGGGGAGTGGTGCCGTCGTCGTGGCTCCCCCGAACCGACGCCGTCGACGCGCTCCCGCACCTGAACGCCGCACTCAGCGCACTCGCGCTCATCGCGATCGGGGCCGGCATTCGAGCGGTCCACCGGGGTGCGATCGACGCTCACCGCCGACGGATGGGGGCCGCGTTCGGGCTCTTTGTGGCGTTTCTCGCCAGCTACCTGTACCGAATTACCGTCGCAGGGACGGCCACCTTCGACGGCCCATCAGTGCTCGAACCGGTGTATCTGCTCGTCCTCGCGATCCACGTCACGCTCGCGATCGTCTGCCTGCCGCTCGTCTACTACGTGTTATTACTGGCCTACGGGTACGACCGCCGGGAGCTTCCCCAAACTCCACATCCACGCGTCGGCCGAATCGCCGCGACGCTCTGGGCGGTGTCGTTCACGCTCGGCCTGGTCGTATACGTCGCGCTGTACGTTGCTCCGTGGTAGTCCACCGATCGGTCGAGCATCGAGACTGACCGCTGTTCTCGAAGGACGGTCAATCGTCAGCGACACTCGGCTCATCGATGACCGGTCGTTCTATCTCCCGGTCAGTGGCCTCGCCGTCGATGTCGTAGGGATACTCGCCGGTGACACACCCCAGGCAGAGGTCGTCGCGATCCGTCCCGAGCGTCTCGGAGATGGCGTCGATCGAGAGATACGAGAGGCTGTCGGCACCGATCGTTTCGCGGATCTCCTCGACCGAACGGTCGCCGGCGATCAACTCGTCACGGCTGGCCATGTCGATCCCCATATAACAGGGGGCGACGATCGGCGGTGAGCCGATCCGGAGGTGGATCTCCTCGGCCCCGGCATCACGCAACAGGTCGATCAACTGCGTCGAGGTCGTCCCGCGGACGATCGAATCGTCGATCAGCGTGACGCTTTTGCCCTCGATCGTGTTCTTGATCGGGTTGAGTTTCAACCGGACGGCGCGTTCGCGCTCGTCCTGCGTCGGCATGATAAACGTCCGACCGACGTAGCGGTTTTTCATCAAACCCTCGGCGAATTCGACGTCCTCGGCGGCCGCCGCGTAGCCGGAGGCAAACGCCCGTCCCGAGTCCGGCACCGGCAGGACGACGTCGGTGTCGATGCCCGACTCCTCGTAGAGCTTCTGTCCGAGTTCACGGCGGGTGTCGTAGACGAGCTGTCCGTCGATTTCGGAGTCCGGACGGGCGAAGTAGACGTGTTCGAAAAAGCAGTGAGCCGTCCGATCGTTCTCGACGAGTTGATAGGTGTCGTACCCCTCGCCGTCGGGCTGCAACACGACCAGTTCACCCGGCTGAACGTCCCGGATGACCTCACCATCGAGAGTGTCGACAGCCGAGGATTCCGAGGCGAGGACGTAGCCATCATCGAGTTCCCCGATACACAACGGCCGATTGCCCTGTGGATCACGAACGCCGAGGACGGTGTCGTCGTGGGTGATCGTCAGTGAATACGAGCCGTGGATTCGCCGCATCGTCCGTTTGACTGCTCTGACGAGGTCGGCTTCGAGCAGGTTCCGGGCGAGATCGTGGGCGATGACCTCCGTGTCGCCGTCCGAGGTGAAGGCGTGGCCGAGATTCGCGAGTTCGTCCCGCACGTCGTCGGCGTTGACGAGGTTACCGTTGTGACTCAACGCGAGCGACCCGCTCTTGAAGGAGACGGTAAAGGGCTGGGCACAACTCGAATCGACGCTGCCTGCGGTCGGATACCGGACGTGCCCGATCCCGACTGAGCCGGCGAGTCCATCGATGTCGTCGGGTTCGAACACATCGCCGACGAGCCCCATCCCGATGTGGCTGTGCTGTTGAAAGCCGTCGTGGGTCACGATCCCGGCCGACTCCTGGCCGCGATGTTGGAGTGCGTACAACGAATAATACAGCGGGCGAGCCGCCTCACGATCCGCAAGCGAGATGCCGACCACACCGCACTTTTCGTCCATCGATCGGGTTATTCGCCGGCCTTCTCCTGCCAGGCATAGTCACGCCGCTTGGCGGATTTGCCGAATCCACACGACGCACAGACGCCTTTCGTGACGTGATAGGACTTCTCGCCACACCGCCGACACTTGACGTGTGTCGTCTTGTTCTTCTTGCCCTGGCTCGGAGTTCCTTTCCCGGTCATAGGTGTATCGATACGACGTTGTCGCCGCGTATAATCGTTGTGTCTTCGCCCGCCGACAGCACCAGATTCAGGTGCTGGTCGTACCCAGTAAGTTCCCCTTCCAGAACCTCGCCGCCTTTCAGATCGACCGTAACCGTCGACCCGACAGTCTCTTCGAGAACGTCACGTGGTTGATCACTCATACGGATACGAGACAGCGATGGCTTGATAAACGTGTCGGCTTTCGAAACGACCTCTCGCTGGTGACTAGGCCCTCGACTCGGTGTCGAATTCGACGCCGAAGGGCGCAAGCGACTCGGCGGCGACGGCCAAGGAACCGAGCAGCGTGGCCGCGTTCGTCAGATCCGCCGTGTCGATCACTTCGACGGGCGTGTGCATGTAGCGATTCGGCAGGCCCAGATTCACCGACGGGACGCCCCCACGCTGGGTGTAGAAGGCGTCCGCATCAGTGCCGGTCCGGATGCCCGTCGCTTCGAGCTGGACGTCGAGACCCTCCTCGTCAGCCACGGAGCGGAGTGCGTCGACGAGTCGCGGGTGGTTCGCACTGCCACGCGCGACAACCGGTCCGGCACCGAGTTCGACGCCGTTGGATCGTTTCCCCGGCACGTCCGGCGTATCAGTCGCGTGCGTGACGTCCACCGCCACCACGGCGTCGGGATCGAGATCGAACCCGACCATCTTCGCGCCCTGGAGGCCGAGTTCCTCCTGGACGGTGCTGACGGCGTAGACCGTCGCCGAGGCGTCGGCGTCGCTTGCCGTTCGGAGCGCTTCGGCAGCCGTCCAGATCCCCACGCGGTTGTCCATGCCGCGGGCCGACAGCCGCGTCCCCGCGAGCGATTCGAGGCCCGAGGCAAATGTCACTGGATCGCCGATCTCGACGCGCTCGCGAGCGGACTCGCCGTCGGCGACGCCGATGTCGACGTGTTGTTCGGCCACGTCGTCGATACTGTCGTCCTCGCGATCACGCAGGTGGATCGCCGTCTGGCCGACCACGCCGGAGACAGGCCCCGCATCGGTGTGAACAGTGACGTGCTGGCCACGAGTGACCGTCCGATCCGACCCGCCGATCCGGGACAACTGGAGGAACCCATCGTCGGTGATGTCCCGGACCATGAAGCCGATCTCGTCACCGTGGCCGGCGATCGCGATCTCGCGATCCCCGTCGCCCTCGTGGACCGCGACGGCGTTGCCGTAGTCATCAGTCCTGACGTTGTCGGCGAACTGTGAGACGTACTCGATCCAGACCCGCTGGCCGGGCGTTTCGAAGCCCGATGGGCTGGCAGTGTCGAGGAGCGATTCGAGAAAGTCCCGCTGTGGGTCGTCCATGCGACCATTCGGGGTGGCCCCACCAAGAAAACCTCGCCTGCCCGGCGGAACTTCTTTGGGAGCACTCGTCGAGCCCCCTGTATGGACGAGTTCACGTTCATGGAACTACATTTCGAGGACGGGTCGATCCCCGCCGGAAGCAGTACGAGGGAGGTAGTAACCGCGGTGAACTGAGCGGGACGGACGAAAACAACGAGTCAGGTGGCGCGGGCCTCGGCATTCTACTCCTGGGACTTGCCGTCCTGGCCATCGGGATTGCTCTTGCCCGAAAACTGCTTGCCGGCGACGGCGAAGATATCGAAATCGAAGCCTGACTTGTGAGGACCGGGCGAACAGCCGTGCTATCCCCGGGCACGAAAAAGCAATCGGGTACTGGCGTACGCACCGAGGACGATGCCGGTTCCGGCGACGATCCCGTGGATGCTCAGTGATGCCACGCCGGTGTAGAGGTTCGTCACGTTACAGCCGGGGGCGAGGGTTGCACCGACGCCCATCAGGACGCCGCCAGCGACGGGCGTGACGCCAGCCGAGCGCGACGGCGGTGTAAACTCGAAGTCATCACCGGCGAGTGCCGCCAGGAACGCACCCAGGAGAAATCCGGCAATGACGCCCATCCCCGGCGAGATGCTGCCGGAGTATGCGGCGTCGAAACCGGGGACAGTTTCCAGCAGGTCGGTACTGATCGCCCCGAACCCGAACGCGACCCAGTCCTCGAGTGGGCCCGAAACGGTCCAGACGCTCGACACGCCGATCCAGAGTGTCGCCGTGAGCGCGATCCCGATCCCGCAGGTCCGGGGATCCCACGGGCGACGGAACGCGCGGGCGACATCGATTCCCGAAGCTCGCGCCCCGACGTACTGGCGCGTGCCTGCAACGAGGCCCGCCAATCCAACGCGTACGGATTCGAGAAGCCCGTTGATCCGCCCCTCGTCTTCGTCGATCGACCCGTCGAATCGGCGCGTCGTCGATCCAGCGACGCCAGCGTACGCGAGAACGACGACGCCGACGTATGCGACCGCCACGAGCGGTGCGGGGACGGGAGCGGCGAAGGCAGTCCCGCCAGTTCCGAGCCACAGCGGCGTGAAATAGAACTCCGCGAGCCAGGGATGGACCAGCCCCGTGAGGAGGAACCCCACAAGGACACCACCCAACACGAGCGCGTACTGGCCGCTCCCGCTGGCGACGCGCCAGAGTGTACTCGTAATGCAGGCACCCGCAAGGATCATCCCGACGCCGAAGATAGCGCCGCCGATCAGCCCATAGAACCCCCACGAGGGGATCCAGAACCCGGCTTCGCCGCCCAGGAGATACGCACCACTCCAGGAGAGCGTCGTCAAGAGCGTGGCGAGCAGGATGCCGCCGCCGCCCCGAGACGATCGAAACAGAAAGAAGTCCGAGAGCGCGCTCGCATAGCAGATCCGGCCCTTCTGAAAGAAGACGCCGAATCCGACGCCAGCCACCAGCGCGAGGACGAGTTCACTCATTGGACTCGTCGAGGCTACAGCCACCCAGCACGTCGGCGGGGACGGCCTCGAGTTCGAAGGAGCCCGTGGTTTCGGGACAGTCGATCGCGTAGTCGCCGGGTTTCTCCGGGACAGTCACCGCCCGGCTGACGGTCCCGCCCGGCGGCACGCGGACCTCGAAGTCGCCGAAGTCCCCCCGCAAGACGTGGTCCCGGTCGTCGTGGTTCTCGAAGACGACGGTCACCTCGTGGCCCGCGGCAGCCTCCCACGAACTCGGCGAAAACTCGCCGTCGCGGATCGAGACGGTCGTCCGATGGTCTCTGTCGGTGCCCGTCGATTCGTCCTCTCCCGACGCGTCGAGGCAGCCACTCAGCCCCGACCCGAGCGCCACCCCTAGAATCCCGAGTAGACGACGTCGATGTAATGCCATCGTACAACAGGCCAATATTGCCGGCAACGGGCTATAACCGTTACGACGGCTGCCCAAGGGGGAAACCCTATCTTCGGCGACCGGCTACCGACCGTATGAATCTTTTCGAAAGTGCCCGGGCCCTCAGGGAGGCATCAGGAACGGGCCCGATCGACTGGGAGGCGGCCGCAACGGCGGCGACTGCTGCGACTGATCCCGGGTCGGTATCCCTGACGGCGGCCGAAGAAGAGGCCTACGCGGCCGACGTTCGGGCAGCCAGAGACGCGGTCACTGCGGCGACGAACGCCGCCTTCGAGTTACCCGAGTCGGTCACGATCCTGAACCGCAACCACTGGATCGAGGCGAACATCGGGACCTTCGAGCGCGTGATGGGACCGATCGAAGCCCGCGCGGACGAGATTCCGGGGATCGCCCGCACAATAAACACCGGGACGATGGCCGTCATGCTCGGCTTTCTCGGACGGAACGTCCTCGGGCAGTACGACCCCGTCTTGCTCGGTGAGGACCCCCACGAACTGTACTTCGTCCATCCCAACATCGTCGAGATTGCCGACCAACTCGACGTCCCCCACCCCCGGTTTCGACGCTGGATCGCGTTCCACGAAGTGACCCACGCCGCGGAGTTCGGGGCCGCACCGTGGCTGTCGACCTACCTCGAAACCCGCGTCGAGGAAACTGTCGGGGACCTCGCCGACGGTCAAATTGATCGCGACGCCTTCGCCGAACTCAACACGGCGATGACGGCCGTCGAGGGGTACGCCGAACTCGTGATGGACGACGCGTTCGATCGGCCCTACCAGGACCTCCGGGACGCACTCGACCGTCGGCGGAACAACCGTGGGCCAGTCGCCGGGCTCATCCAGCGACTGCTCGGGCTGGGCCTGAAGCGCCAGCAATACGAGCGCGGGAAGGCCTTCTTCGAGGCCGTCGCGGCCGAGAGAGGGATCAATGGCGCTCACGCCGTCTGGGAGCAACCGGAGAATCTCCCCACCGACGACGAACTCGATACGCCCACCCGGTGGCTCGATCGGGTCGATCCCTGAGATCGTCTCCCGGGTAGCGCCGTGGACTCTTGTCTTGCCCCTATGTGATCGAACAGCAAGACGGAGGGTGCAATGTAAATCGACCACCCGTCCCACGATGCCGTGCCGGGGATCGTCTCAATGTTCGATCAGGGGAGCGCGATCGACACCACTCAGTCCACACATGTGGCAAAAACTCCTCGCCTGTAGAAATCCAAAGTTTCCCAGGTGGGATCGACTTCTTCGATCGGGATCGAGAGTTCGACCACGCCGGCACCGTCGGAGATGTCCACGTTCACGTTAGAGACAGAATCGAATCGATTTCTCATCGGCTGATCCATAACGCCCTCGATGTTTTGCTCTACGGTACGCTCCTCACACATGTTCGATTGAATCTTCGGTTCCAAGACGACTTCTCTGGAGACGGCAGTGTCACCGTCGAAAGCGATAGTGGTTCCCCTCGGGGTGTGGGCTTCTCCAATCGAAATGTTGGCCACGAACCCGGGATCAAGCAACGAGGTAAACCGATCGAATGCGTCGCTCGTCTCGGAGAGTCGCTGTGAGCCATCGAACCAGTTGTCCGCGATCGATTTCACGGTATCGACAGCCTTAGAGGACTCCTCGTAAAGGTTCGAAACCACACACGTCGAGTCGTTTACCGCGATCGCCCGGGAAAGGCCGGAAGACACGAACTGCTGGCGATAGACATCGAGTCCACGATGCGATTCTCGTTGCTCGACAGCGACGTCGAGATCGTTCCCGCGTCCCCGCAAGATTTCCCGCGCTGGAAATTCGGCGTTCACCAGCGTATCCACGTCAACGGTGCCGGACGTCGCGAAGCCACGACCGGGCGAATAGTTCGAAAACACAGCCGTCTCCACGGAAATAGCCTCGCGGAACGTATCGCTCGGAAGGTACGCCGATCCATCCTGCCAGTCCTGTTTTGCGCTCTCCGGGAGGTCAGCTTTGCGGGACTCATACCGCGGTTGCGACCAGCAGAGGAAGCTTCGCTGGTAGCCCGACTCGCTTTCCGAATCCATGCCATCGCCGATCCATTGCAGGGGCGACTCGCTCCCGGTCGGACCCTGGTTCGATGCACGTGAACCGGCATAGGCGAGCGCACCTCCACCGAGGGCTGCGACCCCGAGACCACCGGCCGCGAGTAGTTGTCGTCTCGTTGGATTGGGCGACATGCTGAATCATTTTTCACTCCAACCGCATATATTCCTCGAATTGATTATCACATCTACAGATACTATCGATCCCCAACCGAAACTGGATGATCGCTCTATGTATCGCTTGAGAACGCCTCAGCGCACAACGATCATCCGAACAAACTCACTCGACCAACGATCACTCACTGGAACCCGCGGCCCACGTTCTCGTCGATCAAGTCCTCCAGTTCGGCGTCGAGTAACTCCTCGGCCTCCTCGAAGGTTTCCGTGAGGTCGTCCATCGCGTCGGGGCGGCCGTAGGCGTCGAACTCCATTGGGCCGTAGGCCGGGCTGTCCAGGGCGTCCATGAGGTCCTCGAACAACGCATCAGGGGAGGTCGATGACTGGGCGTGTTCCTGAACGACTGCCTCCAGTTGGTTCGCCTTCTCTCTGGCCTCGCGTTCGTCCTCGACCGGCTGCTGGACGCCGAAGCGGCCGGCCCCCTTCTCGGGGAACAGCGGCTCGATCTCGTCGTCGAGGCTGCGGGCGACTTCCGCGCCGACGCCCTGGACCTCGAAGGGGTTCTTCGCGTAGGTCTTGAGCTGATAGACGCCCACCGAGGGGTGGCCCAGGTAGAGGTCCTCGCCGATGCCGCCGGCGCGATCGCCGCCGACGGCGCGCCATCCATCCGGGTCACGGTCGTTCTCAACCACGTCCGCGAGGATGTCCTGCCAGTCTCGAACGCGCATAGAGATGGATAGTCGATCGGGTAGAATGAACGTGACGGTCCACGCGATGGAACTGCCACCACGGGAGCCGCGTCCGAGGAAGTCGTTGCGGTCTCAGTCTCGGCTGGCCCACCGATCAGTCGGCGGCTTTCGGCCCCTCGTCGGCTGCCGGGAGGTCGCGGGTCGCGACAATGTCGACATCGGTGTCACAGACGTTTTCGACGATCACGTCACCGAGTTCGACCGGGGCCTGGACTTCGACGGCAGCGATCTCACGCATGGCAGCTTCCAGCTCCGGTTTGGGCATCGGCTCGGCGGATTTGACGGGCACTCGTGGGAGGACGCCACCCGCGACGCGTGCCGTCGTCGGGAGGATCCGCGTCGGGTTCCGGTACTCCTCTTTGGCGTATTCCTTGCCTCTGGGGCAGGTGAAGCCCTCGATCGATTGAATCTCCCCACCCTCGACCTCGATGGAGACGTCACAGCCGACCGGGCAGGCGATACAGGTTATCTCGACGGTTTCAGGGCTCATCTAGATCTCCTCCTTTGGAACGACGTCAACCACGAGACGATTCTCCGGGAGGTCTTCGAGCGCCTCGGCGTCGAGATCGACCGTGATCATCTCGCCGGGTTCCGCACGGCGCTCGAACTCGCGAGCCAACTGCTCGTCGCCGCTCTCGACGGTGACGAAGACCTCGTTCATGGGCGCATAGACCCGCAGATACAACGGAAGTTCCTCGCGGTCGGCGTCGGATTTGCTGATCCGCTCCGGGACGACGTAGCTCACCGCGCCGGTGGATTCGATCTCGATCGGTTCCTCGCGGATGTCGATCTCGTCGTTGAGCTGTTTGGCGACCGATCGGCCGGCGATCATGCTCTCCTCGGTCACCCAGTCGACCAGATCGTGGACGTGGAGGACGTTCCCGCAGGCGTAGATGTCCTCGACGCTGGTCTCCCGACCGTCGTCGACGACCGGCCCGCCAGTGACGGGGTGCATGTCCACACCGGCACCCTCCGAGAGTTCGTTTTCGGGAATCAGCCCGACAGACAGCAGGACGGTGTCACACTCGATGTCGTACTCAGTGCCGGGGATCGGCTCGAAGTCGTCGTCGACCTCCTGGACGGTAACGCCCTCGACGCGTTCGTCGCCGTAGATCTCGGTGATGGTCTGTTGCGTTCGTAGTGGAATGTCGAAGTCCTCCAGACACTGGACGACGTTGCGGGTCAGTCCGCCCGAGTACGGCATTACTTCGAGGACTGCCGGGACCTCAGCCCCTTCGAGGTACATCCGTCGAGCCATGATGAGACCGATGTCGCCCGAGCCGAGGATGACTGCCTTCTCGCCGGGCATCTTCCCCTCCATGTTGATGTAGCGCTGGGCTGTTCCGGCGCTGAAGACGCCGGCCGGGCGGTCTCCCGGAATGTCCAGGGCCTCTCGCGTCCGTTCCCGACAGCCCATCGCCAGGACGACAGCCTCGGCGTCGATCTCGGTCAGCCCGACGTCTTCGCTGACGGCGTAGACGGTCTTCCCGTCGGTCACTTCCTGAACCATCGTGTTCAGCCGGATGTCGACGCCGCGCTCGGCGACGTTCTCGATGAACTCCTGGGCGTACTCGGGCCCCGTCAACTCCTCATCGAAGTAGTGCAGGCCGAAGCCGTTGTGGATGCACTGCTGGAGGATGCCGCCGAGTTCGAAATCCCGTTCGAGAATGACGATATCCTCAACGCCGTGATCGTAGGCTTCCTGGGCCGCAGCCAGTCCGGCCGGGCCGCCACCGACGACCACCAGATCGTGTGCTTCGCGTCGGATCGCACTCTCGGCCGCGGCGGCCGACTCGGTCGATTCAGCGGGCTCTGCCTCAGCCTCAGCCTCGGTTTCAGTCATCGGCATGCACCTCCTCACTGTCCTGGGCCAACAGCAGTTCTTTGGTGTCGCCGATCAGGACTTCCGAGCCGTCGCCTTCAAGTTTGATGTCAGTTTCATCGACGCCGTGTTCCTCGGCGAGGATCTCGACGACGCGAGGTTGGCAAAAGCCACCCTGACAGCGACCGGCCCCGGGGCGAACCCGTCGCTTGACGGCGTTGATCGTCCGAGCGCCGACCGGTTCGTTGATGGCGTCCCGGATTTCACCCTCGGTGATCATCTCACACCGACAGATGATCTGTCCGTAGGCTGGGTCTTCCTCGATCAGTGCCGCGCGCTCCGCGTGGCTCATGTGTCGGGTCTTCGGCGGCGGTGAGTACTGTGGATCGAACGTCGAGTCCTCCGTGAGCCCGCCTGCGAGGTCGCCCACGAGATCGACGACGAGTTCGGCGACTGCCGGTGCCGAGGCGAGGCCCGGCGACTGGATCCCGGCGACGTTGACGAACCCGGGGTCACGGCGTTCGATCCGGATCCGGAAGTCGCCGGTCTCTTTAATGGCCGGCCGAAGCCCCGCGAACTCCCGGATGACGTCGTCTTTCGAGAGGTCCGGGACGGTCTCCTGGGCTCCCGCAAGCACCTCGTCGAGTCCCTCGCGAGTCGTGGCCTTCTCGGTCACGTCATCGACCTCCTCGGCGTTCGGGCCGATCATCACGTTGCCCTCGTCGGTCGGGGTGACCACGATCCCTTTGCTGACCTCGGAGGGGACAGGGAAGACAGTCCGCTGGACGTCGACGTCCGTCTCCTTATCGTAGAGATAGTACTCGCCGCGGCGTGGCGTGATCTCGAAGTCGTCAACGCCGACCATCTCCGAGATGACGTCGGCGTACAACCCGGCCGCGTTGACGACGATGCTGGCCTCGATGTCGCCCCGCGCTGTCTGAACCCGGAACGCCCCGCTGGCCTCCTCGATGTCCGTCACCTCGGCGCTCAATTCGAACGTCACACCGTTGCTGACGGCGTTGTTGGCGAATCCGACCGTGAGTTCGAAGGGATTGACGATTCCGGCCGTCGGGGCCCAGAGGGCGGCGATAGCGTCGTCGGTGAGGTGCGATTCCAGTTCGTGGAGGCGCTCGCCATCGACGATTTCGAGGTCCTCGATACCGTTCTCACGCCCCCATTCCAACAGGGATTCGAGGTTCGGCCGCTCGGCTGCCTCGGTTGCCACCACGAGCGCGCCGCGCCACTCGATCGGGACGTCGAGTTCGTGCTGGATCCGCTCGTGATAGAGTTCGTTCCCTCTGACGTTGAGCCGTCCCTTCTGCTTGTCCGGGTTCGCGTTGAAGCCGGCGTGTAGCAGGGCCGTGTTGGCCTTGCTCGTCCCGGTACAGACGTCCGGCGCTGCTTCGAGCAACGTGACATCGAGTTCGTACCGGGAAAGTTCGCGAGCGATAGCTGTACCACTGACGCCGCCGCCGATGACTGCTACGTCAGTCCGGTCGTTCATTGTTGGACTCCGTGTCGCCCTGGACAGCGCACAGCCGCCGCCCTGTCAACGGGAACAGCGACCCGGATCGGTCGGTGACTGCTCACGAGACGGGACCTGAAACGGCCTTCAGTTCCGATCCGTCCACATCCAGGCTGTTGGACGAACGGATGACCCGCTCGTTACTGACTACTAGTCGTTTGGACGTGCTACGCCATATTAGCCTTTCTCAGCTTTCCCAGCCCCTGTGAACTCTCTTTCGAGATTTTCGACGGCTGTGGATTTCCATTCTCGAAGCCGTGTCACAGATCTCCCCGTTCCCGTCGTTTTTGATCTGATCTCCGTGTCTATGCTGGCAGGCCGGAACTCCGAAAATCCTCGTTTCGGTGTATAATTTGGTAGTATTAGTGAGTTATAAGCCGATCGAGTTCCACGCATCATCTATGAGCTTCACCGACGATCTGGAACCGACTGCCGAGCAGTACTGGGACGCCATCGTCGACCATCCCATGGTGGCCCAACTGGGCGAGGGGACGCTGGATCCCGAGCCCTTCAAACACTGGGTCCGCCAGGACTACGTCTACCTGATCGAGTACGGGCGCGTATTCGCGCTTGGGGCCGGGAAGGCCCCCTCGCTCGCCCGGATGGGGCGCTTCGCCGAGTTGCTCGACGCGACGATCAACACCGAGATGGATCTCCACCGCGAGTACGCCGCCGAGTTCGGGATCAGCGAGGCCGAACTCGAAGCGACCGAGCCATCGCCGACCACGCAGGGGTACACGGACTTTCTGGTGCGGACGGCCGCCGTCGGGACGTTCGGCGACACCGTGGCCGCGCTGTTGCCCTGTATGTGGGGCTTCAACGAGACTGCAACGCGACTGGACGCCCAGGGCCGGCCGGCTGAGGAGCGATACGCCGAGTGGATCGACACCTACGCCGGCGAGGAGTTCACTGACCTCACCGAGTGGTGTCTGGACCTGATGGACGCCGTCGCCGCTGAATCGAGTGCCGAAGACCGGGAACGCTATCGGGAGCTGTTCGAGACCTCGACGCGCTACGAGTATCGCTTCTGGGACGCCGCCTGGCGGCAGGAGGCGTGGTCGATATGAGCGACGCCACCCCAGCGCAGGCAGTCCCGGACAGCTTCGAAGCCTATGCCGCCGATCGTGGCGACGCGCGATTCACCGAGTGGCTCCGGGCTCGCGCGGAGCCGGACTTCTCGGCGGCCGTCGACCACCGATTCGCGGAGGAACTCGCAGCGGGCACGATCGACGACGCCGTCTTCCGTCGGTATCTCATGCAGGACTACGCCTTCCTCGATGCGCTCGTCGGCACGTTCGGCCACGCAGTCGGGGACGCGCCGGACATGGCCGCCCGCTCGCGCCTCGTCGAGTTTCTCGCCGTCCTGACTGACGACGAGAACGACTACTTCGAGCGCTCGTTTGCGGCACTGGATGTCCCTGAATCAGCGTACGCCGACCCCGAGCCGACCGCGACCACCCGGGCCTTCGAGGATCTGCTCGGGCGGGCGGCCCGGGAGGGTGGCTACGCCGAGACGCTGGCCGTCCTCGTTCCCGCCGAATGGGTCTACCTATCCTGGGCCGACCCGCGGGCCGACGCCGACCCGGACGCGTTCTATCTGCGGGAGTGGATCGACCTCCATGCCAACGACGGGTTCCGGTCGTTCGTCGGGTGGTTGCGCGAGGAACTCGATCGGGAGGGAGCCGACGCCTCACCCCGACGCCGGGCACGGCTCGACCGACTCTTCCGGCGGACGGTCGAACTGGAGCGGGCGTTCTTCGAGACGGCCTACGGCAGCCAGGACAGCGACGCCGGAGGTGAGGATCCATGGTGAGCACTGGCGTCGCCCTCGGTCTCACCGTCCTGACACTGGTCGCGTTTTCCGGGCTCGGCCTGTTGCACTCCCGGGGTCGCGTCGGCTCGGTCGAGGATCTGATCACGGCCCGCGATTCGGTCGGCGAGAAACGGATGACGGCGACGCTCGTCGCCTCGGTGATGGGCGTCTGGATCCTGCTGTCGGCCCCCGAGGCCGGTGCGAGTTTCGGGATCGCCGCGGTCGTGGGCTACGCGATCGGCGAAGCCCTGCCAATGCTCGCTTACGCAAAGATCGGCCCCCGGGTCCGGGCGGTCATCCCTGACGGCCACTCGCTGACGGAGTACGCCCACGCCAGATACGGGGCGTCGATGTACGCCTTCGTCCTCGCCGTGAGTGGGCTGTACATGTTCGTGTTCCTCGCCGCCGAACTGACGGGCATCTCCCGGGCGCTCGCGATGGTCGCCGACGTGCCGCAGTGGCAGACCGCCGTCCTGGTCGGCGGGTTCGTCCTCCTGTATACGGGCTATGGCGGCCTCCGGGCGAGTATCTTCACTGACACCCTCCAGGCGATCATCGTCATGCCGTTGCTTGTCATCGCCGCGGCCGGTGCGGTGTTCGCCCTGGGCGGTCCCGGTGCCGTCTACGATGGGATCGTCGCCACCAACCCGACGCTGCTGGATCCGGGCTTCTGGCCAGGGTTACAGTTCGGGATCGCCCTCTCGTTTGCGATCCTCGGTGCGGAGTTGATCAACCAGACCTGGTGGCAACGCATCTACGCCGGCAGCGACAGTGAAACCGTCGAGCGTGGCTTCCTGCGAGCGTCCCTCGCAAACGGCCTGATCGTTCTCGTGGCCGCTTTCTTCGGCGTTATCGCCGCCGGGCACGCGAACGTCGTGACCGCCGGCGAGGGGTACAACGCGGACCTCTCGTTTTTCCTGTTGCTGAACGAGGCCTTCCCCGAGTGGCTCGTCCTGGCCGTGGTCCTCCTGGCGCTGCTGCTCGTGATGAGTTCCGTCGACACGCTGTTCAACGCCCTTTCGAGCCTCGTGACCGCTGACCTGCCGCGCCTGATCGACGATCCGGACGACCGGACGCTCGCGCTTGGTGCACGGGCATTTACCGTCGTCATCGCCGTGGCAGCCATCTACGTCAGCCTGCGGGCCAGGAGCGTCCTCCGGCTGTTCTTCCTCGCGGATCTGCTCGGAGCCGCCGTCGCGTTCCCGCTCCTGTATGGCCTCTACTCGCGCCGACTGACCGGAACCGGCGCGCTCCTCAGCAGCCTCGCCGGACTCGCTTTCGGCCTGGCGTACTTCCCGGATCTTCGCGAGTACATCACGGCAATCCCGATCGTGGGAGCCAACCTGCCAGTGGCTGATGACCTCTATCTCACGTCCTTTGCCGGCGCGTTCATCCTCTCGACGCTCCTGGCGCTCGTTGCCGCCCAACTCTCGACGTCGACCGTCGACCACGACTCGCTGTCGCGCCGCATCCGCCGCCTCGACGGCTCCGGAGCCGAGAGCCCGGCTGATGATTGACGGGCCAGCGCAAGAGCGCTTCGTCGCTCGCTCAGATGGGGCGTTTCGCCGAACTGCTCGACGCGACAATTAACACCAAGATGGATCTCCACCGCGAGTACGCCGCCGATTTCGGGATCAGCGAGGCGGAACTCGAAGCGACCGAGCCGCCGACGGTCCAGGGGCATACGGACTTCCTTGTGCGGACGGCCGCTATCGGGACGTTTGGAGACACGGTAGCTGCGCTGTTGCCCTGTGGGGCTTCAACGAGACCGCAACGCGGCTTGACGCCCAGGGCCGTCCCGACGACGAGCGTTACGCCGAGTGAATCAAAACCTACGCCGGCGAGGAGTTCACGGAACTCACCCAGTGGTGTCTGGACCTGATGGACATGGTCGCTGCCGAATCGACCCCCGAGGACCGGGAGGGCTATCGGGAGCTGTTCGAGACCTCGGCGCGCTACGAGTATCGCTTCTGGGACGCCGCCTGGCGAGATGAGGAAAGGTTTGTATGAGCGACGCCACCCAAGATTAGGCAGTTTCGGACAACTTCAAATGTATCTTTAGATAGATAAAAGCGTAAATATTCGTTCTCAAAGCTGTTTTAGTCACGCCGCTGCAGAAACAGCCGGTAGCTCGCTCAGATCCTTCGTGTTCGTATAAGTAAACTATTTGATAACTACCGATAGATGCGAAATTGAGGCAAAGAAACGAGGACATAGTTAGCGAATCCGCTGTCCACTTCCGACGGGGTGGATTTGTCTTACCCACCAGTGATTATTTGACCGACTAGTACAGGTTTTTCTGTGAAGCGATAGGTTTGACGTTGGCAACAAAGTCCTCACGCATCAACGCATTCGGTTTAACGATCTATCTTGGCGATATTTAGTAATTCAACACGCAATTTAGTGATTGAAGTAATGGTGGGATTTGGTGCCTTCTAGGATATTTTTATCATAATAGCAATTCGTCCTAGGTTCGATTTCGCAATGGCTTTTGTCTTTTAAATCAACTATCCAGTCAACTTCGACGAATTCCTCCGCTATATCTAGTGTGTTAGCGTAAAAGACAGCCGTTGCGTCAATGGCAACGTAGTCACTGGGTATATCTCCTCCAAAATCATACCGAATATCACACAGCTCCTGCTCAGGTTTTGTCTTATTGCTAATGTGCAGATCACTTCTGGCCATAGTTTGAGAAGCCGTAACGCTTAAACTGTCAGCGGATACCCCGGCCCCGAGACTGATGAAATAGCTTTGGCTACCGATAGAACCGCTTGGAACAACCGCTGCTCTATTATTCAGCATGGCTATAGTTGCGCCATTCTTTCCTTTTATCTGAATTCTTGCCTTATTATGATTTAACCCCGCAGCATTGAGGTCGAGGACAACATGCACGACTCGGTAATACTCCGGATCGAGACCGGTTCCTGACTTTGGCTGATAAACTTCCGATATTCCGTCAATAACCGCGCCTTCATGCGTCTCATCAATATACAAATGAAGAACCTTTTCGAAATCCTCGGCGAGATGAAGATCATCACCACCAGCACTCACTGGAGAGGTCGCCGTCCCGAGAACGGCGCCTCCGGCAAGGAGTTTTCCAGACGTTTTTAGCACTTTACGGCGACCAATCATGTCACTCTTATCGGACAGATATCCTGATGATGATTCGCAATAAAGTTATATCTTTCTATATCCCACTATCGAAATCAAATACAACCATCAGAAACTAGAATGCAAGCTGAGGACTGTGTTCGGAGTGATCGATTGGCCCGATGGAAGGCGCTGGAATAAGAGAGTCACCCACTACGTTGACGAACCGGAGGTACCCGCCGCGCCGGAGGGCGCGGGCGGTACGCCAAGTGGGTGCAGAGTGCCGATTCTGTACCACGTCGAACTGGAAAAGAGTTACCGCGAGACTGAAGACTCCCTCAACGAAATGCCCGGTGCTCTTGCCGTGTTTGCTCTTGACGAGGCACCGGACTACAGTTCGTTCCACCGGTTAGAGAAAGAGTTCCGGCTGCGTGAACTGCGCCGCCTGCTCCGCGTGTATGCGGCGTAGGCGGGCTGGAGTGGTGAAGCCGCGAATGACGTAAGTGCTTCCCAGCCGCCGATGGGCTCTATCTCACGTCCTTTGCCGGCGCGTTCATCCTCTCGACGCTGCTGGCGCTCGTTGCCGCGCAACTCTCGACGTCCACCGTCGACCACGACGCGCTATCGCGTCGCATCCGCCGCCTCGACGGCTCCGGTGCCGAGAGCCCGGCTGATGACTGACGGGCCAGCGCAAGAACGCTTCGTCATCTGCTGAGGAGCTCTCAGCTCCGAAGGAAACAGCCACAAGAACGAAGAGACGGACAACAGAGACCCGGGACGGACCGCGTCAGATCATTGCATCGACGCCAGCTTGCCGATGTGGACCAGACTCAACAGATGGTCGTCGATGGTCAGATCGCCGTCGGCCGAACGCTCGTCGAGGCCGAGCAGGTAGTCATCGAGGTCGTCGCCGACATCGTCGGTGATCCAGTTGACCTCGACGTAGTAGTCGATGGCCTCGTTTGCGCCACGGAACCCGGCTTTTTCGAGCAGGTAGGATAGCCACTCGAAGACGATGAGTTCGCCCGCGTACGTTTCGGGCAGGGAACGCAAGTAGGGCTTTTCAGGGTCGCCGCCGGCCATACTTTCCAGTGGGAGCAACTGGCGGTACAGTTGGGAGCGATACGCGTCGTCGCCGAGCACGTCACCGCTCAGGCCGCCGGCGTCCAAATCCGGGGCTGGCGTGGATCCGTCCTCCTCGTCGTCACCGACCGGAATCGTGGCCCCGCCGCGTTCGCGGGCCATCTTCCGGAGTTCGTCGAGGTCGTAATCCCGGGGGTTGATCGACATAGGTTTTGATACTCCATCATTTACGCTACTCAGTGTTAAATCTTGCAGTGGGATGTGACGGGCGTCAGACGGCCCTAACGCCGCGACACGGGGGAGTAGAGACTCGAAGGAAGGCGGGACAGCGCCCATTCTGATTTCAGCATTTGATACCCGCGAGCGTATTTTTATAGCTATCGAACCCGAGCGTTCCGATAACTGACGATGAGCAGCGACACATCGGCCCGGCCCGCCACTGTTTGCGTGACCAACGCGAAGGGCGGAACGGGCAAGACGACGATCGCGATCAACGTCGCCGGAGCACTCAACGAGCGGGGCCACGACGTTCTGTTCGTGGACATGGATCCCCAGGGAAACGCCACCGAGGGACTCGGCCTCCTCGACTCCTATGACGCCGAGCCGCCGACGCTGTTCGACGTCCTGACCGACCGAGAGATGCGATCGTCCATCGATGACCTGATCGTCGAACACGAGGAGATGGACGTCGTTCCCAGCAGCGTCGATCTCCTCCAGGCCGAACACGAACTGACGATCGCCGACCTCATGGCGTGGGCAAACACCGATCCGACAGTCGATATCGACCCGGCGGCGCTATCGTCGCTCGCGATCAACGTAACACCCGAGACAGTGCCCGGCGATCACGCACTGGAACTGCTTGATCTGGCGCTGTCGACAGTCAAGCCGGAATACGACGTTATTATCATCGACTCGCCGCCGTTTTACGGGAAACTAACCGATACGGCGATCTACGCAGCCAGGAGCGTGCTCGTGCCGGCGCTGACCGAGGCGAGTTCCGAGCGGGCCATCGAACTCCTCGTCGATCAGATCGCCGCGCTTGAATCCCAGGTCGACATCGACGTCGATACGGTGGGCGTCGTCGCCAACCGCGTCGAGCAGACCAACGAAGACACGGCCATGCTCGAATGGCTCGAGACGGTGTTCGAGGACTATCCGATCTGGGAGGTCCGCAAGCGGGTCGCCCTCCAGCGGGCGTTCTCGGCCGGCACATCTATCTTCGCCTACGAGCAATCGGTAGACATGGAATCGGTCTTTCTCGACATCGCCGAAGGGATCGAAACACAGTACGAGATCGAAGCCGCCGAGGTGCCAGCATGAGTGACGAAGACGATCGAATGGACAGGGCGGAGCGTATCAAGCAACTGCGACAGGGTCGCCGTGGTGGACAGGCTAACGATGCGCCCGAGGACACGGCGGACGACGAAACCGACGCCAGCGCGGAACAGACGAGCGCTGATGAACCCGCCGAGACTGAAACAGGCGATTCCCCCGCGAAAGCAGACTCTGTGCCGGACTCCGAAGGGGAGAGCGGAGCCACTGGCGGAGCAGCCGCCGAGATCCCGGCCGAACCGGACGAGCGGGGTGAGATGACGGACGACCCGGCGACGACAACCGACGCCGCTGCGAGCGACGAGGCCGAGACACCGCCGGACGGGGACACAGACGAAGCGCCACCGGCGGGAGAATCGAACTCGGCCGGGACGGACAGTGACGAGGCGGACGATGCCCTCTCAGCAGCGCAGGCGGCGGCCCAGGCGGCGGCGGAATTCGAGACTGACGACCTCTCCGACATCGAATCAGGCGGCGACGAAGCCGGCGAGATGGACGCGGAAGCCGGGGACAACGCGGCAGCGCCGGCGGGGGCAACCATCGCCGGAGCCGACGTCGAAGAGACGACCGAAGCCGAGACACGCGTCCTGGAGTTCCGGCTGGGCGAGGAGCGCTACTGTCTCGACATCGAATACGTCGAAGAGATCGTCAGAGAGGAGACCGTCACGCGAGTTCCCAACACCCCGGAGTACGTCAATGGCGTCGTGGACCTGCGGGGCCAGATCACGACGATTCTCGATCCGAAGATCGCGGCCGACATCGAGACGAACGCCGATGACCAACTCATCATCGTCTTCGACGCCGATACGTTCGAAGATCACGGAGAGATCGGGTGGCTCGTCGACGCCGTCGACCAGGTGTCGCTTATCGCGGAGTCAGACGTCAAGGAACCCCCTGTCGAGAAACCGTACATCAACGGAGTCATCGAGCGAGGGGACGAATTCGTCATCTGGACGACGCCGGAGCTCGCCCTGGACGTCACTGAGGAGTAACGTCGCGCGCAGATTCGTGTGCGACTGCATCCTGAACGTGTGCGACGGCGTCTTCGACGGCACCGATACTTGTCAAATACCCTGCCCCGACGGTCGTTTTGACTGCGTTTGCTGGGGCCCCTGAGAGGATCGTCGGCCCGACTCTGGCAACCGCGTCGTCGCCGACGCTAACGAGCCACCCCATTTCATCGTCGTTATATCGTTCAAGCCGCGGCTCGAACCCGCCGGGTGCCAGGCGATGCTCGACCACGCGAGCGACGTTCGTCGCCGCGACACCGGCCTGGCGGATCGCCGCATGAGCCGTCGGCGGCACGCGTGTCCCGTCGGCGTCGACGACGTCTGCGGCGTCACCGAGTGCGAACGCGTTCGGCCCCAGTCGAAGCGTCGCCGGCACCGTCGGTCGGTCGCCGTCCTGGGCCGCTGGCCCCCGGATGCCGCCGGCCCAGACGAACTGATCGTACCGGATCGGGTCGCCATCGGCGACTGTAACCGCATCGTCGGTGGCACCGGTGATCGTCGTCGACGTGTGGCATTCCACGCCGGCCGATTCGAGTGCATCCCCGACGGCGTCCTGCAGGCGGTCGTCGAACCCCGGGGGTACCGCGTCGGCCTGCTCGAGGAGTGTGACCGCGACCGTCTCGCTCGCGTCGCGCTCACGGGCGAGCGCCGCGAGTTCGCCCGCCGTCTGGATGCCGGTGAGTCCACCGCCACCGACGACGACGCGGCCACCGTCTGCAAGGACGGCCTCAAAGTCATCCCGGATAGTGTCGACATCGGCCGGTCGGTGCAGCGGCGTGGCGTACTCGGCGACATCCTCCAGCCCGAAGAACTCCGGATCGCCACCGAGCGTGACAACCCCGAAGTCGTAGGACAGTGTCTCACCGTCGGTCAGGGTGGCGACACCCGCGGTATGATCGAGGGCCTCGACGCGGGCTTCTCTGATCGTGGCGCGCTCAAGGACGAGTCCCAGCGGAAGCCGAATGTGTGCAAGTTCGTCCGGGTAGCGAATGCCCCGGTGAAGCAGGTGGCGGACGACGTGTTCGCCCGACTCGTCGACGACGACCAACTCGACGTCGTCGGGTAATGATCGTTCCAGCCGTCGAGCGACACCCAGCCCGGCGTATCCCGCTCCGAAGATAGCGACGCGCATACAGGCCGTTGGCGCGCCAGCAGCCTAAAGGCACGGACGGGCCGAAAACGACTCAGAACAACGCTTCGTCCGAATCACGGACGCGGGCTGGCCCACCGACGTGCCAGGTGAGCGTCTCGATCCCGAGTGCTTCGATCGCCGATTCGACGCGGTCGACGTACTCGGCCGTGGTGTTGACGTAGATACTCGCGCCGGTATCGCCGGAGAAGTAGACGGGAACCCCGTCGTCGCGAAGGTCCCGAACCGTCTCGAAGACTTCGAGGCTCTCGGGTTGCCAGTAGACCCAGCCGCTGGGGCCGGTCATCGTCGTCGCCGCCAGCGAGAGCGTGTCGTGTTCGGCGATCTGGAAGGTCCGCTCGAAGTCCCCGCGACCGAGCGCGTCGCGCATGTCCGCGAGTTGCTCGTGGACGTGGGCGAGTCGGCCCTCGAACATGTGGCTGTCTTCGGCTTCCGCGTGGGCTTCCTCGGTCTCCTTGTATGCAGGGATCACCGCGCCGACGATCCGAACGTCATCCTCGAAGGGGACGTCGAGTCGCTTCGAACGGCAGTCGGCGTCGTTACTGCCCGCCCGCAGATCCGAAAAGCCGCCCGTGACCGCCCGCGCCGCCGAGGTCGAACCCCGGCGTGCGATGGTCGAGATCTCCGGGCGTGAGAGGTCCAGCCCGGCTGCCTCGACAAGGGCCATCGCCAGCGCCGCGAATCCCGACGCCGAGGAGCCAAAGCCGACGTTCGACGGGAAGTTGTTCTCACTTGCAACGCGGACGCGTTCGTCGAGATCGGCCCGCTCGCGAACGTGATCGACGATTGTCCGAATCCGTTCGGCCCCGCGTCCCTCGACGCGCTCGCCGTCGATGACGTACTCGTCCTCGCTACGCTCGGGTTCGAAGGCGACGGTCGTCGTGGAGTTGCTCGGCGCGGTACAGAGGCTGATCGAGTCGTGATACGGCGTCCGGAGTTCGGGGTCGCGTATCCCGTGGTACTTCACCAGCCCCTGGATCGGGTGGGCCGTCGCTGTCGCTTGCATACGTGGGGGTGCAGTGGGTTGCACTTAGATGCCGCGTAATCGGAAAACCGTGGCGTCGAATGACCGAGATCTACACCAGCGCGGCCGCGGCGGCGATCGCCTTCTCGCTCGGGAAGCCGAAGGCCGGAAGGAGTAGGACCGTCACGACCGCCGCGACGATGATCGCGGTGTACAGCCCGATCGGGTAGGATTCGATCTCGAAGGACTGGGTCGGCTCCTCGAACCACAGCGCCTTGACGACCCGCGAGTAGTAGAACAGCGAGAGGGCGCTGGCGATCGCACCGACCGCGGCCAGCCACCACAGCCCCGCGTTGACGGCCGCGCCGAAGAGGACGTACTTCGAAAGGAAGCCCGCCCCGACGGGCAGGCCGGCGAGGCTGAACAGGAAGATCGTCATCGCCACCGAGGCGACCGGGGCTTCCCGCGCCAGGCCGTTGTAGTCCTCGAAGGTCCGGCCGACGTCCCAGTACTCCGCCAGCGCGACGAACATGAACGCGCCGGTGTTCATGAACCCGTAGACCAGCAGGTGGAGCATGCCGGCTCCGAGCACCAGGCTGCCGTCAGCATCCGGGGTCAGCGCCGCAAGCGAGATCAGGACGTACCCCGCGTGACCGATCGAAGAGTACGCGAGCATCCGCTTGACGCTCCGCTGGGTCGCCGCGGCGAAGTTCCCCAGCACCATCGTGGCGACCGCCAGGATCTGGAAGAGGAGCAGCCAGTCGATGGTGCCGCTGATCAGGTCATGGGGGAACGCCGTCGTGAAGAGCCGGAACGCGAGGACGAACCCGGCGGCCTTCGACGCCGAGGAGAGGAACGCCGAGATCGGCGTCGGTGCGCCCTCGTAGGCCTCGGGGGCCCAGAAGTGGAAGGGGACGCTCGCGGTCTTGAAGGCGACGCCGCCGGCGACCATCACGACGCCGACGCCGAGAATGCCGGCCGGGGCGTCCCCGAGTGCGGCCGCGACCTCGGTGAACGCGAGGTGGCCAGTCGCGGCGTAGACCAGGCTGATCCCGTAGATGAAGATCGCCGAGGACAGCGCGCCGACGAGGAAGTATTTCAGTCCACCCTCCACGCTACCCTTGTTGTCCTTGAGCGAGGCCACCAGCGCGTAGGACGGCAGACTCGCCAGTTCGAGGGCGAGCAGTGCCGTCGCGAAGCTGTTGACCGCGCCGAGCAGGGTCATCCCGGTCGCCGCCAGGAAGAGTAGCGAGAAGTACTCCGCCCGGTAGGGCACGCCAGTATAGTAGTCGTAGCTCCCGAGAACGACCAGTGCGAGAACGCTGGCGACGATCGTCCCGAAGACGAGAGTCATGCCGTCGACGATCAACTGGTCGCCGAACAGTTCGATCGCGCCCGGTTGGCCGGTTCCGGCCGCCAGGTACCAGACGTTGAACCCGAGCGCAGTGAGTGCGCCTGCGAGTCCCACCGCGGTGAGGAGGCCGGTGTTCGTCGTGTCGGGTTCCGGCTCGATGCTGTCGATCACGAACAGGACCAACGCCGTCAGCCCGAGCACGAGCGCGGGGGCGAGCGCGGCCCACTGTGGAAGTTCTATGGCTGCCATCAGACACCACCTCCGAGTTCGACGACCGGCGCAACCGCGTCCTGGATCATCCCGTAGAACAGGTCAGGATGGATCCCGAGGATGATCACACAGGC
The DNA here is from genome assembly GCF_029207715.1 of Halorhabdus sp. SVX81. Taxonomy (NCBI): domain Archaea; kingdom Methanobacteriati; phylum Methanobacteriota; class Halobacteria; order Halobacteriales; family Haloarculaceae; genus Halorhabdus; species Halorhabdus sp. SVX81. The sequence continues at coordinate 920,117 of NZ_CP104322.1, read as the reverse complement.
AAGCAGGACGAGCAACGGCGCGACGTCCTGGACTGGTGCGCGTGAGAGTTCGTAGTCGGTTGCGAGTTCGAACGGCCCGAACAGCGCCCGCTGCATCGCAAAGAGGAGGTAGCCGGCGACGATCACGATACCGAACATCGCGCTGGCGGTGAACAGCGGCGCGCCCGGGAGTACGTCCGATGGGAACGCGCCGATGAAGATCAGCGCCTCCCCGATGAACCCGCTCATCAGCGGCAGCCCCATGTAGCCGAAGGCCGCCGCGACGAAGATGCCCGAAGTCACCGGGAGTCGATCCGCCAGCCCGGACATGTCGCCGACCATCCGGGTGTGGGTCTGGTTGTAGACCACGCCGACGACCATGAACATCAGCCCGGAGATGAACCCGTGGCTGACCATCTGGAAGGTCGCCCCGCCCACGCCGTGGACGGTGTAGGCGATCAGCCCCAGCAGGACGTAGCCCATCGACGAGATCGAGGAGTACGCAACGATCCGCTTTAAGTCGCGCTGGGCGAGCGCGAGCATCGCGCCGTAGATGACGCTCACCACGGCGAAAATCGCGATGATCGTCGCGTTGGCCGCCGCGACGTCGGGCAACATTGTGAAGTTGAACCGCAGCAGGGCGTAGGTCCCCATCTTCAGGAGGACGCCCGCGAGCAGCACCGACACCGGCGTCGGCGCTTCGACGTGGGCGTCGGGCAGCCAGGTGTGAACCGGGACGATCGGGACCTTGACCGCGAACCCGGCGAACATCGCGAGGAAGGCTGTCGCCTTCAGTGCATCCGGCTCCAACCCGGCGAAGCTACCGAGCGCACCCTCCTCCTGGAGCGTCTGGGCGATCACCGGCAGGTCGAGGCTGGCGACGCTGTCGCCCAGCCCGAACACCAGCGCGATGAACCCGATGAACATCACTAGGCTCGCCACGTTCGTGTAGACGAAGAACTTGATCGCGGCGTACTTCCGGCGCGGGCCGCCCCAGATCCCGATCAGGAAGTACATCGGGACCAGCACGACCTCCCAGAAGACGAACCACAGGAAGAAGTCCAGTGCGGCGAAGACACCCAGCAGTCCCGCCTCGAGCAGGAGTACCAAGGCGTAGAACTGCGACTCGCGCTCGTCGATCGGGGTCCAGGCCGAGACGATCGCGGCCGTCGTGAGGATCGTCGTCAGGACGAGCAACGGCAGGCTCACGCCGTCGAGCCCGACGTGCCACTGGAGGGCGTACGGCCCCAGGTCGAACCAGGCGAACTGGGTCTCGAAGGCGGGGTCGTTGCCCAGCAGGGCGTTGCTCGCGCCGTCGAAGGCCGACCACAGGTAGAGGCTCCCGCCGAGCGGCACGAGGCTGAGGACGGCAGCGAGTTTGCCGGCGTAGCGGTTCGGGGCCAGCGCAACGACACCGGCACCGACCAGCACGCTCACGAGGAGGGCTTCGAGCAGCATTAGAACCACCCCCCGAGCAGTGCGAAGGCGACCAGCAACGCGACCAGCCCGAGCGTGACCAGCGAGGCGTAGTTGGTCACGACGCCGGACTGGATCCGGCGGACGCGCTCGCTGCCGAAGAGGCTCACGCTACTGGTGGCGTTGACGACGCCGTCGACGATACTCTGATCGAACGTGTCGGCCGCGCGGGCGATCGGCACTGTCACGCCCCGGGCCAGCCAGACCTGGTACTCGTCCTGGTAGTAGTTGTTCATGAGCAACGTCTTGAGGCCGCCGAGCCGGTCCGTGTGTTCCTCGGGATCCGGCACGGCATAGAGTCGATAGGCGATGCCGGCCCCCAGGAGAGCGAGGCCGAGCGAAACCGCTGCGCCCGCGAGGACGGTTCCGACCTCGCCGAGCGGGTTCTCGGCCGTGTAGTGCGCGTAATCGTGGAGCAGCACTTCGTAGTGATGAACCGAGAGTAGTTCCGTGGCGCTCCCCAGCCAGTCGTGGAGGAAGGTCAGGTGGACGCCCGTGACCTTCTCGACCGGCGCGAGGTTGATGACGCCGCCGACGGCCGCGAGGATCCCGAGCACGGCCAGCGGGAGTTTGACGTTCCACCGGACGGGGTGGGGATCCTCGGCCTGTTCAGTCCGGGCGTCGCCGTGGAAGGTCAACAGGACCATCCGGAAGGTGTAAAAGCCGGTGAAGGCGACGGCGGCCAGTCCCATCGCGTAGCCGGCGAGCAGGAGCGGCGAGCCGCCCAGCCCGTGGATCAGCGTCTCGTAGAGCACCTCGTCCTTCGACCAGAAGCCGGCAAAGGGGAAAATGCCAGCAAGCGCGAGCGATCCCGAGAGGAACGCGTAGTAGGTCACGGGCATCTTCTCCTTCAGGCCGCCCATGTCCCACATGTTCTCGTTGTGGTGCATGGCGATGATGACCGACCCGGCACCCAGGAACAGCAGCGCCTTGAATATCGCGTGGGTGGTGAGATGGAAGACCGCGGCGACGTACCCGCCGCCGCCCAGTGCGAGCATCATATACCCGTACTGAGAGATCGTCGAATAGGCGAGCACCTGCTTGAGTTCCTGTTTGACCAGCGCCATCGACGCCGCAAACAGCGCGGTGAATCCGCCGACGAGCGCGATCACGCCCAGGGCGGTCGGGGAAAGCAGGTAGAAGCCGTACATCCGCGCGACGAGGTAGACGCCGGCGGCGACCATCGTCGCCGCGTGGATGAGCGCCGAGACGGGGGTCGGACCCTCCATCGCGTCGGGGAGCCAGGTGTGCAGCGGGAACTGCGCGGACTTGCCGATCACGCCGCCCAGCACCAGCAGGCCGGCGAGCGTGATCGCCGTCTCCGCACCCAGTCCGTAGAAGGTCTGGCCCCCGTCGATCGCATGCTGGGCGAGTTTCGGGAAGCCCTCCTCGCCGACGAACAGCCCGGTGCCGAACATCGAGAGGATGGCGACGGTGCCGACAAGGAAGAAGTAGTCCCCGAAACGGGTCACGAGGAAGGCCTTCTTCGCCGCGCTGGCCGGGCCCGGCTCACGGAACCAGAAGCCGATCAGCAGGTACGAACACAGCCCGACGAGTTCGAAGAACATGAACGCCATCAGGAGGTTGTCCGCGAAGACGAAGGCGAGCATACTGAAGGCGAACAGCGAGAGCTCGGCGTAGTATCGCCGAAGGCCACCCTCTCCTTCGTCGTTCATGTACCCGAGCGAGAAGACGAACACCAGCAGGGCGATCAACGAAACGAGGGTGAGCATCAGCGCCGAGAGCGGATCGATCAGGATGCCGAAGTGCAGACTGATCGCGCCCTCTCCGGAGAGGAACGTATAGAGTTCCGCGTGGTACGGATCGCCGTTGGCCACGGCCACCAGCGAAAGCGCCGAGAGGACGAGCGAGCCCCCCAGCGCGGCGATGCCGGCCAGCGCGCCGCGCTTTGGCAGGTAATTGCCGCCGAGCAACACGACGACGAAGGCGGCCAGCGGGAGCAATGCGATCGCCGGAGCGAAGTCAAATATTCCTGTCATGTTACCACCGCATCGTCGTCGGAGCGGTCACGTCGATATCACCGAAGTTACGGTACAGGACGAGGATGATGCCGATGCCGACCGCGACCTCGGCGGCGGCCAGCGCCATCACGAACAGTGCGAACACCTGCCCCGTCAGGTTGCCATAGTGCAGCGAGAACGCCACGAAGTTGATGTTCGCGGCGTTGAGCAGCAGTTCGACGGACATGAGGAAGATCAGGGCGTTCCGGCGCGTCAACACGCCGAAGACGCCGATAGCGAAGACAGCAGCCGACAGCAGGAGGTACGGAACGACACCGACCATCACGCCTCACCTCCGTCGTTCCCGGAAAGTACCGACCCGTTTTCGTCTCGCGCAAGCATGATCGCGCCGTCCAGTGCCGCATCGAGGACGACCGCGATCAGAATGAACGATACCAAAAAGCCCTCGGAGACGAGCCCGGACTGGCCGGCCATGTCGAACAGCGCGTAACCGATGCCTTCGGTGACGCTGAGACCGGCTTCGAAGCCCGCCGCCTCCGGGAAGTTCGCGGTGACGAACACCGCGGCGAGGACGGCGAACAGCGCGACCGCGGCCACGCCGTGGCTCGCCCGCAGGTCAGCCGCGAGACGCGGTCGACTCATTGTGCCACCTCGCCCGAGTCAGGATCGCTCCGGCGCGTCAACATGACGGCGAAGCTAATCAGGATGAGGACGCCGCCGACGTACACCAGTACCTGCATCGCGGCGACGAACGGTGCCTGGACCATGACGTAGTGGACGGCGACGCTGAGCAAGGCGATCCCAAGCATCAGCGCCGCATGCCAGACGTCACGTACCAGCACGACTCCCAGGCTGGCACCGACAGTCGTCAGTGCGAACAGCCCAAAAGCGATCAGTTCGAGTACTCCCATGCTACTACCCCAATGCGCCCGCACGCCCTTTGAAGATTACCTTATCGTTCAAAGATTCCGGCAATTACAGCCGATATATGGGCTGGGAGCCCGCAGTCCATCGGAAATCAGGACAAACTGTATTGACAGACTGCGGATATGTGGCGGTCAGTAGTCGCCGAGCACGCCGAGACGCCGCGCCCGTCTGGTCGTCAGGACAAACATGGCGTAGCCAGCCCCGAGATAGAGGCCGGCAGTACCCACCAAAATCGCAAGCGCGAGCGGATCGAGCTCCCAGAGTCGAACGCCGTCGCGCATGACGACCTGCAAGAGCGCACTCCCCTGCACCAGTGGGAGTGCCCGCGTCCAGGGGATTTCGAACACCGGCGCGGAGATCAGTGCGATGAACACGAACTGCAGAAGGTTCACCAGATTATTGATCCGCTTATACAGGACGCTCAGCCCCCCCATCGCCAGCCCGAGACCGAACACTGAGGCGACCGCAAGCGTCGCGACGACGATGACCGTCACCACCGGCAGTTCTATGCTCCGGCCAGTCATCACCAGCATCGCCGCCAGCACGACCGCCGACGTGAGAAACGTCCGGAGAATGACAGCAATCGACTTCGCGAGGATCACCGGGCCGAACCCGAACGGTGTCATGAAGTGACGCTCTAAGGTGCCCCAGCTTGCCTCCGCCTGGATCGCACTCGTGATCCCGTAATACGACCCCTGGGCGAGCGTCCACAGGAAGTACCCGACGATCAGTCCCTCGATAGTGTCGTCGATCGCCTGGCCGGCGACCAGCCGCCCGCCGTAGAAGATCAGCCCGAAGAAGATGAGAGTCACTAGCAGGCCGGTCGCGGCGTTGACGGGATATCGGAGCCAAACCACCAGATCCCGGTAGATCACGGCCTTCAGCAGGTGGTAGTACCCGCCAGATCGTGTGGTTTCGTTGCCGGCGACCTCGCCCCGGCGACCACCTTCACCAGCAGTCATCGCTCCGTCCCTCCCACCACCGAGTTCGCCAGCGAATCACCGCTCCCGGTCACTTCGAGGAATGCCTCGGCCAGGTCAGGCTGGACTGTCTCGACCCCGCCGAGTTCGACGTCGGCCGCCTCCAGCGCGTCGGTCAGCCGATAAAAGGTCGCCGAGTCGGCCGCCACTTCGAAGCGAACACGGCCGTCCAGCCGTTCGACGGCCGACAGCTCGAATCGATCCTGGAGATCGGCAAGCGTCGGCTCGTCCAGGCCGCGTGCAGTAATGCGGTACCCCGTTGTCTCGAAGCCGTCGAGCAGGTTGCCCACCGTGTCGTCGACCACGATCCGTCCCTCGTTCATGATGATCACCCGATCGCAGACGGCCTCGATGACGTCCATGTCGTGACTGGAGACGACCAGCGTCAGGTCGCGCTCCTCGACCAGCCTGACCAGCTCGCGCTGCAGCGTCAGCGAACTCTCGACGTCCAGTCCGAGCGTGGGCTCGTCGAGGAAGGCGACCGATACGTCACCGGCGAGGACGCTGGCCAGCGAGACTTTCTGTTTCATGCCTCGCGAGAGGTCACGGACCTCCGTGTCGGCCTCGCCGGCGATGTCGAACGCCTCCAGCAATTCGGTATGGCGATCGTCGAGTGTGTCCGGATCGTTGCCGCGGATCGCCGCGAAATACCGCAGGTTCTCCCGGACGGTGAGTCGCCAGTAGTCGTTGCGAGCGCCTTCGAGCATCGCGTCGACGTGTTCGTAGGCTCGGCGTGGGCGGTCAGCGACGTCGACCCCCTGGATCCGAACGTCACCCTCGTCGGGAAGCACCAGTCCGAGAATCGACTTGATCGTGGTCGTCTTGCCCGCCCCGTTGGGCCCGAGCAGGCCGACCACCTCGCCGGGTTCGACCGCGAAGCAGACGTCCTCGACCGCGGTAACTGCGTCCTCCCCGCTACCGAAGGTCTTCGAAAGTCCGTCCACGTAGAGTGCAGCCGTCTCGGGTGTGGGAGCCTGACCGTCACCGGCGGCTGTTTCGGGAGTGGTCGCCTGGCCGTCACCGGTAGCAGTGTTGTCGGGCGGTTCGTCGGCGGGATGGTCAGCACTGTGGCGGGAACCGGACATTGAGGTAGTCCCGGGGTTCGCCAGGCGGTCAGGTAAATCTGCCTGTCGTGAGTGCTCCCGTCTCGGTGTTCGGCACGGCCTCGCAACGGTCGAACAGCCACAGTGGTCGACCTCGACGTGTCGGTGGGCACTTCAAGGCCGAGCGTCGACTGTGCCCCATGGAGATCACCGTCTTCCTCCTGGTCGCCCTGGCGTTGCTACTCGGTGGCGTCCTCGGAAGTTTCGTGCCGATGGTTCCCGCGGGCCTGCTCTCGATCGGCGGGATTGTGGTGTACTGGTGGAGTACGGGCTACGTGACTCCCGGAGTGTTTGCATTCGCTGGCTTCCTCGCCGTCGGGGTGCTCGTCGTCGTGGTGGACTACCTGGCAGGGGCGATCGCCGCAAAAGCCGGCGGTGCCTCGACGCTGAGCAGCCTGCTCGGCGCGGTCGTCGGCGTGCTGTTGTTCTTCCCGCTCGGGCCGGTGGGAATTATCCTCGGCATCACGGCCACCGTCTTCGTCCTCGAACTCTACCGGGGGAGAGCGCGGGGCGAGAGTCTGACGGCCGCGGCCTACGCTCTGGTGGGAACGCTCGGCTCGAGCGTGATGCAGTTCGTCCTAACGCTGTCGATGCTGGTGGCGTTTCTCATTGTGCTCGTAATCTGAGGTCGGTCGGTGCCCCGAAAGCTATCGGCTTGGTGATCTCGGATCTCGTTCGTCACGAGACCTCGCGCTCGAAGACGAGTCCAATCGTCGTGCCGTTGCGCGCGATCGTTTCCGTGAGGTGCCAGCCTTCGCTCGCGTACTCGTTGATGATGGCGTCCAGGTCGCCGATCGATTGCTTGTTCCCTTCCGTTTCGTGGAGTGTGTAGACGTATTGCTGGTCCGACATGCTAGACAGAAGGGTCTCCAGGCCCAAAAGAACCGACCCGAATGCGGGTTTCAAGCAGCGGACCTCGCTCCGTCGAGTGAACCGCGCCCTTCGGCCGCGTATGCTTCCTACTGATAGTCGACTTCGCCTTCGCCCTCACCGATCCAACTGCCACGGTCCGGCTCCCGGGACTCCAGTGGGTCAACGATCCTCCACCTTTTTACTGCGGCGGGTTCGCTCCGCGAACCCACCTTGCAAAAACGTGGGCGAAAAAGACGCTCCCTCACGACTGCGTCGTTCGGGACCGTGAAACGGTTCGCGTCTTCGACGCTCACCGTACGGTCGTTACTGATAGTCGACTTCGCCTTCGCCCTCGCCAATCCAACTGCCACGGTCCGGTTCCCGCGACTCCAGTGGGTCGATGTCCTTGTACCACGGGACGTTCTTGAGTTCCTCCTTGTCGTACGCGAGGTCGTCCTTGGTGTCGCCGACGAACTCGAAGTTCTGTGTCAGCACGATAGCGTCGGTCGGACAGACCTCCTCACAGAGCCGGCAGTAGATGCACTGGCCGACGTGGAGGTTGTACTGCTCGCCGTTGCGCTGGTCGTCCATCACGATCTGGATGGTGTCGTTCGGGCAGACGTTTTCACATTGGCGACACCAGATGCACCGTTCCTGGCTGTACTTGTGGACGCCCCGGAACCGCGGGCTGACTTCGGGTGCGGTCTCGGGATACTCGACGGTGAACGTCTTGCCGTCGAGGGCGTGTTTCATCGTCGTTGCCATACCTTTGAGGACGCCGATCATGTCATGTCACCACCAGTGTGAACGCGTGTCGGGGACCCGTCAGCGAACATCAGGCGACCACCCCGACGATGACCGCCGTCAGCACGAGATTCACCAGCGCGAGTACGAGCATCACCTTCCAGCCGATCTCGATCAACTGGTCGATGCGGACGCGGGGCACGGCAGAGCGCGCCCACTGTGTGAACAGGAACACGCCCCAGATCTTGATCAAGAACCAGACAATCCCTGGCAGGAAGGGGCCAGCCGGACCGCCGAGGAACAGCGTCGCGATGATCGCCCCGCCGAGGAAGATGTGGATGAACTCACCGAGATAAAACAGGACGAAGTAGACGCTTGAGTACTCGGTCTGGTAGCCAGCGACGAGTTCGGTCGGCGCTTCCGGAATGTCGAAGGGGTTGCGGCCGACCTCCGCCAGGTTTGCGGCCATGAACAACGCGAACGCGAAGGGATTCAGGAAGGCAAACCAGTTCGGGATCGCCACCGGGCCAAGAGCCAACAGCGTCCCCTCCTGGGCGGCGACGATCTCGCTGAGACGCAGCGAGCCCGCGAAGATGACGACCGACGCGCCAGTCAACACCAGCGGGATCTCGTAGGCGAGGTTCTGGGCGACCGCGCGCAGCCCTCCGAGAAAGGAGTACTTGTTGTTCGAGGCGTAGCCGGCCATCAGCAGGCCGAGCGACGCGATCGACGCGACGGCGAAGACGTATGCCAGCCCGATCTCGGGGTCGGCGACCTGGATGCCCGATCCCATCGGGATCACGGCGAACCCGAGCAGCGCCGACGAGGCCAAAAGGAGCGGCGCGAGATCGTAGGCCGGTCGGTCGGCATCCTCGGGGATGATCAACTCCTTCGAGAGGAGCCGGACGGAGTCGACGACGATCGTCCCGATCCCCATCGGCCCGATCCGGTTGACCGCGATCCGGTCGGTGAACGACGCCGTGATCTTCCGCTTCGCCCACGGGCCCGCCAGTGCCGCGTTGAGCAAGACGATCACGGCGACGAGGGCCGCTGCGAGCAGCCCTGCCAGGAAAACCACGAGCGGGTTCGCGGCGTCCAGCCCGAGCGAGCCCAGCACGTCGACGATGGTATCGGTCAGCGTCGTTGCCTGGAGCAACATTACCGATCCACCTCCCCGAGGACGATGTCGAGACTGCCGAGCGACGCCACCATGTCAGGGATGTATTCGCCCTCCGACATCACCGGCAGCGTCTGAAGATTCGAGAAACACGGACTCCGGATCTTGAACCGCGCGGGCTTGTCAGTGCCGTCGCTGCGGATGTAGATCCCGAGTTCGCCCTTCGCGCCCTCGACCGCCCGGTAGACCTCCTTGTCCGGATCCGGTCGGAGCGTCCGGGGCACGTTCGACTGGATCGTGCGGTCCTCCTCGGGCCAGTCCTCGAGCAGATCGAGACACTGTCGGATGATCTTCGCGGACTCCTCGACTTCCTGAAGTCGGACGAGGATGCGGGCGTAGTTGTCCATCCCGTCCTCGGTCACGACGTCCCAGTCGAGTTCGTCGTAGTAGCCGTAGGGGTCGTCCCGGCGGAGGTCGTAGTCGACGCCCGAACCGCGCGCGACGGGCCCGGTCGCCCCGTAGGACTTGGCGACCTCCGGCGGGAGGACGCCCGTGTCGATACACCGCATCTGGAAGATCTCGTTACCCGTGATGAGGTTGTGATACTCCTCAAGTCGCTCCGGAAGGTCGTCGATGAACTCCCGGACTTTGTCGAGGTACTCCTGGCGGGGTTCGGGCAGATCCCAGGCGACGCCACCCAGCCGGAAGTAATTGAACATGAGCCGCTGGCCGGTGAGGTCCTCCAGCAGATTCTGGACGACCTCGCGGTCCCGGACGGCATACATGAAGATGACTGTGAAGTCCCCATAGAGGTCCAGCCCGAAGGTCCCGACCGCGAGCATGTGGGCCGCGATCCGCGTGAGTTCGGCGCTCATCGTCCGGAGGACCTGCGCGTACTCCGGGACGTCGATCTCAGCTAGATCCTCGGCAGCACGGGCGTAGGCCCACTCGTTGAGGAGGCCACCGGGCGTGTAGTCCCACCGGTCGGGATAGGGCATGATCTGGTGGCGGTAGGTGCCCTGCTGGCACATCTGCTCCTCGCTGCGGTGGAGATACCCGATATCGGGGTCGATGTCGACGATCTGCTCGCCGTCGAGCACCGTCTTGACGTGGAGGACGCCGTGAGTCGCCGGGTGGTGGGGCCCGATGTTGACGAACATCGTATCGGGGTCCTGGGGGCTCTGTTTGTCCTCCTGTAGTGGATTGGCGTGTTCCCGAAGGGTGACGACCTGTGGCTGGGTCTGGTTGTACTCATTCGAGAGCGGGTGGCCCTGCCAGGTCTCGGGAAGGAGAATGCGCCGTAAATCCGGATGGTCGTCGTACTCGATGCCGACGAGGTCGTAGGCCTCCCGCTCGTGCCAGTCGGCAGTATCGAACACCGATGCGCCCGATTGGCTCACTGGCTCGTCAGAGCTCGTCGGGACGACGACCGACAGTTCCTGGGTCGGGTCGTCGTACTTCTTGAGGTGGTAGATCGACTCGTAGCGGTCGTCGTACTCCTGGGCCGTGACTGCCGAGAGGTGATCGAAGCCCGCCCGGTCTTTCAGCGTCGAGAGGACATCTTCGACCTCATCGGGCCGGATCACGAACCCTTCGGCGTTGACGTGCTCCTCGCGATCGAGGACGTGCTCGCCGAGCAAGTCAGCGAGTTCGTCGTAGTCCAGTCCGTCCTCGGTCACGCCCACGTCCGGTTCGGCCGGTGTGCGTTCCTGTAAGCTCATGGCGAATCAGCCCAGTTGTACCGCATGACGAGATCGTCCTCGTCGATCTGATCCGTGAGTTTCTCGACGAGTTCGTCCTGCTCTAAGTCGCCGAACTCCTCGAGTTCGTAGGGCTTGACGACCACGGGCGAGGACTCGCCGTTGGCGATGCGCTCCTGGAGTTTGGCGACGCCGTAGATCAGTGCCTCGGGACGGGGCGGACAGCCGGGGATCTGGATGTCGATCGGGATGACCTCCTCGGCCCCCTTCACGACGTTGTAGCCCTCCTGGAAGGGGCCGCCGGAGATCGTACACGATCCCATCCCGATGGTGAACTTCGGCTCCGGAACCTGATCGTAGACGCGCTTCATCCGGGGGGCGAACTTCGAGACGATCGTCCCGGGGACGATCATCACGTCGGCCTGCCGTGGCGAGGCGCGTGGCACGCCGGCGTGGAAGCGATCGAGGTCGTGTTTCACCGAGTAGGTGTGCATCATCTCGATCGAGCAACAGGCGATCCCGAACTGGAGCATGAACATCGACGAGCCCCGGGCCCAGTTCATGAACTGGTCGAACTTCGTGAGGATGAACGGTGTCGAGCCCAGCGCCTCACGGAGCCGGGAGTTGAACCGATCGTCGACGCCCTCGCCCATCCGGGCCTCCCGTGTGGATTTCGTGCCGGTGCTCTCTGTCGGATGTGTGTTCTGGCTCATGCTATGATTCGATCCGCTGTCGTCCCGCGCGTTGACTGGTTACCCATCTGACGGCCCCGTTGCGCCACGCCCAGCCGAGACCGACGACGAGAATGCCGATGAACGCGACCATCGGCGCGAGCGCACGCCAGAGGCCGACTGCCTCGACGGCGTCGCTGTAGATGACCGTCCAGGGGAAGATGAGAACGGTCTCGATGTCGAAGACGACGAACAGCAACGCGACCATGTAGTATTGAATGTTGAACTGAATGCGGGTCCCGCCGGTCGGCACCTCACCGCTCTCGTAGGTGGCACGCTTGCTTCGTTCGGGCACACTCGGCCGGAGTAACGCCGAGGTCGCCAGCATCCCCAGAAGGACGACCAGCCCGACGAGCGCCAGCGCCCCGATTGCGATCCATGGATTGCTCATGTGGGCACTCTGGCATCGCTTGGTGGCGGTCCCACATAAGGGTTCAGTGTTTCAGCCGGAAACGCGCGAGGTGGCGGCCTATATTGCCGTTTTCGGCAGATTCGGTCGAGGTCGGCCCAGGATCCGACCCGACGCCGTCACTTCTCCCGAAAGTCGGGCGTCCCCAGTTCGTGGAGGCTCCGCGAGACCTCGCCGACGTCCTGTTTCAGCCCCTGGTGGTACTCGACGAGCCGCTCCCGGAGCTCCGGATGGTGTCGGGCGAGGATCTGGACGGCCGAGAGGGCGGCGTTGAAGGACTTCCCGGCGTCGACGGCCACGATCGGCGCGCCCTGGGGCATCCCGATCACCGACGGGAGGGACTTCTCCTGGACGGGAACGCCGATGACGGGCAGCGGGTAGGCGATCGAGGCGGTCATGTTCGGCAGGTCGGCGCTCTTCCCGCCCGCGCCGGCGACGATCACGTCGAGTCCACGATCCTCGGCGGTCTCGGCGTAGGCGTACATCAGTTCGGGCGTTCGGTGGGCCGAGACGACGAACGTCTCGAAGGTGAAGCGCGCGTCGGGCGCGTTCTCGTAGTCGGTCTGCTCGGCGAAGCCCAGCTCATCCGTCAGGACGTCGTAGGCACCGGGTCGCCCCGATTCGGAGCCCGCCATCACGTCGAGATCCGAGTCCGAACCCATGATGATCCCGATCTCCGGGGTTTCATCGGTGGGACGGTCCATCTCCGCCTCTGCTTCGAGCTGGTCGATCAGTGACTGGACGCTTTCGCTCGTCATGAGCGAGTGTGCTCGCGGGGGTGGCCTAAGCGTGTCGGGATGGAGTCAGATGTCGTTCCAGTCCGTCTCAACTCGGCTGGAACGTCAGCTCGTCGCGGACCTCACGCGTCCGTTCGAGTAGCTCGCCCGGGTCGGCGTCGTCGTCCCCGACCTGCGTCACGTGGCCCATCTTCCGCAGACGAGAGACCGCCTCTTTCCCGTAGTAATGCATCGACGCGCCGTCGGTTTCGAGCACCCGATTAACGCTCCGGAGCGTCGCATCCTGTCGCTCGTCGACGTCGCCGAGGACGTTCGCAGTTACCGTCGGCGACCGTCGATCGGTCGCCCCGAGCGGCCAGCCGACCACGGCCCGCAGGTGCTGTTCGAACTGCGAGGTGAGCGCGCCTTCAATCGTCCAGTGGCCGGAGTTGTGCGGGCGCGGCGCAATCTCGTTGAGCAGGATCTCGTCGTCGGGACCCTGGAACAACTCGATGCCGAAGACGCCCCGGCCCTCCATAACATCCAGGACGTCCAGGGAGACCTCGCAAGCGCGTTCGCGGACCGCCGGGCCTGCGCGGGGTGGTGAGACAGTTTCCCGGAGGATCTCCTCGCGGTGGATCGTCTCGGTGACGGGGAAGGTATCGCGCTCGCCGTCGCCCCGGACACCCATGACGGCGAGTTCGCGCTTGAAGTCGACGAATCCCTCGACCATCGCCGCCCCGGATGGGTTTTCGGGGGTCGAAGCTGGCGCGGCCTCGACGATCGTCTCGAAGGACGCTTCGACGTCGTCGGGCGATTCGATCGGGACGTTGCCGCGGCCGTCATAGCCACCCTCTCTGGCTTTCAGCATGGCCGGATAGCCCAATTCATCGAGTGCGGTTCGGAGTTCCGCGACGGAATCGACGCCGCGGAATTCGGGCACCGGCACACCGGCGTCTTCGAGGCGACGCTTCTGGAGGAGTTTGTCCTCGATGAGCGACAGCGTCTCGGGCTTCGGGTGAACGGGCGTCCCCGTCTCCCGGCTCACCGTTTCGAGGACGCCCGTCCCGGCGAGTTCGATCTCGTAGGTGAGGAAATCCGCGCGCTCGGCGAGTTCGGCGAGCGCGTCAGGATCGTCAAACTCGGCGACGATCTGGTCGGCGACGACCGGTGACGCGGGCGCGTCGGGCGTCGGATCGACGACGATCACCTCGATCCCGAGCGGGGCGGCCGCCTCGCCGAGCATTCGGCCGAGTTGCCCGCCGCCGACGACGCCGACGGTCGGGCCTGGTAGCGTGGTAGTCATTAGTGAGTCGCGGTTTCACCAGCGCGGGCAAAAGGGTTGCCTTGCCGGCCGATAGCCGGAAACGCCAGGCCGGGAACGAACTGCCAGTGTCCTAGCCCGGGTTACTCCTCACGGAAGTCCTCGTGGACGTAAAACGTCGCTTCCGAGCCGTGGGTCCGGAGTCGATAGGAGTAGGGCTGGTAGTCCCTTTCGAGCGCCTCCTCGGGGACGGTAGTATCCTGGTCCCGAGTCATTACGATCGGTGGCGGATCGTCGCTTTCGATTCGGTCGAGGAGATCTTCGCTGCTGTCTTCACACTCGGCTTCAGCGTCGTAGGCGGCGAGATACCAGTTGATCGGGAGCGGTTCCCGCCAGTCGGTACAGGTCGGCCGGAAATCCTTGCTGGCATCATCGGGGTCCTCCCTGAGATACGGTTCGCCAGCCCTCGAACCGTCGTAGATCACGACATCCGTCCCCGCGTGGGTGGCGGCGACCTGCTGGATCCGATCGGTCGTCGGTCGGAGGTCGTCGGCGGGTTGTGAGTACTGAACGAGTGGGTTGTCCGGAGAGCGATCGGTTGGAGGATACGCACCGGAGACAGCGGTGATAGTGATCATCAGCGTGACAAGCACAAGAACGACGGTGGACAGGCCGAGGTCGATCCAGTCGTGCCGTCGATACGCCGTGATCGCCCACCGGCCGACGATGCCGAGGCCGACGGCCGCCGGGATCGCCAGCGGGACGACGACGTGGGTGATGTTCCACTTCCAGCCCGTGTCGATCGACAGCGTCAGCGGATAGCCGATCAGCGAGAACAGGGCGGCAAAGAACATGAACAGCACCAGCGTCCGACTGCGTTCGGCGAGATAGCGCTCGTAGAACACGCCGACGAGCCCGAAGGCAATGACAACCGGAGCCTTCGCCAGTAGACCGCCACCCATCGCGAACAGGCGTTGCCGGTAGGGGACAGTTTCGAGATACGAAGCCGAAGCCGTCGCGTCGACTGCCGGCCCGCCCGGGAGGTCAAGGAGGACTGCGTGCATGTCCCCGAACGCGAAGTACTCCCCACCGGGATAGAAAACGTACGAGAACGTATCGATCACGAGGTCCGGTATCTGGAGGGGGCTACCGAGCACCGCCCATAGACTCAGTCCCGCCGGCGGATGATAGACCCCGTCGAGACCACCGCCACGCGGTGCGAACAGGAAGGTGAACAACGCGATAGCCACGACGGCGATTCCGAGGGCGTGTGTGGCGTAGAACTTGGGCTGCTGACGGACGGCCCCCAGACGGCTTCGGAGCTGAGCGAACTTCGTCGCGACGAGATCGAGCCCGCCGCGGTAGTTTCGGGGCCGGTAGAGCGCGACGTCGAGGAGGATCGCCCCGGCACCGAGCCACGTGAGAACGTATAGCAGTGCGTTCTCCTTGGACCCGAATCCAAGCACGATGCAGACAGTCGCCGCGTAGAGATACCGGATCCGGCGAGTGTCATGGAAGCGAACGAACAGGCCAAAGGCGGTGAACATGAACGTCGCGACCAGCAGATCGCTGCGCATGAACCGCGAATAGTACAGCAAGACGGCGTTAGCCGACAGCAATCCGGACAGGATGACGACCTCTACGTCCCGAAGGTGCTCACGATAGAGCAGGGCAGATACGGGGAGCAGGCCGCCGATGATCGCGGCCGGGATTCGGATCGTGGTGTCGCTGGGTCCCAGAATGCCGAAGAGATACCGCGAGAGGTGCTGGATCACCGGGCCGTGCGTATGAGAGTTGTACGCGAAGCGGCCGGTCTCGAACGTGTAATCGACCCAGTAGGCGACACGAGCCTCGTCCCAGTGGGCGATCCGCGATCCCAGGATGGCAAAGCGAGCGAGCAACCCGATGGCCGTGATCGCGAGCACGGCGACGACCACGGGATGGGCGGCGACGGTTGCCCGAATCCGGGCGAGTCCGTCGGGGGAGGGCGAATCGGCGGCTGAAACCTCGGGCATATCGCTTGGTGTGGCCCCCCGGGATTAGAATCCTTCCGGTTGGACGAGTGACCCGAACGCGGTTGTCGAGCGGTACACCTTTACCCACCGCGCGGTCATCACCCACCACGAAACGCGGGAGCCGGTTCGTGAGGAACTGTCGCCGGCGACCCGAACGGAGAGAGATACACATGGACTTCGCCGAACGCGTCACACGAGTCGAACCGAGCGCGACCATCGCGATCAGCAACCTCGCCGCCGAACTCGAGGCCGACGGCGTCGACGTCGTCGATCTGAGCGTCGGTGAACCGGATTTTGATACGCCGGAGAACATCAAGGAGGCAGCCAAGGCGGCGATGGACGACGGGGCGACGGGCTACACTCCCTCGAACGGTATCCCCGAACTCAAGGAAGCCATCGTCGAGAAACTGCAGGCCGACGGGCTCACACAGTACGGGACCGACAACGTCCTCGTGACGCCGGGCGGCAAGCAGGCGCTGTACGAGGTCATCCAGTCGCTGATCGACGACGGCGACGAGGTGTGTCTGCTCGATCCCGCGTGGGTCTCCTACGAGGCGATGGTCAAACTCGCGGGCGGGAGCCTGACTCGCGTCGACACCGCCGCCCACGACTTCGACCTCGAACCCGCGCTGGACGATCTGGCCGCAACCGTCAGCGACGACACCGAACTGCTGGTCGTCAACTCGCCGGGCAACCCCCACGGGTCGGTGTACTCCGACGCCGCACTGGAGGGCGTCCGGGATCTCGCCGTCGAGCACGATATCACGGTGATCTCCGACGAAATCTACAAGGAGATTACCTACGACGGCCGCGAGGCGACAAGTCTGGGGACGCTTGAGGGGATGGCAGACCGGACGATCACGCTCAACGGCTTCTCGAAGGCCTACGCGATGACGGGCTGGCGACTTGGCTACTTCGCCGGGCCGGAATCGCTGATCGAGCAGGCCGGGAAACTCCACTCCCATTCCGTGACTTGCGCAGTCAACTTCGTCCAGCACGCCGGCGTCGAAGCCCTCCGGAACACCGACGAGACCATCGAGGAAATGTGTGCGGCCTTCCAGCAGCGACGGGACATGCTCGTGGATCTGTTCGCCGAACACGGCAAGGAGGTGCCGGAGCCGGAAGGCGCATTCTACATGATGCTCCCTGTCGATGGGGATGACCAGGACTGGGCCGAGAAAGCCGTCGAGCAAGCCCACGTCGCGACTGTCCCGGGAAGCCCATTCGGGACGCCGGGGTACGTCCGGCTCTCGTATGCGGCGAGTCGGGAACGACTTCGGGAAGGCGTCGAGCGATTGGCCGAAGCCGACTTGCTGTAGCGTCTTTCGTTCAGTATCGTATACGAAAAGTACTTAGTCTGTTCCGTTTCACCGACAGGTATGTCCCCAACTCGCCGCCAGGTCCTCCACGGGGCAGTGCCGGCAGTTTTCGGGCTGACAGGGTGTGTGAGCAGCGATGGCCACGAGAGCAACGACGACACCGACCCCTCCCGTCGTGAGGCCGACCGCGCAACGGTCGAAAACTCAGGTAGCGTCTCGGATCCGCCAGTTGTGAAACCCCGGAACCCCGACGGCCGGCGCGTCCTCGACCCACCCGAGGACGAGTCCGGTGGCAGGTTTCTGGTGGGATCGACGGAGACGGTTGAGGCCTTGCAGTTCCAGCCGGGTGTGCCGTCGGAAGATGTGACCGCGACGCGGGAGTTCCTGAACGCGACGGACTTCAGCGAAGAGACGGTCTACGTCACACACATCCGGCCCAAGTCCTGCTACCAGTACCGGATCCACTCGGTGACCTGGCAGTACAGCGACGTCGAGTACGAGTACTGCAGTGAACTCCGGCCGCCCGACGAGCAGTGTGCGGCCGACACCCGGGTCGGCATGGCCCTTTGCTTTCGATTGCCGGCCGTCGTCGACATGGACCTACACTCCGGCGGCTCGAGTGGCCACTTCCCGTGTGAGGGGAGCACCACCGACTATGCTGTCATCGAGAGCAACGCGACAGTGGGGGGTACCACGACAACCGACGACACCGCGGGTGAGAACCGATGACCCGACTGTATACGCGCAGAGGCCTTCTCGCACTCGCCGCCGCAGGGGCCACTGCGGGCTGTCTCGGTAGCACTAACGGTTTCTGGGACGATCCACCGGCCTTCGACCGCTCCGGTCTCGAGTCGGTCACCGACCGACCGGTCCCGGATCGGCCCGCCGTCATTCCGGTGACGCTGACCGAGGCCCAGCGTGGTGACCTCCGCGAGCGCGTCGAGAGCCGGCTGGCAACGGTCCCCGAGCCGCTCACTGCCGAACGCCTCCCGAACGGAACGATCCGGGAGGCGATCGTGGATCATCGGGCTGAAGCGCGATCGGCCCTCAAGGGGATGCGATCGGCGTCCGGAACTGTCAGGACTGTCGAGGCCGCCGCCCATGCCGCGGCACACGCCGGGCGCGCGGCGGCCATCTGGGCAGCCGTCCTTGTCGACCGGTCGCCGGCCGACGTCGTTCTCACGAACACCCAGGCGGAAGACAGGGTACAACGGGCCGAAGAAGCGCTACCGGGCCGGGCCGCCGACACCCAGTCGGCGGTCGTCGTCTACGGTGCCCTGGAGTCCGGGCTCTCCGAGACAGATCACGACATGCTCCCCGGGGGCACCACGAGTCCCCTCCGCATCGGCCGATACGCCGCGACAAACGAGCGCGCCTGGGCGAGGACGACCGCAGCCGGATTCGTTCGGGACCGCTACGAATCGAGCCTGACGGATCCCGAGCCCGTCGGTGACGCCCTCGAGGAAGCCGTCGCCACGCTGGTTGAACCCACCAGAGAACGGTTGGTCGAGTTCCGGCCGTCGGAGTCGGACGAGAAGCTATACAGACGGCCCGACAGGGACGCGCTCGTCGAGCGGGACGTCCGGCAAGGTGAGCCGGGAATGGCGCTATTGGGGGAGAAGCTTGGCGAAGTATATCCCGACTACGACTTGCGAACAGTCGTCTGGTCCGACCAGCGATCCTACCCGGCCTATCGACTTCGCGAAACCCACTGGGTGTATGCCGCCCTCGACGCCCTCGAGACGGTGATCGCCCGTATCGACGACGGGGAAGATCTATTCCCTCCTGACGCCGCGACTATCGAGAGCACGCGACAGGAGGCTATCGAGGCTGTCGAGACGTTGGTTGGATCCGATCAGCCACTGGAGCGGTTCGTCGGATCCCGACTCGCCGAAACACTCACTGAAGCGGACGATGCACTGACGGAATCTGACCCAGACCTGCAGACAGTCGCGAGCGCTCACAGCGAGTACGTCTGGACCCGGCTCGTGGCAGAGGCGGTGCCGGCTGCGACAGAGACGATCATAGCGGCGATCGACGGGTGATAGTCTCGACCGCAGACAGAACACATCTCAGAGTCGCGACTGTTCTGGGGAGCCCGTTCGGGACGCCGGGGTACGTCCGGCTCTCGTATGCGGCGAGTCGGGAGCGACTCCGGGAAGGCGTCGAGCGACTGGCCGAGGCAGACTTGCTATAGCACGATCGTTCGCTCACCCGGACATGTTTACGGCCCCGCCGACGGCAATCGCGATGCCCGCAGCCAGCGTCGCGATGATCCCGATGCCGGGGTCCGAGACGGCATCGCGGAAGGCACCCTCTATCCCACCGCCGAAGACCGTCTCCGGCGAGACGACGAAGATCACGGCGACGAGGGCCATCACGACGCCGGCGGCGATCTCACCCATCCGGGCAAGGTCGTTGTCCGGTACACCGACGCTCAACACGACGGCGAGAACGGCGAGCCCGACGGTCAGGATCGGGCTGTAGATCGGCAGCGCCGCGTCCGAAATCATAGTGAGACCACTGGCGGTGCTCTCGCCAAGCCAGCCACCGGCCGTGAGCCACGGGAGGAACGCGCCAACGATCGCCACCAGCGTGCCGACGCCGATCAGTCCCGTCCCGACGTCGAGTTGCCCGTTTTGGCGCTTTGTATCCACTGACATATTATTCCGTCTACAAGTGTGGACTACCTAAACGTTTCCCTCCGGACGGAGAGTGCCACGTCGACAGAGGGCCGGCCGGAGACGTCAGTCCCGCGTTTCGAGGATCCGCTCGATGATCCGCCCCGTCGAGAGGACGGCCCCTTCGTAATCGGGTTCGTACTCGCTGGCCCGCTTGACCACGCAGTCGATCCCGCGTTCGGCGAGCACGTCGGCGATGTCCCCCCGGTCGTGATGCTGGTCGTAGCCGAGCACCAGAATGTCGGGGTCGATCCGCTCGACAGGGACGAAGATATCATCGGCGTGGCCGACGATCGCCTCGTCGACCGGCTCGAGCGCGGCGACCATCTCGCGGCGCTGTTCGTTCGGCAGGATCGGCGGGTCCTTGTGGGTGACGTTCTCCCGCCGGGCGAGGATGACGTGAAGCTGATCACCCATGCCCGCGGCCTCGCGGAGATAGTGGAGGTGGCCCGGATGGAGCAAGTCAAAGGTGCCCTGGGCGACGACGGTGGTCATTCAGCGCCGTCCCTCCCAGTTGTCGCTCTCCTCGCGGAGTTCCCGGTCGATATCTTCCTGCGTGAAGTCGAAAAAGGACTCCTCGGGTGGTTCGACGTCGAAAACCGGCAATTCGATCGGCTCCCCGTCGCTGTCGAAGGCCTGCCAGTCGCCGCGCTCGTAGGGGGCGCCGACGATGAGGTGGACGTCCCCACGCTGAAAGGAAGCCAGGTCGGCGTCGCTCGGTCTGAGGACGCCGTTGGGATGAGAGTGAACCGAGCCCACGCTCTGGACATCGTTGGGAATCATACTCGTCTTGACGGTCGCACTCACCGAATTCGATTCAGTCCCCGGAATGACGAGGACGTCCGTGATGACTGTCCCGTCCCGGTCGAGGCCGAGCGAACGCGCATCCTCGCCCCGGAGCATCCCCATGTACTCGTGGGGGTGGCTGTCGCGACTGGCTGCAAGCGCGAACGACAGGGCGGCCTCGGCGATGCCGACGACACCCGCGGAGCGAAACAGCCGCATGGTTCCCGTTCCGGCCGGGTTCCTTCTAAGGGTTCCGATGCGATCAACCTCGAACGATCGGCACTGTCTCCCGCCGTTGCTGTGGGCGTGTCCCAACCCGGATGTGAGCGACCGGCCTCCAGCATAGAAGCCCTGACGGTCGTTTCCAAAGCTTAAAACGGCGACGACGCCGAACGCACATACACAATGCCGATTTCGTCAGATTCCAACGCCGGAAGCGCCGATCCGGATTCTTCGGACGGCGACCGTCCGGTCGTCTACGATCTCGATCCTCGTTGTACGTTTGAGGACGTCGAAGCGGGCGAGCAGTACCACGCGACAGTCAACGGCGTCGTCGAGTACGGCGTCTTCGTCGATCTCTCCGAGGAAGTCTCGGGGCTGGTTCACGAGTCGAACCTCCATGGCGGCTACAACCGCGGCGACAAACTCATCGTCGCCCTCGAAGACGTCCGTGAAAACGGCGATCTCGCGTTCGCCGAACGTCGGCCGGGCGATTACCGCACCGTTGCCGTCGAAGCCGATACGGACGTCGAGAGTCCCGACCTCACTGACAACGTCGGCGAATCAGTTCGGCTGGAAGGTGAAGTCGTCCAGATCAAACAGACCGGAGGCCCCACGATCTTCCATATTCGGGACGGCGAGTCGGTCGTCCCGTGTGCCGCCTTCGAGGACGCGGGCGTCAGGGCATACCCCGACGTCGACATCAACGATTTGGTCCAGATCCGCGGGCGCGTCGAGGAACGCGACGGCGGCATCCAGATCGAAGTCGAATCCCTGGAGCGAGTCACGGAGGAAGCCGCGGTTGATCTCAAGGCTCGACTCGAAGAGTCAACCCGGGAGGCCGCCGCCCCTCACGATGTCGAACCGCTCGTCGAGTGGGACGCACTCGATCCACTGCTCGATGATCTCGAAGCTGTCGCCCGCCGACTCCGTCGCGCCGTGCTCGAAGGACGCCCCGTTCGGATGCGCCATCACGCCGACGGCGACGGGATCGCCGCGAGCGTCCCGCTTGCAGTCGCCCTCGAGAACTTCATCGAGGAGGTCCATGCCGACGCCGACGCCTCACGGCACCTGCTCAAGCGCCTCCCGAGCCGTGCGCCGTACTACGAGATGGAGGACGTCACCCGTGACCTCAATCACGCCCTGGAGAGTCGCGAGCGCCACGGCCAGAAGCTCCCGCTGCTGATGATGCTGGACAACGGCTCGACCGAGGAGGACGTCCCAGCCTACCAGAATCTGGCCCACTACGACGTCCCGATCGTCGTGATCGATCACCACCACCCCGACCCCGAAGCGGTCGAGGGGCTCGTCGACGACCACGTCAATCCCTACCTTCACGACGAGGACTACCGGATCACGACGGGCATGCTGTGTGTCGAACTCGCCCGCATGATCGACCCCGACCTGACCGACGACCTCACGCACGTCCCGGCGGTCGCCGGCCTGGCCGACCGCTCGGAGGCCGAGGCGATGACCGACTACCTCGCACTGGCCGAGGGAGTCGGCTACGAGCAGGCGGACCTCCGTGACATCGGTGAGGCGCTCGATTACGCCACTCACTGGCTTCGCTACGACGACGGCGGCCCGCTGATCACCGACGTCCTCAACGTCGCGTGTGACGATCGCGATCGCCACGAGGAGATCGTTGAGTTCCTCGCGACGCGGGCCGAACGCGACGTGGAGGAGCAACTCGACGCGGCGATAGACCACGTCGAGCACGAGGAACTCGACAACGGCGCACATCTCTACCGCCTCGACGTCGAGAACGCCGCCCGGCGGTTCACCTACCCCGCCCCTGGCAAGACGACGGGGACCATCCACGACCGGAAGGTCGAGGAGACCGGCGATCCCGTCATCACGATCGGGTACGGCCCGGACTTCGCCGTGCTCCGGAGTGACGGCGTCCGGCTGGACATCCCGACGATGGTCACCGAACTCCGCGAGGAGATCCCGAGTGGCGGCGTCAGCGGCGGCGGCCACCTCGTCGTCGGCTCGATCAAGTTCGTCGAGGGACGACGCGAGGACGTCGTCGACGCTCTCGTCGAGAAGATGGCCGACGCCGAGATCGACGAGGAACTCCACAGTTCGGCCGCACTCCCCGACGACGTCTGACGCGCGCGAAAGCGAACTTCTGGGTGCTGATTCTCGACATCTTCAGAACTCCCGATCGGGTAGTTCGCCGAAATCCTCCGCCAGAAGCCTGTCCTCGCCGGTGGTTCCGGTGGCGTCGGCGAATTCGATACGTCGACCGATGAGAACCGCCCCGAGGGCTGCCACGGCCACGACCACGGAGAGGCCAACGGACAGCCGCCAGACGGCCGCCTGCCAGTCGTCGGCGAAGACACGACCGAAGTATCCGGCGGGTCCCTGCCCCGCCAGCGCGACGACGACCTCCCGATTCTCCCGCGCCGAGTGATCGTTCCAGTTGAGGCTCCCCACCAGCACGGTTTCGCCGTCGATGACGACGCCCTTGGCGTGGATCTTCCCGAAGCGATCGCGTGGTCGGGCCAGCCGAACTGATAGTGACGCGTCTGCCTTCTTGGCCCACCGTTCGAGTCGGTCGGCGACTGCTTGATTCTCCTCGACGGCGTACCACGCTCGCGAGAGCAACAGTCGCACCTCGACACCCCTGTCGGCGGCGCGTTTCAGCGCCCGGACGAACGACTGGTTGGCCCCGCCCACACCGGCCTGGACGACGTCGATCGACGTCTCGGCGGCGTCGAGGCGCTCAATGACGGCAGCCTCGGCGTTGTCAGGAGCCACGAGCAGGGCCACACCCCTCGCGTCGTGTCGCCGTGGGGCGTAGCGGCGGGCGAAACTCCCGTCGGAGGGCGTGGGTTCACTAAACTCCCGGCCCTCACGGAACTCCCGCCACGGAATCGCATCGCGCCACCGGGCGTCCGCCCGGAAGGTGTCGACGAGCCCATCGACGAGCGACGAATCGGACAGGACGACGCCCCAGCCACGACTCGACCGGCCACCTGTACCGGCGGGTTTCCAGTTCTCGGTCAGCACCATCGCCCGCTCATCCACGACGGCGTATTTCGCGTGGTGGTGATCGACGCGGGCGGCGTCGCCGCCGACGGCTTTCACTTCGACGCCACCCGCGGCGAGTCGATCGAGGAATCGCGCTTGCCGTCGACTCATGCCCCCGACCGGCCCACCCTCGACGAGCACCCGAACGTCGACACCGCGCTCGCTCGCGGCGATGAGGGTCTCAGAGGCGTCCCGCGACGTGAACGTATAGGCCGCCAGCAGGATCCGGTCGTCCGCGCTCGCGAGCACGTCACTCGGCAGACCGCCCGCGTCCGGAAGGACGAACGTCCGCACCTGTCCGCCATCGCCCCGCCGGACGGCGAAGTTCGTCACCCCGAGTGGCTCCCAGACGATCGTCCCGTTTTCGACGCGACCGAGTTCCCCCTCGGGGGTGTCCTCGTAGCTGACACTGGCGACAGTCCGCTGGCCGTCCCGGAGCGTCAGGTTCTCGCCGCTGTTGGCCAGTGGAACGTGGCCATCGAGCGTGTAGACGGGCACATCCGTGTAGTTGCGCGCCCGCGCCGGATCGGTCGAGAGCGCGAAGCGGCCGGAGACGGTCGCGTTCGGGAGCCGTGCCGTCGAGTGATCGTCAGCCAGGGACCAGCCAGTCACGTTCGTTTCCCTGGCCACTGAGAGGACGACGTACTCACCGGCGTCACCGTCGGCGACCGGATTCGGATAGATCGCTTCGATGGAGGCGTTGGCGGGCGTCTGCTCGGTCGCATTCGGACCGGGCCCCGCAACCGCGATACCGGCCCCGAACACCCCCACTACCAGCCCGACCACCAGACAGGCGAACGCACGACGCACGGCGAGTGCTGGGTTGGTTCTGGTATATAAAATCGCGGGGCGCGGTGAACGTTGTCTCCGGCCGCGGCCGGTCAGACGCCGGCGGCCTTCTCGGCCTCGACCTGGACGACGTAGGCGCGGTCGTCGGCGTACTCGGCGGCGATCTCTTTGGCGCGTTCGGTCCCGATCTGGTTGAGCGCCCACGCCGCGCTGGCCCGGGCGTCGTCGGCGTCGTCATCGGCGAGGACGTCCGCCAGGGGGTCGATCGCTCGCGTATCTCCGATGAGTCCAAGCGAGCGAGCAGCCGAACTCCGGACGCTGTCGTTGTCGTCGGCCAGACAGTTCGCCACCGCCTGTGTGGCCTCCGTACTGCCGATCTCGCCCAGGGCGCGCAATGTGACGCGCTGGAGTGCGGGATCCCCGTCGAGGAAGTCGGCGAGCGTTTCGACCGCACGCTCGTCGCCGATCTTCCCAAGGGCGCGGATCGCCTGCTTGTCCCGGCGCTGGGCACGCTGGTGGACCGGATCGAACGCCTCGGGCGGGCCGACTCGCTCGAACGCGTCGAGGATGTTCTCCTCCATGAACTCCGAGTCCATGAGATCGAGTGCCAGGAGGATCTGCTCGATGTCGTCGGGATCGCGGCTCTGCTTGTAGCGGTGCTCCCAGGAAAGCACGGCGTTGAGCTCCGGCGGGAAGTCCTTGCGGTGCTCGCCCTCGATAACCTCGTAGAATCCCTCATAGCGGAGTTTTGCCCGGACGGAGAGGTCGTCGAAGGCCTCGGCGGCCTCGATGTCATCGGCGAGGGTCTCGGCCGCGTCGAGCAGCGACGCGATCGCCTCGCTGTCGTCGTCGGGATCAAGATCGAGATCGGCGACGACATTGCTTGCTGCGGTGAGTGCCTCGCTTGCGGCCTGGACGTCGCCCGCGCCGTTCACGTCGACGTGCTCGGCGACCGCCTCGCCGAAGGCTTCGACAGCAGCGATCACTTCTTCCTCGCCGTCGTCAGTCCAACGCGTCTCGCTGACCGTCCCCGCGGCGGTCTCGATCTGTTCGGCGACGTCTTCGACGTATGGACCGCGCTGTTCGTCGACGCCGTCCCGAAGGTCGCTCAGCCGATCTTCGAGCGCTTCCTGAGGATCGTCCTCGTCCTCGTCCGGTTCCGGGAGGTCGGCGTCCGCCAGGTCGTCCTCGATGGCCGACAGCGTCTCCTCGACGGCATCGAGGTCGGCTTCCGTCTCGGCAGCATCGAGCGTGTCCTCGGCCTCGTCGAGACGCGCCTCGAAGTCCTCGACTCCGAGCTCCTCGCCCTCTCCGGACGCCCCGTCAGTTTCGTCCGGCTCGGCGTCGTCGTCACCGTTAGTCATGGTCTCGACTGGGACTGTCGCGGCCAAGAGCGTTTCCCTTCCCGCCACAGTTGGCCGCAATCGCGGGATCTGAAGGGAGTCACTCCTGTCGAAAGTCCAGCACTGGGCCCCAGTCGTCCGTCACTTCTCGACCCGTGGATAGAACCGTGGCGCGAGCAACAGATACGCCAGCGCGACCGTAAGGAGAAGTCGCGGAAACGCCCGTGAAGCGAGGCCGGGGGCGAGTACTGCTCCGGCCTGGACGAGACCCATGCTCAACGCATCCCGAGTTCGAAGGTCAGGATAGGGGATCCGGGTGATCATCAGATACGCGAGGAGGCCGACCGCGCCAATCAGCCAGCCCAGCGGGATATCGACGGCCAGGACCGCCGCCGAAAGGACTGTCGCCGCGAGCGTCGACTGGACGCCCTCCGTGACGCGTTCTTCGATATCGTAGGCGGTGTACATCGCCAGCCGGATCACCGCGGCAGCGACGAACAACGCCGGAACGCCGACGACCAGTGCGGCCTCGACGGAACCGACCAGGGTTTCGATAGTTTCGAGGTGGACGACATCGCCGGCCAGACTCACGACCACGGCGGCCGGGGCGACGCCGAAGGAGACGGTGTCCGCGAGCGAGTCGAAGAACTCGCCGACGGGCGTCGAGCCGTAGGTACGGGCGATCAGGCCGTCGAGGCCGTCGGCGATCGCCGCGAGGAGGATCAACCGGGCGGCGAGCGCCGGATCCAGCGGGGCGACGATAATCGCGACGAACCCGACGACGATGTTGGCGACGGTGACGACGTCGGCGACGCCGAGTCGCCCGAGGAATCGGGGCCGCAGTTGCATATCCTGGCGTTGGCCAGGGTCGACTTAGTCGGTTCGATCCATGCCGAGAGACTGGCTAGCGATGCTGTCCCGGCAGGGGCGGCGGGGACCGCGAAGCCTTTGTCGCCTTCGGCCCAAGGTCGGGCATGGTCGATCGGCGGACGTTCCTCGCGACGACGGGCGCCTTCGCGGCCGGCCTCGCCGGCTGTCTCGGACGTGGCGCGGGCGATGCGGACCACGATATCGGGATGTCCAGCAGCGCCTTCCTCCCCGCGGAGTATCGGGTCGAACCTGGAACGACAGTGACCTGGAAGAACACGAGTACTCACGCCCACACCGTTACGGCATACGAAAACACGCTCCCCGACGGAACCGAATACTTCGCTTCCGGCGGTTACGAGACCGAGCAGGGGGCCCGCGACGCGTGGTACGAGAGCGGTGGCGGCGCGATCTACGCCGGCAAAACGTTCTCACATACCTTCGAAGAACCCGGCCGCTACTCGTACGTCTGCATCCCACACGAGTCAAGCAACATGGCCGGCGTCATCCTCGTCGGTGACGTGGAGGAAACAGATGACTGATCGCCGGTCGTTGCAACCGAAACCGAAGCAGAAACGGCGTTATTCCTCGACGTCGACGCTCGTCTCTTCCTCTTCGGCGACTTCTTCGGGATGGGCTTCGAGCGTCGTCTTCTGGATCTCGACGCGGCGAAGCGGGTAGATCGTCTTCGCCTCGTTGTAGATCGCACTCGAGAGCCGTCCCTCGACGACGCTGTCGATCAGGTCGTCGAAGGTCCGTTCCTCGGCGGCCTCTTCGATCATCTCGACCATCTGCTCGCGGATGGCCTGCTCCTGGCTCGCGTCGGCCTTCTTCGTCGTCAGCGCGACGGGCTGGATCTGGACGCGGTAGTCGTCCGTCGTCAGCACGGTGACGTAGGCCTCGACCTTCGAGGAGCCACGGCGCACGAGACTCCGCAGGTAGTCCCGCGTGAGTTCGTGTCGGATGAACTCCGTGTAGGCCGTGTCGCTGCCGATATCGCGGATCTTGAAGGTCAGCTTCGTGTTGTTCTCGCCGGCGTCGTTCCGGAGGTCACCGAGGGTCGTCTCGATGGTCCGGCCGAGCACCTGTTCCGGTTCGTCTGCAGGGGTGGTGCCGA
Source organism: Halorhabdus sp. SVX81 (assembly GCF_029207715.1). Classification (NCBI taxonomy): domain Archaea; kingdom Methanobacteriati; phylum Methanobacteriota; class Halobacteria; order Halobacteriales; family Haloarculaceae; genus Halorhabdus; species Halorhabdus sp. SVX81. The sequence goes on along the minus strand of NZ_CP104322.1, from coordinate 891,965 downwards.
GTTCCTCGCGACCGAACTCCTCGGGCGCGATCACGGTGTACCACCGCTTTTCCTGTGTCTGTCGTGATACTGATCGTTCACTCATGAGTAGGGTGTGTCTTCTCGTTCGATAGCTGTACGGCGACGGAGAGGTTCACGACGTAGTCGTCGACCGTCGCGGCGAGTCCAGGAGTCGTCTCCCGGTCGATCGTCGTCTCGACGGTCGCCGCCTCGACTGTCGTCGTCATCTCCGCGGTGTTGTCCGGTGCCAGCGCCGCGGCGATCCGCGACGCCGTCTCTTCGTCCTCGTGGGTCGTCCTGATCGTCGCTCGGCGCTCACGCATCGGCGATCACCTCGCGAACGGCCGCGACCAGCGTCTCGGTTGCGCCGGAGACAGTCAGGTGCGCCCGGTCGGCGTCACCGGCGACCGCCCCGGCGTGCTCCAGCGACTCGGTGGCCGATTCGAGGGTCGCGCGTGCGTCGTACTCCGGGACTGTCGCCAGAACGGCGCGGTCGCCGTCGGCGACGAGCGCGAGCGGTTCGGGCGAACGGAAGTCCCGCAGCAGGCGGGCGACAGTGCCGGTCGGCCCCGCAGTCTCCGCGACGACGAGTCCAGCGTGTCGCCGGACGGTCGCGTCCCGAACGGCGTCGTGGGCTCGCTCGGCGTGGGTCCGCCAGGCCGACAGCGCTGCCTCGGAGACTGCGTCGTGGCCGAGTGCCAGCGCGATTGCGACGCCTGGTTGTTCACGCACAGCGGCGTCAAGGACGTCCGCGTACCCACCGACGGTTTCGAACGGGCCGCCCGCGTATGGCCGAAGGACGTCTTCGACTGCCATTGCGGCCCGGGTGTCAGCGTCCGCGGCGTCGACAGCCCTCAACGCGACGATCGACGCCGTGCGACGACGCGCTTCGTCGTCCCCCGGGTCGGCTGCGTCGTGTTCGATGAGCGTCGCCCTGGCCGCTTCCGGATCACCCGAGAAGGGCGCGTGGACGAGCGTCGAATGAGCGAGTCCATCGGCGAGGTCAGCCGTCGGGACGGCCACGCCCGGTCGACGCTCGATATCGGCCTCTTCGAGTGCCTCGGCGATCGGGTCAGTCGGCTCCTCGCCGGCCCCAACAACGCCCGTCGCGGCAAGTGTGGCGACATCAGCCGACTGTGCTGTCGTCGCGTCGAGCGACCGGGCAACCTCGAAGGCCGCCACGCTGGCCGGTCGACCCGAACCGAGCGTCCGATCCGCGTCCGGACTCGCTCGGCCGAGTGCGACGGTTCGATCCGCTTCAGTCGCGCGAGCGGCGTCCGCTGGCGTCTGGACGACGCTGATCTGGAACGGAACGTCGACGGCATCAAGCGCACGGGCGAGAACGCCCGTCGCGGCGATGGCGTCACCGGTCGCTGCAGGGGCGAGGTGGACGAGTCCAGCCTCGCGGAGGCTACTGGCGGCGTCGTGAGCCCCGTCTCCTGACTGGCGACCGGTGGTGGACATCTATTCGAGGAGTTCGACAGCGACGTCGTAGCTGTAGGTGAAGTCCTCGTCGAGTTTGTCGCCGTGGTAGTAGTCGACGAGACGGCGGATCTTCGACTCCGTGTTCTGGAGCGCGCGCTTGTTCTGGGCGTCGCCGGGGTTGTCGTTCATGTGCTCCCGGAGGCGCACGGCCCGCTCCATCAGGTTCCGGAGGTCCTCCGGAATCTCGGGGTCGGCGTCGTTGTCTTCGAGGATCTCGGTCACCTTCTTGCCGGTGGCCAGCGAGACGTCCGGGATCGGTGTCCCCTGGACGCCTTCGTCGCGCAACTTGACGCCGATCTCGCTCGGGCTGTGGCCCTGTTCGGCGAGCTCGACGACGCGCTCCTCGATCGCGTCTTCGTCTACGTCGCTCCACTCCGGTGGGTCATCTGCCACTGGCTTGTCCGAATCGGACGAGCCGCGGCGGCGTGTATGCATTCGTGCCATGGTCTAAATTGGAACACCACAGACCGCCACGTGTGGCACGGATCGAGCGACGCGACCGACTGGTCGGGCCGACGATCCCTGCCGGACACGTCCGCAATCCCAAGTCGCGCCCGGCGAAAGAGGCCGAAAGTGTCTGAGACACCTGCGCGACGCGTCAGATTTGCGGTCGTGTGTTCCCAAGCTATAACTGGTGGCTTGGCCACTAAACGGTTTCTACTCGTTGGCGTCCCCGAACGCCGGGCTTCGATGGGTTTAAGAAAACTCACCGGAAACGTAGCGGTGTTGACGCGGGCTCGTAGATCAGCGGTAGATCATCCCCCTGGCACGGGGAAGGCCGCGGGTTCAAATCCCGCCGAGTCCACTGAACTTCTCCCGGCGACTGCGTGAACGAAGTGAACGCCAGCGCCGGGTGTGTAAAGCGACGACGGCCGGATTTGAACCCCTGGAAGTCGCAGCCCCGGGAGCGCAGCGAACGGAGTGAGCGAGCACCCCGGACCGTCTTCCTCTGGTTCAAATCCCGCCGAGTCCACTCGACTCACTTCGTTCGTCTCGTTCCCTCGGCGACCTTCGCGAATCCTCCGGATTCGCTCAGTCCCGCCGAGTCCATAAGTTCTGTCGCTCGCAAACTCGCGAGCGACGCACTTCTGTTTGTTCGTGGCCGGATTTGAATCACGCGAGGCGAGCGTAGCGAATCTCGCCATCGGGTTCAAATCCCGCCGTCCTCGGGAGTAGCGAGGGAGCTTGCTCCCTCGGACCATTCGCGCGGCGACCCTCGCGAATCCGCCGGATCCGCCCAGTCCTGAGAGACGCGATCGTCTCTCAACCTTCGCGGCGACGATATCGCCGCTCAGTCTCGCCCGCTTGTGAGGAAAATGACTCCGGGAGGTCATCAACAGAAATTCTGGGTGGCGTAGACTCGGATGCCTTCGTCCGTCTCCGTGATCGCAATCCCGATCCCTTCGGACTGCCAGTAAGATTTGAGAATGTTCGCACGGTGGCCAGGGGAGTTCATCCACCCGTCGACGAGGCCCTGCGCGATGCGAGTTTCGTTGCGATTGTAATTTACCGTGCCGCCATCGGTCACGACGTTGGTATCAGCATAGGTGTATGCGATATTTTCGGCCCCAGTTGCATATTGCCGGTCGGATATCTGCACTTCACACTGGAAGTCAAACCTCGAATATCGGGCCCCCATGTCCTCACCGTCCGGAGCCGTGTGAGCGAAATACCGTCTTTCAGCCATATCTTGGCTATGATATCGAGCGATCTCTTGTAGTGCATCATTGAAAGAAAGAGAAGCTAGCCCCCGTTCAGAGCGTTCCTCGTTGATGAACTGATGGACCTGGGATTCGATTTGAGTCTGGTTTATTCGAGCAGCGTTCACTATCTCCCGGTCATTCGTGGTCTGGGCGGTATCCGGATCCACCTGGCTGCTCGGCGTCCCCTCCCCGGTGAGGGTATCGTGAGCAATTGCGGTTCCTCCGTCGCTGGGTGTGGATTGTTCGCCCGGAATCGTGCCTTCATCGAGGGCATCTTCGTTGTGGAAAATGTCTCGTTCGGAATCAGTAATGATCGCTGTCGTAGTATCAATAGCCGGTATGCCAGTGCCGACCGTCGCTGAGATGCCGACGACGAACAGGCCGATGACGAGACCGAGGATGAGACTGCGTTTGGCCCACACGAGGACGGGAGAGACAACTCTTCGCCATCGGTCACGTAGCCCCATACCATCATGTTGGACTCTCGTTCAATAGAAGTTATGTTTCGATTCGATGATATCGAGAAGCGTAGTTGTGGTATGTGGACGAATACGCGACCGGCGTGTGCCCAAACGAAGCAGTCTAAAGCGAGACCACCCAGCTGACCCCTGGAAGAACAGGTCGGTTTTCTCGGGTTCGAATCGGAGGGCCCCCATCCATGGAGGCTTGTAACATACCGTGTGTAGGAGACAGAAGTCGTCCATCTTTGAGATGATTCACGCAAAGCGACAAGCAGAGACACAGAAATGCGATGATTGAATAGTCATTCACATTCAAATACATATACGAAAGTTTTACAAGTAACCTCCTACATGACATAATTGGATCGGACGATTGCCCCCGGCGATACGCCGCGTCAATTGCCACGTAATGTGTCGGGCCTTCTCCCCCGATGGCCCGATACCCCCCGATTCGTCCGGTCCGCCGTTCTCTTAATCTTCGATCGATTCGACGTATTGGGTGACGTGATCGTCCATGCGACGCTTGAACCCTGCCTGCCGAGCCTGGCGGTCGAGTTCGCGCGCGACGAGGCTTCCATACTGGAGTGCCTTTTTTTCCCTGAACGCGATTCGATCGGGGACCCAGGCCCGGCTGGCAAGTCGGAACGCATACTTCCGGTCACCTCGGGCAGAGACGAGTAACGATCCAGGCAACGAAAGTGCCGATTCGACGACGCGGTCGTCGAGTAACGGCGCGACGGGTTCGACCCCGCCGGCACGGATCGCCAGAACGTCGCGTTCTAACTGATCCGGAAGTGTCTCTAGTCCCTCACGACGAGCCGCCCGGACAGTATCAGCCGCGACGCGAGAGTGTGCCGATGGATTCGCGACCTTGGCATAGCCCCCGAACAGTTCGTCGGCCCCTTGGCCGACGGCCAGGCGGTCGAACCCGTCGCTGGCGGCCGTCGAAGCCACCTGATACAGCGGGAGGGCGATCTCGACATCCATCGCGTTGGTTCGTCCCGTCGCCGCGACGACATCCGGGACGCGCGCTCTGAGCGTCTCGTGATCGAGTTCGACGACGCGAAGGTCCGCATCGAGAAACGCGGCAGCCTCCCTGGCCGCCGCAATATCGTGGCTCTCCGGAAAGCCGGCGACGTACAACGGAACATCCAACCTGGCCGCGAGAAGTGCGGAATCGACACCGCCGGAAAACGCGATGGCGAGTCCGCCCGTCTCGACGGTACCCAGCGCTGTTTTGAGTGCAGAACGGACGGTCTCGATCGCGTCGCGTCCGCGCTGTAACGATGGCTCCGGGAGCGTCCAGTATTGCGTGAATCCCTGATGGTCCTGGACGTGGCCAGCCGGGACGGCAACCGGTGCCAAAAGGTTGCCCGGTTCGAACGCCCACGTCGTCGGGTCGTTCCATTCGACGAAGAGTGGATATCGACCGAGCACGTCCCGGACGAGCCGGCCGTCAACCAGCCCGGCAAACCCCCTGGTCCCGGGCAGTGGATCGCGCGAGTCGATCGCCGCCCGGACGACATCCGGGTCGGCTCCCTGGAGTCTCGTCGCCCCTGAGTCGACGGGGTTGCCAGCCATCGTCACTCGAACAGCGAGGCGAGGCGCTCCCGAGCCTTGCGTTTCGCGCCGCCGGCTGCCTGTCGGAAGCTGATGTGCCAGGGCGTTCGTCGCCCCTCGATGTGGGTGCGTCCGTCCCGGATCGCCGCGAGGATCGCCGGGACCGAGCACTCGTCGGTCTCGACGAGCGTGACGGCCCGGCCGACCATCTCGCTGATATGGGCGTCGCTGCCGGCAGTCTGGGGAACCCCGTGTTCGCGAGCGAACGTCCGAGCCTGGCGATTGGCCCGCCCGGTCAGCAGTCGGGAATTGTACACCTCGATGGCGTCAGCCTGCGCCAACTCGGCGCGGGAGATGTTTGCCATCACTCCGCTCCGGGATTCCTGAAACGGATGCGGGACGACCGCCACGCCGTCCTGGTCGTGGATCCGATCGAGTGTCGTCTCGAACGGAAGGCCGTCCGGAATCTGTTCGTCGACCCCGAGCGCGAGGACGTGACCCGCGGCGCTGGTCACTTCCATCCCCGGAATGCCGAGCAGGCCGTACTCGGGGGCCAACTCGACTGCCCGAAGGCTCGCCGCGATCTCGTCGTGATCGGTGACCGCAAGCGCGTCGAGTCCCGCGTCTGCTGCCCTGGCAAGCAATTTCTCGACGGGATCCCGTCCGTCGTACGACAGCGACGAATGGGCATGCAACTCGACCGAAAGCACACGGCCGGGTACACGGGCGAGGGCAAAAAGCACCCCGATCCCCCGTGGCATTCGCCGGAGTGGGGATCCGGGAAAACGAGCGGCTCAATCAGCAGACGAGGGCGAGCCGTCGGCGTCCAGACCGATCTCCTCGTCGGTGAGATAACACTGGGGATCGCGCGCCCAGACGTCGCCCTCGGCCGCGAGTGCCCGATGGCGCGAGCCACCGCGGCACATCGCATAGTACTCACAGTCCGGGCATCGATCTGGGACGTACTCCTTGCGGTCCCGAAGCTTTGCCAGGAGTGGGTTGGACTCGTCCTCCCAGATGGCGCTGAACGGTCGGTCCCGGACGTTCCCCAGCGAATACTCCTGCCAGTACGGCGTGAGATGGACGTTCCCCTGGTAGTCGATGTCGGCGATGCGCTCGCCGGCGGGATCGCCGCCGTCGGCTTCCAGGCGGTCCCGGATCGCCGCGGCGCGGTCCTCACTCAGCTCCTCGCGTGCGTACTGATAGACGTAGCCCGTATCAGCATAATTGCCGTCGAGTAGCGTCTCGACATCGTGGCCACGATCGTGGGCGTCCAGCGTGATATCACAGACTCGCCGGACGGCACGTCGCTGGGCCTCGTGATCAACGTCGAGATCGATGACTTCCTCGTCCTGGCTGCTGTACTCGAGGTGATGGAACCGGAAGCGTTCGACACCCTGGAGGGCGAGCAGATCGACGAGCTCCTCCATGTCGGCCGTGTTGGCCTCGGTGAGCGTAAAGCGAACACCGGGATCGAGCCCCGCGTCCTGGGCCGCCTGAATGCCATCGAGCGCGTCATCGAATGCCCCCTCGCGGCCGTAAAGTTCGTCGTGATGGTCCGGCAGCCCATCGATAGTGACATCGATGTCGTCGAGTCCAGCCGCCACGAGGGACTCGGCCCGTTCGTCAGTGAGTAAGGTTCCGTTTGTCGAAAGTTTCGTCCGGAGACCGGCATCGGTTGCCCGCTCGATCAGTGGTTCGAGATCGTCGCGCAATAGTGGCTCACCGCCGGTAAACCGGATCGCTGCCACACCGTAGGCGGCGAGATCCTCGATGACGGCCGTCGCTTCCGCGGTCGTCAACTCGCCGTCGCCGTGGCCAGGGCCAGCCCCGGCGTCCCCGTACTCGGGGTCGAGATTGTTCGCGCCAGTCACGTGCCAGACGACGATTGGATGGTGCCGATCCGCCACAGTGATTTCTTCACCGCTATCCCCCGCGGTCGTACTCTCCCCCGTATCGTCCGCAACGTCGACGAGAAGATCGCTGACCGGGATCATGCGCTCTCACCCGGCGCGAGTTCCGGATCGGCGTACCGCTGGACGGCACTCCCGGGACAAAGCCAGACGGCAACGACATCCGAAAACAGCGTTTCAGCCTGTTCGCGGGCAGTTGCTTTCTCCGCCGCCGTGACGCTACCAACATGAGTGAGAGGATCCTCAACCGTCTCGCGGACGAACACTTCCCACTCGCGGGAGTGTCGGCCGCGCGGCTGGTCGATCACCTCGCGTCGACCGTCCGCATTAGCTGTCATCGCCCGTACTTCTCCAGGAACCTACAAACCAATCCTGCTGATTCTCACTCGCTGGGAACGCGAGGGATCGCTTTGATGCACCCGCGAGAAGAATTCTATCGGTGGATCTGTATCGGACAACCAGCAACATTTTCCGCATCTATGGCCGTTATCGTCACAAAGTAGAGAGGTTTTTGCAAGCCAAAACAACCAGGAAGCGTTTCGATTACTGGCATAGAATCCGCTGTCGAGATTCGCCAGTGTCGAGCGGTCAGGACGGCGATACTCGACGATCCGGTAACGAAAGAGTGAGGGGAGACGAACCGAAACACAAATTCCCGTGAAGCGCCGAATCTGTGATATGCACCGGTCTCGACGAACGCGTGCCATCCCCATCCATTCCGGACCCGCATTCCCGAGAGGACGGGGAGGGTCGGAATGAAATGGTCCGCGATCCGTTTGCAGCCGACGAATCTCCCGATCTGCAGGCCGTTCTCGACGCACTCGACGATCCGGAGTGTCGCCGGATCGTCGAGGAGCTCGACGAACCCATGACAGCTTCGGAGATCTCCGACGCGAGCGACATCCCGCTGTCGACCACCTACCGGAAACTCGATCTATTGACGGAGGCGTCGCTGTTGACAGAGGGCGTCGAAATCAGGCCGGACGGTCAGCACGCAAGTACCTACGAGATCGCGTTCGAGGAGGTCATCATCGGCCTCTCGGACGATCGCGAGTGTGAGGTCAAGATCGCTCGTCGGGCCCAGACAGCCGACGAACGCCTCGAAACCCTGTGGTCGGAGGTTCGCAAAGAAACATGAGTCCCCACGCCTCGATAACCGTCATCGCACTGAAGACGCTCATCCTGCTGTTGGGTGGCCTGATAACGTTTCTCGCCTACCGGGCCTACAGGCGAACCCGGTCACAGTCACTGGGTTCGCTCGCGCTTGGATTCGGCGTGATTACACTCGGCGCGTTCCTCGCCGGGGCCGGAAACCAGATCTTCTCGTTGGGGCTCGAAGCGAGTGTCATGCTGGAATCCGGATTGACCGCGGGCGGATTCATTGTCATCGTCTACTCGCTGTACGCCGCCGAGTGAGACGTTCCCAAGAGGTGGTAACTGACGGCGGTTTATATCCGGCCAGCGTGTGGAGTATCCCGATACGGAGAGATAATGCAAAGTAGTGTGGTTGTCGTCACTGTGGCGGAGATGATCGTCCTCGGGTGTACGGGCATCCTTACGTATCTGGCCTATCAGGCCTATCGACGGACTGGCTCGACATCTCTTCGGACGCTTACCCTCGGCCTCGGACTCGTCGCAACCGGGACACTCGCCGGGGGGCTCCTCCACCAGTTCGGATCGTTCGATTTCGGTGCCTGCATCGGCATCGAAAGTAGCCTCTCGGCGGCCGGGTTTCTTGTCGTCCTCTATGCGCTGTACGTGGGTGACGCCGGCGGCGGCGTGACCCCGTGAGACAGCACGGTCGAAAAGTGACTGTCGGTTTTGTAGTGAACGACGCGGTTTTGAATCCCGGCGACCGTAGGTTAGCGACATGGTACGACGACGGGCGGTGCTCGCTGCGATCGGTGGCATTGCTGGTGGATCACTGGCCGGTTGCTCGAGCGACGACCCGAGCGAATCCACCGAAAGCGACTACCCCGAATACACTGACGTGCCGGACGAAGCCGAAGAGTATCTCTCGAACACGAGTAATTTCGACGGGACCGGCGTCGACCGAACTGACGCGGACGAAGTCTCGGTTACCGTCGGTGCCCGCGGGAATACCGGGTACCTGGCATTCGACCCCGCCGTCGTCGCGATCAGTCCGGGGACGACGATCGTCTGGGAGTGGAACGGGCGTGGCGGCGCTCACAACGTTGCCTCGCCTGATGACCAGGAACCGCTGTATAGCGGCCCCCAGGTCAACAGTGACAGCGAAACCTACGCCTACACCTTCGAGGAGTCAGGAACCTACCTGTACGTCTGTGACCCCCACAGAATCCAGGGGATGAAAGGCGCGATCGTCGTCGTCTGACGGGAGTACCCGATAAGAGGAACCGAAGGGTTCGTCCGCACCGCCTCACTCGGTACTAGACCCAGTATCAGTAGTTGCGGACTCGGCCGCCTCGGTCCTCGCCCGCGAGTCCTCGTCAAGCCGGTCATCCAGCCGGTCGTCGAGTTCGGTTTCGACCTCGTCTGACACCTGTGCCTCGACCTGTTCTTCGAGTTCGTCCGTCACCTGTGCTTGCACCTGGTCGTCGAGTTCCGTCTCGACTTCCGCCGGGACCTGTTCCTGTAGTTCGGTCTGGACCTCCTCGGGAACCTGTTCGTCGAGTTCGGCCTCGACCTGGGACTCCGCGGCTTCCGAAACACGCTCTTCGATGATGCGCTCGTAAATGGACATCTTCTCCCAGACGCGGAGGATGTAGCCGATCACGAGCCCCCCTTCGAACGCCGCGACGCGCGGATCGAACTGGAACATGAGCAGCGCGAACCCGGCGATAAACAGGAAGCCGTAGAGGAACTCGATGTAAAACTGTGTCTGGCGACCCTGCAAACGACTGCGCCACGACATGGTTCGATCGAACGTAAGCGATTCGAGCAAAAAAGCGTAACTCGCGACGGACTGGCTGTGTGACGACCATCCGCCGTCGTTTTACCGCCGTCGCCCGTGCAGCCGGCATGGACGATCGCATCCACGAACACGCCGCAGTGCTGGTCGACTGGAGCGCCCGCATCGAGTCGGGTTACGACGTCGTTCTTTCGGTCGACGAGGGCGCACACGATCTCGCTGTCGCGGTCGCCGAAAAGCTGGGTGACCGGGGCGCGAACCTGGTGAACGTCTATCGCTCTGACGAGATTCAGCGTGCGTATCTCCAAGCGCACGACGACGATTTCGACGAGGATCCTGACTACGAGCAGACACTCTACGAGCAGGCTGATAGCGTCCTCGTGCTGAAGGGTACACGCAACACCGCTGGAATGGCCGACGTGCCAGACGACCGTCAGCAGGCGTTTGCCCGCGCCAGAGAAGAGGTCCGAGAAGCGCGCCTGGACACCGACTGGGTCTCGACGTTGCACCCAACACGCGCGCTCGCCCAGGGGGCCGGCATGGCCTTCGAGGAGTACCGCGAGTTCGTTTACGACGCCACCCTCCGGGACTGGGAATCACTCGCTGCGGAGATGGACCGACTCAAGACGATCCTCGACGAGGGCAGCGAGGTCCACATCGACGCCCCCGGCACCGATCTCACGCTCTCGATCGCGGGGCGGACGGCGGTCAACAGCGCCGCGTCGGTGGCCTACGACTCTCATAACCTCCCCAGCGGCGAAGTCTTCACCGCGCCCGCCGACGCCGAGGGCGAGGTCACCTTCGACGTGCCGATGACTGTGAGGGGCAAGACGCTACGGGATGTTCATCTCGTCTTCGAGGACGGCGAAGTGGTCGACTTCGAGGCGGCAGCGGGGGAAGACACGCTCGCGGGGCTACTGGAAACCGACGACGGCGCTCGACGGCTCGGCGAACTCGGGGTGGGGATGAATCGCGGCATCGACCGCTACACGGACAATATCCTCTTCGACGAGAAGATGGCCGAGACGCTCCATCTGGCGCTGGGCCGGGCCTACGACGCCTGTCTGCCCGAGGGCGAATCCGGCAACGACAGCGCGATCCACGTCGACCTGATCGCCGACACGAGCGAGGACGCGACGCTGTCGGTCGACGGCGAAGTGATCCAGCGAAACGGCGTCTTCCGGTGGGAAGACGGGTTCTGACCGAAGGTGTGTGCGTTTCAGTCCCGTTTTCGGACTCGCACACGGACATCCTCGGCGGGCCGCAGGGTCGCCCCCATGGAGAAGTCCGGATCCGGATCCGAGAGCAACTCGAAGTCGGCGCGCTGGAGCACTGTCGGGAGCACTGTCTTCAGTTCCTGCATGGCGAATCGCATCCCGATGCAGTGGCGCGGACCGCCACCGAACGGGAAGTAGGCGTAGTCGTGTAGCTCGTCCTCGAACCCGTCTGTCCATCGGCTCGGATCGAACTCGTCGGGATCGTCGTAGAACGCCTCCTTGCGGTGGATCCAGAACTGCGGGACGGTGATCTTCTGTCCCGACGGCACGCGGTAGCCGCCGAGTTCGACGTCCCGGTTGGCCTCCCGAAAGAGGACGTACACCGGCGGGTAGAGCCTGAGCGCTTCTTTGATCGCCCGCTCGGTCGCCTCCAGCTGCGGGACCTGCGCGAGGCTGGGAATCCCGCCATTCAGGACTCTCTCGTGCTCCCGGTCCAGACGCTCACGTGGACCAGGATGGGTGGCAAGTGCCATGCAGGCGTAGGTCAACGCCAGCGAGGTCGTCTCGTGTCCGGCGAACAGGAACGTGGTCATCTGGTCGCGGATCTCCGTCTCGGTGAGCCCGTCGCCCTCGTGGGCCAGCAGGAGTGACAGCAGGTCATCGCGCTCGGCGGCGTCGGCCCGGCGCTGCTCGATCAGCTCCTCGACGAACGATTCGAAGGCCGCGACGCGCCGCTTGAACCGGCGGTTCCTGGGCAGCGGGACCCACAGCGGGACGAACGCGGTGAGATTGTCCACGTCCAGCGGTCGTTGACCGTCCGCGTGAACTCGGCGACCGTCCCCGCCTCCGCGTCGATGTCCAGATCGAACAGCGAGTGTGCCAGGATCCGGAGCGTGAGCCGGGAGAACGCCTCGTTCAGCGCGATCTCCTCGCCGTCGTCCCACGCCTCGACGGCCTCGGCGGCGTACTGCCCCATCGCGTCGCCGTACGCCCTGATTCGGTCCATCGTGAACGCCTCCTGAATCACCCGGCGCTGGCGCTGCCACTGCTCGCCCTCCGCGAGGACCAGTCCCTCGCTCCCGATACCGCCGCCGACGTCTCCCAACGCCCACTTGCCGTAGGCATCGTGATCGGTCAACAATACCTGCTCGACGAGAGTCGGATCGAGAACGACGTTGAAGTCGTTCCCACCGGCCGTATAGTGGACGACATCGCCGTACGATTCCAGCTCCTCGTACAACGCCCACGGATCGCGATAGAGATCCAGCGTGTTCCCCAGCAGCGGCAACCCGCCCGGTCCCGGTGGCGTCTCACTCGGCTGTTCGCCCCGCTCGGTCGACGACCCCTGTGTCTCTGCCATGGCTGTTCGTTCGCCGCGCGGCCCAACCAGCGCTCGGCCGACGTCACTAGGCTATTTATTATCCCCCGCCGTCGGCCCGGGCATGCGATACCTCCGTGCCAGGCTGGACCTGCCGGCGGAGTTGCACCATCCGATGCAGGAGTTCCTCCGGGAGAGCGACCGCATGGAGCGCGAGGAGTTGCTGACCTGGAACGTCCTGCCCGGCCGCGACGTCGAGTACGCGCTGTTCTACGCAGTCGGCGACCGGGCAGCCTACCGCGAGGCGATCGACGACGTCGACTCGATTCCCGAGTACACGCTGACGCCAATCGACGATGAAAGCTTCTACAGCTACGTCTGCCAGGAGACTCGCGAGGAAGAGCGGGTCTGGCGAACGGTCTTCGCCGACCTGAACCTCGTTGTCATGCCGCCGATCGTCTACGACAGCCGCGCCCGAACCCACATCACGGTCGTCGGCACCGACGACTCGCTGAGCACCCTCGTCGAGCAGCTGGAGGCGGGTCCGGGCGTCGACGTCGAGGTGCTGGAGCTGGGTGACTTCGACCGCAGACACGGGGCGATCGCCGGCCAGTTGACCGGTCGTCAGCTCGAACTCGTCGAGACCGCCGCCGAACTCGGATACTACGAAGTGCCCCGAGAGGCGTCACTGGAGGCGGTCGCCGACGCGGCGGGCGTCGCGCGAAGCACGGCCTCGACGGTTCTCCGACGGGCGGAATCGGCGGTGATGGGGGCGCTGGTCGGGGCCTAACAGGACTCAGTCGTCCGCCGGTGTCGACGTGCCATCGGACGGCACCTGGATCGACGGCGTCGGCAGGTCCGGCACTTCCAGGACCCCACCAGTGGCGGCGCTGGTTGCCATCGCGGCGAACCGTTCGAGGTTCCCGCTTGCCTCGAGTTCCGGCGGTTCCCACTCGGCGGCCCGCTCGCGCAACTCCTCGTCCGAGACCTCCAGCGACAGCACGCCCTCGTCGACGTCGATCCGGATGGTATCGCCCTCTTCGACCAGGGCGATCGGGCCACCCGCGGCCGCCTCGGGACTGGCGTGGCCGATGGCCGCGCCGCGCGTGCCGCCCGAGAAGCGGCCGTCGGTCAGCAGCGCGACTTCGCCCGAGAGACGCGGTGATCCGCTGATCTTCGAGGTCGGTTCGAGCATCTCGGGCATGCCGGGGCCGCCCTTCGGGCCCTCGTAGCGGATGACGACGAAGTCGCCGGGCTCGATCGCACCCTGGTCGTAGGCGTCGAGCATCGCCTGCTGGGACTCGAAGACCCGTGCGCGGCCTTCGAATTGGTGCATGTCCTCGTCCATCGCGCCGGATTTGACGACCGCGCCCTCGGGCGCGAGGTTCCCCCGGAGCACTGACAGGCCGCCCTCCTCGTGGACGGGATCGTCGCGGGGCTGGATGACCTCGCCCGGTTCGTCGCCTTCCGTTAGGCGCTCGCCGATGGTCTTCTCGTCGACGGTGGGAAGATCGAGGTGGAGGAGATCCTCGATCCGACGATAGAGGGCCGGCAATCCGCCATCCTCGCGGAGGTGTTCCATCCGCCAGGGCCCGGCGGGACTCATGTGTGCGAGGTGGGGCGTGCGTGCCGCAATCTCCTCGAAGTCGGTGAGCGTGATATCCAGGCCCGCCTCCTGGGCGATGGCCGGGATATGCAGCATGGTGTTCGTGGATCCACCCAGGGCCAGATCGACCGCGACGGCGTTCTCGAAAGCCTCCCGCGTCAGGAACTCGGAGGGGCGGACGTCCTGCTGGACGAGGTCGAGAATCTGCCGACCGCTCTCGCGAGCGATCTCGAACTTCCGCTCGTCGGTCGCGCCGTGGGTCGCACATTCCGTCCAGGAGAGTCCGAGCGTCTCCGTGACGCAAGCCATCGTGTTCGCGGTGAACATCCCGGCGCAGGATCCCTCGCCCGGACAGGCGTTGCATTCGAGTTCATAGAGTTCGTCGTCGGTCATCTCGCCTTCCTCGTACTGGCTGACGCCCTCGAAGACGGTCACGAGGTCGGCCGGTTCGTCCTCGAACTCGCCGGCGGCCATGTGCCCGCCGGTGACGACGATCGCCGGAATGTCCAGGCGAGCGATCGCCATGAGCATCCCGGGGACGATCTTGTCGCAGGACGCCAACGCGATGATCCCGTCGAACTGGTGGGCGTTGGCCATCAGTTCGACCGAGTCGGCGATGACTTCCCGGGAAGGCAGCGAGGAGCGCATCCCCTCGTGACCCATCGCAATGCCGTCGTCGACGGCGATGGTGTTGAACTCCAGGGGCGTCCCGCCAGCCTCGCGGACGCCTTCCTTGACGTACTCGGCGAGTTCGTCCAGGTGGACGTGGCCGGGGACGATCTCGTTCCAGGAGTTGGCGATCCCGATGTGGGGATTGTGGATCTCCTCGTCGGTCAGTCCCGCCGCGCGAAACAGCGATCGGTGGGGAGCGCGGTCGGCCCCTTCAGTGACCTCCGCACTCCGGAGGCCGTCTTTCTGTGAGTCGGCCATTGCTGGCGCTAGATCGGTGACTGCCCCGGGAGTAGGTTTCGGTTCGAACGTGACGTCGTTCCGGTTCGGATCAGTCGTCACCCACGGTCGGTTCGGGTTCGTCTTCGACGGGACCTCCAGATCCGGTCCCCGACGTCTCCCGGACGTCGCCGTCCCGCCAGGACCCCCGGCGATACCACAGCCAGGCGATGAGGGCACCGGCGACGTTCGAGACGAAAAAGGCGACCCAGATGCCCTGGACGCCGAGCCAATACTGGGAGGCGACGGCAGCCACCGACAGGCGGACGACGCCGAGCGTGAGGACGGCGATCGCCGCGGCGATCAGGGTCTTGCCGGCGCCGCGGAAACTCCCCGAGAACGCGCGGATGATACCGATAAATCCGAACGAAAGCGCGGTGTAGCGCATGAACTCGACGGCGATGGCAGTCACCTCGGCGTTCGGAGACAGCGGTGTGACGATCGGTCGCGGGACGAGGAAGATGATCAGGCCGAGGATCGACAGAATGGCGAACATCACCTTCGCGGCGGCGTAGGCGGCCGTTCCCGCCCGATCGGGCTTGCCCGCACCGATGTTCTGGCCGGTCATCGTCTCGACCCCCCGCCCGACGGCGATCGCCGGCAGGAAGATCACCGAGAACACGCGCGTTCCGATGCCGAAGGCGGCGACCACCGGATCCGCGAACGTCCCGACGACGAGCAGCATGGCATTGACCGACAGCGCCCGGCCGGTGGACTCGACGCTGGCCGGCAACCCGACCCGCAGCAGCGTCCGCAAATAGCCCAGATCGGGGACCATCGCCCGTGGGTCGATCGGGACGCCCCGCCGGCCGGAGAACATGATCGCCAGCCCGACGATCATCGCCAGACTGCGGGAGAAGACGGTCGCGATGGCCGCCCCCTGGATCCCGAGTTGCGGGAACGCGACGGTCCCCACGAATGGCGCGTTCTCGACGAGCGTCCACCCGTAGATAAGGAACGGGTCCAGGGCGATGTTCAGCACGACCGTCCCGAACATGACGACCATCGGCGTGATCGTGTCGCCGGCCCCGCGCATCAGGGCGATGAACACGAAGAAACCGAACATGAACGGCAGCCCCAGCGAGATGACCTGCATGTAGGCTCGCGCGCCGGGGAGCACGCTCGGCGACGCTCCCAGAAACTCGATCAGCGGGCCGACCAGCGGGAAGCCGAGCAGGCCCAGCACTGCCGACCCCAGGATCGCCCAGGTAACCGTCTGGGACGCCGCAACGGACGCCTGATCGGATTCGCCGGCTCCGGTGTGTTGGGCAACGAGGACGCTCCCGGCCACTGACAGCCCCATCCCCATCGAGATGAGCAGGAAGACGATCGGGAAGGCGAAGGTGATCCCCGCCACCGCGTCCGTGCCGGCCTCGCCCGCGATCCCGGCCAGCCAGAAGGTATCGGCGATGTTGTAGGCGACCTGGAGCAGGTTGGTGACGACGATCGGCAGCGAGAGGTAAAACAGCGGTCGCAGGATCCCGCCCTCGGTCAGCTCTAGCTCGGACTGGCCCTTGAACAGGCTCACACGTCGACCCCCGGCATCCATCCCCGCAGGTGCACGAACGTGTCCTCGAGTAAGGGCCTGATCGTCGGATCCACATCCCCGTGAGCACAGATCGCGCTACCGGCCGCTCGAAGAATCAGCTGGTTAGTCGCGCCGTCCATCAATACCCCCGCTAGCCGATCGACCGAGAAAAACGTACTGGCTGGGTAGTTGGTTCGCCTCATCCACTCCGCGTTAGCCGAATCGATCACGCTCGGACTGTGCCACGTCGTTACCGGTAGCGTCGACCAGCACCCCGACAGTAGCGCCCAGTGTACGCATACACTCCCGCTGGGAATGAAAGTCAAGCTGGTCAGTCACGGCGCTCCACGACCGGTGTTGAAGGGCTTTCGTGACCAACAATCGCTCCTGGCGGTCCGTGAGCCCGAGTTCGTCATGCGACCCGGAGCAGTACCACAGCGCCAGTTTCCCGAAGGCCTCGGGCACCGTGTCGTACAGTCCAGCCCCGTGGGGCGACCCGGCAAGTACGCGCCATTCGAACACGGAGAGATCAAGGTCCGGCGTGCCGTCGACGGTCCGAAGCACGGCCCTGACGATGTCGGGATCGAGGTCGGAGAGGGGATCCGCCAGCGTCCCCTCGATCCGGTCGCGGAACCACTCGGTGTGCCGATCGAGCAGGTCCCGACCGTCCGCTGTAGTCGCTTTCAGCATGATCGCGGAGTGCTCGCCGCTGCGCTCGTTGCGCGAGGTCGAGAGGTGGACTGACCGGTACCCGTTCTGCGCCCAGAAGTCGACGAGTGGCGGCGTCGCACCGTACCCAGTGCCGAGCCAGTCCACGTCCTCGCGGAACTCGCTCTCGATCTCAGTTAGCAGGTGTGATCCCAGTCCCCGCCCCCGGACGGCGTCGTGCGAGGCGATCCGCATCACGCGCAGGCCGACTGGCATCCCCGCGGCTTCGTCCCGGAGTTGGCTCGTCAGCACGTCCGGTATCATGTTGCCCGCGACGCGGGCACCTTCGTACATTTCAGCCCGCCGATCGGCCGACAGTCCCCCCTCCCGAGCCAGCAGGGCGACCGAGACCACGTGGCCGTTGTGAGTGAGTGCCCGCACGGTGACGTTCGGCGCGTCGAGCAACCGGGCGAGATCGGCGGGTTCCGTCCGGTAGTGCGCGACGACCAGTAGCCCGAAGACCTCCCGAAGCAGGTGCTCGTCCGCGAGCAAGTCGGTGGAGTCGATCCGTGCGTACTCGACAGTGGCCGGCGTCGCGTCGGCGATCAACTGCTCGACCGGCGGGCGTGCGTCGAGCAACAGTGCCCGGAAGGCCCAGACCTCGATCGGATCCCCCGCTGCGTACCGGATCGGTTCGTCCATCGTCCGCTCGGTCACGGCCACGTCCGACTCGGCCAGCCGATCCCGGAACCGGACGGAAAATCCCCGTCCTGCACCCTCGTAGCCGTGGACGGTTGTCGTGAACGCGACAGCAGGCGCGGCCAGGAAGGCTTCGAGAAGGCGAACCGGCAGTGCTGCAGCCTCGTCGACGATCACGGCGTCGGGTTCGTCGGCGTGAGTGATCGCGCCGGGTGGACACTCGAACCGCACGCACCCGTCACCGACAGAAATCTCCCGCGGATTGGATTCCTGATCGGGTTCGATCGGGACGCCGACTGCCGCCGCGAGTTCTTCGACGCGGGCGAATAGTTCGCCTGCACTCCGGTACTGGGGAGCAGTTACGAGCACGTCCTGGCCATCGAGGGCGAGACTCCCGGCTGCTAGCCCGGCCGCGCTGGATTTCCCGCGACCCCGGTCAGCTTCGATCACCACAGCGTTGCCCGCTTCACGGAGAGCTTCGAGCGCCGAGAGACACGCGACCTGATCCGCCGTCAAGCACGCGTCGTAGGCAGCGCTCGGAAACGTGTGACTGTCGGGAACCGGTGGGTCGTCGCCGTCCAGTCGTGGGGCCGGACGGGTCAATCCGTCCCGCTCGACACGATCCGCCTCGGTGTCGACGATGGCGATCCCCGGATGGGCTCGAAGCGTCTCGACGAGTCGGGACCGGAAGTGTCCAGTCACGTCCGCCCGGTCGAATGGAGGGACCGAAAGCGATTCGTCGAACGCGTCCCGGCGGTCGGGCCACCGGTCGAGCGGCGGGGCGAGCAAGACGAGCAGGCCCCCACCGTCGACCGCACCGACGACGCAACCGATGGCGCTGGGATCACACCGTTCGTGGCAGTCAAGGACGACCACGTCACGGGTTCGGCCGAGAAGGCGGTCAGCATGAGCCGGTTCGAGGTGTTCGACGTGAGTCTGATCGAAACGTCCAGATTGAGACGGTTCGGGGGATTCGCCAGCCAGGAGGGCGACTGGACTGACGGTACTGACGGTTTCGTCGGCGTCGAGGACCGTTTGGACGGCTGTCGCGGCGGCCGATCGCGTGCTTGCGGGATCGCCGTGAATGACAAGTAGCCGGCGTTCGCCGGCGTTCCGGGCCTCCGCGCGGAGCGGGGCGACCACGTCCTCGATCATGCTTTCGCCATAGGTGAGTGCGCACATGGAACCATCGATCCAACGGGTGAGAGACAGCGGCTCCCGACGGTCGTGTGGCGGGCTCACACGCCCGTGCGGCTTCGAAAGCGCTTTTACGTCCGCCGGACCACGTTCGGGTACAGCCTGCACGGGGTTGATGATACTCCTAGCCATCTAGGACTTTCGCGCCGCCTCGATCTCCGGGGCGACGCCGGGATCGGCCCGTCCGGGGACGGTCCCGACGGCGGGGGAGTGTGAGCCCACGTGCAGGAGGTGATCCAACCCATGCCAGTATACGTCGATTTCGATGTTCCCGCGGATCTCGAAGACGACGCCCTCGAGGCGCTCGAGATCGCGCGAGACACAGGTGGAGTAAAGAAAGGAACCAACGAGACGACCAAGGCGATCGAGCGCGGCAACGCCGAGCTCGTCGTCGTCGCCGAGGACGTTCAGCCGGAGGAGATCGTGATGCACATTCCGGAGCTCGCTGACGAGAAGGACGTCCCGTATCTCTTCGTCGGCGCCCAGGACGACCTCGGTCACGCGGCGGGCCTCGAAGTCGGCTCCGCGGCGGCCGCCATCGTCGATTCGGGCGACGCCGACGGCGACGTCGAGGACATCGCCGGGAAGGTCGAGGACCTCCGCTGAGGTGATCACGCATGAGCGCTGAGGAGTCCACCGACGACGGATCCACGCCCGCCGAGGTCATCGAGGTCGTGGGCCGGACGGGGATGCACGGCGAGGCCATGCAGGTCAAGTGCCGCATCCGCGAGGGCGAGAACAAGGGCCGAATCATCACCCGCAACGTGCTCGGTGCCGTGCGCGAGGGGGACGTCCTCCAGCTGCGCGAGACCGCACGCGAGGCGGACGCCATCGGAGGCCAATAATGCCACAGACACGCGAATGTGACTACTGCGGCGCGGACATCGAGCCCGGCACCGGGACGATGTTCGTCCGGAAGAACGGGACGACGATCCACTTCTGTTCGTCGAAATGCGAGAAGAACGCCGACCTCGGTCGGGAGGCACGCGATCTCTCCTGGACGGAGGCCGGTCGCGGAACGGGCGGCGACGCTGCCGCCGAGCAGCAAACGGACACCGCCGACGCTGACGAGCAAGTCGAGGAAAGCGTCGAGGCCGAAGCGTCCGAAGCCGACGAGGAGACCGAGGACGCCGAATCCGTAGACGACGAGGCCGAGGCGGACGAGGCCGAAGACGACGCTACCGAAGACGCTGAATCTGCGGACGCCGACGAATCCGGAGATGACGCCGAAGCCGAGGAGCCGACGGAGGCTGACGCATGAGCCATCACGACGAGCGCACGTTCGTCATGGCCAAGCCCGACGCTGTCCAGCGCGGACTCATCGGCGAAATCGTCTCCCGACTCGAAGAGCGCGGCCTGAAACTCGTCGGCGCGAAGTTCATGCAGATCGACGAGGACCTCGCTCACGAGCACTACGGCGAACACGAAGACAAGCCCTTCTTCGACGGACTCGTCGAGTTCATCACCTCCGGACCGGTCATGGCGATGGTCTGGGAAGGTGCCGACGCGACGCGGCAGGTCCGCCAGATGATGGGCGCGACCGACCCCGCCGAGGCCGCCCCCGGCACGATCCGGGGCGACTACGGGCTCGATCTGGGGCACAACATCATCCACGGCTCGGACAACGAGGACCCCGGAGCGAACGAGCGCGAGATCGAACTGTTCTTCGACGACGAGGAACTGGTCGACTACGAGCGCGCCGACGCCGAGTGGGTCTACGAAGACACCGGCGATCACTGATCGCCGATTCGCGGCCCGACTTTTCAACGACCGCTGAACCGAGCAGTCGCGTCACTCCGGGGTGAACGCTCCCGTCACATCATTCTTCAGGACTGCGTACTTCCGGCGGTTCGCCGACCCGATAGGTCAACACCGGCACTGGCGCAGACCGGATCACGCGCTCGGCGACACTGCCCAGGAGGAGTCGATTGAGCCCGCCCCGGCCGTGGGTGCCCATGACGATCAGGTCGACGGCCGCGTTTTCGGCACGGGCGACGATTTCCCGGCTGGGTGCCCCCTCGACCAATGTCGTCTCGACCGTCACAGCCTCGCCGGCCAGCTCCTCGATCTCTGTGAGCGCTTGCTCTGCCTCCTCGCGTAACATGCCGGAGACGGCTTCCCAGGACGTGTCCATCGGCATTCGACTCATCGTCGCCGTATCCAAGACGTACAGTCCGTGGACGGTCGCGTTGTGAACCGCTGCCAGTTCCAGGGCGTGCTCGATCACGGGCTCGATGCCGTCTGACCCATCAGTCGGAACCAAAATTCGATCATACATGATTGTCTATGTATGTACGCCGGCATCCGGCTTAAGAGCTAATGTAAGCCAGATGAGTTGAAGGGTCGATATCCGCCAAAATGTGTTCAGTCGCCGAGAATCACGTCGGTCACGTCGTCGACGCCGGCCCGGCGGACGACCGCACGGACGACGTCTTGAGCACCGGCGAGATTGTCCGAATCGCCGTCGAGCACGATCAGTCGGGCGTCCCTGCCTGCTTCGATCACGCCGGCGTTCAGGCCGGCGATTTCGGCTCCGGCGACGGTCGCCATGCCGAGAACCTCACGCGCGGAGATATCGTAGAGTTTGGCGGCGAACTCCATCTCGCGGAACATCGACGGGCTGTTGAGCATCACGTTGTCCGTACCGAGTGCGACCGTCGTGCGGTCGAGCAACTCCCGTGCCGGCGCGACGCCGGCGTCGGTGACGAGGTTCGAGCGCGGACAGAGGACGACCGGGACCTTCTCGTCGTCGAGGCGCTCGTAGTGGAGGGCTTCGAGATGGACCATGTGGACGAGAAAGTCAGGATCGAGGTCCAGCGCGGGATTGACGTCGTCGCTGTCGCGCTCGCCGGCGTGAATGCCAAAGAGCTTGTCCGCCTCACGGGTCGCCGTGCGTTCGGCGCCAAACTCCCCGTCGCGCGCCCCGCTGGCCCCGAACCCGTCGGCGGCCGCCATCGCATCGATCGTCTCCCGACCCAGGATGACGCCCTCGATAGCGAGCCCGTCAAGCGCCGCCTCGATCGCCTCGACGCCCGCAACGCCGCCCTCCCGGAACTCGACGAACGCCCCGGTTCCGGCCCGTTCCATAACGGAAAGCGAGCGCCGCATGGCGGCGATCAGTTCGTCCTGGCTGGCCTCCCGGAGTAGCTGGTGTTTCAGCCCGTCGGGCGGGGCGACGAGTTCGTCGAGGCTGAGGCCGGCCCCGGCCTCCTTGGCGATCGAATCGCCGATGTGCGTGTGGGCGTTGACGAACGCCGGGAGAATGATCTTCTCGCTGTGTGTAGTGGTCTCCTCGACGGCGGTGATCTCACCGTCCTCGACGACGACGCGGCCTTCGACCGGCTCGAAGTCCCGCCCGCGAAGAACCGTCCCTTCCAGTTGCATATTCAGTGCGTTGGGGTAAGCGGGGTTTGACAGTTTCGAGAGTGCAAAGCTCGGGCCGAGCGACGAACCGTCACTCGAACTCGTCCAACGTCGCGTGAATGCCCCGGGGCGTGTCGGTGACGCGTGCGCCGTCGATGTCGAGCCCGAGCGTCCGCACGGCGGCGTCGCCGACGCGCTCGCGGGCGTCCCGTGGGGCGTAGACGCCGAGTCGCCAGCGGTCGCGCTGGGCCGCCTGTAGCGCCCGGACGAGCGTCGACTGTTCGTCGAGGCGTCGCACAGTCCCGTTGACGAGCACACGCGAACTCGACTCGGCCATCGAGGGGTCCGGTGGCACGTCGAGAATCACTGCCGCCGGATCGACGCCCGCCTCTTCGGCGATATCCCGCTCTCGCTCGCGGATCGCCGCTTGCTCCATCTCCAGCAGATCCTCGGGGACAGCGCCGCGTTCGGCCCAGACCGCTCGCTTGTAGAGGTCGCGGTAGGTCAACCGCCGCCCGATCTCGGCCGTCTCCGCGGTCGAGCGGAGCGTCACGAGCAGTTCCGCGTCGTCCATCCGCCGGAACGTCGCGGGGGCCGTCTCCGTCGCTTCGAGAAGCCGGGCACTGGCACGCCGGAGCATCGCCTTGGCGATGCGGGCAACGTGATGGCTGTACACCGTCGGCGTCATCAGCGCGCGAGCGAGCAGGAGGCTCTCGGCCGTCTGGACGTTGCCCTCCGCGAGCACCAGCTCCCCGTCCCGGAAGCGCAGTTCCCGAACCAGCCGCCCGTGGTCGATCGTACCGTAGGGAACACCCGTATGGTGGGCGTCCCGGACGAGATAGTCCATCCGGTCGACGTCGAGTTCGCCGGAGACGAGTTGGCCGAGCTCACCGTCCCCAGCCACGAGGTCGGCGACGGCATCGGGGTTCAAGCCGTGCTCGGTCAGGACCCGTGCGACCTCGCCGTCGCCGATCAGGTCGTGGACGTCGTCGTGGTACTTGCCCGTGTGGCGATGAATCAACCCCTCGACGTTGTGGCTGTAGGGGCCGTGACCCACGTCGTGCAACAGCGCAGCCGCCCGAACCCGTTCGGCCTGCTGGCCGGAGATACCGAGGTGGGCCAGCGCCTGATCGGCGAGATGATAGACGCCAAGGCTGTGTTCGAAGCGGGTGTGGTTGGCTGAGGGATACACCAGCGTGACCGTGCCGAGTTGGCTCACGTGTCGGAGTCGCTGGAGTGGCGGCGTATCCAGCAGCGACAGCGCCACGCCCTCGACCTCGATGTAGTCGTGCACGCTGTCCTTGATCGTCTTCATGATCTCCCGTAGGACGGGTTCCCTCAAAACAGTGGGTGGCTCTGTCGTCGACAGCGTCGAACAGCCGGCTCAACGCAGTGAGAAATGAAGAATCAAGCAGTGCACTCGGCGATTGCGACACAGTCAGCGCCGCGGACGCGACGGCAACCCAGTTCAGCCGACAGTCGCCAGGTGATCGAGGAGTTCCTCTTCGGTCGTCGGGCCGTCTTCGATAGGCTCCTCGGGAAACCGACCCATCTCCTCGACGGTTTCGACAGCCGGTTCGGCCCCGTACCCGCGGCCATAGACCAGCCAGGCAGCCAGTACCTGTCCGGTGCGACCCAGTCCCGAGAGTCCCTGGACGACAACTGGCGCTTCCCGCCGAACGGATGCCTCGAGGAACGGTAAGATGGTGTCCTCCAGCACGGTAGTGTCCCCCAGCCGTCGATCCAGTAGCGGCGCGTGAATGACATTGTCCGCACCGAACACCGCGACGTAGCGATCCAGGTTGTACCGACACCCGTCAGAACCACCCCCCGGTAACAGACAGCAGACCCGTTGGATTCCCCGGTCACGCATGAACTCGAGCCAGGCCGAGACCGCCGTCTCGTGGTCGACAGCCGAATGCCAGCCCGGCGCAGCCGCCCCATAGACGTACTCCTCTTCGGGGGCAGCCGGCGCGAACCGATACGCATCGTCCATGTCTGTCCAGCCGCCGTCCATACCCTTGAGTCTATGTCCCCAATTCTCAGGATTGAAAGTGGAACTGTACTGACGAGTCCGGCTGCCGAAGACACGCTTATGAGGACGCTGGCCGCAACAGCCGATATGGGTACATTCCTGGCCGGCGGGACGGGGACACCGAAACTCCTCGCCGGCACTGACGACATCTTTCCGCCCGCGGAGACGACCGTCGTCGCCAACACCGGCGACGACGTCGAACTCGGCGGGTTGCTGGTCTGTCCCGATGTCGACACGTGTCTCTTTCAAGCGGGCGAAATACTCGATACGGCCACCTGGTGGGGCATCGCCGAGGACACGGCCGAGACTCACGAATATGTCCGGACGTTGACCGCGGAGGCTGGTCTCGACGGCGGGCCGCGATATCTCGCCGACGACCGCCAGACTGCCGGCCGGGAACTCGCCCGGTGGCGGCGGTTTTCGGCCGTCGGCGAGTTCATGCACATCGGCGACCGCGATCGGGCGATCCACACGATGCGGACGAGTCTCCTCGACGAGGGGTATACCCTCACGGAGGCGACACGGATCCTTGGCGACGCACTCGGGGCCGACCGTGAGATCCTGCCGATGAGCGACGATCCCGTCGCCTCGATCGTCCACACGCCAGACGGACCGATGCACTTCCAGGAGTTCTGGGTGGCCCACGACGGGACCCCCGCGGTCGATTCAGTCGAATTTCGCGGTGCCGAGTCGGCAACAGCGACTGATGCAGTCTCCGACGCGCTTTCCGACCCGGTGGTTATCGGCCCGTCGAACCCGATCACGAGTATCGGGGCGATGACGGCCATCGACGGGATCGCGGCTGCCCTCCGGGAAACGCCAGTGGTCGCCGTCTCCCCGTTCGTCGAGGACCAGGTCTTCTCCGGCCCCGCGGCGAAACTCATGGATGCGGCGGGGTACGAGCCCTCGACGGCGGGTGTCGCGGCGGCCTACCCATTCGTCGACGCATTTGTTCTCGACGACGCGGACGGAACCGACCTCGATCGACCGACAGTCCGGACGGACACGACCCTCGATACCCGGGAAGACGCCGCGCGCGTCGCCAGTGCCGTCAAGACGGCACTGGAGGTGGTGACGTGACGCGTGATCGGCTCGCCTTCGAGCCGCGAGTGGCCGCCGCCAGCCTGAGCGGGGCGTCCGACGCCGCATGGGCAAAAGCAGCTATCCCGCACGTCGGCGCGGCGTTTCTCGGCGGCCTGGCAGTCGACGAGTCGACCCGTGAGGCTGCCCGGGAGATGGTCCAAACGCGCGACCGCGAGGAGTTCCTGCCCGCAGATCCGTTCGCGTTCGCCGATCAGCAGTTGGACATGCTGGCGGATGCCCCGCTCGTCGCCGGGGTGAACGTCCGGAGCAGTTCGCTCGCCCCACTCGAACGGATCGCCGAGATCTGTGCCGACCGAGGTGCGATCTGTGAAATCAACGCACACTGCCGACAGGCCGAGATGTGCGAGACGGGGGCCGGGCAGGCGTTGCTGTCCGATCCGGACCGGCTCGCCGAACAGGTCGAGGCCGCGGCCCAGGCAGGCCCGAACGTGAGCGTCAAAGTCCGAACGGAAGTGGACGGCCTGGACCTCCCGGCGATCGCCCGGCAGGTCGAAACGGCGGGAGCGGACATGATCCACGTCGACGCCATGGACAGCGAAGGCGTCGTCGCCCAGATCGTCGCGGCGACGGACCTGTTCGTCATCGCCAACAACGGCGTCCGCGACCGGGAGACGGTCCGCGAGTACCTGGCCTACGGCGCGGACGCCGTCAGCGTCGGGCGACCGAGCGATCGTCCCGCGGTGCTCACGCGGGTCCGAGAGGCGACCGAGGCGTGGTTCGAAGCGGACGAGACAGCGACAGGGGAAGCCACACAATGACCCGTCCCGTCGCCCAACAGGCCGA
Organism: Halorhabdus sp. SVX81; assembly: GCF_029207715.1. Taxonomy (NCBI): domain Archaea; kingdom Methanobacteriati; phylum Methanobacteriota; class Halobacteria; order Halobacteriales; family Haloarculaceae; genus Halorhabdus; species Halorhabdus sp. SVX81. The sequence continues at coordinate 865,507 of NZ_CP104322.1, read as the reverse complement.
ACTCGCGCTCCTGCTCGAAGTGGCGACGACGCCCACACCGGGCAACGTCGATCGACACCGCGATCACGATACGCTCCGGTTCGAGCACTTTCTCGCGGGTGCCGTGGGCGCGAGCGAGGGGCTTGGAGACCTCGCCGACCCTGACGGGCCGCCGATCGGGGTGGCCTTCGAGCATGCCGTCTCCGGCATGAGCAACCAGTCCGGCGGGAACACCCAGTTCGGCGGGTTGTTGTTGCTCGCCCCCCTGGTCCGGGCTGCCGTGCTTGGGGATCTGACTCCGGAACGGGCCACAGCCGTCGCCGAAGGGACCGGCGTCGAGGACGCCGCCGGCTTCTACCGGGCGTTCGAGCACGTCGATGTCGCGGTTGCCGACCCACCCGAGGACATGGATGCCCTGGACGTTCGTCGTGGGCGCGATGCCGTTCCCGAGATTCGGGACCGAAACCTGTCACTGTTTGACGTGCTTGCTCGATCAGCCGATCACGACGGCATCGCTCGCGAGTGGACGACCGGGTTCGAGCGGACCTTCGACGCCGCGGATCGCCTGCCAGCCCGCGACGGACCGCTCCTCGATCGTGCCGCCGACGTGTTTCTCGACCTGCTCGCAGCCGACCCGGACACCTTCGTGGCGATCAACCACGGACAAGAGACGGCCAACGACATCCGGGAGCGGGCTGAAGCCGCCCGGGACGGACGTATCGATCCCGAAACGCTCGCCGACGAACTCGTCGCCGAGGGGATCAACCCCGGAACCACGGCCGACATCCTGGCCGGCGGGCTGTTCGTCGCGCTCGAACGGGGGGCCGAAGTGTGAGCGACGGGTGGCCCGTCGAATTGCGTGGGATCACCGAGTCAGTCGTGACGACGCGGGGGCCCGACGGGACGTACAACGTCGCCGCGCTGGGGCTTTCAGCCGGCGATCCAGTCACCGCCACGACGTGGGGGCAGACACGAACGCGTCAAAATTTCGAGCGTGAGGGGGAGGGATACGTGCAGTTCACTCGCGATCCGGTGGATTTCGTCGAAGCGGCGCTGACTGTCCGGGAAACCGATGAGCCGGTCCTCCCGACGGCCGACGCCTGGGCGCGGGTGACGACCGAGGAGATCGACACCGGCACGGAAGACGGCACCGAGTGGGTAAAATGGAGGCTCGACCCGATCGAATCGGCGATCGAACGCGAGACAGTTTCAACGACGAATCGGGGATACGCCGCCGTGATCGAGGCGACGGTCGCGGCCTCCAGACTCGGCGTTCCGGCCTACGACGACGACCGCCTCGCGGCGCGGCTAGCGTACTTTTCGGACGTCATCGAACGATGTGGCGGCGAGCGCGAACAGGTGGCCTGGCAGCGCCTGGAGGGGGCCGTCGATCTCCCCGAAGGGGACCGGCGATTCGAATCCTTTTAGGCCCCGAGTCGGTAAGAAGCGTACATGGCTATCAAACCCGCCTACGTCAAAAAGACCGGGACGATCCTGCTGGAGCGGTATCCGCGGGCGTTCTCGGCGGACTTCGAGCACAACAAGGACCTCGTCGAGGAGCTCACCAACATCGAATCGAAGGGCGTGCGCAACCGGATCGCCGGCTACGTCACCCACAAGCAGGGTTCGGCCGTCGAAGCCTGATCATCTTCTCGGACGATACTGCCGCTCGCCCAGCAGGACTTGTGGCCTATTCGAGAGTCTTGGACAGATTCATCACTGTTGTGGATCCGTCCCGTCGTGGGAGTTCGACGTCACTTCCGAGGAAGAGACAGCGGATGATCGTGTGATCCAGTCAGCAATACAGGGGCGCGGATGGCGGCCGGTCGACGACCCCGGGGTTAGGGGAGACTCCGAATCGTCCCATTTGGGACGACTTCCCACGGTTCGGTGCCGGTTCTCTCAATGACGTACAGCGTCGCGTTTGGTGGTGCGCTGTTGAACGTGTCGCCGGGGAGACCCACACCGGCGTCCAGGTCATCCGACTCCGCAGACTGGAGCGCTTCGCCGACTGTCAAGCTCACATTGTGCACCCAGTCGACAGTGCCATTGCCGACGGCAAGCAGCCCGAATTCGACCTCACCGCTATAGGGGACTGGATCTTCGACGGCGAAGATGTACTTTGGGGACACGGACGGATGGGGATATACGGTCGTATTCAGCACATCGGTACTTGCCTCGTAGACCGCTGTTGGTGGCGTGCCATTGGCTGCTTGCTCCGGTGGGTATGGACCAGGTGACGGAGTGGCGTTCGCATCGAGAAACGGGGACCCGGGGAGTGCTAACAGCCCCAGAAGCATCGCGAACCCCAGGACGGCTGCCGCGCCGAGAACTGTTCGCAACCGATTGCGATCCATGCCCAGGGTATCGACGCGGTGGTAAAAATTGGTTGCGATCGTGCCGACGGCCACCAGTTGACCAGGCTAGCATTTGAAAGACCAGTAAAGCGTCGGGGGACCCGTCTGTACGTACGACCGTTGCGTTCGATGGGTCGCGACGCAGCCACAGTGGTACCGCGCACAAGCCCACGCCTGTCAGGGTGGTGAGGGCGTACAAAGGTGTGACAACTACTGACCGGCTACTTCAGCGGCGGGTCGCTGACCTCGCCACGACTCATCACGTTCCAGAAAAGCTAGTCAGAGAATTGCGGTGACAATGTACTGACCAAGCCGTGAATCGACGAGAAGAAGATACACACCGAACACGAGTGTGGGCGTCCACGCGGATCGCGTTCGTTCGTAGCCGATCGCCGCGGCAGCCGGGACAGCCGCGAGGGTGACTATCGGTAAAGCGCCGACAGCCGGATAGCCCCGAACGAGAGTTGTGATTACAGCCGCGATCGAGACCACTGCGACAGCGGCGATTCCCGACTGCAACGGAGTCACCCTCTCCACCCGCGACTGGACGATCCCCACACCGCGTGCGAACAGCCACGCGGCCATGACACCGACGACCACCGCTGCGATCGCTCTGCCGAGCGATTGAGCGAACGACACCGACGACATCGCCCGCTGTCCCGGGACAGTGAGCGAGGAGATTTTGGCCCTGGCCCAGGCGCGGACGGGCAAGAGTACTGTCACCGCCGCCACAGCCTGAGCAGGTCCCGTTACCCCAGCCAATCGCCCCTGGATCGCAGCGTTATAGAGGAGTGCGTACCCTACACCGCCGAGCACACCGGTGACGACGACGCTTCGAAGTATCTCGATCGGGCCGATCCGTGGCTCGAAAAACCACGCGAACCCCATGTCTCGGCCAGTCCCCACACCGAACAGGACGCCACCCCCTGCGATGACCGCGACAAGGACGACGCCAAGGACGGTCGGCAGTGCGTCAGAGCTCGGAAGCGCCCTTTGGACGGTCACGTCGCGATACTGTATATATCCGACCGCGAGGCCGCCCATTGTAGCGGGGCCGGCAAGATCGACGGCGATCGGTGTGACCAACTGCTGTATCGGGTCGATCGCGAGGTACGCGATGACGAATGCGGCCGCGCCGATCGTCCCGGCGATCGTGACCAGATCGGAGCCGGCGATCCGGTCGGGCCGATCAGTCCAGTCACGGATCAGCACGTAGCTGACACCGACCACGAGCATGACGAGAACGGTGTAGACGACCGCCAGGAGGATGTGTCCGGTGAACGCGCCTCCTGGACCGATGATGGGATCGTTGGTCGGGGGGACATGCATAAGCTGGTTGAGTACTCTTCGCAACACCGTGCCCACAACGACGACGGCAGCCAGCAGGACTGCCACACCACCGTATTCGATGAGCGAGGAGCGGGCCGAAAGCACGCGTGATCGTTGGAGGGGACGATCAGTCATACGGAGACCAATCACGGGAACGTGCAAATAGATTTATGTTCGGGCCGATGGATGTGGCTGGCCGGTGGCAACCGGCCCACCGGCGATCCAAACAGTTTTGACTCGTCCTCGCCCAATCCTCCAGTCATGCCAGTAACCGTCGGAATTCTGGGTGCGACAGGGGCTGTGGGTCAGCGACTCGTCCAGCTACTCGACCCGCATCCGGACTTCGAGATCGCCGCACTGACCGCGAGTGAAAACAGTGCCGGCACGTCGTATCGCGAGGCTGCCAAATGGCGCATCGACACACCGATCCCCGATCACATCGGCGAGATGACCGTCCGGGCGACCGAGCCCGCGGCCGTTCCCGACGACATCGATCTGCTGTTCTCGTCGTTACCCTCCGCAGTGGGCGAGGCCGTCGAACCCGACTTCGCCGAGGCGGGCTACGTCGTCTCCTCGAACTCCTCGAACTTCCGGACGGACCCGGACGTCCCACTCACCATCCCCGAGGTCAATCCCGAGCACGTCGGACTCCTCGACGTCCAGCGCGAGCAGCGCGGCTGGGACGGCGCGCTCCTGAAGAACCCCAACTGCTCGACGATCACGATGGTCCCGCCGCTGGCCGCTCTGAACGAGGCCTTCGGCGTCGAGCGCGTCGACGTCTCGACGCTGCAGGCCGTCTCCGGGGCCGGTTACTCGGGGGTCACCTCGATGGAGATCATCGACAACGCCATCCCGCACATCGGCGGCGAGGAAACGAAGATGGAAACCGAATCACGGAAGCTCCTCGGCGAGTTCGACGGCAGCGAGGTGGAGTGGTTGGATGCTGACGTCGCTGCTTCGTGCAACCGGATCCCGACCCTCGACGGCCATCTGGAGAACGTCTGGGCGGACCTGGACGAGGATGTCAGCGTCGAAGAAGCCGCCGAAGCGATGGCGGCGTACCCCTCCGCGGACCTCCACAGTTCGCCCGATCCGCTGATCAAGGTCTTTGACGAACCCGACCGACCCCAGCCCCGACTCGACCGCAACCGCGAGGACGGGATGCAGATCAGCGTCGGCGGGATCCAGGAAACCGAGACCGGAATCCAGTTCAATACCCTCGCGCACAACACCCTCCGCGGCGCGGCCGGCGCGAGCATCCTCAACGGCGAGTTGCTCGTCGAGAAAGGCTACGTCTGAGACAGCGGACGACGGGAACGGAAATCCACGGGGGAAGACACTTCACCCGTCCCCGCACATGCTGGGCATGGTCTCCCGTGAAACGCTCGTTCACCTCGGTTCTGTCCTGGCGGCGTTGTCGCTACTCGTCGTCTCAGGATGGCTGTTCCCGGCACTCGACGGTTCGCTGCTCGTCTTCGTGTATCTGTGCTACCACGCATTGATCTTCGGGGGTGCCCACGCATATTTTGCCTGGCGTGGCGAGGCTGGTACCGTGCCGATACCCTCACGCTGGCGATTCCTGTGGGCACTCGCCGCGTGGCTCGTCCTCGGGGTCGTCGGTGCGCTGGGGCCTGACTGGACTGTCCAAGGCGTTCCGACTGATGCAGTGATGGCCGGCCTGGGTGTCGTCGTCCTCCTCGGCTACTGGCTCCTGGAAGCACAGGACGGCTACCGAAGCAGTCGGCCCACCTGACACGCGAGATGGCTCGGACGGCGACACCGGACCACAACGCCTTCGTAGACACCGCCCGCAGGTGGACTATGGCCGATCGTCAACGCGTCCGGTTTGTCATCGGGGCGATTGCAACCGCCGGGTTGGTCGCGGTCTCGCTGTTCACCGATCTGGACGATCCCGTCGTGTTGGGTGCCGTCGTCCTCGCGTATTTCGGCGCGATTTACGGCGGGACGAGCCTGTATCTGTGGTTTCGCGAGGAACAGTCCGTCCGGATCACGGGACGGGTGCGGTTCCTGGGTGCACTCCTCGTGCTCCTCGGGCTTGGTCTGCTCAACCGGTTCGGCCCGAACGGGCAGATCGCTGGGGCCGACGTCGACGCTGTCCTGGCCTGGTTCGGACTCGCCGTCCTCGTCGTCTTCGGCGCATTGGCCGTCCGTGATCACTACGTGGACGGCCGACGCACCGAGTTGCGTAGAGAGCGACCCTAGCCGAATGACGACGCCCCTCAGGCGACCCTGTTTTCGAGGTCGTCGTGATCGCCGCCAGCGAGGATTGTCTCGACGTTCGGCGCGACGATGTCGGCCAGCCGCTCGTAGTATTCGGGCGTATGACCGGAGACGTGGGGCGTGATGAGCACGTTCTCGAAGTCCCACAGCGGGTGGTCGTTCGGCAGTGGTTCGGGGTCAGTCACGTCCAGGGCTGCGCCCCGGAGGTGGTTCTGACGGAGTGCGGCGAGGAGTGCGTCCGTGTCCACGATCGGTCCCCGGGCGACGTTGACGAGTACCGCCGAGGGCGGCAGGGTCTGGAGTTCGTCACGGCCGATGAGTCCGCGCGTCTCCTCGGTCAGCGGACTGGCGACAGCGACGTACTCAGCGTCGACGAGGGCCTCGTGGATCTCGTCGAGTCCGTAGACCTCATCGGTCGGCCCCCCTTTTTCCGGACTGTAGCGCACGCCAACCGTCGTCACGTCGAAACCGGACAGTCGTTCGACGATGGTTCGTCCGATCGCGCCCATCCCGACGATGGCGACCCGACTCCCGGAGAGCTCCGAGGACTGGAAATGCCGCCACTCGTGGCGTTGCTGTTGGCGACGGGCGCGTGTGAAATTCCTGGCGAAGTGAAGGAACGCGCCGACGACGTGCTCGGCGATGTTCGGACCGTGAACACCGGCGGCGTTGGTGACGGCAATGTCCCGCTCGGCAAGCGTCTCCAGGGGCAAATGCTCGTAGCCGGCGTACATACAGGCGAATAGTTCCAGCGCCTCGGCCCGGTCGAGTAGCGCCTCGCGAAAGTGCCCACCCGAGACGACTGGCGCGTCGGTGACGGCCGCCCGCTCCTCGGCCGGCGTCCGGGCCGCTCGAACAGTGACGTCGTCGGAGAGGCGCTGGCGAAGCGCCTCGGCGTATGCGACGCCCGGAATCCCGTGGGGTTTCTCACGTAACACGAAAACGTCGGGATCCTCACTGCGCACGCTGTCCCCTCCGTTGACTGCCAGTGCCAGCGTCAGCCATGCTCCATCACAGGGTCCCAGCGCCCAAAAGAGTCGTGGCCGGCAACGCTGATCGGGTGTGTGAGCAGTTCCGTGCACATTCCCGGAAGATACGGCCAAGCGCGCGCTATCGGGGGATTAAACAGTCATGAACGGTCCGAACGAACGGCAGTATATACAATCGTACCCACGAGAGAGAAGCGTGAAATGGATGCCCCAGTGTCGGTTCTGGTCGTCGAGGACGATCCGGATTTGCGGTGTCTCCACCGCCTCTGGCTTGCCGAAGACTACGACGTCACCGCGGTCGCCGACGGCGAGTCCGCACTCGAAGCGGCTGTCGAGACCGTCGACGTCGTCCTGCTGGATCGGGACCTCCCGGGGATGGACGGTGACGGTGTCGCTCGGCGACTCAACGCCGACGGGTTTCAGGGGTTGATCGCCATGGTGACCGGCCGGGAACCCGATCCATCCATCGCGACACTGCCGATCGACGAGTACGTCACGAAACCGGTCGAGGCGGCCGAGCTCCGGGCCGTCGTCGATCGGTTGGCCGCTCGACAGCAGGTTCCCCCAGCGGTCCGGACGCTGTTCGGATCGGTCACACGACGCGCTCGCCTGGAATCGTCGCTTGGCTGCCGGCCAGCCGACAGCGACGCGTTCGCGGAACTCACCCGACGGATAGACGACCAGTGGGCGACTGTCAGACGGGACACGTCGCGGGCACAGCTGGCCTCGATGGCGGCGGACTGTCTGCCGCCGGTCCTCAGCGGTGACCGCCCACTCGAGGTCGCGCCACCGGTCGAGCAATGAGAGAGCGGCCACGGCGAACCCAGGACAAGACCTTTAAGAGGCACCGGATCACGGTTGCGGTATGGAGCGGACAGACGTGGCAGTCGTGGGCGGTGGCCCGGGCGGTGCAGCAGCGGCTCGACAGGCGGCAGCGGCTGGGGCCGACGTCACGCTCTTCGAGAAGGGCGTCCCACGGGCTGACAGAGACGGGCTTGGACCTGACTCGACAGACGCCGCAGGTATTCTCGACTACTGGGTCGACATCATGGACGAAGACCCCTCGGAGATCCCCGAGGACGTCATCCTCAGCGAGCTCGACGGGGCAACCTTCCATGGACCCACTGAATCGTTGACAATCACTGAGACCGGGCTTGATGGATCCTACGACAGCTTTGGGTTTACAGTGCACCGAGCCCGGTTCGATGACTGGCTTCGACAACGAGCCGAGGATGCGGGAGCCGACTATCGCGTCGGGACCAGTGTGACCGATGTCGAAACCGATCTCTCGGGATCCGCGCCGACGCACACGCTGTCGCTGGCCGGCGGCGATGCGATCGAGGCCGATGCGCTGGTGCTCGCGGACGGTCCCCAGCGGACCGTGACCCTCGACGCTCTGGATCAGTTCCTCCCGGACGACGAACACGCGGGGAAGTATCTCTCTCCGGATCGAGCAAATCACATCGCCTATCAGGAACACCGACGCATGCCCGAGGAGTTGTTCACCCCGGACCACATCGAGTTCTGGTGGGGCGTCATGCCCGGCCACACGGCCTATCCCTGGATCTTCCCGAACGACGACAACGTCGCCAGGATCGGCCTGACGATGCCCATCGGGATGGACATCGACGACGTTGCCGACCGGGAGTCCTACGCGTTGCTCGACCCGGACGACGAGAGCATTCCGCCGGGACGCGTCTACATCCGTCGACTCCTCGAAACGGAGTTCCCCGACTACGACCTCGAGGACTTCCCGATCGTCGAAGACCGTGGCAAACAATCCGGCACCGAAGCCTACCCGATCTCCTCGACACGGCCGGTAGAGTCGCCGACCGGAGCGAACATCGCGGTCGTCGGCGGGGCGATGGGCGGCACCTCCGCGTTCCACGAAGGTGGCGATCACGTCGCCATTCGGACGGGGAAGATCGCCGGTGACCTCGCTGCTAGCGATGCTCTCGGTCGGTACAACGCTGCCTGGAAAGACGCGCTCGGTCCCGAAATGCGCCGGAACGTCACGTTCGCCGAACTGGTTCGTGGTATGCAGCCGGCGGACTGGGACCGGAACTTCCGGACGATTCGACGGATGCTCGAAAGCGGGGGGTCACGCAAGCGACAGGCGATCGCGGCGGGGACCAACGGGATCGGCGTCTATCTCCGGTACCGACGCAAGCGGTGGGCGTATCGCGGTGATCGATACGTCCAGCTTCCGGAGTCGAAATACACAGTTTGAGGCGAAATCAGTTCCTCCGATCGCCACCAAGACGTCGATGGACAAGTCCCCGCGGCGTTCAGACGCAACATCCATACTTCACGGGGGGCACTGTAGGAGATGTGCGCATCGAAACGCCGTCGATGAGTGCTGTCGACGCGCTCACAGATCGCTGGGTGGAACTCGCCGAGGGCCAGCGGACCTACGGTTCCCACCTCGCCGCAGACTCGAACAGAGCCGGAGTTCGCGAGTCGATCAGTCGCCACGTCGTAACCGGCCGCATCCGGGTCGCCCGCGCGGACGACCGTATCGTCGGCTTCGTGATGTTCACGATCGAGTCGGACACGCTCGAACGGACAGTCACACGCGGCCTCGTCGAGAACCTCTACGTCGTCTCCGACCGGCGGGGTGAGAGCATCGGGACGCAACTTCTCGAAGTGGCCGAAGCGACACTGCGTGAGGAAGGCGCAACTGTCGTCGTGCTCGATGTCCTGGCCGACAACGAGGCTGCTCGGGAATTCTACCGATCCCATGGGTACGAACCACATCGCGTGACCGTCGAGAAGTCGATCGAAAGCGATACGCACTCAAAGGGGCAGGAATAACTACCGACTGCGCCAGGGGAGCTTGGGTGGTTCAAGCACTCGACTTGTAATCGAGAATGCGTGGGTTCAAATCCCACCCCTGGCTTACTTTTCTATTCGCCAGTACTGCGTCCCAGTCGGCCGCTCAATACCCGGTCCCAAGGTAGGTGTGGACAGCGTCCCCGGATTCGAGTTCGTCGACGAACGCGATCGCGAAGTCCGCCATCGAGATGTAGCTGTCGCCGTCCTCGTCGGCGACGAGTTCACCCTCGGCGGTGCGGTACTCGCCGGTCCGCTCGCCGGGTTCGATCAGGGCGGCGGGCGCGACGTACGTCCACGCGAGATCCTGGGTCTCCGCGAGTCGGTCGTAGGCGTCGATCGCTGCCCGGGCAACGGGTTCCCATTCCTCGGGGAACTCCTCGGTCTCGACGAGGCGGGTCTCCGGGCCGACATGCAGCCCACCAGCGCCACCCGTCCAGACGAGTCGCTCGACTGAGGCGCGTTCCATCCCGTCTATGACGGCGTCCATCATGTCGACGAGCACGTCCGGTGGCGTGTCCTCGTCGGGACCGAGCGCGGACGCGACGGCGTCGTGGCCGGTCGCGAGTTTCGCAACGTCGTCGGGATCGGTCGCGTCGCCCGCGACGGCGACGAACGACGGGTCGTCGATTCCTCCCGTGTCGCCGCTCCGGGAGACGCCCGTGACGGCGTGGCCGCGGTCGAGCAGTTCCGTCGCGATTCGTTGTCCGATCCGCCCGCTTGCGCCGAGAAGTAAGACGTCCATGATGTAGGAGACATATACTTCAGGGAGTGCCATAGCGTTTCTGCCTCGGTGAATTGCTTTCCGGTTCCCGGGAAGGCACTTCGCCGACGGTCGATGCTTTTTGTTTCTACCGACACTACCCCCCAGACATGAGCAACCTCGTCGACGCGGTCGACGGCATCGTCCACGAACCGACGCAAGTGCATGAGGACGGGGGCGTCGATCTCACAGTGACGGAAATCTACACCGTCGACGCCCCGGGACGAGTCGACTTCGGCGGTGGCGAACTACAACCGGCGGACCTGGACCCTCATCCCCGAGTTTGGCGCAACGAGGACGACGACTACCAGTGGTGGCATCTCGACGCGGGAACCTACCTGATCGAGTACAACGAATCCCTCTCGGGCACGGCACTGCTCCAGCCACGGATCGGGATCGTCGAACGTGGGGCGAGCCATCCGACGCTCCAGGTTGCGGAACTGCCGCGCGTACCGCTCACAGTCGGCGGGGCCGGACTCCGACTCAAGGAGAACGCGCGAGTCTCGACGCTGCTGCCCCGGTGAAGAAGTAGAAGAAAACCCTACCGTCGTCCCGCCCTCACGCCGACGAGCGGGTCACTCGATGTGGCCTTCGCGTCGCAGCTGGTCGGCGTCCTGGTTGTCGTAGCGCCATTCGATGGTCGCCTTCTCGTCCTGCCAGTCCCACGGCTCGGCGATGACGACGTCGTCCTCTTCGATCCAGACGCGGTACTTCATGCGGCCGGGGATCCGACCCATGCGAGTCTCGCCGTCCGCACACCGCAACCGGACGTGGTTCCCGCCGAGGTGTTCGGTCACGACCGCGAACACTTCGTTGCTATCGGGCATGCGGAGGTTCCGTCGCCCTGATTCTTCACTCATACCGTCCCTAGGGACGGGGCACGATTAAGTGATCCGCGATTCCCGGTATCGTGTGACATGCGGCGGGGCTAGCGATAACGGTCAATCGATTCCGGAAACTACTGGACGATCGGACGTGAGAACCCGGTACGTGTGTTGATCAGCCACTACTTCGAGTGGGCGGACGTCATTACCGGCGGCCACGCCCAGTCGGTCCAAAACCAGCGGAAGATGCTCGACGCCCGCGACGTCGAGTACACGACCGAACCCGTCCTGGACGCCGACATCCTCCACCTCAACAACATGGGGCCGCGATCGATCTACTACGCGAAGCGGGCCCAGCGCGCGGATGTCCCGGTCGTGGTTCATGCCCACCAGACAGCCGAGGACTTCCGGGAGAGTTTCGCCTTCTCGAACGCGCTTGCCCGACCGATGCGCCCCTATCTCGAGTACGCCTACTCACTGGCAGATCACCTGATCTGTCCCTCCGAGCACAACCGGGACGTGATCGAGACCTACACCGACACGCCGACGACGGTCCTCTCGAACGGCTTCGACCCCGACCGACTGACCGGTTTCGAATCGCTTCGCGAAGAATACCTGAATCGGTACGACCTCGACCCGCCGGTCGTCTTTACCGTCGGCCACGTCATCCCACGGAAGGGATTGGAAGCGTTCGTCGAGACGGCCCGCGCCATGCCGGATCTCGACTTCGCGTGGTTCGGCTATCTGAACCCGACCGGCGGCGGGCCCGTGGATCGACTCCTTCGGTCCAGCGAGACGACGCGGCTCGTCGAGAACGCCCCCGAGAACTGCACCTTTACCGGCTACGTCGAGGACATCCGCGGCGGGTTTGCGGCCGGCGACATCTTCTTTTTCCCGACCAAAAACGAAAACGAAGGGATGGCGCTACTGGAGGCGATGGCGTGTGGCCGCCCGCCGGTCGTCCGGGACATCCCCACCTTCGAGTGGCTCGAGGACGGCGAGGACTGCCTGAAAGCGTCCGAAGATTTCACCGACCCGCTCGACCGGCTGCGGGATCCGGAACTGCGCGAGCGACTTGGCCAACGCGCCGCCGAGCGGAGCGAGGCCTTCACACTCGACACCATCGGTGATGATCTCGTCGACCTCTATCGGCAGGTTCTGTCGAGCTGAATTCTATTGACAACTTCGGCGGCGAACAACAAGCCGGGAGCGTGTTGGGGTGTATCACGACTCACAGAGTTGGCTTACGTCTGGAAAACGTATTGTGGGTATGAACTACGATCAGGCACTCGATCGCGCCTACGATTCGCTTCCTGAGCGGCCTGCAGACGGTGACGAGCGGCTGTCCGTTCCGGATCCCGAGGCCCAGACTGACGGGGCGTTCACTCGCCTCACGAACCTCCGGGACATCGCCGATGCCCTCTCTCGGGAGGCCGAACACCTCCATCGCTCGATCCAGCGCGATCTCGGGACCAGCGGCCAGTTCGACGAGAACCGCGCCCGATACAACGGGTCGTTCGACGCCGGTGACTTCGACGCCGCAATCGACCGATACGTCACGGAGTTCGTCACGTGTTCGGAATGTGGACTCCCGGACACGGTCCTGACGACCGAAGACGGTATCGAAATGCTCCGATGCCAGGCCTGTGGAGCCTTCCGGCCGGTCGAGACTGGGACCACGTCAAGCAGCGCACAGCGAGACCGCCCCACGGTCGAGGAAGGCAAAACCTACGAGGTCGAGATCGTTGGCACCGGCCGAAAGGGAGACGGTGTCGCCGAGAAGGGCAACTACACTATTTTCGTCCCCGGCGCACAGGAGGGCGACGTCGTTTCGGCCTATATCGAATCGATCAACGGCCATCTGGCCTTCGCACAGCTGGCGTAGGCCATTCGTCTCGAAAGTGATTCAAACCACCACCGTAGTGGCAACGCTTTCAGATACGTCCTACCATGCAATCCAGCCCGTCACGCAAGCTGGATGTCGTCGATCTCGAAGTGACGGCCGGCAAGTCGGCGGGCGAGTTCGATCGTCCGCCCCTCTGTGCCGATCGCTGCGCCGGTGTCCGCCTCGTCGACATCGGCGAAAGCGACGCGTTTCTCGTCGCGCTCCTCGATCGTGACGTCGTAGACCGCGGCCGGCGCGAGTGCGTTGGCGACGAACCCTTCCGGAGTGGGCGCGTCCTCGACGAGCGTAACGTCGCGGCCGAGACGGTCTTCGATCCGGGCGACTGTCTCGCCGTCCCGACCGATCGCCTTCCCGACTTCCCCGGCCTTGACGACGAAGGCGATCCGGCCGTGCTCGTCGTCGATGAGACAGTCCCGGATAGTCACGTCGGCGATCTCCTCGGCGACGACGATCGCCCGGCGCTCGTCGTCCGACAGCGAGATGGTCACGGGTCAGTCGGCCGCGCCGCCGCCGGTGTGACTGCCCATCCGGAGGTTGACGTCGCCGGTGCCGAGTTTGATCGGCTTGCCGACGATGACGTTCTCCGTGACGCCGTTCAGCGCGTCGATCTCGCCGTGGATGGCGGCGTCCAGCAGGTGTGAGACGGTGACCTCGAAGGCCGCTCGCGCGAGCACGGAGTCCTTGCTGCCGGAGATGCCGTGGCGACCGATCGACTCGATGACCCCGTTGTTGGTCATGATGTCGGCGACCAGCATCAGGTGACGGACGTTCACGTCGTCCAGCCCCTGTTCCTCGAGGGTGTTCATCGTCTCCTCGATGATCGACTCGCGGGCGGCCTCGACGCCGAGGTTGCTGTAGATCTCGTGGATGTTGTTACACGTCGTCCGGGAGGCGTCGACCCCCTCGATCCCGAGGACGTCGCCGAAGGCCGACCCCTCGGTGTAAAGGACGAACTCCTCGTCGTTCTCGTGGTCCTCGTCCATCTCCTCCTTGCGGATGACGACCCGGGAGACTTCCTCGATCCCTTTGAAGACGATCTCGCGTAACTCCTCGACCAGCTGGAGGAGATCCCGGTAGGACGGTTCCTCGGGGCCGAACTGGATGACCGTCTCCTTGCGCTGGGTTTCGACGCCCAGCTGGGACTCGATCGTGGCCGCGATCTCCTCGGCGACGCTCTCGACGCTGTCGGCCGTCGGCCAGCGCTCCTCGAGCGTGTCGGGGTTGAGATCGACCTGAACGAGCATGTCCGCGACGTTCGTCGAGACGTCGCCCAGCGCGAGGATGCGCGTCGCCTCGATCTTCCAGACGACCTCGTGGGCGCGCTCGCGTTCGGTGGCGTACTCGCCGTCCAGATGGACGGTCATCATCGGCGTGTCGGGCTCCTTGCGGGCGTCGACCAGCTCGATGAGCCGCGGTAGCCCCTGGGTGACGTCGATCTCGGCGACACCCGCGTAGTGGAAGGTGTTCATCGTCATCTGGGTGCCGGGTTCCCCGATCGACTGGGCCGAAACCGTCCCGACGGGGTCGAGCGGATCGACGCGCGTGTCGAGATAGCGGGACTCGACGGCCTTGGCGATGTCGTCGGCCTGCTCGACCGTGACGCCGTCGCGGTCCTCGATGGCCTCGTAGACGCGAGTTTTCAGCCGGCGCGGCAGGTCCGTGTCCTCGACGACGGCCGCGATGTCCGTGTCGACGGCCGCATAGCGGTTCATCGGATCGTATTCGGTTGGCGTGTCTGTCATGGTAACCACCTCAGTCTCCGGCCTCCGCGTGCCACCACTCGTCCGCGTGTTCCGAGAGGTTGGTCGGACTCGCCTCGCGCTCGAGGAACGTCGCCTTCTCGCTTTCATCGTCGAACTCGGCCTCGACGATCCGCTCGGTGATCGCCTCGACGTCGATGTCGAAGTCCTCGTTGGAGGAAACATCCACGGGCGAGGTGCCGTCCTCGCCGAACTCGAACTGGACGACGGTGTCGCTTGTGTCCCGGACGGTGCCGTCGTACTGAGTTTCCAGTTCGGAGAGGGCGTTGATCAGCCGACGCTGGAGGTACCCGGACTTGGAGGTCCGGACTGCCGTGTCGACCAGGCCCTCGCGGCCACCCATCGCGTGGAAGAAGAACTCCTTCGGGCCGAGGCCCTCACGATAGGAGTGCTCGACGAAGCCGTGTGCTTCTGCCGAGAGGTCGTTCTCTTCGAAGTGCGAGAGGGTGCGGTCCTCGTAGCCACGGTTGATCCGCTCGCCGCGGACTGCCTGCTGGCCGACACACCCGGCCATCTGGGTCAGGTTCAGCATCGACCCACGCGCCCCGGAGTCGGCCATCACCACTGCCGGGTTGTCCTCGGCGAAGTGGTCCTCGGCGATGTCACCCGCGCTGTCACGGGCCTGGCCGAGCGTCTGCATGATCTTCATCTCCAGAGTCTCGTCGACCGTCCGGCCCGGGAGCGATTCGAGATCGCCCTGTTCGTAGGTCTCGATGAGTTCCTGGACGCGGTCGTAGGCGCTGCCGATTGCCTCCTCGACCTGTTCCTGGGCTGCCGGCGGGATCGACTCGTCGTCGATCCCGATCGAGAACCCGAAGTGCATGATCGTCCGGACCGCGAGCGTCGAGACCTCGTTGATGAAGATCCGCGCCCGCGTCTTGTCGTAGACCTTCGCGATCGTGTCGACGATCTCGCCGCCGAAGGCCCCGACTGCGCTGTCGTCGATCGTCCCTTCGAGCAACTGGCCGTCCTCGATGACGACGTCGTCGCCGGCCTCGCTCGTAAATTCGAGGTCGAGGTCGTCCGGCAACAGTTCCGAGAAGATCGACCGACCCGTCCAGTAGGCCCGGCCGTCTTCCTCTCCATCAGGTTTCGGCAGTTCGTCGACGTTCGTCGCCCGCAGGAGGTCCAGGGCCTGGGTCTCGTTGAAGTGGGGGTTCTGGTGGGTCAGCAGGTACACCGACGTGATGTGGTCCTGGATCGCCCCGATGATGTTCTCGCCGAAGCGCGGCGAGAGCATCTGTTCCTGGACGCGCATGAGGACGCGGGCCTCGGCACGGGCCTCCTCGTTCTGGAGGGCGTGCATGTTCATCTCGTCGCCGTCGAAGTCGGCGTTGTACGGCGGACAGACGACGGTGTTCAGCCGGAACGTCTTGTAGGGCATCACCACGACCTCGTGGGCCATGATGGACATCCGGTGGAGACTCGGCTGGCGGTTGAAGATCACGATGTCGCCGTCGAGCAGGTGGCGAGCCACTTCCCAGCCCGGCTCGACCTTCTCGGCGAGCTCCTCGCAGTTCTTCTCCGTCACCTTCAATCGTCGGCCGTCAGGCCGTCGGACGTAGTTCGCGCCCGGATGGGCCTCCGGTCCGTTGGAGACGTACTGGCGCGCCTCCGCGAGGTTGCGCTCGTTGACGTTCATCGTCTGGGTCATCTCGCTGGCGACCCGGTCTGGCACGCCGACCTCGTTCAGGCTAAGGGTCGGGTCCGGCGAGATGACAGTCCGGGCCGAGAAGTTCACCCGTTTCCCGGAGAGGCTCCCACGGAAGCGCCCCTCCTTGCCCTTCAGGCGCTGGCTGAGGGTTTTCAGCGGTCGGCCCGAACGGTGTCGGGCCGGCGGCGTCCCGCTGATCTCGTTGTCCATGAAGGTGGTGACGTGGTACTGCAGCAGTTCCCAGAGGTCCTCGATGATGAGCTGGGGCGCGCCGGCCTCGCGGTTCTCCATGAACCGCTGGTTGATCCGGATGATGTCCACCAGCTTGTGGGTGAGGTCGTCCTCTGAGCGCTGGCCGTTGTCCAGCGTGATCGAGGGACGGGCCGTCACCGGCGGCACCGGCAAAACGGTGAGGATCATCCACTCCGGCCGCGAGGTCTCGGGGTTGACCCCGATCGCCTCGAGGTCGTCGTCCGGGATCTCCTCGAACCAGTCCCGGATGTCACTCGGCATCAGCTTGTCCATGTCCTCCTCTAAGAGGTACGACGACGGACTCTCGATGTCGAGTTCGTCGCCGAGATGCTCCTCGAGGTCGTTGAACCGGTGGAGCGCGCTGCCGATCTCCTGGAGCGCGGGGATGTCGTTGCGGTCCGGCCGGTAGGTGTCCGAGAGGAGTTCCCGGATCCGACCGGCGTCGAACGCGCCGTCGGTCGCCTCTTCGAGTTCGTCCGGCGTGACGGGTTCGCCTTCCGGCGGGTCCATCGCCATGCTGAGGCGTTCGGCGAGTTCGGCGTGGGGGACCTCGATGATCTCGTAGTACGTCGTCGGTTTCTCGTGTTTGACGTCGAACTGCTTTTCCCCACAGTGGGGACACCGGCTGGCCGAGCGGGCCTGCCGGATCGCGGACTTGAGGACGTCCGAAGGGTCGTTCGAGAGTTCTCGCGCCCGCCGGAGCTCCTCCTTGAATTCGCGTTTCTTGTCCTCGGCAGCGGCCGAAGCTGCTTCGAGATCGACGTTGCCGTCGCCATCAGTGTACTTCGAGCCGTCGACGGCCGTCAGCCGGGAGCATTCCCGACAGGTTCCGCGCAGCAATCGGCGAATGAGCTTCGAGAAGCCGACGTGGATGACGGGAGCGGCGAGTTCGATATGGCCGAAGTGGCCGTTACACGATCCCGAGTGTTTGCCACAGGTCTTACACTCCAGGCCGGGGTCGATCACGCCGAGTCGCGGGTCCATCAGCCCCATGTCGATGGGGAAGCCGTCGTCGTCGTAGGTGTCGGCCGTGATGACCTTCGTGGCACTCATATCGCGGTACTCCTCGGGGTTCATCAGCCCGAAGCTGAGACGCCCGATCGACTTGGGTGATTGTCCTGTGCTCATGTTAGACTGCGTCCTCCAGTTCGATCCGCGGAGCAATACCCAGGGCCTTCATCTCGTCTAAGAGGAGTTTGAAGGCGTAACTCATCTCGACCTCGTGGACGTCTGTCTCCTCGTCGCAGTTGGGGCAATACACCCGCCGTTGATCGACGTTCTCGACGGCGGTCATGCCACACTGCCCACAGACGTGGATCCACTCCTGGTCTGACTCGTCGAGCAAGCGCTCCTTGAGCGTGAGTGCGGCCCCGTGCCCGATGAAGACGTCACGTTCCATCTCCCCGATCCGGAGACCACCCTCACGGGCGCGCCCCTCGGTCGGCTGGCGGGTCAGCACCTGGACCGGCCCACGCGAGCGGGCGTGGATCTTGTTCGAGACCATGTGATAGAGCTTCTGATAGAAGATGTTCCCGACGAAGATCTCGGCCTCGATCTTCTCGCCCGTGATGCCCGAGTACATGACCTCCTTGCCCGAGGAGTCAAAGCCGTGGTCCTCCAGAGAGTCCCGGAGGTCCTCCTCGTCCTCGCCCGTGAAGGCCGTGCCATCGACGCGTCGGCCCTCGAGTGCACCGACCTTCCCGCCGATCATTTCGAGGATGTGGCCGACGGTCATCCGCGAGGGCAAGGCGTGGGGATTGATGATGAGGTCCGGGACGACACCTTGCTCGGTGAACGGCATGTCCTGCTGGGGAGCGATGTGACCGACGATCCCCTTCTGGCCGTGCCGTGAGGCGAACTTGTCTCCCAGTTCCGGGATCCGCTCGTCGCGGACCTTGACCTTCGAGAGTTTCGAGCCGTCCTCACCCTCCATCAGGGTGACTGTGTCGACGACCCCGCTCTCGCCGGATCGCATCGTGACGCTGGTCTCGCGGCGCTTCTGGGGGGAGAGCCCACCCATGTCGTCCGGTTCTTCGAGGAACCGGGGCGGCGAAGTCTTCCCGAGCAGGACGGCGTTCTCGCCGACCTTCGTCTCGGGGTTGACCAGGCCGTCCTCGTCGAGGTGGGTGTAGGCGTCCTCACCACGAGCACCCCGAACCTCGTCGTCCGGGATCTCGAAGCGATCCTCCTGGCCGCCGGGGTAGCGGCGTTCCTCGCCCTCGTAGGTCCGGAAGAAGTGCGAGCGGGCGAGCGCACGCTCGACCGACCCCTTGTTCATGACGAGGGCGTCCTCGATGTTGAACCCCTCGTAGGACATGACCGCGACCGTGAAGTTCTGTGCCGCGGGGCGGTCGTCGTAACCGATCTGTTCGGTGGTCTGGGTCTTGACCATCGAGAGCTGGGGGTAATGCAGCAGGTGCTGGCGCGTGTCCGGGCGTACCCGGTAGTTCGCGCTCGGGAGCCCCAGACTCTGCTTGATCATCCCCGAACCCATGGTAATCCGCGGGCTGGCGTTGTGCTCGGGGTAGGGGATCATCCCTGCACCGATCCCGAAGATGAGCTGCGGGTCGACTTCGAGATGGGTGTGTTTCTCGGTGAGTTCGTCCGTATCGACGGCGACGAGGATGTCCTCTTCCTCCTCGGCGTCGATGAACTCGACGAACCCGCGTTCGACAAGCTCCTCGAAGGTGAGTTCGCCGTTCTCGATCGCGGCGTACTCCTCCTCGGAGATCAGCGGTTCGCCGTCCTCGACGACCAGCAACGGGCGACGTGCCCGGCCGGCGTCGGCGTTGATGATGACTTCGCCGGTGCGCGGTTTCACCGAGACGTTGACCATCTCGCTGATCTCGCCGCGGCGGCGGGCTCTCCGTACCTGATCGGCGAGCTGGTTCGGTTCGGGATGGGTCCCGACGAGACTTCCGTTGACGTAGACTTTGGCGTCGCGTCCCTGACTCATGTTAATCGTCCGCGGGCTGTTGTGCGGCTGTCTCGATGGCGGGGATGCCCTCGACCCCCATCTCAGCGAGCGTCTGTTTGAGTTCCCGTTCGTCCTCGACGTGCTGGGAGAGTTCCATCGCCTGCGCGAAGTTCTTCACCAGCCCACAGTTGGGCCCCTCCGGCGTCTCGGAGGGACAGATCCGGCCCCACTGCGTGGCGTGGAGGTCACGCGCTTCGAAGTGTGGCTGTGACCGACTCAGCGGCGAGCGCAGCCGACGAAGGTGGGAAAGCACACCCATGAAGTCGGTCCGATCGACCAGCTGGCTCACGCCGGAGCGCCCGCCGACCCAGTTCCCGGTCGCAATCGGGTGTTCGAGCCGTTCGGTCAGCACGTCCGACCGGACGACCGTCGAGACGGACAGTTGGCGGTTGCGCATGTTGGCGCGTTCGAGCTGGTATTTCACGTCGCGTGCCAGCTTGTTCAGCGCCGTCCGGAAGAGGTCCCGCATGAGGTCCCCGGAGACTTTCAGACGCTTGTTGGCGTAGTGGTCCTTGTCGTCTGACTCCCGGCGGTCGAGTGCGAGTTCGAAACACGCCTCGGCCATCCGACAGAGGTAGTAGGCCTTGTTGATCCGGACTTCCTCCTCGTCGACGCCCTCCTCGTGGAGGTGTGGCAGGAGGTACCGGTCGATAACGTAGTTCGCCCGCTTGAGCTGGTAGTTTTTGCCCTGTCCGGAGGCGACGCGCTGACCCAGCGTCTCGATGGCTTCCTCCTGGGTCTGGACTTCGGCAGCCTCCAGGTTTTCGAGCATGAACTTCACGATCTCGGGATCGTCACTGACCTGGTGGACGATCTCCTCGTCGCTCTCTAAGCCGAGTGCTCGCACGAGCGTGACGAAGTTGACCGAGCCCGAAACGCTCGGGAACGAGACTTCGAGCAGCCCGTCACGCGTCCGCTCGGTCAACACGAGGGCACGGTAGCCACGGCGCTGAGAGAACGTTTTGGCGACCTGCACCTCGTCGCCGTACTTCGTGTCGTATTCGGCGAGGATCTTGTTCGGCGCAAGGTCCTCACTGGTCATCAACACGCGCTCGGAGCCGTTGACGATGAAGTACCCACCGGGGTCGGCGGGATCCTCGCCGATGTCGATGAGTTCCTCGTCGGAGAAGCCGGCGATGTTACACTTCTGTGAGCCGACCATGATCGGCATCCGGCCGACCTTGGTCTCGGTCTGGTCGACTACCCGCTCTTCCTCTTCCTCGCCGCCCTTGACGATCGCCATTTCCATGAAGACGGGCGCGGCGTAGGTGATGTTCCGGAGGCGGGCTTCCTGGGGGTACAGCAGCTCCTCGCTGCCGTCGGCCTCCCGGACTCGCGGGGTGACGATCCGGACGTCGCCCAACTCGACCCAGACCGGTTCCTCGCCCTCCTTGTCGCCGATGTCGGTTTCGATGGTGGCTTTCTCGTCGACGACTTCCTGCATGCCCCGGTCGAGGAACGCGTTGAACGACCGGAAGTGGTGTTCGGCGAGTCGATCCCTCGAGAAGTACTCCCGTGATATGGTGCGTCGGTTTTCCGTGTCCATGTTATTCCACGACGAGTCGATAAACGACCGCAGTGTCGGTTGTTCGTGAATCCCGGGCGATCTCGATGACGTCCCCGACTTCCGCCTCCGACGGCAGGGCCGGATCCGCGCGCTTGATCTTCGGGAGATCTGTCCGTTTGATGTCGTATTCCCCAAGCACGTCCTCGAGTTCGCCGTCGTCGAGGATGGTGTGCTCCGGGACGAGTTCATGTTGGCTTACATCTACCATGTGTGGTGTGGCTGTATCGACTGGAGAAGGCTGTTCGAGATACTACAGGCGGCTACTACTGGGAGGCATTTAACGCTTGTCAAAAAGCCCGGCAACAGCTATCGACGTGCGGGCGACCAGTACCCGTGTGTTGGGTAACCATGGATAAATGTGTTCTGGTCGGTGCCAAACGGAATTGAGACCGCAGATCACGACAGATCGCCCCACGGCATCCGTCCGCAGTCCGGATCTGTTTGGAAAGTCTTAATAATGGCACCCCGATACGGAGTAGTGTAGCAGGCCCGGATGGTGTAGTGGCCCATCATACGACCCTGTCACGGTCGTGACGCGGGTTCAAATCCCGCTCCGGGCGTATTTTTGCCGAACTCAATTTACGAGCGAGGCGTCTCGCCGCCGAGCGACCCGAGTTCGGCAAATACCTCAGAAGGGATTTGAACCCTGCCAGTCGCGCGCAACGGAGTGAGCACGTCTGGCTTCGGTTCACAATCCCGCTCCGGGCGCTTCTGCAAATTCGAAACGACGAGCAGCGCGTTTCATCGCGCCGCGTCCCGAATTTGCTGTGCGGTCGCGAGGGATTTGAACACGAACAGTCGCAGCCCCGGAACGCCGAACGAAGTGAGGCCGCACGCCCGGAACGTCTGTGAACGGGTTCAAATCCCGGAAGACGCGGAGCGTCTTCCGACCTTCGCGGCGACGATGTCGCCGTTCAGTCCCGCTCCGGGCGTCTTTTTGCCAAGCTCAATCCGCGAGCAAGGCGTCTCGTCGCTGAACGACCCGAGTTCGGCAAATCGATACCACTGTCCAGCCGCGTCTACTCGTCCATGCTGGCAGCCTGAGCACGGATCTCGTCGAGGGTCGTGCCGTCATAGGAGTTCTCCAGCAGGGCGACGAGTGCGGCGACGCCGAGCGCCTGTCTGACGTCAGTATCCAGATCGGTATCGGGAGAGGGAGCGTCCGTAAGATCGCCAAGCGTGTCGTCGTCGATGTCCAGGATCTCGTGGAGGTCCAGTTCGTCGACGTCGGTGAGATGGGAGAAGTCCGCGAGGCCGGCCTGAACGTCCGTGAGAAGTTCTTCGTGGTAGGTCACCTCGGGGTCGAGCGGTCGTGCCCCGTGGCGAACCCCCTGGAGATACTGGATCGACGACCGCCGTAAGAACCCGTCACGGGAAGACTCCGCGAAGCTGAGCCGTTCGCCACACCGATCGCAATAGCGGGCGTCGTCCTCGGCGTCTGCACCACAGTACGGACACTCGATCATGGGGACTGGTTCGACCCACCCCGTCAATTGCCTTTCGCCGATATGGAGTTCAATACTCGTCTAGTGTGGTGACGTCAGCTCTTCTTTCAACAGCAAGAAAGCCCCGTGTCGTTCGACGACTGCGACTCGCTGCGGTCCTCACTCACCCGTGTTCGTTGCGGTCCTTGCGTCGTCTCGCTCGTCGAACGACACGCCCCTTTCAGTCCCACCCGGCGTGGCAAACCATATTGGGCGGGACTGAAAGGGGCAGCCGGCTACGCGAACCCGGCCGACGGCGAGTCGAGTGGAGCGAGACGAGCGTCGGGAGCGCTTGCGCTCCCGGAATAAGCACGCGTAGCGAAGCGAGCGCGCGCAGCGAGGCCCGGGAGCGTAGCCGGCTGGGGCTTTCTTGCTGTTCTCAGTCTGTTTCCCAGCCACTCCTGGGAGGCTTACAGGATTGGATACAGACAATGCTAGGCGAGAAGGGTTTTGTACCGCGGCCCGAAACGCTCGGCATGGACCAGCCGGACGAACCCAGCGGCGAACTCCCGGGCATGCTCGCCGAGGAGTATTTACAGCGCGAGGCAGGGGTGCGGGCACTGCTTGACGATCTCGATCGCCAGGCGCTCGAAGGCGAACACGAGGCGGTGCGCGAACGGATTCGAGGGCTTGCCGAGACCGACCAGGGCGTCTTTTTCACGATCGCACTGAGCCTGACTGGCTCGGCGCAATTCTTCGGCGACGTCGAGGCCCAGCTTGACGTGACGGCCGCCGATCGGCTCCGAGACCTCGCCGACTCCTATCCCGCCTTGGAGCAGCCGTTCAGCATCGTCAGGCGTGAACAGGCCCACGACCGACAAAATCCGGTGACTGGACTCCAGACGACGACCAGCTATCATGCCGAAGAGGAGTTGCCGCTGATCCGTTACACCGTCTCCTCTGGATCGGTGGATCTCTACGAAGGATGTGAATCACCGGAGGAGATTCTCGGCGTCGCCACGCAGTTCGTCCAGTCGACGGCCGACTCGCTCGACGCCGCACTCGACGAGGAGTTCTCCGTGAACACCGAGGAGTTGAGCAACCTCATCGACCGCCGGGAAGAGCTCGAATCCGAACTCGACCGGCTACGCGACCAGATCGACGAACTCCGCCGCCGGCCGATCGGTGACGAGTGAGAGCGTGTGACTGGTCCGACTCAGAGTGCTTCGAGCAACCGATCGACATCCTCGGCCGTATTGAACCCGTGAATCGAGGCCCGTACAGCCTCAGGATACGGCAGTGATCGAACGACGACACCGGCGTCCGCCAGCCGCTCGACCGTGGCTTCGGGATCGTCGGCTGCGAACGTGACAAGGCCCGATTCGTACTCCCGGGGGCTGATGAGCCGCTCGCCGAGTCCCGCCTTCAGCCGGTCAGTCAGTCGTTCGATCCGTGTCTGAACAGTTTCCATCCCGATCGATTCCAGCAGGTCGATCGCCGCGGCGAGGCCGACGTGCGGGGCTGGCGAGGCCGTCCCGAGTTCGAATCGCGGTGCGCCGGTCTTGTACTCGTAGGACGTAGCCCCGGACTCCTCGACGCTCCGGTAGCCGATCTGCTGGGGGGTGAGCGCGTCGATCGCCTCGGGCGCGACATAGAGAAAGCCAGCCCCCCAGGGGCCGAGCAGCCACTTGTGACCCGACCCGGCGACGAAATCCGCGTCCCAGGCCTCGAAGTCGACGGGGCGCTGGCCCGGCGACTGGACGGCGTCGATCAATACTCGCGCCCCAGCGTCGTGGGCGATATCGACTGCCTCCTCGACCGGCAACCGGGTGCCGTGACTCCAGGTGAGAGAACTCATCGCCAGCAGTCGAGCGTCCTCAACGGCAGTCGCGAGTTCGTCGCGGTCGATTCGCCCGTCGGTGGTTTCGAGCGTCCGGACTTCGATTCCATGGAGATCGGCCATGCGATCGAACGGGAGGACGCCGGCGGGATGCTCAAGATCGGTTCTGACGACAACGTCGCCGGGTTGCCACTCGATCGACGAGACGATCAGGTTGATGCCGTGGACCGTGCTCGACGTGAGGGCGATCGTCTCCGGCGAAACGCCAAGGAAGGGAGCGATGGTTTCGCGGGCCGCCTCGTAGCTGTCCCAGGCGTGCGGATAGATTCCCTCGTCGATCGGGGCCTCGAAATTGTGATACTCGATCCAGTCCGTCGTCGCTTCGACGACTGACCGCGGGGCGGGGCTGCTCGCACCGGTGTTCAGGTACGCGATCTCTTCGAGGACGGGAATGTCGTCCCGGAGTGCGTCGAGGTCCATATCGGACGGTGGGGCGGACGCTACGTGAATCCACGGAACGGGAAAGAGGTGGGGCTGTTCGGAAACGGCTTCGCCAACAGAGCTGTCCGGAATGACTGGACACGCCACCGTAGGTCGGCGTGCCCGCCCTCGTCGAACTGTGGCGGTTGTCGTGTGTGGTGGCTACGCCTCGGGACCGCTACTGCGTTCTGCAGTCTCACTCCCGCCCGAAGAGGACACCCACAGACTGATGTCATAGGACGGAGTGACACCGACGGTCATCGTATCGCCGAAAACGACTGCCGGCTGGCCATCGACCGTGCCGGAGGCGGTGCCGGCCCACTGGCCTTGCTCGGTGGCGTCGACGTTGGGCACGTTGGCAAACCCCGAGCCATGGATACTGAGGTTGTCTCGCGGAACAGGGTCACCGCCGTTGTGGGTAATGACGAGTCGTCCGCCATCGTTCCCGACACGGTAGTCCATCGTGGCGTTGATCTGCCGTTGGCCGCCTGCGATGTCTCCATCAAGTCTGACCTGTAGTGACTGCAGTTCCTCTGTCGGTACTGTCCCCTGGGCGAGGACCGCCCGGCCGTTGGTAGTGACGCTGACAGCGTCGGGACTGTCGAAGAATGCCGTGTGTCCGACCGTCGCCCTGACTCGTTCGGCATCGACAGCCGCCGCATTCTCGAAGACGACAGCAGTGCTGACCTCACTCTCTGACTGACCAAGATTGACCGTCGAGCCCGCCATTACCGCATCAGGAACCTGAATTCGATCCGCGTCGGTGTGGATCCGAACCGACGAGCCCGTAGGGAGGGCGTCCACCAGTGCTTGCCCGGCATCGTTTACGTCCTGCAGTCGCGGGATCGCCCCCTCGCTTGTATCGATGAATTCCCGGAGGTTCTGCCTCACGTCGGCACCTTCGTATGAAAGTGAGACGAGGACTGTGCCATCAGCAATGCCGTACGCTTGCACGTCCCCGGCAGCAAACACCGAGTAGCCCCGGTGCGTGTCTGTCTCGCTGAATTGGTCGCTAATCCCCCCCGTGGCTGTCTCCGCGTCGAAGGTCCCGGTCATTGCAATCAGCGAGCCGAAACTGTGGAAACGTTCAATAGTGTCAACAGGGACCATCGTATCACTACCGAACCCGAATCCGTCATCGATTCGCGGTAAGCCATCACGATGGCCCCGTATCTCGTTGACTCGGGCCGATGTCAACAGGATCGTATCGCCGAAGGCAACCTCACTGGGTGCGAGGAGCCACCGCTCGTAGTCCCCTGTTTCGTCCCCCTTGGCCGCCGAAGTCGTGTGTTCGGTGTCCGTTCCGGTCGGATCGGCTGCGTTGCTGTTGAGCGCGCCACAGCCTGCAAGCCCAGCCAGACCAACGGCACCGACCACACGAAGCATCCGGCGACGCGACGGCGTCGATTGTGTCATATCTGTATCCCCATCTGGAGGTTATATATTAGTATCCGTTAGAATATTACTGAATTATAACTACATTTTTGTGATTGTATTGGAAGGAATGGTCAAGCTGCGATCTCACGCTTCACTGCCACAGCCGGACTCAAAAGTGCCTAGCGAACAGCACCCGCCTCTCGGTTCGGTCCAATACCCGTCGGCCTGTTCGATCATGCCGGACACCCACCCGACCGGCTCGGCAGCCGCGAAATATGCACACGCTGGCGAGCATCTCGTGTGCATATGGAGAGGAGCGTATTTCTCTACGTGTGAACCCTGGAGGAGACACATTTGATGAGACGAGGTTCACTAATCCAGAACTGCATCAAACCTCATTCCGATCTAAATTCGCGCGACATTGCACCAATTATCCTATGGGAATTGGTTCTCATAAATTCCACTTTATTTAAATTTGGTTGCATTGCATCCCCCATCATATCAAGTAGCTCGTTATACACTTCTTCACCAGCAATATCTGCAAAGTGTAGTAGATAGAAGCCAGTAAGAGCCATTATTGGCTGTTTTGCTACAAAACTATTCCAGGCTTGTTTTATGAAAAGTATCCGTGGTTTCCCTTGGGAAAGTTCCTTGTCTGAAAACATCATATTTGAAATGATTGTGTATCTAGTTACAATCAAGATCACCACAAATAGACCGGCCAAGGTAGCTAACACAGATACCATTGTAACGGGTTCTTCCGCGGGCCTCACATATCCACTTGAGAGGGTCCTTACAGTATTTGGATAAAGTGCGAATAAAGAGAGGAGAACCCCAATAATAGCAATCAATCCACTAATTATTGTTTCTCCCTCAATCATCCGGTTCTCCATCTCATCTATCGCTTGCAATCCTTTCCTCCGCAAGTGGTGTCTCGTAACAGGGAGATGTCCGTAATCCTCTTCTGCAAGAATAGAGTCTGCAGGGTCCTGCATTTGATCGATCATATCATCTCGAATCCGTTCAGAATCAATCGTAGATAATCTCAGGACCCCACTAATCCGGGACTGTAATTGGATTTTTCTGCCAATAAACGACATAACATTCACTGGGACGAAGATAATTCTCAGCACAATCCCAAATAGGAGATAAAATAGACCAATAAGAAGAATCCGAAGTACTCTCATCCAATCTCATCTTACCCCATTCGATAATAAATCTGACTGATAAATGGAATGCCCCTCTGTCTTTTACCGTACTAGACAGGTCGCTCGGGTGTGCAGCATTGCAAGTGTTGTGGCAGCCGACTGAACCGGATTAAAGTCCGGGTGTTCGGAACGGAGTATTGCACCGTCTGCGCACCGATTTCGACCGCTGTGGAGGTCGGTGCGTGATGGAAAAGCGGATCGACCTGAACGACGCGTTCGTGAGTCCGTGCTTCGTGCTCGCGAGTGGCGTTCAGGCGAAGCTCTTCGCGCTCGTCCTGTTCGGCTTCGACTTCTCGAAGTCGGTCATGGATCGACAACGGGCCGGGCGGTAACAAGAGTGGACTCGCGGGGGTCACGCGAGGTGCGAGACGTGAGCACCGCGAACGTCTCGCAGTGAGTGTGACCACGCGAGGGAACGAGTGTGTTCGCGCAACGCGCGAACCACGAGTGGACTCGCGGGGATATTGAACAATGGAAGACGATCGCCTCGCTCCGCTCGGGGCTGCGACTTCCAGGCTCAAATCCCCGCTCGAGCAATCAGAATTGCATCGCTCGCGAGTTTGCGAGCGACAGTAAACATGGACTCGCGGGGGTCTCGCGAGCGCAGCGAGTGAGACCACGCGAGGGAACGAGTGGGTTCGCGCAACGCGCGAACCACGAGTGGACTCGCGGGGATATTGAACAATGGAAGACGATCGCCTCGCTCCGCTCGGCGCTGCGACTTCCAGGCTCAAATCCCCGCTCGAGCAATCAGAATTGCATCGCTCGCGAGTTTGCGAGCGATAGCAATTATGGACTCGCGGGGATTTGAACCCCGGGCCTCTTCCTTGCGAAGGAAGCGATCTGCCACTGATCTACGAGCCCGCAACGGGATATCCGTGATACGGATAGTTGAATCCGACGATTCGACCTGCGCGTGAGGGCGCACGGAAATCGTCGACGACCGACTGAGAGCGTCGGGTTCGAAACCCGAAGCACCGATCGCTCAGTCTTCGAGGACGATCTCGATCGAGACGTCGTTCGGCACCTGAATGCGCATCAGCTGTCGAAGGGCGCGCTCGTCGGCGTCGATGTCGATGAGCCGTTTGTGGACGCGCATCTCCCAGTGCTCCCACGTGGCGGTCCCCTCGCCGTCGGGGGACTTGCGCGCGGGCACTTCCAGCGTCTTCGTCGGGAGCGGCACCGGACCGGACAGCTCGACACCGGTCTTGTTCGCGATCTCCTGGACGTCGTCGCAGATGTCGTCCAGGTCCGCGGGGCTGGTTCCGGCGAGACGGACGCGTGCCTGCTGCATTATTCGCGCTCGTCGACGCTCAGCACTTTGCCGGCCGCGATGGTCTGACCCATGTCACGGATGGCGAAGCTGCCGAGCTCCGGAATCTCGCCCGACGGTTCGATGCTGAGGGGCTTTTGCGGTCGGATGGTGACGACAGCCGCATCACCCGACTGGATGAAGTCGGGGTTCTCCTCGGCGACCTCGCCGGAGGAGGGGTCGATCTTCTGATCGATGGACTCGATCGTACAGGCGACCTGGGCGGTGTGGGCGTGGAAGACCGGGGTGTAGCCCGCGGTGATCACGCTCGGGTGCTGCATGACGACGATCTGCGCCTGGAAGGTCTCGGCGACCGACGGCGGATCGTCTGCGGGACCACAGACGTCACCACGGCGGATGTCGTCCTTGCCGACGCCGCGGACGTTGAATCCGACGTTGTCGCCGGGGCCGGCGCGGTCGACTTCCTCGTGGTGCATCTCGACGGTCTTGACCTCGCCGCCGACGTCAGACGGCTGGAACGTGACGTCGTCGCCGGGGAACATCTCGCCGGTCTCGATTCGACCGACCGGGACGGTCCCGATACCGGAGATGGTGTAAACGTCCTGAATCGGGAGTCGGAGCGGCGCGTCCGTCGGCGGCTCCGGCTCGGGCAGGTCGTTCAGCGACTCGAGGACGGTCGGCCCGTCGTACCACGGCATGTTGTCGCTGAGTTCGTTGATGTTGTCGCCCTCGAACGCCGAGGAGGGGATGAAACTCGCGTCGTCGGTGTTGAACTGGACCTGCTTGAGGAGTTCCGTGACCTCCTGGACGGTCTCCTTATAGCGGGATTCCTCGTAGTCGACGAGGTCCATCTTGTTGACGGCGACGATGAGCTCGTCGATACCCAGGGTGCGGGCCAGGAAGACGTGCTCCTGGGTCTGGGGCTGGACGCCGTCGTCGGCGGCGACCACGAGCACGGCGTTGTCGGCCTGGGACGCGCCCGTGATCATGTTCTTCACGAAGTCACGGTGGCCCGGACAGTCGACGATGGTGAAGTAGTACTCGTCGGTGTCGAACTCCTGGTGGGCGATGTCGATGGTGACACCACGCTCTCGCTCCTCGGCGAGGTTGTCCATCACATAGGCGAACTCGAAGCCGCCTTTGCCCTTCTCTTCGGCTTCCTCTCGGTGCTGCTCGATGACGTGCTCCGGAACGCTGCCGGTCTCGAACAGGAGTCGACCGACGAGAGTGGATTTCCCGTGGTCGACGTGTCCGATGATGGCGAGGTTCTGGTGCGGTTTGTCCTCACTCATTTGAATCTCACGCGCAGAGGCGCTGTATCGGAATCGTTCGGCTGTTGGTGTTAAAACCATTTCGATAGCGAGCGTAGACCATGCCGCCGCTGTCTTGCGATTTGGGAACTGCTGTCACGGATTGCGGTCGGCCTGTGTCCATCAGTTCCGGCGATAGAGGTCACCGGCGGCCGGTATGGGCCGGGCTGGCGAGAGTCAATCACGCGTGGTCCGATCAGCCGTCGATGTCCGTGACAATACAATTATACAACAGGCATACCCAAGCCTCACGCATGGGTAGCTACCATCGCGTTTTCGAAGCGCTCGCGGGCGTGTTTGCGGTCGCGACGCTGCCAGCCGGCATTGCCGCGTATATGAACACGGGGCCACAGGCGGCGTTGTGGGTGTTCGTCGTCGGCTGGCTCTTTTTGGTCCCGGTCGCTGGCGTCCTCGCCGGGAGTCTGGCCGATCCGGCCGAGGAGATCGAACGGGCACGGAAACTGCGGGACCTGGCAGTGGGGATCGACGAGAGCGAGACCACCCGTGACGGCGGGGAGACCGCGGACC
Organism: Halorhabdus sp. SVX81; assembly: GCF_029207715.1. NCBI lineage: Archaea > Methanobacteriati > Methanobacteriota > Halobacteria > Halobacteriales > Haloarculaceae > Halorhabdus > Halorhabdus sp. SVX81. Next base: position 834,637 of record NZ_CP104322.1, on the reverse strand, counting down.
CACTGGACGAACTCCGACGCCGGTACGCGAAAGGGGAGATCGACGAGCGGGAACTCGAACGGGGACTCGACGCGCTGCTGGAGACCGAAGACGTCCGGACGGACGACACGGATGCGATCAGAGCGGTCCTCGAAAGACGGGACAGACAGGACACACCGTCCCGAGAGACAGAAGAGAGCGGGAGTCCGGAGGCGGCCCTCGACGTCGAGTGACTCCGTCTCAGGCGACGGAGGAAACCGGCCACAATCAGTCCGTGGTTAGCTCGGGAAGCCGATTGACGTCCGCGAGGATCGCCGTCGCAGTTTCGGGACCACCCGCACCGCGGCCGGAGAGGTTGAGCCGACCGGCGTTGTCGGTCTCCAGTTGAACGATATTGGTCGTCCCGCTGACGGCGAGTTCGCTGTGCTCGGGAACCAGTCGCGGACTCACCCGGATCTCGTCGCCGGCGACCTCGCCGATCAGCCGGATCGTCCGGCCGTCCTCGCGGGCGAGTTCGAGCGCGCTGCCCGGGATGTCCTTGATGCCCTCGACGGTCGCATCTTCGAGGGAGAACGCACGGTCGCCCTGCGCGAGGACGTTCGCGAGGATGACACACTTCAGGGCGGCGTCGGTCCCCTCGACGTCGAAAGCGGGATCGGCCTCGGCGACGCCCAGGTCCTGTGCCTCCGCGAGGACGTGCTCGTAACCCAGTCCCTCGGCGGCCATCCGCGTGAGGATGAAGTTCGCCGTGCCGTTGAACACACCCCGAACGGCGGACATCGTGCCCGGCCCGTAGTCCTCGATCGTCGAGAGTACCGGGATCGCACCTGCGACGGTGGCCTCGAAGCGGACCTCGCCCGCGCTTTCGGCTTCGAGCGCACGGACGTCGGCGTAGCGTTCGGCCATCGGCCCCTTGTTCGCGAGCACGACGTGTTTGTCCCGCTCCAGGGCCGCTTGGACGTGGCTGAATCCCGGTTCGGCGTCGCCCAGCGTCACCGGCGTCACCTCGATCAGCGCGTCGTACTCGGCAGCCAGCACGTCGTCGGGATCGCCGTCACCGAGATGTGCCATCCCCTCGGAGCGCTGGCGTTCCAGTGCTGTCGCCGTGTCGATGCCGTCAGGGTCGATCGCCGCGGCGTCGACGTTGGCCATGGCGGTGACCCGGTGCCCGTACTCGCTTGCGAGTTCGGCGACGGAGCTACCGACCGTCCCCGTCCCCATGATTGCGAGATCCATCAGGCCTCACCTCCCGGCGCGAGGGGTTCGACAACACGAAGGTCCTTCTGGTCAGCCACCGACCGGACCGCACTGAGGGTGTCCTCGACGGCCCCCTGCTCGGTCCGGAGTCGGAGGCGCGCACTCGACACCTCGTCGGCGCCCTGAGGGGCAGCCAGCGAGATATCTGTCACGGCCCCGTTCTCCGCCCGGAGTTGCGAGAGCGTATCAGAGAGATCAGTATCGACGAGATGGCCGACGAGGACCACGGTGAGTTCCTCGCTGTAGCGCTCCTTGCCGGCCTGGATCACGTTGACGCCGGCCTCCCGAAGCGCGTCGACGATCACGTCGAAACGCTCGGGCGACGCTTCGAGATCGACCTCAACTGGGATGTGCCCGCGCGGGGTCATGTTCCCGCGTTCGTGGTAGATACTCAGCAGGTTACCGCCGTTGTCGGCGATCGGGGATAGCGCCCGGAGGAGTTCACCGGGTTCGTCGACGAGTTCGAGCCGAACTGTGTACGCCCGGACTTCGTCCTGCGGATCGCTCATCCCACGTTCACCTCGGCTATCGAAGACGCGTGTCTGGGCGCGTACATCGTATCCCATCCACAGGGAGGGAGGTATAAGAATCTGCTTGAACTGACGCCCGCCGAGAGGGTGACTCGTCCGAGCGGGCATCCGTCGATGGTGGCGGCCAGTCCGAACGAGCGTCCGATGGTGGGGGTATCGTCAGCCCTTAATGGATTGTGCCCCTAGACAGGCCAGATGGAGTCAGTGCGTGCCGACGCAGTCGGGACCGATCACGCCAGCGACGTTCTCGCCATCCGTGGCTGCCAACTCGACGCCGTCGATCCCGCCACGCTGCTCGCCGACGAGATCCGCAGGCGACCGTGGACGGCATGGGCTAGCCCCGACGAGACGGTCGCGGGGACGGGCAGCGCGGCGACGATCTCCGTGACGAGCGGCGACCGATTCGAAGCGGTCCGCGAGCGAGCGAGTGGACTCTTTGCGAACCAGGATGTCGCCACGAACCTGCCGCCGTTCGCCCGTCCCCGGCTGTTCGGTGGCTTCGCCTTCCACGACGTCGGGGTCGATCGCCACGCTGACGCCGACTGGACGGGGTTTCCGGACGCCTATTTCCACCTGCCGGCCGTCTCGGTCATCGAGCGCGACGGCGAAACCTGGCTGACGGCCGCCGCTGTCGGTCCGGACGCCCCGAGTACCGCCGAACAAACCCTCGAACGCTGGCAGGAACGACTCACGAACGCCCAGCCGTCGACCGAGTCGCCACCAGGCATCGCCGCCCGATCACAGATCCCCGAGCGCGGCGCCTGGACCGAACAGGTCGACGCTGCCGTCGAGCGCATCGATCGGGGCGACCTGCGGAAGGTCGTCCTGGCCGGCGCTCAGACCGTTGACCTCGCAGGGTCGCTGTCAGTGCCCGCCGCCCTCGATCGGCTCAGCGAGACCTACCCTGACTGCTACCGCTTCGCGTTCGCACCCGAGCAAGCAGGCGCGGGGACTTTCTTCGGGGCGACCCCCGAGCGACTGCTCAGGCGTGACGGTCCCCGGGTGCAGACAGCGGCACTGGCGGGGTCGATCGGCCGCGGGGACACGGGGGCCGAAGACGAGTGGCTCGCCGAGGAGCTCACGGACAGTCCGAAGGACAGCCACGAACACGCCCTCGTCGTCGAAGCCATCCGCGAGCAACTCGATGGCTTCGCCGAGACCGTCACGACTGGCGAACGAACCATCAGACAACTCGCCACGGTCCAGCACCTCCAGACGCCGATCGAGGCGATCCTCGATACGGAGGTACACGTCCTCTCGCTGGTCGAAGCGTTACATCCCACGCCGGCCGTCGGCGGACTGCCGCCGGACGATGCGTTGGCGGCGATTCAGGAGGCTGAAGCCTTCGATCGCGGGTGGTACGCCGCGCCGATCGGCTGGTTCGACGCGGCCGGTGATGGGGAGTTTGCCGTGGGCATTCGGTCGGCACTCACAAGAGAGCGCCGGGCCACGCTGTTTGCCGGGGCGGGGATCGTCGCCGATAGCGACCCCGACGCCGAGTGGGACGAGATTCAGCTCAAGTACCGCCCGATCCTCGACGCCTTACGATGATGGCCCCGAACCGCAACACGCTGTGGGCGAACGTGCTCGTCGACGAACTCGCGGCCGCCGGGGTCGAATATGCCTGTCTCGCGCCCGGGAGCCGGTCGACGCCGTTGACGACCGCGTTCGCGGCCAGCGAGGTCGAGGTGGTCTCGTTGCTCGACGAACGCTCGGCCGCCTTCTTCGCGCTCGGTCGGGGCCGCCAGAGTGGCGAGCCGACGGCCGTCGTCACGACCTCGGGGACGGCGACGGCGAATCTCCACCCGGCCGTGATGGAAGCCGACGAGGGTCGGGTGCCGCTTGTCGTGCTCACGGCCGACCGGCCACCCGAACTTCAGGACAGCGGCGCAAACCAGACTGCCGACCAGACGAAGCTCTACGGGTCGGCCGTCAGACAGTACCGGACACTCCCCGAACCCGCACCGCGTCCGCGAGCGCTACGGTCGCTCCGCGTGACGGCGGATCGGGCTGTCGCCGACGCGATAGGGACGCCGGCGGGCCCGGTTCATCTCAATATCCCCTTCCGAAAGCCACTCGAACCGGTCCACGTCGAGGGTGACGTTCCCGACGATCTCGGCGAGCGTGCGCCCCTGGCAGTCGAGGGGCGGGACGGCCCGTTCGTCGGGATTTCCCAGGGGGCGGTGACGCTTGCCGACGAGGAACTCGACCGCGTCGCCGGAGTCATCGAGGGAGCCGACCGGGGACTGATCGTCGCTGGGCCGGCGAGCCAACCGACACCGGCCAGAGAGGCACTGGTCGGGCTCGCCCGCGCAACCGATTTCCCTGTCCTCGCCGATCCACTCTCGGGCCACCGATTCGGTCACGCCGACAGCGTGGGGATCTGTGGCGGCTACGACTCGTATCTCGACGCGAAGGCGGAGTGGGGCTGGCCGGACCCCGAGGTCGTCGTCCGGTTCGGTGCCTCACCCACGTCGAAGGTCCTCAGGCACTATCTCCGGGATAGCGAGGCCCGCCAGTTCGTGGTCGACCCGGCCGGCGAATGGACCGAAGCCGAGTTCACGGCGAGCGACCTGCTCGTCGCCGATCCGACCCGGCTGGCCGACGACCTGGCCGACCGGATCGCGACCGGCGGGGACGACGCGTGGCGTGAGCGCTTCGAGCGCGCCGAGGAGACGTACTGGTCACTGCTGGATCGGACAACGACGGACGCCAACTTCGAAGGAGCGGTCCTGTCGACGGTGGCAGCGGAGATTCCTGCCGGTGCGACCTTGGTCGTCGGCAACAGCATGCCAGTTCGGGATCTCGACCGGTTCGGACAGCCACGGGCGAGATCAGTCCGCGTCCTGGGGAATCGCGGCGTGAGCGGGATCGACGGCGTCACCAGCACGGCACTGGGGGCCGCAAGCGCGACCGACGGTCCCCTGGTCGGCGTCCTCGGCGATGTCTCCTTCTATCACGACATGAACGGACTACTCGCGCTGGCCCGGGCCGAGGTCGAGGCGACGATCGTCCTGCTCAACAACGACGGCGGTGGCATCTTCCACATGCTGCCGATCGAGGACTTCGACCCACCGTTCACTGACTTTTTCAAGACGCCACACGGCCTGGATTTCTCGCCCGTCGGGGAACTCTACGATGCCGAATTCGTCCGTGCAGGGTCCCTCGATGCGTTCGAATCGCTCTATCGGGAATCCCTGGCCGCCCCCGGCACCCAGATCATCGAAATTACCTTCGACGCAGCGGAGAGCCATCGTGTCCGGGAGACGATCCACGAGGATGTCCGGACCGAATTGCGGTGACTGGATGGGGCACCCGTGACTCGCGGTCAGTGTCGAATGAGTCGAAATACCACGATCGAGAGGCCAAGTGGGAGCCAGGTCGCCGTCATCGCAAGGACGCCGGACAGCGAGATCATGCCGAGCGACCCGATCAGGAAGGACCCGGCTGTAACGAGACCCCAGAAGCCGAACACGAGCACGCCGATCTCGGGCAGCGAGATGAGATAGCCCACGAGCGCCAGCGTACACGCGGCGACGATGAGATTAAACACGGCTGGGAACGGTGGGTAGACGCTAAAAAGGACAAAGGGAGGGTAACAGATGAACGCCGCGAGCAGCAGGACGACCGACTGGTTCGGCGGGAACAGGCGACTCCACCGGACCGTGTTCGGATCGCCCGGCTGGGTGACCCTTCCCCCTGACCCATGTGCCCACGTCCGGTCTCTGTCGGTAGGGGTGGATGACTGACCTCGCGTCGCGTCACGTGACCCGGATCGGACCCGTGTGTTATCGCCGACGGACGTCGAACTGCCGTCGGACTGGCTGTGCGCAGACGCGGCGGAGTGCGTTTCCCCTGCCCCCTCGTCCGTGGACTCCCTTGCCGATGCAGACGCCGTCCCAGTGGGATCACCGGAGACGTACGCTTCGTGGCCCAATCGGTCGTAACGGGCACGCTCGGCCTCGTCAGTCAGCACGTCCCTGGCGTCGATGACTTCCTGCACTGTGTCAGTCGCGTCGGGATCGTCCGTGACGTCGGGATGGGTCTCCTTGAGCCGCTCGCGGTAGGCAGCCTCGATATCGGCAGTTGAGGCCGATTCCTCGACGCCGAGGACATCGTAGTACGTTCGAGCCATCCGACGGGTAACCTGGTCGTGTCAACCGGCCCATACTACAAACATCCGTCGGTCGCCGGCAAGCACAAACGGTCAGCGTGACCGACATGAAAGATGAGGCGGATCACAATCCAACCGTCGTGACTAGCTGTCAGCCGCCGGATCGACCGCCGCCTCTGGGTCGTACTTCTCGCGGAACTCGCCGATAAGTTGGCCCATCTTGGCGTACCAGTCGTTGAGCGTCCGCTGCATCTTATCCGCGATCTGATCAGGGTCCGTCGGGTGGTAGACGTGATAGTACCCACCCTGATCGTAATTGACCTGTTCCTTCTGGATGAAGCCCGACTGGAGGAGGCGCTGGACTGCTCGATACGCGGTCGAGCGCTCCCGATCGACGGCGTCGGCGATCTCGTCGATAGTCATCGGCTCCGTCGTATCAGTCAGGGTCACAAACACCTCCTTATCGAGTTCCTTGAGCCCGTGGATGCATTCGAGCAACCCCTCACACTCCATGTCCTGCTTGAGGTACTCGTTGATCGACTCTGCCATTCGTAGCCCCGTCTAGGCGAAGCGCGTTCAAAAGTGTTGTGAGTGCTGTGCATCACTCTAACACTGCAACGGAGGGAGTTTCGGGGCCCGACCACCCGTCACATCATAGACGTAACAGATCTTTACGGGCCAATACAGGCACGGATCTGACGGGAAATCACCCGCTAGATGGGGAACGAGCTTCACATCGGTATTGTATGGTCTATTCACAACACTTAAGCATCGGTGGGGCCTATCGGCGGATGCTATGACCGGCGGAGACGATATCGAGACGATCAAACAACGCAAGAAAGAGCAACTCATGCAACAGGACGATTCAGCGCCGACGACAGCCCCGAACGAACCGATTCACGTCGACAGCATCGACGACTTCGACGAGGTCGTCGCGACCCACGACGTCGTCATGGTGGATTTCTATGCGGACTGGTGTGGACCGTGCAAGATGCTGGAGCCGATCGTCGAGGAACTCGCCGCCGAGACCGACGCGGCCGTCGCCAAAGTCGACGTCGACGCCCACCAGGAATTGGCGAGTCAGTACCAGGTCCGGGGCGTCCCGACGGTGGTCGTCTTCGCCGGCGGCGAGGTCGCCGAACAGGTCGTCGGCGTCCGCGACCAGAGTCACTACAGGAGCCTGATCGACCGACACGCAGGTGCCTGATCACCGTCGAGCAATCCTTCAGTCGGCGCGGGTTCCCCCGTTGGGAGCAACAAACCTTATTTCCGTAGGTGTGTCATACACACCCATCGATGGAGGAAGCGTACGTCAGACTCGTCTGTCCCGAGTGTCGCAAAGAGTGGGAATCGACGCCGCGCGATCTTCCGGCCCCCGAGGAACTCTTCACGTGCCCCGACTGTGCGGAACAGCGCCGGCTCTCCGAGTTCATGCGGACCGACCGCGATCTCGAAACGCTGCGAGAGCTTCGCTGAGTACCGTCCAGTGTCGGGCGGGAACAGTCCGTTCGAAAATCGGAGCTACCCGCTGGTGGCGGACCGCGCACCACAGGCCTCACACCGGAGCAAAATTGCACCCTGCTCGCGGATGAGCCGCGTGTCCGGAAGGCCACACTCCGAGCAGATGACGAACTCCTCAGTGTAGGCGTCGAGCGCCGCCTGAATCCGGCGCTGCTTGAACTCGCCGGTGAGCCGGGCGCGCCCGCTTTCGTCGATGTGACCGCTGGTCCCAAGTTCGTCCTGCAGGAATTTCATCACGTGCTCGTCCTCACGGCCGAGCCGACGGGTCGTCGCCTGGAAGTTTTCGTATACCGTCATGTTCCCCTCCTGGCGAACGTCCGGATCGGGCACGTCGAACCGGTCGGCCCCCGACTCGATGTCCGGCGTGTCCTCGATCGCCCGATCGAGCATGTCATCGTAGTCCATATCCCTACGTCGTCTACGATCGAATAAAAATCTTTCAAACCGGTGCGAAACGCCCCCAGCACGGGGCGTGCCGTGTCGGCCGACGACTGACCGCCCCACTGGACCGCTGCCGAATTATCATGATAATTGATACGTCTCGAATCGCCGATCGGGGTGCGGTCGTCTCCACAGATCCATCGAAAACAACCGTTAGGAACGCCCTCGCTACCAGAGAAGTGTGGTAACAGTACTCAGGATACTACTATAACCCTCCAGTCGTTACGATTGAGTGACCATGAAAAAGCAGGAGCTCATCCATCTCCATGGGCTGCTTGCGCAGGTACGCGATCACTACGAACAAACACTCGACACGAAAGTCGACCACCAGCGATACACGGAACTCGGCGTGAAGCCGACGTCGATCCACAAGTCCAAGACGGACCACAAGGCGGCCGTGTTCGCTCTCGCCGAGGGCATCACCGGAGAAATGGAGTCCACGACGGACACCGAGCGCGTCTCCGCGACTGCTGACTGACTCTGCTGGGAAGCGCCCCGACAGTTTTCGGCGTCTCACGTTCGCCAGCGACTGCGTTGCTGATCGTGAATCGTGTCGCCATCCGCAAAATCGAGTCGTCGTGTGACTGTCGAGGAAGCTGCGTCGGAGTCAGCTGTACTTATCGGGTTATTCGTCGATCAGTTCCTCGAATTCCGGGAGGACGTCATCGTCCCGGTCGTCCTCAGCCACGGGATCGGTATCAGTGTCCCCGGCAGTCTCCGAGACGGCCGTCGACGCTTCCTCGACTGGTTCGCTCTCGTCAGAACCGTCCTCGTCAGTGTCGTCCGCTTCGTCTTCGATCGCCTCGATCTCGACGATCTCCAGCGGGATGTTTTCGAGGCGCTGGCCGATCTCCTTGCGAGCGATACGGGCGGCGTGTTCGTCACGCTCGACGTTGAACACCGTCATCTCGAGTTCGAGGGCGACGAGGCTCTCGTCGGCGGCGATGAAGGCGGGGTCGAGTTCCTCGCCACAGTGGGGACAGTGACGCCCGCTCATGTTGATCTCGACGTAGTTGAGATCCGGATTGAGCATCTCCCCCGTCTTCGAGATGGCGATGCGTACGGCCTCGTCTGCGGTTTCGACGTCGTATACGGGCACAGCCGCTTCGACGACAACTCGACAGTTCATGTGAACAACTTTGCACGCCTCTGATAAGAAGGTTAGGCCGGTCGAACGCGAAACGGACAAAGGTGACTCGCCCGGAGCGGTGGTATGAACCGCGGGACGCTGTCGCTTTCGTCGGTCGCGTTCGATCTCCAGTCGACAGTGGAGAGCGGCCAGAGCTTTCGCTGGACGCGTTTGGACGGCCAGATGTACGAAACCAGCAATGCGTACGGTGGGGACGCGTGGTACGCGACAGTCATCGACAATGACGGGGGCTTGAGCGAAGGGGACCACGACATCGTTCGCGTCCGGCAAGTCGACGATCGGCTGGAGTGGGAAGCGAGTTTCGAGGCGGAAGCAACGCTCCGACGACGCCTCCGACTGGATGACGACCTCGCGGAGATCAGGGACGCAACACCTGCGGACCCACTGCTCGAAGCCGCCTTCGACCGCTACTGGGGGCTCCGTCTCGTCCAAGACCCCCCGTTTGCAACGTTGATCGCGTTCATCTGCTCGGCCCAGATGCGGATCGGCCGGATTCACGAGATGCAGCGCGCGCTGGAGGAACGCTTCGGCGAGGTGATCACCTTCGACGGGGAGGAGTACCATGCCTTTCCGACGCCCGGACGACTCGCCGAGGCGACGGAAGGGGACCTCCGGGACCTCGGCCTGGGCTATCGCGCTCCGTACGTTCAGCGGACGGCCGAGATGGTTGCGGAGGGGACGGCCCACCCCCAGGAGGCGACGGACCTGGCATACGAAGACGCCCGGGAGTATCTCACCCGGTTCGTCGGCGTCGGCGAGAAAGTGGCCGATTGCGTGCTGTTGTTCTCGCTGGGATTCGTCGAGGCGGTCCCGCTTGACACCTGGATCCGGTCGACGATCGAGGAGTATTACCCTGAATGTGACCGGGGCTCCTACGCCGAGACCTCCCGGGCGATTCGGGAGCGCTTCGGCGGGCAGTACGCCGGCTACGCCCAGACGTACGTCTTTCATCATCTCCGTAACGGCGGCGGGTCGACTGAGTGAGGACGACAGACGACACCCGGGAGTAGCATTTTTGCCTCGGCGTCCGAACTGCAGCACATGAGTGATCAAGTTCGCGCACACGTCCACGTCTCCGGCAACGTACAGGGCGTTTTCTTCCGGGCGACGACCCGCGACACAGCCGAGGAGCACGGCGTCGACGGCTGGGTGAAGAACCTGCCCGACGGCCGCGTCGAGGCAGTCTTCGAGGGGAGCGAGTCGGCAGTCGACGCGATGGTCGAGTTCTGTCACGAGGGCAGTCCGGCGGCCCGGGTGGACGATGTCGAGGTGACGCACGAGGAGCCCCAGGGACTGGACGGCTTCGAGATCAGGCGGTGACCGTCGAATGGCGGCCCGGCGGCCGATCAAATCTCGGCGATCGAATCGTACTCCTCCCAGCACGCACAGTCGAGGTCGTCCATGGAGGTGACCTCGTCCGGCAGATCCGAGACAGGCATCCAGCCGCTCTCTTGCTTCTCGCAGTCGTCGTCGTGGATGGAGAAGTCGTCATCTGACATCAGCGGCATGCACGGCATAGTTGCTCATCGACGCCGAAAAGCACCCGGATCCACCTTCAATCGCTGATAATGCTGAACTGTTAACCGCCGAGCGTTCGAACCCCCGGCCATGACCTTCGGGAGCGAACTCACTGGCCGGGAGATCGCCATCGTCGACGCAAATGCCGCCGCGCTGGGTGTAACCCGGAAACAACTCATGGAATCGGCCGGCAACGCCGCCGCTGGAGTGATCCGCGATGTCGCCGACGCCGACGATCGGATCGAGATCGTGGCCGGCCGTGGCAACAACGGCGGGGACGCGCTCGTCGCGGCACGGTTCCTCGGCGCGTACGACTGTCGCGTCACACTCCTGGGCGATCCCGACGACATCGGGACCGACATTGCCCGCGAGAACTGGAACGCTCTCGAGCGCTCGACCGTGGAAACCCGGACGATCAGCGACTCGACGGCGTTCGATCTCTCGGACCCGGACGTGATCGTCGACGCGATGCTTGGAACGGGGATCTCGGGTGCGCTCCGGGAGCCAGTGGCCACTGCCGCCGACGCGATCAACGCCGCCGACGCGACGGTCGTCAGTCTCGACGTCCCCTCCGGCCTCGACGCGTCCGCAGGAACGCTCGCCGAGGATGCCGTCCGACCGGACCGCATTGTCACCTTCCACAAGTCCAAGCCGGGACTTGCCGATCTCGACGCGCCACTCGAGGTGGCCGACATCGGCGTCCCGCCCGGCGCGGAGTACTTCGTCGAACGCGGCGATCTCCTTCGGCTCTCGCGGCCCGCGGACAGTCACAAGGGCGACTTCGGCGAGGTGCTGGTGATCGGGGGCGGGCCCTACACCGGCGCGCCGGCACTCGCGGCCCAGTCGGCACTTCGGGCGGGCGCTGATCTCGTCCGGGTCGCCGTCCCGGCCGCCATCGCCGACGAAGTGCAGGGCTACAGCGAGGACCTGATCGTCCGGCCGTTCGACGGCACCCAGCTCACTGAACCCGCCGTCGACCCCCTGCTGGACCTGGCAACCGACCACGACAGCGTGGTCCTCGGGCCCGGACTGGGTGCCGGCGAGGCGACGCTTTCTGCCGTCGAGGCGTTCCTCGCGGACTTTGAAGGGACCGCAGTCGTCGACGCCGACGCCCTCCGGGTCGTCCCGGACGTTGAGACCGGGGCGACCCTGATCTGTACGCCCCACCGGGGCGAGTTCGAGCGCATGGGCGGCCACGACGCGGCCGACTGGGAGACGCGGGCCGAGAACGTCGCCGATCTGGCGGCCGAACTCGACGCGACGCTGCTCGTGAAGGGGCCAGCAGATATCATCTCGGACGGCAAATCGACGCGAGTCAGTCGGACCGGCAACCCCGGCATGACCGTTGGCGGGACCGGCGACGTGCTCGCGGGCGTCACGGGTGCGCTCGCGGCGACGCTCGATCCGCATCCGGCGGCGTCACTCGGCGCGTACGTCACCGGCCGGGCAGGCGATCTCGTCGTCGAGGAGCGGGGATACGGGCTCGTCGCGAGTGACCTGCTGGATCGCGTGCCGACCGCGATGTGGGACGAACAGCCCTGAGCGCGTCGACAGCCGGTCGATAGAATCAACATCTGGCTGGCCCGAAACCGACCCATGCCGACGATCAGCGACACCTACCTGGAGAACCGCTGGCGCGTCCAGCCCAACCACGCAAACAACTACGGCACGGTCCACGGTGGCAACGTCATGAAGTGGATGGACGAACTCGGCGCGATGTCGGCGATGCGCGCCGCCAACGAGCCCTGCGCCACGGCCTCGATCGATCAGATGAGCTTCCACCGGCCGATCCCGACCGGCGAGACCGTGATCATCGAATCCTACGCCTACGAGACAGGTCGAACCAGCGTCAAGGTGGCACTCGACGCCGCCCGCGAGAACCCCCGGACGGGTGAGCGTGAGCCGACGACGAACTCCCGGTTCGTCTTCGTCGCCATCGACGAGGACGGGGCCCCCGTGTCGGTTCCCGATCTGACGGTCGACAGCGACCGCTGCCGGCGACTCCGCGAGCGGGCACTCGAACGCGAGCGCGATGACAGCTGAGCGGAAAACCAAACTCAGGACGCCGACTCCGCGGGGACGAGATCGCTCGCCTTCGCTCGTGACTGTTCGACGACAGCGGGCCGACCCTCGAACTCGACGACGACTTCCTCGCCGTAGTCGACATCCTCGACGTGGGCGTGGTCGTGGATCCAGGAGACGACGCTCATCGCGTCGTCAGTCATCGGGAGGACGAGGCGCTCGCGTTCGAGGGCCGGCAATGATTCGTCGATCCGCTCGCGGAGCGCGTCGACGTTCTCCCCGGTCCTGGCACTGACGGCGACGGGATTCGGCGCGAGCGCCGAGAGGGCCTCGCGCTTGCGGTCGAGTTCCGCCGCCTCGACGGTGTCGATCTTGTTGAGGACGGTCAGGATCGGGGCCTCGTTGCGCTCGTAGAGCGTGTCGTGGGCGGTGACCAGTTTCTCGCGGATCGACTCGACGGACTCGCCCACGTCGACCACCAGCAGCACGAGGTCGGCCTGATAGACCGAACCCAGCGTGGACTTGAAGGACTCAACCAGCCAGTGTGGGAGGTCGGAGATGAACCCGACCGTGTCGGTCACGAGCACGTCCCGGCGATCGAAGTCGGCCCGGCGGGTCGTGGTTCCCAGCGTCGTGAACAGTCGATCCTCTGACGCGGCCGTTTCGTCGAGGTCAGGATGGACGCCCTCGTTCTCGTCGACGTCCAGATCTTCCGCCAGCCGGCGGAGCAGCGTCGACTTGCCCGCGTTGGTGTAGCCCGCAAGCGCCACGAGATCGAAGCCCGACTCCCGGCGCTGTTCGCGACGGTGTTCGTCGGTCCGCTCGATCTTCTCGAGTTCGTCGCGGATCCGGGAGATCCGGTTTTTGATGTCCTGCTCGCGGCTCTCGTCGTACTCCCCCAGCCCCATGAACCCCGGATGCTCCTCGCGCCGGGCGAGGCTGGCCTTGGCCTCCGCCCGCGGGAGTTCGTACCGGAGTTCCGCGAGTTCGACCTGCAACTGGGCCTTCCGGGTCTGGGCGCGCTGGCCGAAGATTTCGAGGATCAGCCGAAACCGATCCAGGAGTTGGACGCCCTCGGGGAACTCGGTGCCGAGGTTGTACGTCTGGTAGGGCCCGAGTTGGTTGTCGAAGATGACGACGGTTGCGTCGCGAGCGCGGATCTCATCGGCGATCTCGGCGGCCTTGCCCTCCCCCACGTGGTAGGCGGGGTCCTCGGTCCGCGTCTGGGTGAGCGTCGCCAGGACGTCGTAGCCCGCGGCGTCGGCGAGTCGCTTGATTTCGGTCGTGTCGGCGGACCCCTCGTCGACCCGCTTGACGACGAGCGCCCCGTCGGTAGATCGGTCTGTTCCGGTCACTCACTCCGTGCTACGGCCTACCGATATTTAAGTTTGCGTCGATTTTCGGTGGGTGGATCAAAATTTCTCGCCGGTGTCGTCGGGAACGGCCGTGAACCCAAGCGTTCGGAAGTGATCAGGATCGAACGTGAACACGTGCTCGATATCTCGATCGGCAGCCAGCACACCGCTCATGTGGTCCGTGAGTGAGATCTCGTGATCATCGTAGCGTGCGAACTCCTCGCAGGCCCGGTCGAAGTCCGCCCGGTCCGGCTGGATGACGGTCGTCGGTGACTCGCGAACGCGCTCGAGCGCGGCGGTCGCAGCGTCGTGGTCCCGATGGCTCAGGATGAGTGTCGCCAGTTCGTCGAGGACGTAGGTCGAGGTATACAGCGGCCGATACGCAACCTCCCCGGTGCCGATCGCTTCGAACACCGCGGTGGCGCGGTCGTGGCGCTGTGCCGTCCCTACGAACCGGGCGTAAAACGCACCGGTGTCGATAAAAAGCGGTATCGCGCCGGGAGCAACAGTCCGCGACACGTCTCAGCCCTCGCTGTAGAGAACGTCGTCGATCTCGGTCTCGTCGACCGGGTCGTCAGGAGAAAGCAATGGCTCGCCGCTGAACAGCGGATCGTCCGCCGGGAAATCGTGTGCGGACGCATTGTCGTCCGGAACCCACCACACACGGCTTCGCCCACCGACCTTTTTGCTCGTAATGTGGCCACGCTCCGCCAGCTCGTGGAGCCGGTCGAGCACTGTCCGCCGCGAGCAGTTGAGATCGTCCGCGATCTCCGGGGCGGTAAGCGGCTCGCTATCGTCAGCACGATCGCGGAAGACTTCGAGTACGTCCTCGGCGACGACTTCCGGATTCGGGCCTGGTTTCCCCATATCCAACCCTACGCACGTAGGAATGAAAAATCTTTCTCGGACGGATTGGCCAAAGAGTAGCTGACATAGCAGCCTACAGTCAGACACTATCAACACACAGGTAGGTATAGTTAGCTTGCAATACATTCTATGAACTCGATCCCCACACGACCGGCGTTTCTTTGTGCGTGCCGACCGAAATCCTGCGACGGACGATGACTGTACACGATCACGCGGGGGCAGACCGATGACGCGAGACCTCCAGGCACTCCTGCTCGGCGGCACGGCGTTCCCGTTCCACGACATCGAGGAACTCGGTCCGCACATCGAGTCGGCGCTTTCGGCCGAAGGTATCGACGCCGAGAGCACGACCGACCGCGAGCGACTCGCGACGTTGCCCGACAGCGAGTACGACGTCTTCATCGACTACACGACCGACAGCAAGATGACCGACGCCCAGCTGTCAGGGTTGCTCGAGTTCGTCGAGGGAGGGGGCGGGTATGCCGGTGTCCACGGCGCAGCGGCGCTGACGACCACGGTGCCCGCAGACCCCGACGACGTCGTCGGGGAGCGCGAGGAGCCAAACCCCGAACTGGAGGCACTCATCGGCGGGCGATTCATCCAGCATCCCGAGCCGGAGGTCTTCGACGTCCGGATCGTCGACTCCCACCACCCGATCACAATCAACCGCGAGGACTTCCAGGCTTACGACGAACCCTACGAGGTCGTCACCGGCGACGTGCGCGTCCTCGCGCGGATGGATCACCCCGATCTGGGGGACATGCCGGTCGCGTGGGTGAAACCCTACGGCGACGGGCGGTCCTTCTATACCGCGCTCGGGCACTTCCGGTCGTCATTTGAAGGAGAGGCGCGGGCGCTGCTCGGGGCCGGCGTGCGGTGGGCCGGCGGCCGGGCGTAAATCAATCAGTTCAGTACTCGAAGACGGTCACACCGTCCTCAGTCCCCATGTGAACGGCGTCGGCGTAGCCGGGGAAGATCCCGTGTTCGACCACGCTGGGGATCGTCGCGATCTCCGTCGCGAGTCCCTCGGGATCGTCGATCGCGCCGAAGTCGGCATCGAAGAGAAGATTCCCGTTGTCAGTCACCACGGGGCCGCTCTTGCGCTTGGCCCACCGGAGTTCGGGTTCGCCGCCCATCTCGCGGATGGCATTCGCGACCGTCGTCCGGGCGTCGGGGAGGACCTCGACGGGGACCACGGTGTCCAGCACGTCGGTCTCCTTGGTCGGATCGGCGACGATCTGGAGGCTGTCGGTCGCGCTCGCGACGATCTTCTCGCGGGCGTGGGCCGCGCCGCCGCCCTTGATCAGGTCGGGGCCGGCGAACTGGTCCGCGCCGTCGATCGTCACGTCGATGTGGCCGTCGGTTTCGTCCAGCGTCGTGAGGTCGATCCCCTTCTCGATGGCGATCTCGCGAGCCTGAAAGGAGGTCGTCACGCCGACGATATCCAGCCCCTCCTCGACTCGATCGCCGAGGATGCGGATGGCGTGCTCGGCCGTGGAACCGCTGCCGAGGCCGACGACGTCGCCATCGCTGACGGCCTCGACCGCACTCTCGCTCGCCCGTCGCTTGGCCGCATCGCGAGTTTCCTCGTCCATATCCGTACGTGAGGACTCCGCGTCAAATAGCTACTGTTCGCCGCTGGCGGCACCTCGGAAGAGACGAAACAGGCTCGTTTTGCCCTCCGATTTCAGAATTTGATACCTCGGAAGATGAGCTTTTCACCGGGTACGTCGGCCTACTGGTATGGAACGCACCGAACCGATCAATACCGGCGATTTTTCCCGGTTCGGTGGGTTGACACGCCGAATACGGGAAGCGGTGAGATACGTGCCGAACGGGCGGTCGATACCCCAGGCGTCCTGGCGGCGTCGACACCGGAACATCGTCGTACTGATACTTGCACACGTCCCCTTCCTGTTTCTGCTTGGAACGTACGAGGGGACGGAATCGGTCGTGACCGGCGCGACGATCCCGGCGATCCCGGTGACACACGTCCTGGCCGAACTCGCGATCGTGGTCGCCCTCGCCCTGGCGGCGGCAATCCCACGACTCCCCCGGCGGGCACGGACCGCGCTGGCGACGACGGGACTGTTGTCGACATCGGTCGTGCTGGTCCACCTTTCCGGCGGGTTCATCGAGGCGCACTTTCACTTCTTCGTCGGGATGGCCGTCGTCGCGGTCTACGAGGACTGGCTGCCGTTCGGGCTTGGAATCGGGTACGTCGTGCTTACCCACGGCGTCTTCGGCATGATAAACCCGAGTCGCGTCTACAACCATACCGCCGCGATAAACAACCCCTGGGCGTGGGGGTTCATCCATGGGATCTTCGTTCTGGCGCTGGCCATCGCACTGATGTCTCAATGGTACTCGACTGAGCGCTCCCGCGAAGAGGCCCGCGCACAACTTCGGGAAGCCCGGGAGAAGAGCCGGGAGATCGAGGATCTC
Organism: Halorhabdus sp. SVX81; assembly: GCF_029207715.1. Lineage (NCBI taxonomy): Archaea > Methanobacteriati > Methanobacteriota > Halobacteria > Halobacteriales > Haloarculaceae > Halorhabdus > Halorhabdus sp. SVX81. The sequence continues at coordinate 817,438 of NZ_CP104322.1, read as the reverse complement.
GAAGCCAAACAGGCCGAAATCGAGGAGGCACGGGCAGAGGCCCAGGAGATGAAGGCCGAGGCCCAGGCCCGCCAGGCTGAAATCGAGCGAGCAAACCAGCGTCTCGAAGCGACGGCCGACGCCTACAGCGCCACGATTCGACAGGCTGCCGACGGCGACCTCACGGCCCGACTCGACACCGACGTCGAGAACGAGGCTATGGCCCAGATCGCCACCGCGTTCAACGGGATGGTGACGGAGACGGCCACGGCGATGGCGGAACTCCAGTCCTTCGCCGAGGCCGTCGCCGAGGCGAGCGCTGACGCGACCGCCGGGACGGATGAAGCCGCGAGCGCGAGCGCGGAGGTAAGCGACGCAGTCACGGAGATCGCGAGCGCGACGGCCGATCAGCGGGAGATGCTCGACGCGCTCTCCGGGGAACTGTCGAACCTCTCGGCGGGCGTCGAGGAGGTGGCAGCCTCGGCCGAAGCGGTCGCCGAGCGCTCACACGAGACGGCTCGCATCGCCGACGAAGGCGAACAGACGGCCCAGGGGGCGATCGAGGACGCCCGACAGGCCCGGGACGCGATCGACTCTACCGTCCGGAACGTCGAATCCCTCGACGATCGAATGGCCGAAATCGGGGAGATCGTCGAACTAATCGGCGACATCGCCGAGCGGACGAACATGCTGGCGCTGAACGCCAACATAGAGGCGGCCCGGGCGTCCGGCGACGGGAACAGCGGCGACGGGTTCGCTGTGGTCGCCGACGAGGTCAAGAGTCTGGCCGAGCAGACCCAGGCATCGGCGGGCGACATCGAGTCGCTCATCACGGCAGTCAAGACAGAAACCGAACGGACCGTCGAGGAGGCGCGGACGGCCGAACAGTACGTCCTCGAAGCGGTCGAGGCCGTCGAGACAGTGGCCGAGGCGTTCGGACAGGTCGCGACCAACGCCGAGGAGACCGACGAGGGGATCCAGGAGATCAGCGCGACGACCGACGACCAGGCCACGAGCACCGAATCCGCCGTCTCGGCGATCGAGGATGTCGCCGACGGCAGCCGGACGGTCGCGGCCGAAAGCGAAAGTGCCTCGGCAGCGGCCCAACAGCAGACCGCGTCGATGTCCCAGATCAACACCACCGTCGAATCGCTCAGCGATCGCGCCGCTCGGCTCCAGGCACTGCTATCGAACTTCGAAGTCCCCGATGGCGGTGGCGAACGGAATAGGCCGGCCGACGGTGGACGTATGGAATAGGGCTCGTCCGCCGAGGCGAGGCGACGAGTTGATACGACTCCGTTCTGAACTGACCGGTATGTGTCGCATCGCACCGTCGATCCTCGCAGCGGACTTCGCTGATCTCTACGGCGACGTCAGCGACGTCGAGTCGGCCGAGATCCTCCATCTCGATGTCATGGACGGCCACTTCGTGCCGAACATCTCCTTTGGCCCGCCGGTGATCAGTTCGCTCCGGGACCGGACTGATCTCTACTTCGACACCCATCTGATGATCGAGCACCCGGGTGAGTACGTCGAAGCGTTTCAGGACGCCGGTGCTGACCGGCTTACCGTCCACGTCGAAAGCGAGGACGATCCGGGAGCGGTCATCGAGTCGATCCACGACCACGGCATGGACGCCGGGATCGCACTGAATCCCGACACCGACGTCGAGGCAGTCGAGCCGTACCTCGACGACGTCGAAGTCGTCCTCGTGATGAGCGTCCAGCCAGGTTTCGGCGGCCAGTCGTTCATGCCGGAGACGCTCGACCGGATCGAGCGACTCGACGCGATGGGGGCCCCCGAAATCGAGGTCGATGGCGGTGTGAACAGTGAGACGGGACCGCAGTGCGTCGAGAGCGGGGTGGACACGCTCGTCATCGGTTCGTCGCTGTTCGGCCAGTCGGACGTGGCAGGGGCGCTCGCGGATCTGAGAGAAAGCGTCGGCATCGAGGCCAAGTCGCAGTAGCAGGAACGGTCGGGAAAACAGCAACAGCTTACAGCACGTCGGCGATCGGCGGCGCGGCGCTGACGCGGCTGATCGAACGGTCGATCGTGTCGGTCGCGTACAGCGACTTGACGCCGGCTCGCGAGAGCTTGCTCAGGGCATTGTCGACCAGCAGCGGGTGGACACAGGAGACGTACACGTGGTTGGTGTCCTGCTTGCTGATGAGCCGGACGGCCTCGCTCATCGTGCCGCCGGTCGCAATCATGTCGTCGACGAGGACGACGTCACGGTCGGTGAAGTCCTTGTCCTCGGCGCTCATCTCGACTTCGGTCGCGGAGTGGCGGATCTTCTCGAAGTTATCGACGTGTCCCTCGCCGTACGTCTCCTGGACGGACTCGGCGAGCCAGACCGCGTCCTCGTCGGGGCCGAGGAAGACGGGATCGGAGAGATCATCGGGCAGGGGCTCGGCGAGCTGGGGGGCCGCGTCGATCGGCTCGGCCGGGACGTCAAAGTAATCCAGTACGGAGACGTTGTGCGGGTTGACCGAGTAGACGCGATCCGTGCTCGGGCTGAGGGCCTTCGCGATGGCCCGAACCGAGACGGCCTCGCCAGGGTTGAACAGCTTGTCCTGGCGGGAATATCCCATGTAGCCGATGACCGTGACGATCTCGTCAGGATCGCGCTGGACGGCCCGCTCCTGGAGTTCCAGGAGTTCGAGGTGGGCCTGACTCGACGTCGTCGAGCCGACGATGACGACTCGCTCGTCGTCGCCGACGGTGACGTCCTCGGCCGCCTCGACGCTCCCGTCGAAGGCCAGATCGACCAGTGGCTCCCCAAGGATGTTCGAGACTTCCATCGCGATGGGCTGGGCAGTCGAGGTCCCCGTGATCATGTATCCCTCCTTCGTCAGAGGTGAATAAGACACTTCGGTCTTCGCTCGCCCCGGATGAACGGTGGGAGTTACACACCGTCAGGTATCCAACGCGTCCCGGAAGGCGGACTCGACAGCCTTGTTCAGCGTCGGATGTGCGTGAATGGTGTCCGTGATATCGCTGACGTGTCCTGACCCTGCCCGCATCGCCACGAGCACCTCGTGGATCATCGTCGAGACTTCCTCGCCGAGCATGTGACAGCCCAGGATCTCGCCGTCGGGAGTGGCGAGCACCTTCACGAACCCTTCCTCGAGTTTCTTCGCCCGTCCCATGGGGGTGTCGGGCAGAGCCTGCCGACCGACGACATACGGGTGATCAGCTGTCTTGAGTTCGGCTTCCGTCGCGCCGACGCCGGCGATCTGTGGTTCGGTGAACACAGCGTGGGGCAGCGCAGAGAGGTCGATCTCCCGGCCGGTGTCATGGACCACGTTGTCGATTACCACGCGGGTCTCGTAATCGCCGGAATGTTTGAACATCGCGTTGCCGGCGATGTCGCCCTGCGCCCAGACGTTTTCGGCGGTAGTTTCGAGGCGTTCATCCGTCACGACAAAGCCCCGGTTGTCGGTCTCGATGCCGGCCGAGGCGACGTCGAGCGAGTCGGTGTTCGGCCGCCGACCGGCAGCCACGAGCACGTCCTCGCCGGAACATTCGATGACGTCATCATCCCCGGACTCGGCAAAGACTCGGACGCCCTCACCGAGCGGCTCGATCGCTGTGGCGCGATAGCCCGTGTGTACATCGTGACGCTCTCTGGCGATTTCCGTGAACGTCTCGCGCACCTCGGGATCCACACGGCCGAGGAGCATCTCGCCGCTCTCGATGATCGTCACGCCGGTCCCCACCGTCTCGAAGAAGTAGCCCAGTTCCACGGCGATGTATCCACCGCCGATGATCACCAGGCTCTCGGGTTGGTCGTCGAGATACAGCGCCTCGCGGCTCGTGAGATAATCCACGTTTCCGAGGCCATCGATCGGTGGAATGAACGGGCGGCTCCCGGCCGCGACGACCACGTTCCCCCCACTGACGTGCTCGTCATCGACCAGGATGGTCCGCTCGTCGACGAAGACGGCTTCGTCCTGATACAGCGTGAGATCGTCTTTCTCGCGGTAGTCGGCTTCCATGCCTTCGGCGAGTCCGGACAGTGTCTCGTCCATGTCGGAGACGATGGCCGAGAAATCCACATCATCCAAGGAGGCATCGAGGAAGAATCGGTCAGCCTCCCGTACTTCCTGGGCAGCGTTTGCGGCCTGAATGAGCATCTTCGAGGGGTTGCACCCCCGGTTCAGACAGGTCCCGCCCAGTGGCCCCTTCTCGACCAGGGCCGTGTCGAGTCCGGCGTCGGCCGCGGCCGCCGCGACGTTGTTCCCCGTCCCGCCACCGATGACCAGCACGTCGTAGTGAGCCATTCAGTCGGCCTCCTCTCGGTCGAACGCGGCGTCCCACTGGAGGAGTGCCGCGACGGCGGGTGCTAACGCTTCGCCGCGATCGGTCACGAAGTACTCGCCGGGGACGGGTTGGTCGCTGACGATTTCACGGGCGACGAGACGTTGGTTTTCCAGAGCGAACGGACTCTCCGATGATATTTTCGAAGACACCCCGTCGAGAGCGTGCTTCAGCGCACTGAAACCTATCGGCCCATCCAAAAGGGAGTGATAGACGATTCGGAGGTACCACTTCCGGCCAGTGATCCCCTGAATCGTATCGAACGCCTCTCCGGGGTCGAAAATGCGCGGCGGATTCGCCATCGCGTGTTCGGGAACCCTCGTTGCTGTCTGCGTGTCGAAACTCATGATCTATCAACACGTTATACCGGAGACATATTTAAGCTGTCCCGGGCAACCACTGGGAGTCCAGATCACCAACAGATTCAACTACGAGGTCCGTGGGAACGATACACTCAGCCGCGGCGTGACTGAAAGAAAGTACCAGTCGAAGCCCCAATGCAAAAGACACGTCCTGCTGAAACCCCCGGTGTGCCTGCCGATGTCGAAGACATCGTCGAACACGGACCGACTGGGTCTCGACGTTGTCAAGTCCCACGCGGGCGAGACCCTGCAGGCGATCGTGATCTACGACGAGACGCGCCATCGCGACGTCTACCGCCGGGAGGACGTCGAGTCCCGCCACGGCTCGGACCTGGTGACGGATGTCCTCGAAGACATCCGGTCGGATCGAAGACGCCGGCGAGTCCGGACGCCAGCAGCGCCTGGTTGAGCAGGACGATCGCCGCGTAGCCGATCACCAGCGGCCCGCTGGCCGTCCCGAGTCGGTCGGCGAGATCCGTCAGCAGGACGGTGCCGTGAACGAGGACGACGACGCCGAGACCGAGCATCAGCCAGCCACTGAGCACCATTTCGCTTGCCGAACTGGCACTCCACAGCGAATAGAGTCCGGTGGGAAAGGCTGTCACAGGAAGGTAACCGACCGGATGTGCCGAGAGGAGACGGGATATCAGGAAACGCTGGCCATACACGAAAGAGATGCAGTAACGACGAAGAGACCGCTCGGTTCAGTGATCGTGACCGCTCTGCGCCCGCCCGGTTCCCGAAAATCCGGAAAGGGCTGCTTTGGGGCCACGTTCAACCCGTGCCACAAGTATATCTGTATTGAACCTTAATTAAAGATGATGAGTGAATCTGACACGGGAGCCGAGAACACCATCGAGGAGACGACCAACTGGCCCGAGCTCGCGGTCGGGCTGTACGACCGACTGACGGGTCGGGGAGCCGAAATCGTCTACGACTTTGAGGACTTGGACGTGGCCGTTCCGAGCAAAGTCGGCGAGGACGCCGACCACGCCCACTGGCACGTCGACGGAACGGTCCGGGTCACGACCAACGAGCGTGAGTAACTGTGCCAGCGAGCGGTGACCTGCTCGCAACGGTTGAGACACTCGCTCGTCGCGGCCCCGACCTCAGTGTCACCGCCAATCTTTCGGTCACCGTCGACGACATCGACCTCGCTATCAGTACTGTCGAGGAACGCATCCGCATCCAGGTACCGTCGGTGTGGGCCGGGTGCCGTCTGCTATGGAGTGAACGCGGCCGGTTACCGCGCCTCACGCGAGTGCTCTCGGCGGCTGACCTGACCGCGGAGATACGAGTCGGCAGTGCCGTGATTGCGATCGCCGGGGCGGACGCCGTTCCCGGGCGGCTGTCGGACCGACTCGCAGTGGGGCCACTCGAGGTTCGCCTCCGGGCGCTTGTGGCGGCGGTACTACGGGTTCAGTGATGTAGCAGTCCCATCCCGGGAGAAAGCGGAGACGGAAAATGATCGAGCATGTGGGCGATTCGGTGACAACCGGATGGAGGTGGCCTGCGATCCGGACCGCAACGCTGGGCCGAATTGACCGTGGTGGCAAACGGCGATAGAATCTTCACGCCGAGAGTCCCGAGAAATGAGTCTGTACTAGATATGGGGTGGGAGATCAAGGCACGCTCACAGTAGCGCCCACTCGACGACGACCGAAACGTTCCTGACAATCGGCGTTGGTATCTGTGACATGCAACCCATCGAGGAAGTCCACGTCGTGCCCCTGGGGTACGAGCACGACCGGATTCTCTCGCCGATTCGCGAACACGACGCCGACCGTGTCTATCTACTCGCGAGAGATCACCACGACCGCGACCTGACACCCTACCAGGAAGCGCTCGTCGAGGAACTCCAAGCGGACAGTCGTACGGTTGCGTTTCGAGAAGCCGACCTCGCCGACATCTACGACGTGCTCGCGGTCGTCACGACTGTCGTCGCGGAACACGCCGAAGACGTGGTCCGCGTCAACGTCTCCAGCGGCGGAAAGCTCGCGGCTATCGGCAGCGCGATCGCCTGCATGGCGACCGACGCGACCGCCTATTACGTCCACGTCGAGGAGCACGTCCCGGATCTCGAATCGAATCCACGAACGCGGGGATTCGACGAGGCCGAAGTCCTCCCGTCGTATCCGATCGAAGCCGTCTCCTACGATCAGGTCGCCGTCCTCGATTACCTGGCCGAGACGAACACCGACGCCTACACGGCAAAGAAGTCTGACCTGATCGCGTTCGCCGAGTCCGCCGAACTATCCTTCATGACCGAGGCCGATCCGGCCAACGACAAGGCCAAGTTCGCGCTGTTGAACGCCAACATCGTCGATCCGCTCGAATCCGACGGCTACATCGCGGTCGAGGCAGTCGGTCGCCAGAAACAGATCGAACTCACGGAAACCGGCTGGAACGTCCTCCACGCGTTCCGGCACAAGTTACAGGACGACAGCTAACTGTCCCGACAGAAACGCTCTCTCGGCCGACGGAGCTGTTTCGATTGTCATTGTGTTAAAGATACCATCTGTCTTGAAGGCAGTATCGATTGTAAAGATAGTATTGTTACTATCGGTAGTAAGTATTGTATCACGATAGAACCTACAAACTACCCGGGTTTAGCTGAGATTGCGCAGGATGGCGGGGGTGGAGTAACCCTGCTGGATGTCGTCCCTGCCCACTTCGGCCCTCCAAGTCACATCCCGCCTCCCTGTGCATTTCGACACCGCCCATTTCCCGTGGGCGTGTGAATCAGCTATCGTATTTTCGAGTACTCCAGCAAAGCAGCGTACGGAACGCGGACGTACTCAAAGACCCTCAACCGGCGTCACCGCTGATGGCAAAGCCGATCGAAATGAGTGCGCCGGTGAGGCCGAAAAAGCCGACGAGCAGGAGTTCGATCGGCGGATCGTCCCTGCGGACGGTGACGATGAGTCCGAATGTGCCGAGGCCAACCACGGCCAGCCCAACAGTCACGACCAGATCCGACCATCCATTCCAGGACGGTTCGAGCGCCGGTTCGAGCCGGGCGAGCCACCAATCTGCGTCGTCGGCCGGCGAATCGGTCGGTGGGGTACGCCCGAACAATCGCCTGAAAGCCGTCCGCCCACCCGATGCGAATAGCGCGGTCAGCGTTGCGACCGCAAAGCCGACCACTACTTCGGGCGACACGAGTCCAATCCGGGCAAACAGGAATGTCAGCACAATCCCGATCCCCGCCAGCCCGGCCAGGACCCCACGAAGAGTGGTGCGATATGCCATCCAGTAGAAGAGAAACGTCGTATTCAAACTTTAGTGTTGCTGGGCTGCAGCGGTTGCTAGCCGGTTCTTCTGGAAGATGATGACGCCCGTCGAGGTCGCGAACCGCTTCGTCTTTGGCTTCTCCAGCCATGCCAGCCCCTCAACGGCGGCGACCTCTGCTTCGAGGGCGGGTGTACACTACCACCTATGAATGAGTGGCGTGTAGAGCAAGTCACAGATGGGTGAGCAAACGAACGTGGCCATCGCCTGCCAGGGCGGCGGCAGCCACACGGCGTTTACAGCGGGTGTCCTCGAGGAGATGCTGCTTGAGTGCGACTGGGAGGATGAGTTCGAACTCGTGGGGATCAGCGGGACCTCCGGCGGGGCGTTCAACGCACTCGCCACCTGGTATGGCCTCGTAACCGATGGCCCCGAACGGGCGGCTGACCTCCTGAACGCGATCTGGGATGATCTCGCGGCCAGTGACTACGGCGATCGGATGCTCAACTCCTGGCTGACAAACATCAACCGGCTGGGCGAGAGCGGCTGGCCCCTCCCCCGGCTCAGCCCCTATCAGGTCCCAGGCAAGGAGATGGGTAAAGAACGCATTCGAGAGGTTTTACAGACCCACATCGACTTCGGTACGATCCCCGAGTTCTGTCGGAGCAAGACGCCGGAGTTGGTCGTCGGGACGGTCAACGTCAACGCGGGCGTCTTCGAAACCTTCGTCGACGAGGACGTCACCGTCGAGGCCGTCCTCGCGTCGGCGGCTGTGCCAAACGTCTTCGAGGCCGTCGAGATTCACGGCCATTACCACTGGGACGGCCTGTTCTCTCAGAATCCGCCCGTCCGGGACATGATGCATCAACCGCCCGAACGCAAGCCCGAGGAACTCTGGATCATCCAGATCAATCCCCAGGAATTGGAAGGCGAACCGACGACCTTAGAGGAGATCGCCGACCGACGAAACGAGCTGTCGGGCAACATCTCGCTGAATCAGGAACTGGGGTTCGTCAGGCAGATCAACGAGTGGGTCGCCGATGGAACACTCCCGACCGAAGAGTTCGCACAGACGGAGATCCACCGCATCGAGATGGGCCGCGATTACCACTGCTCGACCAAACTCGACCGCGATCCCGAGTTCATCGCCGAGTTGATGGACCTCGGTCGAAGGCAGTGTGGAGCGTTTCTCGACCAACGGTGAATCGCTGGCCCGAACCGCCGGATATCGGGGGCGATCCAGCGCGGGATTTTTGCGCGCCACGAGAGTAACCCCCGTCGATGAGTCTGCCGTATCCACACTTCCAGATCAACTTCAAAGTGTATCCGGGGACGTGGGGCGAAGACGGACTCGCGCTCGCGGGGACGATCGAGCGGGTAAGCGAGGAGACCGGCGCGCCGTTCGTCCTGACGCCCCAACTCCCGGACCTGCGATCGGTCGCCCGCGAGACCGACCTCCCCGTCTTCGCGCCGGCCGTCGATCCAGTCGAACCGGGTCGGGGGATGGGCAGGCTGCTCCCCGAAGCGCTGGTCGAGGCGGGAGCGGTCGGGGCGATCATCAACCACGCCGAAAACCGGGATACGCTCGCCGACATCGAGACCAAGATCGAGCGCTGTCAGACGGTCGGGCTGGATGCGATCGTCTGTGTCGACAGCGTCGAAATGGGGCGCGCAGTCGCCGCGTTCGAACCGGACCAGTTGCTCTTCGAACGGCCGGGCGACATCGCGACCGAGCGAGCGATCACCCGGACGCATCCCGACCGCATCAGAGCGTTTCTCGACATGCGCGACGACGTGGCACCGGGGACACCGGTCCGCGTCGGCGGCGGAATCTCGACCGCCGAAGACGTCCGTCGTGCGTTCGAACTCGGGGTGGACGCGACGGGGGCGGCCTCGGCGATCGCGGCTGCGCCGGCTCCCGAAAGCCGACTTCGAGCGATCGGCGAGGTCGTCGCGTCGATCGGGTGACGCCGCGCCCCGGGACGACGGGAACGGTCACGTTAAGGATCGGGCGAGTGAATTTCCACGTGAACCATGACTGTCCCAACCACGACATTGCCGAGTGGCGACGAACTGCCCCTCGTCGGTAAAGGCACCTACGAACTCGAAGGCGAGACCGTCCAGGAACCGGTCGAGATCGCGCTCGAATCGGGGTACACCCATATCGATACCGCCGAGGGGTACATGAACGAGGCCGCCCTGGGCGAGGTCCTCGCCGACCACGACCGCGAGGACCTGTTCCTGACTTCGAAAGTCCTGCCCAAGCACCTCAACTACGAGTCGGTGATCGAGACGGCCAAGCAAACCCTGGCGGACCTGGGGACGGACTATCTCGATCTCTATCTGATCCACTGGCCGAACCCGGCGATCTCCGTGCGAGAAACCATGGACGCGATGGCGACGCTCAAAGCGGAGGGGCTGGTCCGGAACGTCGGCGTCTCGAACTTCAGCCGCTACCAGCTGAGTGCTGCCCAGCACGTCGCCGACGTGCCGATCGCGGTCAATCAGATCGAGTTCAATCCCTACTTCCAGCGCACCGACCTGGTCGAGTACTGCCAGGACAACGACATCGTCGTCGAAGCCGCCGCGCCGATCGCTCGCGGCGAAGTTCTCTCGGATCCGACGCTGCAGGAACTGGGCGAGAAATACGACAAGACGCCCGTTCAGGTCGCCCTCCGGTGGGCGGTCGAGAAGGATATCGTCGTGCTTCCGCGCTCGACCTCCCGAGGTCACATCGAGGAGAACTTCGATCTCTTCGACTTCGAACTCGAAGCGGAAGACCACGCCCGCATCGACGACCTCGATCGTGGCGAGCCGTCCTACGACGACCGCGCCCGGTCGTGGGACGACGACGTCTGGGGCATGGCGGAGTAGCGGTCGCCGAACGGACTCACTCCTCGATGACGTCGACGCCGGTGAACTCGAAGCGTGCGCCGCCGGTCTCGCTTTCCGTGACAGTGACCGTCCAGTCGTGGGCGTCGGCGATCGCCCTGACGATGGCGAGCCCGAATCCCGTCCCCTCGTCGGCTGTGGAGTGACCCAGTTCGAAGACCGTCTCGCGGCTGTCCTCGGGAATGCCCGGGCCGTCGTCTTCGACGTAGAACCCCTCGGCGAGTGAGCCGACCGTGATGGTTACGCCGTCGCCCCCGTGTGTCACGGCATTCGAAACCAGGTTCTCGAACAACTGTTTCAGCCGGCCGGGGTCGGCCCGGATCAGTCGGTCAGTCTCGGCCGAAAGCGTCGCGTCCTCGCCCGTTGGCACCGTCCGCCAGCAGTCCTTGATCGTCCCCGCGATCGCGACCGGTTCCGTCTCGATGGCCGTGCGCCCCTCGATGGCGAGTGCTCGAAGGTCTTCGAGCAGCGAGAGACTTCGCTCGACCGCCGTCCGCGCGTGTTCGAGGTGGGTGCTGTCACACGTCTCTTCGGCGAGTTCGAGTCGGCTCGTGGCGACGTTCAACGGGTTTCGGAGATCGTGGCTGACGACGCTCGAAAACTGTTCGAGGCGCTGGTTTTGGTGTTTCAGGCGTCGCTCGTTCCGGGTTCGATCGGTGACGTCCCGATACAGCCAGAGGTTGGCCTCGCCGTCCGGCAACGTGTAGGGGACGTAATCACGTTCGAGAATGCGCCCATCCTCGAGTTCGAGTCGCTCGTTTTTCACGGGTTCGCGCGCGTCTATCCGTCGTGCTATCCCCTCGATGAAGCCCTCGGGATCGGCGAACAGCCCCTTGAGGTCTTCGGCCGCCCGCCCACAGTCACGGCCGATCAGGTCCTCGGCAGAGGCGGAGACGTCCAAGACAGCCCCCAGTCGCTCGTTGACCATCAAGACGTCCCGATCGGCATCCTCGACGAGAACGCCCATCGGAAGGTGCTCTACGATCGTCCGGAGGACTGTATTGATCTGTTTGCGGTTCCGTTCGCGCTCCTCGCGCTCGGTGACGTCGGCGTTGATCGCGACGAACCGCTCGATCTCCCCCTCCTCGTCCGTGACGGGTGTGATCGTCTGTTCGACGACGTACCGCTCGCCGCTTTTGCGTTCGTTGACAAGCTCACCCTCCCAGGTCTCGCCGTCGAGAATCGTCTCCCAGAGGGTCTCGTAGAACGCTTCGTCGTGTTCGCCGGAGCTGATGATCGCCGAATCGTGGCCGATCGCCTCCTCGGCCGAATACCCGGACTGGGTTTCGAACGCCGGGTTGACGTACTCGATAACCCCGTCAGGATCCGTCCAGTACACCGCGTGACCGGCGTGTTCGACTACCTCACGGAACGCCCGGAGTTGCCGTTCGCGTTCCCCCCAATCGGTGACGTCAGTATACCAGACGTAGTTCCCGACAGGTGATCCGTCGTCGAGTCCGTGCGGAATGATATGCATGATGAACTCCCGGATCCCGTCGCGGGTCAGTCGCTCGACGGTTGCCGTGATCGCCTCACCGTCCGCGGTTCGCTTCCGGAATCGGACATGTTCGTCGTGATACTCCGGAGGGACGAGGACATCCGTCACTTCCTCCCCGACGATGGCATCGCGCTCGAACCCGAAGACAGTCTCGAAGGACTCGTTGACGTCCGTAATATACTGCTTGTGGTCCTCACCCCGTGGACGTGAGGCTGCCACAGGCGTCGGCGCGTTCGCGAACAGTGCCTCCCGACGATCGCGCTCCTCGCGGCGCTTTTCGTCGATGGCAAAGGAGTGAAGCGCATGGCCGATATCAGCCCCGAGTTCCGAAAGTAAGTCGCGTTCGTCCCCGTCGAACGGCTGCGGTTCGTCCGCGTACAGCGTGAGGACGCCGTACAGTGTATCCTCGTGTTCGAGCGGGACGGCCGCGACCGACTGGAAGCCACGGGCGGTCGCCGCGTCCGCCCACCGGTCGAGGTCGGGATCCTCGGCGATGTTCTGGGAGACAGCGACACGTCGCTCCCGCGCCGCGGTCCCGGTTGGGCCTTTCCCCGTCGGGCTCTCGTCAGCCGTGACCGTGATCTCCTCGAGATACCCGTCGCTCTCGCCGGCCCGCTCCCGGACGACGAGTCGGTCCGTGTCCGGATCGACCGTGCCGATCCACGCGAACTCGTAGCGATCGGTGTCCACGATACGTTCACAGACGGCAGCCTCCGCTTCTTCACGGGAATCCGCCCGGACTAACACCTGATTGAGGTCGCTGGCGAGCGACCGGATCCGATCAAGTTTGGCCGCACGCTGCCCGGAGCGATACTGGGCAACGGCGTTCCGGATGCGGTTTTCGAGTAGCTCGTACTGTTCGGTCCCGCCACCCTTCTGGAGGTAATCGGTCGCCCCGGCAGTGATGGCCTCGCTGGCGACTTCTTCGCTCCCCTTGCCGGTATAGAGAATGAACGGGAGGTCGGGATCGTCCGCCCGAACTGCCTCGAGGAACTCGATGCCGTCCATTCCCGGCATCGCATAGTCGGAGATCAGACAGTCAAACTGCCCCCCAGAGAGCCGCTCAAGCGCCTCGGTCGCGCTCGTCGCTGTTTCGACCGTGATGTCCGCGTCCCGTTCGAGCATCTCAGCGACGACTGCCGCGAGGTCCGCTTGGTCGTCAACGTGCAGGACGTTGATGCCCGTCGATGCATCCGTCATCAATACTACCAGTTCGCTCCCCTAATTCAAAAGGCTGCGGTGGCAATTCTCAGAACAGAGACTGTGACGGACCCGTCCAAAACAAGACGGCGAAACGACGGATGTTCCGTCAGGGCGATCGGCGAATCCCTAGAGAGACGGCGTCACTTCAGTGCGGGACTTTCGCGGTCGCCCCAGTCGTCGAGGAACGCTTCGAGTCCGCTGTCGGTTCGCGGGTGATCGAACATCGAGTCTGCCACGTCCGGCGGCAAGGTCGCGATGTCCGCACCGGCTTTGGCGACTTCCTGGACGTGGAAGGGGTGGCGGATCGACGCCGCGAGGATGTCCGTCTCGAAGTCGTAGTTGTCGTAGACAGTCCGGATGTCCTCGATGAGTTCGACGCCGTCGTGGCCGTTGTCGTCCAGTCGACCGATGAACGGCGAGACCATCGTCGCGCCGTTCTTGGCGGCGATGAGCGCCTGGTTGACGGAGAAGATCAGCGTGATGTTGGTCTGGACACCCTCATCGGAGAGGGTCCGGAGGGCCTTCATGCCGTCACGAGTCATCGGGAGCTTCACCGCGATGTTGTCGCCCCAGGTGTCGTACTCCCGGGCCTCCTCGAGCATCTCCTCGTAGTCGGTCGCGATGACCTCGACGCTGATCGGACCGTCGACGAACTCCGTCAGTTCGTCGATGATGTCCCGGTACTCCCGGTCGGTCCCGGCGACCAGCGACGGGTTCGTCGTGACCCCGTCGACAAGTCCGAGGTCGTATGCTTCCCGTACGTTTTCGACTTCCGCTGAATCGATGTATGTTCTCATGGTTGCAATCGGTCTAGTCGGCTCAGGCCAGTAGGTCTTTCGCCGTCTCGGCGATGTCCTCGCCGGTGAAGCCGTAGTACTCGTAGAGATCCAGCCCGTTGCCGGAGGTGCCGAACTCGTCCTCGATGCCGATCCGTTTCATGGGGGTCGGGCGCTGCTCGGCCAGGACCTCGGCGACGGCGCTGCCCAGGCCGCCGTAGATGTTGTGGTCCTCGGCTGTGAGAATCGCGCCGGTCTGCTCGGCGGATTCGACGACCAGCTCCTCGTCAAGGGGCTTGATCGTCGACATGTTGATCACGCGGGCGTCGATGCCATCGTCGGCCAGGACTTCGGCTGCTTCCTGGACGACGTGGACCATCGCACCGTGAGCGATCAGCGTCACATCCGTGCCGTCACGGAGGACTTCACCCGTGCCGATCTCGGGTTCGTACTCGTCCTCGTCGTGGATGACGGGCACGGACTCACGGATCAGTCGGAGGTAGGCCGGATCGTCGTCCTCGGCGAGGGCAGTCACGAGCGCGTTGGCCTCGACGGCGTCGGCCGGCGAGATGACACGCAGGTTCGGGATCCCGCGATAGGCGGAAATGTCTTCGACGGTCTGGGCGCTGGGGCCGTCCTCGCCCGTGATGACGCCGGCGTGACTGCCGACGACGGTCACGTTGCGCTTCGGGCGGGCGATCTGCTGGCGAACCTGTTCGAAGCCACGCTGAGAGAAGATGGCAAAGGTGTTGGCGAAGACCGGCCGACCGGTCTCGGCGATACCGGCCGCCGTCGCGAACAGATCCTGCTCGGAGATGCCGACGTTGATCCAGCGCTCGGGGTACTCGTCACGGAACCAGCCCCCGCGGGTGGATTTCGCCAGGTCGGCGTCCATGACGATGAAGTCCTCGCGTTCCTCAGCCTCGCGCAACAGTCCGTTCCCGAACCCGTTCCGGGTCGAAATCTTCTCGCTCATTTGGTCGTCACCTCCACAGTGTCGGGGTCGAACCCAAGTTCTTCCATCGCCTCCGCAAGTTCGTCGTCGGTGATCGCGCCGGCGTGATAGCCGTTGGGCTGGGCTTCCATGAAGTCGATCGGGTAGCCCTTGACGGTGTTGGCGATCAACAGTCGCGGACCGTCCGCCTCGTTGATTTCATCGAAGGCGTCGGCGATCTCACCGAAGTCGTGGCCGTCGACCTCCCAGACGTCCCAGCCGAAGGATTCGAACTTCTCGTCGAGCGGGTCGATTTCCATCGTCTCGGCGACGGGAAGGTCGTTCTGTTTTTTGTTGCGGTCGACGATCGCGACGACGTCCAGTCCCTTCTCGCCCGCGGACATCGCGGCCTCCCAGATGTTGCCTTCCTGGGTCTCGCCGTCGCCAAGGATGGCGTAGACGTCGTAATCGGCGTCGTCGAAGTCGGCTCCCATCGCCTGCCCGTTGGCGTACGAGAGCCCCTGGCCGAGCGATCCCGAGGGGAATTCGACGCCCGGGACCTTCGGCGAGGAGTGGCCCGGAAGCTCGCCGCCGAGGCGGCGGAACTCCTCGTTGGGATCACAATCGACGAAGTCGTATCGAGCGAGCAACGCGTACAGAACCGGACACGCGTGACCTTTGCTGTAGATGAGACGGTCACGGTCCGGATCGTCCGGGTTCTCGGGATCGACGTTCAGTTCCTCGTTGTACAGCCAGAGCAAATACTCGACGGCCGAAAGCGAACCGCCTGGATGCCCTGACTGGGCCGCATAGACCATCTCGATGATGTCTCTGCGGACTTCCTGTGCTGTCTGGCGATACTGCTCGATTCGATCGTCCAGATCGCCATCTGACGTACTATTTCCAGGCAAACTTTTCACCCGGCGAGATTTTCCCATTTCGGCAGTAAAAAGCTTCCTATCGGCCGTAGTCACCGTCGAATCGTGGCCGTCTTTTGACGTCTGATCGATGAGTTCGAAGCGTCGCGGTCGGGGGCGGCCGACGACGCATCTGCTACCGCTACGTTTCGGAGAGGGCGTCGACAAGTCGATCGGCAGTGGACGCGGGCTCCGGCTCCGAGACGAACTCGGCCATCAGTGATTTGACCTCGATGAGTGTCTCGGGATGGACCGCCAGCCCGTGGGCGATCGACGGCGGTTGAGAGGTGGCGGCGTCGAAATCGTCCCGCTGGTCCTGCAGGAACGGCGTGAACTCGGACGGATCGGTGTCGGTCCGGGGCGGCATCGACCCCTTGTGGCGGTTGAACGCGGTCTGTGCCTCCTGTGACCCGGCGTAGGCGAGGAACTCGTCGATGGCCGTCGTGTCCGCCTCGGAACTCGACGGGACGAGCGCGTCCATGTTGAGCGGGTAGTCGCCCTCGGTCCCCGGGAACGGGATCGCGTCCCAGGTCTCGCCGTAGGCGTCCTGGTCATAGGCACTCGCGGCCCAATCGCCCATCAAGAACAGCGCACCCTCGTCGTCGACGAAGTGGGCGTTGGCATCCGGCAGCGAGGCGAACTGGGCGTCGTCGTTGGCAAAGTCGAGATATCGCGCCAGCACCGAAAGCGTCGTCTCGATCGCGTCGCGATGGCGCCCCGGGTTCCCGTCGACGACATCGCGGTACGTCCGGGCGTCGGTCTCCCCGAGCAGGATCGTCTCCCAGACGTGGATGGTTCCCCAGGGATTGCGAAGTGCCATCAAAAAGGGCGTCACGTCGAGTGCGCCCTCGAGCTGTTCGAGGACGTCGACAAACGCCCGCGGCGAGTTAGCGTCGATATCGACGCCAGCCTCCTCGATCATCTCGACGTTGTAAAACAGGTTGTTGATCCGGTGGATGTTCAGCGGGATCGCGTGATAGGTGCCGTCGAAGCGGACCTGTTCTTTGGCCCCATCGGTGAAGACTTCCTCGAAGCCGTTGTCCTCCCAGATGTGGGTGATGTCCCGGACTGCACCGGAATCGATGTACGGCGTGACGTGCTGGCCCGGCCATTCGATCCAGGCGTCCGGGGCTCGTTCCTGGAGAATCCGTATCTTGACCCGGATGGAGAGATCATCGGCCGACGTTGTCGTCTCCTCGACAGTGTAGGACGTCCGTCGCTCGTAGCCGTCAACGAGCGCGTTCAGCGCTGCCCCGCCCCACTCAGCCCCCACTAACTGGTGTAAAAGCTCGAAGCGCTGCTGTGTCGACTGGGTCTGTGCCATATCCCGGACGTAGCTTGCCGACCCTCTTAAGTATACGTCTGTCCCGATTGTTGAATGTCGAAACACACCGACAGGACTACCGGGACCGAACGCGCGACGCCCACCGGTTCGGCCCCGGTCGTGTGACCGTTACGAACAATTAGTTCCGATTTTCGAAAACACTATACGATCACATGGACATCGGCTACCCGGAGCCCCTGACGACATACAATGACGGAATCAGTACACGGCGTACAGGCGGAGGGTATCGATACCGACGACGTGACGATCGCCTACATCGGCGGCGGGAGCCGCGAATGGGCACCGAAGTTCTTCCGGGACCTCGCGCTCTCGGACCTCTCGGGGGAAGTGCGACTACACGACATCGACCACGAGAGCGCAGAGCTCAACGCCGAATTCGGCAACTGGGTCCAGGATCGCGACGAGGTCGAGGCCGAATGGGAGTACGAGGCCGTCGCGGATCGCGACGAGGCGCTCGACGGTGCTGACGTCGTCGTCCTCTCGACGCAGTACAACCCCGCGGAGACGTTCGTCCACGACCTCGACATCCCGAAGGACCACGGTATCTACGGCGCGGTCGCCGCCACGATCGGCCCGGGCGGGATCTTCCGGGCGATGCGGACGATCCCCGTCTACCGGGAGTTCGCCGCCTCCATCCGCGAGCAGTGTCCCGACGCCTGGGTGTTCAACTTCACCAACCCCGTCCACTTCGTCACCCGCGCACTGTACGACGAGTATCCCGACATCAACGCTGTCGGCTTCTGTCACGAAGTGCTGTGGACGCGCCATCATCTGGCGAAGATCGTCGAGGAGGAACTCGACGAAGAGGCCGAGCGCTCGGACATCTCGATCAACGTCAAGGGTATCAACCACTTCACGTGGATCGACGAAGCCCGATACAAGGGCCGGGATCTCTGGCCGCTACTCGAGGACCTGGTCGATACCGATCGCGCGAACCGCGAGTTCACGCCCGAGGATCTCGAAGACGACTCGCCGTTCACTGACAAACAACAGGTCACCTGGGAACTGTTCCGCCGCTTTGGCGTCTTCCCGGCGGCGGGCGATCGCCACCTCGTCGAGTACGCGACGTCGTTCCTCGTCGGCGGCAAGGAGGGACTCAACCGCTGGGGTGTCAAACGGACCACCAGCGACTATCGCGCGAAACACTGGAACCCTGCCGAGTCCGACCAGACTACCAACGTCGAGGCCTGGATGGACGGCGATCGGGAGTTCGACCTCTACCACTCGAACGAGATCTTCGACGACATGGTCGCAGCACTCGGCGGCGAGGACACGATGGTGGCGAACGTCAACATGCCCAACGAGGGCCAGGTCACCGACCTCGAGGACGGAGCCGTCGTCGAGACCAACGCCGTGGTCCGCGAGGGCGAGATCAAGCCGACCACCGCCGGCGGGTTCCCCCGCCCGGTCCGGTCGTTGATCGACGGCCACGTCGACACCATCGAGACGATCATCGAAGCCTCCCGCACCGGTGACGTCGATGCAGCCTTCGCCGGCTTCCTGCTCGACCAGCAGGTCCGGACGCTCCAGACCGAGGAGGCTCGCGAGATGTTCGCCGAGTTAGTCGCTGCCGAGGAGGAGTATCTCCAGGACTGGGATCTCGACGGCTCGGACGTACTGGCCGAAGCCGACGCCTACGACGCCTAAACTGTTCGCTTCGTTTTCGAGCGACACCGCCGATCGAAGACACGACGATCCACGCGCAGGTCGCCACGATTTATGCCGTCCGTCCGCGATGATTCGAATCCCGCATGAATTCGCTCCCGTGGCTGCTCGATTGGCCCCCGAGTCGCGGTACGATCGCCGTCTTCGTGGTCCTGACTGCATTCAGCGTCGGGACGCTCGTGCTGTTCGGCGGCGTGACTGACGAAGCTACGGCCGAGAACGTCACCATCGAGTCAACCGACCTCACCGTCCGATTGAACGACGAGGTGACGTTCCCGGACGTGGAAAATGACTCGGTGCAAACGTGTATGGGATACGGAACGCCGGGTGACAGTATCAGCGTCCTCGGGGACGTGTCCGTCCGGATCCCGGCCGAGAGAACCCGAACCGACGCGAGGGCGGAGCGACTGACACTCGCAGTGAGTATCGATCACACGGCCGAACGGACCACGCAGCCACTGACGCGGACCGGCGACGTGACGACGGACGTCTTCTGGATCCTGGACGACGACGAAACCCTCGCCGTGAACGAGACGGCAGGGGTTGAAATCAGCGTGCTGTCGGGTAATTCGACGGTGGCCAACAGCACAACGTCAATCCCTGTCAAAAAGGGGACGCGAACCTACGACTGCTGACTGGCCAGCGACAGAGATCTCGAAGGAAGGAATGCCGGAACGAAGAGTGAAGGGAGTATAGAACCGTACCGAAGGACTATGTTACTCCAACCAGTAGCTGTCCACATGAACGATCAAAGTCAACCGGAAGAGTTCGCGGATGTCAACGAGGTGGTCGAAGACGAATGGGAGGCCGAGACGACTCCCTACGAACGCATCCGGCACGTCGTCGCCCACGCGTACTCCCCGGTCTCGGCCGATGCAGTCGCCGAAGACGCGCTAACGACCCCGAAGACGGCGCGAAAACACCTCGAGACGCTCGCCGAGGAGGGGTTCGTCGAGACGTCGCCAGGCGAGCATGGCGGCACGCTGTATTGCCGGTCCCCGGAATCACTCGTCGTCGAACAGGCCGCGGACATCCTCGAGCACGTCTCGACTGACGAACTCGTCACGCGGGTCACCGAGATGCGTGAGCGACTCAACGAGTACCGCACCGAGTACGGCGTCGATTCCCCGGAAGAACTCGCCGTCGAGCGGACGAATCAAACGCTGTCCGAGTCTGGTTCCGCCGGGCAGGAGATCGATCCGGAAACGGTCCGTGACTGGAAGACGCTCCGTCGAAACCTCGCGTTCGCGAACGCTGCCCTCTCGATCGGGACCGCCGAGCAGTTCGTCGGCGAGGACGATCGCTCGACTGACGAGAGCATTCCCGCCTGAGACATGACGGGGCCGACCGATCAGCCGGAACAGCATAGCCTTCGAGGAGCAATAGATCGCCCGGCACTACTCACCATTCGGGATATCGTCGAGGAGATGGAACCGCTCGCGACAGCCCGACTCGACGACTATCTCGATCCGTCACGTGTCGAAGTCACTCTCGACGACGGACTCGGTGAGGCAGACAGCGCACGGATCGATATCCGATGGACGACACGGGGAGACTACGCGTTCCACTATACGGACACGGACGGGGTGAACGTCCGCTGGGGGAGCCATCCCCACGGGAGTGAATATAAACGGGTCAATGGACTCGAACACCATCACCCACCGCCGGATGCGAGTTCCGATCCTGACGAGGTCCAGGACTCCTGCATCACACAGTCTTCGGAGGCACTCCTCACCCGTGCCGTCCTCAAACTCTGGCGTGTGGCCTACCACACCGACGCATACGAACCTCTCAACGCGGGGAGCAACCCGCCATAGGACAGTACGCAGGACTTTCGTGTTCGTAACGTTGAACTCAGCAGTGTCGACGATCTCGGCCGCGGACCTCCAGAGCGCTTGGTGCTCCGTCGTATTTTTCCCCTCACTGGCCCTCATGTCCGGTTCGACCCCTCACAGCCGCTATTTATTTATACCTCGTTGTACAAATCCGGATAGTGTCCGAGAATACAAAACAAGGGATAAAAGCCTGCATCGATGTCCGTCCAGAGAGCGATGTCGACGTCTTCCGCATCGAGGCGGCTGACCAGATACTCCGCCTGCTAGCGGACGCTCACGAGACGGAATTCACGATCGCCGAACTCGTCGACGTGACCGGGGCCGCCCGATCGACCGTCTGGCGGGCCGTCGATCTCCTCGACAGCATCGGCGTCGTTCGCATCAGGGAAACGCCACAGCGGAACTACGTCGCCATCGACCCGGAGCGACTCCGGAAAAACGACCCGATCCTCGCCATCGAACAGCCCGCGTTCCACGCCCCGGTCCGAACGTTCGTCCAGCGAGTCCGGGAGGCGGTCGAGGAGGCCGACGCCATCGAAGACCTGGTGGGGATCGTCGTCTTTGGGAGTGTCGCCCGGGGGACCGCCGACAGACAGAGTGATATCGATCTGTTCGTCGTCATCGAAGGCGATCGAACGACGGCGAGAAGACTAGTGACTGATGTTGTCGCTGACCTCCGTGAGGAGCGTTTCCACGGCGATCGATTCGACTTCGAGCCGTACGTCGAATCAGCCGCGAGTGCCCAACGGGCCGGAGAAAAACTGCAGGATATCTTCGAAGAGGGCCTCACTGTCTACGGTGACGATCGGCTGCAGTCCATCCGCAAGGCGGTGTTCGCCAATGAGTAGCACCCGTATCGAACAGCTTATCGACGACGTGCAAGCCGCGTTCGATCGGCCACCACGGGAAATCGAAGAGGGTCTCGACGTCGAAGACGCTGCACTCCTGCAGCTACGTAAAGCGTGCCGGTTGCTCGCCGGTGCCGAGTCGCTTCGTCGTGATGGCTACTTCACGCTCGTGATCGAGGCGTCCTTCGTCGCCATCGAGCGATCGATCGAGTTTCGATTGCTGGAGCGGGGGACACTGCAGCCTACCGATCTGCCGGGCACACACCCGGGTGTGTACCGCGAGGCAGCGGCCGCCGGGATCGTCGCCGAATCGACAGCCGAGGATCTGGCGGATCTCTGGCGCGACCATCGGGCAAAAACCTACTACCAGGACGGGCTCGCAGCGGCGGACCGAGCCGACGAAACGTACGCACTCGCGAGTGAGATTCACTCCTTCGTCGTCGGCCGTTCCTCACAGGGATTTGAGTGTCTCTGTGAGTGATGGCGATCTAGCTGCTCACCGCAGTCGAAAATGAGAAGCTTCCGTCGACCGGGACGGCTGATTTACTCTACTCTCTCGACGCTGGTCTCAGTGAGATACGATCGAGCGGACCGCGGAACGACCTTCGTGTCGGTAACTTCGAAATCAGCAGTGTCGACGATCTCGGCAGCGGATTTCCCGACGCGGAGTTCGTAGGGGCCTTCCTCGACGGCGAGATTCATATTGAGATCATAGTAGGCGAGTTGCGTCGCGTCGAAGGTGAACGTGACACGCTTGGTCTCGCCGGGTTCGAGATGGACGCGTTCGAAGCCGAGCAGTTCCTGGACGGGACGGGCCTGGCTCGGGTTCTCGGCGTGCTGGTAGAGCTGGACGACGTCGTCACCAGCCCGCTCGCCCGCGTTCGTGACCGTGACGCTCGCGGTTAGCGTGCCCATCGGGGCGACCGTCTCGGCCTCGAGTTCCAGCTCGCCGTACTCGAAGTCGGTGTAGGAGAGCCCGTAGCCAAAGGAGTACAGCGGCTCGCCGTCCATGTAGACGTGCTCCTCGTTGGCCGAGTTGGGCTTGCGGCTGTAGTAGACCGGCTGCTGGCCGACGGATTTCGGGATCGACACCGGCAGATGCCCGCTCGGATTGTACTCGCCGAAGAGTACGTCCGCGATGGCGGTGCCGCCTTCCTGACCCGGCAGCCAGGCGTGTAGCATGGCCGGGACAGTCTCGGCGATCTCCGGGATCGCGTGGGGTTTGCCGCTCACCTGGACGACGACCAGTGGCGTGTCGGTCTCGGCGAGACGGTCGATCAGTTCCGCCTGGACACCCGGTAGCTCGAGGTCGGTGACGTCGCAGTTCTCGCCGCTGGTCGGGACGTCAGGCAGTTCGGACGGGTTCTCACGATCCGCGAAGTCGATGTCCGAGCGTGCGCCGACACAGGCGACGGCGACGTCGGCGTTTTCGACGGCATCGGCGGCCGCGTCGAACCCCTCGGTCGAGGGGCCGGTCGTGGTGGCTCCTTCGACGTACTCGACGTCGAAGCCGGCGGTCTCGGCCCGGGCTTCCAGCGCGTCCCGCGGCGTGACACACTCGAAGTCACCGTCTGCCTCGCTATCGAATCGGGCGGCGTGGGTGTAATCGCCGACCTGGCCCCGGCCGGCGTCGGCCTGCGGCCCGACGAGCGCGACCGAGTCAAGTTCCGCGGGCGAGAGCGGCAGGAGATCGTCGTTTTCGAGCAAGGTCATCGACTCGCGTGCGGCCCGGGCGGCGAGTTCGGTCTGCTCGTCGGTGCCGAACGGCTCGGACGCAGCCTCCGGGTCGACGAACGGATCGTCGAAGACGCCGGACTCGATCTTCGCCCGAAGCACTCGACGGACAGCGGTGTCGACCGTCGCCTCGCTCAACTCGCCGTCCTCGACGGCCTTGAGGAGGTTCTCGCCGTAGCAGTCGGTCGCCGGGAGTTCGATATCGAGGCCTGCCTCCAGTGCGGCAACGCCGGCCTCGCGCTGGGAGTCGGCGATCCCGTGCTCGGTCTTGAGCAAGTCGACGCTGAAGTAGTCCGCGACGACGTGGCCATCGAAGCCCCACTCGCCACGGAGGACGTCCGTCAGCAGCCACTCGGAACTCGCACACGGGACGCCGTCGATGTCGTGATACGCGTTCATCACGGCCCTGGCGTCGGCCTCCCGGATCGCGACCTCGAAGGGGTAGAGATGTACCTCTCTCAATTCGCGCTCGCCGATCTGGACCGACGAGCGGTTCTTGCCGCCTTCACCGCTTCCGTGGGCCGCGAAGTGCTTCAGCGTCGCGTCGATCCCGTCGCCGTCGTTCTGGAGCCCCGAGACGTAGGCGGCACCCAACGCACCGACGAGTTGCGGGTCCTCGCCGTAGGTCTCCTCGACGCGGCCCCACCGCATGTCCCGGGAGACGTCGAGCACCGGCGAGAGCGCCTGGACCGCGCCGACTGCCGCAAGTCGTTTGCGGATCGAGTCCGTGATCGATTCGACGAGCGCCGGCGACCACGTACTCGCCAGCCCGATCGACTGCGGGAAAATGGTTCCGCCAGGACCCCGGTAGCCGGTCAGACACTCCTCGTGTTCGATGGCGGGGATACCCAGCCGCGTCTCCTCGACGAGATACTCCTGGAAGGTGTTGATCATCTCGGCCGCGTCTTCGGGATCGAGCAGTCCCTGACTGGCGATCTGGGTCAGGTGGCCGATCCCGTTTCCGAGATACTCCTCGACCACGTCATCGTCGATCTCACCGTCGTCGTCGATCATTTCCTTCTCGGGGATCACGCCGATCTGCTTCGGGGGAATCCCGCTCAGCTGGCCGGCTTTCTCCTCGAGCGTCATCTCCGCGAGTATCGCGTCGATCCGGCGTTCCGTCGGTGCCGTCGAGTCCTGAATGATATCGGAGTCAGTCATGGAGAGTACCGTCCCTTCGTGCTCGGGTAGCACCATTCAACGTTTCGGAACGTACATACCCACAATCACAAGCAGAACACAGAAATCGAATCGATCGTCGAGGCGACGCCAGTCCGGTACGAAGCGGTCGAACAGGCCGCTACTCCCGGTAGCCCCAGCCGTCGGCGCTCCAGCCGCCGTCGGCGTGGAGAACTTCGCCAGTGACGAAGTGGTCGTCACGGGCAAGGAAGAGGATGTTCTCGGCCATCTCCTCGGGCGTCCCGTAGCGACCGACCGGCGTCCGTCGGCGGATGTCCTCGTTGGAGTAGTCGGCGGAGTCCTGGGTCTGTTCCGTGATGTCAGTGTAGATGTAGCCGGGAGCCAGCGCGTTCACGTAGATGTCGTCGGCTGCCCATTCGACGGCAAGCGTCCGCGTGAGGTTGATGACCCCGCCCTTGGCCGCGCAGTACGGCGAGCGCTTCTGGAGCCCCATCTCGCCCATCATCGACGCCATGTTGACGATCGAACCGCCATCCTCCTGTTCGAGCATCTGTCGGCCCGCGATCTGGCTGCCGATGAACACGCCAGTCAGGTTGACGTCGATGACCCACCGCCAGTCATCGATGTCCATCTCCTCGGCGGGGGCGATCTTGGTCACGCCAGCATTGTTAACCATCACGTCGAGACTGCCGTATTCCTCGACAGTGGCGTCGACGGCGACCTGGACATCCTCCTTCGAGGAGACGTCGGTTTCGACGTACTTGGCCTCGCCGTCGTTGTCGGCCTCGTTGATGGCCTCGTGGGTCGGTGTGCCGCCAGTCTGGGGGTCCGGCTGGATGTCCGCGTTCG
The DNA here is from genome assembly GCF_029207715.1 of Halorhabdus sp. SVX81. Classification (NCBI taxonomy): domain Archaea; kingdom Methanobacteriati; phylum Methanobacteriota; class Halobacteria; order Halobacteriales; family Haloarculaceae; genus Halorhabdus; species Halorhabdus sp. SVX81. The sequence goes on along the minus strand of NZ_CP104322.1, from coordinate 791,910 downwards.
TGACGTTCGCGCCAGCTTCCCCGAAGCGTTTCGCGATCGCGCGTCCAAGCCCCGAGGACGCGCCGGTAACGATAACTGCCTTGTCTTCAAATTGATCTGTCATTGTTTTCCTCGTCTAATCGCAATCCAGTTACTCACTTCAAGCCGTCGATACAGCCTCCCTGCTGGCATTTCGCCCGTCCCGAGAGCCGTCGTTCGATGACGGGACCGACGGCCACAACGAAAGAAAGAATTGTCCACGTTCGAAAGTCGCGGTCATGGATACAGCACTGATGCTCCCGCCGCGTCCCGACGAGCGCTGGACCTTCGCCAAGCAACTCGGCGTCGACACCGCCGTCGTGCGCTTCTGGGGCGTCGAGGGCGAGTGGTGGGACTACGACACGCTGATGCAGACGACCAGCCGCTTCGAGGACCACGGCTTCGACCTCGATGTCGTCGAGGACCGCCCGCCGATGGAGAAAACGGTGCTGGGCAAGGAGGGCCGCGACGAGGAGATCGAGGCCGTCAAGCAGCTGCTGCGGAACATGGGCCGGCTCGACATCGACGTCTACAGCTGGGTCTGGACGGAGCTCCCGCTCGGGGTCATCCGGACCTCGGACTCACTGCCCGGCCGCGGCGGCTCCAAGCGGATCGGCTACGATCACAAGTGGATGGAGCAGGCCGCGGATCACCCCGAAGCTGACATCACGGAAGAAGAACTCTGGGACAACTTGGCGTACTTCCTCGACGAAGTCGTTCCAGTCGCCGAGGAGGCCGGCGTCAAGATGGCGCTGCACCCGGACGACCCGCCGCTGTCGCCGGTCCGTGGCGTCCCACGGATCGTCACCTCACTCGAGGACTACGAGCGCATTCTGGACCTCTATGACAGCCCGAACCACGGCGTCAACTTCTGTCAGGGCAACTTCGGGGCGATGGAAGTCGACACCGAGGAGGCGATCGAGGCGCTCGCCGAGAAGATCCACTTCGTCCACTTCCGGGACGTCGAGGGGACGCCCGACTCCTTCGCCGAGACCTGGCACGACGACGGGCCGACGGACATGCTCTCGACCATGCAGACCTACGCCGACGTCGGCTTTGATGGGCCGGTCCGGCCGGATCACGTCCCGCGAATGGTCGGCGAGGAGGACCGCGAGGAGACGATGGCCGGCTACACCGACATGGGCCGGCTGTTCGCCGTCGGCTACATGAAGGGGCTGCTCGAAGCCGTCGAGGAATAGGCGAGAATCTCGTAACTACTTACTGCCGGCGGGTCCGACGTCTCGACATGGCGTTCCTTGAGGACGACTACTTACTGGAGACCGACGCGGCGCTCGACCTGTACGACCACATCGCCGACCGACCGATCGTGGATCCGCACAACCACATCGATCTGGACGAGATCCTCGCGAATGAAACGTGGGACGATATCTGGGACGTCGAGGGGGCGACCGACCACTACGTCTGGCAACTCATGCGCAAGCGCGGCGTCCCGGAAGAGAAAATCACCGGCGACGCGTCCAACCGCGAGAAGTGGAACGCCCTGGCCGAGACGCTGCCGATGATGGCCGGCAACCCGACCTACGAGTGGCTCCACCTCGACCTCAAGCGCCGTTTTGGCATCGACAAGGAAGTCACCCCGGAGACCGCCGACGAAATCTGGGAAGAGACGAAGGCCCAACTCCAGACTGACGACATGCGCCCGCAGGCAGTCCTCCGGGAGATGGATGTCGAAATCATCTGCTCGACCGACGATCCGACCTCCCAATTGGAAGCCCACGAACGCTTCGCCGAGGAGGTCGACGGCGTCGAACTCCACCCCACGTTCCGGCCCGACCGGGGGATGAAGATCGACAACGCCGAGTGGTCGACCTTCGTCGAGGAACTCGACGCCGTCACCGAGGCCGACGTTTCCACCTTCGATGGCTTCCTCTCGGCGTTCGAAGAGCAACACCACTACTTCCGCGAACACGGCTGCAAGGCGTGTGACATCGGGACTGGCACGAACCCCCACTCCAAACCCGTCAGTCGGGAGCGAGCGGCGGAGATCTACGACGCGGCCCGGCGGGGTGAGAATCTCGACCCGGCAGCCGTCGAGGATTTTTGGGCGTTCATGCTCGAGTTCATCGGCGAGTTGAACGCCGAGGCAGGGTGGGTCACCCAACTCCACGTCGGGGCCGTCCGGGACTACCGCGAATCGCTGTTCGACGAGGTCGGCATCAACGCCGGCGGCGACGTCGCGACCCAGGACGTCGACATCGTCGAGGACATCGACTACTTTCTCGATGCCTTCGACGGCGAGATGGAGATCGTCCTCTACACGCTCGATCCGACCCACTACCCGAGCGCGACCGTCGTTGCGCGGGCCTACCCGAACCTCTCGATCGGGCCGGCGTGGTGGTTCCACGACTCGCCGATGGGTATCGAGGAACAACTCGAAGAAGTCGCCTCGATCGACCTGCTCGCCAACCACGCCGGGATGGTCAGTGACTCCCGAAAGGTGGTCTCGTATGACTCTCGGTTCGAGGTGTTCCGGCGCTCGCTGGCGAACGTCGTCGGGCGGATGGTCGACCGCGGCCAGCTGTCGATGGCACGCGGGAAGGACCTCGTGGATCACCTGGCGTACGACCGGCCGAAGGAACTGTACGGGTTCTGAGACGCGCTGATATTCCTACCGGGGAAACAGCTGCACGGACGGCAAATTCCCAATATACAGTCCGAATGGTCTCATTGAACGCGTCGGTAACAGGCTGCCAGCCACAGCCGTCCTGAGTTGATCTATAGCATCGATTCAACCGAAGAATTATCGGTCCTGTCTGATAATCTCATTTCCGTGAACCCTCCAACCAGGCGTCGTTTCTTGGCACTCAGTACTGGTTCTATCGGGGCCCTCACCGGGTGTTCGTTGCCCACTGGCGGCCCTCCTGACGTCACGCTTGGTGGCGTCTCCCTGGTGAACACGACGTCAACAGCGGTCGCGTTCGATGTGATCGTCGAATCCGATGGCGAGAGGGTATACTGGGAATCACACGAGATCGGGCCAGCACCGGACAACGGTCAAACGAACACTGAAACCATCGTGCCCGATCTCCCCGAGAAGTCCGAGACCATCGTCGTTCACAGTCGTGTAGACGGCCAACGGAGAACAATCGACCTTGGAAGAGACGACTTCGATGGTGAGTGTGTCCTTCCATCGTTCATCTGGCAGAAATCCGAAGACGTGTTCGGAACGACAGTGAACCTCGTTGCAGATCTTTCCGATCCACCCGAAGCAATCAGCTGTCAGAGTTGATTCGGACGGTACTCACTCGGCTTTGTCGTGATCAAAAGCGCACTGAAGCAGGCGTTTCGCGGCAGTGCGACAGGAAGCGACCCCTCACTTATGATCCATGTATACTAATCAAGCGCACTGTAGGCCAACCGTCGTGCTGTCAGTGAATCACTGACTGACGGCAGTCCTCAGGGAACGCGACCCTGTTCGTCCTCGATCTCCGCGAAGTCGTAGAAGTACCCCGTGATGACGTCGCGCCACTTCTCGGCCTGGTGGACCTGCTCGTCGAAGCGCGTCGCGACGTGCTCGAAGCGCCGGTCGTCGATCTTGCCTTCGAGGGAGAGCCACAAGTCACGGAGGCGCTCGGCCTCTTCGACGCCGTCGTAGAAGTTGTCGTAGAGGCGCTGGATCACTGTGGTGCCGTCCTCGAGTTCGTGATCCCACGGGAGGTGATGGAAGAACAGGAGGTACTTCTCGGGACAGGTCTCGACGTCCTCGAAGCGCGAGGCGACGGGCTCGCGGAACTGCTGTGCGTAGCCGCTACCGGTCGAAGTCCGGTCGTAGCCGATGCCCTCCTCGCTCGCGCAGTGATAGCCCGGCCACTCCTCGGGGGCGGGGTCGTAGTGGTTCTCGAGGTACTCCTGGCCGTTGTGCATCATGTGGATCAGGCCGAGCCCGCCGGTCTCGTAGTCGACGCAGGCCTCCCAGGAGTCCAGCAGGATCTCCCGGATGGTGTCGATGACTTCCTCGTCGGCTCCGAAGGTCTGGGTGATCCACTCGTCGGTGATCGTCTCCGCGTCGAGGTCGGGATCCCAGATCAGCCGCCCGAAGGCGTAGAGGTTCGATTGCATGAGGTAGTGGCCCGTCCAGGTACGATCCTCGCCGATCGACGTGACGCCGACGACGCCCTCGCCGTCGCCCCGGAAGAAGTCCTGGACGCGGGACCCCTCCCGGTCGGCGTGGGTGTCGAACTCGAGAATCTCCTTCCACATCGGGAGGTGGGAGGTCGCGTGGACGCCCTGGCCGGTGTACTCGCCGGTGATCTGGAGTTCCAGCCCGAGGTCGGTTTCGGGCATTGCGCCGAACAACGTCGAGACGGGCTCGCGTGGCTGGAAGTCGATCGGGCCGTTCTTGACCTGGACGGTGACGTTCTCGGCGAAGTCGCCGTCCAGCGGTTCGAAGGTGTCGTAGGCCTGGATGGCGCGGTCCTCGTGGGAGCCGTAGACGAACGCCCGCCACCAGACGCGCCCGCCGTGGGGTTCCAGAGCCTGCGCGAGGGCGTTGGCCCCTTCGACGTGATCGCGGTCGTAGTTGTAGGGGCCGTCCTGGCCCTCGGAGTCGGCCTTGACGAGGAACCCGCCGAAGTCGGGGATGAGGTCGTAGATCTCGTCTGCTTTCTGCCGCCACCACTCACGAACGTCCTCGTCAAGGGGGTCGAAGGTGTCGAGGTCGCCGATGCGCTTGGGCGCGCCGAAGTTCACCGAGAGGTAGATTTGAATGCCATAGCGCCGGAAGACGGACGCGAGGCTGGTGAGGTCTTCAAGTCGCCGGGATTCCAGCAGTCGCCAGCCGTCGAACGCCTGGGAGGCTTCGTTGGTGCTGCCCCGGGGATAATACTCCGTGTTGACGTTGTTGAGGACGACACCGTTGATGCCGAGCGACGCGAGCAGGCGGGCGTAGTCCTCATAACGGTCCCGGAGATCGGGGAGGCGGTCGAAGTCGAAGATCGACTCGCCGGCGTAGCCGCGTTCGACCGTCCGGCGGAACGGGCAGTCCCAGTGGTTGATCACCCGGTTGGCGTAGGCCGGCTCCTCCCGGACGTCGATTTCGTCGATGGCCTCGCCCATGTTCAGCAATCGAAGGAGGTGGAAGGTTCCGTAGACCAGGCCCTGATCGGCCCCGCTCGTGACGACCAGGCAGTCCTGGCCCTCGTACTCGACGGATCGGATCAGGTAGCCGTCGTCGTCGAGGTCGTCGACCGCCCCGTCGGGGATCGATTCTTTGATCACTTCCATGTCGCCGGGCGTCCCGATTGCGAGAAAGCCATCGACCGTCTCCGGGCGGTGCTGCCAGAGGTGGACGTCCTCGCCGAGCAGCCCGGGGATCGCCTCCCGGAGTTCGTCCCGGACGGCGCTGCACTCGGGGGATTCCTCGGCGACGTAGGCGTGTTTGAGACGGCGGCGATACGACTCGCGTTGGTCCTCACTGACGCGGTCGTATCGGAGCCAGCAGTCGTCGTATTGGGTCCGCGGCATATGCTCCGGCAATCACCGCCCGGCCACAAAACTGTACTGATCGGGGGAGTGCGCGGCGGTGGGGGCGGGCGACGGTATCCCTGGCGGTGACGGCCGCGGGCCTTTTTCAGCCAGAGTCCGTAGTCACTGCGAAGATGGCCGATCGGCTGTTGGTGGACGCGATGCTCGGGAAACTCGCGACGCACCTCCGGATGTGCGGGTACGACGCCGCCTACGCACTCGATCGCGGCGTCGAGGCCGACGACCGACTGCTCGCGATCGCCGCGGAGGAAGGGCGCGTCCTGCTCACCCGGGACCGACAGCTCGCGATGCGAGCGGCCGAGAGTCTGGCGCTCGAAGCGCATGGGATTCGCGACCAATTGCGCGAACTACAGGCGGCAGGATACAACCTCACGCTCGCCGCGCCGCCGGTGCGATGCGGGACGTGCAACGGTCACCTCGATGCGGTCACGGCCGACGAACCGACGCCGGCGTCGGTCCCCAGCCCGGACGCCGAGTCGGTCTGGCAGTGTCGGGACTGTGGCCAGTACTTCTGGCAGGGCAGCCACTGGGACGACGTCGCCCAGACGCTCGCCGAGTTGTGAGTGGCTACGCGAGACAGACTACTGGGACAGATCGAATCCAGAAGGCTGTAATACCGTGTGGGCGAATCACCGTCGATGACGCTCTCCGATGAGGCCCTACAGCGCCTGGCTGACGTAGTCGCCCTCCAGCCGACGAAAAATGCCGAACTCCAGGGGGAGTGGGACTTAGAGAGCGGCAGCGAGGTCCACCAGGTGCTCGAATCCGACCTCGGTGAGTACTATTATCGCGACGAAGACAGCCTGATCCGTGCGACGCCGGAAGCGGCCGAACTCGTCGAGCGCGAGGGGCTGGTCGAGGGAGGAAACGACGACTTGACAGTCCACGTCTCGGCGTTACAGTGCCGTGTGCTGGAGGTGATCGCCGGCCCCGAAGCGGAACCCCAGAGCGTCGTCTCGGTATTGCAGGACGTTCGTGAGACCGGGGAAGATCCGTCAGTCGACGACGTCCGAAGCGCACTCGGCAGCCTGACCGACAAGGGGATTCTCGAACGCGTTCGCACGACAGTCCCGACCTATCGACTGGCCGTCGAACGTGACGAACTCACGGTCGAAAAGCGCGAGTGAAATCCCTGCTACGTTTCTGACTTACTTCATGCCGGGGCGCTGACGCCGACGCCGCCGTGCCAGCAGTCGCTTGATCGTCGCACCTGGCCCACCCTCGATCGGCCATCCCTTCGTCCGCCAGACTGGCGGTTCGGGTTCAAAGTCACCGCACGAACCGCGACACTCCGCGGCAGTCTGCCGTCGGTCCTTGGCGGCACAGAACGGGGTCGGTCCGGGCTCTTCCCAACTCAGCTCGAAGTGTCGACAGTCGGGCCGCATCGACTCGACGTAACTTCGCCACCCGCGTTCGTAGGCGCGTTCGGCGATCTCTCGGCGTTTTTGTGCCTTCCACTCCGGGTCGACGTACTCGAAACGCGCAGCCGAGGCGTCGTGGTCGCCACCCGAGGGGCGGTCGAGAATCCGGACGCCAGGTTTCGACGGGTCGAGCGTCCGGGGGTTCCAGGCGACATCGGCATCGCCAGCCGATGGATCGACGACCAGGATGCCGGCCTCGACCGGGACGTTCTCGAGTAACGCGGGTTCGATCCGCTCGCCCGTCTCGGCCGTGGCGACCCACACTTCGTCGGCCAGTCCCATCGCGACGTCGCGTTCGATCTGGGGGGCGAGGTGGCGCGCCGCACTCGCGTCGAGATCCGGCTTGTTCTCGATCGCGATCACGCGCTCGACCCATGACGGATACACGGACTTCCGGCGGATCTCGATCTTCCCGCCGTTCTTTCGGACGTCCAAAATGTCGCGGTCGGCCGCACGATGGATCGCCTCCCGGACGTACCGCCAGGGATAGCCGGGATCGGGGAGTGCATCGCGGTAGTAGGTCCACTCGGCGGGCGCATGCGGGATGACGTCGAGTAGATCCGAGTCGAGGGCGCGTTCGCCGAACTCGGCACGCTGACGGAGGCCGTCAGGATCACATTCGAAGACGATCGTGTCCCAGCGGCGGCGTTTCGTGCCGAGTTGCCGGGCGACGAGAATCGGGTTCTCACGGTCGCCGCCCGGCGGCCAGGCGCGCTCGGCCCACTGACAGACCCGCAGTTCGAAGTCGAACTCGGCGTGATAGTCCTGGCCGCTCACGGATCGAGCGAGGAACGGCGTTGTCGAAGGCGTTTCGATGCCCACTGGACAAGAGAGGTCCCAAGTCACGCAACCTGTCGGCGTTTATAAATGTAGAGTCCGCCGATCAGGTACGGGCCGACCAACAGGACCGTCGTGAACAGCACGGACATGAAGTACGTGATCGGGTTCGGTTGCCAGTCGGTTCTCGCGTTGACGCGTTTGGCATCGTGATACACAGCCAACGCCAGTGGCGGACCCAACCCCAGCAACACGAGTGGCGCCGTGACGTCCAGGCCACCGATCCCGAAGCCGACCAGCGCCAAAAATCCCCCACTGACACAGAACATGACGATCGGGAACCAGAGCCGGGACGATGAATCCGGCGGGAGATACTCGTAGCGCTTCCGGAGGTACGGCAGGACGACGAGCGCCGAAAGGGCAAGTCCGCCGGCGGCATAGAGGATTGGAAACGGATACCAGTCGAGTTCGGCTGCATGGAGTTTGCTGGCGTCGGCGTACAACCCGACCGCGGCGATCATGTGATACAGCACGCCGTACAGCGGCAAGGCGATCAACAGCCAGCCACTGATCGAGGCGATCGGTTCGGGAAACACGGACGTGTTGATCGTGCCGAATCCACTCGCCGCCGTGGAGGTCATCGAAACGTAGCTGAAAATGCCACCGGCGGCGATCGTCAGCACCCACAGCAGGAAAAACCCGTATTCGAGCACCCGACACCACCGATCAGACAGTTCGTCCCCCTCCCCCGTCATACAGATCGAATTTCATTAATGGCTGATAAAACTATCGGATTTTCGGATGGGAGGTCACTCGAATCGAAGAGAGAACGACGCTGAACCGCGCGTCCTGTCGAGAAATACAATGGCGGATCCGAAAACGAACGCGCCCCAGCACAACGTATTTGATTGGACGAGTGAAGCTATCAATATGAACGACAAGCAGCGATTGATTGTCGGGTTCAGTGGGATGGCGCTCGGGAACACCCTGCTGGCTGTCAGCTCCTGGCTACGGGCGGACTCAATCATCTTGACCGCCGGTCAACTCGTGGTCGCCCTCAGCATGGTCATGTTGGCAGCCGGGTATCTGTTTGATTTCAGCCAGTACGAGCCGCCCAACGACAACCGAATGTGGGAATTGTTCCCAACAACTGTCGTCCTCCTCGGGACCACCATTACGGCCATGGGTGCTGTCCTCGTCATCCTGGCGCTGATCAACTGATCGGTCGATCTCGGCCCTATTCCACCAACCGCTTGCATTCATCGTCGGGGACCCAAGCGCGATTGACTCACAGAGAGACACAAATCCCGAGGACGAACCCGCTGTCGTCCTCGCCCGGCGGGACGGTTCCGGCGGACAGAGCCAGACCGCCACAGTTTTGTCAACTGACGTGATTTTCCGGAATATGGTCCCTGACGACCGAGATGCCGTCCACCGGGAGTTGCGATCGATCAAACGATGGCTCGTCGTCGTTGCGATCCTGCTGGCCGGCGTGACCCTGGGCACGCTGTCCGATCTCAATGCAGCACCCACGTGGCTGGGCGCACCGCTGCTGGTGACCGTCTTCGGGACGCTGTTGGGCGGCCCGGTCTATCTCATCGTGTCGTTGTTCCGGGAGCCACCAGATACTGAAGTGTCCCCCTGATCGGGGGCGGGTTGGGCTGTCCTCATCAGTGCAGTCGCCGCAAAGAAGTCGTGAACGGCTCCCCTGCAATCACGAGCAGTCCGACAGCGAGTTGCCGTAAATAGCATATCGTTGTTCATAAAACCCTACCAGTCGACCGAAGAGGTATGCCCTCCGATATCGAAGTGCTTGCCCGACACGTCCGTGGAGTCAAGCGCTGGCTCGCCATCATCGCGACACTCTTGGCTGCCATCGTGCTACAGGTGGATGCAATGTTTTATGAGTTCACTCTGGACCCGACGCCGGCGTTGCTACTGTTGGTGATTATGCTCGTCGGCCTGGGCTATGTCGCGATCTCGTTGCTGCTCGAACCGTTCCGTCGCCTTGAGAGCGAAGTGGACGACGATCCCACCAAGGATGATGCCGATGAGATCGAGAGCCGGCAGCTACCGACGCGACGTCGCTCGCGGACGAGGTCGCCCCGCTTCCGGGGGTGACGCCGGCCGCTTCAGACGTCTTTCTCGTCGATGAAGTCGTGGGCCTCCTCGAAGATCTCCCGGGGGCCATCCTGGGTGATGGTGTTTTTCGCCTGTTCGTAGTCGCGCCACTGGTGGTCGTGGTGCTCCGTGGAGAGTTCGGCACTCGCCTCGAAGGATTTGGCGATGAACAGGTGAACGGTCTTGTGAATGGTGTTGCCGTTCGCCTCGAACACGTAGTCGTACTCCTCACGGAAGCCGTCGATGAGCCGGAAGTCGTCGATTCCGGCCTCCTCTTTCACTTCGCGGATGGCGGTTTGCTGGAGTTCCTCCTCGCCCTCGACGCCGCCTTTGGGAAACTCCCAGTCCCCCGGGCGGCTCTTGAGCAGCAGGTACTCCCGCTGGCCACGCGTATCGCGAAAGAGGATGGCTCCCGCGCTCGTGGCCTCGATCATTACCGACATCTAGTCATGCGGAACTTAAGAGCATATCGAAGCCAGGAACCGACAGACGCAAACAGCACCGCCCGGCACACCCAGTAGTGATAGGTATATAACAGGAATTTGTCCGGAGACGAAGGCCGAAATCGATCGCTTGAGCGCCCCAAAGGAATGGGTTTTTCCCCGTCGGCCGCGGACCCAGAAGACGAGATGCCGTTCGTCATGACGTTGACAGTCGAAAGCGGGGATCGCTACGTCCTCGAAGACGTAGTGACCGAGATCAAAGAGGCCGCCGAGCAGAAGGGCGTGGAACTGAAAGGCCCCCATCCCCAGGCCCCCCAGGAGCTTCGCGTTCCCCAATCGGCGGACCTCAGTGCGGACGGCAACCGACTCGATCCCTGGCACTACACAGTGTTCACCCGGACGATCGAGATCATCGGGCACGACGAGTTCGCCCGCGACATCGCCGAGTGGGAGTTCCCCGAGCGCGTCCACATCGAGGTGTCGGTCGAGCAGCGCCGCGGTGCCGGTCGGTGAAGAGGGGGCGATTACGGGACGACAGCGCGTGCGATTTACATAGCACAAACGTTTCTGCGGACGTATGACCGAAACCCCAGAGCATCTCAAGCAACTTCGACGTGATCTTCATCGACACCCAGAACCGGCCTGGCGGGAGTTTTACACGACAGCCCGCATCCTCGAGGAGATCGAACGGATCGGTGTCGACGAGGTGTTCGTCGGCTCCGAGGCTCTCGACACTGCCGCCAGAGCCGGCGTCCCGGACGAAGACGACCTCGCCCGGTGGCGGGAACGTGCGAGCGAGGCAGGCGTCGACGAGGCGACACTCGACCGGCTCGACAGCGGACAGACGGGTGCGATCGCCGTCCTCCGGCGCGGCGAAGGACCGACCGTCGGTCTCCGGGTCGACATCGACGCACTCCCGCGAACCGAATCGAGCGATCCCGACCACCGGCCCGTCGCCGAGGGATTCCGGCCCGAACACGACGACGCGATGCACGCCTGCGGCCACGACGCCCACGCAACCATCGGCGTCGGCGTCCTCGAAGCCATCGCCGACAGCGATTTCGAGGGAACGCTGAAACTCATCTTCCAGCCCGCCGAGGAGGTTATCGGCGGCGGGCACGCCATCGCCGAGAGCGGCCACCTCGACGACGTGGACGCGCTGCTGGCGATCCACATCGGTCTGGACTACCCGACCGGCGAGATCGTCGCCGGGATCGAGGGCATGTTCGCCGTTTCGAATTTCCGGGCGGAGTTCGCGGGGGAATCGGCCCACGCCGGCGGTCACCCGGATCACGGCCGCAACGCCGTCCAGGCGATGACGACGGCCGTCGGGAACCTCTACGCGATCCCGCGACACACCGACGGCGCGACGCGAGTCAACGCGGGGAACGTCGGCGGCGGATCGGCCTCGAACGTGATCGCCGAATCGGCGTACATCGAGGGCGAAGTCCGCGGCGGGACAACCGAACTGAGGGAGTACATGCGCGAACGCGCCGAGACGGTCATCCAATCGGCCGCGGAGATGCACGAGTGCGGGGGAAGCGTCGACTGGGGGGCCCAAGCCCCGAGCGCCGATCCCGACCCGGAACTTCGGCGACTCGTCTATGACGTCGCAGGTACTGTCGACGGCGTAGCGTCCCGACGCGAACGGGGTGAACTCGGCGGTAGCGAGGACGCCACGTACCTCATGCGTCGCGTCCAGGAGCACGGTGGCGAAGCGACCTTCGTCGGAATCGGGACGGATCACCCGGGAGGTCACCATACGGCGACGTTCGACGTCGACGAGACGTCGATCGGGATCGGGGTGGACGTGCTTCGAGAGGCGATCCTGGCGATCAGCGAGCAGGAGTTTTGAAATGGAGAAGAGTGGGGCAGCCGAACGAAGCGCCTCCCTCTATCAGTACTTCGCCTCGGCCCCGGTCGTCTCGTAGACGTCCTGGATGAGGTCGTCACGCCGATCCTGCCAGGCCTCGAAGCCACTCGGTGACTCCGGATATGCCTCGTAGTGCTCGAGGAGTTCGTCGGCGTGGCGTTTGGTCCGATAGAGGTCGAGAATCGTCCCCCAGTGGCCCCGACTCTTCAGTGCCGTCTTGAGTTTCAGCGACCAGCTCAGGTCAGCCGAGCCCGAGTACAGCGCCTCGGAGAGTTTCGTCATCGGGAGGCTGGCCAGCATGCCCGTCAGGTCGTCGATCTCGTAGGCGGTCGTGAAGATGTTGTAGACGTCAAGCGCTGCGTAGCGTGCGCCGAAGTGCTCCATGACGCGTTCGTTGTACCGCCACAGCGTTGCCTCGGAGGGGTCGCCGTCCTCGACGGCCTCGATGGCCTGGTCGGCGGCGTACTTCCCGGCGTAGGCTGCGCCGGCGATCCCGCCGCCGGTCGTCGGGTTGACGTGGGCTGCGGCGTCGCCGATCGCCATGAACCCGGGCGCAGTCGCGGAATCGTAGGGTCGACGGGTCGGAATCGCCGCGCCGAGTTTGTCCTTGACAGTCGCGTTTTTGAACTCCGCGCGGTTCTCGATGTCCCGGCGGAGTGCGTCGACGAGTTCCATCGGTTCCTCGCCCATCTGAAAGCCCAGCCCGACGTTGATCTCCGTCTCGGTCCGCGGGAAGTACCACAGATAGCCCGCGGATCGCTCGGTCGGTTTGAGCACCAGCGCGTCGTGCCAGTCGACGGGTTCCTCGACCTCGATGATCTCCCGATACCCGGAGCTGAACTGGGAGTAAGTGACGTTGGTGTCGAAGGTCGCGTCGGCGAGATCGGCCTCGTCCTGGAGGATCGACAGGGCACCGGCGGCATCGATCACAACTGGGGCTTCGTAGGTGACTGGCCCACCCTTGCGGATCGCCTCGATGCCGGTGACGCGAGCGCCGTCCTGGCGCACCGTATTGACGACAGTGTCGTAGTGGAAGGTTACGCCCGCGTCTTCTGCCCCTTCGATGAGTAACTTGCCGAACTCAAGGCGGTCGATGACGGCGAGTTCGCCCGGGACGGGGATGTCGACGGCGGTGCCCTCACTCGGGAGTTCGAAGTGGCCGTGATCGACGACCGAATTGGTGATCGACGGTTCGATCTGCGAGCGTGGGATCGCCTCGGGGAAGTTGCTCGCGCCTTTGAGTGCATCCCCGCACGCGATGTGGCCGGCCTCCGATTCGGACTTGCGCTCGACGATCACCACGTCGAGGCCCTCCTCGGCCATGGTCGCCGCCGCGTAGCAACCGGAAACGCCGGCTCCCACGACGACAGCGTCGTACTCGGCGGTGGTCATGGACTCCGGTCAACGCCGGACGGGGTTAACTCTTTGCGCTTGGGCAGCGATCATGAGTAGTGTCGCGTTGGATGGTTGGAATGGTGAATGGAAACAGCATGAAAGCCCCGAGCCGTTCGAGTCGGGGGGACCGCGACTGCGCTCCTCACTCTGTTCCGGTGCTTGTCGGGTCCGCCTTCCTCGAACGGCCCGCCCCTTTCAGTCCCACCCACGTCTCCTGGTTGAGAAGCCTATACGGGTGGGACTGAAAGGGGCCGGGCACTCGTCGAGCGAGAACCCGCAAGCACGCCGTAGGCGCGCGCAGCGCGGTTCGCAGCCGGCGAGTGCCCGGGGGCTTTCACGCTGTCTGTGGTGGTCTCGACTCCCGATATGACTACCGAAACACCAGACAGGACCGAACGACGATAGTGGAAGACATCTAATCGCCGAGACAGTGATCGCCGTCCAAGATTGGCCGCTATCGGTTCGAATACCAGTCGCCGTTGGAATTTTCGATCCACAATCGACGCTCGTGCCCGTTCGCCTCCGTCACCACGACGAAGAATCCCGTCTTCGTATAAAAATCCTCCTCCGGCGATGGCACCGCGGAATCAAATCCACTCTCGCCGTTCGCTAACTCTGCACTGAGTCCGAACTCGACCTCCGGGACTCGGAGTGCAAACGAGCGCTTACCGGGAGCCACAGTGACCGTTTTCGTACTGACTTCTTCCAGAAGATCGATGAGAACAAGGACTGTATGCTCACTGTCGGTGCGGTTTTCGACGAATATCGGAACCGTCGCTTCCGTCTCGGATCCGCTCGTCAGGCCCACACCCAAGAGCCCGGCACCGACTGCGGCACCACCGAGACCGAGAACCGCTCGCCGGGATATTTCAGGCGGCATATAAAGAAGCTCTCCCGTCAAACCATATGTTTTTTTTTGGTTGAACGTAGATGCCACCCCCGTCGATCCCATAAAGAGTTTTGTCGGGGACTTGCGTACGCCACCCTATGGCTGAATACACCGTCGAGTTTGTGGGCACCGGGGAAATCATCCAGGTCGAGGACACGGACACCATTCTGAGCCGGTGTCTCGACGAAGGGATCGCCCAGGAGTACTCCTGCCGGGTCGGCATGTGTCTCGCCTGTTCGGCGAAGATCGTCGAGGGCGAGGTCACCCAACCGGCTGCCCGGGGACTGACCGAGGAAGAGAAAGAGAACTACGCGCTGACCTGCATGGCCCGCCCGCAGTCGGATCTCAAACTCGACCGCGGCAAGTATCCCCCGAGCATCGAGAGCGAGGCGGCCGTCGAAGCGGGTGCGGGCGACGAAGCAGCCGCGGACGACTGACGAATTTCTTCCGGCGTCGGGCACGTAGGGGACGATAGCGCGCCATTGAACCACACATTAGACGAGTTCTCGAAATTCGCCGTACCAGGATCGCGCACGCTCGGCGTCATCGCGTCGTTGGTAGATGATGTCCGACTTACAATCTGGTCCAGATAATCGAGCACCCCTGGATCAATCCGTTGGCAATCGCGCCAGGCCCCCGGTATCTCTGTGTGAAATGTACAGCGCACCATCAGCCGCCGACACGCCAATCTGCGAGGATTCCGGGTTGTATTGCCACCGACGCGAACCGCTGTCAGGGTCATAGGCAGCGATTTCGTTGTCGCTGGCAACAAAGAGAACCCCACCGACACGCCCCAGCGATTGAACTGTCCCGCCGATGTGGACATCAGTCGTCGTCTGCCATCGCCGGGTGCCATCGGGGGAAAAAGCGTCCAGCCGAACCAAGATACCGCCGTCGGGGTCAACGACCGAGCTCGCAACGAAGGCGCCCGCAGAAGTCGGCGTCACCCTCTCGAGTTCGTATCCGACGCTTCGACGCCACTGAATGGATCCATCCGCACGGTCGATGGCGACGAGTTCATCCGGACGTTCGTCACGGCTACTTTGCACATAGACGTGCTCGCCAAGCCAGAGTGGCGATCCAAAATGACTGGAGACGTCGCCAGCAACCGCAGTCTGCCATCGGATATGGCCATTGCTGGCCCGGCGCATGCACACGGTAGAATATGAGTCACTCCGCCAATACGCCGTGAGGACCCACTCATCCGCAGCTACGACGGAGGGAGACCCATCGCGAGCTTTCGACTCCCACAGCACTTCACCAGTCCTCGGAGCGTGCGCCACCAGCTTCTCGTCTCCATCCGAGTTCGGAGCCGAAAGGAGGCACACCGACCCACTGAGCGTGGGGGACCTACTGAACGGAGAGGGAGGGTACGGATCGGCTTGGCCCGACAGCTGGAAACGACGTGTACCATCACGCGCATCGTAGCCGGTGACTCCACGGCCGTCCGGAGCGGTGCCGAACAGCAACGGGCCCTGACGATCGAGCCATCTGTTCTGTGCCTGGCCCTCCACATGCCATAGCTTCGCCCCCGACAGTCCGACCGTGTAGAGGTCACCGTCAGTGCTGTGGACATGTACCGGTCCACCCGATGCAGGGACAGCCGGTCGTGCCTCGATCGGGCCACCGGTTTCGAAGCGAAAGGTTCGCTCCCCGTCAGCACTGAACGCGTGCAGTTGCGTATCCTGTCCACCGACGACAACGTGTTCATCAGTCGCGGCTGGTGGGCCCGCGGCCATCGCAGACGAGAAATCCCGTTCCCAAAGTGGTTGCACACCTGTCATCACCGACTGGAAGTTGCACCCGGCCAGCGCGAGCGTCCCAACCGACGTAAGCGAGACGAGGGCCTGACGGCGAGAGTAGTACCGGCTGCCTTCTCGCTTGGTTGCGGGCTGTCGAGAGTTCTGTGTATCGCCAGCGGTGTCGGGTTCACGCATCGGTAATCGCCTCCGGGGCGAGCCGTGTCAGACCAAACGTTTGTCCCAGATAGACGGTCTCGCCAGCTGCCTGTGCCCACTCCACGCCGCCGCCGTCCTCGAAGGGCCGCCCATCAAGCGGAACTGTCCGGACACGTGTCCCGTCCTGTTCGTGGACATAGAGAACGGTCGGGTCGAACGGGATAGTGCCGCTTGAGCCACGGATGCGGTGGTTCCCGCCGACCAGCGTCACCAGGCGATCACCGACCGGCAGTGGGCCGTGCGTCACGGCGTTCCCGAGGTCATCGCGCCAGAGCTGCTGGCCCGAGACCGTGTCGAACGCCCGGAGAGTGTAGTCGGCACCACCAACGTACACGCGGTCATCGGCCACTAGCGGACGAGTGAACACGGTATTTGACAACTGGCCACGCCACAGTACGCTCCCAGTCGTGGAGTCCATCGCCAGTAGTTCCTCCGTGGCGGCACCGAGATATGCAGCCCCATCAACAGCACTCACGGCTGAGAGCGCCGCCCCAATCTCGCGAGTCCATTCGACCGCCCCAGTCCGATCGAGGAAGAGAACACGGCCGTCGACGAGGGGTGCAATCACCCCATTTGCTGTCGCGCCAGGAGCACCCGACAGCGACGCGGGCAATGGGTGGATGAAACGCGTCTCACCGTCGGCGCGGTCGACCACGACCAACCGATCAGGGATGTCATCTTCGGTGCCGGAGATCGGGACCACAAGACGGTCGCCGAGAGGAATCGGGGCAAACTCGACGACGCCGGGGTCAGCATCGTCGATCGGAGCAAGCGGGCGCTGCCAGATGGTGTCACCAGCGGCCGCATCGACGGCGATCATCGTTTCGGCCTTCGAAATGGCATAAGCCTGGCCGCCATCGACACCAATGGGTGAGTTTTTGCCTTTCCCGACTGTCACCGTCCACGTGGTTTCCCCGGTGGTGCGATCCAGGCCAGCGACGATTGGCTGGTCGCGGAACGGACCGTGCCAGCCAGCAAGGAGATGGCCTGTGGCGGTCATGGCGACGGATGAGCACTCGTGAATTCCCGTATGCCACGAGCGCTGAATCGGGGGCGATTCTCTCCCGCGGAGACTGGCACAGCCAGCGATGCCGCCAACGACGCTTCCGAGGACGGCGAGGGCTCCACGACGTGTCACGGAGGGCATATCCCAAATGGTACAATAGCCTATATTTCAGTCTAACGAATGCCTTTGCGTCGTCGCAATCACCAACGATGAACGTGAGAACAATCCGGAAAGCACGATCATCATGGTGTCCGACTAGTTCTGGAAGAGAACCGTCTTTGAGCGACAATCAGCTCACTCACCTGCCGAACGCATTTTTCGACGCCGATCCTGCCCCATGTCATGGAATACACCACCCCCGGCTCCACCGGGATGGAAGTCAGTCGAGTTTTGCCGCCGTATCGCCGATGAGGCCGTCGAGAACTTCGGGCGTCGTCGGGTGGTAGGCCCGGTCGGGGATCTCCCGGACGTCGAGTTCCATCTCGACGGCGAGTTGCATCGTCTTGGCCATCACGTCGGCGTGATAGTGCAGTCCCTGATACCCCAGGACCGTGCCGTCGGTGCCGACGACGAGTCGGGCGAGGCCGTCGGCAACGTCTTTCGTCTTGAACACGCCGTCGCTTGATGCGTCCCGAGTGGCCGTCACAAAGTCCAGGCCGGCAGCCTCGGCGGACTCGACCGAGTGGCCGACGCGGGCATAGGGGAGGACGCCGAGCCCCGAGAAGATGACGTGGTGGTGGACGTTCTCGTACTCCTCGAGGGTGTCGCCGTCACGGTGATGGCGGATATTGTCCGCGGCGGTAAAGCCCTCTTCCTTGGCGACGTGAAGGATCGGTTCGCGGCCGTTGACGTCCCCGACGACGAACACCCGGTCGTCGCCTGCGGCCTGCATCGTGTCGGAGACCCAGCTTTCGCCTGGCGAGAGTGACGTGTTCTCGATGCCGAGGCGGTCGAGTGCCGGTTCGCGGCCGGTGAAGGCGAACAGTTCGTCGGCTTCGACCGTGTGCGTTTCCCCACCGGCGTCGACGGTCATCCGGACGCCGCCGTCCGCTGTCTGCTCGACGGACGTTCCCTCGGCGTCCAGCAGCACGTCGACGTCGAAGTGCGCCTTGTAGTAGTCGAGCAGTTCCTCGCCGAAGGGCTCGTCGGCCTCCTCGAGGACGTCGGGGAGCGCCTCGACGACAGTCAGATCCATGTCGGCGGCCTCGGTCAGGTACGGGACGAGTTCCAGCCCGATGTACCCCAGCCCCAGGGCGATCGCCGAATCGCCGAACTCGGTCCGGTCGAGGACGTCGGCACTTGTCCCGACCGGGACATCCTCGATGCCGGGGATCGGCGGGATCGCGACGTTCGAGCCCGTCGCAATGACGACGTAATCGGGCTCGATCCGACGGCCGTCGACGTCGAGAACCCGATCATCGACGAATCGAGCAGTGTCGTGGATGAACTCGACGTTGTCCTGCTCGGCAAGTTCGGCGATCGCGTCGCGGCGATGCTGTGCGAATCCCGAGGTATGCTCGTTCTTGCGCTCGACGACGGCTTCGATATCGACATCCGGCACCTCACCGACGAGTCGCTCGTCTTTCCGGGCCGCAAATCGGTGCTCGGCGGCCGAGAGTACTTCCTTTGAGGGCATACATCCGCGGAGAATACACAGGCCACCGCCGGGGTCGCCGTCGTCGATCAGTGTGAGTTCGATCTCGGGATCGTCGGCCAGATCACCGGCGACTGCCGCGCCGGCACTTCCGTATGCGCCAACGACTGCGACGTGAATGCTCATACAAAATGACCGGCGTGGGCGAACAAAACCGTTTGGAACGGCGAGTTACTGGCCCCATGTTCCGGGCACACGCCAATCCGGTTCCCAGAGAGTATCGGGGCCAACGGCTCTCTAAGGGCGATAGATGGAGTCGGTGATCTGTGGTGGAAAGGGCAGGCCATATATGCCCGGGCCCCGTATAAGCACACGAATATTGGTGTTACACAATCGTCGCGCGAGACGGCCATATTCCCTGTTCAAACCATGACGAGCCGCGTATACAGACTCCACTCGACGCTCGAACTGCCCCTCGAAGACGTCCACGATCACTTCGACGACCCCGAGTTGCCCGAAGAGATCGACGACGTTGAGATCACGCGACGGAACAACACGCTGATTTTGAGCGCGGTCGCCACTGATGAGAGCATCAGCAAATACACGCCGACCGCCCAGCTCAAGGCCAGCGTGACCGAAAATCGCGTCTACGAGGAAGAACCCGAACCCCCACGCGGGACCGGCGGTGGCGGCCAGTGGGGCGCACTCGAAGAGGAGGAAGAGGAGATCGAATCCGAACTCGTCGAGTACGCCTGCTTCAAGGGGGACCGCGAGACGGTACTGCAGAACACGACCCTGCAGTTCCCGATGTTCGAAGTGCTGTGTGGCATCGCCGAGATTGCCGAGAAGGGGACACTCACGGCGATCGTGGCGGTCGACGAGGAACTACAGGCGGTCCAGATCGTCGACGGCGAACGAACGCCAGCCTCCGTCGCCGTCACCGAGGACCCCGCCGACGACGAGGGAGAAGGCGGGGTCGACTGGCGCGACAACGAATTCATCCACTGAGGCGACGCTCCCGACGGGCTGGATTGTCCGTTTCGAAAGACTCTTGCGGAGCCTAATTATATGTAATTACACGCATGACGAGCGCAGCCGACTTCCCCGCGTATCTCGACGTCGACTATTCGGACGGCGACGGCGAGGACCCCGCGGATTATCCGAGCATCGAGCACAAGATCGAGAAGGCCATCGAGGTCACGAAGGAAGGGCTCGAACAGTACGACAACCCGGTCGTGATGTGGACCGGCGGCAAGGACTCGACGCTGACGCTTTACTTCGTCAAAGAGGTCGCCGACCGCTTCGATCTCGAGGTCCCCCCGGTCGTGTTCATCGACCACTACCAGCACTTCGACGAGCTCATCGACTTCGTCGAACACTGGGCCGACGAATGGGACCTCGAAGTCATCTGGGCCCGTAACACCGACGTCGGCGAGTACGTTGAGGCGAACGGGCTCGAACCCGGTGACGACATCCCTGTCGATTCGCTGAGCGAGCACAACCAGCACCACATCCGGAACATCCTCGAATACGAGGAAGATACGTTCCCGTTCCTGCTGGATACCTACGTGGGCAACCACCTGCTGAAGACCGTCGCGCTCAACGACGCCATCGAAGAGCACGACGTCGATGGGATCCTCAGCGGCGTCCGCTGGGACGAACAGGAGGCCCGCGCCGACGAGACGTTCTTCAGCCCGCGCCACGACCCCGACATCTACCCGCCCCACGACCGGATCCAGCCGATCCTCCAGTTCGCCGAACCGGATGTCTGGGAGGCCTTCTGGCACTTCGCGGTCCCGGACACGGTCGAGGCGTTTCCGGACGATGGGTACGTCCCGCAGGGCCAGGACGATCTGCCGGAAGGCGTCGAGAAGGAAGACGTCCCGGTCAGCCCCAAGTACTTCGCCGGTTTCCGGTCGCTCGGGAGCCAGGTCAGTACGGACAAATCCGCCGAAGAGCCCGCCTGGCTCCAGGACATGGCCAACACGACCGAGCGCGCCGGCCGCGCCCAGGACAAGGAAGACCTGATGGAACGGCTGCGCGATCTCGGCTACATGTAAGGACGACCTTTTTACTTCGGAGGGTCGCAGGGCGACCCTCCTCGCAAAAAGCTCGACCAAAAAGGCCGGACGCTCCCGTCGGTCGCGTCCGGTGAGTGCCAATCAATTCCACGCAGTCACAACCGCTCAGGGCCGCCCCGAGCATCCACTGAAAAGTACCGGCGTGCCTACAACTTATTACCTTGCATTGTGAAAACATCCCATATTGGAACGAACATGAGCGAGACAACCGAGTCGGTCCGTATCCTCCACGTCGATGACGAACCGGACTTCCTCGATATCACGGCCGAATTTTTACAGCGGAAAAACGAGCGGTTCACGGTCGACGTTGCGACGAGTGCCGCGGATGGGTTGGATCGCCTCACGGAGAATGCCTACGACTGTATCGTTTCGGACTACGAGATGCCGGGCCAAGACGGGATCGAATTTCTCAAAGCCGTTCGCCGGGACCACCCTGACCTACCCTTCGTTCTGTTCACCGCCAAAGGAAGCGAGACGATCGCCAGTGAGGC
The DNA here is from genome assembly GCF_029207715.1 of Halorhabdus sp. SVX81. NCBI lineage: Archaea > Methanobacteriati > Methanobacteriota > Halobacteria > Halobacteriales > Haloarculaceae > Halorhabdus > Halorhabdus sp. SVX81. The sequence continues at coordinate 770,338 of NZ_CP104322.1, read as the reverse complement.
AATCTCGGCCGGGGTGAGCGAGTACCTCCAGAAGGGAAGCGGGACCGATCAGTACACGGTACTGGCCAATCGGATCGAAAATCTCGTCTCCCGCCGCGAAGCCGAGATCACGGTCGCCCGGTACGACCAACGGGAGCGCGAAAGCGAGCGGTATCGGCGGGAACTTCTGGATATCACCGCCGATCCGGACACCACAACCGACGAGAAAGCCCATCAGTTGCTCGAACTGGGCCGCGAGCGCCTCGGCGCTGAAAACGGCCATCTCGTCAAGATCGACGAGGATCGGAACCGACACGAAGTGATCAGCGTGACCGGGTCCGAAATCGTCCAGAAGGGAGTAACCGACCTCTCGAAAACGTACTGTCGACGAACGATCGACTCCGACTCGATCTTCGACGTTCACGACGCCCCAGGAGCTGGCTGGGAGGACGATCCTGCCTACCAGCACTTCGAGTTGGGCTGTTACATCGGCCGGAAACTGCTCGTGGAGAGTGAGTTGTTCGGCACACTGTGTTACGTCAGCAGCGACCCGCGTGAGGAACCGTTCACCAACGACGAGAAGACGTTCTTCGAGCTGCTCGCCCGGTGGTTCACCCAATTGCTGGAACGGAAACGCTATCGGAGCCAGGCGGAGACGGTGTTCGAACACGCCCAGGATGGGATCTTCCTGGTCGACGTCAGCCCCGAGCAGCGGTTTCGGATCCGGCGGGTAAATCGGGCGTACGAGGCGCTGACCGGCCACTCGACCGAGGACATCGAAGGGAAAAGCCCCACCGACATCTACGGCGCTGAATTCGGGACCGAAATCGAGACCCAGTATCGTGAGTGCGTCGACCGAGAAGAACCGATCGAATACGAAGTGGCGTTGCCGGTCGGTCCCCACGACGAACCCAGGCAGTTTCACACGAAACTCGCACCCGTCGTCGAGGCGGGCACGGTCGTCGAGATCGTCGGTGCAACCAGAGATGTTACCCAGCGCAAGGAACGACAGTCGAAACTTGAAGCCGAGCGTGCGTTCATCGAGGAAACACTCAACAGCCTCGAAGATGTGCTATACCTGATCAATCCCGATGGCAGCCTCCGTCGCTGGAACGATCGCCTCGGTGCGGTGACCGGCTACGACGACGAGGAGATCGAGACGATGGCGGCGACCGACTTTTTCCCACCAGAAGAACGCGAGCGCGTCGCCGACGCGATCGACGAGGCGCTTGGGACTGGCAGGGCAGTTGTGGAAGCGGACGTGCTCACGACCGAGGGCGAACGGATCACCTACGAGTTCACCGGGACGCGATTGACCGACTCGTCCGGCGACGTGCTCGGGGTGGCCGGAACCGGTCGGGACATCGCCGACCACAAGGAACGCGAACGCGAGCTCAGACAGTACCAGCAGATCCTCGACGCGATGCTCGATCCAGCAACGGTCATGGACGAGAACGGAAAGTACACGGTCGTCAACAACGCGATGGCAGCAGTCCACGAAATGACGGCGGCGGAGCTTGTCGGCGAACCCAGCCCGTTCATCCGGGAGCTTCGCGAAGCGCGTTCGGACGACCCCTACCGGGAACTCGTCGATGGCGAACGCGAGGAGTACCGCGGGGAGTTCACGATGGAGATCCCCGACGCCGATCCGATCTATTTCGAGTATCGGCTCAGTCGGCTGACTATCGACGGGCGCTTCTGTGGGATTGTCGCCGTGGGCCGGGACGTCACCGACAGGACGCGTCGCGAGGACACTCTCGAAGCCCTCCACGAACGAACGCGCCCGTTCATCACGACACCGGATCAGGATGCCGTTGCCGAGCACGCCGTCGAGACGGTCGCGAGTGTGCTGGGCCAGGAGATCAACACTGTCTGGCTCTACGACGAGGACAGCGAGACACTGGAACCGGCCGCCTGGACCGACGCTGCCGCGGAACTGGTGGGTGAGATGCCGAGCTATACCGGGACGGAGAGCCTCTCGTGGGACGCCTTCTGGAGCGGAGAGGTACTGGTGATCGACGAGATGAGCGCGGTGAACGACCGGCACAATCCCCAAACGCCGATCCGGAGTGAAATCATCCTCCCGCTGGGCGAGTACGGCGTGATGAACATCGGATCGACGGAACCGGACGCCTTCGAAAACATTGACGTCTCGCTCGCCCGTGTCTTCGGCGACATGGTCGAAGCAGCTCTCATCCGGACGGACCGGGAGGAGGAACTCCGTGACAGACGTCGTGAGCTCGAACGCCAGAACGAGCGTCTCGAAGAGTTCGCCAGCATCGTCAGCCACGACCTCCGCAACCCGTTGAACGTCGCCGAGGCACGGGTCCAGCTCGCCCTGGACGAGCGCGACAGCGAGCACCTGGACGTCGCGGCGAAAGCGATCGACCGAATGGTTGTCCTGATCGACGATATCCTCCAACTGGCCCGGGAAGGCGAACGGATCGACGAGATGGAACGTATCGACCTCGAGACGATCTGTGCCGACTGCTGGGACGCCGTCGAGACAGCCGAGGCGACGCTGTCCGTCGAATCGAACCGGCCGATCCGTGCCGACCGGAGCCGGGTTCGACAGCTGCTGGAGAACCTCTTTCGCAACGCGGTCGAACACGGGGGCGAAGACGTACAGATCACGGTCGGCTCCATGGCGGACGGGTTCTACGTCGCCGACGACGGGCCGGGTATCCCGCCGGACGAACGAGAAACCGTCTTCGAGAGTGGCTATACGACCCGCGAGGACGGAATCGGGTTCGGGCTCGCGATCGTCGCCGAGATCGCCGACGCACATGACTGGGACGTCGCTGTGACCGACAGCGAGGACGGCGGCGCTCGCTTCGAGATCACCGGCGTCGAAGCCCCGTAGGGTCGGTGCAGATGCGTCTCACTCCTCGAGACTCTCGATCAGTGCCTCTAGCTGGCCGACGTGTTCCTCGAACTTCTCGCGGCCGTGATCGGTCAGTCGGTAGGTCGTCTGCGGGGAGCCATCCACGAACTGCTTTTCGACGGCGACGCAATCGGCATCCTCGAGTTTGTTCATGTGGCTGGCGAGATTGCCCTCCGTCATGTCGAGTTCCTCAACAATTTCCGAGAAGCTCGACTCGCCGTACCGGTACAGATACGCGAAGAGTTGCAGCCGCGTCGGCTGGTGGACGAGTGTGTCGAAGTCCATGGATCACCGTGTCAGGGAGGCATACGCAACGACGGCGTACAGGCCAAAGAGGACACCGAAGAGGCCGACGCCGACGTATCGCAGGAATGCAACGTAGGGTATCATCGAGGCGAAGGCGAGCGTCCAGACGCCGCCGGCGTAGAACACCAGGCGATCGCGGCGGCGGACGCGGTAGGCCGAAAGGACGACGCCCGTCAGGAGCAACGCCAGTCCGAGGACGGCGATCACGAGCCCGAAGTACAGGGTCGCCCGGTCGAGTCCATCGACCTGTCCGGCGACCTTCCCCGGGACGCTGGTGGCCGCGACGAGGAACGCACCCAGCGACCCGAAGAGGGCGCGCCAGCTCGGCGCTGTCTCGGGCGCGTCGTTGCGGGGGAGCCTGGTAGCCATCACCCACAGCGCCAGGACGGCCACGACGACGAACACGCCCCAAATGAGGACGTACGCCGTCGCGGAAAGCGTCTCGTGGAAGAAAAAGGTCACCTGAACGCCGAGCGCGACTGCGCCGACGAGCACGCCGGCGAGCAACCACAGTCGAGCGCGGCCGGGATACCGCTCGGCAAGCCCCATCGCGCCCTTGATATCGTCGAGTTGTCGCTGGAGTTCCGCCGGGTCGACGTCTTCGTCACTCATCGGTCGATCACCCGAGTTCCGCACCCCGGAAGCGCCAGTAGCCGATCGCCAGCGGCACGACAGTCCATGCGAGCAGGATCACGACACTGAACCAGGGTTTCAGGTAGAACGGGATCACGCCCAGTGGTTCGATAGGGAGGTGGTTCGCCGGGTCAAAGATGAGATACGTCGCGTTCAGATACGAGCCGGCGGGCGTGAGGTTGTGGACGAACTCATAGAAGTGCTGGCCCAATTCGAGGCCGAGTGTCTCAGCCAAGAGGAACCGTACCGCGTCGACCAGCGAGAAGTTTTCGAAGACGATCAACACGTCCGTAAGGACGTAGAAGCCGACCGCACCGGCGATCGCCCGGGATCGAGTATCCGTCGCCGCCGAGATGGCGACCGACGGCCCGACGTACGCACCGACGAACACCACAGTCAGGACGATAAACGTCCCCGAGACGCCGAGTTCGAGGCTGGGATACATCACGACCCCGATGAGGCCCCCGACCACGAACGCGACGAGCAATGACCCGACGATCAGCAGACTTCGCGAGAGGAACTTCCCGGTCACTACGGCCGCCCGCGAGGTCGGCTGGCTCAACAGGAACGCGACCGTGTTCGACTCGCGCTCGCCGGCGATCGCCAGGTAGCTTCCGGCGATGGCGATCAGCGGAAGCAGCAGGGTCGTCAAAAAGACCTGGTTGAACAGCGCCGTGGCGAGATCAGGCTCGGACGCTGTCCCCTCCGCGTAGAGGATCAGCGCCGTAAACGCGACGTAGATCCCCATCACGCCCCAGAGTAGTTTCGAACGCCGAACGTCACGGAAATCGTTCCGGGCGACAGTGAGCGTCTGGCTCATGCCGTCACCTCCGGGGATTCCGTGTCGGTCTCGTCCGCCGTGCTCTCGACATCATCCACCGGCTCATCCGTCGATTCCCCGTTGGCGTAGCGATCGAACAGCGCCTCCAGGGACGCCGGCTCGGAGATGACGTCCCGGATTTCGGCGACCTGATCGACCCGACGGATGACCTCGATCTTCGCGCCGGCGTCGGTCACCAGCGCAGAGAGCGTGCTGTCCTCGACGCTCATAGCGGCCACGCCATCGAGATCGGTAAGGTCGAAGCCCTCCGGCACCGCATCCACGCGAACGTCCAGCGGCGAATGCGTCTCGGTCCCGTCTCTGAGTTCGTCGATCGTCCCCTCGGCGACGAGGTTGCCGTCGACCAGAATCCCGATCCGGTCACAGACCGCTTCGACCTCCGAGAGGATGTGACTCGAGAAGAAGACAGTCGTCCCGTCGGCGGCTTCCTCGCGGATCAACTCGCGCAGTTTGGCCATCCCGCGCGGATCGAGCCCGGATGAGGGTTCGTCGAGGATCAACACCTCGGGATCACCAACGAGTGCGCAGGCCAGCGCGAGTCGCTGCTCCATCCCGGTCGAGAACCCGCCGGCAGACCGGTCCCATGCGTCCTCGGTGAGTCCCACTCTGTCGAGGAGTGCATCCGGGTCGACAGCCACGTCCTTGAGATCGGCCGCGTATTTGACGTGTTCGCGGGCAGTGAGTCGCTCGTAGGGCGAGAACGCCTCCGGGAGGACACCGGTGCGCCGGCGAAGCGCCCGGGACTCGCGTTCGATATCGTGGCCAAGCACCGTCGCCGAGCCCGACGATGGATCGAGAAAGCCAAGCAGGAGGTTGATCGACGTCGACTTCCCCGCCCCGTTCGGGCCGAGAAAGCCGTAGACTTCGCCCGTCTCGACGCTGAGGTCGAGCCCATCGAGGGCAGTCAGATCACCGTACTCCTTTCCGAGGTCGTCGATCTCGATGGCGGTCATCCGCGGATACCTCCCGAGGGCGGTCGACTCGGGTCTCGCCTCGATGCCTCTCGACGCTCGCGACCAGGGGTACCACGTCGGCTCTGGGGAAGGGCCGTCACGACAGCGGGGATCATGCGTACGATTCCGGTATCCGCCCGCCGTTCAATAAACTTTGCGTCGCAAACTGGCTTTTCGATGCAAAGTTTGCTGGTTCGGGACTTGTCCGAAAGTCAAGAAGGATGCCAGAGACCGCCGATCGGATGCTGGCGAAATCAGCTACCGCCAGTGGCGGTAGGAAAACGCCGGCACGCAACACGCAGTGGAAGCGTTCCGTTCTTCAGTAACACAGGGCTCCTTCGTTCCCCTCGTAGAGTTCCACCGTCACGCTGCCACCTTTTTCTTCGTCGGGTTCGCTCCCTTCGGTCGCGAACCGCTCCTCGAAAAACGTGGGCGAAAAACCGGTCTCGTTCCACTCGACCGGCCAAACCGCTCGCCTTGCTCGCGGTACGTTACCGCTCTTCTGAATCGAGTACGCGGATCTGATCCCCACGAACCGTCACGGGAATCGGAACCGTCGCCTCGTAGAGTTCGACCGTGACCTGATCTTTACCCTCGTCGATTCGCTGGACCTGGGCCTTCTCGCCCTTGAACGGGCCGGCGATGAGTTCGACGATGTCGCCCTCGGCGATCCCCTCGACATCCGGCGTCGGCGAGAGGAAGTGCTCGACCTCCTTGATCGAGGACTTGCCCTGGACGACGCCGTTGGCGTGGGGTATCTCGTCGAGAATCCGTTCGAATACCGAAGCATCCTCTGCCTCGACCATGACGTAGGAGGTCAGGCTGTCCGGCGCGAGTGCGGCGTGGACCGAGTCCTCCTCACGGTTCATGATCATGTCGGCGACGGTGCGCTCCTGACTGGCCGTGGTCTTGACGGCGAAGATCCCCATCACAGACCACCCGATAGCGGTACCATGAGGACGAAGATGACGAACCCGAGCAATCCGACCAGGAGGATGCCCGCGCCCGCGATCTTCGCGATCTGAGAGAACTCCTGCCAGGAGGGGGTACTCGCGAGCTTGAGTACCCGCACGTATGACGTGATATCGTACGGAACGTCCATGGAAGAGGGTTGCAACTCGGGGCTTTTCTATCTATTGATGGCTCTCGACGCTGAGAGCAGGCAAACGAGCAACCAGCGGGCGCAAGCGAGAGGAGCGCTACTCGACGTAATCGATGTCGTCGCCCATGCGCTGGGCGGCCTTCTCGCGCTCGGCCTCGCTTTTGCCGTAGATCTGTGGACTCTCGACGCCCGTGACGACGATCATCGTCTCCATCTGGCCGTCGTACTCGTGGTTGACCGACGCGCCCCAGATGATCCGGGCGTCCGGATCGATCCGGTCGTAGATCTCCTCGACGACGCCCTCGGCCTCCTCGATGGACATGTCCGGGCCACCGACGACGTTCACGAGGGCGCTGTTGGCACCGTCGAACTCGACGTCCAGCAGCGGCGAGCGCAGGGCCGACCGGATCGAGTCCTGGGCCTTGTTCTCCGAATCGGACTCGCCGAGGCCGATCATCGCGACGCCGCCGTTCTCCATGATCGTCCGAACGTCGGCGAAGTCGACGTTGACCAGGCCGGGCTTGGTGATGAGTTCCGTCATGCCCTTCACCGAGCGCATGAGGACGCGGTCACAGATCTTGAAGGCGTCCTGCAGCGGCATCGACGGGGCGTAATCGAGCAGCCGATCGTTCGGCACGACGATCACGGTGTCGCTGACGGCACGGAGGCGCTCCAGGCCGGCGTCGGCGTTGGCCCGCCGTCGCTCACCCTCCGCGGTGAAGGGGATCGTGACGATCGAGATCGTCAGCGCGCCCGAATCCTGGGCGGCCTGTGCGATCACCGGCGCAGCGCCGGTGCCCGTCCCGCCGCCGAGACCGGCCGTGACGAACACCATGTCCGAGCCGTCGATGGACTGCTGGATGTCCTCGATGTTCTCCTGGGCGGCCTCCTCACCGATCTTCGGCACCGAGCCGGCCCCCCGACCGCCGGTGCGCTTCTTGCCGATCAGGATCTTCGTGTCGGCTTTGACCTCGTCGGCGAGGTGTTGGGCGTCGGTGTTTGCCGCGACCAGCTTCGCGCCGTGGATCCCCTCCTCCATCATCCGGGTGACCGTGTTGCCGCCAGCGCCCCCCGCGCCGACGACCGTGATCTTGGTTTCGAGGTCCTCGACGACGTCGGCGAGTTCCTCGTCGGTCATCTGGCCGGACGTCGCCGGTTCCTCGGCCGACGTGTCTGTCGATTCGGTGCTCCCCTCGACCGGCGACTCCTCGGGGTCGTCGTCGGTCTCCTCCATGGCGTCGTCGATGATAGAGTCCATATTTAAATGACTCGTAGCGGGTCAGGACTAATTATCTTTCCCCTCCGGTCCGACGCACGTCAGACAGCCGCACGGTTGGTTCGGCGTCGAGCACGCCCAACAGCCGGATTTGCGGGGCCGGCATCACCGATCGTGCCTGAAGTGTGCCCGAACACGATACGCCCCGCAAACTGCAGGTTGCAGAAGGCTTTTTCTCGGTGGCGGGATAGTTCGGACCTACATGGTAAACGATCTCAATTGGGCCATCGGCGGGGAGGCCGGCGACGGGATCGACTCGACGGGCAAGATCTTTGCCCGGGCGCTCTCGCGGGCCGGTCGCCACGTCTTCACCTCCAAGGACTTCGCCTCGCGCATCCGGGGCGGGTACACCGCCTATAAGGTCCGGACCGCCGTCGAGCGCGTCGAGAGCGTGGTCGATCGGCTGGACATCCTGATCGCGCTCACCGAGCGGACCATCGACGAGAACCTCGACGAACTAAAGGAGGGCAGCGTCATCATCTACGACGGCGAGCAGACGACGATGGCCGACGTCGAAGTTCCCGAGGGCATGATCGGCCTAGAGATCCCACTCAACAGCCTTGCCGAGAAGGCCGGCGGGGCGATCATGCGAAACGTTGTCGCGCTGGGGGCCGCGAGCGAAGTCGCCGGCTTCCCCGTCGAATATCTCGACGAAGCCCTGGTCAAGCGCTTCGGCGAGAAAGGCGAGGCGATCGTCTCGAACAACCGGGAAGCGGCCCGACTCGGACGGGACTTCGTCCGCGAAGAGACCGACTACAGCGAGGAGTTCTCCCTCGAAACGACCGACGAGGACTACGTCCTGCTGAACGGTGACGAGGCCATCGGCATGGCCGCGATCGCCGCCGGTTGTCGGTTTTATGCGGGCTATCCGATCACGCCCGCGACGGACATCATGGAGTACCTCACCGGGCGGATCGAGGCCTTCGGCGGCGCGGTCGTCCAGGCCGAGGACGAGTTATCGGCGATCAACATGGCGCTGGGCGCGGCCAGGGCCGGCGCGCGGGCGATGACCGCCACGTCCGGGCCGGGGATCGACCTGATGAGCGAGACCTTCGGGCTGGTCGCCACGAGCGAGACACCCCTCGTGATCGCCAACGTGATGCGTTCGGGGCCATCGACCGGGATGCCCACAAAGCAGGAACAGGGTGACCTGAACGCGATGCTCTATGGCGGGCACGGCGAGATCCCGCGGTTCGTCCTCGCACCGACGACCATCGGCGAGTGTTTCGACCGGACCGTCGAGGCGTTCAACCTCGCCGAAAAGTACCAGCTCCCGGTCTACCTGACAGCAGATCTCGCGCTTGCAGTCACCGAGCAAACCTACTCGCCGGAGCGCTTCGACATGGAAAGTGTCGAGATCGACCGCGGCAAGGTCGTCGACCCCGACGAAGTCGAGGAGTGGCTCGACGAGAAGGGGCGCTTCAAGGCCCACGCCGCGACCGAGGACGGCGTCAGCCCGCGCGCGCTCCCGGGAACGCCCGACGCTGCACACATGACGACCGGCCTCGAACACGACGAGTTGGGTCGCCGGACCGAAGAGGAGGACGTCCGCGTCGAACAGGTACAGAAGCGCCAGCGGAAGGTCGACACCGCCCGCGACCGGGAGGACTTCGACTACCGGGAGTTCGGGGATGGCGACGCCGAAACGCTCGTCATTTCGTGGGGCTCCAACGAAGGGGCGATGCGGGAGGCCCTGGGCATGCTCGACGATCGCGGAATCGACGTCCGGTTCCTCTCGGTGCCCTATATCTATCCGCGGCCTGATCTGACCGACGAGGTCGAGGCTGCGGAGAACGTGATCGTCGTCGAGTGTAACGCGACGGGGCAGTTCGCGGACTTGATCGAGCACGACACACTGACGCGCGTCCAGCGCGTCACGAAGTACACGGGCGTCCGGTTCAAGGCCGACGAACTCGCCGACGAGATCGAAGGGGCGATCGCCGGCGAACGCGCCCCACAGGAGGTGAAACGATGAGTTCCGACACGCACTTCACGGACTTCAAATCTGACAAGCAACCGACCTGGTGTCCCGGCTGCGGTGACTTCGGGACGATGAACGGCATGATGAAAGCCCTCGCCGAAACGGGCAACGACCCGGACAACACGTTCGTCGTCGCCGGGATCGGCTGTTCTGGCAAGATCGGGACGTACATGCACAGCTACGCGCTGCACGGCGTCCACGGCCGCGCACTCCCGGTCGGCACTGGCGTCAAGCTCGCCAACCCCGACCTGGAAGTGATGGTCGCCGGCGGGGACGGCGACGGCTACTCGATCGGGGTGGGCCATTTCATCCATGCCGTCCGACGGAACATCGACATCACCTACGTCGTGATGGACAACCGGATCTACGGCCTGACGAAGGGCCAGGCCTCGCCCACCTCGCGACAGGGATTCGAAACCGCGACGTCGCCGGACGGGACCGTCGAGCCGCCGGTCAATCCACAGGCACTCGCACTGGCTGCCGGCGGGACCTTCATCGCCCAGTCGTTTTCCTCGGACTCCCAGCGCCACGCCGACTTGGTGCAGCAGGCGATCGAACACGACGGTTTTGGCTTCGTCAACGTCTACTCGCCGTGCGTGACGTTCAACGACGTCGACACCTACGACTACTTCCGGGACAGCATCGTCAACCTCGACGAAACCGATCACGATCCCGGTAACTACGAGGCGGCCAAGGATCGCATCATGGACCCGGGGGCCGAACACATCGGCGTCCTCTATCAGAACGAGGACAGCGTTCCCTTCAGCGAACGTGAGGGGATCGATCGGAACATGGCCGACATTCCCGACGGCGCGCCCGAACGCGCCGATCGGCTCGTCCGGGAGTTCTACTGAACGCGCGAGGCCCCGGCCTGGCAGGCCACGGGTTATAAACGAGCGGCCGGATTACTGAACGAACTGATGGCCCCAGACACCACACCGGCGATCACCGACGACGACCGACTCTTACTCGGCGCGGGATTTGCCTTCGGCGTGATGACGACGCTCATCGTTCTGGTGCTCGTTCTCGTCATGAACGGGACACTCGCCGCCGGCGAACTCGTGACGACATCGGACGGACTCATCGCAATCGCGGGGATCGTCTTCGCGGGGATTCTCGGGATCGCGCTGTACGTCCTCGCGTTCCCCGACAACCGGGCCAACATTCCGATCGCAGCCGACGACGAACGACCGCGAGAGTGACGCCTGCCCGGTCGAGCGACCCCGGGCGCGAACCCGACGAGTAGGCTGCCGGCGACGCCGGGTTTTTGCCCCGTTCCGAGAAAGGTCACACATGACCGACTTCGACCCGGACCGCTTCACCGACAAGTACGAGCACTACTTCACCGAACTCCAGCAGGCCTATCGCCGGGCGTTCGAAGCGATGTCCGAGCGCCACGACTCCGACCTGATCCACGGGATCGACCAGCGAATCCTCGCCGAAAGCGAGCCCTTCTACGAGGGAGACGGCGAGTTCCGGATCGAGTTGCCCGACGACGCCAGTGATCGACTCCCCGACGTGGACGCCGACCGCCTGGAGACGGTCCTCGGGGAGTACACCGGCGAACTCGAAACCCAACTGCGCTCCGTCTTTGATTTCGAGGAGGCGCGGTAGTTGTCGGAGTCCAAAGGCCTAAAGCCACAGCTCGGCTACGTAGAGTCACAATGAGCACAGAGTCACAGGAAGGGTCGTCCGATCTCGAACAGCGCGTCGTCAACTTCCTGCGGCGCAACTTCCCGCAGATCCAGATGCACGGCGGAAGCGCGGCCGTCCAGGATCTCGACGAGGAGGCCGGCGAAGTGACGATTATGCTCGGCGGGGCCTGCAGCGGGTGTGGCATCTCGCCGATGACGGTTCAGGCGATCAAGTCCCGCATGACAAAGGAAATCCCCGAGATCAACACCGTCCACGCCAACACCGGCATGGAGGGTGGCGGCATGGGCGGGATGGAGGAGTCTTCGAGTCCCGGCGACTCCCGCGGCGGCAGTCTGGACAGCGACGACGACGAAGGCCCGGCCGCCCCCTTCTAATTCCGCAGGTTTTGCTCCCGTTCCCAGCCCCGGAGGAGCGCCGCCAGTAGCTCGTTGGCTGGCGTTTCGACGTCGCTTTCGGCCACGTGGCCGTTGATCGCGTCGACCTCTGTCCGGCGGCCGGACTGGACATCACGATACATCGATGATTCGTTGTCGGCGGTCGCCTCGACGACGGATTCGAGCGCGGCGATTGCGTCGTCGTCAGCCAGGTCGACGCCCCGGGATCGCGCGACCCGGGCAGTCTCACGAGCGGCTCGGCGCGCGACGTCCGACAGCGGGCCGTCGCTGAGTGCGCCGTTCGGCACACGAGAGAGTGCTGTCGTCGCGTTGATGCCGGCGTTGACCGCAAGTTTTTCCCAGAGCCGCCGGGGCATGTCCGGCGCGACGGTCGTCTCGATCCCCGCCGCTTTGAACGCGTCGCCGATCCGATCTGCGAGCGCACTCCGTCCACCGTCCGGCGGACCGAGGACCACCTCGCCGAGTCCGGTACATCGAACGCTCCCTGGTTCGTCCTGAATCGCGCCGTAAGTTACCGTGCCCGCGAGAATCTCGGTGTCGAGCGCCGCCAGTCGCTCCTCGTTGCCCATCCCGTTCTGCAGCGAGAGCACCGCGTCGCAGTCACACGCCGAGAGCGCCTCGACGGCCGCTGGCGTGTCGTGGGCTTTGACGGTCACGATCACTATATCGGTCGCGTCGGGAGCGTTCGTCGAGGCACGGGGGTGAACCACGTCCTCGATCTCGCCGGTGATTCGGAGGCCGCCTGCCTGTACTGCGCGAGCGTGCTCCTCGCGGCCGACCAGCGTGACGGCGTGTTCGCGGGCGAGTAACCCGCCGATCAGACTCCCGAGGCTGCCCGCGCCGAAGACGACGACATCCATTGGTGGCGCTGGGGCCGGCGAAGACAAGTCAGTACCGGCGTCCGCCAGGAGAGAACGAGCGGAGACACCAGCGCTTTTTGTCGCGCATCGCCTCCGCATGTGCATGGACACGCTCGCGTTCGACGGCCGGATGGGTGCCAGCGGCGACATGATCCTGGCGGCGCTGCTCGATGCCGGTGGGGATCCCGACGTGCTCGCGCCCGTCGAGGACGCCCTCGGCGTCGAGTACGTCGTCGGCCGGACGACGACCGGCGGGATCGATGCCGCGAGCGTCGACGTTCGCTACGCGGACAACGCGGAGACCCAGCGCCACGAACACGAGCATGGAGCGGAACACGGCCACGACCACCATCACGATCACGCTACGCACGAGCACGAGTCCACGGTAGAGGGACACGGCCCGACGCGACGCTACGAAGAGGTCATCGATGTCGTCGAGAGGATGGCCCTGCCGGACGCGATCGAAGAGCGCGCACTCGCGATCTTCGAGCGCCTGGGCAATGCCGAATCGGCAGTCCACGGCACCGACCTCGATGCGACGCACTTCCACGAGGTCGGGGCCGACGACGCCATCGCTGACGTCGTCGGGGCGAGCCTGTTGCTCGCGGATCTCGATCCAGACAAAGTCCTCACGACCCCGCTGTCGACCGGCGACGGGACAGTTTCGATGGCCCACGGAACCACAACTGTTCCCGCACCAGCCGTGGTCGAGATCGCTGCCGACGCCGACTATTCGATCCAGGGTGGCCCCGTCGAGCGGGAACTCCTGACGCCGACGGGCGCGGCGATCCTCGCCGAAGTCGCTGACGGCGTCGAGACGCTCCCAACCATGGACGTGCGGGCGTCGGGCTACGGCGCGGGCGATCACGAGACGGGCGACCGGGCGAACGCCCTCCGGGTGCTACTCGGCGAGACGGCAGGCGATCTCCGGCGAGAGTCGATCACGGTCCTCGAGACGAACGTCGACGACGTGAGTCCGGAGATGCTCGGTGGGCTCCAGGAGACATTGACCGAAGCGGGCGCGCGGGACGTCTCGATCCTCCCGGCGACGATGAAGAAATCCCGACCCGGCCATCTGATCAAGGTCGTGGTCAAGCCCGAGGACGCCGATCGCGTGGCCCGGCGACTGGCCGAGGAGACCGGCACGCTCGGCGTCCGTGAGCACGGGGCCGGGCATCGCTGGGTGGCCGAGCGCGAAACGCGGACGGTCGACATCGAACTCGACGCCGAGACCTACCCGGTCGACGTGAAGGTTGCCAGCGACCGCGAGGGGACGTGGCTCGACGCGAGTGCGGAATACGAGGACGCACTGGCAGTCGCGCGTGAGACGGATCGGCCAGTCAGAGAGATCATGGCCCGGGCCGAGCGCGCGCTCGACGAGTGAATTGGCCGCGGCGTTCCCAGGCGGGTCAGTCCTTCCCGACCTGATGCTCGGCGAGCGCCTCCTCGATGGTTAACTCGCCAGCGGCGACCCGGCGGGCCAGAGCCTCGTCGATGGCACGGTTCGTCTCGCTTTCCTCCCTGGAGCGTTCCTTGATTCGGTCGAGTTCTCCCGTCGTCGGGTCGATGTCGATCGAATCGACGCGCTCGCCCTCGATCCGGGCGATATTGACGGCCGCGAGCACGTCGCCCATCCCTCTCGCTCCCGTCCCGAGGTACGGCGTCGTCCCGGTCTCGTCGACCACCTCGACGGGGACGGCTTCGAGGTCGTCCACGATCCGCGAGCCGACGAGTCGCGCGCCGTCGCCGATCCGGACCAGCGGGTCCGCGGCGTCCTCAACTTCCCGACGGACGACTTCGCCGACCTGATCGGCCGGGACCTGGAAAGCACCGATCACCACATCCCCGGCCAGCACCGCGATCCCGGGCTTCTCGCCCGGATCGACGCCGACGATGATCCGCCCGCCCTCGCCTCGCATGATCGCCAGGAGATCCTCGACGGCGCGCCGGGGTTCGGCGGGATCGGCCTCGACGACTGCGACATCCGCCGGAATGTCGATCGACTCGTCGGGACCCACGACGACCGCCTCGGTCCGGTCGGGGAGATCGTCGTCTGGCTCGATGGTGGTGAACGTCACGCCGCGGTCGCGCAGCTCCGTGACCACGCCGTGATAGAGTTCGAAGTCCGCAGTGGCGACAACGATCACGGTGGAGTATTGCGGCCGACGTACTTGGTACGCTCGGTGCCTGTCGTCTCCAACCGCAACACGGGAAGATTCATGCTGCCGTGGGTAATAGTGGGCACCATGAAGGTGGATGCCGACGAACTCCAGACCAACGAGACAGACGACCGGGGGCGGATCTACCTCGGAACGGAATACGCGAACAAGCGGGTGACCGTCGCCGTCGTCGATGTCGAAACCGACGGCCCTGACGACGACGAACTGGCGGCCGCGTACCGCCAGGCGTCCGAAGGAGCAGCTGAACTCGCTGAAGAGTGGGACGAAACGTCGAAAGAGGCCTGGCAGGATCTCGATGAATGAGTGGTCCTCCCGAGGTTCGGCGGGGAGATGTCGTGATCGGCAGACTCGATCCCGCCGAGGGCCACGAGATGAAGAAAACCCGACCCGCCGTCGTGGTCCAGAACGACGTTGGGAACGCGAATTCGAGTACGACGATCGTCGCCCCGGCGACTGGAACGTACCGGGGATACCCGTTTGAGGTACTCGTCGAGGCGAATGACTCTCCGTTCGAGAAGGACTCTTCGGTCCGGCTTGACCAGATTCGCGTCGTATCGATCGAGAAGCGGATCCACTCGGTACTCGGGAGCCTCGATACAGGGACGATGGTGGAGATCGACGACGCGCTGAAACTAAGTCTCGGACTCGACTGATATTACTGCTACCTCGAACGTTCGAAATAATTAACATATTGGAAGGACAGAGTCCGATATGGGCCCGTTCAGTCGCTCCGAACGAGGAGCGGATCTGGGATCCGCTCCCGGTGGGGCGGTCGCGGAGCGCGTCGACACGACGTACGCCCTCGCGGGAGGACTCTACGTGACTGCGCTCGTGACCCCAGCAGCTCTTGCCCTGGCCGTGCAGTCAGGGATCAGCGGGGCGGCAGCACTGTACGTGGCGTTTCTCGTCGTCGTGACCGTGACCACGATCGGGACGGCATTTGCCGTCCGTCGGCTGGCGGGCTTGCCCGAACGACTGGGGCGGTCACGCCGCCAGTGGGCGTTCGTCGTGGTGGCTGGCGTCACGGCGGCTGGATACCTCGTCGCCGGCGAGGTGAGTGCATTCCCCACCGAGATGGCAGTGATCGCCGTGTTCGCCGTCGCTTATATCGGCGGCCTGTTCGGTATCTTGCTGGCGGCGATGTCCCGAACACGGTACATCGACGCGATCCTCGCCGACGAACCGATCGAGTGCGAGTGGGAGGCGGGGTGGCCACGGCTGTGGCGGATCGGTGTCGTGGGGACTTCCCTGGCGATGATCGCTGTCGGGTTCCTCACGGCGTTTCTCGATCTGGTTCCCGGTGGCATCGCCGTGACAGTCTTCGGTTGGATCGCCTATGTCTCCGGCTTTGTCCTGCTGAACCTCGGGGAGTCCTGGACCTACCGTGCCAGACCGTCCGGACTGGAGCGCACGCGGTCCGTTATCCGTCGCCTCGACCGCTGGAATCGAATCACGAGTGTCGAACAGACCGAGACGACACTCACGATCAGACGCCGTGGCTGGTGGCGACCGCCGATTCACTGTGCTTGGACGGATCTCGACGATCCCGAAACCATCCGAGAGAATCTCGACCGATACGTTGCCGATGTGGACGGCGCTCGTGGCGTCGACGGGCAGTAACGGGTGCCAAACTCACTCGCTGTTCAGGGGCCGTCGATCCGCGGGGTTTTTGCACGGACCGCCAGTAGGACCGCGCAGTGAGCGAGCCAATTTCGACCGGCTGTGACGCCGTCGACGAGCTGCTCGGCGGGGGCCTCGAACGCGGTGCCGTCACGCAGATCTACGGGCAGCCGGCGGCCGGGAAGACCAACCTCGCGCTGGGGGCGGCCGTCGAGACGGCTGCAGCGGGGGAGTCAGCACTCTACCTCGACACCGAGGGCGTCTCGATCGACCGCTTGGAGCAACTCGCCGACGCCCGCGGCGATGTCGAGGACCTCGCCTCGCGGATCATCCTCACCGAGGCCCACACCTTCGAGGAACAACAGGAGGCAGTCCGCGACGCCGAGGAGTTCGGAAGTCAGGTCGATCTGATCGTGCTGGACAGCGCGACGGGCTTCTACCGGCTGGAGCGCACTGAACAGGAAGACGGCGAGGCGCTGCGGGCGGTCGCCCGCCAGATCACACATCTGCTGGCCCTGGCCCGTAAGCATGATCTTGCCGTCGCCTTTACCAATCAGGTGTTCAGCGATCCTGACGGCGATCGGGCACGGCCCCTGGGCGGCCACACGCTCAATCATTGGTCGTCGCTCGTCCTCCGGCTGGATCGCTTCCGCGGCGGCAAGCGTCGCGCCACGCTGGAAAAGCATCACGCAAAAGCGACCGGCGACACCGCCCGTTTCCAGATTACGGACGCCGGTATGTCTGGCGTCGAGGACATCTGAACGGTGCCAATCGTTCCCGCCGGATTTTTCTGTGAACCGCCTGAGAACAGCGCATGGATCCCGACGAGGACGCCTACGGGCAGGCGATACGTGACTACCACGAGCGGGCGGAAGGGTTCGAGATCGTCGAGCGCGACGACGGGCATATCGCGCCGTCGGCGGGACCGGCGATGTACTTCAGCGACTACGACGAGTGGGGGACGGACGAACAGACTGCCCTCGATCATCTCCGTGGATCGGTCCTGGATATCGGGTGCGGTGCCGGTCGACACGGGCTGTACGCACAGCGACAGGGCCACGACGTGACCGGGATCGACGTCTCGCCGGGTGCGGTCGAGGTGAGTCGGGACCGCGGGCTCGACACGGTCGAGCAGTGTGACGTGATAGACGTCGCTGACGTGTTCGTCTCCGATGCGTTCGAGACGGTGCTGATGCTCGGAGCCAATTTCGGACTGGTCGGGACTGCCGAGACCGCGCCGGACGTCCTGGATGGCCTGGCGACGGTCACGACGGAGGACGGTCGAATCCTCGCACAGAGCCGGGATCCACACGACACCGACGATCCACACCATCGGGAGTACCACGCGTTCAACCGGGACCGCGGCCGGTTCCCCGGTGCGCTCAGGATGCGGACGCGCTACAAAACCTTCGCGACGCCGTGGTTCGACTACCTGCTCGTCTCGCCGACGGAGATGGACGACGTTCTCGAAGCGACTGTCTGGACGCGAACGGAGACGTGGGCGGGCGAAGGCGGGCTGTACACCGCGATACTAGAGAAGGAAAGATAGTGGACGAGCATACGCGGCGCGAAGCGCCGCGTTTCGCCGAGCGCCGACGGCGCTCGGCTGTTTTTGGCCGAGCTTTTTGCAAGTGGGGGTCGCCATAGGCGACCCCCTGCAGTAAAAAGGTCGTTTAGTAGATCAGGGCGTCGTCGTTGTCGACCATGTACAGCGTGCGGGCGGCGATGTTGACGGCGTGGTCGCCGACGCGTTCGAGGTCCCGAACCGTGAGGAGGAGCCGTGAGACGTCACGCATGAGGGATTCGATCTCCTCGTCGGTCGTCTCGTCGTCGATCTCGCGTTCGATGAGGTTTCGCATGACCGTGTCGGAGGCGTCCTGACACATCGCGTCGACCTCGTCGTCGCGGTCGCCGATCGCATAACAGAGTTCGCTGTCCTCGTCAGTGTAGGCCGCCATGGCCTGCTCGTTCATCTCGACGACGATCTCGCCGATCGCCTGGACGTCGACGTCCGGTCCGTGATCCTGTTCGGCATCGATGGCGTACTCGCCGAGGTTGACGGCAAGGTCGGCGATGCGTTCGAGGTCCGTGATGATCTTGAAGCTCGCAGCGATGAAGCGAAGGTCGCCGGCGACCGGCTGCTGGAGCGCGAGCAGGTTGACGCACTCGCGTTCCAGATCGAGATAGAGCTGGTTGATCTCGTCGTCGCCGTGGATGACCTCCTCGGCGAGTTCGTCGTCTTTCTTCTCCAAGGCGTCCAGTCCCGTCTGGAGACGGTCGAAGACGACCTCGCTCATGTAGAGGACGTCCTCCTGGAGTTCGTCGAGTTTCTCCTGATATCCTTCACGTGGCATGTTTCCTCCTGGGTGAGTCGATCCTATATATGTTGGTCATGTTCGAACGATTCGCCGAAGATCCACGAGAGCCGATGGAATGATGCGTCATCCGAACTTGCCAGTGATGTAGTCCTCGACACGCTGGCTCTCCGGGTTCTCGAAGATCTTGTCGGTGTCGTCGTATTCGACGAGTTCGCCGCCGGTGAGGAAGACGGCCGTCTGGTCGGAGATCCGGGCCGCCTGCTGCATGTTGTGGGTGACGATGACGACAGTGTAGGACTCGGCGAGTTCCTCGATGAGGTCCTCGATCTTCGAGGTCGCGATGGGGTCCAGGGCGCTGGCGGGTTCGTCCATCAGGATCACCTCAGGATCGACAGCGATGGCCCGGGCAATACAGAGTCGCTGCTGTTGCCCACCCGAGAGATCGAGAGCGGACTCATCGAGTTGGTCCTTGACTTCATCCCACAGCGCCGCCCGCTTCAGTGCTGTCTCGACTTTCTCGTCTAAGTTCTCGGTCTCGTCCTGGATGCGAAGGCCGTAGGCGACGTTGTCGTAGATGCTCTTGGGGAAGGGGTTGGGATGCTGAAACACCATCCCGATCTTCCGGCGCAGCGCAACAGGATCGACGTCGTCGTCGTAGACGTTCTTGCCTTCGAACAGCAACTCACCCTCGACCCTGGCAGCGTCGATGAGGTCGTTCATCCGGTTGATCGACCGGAGGAACGTCGACTTGCCACACCCCGAGGGACCGATCATCGCAGTCACTCGGTTCGATGGGATCTCCATCGAAACGTCCTGTATCGCCTGGGTATCTCCGTAGTAGACGTTCAGGGTGCGGGTCTCAATGACGGTATGACTCGCCGTCGCTGTGGGGTCGGAGCCGTCACTGAGGCCGCCACGTCCGGGTGCTGTCGAGACGAGTTGCTCGTCGTTCGATGCTGGGTCGGGTGAAGTATTGTCCTGTGACATCGTCAGGCCTCCGTTTCGTATTTGTTCCGCAGCAGGATCGCCACCGAGTTCATCGTCAGCAAGACGATCAACAACGTCACGACGCCGGCCGCAGTCACGCCGTGCTGGAAGGCGTCCCCGGGCAGCGCCGACCAGGTGTAGATCTGCCTCGGCATCGCGCTCACCGTCGAGAAGAAGCCGCTGGGCGGGCTCGATGTACTCGTCGCAACGCCGACCATGATCAGGGGCGCAGTCTCGCCGATCGCCCGTCCGAGTGCCAGGATCGTCCCGGTCAGCATCCCCGGCAGCGCCTCCGGAATGACCACGTTCCGAACGGTCTGCCACTTTGTGGCACCCATCCCATAGGACGCCTGACGGAGCGAACCCGGGACGGCCCGAACGGCTTCCTGTGCCGAGATGATGACGATGGGAAGAATGAGCAACGAGAGCGTGAACGCGGCCGTCAGGACCGTCCCGACACCGATTCCGGTGTAGGTGAACGGCAGCGGAATCTCGATCCCGACGACGGGGATCGACAGCGACTCAAGACGCATGTTGACGAAGATACCCAGCCCCAGTAACCCGTAGACGACCGAGGGGACGCCCGCGAGGTTGGAAATGTTGATCTGGATCAATCGGGTGAGGCCGGCCAGCGGTCCACTGGATGGGGCGTACTCCTCCAGGTAGATCGCCGCGCCCACGCCAAGTACGAACGTGAGGATGGCGACCAGGACGATGACGAACACCGAGCCGACGATTGCGGGGTATAGTCCCGCGTCGGCGGCGGTTCCCGTGACCGGATCGCTCGTGAGGAACTGCCAGTCGAACCAGGGTTCCGGTCGACGGAAGCCGAACGCGTCGACGATCACCCGGCCGAGCACGAACCCGCCCAGCAGGATCGCCGGCAGGGCGAAAGCGGGCCGACGGCCCTCCTCGCGACCCGTGTTCGCCACCGCGACAGCTACCGGGACGACGAAGACGACCAGCAGGGTGAGCCAGACAGTCCGCGAGACGGCGGCGACCCGATCGATCACCGGGACAGCGGCGATCGCAACGGCCGGGAGTGCCACGGCAGCCCCGAACGCGATCCGCTGGCTGTACTCGAACACCGACCGGAGGACGAACGCCAGGATCGCCGCGCCGGGCAGGACGACCGAGACAAACATGACTCCAGGACCACCGAGTTGTCCCCCGACGGTCGTCAACACCGGGAGCGCGAGCGTCCCGACCAGCGGCCCGACCAACAGGGCGAGGAAAACACCGAGCCCGGTCCAGTTCGCCGCAGCCTCGTATCGGCCGTACGCGTACAGTATCCCGGCCGGTGCGAGCATCGTCAGGAAGTACGCAAACCAGACGGTCGGACCGGCGATCACGAGGAGGACGATAACCGCCCCGACGCCGCCGAGCAGCCCGCCGACCGTGCCGGTCACGAGTTCGAGCGCGGCCTCGGCGACGGCCGGTCGCGTCCGTGCGTACCAGCCGAAGGCGGCCGTCGGGACGACCAGCGTCGCTCCGAAGGTGAGATACCACCCCACGCCCGCACTCCAGAGACCGAAGGCGTCCCAGAACACGAACGTCAGCAGGGAGGCGAGCGCGATCAAGCCGAGCACCGACGCGCCGGCCGAGAGATACCGAAAGGCAATACCCCAGAGCCGATTCACCTCCCCGAACGCCGAGCCGTTCGACGCATTGGAGCCGACCGACATCACTCGTATTCCTCCCGGTAGCGTGCTGCGATACGGTCACTGAGTACGTTCATGGTCAAGGTAATGACGAACAGCGTCAGCCCGATCGCGTACATCGCGTCGTAACTGATCGATCCCCCTGCGAGGTCCCCGCCGGCGATGTCGATCATCTTCGAGGTCATCGTCGCCATGCTCTCGGCGTACAGTCCGAAGATGTCCGCCGGGGCGACGTACGGGACTCCGAACACCGACTTCGTGGCGGGTAGATCCAGTGGGCTGGTACCGGCCGCGAGGGTGACTGCCATCGTCTCACCGATGGCACGGGAGATTGCGAGGATGAACGCCGAGGCGATGCCCGAGATCGCCGCCGGAACGACGACCGTCGTCGAGACCTTGAACTTGGTCGCTCCAAGTCCGTACCCCGCCTGCCGGAGAGAATCCGGTACCGCGGACATAGCGTCCTCGCTGATCGAGGAGACCATCGGGATGATGAGGATACCGACGACGATCGACGCCGAAAGGCCATTGAACAGCCCGAGGGTGGGCAACGCGAGCCCGAGCGTGCCGTTGAGCCAGTTGAGGACGACGTTGAGCGCGGGCGTGATGTACACCAGCGCGAAGTACCCGTAGACGACCGTCGGAACGCCGGCCAGTACTTCGAGCAACGGTTTGAGTATCGACCGCACGCGTGGACTGGCGTACTCGCTGAGGTAGATCGCCGTCAACACACCCAGCGGGAGTGCGATAACGGCCGCCCCGATCGTGATCAGTAGTGTGCCGACAACCAGCGGAAGGACCCCGAAGACTTCACGCTGGACGTTGAACGTCGCACCCGTAAGGAACTCGACAGTGGGATACTGAGAGAAGAACCCGACCGCGTCGATAGTCAACACGAGGATGATCCCGACGGTGGTCAGGATCGAGACGGCGGCCGAAACGAAAAACAGTGCATGATAGACCGACTCGCGGGTCGTCCGTGTATCTGGGCCGCCAGTCAGGTCCGGTGCGTTCCTTTCAGCACTCATTTATGTTCTGTGTTTTCCCAGGTGGTGGTGAAAAGCGACTCGGAACGGTCCTACTGGACCGACTCGATAGTGTCGTTCAGCTCTTGGAGCTCCCGCTCCCGTTCGTCCTCGGTGTTTGGAACGTATCCGACCGTGTCGGCGACAAGATCCTGGTTCGTGCTCTGCTCGACGAAGAACCGACAGAATTCGGCGACTTCCTCGCGTTCGAGTGCGCCCTCGGCGACGTAGGTAAACAGCGGTCGCGATAGCGGCTGGTACTCGCCGGACCGGGCATTCTCCAGGGATGGCTCGACGCAGCCGTCGCCGTTGTCGATCGAGACGGCCTTGACGACGTCCTGATTGTCGGCGTAGTAGGCAAAGCCGAAGTACCCGATGGCGTACTGATCACGCTGGACACCGGCGAGGATCTCGTTGTCCCGTTCGGTCGCCGAGTACTCCGAGGTGTGGTTTGTGTCCTCACCGACGATCGTCTCCTTGAAGTAATCGAACGTACCGGAGGTCGTCGCCGCACCGAAGCGGTTGATCGGTTCGTCAGGCCAGGAGGGATCGACATCGCTCCAGTTCTGCGCACCGCCCTCTCGCCAGATCTGGCCGAGTTGGTCGACAGTCATGCAGTCGACCCAGTCGTTATCGCCGTTAACGATAACTGTCACCGCGTCGCTGGCCACCTTGATCTCGTGGGGCGTGACGTCGTTCTCGCCACACTGCTGTTGCTCACCCTCGGTGATCGGCCGTGAGGCGTTGTTGATGACCGAATTCCCGACACAGAAATGGTTGCTGAACCCGCCCCCGCTTCCAGTCCGGTTGATCGGGATGTTCACGTTGGAATGTTCGTTTTCGAACTGGTTGACAACCTCCACAGCCAGAGGATACACCGTGCTCGACCCGGTCATCCTGAACTCACCCGACAGTGAGCTCTCCCCGTCGGTCGGCGTCCCACCCTGTTCGGTACAGCCCGCAAGCGCTATCGAGCCGGCACTTGCCATCCCGGCCCCGAGCAGGAACTGTCGTCGCGACACGGCGCGATCTGACTTCCGTGACATTGTTCGAAAAAGCCACCGAGACGAATAAGTACCCTACTATTAGTAGTATATAGACTATATATTCATATTTACCACCGTCCGTTTCCCGCCGTAGAAAACAGCAAGAACGCCCAAACCGCCAGATTGTGGTGGTCTTTCCGGATAGTACAATGTGAATGCAGGACGAGTGACCTGGCTACTGATCGGTTTCGTCGTTCGGATGGGTGCCAGGTGAATCGAGGGGGATTGAACGGTGTGTGGACAGGATCGGGGTTTACGGCCCCGAAGCGCCGGATTCGAATGTGTCCCTGGTCGCCATCCCGAGAGATTATATATAGATTCGAAAGCGTTTATTGTGATACGGTCAATATAGGGTGATATGGAGACCCGCAAGGTTCAGGTCACCGGTGGCTCGACGTATACGGTCTCATTACCGAAAGAGTGGGCGACGGAAAACGACGTCAGCGCGGGCAGCGTCGTGGAGTTCCACTCCGAGGAGGACATGTTGTTACTCTCGCCTCAGGACGAACGCGAACGGGCCGAGGGGAGCCTCGACGTGAACGGATTGACCGACGAGTCGGAGTTGACGCGTGCCGTCATGACGATGTACGTCAGCGGCTTCGACATCATCCGCCTGGAAGCGCCACGGATCAGCGCGAGCCAGCGACGGCATATCAGAAACGCCACCCAGGGACTCGTGGGCCTGGAAGTCATCGAGGAGACCGGCGACCGGGTCGTGCTCCAGGATCTGCTGGACTCCTCGGAGCTGTCGGTCAACAACGCGATCACCCGGATGCGGCTGGTCTCGCTGACGATGACGGCCGACGCGGTGACGGCCCTGATCGAGGACGACGACGAACTCGCCGCCGACGTCATGGAACGGGACGACGACGTCGACCGGCTGTGGTATATGGTCTCACGGGTGTTCCGAACCGTCCTGCGGAACCCGACAGCGGCCAACGATATGGGCTTCCCCCGGGAGACCGTCTTCGATTATCAGTCCGGCGCACGCCAACTCGAACGTATCGCCGACCACGCCAACAAGATCGCCGACATCGCCACCGACATCGAGGCAGTCCCCGAGGAGGAGGCTGACGCGCTCGACGAACTCCGGGAGATCGCCATCTCCGTGCCCGAGACAGCGATGGACGCCCTGCTGGCCGACGATCCTGACGAGGCGGTCTCGCTGGCCAACGAGGCACGGGGGCGTATCCCCGAAGTCGACGAGAAAGCCCGAGAGGTCGACAGTCTGATCCGGCAGTTCGACGACCCCCAGCGCGCCCACCGACTCGGCCTGGTGGTCGACTCGTTGAGTCGGACCGCCGACTACGGGAGCAACATCGCCGAAAGCGCACTCCAGAAAGCAGTTCCGCGACCGACCTGAGGAGCCGATCGGTCACTCGGTCCGCTCGTCTCTCGACTCGACCAGCAAGTCGGCCTCGACCGGATAGGCAGACACCATCCCACGAACCGCGTCCTCGGCCGTTTTTGCGTCACGCACTGCGTCCATCAGTATCCGGTGGGTGTTCCGGACTGGCTCCTCCGCCGGCCGGCATTGTTCGTACCGACCGTCCGCCTGCATGACCCAGCGTTTCCGATTGTCAGCGAGCATCACCTCGAGCGTAAACCGGAGCTGTTCGCGCAGCCGGACGTCCTCGACGGGTGTGACCGCCTCGACGCGATGGTCGAGGTTACGAGTCATCCAGTCAGCCGAGCCGATGTAGTATTCGGGCTCACCACCGTTCTCGAAGTAGAAGATCCGGGAGTGTTCGAGAAACCGCCCGACGACGCTGTGAACGGTGATCGTCTCGCTCAGCCCTTCGATCCCCGGGCGAAGTCGGCAGATGTCCCGAACGATCAGATCGATTTCGACTCCGGCGGCGGAAGCTCGGTACAGTTCTGCGACGATCTGTGGATCTTCGAGTGCGTTCATCTTCACGACGATTCGGGCTCGGTCGCCGTTCTGAGCATGTGCGGCTTCCCGACGGATGAACCGGGTGAACTGCTGGCGCATCGTCACCGGCGCGATCAGTAACGTCCGAAACTCCTCGTCGAGTGCCGGGCCAGTGAAGAAGTTGAACACGTGGACCAGATCATGCCCGATGTCCCGATCATTTGTCAATAGCCCGAGATCGACGTAGCCCTTTGCCGTCTCGGAGTGGTAATTGCCGGTCGCGACGTGGGAGTACAGTTGGACGCCGTCGTCCTCTTGGCGGACGACGAGTGCTGTCTTCGTATGGGTCTTGAGCCCGATCGTCCCGTAGGCGACGTGGATCCCGTGTTCTTCGAGGCGGTGGACCCACTCCAGGTTGTTCTGCTCGTCGAATCGGGCCTTGAGTTCGACCATCACCGCGACCTGCTTGCCGTTCTCGGCGGCCTCGATCAGGCTCTCGATCACCTGGGAGTCACTGGCCGTCCGGTAGATGGCTGCCTTGATCGCCAAGACGTCCGGATCGTGGGCCGCCTCGTCCAGGAACCGCTGGACCGTGTCGTCGAAGGAGTGATACGGATGGTGCAACAGAATGTCGTCCCGCCGGATCTCGCTGAAGAGATCGAACTCACTGCCTGTCGCGTCGATGTCGTAGCGGTGATCGAACCCGTGTTCCTCACCCGAAAGCCGCGGATGTGGCTGTGGTGACCACTCGGAAAGTGAAAGGTCCGGCCGATCGAGGTCGGTCAGTTCGAAGAAGTCCCGGTAGTCGAGCGGACCGGGGAGTTCGTACACCTCTCGCTCAGCGAGGTCGAGCTGCTCGGTCAAAACGTCCAGAATGCGGTCAGGAGCGCCCGCCTCGATGTCGAGGCGAACGACGGTCGCAAAGCGGCGCTGTTCGATGACGTCTTCGATCATGTCGATGAGGTCCTCGGCGACCTCCTCGTTGCGTCGAACCTCCGCATTTCGTGTCAATCGGAACAGCGCCGTCTCGAGTACCTCGGTGTTCGGAAAGAGCGTCCCGAGGTTCGCCCGGATCACTTCCTCGAGGAGGACGTACCGGCCCTCGGCCACCTCCAGAAGTCGCTCCTGGTTCTGCGGGATCTTCACGCGCGTGAACGTGGGTTCGTCGGCCCCGGGACGGCGGGTGAGGACGGCCAGCGAGAGACTCAGGTTCGAGATGAACGGAAACGGGTGGGCAGGATCGAACGACAGCGGCGTCAGCGTCGGCAAGACGTCCCGCTCGAAGTGGTCGCTGACCGCGGCTTCCTGCTCGGGCGTGAGATCGGCATAGTCGACGATCTCGATCCCGGCTTCGGCCAGGGCCGGCCTGATCTCCTCGCGATAACAGGCGGCCTGGCGCTCGAACAACGGGCGTGCCTCTTCGAGTACCGCATCGAGTTGGCCTTCGGGCGTCATGCCGTCAGCAGTCACGCCAGTGACACCAGCCTCGACCTGCTGGTTGAGGCCGCCGACCCGCTTCATGAAGAACTCGTCCATGTTCTTCGTGAAGATGGCGAGAAACCGGAGGCGTTCCAGTAGTGGGTTCCGCTCGTCCAGAGCCTCGTGTAACACCCGCTTTTGGAACTGCAACTCGCTCAACTCGCGGTTGAGATACAGGTCCGGATCCTGCAGGTTTCGATCGACGGAATACGGTGCATACTCGTAGTCGGTCGAATTCCCTGCCATCGGATCAGGCGGTGGGCCGACACTGTGGTCGCGGCTCGACGATGCTATCGGTCGACCGGGACTGGTGGGTCACGGCGGGTTCGACCGAGACGAACTCGCCGGTCGAAAGCCGGTATGCGGTCAGGTGACCACCGTAGACACAGCCGGTGTCCAGACCAACGGCCCCCGCTGTGGCGAATGGTTCGGCCAGCACGGTGTGTCCGAAGAACACCCGAGGGGCCTCACAGTGCTGTTCGAACCAGTACGGCCGCTCGTAGCCCCCATCGCCCAGTGAACGAAACGTCAGCAGATCCTCCCGAGTTTGTTCGCCCAGCGGTTTTCGGGGATCGATTCCCCCGTGGACCACGAGATTTCCGGGCCAGGAGATCGAAAGCGGGAGCCCCTCGAGGTATGCGAGGTCCGCATCGGACAGTCCCTGGATCGTCTTCTCGCCGTCGACGAGTTTGCGTTCGTTGTTTCCCATGACGGTCACGGCGTTGTCGTGCGTACGCACGAACTCGATCACAGCCTCACTGTCTGGGCCTTTGCGAACGAGATCGCCGACGAACACCAACAGCGTGTCCGGGCCGGCGTCGAGTTGATCGAGGAGCGCGTCGAGCGTGGCCCGGCAGCCGTGAACGTCGCCGATCACGTACGTCTCCCGATAGTCGTCCGGATCGATGCGTCGATGACGGGCTTCAATAGCAGTATCAAAGGTAAGCGACATGATCTCGAAGGTGGCGTTCGTCTCGGCCACTACGAGTGCTATCGGGGCCAAGAGGGTCGTTCCTTTATAATATATCTATACGCCGGTATATAGGATATATACGCGAATCCTCGCCCTGGATGGTCACCCGGCGCAATCGGGACCGCATTCGACAGGCAGTAGAAACGGGACGCGTGTCCGGACCATGGCCGTGCACGCCGAGCTATACGTTGCGAGCACCTACGGGTCGTCCCCGTTGCCGGGGCTGTTACCGAAATGATTCTGTGAGTAGGGATGGGGCCAAATCAGGACGAGTGGCCACCGGTCGTCGACACTGTCCCGACCATCTCTAAGTAATCGACCCAACTGCAGTCTGGCGATTGGTCAGTGCTTTGGAAGTGACGCCACTGGACGGCAGGCCGACTCGAAAATACGGGACTGCGTTATTCGAGCAGTTCGGCGTTGACCTGGCCGTCCTGACCGGGTCGGGAGGTGACGCGGGCCTCGCCCTCGCTGGTCGCGACGACCGCGCCCTTCGTGATGATGTTCCGCCGGATGTAGTTGGGGTTGGCGGGGTTCTCGACGACGTTTTCGATCTCGGCAGCGACAGTCCCGTCGTCGGTGGCGACGCTGGCGACGTCGGTTGCGACGGCACGGATCTTCTCGGTCCCGCCACGAGCGTCGACGAACTTGAGTTTCTGCTCGCCGACTTCCGTCTCGGTCGGTTCGTCGCCGAGTTCGTGGCGGCGCTTGTTCCGTGCGTGACGTCGTCGACCTCCAGTACGTTTTCGGGTCGAGCGGCCCTGGAATTTCATGTTTGAGAGAAGTATCAGCGCGCACTTGAACCTCTCGAATCACAGTCGCCGGTTCGTCCGCGGAAAGAACGAGCTGGGACGGCGGGGTCGGCGTGGACGGACAAACGTCTCATCGGTCGGCTTCGAAAAACGACGCGTTGCGGCGGGCGTTATTCCTCGACGGTGATCGCGTCGACGGGACAGGCGTCCGCAGCCTCTCTGGCGGCGGCGACCATATCGCCGTCGACCTCTTCCTGTCCGTCGACGACGTACGCGAGCCCGTCGTCACGCATTTCGAAGATTTCCGGTTCCATTGCCGCACAGATCTCGTCGCCGACACAAAGGTCCTGATCGACTTCCACTGTAGCCATTATTGTTGCCTCCGGTGGAATTTGCCGATTGAGACTCATAAAGCACACTGGTTTTCTCTGCGCTCTGGAATCCTCACGGAGAATCGTGGGAGTCCACGGCGGATCGCTCACCGGCGGCGCGGCGTGATCGCCAGCTTTAGGCGTCCCTGTGGACCACCTGCGAACGATGAGTCTCCGGACAGCCGTGGCCGCCCCGTTCGTCCAGGCCGGAAGCGACCAGCTTCCGCGGAGTGACTTCGTGGTCGACCTCAGCCTCGATCGGGACTGGTTCTCACCGGAGCAGGCAAAGCGGCTGATCGACATCGCCGAAGGCGAGGGGCTGGTGACGGCAACCGACGACAGCCTCGAACTCGCCTTCGATCCGACGTCGGTGACTGTTCCCGACGGCTACCAGCCTGACGAATCGATCCTCCGCGAGCGCTCGACGTTCGAGCGCGTCCTCGATACGGTCGTGGCCGAGGGGACGGACAAACAGCAAGCCGTCGCGGCGATCAACGGCCTCCAGTCCGATCTCGGCGTCACCCTGGAGACGGCGGCGATCCTCTATGCCCGCCGGCAGGGCATCGAGGTCGACGAGGCGATCGATCGCACGCTGGAGGCCCTCTGATGGTCGACGATTGCGTCACCGACGGCGAGCGCATCGCGACGCTCCTGCGGGCGGAGATCGACGGCCGCGAGACGGCCGGGCTGGATCGGCTCTCTGTCGTGGCGGGCGAGGACCGAGAGCCGTCCGCTCCGGATGACGGCCCGGCAGTCGTCGACGACGATGGTCGCGTCCTCGCCACACTGGAGCCGACGTCGGACGGGCTTGTCCTCGGCGTGCGGGCCGGCGAATCGACTGTGCAAGCCCACGCGGACGATGAATTTTTGAAGATGGACGTAACTGACGAGCAAGTGCAGGTCACCGTCCCGACCGCCGCCGCGGTCAAGCGAGCCGTCGATCTGCTCGTCAACGTCGCCACTGAGAGGTGAGTCTGTCCAGCGTGTCATCGAATCGGTCACCGCCAGTCGGGCGAGACGCGAACCTTCGGCGGACTCACGGATCCGCATTCGTGCGCATCCGGTTCCGGTCGAAGGTGTTCGGACCTCCGGCCAGCCAGGGGACGTCCGATCAGTCCACTACTGAATCGCCCTCTTGACGTTCCTGGACCCGGATCGTCGAAATTCGGGACCCCTCGACGCTCGTCACCGTGACGACGTACCCGGCGACCGCAACGCGATCGCCACGTTCCGGCGCACGGTTGAGTTGCTCGAGTACCAGCCCACCGATCGTTTCGACCTCGTCACTCGTGAACTCCCCCTCGATCATGTCGTTGATTTTTGATAACGGGACGCCCCCATCAATGTCGTATCCCCCATCATCACGCGGGCGAATCGAGGGTTCGCGCTCGTCCATATCGAACTCATCCCGGAGGTCCCCGACGAGCGCCTCGACGACGTCTTCAACCGTTGCGATCCCCTCAAACGCCCCCCACTCGTCGATGACTGCAACCATTTGCTGTTGGTCTTCCCTGAACTGTCTCAGGAGATCGCTGAGTGCCATCGTCTCGGGGGCGATCGCGATCTCGCGGGCGATGTCGCCGACTGACTCGGCGTCCCCACCCTCCACCTCCGCTCGTAACACGTCCTTGACGTCCACGAATCCGATCACTTGATCGCCGTCCTCGGCGGCAAGCACTGGATAGCGGGTATGACCAGCCTCGAGGACGATCGACTGGAGGTCCGAGAGCGCGGCATCCGCCCGAACGCTCACCACGTCAGGCCGTGGAACCATGACCTCCCGCACCACGATGTCGTCGAGATCGAAGACCCGCTCGATCATCGTCACTTCTGCCAGGTCGATGTCCCCCACCTCACCCGATCGTGTGAGTACCCGGAGGAGCTCTCGCTCACCGAGAGTCTCGTCCGTCTCGGAAGCGGGCGGCACACCGAGCGACCGCGTGAACGCGTTAGCCGCCCCGTTAAAGACGACAATACCCGGATAGAGTATGAAATAAAAGAACTTCATCGGCGGGGCGAGAAACAGCGAGAGTCGTTCGGTTTGGGCGATTGCGATCGTCTTCGGCGCGAGTTCACCGAAGACGACGTGGAGGAACGTGATGATACTAAATCCGATTGCGAACGCCACGAGATGGATGAGACTTGCCGGCAGAACCGATTCCAGTATTGGCTCGATGAGCGCCGCCACGGCGGGTTCGCCGACCCACCCCAATCCGAGCGAGGCGATGGTGATGCCGAGTTGCGTCGTGGCGAGGTAGTTATCGAGATTCGTCATCACTTCTTGCAGCGTCGCCGAGCCGGGCCGCCCTTCCTCGGCGAGCTGGTCGACCGATGTCCCCCGAACCCGGACGAAGGCGAACTCCGCAGCGACGAAAAAGCCGTTTAATACCACCAGAATCAGCGCCAAGACGAGTTGTGCTGCCGAGAGCGCGACGTTTACCATCGGTGCCACCAGCAAGGACTACCGCTCGATTGTAACAAGCGCATATCTATGCCTCTCGTTCCATATACAAAAATCATCGAACGGATTCACGGGCCACGTCGCCGCCCGCTCACAGGCCGGCGAGAACGTCGAGCAAATCCGTCCGAAGCTTGTCCCGATCGACCGCGGCGTCGGCCCGCGGGTGCAACTCGGGACCACCGGGATACAGCACCTGCACCGCGGCCAGGCCGGCGTCTTTGGCTCCCGCGACGTCGACCTCCGGCTTGTCGCCGACGTACACCGCCTCGGACGGACGGACAGACATCTCCTCGAGGATCGCCTCGAACGCGATCGGATCGGGTTTGCGCGTCTTTAAGGCCCCGGTCACGATGCTGGCGTCGAGATAGTCATCCCACCCGAGCACGTCGAGTTTGCTCCGCTGGGCGCGGACGGGGCCGTCGGTGAGCACGCCGACGCGGTAGCCAGCGCCGTTGGTGAGATGGGCGAGCAGGTCACTCGCGCCATCGACCGGAACGAGCGCGTCGTTGACCGCCTCGCGGTAGGTGTCCGCCACGGCGTCGGGATCGACTGTCTCGTCGTCGATGACGGCCTCGAAAATGGGGGCCCTGGTTTCGCTCGTGACTGCCTCGTGGTGGGTATCCTGATAGGTCGTGTACTCGATCGGGTCGCCGCCGGCGACGGCGGTCGCCTCCTCGATCAGCGTCCCCCGATCGCGCGTGGTCACGGCCAGCGTCTCATCTAGGTCGAAGACCACCGCGTTGACGGTCATCGAGAGAGGATACAGCGGAGGCACAATTGAGTGTTGTGTTCGACGCAACGTCTGGGTCGCGTTCACAGACCGAGCACGAGAGGAGCGAGGAAGTCGTCGCCCACATGGAAATACTTGAGTCGAGGGGATCCGGAGGGAAGATATGACCTTCTTCGAGCGACTGGCCGACCGGATCGACGCGGTCGACAGCGCCGTCTCGGTGGGCTTAGATCCCGATCCCGACCGCCTCCCCGACCACCTCGCCGACCGGGAGTTGCCGCGGTGGGCGTTCAACCGCCGGATCATCGACGCGACCCACGAGCACGCCGCGGCGTACAAACCCAACGCCGCGTTCTACGAGGACCCCGACGGCTGGCGCGCGCTGGCCGAAACCATCGCCTACGCCCACGGCAAGGACGTGCCAGTCCTGCTCGATGCAAAGCGGGGCGACATCGGCAACACGGCCCGCCAGTACGCCGAAGTGCTCGACGGGGATGGACTCAATGCGGACGCGATCACCGTCAACCCCTACATGGGCAGAGACTCCCTGGAGCCGTTTCTCAGCCGCGAGGAGACCGGCGTCTTCGTCCTCTGTCGGACCTCGAACCCGGGCGGGGCGGACCTCCAGGGCCTCGAACTCGAAGACGGCGAGGCGCTGTACGAACGCGTCGCGGCGCTCGCGGATCTGTGGAACCGCAACGACAACGTCGGCCTGGTCGTCGGCGCGACGGCCCCGGAGGAACTCGAAGCCCTGCGCGAGCAGGTTCCGGACCTCCCCTTCCTCGTGCCGGGCGTCGGCGCGCAGGGTGGTGACGCCGAGGCCGCCGTCGAGCACGGCCTGGCTGACGTGCCGGGTGTCGACCCACAAGTCGGCCTCGTGAACTCCTCGCGGGGGATCATCTTCGCCGGCGAGGAGGCGGGCGGGCCGGGCGACGCCGATCCGGATGCCTACTACCGGGCAGCTGGTGAGGCCGCAAAGCGACTCAAGCGCCGGCTGAATCAGTACCGGTAGGTGTCGGCGTCATCAGGCCGGCCATCCCCGCTCCCACTGGGTCCGCCACCGCCGACCTCGCCCGCGCACTCGACGCAGAATCCGACCGACGCCTCGTAATGGCGCTCACAGACGAGCGAGCCACATCTATCGCAAGTGTACCCGGCACCGGTGCGACCGCAGATGCCACAGAGACCGGAACTGCTCATATCCTCTCTTGGCCGGCCACGGACTTCAGAACTGGGGGCACATGCTTGCCGGATCAAACCGACCACGCCACGAGCGGAATCAGATGGCTTTAACTGACGGCCATCGTATCGCCGGGAAAGATGTCGTGGCTCTCGGTCGTCGTCATCGCGTTCTGGGCGATGTTGCCCGCATATCTCCCCAACAACGTCGCCGTGCTGGCCGGCGGCGGTCAGCCGATCGACGGCGGGCGAACCTATCGCGGTGCGCGCCTGCTCGGCGACGGCAAGACCTGGCGTGGCACGGTCGCCGGCACCGCGGCGGGGGCGGCCCTGGCGCTCGCACTCGACGCCGCGGCACCCGCCATTGGCGACGCGATCGGCGTCGCTCTGCCTGGGTTCCCGATCGCGGCCGCCGTCGCGCTGGCGCTGGGCGCGATGGTCGGTGACATCGCCGCCTCGTTCATCAAACGCCGCCTCGATCGCCAGCGCGGCGCGCCCGTCCCCGGCCTCGATCAACTCGATTTCGTACTCGGCGCGCTCGGCCTGGCCGCACTCGCCGCGCCAACCTGGTTCGGCGAGACGTTCACGCCGGCCGTGCTGGCAGTCGTCGTCATCCTGACTCCCATCCTGCACGTCACGACGAACGCGCTCGCGTACGTGTTGGGGCTGAAAGACGAGCCGTACTGATCGGCTGGCGGCACTTCGATCCGGGCCAGCTATCGCCAGCGTCGAGCGGTGAGGTTATCCCGCTCGACCGTGGACACACGGCTAATGAGCAGCCGTGCCACGACGTTCCGGTTGGCCACGCGCGGGTCGGATCTCGCGCTCCGGCAGACCGGGGCGATACGCGACGCCCTGGAGAGTCGCCGTCACGAGGTCGAACTCCTCGAAGTCGAGACGACGGGCGACGAGCTCCGTGACGAACTCATCCATCGCCTCGGCAAGACGGGTGCGTTCGTCCACAGCCTCGACGAACAGGTCCGGGACGGCGAGGCCGACGCCGCGGTCCACTCGTTGAAGGACGTCCCGACGGAGGATCGCGAGGGGTTGACCATCGCCGCAGTGCCCGAACGCGCGCCGGCGAACGATGTCCTGGTGACGCCCGACGGAACCGACCTCGATGACCTTCCGGAGGGCGCAACGGTCGGGACGTCCAGTCTCCGCCGGCGCGCGCAGTTGCTGGCCGAACGCCCGGATCTCGACGTCCAGCCACTGCGGGGCAACGTCGATACGCGGGTGGAAAAGTTACTCGCACCCACCCTCAAGGCCGAGTATACGGCGCGACTGGATGCCCAAGAGAGCGAAGAAACCACCGAAAATGGCGACGACGAAACGAAGGCGACGGGCCAGACGTTCGAGCAGTCGTTCGACAACTGGTTCAACGGCCTCGCCGAGATCGAACGCCGGGCCACGGCACGCGAAGTCGACACCGAATACGATGCGATCGTGCTCGCCGAAGCCGGGCTGGATCGGCTGGGACTGACCCATCACCTCGACTTCCAGGCACTCCCCGACGAGCAGTTCGTTCCATCTCCCGGCCAGGGGGTCGTCGCCGTCGTCGCCGAGGAAGGCGAAGCCGCCGAGACGATCCGCGATATCATTGATGACGCTCGCACGCGCGTCGAGGCGACCGTCGAGCGCACGGTCCTCGAAACGCTGGGCGGCGGCTGCGTGGCCCCGATCGGCGTCCGGGCGGTGTTCCAGGGTCGAGTCGTCACGACGACAGTCCGCGTGCTCGCGCCCGACGGAACCGAGGAGATCGCCGACCGACGCGCACTCCCGGTCGAAAACCACGTCGACGCCGCCCGCGAGCTGGGCGAGGACCTCGCCGACCGCGGTGCAGATGAGGTGATCGAACGCGCCGAGGAGATGGCGGAGGCCGACGACACATGAGGCCGGTCGCCGGCACTCACCGCACCGGGAGGGAGAGACATGACTGACAACCGGCCGACCGTCGCCGTCTTCCGCCCGGACGACGAGCGACTGGAGACGGCGGTCGAACTCCTCGAATCGCTCGACGTGAAGCCGATCGCCGACCCGATGCTCAGCGTCGAGCCGACCGGAGCTCAGCCCCGTACAGATGCGGCCGTCGTTATCTTCACGAGCAAAACCGGGGCCGAACTGGTGGCCGACGAGTGGACGCCCGGCGACGCGACAGTGTGTGCGATCGGCGAGCCGACGGCCGAGGCACTCCGGGCGAACGGGATCGCGGTCGACATCGTGCCGGAGACGTACTCCTCGCAGGGGCTCGTCGACGTCCTTTCCGATCGCGTCGAGGGATCGCGAGTCGAGGTCGCCCGCAGCGACCACGGCAGCGACGTGTTGCTGGACGGGCTGGAGTCGGCCGGCGCGTACGTCCACGAGACGGTGCTCTATCGGCTCGTCCGACCCGAAGAAGCGGGAGAATCCGTACAGCTCGCTGTCGACGGAACCCTCGACGCCGCGCTTTTCACTTCCTCGTTGACGGTCGAACACTTTCTGGCGATCGCGAGTGAGCGAGGCCAGCGAGCGGCGGCGATCGAGGGAGTGGCCGACGCAGTCGTCGGGACGATCGGTGAGCCGACACGGGAGACCGCCAGCGAGCAGGGGATCGCGGTCGACGTCGTCCCCGAAACGGCCGAGTTCGAGGCACTGGCCACCGAAGCCGTCGACGAGCTCGATCGATAGCCGCCCTCCCTCACAACGAACGGGGTTGCTCGACGGTGTTCAGATAAGCACCGAGCAAAGAGTCTGTTTCTGCTGGCTTTCCAGCCGAATCCTGGCGGCCTGCGAAAATCGAAGATTTTCGGGCGACCAGAAGACTGCGTCTTCTGGTAAAATGAAAGGGCGAGCCACACGTGGCGGCTGCGAGGCGGTTGCACCGCCTCGAATGGAGACGGCGACGCCGTCTCCCTGCCGCCACGGTTTGAGGAGGTCGGCAACGCCGACCTCCCCTTTCGGGAACCCCGACGAAGCAAGCACTGCAGAGCCTGAAAGGCTCGAAGCGCGCAGCGAGTCGCGGGACCGAAACTGGTGAGGGCTTTCAGGGCAGTCTCACTCTGGACAGATCCTTATCTGAACACTACCGGTTGCTCCACCCAAGGTATTTTGCCAGCAGCGACCGCCCTTGGAACACCGTGTCTTTGTTCGGACTGAGATCCGCCGTGAACCGTCGTCTCTCCCCGGCGGGGCTGATCGTGGCGGTGATCGGGTTCGGCCTGACTCGCGTTACCGTGACGTTCACCGTCGGAGAGCAACCGTTGCGGTTTGCCTTCGCGGGCGTCGTCCCACTGACGCTCGGGCTCACGCTGTCGGCGTTCGGGGTTGCGCTGACCGTCGGGTCGTTCGATCGACGCTACGTCCGAACCACGGCCCTCTGGACCGTGATCGGAACGGCGACCATGTTCCTGCTCGTGGTCCTGACGCTGATGGGATCGGGCGTCGATGAGATGGGAGAAATCGCCGGTGTGCAATGGCAACCAGCGCTGTCGAACTTCCTGATCGGCGGGGCGATCGGGGGCGCACTGACGGGTATCTATGCGGCCGAGAACCGTCGCCAGCGCGGGGAACTCAAACAGCAGACCGACCGCCTGGAGATTCTCAACCGAAGTCTGCGCGATCGGGTTCTCAACGCCGTGCTGGTGATCGACGGTCAGATCGGTATTCTCAGCGAACGCGACGATCCGGAGCTGCAAGATCGCGTCGTCGAGACAGTACAGACCCAGTCGAACGGTATCCAGCGGACCGTCGAAGACGTCAAACACCTGGCTCGCACGACCGAAAGTGCCAGGCGCGGACTCGACGCGATGGACGTAACGACGACGGTCGATCGGGCTGTCGACACTGTCTCCGAGGAAGTGGCGCAATGTTCCTACGAGGTCCAACGCCGGCCGAACGAATCGGTGACGGTCTGGGGCAACGAAATGCTCGTCCGCGCGATCGAGCACGTCCTCCGGCGGGGGACCGACCGCGACAATGGCCCCACGCAGGTTTCGATCGCCATCGAGTACGACGATCGATTTGCCCATCTCCGGATCACGGACGACGGAGCGGCGTTGACCAACTCCCAGCGGGCAATCCTCGAAGAGGGGACCAGCGGCGACTACGACGACCCGGCAAGCGGATTCGGGCTCAACGTCGTCAGGCTTGTCCTCGATACGATCGGCGGCCACGCCGAAACGAGCGACGATGGCGAGACGACCACGATCGATCTGGCGATCCCGCTGGCATCAACCGGGACTCACCCCGGGCGATCGACTGTCCGGGCCGCCGATTCTTTCGGCGTTTCCCGTGTCGAAATGGGGATGGCTGTCGTGGCGTCGCTGGTCGCCGGCGTCACGATGGGCGTCGTCGGGCAGGCGACATCGGGTGTGGTACCGATCATCGGGTCGCTGTACGGGAGCGCCCAGCCACTCGTCGGCTGGATTACCCACGAGTTCCACAGCGTCGTCTTCGGGTTGATGTACGCTGGAATCCTCGCGTCCGTCCCCGACCCCTACGCCGAAGACGTCAGATGGTGTCTGGCAGTCGGGATGGGGTGGGCGATCGTCCTCTGGCTCGTCGCCGCAGGCGTCATTATGCCGCTGTGGTTGCGCCTCGTCGGCGAGCCGGCGATGCTGCCGAGCCTGTCGCTTCCGTCGTTGCTCACCCACCTGATCTGGGGCGCGACGATGAGTGTGCTGTACATCGGGGGACGGACACTGATGGATCGAGAGACAGCAAGTTCGGACTGACCGCGTCGCTGTGGCCGTGCGGAGCTGACTTTTGACCCGTGGCATGAGCCAACCGAATCGCCGTCAAGCGCACCACGGTAATCGACCGGAAGCGCTCACGATTTGGCCGGTCAGTTTCCGAGTTGACGAGCAGATACCGCGCCATCCACCATTGATATAGCGGAATGTGGTTTATTGGTCCGATCCTGACGTTTTTATCGCTGTCCGAACCAAGGGGTAGCGATGGCACCCGTGCCGAAACTCGCCGATCGAGCCGCGGAGTGTGCCGATCGCCTTCGACGGGCCGAAGCAGTACTCCTGGCCTCGCACATCGATGCTGACGGATTGACGAGTGCCGGGATCGCCACGACGGCCCTCGAACGGGCGGGCATCCCCACCACCACGGTTTTCAAAAACCAGCTCGACGACGAGGAAATCGCGTCGATCGCCGCACGAGACTTTCAGACGGTGCTTTTCACCGACTTCGGGAGCGGCCAACTCGACGTGATCGCGAACCACGAGCAGCACGGTGATTTCGAACCGGTCGTGGTCGACCACCACCAGCCGGCCGACGCCGAGACGCGCTATCACCTCAATCCCCTCCTCGAAGGGATCGACGGCGCATCCGAACTCTCGGGGGCTGGGGCAAGTTACCTCCTCGCACGCGCGTTGGAGGAAGACGAACAGGACAACCGTGACCTCGCCGCGCTCGCGGTGGTCGGGGCCGTCGGCGACATGCAGGCCGTCGGGGGCGAGCTCGTCGGGGCCAACCGGGCGATCGTCGAGGACGGAATGGAAGCCGGCGTTCTCGAGGAGGCGACCGACATCGCGCTGTATGGCAAACAGACCCGACCGCTGCCGAAGCTGCTCGAATACGCCGATCAACCCCAGATTCCCGGGGTTTCGGGCGACGAAGCCGGCGCGATCGACTTCCTGGAATCGCTCGGGATCGATCTCGAAGTGGATGGCGAGTGGCGTCGATGGGTCGATCTCTCCGCAGAAGAGCGTCAGACGGTCGTCAGCGGGCTCGTCCAGCGCGGTGTCGAGCGAGGCGTGCCGGCGGACCGGATCGACTCACTCGTCGGGACGAGTTATACGCTCTCAGAGGAGACGCAGGGCACGGAACTTCGGGACGCAAGCGAGTTCTCGACCCTTCTCAACGCGACCGCACGCTATGAACGCGCCGACGTGGGGCTGGCAGTCTGTCTCGGCGACCGCGAGCAAGCCCTCGAACGCGCCCGTCGATTGCTCGCGAATCACCGGCGGAACCTTTCGGAGGGCCTTGAGTACGTCCGCGAGAACGGCGTCGAATCGGGCGAGACAGTCCAGTGGTTCGACGCCGACGACGCTATCCGGGAGACGATCGTCGGGATCGTCGCCGGCATGGCACTCGGACTCCCCGGCGTCGACCGCGAACGGCCGATCGTCGCCTTCGCCCGGAAGTCCGAGGACGAGCGGAAGGTTTCGGCCCGGGGGACAGCTACGCTCGTTCGCC
Source organism: Halorhabdus sp. SVX81 (assembly GCF_029207715.1). Taxonomy (NCBI): domain Archaea; kingdom Methanobacteriati; phylum Methanobacteriota; class Halobacteria; order Halobacteriales; family Haloarculaceae; genus Halorhabdus; species Halorhabdus sp. SVX81. The sequence goes on along the minus strand of NZ_CP104322.1, from coordinate 730,631 downwards.
AGGGGCTGGACCTCTCGGATTCGATCCACACGGCGAGCGTCGCAGTGGGTGGGGACGGCGGGGGCCACGACATCGCCGCCGGCGCGACGATCCCGGCGGCCCGCCGAGAGGAGTTCATCGACCGGCTCGAGAGCGCTATCGCCGAGCAACTGGCCTGAAATCCGCGGATGACCGACGAATATCTCGCCAGTGAGCTGTCTGTCTGCCACCGCATAAATCATATTACGCTATAGCAAATACAGTGGGCCGGTCGAGAAGCGAGTTCGGCTCGTTCGAGTCAGGACGCGGACCTCTTCGGCGATCTCAAACAGAAAGCGGCATAAAGCGCCCACACATTTTCGTCAGTATGGGTCGAACCCATTCGATTCCGGGCGCCACCTCAAGCAGGCGGCGTGACTGGGATCAACCGATGGTGCCCCACCGACAGCCGCGGGCACGCCGACGGGCACGGGTTCACGATCAACGCTCCTTCTCACCGTCTCTTGGCTGTTGTCGCTGTTGTTGATACGCTGCGTGGCGGCTCGCATCGGCGATCAGTGATTCAATACAGCCTAGAGACATGACGACACACCACGAACCTGCGACATCCGTACTCGAAACGATCGGCCGAACACCCCTTGTCGAACTCGACAGCGTCGACGGGGCGGAGATATACGCGAAGGTGGAGACGTTCAACCCGGGCGGCAGCGTCAAGGACCGGATCGGCAAGCACATCGTCGAACAATTGCTGGAGCGTGGGGCGGTCCCACCCGGTGGGACGATCGTCGAGCCGACAGCCGGCAACACCGGCATCGGGATGGCGATCGCGGCCGGCCGACACGACCTCGACGCGGTCTTCGTCGTTCCGGAGGGCTTCAGCCCGGAGAAGGAACGGTTGATGGCCGCCCTCGGCGGCGAGATCGTCCACGTGCCGGGCGAGGGCGGGATGGACGGCGCGATCGAGCGCGCACACGAGATCGCCGAAGGCAGAGACGACGCTACCGTCCCCCAACAGTTTTCGACGCCGCTGAACGTCGAGGCCCACTACCGGACGACCGGGCCGGAGATCCTCGAAGCCCTCGACGGCGAGGCCGGGGCGATCGTCGTCGGCGTGGGATCGGGTGGGACCCTGACGGGGATCACTCGCGCCGTCCGCGAGCACGTCCCGGCCGTCCACGTCGTCGCCGTCGAACCGGCGGGGTCGACGTTCGGCACACTGGTCGGGAAGCCGCGCGAGGAGAAGCCATACAAGACGGAGGGGATCGGGACACACGACCCCGGAGTCACGGAGCTGCTGGAGTCCGACGAGATCGACGACTTCCTGACGGTCGGGGATCGGGAAGCCCACGCCGAAGTACAGCGCCTCGCCGCCGAGGAGGGACACCTCGTGGGATCCAGTTCCGGGGCAGCGAGTGTGGCCGCCCGGCGGGTGGCCAGAGAGATTGCGGCGGGCGACCGGGACGCGCCCCATGACACCGTCGTGACCGTCTTCCCGGACGGGAGCGAGCGATATCTCTCGAAGAACATCTATGGGGCGTTCGACGAGTGGGAGGGAAAGGAATGATCGACGAGAGTGACAGCGAGCCGACGGCGTTCGAGACGCGGGCGATCCACGCCAGGTGGGAGCCCGACGCCGAAACAGGCGCGATCATGCCACCGATCTACGCCTCATCGACGTTCGCCCAGGACGCCCCCGGCCAGGACCGCGGCTACGAATACTCCCGGACGGGGAATCCGACGCGGACGGCCCTGGAGGACAACCTTGCCAGCCTCGAAGGCGGCTCTCATGGGCGGGCGTTCGCGAGTGGGATGGCCGCGATCAATACGGTCCTGAACCTGCTCGAAGCCGGCGACCACGTCGTCGTCGGCCAGGATGTCTACGGCGGGACCCACCGGCTGTTCACACAGGTCTACGAGGACTACGACCTCGAATTCTCATTCGTCGACGCGACCGACCCCGACGAGTTGGATGCGGCGATGCGACCCACGACCGAACTCGTCTGGATCGAGACGCCGACGAACCCGCTCATGCGGGTGCTGGATATCGAGGCCGTCGCACGCGTCACCCACGCGAACGACGCGCTGCTCGCGGTCGACAATACGTTCGCGACGCCGTATCTCCAGCGGCCGATCGAGCACGGCGGGGACATCGTCGCCCACTCGCTGACGAAATACCTCGGCGGTCACTCCGACGTCGTCGGCGGCGCACTGGTCACCGACGACGCCGAACTGGACGAGCGACTGGGCTTCTACCAGAACAGCGTCGGGGCGACGCCGGACCCCTTCGCCTGTTTCCTCGTCCTCCGCGGGATCAAAACCCTCCCCGTCCGGATGGACCGCCACTCCGAGACAGCCATGGAGCTGGCATCGTGGCTCGCCGAGCAACCGGCCGTCGAAACAGTCCACTATCCGGGCCTCGCCACACATCCCCACCACGACGTTGCCACGCGACAGATGGATGACTACGGCGGGATGGTGAGTTTCGACCTCGACGCGCCACTGCAAGCGGTCGAGACGTTCGTCTCGAACACGGACGTATGCACGCTGGCCGAGAGTCTGGGGGGTGTCGAGAGCTTGATCGAACACCCGGCGTCGATGACTCACGCCGCGGTCCCGGCGGCGGAACGACGCCGAAACGGCATCACTGACGGCCTCGTTCGACTCAGCGTCGGTCTCGAAGGGGTCGGGGACCTGCGAGCCGACCTGGAGCAAGCGCTTTCAGTTGCGATCGACGGATAGGACATACCGGAACCGGTCGGCAAACGAGCGCAATCACTCGACGACGAGATGATATGGTTCCCGCGCGATCGAGGAACGGAGGTCACCGAGTTTTTCATGGTCGGTGTCGCTCGCAACGGCCATCACGGCGAATACCTCCTCGCGATCGACTTTGACGCCCGATTCGGTAAGCGCGTCGCCCGGTCGGTTTTCGAGTTCCCGGAGCGTCCCGACGCTCAGCAGGTACGGGACCGACCAGGCGGCGAGCGTATTACCGTGAGAGAGCGGCATCGTTTCGAGATAGGACTGGGCGTCATCCAGAAACGAGCGGGCGCGCGTGGCCGTGCGTTCGACCACCCGGGCAACCGAATCGCGGTTGCGCTCTGCAAGGACGTGTTCCTGGTCGACGCCCTCCGCGGCCAGCCACGTCGCCGGCAAGTAGACGTTGTTCTCCTCCTCGAAGTCCGCGTGGACGTCCTTGGCGACGTTGACGAGTTGGAGGAGCCGAGCGAACGATCCAGCAGTGTCGTACAACGCTTCGGTCCGGTCAGGTGAGACCCCATCGCGTGTGAGAAGGTTCGTGATAAGTGTCCCGACAGTCCCGGCGGCGTAGTGACAGTACCGATCGAGTTCCGCGTAGTCCGAAAGTCGGAGCCCGCCGGTGTCGGCATGTCGAGAGAGAAAATCCGCCATTCCGTCGACCATCTCCCTGACGGGCGGGACGATCGCCGCCTGAACATCCATCGGTTGATCGGCGAACGTGGTCCACACCGTCGGTGCGCGCGCGACGACCGTCCAGTCCGCCGAGCGTTCCGGTTCCGGGAGCCACGGATCGACAGCGGCCCTGAAATCGACCATCGTTTCAGGGCTGTCGGGATCGAGCGCGGCATCGTACGTGGCGAGCAGCGACACCTGCTCATCAGGCGGGATATGGCCGGCATCTTCGACGGTATCGGCGACGCGACAGAGCAGATACCCGAGCCCGATCTGGGATGCCATCGGCTCGTCGAGTGCCTCGACGGTCAGCGCAAACGTACGAGAGACCCCCTGTACAGCCTCGTAACACCACTCAAGGTCAGGGGGTGGTCCGGAATCCATTGATATCAACGTGAGGAGATAGACCCCCCAGACAAAAAAATCCGAGCACCGAGTCCCGTCAGACACAATCACTAAGTGTCGGTTCGGTGTGGGTAGGACCGACCAGATGCCGCTGCTCATCGACATCAGGAAATTGCGGGTCATCAACCAGCTGATCAAGGCCGGCGCGGAGAACGCGGCCACCTCGCTCGGATCGCTGGCCGGCGTCGACTCGACGGTCGAGATCAAGAGTCTGGCGTTCGTCGAACCACCGGATATCGCCCGGGAGATCGGAACCGATCCGATCTACAGCGCCAGCATCCGTCTCAACGAGCCGCCGTACGGGGTCTTCTTGCTTACGTTTTACGAGGAGACAGGCCGTGAAATGGCCGAGTTACTCACCGGGACGACCGTCGACGAGGAGTTCAACCAGTTACAGGAGAGCGCACTCCAGGAAGTCTGTAACATCCTCACGTCGGGCTTCATCGACGGGATCGCCAACACGCTGGGGACGACCATCGACATGGGGACGCCGACGCTCCGGTTCACCGGGGGCGAAGAGATCGCCGAGGACGCCCTCTCTCACGTTCGGGTGGACTCGTTGTCGATCGTCCTCGACAGCCTCGTGGACGTGACCGACCGTGACGAGGCGTTCAAGATCAGGCTGTTTCTGATCCCCGATCCGGGATCGTTCGTCAACCTGCTGGATCAACTCGAACTCGGGGAGATCGACGATTCCGACACCGAAGCCGATCCCGTATTTTGAGGGGGTACCTCAGTCCCGATCCCGTGTTTCGAGGAGCGTCGACGGTGTTGATTCCGTGTTTTGATGGGGGTCGGGGCCGTTGGCTTGCCCATGACACTCGCAGACGTGGCCGTAAGCAGCGTCCACCTGCTGTTCGCTGCGGTGTGGACGGGGAGCGTCGTCTTCATGACTATTGCCGTCCTGCCGGCGGCCAGGGAGGGGGCTCTCGATAGCGAACCGCTGTCGCGATTCACCACGCAGTTCAAGCGGATCGCGCGTGCGAGCGCGGTCGTGACGCTGTTGACCGGCGGTCACCAGGCGGCCAACGGATACATGGATTCCCTGTTCAGCACGACGCGGGGCCACCTCGTGGTCGGCATGGTCGTGCTGTGGCTCACCCTCGCAGCCCTCTCGGAGATCGGTGCCGCGCGACTCGCCGACGGGACGGACGAACGGAAGGTCCGCACGCCCGCTGCCGACGCGCGTCCGTTCTTCCTCGCGGCGTCAGTCGTCGCCGTGGCGCTGTTCGTCGACGCCGGCGCGCTGGTCGCACCCTGGTGAGGCGCCCGGAGACGACATCGAGAGCCGTCCCGGCCGGCAACCGCCGCGTTCCGACGGGCTTTTTTAGCGCGGCCGGTTTGATTCGGGTATGGTTGAGTTCACTGTCGCCGTGGCCGATCCGGACACGGGCGAAACCTATCAGGTCGACATTGACGGACAGGACGCGAACCGCTTCGTGGGTCGAGAACTCGGCGACGAGGTCGAGGGAAGCGCGATCGGTCTCGACGGGTTCACCCTCGAGGTGACCGGCGGCTCCGACGACGCCGGCCGTCCGCTTCGGGAAGACGTGCTCGGGCCGAACCTCAAGTCCATCCTGCTCGAAGGTGGAACCGGTTTCAACCCCGAGCGCGACGGCGAACGCAAACGCGTTACCGTTCGCGGGCGGGAGATCAGCGACGCAGTCAGGCAGGTCAACGCGACGATCGTCGAGCACGGCGACGGGGACGTCAGCGAGTTGCTCACCGCGGAGTAACAGCCGGACCGACGGAATCGTCGGGAGACCAGTGTGCCGTCCGGACCACCGGACCGGCGACGCGTTGCATTCTCTCGATTGATATTCGCACGTAACGCTCAATAGTTGGCCAATCCTATCGAGGCGTAGATAGACGAGAATCCATGTCGGAATCAGTCATCGCGGATTTCGTCGCCTCGTTCAACTCCGAACGGTCAGCCCGGTCGGAGCCGGTAAAGGGGCGGGTGCTCCTCAGTCAGAAGCGGCTGGTGCTTGCGGCCGACGAGTCAAAGACGACGATCCCGCTGTCTTCGATCTTCGACGTGGCAGTGGGGCACGTCCCGCCCGATCTCGGTGACTTCTTCGACTCGACGGTGACGATCGCCTTCGAGAAGAGTGACAGCCGGTTCGTCGCCGTCGTCGAGGCGGACGACGAGACGATCGAGAAGTTCTCGACGGTGCTGTTCAAGGCGCTGCTGAATGGAACCGACTCGACGGTACAGCACCCGGCCGAGATCGGTGGGCGGGTAACCGATGCCGAGTACGTCCCCGCGAAACTGTTCTTGCAGCCGAAGGGCGTGCAGTTCAAGCGCCAAAACGACTCCTTCACCGTGACACTCGCACAAGTCACAAAGTTCGAGCGCTCGACCAGAGAGATCGCCGGCTCCGAACGCGCCGTCCTGGCCGTCCGGCACATGCCCGACGGAGAGGCGATTACGACCGTCGCGGCGATGCCCTCCGCCCGGATGCTCAGCCTCCTCGGACGTTACCTCCGACTGGAGTACTCCGATCTGATGGGCGAACTCAAGGATATCGAGCTCTCGGACCCCGAGATCGAACTCCTGGTCGCCGTCTACTCGACGGGCGACATGGAGGGGATTCCGCTGGCGAACGTCCTCGACCGTGAGGCCAGCGAGGTGACGATGCTGGTAACCGACCTTGAGGAAAAACAACTCCTCACGACCGGCGACGCGGGACCGGCGCTGACGTCGAAAGGGCGGGTCGTCGTCAACCGCCATCTCGAAGACGTCAACGAGTAACGGGCCGGTCTGCCGGAAATCGACGGTCACTGATCGGGGATCGCGTCACTGATCGGCGATGACGTCGCTGGCGATCGAGCGACCGCGGGGTTTGAGTCCGACTTCCCGGCGGGTGCGTGTTTTCTTGACGACGCCGTGCTCGGCCAGTTGCTCGAAAATGGCCTCGACGTCCTCGACATCGAGACCCACGAAGTCGGGAATCTCGAAGGGGGAAACGCCCGAGTAAAGCGCCATCAGCACTTCCCGTTCGTCGTCGGTGAGTTCGATGTCCGAGTCGACGTGTTGATCGCCCGAGCGAAGGAGCGACGCGAGGATGGAACAGTCGCTCGGGGATCCCGAGAGGTAGGTCTTGACGCTCGTCCCGTCGATGGCGTGTTCGACTTCGAGGACGTTTCGCTGTTTTTCGAGGACGGTCCGCTCGGTCTCCTCGATCGTCCCGACGTCATCGAGGTCGATCTCGACGAACTGGCCGCTGGAGATCGCGAGTTCGACCGAGGCCTCGGAGACTTTGATGCGGGCTTTCTCCCAGGACGTGTCCTGGACGACGCCGCCCTTGACGGCGGGGTGTTTCGCGAGGACGACCTGTTGATCCAGGCGGGCGCTGTAGATCGCGGAAGCGAAGGACTCCTCGTCGGCGGGCGAGAGCAAGAAGACGTCACCGCCAGTCTGGACCGAGACGTAGCCCGAGACGTTGGCGATGGCCTTGTTGACGTTCTGTCGGGTTTTGACGCTCCGGATCTCCGCGATCGGGATCGTCTTTTTGCCGTCGTTGCTCGCCAGGACAAGCCGCTTGTTCGACAGCAAAATCCGGCCAGGGATCCACTCGACGTCGTTGAGTTTCCGGCCATTCTCGACTACCTGGACGAACTTTCCCCGACTGTCGGCGAGTTTGCGTTCGCCTTCACTCATCGGTGTCGACAACCCGTGTCGGGTGGTTGGGTGCCGGCCATATTAACGTCTCGGCCGTCTTGACAGGCGATCACAGTCGGCCTCCGAGCTTCGAGATGGCCGAGAACGCCCGTTTGCGGATCTCCTCCTCGTCGGTCTCGTCGAGCAGCGTGTCGAGCGTCTCGCGCGTCCGGTCTCCACCGATCTTGCCGAGTGCGAAGATCGCTTGCGTCCGAGCCTGAGTGGGTCGATCAGTATCAGTGACGACGTCGAGGAGTCGGTCTTCGACGCTGTCGTCGTCAAGTTCAGTCAGACTCGTCGCCGCGAACTGGGAAGTCATCTGATCGTCGTCATCGAGTGCCGTCACGATCGCGTCAAGCACTCTCTCGTCGGGTTCGGTCACGACACGGCCAAGCAGCCACGCCGTGTTCCGGCGCTGGGCGTCCTGGGTCCCTTCCTCTAAGATTTCGACCAGCGGAGCTACCACGCTCGCGTCGTCAGTCTCGCTCAGCCGGTCGACGATCGTCTCGCGGATCTCGTGGCTCTTTTGGGTCGGGACGTTCGCGAGGAGTTGAATGATCGAATAGACGGCCGTCCGCCGGACGACCGCCGCATCGTCGCCGAGCGCCCCGACCAGCGCGTCGACCGGGGTGGCGTTTTCGAAATTCCCGAAGGCGTTGACCGCGATCCGTCGGACACGCTCGGAGGGGTCGTCATAGAGGTCCAGCAGGGCCCCCAGCGCCTGGCGGTTGCCGATCTGGCCGAGCGCCTCGGCAGCTTCCCGCCGGACCACCACGGCGTCGTCCGTCAGGAGTGATTCCAGCGGGTCAGTGGCCCGGGGGTCGCCGATCGATCCGCACGCTCTGGCGGCCCGTGCACGGACCCGGGGGTCGGGGTCGGTAAACCGTCCGACCAGCGGTTCGATCGCGTCGCTATCGCCGAACTGCCCGAGCCCGTTTGCGGCTGCCATCCGGAGTTCGGGAACCTCGGCGTCGAGGGCCTTGATGAAGGCCTTCGCACGAACCCAGTCTGCCCCTTCATCGTCGAAGTCGACGCCGGCCATCGACTCGATGAGTGCCTCGATGGCGTCCTGGCCGAGTTCGTCCAGCGAGTCCACGGCTGCTGCCGTCACCGCGCTCGAATCGTCGGATTCGGCAGCCTGGACGAGCGCGCTCACGACGTCACGCCGGTCCATGTGGTCGTCGAACTCCCCAAGCATCGACGCCGTACGCGTCCGAACGTCCTCGTTGTCGCTCTCCCGGAGGAGTCTGATGAGCTCCTGGACGTCGCCTTCGCGCTGGAGTTCGAACAGTGACATGCTACGCCCTGGTGTAAATCCGGCGCTGTTTGTCGACCGATTCGAACGTCTCACGACACTGGGCCGGGATCGTCTCGGTCATCCCGATCATGAGATACCCGCCACTCCGGAGAGACTCGCTGATCGTCTCGAAAATCGGTCGCTTGTACGACGAGTCGATGTAGATGAGGAAGTTCCGACACAGCATGAGGTCGAACTCGCCCTGCGGGTCCCCGCGGATGAGATCGTGTTGCTCGAAGGAGACCATCTCCCGGATCGACTCACGGACGGTGAACGTATCGCCGTCGCGATCGATGTACGTCGAGGCGTTCGATAGCGGTTCGAGTTCGGACTCGATATCGGTCGTCTGTGACGCCTCGTAGACGCCAGCACGCGCTTCCGTCAGGATGTCCGGGTTGATGTCCGTCGCCAGGATGTCGAGTCGTCGCTCGTCGATGCGGTCGTCGTCGCTCGCCAGCATCGCCAGCGAGTACGGCTCCCGACCGTCGGCACACGGGGCGCTCCAGACCCGGACCGTCCGGTGGGTGTCAGTCAGTTCCCGGAGGACCGGGCGGAGTTGCTCCCAGGCCTCGGGGTTCCGGAAAAAGCCGGTGACGTTGATCGACAGCGAATCCAGCAGCGCGTCGGCTTCCTCGCCGTCGCGTTTCAACAACCGCTCGTAGGCACGATAGTCCTCGCTGTCAGTCCGGCGGATCCGGGCCGTGATACGTCGATCGAGGTACGCGTCGTTGTAAAAGTCCGACTCGAAGTCGAGCTCGGAGCCGATGTACTCGAGCAGCGAGGTGAACCCACGCTGTGATCCTGATCGGCGGCTCATCGTCCTCTCGGTTGGGGTTGGGTATCACTAAGCATATGCGATCACAGCGTCACGACGTCGAGGATGTGGACGATGTTTCCGTCGCCGATCACGGCAGTCCCGGAGAGACCGGGCGTCCCCGAAAGCAGGCCCTCCAGTGGCTTGACGACGACTTCCTCCTGGCTGTTGACCTCGTCACAGTGGAGGGCGACTTTGCGTTCGGACTCCCGGACGCGGATCAACATGCCGTCACCGTTTTTCGTCTCGCCCGGGACGTCGAAGGCCTCGTCGAGGTGGATGACCGGGTAGATCTCGTCGTTGTGTTTGATGACCTCGTCGCCGTTGATCTCGCGGGCTTCGGTCGCGGCAGTGATCTCGTCGACGTTCTTGATCGGGATGCCGTACTGCTCGTCGCCGACCTGGATGAACAGGACCTTCACGATCGCCATCGTCACCGGGAGGCGAAGCGAGACCGTCGTCCCCTCGCCGGATTCGCTCTCGACGTTGACCGAGCCATCGAGTTGGGAAACCGTCTCGTGGACGACGTCCATGCCGACGCCACGGCCGCTCGTGTCCGTGACCTCTTCGGCGGTCGAGAACCCGGGATGAAAGGTGAGATCGTAGATCGCCGAGTCGTCCATCCGGTCGAGTTCCTCCGCCGAGCGGATGCCCTTCTCGAGTGCCTGCTCGCGGATCGCCTCGACGTCTAAGCCCGCCCCGTCGTCCTCGACCGTGATAACGACGTGATCACGTTCGCGGGACGCCCGTAACGTAATCGAGCCCTCGCGAGGCTTGCCCTTGCGTTCGCGCTCTTCGGGCGGTTCGATCCCGTGATCGACGGCGTTCCGGAGGATGTGCATCAGCGGATCGGAGATCTCGGTCAGGATCGTCCGGTCGAGTTCGATGTCCTCGCCCTCGATCGAGAAGTCGATCTCCTTGCCGAGGTCCCGCGAGAGGTCCCGCACGAGACGGGGGAACTTCCCGACGACCTTCCGCAGCGGGATCAACCGCATGTCCATGACGGTGTTCTGGAGGCTCGCCGTGATCTTGTCGAGTTCGTTGAGCGTCTCCCCGGTCGAATCGACGTTGTTCTGTTCGGCCGCCCGGCGAAGCTTGATCCGACTCGTCACCAGTTGTTCGACCAGCCCGTGGAGATCGTCGAGTTGATCGACATCCACGCGGACGGACTTGATCTCGTCGACGGACGTGTCGGCTGCGCTCGAATTTGCCGATCCGGTGTCGGCTGACTCATTGGTCGAATCCGCCGTGTCCGCTTCCCTGACGGCCTGCGTGACGTCCTGCACCGTCGACGATTCGACGGGGCCGATATCGGCAAGCGCCGAGCCGACGGTCGATTCGTCGGCGGCGACGAACACCGAGAAGGTCTCCTCGAAGTCGCCGTTCTCGATATCGTCGGCACTTGGATCGGTCGCGACGACCTCAAGTGCGTCCTCGATGGCATCCAACGCAAGCATCGCGTCGACACCTTGCATGTTGCCGTCGCCGATGTCGACCGCGGCGAGCGTGACGGGCCCGTCCGAAGGAACGGACACGTCAACGCGATCGAGGATCGGTTCGACGTCGATCGAGTGGTCCGATACAGCCGGTCCACTGGCCGAATCGTCTGCCCCGGTGGCACCGTCCGAGCCGGACGCCGCCCCGTCGCCGGCCGTCGCACCGGCAGCGTCAGCGCCGTCTTCGATGACCGCTCGGATGTCCTCGACCCGGTCGGCTGTATCGGCGGACGATTCGCCGTGCTCTTCGATCTCGGTAACGATGGCTTCGATCTCGTCGACGCCCGCGAACACCAGATCCATGATCTCCGGTGTGACGTCCATCTCGTCCTGGCGGATGGCGTCCAAGAGATCCTCGATGGCGTGAGCCAGGTTACTTGCGTCGTCGAACCCCATCGCGCCGAAGTTCCCCTTCAGCGTGTGGGCGGTCCGGAAGATCGAATCCATCGCCGCCTGGTTGCTGGGATCCGATTCGAGTTCGAGCAACGAGTTGTTCAACTCCGTGATTGCCTCCTCGCTCTCGCGGATGAAGGCGTCGAGATATTGTTCGTCCATATGCGGTTAGTGTCCCTCCAGTTGTATCGCTTCAAGTATCCGATCCGATAGGTCATCGAGCGGGCAGATCTCGTCGACCTGTCCGGTTTCGACGGCCCGTTTCGGCATCCCGTACACTGCCGAGGACGCTTCGTCCTGGGCAAACGTCGCGCCGCCGGCAGCCTTGATCGCTCGAATGCCGGCCGCGCCGTCAGTTCCCATGCCGGTAAGAATAACGCCGACCAGTGGGTCGTCGATGACCTCGGCGGCGCTCTCCATGGTGACGTCGACCGACGGGCGGACGCTGTTGACCGGGTCCTCGTCGGTCAGGGCCACCCGGAGTCGACCGCTCCGGTAGTTCGAGACGACCATGTGCCGGCCGCCGGCAGCGACCAGCGCCTCGCCGCCGCCGATCCGGTCACCATCGCCGGCTTCCCGGACGGCGTACTCGCTTCGCTTGTTCAGCCGCGCGGCGAACCGGCCGGTAAAGTCCGTCGGCATGTGCTGGACGATGAGGATGCGCAGCTCCGCTGCGGCCGGCAGTTCCGAGAGAATCTGTTCGACGACCGTCGGCCCTCCCGTCGAGGAGCCGATCACCAGCGTCGCGTCTTCGAGAACGTCACCCGGCGCGAGGGTCGGCTCGGAACGGCTGGCCGGTTCGGTCCGACCGGCGTCGGTCGTGACGTCGACTTCGGCGACCGACAGCACCATCTCGACCAGCTGATCTTTCAGTCGCGACATCTCCATCGACACCTCGCCGCCGGGTTTGGTGAAAAAGTCGACGGCCCCTTTCTCTAAGGCCTCGAAGGTGACGTCTGCGTTCTCGTCGGTATGGGCGCTGAGCATCAGGATCGGCGTCGGCTGCTCGGCCATGATCCGCTCGACCGCCTCGATGCCGTTCATCTCGGGCATCTCGACGTCCATCGTCACAACGTCAGGGTCGTGTTCGCCGACGGCATCGATCGCCTCCCGGCCGTCTCTGGCCGTCGCGACGACCTCGATCCCACCCTCCGCAAGGATATCGGAAATGACGCTCCGCATGAAATGAGAGTCGTCGGCGACGACGGCCCGGGGCGATGATCGTGATGACATGTTCCGTGTGCTGACCTGTGTGGCGGCGGATTTAAATGTGACCGACCGAACGGCAGCCGGGTGGCCGACGTCCGAACATTGTGGCTGTCTCCGGTGAGACCTTGCTAAACAGGGCAAATAAAGACTCCGCCGTCGTAATCAACGTTGATAACCTGGTGGACACACTTAAGGTAGTTTTGCCGAAATCCACAGTAGCGCCAGTCGGTGGCAGTCGGTACCAGCAGTGAACTTCGACGCGCCGCCGGGAGGGAATATACAGATGTCAGACACGTTAGGCCAGGTACTCGAGTTCGAGCTCGGATCGGAAACGTACTGCGTGAGTATCGATCACGTCACCGAGATCGTCGATGTCGGGGATGTCACGAGCGTCCCGAACTCGCCACGGCACGTCCGGGGCGTGATGGACCTCCGTGGACGCACGACGTCGATCGTCGACCCGAAAGTCGTATTCGGCATCGATGACGAGGGGGCAGAGCGGCGGATCATCGTCTTCGATCCCGAAATCATCGAGGATCAGGAGGCGGCAGGGTGGCTCGTCGATGAGGTCAAGCAGGTCAGACAGATCGACGAGGCCGACGTCGACAGCTCGCCCGGCGGGTCCGACTCGGCGTCGATCAAGGGCGTCGTCAAGCGCGAGGACGGATTTATCATCTGGGTCGATCCGGTCGCGGTACATGCCGAGTAAAACGGTTATTTAGCTGAGACGATCTGGAAGCCTTTTTCAGTGATGGCACCCCAACGTGGCATAGATGGCAACGCCCACGGGGTATCCACGATGGTAGAACTCACCGAAACTGGCATTGACGGACTCGATTCGATTCTCAACGGCGGCATCGTCACGAACTCGACGACGCTGGTTGTCGGGACGCCAGGGGCCGGCAAGAGTATCCTCGGTCTGCAGTTCATATACAACGGCGTCAGGGAGTCCGACGAACGCGGCATCTTCCTGTCTTTCGAGGAAAACCGTGAGGACCTCAAAGCGGCGGCCGAGTCGATCGGGTTCGACCAGTGGGCCGAATTCGAGGACCGCGGCGACATCAAAGTCTACGACAAGCGACGGCTGCTACAGGAGAACAACTTCACCGACACGCTCGACATCCTCCTCGATGACATCCAGGACGGCGAGTACGACCGACTCGTGTTGGACTCGCTTGCCATGTTCGAGTTGTTCTTCGACGACGACGCCGAGCGCCGGACCTATCTGCTGAAGTTCACAGACATCCTGAAACAGAACGGCCTCACCAGCCTGTTGACCAACGAGCAATCCTCCGTGTTCCCCGACACCGACATCGGCCTGGAGAACTTCCTGACGGATGGCAACATCTACCTCATTCAGACCCCGACGGAATCGGGCGTTAATCGGTACGTCTGGGTCGCGAAAATGCGAAAACAGGAGATCGAGACGGATATTTTCCCGATGGAGATCGCCCACGGCGGCATTCAGGTGCACGACAACGCGAGTGCGTTCTCGATGATGAACGACTCCGAGTCACCACTGTGAATGAGCGGATGAACGACTCCGAGCCACCGCTGTGAATGGGCGGGCGAGCCGCCTCGAAGTTCTGGGTCCAACCACACATCAGTCGCTGGTCACATCCGAACGGGAGCCACCACCAACGGAAACCCGGAATGTGAATCCTCACCCTATTTCGGACCGTATCACTCGTTGATTCCGCATTCTAATTGGTGAGAACGATGGGTAAAGCCACGCTGGCGGGCGCTCGTGACAGAATCAAAATATGACTTGCGATAGCTGTTTCACCGCGTTTTCATCGTCGATACTTTTATTTTCGGCCTGATTCATTATCTGATAACGATGGCATCGGTCGAGTTACTGCGGACGCTGGGGAACAAGTACAGCGCCGAGATATTGGACGCGACCGACGAGCCAAAGTCGGCACAGGACCTGAGCGACGAACTCGACATCCCGATCGCGACGTGCTATCGGCGCATCGACGAGCTCACCGAGCATGATTTGCTGGAACTCCACGATAATGTCCTCTCGGACGATCGACGACGGATCAAAGTCTACCGGCGAAACGTCGATTCGATCGAGGTCGGATTCGACGAGTCGCTGATGGTCGACGTCGAAGAACGCTCGGAAGTGACGAACAAACTCGACGAGGCGTGGCGGACGCTCTCGGAGTCGTAATTCGTGAACCAAGCGGACCGACGCCATCTACGATACCGGAGCTCCAGGCCGCTGTCGATCGTTATCAAAGCAGATATTTTCGAGGAATGATTTAATACGGGTGCTCGGAAACCCTCTGATAGTGCCAGTACTTGAACTCCTCTATGCGGTTTTGACCCTCGTCTTCGTAGTTGCGGGACTCACGATGGTCGGCATGGCAGTACGTGCGTACGCCCAGACATCACGTCGAGCGATGTTACACCTCTCGCTTGGGTTCGCCCTGGCAGTGGCCGGTGCGGCGGCCACGATGATCAGCGCGTTCGTGACTGACTTCGATGGCACGCGCGGACTCCTGTTGGTCAACAGCGGGTTGACGACCTTCGGCTATCTCTTCGTGATGTACAGTCTCGTCACCTACGAAGCGTGAGTGGTCAGGACCACGAAACTAGTACCGTGTGGAGATCCCCCCGGATGTTCCCTTCCGGGAAACCTGTCCCGTTCCACATTCTCACCTATTGAACCAGTGGTTTTCATCCGTGTATTCCGGTTTTCAGAAGAGATAATTTGGAAGTTATTCTTAAGAGGGTGTACGGGAACATTCGAAGTAGAGTCTGGGAGCAACCCAGGCGGAGCACACAATGTTCGAACGCAAAAGCGACAAACCGAACGAGCGAGCCCAGGTCGGGATCGGCACACTCATCGTCTTCATCGCGATGGTGCTGGTCGCCGCGATCGCCGCGGGCGTGCTGATCAACACGGCCGGGTTTCTCCAGAGTAGCGCGGAAGAAAGTGGCGAACAGGCAGCCGAGCAGGTTACCAATCGGCTGGTCCACGTCGGAACGCAGGGTGTTGTTGAGGGAACCAGTCCTGCGCAGGTCGGCCACGTTAACATGACAACCCGACTTGCATCTGGGGCTGATGCCGTAAATCTGGAAGAAATGACGATCCAGTGGACCCAGGCAGGTGGTGCGTACAAGTTAGTTGCCAACAGTAATACGGATGAAGCTGACGCCAACGACGAAACCTTCAGATACACCACATTCCAGGATGACGATGGCTCGATAAGCGCTGACGACACCTTGAACTCGCAGCAAGATCGTGCGGTGTTGTTGTTCAACCTCAGTGATTCGGGTACGATGCAGTCTCTAGATGGTGGCGACACGGCCACGATCACGATGAGTACCTCTTCGGGCGGTGAGACCACGACGACGTTGGTCGTGCCTGACTCGCTCTCGGGTAAATCCGCAGTCAACCTCTAAGCTACACGTCTTTTTGCTTTCGTCGGATCGCAGCGTGACGGGACATGATAGACGGAATCTCGCCGATTACACTGCCGTCACGCCGACGGAGTTATAGGAATCCGACATAGAGTATCACACATGCCACCAGGGGACGACAACGACGAAGACGACGGTCGCGTGCTCGCCCCCGAGGAGCTCGACATCTCCGACGACGAGCATGTCGCGGAGATCGAAGACGGTCGGTACGTCGTTTCCCCGAACGATCCGATCGGCGACGTCGACGGGATCGAAACGAGCGAGACGACCACAGAGTCGTCGCCCAGCCAACCGGCAGGCGACACCGACGAGGAACCCGAACAACAGTCGCCACCGCCGTCGCACGAAGCCAGTGATACCTCGCAATCGTCGGGCGAGCCGTGGCAGGACGACGCGACCGCCACGGGCGAACTAACTGAAGCGGACGTCGAGGCGTGGCTGCGTGACTCGTTCAACACGGCGGACTCCCGGTACGGCTTTCACGTCACGGCGACCTTCGACGGCCGGGTGTCCCAGCGCCGGATGATGTCCAACGACGTGGTGACGATCTTCGAGAGCCTGATCCTGTGGTACGCCCAGCACATCGACAGCGAGACGCCCGTCGAGGAGATCCTCGGCATCCTGCTCACCGAATCGAACGTCCCGATCAGTTACCCGACGGAAAGTCTCTCGGCAGCGATCAAGGCTCGGGGGCTCGGCCCGGACGATACGATCGGGGAACTCATGGAAGCGATCGGCGAGGACGGTTTCGAACTCTGAGATGGCCCGGGCGTTCGATCCACTGTTCGGCGATCCGGTCAGTCTGAGCCAGCAGTTGCTGATCGGCGTCGTGATCGTCACACTCGTGTTCTCCGGCCCGCTCGTGCCCGGACTGTCCTTCGGCGGAAGCGGTCCGCCGGCGACGATCGGCGACGGTAACGCGACGGTCTCGACCGTGGCTGTCGATGCGGACGCGGTTCAGATCACCCCGGGCCGTTTCGGGACCGCTGTCTCTTACCTCCGAATCCCTGACGCGAAGCTGTCAATCGACGCCGTCGAGGGCGAACCGCGGATCGTCTACCGCCTGGTCGTCCCGAAACTCGATGTTGACCACGCGGAGACCCGGCTGCTTGCTGGTCCCGGTGACATCACCGTCCGGCTGGACGACGTGGCGTTCGTCCCCGGACAGCTCTCGGCCGACCGCTACGACGGGGCTCTGAGCGTCCGCGTCCAGTCGTTGTCGACCGATCGAACCGTCTTCAACGAATCCGTCACGATCGAGGTGGAACAGTGAATCGGGAGCGGACGGCCGACATTCGCGAGCGGATCAGTGCACTCGGGCGAGAGGTACGTCACCGTGCCGTCCCAGTCCTGTTCGGTGATCGAGTCGGGCTGACGCTGTTTCTGGGAGTCATCGCTTCGCTGGCGGCTCTCTGGCGGGTCGGCTTTTTCATCACGGACACGTACGCCATTGCGAATACGGTCATCAACCTGTCCGAGGGTCGTCTCAACATTGCTCACATCGAATACTCGCTGACGCTGGGCTCCCAACCGGGATTGTACCGACACGGCGGGCAGGTCTTCGGCCGAAACTACGGGCAGGCAGCGCTCGCGTTGCCCTTTTACTGGCTCCTCGAAGGGGCCTCGGTAATCGCCGAATTGCGACTGGTCCTGGCAGGGGCCTGGAGCCTTCTCGTGGCTGGGTTCGCATCGCAACTCGGCCGCGTACTGGATCGGTCCCGGGTGACACTCGTGGGAACGCTGCTCGCGCTGGGGCTGTTCGTCGCGAACGTCAGGCTGTCGACGCCGCTGGATCCGCGTTGGAATGGCTTGCTCGCCCTTCAGTTGCTCTCGCTCCTGGCGGCGGGAGTCGTCGCCGTCGCAATATATCGACTCGGTTGCGAGTTCCACGGGCGACGGGTCGGCCTCGCCGGGGGATTATTGGCGGCGCTCGCCCTCCCGATCGCGTTCTGGGCGACGATCCCCAAACGCCACGTCATGTCGGCGGCGCTGATCGCGGTCGTCGTCTTCGCGTTCGGCCGGAGTCGGAACGCGGATCAAACGCTCCCGTCGCGAGCGCTGGCGTACGCCGCCGTCGGGGTGCTCGCATGGTTGCACGCCGCCGAGGCGCTGGTTGTGCTGGTGGTGCTCGTGCCGTTCGATCTCGTGACTGCGCAACGTAACGGCGTTCGAGAGTTGATGGCCGTCGGAGCCGTCTTCGTCCTCTCGCTGTTGCCGTTCGGATTGACAAATCTCCTCATTACCGGGTCACCGTTCACTCCACCACGGATGTTGTGGAAGGTTGGAAACATCGCCGAACTCGGGCCCGGGGGCGACGTGATCGTCGATACTGGTGGTGAATCCGCCCCAACGCCGGAAGGGACGACGACACCGGCTGAGACGACCACTCCCGGCGCTCCGGGCGACACCCAGGCTCCCGGACCGGGAATGTGGTCTCGGATCACTGGCTTGCTCGGTGGCGCAATTGGGCTGGTAGCTGGCGTAGTGAGCACCACGATCGGATTTCTCAACGCGGTCCTGACGGCGGTGATCGTCGGCGTCGAAGTGACCATCGCACGGCTCGGGGAGTTATGGGGTTACGCCACAGAGGGGATCAACATCGTTTTCGGGGACATCGGCCGATTCAGTCACGTCATCCTTCGAAGTGGCCACATCCCCGAGGTCCAATATGGAATCAACGATCAAGAAGCGATTGAACTGACTGTTCTGGAAGTCGCGCCGATGCTTGGGACGTTGATCGCGATCCCGATCGTCCTCGGCAAGCGAGGGCTGGAAAGCGGACGTGAGAGACTTCCCGAACAACTGGCGGCGATCCGCTCGACCCCGCGATACCAGACAGACCTCTTCGCAGGGACGCTCGTCATCGCCTTCACGCTCCTATTCCTGCCTCAGCTCCCGCTTTACTCTCAGATTACGATGCGATATCTGGTCCCGATCATGCCCGTGGCGATCTACGGCGTGATGCGACTGCCGGCCGTCCGGCGTAGTCTCAGGACGGATTTCCGAGAGTTCCTCGGGGCGTATCTCGGGACCGCAGTGATCGGAGTCGCCGGCGTCACCGTGGCGTTCGTCGCACTCGACCCGGCGATCGGCGAGGCGATGCAGTTTCACGCACTGCTGAACCTGGCGGTCGCGGGGGTCGTGGCGCTCGTGGTCGTCGTCGATACCGTCCTGGATCGCGACCTGCCAGTCGGGACAGCGATCGGGGCCGCCGGCGGGGCCGGGACGACGCTTTATGTCCTCGCCGGGATCGAATACTTCACGTATGGCGAGTTTGCACTCCCGGTCACCGAGTGGCTCTCGGCTGTGATACCGCTCTTTTGAGTTTTGGCCGACGGCAACCCGGCCTTTCGCACCCGAGTTTTCTGTAAATACACCGTCGAATTCCGGCGAGAGCGCCGGCGTTTGCTATCAAACACGATAATGGTACGGAAGCATTTATCCCGGCAATTCGCCAACCTGGGAAGTAGAACCCATGCCAGAAGTATTGATCGCGGACGACTCGGAGTTCATGCGGAACCTGCTACGCGAGATCTTGGAGGAGGATCATCAGATCGTCGACGAGGTCGAGAACGGCGTCGAAGCCGTCGAAGCGTACAAGGAAAACGATCCCGACCTCGTGATGATGGACATCGTGATGCCGATCAGGGACGGCATCGAGGCCACCGACGAGATCAAGACAGAGAGTCCCGATGCGAACGTGATCATGTGTACGAGCGTCGGCCAGGAGGAGAAGATGAAAGAGGCCGTCAAGGCCGGCGCGGACGGATACATCACGAAACCGTTCCAGAAGCCAAGCGTCATGGAAGCCATCGAGGACGTTGTCCCCTCATAGATGAACGTCGACATCCAGTCGCTCGGGACGTTCAATGAACTCGCCCACGAAGGGGCAAAGCAAGCGACAGCGTCGATGTCCCAGATGACCGGGATCGACGCCGACGTGGACGTGACCCAGATCACGCTGATGGATCGGGCAAACGTCGGCGAAGCGCTCGGCGAACAGGCGTTCGTCGGCGTCGAATTCGACTTCGAGGGGGAGTTGTCGGGCCAGACGGTACTGGTGCTCGACCAGGCGTGTAGTGAAACGTTGACGGGGGCACTACTGCCCGGGGACGGCGCTGGCGGGGACATGGCGAAAAGTGGGGTCAAGGAGATCGGCAACATCATGATGAGTGGGTTTATCGACGGGTGGGCTGATTACCTCGAGACCACGATCGAACACTCCCCACCGACGTACATAGAAGGGACCGGCAAGGGGATCCTACCCACATCGGATACGGCTACCCCGGACGACCAGGTGTTCGTGTTCAAAAGTGAGATCGAGTGGGTCGACGAGTCCGTCGACTTCTACATCTACATGTTGCCGGATCAAGACTCGCTCACGGAGGTCATGGCGGACCACGTCGACGCTGAGGAAGACGCGATCCCGGTGGACAAACTCCACGTCTTCAACCGCATGACCAGGGAGGGGACCAGGCAGGCAGCCGAAAACGTCTCGATGATGACCGGGATCGACGTGGAAGCGGAAGTGTCCCAGATCAACTTCGCTCGGATCGAGGACGTCCCAAAGCAGGTCGGTACCGACCAGTACGTCGGGACGGCCGTCGAGTTCACCGGGCTCCCGAGCGGCTTCCTGCTCGTCTTGTTCGATGAAGCCTCGGCGAAAAACGCGGCCGAGGCGCTAATGCCGACCGAAGTCGACGGCGACGGGCTCACCGATCAACACACGGCGGCGATCGAAGAGCTGGGCAACATCATGACCAGTGGATTCGTCGACGGGTGGGCAAACGTCCTCCAGACGTCGGTCGATCATACGCCGCCGCGGCTGGTTCATGACATGGGGCGGGCCATCATCGACCCGCTGGCAGCCCAGGTCGGCCAGCAGCAGGACCACGCCTTCGTCATCGACTCGCGGATGCAGACCGAGGACGTCGAATTCGAGAGTGAGATCTACGCGTTGCCAAACGACGAGGAACTCCGGCAGGCACTCGAAGCATTGGCGGTCGAACGGGCAGAAAAGACTGACGCGGATCCCGAGGAAATATTCCAGTGATGAAGGTCTACGACGGATCGGGGACAGAGCAGACGAGTACCCCCGAACGAATCAAGGTCGGGATCGCCGAGTACGACGTCTCGACGGACGGGGCGACATTGACGACCAGCGGCCTGGGCTCGTGTATCGGGGTTGCGCTTCACGATGCGGAGACCGGCGTCTCGGGACTGGTTCACGTGATGCTCCCGGTCGCCGAGGAAGTCAACGGCGGCAACCCGGCGAAGTTCGCCGACACCGGCGTCGAGACGCTGGTCAGCGAACTCGAGGCGCACGGGGCGGACCGATCGAGCATGATCGCGAAGATCGCCGGCGGGAGCGACATGCTCGACTTCTCGAAGAACGGGTCCGGTATCGGCGTCCGGAACGCGAACGTCGTCGAAGAGACGCTTTCGGAACTGGATATCCCGATCGTCGGCGAGGACGTGGGCGGCGACCACGGGCGCTCGATCAGACTCGAAGGTGAAACCGGCGAACTCATCGTCAAAAGTGCAAATAGAGAGTCAAAGCGACTCTGAGCCGGTATAACAGTCGGTGTGTAGTCCAGTTCCAGTGAGACATAAATAAACAGTCATACCGCCCCGGCTGCCACACCGACTCCCAGGGCGTTCCCAATATCGATACCAGGGCCGCTCTGCGGGAAGGTATGGGCATAATCGCGAGGCGTCAGACGCTAATTTCTGGACAATATTGCTGAAGGAAACCATCAGTTATCAAATATGATACTCTAGACGGTAGATTGAAGGGCGCGTACGGGAATAATTTTCCCAATGAGTACTCTCTCGCTATTCCAGTCCGGGGCTGTGGTCGGCGAGGTGGGTCAACCCCTCCTCGACGCCACGGGCGGCTGGATCGTCGAGTCGGTCGGCTCGGTGTCGGCCGAGCCACTCGCCGTCGCCATCCTGACGACGGGAGCGCTCGGAATGAGTATCCGGTCTGTCTTCGACTCGATCCTCTCCGACGAGGGGGACGCTAGCAGTTCCGTCGACGGGGGCGGCGACGACGGGTTGATGCCCGAGGAGGGTGGCGACGATCTGGACGATCTGGGTGGCGGGTTCGGCGGGGGAGACGACGATTTCGGCGAGTTCGAGGACGACGAGTTCGGCGGTATGGAGGGCGGTGGCGGTGCGGACACCGACGAACTCCAGCACCGTCTCGACGAGCTCGAGACGGAAGTCGGGAGCCTCTCTTCGACGGTCAACACGGTCCGAAACGAGAACGAGCAGATCTCGGAGACGGTCGACGACGTCGAGGAGAACGTTCGAAAGCTGCTTGACATCTACGAGATGGTGACCCGTGGGGTCAATCCGTTCGCGGACGACATCGACGCGGGCGGACTGGGCGGCCCCGGCGACGAGTCCTTCGGTCTGTTCGACGACGGCGGCGATCAGACCGAGGAAGAAGATCTCGACGAAGGGATCGCCAACGCTGACGCAGAGGGGTTCTTCGACGAGGACTTGGTCGAAGATGGCGACGATCTGGAAGCCGATACCGACGTTGGCGACGTCCTCGACACCGACGAAGACGCCGGAGGAAGTGGTGACGCGATCGAAGACGAGTTCGACGACGACTTCGAGATGGACGACGACGAGTTCGGCGACATCGATGACGGATTCGACGACGATTTCGAGATGGATGACGGTGGCGACACCGACGATGGGGAAAATGACGGAGACGGCGAAGGCGGAAAGTCCTTCGCGGAACTCAAAGACGAGTACGAATCCGGCGATGCCGAGTGGGCCGAAGGCGAGGAAAAGGAGGGCGAAGCGAGTCCCGGAGAATCGGTCGAGGATGGCGAGGACGACGCCGACGAGCTCCTCGCGGAGGATGCTGCGGATGTCTTAGAGGAGACGGGCGACGAAGACGAAGCCGATGGCACGGGCGACGGGCTTGCCGATGACGAACTGTTCGATACGGTCATCGAGGACGACGGGAACGAAGCGGACGAGGTCGAACAGACGGAGACCGTCGAGGAGACTGTGGTCGAGGAGACAGCGGAGCCGGTCGACGACACCGCCGATCCGGACCAGGAGACGGCCACCGAAGAGGCCGTCGACCACGAGCAACCGACCGAGCCAGAAGCCGACACGACGGCGGGCGAGACGACCGCCGAGGCGGAGACAGAGACGGCGGACGACGACGACGGGAAGCCGTACCTCACGGCGCTCCCCGATGGGTTCCTCGCCGACTTGATCGTCGTCGAGTGGCTCGAGTTCTTAGTCGAGGAGGTCGGCGTTCGAGATACGGCGGAGGCTATCGACTACTACGAGCGCATCGACTGGATCGACGAGTCCGTCGCCGACCAGTTGCGGGCGTACCTCAAAGGCTTCGACGAAGGTGGCGAGGCCGCGAGCCTGACTATCGACCACCACACCAGGAGCCTGCGGTACGTGAGCCAGCTCAACGGCGGCGGTGCCGAGTCGATCGCCCTCCAGCAGGTGCCACGCCAGACCGGAGGTGGCCCCGATGGGATTCAGCGTTAGTGGTTCGGCGGCGATCCTCCTGGTGGCGTTTTTCGTCGCCTTTGGAACCTTCTACAGCGCCGCCTCGAACTCGATGGAAGCAGTCAACGACGCCCGGTCGGCCGCCCAGGACGATCTGCTCGCCCAGCAGAATACGGCGATCAATCTGACAGACGTGACGGTAGCGTACAACCTCACCGGAAATCGGCTATATTACGTGAACGCGACCGTCGAGAACACCGGGGCGACCGGGTTGAGTGTCGGGGATACGGACTTTATGGTCGATGGAGCCCTGCAAACGGCGTTTCTCGATCGGGCGGTCGGTAGCGACAGTTCGACCGACATCTGGGCGACTGGCGAGCGACTCACCGCAAACATGACCGTTCCGAACCAGCCCGACCGGCTGAAAGTCATCAGTGGTCCGGGCGTGGCCGATACGGAGGTGGGACTGAGTGGCTAGCGTCTCGGCGTCGCACTTGATCATCTTCATCGCGAGCATCCTCGTGGCGGCGAGCGTCGCGGGGACGATCACCAGTACCGTCGGTCAGCTCAGCGGCGCGGTCGACGATCTCGGCGTCGACGCCAGCCAGGAGGTCCGGACGGAAGTCGAGATCATCAGCGACAGCGGTGCCCAGATTTACGACATCGACGGGGACGGAAACATCACGCTGTACGTCAAAAACACCGGTTCCCAGCGGTTACCGGCCGATGGAACCGGGATGGACGTGCTCGTCGACGGGGCCTACTGGACCGATATTGGCTTTACCGTCGTCGACGGCGACTACTGGCGGCCGGGCAACGTCATCCGGATGGAGATCTCGGCACCGGATCTCTCGACCGGCGATCACCGCGTCCAGGTGACGATCAACGGCGACAGGGAGGTGTTCGAGTTCAACACATGAGCATCGCAACGACTGACCTGTACTCGCTTGGTCTCGACGAGCGCGACAGACTGAACAAGGAACTCGGTGGCGGCATCCCGCCCGGCAGCATCGTCCTCGTCGAAGGGGATTACGGGGCCGGGAAATCAGCCATGAGCCAGCGCTTTGCTTACGGGCTCTGTGAGGAGGGCCAGACGGTCACGATGCTCTCGACGGAGTTGACCGTTGGCAGTTTCCTCGATCAGATGCATAGCCTCGACTACGGCATGGTCGAGCATCTCCTCGACGAGAACCTGCTGTTCTTGCACGCCGACATCGGCGACTCCAACACCTTCCAGGGCGGCGACGAGGAGAGCGACCGGATGGACCTGCTCAAACGGCTGATGGACGCCGAAGTGATGTGGGACACGGACGTCATCATCATCGACACCTTCGACGCCATCCTCCGGAACGACCCCAAGTTCGAGGCCCTGGTCCGCCAGAACGAGGAACGCCAGGCCGCCCTGGAGATCATTAGCTTCTTCCGGGACGTCATCGCCGAGGGGAAGGTCATCATGCTCACAGTCGACCCCTCGACGCTCGACGAGGACGCGATCGGCCCCTTCCGGGCGATCGCCGACGTGTTCATCGAACTCGAAATGGTCGAGGTCGGCAACGACGTCCGCCGACAGATCTCGGTGAAACGCTTCGCCGGCATGGGCGAACAGGTCGGCGATACCATCGGCTACTCCGTCCGGTCGGGGACGGGGATCGTCATCGAATCACGCAGCGTCGCCTAACGAGGACTACACATGACAGATCACGGCAGACCCAAACCGTCGGACGAACTCCGCCAGCACGCAGCCAGGCGGCCACATCTCCGTGATCACCTCCAGAAGTTCAAGCAGATCACCGGCGAGTTCCCGATGTTCGTCGAGGAGGCCGACGGCGAGTACGAGACCAACCGCCCGAACATCCTCTATCCCGTCGGCGGCCCGATCTACACCCACATCTACGGCGACATCGGCCAGGACATCAAGTACTACGCGATCGAACCGGAACTCGCGGACGACGAGCGGACGGTCTTCGAGAAAGTCCGCAACCGGCTGCTCGAACGCAGCGTGATGAAACCCGCGCCCAGCGAGGAGGCCGAGTACGACGACCGGATCGAGGAACTCCTCCAGGAGACTACGAACGTCAAGAGCCGCGAGAGCGGCAACGGCGTCATGAGTCGGCTGGGCGACATCACCAACCTCGGGAAGGTCGACGTCACCGAGGAGACCTACGAGAACATCCGCTACCGGCTCAATCGGGACATCGTCGGGCTCGGACCGCTGGAGCCGGTGATGCGGGACCCGGCCAACGAGGACATCCACGTCATCGGTCCCCACGAGTGTTACGTCGATCACTCGGTGTACAGCCTCATCAAGACGACCGTCGACTTCGGCGAGGACGGCCAGTACGAGCAGTGGCTGCGCAACATGGGCGAGCGGATCGGCGACCCCGTCTCCGACAGCGACCCGATCATCGACTCGACGCTGCCCGACGGGTCGCGTATCAACATCATCTACTCCGACGACGTCTCGCTGAAGGGGCCCTCCCTGACCATCCGCCAGGGCGACGAGGTGCCCCTGTCGATCTTCCAGATTACGAAATGGGGGACCCTGAGCCCGGAGCTGGCCGCTTACCTCTGGCTCGCGCTGGAGAACGAACAGACGGTGTTCGTCGTCGGGGAGACGGCGTCAGGGAAGACCACGACGCTGAACTCCATCATGTCGTTCATCCCCCGGGACAGCAAGATCTACACCGCCGAGGACACCTCCGAGGTGCTGCCGCCACACGACACCTGGCAGCAACTGTTGACCCGCGAGGGCGACGACGAGGGCACCGACGTCGACATGTTCGACCTCGTCGCCGCCGCCCTGCGTTCGCGGCCCGACTACATCATCGTGGGTGAGGTCCGTGGCGAAGAGGGGCGGATGGCCTTCCAGGCCGCCCAGACCGGCCACCCGGTCATGCTGACGTTCCACGCGAGCGACATCGTCTCGATGATCCAGCGGTTCACGGGCGACCCGATCAACGTCCCCGAGACGTTCATGGACAACGCCGACATCGCGCTGTTCCAGAACCGGGTCAAGCAGGGCGACGACGTCCTTCGCCGGGTCACCTCGGTTCAGGAGATCGAGGGCTACTCCAAGGAGATGGACGGCGTCGTCACCCGCCAGAGCTTCTACTGGGACCCCGTCGAGGACGAGATCGTCTTCCAGGGGATGAACAACTCCTTCGTGCTGGAAGAGCAGATCGCGACGCTGCTGGGCTATGAGGACACCCGTGACATCTACGACGACCTGCAGTTCCGGGCGAACATCATCAAGCGGGCGATCCAGGAGAACGTGCTGGGCTACCACGAGGTCAACGAGTTGATCGAGAACTTCCAGCGCGACGGCGTCGAGGGACTCCCCTTCGACATCCACCGCCAAGACTGATGGCCTCCGAAGAAGCCACCCTCGACCTGACGATTTCCGGGACGATAGCCTCGCTACTGGAATCCTACCGCGGGATGGGGATCCCGATCCAGCGATACCTGCTCGGAATCCTCCTCCCGGCGTTCGTGTTCTTTCTCGGCACCCTCGGCGTCGCGGTGCTGGTGAACCTGCCGCTGGCGATCAAGGTGCCCTTCCCGCTGCTCGGGCTGTTGTTGCTGGGGGCCGCCGTGTTCTACCCGAAAGTGCGACTCTCCCAGCGCAAACAGGCGCTGAACAACCGGTTTCACCTCATGGTCACACACATGACGGTCCTCTCGACGACCAAGATCGACCGCATGGAGGTGTTCCGGGCGCTCGCCGAGGAAGAGGAGTACGGCGAACTCGCAACGGAGATGGGACGGGTCGTCGAGCTGGTCGACACCTGGAACCTGAGTCTGGACGACGCGTGTCGCCGCCGGGCGAAAGAAGTCCCGAGCGACGCCCTGGCGGACTTCTTCGACCGACTTGCCTACACCATGGGTGCGGGCCAAAGTATCGACGACTATCTGCTCTCGGAGCAGGACATGATCATCGAGAACTACAAGACGCTCTACGAGGGGACGCTTGGCAACCTCGAAGTGATGAAAGACCTCTACCTGTCGATGATCCTCTCGATGACGTTCGCCCTGGTGTTCGCGGTCGTCCTCCCGATCCTGACGGGGACGAACCCGATGATGACCGTCAGCGCTGTCATCGTGCTGTTCATCTTCGTCCAGACTGGCTTTTTCGTCGCGATCCGCTCGCTGGCTCCCTACGATCCGGTCTGGTATCACCCCGAAGAGATCACCTCGCCGATGGAACGCAGACTCAACGTGAGTTTCGCCGTCGGTGTCGGGCTGACGTTCGTGTTCGGGTTCATCAGTTTCGGCGGGTTCGCCGGGATCAGTCCGATCACGCTCGACATGCTCTTTTTCTTCTGGGATCCGGTGCCACTGTCGATTTACGCGGTCTTCCCGATCACACCGCTGCTCATCCCGGGGCTCGTCATCCGACGGGAGGAAAAGAAGATCAAGGCCCGTGATCAGGAGTATCCCAGTTTCATCCGTGCGCTCGGATCAACCGAGGGTGCCAAGCAGTCGACGACAGGCGCGGTCCTCGAATCCCTCCGTGAGAAGGAATTCGGGCCGCTCAGCGAGAACATCGACAACCTCTATAAACGGCTGAACATGCGGATCGAACCCGAGAAGGCCTGGCGACACTTCACCGCCGAGTCCCGATCGTACCTGATCCAGACGTTCAGCGAGATGTACCTCATCGGCCGGAAGATGGGTGGCAGCCCGAAACAGTTGGGCGAACTCATCAGCGAGAACATGAACGAGGTCCTGCAGTTGCGCCAGCAACGCGATCAGGAGACGACGACGCTCATCGGCGTGCTGTACGGCATCTCCGCGGCCGCGACCTTCGCCTTCTTCATCGGGCTGCAGGTCGTCAACATCCTCTCGGAGATGAGCCTGAACCTGCAGACGGGGTCGAGCAACTTCGAGGTGGGCTCGCTCATTCACACCTCGGTGTACCAGATCCCGATCATCGAGTTCCTGCTGATCACCGTCGTGATCTTCAACGCCCTGCTGTCGTCGCTGATGATCCGGACGACCGACGGCGGCCACAAGCTCAACAGCTACATGCACTTCGTCGCGCTGTCGTGGATCGGGGCGCTGGTCGCGATCTTCACGAAGTTCGTCGTCTCCAGCGTCATTAGCATCTGATCCCCGCCAAGCTCGCGAGGATGGGCGCCGCTGACTTCCAAATCACGCTGGGCTGCTCCGGAGCAGGCACCGTCAGCGCCCGGATCACGTTCCTTTTGGCTCTCGGCGACTTCGTCGAGGTATGACCGATACGACGGAGTTTCTGGCTGGCGAGCGCCCCGAGGACATCGCCTTCTTTCTCCACGAGGACAGCGTCTCGAACCTCGAATCACTCGAAGACCACGCAACGACTGTCGAGAACGGTATCGTCCTCGTCCTCCCGGGTGAAGAAGGCCGGAGCGCGTTCCAATCGGTCGTCGGGATGGATCCGATGGGGCTGGCCCAGCAGGCGATGGATACGCCGGGCGAGATTCACGACGATCTGACCGGTGGCAATTGCCCGGTGAGCGGCGAGGACCCCGAAGCCGATCACACGGCCAAGTTCGTGTTCGCGTTCGCCGAAGCCCAAAACGAGGAGGTCGGCGGGCTCTACGCCGAGGGTGACGTGATCCACGCCTACGCCGTCTGTACCTGCGGCGAGACCTACAGCGAGAAGTGGCTCGCCGAAGAGACGGCGTGACCGATTGCAGGACGGGCGCTCACAGCGTCGCCAGATAGGCTATCCAGTAGAGGACGCCGGTCGCGCCGGCCCCGGCGATGACGACCGCCGGGACAGTCCGTCCTGCCTCGACATGAAGCTTGTACCCCCAGTAGATCGCGAGTAGCCCGACGATCGGCAGGATAAGGAGCGAGATCGCAGCTGCGATGATCCCGCCCCAGAAGTACAGCCGGCCGTCCTCGTTTGCGTCCCGGAACCGCTCTCGTACCGATGGAGTCGTTTCGTCCATTTCGAACAGCCGATAGACTGACTAACCAGTCAGTCAATATATCTGCCGTGCCACCAACGCAGTTCGGCCGGCAGAACTGGAAAGGGAGGCCAGGATGGCTCCCCTCCCGGGGTCAGTATCAGTCGTCCGTCGCGGTCGGCTCGATGGCGGTCCCGTCAGTGCTGATCTTCGTCTCCGTCAGATCACCCTCGCGCCAGGTCCCGCGACGATACCATAGGTAGGCAACAGCCGCCCCGACGACGTTCGAGACGGCAAACGAGACCCAGATGCCGGGGGCACCGAGCGCGGCGGCACCCACCCAGGCGACGGGGAACCGGATTCCCCCGAGCGTGACCACGGCGATCGCTGCGGCTGTCAGCGTCTCGCCGGCACCCCGGAAACTTCCCGTGTAGGCCCGCAGGATGCCGATGAAGCCGAACGAAAGTGCGACGTATCGCAGGAATTGTGACCCGGCGGAGACGACAGCCTCGGCGTTGTCCTGGCCGGCACCCACGAACACCGAGATGATCGGTTCTGGCACGGCGAAGACGGCGAGTCCAACGACGGTGAGGACACCGAAGAGGAACGTCGCGGCGAGCCGAGTAGCCCGCTGAGCGCGGGCCGGCCTGTTCGCGCCGATGTTCTGGCCGGTCATCGTCTCGACGCCGCGAGCGACAGCGGTCGCCGGCAGGAACACGACCGAGAAGATCCGCGTCCCGATGCCGTAGGCCGCGACCACCGGATCCGAGAACGTCGCGACGACGAACAGAAGCAGGTTCATCGAGAGCGCGCGGCCGGTCCCCTCGATCGATGCGGGAAGCCCGATCCGGACGAGTCGGCGGAAATAGTGGAGATCCGGGACCATATCGCGGAGGTGGATTTCGAGCCCGCGGGTCCCGCGAAACATGATTGCGAGCCCAACAACGAGGGCGAGCGCTCGGGAGAACACCGTCGCGACGGCCGCCCCCTGAATGCCGAGTTCCGGGAACGAAATCGTCCCGACGAGGGGGACGTTTTCGACGACGGTCCACCCGAAGATCAGGAACGGATCGATGACGATGTTGACGACGACTGACCCGAACATGACGACCATCGGCGTGATCGTGTCGCCACACCCGCGCATGAGGGCGACGAACACCGCAAAGCCGAACATGAACACCAGCCCCAGCGAGATGACCTCCATGTAACTCGTCGCGAGGGGCAACACGGACGCCGACGCGCCCATGATCCCCAGGAACTGATCGACGAAGAGATAGCCGGCCCCACCCAGCAGAAGTGAGGCGAGGACGGCGAAGGTGACCGTCTGGGACGCGGCGTATTCGGCCTCTCGCTCCTCGTCCGCGCCGGTGTACTGGGCGACGAGGATGCTCCCCGCGACCGAAATCCCCATACCCAGCGAGATGACCAGAAACACCATCGGGAACGCGAAACTGATCGCCGCCAGCGCGTCGGTGCTGTATTGCCCCAGCCAGAACGTATCCGCGAGGTTGTACGCCGTCTGAAACAGGTTCGTGATGACGATGGGCATCGACAGGAAAAACAACGGTTTGCCGATGGCTCCCGACGTGAGGTCGAACTCCTCGGGCCCCTTGAACAGCGCGCCGAGGCGGTCCCGAACACCCATTATCGACACCCGTCCAGCAGGTCAGGGGTGAACAGTTCGCGGCCGATGGCTCGAACGCCCGGCCCGTTCAGCGGCCTGCCGAAGGGGGTCTCCCGGACTGGATGACGGAACCGACGCCATGGAGGCCCGGGTTCCGGGATGGTCCCCGCGTCCCGCCCGCGGTCCGTCACAGGCTGCACACAGACCCGACAATGCGTCTCTTCAGAGAAGGTCCTGAGTGAAGCGTCGACGATCACAGTAGATACAGTACTTACTAACCAATTAGTCAAAAGTCTTTGGGAGCGGACGAGAATCGTCCAGAATCGAGAATCTTCCCCTTTAGAGACCCAATACCGGCGGGATTGTGGGCAAATGTCACTGACGTGTAAGTCAAAACAGTTAATTAGGATCCGACGTACGTCAAGACGATGGCCGACCCGCTCGAACGGTCGTTTTCCGAGACCGACGAGGCGATCATGCGCGCAACCTATCGTGCGCTTCGGGAACACGGGTACGCGGATCTCACGATCGAACGGATCGCCGACGAGTACGGCAAGTCGACGGCGGCGATACACTATCACTACGACACCAAAGACGACCTGCTCGCGGCGTTTTTGGACTACGTCATCGACCAGTTCGTCGAGACGATTCACGAAGTCGAGACGACTGCGCCCGAGCAACGACTCGAATTATTGCTCGATAAGTTGCTCGTCGATCCGAAGGACCACCGGAACTTTCTGATCGCCCTGCTGGAAATGCGGAGCCAGGCACCGTACAACGACGCCTTCGAGGACCGCTTCCGGCAGAACGACGAGTACGTCCGGTACTTGCTGGAGACGGTGATCGACCACGGGATCAAGGCAGGCGTCTTCGTCGAGGCCGACTCCGAGCACGTCGCGAGAGCGATCATGACGATCGTCGACGGCGCGAGGACACGGGCCGTCATCCACGGCGAGACAGACACGCTTTCGACGGCGCGACGGGCGGCCGATGAATACATCGAGGCTGTTCTCTTTGCATAACGCGTAGAACCCGTTAGAGTCCGAACTATCCGAGTATGACCGAACGCAGTCGAGACCGTGCTGTCGTCTGTATCGGGTCCCTCAGTGTCGAATAGCGCGCAGTCGGAACAACGAACGGATCACGTCCGTTCGGTAATCGGGTCCGGTTGCGATTCAGTGGACCGATCGATTTCCGTCGAACACCAGTGACAGAACGAGAGTTCGGGATCGAGTTCGTTTCCGCAGTTCGGACAATGAGTTCGTGCCCCCTCGACGGTGTTGCTGACCCGCTGCATCACGTTCTGGGCGCGTGCCAAGATGTACGCATCAAGAACGGAAAGCAGACTCACGACGAACAGTGGCCCGAGAGCCACCGGGTCCGGGACAGACCCGGCGGCGAGCGACGCGATGGCTGTCGGATCCACCAAAAACAGTCCCACACCGGTCACCACGACGAGCCATCCCAGCGCACGACGCCATCGCCCCAGATAGAGATGCCCCAGTCCGGTGACCAACGACGAAAGGAGGGCCGCAAGCCACGGTCGCTTTCGCTCACTCGGCTGTCTCATGCTGATAACTGAACGGTTAGTCAGCCATAAGCATTCTGTTCACCAGACGGGCATCACTGCAAGTAGCACTCGAGCCACCACAAACGTTACAATTCAGAAATGTGACGAGATAATAATGGGTGGTTGATACAGTCACGCATGCCGTTCGGCAGCGTGCCGACGGCAAAGAATGGTCGTCAAACAGACCAGAACGCTAAAGAGGGCGACTAACCGTGTAATTACTGTGTGGACGGGGCAACCACATCGGAAACGCAGCGACGACGCGAGTGTGAACGGCAGGGGATCCACGCTGGCAGCTAGCTCTGAGACGAGTTGATCGCCGGCGGACCGACGGAGGCCACGATAGACAAATGGAAGCCACCGGGGAGCCGTCAAACGTCGTGTTGATCACGGTCGACTCGCTCCGAGCGGACGCGCTCGGGGCGTACGACGGGGGCCAACACACGCCGGTGATGGACGGGATCGCCGAGCGCGGGACCGTCTTCGAGCACGCCTTCGCAAACGGCAACTGGACGCCGTTCTCGTTCCCGTCGATGCTCGCGTCCCGGCCAGTTTTCGCCGATTCGGATCGGGTCGGAATCGCCGACTCACCGTCGCTCGCGTCGGTGCTCTCCGAGGCGGGCGTCGCGACGGCCGGGTTCAACGCCGCCAACGGCTTTCTCACGTCCCAGTGGGGCTACGACGAGGGGTTCGACGAGTTCGAACCCTTCGTTGCCAGCGTCGGTTCGAGCATCTACAGCCGGTACCTGGCGACCCATCCGACGGTCGAGGCGTGGCTCCAGTTCGCGGCCTCCCCGCTCCGGCGGATCGGTTCCTGGCTCCGGCGGGAAACCGACGCCCGGCCATTTCTGGACACCTCTCGAATGTTCGACGTCGAGCACGCCGCCCAGTCGTTCCTCGAAGACACGTCCGAGCCGTTTTTCCTCTGGATCCACTACATGGACGCCCACACGCCGTACGTCCCGGCTCCGCGGTACATCCGGGACGTCTCGAGCGATCTGTTCGGGACCCACCGGATGCTCCACGCCCACGCCCGGACCGGGCTGGGCTGGGAAGTCGGCGAGCGAACCCTCGCGGACCTTCGGACGCTCTATCAGGCTGCCGTCCGGCAGATCGACGCCAGCGTCGGTCGGGTCCTGGAGACGCTCTCGGAAGCCGGCGTCGCCGATGAGACCGCGGTCATGTTGGCCGGTGATCACGGCGAGGAGTTCCAGGACCACGGGCATCTCGCCCACTATCCGAAGCTCTACGACGAGCTAATCCGGGTTCCGCTGCTCGTCGACGTACCCGGGACGCCGGCCAGACGGGTCGACCGGCAGGTTGGGCTCGATTCGATCCCGCCGACGGTGGCCGACCTCCTCTCGGTAGACGCCCATCCGGCGTGGGAGGGCCACTCACTCGTCCCGACGCTACTGGACGGCGAGCTACCGGCCGACGAGCCGCTCGTCTCGATCACTGTCCGCGGCGAAGAGGTGACGAGCCAGCCGATCCCGCGCTCGCTCGACGACGGCGAGTTGCTCGTCAGCGTCCGGGATCGGGAGTGGACGTACATCGAGAACGTCGATACAGGGGCGACGGAGCTGTATCATCGGCCGTCGGATCCGACCCAGCAGGACGACCGTTCGGCGGACATGACCGACGAGGAACGACGGATCGTCGAGGACTTTGCCGACATCGTCGGCGAGCACGCGAGCAGGATCCGCGGCGGGGCGGCGGGGTCGGCCGAAGCGGGCGCGGAGACGGACGCAGAAGTCGACGATGACCTACAGACACGCCTGAAAGCACTGGGCTACCGATGATGGTACGACCAACACTCAGAGCGCTTCACAGCGGGCCCTACGCCAGGCAGCTCCGGCGGTTCTTCGTCGTCGGGTCGTTCGCGGCCGGCGTCCAGATGGTGTTGCTCTGGGTGTTCGTCGAGTTCGGGGACCTGGAGTACCTCATCGGGGCAGTGGTTGCGATCGAACTCACGATCGTCCTCTCGTACGTCCTCAACAACGCCTGGACGTTTCAGACGATGCAAAACACCGGCGTCGCCGAGTATCTCTACGGCCTCCTCAAGACGAACGTCGTCCGCGGGACGGCAATCCCGATCCAGCTCGTCGGGCTGTTCGTCCTGGTCGAGTGGGCAGCCATCCCGTACTTGCTGGCCAACGCCGTCGCGATCGGCGTCAGCGGACTCTATCGGTTCGCACTCGACACCCACTGGACGTGGGGGTAAGGCGCGTCAAACGCCACCAGAAACGCTCCCGTCGGTCGCGTCTCGCGTCACTCGCGGTACTACTCTTCGATCTCTAACCGCCGGAACGCGTCCACAATCGCCTGCTTTGCCACCGCACCTCTCGTCGTCCGAGTCCACCTTTTTCCGCTCGGGTGCTTCGCTCGCGGTTTCACCGCTCGCTCCGCACCACTCGCGCAAAAATCTGGACCAAAAATCCGCTCGTTCCCGTTGGTCGCGTTGCTCACGGGTCACTTCGTTCCCCGTTCGCGTTTCCGAGACGCTCCCGTCGGTCGCGTCTCGCATTGCTCGCGGTCTACTCCTCGACGTCCAGCCGCCTGAATGCGTCCACAATCGCCTGCTTTGCCACCGCACCTCTCGTCGTCCAGTGGTGTGCGTAATCCAGCATGTCGTCGTAGACGTCGGGCTTGCAGCCGGCTGCCTTGGGGTGGCCGCCGCCGTTGACCTGGGCGGCGACCTCATGGGCGCGCTCGAAGGTGTCGGTCCCGCGGATCGACGCCGAGCCGGCTGGTTTGACGATCACCGCGGCGTCGGCCCCCTGCTCGCGGAGTGCCTCTGCGACCTCGTTCTGTGAGCAACGACCGTAGGTCACGCCGACCGTCCAGGGGCCGACCTCCCGCAACTGGGCGCGCTCGACGGCCTTCTCGACTAGGGCTTCCTTCTCGATGCGGCGCTCGGCGAGCAGCTCCTCGGCCTCGGCCGGGAGGTCGGCACCGTGCTCGCGGACGATATCGATGTACTCCGCAGGTTCGGTCCAGTGGGCGAGATCGGCCAGGTCGTCGCTTCGGGGATCGTCGCGGATCCAGAGGTCGTGATCACGGGTGACGGCCGTCAGATCGACGAACCGATCGTCGAAGTCGGCGTCGAGTTCGGCCAGTGCGACGTCGGCGGTACACGCCTCCTCGGACTCGCCGACAGTGAGATCCACGCCGGCGTCTTCGACGGCGGCGGCGAGGTCGTCGTCCCACTGGTGGTGATCGAACCACCGGACGGACCCAGCGCGGGCTGTAATGTCGGCCAGCCCTGCGATGTCCTCAGTGTCGTCGGGGCAGAGATCACAGACGAAGACGTCCGCGCCGGGTTCGAGGTACTCGGCGGTCCATTCGAAGGCACGGGCGAGGTTGTGCGGACTCGCCTCCAGGAGTGCCGCCTCGCCGGCCGCTTCCCGGATCAATGCGACGCAGGCGAGCCCATCGGCGTCGGGGTCGGCAATGACGACCGTCCCGGCGTCGGCGAGCGTCTCTGTCGCCTCACGTTCGCGTTCGGCCTCCTCGACAGTGTCAGGATGAAAGAAGCCCTCACCGGGGAGGATCGACTTGCGCTCGATCGAGAGACGGTCGTCGTCGATAAGCCAGTCGTCCACGCTTAGGCCTCCTGTCGTGTCGCGGCAGTAGCTTGGGTGCCTTCGAGCTGTCGGACGGTCAACACGGGGACGGGCGAGCGTCTCACGACGGCTTCAGCGACGCTGCCAAGCAGGAAGGCATGCTCTCCGTGACGGCCGCGCGTGCCAGTCACGACGACGTCGGCCCCGATGTCCGCGGCGTAGGCACAGATTTCGTCGGCGGGTCGGCCTTCCCTGACAGCCGTGACGAGGGGCTGGTCTGTCTGTCCGGAGAGTTGCGCAAGCGCGTCCTGACCGTGCGCTCGAAGGGCGTCCTCGAGATCGTCCCGGACTGCCGCCGGCGAGGCGGTGACCTCGCCCGCGTCAGTCACATAGAGCGCGTGGACCGTGGCATCGAACCGACGGGCGAGATCGAGGCCGACCGTCACCGCTCGATCGGCACTCCCGGAACCGTCAGTCGCCAAAACGACAGTATCGTACATGGAGCAAAGGGACGGTCGGCTCGTATAAAGGTTCAGCGACCGCCGCCCGCAACCCCCGGTGGGCTTGGACCGATGCGGACCGATCGGGGCGGAGCGCAAGCACGGCGAGACGCCCAGTGGGTTTTTTGATGGCTCCACTCGCAGGCTGGCGTAATGGCCGTCGAAATCGACACGGTCCTGGTTCCGGTCGACGGGACCGACCGATCGGAGCAGGCGATCGAGCACGCATTGCCGATCGCAGCCCGCTACGGGGCCGAATTACACGTCCTGCACGTGATCGACGAAGCAGTCGCCGCGGGACTCGAACACGGCAACATCGAAGCCGATAGCGTCGCGAACGAACATCGGGCGTTCATGCGCGCGGTCCGGGAACAGGTGCATGCTGACGGCCACGACATCGCGCTCTCGCAGTCGACCGCCTTCGGGTACTCGGCGAGTTCGCTACGTCGTCATCCAGTCAGCGTGATCCTTGATGCCGCCGAGGACATCGAGGCGGACTTCATCGTCATCCCGCGACAGTGTGCCATCGACGAACCGGGGGCGATGCTCGGAAAAGTTGCCGAGTACGTCCTCTCGTATGCAAGCCAGCCCGTCCTCTCCGTCTAGGGGTCGGCGGCCGACGAGTCGTCACCGGGATCGGCGATCCGGATCGCCATCTCCAGTTCGAAGCTCTCGGTGTTTCTGATTTCGAAGCCGACTTTCTGGTAGAGCCCGATCGCGGGTTCGTTCCAGCGTTCGACCGTCAGCCAGACGCGCTCGATGCCCTCGCGTTTCCCATAGCCAAGCAGGGTCTGGAGCAACTCCGTGCCGATGCCCGCGGACTGATGGGTCCCGAGGACGAAGATTGCGAGTTCGTGGGCGCCTTCCTCGTCCGGGACTAACATCGCGTGGCCGACCGGGTCGTCGTCGTGCCAGGCGATCGCGTTCAGACAGTCGGATTCGAAGACGCGTTCGAGCCACCGACGGATCGACTGTTCGTCGACCGGCGGGATCCCCTGGGCCCGGTCCTCCGAGTCGAAGGCCTCGTACATCGCGACTAACGCTTCCCGGTCGTCGTCAGCGACGCGGACGACGATCTCCCGGTCTTCCCCGTCGACGAAGCGATGGGGCGGCGTCGGGAACGGCCCGGATACCTCCACCGGATAGGAACGATCGTCGTTCATCGGATGAGTGTCACCGGGGTTTCGGCGTTGAGTATCACGAACTCGGCGATCGACCCGAGCTGAATCTTCCCGAGCGGACTGCGAGTCCCGCCGCCGATCACCAGCCTGTCAAAGTCCCCCTCGTCGGCGAGCCCGACTAGTTCTCCGGCGGGATGTCCCGACAGGCGGTGGATCTCCGCCTCGACGCCCGCCGATTCGAGAGTCTCACGGACGTCGGACTCGACCTCGGTTGCCGTCGCGTCGACGTCCTCGGCGTCGAATATCGCCACCGCGAGCGCCTCGCCAGTTTCCTGTACCCGCTCGACAGTGTCCTCGAGCGCGCGTCGGGAGCGTTCACTCCCGCCGACTCCCAACAGGATTTTCATATGTCTCCCATTGGGGTAGCGCCTAAAAAGTCTCTGTTCCTCGCTACGCGTACCAAAGAGGTAACGGGGGGCAGCGACGACATGTTTTTCATACCGGGGCCGAACGTCACCGCATGGACGACCGCTCACCGCCC
This sequence comes from Halorhabdus sp. SVX81, assembly GCF_029207715.1. Lineage (NCBI taxonomy): Archaea > Methanobacteriati > Methanobacteriota > Halobacteria > Halobacteriales > Haloarculaceae > Halorhabdus > Halorhabdus sp. SVX81. The sequence continues at coordinate 692,203 of NZ_CP104322.1, read as the reverse complement.
GCAGACGAGGAAGGCGCAAACGACGGCTCGTCGTCTCCGGCGGACGAGGACTCCGACCCCGCGGCGAGCGCAAATGAAACCACGGCCCAACAGCCCGATGCGACCGACGCGGCAACGAGGGCCGATCCGGAAGAGGAGGAGGAACCACAGACTGACCCGGAAGAGGCGTCACGTGCTCACGCGGACAAAGCCGACGACGAATCCCCGGACGAACCCGACGGCGTTCCCGAAGACGTCCGATCGTACGAACGCTTCCAGAAAATCGACGGCGGCACCTACGAGCGCGCCAACGATTTCCTCCGGGAACGTACCTACATCACTGCCCGCGAGTGGGCGATCGCCCGGCTGTGTGCCGACTTCCGGACCGAGACCGGCGTCGAGATGACCAAGATCGGCGAGAACCTGCCCGAACTCGTCCCCTTTATGACCGATACCTACTCGCCCCAGGCGGTCAATCAGGCCCGAGCCTCCTTCGAAGAGAAGGTCCGGATGGCCGGCGCAACCTTCCTCTATGGGGCGATGAGCGACTTCTTCACCGCCGACGAACTCGACGATCTGATGTACGAAGCCACGGAAGTGGCGAAGTTCCTCCTGGAAGTCGAAGGCGTCGAGTTGAGCGTCGGCGAGGAACTCGAAGCCGAAGATCGCATCTCTGAAGTCATGCGCGAAGTTCGCGATCAAAGTGTCGCGCTGCGCCACGACGAGGCCGAGTGCCCCGAGTGCGGGCATACCTTCGAAGTCGCCGTCGACGGCGAGTGACTCCCGCACGGCCGCGGAGATGGACGACGTATTTGAATGCGCCGAGTCGACGCCCGGCCGACTGGACGGTCAGTCGTCGGCCCGCCCGCCCCGGACGCTCGCACTCGTCGCGCGGTGAAAGAAGACGGCGGCGATGCCGCCGAGAACGAGATTCAGGCCGATGATAACCGCGAGCGCCGGGCCGAGCGTGTTCCAGAGGCCACCGAACGCCGATACCTCGAGGACGCTGAGGGTGTCCTGGCCGAGCACGATCGCCCGGACGGTCTCGACGCCGTAGGTGACAGGGTTGACCGTCGCGACCAGCTCCATCCACCCGGGCAGGAAGTCGGCGGGCAGGAACGCCGTCGAGACAAAGAGGAGAGGCAACTGGGGGACGTTTGTCCAGAGCGACGTCGATTCCGCGTCACGCGTCACCAGCGCCACGATGTTCGAAACGGCGGCGTACCACAGTGAGAAGAGCACGACGACCAGTCCGATCGCGAGGACGCCGACGAACCCGGTCCGGACGTATGGCCCCGGCGCGCCACCCGTATCGATCCACAGGGCGACGTACCCGATCACGAGGATCAGTCCCGTCTGGACGAGAATCTGGAGGACGTCCGCGAGCGTCTTCCCGAAGACCATCGCGCTGCGGTGGATCGGCGCGACGAGGGTCTTCTCGAACATCCCGCTCTCGATGTCCTCGACCAGCCCCATCCCCGAAAACGCCGCCGCGTCCATCGCCGAGAGGATCGCGACCGCCGGGACGAGGTAGGTGATATAGGAGACGTCCTCGCCAAGCGCCGACTGGAGCGGGCCGACGGTCACCTCGCCGAACAGTTCTGTGAACAACACGAGCAACAGAACCGGCGTGAACAGCGCGCCGACCACGAGATACGGGTTCCGGACGGTCTTGCGGACCCAGCGGACGAACGTGATCCAGACGTCACCGGGAACTGAGTTGCCGGATGCGCGCTGGCGGCCTTCAGCAGCCGCGCTCGCATCGGCGGCGGATGCGCTCATCGGTCACCTCCCGGCGTGACGGCGGCAGCCTGCGATGCCTGTGTCGGCTCCTCGCCGGCGTCCTCGCCAGTCAGCGAGAGGAACACGTCATCGAGCGTGGGCGAATGGACCTCGAACCCGGTGACGGCCAGACCCGCCTCCGAGAGGGCAACGAGGAGGTCGGGGGCGGCCGATCGCGCGCGGTCGGCGGTAACCGAAATCCCGTCGTCGGTCGGCTCGACAGCCGACGGGTCAAAGCCCACGTCGCGAGCGATCCGGCGGGCCTCGGCCCGTCGCTCGTCGTTCGGGTCCGCGAGTGTGACCTCGAGGACGTCGCCGCCGATAGCGGCCTTGAGTGTGGCTGGCGTGTCGGTCGCGACGATCGATCCGTCCTGGAGGACCGCAATCCGATCACAGAGGGCGTCGGCCTCCGCGAGATACTGGGTCGTGAGAAAGACGGTCACACCGCGGTCGTTGATCGCCCGGACGTGCTCCCAGAGACGGTTTCTGGAGCGCGGGTCCAGTCCGGTCGTCGGTTCGTCGAGGAAGACGATCGGTGGCTCGTGGACCAGCGCGGTCGCGACATCGAGCCGTTTCGCCATGCCCCCGGAGAACGTCCCCACCTGGCGATCGGCGTCGGCTTCGAGGCCGACGAGTTCGAGGACGTCCGCGATCCGATCGGCCCGCTCCCCGCGAGAGACGCCGTATAGATCGCAGGCGAACGCCAGGTTTTCCCGGGTGGTGAGCGTCTCGTCGACGCTGGTCTCCTGGGCCATATACCCGATCGAGGCCCGCACCGCCCGCGGCGAATCATGCGGGTCGAAGCCGTTGATCCGCACCGATCCTCGGGTGGTTCCAAGCAGCGTCACCAGCGCTTTGATAACGGTGGTCTTGCCGGCCCCGTTCGGCCCCAGGAATCCGAAACACTCGCCCTCCGCGACGGCGAGGTCGATCCCCCGGACAGCCCGGGTTCCGTCCGCGTATGTCACCGCGAGATCGGTCGCTTCTATCGCGTTCCTATTTCGTGTCTGCCCGTCGGTCTGAGCTACCATCGGACAGAACGGGGACCGGAGGCACCCTCGGCGTTATCCCGAGCATGCACGGGGGAGCTATACCACCCCCTCGAAAGTGGCCGATCGGACCTGCCCGGCTCCTGGCGACGATAGGCCTACCTGACACACAGGAATTATATCTCCCGGGGCAATCTACGCCGGTTGTATGCGGTACGCGACCGTCGTCATCTCGCCGACCGACGACCCCGGCCAGGCCGAGGACTACGACGAGCACTACGGCGGGAGTGGATCGGCCGATCCGCGGGAGGTCTGGCTGCACGGTGCTCACGTCGCCACGCAGGAGACGATCGAATACATCAATCTTCTCGATGACGGGACCGTCGTTGTCGTCGCCCAGTTCCGGGGCGATCCGGATCGGCTCGAAGCGATCGACGACGAGTATCCCGGGGTGCTCTCCTGTTCGGTGAGCGAGGGCGAAACCCCGCTGGTCTCGGTGCACTACGAGCCCAATCCCACCGAGCAGGCCCTGATCGAGGTCATCGATCGCGAGGCGATCACGGTCGACTGGCCGGCCAAGATGACTCCCGAGGGCCTTCGCGTGACGGTGCTTGGCACGGAGTCGGCGCTGCAAGCGATCTTCGACGCCGATCCGCCGGGAGCGAGCCTCCGGCTGGAACGCTCGGGGGAGTACCGGGCCGATCAGGACGACCCGACTCAGCGCCTGACCGATCGTCAACAGGAGATCCTCCGGACCGGCCTCGAACTGGGCTACTACGAGATCCCACGGACGGCGACACAGCGGGAGATCGCCGAGGCGTGTGACGTCTCCCGCGGGACGGTCGGCGAACACCTCAGACGGGCGGAAGCGACACTCGTTCGCGGGGTGCTGAGCGAGACCGTCGAGCGGCAGTGACCGTGCGGGTCGTCCATGGTGATTCGGTGCCGTCGGCCGATCCGTCAGGCAGGTAGCGTCGGTGGTCTATTCCGCTGATTCAGCGCTGTCGACCCCTTCCGGGGATTGGTCATCACTGTCGACCAATTCGTCGGGGAGCATTTCCGCAGTTGCTTCGCCCGCAGTATCCGCCTGTTCGGTGGCCTCGCCCTGATCTCCCGTCTCGATTTCATCGTCAGTATCCGCTGTGGGACGCTCCAGTCGGACGTTTCGGCCTTGTTGGTCCTGGAAGCTCTCTTCGCCATCGGTTCGTTCGTAAACGATGGCTCCCCGGACTATCGTGCGCTCCGGGAAGACAGCGCTCCAGCCCTCGAAGGGCGTCCAGTCACACGTCGTGTGGAGATCGTCGGCCCGAATCTCCCGGGTGGCCTCGGGATCGACGAGGACGAGATCGGCGTCATATCCCTCGGCGATCCGCCCCTTCCTCGGCAGGTCAAACAGCGCGGCCGGGTTCGCGGCCGTCAGATCACGGACGCGTTCGTACGAGAGGTGACCGCGGCGGGCCTCTTCTAGCAACAGCGGCAGGGCTGTCTCGACACCCGGAACGCCGCTCGGGGCGTCCCAGATGCCGGCGTCCTTCTCCCCGCTAGTGTGGGGGGCGTGATCCGTTGCGATGATGTCGACCTGGCCGTTTCGAACGCGGTCGTAGACGCGCTCGCGGCGCTTCTCGCGGCGTAAGGGCGGGTTCATCCGGCCATGCGTTCCCAGATCATTGAGATTCGATCGGGAGAGAAACAGGTGATGGGGCGTCACCTCGGTACTCACGCCGGCCTCGCCGGCGGCGTCGATCGCCTCCGGCGTGCTCGCGTGGGCGATGTGAACGTCGACGTCGTACTCGCTGGCGAGGGCACAGACCCGCTCGACGGCGTCGATCTCGGCTCGCGCCGGTCGATAGGCCGACCACGCGTCGGCGTCGCTGCGGTCGCGCGCGCCGAGGTTGAACCGGCTCTCGTCTTCGGCGTGGACGGTAACGGTCACGTCAGCCTCGGCGGCAGCCGCGAGCGCCTCCCGGAAGCGTCGCTCGTCGATCCCCATGTCGCCGGTGGAGTCCGCCAGGAACACCTCGCCGAGGGCGAAGAGTGGGCGGTCAAGCAGCGAGTCGGGATCCCACCGCGGCGAGACGCCACCGTTGAGGCCGAAGTCGACGATCGAGTCGGCTGCCAGACCGGCCTTTTGGTCGAACGCATCGCCGTCGACAGTCGGCGGGTCGGTATTGGGCTGGTCGACGACAGTCGTCACCCCCCCGGCGGCCGCACTCCGCGAGCCGGTCGCCCAGGTCTCCTTGTGGCCCGCTCCCGGTTGTCGGAAATGGACGTGTGTGTCGATCATGCCCGGCAACAGGCGCTTGCCCGTCGCGTCGATTTCAGTATCGTCTTCCCCCGAGAGGCCCTCGCCGACGGCCGCGATCTGTTCACCGTCGAGGCGAACGTCCCGACGGCGGCCGTCAGGGAGCGTCGCATTCCTGATGAGCATGGATTCGGATCGATGCCCCGCGACCCTAAGTGTCCCGGAGTAAGACAGCCGAGGTGCGCAGAGACCCCGGGACGTTCGCAGGTTCTTAGCCCGTGGCACCTGAGGTCCCGGCATGGACGACTGGAACAAGCGACCGCGGATCTCGACGGACTACGCCTATCGGGGGATCGACGCCTCGGTCCTCGAGAACCGTCACCTGCGCGTGATGGTCTTACAGGGCAAGGGCGGGGACATCCTGGAGTTCAGGGACAAGCGGACCGACGTCGACGTACTCTGGCACGCCGATCACGAGTGGTCGCCGCCCCCGAGCGTCCTCCAGGGGGCCGAACCGTCGTGGGACGAACACTACCCAGGCGGGTGGCAGGTCAACCTCCCCGTCGCGGCCGGTCCGCTCGAGTTCCCGGGCGGCACCTACGAGCACCACGGCGAGACCGCACTCGTGCCCTGGGAGGCGTCGATCGCCCGCGACGACGAGACGGCCGTGACCCTCGAACTCACGACGGACCTCCGGCAGTATCCCTTCTCGATCACTCGCGAGTTGACGCTACCGGCCGACGCCGCCCGCCTCGAGATTCAGGAGTCGGTCACCAACGAGGGGGCGTTCGAACTCGAATACGCCTGGCAGCAACACCTCACGCTGGGGCAACCGCTGATCGGCCCACAGGCCCACCTCGACGTCCCGGCCGAAAAGGGGTACGTCGAGGACTACGACCCCGGCAACGAGTACAACCGACTCGAGAGCGGTGCCACCTTCGAGTGGCCGAACGCGCCAGGTGCAGACGGCGGGACGGTCGACCTGGAGACGTTCCCGCCGACGGACGCCCGGCACAACGACATGGCGTACCTGCGCGGGTTCGAGGAGGGATGGTACGCCGTCACCAATCCGGAGCTCGACCTGGGTTTCGGTATCCACTGGCCGGCCGACGTCTTCGAGTCGCTGTGGTACTGGCAACCCTTCGGCGGCGTGGAGGCCGCGCCCTTCTGGGGGCGCAACTACACGGCCGGCCTCGAACCGACGACGTCCCATCCCGGCCACTCCTATCCGGGCGCCCAGCGCGAGAACGGCACGATGAAGACACTCGGTCCCGGCGAGACGGTCGAGGCGTCGTTCGTCGCGACGACGTTCAGTGGAGCGGAACGCGTCGATCGCGTCGGGCCTGACGGGACGGTTGAGACGCAGTAATCGCCCATTAGATCTTCCAAGAGCATATCGAAATGAGATCGGTGTCAGACCCCCCATCTTTTTAGTTTGTGAGCGAGTATGTTCAGCCGAAATGGCCGAGAACGACAAACGCCGTGAGCTTCGAAAGAACTCAAAGAGTGGAGGGAACAACCCCAAAGAGATCCCTGCAACGATGGCGAAGGGTGAAAAACCCACATCTGACGACGAGTAAGCGTGGCCCTATCGTTCCCCGACATTTTAACTAATCTAGATCAGATATTAGAATCGCTAACACTATTTTTCCCTGCCTTCTTCGCGTATTTTGTTTACGTCGGCCTTCGAACGTCAGACTTCGAGGAGCTAAAGCGTAGCCACGTCATTCTTGTCTTGTTCTTTGCTCTGTTCTTTCAGATACTTCAAGATATCACCGCCGATATTCCGTTGTTAGGCCATGAAATAGTGTTCTATTTTGTTCTCCCGCCAGTCCTCGGAGTGATTTCGGATATCATTCACCGGATATTCGCTACGAAAGGGGTAGATTTCTATCAAACAAAGATCGTTGAACGATCTGACACACTTGCGTTGAAAGACGTGGGCAATGTTAGTCGCTGGCAAAAGACGATTCGAGAGTATACTGAGGATGGATTGGGTGATTTCACGAAGGAGTACTACGTGGAAGTCGATCTCGAGCCTGTCGATCAAGACGTAAATCCTACCCGGGGATTTCTCAACGGCTACAGCGAAGACGATATTGAATTGATTAGGTTCGATAATCTTTCAGAAAAAGATTTTACAGGGATCGGTTTTCCAGATCTCGATCCCGATGAGTTGACCAACACCGTCGAGATCATCCCTCGAAACAAGATACAATCCATTCGCATCTACAGGGTCAAGATGGAAGACTTTGAGCTCGAATGAGAAGGGAACTCGTTCGCCCACAAAACACCCGCTTCAATTAGGGTGGTATTGCCATAAATTAGCCGTGAACGGCACTATAACTGCCATTACGCACGCGGATTCGATGAGAAGACCAGTCAAGATCTCATCCCTCTATCGTCGGCCGCTTCGATTAACAGGTGCTGAGAGATTTCTCGAACTCGATAAGCTCGTAGCCATTGACGCGACGTTCATCCCGTCGCTCGTACCCGCGATCGGGGTAGAACTGCTTCGCCGCGGCCTGTCGGTCGGCGGTCGTCAGGACGATCCGAGCACAGCCCCGCTCGGCGGCGGTCGCCTCCAGCCCGTCGAGGATCGCCGTCCCGTAGCCCGCCCGCTGGTGGGCGGGATCGACGGCGATCCGCATGAGTTCGGCTGTCTCGCCCTCGACGAGGAGGCCGCCGCAGGCGACGACCCGGCCATCACGCTCGGCGACCAGGAACTCCCCGCCAGACCTGAGATACGTCTCTTCGATCCACCGGAGATCTTGGTTCCCGGGGACATCGTCAGGATCGGTCCCCGCCGCCCGGAGTGCCGCCCGGTGGACGCGCCGCACGTCGGGGCCGTCGCCGGGCTGAAATCGGCGGACGGTCGAATCGCTGGAACGGCCGGTCATCAGGCGAATTCGATCGACTCGCGGTCGAGTACCTCGCCGAACAGCCAGTCGGCGTGCTCCAGGGCGTACTCTCGGTGGTCTTCCTCGAGGTAGCCGACGGCGTCCTCGACGAGGACCGGGCGGTAGTCCCGAAGGCCGGCACTCCCGGCGGTGTGGAGGACGCAGACGTTCGCGAGCGTCCCACAGAGCACCAGGTCGTCGATCCCGTGAGCCGTGAGCCACCCGTCCAGCTGGGTTTCGTGGAAGGCGTCGTAGGTGTGTTTCTCGACGATCAGATCGGCGTCGCGGGACTTGAGTTTCGAGACGAGTTCGGCGTCCCAGGTTCCCTCCCGGACGTGTTCACCCCAGCGCTCGAACTCGTCGTAGTAGTGGGCGTCCTCGAACTGCTCGTCCGTGTGGACGTCCCGAGTGTAGACGACTGACGCGCCCATCTCACCGGCGCGGTCGACCAGTTCGACGCAGGGGTCGACCGCGTCTTCGCTCGGCGGTGCGTAGAGACTCCCCTCCTGGTGACAGAAGCCGTTTTGCATGTCCACGACGACGACGGCCGTCGAATCCGGATCGAATTCCATGGCGTGGCGTCCTACGGTCGGCCGGACAAAAGACGTTCGGGCGTCGGCGTACAGACGGTCCGTCTTCGGCGTTCGCTGTCAGATTTCAGAGTATGTAGCTGTTCAGTTGTTTTTAATATCGGGGGCGTTCGACGTTCGATCGCATGGTCTCCCGCACCAAGATCATGGCGGCTATCGTCGTCGTCGCACTGGCCCTCCAGCCCGTGACGATCGCGACGGCGACAGCGACCGACGTATCGACGCCGACAGCGAGTGACCCACTCTCAGTCGGTGACGTCCCCGAGACGACACACGACGAAACGGAGACGAACGGGACAGAAACGAACGAGACGCATCCGCCGGACCCCGAGAAAGACGTCCTCGGGTGGGAGAACGGCTACTGGTACAACGAGTCGATTTCCGTCACACCCGAGGACGGGTTGAACGAGTCAGAACTCGACGCGGTTGTGGCCCGGAGCATGGCTCGCGTCGAGCAGGTCCGACAACTCGAATTCGAGGAGACAATCCCGGTCGAAGTGATCTCCCGGGAGGAACACAGCGAGCAGGTCGTGAACCAGTCGAACGCGACTACCGCACGGCGCTTGCGCGCGAACACCATGTTTGAGGCGTTGTTCATGGTCAACGAGTCGGCCAATGTGATCCGCGATGCGGAGCAGAACCGGGCCGCCTGGCTCGGATACTACGGCGACGAAGAGATCAAGATCATCTCCGAGAACGCCACGACGCCGAAGATGGACGAGATCGTCCTCTCACAGGAACTGTTCCACGCCCTCCAGGATCAGCAGTTCAATCTCTCCTCGGTAGGTAACCCGACCACCACGGAAGAAGCCAGAGCCAGACATGGCATCGTCGAGGGCGACGCCAACTACGTCGATTATCTCTACCAGAAGCGGTGTGAGAACGAGTGGAACGGAACCTGCATCATGCCCGAGCGATCACAAAGCGGATCGAACGCCGACGTCGACACCCACGTCGGCCTCCAGATGCTCACGTATCAGCCCTACAGCGACGGTCCGGCGTTCGTCCGGGACATCCAGGAGTTGGGTGGATGGAGCGCGGTGAACGCGATCTACGACAACCCACCCGCATCGACCGAGCAGACGATCCACCCGGAGAAGTACGGCAAAGACGCACCGACGTCAGTGTCCATCGAGGACCGTAGCGACGACCGGTGGCGACCGCTCGACATCAACGGGACAGTCAACTACGCCTCCTTCGGCGAGGCAGGGTTGTACATGATGCTGTGGTATCCGGGCTCCGAGACCAACGGTGCGATCGATATCATCCCGTACACCAATATCGTGAATGACGACAGGCCCGGCGAACTCAATCCATACAACTACGATCACAGGTACACGGCCGGCTGGGACGGCGACAAACTCGTGCCGTACGTGACCGACGAGTCGAGTGCGACCAACGAGACTGGCTACGTCTACAAGACGATCTGGGACTCGCCGGACGACGCCGAGGAGTTCCAATACGGGTACGAGCAACTCCTCGAGTTCCACGACGCGGTCTCCGTCGAAGGCTACGAGAACGTCTACCGGATCCCCGACGGCCAGGAGTTCAACGACGCCTTCTACCTCGATCGGGATGGCGAGACGTTCACGGTCGTCAACGCGCCGAGCATCGAGGAACTCTCGGCCGTCCGTGAGGGGGCAGCTCCTGAAGTCGAGGAGACGACCAAGACAGACGGATCGGCCGAAACGGACGATTCGACAACGGACACTGACGAAGCGACCGGGACAGACGTCTCTACTGCCGAAATTGACACGGCGGCCGAGACGGACGATTCGACGACCGAAAGCCAGGACGGAACCGACCGGCAGTCGACCGAAACGACGACAGCCTCCGGTCCCGGGTTCACGCTCGGGGCGGCAATCCTCGCGCTCGTCGGGTTCGTTTTGGTCGTCTCTCGCCGTCGCTGATCCGGGCCACCACTATTTTATCAGTATCGAGTTCGGTGAATACCTCACCAGGCCGGCTGGAAGTTCGGTCTGGCAGATCGATTGGCTGATCCCGCTTTTCACGGGACGGAGTCGACTTCAGATTCTGTAGTTCAGCAACTGGTTATCAGTATACGGAGGATCGATCGTCGGTCGCATGGTTTCCCGCACCAAACTCATGGCCGCTGTCGCAGTGATCGCATTGGCCCTCCAGCCGGTGACGGTCGCGACGGCGGCAGCGACCGACGCACCGACCCCGACGACGAGTGACTCACTCACAGTCGGCGACGTACCCCAGGCAAGCGAGAACGAAACGGAACCGAACGAGACCCACCCGCCGGACCCTGCAGCAGACGTCCTCGGGTGGGAGAACGGCTACTGGTACAACGAGACGATTGCCGTCACGCCCGAGGACGGGCTGAACGAGTCCGAACTCGGGGCGGTTGTGAACCGGAGTATGGCCCGCGTCGAGCAGATCCGACGCCTCGAATTCGAGGAGACCGTCCCTGTCGAGGTCATCGGTCGAGAGGAATTCGAAACGACTGTCGACAACAGTACGGAGACGAAGACCGATGCGCAGCGATTGCGGATGAACGTCACGTACGAAGCCCTGTTGATGGTCAACGAGTCGACTGATGCAGTGGCGGTAGAGGCCGACAATCAGGGCAGTAGCATCGGCGGATTCTACGACCCCGTGTCGGAACAAATCAGGATCGTCTCGGAGAACACCTCGACACCGAAGATGAACGAGATCACCCTCTCCCAGGAGCTCTATCACGCGCTCCAGCATCAGCAATTCGGGCAGGCAATATTCAACCACACGACACGGGAAGCGCACAACGCCAAGGATGGTATCGTCGAAGGAGATGGCAACTACGTCGACCGGCTCTACCAGCAGCGCTGTCAGAACGAGTGGGCCGGCAGCTGTCTCATGCCAAACACTGCAGAATCGACCTCGACACCCGACTTTCACTATGGGCTCTTACAGATATATTTACAGCCCTATATCGATGGCCCGCCGTTCGTCCAAGACCTCCGTGAGGAGGGCGGCTGGGAGGCAGTGAACGCGGTCTACGACGAAGTGCCGGCCTCGACCGAGCAGACGATTCACCCCGAGAAGTACCCCAGGGATACACCCGCGAATATCACTGTGCCGGATCGAAGTGCCGAGGAGTGGCGGCCGCTTTCGGTTGAGAGTGGCCCAAATTACGCGTCCGTCGGCGAGGCCGGGCTGTACGTGACGCTGTGGTACCCGGCGATGCAAACCCAGGGAGCCGTCTCGATCATCCCGTTGCGGAACCACATGAATTACGGGCCGGATGGCGAGATCCAGGACTTCGATCGGTACAACTACAACCACACGTACACGGCGGGCTGGGATGGTGACAAACTGATCCCGTACGTACCCGACGACTCAAGTGGGACCAACGAGACCGGCTACGTCTACAAGACGGTCTGGGACTCGCCGGAAGACGCCGAAGAGTTCCAGGAAGGATACGAACGCCTCCTCACAGTCCACGGCGCGGAGTCCGTCGATGGACGCAACGACACATATCGGATCCCCAACGAAAGTGGGTACAGTGACGCCTTCTACCTGAATCGGACCGGCGATCGGTTCACGATCGTCAACGCACCGAACGTCGAGGAACTTTCGGCCGTCCGGGAGGGAGCAGCCCCCGAAGCGGAAGAGACGACATCTGAAACCGAAGAGTCGACGCCCGCAGGCGAGACGACAGAAGCGGACGAATCGACGACAGAATCCGATGAGACGACAGACGACACGACCACGGATACTGAGACAGCAACCGAGGAGCCGGATACCCCGACAGAGAGCGGTGACGAGACCGGAGACGAGTCGGAAGCCACCGAGAACCGGAACGTGACCGACGAACAGTCGACCGAGACGACGACGGCCTCGGGCCCCGGATTTACCTTCGGGGCGGCAATCCTCGCCCTCGTCGCGCTGCTCGGGATGGCCACCCGTCCAGACTGACACGAGCCAAGCTGGGTGGAAATTCCGCCTGGGGCTGGTCAGGCGACCACCGGCACCGAGAATTTTTAACCGACTCGCCCCCAGACGGGGTATGGTCCACCGAACACGGATTATCGCCGTGGTCCTCGCGGTCGCACTGGCCGGCGTGCCAGTCGCCGCGGCGGCCGGGTCCCCGAACGCAGCCGCCACCGCCCAGACGGACAGCCCTCCGAACACCACGCACCTCTCGAAGACGACGGACGATGCCACGCTCGCTGACCAGCATCCGCCGGATCCCGACGCGGACGTTCTCGGCTGGGAGAACGGCTACTGGTACAACGAATCGATTGCCGTCACGCCCGACGATGGGCTGAACGACTCTGAACTCGACGCGGTGGTCGCTCGCGGGATGGCACGCGTCGAGGAGATCCGTCGCCTGGAGTTCGAGGAGGCCCCGCCGGTCGAAGTGATCTCCCGTGAGCAGTTCAGCGAGCGGGTCGAAAATCAGACGGCGAACGTGACCACCGCGACCCGTCTCCACCAGAACGTCAAGTACGAGGCGCTGTTGATGGTCAACGAGTCGACCGACGCGATCGGCGTCCAAGGGCAGAATCAGGCCGGGAGCGTGGGCGGGTTCTACGACCCGTCAGCCGGCGAGATCAAGATTGTCTCGGAGAACACGTCGACGCCGAAGATGAACGAGATCACCCTCGCCCAGGAGCTGTTTCACGCCCTCCAGGACCAGCGGTTCAACATCTCGTCGTTCAACCAGTCGACCCAGGAGCTCCACAACGCGAAAGACGGGATCATCGAAGGCGACGGCAACTACGTCGATTACCTCTACCAGGAACGGTGTGAGGGTGAATGGCAAGGCGACTGTATCATGCCCGAGGGATCACAGGGCGGGTCAACCGCCGACATCCACATCGGTCTCCTCCAGATCACGCTCCAGCCCTACAGTGATGGCCCGTCGTTCGTGCGGGACATCCACGAATCGGACGGCTGGGACGCGGTGAACGCGGTCTACGAGAGCCCACCAAACTCGACCGAGCAGACGATCCACCCCGAGAAATACGGCGAGGACGAGCCGACACCGGTGTCGATCGAGGACACCAGCGACGACCGCTGGCGGCCGCTTGCGATCAACGGGAGTATCAACCACGCCTCCTTCGGTGAGGCAGGGCTGTTTGTGGCGCTTTGGTATCCGAGCTACGAATCGCTCTCGAATCGGATCATCCCCTACAATAGCCATATCAACCAGGTTGGCGGCGGCGTCGACGAGTTCGACCCGTACGACTACAATCACACCTACACGGCGGGCTGGGACGGCGACAAACTCATGCCATACGTGACCGACGAGTCGAGTGCGACCAACGAGACTGGCTACGTCTACAAGATGCTCTGGGACTCGCCGGCGGACGCCGGACAGTTCCAGGAGGGCTACGAGCAACTCCTTGCGTTCCACGGCGCTGAATCCGTCGACGGTCACGAGAACGTCTACCATATTCCCGACGACCAGGAGTTCAACGACGCGTTCTACCTGAATCGGGACGGCGACACGTTCACGATCGTCAACGCGCCGAGTGTCGGGGAACTCTCGGCAGTGCACGCGATGGCGCCGGATGTCCAAGAGCCGACGGAAACGGCGACCGACGACGGGACGGCCACAGACGACAGCGAGACCGAGACCACGGAGTCTACCGACGAGACGGCGACGGACGACGAGACCACCGATGGGGTGACGGACACCGACGAGCCAACCGACACGACGACGAACGGCCCCGGATTCGTCGCCACGGGTGCGCTGATCGGTCTTCTCGCCGTCGCACTGCTGGCACTCCGCCGGCGGTAACACGAGCGCGACGCGGCGACCCGGGAGGTTTTTTGTACGCGACGAGAATCGACGGGCAGGATGACCGAGAAGACGCCGTTCGACATCGTCGGCCCCGAGGCGATCAGTGCGGGACGGGCGACCGACGCCTACTTCGATCGGACGATGGAAGCGCTCGAACACGCCGGGAAGAATCCGTCAGTCGTCGCGGAGGTCTCGGCCGACCAGTTCCCGACCGGCGAGTTTGCCGTCCTCGCCGGGCTGAAAGACGCCGCCCACCTGCTGGAAGGACACCCCGTCGACGTCGACGCGCTTCCTGAAGGGCAACTGTTCGATCACGGGCCGGTAATGCGGATCGAAGGCCGGTATCGGGAGTTCGCTCGCCTGGAAACGTCACTGCTTGGGTTTCTCTCCCACCCCACCGGGATCGCGACACACGCGCTCCGTGCTCGCCGGGCCGCTCCCGACTCGACAGTGTTGAGCTTCGGGTCCCGGCACGTCCACCCGTCGCTTGGCGCGATGGTCGAACGCAGCGCACTGCTCGGGGGGCTCGACGGTATCTCCAACGTCGCCGCCGGCGAAGCCATCGACTACGAGGCCGGCGGGACGATGCCCCACGCGCTGGTGATCTGCTTTGGCCGGGGCAACCAGGAGGACGCCTGGCGGGCCTTCGACGAAGCTGTTGGCCCCGACGTCCCGCGGGTCGCGCTGTGTGACACCTACAGCGACGAAGTCGAGGAGGCGATCCGGGCCGTCGAAGCCGTTCCCGACCTCGACAGCATCCGGCTGGATACCACGAGTTCACGCCGCGGGGACTTCCGGCGGATCGTCCAGGAAGTCCGGTGGGAGCTCGACGCCCGCGGACACGACGACGTTGGCATCTTCCTCAGCGGCGGGCTCGATCCCACAACCCTTCGAGCACTCCGAGACGTTGCCGACGGGTTCGGCGTCGGCGGGTACGTCTCCAACGCAGATCCGAAGGATTTCGCGCTGGACATCGTCACGATCGACGGCGAGCCGGTCGCCAAGCGGGGCAAGCTCTCGGGGAAGAAGGCCGTCTATCGGACGCCCGATGGGGGCCACGAGGTCGGACTCGCGAGCCGACCGGGTCCCACCGACGCCGAATCGTTGTTCGAGCCACTGCTTCGAGACGGCGAGCTAGTCCGGGAATTCGACATCGACGACGCAACGCGTCGGGTACGGGAAGATGCCGACGCGGTGGGTTTCGGGGACGGCGACTGACCCACCGTCCGTGCGATCACTCACGACCGGGCACAGTCAACGTGACCGTCGTCCCGTCCTCGCCGGTTTCGAAGTCGACAGCACCATCGAGTGAGTGGACGATCCAGGAGACGAGCCAGAGTCCGACGCCGCTGCCGTGTGATAGCTGGGTCTCCTGCCCATCGGTGATCGGTTCGAGTTCGTGATCCGGGATGCCCGGACCCTGGTCCCGGACCGTGATTTGGACCTGGTCCTCGACAACGGTCGCGGTGACGCTCACCGTCGGGGCGTCACCCGGGGTGTGCTCGATCGCGTTCGTCAGCAGTTCCTTCAGGGCGAACCGGAGTCGTTCCTTGCCGTCGAACGAAAGTGTTGCGTCGGGGAGGTCGACGGTTATCCGGGCGGCTGGATGTGCCGTTTGGACGTCTGTGACGACCTCCCCCAACAGGGTGTCAAGAGACGTACACGTGTACCGTTCGCGTTCGAACGTTCGGAGAATCCGATCGAGTTTCTCCTGTTTGTCCATCATCGCGGCGGCGTTGTCCCTGATGACCCGGATTCGGTCGCGGACCTCGTCGTCGTCGGCTCTGGCGGCGGCGTACTCAGCGTTTCCGTGGATCGTCGTAACGGCGTTCGAGAGGTTATGTCGGAGCAGTCGGTTGAGCACACTGACCTGCTGGCGGTTGTGCTGGCGGGCGGTCACGTCCCGCAGCGCGAGCAGCGCCCCCGAGTCCGTGCTGGTTCCCTGGGGCAGTGGGGTAGCTTGGACATCGTAGTACCGGTCGACGTTCCCGACTTCGTAGACGATCGTTTCCTCGACGCGATCGCTGTCGAGCCAGTCACACAGTTTCGAGCTGACAGCGGCCAGATCACCACCGATCGCGTCCGGGCGTTCGACGCCAAACACATCCACCGCCGTGGGGTTCAATTCGATGACGTGACGCTCGCTATCGATCACGACAACCGGGTCGTCGAGCGTCTCGATCAGTTCGGTTCGAGCGAGGTATCTCGCTGCCGGGCCGATTTCGAGAAAGCGGTGACGATACACTGTCACCAGCAGGAGACAACAGGTCAGGACGATCCCGAGAATCGTGGGATCATACGGCGTCCGGATCAGGTTGGAGAGGTACAGTACGTTCGCACTCCACGGCGCGAGGACAGCCATCAACAGGACGCTCGCCTGTGCCCGGTAGAGCAGATCCGCGGTGACGACAAGTTCGATCAGCAAGTACGACCCGATGGCAAGCAACAAGTAGGAGTACGCAGCGTGAATCCAGAACAGCGGGCCGTATCGTGATTCCGGGATCGCTCCCGTGGCGTCCGTGACAATCGCGAGATCGCGCCAGAAGAGAGAGTGGATACCGGCGGGATCGTTCGTGATTGCCGCCACGACGGTGATCGTGGGGACGACACTGAGCAGGGCGATCCGGCGACGCGAAAGCCAGGCCCACCGGCCTGTGTACGCAAGGACGAACACTACCCAGGCGACAGGGACGATGACGATCCCGAAGTAGGACGCTTTCGTCAGGACGACGCTCGTGAGCGGGTCCGTCGAGAGGAGTTCGAGACCGGCCGACAGCGACCACCACCCGGCGAACACGGCGATCACGGCAAGTGCGCGCGCTCCCGGCGCGTGGCGGTTCCTGTAGACGGCGACAGCGACAGCTGTGGCAACCAGCGTCGCAGCGAACAACGGCGCGGCACCGAGCGTCAACTGCCAGTCCATACGCTGTACTTCCCGATGGTTGGTGTATACACGGAAGACTGTGCCGACCTAATTCTCACAATCAATAACTCATGTTCGCAAGCAGTCACGAACGTAACCACTAAGTCATCCGGCGGGAGAAATAGACACATGACGCCGACACCCCGACTGCAGGCTACAATCGGTCAGCCGAGTCACGGGGAGGGGGCCGATCGGAACGAAAGGGGTTGTCGGCACACGTCGCGTCCGAAGCTGAAGCGAGCCTGAGTGGCTCGAGGCGAGGGTAGCGACCTCGTTTCGGGTCGGTTTTTTGATGTAGCGCCGTAATCACCCAGTACTTCACGCACATCCATGCCACCACAACCACTGTTCGAAGGCGTCTACCCCGCGATGACGACACCCTTCGAAGACGACGAACGCATCGATTTCGACCAACTGCGGGCGAACGCCCGGCGGCTCGAAGCGGCCGGCGTCGACGGGGTCGTCCCCGTCGGCTCGACCGGCGAGAGCGCGACGCTATCCCACGACGAACACGTCGAAGTGATCGAGGCCGTCGCCGGAGCACTCGAGGACGTCCCGGTCATCGCCGGCACCGGGAGCAACAACACCCGCGAAGCACTCTCACTGTCCCGCCGAGCACGAGACGCCGGGGCGGACGCCCTCCTGCTCATCTCGCCGTACTACAACAAGCCCGAACAACGCGGGCTCCGCGAACATTACCTGACCATCGCCGACGAGATCGACCTGCCACAGATCGTCTACAACGTCCCCTCACGGACGGGCCGGAACATCGACCCCGACACGGCGGTCGCGCTGGCCGACCACGAGAACATTCAGGCGTTCAAGGCCGCCTCTGGCGATCTCGGCCAGATCACCGAGATCGTCGAACGGACCCGCGAGCAGGACTTCACCGTCCTCTCGGGCGACGACGCGCTGACGCTGCCGATGCTGTCGATCGGCGCGCGCGGGGCGATCAGCGTCGTCGCCAACGTCGAGCCGGTCCGGACCTGTGCGATGGTCGGGGCGGCGCTGGCGGGTGACTTCGAACGCGCTCGGGAGTTGCATCACGAACTCGGGCCGCTCGCCCGAGCGTTGTTCATCGAGACGAACCCGATCCCGGTCAAGGAGGCGATGGCGATCCGCGGCCACGGCTCGCCGGAACTCCGGTCGCCCCTGACCCGGCTCGCCGAGGAGCACCGGGCCCACCTCCGGGACGTGCTCGACGACCTCGATCCGATCGACGTCGAGACGCCGGTCGAGACGACGGATCGATAACCATTCCGGGACCGAGGACGGAGCGAGGGGTATGATACGAGTTGGCGTCACCGGCGCGGCAGGTCGCATGGGACGGACAATCATCGAGACGGCGGGCGATCGCGAGGACGTGACGGTCGTCTTCGCCGTCGACGCCACCGACGACGAGACGGTCGCCGGCATGCCGGTCCACGAGCCCGAGGACATCGCTACGCTGCTCGCGACCCACGAGCCCGACGCGATCGTCGACTTCTCGGTCCCCGAGGCGACCGTCGCCTTGGCCGACGCCTGCGCCGAGGCGGGCGTCCCGCTCGTGACCGGGACGACTGGCTTCGAGGACGACCAGTTAGACGCGCTAGAGGCGGCCAGCGAGGACGTGGCCGTCCTGAAGGCCGCGAACTTCGCCCGCGGGATCCAGGCCCTCCTCGCGACCGTCCGGGCGGCCGCCGAGGCGCTGCCGGGCTACGACGTCGAACTCACCGAAACCCACCACAACGGCAAGCAGGACGCGCCGAGCGGGACCGCAAACACCCTCCTCGACGCGCTCGCCGAGGAACGGGATTTCGAGGAAACGTACGGTCGGGAAGGGATGCAGCCGCGGGAGGACGGCGAGGTCGGTGTCCACGTCCGACGAGCCGGGGATGTCCGTGGCGAGCACGAGATTCTGTTCGCCGGCAACGACGAAGTGGTGACGCTGACCCATCGCGCCGAGGATCGCGGGGTTTTCGCCGCTGGCGCACTCGACGCGGCCGTCTGGATCGCTGGCCGCGATCACGGATTCTATACCTTCGGGGATGTAATCGAGGGCTAACATGAGTCTGGAAAGCGATATCGAGACGCTCTGGGATCGATCGGACGACCTGACACCTGCTGATCTCACTGAGGACCAGCAGGCCACCCTGGATCGCTTCCTCGAAGCACTGGAGGCCGGCGAGGTACGAGCCGCCGAAAAGCGCGAGGGCACCTGGGAAGCCAACGCCTGGGTCAAGCAGGGCATCCTGCTGAATTTTACTCTGCGGGACACCCAGGCCCGCGAGTACGGCGACGTGACCTATCACGACGTGCTTCCCCTTCGGGAGACTGCTGACCTTGGCGAGCGTGGCACCCGAAACACACCTGACGGGACCGTCATCCGACGCGGTGCCTACGTGGGCAGCGACGCGATCCTGATGAGTCCGGCGTTCGTAAACATCGGTGCGCACGTCGGCGACGGCACGCTGGTCGACTCGAACGATGTCGTCGGGTCGTGCGCTCAGATCGGCGACGACGTGAAACTCGGCGCGAACACCGTCATCGGCGGCGTGCTCGAACCCGTCGAGGACGCGCCGGTGATCGTCGAGGACGGCGTGGCACTGGGAGCCGGTAGTCGGGTCACCTCGGGGTTCGTCGTCGGCGAGAACTCGGTGGTCGGCGAGGATACGCTGTTATCCCCCCGGATTCCAGTCTACGACCTGGTCGAGGAAGAGATTCTCTACGGCGAGTTGCCGCCCGAACGTCGGGCATTCCAGCGGTTTGTCGAGTCCTCCGTCGGCGAGCACGACCTCTTCGACGGCGGCGCGTTCAAGCCGGCGGTGGTTGCGACCCACGTCGAGGAGGAAACCCTGGAAGGAGCCGAGCGAGAGGACGCGTTGCGGGAGTAAGAGAGAAAACGCGTTGCGGGAAGAGCATCCGCGTGCAGGAACGCAATTACTGGGATTTTGCTTCGATCGGAATACGGTCGTCGGTGAGGTCGTCGAACGCTTTGTCCGAGGAGACGATGGGATCGGCGTCAGCATAGGCGACGTGGTAGGCGTCGAATGCCGTGAGGTCGTACTGCTCCATGTAATCCGCCGCCTGAAAGAGAACGGATTCGTCCTCGGGAACGTCCGCGATTTCGAGGACGTAGCTGAGTGCCTCGAAGCGATCGAACTCGAATCGGTCGGAGATCATCAACAACTCGAGCAGCGTTGCCCGTGACGTGTAGATCTGCCCATCGTTCTCCCGGGCGATCGAGACAGCACGCTCCTGGAGCCAGTCGTCGTCTTTGACCAGCGCGATGAAAAAGTCGGTATCGGCGTAGATCATTGCGACGAGTCCGAGAGATCCTCGACCGCAGCTTCCCTGGCGGCCGTCCGTGCCTGCTCTTTGATCTCGGCGATCGAATTTCCGTCGAACGTATCGCCGACGGCATCTCGAAGCCCTTCGATTGGATCCCGGTTGATCGGAATGAGTTCGACCCGATCATCGAGTTCAACGACCCGATACCGATCGCCGTGCTTCTCTCGGATTTCATGCGGAATGACGATCCGCCCCCGATCGTCGGCCTCGGCGGTTTTGCTCATGTGGGTATGACTAGTTGGGGAGTGGGTAAAAATCTTCCCACAATCCTCACTGAGATCCCGTACGGTCGAATCTATTCGGGAATAGACAGCGATCACAGCGCGAAGGTTCAGGAATATCGTCGTGGGAGAAGGCAGCCGGATGTTCGCACCCTGAATGGTAGTGTTCAGATAAGGATTCGAGATGATTGAAACCAGCCAGAAAGCCCTCGTCAGTTCCGGTCCCGCGGCTCGCTGTGCGTGGTTCGAGAGAGCTTCGCTCTCTCGTCATCACGAAAGACCGCAGGTCTTTCGAACGACTTCGGCCGCTTTGCGGCCTGCAGTGTCTGCTCACGGGCGCGAAGCGCCCGTTCGCACGGGCCATGCGCGGCGCTGTGCGCCGCGAGTTCGAGGCGGTGAAACCGCCTCGCAAGGCGGCTCTGCCGCCTCGCGGCTTGCGTCGCCGGGGTTCCCGGAAAGGGAGGTCGGCGTCGCCGACCTCCGCAAACCGTGGCGGCAGGGAGACGGCGTCGCCGTCTCCATTCGAGGCGGTGCAACCGCCTCGCAGCCGCCACGCGTGCCTCGCCCTTTCATTTTACCAGAAGACTGCGTCTTCTGGTCGCCCGAAAATCTTCGATTTTCGCAGGCCACCAGGATTTAGCCGATTCGCCGGCAGAAATAGGCTCTTTGATCGGTGCTTATCTGAACACCACCCCCTGAATATGCCCATCAATCAAAATCATCGAGAGCGGCCTGCCCGGCCGCGTTACGGACGTCGCGGCTCGTCTGCCACGACTCTCGCGCACACGCCGGGAGTTCGCCGTGTGCTTCAATATAGTCCTCCAGAAACTCGCGAGTCGTCGAATCGCCGGGGTAGCCGCTGCCGAGGTCGCCGTACTCGGCCGCAAGCTCCGCAACATGGGCGTCGCGTTCGACTTTGGCGATGATGCTCGCCGCCCCGACGATCAGATAGGACGCGTCAGCGCCATGCTCGGCCCGGAGATCGAGATCGGCCTCGATCCGGTCGGCGACACGGCGCTCGAAGCGGACGGCGTTGGTGTCACCGGCGTCGAGGTAGGCGGTGAGTCCGTCGCTGGCGACTGGTTCGAGTGCTTCGGCGTGGGCCGCGACGGTGAGCGTGTTCATGTCGGTCTCGGGGTCGTCGATCCGCGCGACCGGGATCTCGCTGACTGCCACGGCGTGCGCTCGATCGCGAACGACGGCCGCGAGTTCCTCGCGGCGCTCGGCCGAGAGGTCCTTCGAGTCGTCGACGTCGTCGGGCAGATCGGCGGGGTCGGCGACGACGCAGGCCGCGAACATCGATCCCAGCACCGGCCCCTTGCCGGCCTCGTCGACGCCGGCCCGGAGATCGCTCCCGTCGTCGGTCCAGTCATCGAGGCACGTTCGCTCGCCGGGCGCGTGCTCGTCCGCGTCGGCGGAGTCCTCACCGGCGGTCGAACCGTCGCCACTCCCCGTCATTCCGCTCGGGCGTCCCGGAAGAACGGCTCGCGTTCGAACGGTTCGTCCTCGCCTTCGACATCGAGGACATCGAGTGCCGTCACCTCGGCAGCGATGTCGAGCAGCCCGGCGAGACTGGGTTCGGTTCGCCCCTCGTCGCCGGAGACGAGTTCCTTCACGTAGAGGCCGCCCTCGCCGTGGACCTCGATCGTGGCGTGGTTGGCTGTGGACGTGCCGGAGTCGTCGGCTTCCGCTCCGACAGCCAGTTCCATCCCTTCGCCGTCCGGGTCGAGTTTGCCATCGATGGCGTAGACGTCACGGGTTCGAACGATGTCGCCGCGGCGATGGGCGACGCGGTTGGGCGTCCGCTGTTCGATCGTCTCCCCTTCGAGGGTGTCCAGGGCCGCCTCGAAGTCCGCCGCGTCGACATCCTCCTCGAACGCGACGGTCATCCGGTAGGTCTTGCTCGCGTCGTGTTCCTTGACGCGCTCGACCATGTCGTGGGTCGCGAGCGCGAGCCCCTCGACCTCGACCTTCCCGTCGGCGAAGTCGTTGATGTCGACCTGAAGGTCCTCGACATCTACGTCGCGGGTCCGGGGCTCTTTGACCTCTATCACGAACGGGCGACCGGTGCCGAGCATGCGCGCGTCGACGTCCTCGCGGCCGGCCCCGTGGAAGACCGCCCTGGAGCCGTCCATCGCCTCGCGGACGACCGGCGCGGTGAGTTCCTCCACGCTCTCGTCGTAGCGATAGCCCGTCCCGTCACAGCCGTCACAGGGCTTGCCGTCGACGGTGCCGGTGGCGTTGCAGTCGTTACAGGGCCACTCCGTCTGGGGGATGTCGCGTTTGATCTTCCGATAGCGACCGTAGACGAACGCGGAGTTGACCTGGACCTCCACGGCGTCGGTTTCGAGGTCGAGCAGGAGCTGAACGTCAGGGCGTTCGAAATCGACCGCGGCGTCGATCTGCCCGCCCAGACGCTTGCCGACCTCGCGGTTGAACTCCCCCTTGAGCGGTTCGCCCGCGTCAGCTTCGAGGCCGGCGTCCTCTCTGAGCAGGCGCTCGTTCTCCTCGATCAGTGCGGGGACGCGCGTCCCGACCTGGTAGGTGTCGAAGTCGTACTCGGCGATGGCGTCGGCGGCGCGGTCGGCCCAGTCGTCGAAATCCTCGCAGGCACCCTCACACACCCAGCACTCGTCGGGAGCGTCGATCGGTTCGTCGTCGTCCAGTGCGACGGTGGTCCGTAACGCACGGCCGCGCTCGGTGTTCGTGAGTCCGAAACTCCGGTCGGCGACCGGGCGACCGAGACACGCGTCACAGATCGGGCCAGTTGCTCGCGCGGCCCGGGCGAATGCGAGGAGATCCATAGGGGGAGTGTATCGGCAGGGGCGTATTTCCCTTTCGAGTCACGCTCGGCCACGATCAGGGCCGCTCGCTATTCCGAGCCGTCCACGCCGCGAACCGAACGGGCTTTGTGTCGGCTGTCCGGCGAGACAGACATGGATGAAACGCTACTCGCGGCACTGCTGGGTGCCGTCCAGGGAGCCCTGGAGTGGCTCCCGGTTTCGAGCGAGGGCGCGCTGGCGCTGGCCCGGACGGCGGTCGGCGACACCGCCCTGGAGGCGACGCAGTTCGCGCTCTTCTTACACGTCGGGACCGCTTTCGCGGCGACCGTCTACTACCGGGCGGACGTCCGGGATCTCCTCGGGGACGTCCGCGAATGGCGACCCGAGGCGGCCTTCGAACCGGCCGGCGCGGACCTCTCCTTCGTTGTGCTCGCGATGGGAACCTCGTTTGTGACGGGCGGGATCGCCTACCTCGGCCTGGAGGAACTCGTCTCGGCGCTGTCGGGCGGCGCGTTCGTCGCGCTTATCGGCGCGTTGCTGGTCGTGACGGGGCTGATCCAGTACGTCGCCGAGGGATCGGGCGGGCGTCGCGATGACCCCGACGCCGTCGACGCCGTCCTCGTCGGCGCGCTCCAGGGCCTCGCCATTCTGCCCGGTGTCTCCCGGTCCGGGACGACCGTGAGCGCGCTGTTGCTCCGGGGCCACGACGGCGAGGGATCGCTCCGGCTGTCGTTTCTGCTGTCGATCCCCGCCGCCCTGGCGGCCGGCGTGCTGGTGCTCGTCGAGACCGGGCTGCCCGGGATCGAGCCGGTCGCGGCGGTCGTCGCACTCGCGGTCAGCGCGGTCGTGGGCTATCTGACCGTCGGAACGCTGGTCGTGCTGGTTCGTCGGCTGGCGTTCTGGGCCGTCTGTACGGCGTTCGGGCTGCTCGCGGTCGCCAGCGGACTCGCGATCGCAGTGGTGTAGAATCGAAGGCGAGACGGCTTTCGAATCGTTTACTTGCGGGAGCTGATTCCCCCGA
This sequence comes from Halorhabdus sp. SVX81, assembly GCF_029207715.1. Lineage (NCBI taxonomy): Archaea > Methanobacteriati > Methanobacteriota > Halobacteria > Halobacteriales > Haloarculaceae > Halorhabdus > Halorhabdus sp. SVX81. Next base: position 667,688 of record NZ_CP104322.1, on the reverse strand, counting down.
AGTAGCGTTGATCTGTGAGTGAAACTGATTCGGAGATACCTGACGACGAGCGCGAGGCGCTGGTGACGATCGTCCACGGGGCGGTCGTCACGTCGGGTGGCGTCTCGATCCAGCGAGCGCTTTCGACGGGCACGGAGTTCGTTCTCGCGCGCGGGCTCGACCCCGTCGTCTACGGCGTCTACGCGCTTTCGTGGCGGATCGCGGGGTTACTCGTGCGGCTGGTCACCTTCGGAAGCGTGCCGACGCTGCAGCGATACCTTCCGGCCGCCGAGGACCAGCCAGCGACCCAGTCGCGGGTCACTGGCCTGGCCTACGCCACGACGGCGGGCTTCGGGCTGGCGATCGCGATCGGCGTCTGGCTCGCAGCCCCGTGGCTCAACCGGCTCACGCTCGATCACCCCGATTTCCCTCGTGCGATGGGACTGTTCGGCACGCTGGTGGGGCTGATCGGGGTCGTGATGATTGCCGCCGCGACCTTCCGGGCGGCAGGCTCAGCCCGCGGGGAGGTGCTATTCAACAAGATCCTCCGGCCAGCCGCGCGGTTAGTCGGTGCGCTCGTGGCGCTCTCCCTCGGATTCTCGGTCGTGGGCGTCGCCGGAACGATCGTGGCGTGCATGGCGATCCTCGTCGTGGTGGGCGTCCCGATCACCGTTCGATCGACCGGTATCACGCCGTCGTTGCGGGGCGCGGGGGCCGAAGCTCGGCGCTTTTTCGATCACGCCGCGCCGGTCGCGATGAGCAGCCTCGGAAAGGTGTTTCAAAACCGGGTCGACCTCCTGCTGGTCGGCGCGTTGCTGACGGCGGTGGCGGCGGGGATCTACAACGTCGTGCTCGTGCTGGTCGCCATCGCGTGGATCCCGCTTCTGTCGTTCAACCAGTTGCTCCCGCCGGTCGCGTCGGATCTCTACGCCGAGGGGAAGATTGAGACGTTGAACGCCGTCTACGGCTCGGCCACGCGGCTGATCGTCACGACTGTGATCCCGATCCTCGCGATCCAGGTCGTCTACGGACGGGTATTCCTCGGCGTGTTCGGTGAGCCGTTCGTCCGTGGATACGTTCCGCTGGTGGTCTACCTCGGCGGTGTCTTCGTCGGGAGCGCGGTCGGCGCGACCGGGTGGCTGTTGATGATGACCGACCACCAGTACGCCCGGATGGCACTCGACTGGCTGCTGGCGGTGCTCAACGTCGCCCTGACGTATACCTTCATCCAGGCGTTCGGCCTCGCCGGGGCGGCCCTTGGCACGTCGCTGGCGATCGCCGTCCAGAACGGCCTGCAGGTCCTGCTGCTCAGACGCTTCGAGGGATTGTGGCCCTTCGACGCGGCGTTCCGGACGCCGATCGCGGCCGGTCTCGTCATGCTCGCGGTCCTCTTTGGCGTCCGGTCCCTCGGCGACGGGGTGGCCGTGGCAGGGCTCGGTAGCGTCGTCGGGATCGGAGCCTACGTCGGGACGCTGGCCGTCCTGGGGGTCGATCCGCGTGACCGGCTCGTCGTCGCCGAACTCGCCGGCCGATATCGGGAAAGGGTGGGCGAGCGGTTATCGCGGTAACGCCACCGACTGTGGACGATATCGCACTCGGCGGTGAGAACTTATATGCCCGTGAGTGGCTAACTTCCGGGTAGGCACGCGGGCCCATGAGTGAGGAAGAACAAAAAATCCTGGACGTTGCCGGAGACTACCGGCAGGTCCGCCGCGACGGCCAGCGGGTCAACGATCCCGATTGGCAGTCCTCACGCATCGTCCTGACCGACAAGCGGCTCGTTCTGGCGGGCAACGGGTCGAATCGGTCGCTGCCTCACGGGCGGGTGACGATCCCGAACGATCTCGATGCGATCGAGATTGCCACCGACGCGATCGCGCTCCGGGTCGGCTCGACCGTGATCGAGATATCACCGACGAGCGAGAGTGATTTTCCGAGCACGTACTGTCGGGCAAATCTCGCCGGTGAAGTCGTCCTCGTCAATCATCCGGCAGTCGTGGGCGGGGTCGTCCAGGACGACGCCGAATGGACGAAAGCCCGGTTTTCGGCCACTGAAGAGGAGGTTACGCTGACGTTTCCCGGCGGCGAGCGGGTCACCAGTGACTTCGCCGACGTGGGGACCGTCGAGACAGGGACGCGATCGGTCATGGGCGAGACGCGACCGGTCGTCGAAATCGAACACACCGACGACGATGGTCGAAGTGTCGAGACCCACCTCTCGGGGACCGAACGGCACACGTCAGTGCTCCGGAAACTCTTCGAAGTCAGCGTCGCCGAACGTGACGACGAATACGAACTCACGGAGACGGAGAGTCAAGTTCTCATGGCGCTTTACTCGGGGGTATCCCCGTTCGAAATGGCCGACTTCGTCGGTCTCAGCGTCGATGAAGTCGAAGAGATCTACGGGAAACTCCTCGAAGTCGGGGCGGTCGACGAGGTGCGCACTCGTACCGAGGTCTCGCTCAACGCCCAGGGCCGTAATATGGCCAGCGAGGCGATGAACGAGCAGTGACTGCAACGTCGTCGACATGTTCCGAGACGGGAAATAATATCAGAAAATTATAAAGTTCTGTGAATGTCGAAGGCGAGTTGGGCGATTCAACGACTATTTTTCCCAAAACACTAAGTAAAATCGTGACGAACAGATCGAGCGCTATACACAGATGACAGACGATCGATTACACATTCATGGCGATCGACGGACGTTTCTGAAGTCCGTCGGGGCACTCGGGGCGGCAACGGCGGTTGGATCGGGGTCAATCGGGTCGGTGGTGGCCGACAATCATCTCGACGACTATCACCAGACACTACGGAGCGAGCTCCAGGAGAAGTACGATCTGCCTGCCGGGTCGTTCCGGTATGGGGCAACAGAACAGGAGACGATCGACAGTTTCGAGTTCCAGTCCGGTGACAGCGGCACCCTCTCGGAGATCTCCGTCGACAACGACTCGGTCCCGATCACCCAGGGCGTCCGCATCGAAGTCAACGAGGAAGGCGCGGACTCCTGGACGTACTCCTACCAGCGATTCCTCGAAGAACAGTCCTTCGAGGAAGGGGACGTCCTCCTCGGCGTCGGGTACATCCGCAGCGAGTCGGAGAACGCGGAGACGGAGGGCTTCTTCAAATATCGGTACGTGGACGAGGACGGCAACACGCAATACCAGGATGCCAACTACATCACTGGCACCACGACTGTCCAGCCGGGCGAGGAGTGGACCCGCTATTACTTCCCGATCGAAGTCGGGGCCCAGCCGGGAACTTCTCGCACCCCATACGTCGAATTCTGGCTTGGAATGGCCCAGCAGACCGTCGAGTTCGGCGGGATGGCGCTGATCGACTACAGTGACGCAGACGTCGCGGTCGGCGATCTCCCAAGCGGCGCGCCGAGTACGGGCGATGGCTACGAGATGTGGTCGGAGACTGACGACGCCTATTACTCGGAGCTCATCAGCGACCTCAAGGGATACAACCTCGGCGGTGCCGGTCAGTTCGTCAACGGCACGACCGAGGCGGCCGTCTTCGACACGTACGAACTCGGCGGCGGCAGTGCGGACCTCGCCAACCAGCAGTCCCTGGACGTCAGCGGCGACGACGTGCCGTTCTCGGAGGCGACCCGGATCGAAGTGACCGAACCGGCCGAGGACGACTGGCTGATCAGCTTCAAGTCCTACGGGAACCGTGGGCTATCGAGCGGCGACGTGCTGCTCGGCGTCGCGTACATGCGCGATCCGGAAGGCGATTCCACGATCACCTACAAATCGACGGGAACGGGCAACGAGTCGTCCAATTACGTCACCAAATCGGGCCCCTCGCTCACCGGCGAGTGGAAGCGGTACTACTTCCCGATCGAGTACGGCAGCGACGCTGCATCCGGCGAATGGTGGACCGAGATCTGGCTCGGCGCAAAGGCCCAGACCGTCGACATCGGCGGCCTCGCCGTCATCGACTTCGCGCAGGGAGTAGCCGTCGGTGACCTCCCCGCCTGGGAAGAGGCCATCAGCGAGCAGTGGGAGGAAGAAGCCGACGCCCGGATCGAGGACCATCGCAAGACCGACTTCGGGGTCGAAGTCGTCGACGACGGCGGCAACGCCGTCGAGGGTGCCGACGTCGAGGTCGCCATGCAGGAACACGACTTCAACTTCGGGACGGAGGTCACCGCCGATCACCTGATCCCGAACACCGAGCCCGGGGATAAATACCGCGAGGTCATCACGGAGAACTTCAACACCGCCGTCCTGGGCAACCACCACAAGTGGCGCTTCTTCGAGGAGGCACAGGACACCGCCGACGCGGCCACGGAGTGGCTCGTCGAACAGGACATGTCCATCCGTGGCCACGTCTGTCTATGGGCGGCCGTTGACTCGTACGCCGTACCGGCGGATGTTGTCGCGGCGATGGGCCGGGAGTGGTCGGAGGTAGACGATCCCGAACTCGATCCGGAGTACGTCCGCGATCGAACGTTCGAGCACATCGAGGAGATCATCAACCACTACGCGGACTTCAAGGACTACGGCAGCGTCATCGACGAGTGGGAGGTCCACAACGAGACCACTCACGTGCCCGGGTTCATCAAAGCAGTCCGCGGCGTCGGTCCCGACGAGGAACTCGACATCAACCCCGTCGAAGCACCCGTTCTCGCCGAGTGGCACAACCACGCCGAGGACACCGTGCCCGACGATGTCGGGATCGCGATCAACGACTACAACACCATCGAGGGTCCCATCGAGCAAACGCGCCAGGACCACAACCGGATGGCCGAGTTCCTGGTCGAAGAGGGCGTCGGGCTCGACGGGATCGGCCTGCAGTCACACTTCAACCAGTCGATGGCGCTTACCCCGACCGAGATCTGGGATGCCCTGGAGCTGTATACCGGCCACGGTGCGGGCATCCGCATCACCGAGTTCGACATGGCCGACGACACCTGGCCGGAAGCCGACAAGGCCACCTTCTTCAAGCGGTTCCTCAAGGTGACGTTCAGCCATCCGAACGTGGACACCTTCATGGTGTGGGGCTTCAAGGACGACCTCCACTGGCGGGACGACGCGCCCTTCTTCGACGCCCAGTGGAACGAGAAACCGGCCTTCGGCGTCTGGCAAGATCTGGTCTTCGACGAGTGGTGGACCGAAAAATCCGGCAGTACCGACGCCGACGGCGTCTACGCGACCGACGGATTCAAAGGCACCTACCGGATCACGGCGACCCACGGCGAACAGACCGCCGAACGGGAGATCGAGATCGACGACAGCACCGACACCGTGACGGTCACGCTCGGCGAGGTCGAAGACGGCGACGGTGAGGAAGACGATGGTGCGGACGACGGCGAGGAGACCGCGCCCGGTACGCTGCCCGGCGGCAGCGGCCCGTCCCAGGATCCCGACGGCGACGGCCTCCACGAGGACGTCAACGGCGACGGCAACGCCAACATCGCTGACGTGCGCTCGCTGTTGAACAATCGCAATCACGAGTCAGTGCGGGCCAACGCCGACGCCTACGACTTCGACGGCGACGGCAGCGTCGACGTCGGCGACGCCCTCGCGCTGTTCCGGAAGCTCTACCAGTAACGACGACGCCCGGGATCCGTCGTCGGTACCGCTTTTGCTCGCAGTTGTTGGATTCGGCGTTCGACGATCCGGACGACCCAGTGCGTGCGCAATGAAATTTTGTAGGACGGTCGACGAGTAGTCGACCGCCGGGTGTCGAAACACGGAAATACGACCGGCCTACAGAATGACGTGAATTCACGCGATTTCCGGGCGATATCGATACCCCTCTTAAATGCTTTGTGGAGACGCCCGTTGAGAGTAGGTGAGAAAGCGGCGAAAATAGGGGGATTGAGCCCACTCGGGCCGGTTGCGGGGGTTGGACACACCTGGTCTGAACCAGAAAGCATTTATCATATGTGGTAGATGGATTACAACGTGAACCGTCAGTCCCGTCTACCACTGGGGGCAGGTGCAGTGCGTCCTCGGTGGCAGGGCGCTGACGGGGACAGAGACACACGACAACTATGACAGATACAACAGAGAAACTTCGCGCGCTGTTCCTCACAGCGCTGATGGTCTTCAGCGTCTTCGCTGGAACCGTCGCGTTCAGTGGTGCAGCCGCAGCGGCAACCGCGAATAACTCCTCAACAGCGCTTGAGGGAGATTCAGCGGTAGCGTACGAGTATGGTGGAACAACCACGGTAGAAGTCGTCTTCAACCAGACCGTTGACCCAGGTCAGGACTGGGATAACGACAACGAATGGGTGAACGTCACGCTTCGTGACGACACCTTGTACAACGACACCGGCAACGGTAATGCCGAGGCGATCGACACGATCAGTACCGAGGACGGTGCTCTGTACCTTGATCTGAGCGGCGTTAATCCCGCAAACATCACCCAGGTTGGTTTCGGTGACGTTGATGGAGATGTCGTCAACGGTACGCTTGACGTGACGAGTACGACGACGACTCTTGCCGAAACCGATGGGGCTGCAGGAGACACGTCGGCATACAAGGGTGAGCAGATTGCCCTGCTGGCAACGCAGCCGGATACGACGATCCAGGTCGCAGAAAACGGTACGTTCCTCTACGAACGTGGCACGGGCGACAACAGCAAGGTTCGCGTTGTCGAGACTGATGGTCTTGCCAACGAGCCGCACAACTTCACGTTCTCCCCCGACGACCGTGACGTCACGGTTGACCTAACCGGCTTCGACTCCTTTGACTTCTCGGCGTCGATCAGCGACACCGAGATCACGAAGAACGACGGCACGACGACGCTCTCGGCCGAGTCCAACCGGATCGACCGCAAGGTCGCCTTCCAGGTTGGCGACGAAGTTGCGTTCGACACGATCGACAGTAACGGTGAGGCCTCCGCCGAGTTCAGTGCCGGCGACTTCGACGCAGATACGTACAGCGCAGAGGCAGTCCACCTCGACACAGGCATTATCGTTGACCTCGGTGACGTCACCGTCAACGAGAAGCCTGACACCAATCTCGAGCTCGGCTCGGCTGGTTACCAGGAGACTGCTGGTGACATCGTCGAGGTCGACCTCAGCATCACGGGCACGGACCAAGTCGACCTTCTGCTCGACGGAGAAGGCTTCAACGAGGAAACGATCGACGTCACAGACGGTGACGGCGACGGCTCCGTGACCGTCCTCCTCAACACGTACACGGGTACGGCCAGTGCCGAAGGTGACGACGACTCCGCCACCCTCGGTTACAACGATCCGATCTACCCCGGTACCTTCACGCTGTTCATCGCCCAGGACGGCGATGACTCGGGTGAAGCCGAGGACGCCGCATCGCTCAACCTCCAGCAGCCGGAGCTTGACGGTGCAACCGTCCTCGTCGGTCCCGAGAACCACGACGCCTTCGACGGTAGCAACTACGACGACGACGCAACCCAGGTCGCCGCCATCGAAGGCAACACGACCGAGGTCAGCGAAGTCGCCACGACCGAGAACGGCTACACTGACGAAGTCGTCGTCGCCTTCGACGCCAGCGGCGTCTTCGGTGCCATCGCAGAGGGACAGAGTGACGCTGCGGGCATCAACTGGTCGGTCGACGAGGCTGTCCAGAACAACCCCGGCGACATTGGCGGGACGCCCCTCGCGAGCGATGACAACGACCGAGTCTACTTCATCCTCGACAAGGGCGAACTCGAAAACAAGAACGTCGGCCAGATGTTCGAGGGCACCCTCGACATCAACGCTGACAGGAACCCGTACTGGGACAACGACGGCGACGTCTCGGCGAGCTTCGAGTTCGTCGATGCGGACGCCAGTCCCAACACGGTCGAAGAACCCTACCAGATAGTGCCCGGGGAAGACTCCGAAATCCGCGGCAGTGCGAACGTCGCACCCGGTAGTGAGTTCGACGTCCGCGTCCTCGCCGGTGGCTCGCTCGCCATCGCCGAGAACGTGGTAGTCAGTGAAGACGGCACGTGGAACGTCAGCTACGACTTCAGTGACCGCAGCGTTGGCGACAACGCGACGATCACTGTCTCGGCAGCCTACGGCGTGGAAGTCGACGCCGTCTTCGCAGACACGCCCGAGTGGGAAACCTCCGGCAACGTCGCTCAGCTCGAACAGCGCGTCTCCGAACTCGAGACGCTCCTGAACGAGACGACGATGATGCTCGAGCAGAAGAACGCCACCATCGAAGAACTGCGCACGCAGGTCAACGAGAGTGGCGGCGCAAGCCAGGAACTGCTCGAACAGAAGAACTCCACGATCGCGGAGCTCGAGAGTCAAGTCCTCAACCAGACCACCGCAATGTCTGACCTTCAGGAACAGCTTGACTCGCTGAACCTCTCGGTCCAGACCCTGGAAGCGAACAACGAGGATCTCCAGAGTCTGCTCGATGAGAAGAACTCCACGATCGAGGACCTCAACGAGCAGCTCGAATCTGACGATGAAACCACGACCACCGGCGGTCCCGGCTTCACGGCTGTGATCGCGCTGGTCGCCCTGATGGGTGCCGCACTGCTCGCCGTCCGCCGCCAGCAGTAAAGCGTCCATCTAATCACGACTGACCGCCGAAAGCGGTTGTCCGCGCAGTTTTTCATTTTTTGGCTGCTACGTCGAACAACGGCGGGACCGTCGTCGAGAGCGCTCTCAAACACACGTGCTCCAGTACCTGTCAATACGTGGATACCGATAGAGAGTCCCAGGGCCGTAACGCATAATCACCCGGGCGGCGTAGCGTCAGGATAGCGAGACCAAACGATGAGTGAGGGCGAGCGCAAACTGATGGACGACCGGGGGCAGTACCTGCAGGCAGTCACGGAGGGCAGGGACATCCAGGATGCCGACTGGACGCAATGCCGGATCGTCCTCACGACCGAGCGCATCGCCCTCATCACCGACGAGAAACGGGTGCTCCCCCTGGGCGACATCGACGACATCGGTGGCCGCTACGATGTCAACCAGAACGCGGCCGGCGTTGCGAGTTACGTCACGCTCCATCTGGAAGACGACATCATCCTCCTCCGGGCACCCGAACAGGACGCCTTCGAGACGGATCTCTACCGGGCGTTCCTCGACAATACGATCATCTATGTCCAGCATCCAGCGGTGAAAGGCGGCGTTGTCCAGGGTGCTGAGTGGCAACGGGCCAAGATCAAGCTCACCGACGAGGCGGTACAGATCGCAGTCGCTGACGGCCAGTATGTCACCATCGAGCGCGACGATATCGGTGACGTCGAGACCGACGAGCGAACGGTCGACGGTGGCGAACGACGGATCTTCGAGGTCGAACACACCGACAGCGAGGATCGGAGCGTCGAAACCCACATCGCCGGTGAAGGCCAGCAGGTGACGATCCTGAAAGCGATCTTCGAGGAGGGTGTCGAACGAAACCGTGCAAACCTCGACCTCTCGCCGACCGAGCAACAGATCGTGATGGCGCTACACTCGGGGGTTTCACCCTTTGACCTGCCGGATTTCGTCGACGAAGACGTCACAGACATCGAGGCGATATTCGATCGGCTGATCGAACTCGACGTGATCGAGACGATCCGCGAGCGGACCGAAGTCGAGATGACGTCCCGAGGTCGACAGGTCGCCAGCGAAGAGATGGGATCGCAATGACTGAGACGAGTGGACTCATCCAGTTTCACTCGTGAGGGGGCACGGACAGGACAGCACTTGCGGAACCCATCAGATTAAAATCAAGTCCCCGCTTGTATCCAGTATGTGCTGCCATACAGCCGTTGTTCTTGCAGCCGGGGAAGGGACACGACTCCGTCCGTTGACGCGAAATCGACCGAAGCCGATGCTCCCAGCGGCGAACCGACCGATCCTTGAGTACGTCCTCGACGCGTTAGTCGAGAACGGGATCAACGAAATCGTCATCGTCGTCGGGTACGAACGTGACCGGGTCCAGAATCACGTCGGACCGACCTACCGTGGGTGCCCAATCATATACGTCCACCAGGAAAAACAGCTCGGCACGGGCCATGCGCTGCTGCAGGCCCGGGAAGCCATCGAGGGGCCGGTAGTGGTCGTCAATGGCGACACGCTGATCGATCCGACGATTATCGGGGACGTCACAGACCGGTTCGCTGAGAGCGACGACAGGGCGACGTTGGCCGTTCTTGACGAGCCCGATCCAACGGATTACGGGGCAGTGGTCGTCGAGAACGGGACGGTAACCGATATCGTCGAAAAGCCGGACGCCGGCGAGTATCGCTATATCAACGCGGGGGTCTACGCGTTCGGGCCATCAATCTTCGACGTGATCGAAGCGACGCCCCGGGAGGCCGGCGAACTCACGTTGACCGACGCGTTAGGGCGGATGGTAGACGAGGAAGGCGTCGGTGCCGTCGAGACGAACGGGACGTGGGTCGATGCGACCTACCCGTGGGACCTGCTGGAGTTGGCACAGGAGGTCCTCGCAAACGGACGGATCAATCCGCCGGAATCGGACAAGCGAGTCTGGATCGACGAGAGCGCGACCGTCCACGAGGCGGCAACGATCCAACCGCCGACCGTTGTCGGCCCGGACTGTGAGATCGGCCCGGGTGCGGTAGTCGGACCGAACGTCGCGCTCGGCCGGAACGCGACCGTCGGTTCGAACGCGACGCTTCGGACAACCGTCCTCGACGACGACGCACGCGTCGGCCCGGGATCGACCCTGCTCGATGCGGTCATCGGCCAGGCAGTCACCGTCGGTCCAAACACCGTCGTCTCGGGCGGCCCCTCGGAAGTGCGAGTCGGCACGGAGATCTTCGAGGACGAACCGCTCGGTGCGCTGCTGGCCGACCGAGTCACCGCAGAGGGGAACGTCAGCTTCGCGCCGGGGACACTGGTCGGCCCGAACGCCCACCTCGCGACCGGCGTCAGCGTCGAGGGCTGCGTTACGGAAGGTGCGGAGGTGCGGCGCTGATGTGTGGTATCATCGGCTGTGTCGGTCGTGACGCGGAGACGACCGACGTCCTCGTCGAGGGACTCTCGACGCTTGAGTACCGCGGCTACGACTCGGCAGGCGTTGCCCTGGGAAACGGCGACATCGAGGTCACCAAGTGCTCGGGCACGATCGACGAACTCCGGGCAGCAGTCGAACTCGAGCAGCCGTCCGGGCCGGTCGGGATCGGCCACACCCGCTGGAGCACCCATGGGCCGCCGACTGACGAAAACGCCCATCCTCACGCCGACTGTACCGGCGACGTAGCTGTGGTCCACAACGGGATCATCGAGAACTACCAGGAACTCAAAGACGAGCTCGGTGCCGACCACGAGTTCAAGAGCGAGACGGATACCGAAGTCGTCCCGCACCTGATCGAGGAAGCCCGTGAGGCGGGCGCTGAGCCCGAGACCGCTGTGCGAAACGCCGTCTCTCGACTGGAGGGGAGTTTCGCCGTCGCCGTCGTGATCGCCGGCCACGAGTCGGTCTTTGCGGTCCGTAACGACTCCCCGCTTGTGCTCGGCCTCGGTAGCGCCGAGGGCGACGGGCCAGCCGACGCCTACTATCTCGCCAGCGACGTCCCGGCGTTCCGTGAGTACACCGACCGTGTGGTCTATCTGGATGACGGTGAATTCGCCCGCCTCGATCCCGACGGCTGGACAGTCTCGACGATCGACGGCGACGTCGTCGAGAAGCCCGTCGATATCATCGAGTGGGATCCCGAGGAGACGGGCAAGGCGGGGTACGATCACTTCATGCAAAAGGAGATCAACGAACAGCCCCGATCACTGCGTCAGGGCCTCTCCGAACGGGTGGACGAACTCGCCGGCGAGGTCGATATCGGCGACCTGGCGTATCTCAATCCACGCGGCGTCCAGTTGGTGGCCTGTGGGACGAGCTATCACGCGGCGCTATACGGCGCACAGCTGTTCCGTGACGCCGGTATCCCCGCCCAGGCGTTCCTGGCTCACGAGTACGCGAGTGCGCCGCCGCCGGTCGGCGACGATCTGGTCATCGGCGTGACCCAGAGCGGTGAGACCGCCGATACCCTCTCGGCGTTGCGGGCGGCCCGTTCGAAGGGCGCGACCACACTCGCAGTCACCAACGTCGTGGGTTCGACAGCCTCGCGGGAATGTGATCACGTCTTCTACATCAAGGCCGGCCCGGAGATCGGGGTGGCCGCGACCAAGACCTTTGCCTCCCAGTTGACGGCGCTGAACCTGCTCGCAACCGGGATGGTTCCCTCCAAGGACGACCGGGAGTCCATCGCCGCGCTACGGGATCTCCCCGCCGACGTCCAGGAAGTCCTCGACGAATCACGGGCCGAAGCGGTCGCCGAGGAATACCTCGACAGCGACGCCTACTTCTTCCTCGGTCGGGGGCTCCAGTACCCCGTCGCCCTGGAGGGCGCACTCAAGATGAAGGAGATCACGTACAAGCACGCGGAGGGATTCGCCGCCGGGGAGTTGAAACACGGCCCGCTCGCGCTCGTGACGGCGAACACGCCGGTGTTTGCGATGGTGACCGGCGACGGCGAACAGGCACGCAAAACCATCGGCAACGTCAAGGAAGTCGAGGCGCGGGACGCACCGGTCGTTGCGGTCACCGACGGGCAGAGCGACGTCGAACGCTACGCCGATCACGTCCTGTCGGTTCCCGAAAGTTCACCCCGGACGGCCGCTATACTGACGAACGTCCAATTGCAACTCGCGGCCTACCATACAGCCGCGAAACTCGGCCGGCCGATCGACAAACCCCGGAACCTGGCCAAAAGCGTGACCGTCGAGTGACGCCGATCAGCAATCAGTTCCGGAAGTCAGAGTTCCCATCCCCCTCCGGCGGCGCTGGCGGTTCGAGCACCGTTCGAAGTACCTGTAGAGTTCGGGAGTTCGTCGTGATAGTCTCTTGACCGCCGGCGAACTTGCTCGCCTGCTTGAGACGGGACGTGCGAAACCAGGGAGCTACAATGGAAACAAGAGTATCAAGGAGCGTGATGATCGGTCCGACAGTGTGAGTCCCACGGAGGTCGATCACGATCATCTCGGGATCAGGTTCAGCAGTCAACCAGCGGTAAAGAAGCGAGCGGCGGGTAAAGCGACCAATCGATCGAACCAGTACACGGACGGTTGACGTTCGTTGACTAGTACCGTACCGCCGTGAAAAAGTATTACAGAGCGAGCGCAGACGAGACGTACGGCTGGCTTGCCGGACGACTGTTTTAAGGGTTCGACTGTATCGACCGAGCGTGGATACGACCCGCGATTGCGTCAGATATTGGTCGGTCATTCGGCGTCAAATTCAAAATCGGTGACGATCCCGCTTATGGAAACGCGGCCGAGGTCCAGGGTAAGCGTACGACCGACTTCTAGCGGTTGGCCGTTGAAGCGATACTCCGCTTGCCCATCGGAAAGTGCCTCGCTAACCGAGAGTGTTACGTCCATGGTGACGGTTCTGTTCAAAGGATGGGCGCGTTCATGTAACGTCCCGTTATCAGCCCTCACGACGACACGTGACGGCTCGACAGATTTATCGTCAACAGAAATGATGGACTCCTTGGTTTCAATGGCACCTTCGGGAATTGCTGCGGCAACATACGGTTTGGTATCTTCAACTTGAACGGTAATCGGAACATCTTCAGTCGAAGATGCCGTTTCTGACGGCCCTTGCCCAACGACCAGCGCGACACCGGCGACGACGACTGCGGCGAGCAAGAGGACGACCAGCGCATCGATGACATTGACGATGCCAAAGAGGTTCCCATGTTCGTCGATTATGTCCATTACTACAGGTTTCCAGTGGGGGTTGTCAGATAGTAGTTACGAGTCTGCGACGGGGCAGATATCTACTCGGAAGAAGCGATACATGTCTGACACAGGATTTATTCGCCACGGTATCGGATTCTGTAGCAATGGAGCCACACTGGCGGTACCGGACTTCGGGTGTGTTCGGCACCGCTGTGATCGCCTTGGTGACAGTTGTCCTAGCCAACGAACCAGCCGTGCGTTCGATGATAGAGTTCGTTCCGGTGTTGGCGAACCTCCCCGCTGATCGTGCAGTGGGCGACGAACTCCTTTTCGAGGCGACGACGACGACAGTTGTGGTTCTCGTGGCAATGGTTCCGCTGTACAAGCCGCGCCCGCGTCGGATCCTCGATACGTGGATGGACGCTGGCCGCCGGACGATACTTGCCCTCCTCTCGCTTGCGACGATAGGTTACTTCGATTACACCTACCGGCTTCCGCGGGCGACGCTGCTGGTTGCTGGGGGGCTTCTCCTCTTCGTGCTCCCGCTCTGGTTTGTCGCCATCCGCCGCCGTCCGGCGGGAACTGGTGAACGGACAGTCATCATCGGCGACGACCCAGAGACGATCAAAGATATCTTAGCCGCAGTCGACGGGGCCGTGATCGGCTATGTCTCACCACCCTCGGCGTACGTGGGGAATACTGATCTCACCCCGATGCGTCCTCAGACAGACGGCGGGAAAGAGTCCGACGCGATTGGGGACCTGACGTATCTCGGCGGCCTCTCGCGTCTCGACGAGATCCTGTTCGATTACGATGTGGACACGGCCATCCTCGCGTTCGATCGCCCGGATCGTGCGGAGTTCTTCGGGGCGCTGGACACTTGCTACGAGTACGGCGTCGCCGCGAAAGTCCATCGTGATCACGCCGATGTCGTACTGACCGACGGAACGGCCGGCGGCGAACTGGTCGACGTCGACCTGGAACCGTGGGACTGGCAGGACCACCTTATCAAGCGGCTCTTCGATATCGCGTTCGCCGTGGGCGGACTCGTCGTTCTCTCTCCAGTGATCGCCGTCGTCGGGGTGGCGATCAAACTTGATGACGGCGGTCCAATATTCTACAGTCAGAATCGAACAGCCACGTTCGGGGATACGTTCACTATTTATAAGTTCCGGAGTATGGTGCCGGAGGGGGCGTCGATCGAACCGACCGACGACGACACGAACGATCGGATTACCCGGGTCGGGCGGTTCCTTCGGCAGACGCATCTCGATGAGATCCCACAGTTGTGGTCGATTCTCGTCGGGGACATGAGCGTCGTGGGACCTCGTGCCGTCTGGACAGAAGAGGAAGAACAGTACCTGGAGACGACCGTCGACGCCTGGCGAAAACGATGGTTCGTCAAACCGGGACTCACCGGCCTCGCACAGATACACCAGGCCACGAGCATCGAACCGATCGAGAAGCTCCGGTATGACCTCCAGTACATCCGTGAACAGTCGTTCTGGTTCGACGTCCAGATCGTCGTTCGACAGATCTGGAACGTATTGACGGACGTTACTCGGACAATCGCCGGCGGCGATACCGACCAGAGGTGACGATCACTCACCGACCAGCGTTGCCAGGCCGTCTTCGAGAGATACCGACGGTTCGTATCCCAGCCGTTGGCGGGCTTTCGTGACGTCGGCCCGACTATGTGCAATATCGCCCGGCCGCGGATCGCGATGAACGATCGGGGAGTCGCTGTCGGTGACCCGCTGGGTCGTTTCGGCGAGCGTCCGAATCGAGGTTTCTTCGCCAGTCCCGACGTTGTACGCAGTGCCGACGTGCTCGGTCGTCGCTGCCCGGAGGTTCGCCTGAACGACATCCGCAACGTGGACGAAGTCCCTGGTCTGTGTCCCGTCGCCGTCGACAGTGATCGGCTCGCCGGCCTGGGCTTGCTCGCGGAAAATACTGATCACGCCGCTGTAATCGCTCGCCGTCTGGCGCGGTCCGTAGACGTTGAAATACCGGAGCGCGACCGTTTCGAGGCCGTAAAGGTCGTGATAGGTCCGGAGGTACTGGTCGGCTGAGCACTTATCGATCCCGTACGGCGACTGTGGAGCCACCGGCTCGGATTCCGTGAGCGGCAGGGACGTCGGTTCGCCATAGATCGCTGCACTTGAGGCGAAGACGACGCGGGCATCTTCCCGTCTTGCCGCCTCGAGTATCTGAAGCGTGCCGTCGAAATTGACGTCGTGACAGAATTCGGGCTCGTCGATCGATTGCTCGACACTGACGACGGCGGCTTCGTGAAAGACCAGGTCAACACCGTCAGTGACCTCGGCGACTGTCGCCGGATCACGAACGTCGCCCTTGACGAACGTCGCGCCGTCGGGGACGTTCTCGCGTGCCCCTGTCGAGAGGTCATCGAGAACGATCACATCGTTTGTTTCGACGAGTGCATCGGCGAGATGGCTGCCGATGAACCCCGCCCCCCCAGTGATTACCACGGTTTGTCCGGTTACGCTGGACCCACTCATGACAGTAGTAGTGAACGAATGAGCCCAAGAAACTACTGATATCAGTCGACGTACCCGAGGGCACTCTCGATCCGGCCGAGTTCCGGGCCGGTCGTGTCCTGGCCGACAACGTAGCCCTCGGCGTTGGCGACGAGGCCGGAGCCGACCAGCGGGCCGCCGTAGTTGATCGTCCCGACGTCCGTCGGAACATCCAGTACCTCGGCGACCCGGTCGAGTTCGGCGTCGGTCGCCTTGGGATGACACAGCGCACCGCGGTTGGTGGCGATCGCAGCCGTCCCGACCGTCTGGACACCGGCGATATCGCCGCGTTCGACCGGCACGTCGAGCGCATCCTTGACAGCCTGGACGGCGTCCCGGGGGAGGTCAGGGTGGACGAACGCGCCGTTGTCGTTGGCGAGGACCACGTTCCCGGCGGCGTTGATACGGCCCGGAAGTTCG
Source organism: Halorhabdus sp. SVX81 (assembly GCF_029207715.1). Lineage (NCBI taxonomy): Archaea > Methanobacteriati > Methanobacteriota > Halobacteria > Halobacteriales > Haloarculaceae > Halorhabdus > Halorhabdus sp. SVX81. The sequence continues at coordinate 651,110 of NZ_CP104322.1, read as the reverse complement.
ACGACGGGCACGTCGATCACGTCCTGGATGCGGTCGCGTTCGTGATCCGTGACGCGACTCGTGACGAGCAGTCCGTTCTCGTTGCCGACGGCGAGCGCGCCGACCGTTCCGGCACCGCCGATCGTCGTCTCGACCATCGGGACGGACAGTTCCGAACCAAAGGCCTCGGTGACGTCTTCCTCGGCGTCGGGCCGGATCAGGAGGTACTCGTCAGTAGCGCGTGCGTAGACACCGACGTACGCCGATCCGGCGAAGGCCGTGCGGAGCAATGGTTACTCTGCGGGTTCGGCTTCGACGACGCTTTCGCCCGCTTCCTCGAAGCGCGCAGCACGAACGCGGATCGAACTCGGGGGGTTCGAACGGCCGTCCGACCAGATCTCCTCGTTGATCGACGGGTCGAGACGGACGTCATCCTCCGCGACCGAAAAGTGCTGTGCGAGGTGCTCGCGGATGAGCGACATCGCCGTGCCGGCTCGTTCGCCGTTCGGTACTGCCTGGACGTCACGAAGCGGGACGGTGACGACCCGCTCCTCGAATTCTTCGGCGCTCATTCGTCAGTATCGTTCCGTCGCCAGTGGCGTCGTTTCGGGTTCCGCTGTACGTCCTGATCGGTTTTCATCACGACCCACGCAGGGACGCGACTGTTCTGGCGTTCGAGTTTCGCCAGCCGCTTCTTTTTGCCCTTTGATTTCTTACCCATTGTAGGCCATCGTTCGCTGTCGTCGTTTATAGTTGTGTTCTTTCGACCCTCACACCAGCGCGAGCGGAACCATGATGGCCACCCCGACCACGACGCCGGCAGTTAATTCGGGCCGGCCCCGCGAGGGCAGGTCCGCCCCCGTCTCCAAGGCCTCGGGAATGAACTCCGTCAGGACGAGGTAGATCATCGCCCCCGCAGCGAACCCAAAGCCGTAGGGGAGAAAGTCCCTGGCGACCCGGACGAACGCGAAGGCGAGGACGGCACCGATCGGCTGGGGGAGACTCGAAAACACCGCCCACCAGACCATCCGCCACTCGCCGACGTCCATCGACCGTAGCGGGATGGCGATCGCCGTCCCCTCCGGGACGTTGTGGATCGAGATGGCGATCGTCATGAACACCGCCAGGATCGGAACCGTCACGCCGAGGACCATCGGTCCCTGGGCCCCTTCCAGACCCAGTTCGGCGAAGGAGACGCCGACGGCCACGCCCTCGGGGAAGCTATGGACGGTCAGAATGCCGAGGATGAGCACGAGCTTCTTGTAATCGGCCTCCGCGTACTCCTGGGGGTCGATCTCCGCACCGTCGAGGACGCGGTGGGCGAGGATGACCAGTACGACGCCCGCCGCCATCCCGATCGCGATCTCGATCGCCGTCCCCTCGGCGAGCCCCTCGAAGATCAGGCCAAAGAGCGACGCCGCCACCATGATCCCCGAAGCGAGCCCCCACAGCGCGACGTACCACCGGTCGCTGATGTCCTCGACCAGGAAAAACGGCAGCGCGCCCAGCCCGGTCGCCAGCGCGGTGATGAATCCCGCGACGAACACCAGCGTCAGATTCGCCAGCAAACTCATTGAACGATAGTTGGGCCGGGACGCACTTAAGAATTATCAATATACCAACCAATTTTGGTTGGCCTAAGTCGTTTGTCCGGCCTAAATAGCCATCTAATCCGATGAGAGCCGATATTTATTGGCAGTTCCCTGTTCCAGAATACACCATATTCCTTATATTACACACCACAGGCGTCACAGTTCGAACGATTCGAGCGTCGAATAGTCGGGGCCATCGTCGGTGAGGACGCTCTCGGTCAGGCAGACCTCGGTGACGTCGAGCGTACCAACGGTCGGATCAGCCTCGCGAAGGACGGTCTGGACCTGTTCCTTCCCGCCCGCGTGGTCCATCCGGGCGACGGTAACGTGGGGCGTGAACTCGTGGTCTTCCGGGTCAAAGCCCATCGCGACGGTTCGATCCTCGATGGCGGCCTGGAGGGCTGTCATCGCCGGGCCGCCCTCGCGGACGCCGACCCAGACGACGGTGATGTACTCCTCGCTGGGGAACGCGCCGAGGCCACCAAAGCGCGCCTCGAAGGGGGCGACGCCGCTCTCTTCGACTGCCGCGGTGAGTTCATCGGTGAGTTCGGGGAGGCGGTCCGGGTCGGTATCGCCCAGGAACTTCAGCGTGACGTGGGCCTGTGCAGGATCGACGAAGTTCAGCCCCGAAGCACCCTCGAAGCGATCCTGGACGGCCGCGATCGCCTCGGCGAGGCCGTCGAGGTCGATGCTGACGAACAGTCGCTTGCCCATATCAGCCATTGGTGACGCAGGCCTTAACCATTTGACTGCCATAGACGGTCTACATGACTGAGGAACCCGAAGACCACGAGTTCTCGGAGGGCCAGGGCTTTTCAGAGCCCTACGAGGGGTTCGATCTCGAACCGCCGGAGCTCAACGTCGATCCCGACAGCGTCGACCCGGTCGACTCCCGCGTCGTGAGCGACCTCCTCGACGAGCGATCGATCGGCGGGGACGAAGTCGACGCCGAGGAATTGCTCGACGTCGGGATCAGCTACACCCGGATCCAGCGTTTCGAGGAGGCGACCGAGACCCTCGAACGCGCCGCCCGCTACGCCGACGACGACTCGGTCGCACAGGAGGCCTGGGCGAACAAAGGGGCCGCTCACGCCGAACTCGAGGAGTACGACGCCGCGATGGGGGCCTACCGGGAGGCGATCGAGATCGATCCCGACTCCGAGCACGCCGCGACGGCCGAGACCAACCTCGCGTACGCGCTCTGGGAGTCCGGCCGCTCCGAGCAGGCGCTCGAACACGCCGAACGCGCCGTCGAGATCGACCCCCGATTCCCGCAAGCGTGGTACAACCGCGGCTTCTTCCTGCTCGAACGCGGCCTCGCAGAGGAAGCCATCGACGCCTTCGACAACGCCATCCGGCTCGGCTTTCGCAACGCGACCCTCCTGGAGGAGAAGGCCCGCGCCCACGAGGAAGTCGGCGAGGACGAACGCGCCGAGGAACTCGTCGAGGAGGCCGAAGAACTCCGCCAGGAGACCGAAGAGGAGTTGATCGACGACGGTGCCCAGACGGAACTCTACGAGTAAGATGACCGACGACGAGGGAACGGACGCGCCGGCGGATGCCAAACTCCTGCTCACCGAGCGCGAGACCGAGGAGGGACTGCTCGTTTCGGTGTGTGACGCTGACGTCCTGGGCGAGACCTTCGAAGACGGCGAACTCTCACTTGCGGTGACCGAGGAGTTCTACGGCGGGGATTCGGCGAGCACCGAGGCGGTCGCTGCGAGTCTGGCTCGGTGTGACACGGCGAACCTCGTCGGGTCGACGGCGGTCGAGGTCGCCATCGAAGAGGGGTTCGTCGACGAAGCGAACGTCCTCGACATCGACGGGACCCGCCACGCACAGTTGCTGTGGATGTGATTGCTCGACAGCGGCGTGGGCTGTGACTCACTCCACCAGCGGCGCGAGTTCGTCGGCGAGGTTGTGCCCGATCTCGACCATCCCGGCGTCGCCGGGGTGAAGGATGTCGTCCATCAGTCCGGGCACGGAGAGCAGCTTCGAGCCGTCGATAAACGAGAGGTTGTCGTGCGCTGAGTCAGCAACGAGTGTTTCGAGCGTCTCCCGGTAGGCCGCCGCCCGTTCGGGATCGTCGCCCGCGACGACGTCGGCGTGATACGGGAACAGCGAGACGGCGACGATCGGCTTTTCTGGGTGTGCGCCGGCGACGGTATCGAGCAACTGATCGGCGCGTTCGCGGAACTGCTCGACAGTGAATCCCCGATTCGACATGTTGACCGAGACGGCGATCGTCGCGACGTCCCAGTCGTCGCGACCGGCGATGTGGTCGGCGATGGCCGGTTCGCAGTACGCCGAGCCGGCCATGCCGAGGTTGATCGGATCGACACCCAGCTGTCGAGCGGCGGTGGCGACGTACGCCAGGTGTGGATTCGAGAGCGCCCCCTCGGTGATGGAGGTGCCGTAAGCGAGATACCGGGTTTCGGGGAGTTCTGCGTCTCGGGGTGGACGAGCGTCGCCGGCAACGTCGTGAAGTGCGACACGGGACCACGCGTCGAAGCGAAGGCGACAGATTCGGGTGTCATACGCGGCGTTCTCGGCAGCCGCCGGATCGAGGTTTCGGATCCGGTCGGGGACGGCAAAAGAGTGCGTCGAAGGGTCCGGGCCGATCTCGAACGGTTCGGCCCCCTGGAACGGCCCCCAGAAGGGCTGGACGGTCGTCTCCCCCGCAGCCGAGAGCGTCACCTCGACGGTCGCGTCCTCGCCGTCGGGGACGAACCGAATCTCGCTACCTGTCGGGCTCTGGACGCGGTCGCGGGCCATGACGTTGAGATTCGCGGCCACCGAACGCGGGACGCGATGGAGATGGCCGCCGCCGTTGGTCCAGTCGGCCGGGGCGAGTTCGGCGACGTTGTGCAAAGACACGGACGGAAAGGCCTCGAGTTGCATGCGGACGCGGTTCGTTGTCACCGTCGCAAGAAAATAACTCCGATATGCCGCCTTCGGAATGCGGAATCTCAACGAAATTCGTCGACAGTGATCGTCTCCAGAAACACCTCGCTAACGTATCGGAACTTGATACAGTCCTCGAAGCCGTGGGTAGGAAGTAAGCGCACAGCCGCTCGTCCCGCCGGTTTGTCCGTCGTCAACAGCACGATGCGGTCCGCCTCGCCGGCATCCAAAAGTTGTCCGGCAAGCCCAACGAGGGCCGTGTCCGCCTTCTCGATGCGATCCTCGTCGCGGTCGGTCTCGCTGGCGATGAATCTGCGTGTCTCGTCCATCACCGTCGAAACCAACGGATTGGTGTAGTCGAGTTCGTCGGCGACGACGATCCAGCCCGATCGGATGCCAGCCGAATACGGCACGTCTCGAGGGGTATTCCTCCGCAGCAGTATCGCCACCGAGTTCCTCGTAGACGCGTTGTGGAATTCGCAGGGAGATGTCTGCCTGTCGAACAGCCCGGCGCAGCCGCTGGGATTTGTCTTTCTCAGGCCCGCCACAGCGAACGAAAACACCAGTATCAGCGACGTAGACAGTCGTCATTTACGTTCTTCAGCGTACTCGGTGGCGACTGGTTCGAGCGCCTGTAAGATGATCTCGGCTTCGAGGGGTGAGAGATCGAGTTCCCGGGCCGCAATGCGATGGTTGACCGTGCCCTCGACGTACTCGAAGGCGTACTCGAGCGCGACAGCGAGGCCGTCGAGACCGTGTCGGTTGATGTACACGTCGATGTCCTCGTCCGCTTCGCGACGGGCAACGGCCGCGATCAGTGCCGGCGTGATCGTTCGCGTCTCCTCGGCAGCCGAGAGCGTGAGGGCGATCGGCTCGGCGTCGTATTCGTACGGACGCTGGTCGCGGGTTTTCTCGAGCAATCCGGCCGTTTCGAGCTTCCGGACGTACTCGTAGGCGGTCCCCTGCGGAATGTCGAGTGCGTCGACGATATCGGACACAGTGACCGGACCGTCCCGTAAAACCTGGGCGTAAACCCGGGCGAGTGCCGGCGTTTCCAGGAGGTCGGCAACTGTCTGTAGCTGCCGAATGGGTGACTGACCCGACTGTGGTGGGGACTGCGCCATCCTGGTTATGAATTATACATAACTCAATATAAGGCTGGCGGCGGGAGCAGAATAGGACAATTCGAGGGAAAGAACGATCCGGCTGTCAGACCGTCTCCATCTCGCGTTCGAGTTCCTGGAGGCGATCGATTCGCTTCTCCGTCGAGGGGTGGGTCCTAAAGAGGTTGGCGATCATCCCCTTCGAGATCGGGACGATGAAGAAGGCGTTCATCTCCGACTGGCTCCGCAGGTCCTCCTTGGGAACGCGGTCCATCCGGTTGTCGATCTTCGCGAGCGCCGAGGCCAGCGCCGAAGGTTGGCCGGAGATGATCGCCCCGCCGCGATCGGCGGCGTACTCCCGGTACCGGGAGAGAGCGCGGATCAGGACGTAGGAGACGATCCAGACGACCAGCGAGACGGCGATGGCGACGAAGATCCCGCCGCCACCGCCCCGGCGGTTGCGTCCGCCGCCGAACAGCCAGCCCCACCGGACGATCAGAAAGGCGATCGTCGAGAGGAACGAAGCGATCGTCATCACCACGACGTCGCGGTTCTTGATGTGGGCGAGTTCGTGCGCGATGACGCCCTCCAGTTCGTCCTGCTCTAAGGTTTCCATGATGCCCGTCGTCACGCAGACCGTCGAGTTCTTCTTCGAACGACCGGTCGCGAAGGCGTTCGGGACCGACGAGTCTGCCACTGCAATGTCGGGTTTCGGCAGGTCGGCCTGCTGGGCCAGCCGGGAGACGCTCCGATGGAGTTCCGGGTACTCGTTCTCGTCGACTTTCTTCGCGCCCATGCTTCGCAGGGCGAGTTTGTCGCTGAAGAACAGCTGACCGAACGAGAAGATACCCATCACGACGACGATACCCACGAGGCCGACGCCGGCACTCGCAAGCACCCCGACGAACACGATGTAGAGGGCAAACAGCAGGAACATCGTCACGACCATGCGCCCGCGCAGCCCCCAGTCCGGTTGCCACTGCATACGGACACTCGTAGGTGATCGGGAAAGAAAACCCCTCCGGGTGACGGTGTCGGCAGAATGCCCAACGGAGAAACTACACGACAGCTTCGTCCGAATCACTGGCCGATGCCACCAGCGGGAGATCGATATCGATCGCGTCGTACCACACGACCGGCCGTTTGGCATGGCCCTCTTCGACGAGATCGATCAAATGCAACTCCGAAAGTTCGGTCAGATTACGGTGGACCTGACTCACGTCACGTTCGACGAGGCGTGCAGTCTCACGAATACTCCCGGGTTCGTGCTGGACAATCGCCCGCAGCAGTTCCAGTGATTTCGGTCGTGTTACGCTGTGTACGTCCGCGGGGTCCGTGTAGACCACTTCGAGATGCGGGTCGGGTGTCTCGCCTCGGTCGAGGGCGGCGAGCGTGTCCGAGAGTTGCTCGTCGTCACCCTCGCGAAAGCGAACGTGAAGCGTACGGTCAGTATCGTTACCAGTCGTGGCCATGTTCGATCACCTCTGATTTGAACTGCTGGAAGAGAGACTCCAGCCCGTTGAACTCGACGTCATCGACACTCCCGTCGGCCGTATGCTTGTGATGGCGTGCCGTATCCGGGTGGTCAGGGAAGTTGTCGTAGCGAAGGATCGTTTCCCCTGCAGCATTGCCATACTGCATCGAGTACTTGATCTCTTCCGGATACCGATCTGATTCGGGCACCCGGTAGGCATTGATCTCAGCATAGCGGTCACCGAAGTCCTTCGTGACCTCGATGACGGGCTGGGCGAGATCATCTCCGGGCACGGTTGTTGTTACGAAGTGCAACATCTTAATTGTTGGTGCGGAATACAAGGCGGTGTTCAGATAAGCACCGATCAAAGCGCTACGTTCTGTCGGCTAAGTTCGAACCCGCGCCGTTTTTACAGACCAATCCCCTACCGCAGTGTAATGACGCGATCGGGTGCGTTCTGTCCGCGGTGTGGCGATGCGATCGAGAGCGACCCGACCGAGCGGCCGGGCCAGCCTGGCGCGCACGATCCCGACAGCGTGCTGTGTGACGCCTGCTACTTCGAGGAGTTCGACCTCGTGGACGCGCCCGAGCGGATCGAGGTCCGCGTCTGTTCGCGGTGTGGGGCCGTCCACCGGGGCAACCGCTGGCTCGACGTCGGTGCCGAGGACTACACCGACGTCGCGATCGAGGAAACCAGCGAGTCGCTGGGTGTCCACCTCGATGCGACCGACGTCTCCTGGCAGGTCGCGCCCGAGCAGGTCGACCGCAACACGATCCGGATGCACGCGACGTTTTCGGGGGTCGTCCGCGGGACGGCGGTCACCGAGGAGGTCGTCGTCCCCGTGAAGGTCTCCCGGCAAGTCTGCACGCGGTGTGGCCGGATCGCCGGTGGGTCCTACGCCTCGACCGTCCAGGTGCGGGCACGCGACCGGACGCCGACCGACGACGAGATCGAACGTGCCCAAGCGATCGCCCACGAAATCGTCGCCGACATGGAGGCGACGGGCGCTCGTGACGCGTTTGTCACCGAGGTGGGCGAGGACGACGACGGGGTGAACATCAAGGTCTCGACGACGAACATCGGCAAGCAGATCGCCAGCCGGATCGTCGGCGAGTTCGGCGGTTCCTTTTCGGACTCGGAGACGCTGATCACCGAGGACGAGGACGGCAACGAAGTCTACCGGGTGACCTACGCCGTCCGGTTGCCGCCCTATCGACCAGGCGAGGTCATCGATCCCGAAGACGGCGACGGCCCGGTCATCGTTCGGAGCGTCCAGGGCAACCTCAAGGGAACGCGGCTGAAGACCGGCGACGCCTACGAGGCGAGTTTCGAGGCGGGTGATGCACCCGACGCCCGACGACTAGGCGGTCAATCGGACGGCGTCGAGACGACGCTGGTGGCAGTCGAGGACGATCACGCCGTCCAGGTGCTCGATCCCGAGACCTACGAGACGAAGTCGATCCCGCGGCCCGACTATCTCGACGCCGACGCTGAGACGGTACCAGTGTTGAAATCACGAGCCGGGTTGCACGTCCTCCCGAGCGACGACGCGGACGAGATCAACGATGAGTGACGACAGTCCGATTCCGGACGACGAAGAGGAGGTGTCCGAGGTTCTCAGCGGCGAAAGTGAAGGGGCCGGGGTTCTCACCGGGGAATCTGAGGGTGAGCTCGCTGTCGTCGTCGAGAAACCCCGCGCCCAGCAAGCCATCGACGCCCTGACCGACGAGGGCGTCTACGATGCAGACCGGCGCGTCCGGGCCTACGGCGACGGCGGCGTCTCGATCCCCGTGACGGCCGTCCCCGAAACCGTCGACTTTCACGAAGTCGTCCGGCAGGTCGGCGATCCTCGACTGCGGACGCTGGCCGATCACCTCCGCGAGCGCGGGTGGACCGGAGCGGAGGTCGACCGTGCGCCGTCGTCGTGGGCCGTCGTCGGGAGCGTGATCCTCGTCGAGATCGGCGACGCACCGCGGCCCGAGGAACTGGGCGAGGCGCTCCTCGACCTCCACGGCGAGGCCGACACCGTCCTCGAACGCCACGGGATCGCCGGCGAGCACCGCGAGCCGGACGTGTCCGTGCTCGCCGGCGAGGGCGATACGGAGACGATCCACACCGAGCACGGCACGCGCTACGCGTTGGACCTCGCGAAAGTCATGTTCTCGCCGGGCAACAAGGAGGAGCGGGCAGGCATGGCCGAAGTGGTGAGTGACGGCGAGACCGTCCTCGACATGTTCGCCGGGATCGGCTACTTCACGCTGCCGATGGCCCGGGCCGGCGGGGACGTGGTCGCCGTCGAGCGCAACCCGACCGCGTTCCAGTACCTGCTGGAGAACGCCCGGCTCAACGACGTGACCGACCGTGTCCAGCCCTATCGGGCCGACTGTCGTGATGTGGTCGATGGGGTCAGTGCAGATCGCGTCGTCATGGGCTACTACGACGCCTACGAGTACCTCGACAGCGCCCTCGACGCGCTGAAATCAGGGGGAACGGTGCACCTTCACGAAGCGACGCCGGAAGACCTGGTGTTCGACCGGCCGATCGATCGGCTGGAGGCGGCCGCGAGCGATCGAGGCCGGTCGGTCGAAGTACTCGACACTCGTCGGGTGAAGAGTTACAGCGAGGGCGTCGAACACGTCGTCGTGGACGCACGGATCCGGTGAGGGTGAGCATTTCAGTCCCGAGAGGGTAACACCTATTCGTCCCGGCGCTCAAGCCCCGATATGGACCGACAGCAGATCCTCGCGATCATCCTCGTGGTGTTGATGGTCGGGTCGTCGTTCGCCTACGCGGCGTCCAGCCTGTTTTGAGTGCGTCGAGTGCCCCGGCAAACACCGATCCCGTTCGAGAATCCGTCAAGCGGATTTACATCGTGTAGCGGGTCGTTCCAGTTCCGTGGTTTGCCCGATCGTGACTGCGGACGCACTCGGGATCGACGGGACGATTCGTCGCAGCGTCCCCCGTCGAAAGCCGACAACATGTGACCCAAAATCACTCCGTGTCCCAGACATCGGCGACGGGATTCGATCCCGACCGGGAACTGCGTCGTGAGCGGCGCGAGCCTCCCGACCCCGACCGACCGCTCGACCGGCCGTCGGTCAGTCCAGCGAGCGCAGCGTCAGGATCCGGATCGGCGAGATCGGGGCGCTCCATCCGATCGACCTGGTCGGCGAACCACCCCGGCATGTCGGTCCGGGCGCGATCGAAGAGATCCAACAGGCTCGAATCCGCGAGGTAGGTGACCCCGTGATCCTCGGGCGAGCGGACGATCCGCCCGCAGGCCTGGATCACCGTCCGGAGCGCACTCCGGTAGTACCACGCCCAGTCGCCGTCTTCCAGGCGACGCGCGACCCGCGAATCCCGCGTGTTGGGGTAGGGAGCCTTGCAGAGCAGTTGCCACCGACAGAGATCACCGTCGAGATCCAGGGCTTCTTCCATCTTCACCGAGAGAAAGACCGTCGGATCGTCGCTGCGCTTCCAGGCGGCGAGTTGGCCGTCGCGATCCTCGCTGTCGTGAGAGCGAACGCGGTCTTCGACCCCGAGTGCCGCGAGTTCGGCTTCGAGAGCGTCCTGGATCGCGTAGGAGTGACAGTGCACCAGCCCGGATTCCTCGGGATGGCGCGCCATCAGCGAGACGAGCGTCTCGGCGATCTTCGGAATCGTCGCCTCGCGCTCCTCGTAGGTCATCTTCCCCCGAGTGACGTCGACCAGCGGCCGGTTCTCGACGGGGAAGGTGTGTTCGAGGTCGACCAGCGCCACGCGGTCAGGATCGAGGCCGGCGCTCGCACAGAACGCCTCTTTGTTGAGGATCGTCGCCGAGAGCAGCGCGAACTTGTTCCCGCGATCCCAGACCGTGTGTGAGAGAAAGCGCTCGGGATTGAGGGGCTTGCACGTCGTCCGGGTGCCCTCGCCGTCGGGCTGATCGACGACCCACGTCGTCGGGCTGTCCGGATCGCGGACGGCCTCCTGGAACCACGTCAGATCCGACCGGAGTTCCTCCAGCCGGTCGCGTTCTTTGGCCTCCTCGGGTTCGAGTTCGACCTGTGCGCGGAGGTCGGTCAATCGCCGATCACAGACCCGCGAGAGGCCGGCGGCGTAGTCGGCGGCCGTCTCGACGTCGTCGATCTCAGGGGGCGGGCGTTCGTCCCAGACTGGGACCGTGTCGGGCGCGAGATCGATCGCGGCGTACATCTCGGCCCACTCGCCCAGGCCATGGGCCTCGTCGATCACGACCACGTCGCGCGTGCCGAAGACGTCCGAGCCGGCGGTTTGCATGAAATAGGCGAGCGTCATCGCCGCGATCGACTGGTTGGCGGCGATCGAGCGGTCCGAGAAGTACGGACACCGGTGTTTGACCTGGCAGTCGAACTCCCGCTCGCGGGCACAGGGGGCCTGCGTGACGGGCGTGTCGGTCTCCCCCGAGAGGATGCACTTGTAGTTTCCTTTCCCGCGGATGATCGAAAGATCGTCGAGGAGCGGATCGCTCGCCACGTCGTCGAGCTGGGAGACCTGCGGGGTCGTGTAGTAGGCCCCGATCGGGTCGGTCGCGCTGGCCTGGCTCCCCCCGCGGGCACAGCCGGCGATCGCCCGCGCCAGCAGGGACTTGCCGCTGCCCGTCGGGGCGCGGACGAGCACGACGTCGTTGCCGTCCTCGAAGGCCGCCCGGATACGACGCAGGGCGTCCTCCTGGTTGCCGCGATAGGAGGGTGCGGGAAACGCCGATTCGATACGGGAGGGATCCACGCTCCTGGGAAATGGACGGACGATCCTAAGCACACCGATCGACAGCGTCGATCACCCGAACACCCGCCGTCGCCCGGTCCCGTGGTCGAGTGATCCGATCCCACCCACACGTCTTTGGTTCACGATAGCGTCCACCGGGACATGGAGGTCGATTGCGAGGGGTGTGCGGGCTGTTGCATCGACTGGCGACCGCTCGCCGCGGAGGACATCGATCACGAGCGGCGCGGCCCCTACGAACCACTCGACGACGAGTACAACCTCGTTCCCCTCCATCGTGAGGCGATCCGCGGGTTCGTGGAGGAGGGGCTGGCCGACGCACTCGTCCCCAGACTGTTCGCGAGCGAGGATGGCATCGACGTCGGCGGAGTCTCGGTGGCAGCGATCGACGGCCGCCCGGCGTTTTTCGTTGGCCTGCGATCCGTCCCGAAGCCGGTGGCTCCGTTCGGCCACGAACCGACCTGGCTGTCGAGTTGCGTCTTTCTGGACCCGACGACGTTGCAGTGTCGAATCCACAACACCGACCGGTATCCCGAGACCTGCGAAATCTACCCTGGCGAGAACCTCGTCCTCGATGTCGAAACGGAGTGTGAACGCGTCGAGGCCGAACACGGCGGCGATCGATTGCTCGACGACGAGCCCCCGGAAGATGCGACGCCGAACTTCGGTCCCGCGGCGATCGGGGAGACAGTCTTCGCACATCCGGATCCGGATCGGATCGGGGACGCCATCACGAGGCTTCGCGATGGCGAATCGACGCGGGACGACCGCGCGGAGTTCATCGCGGTCGCGGCAGCGTCGAGTCCGGGCACCTTAGAGGTCGAGCCGAGGCGGTACGAGCAGGTTCGCGAGCGGGCAGCAACCACCGAGTCATGGATCAGTGAGGCCATAGCCGAGTGGCGACGACGGGCGGAAACCAGCGCTGCCGATCCGACGCTCGCACGGACGATCGAAACCCGGCGCGGAGCCACGCCCACGCCCGGGTGGGACGGAAGTCAGTGATCGCGTTCGAGCGGGGCCCGAACAAAGAGAGCGTCATCGCTACTGGTTGGGGACAGACAGTACCAATTTGCACGGCAAATCAGTCGGACTGGATCTCCTTGAACGTCTCCAGCAGTTCCTCGGTCGAGTCCTCACTTTCGTAGTCGACACTGCCGTGGTAGTCCGTCCGGTCGTCGTCGAAACTCGCGTCGACCGAACTGTTCTTGCGTTCACGGCGTTCGTGTTCCTCGTCATCGTACGCGCCCATCGACATTGTGTACCACGCTGGTTGTTCACGATATACCCCTATCAATGTAACGGTCTCACACGGGAGAGTTCCACATGGTATCCACCACGACGGGACAGGTCGGACAGGCGCTTGGTGACACCAGAGTGCGTCTGGCTAAATTTGCGTCACAGCGAATCGTTTTCACTCGTCACGTTGATCGGCCAATATGGAAGCGAAGACTTGCGTCGTGACCGGCGCATCGCGAGGAATCGGCCGTGGGATCGCCGAACGGTTCGGCAACGCGGGCTGTGAGGTCGCTGTCAACTACCGGAGTTCAGGAGAAGCCGCCCGTGAGGTCGTCGAGACGATCGAAGACGCCGGTGGGTCGGCGATCGCCGTCAAAGCCGACGTGACCGAACCTGAACAGGTGGCGGCGATGGCCGAGGACATCCAAGACGCCTTCGGCACGGTCGACGTGTTGGTCAACAACGCCGGCATCAATCAGGACGTCTTCTTCAAGGAGATGAGCCACGAGCAGTGGGACACCGTTCTCGACGTCCACCTGGACGGAGCCTTTCACTGCACCCAGACCTTCTACGACGACATTGCGGGGGCCGAGGACGGTCGCCTGATCAACATTTCGAGCATCGTCGCCAAGGGTGGCAACCTTGGCCAGGCCAACTACGCGACGGCGAAGGCCGGCATCTTCGGGTTCACCCGGACGCTCGCCCAGGAACTCGCCCGCGAGGGATCGACGGCCAACTGCGTCGCCCCGGGGTTCATCGAGACGAGCATGGTGACCGACCTGCCCGAGTCGATCATCGAGCAGGTCGAGGAAGACACCCCACTCGGCCGGATCGGCGACGTCGAGGAAGTCGCCGACGTCGTTGCCTTCCTCGCGAGCGAGCGGTCGTCGTTCATCACGGGCGAGGTGATCGACGTCAACGGCGGGATGGATCTTTAGGGACGGTTCGGGCTGTACATTGGACGCCCGACGCTCACGTCCGATCGTTCTGCTGTCGAGATAAAACCGATTATCTATTATCGCTGTTATCGAACGTTTTTTGAGTATCTCGTCAATCTCCGCAATTAATTGGGCAATCATATAGGATAACGGCATTATATTCTCCTAGTATCGCTAGATTGTGGATGTAAATTAGCCGAATGTTTTATATTCCCTCTCGCGAGAGGGCCGGATGTCCGAGAGCCGGAAACCATTGCCGGCTTCCGGGAGGAACGCACGATGTACGCAACGACTACCGAACCGAACGAATCGACGTCCGAAAGGATCGAATGCACGAGAACTGGGGTGACGCCCGATGAGTGACGACGCGGACGACGGTCCACGGCAGATCGCCATCTACGGCAAGGGCGGGATCGGCAAGAGCACGACCCAGCAGAACACCGCCGCAGCACTCGCTAACAAGGGCCACAACATCCTCGACGTCGGCTGTGACCCCAAGGCCGACTGTACCCGCCTGCTCCGCCGGGGCGAACGCCTGGAACCGGTCCTCGACCAGGTCCGGGAGGCGGGCGACCCCGAGGAATTGAACCTCGACGAGTTGATGATCGACGGCTACGAGGGCGTCAAGACCGTCGAGGCCGGTGGGCCAGAGCCCGGCGTCGGCTGTGGCGGCCGCGGCGTCATCACCGCCATCGAGGCCCTCGAAGCGAAGGGGGCCTACGAGGACGACCTCGATTACGTCTTTTACGACGTGCTGGGCGACGTGGTCTGTGGCGGCTTTGCGATGCCGATCCGCGAGGACTACGCCGACGAGATCTACATCGTCGTCTCGGGGGAGTACATGGCGCTGTACGCCGCCAACAACATCGCCATCGGCGTCCAGAAGTTCGCTAACCGGGGCTACGCCCGGATGGGCGGGATCATTTGCAACTCCCGGAACGTCGAACGCGAACGCGAACTCGTCGAGGAGTTCGCCGACCGGATCAACACCCAGATGATCCACTTCATCCCGCGCGATAAGGACGTCCAGCGCGCCGAGATCCAGAAGAAGACCGTCATCGACTGGGACGACAGCGTCGATCAGGCCCAGGTGTACAAGGAACTGGCCGAGAAGATCGAGACAAACGACACCTACACCGTCCCCGATCCGATGGAACAGGAGGAACTCGAATCGCTGATGCGCGAGTACGGCGTCGTCACGCCCAACGCCGCCGAGGGGGAGGCCGCCGACTGATGGACGCGGAGCCACCCGACGACCCGCACGTCGAGGCCGCCGCGGAACCACCCGACGACCCGCACGTTGAAGCGGCCGAGGAGTCCGGGACAGCCGATCACCCTTGCTACGGCGACGGAACCCACAAGGAGTTCGGCCGAATTCACCTGCCGGTCGCGCCCGACTGCAACGTCTCCTGTGGGTACTGCGATCGGCGCTTCGACTGTCCGAACGAGAACCGGCCCGGCGTCTCCTCGGACGTCCTCTCGCCCGAGGAGGCGGTCGATCGCGTCGGCGAGATCCTCGACGAGGAATCCCGGATCACCGTCGCGGGGTTCGCCGGCCCCGGCGACTCACTGGCCAACGAGGAGACCTTCGAGACCCTGGAACTGCTGAACGAACGGCATCCGCAACTGAAGGGCTGTATCTCGACGAACGGCCTGCTCCTGCCCGATCGCGTCGATCGCCTCGACGACCTGGGCGTCGAGACGGTGACCGTCACCGTCAACGCCGTCGATTCGGACATCGGTGAGGAGATCTACGGCGGCGTCACCTACGAGGGGACGGTCTACCAGGGACAAGAGGCCTTCCAGTTGCTGCTCTTCCAGCAACTGCGAGGCATCCGCAAGGCCGTCGATCGCGGGATGGTCGTGAAAGTAAACTCCATCCTGATCCCCGGCGTCAACGAGGATCATTTGCCGACCGTCGCCGAGACAGCCGCCGACCTCGGGGCGTACGTCCACAACGTCACGCCACTCATTCCGATGGCCGAGTTCGCCGAGCACGAATCGCCCGATCACCAGCAGGTGGCCGCCGTCCGTGAGGCCTGTGGCGGCCACCTCAACCAGTTCCGCAACTGCCAGCAGTGCCGGGCCGACGCGGCCGGCATGCTGGCCGACGACCGCTCGCTCGCGTCAGTCAACGTCACCGGAGGACAGCCATGAGACTGAACTGCAACGACCCGATCCCGGACCGCGACGACCACGTCGTGCGGAAGGGATCCGAGGAGTACGACCCGGAGAATCCCGGCGAGTGTATCGACAGCAACGAACCGACGACGCCCGGCGACATGACCGAGCGCGGGTGTACCTACGCCGGCTGTCGCGGCGTCGTGGGCGGGCCCGTGAAAGACGTCCTGCACGTCACCCACGGCCCGACAGGGTGTGCGTACTACTCCTGGGGCTACCGGCCCCACCTGGCCAGCGACACGAGCCAGCACATGGACAACGTCTTCGTCTCGAACCTCCAGGAGAACCAGATCATCATGGGCGGGGAGGACCGCCTGCTGGAGACGATCCTCGAGGCCCACGAGGAATTCCCCGACGCCGAGGGTATCTTCGTGTACAACACTTGCTCACCGGCTCTCATCGGTGACGACGGCTTCGACGTCGCGAAACGGGCCGAGGAGGAAATCGACGACGACGTGCCGGTGACGTTCTTCCCGTGTGCCGGGTTCTCGGGGGTCAGCCAGTCGAAGGGCCACCACGTCGGCAACAACGTCATCTTCGACGAGTTGATCGACCCCGCCGAGACGCCCGAACGCGAGGAGATGACGATCAACATCGTTGGCGAATACAACATCAAGGGTGACCTGGAAGTCATCCGGCCGCCGCTTGAGGAGCTGGGCCTGGACATCAACGTCACGTTCACCGGCGACGGCGATCTGGAGAGCATCCGCCAGATGCCGAAGGCAAGCCTCAACGTCGTTCACTGCGCCCGTTCGGCTGGCTACATCACGGACATGATCGAGGACGCCTACGGGACGCCCTCGATCGAGGTCTCCTTCTGGGGGACCCGCCACATGTCCAAAGCCATCGAGAAAGTCGCCGACTTCTTCGACATCGAGGAGCGCGGCCAGGAGGTCATCGATTCGGAACTGACCGCCATCGACGAGCAACTCCAGTACTACCGCGACCGCCTGGAAGGCAACCGGGTGTTCATCTACCAGGGCGGCCCGCGGTGCTGGCACTGGCCGCCGATGTTAGAGGAGGACCTCGGGATGGACGTCGTCGCCGTGGGCTCGACGTTCGGCCACGAGGACGACCATCGCAAGATCTTCGAACGCGTCGGCGAGGACACCCTGGTCGTGGACAACCCCAACGGCCCCGAACTCGAGGAGATCCTCGCTGACTACGACATCGACCTGTTCATCTCGGGCAACAAGGAGAAGTTCCTCGCCTACAAGCGCGGCATCAGCTTCGTCAACGGCCACAGCTACGACTCGGGGCCCTACGCCGGTTTCCGCGGCCTGCTCGGGTTCGCCGAGGACATGGACAAGGCCGTCAACAACCCCGTCTGGGACCTGGTCGGCGAGGAGGCCGAACCGTTCGGCGGCGACGGGAGTCCGGACGTGCTCGATCACGTCGGCGACGCCTCGGGGGTGGCAGATTAATTATGAGCAGTGACACTGACGAAGTTCCCGAGGGCGTCCCCGACGGGGCCGAAGCCTGCTCGCAGGACCGCACCGGCTTCATCAATCCCGTGCGGATGTGCGCGCCGATCGGTGCGATGATCGGCACGCTGGGTGTCCACGGCGGCGTCCCGCTGATCCACGGGTCGAACGGCTGTGCGACCTACCCGCGCCACGAGATGAACCGCCACTTCGAGGAGCCCGTCGAGACGGGCGTCACCTCGCTGACGGAGGGTTCGACGGTCTTCGGCGGGGCGGACAACCTCATCGAGGGCTTGGAGAACATCTACGAGCGGGTGGACCCGACGATGATCACGGGCATCTCGACGTGTCTCTCCGAGACGATCGGCGACGACATCGAGGGGATCGTCATGGAGTACCAGGCGACCAACCCGGAGGTGGACGTGCCGATCCTCTCGGTGAACGCGCCGAGTTACGTCGGCACCCACATCACCGGGATGGACAACTTCGTCACCGAGGTCGTCCAGTGCTTCCCCGAACCCGGCAAGCCGACCAACCGGCTGAACGTGATCCCGGGGTGGGTCGATCCGGGCGACATCCGGGAGATCCGCCACATCCTAGAGGAGATCGGCGCGAACCCGCTGTGGCTCACCGACTATTCGGACCCCCTGGACGGCGGCCTGTATGCGGACGACCCCGACCACCCGCCCGGCGGCACGCCGATCGAGGATCTGGAGGACGCCGCGAACTCCCGCGGGACGGTCGCTCTCCAGAAGCACGTCGGCGGCGAGGGCGCACGGATCCTCGGCGAGGAGTACAACCAGCAGGTCAGCGTCGGGCCGATGCCGGTCGGCGTGCGCAACACCGATCGGTTCGTCGAGGCCGTCACCCAGATCACCGGCCTCGATCGCTCCGAGCGTCTGAAGAAGGAACGCGCCCGCCTGCTCGACGCCATCGTCGACGCGCACATGTACCTCTCGGGGCTGCGCGTGGGCGTCTTCGGCGACCCGGACTGGATCGAGGGGATCACGGAGTTCCTCGCCGAGGCCGGGTCCGAACCGGTCCACGCGCTCACGTCCTTCGAATCCGACGCGTGGACCGAGGACATGCTCGCGGTCGCCGATCGCCACGATCTGGACCTGCACGTCCGCCACGAGTCCGATCTCAAGGAACTGGAGGACATGCTCGACGACGAGCCGGTCGATCTGCTGGTCGGCCCGTCGAAGGGCAAATTCCTCGCTGACGAGCAGGACATCCCGCTGGTGCGCACCGGGTTCCCCGTTGAGGACCGCTTTGGCTACCATCGCCGCGCGACGGTCGGCTACCGCGGGTCGATCAACCTGCTCGACGACGTGGTCAACGCCTTCCTCCGCGGGGGCAACGAGCGACTCGTCTCGAACACGACGCTGGATACCGACCTGGAGGGAGGGGTGCGCTAGCGTGCGTTCCCCGCGTCGCCCATGAACGCAAACACGAGCCCCTACAATCCGGACATCGACGGCGAGCCGACGCTGTACGACACCACGCTCCGGGACGGCGAGCAGACCCCGGGCGTCACGTTCGACGCGGAGGAGACGTTCGAGATCGCAACCCGGCTCGACCGCGCGGGCGTCCCGGAGATCGAGCTGGGATTCCCTGCGATCTCGCCGGCCGAACGCGAGGCCGTCGCCGAGATCGCGTCCGCGGGCCTGGACGCCGAGACGCTGGCGCTGGCCCGCACTGATCCGGACGACATCGACGCGGCGGCTGACTGCGGCGTCGACCGCGTGACGATCGTCGCGCCGGCCAGCGACGGCCACCTCGACGCCAAGACCGGCTGGGACGTGGGCGGCCTGCTGGATCGTGTCGGGTCGATGGTCAGACACGCGCTCGCCCGCGATATCGCGGTGACAGTCTCGGCGGAGGACGCGACCCGGACGCCGATCGATCGCTTGCGCGAACTCGCCCGGACAGCCGAGCGGGCCGGTGCCTCGCGGGTTCATCTGCCGGACACGACCGGCGGTGCGAGTCCGACCGCGATCGCTCGGCTGGTCGGGGCGGTCGATGAGTCACTCGCCGATGACACCGAGGTCGGCGTCCACTGTCACGACGACTGCGGGCTCGCCGTCGCCAACACGCTCGCGGGCCTGGCGGCCGGGGCGGACGTGGGCGCGGTCACCGTCACCGGCATCGGCGAACGGGCCGGCAACGCCGCGCTGGCACCGGTCGTTGTCGCGCTGGAGGCGATCCACGGCGTCGAGACCGGGATCGACACCACGGGGCTATCGACGCTTGCGCGGGCAGTCGCCGAACGGAGCGGCCTCGACCTCCCGGCCACCCAGCCGGTCGTCGGCGAGCACTCCTTCACCCACGAGTCCGGCATCCACGTCGACGCACTCCTGGAGGACCCGGCGACCTACGAGGGGCTGGACCCCTCGGCGGTCGGCCAGTCCCGCCGGATCGCGATCGGCAAACACTCCGGCAGCACCGCACGGGCGCTGGCCGACCGGGAGGACGCCACCACGCGGGAGGGCGACTTGCCGTGAGCACACTCGGACGCTTGACCCCTGCCGTGGTCGACGCTGGCTGGATTTCCGCGGGCGTGATCTGTGCCAGGGCCAACGCTGATCGAACCCCCAGGTGACCGTCGACGCATGCACATTCAATACCTCCAGCACGTCCCCCACGAGGGCCCCGGTCGAATCGCCGAATGGGCGCGCGACCGTGGCCACACGATCGACGGCACGCGCCTCTACGACGGCGATCCGCTGCCCGAACCTGCCGAGTTCGACTGGCTGGTCGTCATGGGCGGGCCGATGAGCGTCCACGACACCGAGGCCCATCCCTGGCTCGACGCGGAGAAGCGACTCATCGCCGAGGCGATCGCGGCCGGCAAGACCGTCCTCGGGATCTGTCTCGGTGGGCAGTTGCTCGCCCAGGTCCTGGGGGCCGAGGTTCGCGAGCACGACCGCCGCGAGATCGGCTGGTACCCGATCGAGGCGACCGATCGCGCCCGCGAGTGGCCGCCGACGGCGGATTTGCCCGATCGGTTCCCCGTGTTCCACTGGCACGGCGACACCTTCGCGATCCCGGACGAGGCCGATCGACTCTACAGCAGCGAGGCCTGCGTGAATCAGGCGTTCGTCTCCGAGGATCGGGTCGTCGGGTTCCAGTGTCACCCGGAGGCGACTGCCGAAAGCATCGCGGCGCTGATCGAAGCGACCGAGGTCGACCCGGGACCGTCCGTCCAGGATCCGGAAACCCTGCTCCCGGCGGCCGACCGGCTCGAAGACTTGCGGTCGTATTGCGACACTCTGCTGGACGGGTTGGCCGAACAATGCTCGTCACCGCCCGGTTCCGGGACTAACCCGGGGTCGGACCGGGAGATTGACGGGCCCGGGCGATGAGCGACAGCCATGACCGACGAATCCATCACCTACGAACCGATCGGGACGATCCACTCGGCGTTCGAGTCGGCGGTCGAGATGCCGATCCAGCCGGCCGGGTCCGACGCATGCGGGACCGTCGAACTCGAGGAGGACTACGCCGCGGGCCTGGCCGACCTCGGGAGCTTTTCGCACTGTATCCTCCTCTATCACTTCCACGAATCGCCCGCGGACGCGCCCCTTTCCGTCGAGCCGTTCCTCGACGACCAGCCGCGGGGCCTCTTCGCCACGCGCGCCCCACGACGGCCCAACAACGTTGGCCTCTCGGTCGTTCGGATCGAGGCCGTCGACGGCCCCACCATCGAGGTCTCGGGCATCGACGTGGTCGACGGGACCCCGCTGCTCGACGTGAAACCGCTGGTCGGCCGCTTCGACGTGCCCGACAGGGTCGACGACAGCTGGATCCCCGCGAGCGACGACGCGGTCGAGCAGCGCCGGGCGGACGACCGCTTTCGGTGACGGAGACGTTCGACATACGTCTAATTCTATTCCGAATTACCGATTGGACGCCCAAACGACGTCGCAACTATTGCCATTTTCCGGTTATTATTTCCACTTTCTGGTCGAGTTCGTCGATTGATGTACACGGTACTGATGCCGGTCGACAGTAGTCGCGCCCGTGGAACAGCCCAGGCCGAGACCGTCAAGGCCCTGCCTGATGCCGCCGAATCCGTCGACGTGACGGTGCTGTACGTCTTCGCCGACGAGGCCGACGCCGATGGGCAGACGGTGGCGGACGTCCCCGGCGGCGAGGCGGCGATCGAGCGTCTCGAAGGGACCGACGTCGAATACGAGGTCGAGTCCCGGATCGGCGATCCCGCCTCGGAGATTCTGAACGTGGCCGAGGAACTCCCCGCTGACCAGCTCGTCCTGGGCGGTCGCAAGCGCTCGCCGTTCGGCTCGCTTTTGTACGGCAGCGTCACCCAGGCGGTCGTGCTCGACGCCGACTTGCCGGTGACGATCACCGGCCGCTCGAAGTAGCGAGCCCGCTCACCCCTCCTGTGGGAGGAGCCGACTCGCCTCGGGATCGATCCCGACGCGGCAGCGATCGCCCGCCGACAGGTCCGCGACTGCCGCCCGATCGACCCGCGCCCGGATCGGATCGCCGCCGGGCCAGGCGCAATCGACCAGCGCGTCGCCGTGCTGGGCGGTGATCGAGACGACCCGGCAGTCGAGTGCCGTTGCTGAATTCGACGGCGCGAGCGTCGCGTCGGCGGGCCGGACCGCTATCGTCACCTCGTCGACCCCGACATCGTCGGGAACCCGAACTGTCGTCGGGCCGACATCGACGACTGCCCAATCATCGCCCCGCTCGACGACGGTCCCGTCGATGAGTGTCTCGTAGCCGACAAACTGGGCCGCCTGTGGTGTCTTTGGCGACTCGACGACTGTTTCGACCGGGCCGGTCTGGACGATCGCGCCCTCGACCAGTACCGCCAGCCGGTCGCCGACGATCGTCGCCTCCTGTCTGTCGTGGGTGACGTAGAGCACGGGCACCGCCAGGTCGGCCAGCACCTCGCGCAACACGACGCGTAGCCGCCGGCGAATGGGGGCATCGAGGCTCGACAGCGGTTCGTCCAGCAGGAGCGCGTCGGGATCGGCCACGAGCGTGCGGGCGAGTGCGACGCGTTGTCGTTCCCCGCCCGAGAGCGTCTCGGGAGCTCGGTCGAGCAGGTGGTCGATTTCGAGTCGGCTGGCCGCCGTCTCGATGTCGTCCCCGTCGTTCGAACCGAAAGCCAGGTTCTCACGGACGGACAGATGCGGGAACAGCGCCCCGTCCTGGAAGACCATCCCGACCGCTCGGTCCTCCGGCGGGCGGCCGTCCAGCCGCTCGCCGTCGAGGATAACCGTCCCGCCGTGCTCCTCGAAGCCAGCGATCGCCGACAACAGCGTCGATTTCCCGGTCCCAGAGGGACCAAGCACGGCGGTCACGCCGGGCGGGACCGTCAACGAGAGAGGGCCGACGGTCGTCGCCGGGTAATCGACCCGGAGATCGCACACGCGTAGCGTCATCGATCGACCCCGATCGACGCGCCGACGTACTGCAGGGTGGCGACGACCGCCAGCCCAGCAGCCAGCAGTGCGATCACCAGTGGGGCTGTCGCCTCGACGCCGCCCGAAATGTACGTCACCCAGATCTGGGTCGGCAGTGTGTGTGGCTGGTAGGCGACCATCATCGTCGCGCCGAACTCCCCCAGCGCCCGGGCGAAAGTGAGGACGATCCCGGCGAGGATACTCCCGCGAGCGAGCGGTAACGACACCTCCCGGACGGTCGCCAGCGGCCCCTTGCCGAGGTTGCGCGCGGCCCGTTCGAGGTCCTCGTCGACGGCCCCAAAGCCCGAGCGCGCGGTCACGATCAGGAACGGCGCGGCGACGAACGTCTGGGCCAGGATCACGCCCGCGTACCCGCCCGTGATGTCGAGACCGACTGCGGCGGTCGCCCGCCCGAGCGGCGTGAACCGGCCGACGGCCGACAGCAGCATCGTCCCGCCAACGACTGGCGGCGTGACCAGCGGCAACACGACCAGCGCCTCGACGATCCGCTTGCCGGGGAACTGCTCGCGGGCGAGGACGTACGCCAGCGGGACGCCGAACACCGTCGCGATGGCCGTCGAGACAGGGGCCGTCAGCAGCGAGACCCGGATCGCCGAGAGGACGTCTGGGTCCGTGAACGCCGCCGGGGCCGGGACGCCCACGAAGGCGAAGAACCCGACGAACGGGACCGCCAGCACCGCGAGGAGGACGGCACCGAACAGCGCCAGGCCAACGCGCTGTCTCCGTGCGTCGGACCCCCACTCCTCACGGCCGGGTGGCAAGGCGGGAAGCCGATCGGCGTAACTCACGGCGACCACACCCCGGTCGGGACGGCCCGACTCACGGCACGACACCCCCGGGTGGGTCCCCCTTCGCCCGCGGGAGCGCTGCCGGCACGACCAGGCCAGCCCGTTCCAATAGGTCGGGCCGTCGCGCCAGGAAGCCGACGAACGCCCGTCCGGCCTCGGGCCGGGGCGCGCCGGCGGGCACAGTCGCATTATACCGGATCGGTCGCCCCCGGATCTCCCGGCCCTCCTCGGTCGTGTACGTGGCGGTGGCGTAGTGGTCGGCGAGCGCGGGGTCCGCGAAGTTCAACTCCGGCGGCAGGTCGCGAAACGGGAGGTCGCGGTCGACAGCCATGTTCCGGTAGGCGACGGCGGCCGCCCGGTCGCCGGTTTCGACGGCCGCCAGCAGGTGAGCCTCCTGGGGGTCGACCGTCGTGTTCGCGCGCAGTCGATCGGCCAATTCCGGGCGATCGTAGTACCGCGCCGCGAGGTCGAACAGCTGGACAGCCCGATACCCAAGCGGGTCGAGGTCCGGGTCCGTCCGGCCGATTTCGGCGTCGGCGTCGGCCAGGACGGTCGGCCAGGGCTCGCCGTCGGCCAGGCGGGACCCGGCCGGCGTGGATGGGTTGTAGGCGATGACCACTGCGTTGGTCGCGAAAACGACGTCCCAGTCGGCCGTCTCCGGCCGGAGACGCTCCCGGAGCAACCCCGCGTCGGCGCTGACGACCGCATCGGGTTTGCGCTGGCCGTCGGCCACCATCCGCATGACGGCGTTCGAACCGCGATACTCCCCCTCGAAGGCGTACCCCCGCTCCCGCTTGAAAGCCGGCCCGACCGTCTCACCGAAGGCCGACGCGAGACTGCCGGCCGCCAGGACCGATGCCGTCCGCTCGCCCCCCAGACAGCCGGCCAAAAAACCCGTCGCGAGCCCGGCCACGCCGGTCAGGATGCCCCGACGCGTGTGTGCTCCGGCGACGGCACTGGGGGCAGATTTCCCACCGGTCCGGGTCCCGTCGGCCCCCTTCGCGCGTTGTTTCATCGAAGACATAACGGCGATGTGTCTGTAGGAACATAACGATTGTCCCGAACCCAGGAATCGGGGCAACGACACCGGGTCGACAGGGCTATGGGCCGTCCATTTGAAGGGTGGAACATGGATGCGGGCTTCGAGGCCCATCTCCGGATCGACGGCGTCACCTTCGACAGGGCGGACGCCGCGCTCCTCCGGGCGATCGACGAGCAGGGGTCGCTGAACGCCGCCGTCGACGCGCTGGGCCGATCGTACTCGCGGTCCCACGCCCGCCTGACGGATCTGGAGTCGGCCGTCGGGCGACTCGTCGAGCGCCGGCGCGGCGGTTCGGGAGGGGGTGGCAGCCGGCTGACCGAGGACGCCCGGGAGCTGCTTGCTCGCTTCGAGCGCCTGGAGGCCGTCCTCGACGACTCGGCCCGGACCGAAGAGGTGGCCATCGACGGTCGCGTCCTCGACCGCGAGGGGGAACTCGCCACCGTCGAAACCGACGCAGGGACCGTCCGCGCGCTGCTGGCCGAGGACTGCGAGGCCGTCCAGGTCCTCTTTCGCGCGGACGCGATCACGCTTCACCGCCCGGATACGGCACCGCCGGCCGCCGACACCAGCGCCCGCAACCGGTTTCACGGCACTGTCGCGGCGATCGACTACGGTGAAGCCATCGCCCACGTCACTGTCGAGGTCGCGTCGGATATTCGCCTGCGCGTGACCGTCACCCGGACGAGCGTCGCGAACCTGGAGCTTTCACCCGGCGTCGCGGTCGTCGCGGCGTTCAAGGCAGCGGCGACGCGGGCCGTACCGCGGTGATCGGAGCGAGCCATCGGGCCCGTTACTCAAACTTCGCCAGCAGGTCGCCATAAAACTCCGCCACGCCAGTGCCATCCCCACCATCCTCCGCGAGTTTCTCGACGATGAGTTCCGGCGTCGAACGCGCCAGCGTGTCCTTCCGGGGCGTCCGATCGACCTGTAACTCGCCGTCTACCAGTCCCAGCGCCTGGATGCCGTCGACGCCGATGTCCTGGTCGGCCGTCTCGCGGATCTCCCGGGCGAGGTGGGAGACGAACACGGCCGTCTGGTCGCGCTCGGCCAGCGCCTCGAGGATGCCGGCCATGATCTTCGCGCTCGCGCCAGGTTCGGTGATGCTCTCCAGTTCGTCGACCAGCACGAGCGTCTCCCCCTCGCTTGCGGCGTCAGTGACCAGTTCGCCGAAGGAGCGCAACGTGCTCTCGAAGGCCCCGGCGTCGAGTGTCCCCTGGGTCTTGGCGTGGTAGTGGAGGGCGTCGATCCGCCCGACGCGGGCCCGTTCGGCGGGCACCGGCAGCCCCATGTGCGCGAGGATGACAATCAGCGCGAGCAGGTCCAGCGTGGAGGTCTTCCCGCCGCTGTTGACCCCCGAGAGGAGGCGAACGCCGTCGACCGCGTAATCGACCGGTTCCACGTCCTCGAAGTCCACGTCGAGTAGCGGCGATCGCCCGCCCTCGATCGTGATTCCATCGCCACCGATGTCGGGCATTGAGGCGTCGAAATCGGCAGCCAAGCGGGCGATGGCGAGTTCGACGTCGAGTTCGAGTGCGGCGTCGACGAGCGCTTCGGCTGGTTCGCGCATCGACGCCAGGTCGTCGGCCAGTTCCCGCTTGAGCCGCTCGGCCCGCCGATCGCGGGCGGTCGTGAGCTCCTCCCGGAGCCGGGAGACGACGCTTTCCTCACGCTCGACCGGAAACGTGGGTTCGTCCGGGAACGCCCGCTTCGCAATGTCAGCGACGTCCCGCAGATCCAGTGTGTCGATCACGTGCTCGCGGGCCGCTTCGACGGCGTCGTCGTATTCGTCGGCCAGTTCCCTCGAAAGCACCTCGTCGACGCCCGCACCGCGCTCGACCAGCGAGAGCAGGTCCGCCCCCTCGATGGTGACGTCCTGCGCTTCGATCGCTTCCCGGAGGCGGTCGTTGGCGACCGATTCGGCCTCGCTCACGGCGGCGTCGAGGTCGTCGACAGCCGTCTGAAGCCGCCGGAGTTCGTCGTCGCCAGTCGGCATCCCTTCCGCATCGAGTCGATCCAGCGCGGCTTCGAGCGTGTCGAGGTCACAAGATGCGTCGAGAGCAACCGTCCGGTGGACGGCGATCGCAGCGAGGATGCGGTCGCGGTTGTGTGCGAAAAAGGCGAGCGGACGCTCGGGCACGACTGACGCCGGATCGTCGAGTGCATCCGGTTCGACGCGGACGTCTCCCTCGACGTCAACACCGGCGAAGGAATCGTCGAGCGCTACGACTGTCGCATAGCCGCGGGCGAGTTCCGCCAGATCACGGCTATCCTCGACGACTTCGACGCTCAACTCCGGGATCGCCTCGCGGGCTTGCGCGTAGGTCTCGCCGTCTGTCGTCGCGAGACATCGATCACGAACTCGGACGTCGCCCGGTCTTTCGAGCGGTTCGACGTCGTCGAGTACCCCGAGGACGGCTTCGTCGGGATCGCGCTCCATCGCACGTTCGCTCAGGGCGCGGACTTCCGCGATACGTGAGTCGCTGGCGCTTGGATACAGCGTTTCGAGCCGTGCAGCCGCGTAGTCGGTCACTGTGCGGGCTTCGAGCAAGTCCAGCACAGACTGGTATAGTTCCCGGGCGCGCGCCGTCGCCAGGAACTCGCCCGCGTCGCCGTGGCGCTCGCGGATCGCCGCGCGGACGATCCGGGCGGCACGACCCTGACTGATGCCGGGTGCCCGCGCGACGGCCGCGACGTCGCCGTTCTCGATCGCCGCCGCTGGATCGTCGAGTTCGGCAAGCGATGCGGCGGTCTTCTCGCCGACGCCGGGGATCGCCGTCAGGTCCATCTATCGATGTCTCGATGCCCCGTGAGAAAAAACCTCACGTCCTGCCCGATCGCCCAGTCACTCCCCAAGTAGTGATGGAGAACAACGGTCTCGATTCCGGCCACGGCTCGTCCGATAGTTCTGTGTCCGCCGGGAACTATCGTTCGCAGGTGTCGATGCCAAGCGGCCGATAGAGCATGCACTGGCGGGTCAGCCCCGTCCCGAGCATGACTGCCCCGGCGACCAGCGCGATCGCGCCGACGATCGTTCCCAGACTGGACAGCGGGCCGGCGAAGACGGCAGCCCCGACGATCCCGAGGACGATACCGATCGCAATGCGGACGCTTCGATCCAGTGAGCCGACGTTTGGTTCCATTGTACCCATACGTTCGGCGGCTGACCATTTACCTGTTGTGGACACCATTGGCAATACTGCAAAAACTAACCCGTCCCAGCAGGCGATCACCCGGGAACGTACCGACTTACTCGACGATGTTGACGCCGATGAACTCGAAGCGGGTGCCGCCTGTCTCGGCGTCGGTCGCCGTCACGGTCCAGCCGTGGGCTTCGGCAATCTGGCGGACGATCGTGAGCCCGAAGCCGGTGCCCCGCTCCTGGGTCGTATACCCGGGCTCGAAGACGCGCTCGCGATCCGCCGGGTCGATCCCCTGTCCGTCGTCCTCGATGTAAAACCCGCCCTCGAGTCGGCCGATCCGGATCGTGGCCTGGTTGCCGGCGTGTTCGATCGTGTTCCGGAAGAGGTTCTCGAAGACGTGCTGGAGGCGGTCACGATCGGCCCAGATCGCGAACTCATCGACGATCTCGAGGGTGGCCTCGCCCGTCGCCACCGCGCCCCAGCACTGCCCGACGACGTCGGCAACGTGAACGGGTTCGGTCTCGCCGACAGTCTCGCCCTGACGGGCGAGCGTAAGCGTATCCTCGATGATCGCCTCCATCCGGCCGAGCGCCCGATCGATCGGTTTGAGGTGCTCGTGGTCTTCGTCACACTCCTCTGCGGCGAGCGTGAGTCGGCTCTGGGCGACGTTCAGGGGGTTTCGCAGATCATGGGAGATAACGCCCGCGAACTCCGCGAGCCGATCGACCTCCCGCTCGAGCTGTCGTTCTCGCTCCTTGCGGTCGGTGATGTCCCGGGCAACACTCAAAATCGCCTCCTCGCCGAAGTACGTCACCAGACTCGACGTGATCTCGACAGGGATTTGCTCGCCGGCCTTCGTGATGTGGACGGCCTCGAAGGTCAGCTCCCCCTCTTCGAGGATCGTTTCGATCCGCTCGTCGATCGAGTCCGCGTGTTCGCTGGCGTCGATATCCCAGGGCGTCATCCCGAGGAGTTCACCCTCGTCGTATCCGAGCCGCTCACGGGCTGTCTCGTTGACGGCGAGAAACTGACCGTCGAAATCGTGAACGAAAACGGCGTCGTTGATCCCGTGGAACAGGCCCTCGAAAGTGTCTCTGGTTTCCCGACGCTCGCGCTCGCGTGCCCGCTGTTCGGTGACCTCCCGCAACGCGGCGACGGCACCCTCCACCGTGTCGTCGTCAGCCACGAGCGGGAAGTACCGGACGTCGAACGTGCGATCGTCGCCGTCCGGGCCGGGACGCGTGGTCTC
Organism: Halorhabdus sp. SVX81; assembly: GCF_029207715.1. Lineage (NCBI taxonomy): Archaea > Methanobacteriati > Methanobacteriota > Halobacteria > Halobacteriales > Haloarculaceae > Halorhabdus > Halorhabdus sp. SVX81. The sequence goes on along the minus strand of NZ_CP104322.1, from coordinate 621,860 downwards.
GTAGGCCAGCGATTCGCCGGCCAGCGCCCGGTCGACGGCGGGCTTGATCGCTTCGAAAGTTTCGGTCCCGTAGACGTCGGCGATCGTCAGTTCAGCCGGGATCTCCTCGCCCAGGCCGTGGAATCGCCGGTAGTTTCGGTTGGCCAACTCGTAGGTGTACTCCCGGTCGACGACTGCGAGTTGATTGGTCGAACTCTCGACGGTCTGTTCGTACCGGCGGAGCCGGCGTTCGGTCTCCTCGCGCTCGGTGATGTCCGATCCCGAGACGAGCAGTTCCGTGACGTTCCCCGCGTCGTCCCGAAGGCCAGTGACGTGCCACTTGATGCATCGAATCTCGCCGTCGTCGGTCCGGACCGTATTCTCGTGGATGTCGACAGACTCGTTTCCCTGAACGGCCCCAAGCAAAGCGTCCAGATCGACATCACTACCCGCAGGGACGACTGTCTCGAACCAGTCTGCTCCAAGCAGGGCCGACCGATCGTATCCGAGTACCTGACACCCACGGTCGTTGATGCGCTGGATGACCCCGTCAGCGTCGAGGACGACCATGATCGTGGCCGCCTTCTCGAAGGCTTTTCGAGCGATCGCGTCACCCGTTTCCATTACCCTATCTAGGGTCCAGATATGCTTAATTCTGCCTTCCGCCGGTATACTTGCGAGCCCGTGACAAGCCACACGTCAAGCCGACGATGTGCCCGCTCCAGTCAGGGGCGAGGTGAGAGATCAACCCCTGTAGCCAGTAGTTCGTGCGAGCGCAGCGCGTCGTCGTGATCGGCGACGACCTGCTGGATCATGACCTCCTCGACGCCGACCCGGTCCGACAGCTGTTCGAGCAACCCGGACAGCGTTTCGGGACTCCCGGAGATGGCCCGCGGCCACTCGCCAGGGTCGAGGGTGGCCGGTGTCGGGTCCGGGACGCCGCCGAGTTCGTCGATCGCTTCCTCAATTGAGGGCGTCGAGCCGACGACCCCGCGTGCCATCCGCTGGAAGGACGCCTCGGCCACCGCCCGCTTGCGCGCCGCTTGCGCGTCGGTCTCGGCGGCGATGGCGTTGACGGCGACCATCCCTTCCGGTTCGTCGAGGCCGCCGTCGCTGTCGGCGGGCTCGAAGTGCTCGCGATAGGTCTCGAAGGCCTGGGTCGCGAAGCCCGGGCGGATGAACGCCGCGAAACAGTACCGCAAGCCGAGTTGCCCGGCGACTTTCGCACTGGACGGGCTCGATCCGAGCACCCACGGGACCGGCGGCTCCTCGCCGGAGCGGGGGATTTTCAGGTCGCTGTAGGCGTGGTCGTCGGGAAATGCGTCGTAGAGGTGGGCAACGACGGACTCGATCTTCTCGCGGTGCTCGGCGTCGGGGTTCTCGACCCGGCGCTCGGTCCCGAGGGCGCGATCGGCAGCCGGCGAGCCGTTGGCCCGTCCGAGTCCGGCGTCGATTCGGCCCGGCGCGAGGCCGTCGAGCGCGCCGAAAACCTCGGCGACTTTGTAGGGGCTGTAGTGATTGAGCAGGACGGCTCCCGAGCCAAGCCGGATCGAGTCGGTCTCGGCCGCGAGATGGCCGAGCAGTACCTCGGGCGTGGTTCCGGCGAGGGTGTCGCCCATGGCGTGGTGTTCTGCGACCCAGACCCGCGAGTAGCCGAGTTCCTCGGCCTGTTTCGCGGCGGTGACGGTGTTCGCGTAGGCATCGGTCGCGGTGCCGCCCTCGGGGACCGGCGAGAGATCGACCAGCGAGAGATCCATAGTGGAAGGCGGGGACGCCGGGGGGTAACCGTTGGGCTCCCGGCAGTTTCGTGGCCGGGGGCTGTCCCGTCGCCCCGCCCTGGGTAGTGTGTCGTTTCGCAGGGATCGCCTGGAACAGCCAGAATGCCCCGATGCGGTCGGCTCGGTGCGCCGGTCGCGCGCTTCGCTCTCTCGGACGACAGTGCTTGCCCGTTCGCGCCGTCGCCGAGCGCGAGGTCGGCGAGCCGGCCTCGAATGGTCGCGGCGGTTGCACCGCCGCGCACGCCTCGCCCCTTTCAGTCCTGCCCATGCCGGCTGACCAACCGGCCTTGGGGGGCTTTCTGGCTGTTCCCAACCGTGACTCGATTAACCAAAGACCACCCCCACCATGGGACAACGGGCTTTTGCGCGTCCATTTCCTACTACGGCCCGATGGAATCCACCCAGCGGTCCGTCGAGGACAAACGCGGGGCGGCCCGCGCCGACCTGGCCGAGCGCGACGGCGTCCTCGTGGCCTTCTCGGGCGGGGTCGATTCGAGCGTCGTCGCCGCGATCGCCGAAGACGCACTCGGCGCGGACGCGGTCGCCTGCACCGCCAGAAGCGAGACGCTCCCCGAGGCCGAACTGCAGGAGGCCAAGCGTGTCGCCGAGGAGATCGGCATCCGTCACGATATCGTGGAGTTCTCCGAACTCGAAAGCGAGGCGTTCATCGAAAACGACGGCGACCGGTGCTATCACTGCCGGTCGATGCGCCTCTCCGCGATGTACGACCGGGCCAAGGAGCTCGGCATCGAGACAGTCTGTGACGGGACGAACGCCGCCGACCCCGGCGAGGGACACCGCCCCGGATTGCAGGCCGTCGAGGAACTCGACGCCGTCTCCCCCTTGCTCGAACACGACATCACGAAGGAGGAAGTCCGGGAGATCGCGCGTCACTACGACCTCTCCGTGGCCGAGAAGCCCTCGATGGCGTGTCTCTCCTCGCGCATCCCGACCGGCCTGGAAGTCACCGAGGAGAAACTCACGCGGATCGAGGAGGCCGAACGCGTCCTCCGGACGTGGGGCTTCGAGCAGTTCCGCGTCCGCGATCACGACGGCATCGCCCGGATCGAGGTTGGCGAGGAGGAACTCGAAGCGGCGCTCGATCCGGAGTTCGTTGCCGCGGCGCGCGAGCACATCGGCGATCTGGGATTCGAGCACGTCACGCTCGACCTGGAGGGGTATCGGACGGGGAGTGTGAGTCCTAGCGAGGACGAGCGAAGCGAGCCCTCGGAATGAGCGAGCGGCGAAGCCGCGAGCAGCGAGGGCGAGGCCGACCGAAGGGAGGTCTCGAAAAATGCGAGCGGGGAGGAACGACCCGCGAGCAGCGAGGGCGAGGCCGACCGAAGGGAGGTCTCGAAAAATGCGAGCGGGGAGGAACGACCCGCGAGCAGCGAGGGCGACGTACTCCCGGTGTGTGTCGGAAACTGCACGCAAACCGTGGCCGGGTTTACTGCCCACCAGTCACGGCATGAGTGAGATGAGTGACTTCTTCACGAGTCTCCGCCCCTCTTCCGTCAGTTCTCCCTTCGTCTGTCCGTTAATCGTCCCCGGTGGGATCGTGTACAGCGCCCACGGCATCAGATAGGACGTATCGGTAAAGGAGATGTCCCTGAGATGTTCGTCTTCGAGTTCGGGTGTCGTTTGCTGATACTTGCCGGCGCTCGTCCCGACACACATCACCGTACAGTCAGTCGCACTGAACGGGTGTGTCTCGTGAGCGAGGACGATGATCGGTCGCTTCGGATGAGCTCCCGTCGGGTCCTGTGCCCAACACACGTCTCCTGCTGATAGTTTACTCATCGCTGTCGCCGATCTCGTCTTCTAACGCCGCAAGTTCGGCATCAAGTTCCTCGTCAGTGCGGTCTTCAGCGATCTGTTTCTCGGGTTCTTCCGGCGTGGCGTCCGCATCGCGGTGGTGACCGAACAGTCGATGTGCCTGCTCAAGGCTAGAGACATACCGTCGAATGTCATCTCGTTCGCCCAGGGCGTGGTAGTAGCCGTCGTCGGTTTTCCCGACGTAATCGTCGTCGTACAGCCGTTTGAGGGTCGTCGTGGCAGTCCCGCGGGGGATGTCGAGGGCCTCCGTGATGTCCTTCGGGGAATATCCCCACTCGGGGTTTCGATAGAGGTACGCGACGATATCCGACTTCGTTGTCCCTGGCCGAAGGGTAAGGTCGGAATCGTGATCGTTGAGGAGGACCGGCATATTGTAATCAAATGTAGTCAATTGTAGTATAAGAGTATTTCGGTCAGTTCACACGGTAACTGGCCTGACCGGGACGCGAAAACATCGCTCACAATCGTCGGACAGTTGCGTGACGGTTGGCCAACCGACTGCAGTCGATCACCGCTCGAGGGGCAGACGCTGGCCCTCCTCCGGCCGAACGAAGCGCCAGATCGCGAGGGTCATCTCGAAGGCGACGATCAACCCGCCGGCGAGCGCGGCCGCCTCGATCGGCGCGAGCGCGATTTCACCCGCGCGATCGAGCAGGAACGGCTCCGGACTCGCGAAGTAGCCAACGACAATTGAGAGGAGCCAGACCGGTGCACGGAACCGAAGTACCGAGATACGACCGGTAAACAGTGCCAGTTTGACCCGCCCCATTGGCAGATACTGCCGCAGGAGCACCGTCAAGACCTCGTAGACGGCAATGAGTGCGCCACCGACGACGAGCGGCGTTATCCCGACCAGACCGTTGCTCTCGATGAAGCCAGTGACGAATCCGGGGAGTTGGTCGTAATAGCCCGCCGGAAGCGGGGCGTCACTGGCGAGGTAGCCGGTGACCACCGCGAGCAGCCAGGCGTAGGGTCGGCGAGCCGACACTGCATCCGGAGCGGGGACCAGCCCTTCGCTGCCGGTCCAGGACAACAGGAGGAGCGTCCCCTCGAACAGCGCGATCATCGTCGCCGCGACGATGAACGGGGCCATCCCGGTCGGGTCAGGATTGAAGATGAACGCGATCCCGCCGAAGGCCGCCCAGAACAGCAACCGGCGGTCGGCCAGCCACTGCCGGGAGGTCACACCCATCATGATCGCGAGCATGATGAACAGTGGAATCTGGAAGATGGCGGCGAAAAAGCCCATCATCAGGACCATAATGTCGAAGGTCTCTGTCAAGCCAAAGGCGATGTCCGCCGCGCTCTCGGAGTAATACAGGAAATACGTGAAGATCGCGGGGAGGACAAGCAGGTAGGCAAAGGCCAGCCCGACCGTGGCGAGCACGAGACTCGTTGGCACAGCAGCGAGATAGTACCGACGCTCACGGGGGAACAGACCGGGGCGCATGAACAGGTACGTCTCGTAAACAAACGCCGGAAGCGCGACGACGAACCCGGCCAGCGTCGCCACCTTGAATCGCGCGAGGATCGTCGCAAGCGGATTGTACACCCGTGGACAGGCCGGCCTGATCGTCGCGCCCGTATTAGTCACGACCGAACCCGTCGTCGGACACTGTTCGAAGGTTCCCGGCAGGAACGAATACCAGATGGTGTTGATGATCTGCTCGCCGAAGGGAAAGACCACGGCGCTGACGCCAGCCATCAACACGAGCACGACGCCGAGCCGGCGGACCATCTCCTCGATGTGATCGGCCAGCGGCATTTCCTCGTCATCCGGGGCTGTGCTTTCGGCCGTCGTCTCGGTGGGATCAGAGTCGAAGGTCTCCCGTGGCGGCTCCTGACGGGACGGTTCGTCTTCGATCCCGACCGGCTCGGTCGGCCCAGCCGCGATATCCCCGGGATCCGTAGCTGGGTCGTTGTCTTGGTCTGTCGTGTCGCCGTCTGCTGTCGCCTCGCGTTGTTGGCTCGAATCGCTGTCACTCTCGCCATCGGAAACTGCCTCACCAGCGCTGCTGGAGCGATCACCGCGATCGGCCGCGGTGGCGTCAGTGTCCTCGACGGTTGCAGGTTCGGCTTGGTCCGAGTCGGTCCCATCGGGGACAGGACCGTCCGTCGACTCGTCGGATTGATCGTCTGGTTCCGCTGGACTTCCGGTATCGTCGTCCCGGGTGTCGCCCGAATCGACGGCGGTATCCCTCGAGGTGTCGGCAGCATCATGGCCGCCATTCGGAGCGTCGTCCTCGTCGTCAGGACTGTCGCCGTCGGTCATCGTTTCGGCGAGTTTGCACCCCCCTATTGTAAGCCTTCTTTTCGTGTCCGCAGAACGGAGTCACACCGGCAGACCGATACGTCGATGAATAAATTGATAACGGCGAGTTCGTTAGTCCCCCGAACGAAGATGTCCGGAGCGATCGACGACGGTACACGTCGCACACTTGCGAGTGGTCGAGAAACGTTGGGAGCGATGCTTCGGTCTGCACAGCAGGATATCCAGAAGGTCTTTATCGCGTTCGTCTTCGGACTCGTGGGGTCGATCTGGATACTGCAGACGTACGTGTGGGACCGACTCAAAGCGGATTTGTTCGCGGGCATGACTGATGAAGTCCGCGAGGGAACCAACGTCGTCGTCGTTTCCCCGTTCGATGTCATTCTATTGCAGGTGAAGATTGGGCTCATCGTCGGCGCACTGTTTTCAGTTCCGTTGTTCCTGTATTTCTCGCGTGACGCGCTCAGACGGCGGGGCTGGTTGCCACAGGCCCCGATTGCCCGCTGGAAGCTCGTGCTGCTGGTGATGGCCACGCTAGTGCTGTTTGTCGGTGGGGTCGCATACTCCTATACCGTCTTCTTTCCGATCATGTTCAGCTTTCTGGCGTCAAACGCGATCAAGGCCGGATTCGTCCCGACGTATCACATCGTCAAGTGGGTCGAGTTTATCTTCCTGCTGGCGCTTTCGTTTGGCATCGCAGCCCAGCTCCCGCTGGTGATGAGTACGCTCGCGTACGCCGAGATTGTCCCCTACGAGACGTTCAGGGACCGCTGGAAGCACGCCGTGTTGGGCCTCTATGCGGCAGGGGCGATGTTTACGCCACCGGAACCGTTGACACAATTGATGTGGGCGACGCCGCTGGTCGCGCTCTATGCCGTCAGTCTGCGGATCACGAAACTCGTCGTCGGTGCCAAACGATCACGCGGGCAGGTCAACGTGACGGCCACGCTCCGTGAGCGGTGGAACGTTCTCGCTGGGGCGGCGATCGCGTCCTTTGCGGTTGTCTATGGCTTCTTCGCTGCGGGCGGCGTAAGTGTGATCAACGAGGGGCTCGCAATCGCTCCTGGCAACCTCGGACCGGTCCCGACGATCGGAACCGCCCTGGGACTCCCGGAGTCGTACGCAGCGGCACTGGTCGCGGCCACTCTTGCAGTGCCCGTGGTCGCTTGGGTCGGGTATCGATCGGTCGCCAAGCAAGTACAGCAGGAGGCCGGCATCGCGATGGCGACGATGGGAGATCCAACCGAGATCGATCTTACAAACCTCGACCGGGCCGGGATCGAGGCCGCGCCACCGGAAGCGTTTGAAGCGCTCGAAGAGCACGAGGCGCTCAGCTACATCAACCAGGCCTTAGAGAACGGCAACAACGAGAAGGCCGAACTCATCCTCGAACGGTTCGACGAGGCCAACGAGCGTGCCCAACAGGAGGAAAACGCGGACGAAGCTGACGAAGAGAGCTCGGACGACTCGGGAATCGTCTCGGGTACGGCAACGGGAGTCGTCGACGCGTTCACCGAAGACGAAACGACCGAAGACGATATCGGCGGGTACTACTACGATCTGCGGTTCATTCTGGAGTCACTCACCTCGAAGATGTTCGTCCTCGTTGCCGTCTTCATGGCGGTGTTTATCGCAGCGTTCGGGGCACTCTATATGGGTGGCATCAACTACATCCGAAAGGACTTCCTCCGGCGACTCCCGGCCGATATGATCGCTCAGGGAGATATCGCCGTGTTGCATCCCGTCGAGCACCTCGTGTTCGAACTCAAGGTCAGCACACTGCTTGGCGTGGTGGCCATTCTCCCGTTGGTCTGCTATTACGTCTGGCCGGCCCTGAAAGACCGCGAGTGGGTGACCGGTGACCGACGGACGCTCCTGGTCTGGGGCGGGTCACTCGTTGTCGGCATCGGCCTGGGAAGTTACATCGGGTATAGCTTCATCGCACCCAGAGTCATGTCGTGGCTCGCCGCCGACGCGATCGATGCACACATGGTCGTCAAGTATCGGGTCAATACCTTCGGGTGGTTGCTGGTGTTCACCACTGTGGGGATCGGCCTGCTCGCCGAGATTCCGGTCACGATGCTGCTGTTTCACCGTGGCGGCCTCGTCTCGTATCAGACTATGGCCGCCCGATGGCGCGTGGTCGTCCTGGCGCTGTTCGCGCTGGCAATGGTGGTCACCCCCGGCGGGATGTTCTCGCTACTGTTGGTTGCGATTCCGGCATCGCTTTCGTATCTCCTGGGGCTGGGCATCCTCTGGCTGTATACATTCGGCGGGAGACGAAAGGGGCCGCTGACCCCAGCGACGACCTGACTGGCAAACCCGTTTCGGCCGAGAAGAGCCACCGAGACCAGCGGCGGTCAGAATACTCGCCGGAACGACGTCATCTGAGTATCAGACGACAAACAGCAGTTCGAACGTCCCGAAGGAAGCGATCGTCGCGAGGGCGGGGACCAGATTCTGCATGAGCAGGACCCGTGCGGTCGTCGATGGATCGAAGAGGTCCGACTCGGCGGGAGATTCCTGCATAGGTTCATCCCCGATCGGCTCCGGGTCGTGTTCGTCCTCGATCAGCTCCGGTTTCCCCACCGTCGGGGCGTCGTCGTCCGCAGCCAGCGCCCCGACCGACACCGGTGGGGTTTCGTCGCCGACGACGGCGTCCTCAATCTTGACCACGCGGGTCGCCCGACCCCACCCCAGACCGACGATGTTCACCGTCGCGATCACGACGAAACTCGCCGGGACGCCGGCGGCCGATAGCGCGATCACGATCGTCGAGCTGACGACAGCGACGACGATCGCCGCGGTCAGCGGCAGATCGGTGATGTCGTTGCCAAGCGTCTCCATGGTCCGGCGAGCGATCGTGAAGGCCCCGACGGCGACGGCCGCACAGCCGAGAAGGATAGCGGGGTTCATCTTGAGCTCGTTCGAACCCACCAGCGGCGCGATCGCGTTGGCGATGTTGCTCGTCCCGGAACTGAAGGCCATCAGGCACCCGATCGCGACAAGGACCACCGTCCCGACGATCTCGCGACGGGACGTGTTCGGGCCGGGAGCGGGTCGGGGGAGCCCACCCTCACGGTCGAGCGTCAACAGTGGTCCCTCGGACTGATCGATCGCGATGAGTCGTCGCAGGTGCGTATAGAAGTATCGGCCGATGACCGCAGAGATCCAGAAGCCGATCACCGGTGAGACGATCCACCAGGAGACGATCTCGCCCACGACGGTGAGATCGAGCGTCCCGGAGGCGATGCCGAGCCCCGCGATCGCGCCGACGGCAGTCATCGACGTCGAGGCGGGCGCACCCGAGAGGTTGCCGATCAACAGCGCCCCGCCGATGAAAAACAGGACAGTGATACTGACCGGCAGGCTGAAGATCGTCGGATCGGTGACGAGTTCCGTCCCGAGCGTGTCGACGACCTCCCGGCCGATCGTCCACGCGCCGACGAAGAAACTAACGGACATCAGCGCGGCCGCGCCGACCTTGCCGATCGCGCCCGCGCCGACCGCGGGACCGAAGGCTGGGCCGGTCGTCGCGCCGCCGATGTTGTACGCGACGAACGCGGTGATGACGATCCCGACGACGAGAAGTGCTTCGACCATCTGTCTACCTGAAACGTGGCCGCTCTGTCAGTAGATACTGTCGGTTCTCGTATCAAACTCACGGTCGCCAACACCCCCGGTTCGCGGGCGACCGCTCACTCGGTCCGCGGCGGGGCTTCGCCGAGATGTCCCTCCACGAACGCAGCGAAGTCCTCGGCGAAGGCCTCGACCTCGTCCCAGTCAGTGTACTCGTAGTCCCGCGAGGTGTCCGTATCCCCCGTTGCCCGCTTTGCGATCTGCTTCATCAACAACCGCTTGAGGAACCCGTACTTCGAGTACCGCAATGCGCCGCCGAACAGGCCGACGCGGTCCGGATGAAACGCCGTCGAGTCCTCGAAGTCCTCGACGTAGCCCGCAGCCTCGGCACGCCGGTCCGGGTCGTCGGTGGCGGATGATAGCGACACCTGGAAGAACCCCGTCGGACGACCGGCGAGCGCCTCGCGGTTTTCGCGGACGAACCCCTCGATGCTTGACTGGTGACTCCCCATGTGGATCGACGACCCGATCACGACGGCACCGTAGCCGGTCGGGTCGAGGTCGTTCTCAGCCACGTTCCGGACGGGCGCGCGGTGGCCACGTTCGGTGAGCCGGTCGCCGATCCGTTCGGCGATCGTCTCGGTCTGGCCCTCGCTGGTGCCGTAGCACACGAGAATCGTTGCCATAGGAGACCTACGACTGCGGCGGGTAAATAGATATCTGAGTGACGAGTGTCGCGAGCGAACCGCGAGGCTAAAGTATTCTTGAGAGAAGTCCCCAGTATGCCCAAGATAAGCGTCGAAGTACCGGCAGAACTCCTGGCGGACTTAGACGATCACGTCGGCGAGGACGGCAAGTTCGTCAACCGTTCGGAGGCGATCCGGGCCTCGATCCGGAAGACGCTGGATCTACTCGACGAAATCGACGAGCGCCAGGGGAGGCAGACGGATGAGCGCTGAGCGATCCGCACCGCCGTTGCCGCTCGCCCGCCTCGGGCTGATCGCGGTCTTCGTGACCGCGCTGATCACCTCCCAGGTGACCGCAAGCAAGCTCGTCGGCATCGAGATCCCGTTCTCGCTCCCGCTCAGGGGGTCGACGCTGATCGTCCCGGCGGCCGCCTTCGCCTACGCGGTGACCTTTTTCGCATCGGACTGCTACGCCGAACTGTACGGCCGCAGCGAGGCGACCAAGCTGGTCAACGTCGCCTTCGCGATGAACTTCGTCCTGCTTGGGCTGGTATGGCTCGCGATCGAAGCACCCATCTTTGTCGGCTCGCCCGTCGACCAGTCACCGTTCGCCAGCGTGCTGGGGTCGAGTACGGGCGTCGTCGCCGGGAGCATGCTCGCCTACCTCGTCAGCCAGAACCTCGACGTCTTCACGTTCCACTGGCTTCGGGACCGCACCGACGGCCGACTCCTGTGGCTGCGCAACGTCGGGTCGACGGCGACGAGCCAGTTCGTCGACACGGTCATCTTCATCACCGTCGCCTTCATCCTCTTCAAGGGGATACCACTGGGTGACGCCGCCGGGTTGATCGTCGGTCAGTACCTCGTCAAAATCGGCGTCGCGGTGTTCGACACGCCGTTCGTCTACGCGGTCGTCCATTTCGTCCGGGACCGCGAGGTGGGGCCGAACGTCGTCCCGAGCGACTGATCACTTTCACGGCATCTACGAGTAGGCGTCGTCGAATTCGCGTTCGCGCCGCATCAGCTCCTCGACGCCATACTCGAGGATGCCACGACCCATCGCTGTCGGTCGATAGTAGGTGAAAAATCCCTTGCTATCGGCAGTTCGTCGCTTCCGTTTGTCGACGAGTCCGACGTCGACCAGTTGCTCGAGGTGGTAGTGGAAATTCCCGGGCTCGGCTTCGACCGTCGACTTGAGGTCGGTGGCACTCAGTTCGTCATTAGCGACAAGTGCGCGCACGATTCGAAACCGCGTCTGGTGGCCGATCGCCTGTTGCATCGCGAGGTACTCCTCGAGCGTCAATCCGCTCTCTTCCGGCAGCGGGGGCTCCGGCTGACGAACCTCGTCTGTCTGGTGGCGATCAGTCTCTGACATTTGGAACTGTCTCAGTTCAGTAATCGGATGCCACATACTTAGTCGTTCTTGACTAGAGAGTTCTTGAAAAGACGAAGATTTATATACCATCATTAAGTAATTTCAACACGAATGCGACAGCGGATTATCGAGAACCTTCCTCGTGCTGTCGGCGACTCGGACTCCCTCGCCCCGGTCAGGAGAGAGCGGTTTCTCGTCTATCTGATGGGGCCATACCGAACGTTCGAGGTCGATTCGTTGCTACCGTCTGACGCCGACGTCAAAACTGATGCCCCATCGTTTGCCACGTGGGACCAAGACAGTGGTAAATACGCCGAAGACGAAGTCCTGCGGCTCCTAGAAGAAACGAGAGACTGCCTGCGCGAACGTGGCTTCAACGCGTTTCTGGCTATTGACGTCGGGATCCCGCTCGATGAAATGGATGCAGCGAGTCAGAGTATCGCCTTTGCACGGGCAAGCAATGCAATAGTGTTTATCGCCCCACAGGTCGGTGACAACCTCGGTGTCGGCATCGAGATCGGGAGTGTTCTCGAAGATTTGTTATCGACAGATGATATGTACGGACCTGCAACAGATGCGATTCCACCGGAGCGAACGCGACGGATCATGGTCGCGACCGAACCATCAGTGCGGAGTGCGATGCTTGGATCCGTGCACGCTCGCTGGGACACCAGCGTCCGAACGTTTACTGACGGTATCGACTGTTGTCGACTCTGTGCACAGTTTTGCACCCACATCCAAAACGAGGAACTCCACGGCTCGCTTGATCGTCTCGACTGAATGTGTGACTACCGAATTGTCGCCCGGGACGGATCTGACTCCGGTTGACGTGGTATCGACACCGCTGAAAAAACGGACCTGACGCTACCCGTCGATCACTCGTTGACGATCGCCGTCTCGTAGTCGCCCGCCGACCCGGAAACACCGGCCGCACAGACCGCGTGTTCGAACTCGTGGTCGTAGAGTTCTCGCGCCGCGCCCGCGGCGTCACTCGCCCCGAGCTCGAACGGGACCGGGTCGTCACGCTCGTAGGTCGCCACGAGCGTCGGCTCCTCGACGGCCTCAACCACCAGCGCGTCCCGACGGACGATCCCGATGGCTGCGCCGGCCTCGCCAGCAGTGGGATCGTCCTCGCTAACGCCGACGATGCCGGCGATCCGGGGCGTGTCGTAGTCGTCCTTCTCGAAGTCCAGCGCTTTCAGGGGCTCGGCCAGCGCGTCCCGGGCCGGCGTTCCAAGGGCGAGTTTCTCGGCGATGGGATCGACATGACTGCCGTTGCCGATCACCGCGCCGCGGTCGGTCAGCCGGACCGCGTTGTAGGAGATGTAGGGGTTATCCGTCTCGGGGGCCTCGGCCGTCGGCGCGACGGTGATCGTCCCGTCGCGATCGACGGCCTTGCGGTTGGGAAACGAACGGGAGGAGACGCGATACGCGCCGACCTCCGGGGCCACGACGACGAATCGTCCGACGTACATGTTCCCTCCTGAGACGCAGACCGGAAAGTAGGTGTCGGTTCCGCGATCGACAGCATCGGACTCGGTGGCGTTATCCGCTCTGAGTTCCTCTCCAGTGGCAATGACGACTGGTCTGGACAGCGAGATCGTCGGGACCGAGGCCGCCGCCGAGCGCCGCGACGAGGTGGTCGCCGAAGTCACCGAACACGCCGGCCGGATCGCCCGCGAACTCGCCCGGCTGCAGGGTGGCGACTACGGCCAGGCGGACTTCGAGACGGAGGCGGGGACCTGGACACTCAAATACGAGGCCGGCGACGTCCAGTACCTCCGCTTCGACGGTCGGGGGGCGGACGTCTACGTCGTCTCGACCCAGCAACCGCCCGAGCCGGACGCCCTCGCAACGGCGATGGCGGATTACGACGCGTTCGTGGCGGCGTTCAACGACCACGTCCGCTCGCTCGCGGGCGTGCTCGACGACGTGAACAGCGACTTCCCCGCCATCGAATCGGTCGATAGCGTGGTCGCGGAACGCGAACGGATCCTCGGCCAGATGCGCGAGGCGACCGACGCTATGGCGCGCCAGCTCCAGCGCTACGAGGGCGGCGACTACGGGACGTTTTCGGCACGCGTGACAGACAACGGTGGCTCCGGCGGATCGAGACGCAGTAGTTCCGGCTCCGGGGGCTCACGCTGGGAACTCAAGTGGGAGGACGGCCGGACCAGTTACCTCCGGGTCGGCGGCGAAGGCGGGATCTATCTCCTCTCACAGTATCAGCCCCCCTCGGCGCATGACCTGCGCGCTCACGCCCCGAACTTCGCCGGTTTCGTCGCGGCGTTCAACCAGGAGGTCACCGCCGAATCCGACTCGCTCGAAGAGGTCTCCTTATAACTCGTTTGCGGTAAAGCCGACGGACTCGAGATCGCTTTCCGCATAGACGAGTCGCCGTCCGGCGATCTCGACGGTTAGCCGAACGTCAGGGCGATCGTGTTGGCCGCCACGGGCATCGATAGTTACGTTCCGTTTCATGACAGTACATGGTAGGCGGTACCATCGGATGCCATCTCTGTCGAATTATTCCGGACTTTATAAGCAAGGCGCCGGTGGCCTCGAAACCCGATTACTCGCTGTCAGTCGTCTCGGCAGATGCGTCCGCGGCGACGAGACTTGCAACGACGTGACCCAGCGCCCGGCGGAGTCGGACGGACATCGTCGACTCGGAGACGTCGAAGCGGTCGGCGAGTTCGGCAAGTGAGGTCTCGCGTGGGACCTCGAAGTAGCCGGCGTCGTATGCAGTGTGGAGGATGTCGAATGCGTCGCGTTCGACGGGCACGGCCATCTCGCCGACCGGATCGCTCGCCTCGAAGACGCGGGCGAGTCGGCAGTCGATGTCCTGCTCGGCACAGAACGCCAGAAATTCGCGAATCGAGCCGCGGTCGGTCGTTCGAATACGGACGCGCCAGCCGTCCGCGGTCGAACGGAGGTCGAGCAGTTCGTCGCCGAAACTGGCGACGTGTTCGGTCAGCACCGGCACCTCCGGCGCGATCGTAAGCCGGTACGTCCGCCGGTCGCCGTAGGCAGCGAAGACCTCGCTGTTGGCGACGGTCGGATCCGCCGCGAGGACCTCCTCGAACGCGTCGAAGTCCGCAGCCAGGACGGTCACGTGAAACCAGGTCGTCCCCTCGTGGGAGACGGGCAGCCGTTCGGCATAGACGGTGACGTCGTAGTCGCTCGCGAGCGTCGGGCCGAGCACAACCCGTGGGGAGGTGACGTCGAGTTCCGCGATGATCGTCTGGCGGTCCACACGGCTGTATAAGACAGGGACAAGCATCTGCATTTCGCCCGGACTTTTTATGGGACAACGCAAGGAAGGGGCGTATGACGAGTCGGGAAGACTGTATCCGCGCGATCCAGGACGCGGCAGAGCGTCTGGGGGCATCACCGACGAAAGCCGAGTACGAGGCGCTCGGACTGACGCCGTCGGCCTCTACCATTCTTCGGGTTGTCGGTGGGTGGAACGAGGCGAAAGAAGCGGCAGGTCTCCAGACGTATGCGCAAGGAGAAAATGGGGGAATTGACGTCCAACCCAAGCCGGACTGGGTCGAACTACCAGCTGAGAAAGACTGGAAAGAACTGTCCGGAAACATGCGATGGTACTACAAAAATCGAGAGCGAGACATCGCCAAGAAGGACCGCCGGCGTGCGAGACGTCGCGGGTGGTTACACGACTATAAAGCCGAACACTGTCGCTGCAAACGTTGTGGCGAAGGAAATCCGGCTGCGCTCGATTTTCACCACGTAAACGCAGACGAGAAAACACTCGGCGTTTCGAAGATGGTCGCCAACGGATACGCGAAACAGAAAATCAAAGACGAAATCGATAGCTGTCAAGTGCTGTGTGCAAACTGTCATCGGAAAGAACATTATGAAGTACCCGAGCATGCGGAGTTAACGGTCGAGAATGAATAACAGGGCCACACGAAAGCGACAGGGTTTAGTTGTGGAACCGCGACGCTTCGAATGCACGGAGTCCATTAGGGTAGTGGCCAATCCTGCGAGCTTCTGGGGCTCGCGACCCTGGTTCGAATCCAGGATGGACTACTTCTGCGACGAACAGACGTCCTGAGCAGGCGGCACCCACCACGGCAGCATTGCCGGTGACGGACTGGTGGAGGTGGTCGTTACACCACCAATTGTAAGTTCAAAAGTATTTTTCGGCGGTGCAATGCCAGCAAGACCCCCCAAAATCACGGATCGAATCCGCCGACCCGGAGCAATCGTGTAACACGGGGCGTCTGTTCACTGAATCGCCATACGGCGAGCCATTATCAGATGATGATACTGGAGTGAGACGGTAATTACACGGGCTGAAAAAGCCTGTCGACCCCAAAACGATCCGTCCCGATTTTTATACCCTGTCGTGTATCCTATCACTGTATGGATTTGAAATCCCTACTCGACGACGACACAGGCGTATCGCCAGTAATTGGGGTCATCCTGATGGTGGCGATCACCGTGATCCTGGCCGCGGTGATCGCGACCTTCGTGATGAACATGGGGCCGAACGAAGAGACAGCACCCACCGCGAGCTGGGACGTCACGAACGAATCCAGCCATATTCTGATCGACCACACGGGCGGTGGTGGTGCCGAAGCGAGTAAACTGAGTGTTGTCGTGAGCTACGACGGTCTTTCAAGTCCGTCGCAAGAAACTTTCGAGCTCACAGGTAGCAATGGCTTCGGGAGTGATGTGACACTCAATGCATCGAGTTCGTTCCGGATCTACAACACCTCGGACGCATGGAATAGTGGCCTTAGTGGAACGATCACCCCGTATGCTGAGATGGATTCAGCAGGTAGCTCGGCCGATTACAAAACCGCTAACGTCGCATCCGTCGAACTCATCTGGGAGGCTGAGAACTCCGACACCTCCGAAGTCCTCACGACCTGGGAGCCCTAAACCATGGATCTAAAGGGCTACCTCTTCGACGACGATCGCGGTGTCTCGCCGGTCATCGGCGTGATCCTGATGGTGGCGATCACCGTGATTCTGGCCGCGGTGATCGCGACGTTCGTGATGAACATGGGGCCGAACGAGGAAACAGCACCGACGACGAACTGGGACGTGACTGGTGATACGTCCTCATCAGGAGCAGACGTTGTGACGTTCACCCACGACGGCGGTGGTGGAGCTGACGGTGCGAAATTGTACTTCGTGATTGATGGCGCAACGAACGTGGAATCCAACGACGGAGACAGCACTGATACAGACAAATTGAAAAGTGAATACACGTGGGAAACACTAAGTGGTGGAACCACGGACGTCTCCGCCAGCAACTCGGTTGAAATTAGCCCGTCGAATTCGAATTTGGAAGCCACAGATGGCAACAGTCTTAGCAACCTCGATCTCGACGACGCTTCGATCGATCTCGTGTGGCGCGCTTCGAACTCCGACACCTCCGAGATCCTGACGAGCTGGGAACCCTGACGTAGCGCCGTAGCATCTATCTTCTCGCGGTATTTTCTCACACACCCCTAACCAGTAGCATCCCATACCGCGTAGCCGCGCCTCCCGCAGGCACAACCGCGCGAGTGCGCGAACACGTACAGCACTACGGGCGGACAGACACGCATCGTGAGCCAGCCGTGGTTCCCTTCCGTGCGTGCGCAGAACCGAGGACCCACGTCACATTCCGGCTGCATCCCAGGCGTCGGCCGCTTCGGAGACGCAGTGGCGGTTCCCGTCAACGAGTGGCTGGCCATCAGGACAGCCACGGCTGAAAGTTCAGCAAAAGGGGAAAGGGGATGCCGGGAAAGGGGGTAAACCCGGCGTCGATAATCGGTGTGCAACGGGTTCGGGGGGCGAACCCGTTGGCGACACCGTACATGGAGATCCAGACAGCTCCGGGACCTCTCCTGGCCGGGGACGGGGGCGTCCCGGCCCATTTCGACAGTGCACGGAAAGGCCTGTTAAACGAGTGGATTGTTTTGGGGCGTCGATGGCCTGTAAGCGCTTTTCACCCTCTGACAACGCCCGTCACTCGGCAATCCGCGGATCGCACACGCAGGACGACATCGCTTGGCGCGGATCGCAAGACCACCAGCGGAGAGACACCAAACAGCCGCCGGATGACGGCCACCTGTGCAGTTCGTCCCGGCGGACAGGCCGATCCCCACTGGCCGATCCGGGTAGTTGAACCCGTCCTGTCACACGAACATATAAAGGGCCACTATATAATGGCATGGTATCAATTAACGCGCCCGCATAACGGGGTCGTGATGTACCTCAATATCGAACAAGCCCTCGAAGACGTGTCATATCCGGCGAAGTGTGCGGACGTCGTCGAGCATTGCGGGGATCACGTACTGGCGTTGCAGACCGGCAAGGAGACGGTCGGCGAGGCCATCGATCGGTGTGAGGCCGGAACGCTCCGGAGCCAGCGGGAGGCACGCCAGACGGTGCTGTCGTCGGTCAGCGAGGGGGCGATCGGCCGGAAGTACTACAGCGATCGTGACCCACCGCTCCCGGACGCCGAGTGGTACGAGCCAGTGTCGCTGTAGCGCGATCGATCCCGGACGCGGTCCGACGGGGGGAAGAGTGGGGGCGGGCACGTCGCCGGAAGAGTTGAGGCCGACCATTGAAACGTGGCGGACCCATCCAGTCAGGTGATGAGGGTGCTGGCTGATTGGCCCGCTGTGACGGCCCCGGATAGCGGTGCTGGGCAGCGCGACGACGGATGGCAGTTACCCGGACACCGCCTATGACCGAGCGGACGCGTCTCGCGGTCGTCGTCTGGGCGGTACTGGTCTCGCAGGTGTTGCTCTATCCCGGCCTGGAGGAGGTCGTCCGCGCTTTAGGGGGTGGTAGCTCCATCCTGGCCCGGACGTGGTTTCTGGTCGCCGAGTTCGGCGCGTTCGTCACCGTCGCGGTCGTGTGGGGCCTGGCGAGCGACGCCATCGGCCGACGGACGCCGCTGGTCGTCGCCGGCGCTGCGGGCGGCGCGGCCAGCTACCTCGCCGTGGCGTTCGCCCCGGACTTCGGCGTGGCTTTCGGCGGTGTGCTGGCGCTACGGGTCCTCGGCGGTGCGTTCACCATCGGCGCATTCTCGCTGTCGATCACGAAGTTGATGGACCTCACGGGCGGCCACGGGCGGAACATGGGGGCTGCCGGTGCCGCGATCGGGTTCGGTGCGGCGCTGGGATCGACCACTGGCGGCTTGCTGTCCACGGTTGACCCGCTGGGCCCACTGTACGCCGGTGCGGCCGTCCTGGGCGGCGCAGCGCTGCTCGCGGCGACGGTCCCGGATCGGACGCCCGAGGGTAGCATCGAACTCGCACCGCTTCTCGATCGGCTACGCGGTCGGCCGGCGCTGTTCGTGCCCTACGCGTTCGGGTTCATCGATCGCCTGACGGCCGGCTTCTTCGCGCTCACTGGCGTCGCGTACTTCACCGATGCCTTCGACGTTGGGCCGGCAGTGGCAGGCGTGACGCTGGCGCTGTTCTTCCTGCCCTTCGCGGCCCTGCAGTACCACATGGGACAGTTCTCGGATCGAGTCGGTCGGTTTGTCCCGGTGGTCGTCGGGTCGCTTCTTTACGGCGTCACGATCATCGCCGTCGGCCTCGCGCCGGTGTTCGTCCTCGCGGCGGCGTTGATGGTCGTCGTCGGCGTCTGCGGGGCGGCGGTCGCCCCGGCGACGATGGCGCTCGTGACTGACCTGGTCCCGGCGAGCGAGCGCGGCGCGGCCATGGGCGGGTTCAACGTCTTCGGCAGCCTCGGCATGCTCTCGGGCTTTCTCGTCGGCGGCGTCGTCACCGATCGCTACGGCTTTCTCGCGGCGTTCCTGACCGCCGGCGGACTCGAGATCGCGATCGCGCTGGTGGCGGCGAGAAGCGTCTATCGGATGGCTGACGGACAGCCGTGGGCCGCGGACGCTTGAGTCGGGGCCAGCCAATCGGTCTCAGCGCAGTTCGACGATGATTTGCTCGGCCTCGCCGTCGCGAATCCGTCGGCTGTACGGCTCGCCGATCGTCGCGCCGTCGATCTCGACGGTCTCGCCGTCGCCGGACGCCGTCCGGCTGTCCGAGGGACTGTGTCCCTCGTCGTCGGCAAATTCGACGGTCACGCTCGCCGGAGAGACGCCGTCGCCGAACGTGTTTTCGTTCGCAGGGTTGCGATACTCGACGGTAGTCTCACCCAGGAACGTGCCCGTGAGCCGGCCGTCGTCGAACAGCCAGGCAGGGAGTTTCGGATCGAGCGTCAGCGTGAGTTCGCCGTCCTCGAGCGCGAAGGGCTGCTCGCCGAACAGCATGTGATGGAGCATGCTGAGGAACTCCACGGTCGAGCCGGTCAGCCGGGCGACGAACCCGCGGCCGTGCAGCGACTCGTCGGGGTGATCGCTGGAGACGAGAAACGACGAGTTCTCCAGCGGACTGCGGCCGTACTGCTCGGGGTCCTGGAACGGGATTGCCGCGTCACGGAAGTCCGCGAAGAACTCCTCGTAGAGGCCGGCCCGGAGCAGCGCCTTGAGGTACTTGTACTCCATGTGGAGCCAGATGGACTCGTTCTCGAGCCACCCCGGCGTGAACGTGCGGGCGCGGCCGATGTCGAACGGTTGGCCCGAGAGGTCGGCGTTGACCTTGTACATGCCGAGTTTCTCGTCGTAGAGCCCGCTATCCTGGACCTGTTCGTAGATGGCCGCGGCGTTGTCGGCCTCGGCACCGCTCTTGAGTGCCCGGACCGGACCCTCGAGGAACAGCGGGAGAGCCTCGGGTTCGAAGGATTCGACCTCGACGAACGGACCGGCGTGGTCGAGGTCTTCCGGAACGTCACCGACCTCGCGTTCGCTGTATTCCTCGACGTGGAAGCGGAAGTACGTCGGGACCTCGCCGTCGTTGCGGTCCTTGGCACGAGCGATGCCCTGCTCGACTTTCGCCTCGAAGGCCGCGAGTGCGTCGTCGAGTTCGGACAGCGTGACGTCGACGGTCTCGCCGTCGAAGCCCCAGTGGACGCGGTCGCGGTACTGTTCGCGGGCGGTCGCGACGCGGTCCCAGTAGGCGTGATCGCGCTCGGCGCGGTCGGTCTCGCGGTACCACGAAAGGGCTTCACGGACCGCCTCCAGCAGGTCGTAGATCTCGACGGGGAGTGTGAGACTGTCGACGTCTTCGGGAGCGTCGTCGATGGCGTCCCGGACCATCGCGAGCAGCCGTGAGAGTTCGTACGTCTCGGGCATCGACGAGCCGAAGATCGACGGCAGCCCGGCCATCGCGTCGTCCCAGCCGGGGTTGCCGGCTTCCATCTCGATGCCCATGCCTTGCGGGTCCATCGTCGCGAACTTCACCAGCCCGAGGGTGGTCAGCTTCCCGAGGAGGTTCGTCTCGAAGACCTCGCCATGCCCGTCGTCGGTCCGGACCGCGAACGGCCGGGCGTCACGGGACTCGATGAGTTCGCGCTTCTCGTCGTCGAATTCGAGCGGATTCGCCTGCCGGACCGCGCCGTCGATCTCGACGTACTTCAGCGTCCGTGGGCGGACCTTGACGTGGGTGTCCTGGAAGGTGTACTCCTCGCGGCCGAAGAAGAGGTCGGCTTTGCGGTCGGGGTAGATGTCGAGGTACTTCTCGATGGAATCGAGGTTGTACGTCCAGTGGTCGACCCAGTAGCCGTCCCCGAAGGCGGTTTCGAAGTGCCGGGTCGCCTGCTCGAGGGCGACCGAGAGGAACTCGTCGGGCTCGACCGTCAGCCCGCCGTCCTCGACGATCGCGGCGGTGAGAAGTCCACCAGGGGTGAACGCGTCTTCGAGCGTCTCTTCGACGGCGTCCGGACCCTCGACCAGCTCGAGGATCGCCTCGCGATCGTCGGGTTCGACGAAGAAGCGATTACCTTCCAGCACCAGCGGGTTGTAGCCGTCGGCCTGGAGGAGGTTCATGTAGGAGACGACGTTGAAGTCCTCGACGCCGGGTTTGAGCCAGACGTCCTCCCGGCGGTTCTGGAGGACGTCACGGAAGTTGCCGTTGCCCTGGGAGTAGAACTCGGGGGCGACGTAGAAGTCGTTGTAGTCGCGTTCGAGGTCGCCGTGTTTGCGGGAGTAGACGTGCTGGACGATATCGTCGTCCTCGCCGAGCAGGACCGGCCACCCGCCACGGAGGACGTTGTCGAAGAACGTCTGGCGGGTGTAGGCGTCGAAGGTGTCGTCGGCGGTCTCGACGGCGACGTGGTCCGTCAGATCCCGGGCGAGGTCGTTCGCGCGCTCGCGCTGCTCGTCGACGAAGTCGGCGTCGAGCCGATCGGCGTGCTCGAGTGCGCCTTCGTGGTCGGCCGCGTGGCCGACGAGGGCATCGAGCGAGAGGGATTCGCCCGGTTCGAGCGTCTGCTCGGTGCCAAAGAAGCCACACGGCGTCCGGCCGACCGTGATCTGGTCGGCCTCTGTGAGCGCGTCGAGGCCGCCTTCGAGGAACGGGTCGGGGCGCTCCAGAGCGGTGTCCTGTCCGAAGACGACGTCCGGATCGACGAATGGATCGAGGCGTTCGCCGTCGCTGACAGCCGTGTAGAAGTGCCCGCCCTCGACTGCTTCGAGCGTCGCGTCCTCGCCCATCGTCGGGTTGGCCTGATAGAAGGGAAAGCCCGAGTCGAGATGTTTGACGGCCATCCAGGCTTCGGCAGTCCGGGAGACGTTCTTGAGTTCGGCGTCCTCGACGCCGGCGGGAACGACGACGGGGAGGCCGTCGAGCACCGAGAGGTCGGTCGGCTCCGCGCCGACGTTCTCGATCGTGACGTCCCGGACGAGTCCGGCGAACGGTTCTTCGGTCACGGTGAAATACCGGACCGTCGTTTCCAGGCCGTATTCGTCGTGAGTCTCGACGATCTCGAGTTCGTTCGCGCCGACGTGCATCTGGCGGTCGCCATCGGAGTCAGGTGCGAAGGGTTCGTAGAACGTCCCATCGACGTCGAGGAACGTCCGGAATCCCACCTCGTGGGTCTGTCGGTAGGCCTTGTTCGCCGGCAGGAACTCGGTGATCGCGCCGTCCTTGTCCCCGACGCCCATGCTGGTGATGGCCTGCCCGCGATTGACGTACAGGACCCACAGCGGGATGCCCATCTCGCCGGCGATGCCGGGCAGGAAGCTGGCGAAGGGGTCGCGGTCGGCGTAGTCGGTGATGACGAAACGGTCGCGGTCGTCGAATGAATGTCGGTCCATGGTTGTGTGTAGGTGGTGTCTGACCGTCGATCCCTATTCGAGCGTGACGTCGACGTCGTGGACGGCCTCGCTGTCCAGACCAGTCATGACGTCGCGGTCGATCACGACGCCGTCGTCGGTGCGTTCGAACTCGACGCGATCCCCGTTCAGCGTGACCTCAGTGATCTCGTAGTCGTCGACGTCGGCGGCGTCAGGGTTGTGGTAGGTCACGTCGAGTCGGCGGTCGGCGAACTGGCAGGTCACCGCCGCTTCGCCGTCCTCGAACTGCTCGGCCAGGAGTTTGGGTTCGAGGCGCAGGTCGCCGAGTCGGCCCTTCACGCCGAAGACCTCGGTGACGGTCGTCAAC
The DNA here is from genome assembly GCF_029207715.1 of Halorhabdus sp. SVX81. Taxonomy (NCBI): domain Archaea; kingdom Methanobacteriati; phylum Methanobacteriota; class Halobacteria; order Halobacteriales; family Haloarculaceae; genus Halorhabdus; species Halorhabdus sp. SVX81. The sequence goes on along the minus strand of NZ_CP104322.1, from coordinate 598,869 downwards.
AGCAGCCAGCTCCCCGAGCCAGTCAGGAAGGTATACATCCCGCGGCCGCGCTCGCTGAAGTACTCCGGGATGCCAGGGTAGATCCGGCTGACTTCGAAGTCCGTGCTCTGCTCGTAGATGCCCGAGAGGACCCTGTGGCCGGCCTCGACCTTCCCGCGGCGGTACAGGGCGTTTGCGTACATGACGGCCATGTGGCTGAACATCGCGCCGTTCTCCTTGTGCCCGAACGCGAAGCCGAAGCCACGCCCGAGGTCAGTCTTGAGTTCGTCGAAGTCGGTGTTCAGGCGGTAGCCCCGCATCTTCGGCTCGTAGAGGTACTCGTCGGCGGCCTCGACGATGGCGTCGGCCTGGTCGTCGGTCGCAACCCCGCCCATCAGCGTGAAGACCTGGCCGGTCAGGGTCATCCGGACGCCGTTGTCGTGATCGCCCTCGACGCGCCGGCCGCTGTCGTCGTAGTAGCCGTTGAACCACTGGTGGCCGTCTTCGTTCTCGATGAACTCCTGGTCGCGCAGCTGCTCGTAGAGCCACTCGGCCTTGTCTTCCAGGTCGGCCGCCAGGTCGTCGATCGCGACGGTGGTTTTCTCGCCGGAGACCGTCCGCTCCCAGGTGTCGAGGTACACGTCGAGTTGCGCCTGCTTTGCCTCGGGTTCGTCGTAGTCGACCGGCTCGGAGAGCGTATCGAGCAAGGTCTGCATCTCCCGGGCGATCTCGATCTCCTCGACGCCGAGTTCGGCCTGCAGCGTCTCGAGGACGTCGCTCATGTCCCGCAGGTTCCAGGCGTACAGCGCGGTGAACGCGACGCTCTCGCCGCGTTCGGGGGCCATGTCCATGGCGTCGTTCCAGTCGGCGTCCTCTAAGCGCATCACGTTGTGCTCGCCGACGTTGAAGAACTGCGTGAGGTGCTGGACGAGGAGGTGCTCCAAAACGGTGCCCTCGTAGACGTCGCCGTCGTCGGTGTAGAGTTCGGTGCCGTCTTCGGGCGACCACGCCTCGTCCTGCTCGCTGGCCCGATCGACGTGGAGGTCCTTGTAGTATTGCTGGTCGCGCAGCAGGAACTGTAGGTCGCCGCTGAGATCCAGGTAGAAGCGGGTCGTCAGCCACGGCCAGGCACCGTGGTCCATCCAGACGCGAGGGATGTTGTTCCGGTCGGCGGTGAACTCGCCCGGTTCGTCGCCGATGATCGTCGCATTCGACCCGTCGAAGCGCACGCCCGCGAAGTTACTGTACAGCAGGTCGGTGACGTTGTCGGGTTCAGTCAGCAACAGCGAGAGGATGTCCTGCCAGAGATCGCGCCAGCCACGGCCGCCGCGGCCGTAGTCGTGATAGGGCAGGAAGGAGTTGCCAAAGAGGCGACGGAAGACGGGCTGGAGGGTGACCCACCGCATCCACTGATCGAAGGTGTCGTCGCCGGTGTCGAACTCGACGGCGCTGGATTTCTCGCGCCAGTGATCCTGACAGGCGGCGAGTTCCTCGGCGACGGCCTCGCTGGAGCCATAGCGCTCGACCAGGGTTGCGGGGTCGGGGTCGTCCGCCCAGATAGTCTGCATGACGACGTACTCGGCGGTTTCACCGGGTTCGAGTTCCGTCGTCTCGAAGCGGAGGCCGCCGAGACTCTCGTAGCCGTCGACCTCGGTGCCGGCTGAGACGCCCTCGAGGTCCTCGACGACGGCCTCGGGCCACTCGAGGTTGCCCCCCTCGCCGATGAAGTCCTCGACGACGGGGTAGAAGCTCTCGGGGGCCGTCCCGTCGGCTTCCGTGCCGAGGACACCGTAGGTCGTCTCGTTTCGCGTGTGGCCCCGCTCGTCGAAGGAGAGGGTCGGACGCACGAGGACGCCGTACTCCTCGGTCCAGGTCTCCTGAAGCAGCGACGTTACGTGGCGGTGGTCCCGGACGTTGTCCGCAGAGCGACCGTAGATGGGGACGGCAGCCGTCGGCGTGATCGTCTTCGCGTCATCGTCGGTGTTCGTGATGGCCACGCGCATGAGTTCGACCATGTCGGGCCGCACCGGCGCGAAGTTGGTGATCTCGGCACGCAATCCGCGTTCGTCGTTCTCGCGGGTGATCTCGTGATACAGCAGGCCGCCCTCCATCGAGACGGACTCCGCGCCGCCGGGGCGTTCTTCGGGAATCTGTGTGGCGCTGTTGCCGGCGGCCGACCACGGTCCCTCGCCGTGTTCGTACACCCAGAAGTTCCGGGCAGAGCGCTTGTTGTGGAGGTCCTCGACGGCGGTCGGTGGCGTCAGGAACTCGTGTTGGCTCGCGTTGACGTCGCCGTGGAGCGTCGGCGTGATCGCCGACATGATGCCCGCCTCGTTGACCAGCGGGAAATACAGGTAACTCGACCGCTGGGGGTCGTCCAGTCGAAACGTCCCCACGTCGTCGACGAACTCCCAGGGATCGACGCTCGTATCGATATCATGTAAGTGTCGCTTCGCCATACATCAAATGACGGAAACGGGACTTGAATAACTTTCTAACGCGTTTCCCCGGGACAGCAGGTATTTGATGACAGATGTGTCGCCCACAACTTAACGGATATATGATGTATTGATGAACGTATATTTTTCGGATGACCAAGGGGTTCAGCGGCTGACCGGGCCGGCTTCAAGCATCGTGGCTGCTTTTGGGATGAAATTATTCTGCAAAGATTAAATGGGCACGGGAGATAGTGATCAGTAGCATGCAACTCTCGGACGAACGGCTCGGTCAGTACGTCGACGACGACCGCCGGGCGGAGATCGACGAACACGTCGAGTCGCTACTCGAAGCGATGACCGTCGAGGAGAAAGTCGGCCAACTCAATCAGCGTTCCGTACACTTCATCACGGGGACTGAAGACGAGAGTGACGAACTCGAGGGGGCAGTCGCCGACGGCGAGGTCGGGTCGCTGTTGAACGTCAGCGACCTCGAGACGAAACGCCGGCTGCAGGAACGCGCCGTCGAGGAGAGTCGCCTCGGGATCCCTCTCCTGATCGGCTACGACGTGATCCATGGGTACCGAACCGTCTTCCCGACGCCGCTGGCACAGGCCGCTTCCTGGAATCCCGACCTGGCGGAGCGAGCCGAACGAATCGCCGCCACGGAGGCCAGCGCCGACGGGCACAACTGGACGTTCGCGCCGATGGTCGACGTCTCGCGTGACCCACGGTGGGGCCGTGTCATGGAGGGGGCCGGCGAGAGCCCGGTACTCGGGAGTGCCTTCGCCAGGGCGCGCGTCCGGGGCTTCCAGGGCGAGGATCTGCGCAAGTCGGACACTATCCTCGCCTGTGCGAAACACTTCGCCGGCTACGGCGCTGTCGAGGGCGGCCGGGAGTACAACACCGTCAACGTCTCGGAGACGGCCCTGCGCGAGCGCCACCTGCCGCCGTTCGCGGCCAGCGTCGAGGAAGGCGTCGGATCGCTGATGAACGCCTTCAACGTCCACGAGCGGATTCCGGCGAGCGGCAGCGAATCGCTCGTCGACGGAATTCTCAAAGGCGAGTGGGACTTCTCCGGGCTGGTTGTCTCGGACTGGGCGTCCTTCCGCGAGCAGATCCAGCACGGGACCGCGGGTGACCGCCGAGAGGCCGCACGCAAGGCGATCCAGGCTGGCTCCGACATCGACATGGCAAGCGAAGTCGTCATCGACGAACTCGCCGACCTCGTCCGCGACGGGGACGTAAGCGAAGCCCGACTCGACGACGCCGTCCGGCGTGTTTTGACCGTCAAGGGTCTGCTTGGTCTCTTCGAGGATCCCTACCGGTACTTCGACGAACACCGTCGCGAGGAGGCGATGCTCGCCGACGAGCACCGTGACGCCGCCCGCGAGGCCGCCCGGCAGTCCTTCGTCCTGCTGGAAAACGAGGACGATCGGCTCCCGCTCGACCCGGCCGACGACGTCGCCGTGATCGGCGCGCTGGCCGACAGCGCCGAGGACGCCCTCGGAGCCTGGAGTTTCGAGGGGCGACCCGAGGACGTCATCACGATCCGGGACGGACTCGAATCATTCCTCGATCGCGAGGTCCCGTACGCGCCGGGGTATAGCCTCCCTGGCGAGGTGACGGACGAATCAATCGAGGCGGCGGTCGACGCGGCGGCCGACGCCGACGTGGCTGTCGCCGTGGTTGGCGAGCCGGCCGACATCACGGGCGAAGCCGCGAGCCGGAGTCAGATCGACCTGCCGGGCGACCAGCGGCGACTGATCGAGGCACTCGGAGCGACCGACACGCCCGTCGTGGCCGTGCTCATGAACGGCCGGCCGCTCGCGATCGAGTGGCTGGCCGAGTCGGTGCCGGCGATCCTCGACGTCTGGCACCCCGGCGTCGAGGGCGGCCCGGCCGTCGCCGAAGCGCTGTTCGGAGAGGCCGTCCCGGGCGGCCATCTGCCGATGAGCTTCCCCTACAACGAGGGCCAGATCCCGGTCGCCCACGACCGCCTGCCGACGGGCCGGCCGCCGGGAGAGGGCGTGAGAGACTACGCCTCGAAGTACCTCGACGTGCCCAACGAGCCGCTGTACGCCTTCGGCCACGGTGAAAGCTACACGGACTTCGCCTACACCGATCTGAGCCTCTCCTCGGACGCGCTCTCGTCCGGCGAGACGCTCGAGGCGACCGTCACGGTCGAGAACACCGGCGATGTCGCCGGCCGCGACGTCGTCCAGCTGTACGTCCACGATCTCGTGGGGAGCCGGTCGCGACCACGCAAAGAGTTAGTTGGCTTCGAGACCGTCGATCTGGAACCCGGCGAGTCGGCGGCCGTGACGGTCGAAATCGACGAGGGTGACCTGGCGTTCTGGACCGCCGACGAGGAGTGGGCGGCCGAACCCGGCGAATTCGATCTCATGGTCGGCCAGGCCGCCGACGATATCGTCGACACCGCGCGGTTCGAACTCCGAGAATAGGGGTATCGAGGGGACCAGTGTCGTTGCGGCCGGCGACGACCCACGGGACAGTTATCTCCTGACGCCGGTGGCCTGTCATCAGCCCAGTCGGCTCCTGCTAATTGGGGAGAAAGGTATGGACGAGATTGTTAGTTACACCGAAGACGAAATATCAGAATCATATAGAAAAATATTATAATAATGGGCCAGGACATCCAAAATGGATTATGAGAGAGAGAAAACCCAGTCGACGACAGTTCCTCCGATCAGCTGCTCTCGGTGCGGTCGGAATCGCTGGTGGAATGGCTGCGACCGGTACTGGAGCGGCAACCGAAGCTGAAGTAGAGACGCTGGCCGGTAAAGAAGTGAATTCTACCGAATATTGTGACAGTGATGTAGAAACTCTGCCCGGTGAAGTGCTGGTGGCCTCCACCAGCAGCAGTTGGGAATATGATATTATACTTCCAAACGCAGGTACGGCCAACGACGTAGGGACATGCTGGGATAGCAGTCCGAAAGGGCTGGATATAGATAGCGACGACGGGGTCACTGTCGTAGACAATCAGGTCTACGGAAAAGTCTCTGAAAACAATGAAGACCGATATTGGCTACCCCATGAAATCGGTGAAATTATTGCGGTCCACCAAGAGTCTGGCTCGGCCGTGCAATTCGACCTGAATACAGTGGCGAGTGGGGGAATAAACGGTAGCGGGGACAATGATAAGCACAATTCGGAGGTGGTAGAAGGAGATCTTTTAGCATCGGGGGCCAGGCGCGCGGTAGTTAGGAAAATAAGAGGAGATGAAAGTTTTAACTATTCATTTAACATATCTGAAATAGTATATGTAGAAGGTGAAGATTCTGGCTACTCATATATAGAGCAAGACGTGCCAGTAGTGCGTAAAGCAGAAACAACAGACAGTGAAGATGAGGTACTTGGCCATTATACTGCCATGGGACAGGTCAGTGGGCCCGAGGGAGTGGACAATTGGGAAGTAGGAGTCGCAAGCCCAGTTGCATGGGTGCAAATATCTGATCCTAACGGAGAGTACGGAGGTCTAGAAGTGAGGTTTGATCCCGATTAGGTATTCAAACTGAATCATCCGGTCGGTCACCGGACTAAAAATCCGCGCTCTTGTGCAGTAGCTGAAGGTCAATTCCCGGTACAGTGTCTGCGTTACTTCATCGACAGCCGCGGCCAAAATATCGACTTTGGAACAGTAATGCGGGAGCCGAGCCAAATTAGCGATGGCGACGGATGCGATCCACAAACCCGATTTGTTCTATTGGACCGACGACGACCTCGTCGATACCGGTCGATTCGAGCTCGAAGCGTAAGCCGGACTCGACGCTCGAACAAGCGTTGCGGTCACCGGCACACCAAAGTGGATTGACACCATCTGTCAATCCATGGATGCCGTTGTACTTGCCGGTGGGTTCGCGACACGACTGTGGCCGATCACCCGCAACCGGCCGAAGATGTTCCTGCCGATCGGCGACACGACGGTGATCGATCGCATCTTCCGGGAACTCGAAGCCGACGACCGCATCGAGGACGTCTACGTCTCGACCAACGAGGAGTTCGCCGAGGAGTTCCGCAACCACCTGGCCGACTCGCCCTTCGAGAAGCCACGCGTCTCCGTCGAGGAAGCCCGCGCGGAGGACGAGAAGTTCGGCGTCGTCGGGGCGCTTGGCGAACTGGTCGAGCGCGAGGGCATCGACAGCGACACGCTGGTGATCGCCGGGGACAACCTGATCAGCTTCGACATCTCGGCGTTCGTCGACGCCTTCGAGGCCAACGACGGGCCGACGCTGGCCGCCTACGACGTCGGCGACCTGGAGAGCGCAACCCAGTACGGCGTGATCGACGTCGAGGACGACCGCGTCGTCGCGTTCCAGGAGAAACCCGACGACCCGGCGAGCACCCTCGTCTCGATCGCGTGCTATGCCTTCCCCGCCGAGACGGTGGGACTCTTCGATACGTATCTCTCGGGCGATAACAATCCCGACGAACCCGGTTGGTTCATTCAGTGGCTCATCGAGCGCGAACCGGTGTACGCGTTCCCCTTCGAGGGGGCATGGTTCGACATCGGGACGCCGGAGGGCTATCTCGACGCCGTCGCGTGGTATCTCGACGGTGGGACGCTCGTCCATCCCGACGCGACGGTCGAGGGGTCGGACCTCGGGGAGAACGTCCACGTCATGGAGGGCGCGACGGTCGTCAACTCGAAACTCGAACAGTCGGTCGTCTTCCCGGACGCATCCCTCGAACGCTGCCGGATCATCTCCTCGCTCATCGACGAGGAAACCGAGCTCGAAGACGTCAACCTCTCGAACGCCCAGATCGGGGCCCACACCTCACTCACCCAGACGCCACCCGACCCCTGGGTGTGGGAACAGCACCGCGACTCGGAGTGATCGGGTCGGGGCGAAAATGTGAGCGAGTGCCGAACTAGCGGAGAGCCGTCCGGGTGATCGACGCCAGGCGGTCGACGAAATCCCCGTCGAGTTCGTCGGCACTCACCCGCCACGTCCAGTTGCCCTCGTCGGTCCCGGGGCGGTTCAGTCGCGCCTCGCTGTCCCGTTCGAGAAGGTCCGGAACGGTTGTCAGCGCCAGTGTCGCCTCGGAGTGCCAGACGGCCTCGATCAGGTCCCAGGCGATCCCCTCGCCGTCGGTCGCCAGTGCGTACTCCAGGCACTCGCGCTGGTCGGCCGGAAGGTCCTCGTAAAAGCCGACGGCGGTGTCCGTGTCGTGGGTCGACGTATAGGCGACGCAGTTCTCCGGGTAGACGGTCGGCTTGTAGCGATGGCCTTCCTGACACCAGTCGGCGTAGTGAGGCACGCGCATACCAGGGAACTCGAATTGATCCCGGAGGGAGACCATACGTTCGTCGAGAAAGCCCAGGTCCTCGACGATGAACGGCAACTCACCCAGTTCTGCACGGACTGTCTCGAAGAAGTCCGCGCCGGGACCGGGTTGCCACTCGCCGGCTGCCGGATCATCGGCGTTCGCCGGGATCGCCCAGTACTCGTCGAAGGCCTTGAAGTGGTCGATCCGGGCGATGTCCACCAGCGAGAGCAGCCGATCCAGTCGATGCCGCCACCAGCCGTACTCGTCGGCCCGGAGTGTCTCCCAGTCGTAAACCGGGTTGCCCCACCGCTGGCCGTCGTCGCCGGGGTTCGGCGGCACGCCCGCCACCGCAGTCGGCTGTCCCGCCTCGTCGAGTTCGAATGCGTCCGGGTTCGCCCAGACGTCCGCCGAGTCCCAGGCGACGTAGATCGGGAGGTCGCCGACCAGCGAGATACCGCGCTCATCGGCCGCGGCCCGGAGGTCACGCCACTGCTCGTCGAAGATCCACTGGACGAAAGCGTGATACCGGATCGCGTCGGCGTGGTTCTCGCGCGCGGCGGCGAGTGCCCCAGCGTCGCGTCCGGCGAGGTCGGCCGGCCACTCGACCCAGGGTGCCCCGTCGTGGGCCGCTTTCAGCGCCGCGAACACGGTGTACTCTTCGAGCCACGTCGATTCGCGCTCCCGGAACGCGTCGAAGGCCGCCCGCGCATCCTCGCCTGCGTTCGCCTCGAACCCTTCGAAAGCCATGCGGAGCCGGTCACGCTTGAAAGCAGCCACGTCGTCGTAGTGAACCGTGTGGGGATCGGCCGGCGGATCTTCGAGCGCTTTCGCCCCAAGCCAGCCGCGATCGACGAGGGCGGTCAGGTCGACGAGCAGCGGGTTCCCGGCGAACGCCGACGGCGAAGCGTATGGCGAGTGGCCGTGCACCCCCACCGTCGGCGTTACGGGACAGAACTGCCACAGCGACTGTTCGGCGCGCTCAAGCACGTCCAGAAACGTCCGGGCACCAGCACCGAGGTCGCCGATGCCGTGCGGGCCGGGGAGTGAGGTGAGATGCAGGAACACACCGCTTTGCCGATCGAACATGACCGACGGTTCGAAGGCCCACACCAAGAAGTCGGTGACTGTCATCTCCCTGACTATTTAGGGTGGCGGGGGCCGGACACCCTATCCAGCCCGGGAGAGGCAGGCGTCGAAAATCCGGCCGGGGTTCGGCCGAACATTCCGTTTCGGTGAAGCGAACAGTGAAGTAACCGCCACCGCAACCATTCACAACGAATGGTACCGAAGGTGCTGATGCTCGGCTGGGGGTTCCCGCCGAACGTGAGCGGCGGTCTCGACACGGCGGTCGGGGAACTGTTCGAGCAGTTCCAACCCCGCGACGATGTCGAGATCGAACTCGTGCTGCCGGCCGAGTACGCGCCGGATCGCGACGGGATCCACGGCGTCCCGACAGGTGAGGGCGACGTCGCGGATCGGATCAACCGACTCGCAGGCGAGTTCGCCGACCGCGCCGCTGACGCCGACATCGTCCACACTCACGACTGGTTCGGCTACGGACCGGCGTCCCGGGCCGCGAGTACCCACGACGTCGAGTGGGTGACGACGTTTCATTCACTGACGTCCGACCGAAATCGAAATCCCCCTGATCGGGAAGTTCGGACCGAACAGCGCATCGTCGAGGGGGCGGATCACCTCATCGCCGTGAGCGAGGTCCTCCGTCGGTCAGTCCGCGAACAGTACGACGGCGACCCGCAGGTGATCTACAACGGCTTCTCCTCGGTCGAGACGACCGGCCGCGATATCGCCGCCGAGCTGGGAATCGACGGACAGATGCTATTTTTCGTGGGGCGACATACCCACCAGAAGGGGATCGAACATCTCGTCTACGCGCTTGACCGACTCGACGCCGAGGAGGTCACCCTCGTCATCGGCGGCACCGGGCACTTGACCGATCGCCTCAAGCGCTTCGTCGAGATCCTGGGGATCGAGGCGATGGTCGAGTTCGTCGGCTACGTACCCGAGGCCGAACTGGGTGATTACTACGCGAGTGCGGATGTCTTCGTCTCGCCGTCGCTGTCGGAGCCCTTCGGTATCACCATCGTCGAATCCCTCTCGGTCGGGACCCGGGTCGTCGCCTGCGAGTCGGGGGCGGCCGAGATCCTGCCCGAGGGGTGTATCGTCGAGGTCGAACCGAACTCCCGTTCGATCGCGAACGGAATCAGACGCGCGCTCGACGCCGGCCCCCTCCCCGCCTACGAGGAGCGGACCTGGGACACCGTCGCCGACGAGCACGTCGAGTTCTATCACGATATCCTCGACGCGTAGCGGTCGTCGGTCCGAACGGTGAAAGACCACGTATCGACGGAGCGGACGAGGCCATCCGGAACAAAGAGCGGATCGTGGCTCCATCGCACGTTCTCGTGGCGCTCGACGGCTCGACGCTGGCGCAAGCGGCACTCGAACACGCCCTGGCGTATTCGAGTGCCCGATTACTGTCCTGAACGTGATCACGCCGCTCGATGCGGGGATGAGTGAAGCCCGCGTGATGCCGACCGAAGATGAACGGATCGACGAGGCCCAAGCCAGGGCAGCGCGGGTGATCGAAGCGGCACAGACACAGGCCGCCGCCTGCTCGGGACAGTGGCGACCAGCGTGGTCAGTGAGGCACCGGTCCCGGTGACGGTCGTTCGCTGAATCGCCTCAACGGGGAGTCGTCACCGAAGAAATCGAACGTCATCGGCGGGTTCGGGATGGACTAGGCGAAACCCGTTGGCCGTTGGATTGACGCCGAGGGTGGCGTCCGGCTGGGGGCGCGAGCCGTAGGGACTGTCGTCCGCTATTCCTTCGTAGGGGCTATCGCTGCTGTCCGTCGGACGATATGGACTCGATTCACCCGCGTCGTTAGTCTCGCCGGGCGGCAGATAAACGCGCTCGCCGGACGCGGAGTTGACGACGACGATGACGTTCCGAGCCCCCGAGACAGTCACGATCGTTCGACCGTCCTCGATCTCGGTCGTGACACTGACGGGCGTCTCCGCGGTTGACCCACCCGATGACGCACCTGAACCCATGGGTACATGTCCGTCGAGTCCGGACTTAAGCGTTCTGACGGGTGGAAGGCAGTGTCTGTCACCACCACAAGGACAAAGGCGTCTGTCATCTAGCTACGAGGTAGGATGCACCACCCTGGCCCACCTCGCTTCGTCGCCGTTGGCGAGGCGATCGAACTCGCCCCCCGCGATCCCGACCCGGATGCGGCCTACGCCTGGACGGTAGCGAACCGACCGGACGGATCGACAGTAACCGTCGGTGACGCCGCCGTCGAGCACTTCGAACCCGACGTGGAAGGGACCTACGTCGTCCACCTCTCGGCACCGGACGGCGACCACGAGCTCACCGTTCGTGCGTTCGGTTCGTCACGCTCCCCGGCGACCGGGGGCGAATCAGGCGTTTCGGCCGGCCGAAGCGGCTTCGAGAGCGGCGAGGGCGCCAGCGGCCGGTCGGGCGTAAACAGGGGGTCCGGGAGTGGCGGCGTCTCGGTCCCGACTGGCGACGGCGGCCGACCGCGCGTTCGGCTCGAACCCGCCATCGAGGGCGCACAAGCCGTCGTCCGGGCCACGCCGATCCCCCATCCCGACGGGACGGAAACGCCGTCCGATCTCGACGTGGAGTTCCTGCTCGACGATCGGGACGCCGTCGACCGGGACGCGGTCGCCATCGCGGACACCGAACTCCGAGTTCCCCTGGCTGGGATCGGCGATCGACTCCGGGTGCACGCTGTTTCGGTCGGGGACACCGGCTACAGCGTCCCCGACGCCGTGGAGTTCGCGCGCGGCGAGGCGACGGGAACGGCGGTGAGTTCGGCTGGCGATGTCTCCGCGAGCCATCTGTACGATCCGCCGGCGTGGGCCGAAGACGCGGTCATCTATGAGATCTACGTCCGAACCTTCGCGGGCCAGAACCCGGACGATGACGGGGAGGGTGCTGGAAGCGACGAGCGGTCCGCGTTCGACGCGATCATCGATCGCCTGGACCACCTCGAGTCGCTGGGCGTCAATACGTTGTGGCTGACGCCAGTCCTGGAGAACGATCACGCGCCCCACGGGTACAACATCACGGATTTCTTCTCGATCGCCGCGGATCTGGGGACACGGTCGGACTACGAGCGGTTGGTCGAAGCGGCCCACGACCGCGGGATGAACGTCCTGTTCGACCTCGTGTGCAACCACTCGGCGCGGACCCATCCACACTTCCAGGCCGCCGTCGCCGATCCCGACAGCGAGTATCACGAGTGGTACGAGTGGCGCGGCCCCGGCGAACCAGAGACGTACTTCGAGTGGGAACACATCGCGAACTTCGATTTCACCCACCTGCCGGTCCGCCGGCACCTCCTTGACGCGATCGATCAGTGGGCACCGCTGGTCGATGGCTTCCGGATCGACATGGCGTGGGCTGTCCCGAACACCTTCTGGCGGGAGGTCCACGACCGGGCGAAGGCGATCGACGACGACTTCCTGCTACTCGACGAGACGATCCCGTACATCCCGGATTTCCAGGGCGGGTGTTTCGACATGCACTTCGACTCGACGACCTACGCCGCTCTCCGACGAGTCGGGAACGGCGCGCCCGCCGAGGGGATTCTCGACGCCGTTGACGAGCGCGCCGAGATCGGATTCCCACCCCACGCCGGCTTCATGCTCTATGCCGAAAACCACGACGAGACGCGCTACATCGTCGAGTGTGGCCGGGCGGCCGCCGCAGCCGCCGCGGGCGCACTCTTTACGCTTCCCGGGGCACCGATGCTGTACGCCGGCCAGGAGTTCGGCCAGCGCGGCAAGCGCGACGACCTCGCCTGGGATCACACCGACGAGGAGTTGCAGTCGTTCGTCCGGCAGTTGGCGACGACCCGCCGTGATGAACCGGCACTCGGTCCCGAGGGGGACTTCAAGCGAGTCGAGTACGCCGTCCGGGATGGCGACGCGGACCGTGTCGTCGCGTTCGGTCGCGTCCGCGACGACGACGCGGTCGCCGTCGTGTTGCACTTTGGCTCCGGGACAGCGACAGTTGCCCTGCCAGCGGCCACCGGGACACGCGACGCCGTCTCCGGACGGTCGATCGGGACAGCCGGGGGGCTGACGGTCGACACCGTCGCCGTGATCCCGGCGGACCCGGACACAGTCCTGGCGTAACGGAGCGCTGTGTGGCCACTGGGTGGACGACCAGTCGGGGGCCAGTTGCCGCCGCGGACCGACGTGGGACGTATATTCGAATGGAAACGTCAGTTAAACAGAGTGGCAAGTTTATCTGCGCCTGTACGTTGTAGGTAGGCATGCGGCTGAAGACGGCGCTCAACGAATACAAGGGGGAAAGCGGGCGTTTTCCCGACGAGAGCAAGACCATCGAGGGATCCTTTTCGGGGTACGAGGACCGATTGGTCCACGTCCAGCCGGACGGATCGATACGGGATTACTCCTCGCCGCTGTCGGGGCTGTACGGCCTCGATCGCTCGCGGCTTGGGATCGAAACGGCGGAGGGCGTCCAGTGGTTCGACGACCTGGAGACGATCCGCCAGCATTACTACCGGGACACCAGGCTCGTCGAGACGGAATACGACGCGGGTGCCTACACCGTCCACCAGTACGACCTGACACTCGGGCGGGCCCACGTCACCCACGTCGAACTTCGGGGTGCCGTCCCGGAAGCGGCCAGCCTGGTCGCCTTCCTCACGCTGGCCCCGGAAGGCAAGGAGGGGGGCGTCGGAGCGTTGATCCACGACGACGGCGGGCCCGACGGCACGCGGGCGCTGGAAGTCTATCACCGGCGCGAACACGATTACCTGGCGGCCTCGACGGGGCTCGAATCGATCAAGGGCCAGCGCCCCGAGCAGTTCGAGGAGATCCTGGGGGATGAGCCGGTTTCGTTCCCGCGCGGGACGGCGACACAGGCCTACGACCAGACCCGCCTCAGCGGGGACTTCCTGGTGAGTGCACCCCTCAAACGGGCCGGCCGGAGCAACCGGACGACGCTGGTGAGCCAGCTCTCCGATCACGCCGAGATCAACCGGGGGACGGCGCTTGCGGATCTCCGCAATTGTGCGCGCGAGCACGCGAGCGCTGACGCCCTCCGGGAAGCGGCCCGCGACCGCACCTTTGTTACCGTTCCCCAGGAGACGCCCCGTTCGTCGCTGGTTCGGACGGACATGCGAGTGCTTGACCTGCTCGAAGCGAAAGACGGGGGCCACATCGCAGCCCCGGAGTTCGACACGTTCTTCGCCAATTCAGGAGGCTATGGCTACGTTTGGTTCCGTGACGACGCCGAGATCGCTCACCGACTGCTTGCGGCCGGGGACCGCCTCCAGATGGACGTTCTCGACGCACTCCAGCGCAGCGCCCGCTTTCAGTGCCGCCAGCAACTTCCCGACGGGACCTGGCCCCACCGCGTCTGGGCCTCGGACGGCTCGCTAGCACCGGGCTGGGCGAACGCGAACGTCGAACACAACGACGAGTCCCTGGAGTACCAGGCCGACCAGACCGCCTCCGTGACGGCGTTCCTGGCGACGCTGCTTCGAGAGCGCCAGGGCGACCTCGAGGACGACGTGACCGTTTCCATCCGAGAAACGATCGTCGAAGCCGTCGACGCGCTGGTGCGGGACATCGACGACAACGGGTTGCCATCTCCCTGTCAGACACTCTGGGAGGACGCCACCGGGCAGTCACTCCACACGGCAGCCACCTATATCGAGGCGCTGTCGTCAGTCGCCAGAGCACCGATTCGAAAGCCGATCCGCGAGCGGGCACTGAGTGGAGCCGAAGCGGTGTTGTCCGGGCTCTCGACTCTCTGGGACGACGAGATGGGGGCCTACGTGATGCGGCTGGACGACGCCGAACCCGACCGTCGGCTCGATAGCGCCGGGCTGGCGCTGGTCGAGGCGGTCGACGCGTACGATCACGTCGAGGGGACGATCCTGGGCGAGGAGTTGGTCGATCGCCTCGAAACTCACGTCGAGACGACGATCGGGACGCTGTATCGGGATCCTGACGGGAGTCCGGTCGCTGGTCTGGCCCGGTACGAAGGCGATCAGTGGCGTCGTGACGACCAGGGCCACGAGAAGATCTGGTCGGTCTCGACGAGTTGGGGGGCGGTGGCCGCCGCGAAACTAGCCGTCCTGCTCGACGCGCACGACCGGGACGGTGATCGCTTCCTCGACCAGGCGGCCGAGCTCTACGAGCTACTCGACGAGGACGGGGCACTAACGACGGAAGCAGGCTACCTCGCCGAACAGGTCTTCGACAACGGCGACCTCGACAGCGCCGCACCGCTGGGATGGGCACACGCATTGCGGTTGCACACAACAGCGCTGCTCGACGACCAGGCCGCACTCCCGGCCCGAACGGCGATCGAGGGACCGGACGAACAACCCACCTGGACGACCGGCGAGAAACTCGGGCTGGTGACCGCGGCCGACCACGATACCGCCGACCCCTCGCGCGTCTGGTCGACACTCACCCGCGGAGCCCTCACGGAAGTGCGATTCCCGCGGGTCGACCTCATGAACGTCCGGACGCTTGATTTCCTGGTCCGGTCGGCGGACGGCGAATACACGATCCGAACCCACAAAGAGGACCGTCGCTCCGAAGACACCCTAGAACGACGCGTCGAGCCGATAGACGACGAATCGCTTCGGTTCCGTCACGTCTTCGAGGAGGGGGGCAACGGCCAGGGCCATACCTGGGAACTCACCGTCGAGTACGTCACCGATCCCAGCCACGACGCCCTCGTCGCCGACGTGTCGTTCGAGGCGACCGACGACACCGAATACGAGATTTACGCAGTCACGGACGTCGCACTCACCAATACGGCCGTGGCCGACCGGGGGATCAGACTCGGCAACCGGGGCGACCATCACCTGGTCGCCCGCGATCCGACGGGTTACACCGGCGAGACCGACGGCACACTGTTGGCTGACGCCGATGGGGAGGCGTACTCGGTGGCGATCGCGATGGCAGCGGCAAGTCGCTTCGAGTGGGCGACAGTCGCCACGGCCGGCAGCGAGGAACTCCGGGCGCTGTACCGTGACGGCGAGTTACCGCCGGCCCGAGAGACTGTCGACGGCGAGAACGTCGTCCTGGTTGGCCGGCTGGGGACCGGCACCCGAACGGCCGGGACGATCGCACTCGGATTCGCCCGGCACGCGGATACGGCTGCCGCGCTCGGTGAGGCCACTGGCGCGCTCGAACGCGGCTTCGGGACCGTCGGCACGGCCTACGACGACACCTGGCGGACTTTCGTGGCGGACAAGCCCCTCCCCGGGGCCGTCGCGGACGACGAGACGCTTGCCGCCCAGTACCGCACGTCGCTGATGAGTCTCTACGCCGTCGAGGACAAGACCTTCCACGGCGCGTCGATCGCCTCGCCATCGGTTCCCTGGGGCGAGGCCGTCCCCGCCGACGAACCGAAAGGGTACGGCTACAACTTCGTGTGGTCACGGGATCTCTATCAGGTGTTCACCGTCTTCGAGGCCGTCGGTGCGCTCGATATCGCCCAGGCCCAACTCGAGTACATCTACGAGTACCAGCAGGACGAACGTGGTTTTATCCCCCAGAACACCTACGTCGACGGGCGGACGCGGTGGGGTGGCGAACAGATGGACAACATCTCGTTCCCGCAGGTGATGGCCTACCAGCTCGCCAACCAGGGGATCGGCTTTGCCGACACCGATTACGACTACGTCAACGTTGCCCGGTCGGCCGACTACGTCGCCCGCAACGGCCCCGACTCCGCCCAGGAACGTTGGGAGGAAGAGTCGGGATACTCGCCGTCGTCGATCGCAGCCGAGATCGCCGGGTTGACCTGTGCGAGTCAGCTCGCTGCCGAGACTGATCACGACGCCGACGCGCTGGTCTGGCAGGCGGTCGCCGACGAGTGGGCGAGGTCGGTCGACTCCTGGACCGCGACGACGACCGGGACGGATCGGCACACGACGACACCGTACTACGTGCGGGTGACGGCCGACGGCGACCCGGACGCCGGCTACCTCCGGACGCTGGCCAACGACGGACCCACACTGGACGAACGCGACGTCCTCGACGCCGGCTTTCTGGAGCTCGTCCGGTTGGGCATCACGCCCGCCGACGATCCCGTGATCGGGAACTCACTCGTGGAAGTCGACGACACGATCCGCGTCGACGTGGGCGAGGCCGCCGGGTTCTATCGGTACAACGGCGACGGCTACGGCGAGCGCGAGCGGGGTGATAAGGGTGCCCCCTGGTCGGTCGAGCACTCGGGGAAGGGGCGGCTATGGCCGCTGTTGACGGGCGAACGCGGCGAGTTCGAGCTCCATACCGAGACGGACCTGGGCGCGGCGGGGTGCCTGCGGGCGATGGCCACCTTCGCCAACGAGGGGCGGATGATCGCCGAGCAGGTCTGGGACCGGGATGTCGAAACCGACTACGGCTGGGAGTTCGGCGAAGGGACCGGGTCGGCGACGCCGCTGGCCTGGGCGATGGCCCAGTACGTCCGGCTGGCCCACGGTATCGACGCCGGCAAACCCGTCGAGACGCCCGAAGTCGTCGCCGACCGATTCCGCGAGCGGGGCCTACACGACGCCGAGCGTCCCGACCTGCGGGTCGAAACGACGTTCCGCGGCAACAGTATCGAGGTCTTCGGCGAGACCGACGGGCAGGTAGTGGCAGTCAAGAGCCCGGTGGATTCGACGCGCATCCGGGTCGAAGATGGGACCTTCGAGGGAACGCTTGACGTAGACCACGGCGAGAGCCGACTGATCGTCGCCGCCGCGAGCGACGATTCCCTCAGCGACGCAACGACAGCAGTCCGCCGGCTCCGAATCTGAGCGAGGGCCGGCCCACGCGCTTTCCGATCAGTTCGGTCGTCGACACGCCACCGGCGCACGTGCGTCGCGCACGGCAGGTATATACCAGTCCCGGGCGAAGTGTCGATATGGTACTAGAAAACCTGACACTGTTCGAGGTCCACCTCGACAACGCGAGAATCGGCCCCGGCATGGCCAACGAGGACGAACCGGAACCCGAAGCGACCGTCGCGGACGAGGCTGCCGACGCCGACGACGGTCGATCGATCGGTCGGCTCGTGATCGCGAGCATCGTGGTGTCGATCGTCGTTTCGGTGCTCGCCTGGGCACTCACTGACGAGGATGAGCAACCCGACGTCGCTATCGACGCACCCGAAGAGACTGACAGCCCTGTCGACGTCGCGGTAGAGGACTGAGACGGGACGACCAACAGCCGACCTCCGGAGAGCGGTCGTGGGCTATAACCGATCTTTGATGGCGTCCGGTTCGTACTGCAGGGAAAGTTCACGCGAGCGCCCGCGGCCATCGACGCTCGTATAGCTGGTCTCGATCAGTCCGAGTTGATCGAGTTTGTTGATGATCTCCGAATACCGGGTGTACCCGAGATCAGTCTCCTCGTTGAAAGTCTCGTAGACGTCGCCCGCGAGTTCGCCCTCGTGATCGGCGATCACCGCCAGCAGGGTACGCTCGCTGTCGGAGAGGCCCGTGAGGTGCCGGGAGAGGTGGACGTGCTTGGATTTCTCGAAGGCCGCCTCGACGTCCTCTCCCTCGATGTGTTTGCTCGCACGCATCTCGGCGTTCAGCCCCGCCCGGCGCAACAGGTCGATGCCGACCCGGAGGTCCCCGCCTTGCTCGGCGGTGAGTTCGGCCACGCGGTCCAGAATCGGCGCGTCGACGACGCCTTCGTGGAACCCACGCTCGACGCGCTCGTCGAGGATATCGACGATTTCGGGCTCGTCGTATTTCGGAAAGTAGACTTCCTCCGGGCGGAAGACACTCTGGACGCGCCCGTCCAATTCCTCGATAACGTCCAGATCCAGGTCCGAGGAGACGACGACCACGCCGATCTTCGCCCCGGAGTGGGCCTCGTGGGCGCGAAGGAGCGAATAGAGCGTATCCGAGGCCTCCCCCTCGTAGAAGAGATAGTTGACGTCGTCCAGTGCGACGGCCAGGACCTCGCCCTCGTCGACGAGTTTCTCGGTGATCTGGCCGAACAGTTTCTTGAAGGAGATGCCACTGGCCGGCGGTTCGTACTCGAAGACGCTCTCGAAGAGCCGCGAAAACACCGCATACCGCGTCGAGTCGACCTGACAGTTGACGCGGGCGACCCGGACGTCCGTCTGGGAGCCGAGTTCGCCGTAGAGTTTCTGGACCGCCGTCGTCTTGCCCGTCCCCGGCGGGCCCCGAGCGATGACGTTCAGCGGGCGGGAACCACGCACCGCGGGCCGGAGGGCGTATTTCAGGCTCTCCATCTGGCTCTCGCGGTGGCGAAACGTCTCGGGGACGTAGTCGATTTCGAAGACGTGCTCGTCCCGGAAGACGGATTCGTCCCAGGAGAGCATCCCCTCCTCGGGGTCGTCGGTCATCGTTTGCAGGACGCCCCGGACGCTACTTAACTCTTGGCGGGTGGGTTCCGGAAGGGGTGTATTCGGGACGGAGACGGTGCTTCAAAAGCGAGGGGTCAGGAACCGCGCGCCCGCTCTTTCAGCGCCTCGAGATGGCCACGCTTCTCGGCGAGGACGAACGCGACGAGCACGACGCCGACGATTGCAAGCACGGCCGATTGCATCGTCAGCGCACCGAACAGGCTCTCGATGATGCTTCGGATCGCCTCGCCGACGCCGGTGCCGGACAGCTCGTCCTCGGACGATTCGAGGGCGGTATCGACGAGATCCAGTACCGGAGCGTTCGCGAGGATCCCGACGGCAACGCCGACAATGCCGGCGACCAGCAGCGAATACCCGGTCGTCGAAACCGTCCGGTGGATCGACCGGGTGATGGCGTAGACGACGCCGACCAGTGCCAAAAAGAGGAGTCCCAGGACGAGTCCGAGCGAGCCGACCAATCCGACGCCGCTCCGGACAGTCGAGAGCGCGTCGGCCCCCTCGCCGGTGACGTTCCCGAGTGCGATGCGATCGTCGACCTGGTCGTCGATCCGGTCGCGGAGTTCGGCGGCGAGTGACGCTTCCAGGGCAGCCTCGGCGTCGTCACGCTGGCTGGCGTACGCGTCGTACGTGAGATCAGGGTCAGTCAATCCATCGACGACTGTGTTTTGCAGCGCGATGACATCATCGAGGGTGTCCCCTGACACGTCATCGCCGTACTCATTCCGGATCCGATCTGCGGCATCCGCTTTGACCTCTGTCCCGGCGTCTCTGAGTTTGTCGTCGAGTTCACGGTCGAACGAAGCCGCCAGGGCGGCTTCGTCGGCGTCACGCTGGCTTGCGTACTCGTCGTACGTCCGATTTGGTCGCGTGAGCCCGTCGATGACGGTATGTTGCAATGCGGTGATGTTTGCCAGCGTCTCCGCGGAGACGTCGTCCCCGTACTCGGATTGGACCTCCGCGGCAGCGTCCGCCTTGATCTCTTCGTTGACATCTCCGAGCCGGTCTTCTAACTCAGTGGTGAGGGATTCCTCCAGGGCAGTCTCGTCGGCATCGCGCCGGGTTGCATACTCGTCGTAGTCGGTGAGATCGGGGTCGGTCAAGCCGTCGATGACTGTATTCTGGAGGGCAACGATGTCACCAAGCGTCTCGTTCGAGACTGAGTCCCCGTAGTCAGTACGGGCCTGCTCGGCGGCGTCCGTCTTGATCGCGTCGTTGGCCTCCCGGAGCCCATCGTCGAGTTCGCGACCGAACGAATCCGAAAGCGTGGCTTCGTTGTCGTCGCGTCGGGTCGCATAGTCGTCGTAGTCGGTGAGATCGGGATCGGTCAGCCCATCGATGACCGTGTTCTGCAACGCGATAATGTCATCGAGCGTCTCTTCGGTGACGTTATCCCCGTAGTCAGTACGGGCCTGGCTGGTCGCACTCGCCGTGAGTTCGGTATTGATCTCCCGCAGGGCGGAATCGACCTGAGCGGACGTCGCCATCGGTGGCAGTTCGTCCCGGACCTGGTCACGGATGTCCGACCGGACCGCCGCGTATCCGTCCGACCCGTCGTTCAGCCGCTCGATCATGTCGTTAGTGACGTCGATGTCGGCAGTGTCGGACTCGAAATCGATCTCCCGGGCGATGTCGACCGTCTCGACGACGACCGTGCCGTTGCCGTCGACGTCGACGGGGAACGCCGTAAGTGCCTGTGAGCGGACCTCGACACGAACGGCGTCGTACCCGGACTGGTTTGCGTTCAGCCGGGCGATCATCCCGTCGTCGATCGCCACATCGTCCTGACTCGACGTGAAATTAGCCTCCTGGCTGATATTGACTGTATTGACCGCAACGCTGCCGTCGTCGGCGATTGTCATGGGAATATCCGTCTGTCGGAGTGCTTGGGATCGAATATCGACCCGGGCGTGGGCGTACCCGGACTGGTTTGCATTCATCCGGAGGAGCATCGCGGTGTCGACCGTGACACCGTCCTGTTCCGCGTCGAACGCCGTTTGTCGAAGGAACGTGGCAGTATCGACTACGACAGATCCGTTGGCATCGAGAGAGACCGGAACGTCCGCCCCCTCGACAGCCTGTGATCGGAGTTGGATCCGGGTCTGCTCGTAGCCCGCCCGGTCTTCGTTCAGCCGGGCGAGCAGCTCGCTGTCGACCGTCACTCCGGCCGTCGTCACGTTGATCCCCCGTTCGTTCGCCAGGGCGACCGTGTCGACGGTGATGGTGTCGTTCGCGACGTACTCGCCCAGCGACACTTTGACCGGAACCAGGTCGACCTGGAGGGAGAGCTTCGCGGTGTCACCCTTCAGATAGGCGAGCAACTGGTCGATGTTGGTGGCGAACTCCCCGGCGACGTACGCCTCCGTCAGTGCCGCCTCGGCGGCGGCTTGACCGTCGATATCGAAGGTGATCCCCGCCGGAATATCGTCGGCTCGTTGTTCGAACGTGTCGTCTAGGTCCCCGCTGATCCGCTCGCGGCCGTCCGCCGCCACCGATTCGTAGACACCCTCGTCCTCGAACGTCCCGGCGATGTGATCGCTGTTCAGAATCGTCCCATTGACCGCGAAGGCGGCGCTCGCCCCGGCGATCGAGAGGACCATCACGATCGCCACGACGACGGTAGCAACTTGTTTGAGTACGCTCATGTTCGATACCCCGTGGATGGACACCCGACAGTCACTGATCCGGACATAGTACCCTCATTATCAATTAACAAGATTTCGGTCTACATAGACGTTGGGTATGGAGCGGATAGCTGTGCAGCGTCGGGGAGCCACCGCACACGCGACTTGACGGTCTCCACCCCTCGGGTGGGCGTGCGCTCGCTACGTGTCAGGGGCGGCATCGACCCGAAGTGCGAGCCACCGATAGGCCGACTTCGTCGATGGGTCTGCCGGTGGATCGCCGCGATACACCAGATAAGTCAGCCGAAGGTCGTCCCCGGCGAACGGAGGCGTGACCGCGTGCTCGTGGTGCCAGGTCTCGTTGTGAGAGAGCGGGACTGTGAATCGGTCGAGTTCGACGGTCCGATCCACGTGGATCGACACGGCACCCGATCGAGTCGCATTCTGTCGGATCCGATCGACCTGGGCCGACTCGTTCGTGAGCAGCGTCACGTTCTGGAGTTCCACCACGACCGTATAGTCGGTCCGTTCGTGTTCGTGGTTGGAGACACCGACGATCAGTGACTGTGGCTCGCCGACCGTGAAGTTCGTCGGGTAATTGTCGGCGACGAGGTCGCCGTCGTCGGATTCCGTGAGCAAATACGTTGCAGTGAACCCGTCGCCCTGTTTGGGGACGGCGACGGCGTAGGCGACACTGGCTGTCGCGAGCAGAATGCTCACGATAAGGAGGACGTTCAACGCGGCGTCAGTCCGACTGTCGGGAGCGAACAGTTCCGTTCTGGCCAGTTCGGTCCACTGGCGGTACGGGACTCGAAGGCGTTGCTCCTGTGGAAGCTTCCGGCGTCGGTACGCGGCGATGATTGTCATCACGACAGTGAACAGGCTGACTGTCACCATGATCGGAACGGGACGGATTCCGAACGGCGTAACGTTGAGCACGAGTGCGAGCAGCGGAACGGCCGCGGTACTCAATCCAACGGAGAGGACGACACGTTCGATTCCGTCGATCCCCCAGTCAGTCGTGGATCGAGGTCCGTCCGGCGTCTCGGCCCTCTCCTCCGCAGGCCGCTGACTACGTTCCGGGAACAGTGCCGCGATGAACGCGTACCCGGGAACAAACAGAACAAACGGAACCCCGAACACAACGAGTGGTGTCTCCCGCAGAAAGGGGAGAAAGACAACCACGTTGACCGCGACGACGGACGTAAAGACGAACGCCAGATCGAACGGAAGGCGTCGGACTCGCTCGGGCAGCAGTAACCGCCAGTCCGAACGTGATACCATACCGGAAGGAACTCGGTGAACGTAAATAAGATGGTCGGTTGTCCGGCTACCCGGAACTGAACGAACCGACCAGCGGCCCACATTGTGAGATCCTGTAACGTATGAGAGCGGATTGATCGCGTTCGAGATGCAGTTGATCGGACAGGAATCGGGACGAAGCGTGCCGATCAGTGACCCCGGACGCCGAAACGTGATCGGCCCATCAAGCCGACGTAGTCCCTCGGTTGACATGCAAGCGATCGTTTGCGCCCATCCCCCAAATAGACGAATTGATATTTAAATCCGATATTAGCATATTTCGTATACAAGTCCTATCACGTGAAATTAGAGTATGTGTATTCTGGCAAATACCCCACTATAGAACAAGTACTAAATACATTCATTACTAACATATCGTCAATGAGTTGGTCTCCCCGCTCAACTCGAGATCCGACGTTCAGTCGGTCACAATGTCGTGCACCCCTGACGCCGAGAGCCAGTCAGAGAGAGCCATTATCGGTTGTTTACGGGAGAATTATCGGGCAACACAAGCCAAGTGAAACCCGGCTGCTGCTCGGAAAACAGTACCAACAGCCAGCAACGCAAGACCGAATCAATGACATCGTGTTGCCAGTAGATCGTCGCGGGGCAGTTGGGTCGACCAGTCGCCTTTCTAAAGCGGTATATTTGTCAATATTATCAAAAGGCGGTGTCCGAAAACAGAGACCCCAGTGACTGCACACGAGAAACAATGAAATTCCAGGATATATCCGAGCACGAAGCGGGGAGCCCCGATTCGATCGTCGATACCTTCTCCCAGGAACAGACAACGACTGACAGCCCCGTTGTTGGCATTCAATTCAGGAAGACCACCGACCTGGACCGGCTTGCCGGCTCAATTCTACGGGCCCAGCAGGCAAACCACGACGTGATTATCTACTCCTCGGTAACGATTCCTGACCTGATCAAGGATATCATTGCCCAACTCGAGGTGCCAGTGATCCAACCGGAGAAACGAGCAGATGCGGACCCTGTCGACCTCGTTACGTTGTTTGCACGGACGACGGGCTATCCTGGAGTCCTGCTCAAAGATGATCTCGAATACAGGATTGACTTCGAGAGAAGTGCCCAACGACTGCAGACCGGAGCAGACTATGTTATCGAAGCGTCATACGAACCGCCGCTCCCCCCTGAGCCACACGTTCTGGTCGGAATCCCGGCCTACAATGAACAACAGGCGATCGCCGATGTGGTCGCGAATGCACAACCAAACGCCGATGACGTACTCGTCGTCGACGATGGAAGCGACGATCGAACGGTGGAACGGGCGGACAGCGCCGGGGCGACAGTTATCGAACACGAAACCAACCAGGGTTACGGTGGCGCGCTGAAGACGATTTTCGAGAACGCGTCGCGAGTAAACGCTGACTCGCTCGTGATCGTCGATGCCGACGGACAGCACGACCCGGAGGAGATCCCGGCGCTGGTCGAAACACAACAGGCAACCGACGCGGAAATCGTCATCGGCAGTCGATTTTCCGACGGAGGCTGGACCGATGCGCCGCTATACCGGCGCTTCGGACTCGGCGTCGTAAACATATTGACAAACCTGAGCCTGGGCGTGGTTCGACCGGCGTCCTGGATCACGGATACCCAGAGCGGGTTCCGGCTGTATTCAGGCGTCGCGATCGACAGCCTGGCGGACGCTGACGATATCGGCGACACGATGAGTGCAAGTACGGACATCCTGTACCATGCCCACCACAATAACTTCGATATCGAAGAAGCGGGGGCCGAGGTGAACTACGACGTCGAAGACGCGAGCAATATCAACCCGATTTCACATGGGATCACGCTCGTGATGAATATTCTACGGACCATCGAGCAGGACCGGCCGGTGACGATTCTGGGGATCCCCGGATTCTGTCTGTCGCTGCTTGGCATCGGGTTCGGCTACTGGACATTCTCGAACTATATCGCCACCGGAACGTTTCCGATGGGGATCGCAATCGCATCCGTGTTCTTCGGATTGGCAGGTGTCTTCGCTTCATTTACGGCGATTATCTTACACTCGCTGAACCAGCACCTCGATTAAACGCACCGAGACGATATGAGTGAGACTGAGCGTGACCTTCGCGACTGGCCACACGAACAGACAGTCTATCTGACGCTCGATTTTGAGTGCGATTTCGGCACGGCGCTATCGGAGAACCGGTATGGAGCCGTCGAACACGTTGATCGGCTCGTTAACTTGCTCGAAACACACGGAGTCCCGCTGACAACGTTCGTCCAGACCGAACTCCTCGAGGTCAAGCCGGACGTGGTTGAGACCTTACAGACGAGTCAAACCGAGGTGGCGTTTCACCCACATTCCCACACGCACAGACCACGGTCGGAATCATCGATCGGCACGGAACTCACACGAAGTACGGAGCGCTACGTGGAGTTCTTCGGGGAGCAACCGACTGGCTATCGGTTTCCGAACGGGAACATCACACCGGCCGATTATGAACTGTTGGCCGACCACGGGTACCGGTTCGATGCGAGTGTGTTTCCGTCGTGGCGGCCGAATCACTTCGACAACACCGATCTCCCGACCCGCCCGCATGTACTCCCCGACGTTGGACTCGTCGAGATCCCGTTTACGGTATACGCTGATTCCGTTCGGATCCCGACGGCCCTTTCGTACGTCCGAGTCCTCGGCAAACCGTTTGCCGTACTCCTCGAACGCAGGCCACCGCGGACGCTGATCTTCAACGTTCACATGCACGACCTGGTGACGCCCCCCTCCTACAGCGAGCTGTCACCGCTGTACAAGACGATCTATGCGCGGAACGACCATGGGTTCGAGCTGCTGGATCGATTTCTCCGACGCAGTAGACAGGCCGGGTATGCCTTCGAAACACTCGACGGACTTGCGGATAGCTTACAGCCGAACGGGACCGACTACTCCAGATAGCCGATCTGCGCTAGCCGGTCCTCCACGTCGTCGGTGAGCGCTTCGCTTGCCCCGTCCTGGGTACGCAACGGCGGACGGTGCGTGACATCACGTGTTCCAGGGTCACTGTCGGGTGTAAACACGGCATCCACGACCCCACCGTCCATGTCGGTTGGCACAGGGTGCCCCATCCAGTGAAGGATCGTCGGCGCGATGTCCGTTATCCGGACCGGATCGAGTTCACCCGCCTGAATGTCCTCACCGTGGAACAGAACCATGCCATCCGGGACGTTCTCGCCACGCCAATTCGTCGGCTCGGACATGACTTCGTCCCGCCCCATCGCCTCACTGGTGTGAACGCCGGGGCGCTGATCGAAGATCAGGTCCGGGGCCGTCTCTACGTGCGGACCTTCATAGACATCCTCTCGGCGGTGAACCGCCCGTGTGATCGCTTCCCCGTTCAACGCCGTGGCAGCCGATAGCTCCGCTTCCAGGTCGGAGAGAATACGTTCCCGTTCCCGGTCGGTGTCCGCGACCACGTAGATCAGTCCCTGGCCGCTACCGATCGCTGTTGTATTCCCCCAGTCCACCATGTTGAGTTTCGCTTCACGAACGACGCCGTCGTCGGTCGGGAATCGCTCGATGATCGACCGTGGAACGAGCGGCCGGATGTACTTTTCGAGGTTTACCGTTCGGATAATGTTCGCGATGCGTTCCTGTGTGAGACCCGCATCGTGAAGTCTGGACGATACGCTGGTTTTTGTCGAAAGATACCCGTGTTCCGCAAGCCACGTATTGACGTAAAAGACGGTATCGATATCGGTACACCCGTGGTCCGACAGCAGGACGAGATTGTACTCACCGTCGAGAAACGGTTCCAGTTCTTCGTCGATGATCTCGTAGGCCCGCCTGGTCTCCTGTGCGTCCCAGAAGTAATGCTGGAGAACGTTGAGATGAAAGAGTGTGACGTGAAGAAACTCGAGGTCGCGTTCTTCGAGGAGTGTCCGTGCCGTACGGAGCCGCGTCCGCAGTAAGTCATAGACCATCTCGACTTCCGCGTCCGCGTTTTCGTTCGTCGTCAGTACGTTCTCGGGATGGACGCGATAGTCGAACCGCTCTTCGATCTCCGCCTCCAAGGTCTCGGGTATCGTGTAGTGTTGCTCCCTCGATCGGGGACCGCCGGCGATCATGAATGCATCTATGTCCCGCGGTGGGTAGGACATCGGGAGGTTGATGACCCCGGCTGTTTCGTTTTCGTCATTGAGGTAGTCCCAGATCTCCGGAGCAATGAAGTCCGTTGCATCCGGAAGCTGCATCGTCTGGTTCTCCGTGTCTATGCGTTCCCACCAGTAAACGCCGAGCCTACCTGGGTTCTTGCCCGAAGCGTAGCACTTCCAGTTCGGGCAGGTTACCGGGGGGAGATGCGAGCGGGAAATGCCGTGGCACCCCTCGCTTTGTAGGGTGGCGAAGTTCGGGAGTCGACCCGCATCGATCCAGGGCTGTACGAGCGGCCAGTTGGAGCCATCCAGCCCGATGACAACTGTACGTGTCATTACGAACCCATTATCGGCCTAAATTAAAAACCCATCCGGTTCATCACCCAGGCGATCACGCTTCGGCGAACATATCTCCGTCTTCGTGAATCTGTTCGAGGAGTCGGACTTCCCGAGTAATGCTCTCCGCCATCGAATATTCGGCCGCAGTCTCGCGGCCGGCGGTTGCGAGTCGTTCGATCTGTGCAGGCTCACTCAGTAATGAATCAATGACCGTCGCGAGCGCTGGCGGGTCTTTTGTCGGGACGAGCCGCCCGTTTTCCCCATCCCGAAGATAATCCCGGACCCCCCATGTATCAGTGCTCACGACAGCACAACCGGACGCCATCGCTTCGAGATTAGCCAACCCGAACCCCTCGTAGAGCGTCGGAAGCGCATAAATCGCTGCGGACTCCAGCAGTTCGTGCTTTCGTTCCTCCGTGACCCATCCCTCGAAAGTGACGGTTTCCAAATCAAGGTCGGTTGCCAATCGTTCGAGGGAGTCCCGCTGCTGGCCGTCACCGGCGACGGTCAATCTGGCGTCCGGGTGGGCCGACTCAACGTATTTCCACGCCCTGAGGAGCACGTTGATCTGTTTTCTGGTGCGCAATTCCGAGAGACTCAGCACGTGTTTCTCATCGGATCGGATCGAGAACGTATATTCAGCAGCGTCGATACCGATCGGATTCGCGATGATACGATTCGAGTCAGTAGTAAAGACCTGTCTGGCTCGGTGGGCTGTCGAGAGTGAGTTTGTCGTGATAACTTCACCGCGAAAGAGCCGATACAGTTCATCACCGACAGCTGTGCCGACCTTCACCAGCGGATGATCCTTACAGGAGAACGCGAGACGTCGATAGATCCCATGCAGCTTTGTAATTCGCTGGGCGTCCCCATAGAGGTGGGCAAGGTGGAACGGAAACGGCGATGGATTGTCGTAGACGAGATCCGGAGAAACGTCACGGTATACCGATGGATACGTCCGGGGGCCCTTCAGGAAGAATTCGATCATGCTTCTGTCCGGGCCACCGCCTGTAGACACATATCGGAAGTCGATTTCGGGATGTGTTTCGCTCTCCCGGTCTGCAGGGGTCGGACAAAAAATCGTCACGGAATGGCCCGCCTCAACCAGTTTCCGGGCGATCCCCCATAATACCTTCTCGGCGCCCGTGTTCCGATAGGGCGGGCGCTTGTTGATCATCAGGATGCGCATCTGAGTACGTACAGTATTTCAGCACTGTTTGATATACCCTATGAAAGTACAGTAACTTGTCAAGATCGGGGCGATGCCTCCTCTGCGTTGCAGCCGGGATAGTGGGGCCAGATAAAAGAGCCATACTGAATTCTCCTAAATCAAAAAGAACAAATAAATCACACAACCAACAATAGGATAGTTCAAATGACCGGGTCCTCGAACAACGTGATACTCATATCATGTGACGCTCTCAGAGCAGATCACCTCGGCTGCTATGGGTACAGACGAAACACCACGCCGGAACTCGACGAGTTTGCACAGGGATCGGTGCGGTTCAGGAACGCGTATAGCGTGAGTTCCCACACCCGAGAAGCAGTCCCCGCGTTGATGACTGGCCAGTACCCGGATGTCGCGATCGATTCGAAATACCACCTCGTGTCGGATACGATCGCATCGAGGCTCTCGGAACACGGGTATGCAACCGCCGGCTTTCACTCGAATCCATACCTCTCTCGGTCCTACAACTTCGACCGGGGATTCGACACGTTTGACGACGACCTTTACCTGGGACAACACAAAATCATTGCGCTCGCTCAGCGGGCACTTGATAAGCTCCGGAACCGGCATTACGCGCGAGCGGAAGAAATCAATCGACGGGCGCTTGCGTGGCTCGACTCCATCGATACCGGGGAGCCGTTTTTCCTCTGGAACCACTACCTGGACACACACGGACCGTATAATCCACCAGCGGAATACGCTACGCTGTACGCCGACCGTGAGATCTCCGGACGGGAAGCACAACGTCTCTACAAGCGAGCTATCAACGACCCGGAATCGATCACTGACGATGAGCAACGCCTTTTGATTGACCTATATGATGGGGAGATAAAATACAACGACGAATATATCGGACGGTTTTTAGCGTCGCTTCGGGAGCGTGAGCTACTGGAGGATGCGATCGTCCTCATCACAGCCGATCACGGGGAGGCCTTCGGGGAACATGGGTGCTATGGGCATCCCCGGTATTTGCATGACGAACTCACACACGTGCCGATGATCGTGCAACCGCCCGGGAACAAAGCCAGCGTGCTCGAAGCGCCGACGAGTACACTTGATATCGCAGCCACGATACTGGATATGATTGGAAGGGACGCCGATCTCCCGGGAGAATCAGCGCTTGCGGACCGAGACGGGGATCGGCCCGTCTTTCTTCAGGTTCAGGGGGAAGACAATCACAGCCATCTCAAGCGATATGCGGTACGGACACACCAGGAAACCTGCAGGTGCGAGCGTGACTGTGGGTCCAATGCCGTCGAGTACGCGGACTGTGCCGATCAGGGATTGCGTTCCGAACTTGAAACGCACGTCCAAGAGCGGATCCGACGGGAGACTGGCGATGGGAAGCGTCCGTCTGAAAACGTTGATGGAAACATCGAGCGACGACTCGAAGCGCTCGGGTATAAATAATGACTGGCGAGCCACCGACAGTTACGTTTATCTCCCCCTGGAATCGGAATGGCGGGTTGGCAACCTACAGCCGGGCTCTCGTTCCAAAGCTCCGCAACTCATGCGACGTTGCAGTCGTCCCGTGGGACAACGAGCCGATTCATCTCCGAGGAAGCGGGATCGCGCTGTTGAATCGAACGCTGCTCAGCAATCTGTTCAGGCGCGATGTCGTCCACGTGCAGTACGCCTTCGGTCGATATCTGCTCTCGTTCCCGCTGCTGTTGGGTATCTGCATCCTGTTGCGGACCCGGGTCGTAATGACACAACACGAACGCTTCGACAACCTCCCTGCCCCAACGCTGCTGTTCCTGTATCATCAACTGCTGTACTGCTTTGTCGATACAGTCATCGTCCATACGGACGGTCGAAAGCAACTGATCTGGAAGCGACACCACCCGAAAGTGACCGTTATCGAACACGGAGTCGTCGCACGCGACAACGTCGATCGACATCCACGGGAGATCGACACGATCCTCTTGCCAGGCGGGATTCGCCCCATAAAGGGACACGAGGTTGTGATAAGTGCACTCCCGTCCATCGAGAACGTCGAACTGAGAATCGTCGGGGGCATCGGGAACGAGGAATATTTTCGCGAAATCCGGTCCATAGCCGACCAGCTTGGAGTCAACGACCGGATCGAATGGGTTACGGAGTTCGTCCCGGAGGAAACCTTATTCGAAGCATTTCAGGAGGCGGACGTGGTAGTGCTCGCCTACGAACACCATACGTCGATGTCCGGAATACTCAGCCACACGCTTAGCTGGCACGTCCCGGCGATCGTGACGGATTGTCCCGCGTTCCGGCACATGATCGAGTGTGAAGACGCCTTTCTAACCGAGAGGGATGGGAGCGCAGTGGCCGATCGAATTCGAAAGTTCGACTCCGAGCGGGAGGTCCAGAGGCGCGTCATAGATGCATTCGCCCAGACGTCCCGGCAGTTCTCCTGGGAATCGGTCGCCGGTCGCACGACAACCGTCTATGCCGGGCGATCCCAAAATGGCGAAAATCAGATCACGTCCTCGTAGAGGTCGATATACTCGGTGCAAACGACGGCAGGTCGATAGCGTTCGATCTGTTCTCTTCCCTTCCGCGCGAGGTGCTGGAGGTCATCTCGCCTCAATACGTCGGCCAACGTCGCTTGTGGCTCACCCTCGTCGAAGAGGTCATACAGCACTGCCACGTCGGACAAGACTGCTTCCGAGCTCGGATTCCTCGAACAGATGATCGGCGTGTTCGACGCCATCGCCTCTAACCACGTCCGTGAGAAGGGTTCAGTGTATCGCGAAGCATGAAAGAGGGCATCTGCACTCCGATACACAGCGGGTAATTCCGGGTATGGCGAGTATTTGAGCTCGATATCGACCTCCGCCGGGCTGGTGTCAATCAGTCGTTCGATTGTGGACGCTTGTGGGCCCTGCCCGTAGATGTGAAATTCCCAGTTGCGATGAATGTCCCGGGGAAGATCAACGAAGGCGTTCGCCGCGTGCACTGGACCTTTGTTTTCGACGAGTCGTCCCAAAAAGACGAGCGTCCGCTTCTCGTCGGCCTCCGTCCCATCGTTCTCGACGAAGAACTGGGGATCGACTAAATTGGGAATGACGGAGATGGTATCCACAGCGTAGCCACACCGACTGAGAACGTGTTTCATACCCTCGTTTTGAACAGTGATCGCATCGGCCCGTTTCGCCATGGACCGACCGAGGTACTCAAGGCCAACCCGCCCGATCCGTCGGATCCCGGAATAGCCGGCCGTCCCCGCATATCGATACACTTGCCGCGGATTTGACGGTGGACACCCGTCTTTCAAAAACTGTGTCGGGTCGACACAGACCCACATGTGGTTGTTGATGGTGGCTACGACTGGCGGGGAAGCGCGTGCGACGACGGCGGGAAGATGACCGGTGTTATAGGAATGAACGACATCATACTCCGCCAAGTCTGAAAGTGTATGAAGGACGCTCAGGTTCTCCCCGATCTCCTCGGGAACGGGATAGGCCCCACCGCTTGGATGTTCGTACCGGTTTGATGAGATCCGGTTCACTTGCCGGTCGTCCCCGTTGAGAACAAAGACGTCAGTAGAGACATCCTGCCGCCGTAGTTCATCGACGATGAGTTTGCTGCTGATGCCCGCACCCCCAATATTCTTCGGCGGGTATTCAGCGGTGACGAATGCGACGTTCATGGAACCACTCAATCAAAAAGGCAGATTCAATGACTGTAACTCTTCCTCTTGCTCCCGGACGATATTGAACAACGGGGTGGGAGCTGGCGCCGACCACCATGGAGATGGCCGTCGCGCGATGAGGACTGCTGATCCAACATCCCAATAAGCACGTTACATATGGACAACCAATACTATTTTAAAATCGATCTACATTAACTCAGTACCATGCGGATTCCAGCACGTAGCGTCTTCTCGATATATTTTGCCTTATTGGCGATTGCCACCTTCATAGTCTTCAGACCTCAAATGAACCTATGGCTAGGGTATATTCTTCTCGTGGGGATATTCGCTTGGACAACGCTTGCAGTTTCAATCGGCCGACTCACCGATGTTCAGATCCTGTCGCTGATTCTCTTGACTGTACTTCTCGCGAAGTTGATCGTCGTGGACCCGGTTGAGATCGGCCTCTACGGACATGATCCGTATAATAATCTGCTGCTTACAACGGAGTTACTGGAGCATACTCCCGGATATAGTACATTTGAACACAACTACTCGTATCCGCTAATGTATATGCTAACTGCCGGCCTGTCCAATTTCATCCCCCTGGAAGTGGCTGCAAAGTATGTGCCGTTAGTTAGTCTCATAGCTCCCGTTGCCCTGTTTTTGGCGTTGCGGGATGTGATTTCCTCGTCCGGAGCGGGCTTGGGAGCACTCATTTTCGGCTCGACACGAACGCTGATCGGGTTTCAATCGAAATTCGTCCCCGAATCGCTCGGAATTGTCTTCGTTGCCCTAGTCATCATGCTCACAGTGTGGAGTCGGTCGAAGCGAACCGATCTCCTGGGGTTTATATTCATTTGTGCGGTCACACTCACTCATCATCTATCGATTTCGATGTTGTTGATTTCGTTGCTTTGCTGGTCTCTTGCGGTTAGTATCGGTGCATTTGGCTTGACTCCGGACCGGCTGAAGACAATTGCTCAACCCCGGTCAAGTGTTGGCCCGTTCGTTATATTTGGGATACTTTCATTCACCCTGATTTTTGTTTTCTTGACACTGGATTTCTCCGAATGGATAATCGTGAGCGTAATCAAGTCGGTGGTAACGTCGACTGGCGGCGAGGTGGCAGGGATTAGTGGGAGTGCCGGCGGCGTCCGCGAAACGATTGCGTCGATGGCAATAGTCGTTCTCGGTCTTTTCGCGAGTATCATCGCGTGTGGAATCGTATCAAAACGCAGGCTCCCCGAGTGGGTACAGGGATTAGGAGCAGCGGCCGGCGTGGTGGCGATTCTCTACGCCGTCTCGCTGTCGATGGGGCGTTTGACCGCGGTCGATCCGATCCGGTTTCTCTCGTTTCTCCTCATTCCACTATCCGCGAGTGCAGTCGGCATTATATACACATCGGCAGACCGCAGACCGATGAAAACGTTGCTAATCAGTCTCCTTGCAATACTGTTTATTGTCACACAGGTAGCGTCGATCGCCCCCTGGGTGATGTATTCAAACCCGGATCGGACATCTGTTACTGAAGGCCACTACACCCGACAACAATGGTCGGCAAGCGAGTGGATCTCGGCGTATGAAAACCACGCGATCTACGTCTGGGAGTCCGGACTCTGGAAGTTCGCTACGGATGACATTCGAGCGATCAGCGAGACAGACACTTGCCAAGGCTATCGCGTCGATCGTGAAGAAGCACCCCCCATTGCAGAGCGACGGAATCACAAAATCTATTCAGCGGGGGCTATATCGTTGGAATTCTGTAATTGATGTACCGTCGTAGAGACGCGCTCGAGTCGACGATCCGTGAGAAGTCCACTACAGATATCCAAGAGCCGAAAGTCGCTCCGCTGTATTGTCTATCTGCTCTGTTGACATCTCGACGTCCGGCTGCCGTGTCGACTGATCGCTAGCTGTCGTTTTCACCCAGGGAACACGTTTCAATGCCGGGTGAGGGATCCCTTCACCATGGCCTGCAAACGGTGGTCGGCCGAACATTTCGCCATGATCCGCGGTGATGAGGACATCGCCGTCGAAATTCGCCAGTAGAACGGCTACCTGATCTAAGGCATGCCGGAGGTTGTCGAGGTACGCTTCCCAGACGGCATCGTCGTTGCCCTCACCGAGGTGTCCAAACGGATCGCTGTCGATTTCAGTGGCCGGATTCCCGGCGGCGGCGCGATGGATATACGGTTGGTGAGGCTGCATGTAATGAGCGAGCACGCGTTCCGCGTCGTTTTCCCTGCCCGCCTTTATTGTCAAGTCAGTCAGCTCTTTCGGGCAGAACGCGTCGACACCGTTGATGTCTGTCAGTTGCTGATGAATGACCTGCTCGAAATCCGCCTCGGTGACGGTTGAACGGTAAAGCAATCGGTCGACCAATCGATTGTCGTTGGCCCACGTTCCCTTCGTGACCGTCCAATTGGAGAACGGGACGTCCTCCCGGAGGACATCGTTCTCCCAGCCGTTGCCAGTGATGTAGATCGTTTCAGCGATCTCACTTCGGTGGGTTTCCTGGAACGTATTCACCATCCATTCTTTCGACGACGAGCCGAGTGATGTGGCGGTCTGGATGTCGGTAAGAAACGCATACTCGTCCGCGACTTGCTCTAAGGCGTCGACACGGCAGCCATCCAGGATGATCGCTAAATCCCATTCCACGTCGAAAATATTGGCCCCGACTTCGACGTAGGAGGTGAGGGTCATCCAGCAAACAAAGTAGCAGGCATAGATGTTTTTGATGGTGCTAAATGTTTTTGATCCCATAATATGGGTATTGGAGTGAACTCATAAATATCCCCGAGCCAAAGGATAGCGCTCAGATAAGCACCGGCCAAAGAGTCGGTTTCTGCTTCCGAGCCAACCGAATCTTGGTGGACTGAAAGAACGGGGCTGTCGAGGACTTTCTAGCTCTGAACAACACTGCTGACGCCATATTTGAGCACTACCCGCCACAGGCTACGCCGTCGTCCGAGCTTTGAAAGGACTTAAGCTATCGGATTCGCTCCGGTAGTCAATTGCTTGTACCGGAGCGTTCGGACGCAAACCGGCCACTATATATCCTGAACAACCGATAACATTTGTTCCCGGATAGTTCTACTAACTGCGGTGAGGAAAACATAGAGGAGTGCTGAAAGACCGACAATCGCTATGAGTGCCAACGACTTGTCAACATTAAATAGAATCTTAATGGAAAATAAGACCCCACCCATCCCAACAGCAGCCATTGTACAGATCAACAGTTCCCGGACGGGAACATGAATCCGCATGTAATGACGAAGCCAATGTAAGTGCAAGGAGAAATTGACGGTTTCGGCCAGCATCGTGGCGAGTGCAGCACCAACAAGTCCGTATCGCGGAATGAGAAATATATTAAAGGAGAGGTTTGCTACCATGCCAGCTGCGGTCGATTTTGCTGCAAGATCGGGCCGATCAACTGCGTGCATTGGAGAGATTAGGACATACGATATTGCTCGTTGTATCTTTTCAACCATTAAGATGCTCAATACAACCCATCCAACAGAGAATTCTGGCCCGAAAACGATGGTGAGTATCTCATCCCCAAGGATTGTTGCCCCAACAAATGCCGGAATGACAAAATATAGAGATGGTGTTAGATATTGGGTTACCAGTTCTTCCAAGCGCGAGATATCTTCCCGACCCCCCTCAGCATTCATGATTGGAAATGCGACCTTTCGGACTGCTCTGCTAAAAATCAAACTCGCTGTTGTAACCATCCAAGCGACTTCGTATGCTCCTACAGCAGCATTTGTCATAAAATACCCAATCAGAAGAACATCCATCCAATTATATACAACACCACCTAAAGAACCAACATAAGACCATAGTGAATAATCAATGAGTTCCCGGATCCGCCTAGGGGTCGGAACAGATGGCAGTACTTGCACGATCAGGAGTGCCGCAGACATTACTGTGAGGTGAGCAACAACATACGCATATATCAAACCAACAACCCCATACCCAAACTGGAGTGCAGCAGATCCAAGAACTAACCATGTCCCCTGTTTCAATACCTGAAATACGGCGGTCTGGCCGACTCGTTGGTCGCCTCTAATCACCCCTTGTAATACCAGAAAGACTTGTTGTGAAACGAAGGCGACAATAATCGCACCAACAGCAGAAATGCCAAGATAGTCGTTGATTTGGGGCCTGAAAATTATCAATCCGACCGCAATGAATAGAGCGGTGCTTACTTTTATGATCAGACCTGCGCCAAGAGATTCTCTAATTGAATTCCCGCTACTAATGCGCTTTTCGACACCAACACTGACGCCAAAATCACCGATCGATGTTAGAACCGAAAGAACTGATTGAAACAGAAAAAAGATCCCCAGTGACGCAGCTCCCACTGCTTGAGCAAAGAACGTGACTGCAAGAAGTGAAAGAATTGTGGCGCTGACAGAGGAAGCTACCAGTTTCCCGATCGTCCTTGGAACATTCATTTATAGCCGAGAGCAGTCAACCGGTCATCGATAACTTCATCAGTCATCTGGTGGTCCGCCGATGTTGGTGGCTGTTCAGTAATAGTCCTCCGCTGTTCCCCGTGTATCTCAACCCACGGTACCGTGATGAGATTTGGATGATATATGAAAGGAGGGTGACCGTATGTTCGGATTGGAACGGGCCTTGTTCTCTCACCGACAAGATTTCCGTGATCTGCGGTAACGACGGTTTTTCCCTCCTTTGAGAGATAGTCGACAAGTGACGCAACAAGCGGGAGTACTATCTCCAGATTCTCCACATACGCGCCGATCACGTCGTCTAGATCAAAATGTCCGGACCAAATACCAAACCACGGGTTCGGCGCAGTGCCCTGTTCATCAGCAGGGAGATGCATCTCTATCCCTCCATGATCAAACGTTTGCCCTTGTGGTCCGATAAACGGGAAATGTGGCTGCATCATATGGAGAATGACTCGCTTGTTTGGAAACTTCTCAGTCATCTCTTTCATACTCTTGATGGCGTCCGCCGGCAGGACTGTATTCAGATCATTGTCCCAATCAGTCTTTAACAGATTTTCAATA
Source organism: Halorhabdus sp. SVX81 (assembly GCF_029207715.1). Lineage (NCBI taxonomy): Archaea > Methanobacteriati > Methanobacteriota > Halobacteria > Halobacteriales > Haloarculaceae > Halorhabdus > Halorhabdus sp. SVX81. The sequence goes on along the minus strand of NZ_CP104322.1, from coordinate 561,454 downwards.
TGATGGAAATCTAGAGTATGATATTTTATATGTGGGTTTGAAGTTACGTAGACAGTGTCATGGAGTGTCCGGCCGGCAAACGTTTTTTCAATGAAGGTGCCACTTTCGCTGGCTGGGCTAGTTATACTTTTCACATCCCACGTATCCGGTGCTTTATCCACCATCATATCATACCGACATGCATCTAAAATAATCAGAAAATCCCAATCTTCAGCCATCAAGTCAGTACCCTCCACACCGCGACACTTATAGTAACATTTATTAATGGATAAGGAACGATGCATGAATCTAGATTTCACATATCCAGGGATACGACGATACAATTTCGGGTTTTTCCGTAGGCGATTGAGCTGGTGAAGCATACGAACAAAAATATCGTTATATGGTTTTCAATCCTGGATGGTTGTCATCAACCATACACCAGATATACATCTGCCATTTGTCCTGTTTAGAAATGTTATCTATAAATAATTAGTGGTAGCAGATAAGGATGAGATGTGGATGGCACCTATTGATCCCCCATACACACGACCGACCATCCAAAGAGCTTGCTGATTGTTCGGGGAACGTTCATCGATAGATCACTCTGGTGACCACACACTCAGGCCAACTTGCCGCAAAATGGGCTCAACGAGCGAGAGGAGGCTTGCTGCGAGTGCTTTCGTTGCCTTCGGAGAACGGGGATCGATCGCCGCCGCCGAAAGAAACCCACGGCATGCACGGAGATAATAGCCGTCGATAAACTCATGGCGGGCGACAGCGAACCGAAGGGCTTGCCGGAGAGACGGTAAATACTCCGTAAATTCGGGGAGTTGGGCTTCGATTTTCTCGGCAAGTTCGTGACCTGACCGGATGTGCATCTCGAAGGTCGTCTCGTTGGTCAGGCCACGGCCGTGCTTGTTGATCTCGACGAGATCCGGGACAAAGCAGACTCCGCCCTGGCTGGTTGCCCCTAGCATGAACAGATGGTCTTCACGACGGTCGAGGCCTTCATCAAAGCGAACAGCAACTTGGTCGCTGTCGATAATGATAGACGACGTAAGTGAAAGTATCTCGTTGGAAAGAACCCCCCGGACGAACGCCCGCTGTGAGATCGGCGGTCCCTCAACACAGAGGCCTGCATCGGTCTCGCCGAGTCGATCAAGCTGGCGCTGGAGTTTGTTCGGTTTCCAGACGTCGTCAGCATCCAGAAAGGCGATATAGCGCTCAGTAGCTTCATCCAACCCTTTGTTTCGAGCCCACGCAGGCCCCTGCTGTTCGAGATCGTGAACAACGTACAGTTCCGTCGAAACCGATTGCTGTGATGCAGATCGCGTCGCGCGGGCTAACTGTTCAGGTGCGGTGTGTGTCGGACTATACGGAATGATAACGGCAACCTGCACCATTACCGGGTTAGTCATCAGTTGGACAATTAGTTCTATTGATTTGCCATTCGTATCTTCCAGACTGGATGATTGGTTTTGAGAGCAGTTGATCGTGGCAAGCGCTCGCCAGCGGCTGAGTGAATCTATCGCAATCTGAATCAGAGCCCTGGATAGCCCAGAGCGGTTGCGCATCGCACGGGAAAACGTGACGGGCGCGATTGATTCTCCACCAACACTTTCAATGTCGTCTCCGACAACTGCAGTATAATGCGAGCCACGCGTCGCTTCGGTGCCAGTTGTGCCACGATCGCCATCCTCCCAGCACTGGCGGTCGTGTTCGCTGCGCCGACGTTACTTTCGGGTGCTGTCCTGCTTTCGGCGTGGCTCCTGACCGAGCAATACCGCTTTACCCGCCGGCTCGCACGCACGGTCGAGACGACGACAGTCGACCAGATACTCCCCCAGCATCGCGAGTCGGTCAACGCATCGACGACAGTCACGCTCCGTGTCCAGCGAGAGTTCACGGCGCTGGAGATGGAGATCGCGCCCGAAGCCCCGACCGGGGTGCGAGGTGAGCCGGGGAGACACACCGTAGCCCCAACCGACAGCGAAATCACAGCCACGTTCGAGCTTGCCTGGCCGGTCGCCGGGACGTTCACACTCCCTGCACCCACCGTCACGCTCCGGGACCGGCATGGCCGCTTCGAAGAGACGGTTTCGATCGGAGCCACACCCGAACTCGTCGTTGATCCACACGTTCCCCGGAATCTCCGGGTCGGTGCCGGCGGGAGCGAAATCGCCGCAACGTACGGCAGCCGTCGTACCCGACGCGGCGGGAGTGGTCTCGATCCGGCGGGACTTCGGAAGTACGTCCCCGGCGACCCCTCGAACCGGATCGACTGGAAGGCAACCGCCAGACTCAACGAGACGTACGTTCGGGAGTTCGAGGCCCAGGCCGACCGCGAGACGATGCTGGTCGTCGATCACCGCGCCACGCTTGCCGATGGCGAGGAGGGCCGGACGAAGTTCGAATACTTGCGGACGATACTGGTAGCGATGACCGACGTCGCCGAGCGACTCGACGATCCGATCGGACTCACGACGCTCGACGAGGGCGGAATCACCGCACGGGCCACTCCATCACTCACACGAGATCAGTACGAGTCGATCCGAACCCGACTGTACGAACTCACGCCGTCGGAACGACAGTCCCCAAGCGACCGGAAACACCGAGCCACAAGACAGGCGAACACGGTCGGAGCGGTGCTTGAAGGCGACACAACGACGTATGGAACGACGCTCCGGCCCTATTACGCCTCACGCAAAGCACACGTCGAACGGGTCACTGACGAGCCGCTGTTCGGGGCAGTCAATCAAGTGAGCAACACCGAAGAGACGCGGTTGTTCGTGATCGCGACTGACGACACGCATCGAGAAGAACTGCAAGAGGCCGTGAAACTCGCGGTCCAGCGCGGCAATCAGGTCATGGCCTTTCTGACCCCGAACGCACTGTTCGAAGCGTACGCACTCGCGGAGATGGAAACGACCTACGGGAGATACGTCGCTTTCGAGGAGTTCCGAGGGAAACTCGACCGGTACCCACGGACCCAAGCGTTCGAGGTTGTGCCGGGTGATCGGCTCGACGCGACATTGCGTGCCGGCCGCTCACGACGGAGCCAGGAGGTCCCCCATGAGTCATAGCGAAACTCCCGGGGCGCCCATTCCCAGGCTTGCCGCAATCCTGGCTACACTCGGCTGGCTCGCTACTGGGCTGGGGCTGGGATCAGGCAGCCCCGTGATCGCGGTGGCAACGCTCGGTGTTGGAATCCTCCTATGGATGCTCGACGCACGGATCGCGGCGGTTGCACTGACACAAGTCGGTGTCGGAGTCGTCGCTCCGAACGCCCCGCTTGGAATGATTGCAATCATCGAAAGTGGACCAATACTCCTGGTCCTGGCAGTGCTCGCAGAACAGGGACTCTCGATCCACACGATACTCACCGGGACGGGGTTCGGCGTTATCCTCTCGGGCACAACACTGGTGGCGTTCGTCTGGAGCGAGTCGGTACTCGTCGCGGCGGGCGTGCTCTTTGTGGTCGTCGCCACGAGTAGTTACGCCATCCATCGGTACGAGCTCGTTGCGCTGGGGCTCGTCGACGGTGAGACAGGATGAGTATGCACACACCGGAGGACACGGTCGAACCGAGCAGGCAATCTGACGACGGTGGCGAGTCTGACAGAGTTAGTGAGGCCGAGCTGGCGGTCTTGCGAGCCGAGAACGACCGGCTCCGTGAACAGTTCCAGCAGGCCAAACGGACCACCTATCGTCGAACCGCCATCGCGTTCGTTGGGATTGGGCTCGTCTCGTTCGGTGGCGCTTTGCTGCTCCCGAATGTGCAGACGGTTCTCGCTGCGTTCGGTGCCACTGGAATCTTCGCGGCAGTCCTGACCCGATTCATCACGCCGGAAACGTTCCACGCGGCCAGCGTCACCGAGCGGATCTTCGACGCGACTGCCGAGAACGGGGCCAGTATCGTCACGGAACTCGGGCTCCAGGAGACACGCCTCTACGTACCCCTCGGCGAACGGGACACGCGGTTGTACGTCCCGGCTCACCGCCACTATACGATCCCCGACGGACAGGCCCTCCGGTCGGTGTTCGTCGTGACCGGCGACGAACGCGAGCGCGGCGTTTCGCTGCACCCGACTGGGGGACCACTGTACGAGGAGTTCGAAACGATAGCAGCCGAAACAGCGGATCTCGAACAGTTCACGACCCAGCTAGGCGATGCCGTCGTCGAGCAGTTCGGGCTGGCACGACGCGTCGAAGCGACGATCCGCCCGGCGGAAAACGAGGCGCGGTTCGAGATCGCGGGGAGTACGTGTGGTCACGTCGGGGCGTTCGACCAACCAGTCGTCTCGCTGCTTGCAACAGGGCTCACGAGACATCTCGAGGAGCCGGTGCGGATCGAGTTTCCCGACGCTGCCGACGGGATCGTGCGGTGTGTCTGGGGAGACACAAGCGACCGTCCCGACGCGGTCGACTAATTGCGCTCCGAGGGCCGTTGGAGCCAGGCGGAGCGGGAATCCGACCGGACCCGCAAGATCGCCCAGACGATGGCCGCGAGGGCGACGAGGGCGAACTCGAAGCGGACGGGGCCAGTCAGCTCGAACTGCTGGAAGTGCGCGAGAAAGCTCCGGCCAGTCTCGTATTCCGGCAGTGGAAGAGCCGGCCAGGCCAGGTACGAAAGGTCGCCGTAGACGCCGTCGACAAACGGATAGAGCCCATCCCCGAGGACGTGGGTGACGTGACCCAGCGCGAATCCGATGACGGCCACCAGTTGAGACCGACTGACGGCAAGGCGAAGTGCGATCACCAGCACGCCAACGAGAACCGGCCCGGTCGTGAGCAGCGAGTGGGCCAGCGAACGACCGGCCGGCAACAACGGAACCGTCCAGGCAAGCGGTTTGTCGATGAGGTCGGGAAACTGGGTCCCGATCAGCACGGCCACAACCGGCAGTCCGTACCGACGGTCGCCGGTGATCGTGGCGATCCCGACGTAACACAGATATCCGACGGCTGCGTGTCCCCACGGCCACATTACTATTGAAGCCGGCATCCCGATTGAAAGCTCTTGGTTTTTGCACAGATTTCGAGATGATTTGAATCGCAGCATCTAACCGGTCGCGCCACGCTGGTCCCATCGTGACAACGAGGCGACGGCAACAGTATCTCGTGGGCGTGCTCGCCTGGGCAGTGAGCGCGCTGCTCGTCCTCGTGACGTTGCAGTCACTCTCCTATGAGCTGTACTTCGTCCTCACGCTGATCGGCGTCCTCGTCGTGACTGCACTCACCGCCCCGTTCAATCTCACGCCGCGGTGGCGAACCCGACTCAGGTGGGTGATCCTGCTCGGCCTCGTCGTTTTCACGTATCTCGTGTTCAGACGGGTTCTCGCGGTCCTCCCACAGGGGGTGTTCCGATGAAACGCTTGCGTAACGTCACCGTTCCGGAAGCCGTCGCTTTGGCCCTGACGATCGCCGTTGTCGTTGTGATTCTGTTTGGCGCCGCGACGTCAGCGACAGCCTTCGGCGCGTTCAACTACGGCTGGGATGGGACGGCGGATCTTCGAGCGGTCGCCGATGCAACCACCGACAGTGCCGTCCTCGGGAACACGAGCACGTACGACCGATTGCCGGGGAATGGGACGCTCGCAGTCGTCCTCGGCCCGAGCGAGCCCTACACGTCTGCGGAACTCGAACGGATTGACGCCTTCGTCAGACGTGGCGGAACCCTTCTCGTCAGTGGAGACTTCGGACCCGGCGCGAACGAGGTGCTCGCCGGAATCAAGGCTACGGCCCGGATCGATGGGACCGTACTCCGTGACGAGCGCAATCACGGGCGCTCGCCGGCCTTCCCGCTGGCGACGACCGTCAGTGAGTCGGCCGAGGGCAGAGTCGACGGCGTCGAGGGCGGGATCGATGGTGTCGACGAACTCGCGTTGAACTACCCCTCGTGGGTGGTGATGCCGAACGGCACGGATGGAGCTATCATGGCGGAGACCTCAGCGTACGCCTACGCCGACGAGAACCGGGACGGTGACCTCGACGACGAGGAGTCGATGCGAGCGTATCCGATCCTCACGCGAGAGTCCCTCGAGAACGGGACTGTCCTGACCCTCAGCGATCCAAGCGTGTTCATCAACTCGATGCTCGATCGCGGGGACAACCGGGCGTTCGCACAGGCGCTGTTCAGTGCGAGCGAGCGGGTGCGGTTCGATTACACTCACTCAGGCGAGGTGCCCCCGCTCGTCCAGGCACTCGACGTGATCCGGTCGAGCCCACTCGCACAGTTCTTGTTCGGAACGGCGCTCGTCGGTGGCGTCGTCCTGCTACGCAAGTGTGGACGGGACATCCGCGATCGGTTCGGTCGGCGCTCACCGACGGTCGAGGACATCGAGCTCACCGAATCGGAAATCGTCGACCTCGTTTCGAAGCGACACCCGGACTGGGATCGCGATCGCGTCACCCGGATCGCCACACAGCTCGCTGCGCGGCGATCCGGACACCAAGAACCCGTCGACGACGACCCCTGATCGCCGGAATCAACCTTAGTCGTCGGCCGGCGCGTTGCCGTCGTCGACGAATCCTTGCCTGACCGCGGCGATCGTATCCTTGATCCGGTCCGGGGAGACGGTTTCCGGGGCGAACACCGCCTGTTCGTATAGGGCAGTCACCCGCTGGAAAGTACTCGACTGCTCGGCTGACAGCGTGTCCCTAACAGCACGATAGCGCTCGCGCGGCGTTCGGTCCGGACGCGTGTCCGCGGAAGCGTATTGGCCGACAACCGTGTACAGAGAGACGACGGCTGCGTCGGCCCCATCGCGTTCCAGCACCGTCTCGACGTCCGCTAAGGTCACCGTGGTCGGTGCCGGTGACTGTGTGGTCTCCGTCTCGAATTGATCGGACTGTGGCGCTGGTTCCGCCCGTGTTGGCGAACGCCGACGCCAGAAATACCCGGCGACGAGCAAGCTCGCGACGGAAACGACGCCAGCACCCACGACGATCGGATTCAAGAGGCGACCCCACGGTAGTCCGGCTAGCCCGCCGCCCGAATCATTCGGCCCCGCAGCCCCTTCCTGTCCGTTCAGTCCCCGCGGTGTCAGCTCACCGATGGCGCTCGCCTGCGATGGTCCCAGGTTCGTGGTCGGTTGGTCGTAGACGGCGGTGACGGTCACTGCGTCCCCGATCGCTACACCGTTCCCGTCGGTCGAGGCGGCGAACCAACCTGACGCGTTGGTTCGGACGGTCTCGACCACTACTCCGTCGACGCTGAGATCCAGGGGTTGGTCCGGGACCGAACCACCGTCGACAGTCGTCAGTCTGCCCTGAACGCGAATCACGCTGCCGTTGGCCGTATCGAGAGACAGCGTCGTCGGCGTCGGTTCGACGATGACCCTCCGAGTCGCGCTCACCTCGGAGAGTGCCTGTCCGGCCGCCCCAGCGTGGGCGGTGAGTTCTATCGTCCCGTTTTGAACGGTTGCCGGGAGTCCCACAGTGGACTGAAACGTCCCGGATTCGGTCGTTCGGCCGGTTGCAAGTGTCGTTCCGTCCAGCGTGATCTCGACTGGCACGCCACCGGCGGGGCGATCACTCACGGTGACATCGACGGCGACTGCTCGCGACTCGTCGTACGCGATCCGGTCGAAGACGGCAGCGAATGTAATCCGTGGCTCGATCGAGGAGATATCGGCGGTGATCGACGTGGTAGCGGGGAGATACACCGAGGCGTCGTCGGGGGTGGCAGTGACCGTGAGGTTCCGGACGCCAGTTTCGAGGTCGGTCGGACGATGGGTGAGTCGGAAACTCCCATTTGCCGCCGTGGTCGTCTGGGAGCCGGGACCGGGGGCAGCCAGCGCGACCGCGGTGTCACCGACGGCTGTGCCGTTGGCCGCCACGTAGCGCCCCGTAATTACGAGTGGCTCGTCGTAGGACGCTGTCGGCGAAACCGACGTGATTCGAAGCTCCGTCCGGACCAGGGAGAGATCTACCACCCGTTGGGCGTCTGCTACCGTCCGGTTTGTTGTGTCCAAAACAGCCTGCCGTCCGTCGTCGAGTGAAGCCCCAGTGGCATTCGATAATGCGTCGTATCGCCCAACGAGAGTCCGGCCGGTCTCGTTGATTGCTGTGGCCAGTCGTGCGAGTCGCTTTGCGAGTCGACGGGCCCGCTCAATCTCACCCGCCTCTCTGGCAGCCTGATACGCCGCGGACAACCGTTCGAACTCGCTGACTTGCGCAGTATACTGTTTTTGGGTCTGGTGAGTCTCGTTGAACGTCCTCGCGACCTGATCGTCCTGCGGGGAATCGGTGTCACCCGCAACGTTGACGTACCGGTCCAGGTCGTCACCGAACCCCTCGCCTAGCACCGAACTCGCCAGCTGGTAGTTGCTCTGACTCAAATTGATCGCGCTGCCTTCGAGCCGTCTCGCCATCGATCCGGCGAGCCAGCGTTTGACTGCAGACGGGGACCCGTCCCCGGACACGTTCGTCGGGTTTCTGTGATGGTCGGTCCGATTCTCGCTGGTGCCGTTTTCCGCCTCCCCGGCGGGTGATTGCTGTACGATCGTCCCGAACGACGGGGATTGCTCCGCGACCGGCTGGGCCGCCGTGACATCCCCGGTAGCTGCCGCCCCGACAGTGATAGCCATCCCACTGACACCAATGATGAGACAGCAGACAACAGCAATCCACCGGGCGTGTGCAGTCACACTCGAATACACTGGTTCTGACACCCTGTTTGTTTCGCCCGTTCGGTCAGCGATGTACGCGCCACGCCGGATGGCAAACATATTACTGTCATCTCAACAGAACTGTAGACAATGAGTGACGCGGAGGCAGTATATGATGCGCTGCGTGAGGAAATCGGGACTGTCCTGGTCGGGAACGAAGGGATCGTCGAGCGGCTCACCATCTCGTTGCTGACGCGTGGTCACGTGCTACTCGAAGGGGTCCCGGGCGTGGCCAAAACGACCATCGCGAATCTGTTTGCGGAAGCCAGCGGATTGACGTACAAACGCATCCAGATGACGCCGGACATCCTCCCGGCGGACATCACGGGGACACGGATCTATCGCGAACCGACCGGCGAGTTCGAACTCCAGCGGGGGCCGATCTTCGGGAACATCGTCGTCGCCGACGAGATCAACCGGGCGACGCCGAAGGCACAGTCCGCACTGCTCGAGGCCATGCAGGAGAGCCACGTGACGATCGACGGCGACACCCTCTCCCTGCCGGATCCGTTCATGGTGATTGCGACCCAGAACCCCATCGAGATGGAAGGGACGTTCGAACTCCCGGAAGCCCAGCGCGATCGCTTCCAGTTTAAATTGCTCGTGGATATACCCGATCAGCACAACGAGCGAAAGTTGCTCGATCGCTTCGATGCGAACCCGCTGCTCGATGCAGACCGTATCCAGCAGGTCATCAGCGAGGAACGTATCCGTTCGCTCCGTGAGCAAGTGACCGAGCAGTACGTCGACGACACCGTCAAGGCGTACATTCTCGGCATCGTCGAAGCCACCCGGTCCTCACCCGACATCGACATCGGGGCGTCACCACGAGCCACGCTTACACTAATGGACGCCGGGAAGGCTCGCGCAGCGATTCACGGCCGGGGGTACGTCCTCCCCGACGACATCAAGCAGCTCGCCAAGCCGGTCTTGCGCCATCGTTTGATCCGCAGCACGGACGCCGAGTTGACCGATCGAAGCATCGATGCAGTGATCGATTCGCTTCTGGAGTCAGTGCCGGTGACGGACGTAGCGGAGCCGGATGACACGGCCCAACACCGGCAGGACAACGAAGTCGAGCCCTCGTCGAAAAGCTAGTCAACAGGTTTTCGACGGGCCGGGCGGACGGACGATCGTGATCGGATCCGGTGCCGAATTACTGTAGATCCGATCGTTCACCTGCAGGAACGTCGAGAGTCGGGATGGATCGATCACGACAGGTTGTTGGGGAAACACCTGTGCGCCGGTCGTTGTCCAGGAGGACTGGACGACTGTCGGGCAGTCTGGCGGTGGCCCGCCCGTGATCCAGTCGAAGACCGGTGTGACGCGGCGGACCGCCGCGTTCGCGCCCGATGAGTGGGGCGTGAAGTACCGGGAGACACGCGAGATGTGATCGTCGCTGGCCCACTCCGGCAGCGACGAGACGCTGAATGTCGCGGCATCGAACTCCCCGGCGGTCGTGACGCCCTTGTACGGAAGATACTCTAAACCACCGAACGCGACCGGGATGGAAAGCGCCATACAGCCGACGAGCCCGACGACCGTTACCGTCGTCAACACCTGTCGCCACGACGGGGACGACACCGTCACGGCCACGCGATGGAGGAGCGTTCCGACCCCGACCGCAGTGAAGACGGCGATCGGCAGATGAAGGAACGTCTGGACACGATACGCGGTGTTGTAGTATTCGGGGGTGAGCGCCGCCGTAAAGGACATCCCCGCGATGGCGAACCCGGCACCGAGCAGTGCCAACAGCGCGACCCATTCCGGGGCCGAGCGGTCGCCCAGGGGGACCGCCCAGGCCGCGATCGTCAGTGGAACCAGCAGGGGGGCCACCAGCAAGACGACTGTCTCGGGCGTCGTCCCCATACCCGGAAACACGGGCTGGACAGCGTTGACAGCCGCGATCACCACGAAGCTCGCGAAGGTCCCGGAGAGCAACAATCGCTGTGTCCGGCTTCCGAGACGGGCAAAGCGTGCCAGCACCAGGCCGACGAGAAGCAGCCAGGCGAGTAACAGTCCGGGGGCATAGCTGACCCGCTGTGACTGGATAACGGTTGCCGGCGTGAACGCGGGGATGCCCCACGAATAGCCGACGAAGTAGCCCAGAAAGACGACGGCAATCAGGCTCCCGACGCCGAGATTGCGAGCGCTGAGTCGACGAACAACGACGAACAGGACGAGGACGAACAGCGCGACCACGCTATCGAGATTGTGCAACGGCGGCAAACTCAGGAGGAGCATCCCGAGAACGAGATACCAGCGGCGGTTTGCAGTCTGGACCGACCGAGCCAGGACGAGTGCAGCGAGCGGGACGACCAGGAGCCCGATCGTCTGTTCGTCGACGGGCATCGACCGGTGGAGATAGACGCCATCGACCGCGAGCAGGACGCCGGCGAGCAAGCCGGCTAGCCGGCGTTCCGAAAGCGACCAGGCGAATCGGCCGGTCAGTCGATGCGCGAAGACAGCCCCGACGAGAGAGGGCACTGCCCCGACGATGGCGATCATCGGCTGTGAGAGATATCTGGCCGGGTGGCCGACGACCGTCTCCCAGAGAGCGAGCATCGCCGTGAAATGAACGCTATCAGCAGGGAGTCCATCTATCGGCAGGGAACCAGTACTGATCGTCTCCCTGACGAGGCCAGCGTAGACAATGCCGTCGGGGTTGAACGGGAGCGGCGACCGGTACAACGGCCCCATCCGAAGGGCAACCGCGACGCTGAACACGGCGAAAAGCCCGAGGACATACTGGACTTTCGAGGGACGGGCGAGCGCCCCGGTGACGGTTGCGTCGGCCGGCGAACCACCATGGGGACCAGTCATCGATCGTCCCCTCCCGTCCGCTCGCCAGTGAGTGCCCTCGCCGGGGGTGGCCTGAGGAGTGTCGCCGTGGCGAGGACCGCACCGAAAACCACGAGACTGAGAACGGTTGCCATGCCCATGACAACGACCCAGGGGACAAACAGCGGCCGGATCGAAACGCCGAACACCGTCAGCACGTCGGTCCAGGTGAGCCCCGTGAGGACGAGATAGGCCAGCGGAAACGCCACTCCCAGCGCGGCCGTGCCGATCACGACGGCGTCACGGACCACGAGCGTGAAAACCTGTCGCGGCGTCGCCCCGGTCGCCCGGTAGATGCCGATCGTCCGCCGTCGGGCATGAATGCCCCGGGAGAAGATCGCCGTTAGCCCACCGACAGTCATGAGTGCACCCAGGCTGACGATCGCGCCGACGAGAAGCGTGAGATTCCCGAATAGCAGCGACACGGCGCGTGAAAACGGCGTACTCCCCTGTTGGCCGTGAGTTGCAAGCGCGGCCACGAGTCGCTCGTCACCCGTTACGACCATCGACCGGCGGGCGAGTACAGCCCCCGCCTCGTCGGTGACTGTGACGGCGTATTCGCCCGGCGGCTGTCGTGATAGCTGTGCCGAGACCGTCGTCGTGGCCCCGGGATCGAGCGTAACCGCGCGCTGGTGGCTTGTTGTCGGCCCCCGGATCGTCAGCGTCGTCGAGAGTGTCCGATTCCAGGGGTTTTCGAGCCGGACGCTGGCAGTCGGTTGAGTCCGGAAGCCGGGCGATTCGGGTTCGATCGAGAGAGCAGCCAGAAGTGGGTCCTCGCCCCCCGATCGGTCGCTGCGTCCCGTGACGGGTTCGGTCACCTCTCGGCTCCCGGCGGTCACCGAAAGGTGAGTCCCGCCGGGCGGAACCGTGATCCGGGCGACGCCAGCCGAATCCGTTCGAACGGTTCGGTTCCCCAGTGTCACGGTCGCATTGGCAACCGGCTCACCGGTTGCAGTGGCGACTTCGACCCGTGGTGTGCTCCCGACGCGGACCTGCTCGGGGAACCAGACCCGAAGTGCGTCCGGTTTTTCGACCGTGATCGACTGGTTCGTGGATCCGACGACAAGCGACCACGAGCCGGGTCGTCCGATCGACAACGTCACCGATCGTTCCGTTCGACCACCCGGCGGGACGGACAGAGTGACGTTCCGGGACGCGTTCGCCACCCGGATCGTGATCGACCGCGTTGCGTTCGTCCGGCCGAGGTTGATCGCGGTGATGCTCGTCCGGAAGTTCCGGCCCTGAACGACGGTCCCCGGCGTGGAGACGTCGACGACTTCGATCCCGCTGCCGGTTACGTCCGGCAGCCGGGAGGCCCGGACGACGTGGACCTGGCGTGGCCCGCGTGTGCTGAGGGTACGTCCGGTCGACAGCGAAACCAGCAGTTGGCTCCCGTAGAACCCCGGCGCATCGAAGACCCCGACGATCGTCGTTCGGGTAAACGCCGACCGCGTGCTGCCACCCAGCAGGACGGTGTCGCCGACTGAGAGATTTCGCCGCGCGGCGATGGCCGCACCGACGACTGCTTCGTCCGACGACCGCGGGGCGCGACCGGTCACCAGCGACGCGTCCGAGACAGTCGCGAACGACGAGAAATTGACGCCACGCATCAGCGTCGGTTTCCCATCGGCGATCGAGAACAGCAAGATCTCCGGACTCGCAGCGATGCCCCGGCCCTCAAGGACGGTCGCAAACGATTCCGGAACCTCGCTTGCGACGGGATGACTGGAACCCGGCTCGGCGATCGTCGCGGCTTCGGAATCGACCATCGGGGCCATGGCCGTGCCCGCCGAAACGAGGACGATCAGCAGTGTCAGAAAGACGGTGATCGTCGCGATCGTCGGGATCACCGCCCGAAAGCCCAGCAACGTCGGACGGAGCCAGCCCGGCAGTCGGTCACGAACCCCGCGACCAGTAGTGGGGGCATCGCCACCTGACGAGCGGATTTGAACGGGCGCCAGTCGGCTGACCGGTCGAGACGCGAGATACCCGGCCAGTGCACCCGTTAGCAAGACGCCCCCGTACAGGGGAACCAACACGTGCAGTACCGGCCAGGAAAGCGAGAGGTTCAACGAGACGGGGACCCCAAGAAAGACGGAGACGTTGACCGCAACGCGAGCGGCGATGAGCCCGACCGCATAGCCGATCGTGATCCCGACAAGCGTCACGATCGTGGCCCGGGCCGTAAACAGCGCGCGGACCGCCCGCGGGGTTCCGCCCGTTGCCCGGACGACCCGGATCGTCTTCGCCCGGTCCCGGACGCTCATGCGAGTGACGCTGAAGACGATCACGCCCACCAGGCCGGCGACGCCGGCGACGATGACGCCGAACAGCGACAGGGCGTCCCGCGTCCCACTGACGAAAAAGTGTGCGGCCCCGCGTAGCGGGATCGATCCGCCACGGACGCCCGTCCGCTCGACGGCGTTGGCACCGGTCTCGACCACGACAGCGCCGTCGGTAGTGAACTGTTCGACGAGGGTGCTCTCGGCGAGGTACCAGCTGTCGGGGATCACCCCGATGCTCGGCCTCCCCGAGATTTGGATCTGTTTCACGGTCGTTCCCCGGACTTCGACGGTCCGTGGACCGTTCGTGAGGGCGCTCGCGAGACCGGCATCCGGCGTCGCCGCGGTGATCGTCTCGTTGGCCCCCGGTGGAACACCCAGGACGGTCACGTTCGTGCCGTCGATCGGTACCGTCGCGATCGGAAACACCGCGTCACTCCCGGCAGTTCGGGCCGCCGACTCGATCGACTGATACCCGGTCACGTAGCCCGTCGTGTCGAAGTCGGCAGCGATCGTCCCCAACTGGTCGGTCGCACTCACGAGGAGCAACGCGCTCCCGGTCAAAAATGCGATCGAGACGCCGATGACAACCATCGACAGCCGATCGCGGCGCGAATACCGCGCCAGCAACTGGCGTCTGTGACTCATCACTCCAGACCCGGTTTCTCCTCGCCCGTCTCGAGTCGATGGAGCGTGCCTTCGGCAAGTCGATAGACACGCTCGAAACGGGAAGTGATTCGTCGGTCATGACTCACAGTCAACAACGTCGTCCCCGCGAGTTCCTGGGCCTCGAACAGCAGCGCGATGACGCGATCGGTCGTTTCCGGGTCGAGTTGCCCGGTGGGTTCGTCGGCGATGACGATCCCGGGCTTGTTGGCGACCGCACGGGCGATCGCGACCCGCTGTTTTTCGCCACCCGACAGCGTAGCGGGATACTGATCGCCGATCCCGCCGATCTCCAGGCGCTCGAAGATCGTCTCCAGCCATGCAGGATCGTGTCCGCCCCCGTGACTTTGTGGGAGACGGGCGTTCTCACGGGCGGTCAGGTCGGGGACCAGTTGGAAATCCTGATACACCATCCCGAGTCGGTCCCGCCGGAAGAGCGCTCGCTCCCGTCTCGAAAGGTTCCGTACGTCGACGCCGTCGATGTGGAGTTCACCCGACGAACAATCGGACAACAGGCCGAATACCTCGAACAGCGTCGACTTCCCGCTCCCGCTTTTTCCCTGTATGAGAACCGTCTCGCCATCTCGAACAGTCAACGAAAGGCCAGCGATCACGTCACTGCTCCCGCGTCTCACCCGCAGATCCGTCGCGGCCAAGACGGTTCCAGACACAGTCCATACTCCGTCCCGCTCCAATATCAATTGTATGGAAAGATCGGTCACGACCAGCCCGGAAGGCGAAAGCGGTGTGGCTGTGGGGTATGACGAGTGGGCGGGTGCTGAAGCTGACGGCGATCCCAGCCCACCGGACCCAATATAAATCATTATATAATTGGATATTGTTCTTCAAACATATTATTTTGGAGTCAGAACCGAATATGAGGATGTAATGAGTATATCATCCAAAAATCTATTGCATTATCGGAATCAATAATAACGGCAGAGGGCTTTTATCCGTAGTTCGGCGACCTGTGACTGACGAATGGTCGAAATCCTGGGCGAGATATTCAGTTCGTATATGGATATTCACACGTTTCAGCTCGGCGTCCTTCTCGGACTGCTCGTGGTTTTCGCCTACAGGGACGACAAGCGAATCGCGTACGGGCTGTTATTTTTCGGCGTGTATTTCGCGTTCGGAAACGCCGCACACATCGGCTGGGGCGGGATCAGCCGAAAGCCGTGGTACTTTCTGACTGGGGTCTACATGACGACTGTCCTTGGGTTGGGAGTCCAGTCGGTGGCTGGCTCCCTCCTGAATCGGTTCAGACGATCGAATCGTTCGGCAAAGAGGAACGGCGTACGTCGGAATCGGTTCTGACCGGTTGTCAGTCGGCTCGAAAGTCGTGTCCCCGAGCCATTGCGGTCCCCCCAGGCACGCATCATAGGCCACCCATCTGCTCAGTGAAAGCAGGGCCGGGCCGTGAGTTCCCCGATACGTGAGCATATCAGCATCCAGAGAATAGATCGAGGTGGTACATCGGCCGGACACACCCATCGATATCGTGTCCGTGCACCAACTATTTTATAGGATGAGGGGCAAGCCTTCGACAATGGGACTGCGGGGGGTGCTAGCGGGGGTGGGAAAGGCAGTCATCGCGATCTTCCTGGTCGCGATGGTCGCCGGGCAGGTGCTCGGCCAGCCGGTGCTACTGGGATACGTCACGACGGGGAGCATGGAACCGACACTCGATCCGGGGGACGGGTTCGTGGCCATCCCGTCGGCGCTTGCCGGACCGGTCGAAAAAGGAGATGTCGTTACATTCCAGGCCGAAACAATCCAGGGTGGCGGACTCGCGACCCATCGCGTCGTCGAGAAAACTGACCGGGGATATATCACCCGTGGCGACGCCAACCCGTTCACCGATCAGGACGGCAACGAGCCGGTAGTCAGCGAGACACAGATCGTCGCCACCGCGTGGCAACCGGGCGGGAATGTTCTCTCGATCCCTGCTATCGGCACGGCCGTGAGCACGATCCAGCACGTCCTCGGGACACTCCAACGACACCTCGCCACGCTCCTGGGCATCCGGTCGCTGCTTGGGACGCAGGGACTGGCCTATCTGCTGGCCGGCGCATCGGTACTCGGCTACGTGGCCGACGTACTCGTGGGCAGCGACCGATCGTCGGGACGTGACACGTCCCGAAAGACGGGTGTGGACGTCAGATTGATCGTGGGGATCTTCGCAGCCGCCGTGGTCCTGTCGGCCACAGCGACGATGGTTCTGCCCGCCGGCCCACAGGAGTTCGGCGTCGTGAGCGCCGAAAGCGACGCCCCAGGGATACGAGTCATCGAGCAGAACACGACCGAATCAACCAGATATCAACTCGGGAATGGGGGGTTCGTACCGATGGTAACGTATATCGAACCGACAAGCGAGAGGATCGATATCGAGCCACAGCGGACAGTCATCGGGGGGCACTCGACCGTCAACGCGACGCTTCGCCTCTCGGCCCCGCCCGAAACTGGCTACTATCGTCACTACCTCGTCGAACATCGGTACCTGCTCGTCCTCCCGGAAGGGATGATCGCCACCCTGTATGCGTTCCATCCGTGGGCGCCGATCGTCGCAATCGATCTCCTGCTCGGTGGATCGCTGTACCTGCTCGGGACGGTCGTGGTCGCCTCGGGCCGGGTTCGCTCCCGATCCCGCGAGACGCCGTCCCGGCTCAAACGCGTTCTTTCCCGCCGGTGAAACCCCGATCCATCCCCAACCATTATATCATAGTCATCGGAAATTGAACTTATATGCGCGATCGGGGGCGGGGGCTTCGGATCCGGAGGGGTATCGCCGACAATTTCACGCTGGTCGTCGCTGTGGTGGTGATGGTCGGTGCTGTGGGGGGGTATCTCACGTATACGACCCATGCCAAGCCCGGGACGGAGACCGTGACGGAGACGGTATCCGAATGGGAGTCGGCCGGCGAGTTTCACCATCACGCGACCGTCGTGAACGGAACAGCGGCGTTTGAGACGGGTGAAAGGCTCGAAAACCGATCGGCGTACTTTACGCAGACGACACCCAGATTGGCGGGGGCGCTGACGTACACGTACACCGCAACCGACGGCGGTGACCTGAGTGTGACTGTCAGGACAGCTCTGGAGCTCCGATCGGCCGAGAGTCAACGGGAGGCGTCCGAAACGGTCTACTGGGAGATAAACCGACAGCTGAACCGGGACCACCGATATTCGCTATCCCCGGGCGAGACGATCGAGAGCCCGTTTTCGCTGAACGTGAGTGGGGCCGCCGCCGAGGTCGAGCGCATCGACGAGAACCTCGGCGGAACACCGGGCGAACTCGAACTCGAAGTCGTCGCCGAGGTGGCGCTTTCGGGGACCAGAAACGGAAAGGAGGTCAACACCACCAGAACGTATCGCCTGCCGATCGATCCGAGCGGCAGTGTCTATGGTATCGAGGATCCCGGGACGGTCCGGAAGTCGGATAAAGAACGGAAGGAAGTCACTGTCCAGGCGACGTACGGGCCGCTTCGAAAAATGGGTGGTCCTGTGTTGCTCATCGCTGGGCTGGTGGGCGTGTTCGGACTCGGGTACGCCACTCGAACGGGCCGTCTTTCGATCTCGGATCGCGAACGGGAATGGCTCGCGTTCCGATCCGACCGGGCGTCGTTCGACGAGTGGATCTCGACCGGCGCGGTCAGTACCGGCGCCCGCGGCGGGGCGACGGCCGAGACGGACTCGCTTGCGGGACTCGTCAACGTCGCGATCGATACCGACAGCCGCGTCATCGAGGACACGCGAACGGGCGCGTTCTACGTGTTTGCCGACGGCCAGCGGTTCCGGTTCGAACCGCCGGCGAAACCCGATCGGGAACGGGAACATCGGGACCCACTCGTCGAAAGAGTCGCGTCCCACAGTCCGTTCAGTGCCGGCGAAGAGGACACGACCGGGCCCCTCGGCGAACTCGACGGTGAAAGCGAATCCGGCCGTGAACAACCGGCCGACGAACAGAGAGATCCGGACATGGGTACAGAGTCCGACGAGCCAGTGGACGCCAACGGCGATGAAACCGCGGATGGGCCAGCAGACGCCGGCAGTGAGACAGCACCCGACCGGGATGACGAACCCGACAAGCCGGCGGACGCCGACGGCGAAGGACCGCCGGATGCCGGCGAGGAGCCTGACAGGCAAAACAAGGCTGATGAGCCCGGCGAATCTGAGCACGGTGGAGAGTCCGACAGCGAGGCGGAATCTGCCGATCCTGTAGGGGCCGACAGCGAGGAGTCTGACGAGCCAGGGGAAGCAGACGACCAGGAGCGCCCGACACTGAGGGAGCGCCTGACAACACTGCAGCGACTGGTCGGAAGCGATTCAGAGGACTAGCGGCGAACCACCGAAATCGGCTCGTCGCGCGGGCCCGCCGAATCCGAAAGACGGCCCAAAACGGCACTGAGAGGGGTTCGCAAGGGTATTGAGAACCGGTCAAATGTCCACCGAGCGATTTGATTTTTCGGACGGTTCCGCGAATGGAAAACTGACAGCATTGTTCCCCGCAGTAGCCTGTGGGAATTGCCGTAGCGCTTTTGCGTGGCAACTGGCGAGCCCCTGGGTGTATGTCGACATCCGTAGTAACCAACGTGTTGAGTGGCGACGGGGACCGATTCGTCTATCTCGTCTCGGCGATGGCCGCGCTGAACGGCCTCCTGTTCGGCTTTGACACCGGCATCATCTCCGGGGCGATCCTGTTCATCAACGAGAGCTTCCAGATGTCGGCGTTGGTCGAGGGCATCGTCGTGAGCGGGGCGATGGCGGGCGCGGCGGCGGGCGCGGCGCTCGGCGGACGGCTCGCCGACCAAATCGGCCGACGTCGGCTCATCATGCTCTCGGCGGGCGTCTTCTTCACGGGCTCGTTCCTGATGGCGGTCGCGCCGACCGTGCCCGTGCTCGTTGCGGGGCGACTCATCGACGGCCTCGCGATCGGCTTCGCGTCAGTCGTTGGGCCGCTGTACATCTCCGAGATCGCACCGCCGCGGATCCGCGGTGGGCTGACCTCGATGCACCAGCTAATGGTCACGATCGGTATTCTCGGGTCCTACTTCGTGAACTACCTCTTCGCCGGCAACGGCGCGTGGCGGTGGATGCTCGGCGCGGGGATGATCCCCGCAGTCATCCTCGGGATCGGTGTCCTCAAGATGCCCGAAAGTCCACGATGGCTCTACAGCCACGGGCAGCGCGAACGCGCCAAAGCCGTCCTCCAGCGCACCCGGAAGGGAAGCGTCGAGGAGGAACTCGAAGAGATCAAAGAGACCGTCGAACGTGAGACCGAAGCTGGACTCCGAAAACTGCTCGAACCGTGGCTTCGCCCCGCCCTGATCGTCGGGATCGGTCTGGCAATCCTCCAGCAGATCACCGGCATCAACGCGGTGATGTACTACGCGCCGACGATCCTGGAGGCGACCGGCTTCGACAGCGCGGCCTCGATCCTCGCGACCGTCGGGATCGGCGTCGTCAACGTGGTGATGACGGTCGTCGCGATCGCCTATATCGACCGGGTCGGCCGGCGAGCACTCCTCCTGGTCGGGACCGCTGGGATGACCGTCACGCTCGCGATCCTCGGGGTCGTCTTCTACCTGCCGGGCCTCTCGGGGGTGCTCAGCATCACCGCGACAGTCTGTCTCATGCTGTACATCTCCTTCTTCGCGATCGGGCTGGGGCCGGTCTTCTGGTTGCTCATCTCGGAGATCTATCCGCTGGCCGTTCGCGGATCTGCCGAAGGGGTCGCGACGGTCACCAACTGGGTTGCGAACCTCGCCGTCGCGCTGTCGTTTCCGGTCCTGACGGCCAACGTCGGCCCGTCGGTGACGTTTTGGCTGTTCGGCGTCTTCAGCGCGGTCGCGTTCGCGTTCACCTACGGGCTCGTCCCCGAAACGAAAGGGCGGACGCTGGAAGCCATCGAGAACGACCTGCGCGAAAACATCAGCGTCGGCGATTAACGGCGACGGGCCAACAGCTCAATCCCCGGAAAACGGCCAGCGGTCGCTCCCGACACGGTCCGAGGCACGCTCGATCGCCGAACTGAACTGGTCGTCCTTCTCGGTGATGGATGCCCAGTCCGCCAACCCACGCTCCTCACGGGTCCCCGGAACCGTGTTATCCAGAATGAACGCGATGATCCCGCCGACTGCCATGTGGACGCCGGCAATGATGTAGACAGTCCGGGAGACGATTTCGGTGCCGAGGCCGGCTCCCAAAAGCGGGACATCGGCCAGCCCCTGGCGGAAGAGTTCGAATCCGGAGATCTCCATCGAGGCCGCCGCGGCGTCGACGTTGCCCATATACGACGGGATTGCCATGCCCGCGAACAGCGCGATGCCGATTATGAAGAGGTTCCGTGAGGAGTCCAGATCGACGTACTTCAGATTCGAGAGCCCGACGGCGACGATCTGGCCGAACATAGCGATGTAGAGGCCACCGACGATCGGCCCCGGAATCGTCGCGATCACGCGACCGAACAGTGGGATCACGCCGACGACCAACATCGCGACCGCTCCGACCTGGACGACGAGTCGCGAGGCAACGCCGGTGAGCCCGATCGCCCCGATGTTCTCGGAGTAAGAGGTCGACCCGCCAGTGCCCATCAGCCCGGAGAAAACGTTCGCCAGCCCTTCCATGCCGATACCGTGGTTGATCCGGCGTTTCGAGGGCGCGCCGACCCCCGAAATCCGGGCGACAGCGTGATAATCAGCGAACGATTCGATGATGGAAGCGAGCACGCCCGCGAACATCCCGATCGCAAAGGAAAGCTCGAACCGGGGGATCCCCCACTGGAGGGGGTATGGGACGTACACGAGTGGCTCGGCCGTGAGTTTCGAGAAGTCGATCGCGGCCGGGTCGCCTGCGGGGATGATCCCAACCCAGGAACCGACAGCAGCGACCACCCACGCGGCGACGATGCCGAGGAGGACGGGATAGAGATCGAACACGCGGGAAACCCGATCGAGATACTGCGAGAAGACGACGATCAACAGAAGCGTCAGTCCAAGCAGATACCAGTTGTTCGTCGCCAAGGTGATGTCACCGGTCGAAAACAGCGACAGACCGATCAACGCGACGACAGGTGCGACCACGACCGGCGAAAGGTACTCCCGGATCTTCCCGACGAGACCGAGATACCCGATCACGACCTCGGCGATTCCAGCCGTAATGATCGCCCCTTGCAGGAACAGGAGTCGCGCTTCCCAGGCGCTCATCCCATCGAGCATCGGGGCCGCGGCCAGGACCGCCAGGGCCGGCGCGAGCATCGAGAACGGGGCACCTTGAACGATCGGATAGCGATTGCCCAGCGTGGTCTGGGCCAACGTCGCCAGCCCGCTGACGACGAAAAATGTCCCAACGAACGTCGCCTGGGCCGCGGCGGGCATCGTCGCCGCTTCCGGCAGCCCCGCATTCAGCTCCTCGATGAGGATCAGCGGCACGGCGATGTTCGCGCCGATCATCGTCAGATAATGCTGGATACCGAGCAGAAGAGAACGGGAAAGGGGCGGTCGGTCTTCGATGCCATACTCGACGAGCGAGTCTTGGTCGTCCACTGACTCCGTGTCACCCATGCCTGTCGCCTACCTGCACAGAGGGGATTGAAAAACTGTCGGAACGATCGCTTCGTTCGATAGTGCCACGTGCCATAGCAGGGGCCAGCCCCCGTCAGAACCGTCGGCCGAACATCAGTAGACCTCTGTATCGACCATATAATCCCAAACGTGTCGGAGAAAAATTACTATTGTAGAACTATGAAGATAAAATACCACAATGTTTATCGAACGAGTCCGAAAATTCGGACTGTTGTATGTCAGACCAAGATACGGGGGAACCGACGGCGGTCGATCGTCGGCGGTTTCTGGCGATCGCGGGGGCGACTGGACTCACAACGCTCGCTGGCTGTGAGGAAGCGACGACAGAAGGTCAGAACACACCGACGGAATCGACTGATACGTCGACGCCGACGGAAACAACGACCGACACGGAAACAACAACGGAAACACAGACTGAAACGGAAACAGAGACCGACACAGAGACTGAAACGGAGACGGAGACCGACACGGAACTGGACCCGGACGTCCCGCAGTCGGCCAACGGGCCCCTGGCGCCGCTGCCGACGCCCGACCGGAACGGGGTTCCGAAGCCGACCGGCGAGCCAGGGGGCCTGGAAGTGCTCGACTGGGCCGGATTCAACGGGGCCGTCACCTACACCTACGACGACGGCCAACCCTCGAACCTCCAGCACTACGACGCGCTCGCGGCGACCGAGATGAACATGACGTTCTATCTCACCAGCAACGTAGACTTCGATGGATACGAAGGTGGCTGGACCCTGGCCGCTCAGGACGGCCACGAACTCGGGAATCACACCGTCAGCCATCCGTACGCCGATATGACCGAGAGTTCCTTCGGCGAGCCCGTCGAGGACACAGCGACGGAGATTCAGCAGTGTTCTCAGTACATCATCGAGACGCTGGGCCAGGAGGACGTCTGGACGATGGCAGCCCCCTACGGCGACACCGGCTGGAGCGAGCCGGCCGAGCAGTCCGATCTCTTCCTCAGCAGAGGGGTCGGTGGCGGAGCCGTCACTCCGGACGACGACGCCGATCCGTACAATCTCCCGTGTTACATGGCCCAGGAAGGTGACACCGCCGAGACCTTCACCGATCTGATCGACGACGCTCGCGAGGCCGGCGAGTGGCAGATCTTCCTGTTTCATACGATCGCGCCGACCGACGAGGTGTGGTACGCGCCGGTCGAGATCGATGCGATCATCGACAGTATCGAACACGCCAAATCCGCCGGCGACGTCTGGATCGACACCCTCGCTACCGTCGGCGCGTACTGGCGCGGTCACCAACTCCTCGAATCCGCGGAGGTTGCGGAGTCGGGCGAGGAAACCGTCTGGGAGTGGACAGTGCCCGAGGATTTCCCGGCGGGTCGACACGTGCGCGTGACCGTCGACGGCGGGACACTGTCCCAGAACGGGACCGAACTCGACTGGAACACCCACGGGTACTACGAGGTCGACCTGGACGAGGAGTCCCTGACGTTGTCGACGTAGGGGGATCAAAAGACGCGCGAGGCGGCTGACAAATATAGACAAAATACTAAAGCCCAAATAGAGTGAGTCTGAATTTGGGACCGTGCATGACTGACCAGGATACGGGGGAACGATCCGTGATCGACCGTCGTCGATTTCTGACGATCGCGGGGGCGACTGGACTGACGACGCTGGCCGGGTGTCAAGAGGACAATACGTCTAACCAGGGAGAGACACCACCGGATGGGACGATTACGCCGGACCAATCGGGGATGGTGAATATAGGGACAGACACGCCAACCGAGACTGAAACGGAAGCCGACACGGAGACCGAAACAGAGACTGAAACGGAGACCGAGACGGAAACTGACACGGAGACAGAAACGGAGACGGAGACCGAGACGGAACTGGACCCGGATGTCCCGCAGTCGGCCAACGGGCCGCTGGCGCCGCTGCCGACGCCCGACCGGAACGGGGTCCCGAAGCCGACCGGCGACCCAGGGGGCCTGGAAGTGCTCGACTGGGCCGGATTCAACGGGGCCGTCACCTACTCATACAACAACGGCCAACCCTCGCAGCTCGAACACTACGATGCACTCGCGGGGACAGAGATGAACATGTCGTTCTATCTCGCCATCAACGTCAACGAGGACGTCGCGGGGTTCGAGGAGGGGTGGACGCAAGCCCGCCAGGATGGCCACGAGCTCGGAAATCAAACCGTCAGCCATCCGTACGCCGATATGACCGAGAGCTCCTTCGGCGAGCCACTTTCGGATCCAGCAGCCGAGATCGAGCAGTGTAACCAATACATCATCGACACGCTGGGACAGGAAGACGTCTGGACGATGGCAGCGCCCTACGGCGACAGCGAGTGGATCGAGCCGGCCGAGCAGTCCGATCTCTTCCTCAACCGAAAGCTTGGTGGCGGTGAGATTAGCCCGAACGACAACAGC
Source organism: Halorhabdus sp. SVX81 (assembly GCF_029207715.1). NCBI lineage: Archaea > Methanobacteriati > Methanobacteriota > Halobacteria > Halobacteriales > Haloarculaceae > Halorhabdus > Halorhabdus sp. SVX81. Next base: position 537,027 of record NZ_CP104322.1, on the reverse strand, counting down.
GATCCGTACGACCTGCCGTGTTACGTGGCCGAAGAGGGCGACACCGCCGAGACCTTCATCGACCTGATCGATGGCGCTCGGGCAAACAGTGAGTGGCAGATACTCGTCTTTCACTCGATCACGCCGACCACTCAGGAGTGGTACGCGCCGGTCGAGATCGATGCGATCATCGACAGTATCGAACACGCCAAATCCGCCGGCGACGTCTGGATCGACACCCTCGCTACCGTCGGCGCGTACTGGCGCGGTCAACAGTTGTTCGCCTCCGCCGATGTCACCGAATCAGGCGAGGAAACTGTCTGGGAGTGGACAGTGCCCGAGGGCTTCCCGGAAGGCCGACACCTGCGCGTGACCGTCGACGGCGGGACACTGTCCCAGAACGGGACCGAACTCGACTGGAACACCCACGGGTACTACGAGGTCGACCTGGACGAGGAGTCCCTGACGCTATCACCGTAGGTGGTTCGAACCGGTTCTGAGCCGACTGGGAGTCGGTCGCAACGTCTTTGTCCATTGACCGGCCCTCTAGACACATGAGCGACTTCGACGAGGAAGCCGAACGCGAACGGCTCCGCGAACAGTTCGAGCAGGATCGAAAGAAACGCGAGGCAACTGAACAGATGAGCGAGTTGCTGTTGCAGGGGGCGACGATGACGGACACCCATTGCGAGCGGTGTGGTGATCCCATCTTCCGGTACGACGGCCAGGAGTTCTGTCCAACCTGTCAGCAATCGGCCGGCGAGAACGCGGCCAGTGAGTCCGAAGCCACGGACGGGACGGCCGAAACCCAGGACACAGCGACGAACGCAGGGGCCCAGTCAGGGGCCCAGACGGGAGACACGAAACCCCAGTCGGAGCCAGAGACGGTCAAAGCATCGGCCCAGCCGCCTGTCGAGTCGCCAACGAGTCCAGCGCACGAAGAGCCACCCCAACCCGAGACGCCAGGGCACGCTAGGGGCGAGACTGGTCCCCAACACGACCAGCGTGTCGACGTACCGGGACTCGAACCCGGGGCGAGTCCACAGCCCACCCGTGATGCTGGCGACCTCCAGGATGCCCGGGATTCACTCGTCGCCACGCTGTCTACCTTCGCCCGGCAGGCCGAAGCGACCGACGATCCCCGCCGTGCCACAGACGCGCTCGAAGCCGCCCGCGAGGCCGCCGAGGCGCTGGCCGCCCTGGATGGCACGCGGTGAGCGAGGCTGAGCGCGTGACCACCGGAAACCGGGAGACGAAAGAATACCTGGACTGTCGTATTTGCTGGCAACGGGTAATACACTGCCTCCGTCAGTGACGACCGACCGGTCCGTCACTGGCCGAACCATGAGATCGCCCCGTGGCATCCATCGAATCTGCGGGGAGACACCGGGACGATGCAAAGACAACCCGAGAGACATACAATACATAATGAACAATCAATAGATATTATATCCTGGCGTTAGGACAACAATTGTCATGCCAACAGATGACAATCAGGTGCGTATCAGTGCTGGAAGAGGTATCTCACGTCGCCGGGTGATGCAACAACTCGGGGCACTCTCAGCTGTCGGCGGGCTGGCAGGGTGCCTCCAGCAGGGAGATACTGAAGGGGAAACTGACGGAGAAGGGGATGGAAGTGGTGATGGGGCCGCGCCCTCGTATCAGCGGATCGATCTGAACCCGCCGCCGACGGACCTGGATTTCACACGGGATCCGCCGGAGCGAGACGTAACGATGGTCTGTCACAACGGCGCGATCTCGTTCTGGAACCCCGCGATCGGCGGGCTTCACGACGCGGCGACCCAGCTGGGATGGAACGCCACTTTCACCGGCCCCTCCGGTGGATTCGATGCGCAAGGGCAGGTCAACATCCTCGAGAACGTCGTCGCCTCTCAACCGGACGTGATCATCACGACGGTCACCAACACGCAAGCATACAATACCGTCATCAACGACGCCCTGGACAACGACATCGTGGTGTTGACGTTCAACACCAACAGTCTTCGCGGGGAGGGCCGACAGTTCATGCGCGATGAGTTCGGTCGCGCATTGCCCTTTGTCGGCCAGGACCAGTACTCCTCGGGGTACGCCAACGGGATGGCGCTCGTAGAGAAACTGCCGGACGACGCGAGTAAAGTCACAGTCGGGCTGGCCGACCAAGGCCATAGCGGGATGGTCTCGCGTGCCAACGGCGCGGAGGACGCCATCAAACAGCAGACAGACATCGAACTCACCGAACGAGTCGAGTACGGCGATGCCGCCAGCGACGGCGTCTCGGCGGTCGAAAACCACCTCACGGCGAATCCAGACCTGGATGGCATGGTCGGCAGCGGCGTCTATTCGTGGTTCATCGGCCAGGCCGCCGACCAGCAGGGCATGGCGGAGGACATGATCATCGGTGGGTTCGATCTGGACCAGAACACGCTCGAGTATATCCAGGAGGGGGTAATGAACTATACGACCGGCCAGGACCCCTACAGCCAGGGGTATTTCCCCGTCCTCCAGGCGTTCGCGTATCTGGAACGGGGCATGCCGCCCAAGGAGTACCTGACCGGCGCGGAGATCATCGACCAGGACGTGATCGACTTCGCCCTCGAACGGCGCAACTGGGGCGAATTACTGAACTACCACGGTGTGTAGCGCTGCCGAAACAGCCACCCACACAGCAACTATGTCCGAAGACGATTCACTACTGCGCACTGTCGGGCTCACGAAACACTTCGGAAACATCGTCGCGGTCGAAGACGTGGACTTCGCTCTTCGTGACGGGGAAGTCATGGCGATCGTCGGCGACAACGGGGCCGGGAAGTCGACACTCATCAAGATGCTCTGTGGCGTCCACCAGCCGACGAGCGGTGAGATCCTGATCGACGACCGGACTGTCGAATTCGAGGACTACAGCGACGCCCGTGAGCGGGGGATCGAAACAGTCTATCAGGATCTGGCGCTGGCCGAACAACAGACAGTCGCCGCCAACGTGTTCCTGGGCCACGAGCCGGTTCGGTCGGACTTCCTCGGGAAATACTTCGGCGTCGTCGACAGGAAAGAGATGTATGACCGAGCCCGGGAAAGCCTCGATCGCGTGCAGATCCCTGTCGATCCCGGCGCGAAAGTCCAAGACCTCTCCGGGGGTCAACAGCAGGCAGTCGCGGTCGCCCGTGCGCTGCAGTCCGATCCGGACATCCTCATCCTCGACGAACCGACCAGTGCCCTCTCGATCGAGGGGGCACGCAACGTCCTTCAGGTCATCGACGAACTCCGAGAGCAGGGTTTGGCGATCATCCTCATCAGTCACAACATCCGGCAAGTCCTCACCGTCGCCGACCGGATCTCCGTGCTCGCCCAGGGTCGGTTGATGGGCGTCCGTGACGCGGAGTCGGCGACACGCGACGAGATCATCGCCCTGATGATGGGCGCCAAAGACGAGGATACCGTCGCGGAGTTCGATATCGCGGCGTCCGACGAGGAGGCCCCAGTATGAGCGAGAACCCAGAGGAGACCGGCTCGACGGATAGAGCCGTGAGTCGCGAAACCGGCTCACGGCTCAAGGGACTCCTCCAGCGCCGCCAGATCGGCGTCCTGATGGGCTTTCTTCTCCTGTTTGGACTCATCGGCGTGACGCAACCGGACCTGTTTTTCAACTGGGGGAGCTTTAGCGGGCTCGTCTCCCGCTTGCTGCGACAGGCGACCCCGTACGTGATCATCGGGATCGGGATGACCTACCTCATGATCGGTGGCGAGTTCGATCTCTCGGTCGGGGCACTGTACGGCGTGGGTGGATTGACCTTCGCGATGTTGCTCACCGAGTACCGATTGACGGTGCCGGCGGCACTGGTTGCCGTCCTCCTCGTTGGCGCGACCGTCGGGCTGGCAAACGGCGTCATCGTGACCAAGATCGGTATCCCCTCGCTCATCACGACCATCGGGATGATGAGTATTCTCCGGGGGGTAGCCTACATGCTTACCGCCGGTGGCTCCCAACAACTCCCCGATGGCCTCCCGGATATCGATCCCTTTGGCGTGATTGAACTCGGGTGGCTCGACCTCTTTGGCGGCTCGATCGAGGTCGCCGGTGTCGAGATTACCTATCAGGTGTTCTGGATGCTCGGGTTGCTCATCGTCTTCGGATTGATACTCCAGAAGACACGGTTTGGCCATCACGTCTATGCGACCGGTGACGACGAGTCCGCCGCGGACAGAAGCGGGATCGACACCGACCGTGTCAAGATCGCGACCTTCGTCATTACCGGCACCGTCACAGCCTTTGCCGGCGTGCTGGCGATATCCTACTACGGCGCAATGTTCGGGTCCGCTGGTCGGGGATTCGAGCTGTTGATCATCGCCGCCGTCGTCATCGGCGGGACGAACCTCTTTGGCGGCGAAGGCAGCATCTCCGGAATGTTCATCGGGTCGCTGGTGATCGGTGTCATCCCGGTCCTACTCGTCGTGAACAATATGTCGGTGGATATCCAAGAGACACTGACCGGCGTGGTCATTATCAGTGCCGTCATGATCGATATTTTCCTCCGGGAGTGAGATGCAGCGCCGCGTTTGGCAAAGAGGATCGGCAGTTGGGGAAAAGCTGTCCGACTCGAAACATTCGGCAGACCCCTATCATCCGGGCGACCTCTGAGAGTAACAGGACAGCCTTTTCGCGCTCGACAGGATAGGAGCGGTATGTTCGAGACACGACCGGACCGGAGCGCGGAGGTCGTCCTCGCCGGACGGTCGAACGTGGGCAAGTCGACCCTCATGCGCGAGCTTACCGGCCACACCTTCGACACCGGGCAGCGCCCGGGGGTCACGCAGGAACCCAACCACTACGACTGGACGAGCGAGGACTTCGTGCTAACGGATCTGCCAGGATTCGGCTACATGAAAGGCGTCCCCGACGAGGTCCGCGAGCAGATCAAAACCGACGTCGTCCGATACGTCGAAGCCAACGCCGACGCGATCCTCGTCGGGGTCTTGGTCGTCGATGGCAAGAGCGTCATCGACATCATCGACCGTCACTCCGGCCCCGACGAGATTCCCCACGACGTGGAACTGTTTCACTTCCTGCGAGACGTTGGGATCCCGCCCGTGGTGGCCGTAAACAAGATGGACAAGGTCGACGACCGGGACGAACGCCTGAACGAACTGTGCGACCGGCTGGGGCTTCATCCCCCCTGGAAACAATGGCAGGGGACGATCGCCCCGATCAGCGCCAAACGCGGCTCGATCGGCCCCCTCAAAGAAGCTGTCCGGGAGCACCTACACGAGGCCGAGCGCGACGACCTCTTTCAGTTCTTCTGAGTCGGCCCCGACGGCTGGTTTTCTCTCCCCCACCGAAGCTTCGGTCCACGAGCAGCGCCCCGGCAGCCGACGGACTCGACCGATCGAGCTCCCGAAAGATATATATTGCTGTCGTCAAATTGTGTTACTAAGGATCTGAGTAACACATGAGCGAGACACACGACGCCGACGACGACCATCTCGACGATGTCGAGGACGGGTGTGGCTGTGCGGAGATCTGGGAGACGATGAGCGAGCAGCGTGAGCCCCCAGTAGACACCGCCGCCGACGACTGAAGTGCCGGAACGATTGCGGTGGTACATTGTGTCTCTGCGTTTTGTCCTCGCCCAGCGAGGATTCCCGGACGACCACCGCCGAAACTGTTCGTCGGCGAATCAGGACGGGTTTGTCGTGAGCCATCGGTCGATGCCGAACGTGACCCCACTCACCAGCAACGCAACGACCAGCACAGCAGGGTCTGCGGAGACAAACAGTCCCGGCGTCGGCGGGCGGATCCACAGCGGATACAGGTAGAAGTTCGCGAACCCATCGGCGTAGACACGCAGGCCGTCGATCACGAGCGAGAAACCCCCACTGGCAAGCAGAACGGCGTAAGCCTGCCGTCGCCACTGCTCGCCGAAAAAGAGTGCGATGATACCTGCGACGACCACCACGCCTGCGATACTCGCCACTGGTGAATATGAGAACGGAACGCCGAGTGCGTTCCCGATCACATCTGCGTCGACGAGTATTTGAACCTTCACGAGATCGGGGATTGCGGCCCCGCCCATCGCAACGACGATCCAGCGGCGGTCCAGTCCATCGATTCGCCAGCTGGCGACCGTAAACGCCGCGTAGGTCACGAGAACGGTCGACAGCAGGTCAGCCATCGTGGCCCACCTCGAAGGTCCAGGTGTCCGTATCGACGCGCCAGTACCTGAAGAAAGCGATCAGGACGACAATTGCGCCGATCACGGAGACGCCGTACTTGTACCACTCCGCACCACCCGTGGCGTTGACCACAACGACGCGCTCGGCGTCGACGGTGCGCTCAGTCGTAAGTTCGCCAAGCACCTGGACGACGCCACCGGGCTGGACGGTCCGGTCAAACGAGTGCACGGTAAGCGAGAACGAACCCGCATCGGCCTCAACGCGGATGGTCGCCGTCCCCGCGTCGGCGTCGACGGTAGTCACCGTCCCGAAGAGGAACACCTCGTCGCCGACGTGTTCGGCCGGCTGACCGGCGAGGTCGTCTTCGTCGGGGTAGGGCCAGTGGTCGTCCTCGGCCGCGCCGTAGTGGACCCCCATGCCTACGAGGAGTCCGACGAGCCCGAGGACGAGCAGGCCACGCTGCCACTGTTTCACGAGGATGGGTGAGATGGGGCGGGCAATGTAGGTTTTCCTTCCGGTTTCGACTCGACCCAAGAGGAAGCTGCGGAGGACAGACAACCGACGCACGTAAGCATCGCTACGTCCCATCCCAGTCCATGCGCCAGTTCGTCGTGATCGGACACGAAGCACCGACGACGCCCGATTTCCCGCTCGATGATCTGCCGGGTGGGGCCGGCCGCCTCGATCTGCTCAGCCGATCGATCACTGCGGCGTTTCTCCGCTCGCACGGCCTTCGTGAGGACGTTCGATTTCGGCTGATTCTCGGTGACGAGTTCACCCTTCGCTTCGAGGGGGCGAAATTGCAGGGACTCAACCCCGACGAGCGGAGCACAGCCGCCCGAGTTCGGAGCGCGCTCGAACAGTGCGAGGGCGCGATCGGCCACCAGGCGGTCGAGACGTCGCCCGGAATCTATCTCTCCAGGCGGGGCGTCGAGGCCGCCCTCCGGGACGCCGCCGGGGAGGGGACGCTACTCCAGCTTCATGAGGACGGAAGGCCGATTGTCGAGTCGGCACCCCCAGAGGATCCCGTTTTCGTCCTCTCGGATCACCAGGATTTCACCGGGGAGGAGCAAGCATTGCTGGATGAGTTAGACGCCGAACGAGTCAGTCTCGGGCCGAACGCGATCCACGCCGATCACGCGATCAGCGTCGGCCACAACTATCTCGATACCGACGGCTACGAGCGCTATTGATCGATCGCACGTCGTTAGTGAGGGAGCTTACTCGATCCGGAGTTCGCCGTCGCCCTCGGTCCCACCGTCGGCGTTCTCGTCCCACTCGAGTTCGAGTTCGATGGAGAGTTCCCCCGAGCCGTCGACCGGCCCCTCGCGTTCGGCTTTGACCTCGAAGGTCGGCTGGGCGGGTGGTTCAAGCGTCACCGACTGGTCGCCGGCTTCCAGCGTGATCGCGTCGCCGCCCTCGAGGTTGTCGGCCACGGTGCGGAGGTACGTGGCGATGTCTGCGCGGGACATGGACTGCTCGGTTTCGAAGAGGACTTCTTCGGGCATACAGGGTGAAAGGTGCTCGGCGGGGATAAGTGTTGCAGCGGCAACACGCCACGATAGCTGATTCGCCCGACTCGGCCAGTCTCGCAAGAGTTAAAGGCAAACCTCGGCAACTATAGAGCGCGGGCCGGTGGGGTAGCTTGGTATCCTTCGGCCTTCGGGTGGCCGTAACCGCGATTCGAATTCGCGCCGGCCCACTTTCTGCCCGCGAACAAACTCGTGAGCGCGAAGTCCGTGTAGCCGCGCGAATTCGAGCAGGGAAGTCGCAACGCGCGAGCGAAGTGAGCGCGACCGTCTTCCCGAGTTCGACATTCGCGCCGGCCCACTACGTATATCGGCTTTTTCCGGATTCATAGACACGTAGCGGCCGGTTTCGGGGGAGAGTAACGTGGCTGTCGAGCTGTCCGAAGCCAAAAATCCGCTTGCTGATTGCCCAAGTGAGTAACTAAGCAGCCGAGACGAGTTAGTGGTCGTGTTCGGGCTCGCGATACTCTTCGACGTCGATCACGTGCTTCGTCTCTGGGTGCGTGAGGTCACTGTCGCCGGAGACCACTGGCGCATCCAGTTCCCTGCCGACGGCGGCAATCAGCGCATCAAGGCCGTCAAAATACGGCCCACTCGATCCGACCTCGTCCGCGATCTCCCCCGCTGTCACGGCCGTCCGCTCGTCGACGGCGTACGTCTCACCCCACGAGAGGGCTCCACGAGCGCCGTCGACGTCGCCACTCGGCAGGTTCCCCTCGCCGACGAGTGCCTCAGCGTAGGCCGGAACGGGCATCACCCAGCGTTCGTTCTCGCCCCCATGTGCCTCGTAGAACGCTTTGGTCGCTTCGACGCCGTCCAGATAATCGATCAGAAAAGTCGCGTCGAGGACCTTCATGCCGTGTCCGCAGCTCGCTCTCGCAGCCGCTGCTTTCGCTTCTCTTTTGACTTGCGGCGGGCCTCACGGACGCGGTCGGCTTCCTCGTCGGACCATCGACCGAACCCGTCGTAGAAGTCACCGAGCTTCTCCTCGTCGAGGACTCGCTCGAGCACATCGTTGTAGCTCTCGTTCTCCCGCCGGAGGCGGTCGAGTTCTCGCTTCACCCGGTCGCTCACTCGTATCTGCTCGTCAGCGGTGGCCATTGTTACGTCAACGTTGGCGTTGACAGGGTTTAGTTGTTGGGCTCAAAACAGACACAACCGACATGTTCAGGCCCCAGCGTGCGTCTTCCGCAAGCGATCGCAGGCCCCGACAACACAGGGATGTTGCTGACCTGATTCGCTCAGACCCGACTCTCCAGCAGGTCCTTGATCGCGAAGTAGGCGGGCTTGGGATCGAAGTCCTCGTCGAACAGCAGCGGGTCGTCGGTGATCGTCTGATCGTAGTTTCGCAGCCAGGAGGCCGTGTCGTGGACCCCCCAGGTGACGAGGGTGTCACAGCCGTTGTCGAGACACGCCTCGAGGATGTCACGGTAGTACTGGGCCTGGTGTTCGAGGTGGTCCTCGGGGACGTTCTCCCGGTCGTAGGCGACGTCCATCTCGGTGACGTGGACGTCCAGCCCGAGGTCTTTGAACCGCCGGATGTTCTCGCCGAGGGCCTCGGGCGTCACGTACTCCTGGGCACGGAAGGCGTGCATCTGGAGGCCGACGCCGTCGATGGGGACACCGCGGTCGAGGAGGCGCTCGAGGAGTGCGTAGACCCCGTCGGCCTTCTCGTTGATCTCGTCGATGCCGTAGTCGTTGTAGAAGAGGTCGGCATCGGGCGCGACCTCGTTGGCCCACTGGAAGGCCAGGTCGATGTACTCCTCGCCCATCGCGTCGTACCACGCCGTCTCGCGCATGGTGCCGTCGTCGGCGACGGCCTCGTTGACGACGTCCCAGACGTCGACTTTCCCGCGATAGCGGCCCGCGACGGTGTGGATGTGGTCCCGGAGGAACTCCCGGAGCTGGTCGTCGGTGTACTCCCAGGGGTAGAACCACCCCGGGGTCTGGTTGTGCCAGACGAGCGCGTGGCCCCGAACCAGCAGGTCGTTTGCGACCCCGAGGTTCACGATGGCGTCGGCATCCTCGAAATCGTAGGTGTAGCGCTCAGGGCGCAACGGCCCCATCTTGAGTGCGTTGCCAGTGGTGACGGCGTTGAACTCCCGCGTGAGCGTCTGTGCGACTGCCGGATCGTCGGGGTACGTCCTGAATGCGTCTGCCGTGATGCTTGCACCGAGCGTGAGGTCGTTCTCGTCGGCCAGTTCGCGAAGCGTCTTGTCGCTTTCCATCTCCCTATCAGTCGAAGCGAGGGGAGAAAGTCATTGGGGAAAGTGCCGGACAGCCGACCTATCGAGGGTCACGACAGCCGGGAGTCGAGTCGTTCCCGGACGGTCTCCTCGATGGTGTGACGGACCTCCCAGCCCAGTCGCTCGCGAGCAGCGCTCGTGTCGACGCCGAACTCCGAGACGAGCGTCTCGTCGCCGGCACGCGGGTTCTCGACGAGATCGACATCGGCGTCGAGGCCGTACTCGCCGGCAATCTCCTGAATCTGCTCGGCGACGGTCATGACGCTTGGATCCTCGTCGCTGGCGATCTCGTAGCGCTCGACGCCGGTCTCGCCAGCGGCGAGTTGGGCTTCGAGGCGTTCGGCGCTCCGGACGTACGCCCGGGCGATATCCTTGACGTGGATGTAGTTGCGCGCCTGGGTTCCCGGCTCGTAGACGGTGAGCGTCTCGCCGTCGAAGAGTCGGCCCAGGAAGAAGTTGATGACCGTCCCCTTCGAGACCGTCTGGTCGCCAACCTCGTGGCTGCCGTAGAGATTCGACTTCAGGAAGAGGTGGGCCGGGAACGCGCCGTCGGCGTAGGTCTCGATGGCCTGCTCGCCCAGGACTTTCGTCCGGCCGTACCAGTTCATCGGGTCGCGTGGCCCCTCGACGGTGATCGGGAACGAGTCGGGGTCGCCCAGCACGGCCATGCTGAACGGGAAAACGAGTGCGGCCCCGGTCTGGCGACAGAACCACGCGACGTTGTGCGTCCCGACGACGTTGGTCTCGTAGGCGAGGTCGGCGTTCTCGGTGCAGTCGTCGACGCCGCTGACCGCTGCCAGGTGCATCACGACGTCGCTCCCCGCGAGTGCGTCCGCGAGTCGATCGCGGTTCCGGACGTCGACGTGTTCGACGGTGACGTCGCCGACTTCCCGAACGTCACCGAGATAGAAGTTGTCGATCGCCGTGAGTTCCCACTCCGGGTGGGCCGCCTGGAGGCGGTCGAGGACGCGCGAGCCGATGAAGCCCGCCGCGCCGGTGACGGCGATCGAGAGCGGTTCGTCGGGGTCGAAAGAATCATTCTCGGTCATGCATCGATCTCCTGACGGTCGCGAAGGACGGTGGCAAGATCGCCAACGCCATCCCGGAGCGTCCATTCGGGCTCGAACCCGGTTTCTTCGAGGCGGTCGAAGTTGACGTGATAGGAGGGGCCGGGATGTTCGTCTTCGAGATACGTCACGTCGACAGGTGCAACCTCCTCGCTGACGATGTCAGCGATCTCGCTGATCCGGTAATTGCCAGCCTCGCTGCCGACGTTGTAGACTGCCTGGGACCACGACTTTGGGTTGCGCGCGGCGTGGGCGAACGCCCGGGCGGAATCCCGGACGTGGATGAACGGCCGCCAGTTGCTCCCGTCGCCGTAGACCGTCAGCGGCCGACCGGTCAACGCCCGGAAGACGAAGTGATTGACCACCAGGTTGAACCGGACGCCGGGGGCGAACCCGTAGTTGGTACTCATCCGGAGAGAAGTCGCGTTCGCGCCGTTCGCCCCAGCGAATTCGGCGACGATATTCTCGGCGGCGACTTTCGCCTCAGCGTAGGGATTCAGCGGATCGGGCTCGGTCGTCTCGTCGATGTCGGTCGTCGCCGCGCGGCCGTAGTTGTTACACGAGGAGGCAAAGACGAGGTTCTCGACGTCGAGTTTCCGGGCCGCGTTGACGACGTTCTCGGTGCCTTCCAGGTTGACCGCCATCGTCTCCTCGCGGCGGTCGTGGGTACTCGCCGCGCCGGTGATCGCCGCAAGGTGGATCACGGTGTCGACGCCGCCCATCGCGTTCTCGACGTTGCCGTACTCCCGGACGTCGCCGCGCCGGAACTCCAGATCGCCGTCGACGCGCGCTTCGAGTAGATGGCGTGGCGACCCGCTGGCGAGCGAGTCGAGCACGACGATCCGGCCCACGTCGGGGGCGTCGGCGAGCAGGGGCAGCAATGCGCTGCCGATGTACCCCATTCCGCCCGTCACGAGGACGTCCATGACAGTCGGTCAGTCCTCGTCGTCTGTCAGCACACCCGGGAGGAAGCGGTCCTCGTGGGCCGTGATCCGATCGTCGTACTCGACTAGGGTGCCAAGGATCGACCGGACGCCCTCCTCGAAGGTCGTGTCCTGGCCGTCGATGAGGTCGGCGTAGCGATCGTTCTCGATCTCCATCTTGTGGGTTTCGTCCTCGTCGCGGGGGTTGTCGTAGTGTTTGACGTCGACGTCGAGATCGAACTCGCCGGCGACGTCGGCGATGGTCTCGGCGACCTCGACGATCGAGATCGCGCGAGTGACCTGGTTGTAGACGACGTGGTCGTCCGGCCGGTCGTCGGGATCGATGAGCGCGAGTTCTGCGAGCCCCTCGACGGCATCCTCCATCGCGATGAAGGGTTTGCGCTGCTCGCCCTTGCCGTAGACGGTCATCGGGTAGCCGGCGACGGCCTGGGCGGCGAAGCGGTGGGCGACGACGCCGAAGTAGTAATCGAAGTCGAAACGCGTCGCGAGTCGCGGGTCGGCCTCGGTCTCCTCGGTCCCCGTGCCGTAGGTGATCGCCGTCCGCACGTCCGAGATAGGGATGTCGAACTGCGAGTGCGCCAGCCGCATGTTCGCCGCGTCGTGGCTCTTGGTGAGGTGATACCAGCTGCCCGCCATCGCCGGGAACGGGACCTCGTCTTCTTCGCCCTGGTTCTCCATCGTCGCGCCGCCCTCGGGGATCGGGAACTCGGGCGCGCCGTAGACGCCAGTCGTCGTCGTCTCGATGAAGTGGGTGTCGGTGAGGTCGTGTTCCTCCAGGCCCCACAGCAGGTTCCGCGTCGCCTGCATGTTGTTGTGCTGGGTGTAGTTGGCGCGCTCGCCGTTGATCTGGCTGTAGGGTGCGGACGGCTGGGCGGCCGTGTGCACGATGGTGTCGGGTTCGTGGACGGCCAGGAGTTCGTCGACGAAGGACTTCTCGACGAGGTCCCCCTCGACGAAGGAGAGGTTCGTGATCCCGTGGACGTCCTCGGCGGCCTCGATGCGCTCGTCGATCGAGGTGATCGGGACGCCGCTGACGGAGCCGACCTCCTCGACCCACTCCCGTCGCGCGAAGTTGTCGACCAGGATGACGCGGTCGTCGGTTCGCGTCGCGATGCGGAGTGCAGTCGGCCAGCCCATGTGTCCGTCGCCGCCGGTGACGATGATCGTCATGTGTTACTCATGAATTGAGTAACTATCTGCATAAGTCTTTCCGTCGGTGGGGCCGAGAAGGGGCAGTGCCCGGTCGGACAGATCTAGAGGGTTCGAAGATAAGCGAAATAATTCAGTTATAGACAAATATATTACAGTGGAACCCGTTAGTTGGCCTACGCAGGTGAAAACAGATGGATGATGCGGAGATACCCCAGGACGTCCCGGAGTCGGACGAAGAAAAACCGAATTTCGGGGACTGGGACAGCCCGGAAGCGGTGATGAAAGACGGTCCGATCAGGGAACGGCTGCTCGACGTGATCGTCGGGACCCGCGAACCCACGAAAGTCGCCCTGATCGCCGAGCGGGCCGACTGTGATACCGAGACTGCCCGGGACTATCTGGAGTGGTTCGCGTCGATGGGTATCGTCCGTGAACATGCAGGGCGACCGGTCAGATACGAGCGAAACGAATCGTACCTCTTCTGGCGACGTGTCGAGGAGATTCGCCGGGAGTATTCCGAGGCGGAGATCGTCGACGAACTCGCCGAGACCGAAGAAGCGATTGCGGCCTATCAGGAGCAATTCGATACCGACAACCCGGATGCAGTGTCGCTCGTCGGGACTGATGGGGCGGATTCAGTCGAGACTGCCTGGGAAGCCGTCTCTGAGTGGAAGACACTAAAGCGACGTGCCCGGTTGCTAGACACGGCACGTCGAGACGACGCGGCAGGCAGCAGCGTCGATCGTATCAATGCCTGAGCGGGATCGAACGACCGGGGCGGTCGATTCCGAGGTCTTGGAACGAATCGGGACTCGCTTGTCGGGCAGTCAGCGATTCGAACGAGTCCAATATCGGCCGGCGTACGCGCCGAGCTCGGTCATCGCGGACTACGACATGGGGTATTTTCCGGCTGGCGTCGAGCGGGCGTATCTGCGGGTTTCCTGGTTCGAAACGGACGATTTCAACGTCCACTATTCCGAGCAATACGAGAACGGAACGCAGTGGGAGTGTCGGTGGGATCGGCATCCGAACGACCACAACGAGCGGGCACATTACCACCTACCTCCGGACGCGGAAACGCCGGGCGAGGACGTCGAGTACGCCGAGGACTGGCGGGATATCCTCTCACAGATTCTGCTGGAGCTGGACGAACGGATCGAGTCGTTCTGGGAGTGAACCCCAATTCTCGGCGGAATCCTCAGTACGGTATTGTCCACGCTGTTAGATGATCCCATGGTGGAGTTCGCTCCGTTCCAACGTTGCATCACATGCCGACTGGCCGGACCCGTTCTTGTCGAACAGGACGTACTCAACCGGCATACCGCCGTCCGGCGGCGTCCATTTGACGCGTTCGGCATCGACGAGAATTGCGGTGATTCGTATAGTCTGACTTCGCAGAAATTGATTTCGTAGAAGTGGATTTCTACTAATTGCGACTTCGTGGCAACACTCTCGAGCTCAGCGCTGTGAGACTGGATCGCAAGTGGGCGGCTCCGCCGTCGATATTGACGGTGGCGAAACCAGTAGGCTGTCGGCCGGCCTGGGTTCTACTCGGTGGCTGTCCGCATCCCGCCACGCGCATCTGGCGTCGAGACTAACAAAAAGATGTAAGTAATTATCGAAGTAATCATTATCGAGAGAATGACCTTCTACGACCGGACGGCGGAACTCGACGCTCTCGAGACAGCGTTCGATTCGCCGTGGTGAACTCGGACCCTACGCCGACGTCGGGCGGTGGTGGTACGGCGAAGACGAGATCGACATCGTCGGACTCGCTCCCGGGGACGATCGGATCCTCTTTGCGGAATGTAAGTGGACAGCGCAGCCAGTCGGTCACGGACTCGCATCACAGCTCCGGGAGAAAGCCGAGCGTGTGCGATGGGGGCCGGAGACGCGTGAGGAGGCGTTCGCGCTGTTCTCCAAAAGCGGGTTCGTCGACGGGCTCCCGGACGAGCTTGGCGAGAACTGGTCGCTGTATTGGTTAAACGAGATCGAGACACTACTGTAGCGAACTCGCCCCGACCCGTGGCTTTATTGACTCCGGCGGAACGTGTGGGTGTAATGACTGACGTGGAGGCGACGACTACGGAACTCCTCGCGGAGAAGCCGGATATTGCGGACGATTTGGAAGAACTTCTCGACGTGGACGCCGCTGCAGAGACCTGGACCTATGAGGACGTGCCCTTCGATTCGGGGACATTCGGGGAGTTGGTCTCGCGTGGCGTCGTCGAGAAGCGCGAGGGTGAGTACGCGCTGGCGGATCGTGCAGCGGTACGACGGGCGCTCGGTGTGGAGCAAGAGACCGACGAAGAGACGGCGGGGACTCCTTCGGGTAGTGGTTCAGCAGGAAGCTTCTTCGAGGACGTTTCGATGCCGGCCCTACGCATCGAGCGGCCGGTGGCGGCGCTCGGGCTGGTCGGCGCGCTCGGGCTGGTGGTTCTGTTCCGGGTGTTACCCTGGCCGGCGGTGTTCCGCGGCGAAGACGTCGTCCTCTCGGGAAACGATCCATACTACTACCGGTATTTAGTGCATCAGCTGATAGAGGCGAGTGGCGGGCCGGTGGACTTCTCAGTGTTCGCGTCGTTGCCCGAAGAGGTCGCCCATGGCGAGCCGCTGATGATCGCGATGGTGTCGTGGGCCTCGACGCTGTTCGGCGGGACATCGGCCGTCGGCGGGGTCTTGGCGTGGTTCCCCGTGGTCTCGGCGGTCCTAACGGCGTTGCTGGTGTACGTGCTTGCGGTGCGATTGACGGAGGACCGTCGCGTCGGTATCGCCGCCGTGGCGCTGCTGGCGATCATGCCCGGCCACGCCTTCCGGACCGGGCTCGGGTTCGCCGATCACCACGCTTTCGACTATCCCTGGCTCGCGCTGACGGCGCTGGCCGTGGTGTCGCTGGTGGGCCGCGATCGGGTGGACACTCGCGACTGGCGGACCTGGGCGTGGGGTGTTGCGTTAGGTGTTGGCGTGGCGGGCCAGACCCTGGCCTGGGACGCCGGGCCGCTGCTGGTCGTGCCGCTCGGGCTGTTCGTCGTGGGTGCAGTGCCGTCGTGGGTGCGTGCAGGGCGATCGCCCGCTCGTGAGGCGGCGGGCTTCCTGGGCGGGCTGGCGCTGGCCGCGGTGGTGGTATTGGCGGTCCACACACAGTGGGGCTGGCATACGCGCGTCGTCGCGCTCGCGCCCGTGTTGTTGGTGGGCGGGAGCGTCGTGCTCGTTGGACTGGGGGAAGCCGCCCGGCGGTTCGAAGTGTCGGCCCGGTCGTTGCTCGGCGGTGAAGTGCTGATCGGCGGAGTCGGGTTCGTGGCGGTCTGGACGCTCTTCCCGGACTTCGTCGACGAACTCGGGCGTGGTGTGGACTTCCTGGTCTCGACAGAGGGGATCGCCGAGACGACATCGATCGTCTCGGGTGAGCTGGGGTCGATTGTCGGGCCGATCTTCCTGTTCGGGTTCGCGCTCTTCCTCGCGCTGCCATACATGGGCTGGGCGCTCTGGCGGAGTTCCCGGGAATTCGCACCGGCGTGGTTGCTCGTGGGCGTCTACGGCTGGTGGTTCCTGTTGCTGTCAGTGATCCAGATTCGGTTCGCCGGACAGTTGGCGCTGTTCACGGCGGTCTTTGGTGGATTGGGGTTCGTGCATCTAGCTGCGTGGGTGGATCTGGGGGCGTATCCACGGCCGTTCAGCGGGTCGGAAGAGTCCGGGAGTCGGGGGTTGGCTTCGGGTGAAGACGTCGAGGAGACGGACGATCTCGAGATGCCGGAACGACGTCGGGCGTTGTCGTTGCTGGGGCTCGGACTGGGTGTCGGGTCACTCGGTATTTTGAACACGCCGATCAAGCACTCGCAATTGTTGATCGACGAGTCGATGTACGAGGCAGCGCAGTTCATGCGGGAGTATGCTGCGGAGCGAGAGTGGGAGTATCCCGAGAACTACGTGTTCAGCCAGTGGGGGCGCAATCGGGTGTACAACTGGTTCGTAAATGGGGAGGCCCGGAGTTACGGGTACGCACAGACCAATTACGGGGAGTTCTTGGCGTCGGAAGATGGCGAAGAGTGGTACGAGCGACTGCGGGACCGCGCCGGATTCGTTGTTGTTCAAGAGGGGGACATGTCCAATGGCGGGCAAGCCGGGACGATCTACGACCAGCTCTGGAGTGACGGGTTCGGGATCGAGACGAGCCATTATCAAGCGGTGTGGACTGATTCGGAAGATTCATTGCAAGTGTTCACGCTCGTCCCTGGGGCCCGGTTGACGGGGCCTGCGCCGGCGAATTCGACAGTGACGATAGCGGTGTCAGCGGAGATCGGTGGAAAGTCGCGTTCGATCACGATGGAGACGGACGTCGATGCGGACGGTGTTTATCGGGAAACAGTCCCACTGCCAGGAACCTACGAAGCTGAAGGCACCAGCGTAACCGTTTCCGAGGACGACGTTCAAAACGGGACGCGTCGTTCAGCGTTCCACGATGAGGGGTATACCCAGTAGCCGCCCCACAAAGGGGCCAGCGAGTGGGCGCCCGGAAATCGGCAGCAGCGATTGTCGTGCATCGGCGAGACGATCCGTAGAGACGTGCCAACACATCTCAGTTACCTTTGGCGGCCCTGTGCGGGGAACATACCTGATGGAAAATTATGATTCCGAGATGGGGTCCCCACGAGAGAATAAACTGGAAGAGTCAGATTCCGGCCAGGGTATCGGTTCAAGACACTGTCGGGACAGGGATACAAAAACAGACGTGCCAGTGTCTGAACCTATGAGTGGATGTTGCCCTCACCGACCGAAAGAAGGGTACAGAGAGGTTCCATCCCTATCCACCGATACAACGGATTATTGTCACTTTATCGGTCCCGGCAGGAGAGATGAGCGGCGGCGGCAAGAATGATTACCAGTAGAAACATCAGCCGAGGGACACGCACGTGTGCGCCCCCGATACCCGCTGTAAGCATACCGAACAGCCAGCCGGCGCCGGTCACACAGAGCGCGGGCGAGGAGTCCGCTCTCCTGATGATGAAAGCCCGGGCGATTCCAAGGTAGAGAGCGAGCACGAGCACGAGGCCGAACAAGCCAACGTCGACGAGCAACTGCGAGTAGAGAACGTCGAGATACCCCACGTGTGGGTTCTCCGGGGAAGCCATCCAGCCATAGCCAAAGACCGGCTGTCGTGACCACAGTCCGATAGCATCGATAACCAACTCATAGCGGGTGTATAGCCCGTTTGTTCCCGGGCCACTGAAGACGATTCCACCCTCTTGAAGTGTAATTGTCGGAAAGAACCGGCGAAAGAGATAAAATCTATCAGTGAGCCAGAGCCCACCGAGCCCCAGCAGTACCCCTCCACTAGCGGTCCCGAGCAGAAGTGGCGTCGAAATCCTGCGTCGGGCAAGTATGACGGCAACAGTCGCACCGACGACGAGCGTGATCACGCCCGATCGAGACCCCGTTGCCCCCACACCGAGAACGAGGACGAGTCCGAGACCAAGCGAGAGGACACCGACGCGGGGCCGACGCTGTATTTCGACCGCACCGAAAGCCAGACAAAGTAAGCTCGGCAGGCCAAGGAATACGGCAAGAGTATTTGGATTGTGCCAGAATACCGTCGGCTGGTTCCAACCCGATGTCGTCGCCGTTTCGACGATCGCAGCGAGTGATATGAGCAGTGCCGCGCCAATCAGCAGAGACATGATCGAACGCCAATCGATCTCGTCACGGTATTGCTGAGCCAAAACGAACACGACCAGAATTTCGAGCCATTTCAGGGTCCAGAAGGTACTCGCGACGACAGACACAGGTTCCCTAATGACTGCAACAGCGACTGTTATGACGATCCAGACAGTCGCGAGGATGTACAATGCAGTAATTCGTGGCAGCGGAATCGAGATATGCCAATCGTCAGCAACCGAGCGCTCAACGACGAAAGCAATCACGATGGCCAAAGCGACGAGATCAGAGAGGTTGAGCGAAACAAACTGGGAATCGACGCCAGGGACGGGAAATTGGACCGAAAAGACGACAGCGAGTAGCAGGGCACTAAAGAGAATCTGGGGACGGTTCCAGGTCATGAAAGCATGGACGGGATGGCCTGCGGCCGCCCGTCGAGGAGGTGATAGCACGCCTGGAGACAAGCGGCGGTGACAATGAGGAACGGGCGTGGGAGCAGTCGTTCGATTCTGGTCTGTGGATACTGGCGTTCGAGCCGCTTGATCTCGGCAGTTCGTTCCTCCGGTGGAGAACCTGTCGTCTTGGCGTCCTCGTGAAGTCGACGCGCGGCGAGAAACGCCGTGACTCGCGCCATCCTGATGTCGGCGTCAAGGATCCGCCAGAACAGTTCCGTGTCCATGGCGTACTCGTAGCTCTCGTCGATACCGCCGACTGATTCCAGAACGTCGCGCTTGAAAAACGTGCTGTGGTTGCCGGCGAACTGGTAGTAATACTTGTGGACGAACGTCGACGGCCGGGCGTTGTACTTCCGGCCGATCTCGTTCCCGTCGGCATCGACGAAGAGGTGATCACCGTACACAATGTCACAGGTGGGGTTGCGGTCACGGACATCTGCAAATGTCTCAAGGGCCCCCTCCAGAAGGTAGTCGTCGGAGTTTACCCAGATGAGCCACTCGCCGTTGGCCATCTCGATCCCCTTGTTGATAGCTTCGGACTGACCGCCGTCCGGTTCGGAAATCCAGCGGAGATCGTAGTCGTCTTCGAACTTGCGGAGGAGGTTGACGGTGGCATCGGTCGAGCCGCCGTCGACGACGATGTGTTCAACGGATGGGCCCGTTTGGGAGCGCACGGATCGAAGGTTGTCCGCCAGGAATTCGGCGTGCTGGTAGGACGGCGTGATTACGCTCACCGCCGGATCGCTCATGTACTGGGTTGAACACCGAAAGCGCATAACGATTCGGTTCGGTGTCTGCTAAATCAGCCATCAGCGTCTCGTCTAGCGACATGGCGATAGATCGCGGACCGGACGGCGTTCGGCAAGAATCGAAAGACAGTCCTGGTAGCAAGGTTGAACAGGAAGACCGGCAGACTCGTGAACCCGCGTCGATAGAATTCGATTTGACGTCTAACTTCGGCGCGAGCGTACTCGAGACCCCCTCGTCGTGCAGCCATCGCCGGCCCGGCCCGAACCTTCACCAGTACCGCCGGGAGGTTCGCGAACGACGCACCCGAGAGGAGCATTCGGACCCAGAGGTCGTAATCTTCCATCCGCACGACAGGCCGGTAATTACCCGCCTCGAGAACGGCCTGGCGGCGAAAGCAAACGGTCCCGTGGTTCATTGGACTGCGAAAGCGAGCCTTCCGGCGAATCGAGTCGTGATCGGTCGGTACCTCTCTGACAGTCACCGGATCGTCGGGATCGCACTCGAACTCCGCGATATAGCCCCCTACGATGTCGATATCTGGGTGTTCCGTTAGGTAGGTCACCTGGCGTTCGAACCGGCCGGCAACGTTGATATCGTCGGCGTCGGCACGGGCGATTAGATCGTTACGACAGGCTTTGACGCCCTCCCGAAGGGCATTTCCAAGGCCACTGTTCTCGGGAAGGGAATAACGTCGGCAAACGTTGGGATAGCGGTCTTGCCAGGTCGAAAGCGTGGATTCGAGTGCGTCGGTGAGGGGGCCGTCCGCAACGACGAGTACCTCCTCGGGAACGAGGGGCTGGTCGAAGCAACTCTCAAGCGCAACCGAGAGCTCTCCGGCGTCGTCGCCGGCGTAGGTCGGTAGGAGAACTGAAAACGGAGGGTGGTCATCTGCCATCTTTGGGATCTCGACCGTGGGAAATCGACGGTTGGTCTGTGCGTTTCGAATATCACAGCGATGGGATTAAACTATGGCGACTTATCTCGGCCAAGCAACGGTTGACTCAAAACCCAAATCCTAATTCTCCCCGTTGTAGAGCATACTTCGAATGGCATCTGTGCTCGCACTGTTCCACCGGTCGACGCTCAATCCTCGTCTAGAACTGTTCGCACAGGCGTTGGTGGACGATGGGCACAATGTCGAGGCCCTGTGCTGGAGGCGCGGTGGGGCATCAAACGCCGAAGGCGACGTTGTGCCGACCACCCGTATCAACACGCCGAATTTCCCCATGTCGCTGTGGAACGTGTTTTTCATCCCGATACTCTACTGTAAATTCGTGGTAGCGATCTATCGCCGACAACCAGACGTTCTACTCTGTGGACACATATCACTATTGCCACTTGCCGTACTCCTCGGGCTGCTGACTCGAACGCCGGTCGTCTACGACGTCGTCGAGACCTACGAGACGGGCTATCGAAGTCGGGACTCGGTACTGGCAGGCCCCTTTACGACGCTGGTCACCGGTATCGAACGGCTCTGTCTACGCGGCGTCGCAGGCATTACCGTCATCGACACTGCGGAGGGGCTGCTCGCCGAACGCTATCGCGGCTTTACCGATAACATGGATGTCGTCTATAATTTACCACGTGTAAAGCCAGCACCTGAGCAGGAAGGGACTGATGGACCGACGACGATAGTCTATGCCGGTTTGGTCGATGAGCGAAAGGGCATTCCAACGCTGTTGGAGGCCTTCTCCGACATCCATCCCGATCACAATATCGAATTGCTGGTCGTCGGCGGCGCGGTCGACGATACGCTGGAACGACTGCAAGAGCGCGCTAGTGAACTCGGCGTCTCCGACGATGTCGAATTCGTTGGTCAGGTACCCTACGACGAGGTACACGACCACTTGCTCCGGGGCGATATCGCCGTGGCACCGTACCAGCGCCTCGAGGTGTACGAAATATCGCGGTGGAATACACGGAAGATCCCGGACTACATGAATGCCGGCCTGCCCGTTGTAGCACCGAATTTCGGCGGGTTTCCGGAGATCATCGAGGAAACTGGTTGCGGGATCACAGTGGACACCGGCGATGTGGAGGCAGTGGCCGACGGAATCGAATCGCTCCTCGCGGACCCGGATCGAGCGCGTGAGCTAGGTCAGCACGGTCGTCGTGCGCTGGAAGAACAATACAACTGGGAACGAGAGCAAACGAAGGTGCTCGATGTTTTCAATCGAGTGAGGGGGTAGCCAACATTGGTTCATCATGTTACGGAACAGCATCCTGTCGATTTTCTAGAAAGTGAATATAAGTTTCTCGATAGTAGATAGTAGTACGTAACGGCACGTTCAGACAGAACATAAAATAGATGGACTACAAATTAAAAGGTCGAAAGCGGATTGCTGGCATTGTATTACTTGGCTGTGCGTATCTCTTTATCGGCTTTACCACTTCTTCCCGCCTTCTTTTGGACTTCATATCAACTGTCCATGATAGTCCCTATTTCCTCGTAATATTGATGGGTACCTACGTTTTTCGACCATTTCTCGGATTACCGCCAACCCCTCTTAACCTCTTTGTCGCGTACGTGTACGGCCCAATTGGATTTATTATCATCCAGACCGGGACTGTGATTTCGACAATTCCATCATTTCTAGCTGGCCGACTCTCCAGTCCAGATGGTGAGGTAGGTGAGCGATTTGGTACCCTTTGGACACAAATTGGAGGGTTCCGGTCAATGGTTGTAATCACGCTTGCACCGATCCCGTTGGATATGGTCGGGTACAGTGCCGGACTGGCGCGACTTGATCGTCGCGATTTCTTGACTGGCCTCTTTCTCGGAGCCATCCCATGGTCAGTAGGCCAGACAATCATTGGTTGGTCACTTGAGAATTACCGTGTGTCTGGAGACTCGGAGATCGCTTGGTTGGTCATAGCGTGTTCCTTGTTGTCACTCTTGCTACTTGCACCTATGATTTACTCATATACTCGCAGGGACTAAGCGAGAGGTAGTGTTCAGATAAGATCCGAGGTGATTAGGACCAGCAGAAAGCCCTCACCAGTTCCAGTCCCGCGACTCGCTGTCGTAGGAAATCGAAAATCTCCGAGATGACGAAAGAGCTCCGCTCTTTCGGACCACGCGCTCCAGTCGCGTTGCGGCTTGCAGTGTCTGCTCACGGGCCATACGCGGCTTGCTTCGTCGGGGTTCCCGAAAAGGGAGGTGGACGACGCCGACAACCTCAAACCGTGACGGCTACGCCGTCACGCGTGCCTCGCCCTTTCAGTTTACCAGAAGATTTCGTCCGCTGGTCGACCGAAGATATCCGATTTTCGCAGGCCACCAGGATTCGGCTGTTCAGCCGGCAGCAAGTGGTTCTTCGGTCGGCGCTTATCTGAACACTACTAAACGAGATAGAGTAAAGCCTAAAACGCGTGTTGTATATATATGATTGAATGTCGATACTAAACGAGAGCAAGACACCGGTGCGAGCGTTTTTTACCGCACTGACCATTTCTGCAGCTGCACTTGGTGTTCGATTATTCTACTTTTTCCGCAGAGGAGTCGTCACACCGCCCGACTCGAGTGGCTATCTCCAACAGTGTGCGGCATCAATCAATTCACCATTTGTTTTGCTCTCTGGCGATAAAGGTCTGGAGTACGCAGGGTTTTTGGTTCCGTTCTGTGGGTTGGCAAATGTCACGGGGACTCCACTTGCCTGGGTTGCCATTCAGTTACTTCTCGGTTCCCTAACAGCCGGGATTCTGTATTTGACTGGACGAAGACTCTTTTCAGCACGCGCCGGCGTCGTTGCTGGTGGACTGTGGGTCCTCATGTGGGATGCCTTTCGTTGGGACGTGGCGTTACTCTCAGATTCTGTATTTGTGTTCATTGTTGCGCTAACTATGTACGCCTTTGCGTATTATCAAGATGAAGGGTCTACCTTTTCGAGGGTAGCAGTACTACTTGGACTAGGATATATGTCGATTACGCGGCCGTTCGGACCGCCGATACTCATTGGATGGCTTGCTTGGGATCTCCTTGGTGACAATGACCGCCGACGGACTGGTCTTCTTCCGAACCGATTCGCGCTCATCGGTGGAACAGTCGCAATTAGTGTCGTTCTCATCTTATTCACCACTCGGACAGCATGGATCACCGACCACGTCTTTGATGTATACCGTAACGGCTGGATTTTCTGGAAGGGCCGAAACGCTGAACTTATCGGGAGTTATACATACGACGTAACCGAAGCAACAGGATTCTTCTCCTTTGTAATTTCAAACATCCATCATTTATTCGTGATGGGAGCGATAAAAGTAGTCATGTTGTTCTATCCTGGGCCCCTGTATGTCCAAAACAGTCCCGGGTGGTTTGCGATTCATCTCGTCTCGTTGCTCCCAACTATCTTGCTAGGATGGCTTGGCGTCGTCAAGTTGTTGTGGGACCGCCACCGTGCACAAAGCGTCGTCCTGACACCGATCGTAGTGGTTACCGGTATTGTCGCAGTGACTTTCATTGACGCTGGGTGGAGATATCGCGCACCGTTGCTCCCTGCAATGTGTCTGGCCGCGGGATATGCTTTCATTCGTTCTAATGCGTTGATGCAGCTTTGGGACTGGACGATACGGCAGATGCTCAGGGCTGTTGGTACACCTCCCGCTCCGCTTAGTAGCCCATACCGTCCTGATACTCAGATATTATATAATACCGTCAGCCGACTCCCACATGAAGAATTATCGGAGATTGCCGTGTATGGGTATCTTCATCCGATGCTACCCGTCCGTGAATTGTTCTATGCTCGGGGACATCTAGTCATGAAGATGCTCGATAACCCAACCCGCTATGTTGACGTTGGCTGTGGTCCTGGGTTATTACTCCATAGTCAAGATAACGGCGTCGGGGTTGACATTCGACCGACAGTTGGAGGGGACTACCTCAGCGCGCTCAATGATCATTCCCCAGTCATTGGGGGTGATATATCATCGTTACCGATTGGAGATGGGTCTACTGAAGCGGTAGTCGCGATGGATGTTTTGGAGCACTTAACTGATCTCTCCACAGCGAGTGACGAGATCGAACGTATCTTAACCGAAGACGGATCTCTAATCGTATGTGGTCCGACTGAGAACTTGTTTTATAAGGCCGGCCGATGGATCGGTGACTTCAATGGGGCCGATCATAAGACAACTGTTGACGACATCAATAAGCACCTGAAAGCAGAGGGGTGGCAAATAGTGAAAGAACGTAAAATACGAATTATCTTTCCATTGTTTACCGTATATAAGTATAAACGTCCTAACGAAGAGATGTGAATTTATCTATCTTGGATTCCCAAGAGGGCCGCAGTTAGATAAGGAGCCGAGATGAAAGAGGCTCTCAAAGTCCTCGTCAGTTCGGATTCCCACTACACACTGTGCAGTTTAGCCGCGCTGCGGCCTGCAATGTTTGCTTCGCCAGAGTCCACGGATAGGACGGTTGGCTTTGCTGACCTTCACAACCCGTGGTGATTGCCAAGAGTTGTACCGCATCAAATAGAGGCGGAAAAGTCGTCTTCTTGAAGCCACGCACAAGGCTCGCTCTTTCAGTCTTGCAGGATTCTAGCTTCGTAGTCGTACGTCGATATCGGTCCGCCGTCTTCAGTATGAGCTAATGGACCGGGGTTAAGCCGGTTGCACGCCTGTCTAGTTCACCGTAACGTTTACTTCGGTGACGTGAAAGGTGTACAATACGGCTGCCCGTACCGATACCTTGAGTTCACCATGCCCCCAACAGTCTCCGTCGTCATCCCGACATATCATCGGTCCGATCTGATCGAACGGGCCATCCACAGCGTTCTCGATCAGACGTTCGACGACCTCGAGTGTATCGTCGTAGACGACTGTTCACCCGACGAGACGGCGGAAATCGCTCGGTCGATCGACGACGAACGGCTGGCTGTACTTGACCACGAGGAGAACAGAGGCGCGTCGGCGGCCCGAAATACCGGCATCGAGGCGGCCACGGGGGAGTACATCGCGTTCCTTGACGACGATGACGAATGGCTTCCGGAGAAGCTCGAAAAACAACTCGCTTTGCTCGAATCGAGCGACGACTCGGTGGGCCTCGTCTACTGCTGGATGGACTACCGCGACGCCGACGCCAATCTGGTGACCGAGTACCGACCTACCTACAGCGGCGATATCTTTCTCGACGTTCTCGACAAACAGCGTATCGGCAACAGTTCGACGCTCGTGGCACCTGCGAAAGTGGTCGAGAACGTGGGAGGGTTCGACGAGTCAATCCCTCGAGGCAACGATGGCGACTTTATTCGACGAGTTGCGCGTGAGTACGATGTCGAATACGTTCCCGAAACGCTGGTGGTATCCTACGTAGAACATGGGCATCGGCGAATCTCACAGCAGGATGACCGCGGGGCAAAAGATGCTATTTCTGGACAAAGGGCAAAAATTGACAAATTTAAGGAAGAACTCGAAGCGTACCCGGAGAAGCAAGCAATAATCCATGCACGGATCGGATTGCGCCAGGCACAGTTGGGGTCATACTCCGCCAGCGCGAAGTCATTTTCAAAGGCGATACGGTCTGCACCGACCACTCTCGAGGTATACAAAGAGCTTCTACGTTCGGTACGATACAGGGACAAGTACTGATGAGTGATAGTAGTCAGAAGAAGGAACAAGAGATTCAACAAGATCAATACGACTTCCCATATCACTACATTCCCCAACGAGAGGAGGGGCGGTTCTCTCAGACTCGCCACTGGTGGTGGGGATTTCGCTACTTGGGCGGATTTGAAGTCGTCTTCGACCAGCTTGGTGGTTCCCAGTTCTCTTCACTCGTGGACGTTGGCTGCGGTGACGGGCGTTTCCTCAGGGAACTGGGATCAGAATATCCTGACGTCACGGCAACAGGGATCGACTATTCGAAGCGGGCAATCGACATGGCGAAGGCGCTGAATCCTGGACTGGATTTCCGATGTGTGGACCTCAGATCTGACGAAGTCAATATGAGCTACAATGTCGTCACACTCATAGAGGTCCTCGAGCACATTCCACCGGACGACATTGATTCGTTCCTCGATGCGATAACCGACATCCAAGATCCTACTGGACGGACCATCATTACTGTGCCCCACGAGAACAAACCTGTCCAAGACAAACATTTCCAGCACTTCAGTGGAGCAGGATTGCGCGATCTCCTCACTCCCCACTTCGAGAGAATTGATCTCGTTCCGTTCGACGATATTGAGTCACGTGGATTGAAACTGGCACGCAAACTCATCGGCGGTCGAGGATCGAATGTCGTCGTCACGAACGACTGGATAAACCAGCGTTTCTTCGACCTCTACCTCGATAGATATCTGTACGTTCCCGAGGCGAAGTGCGGCCGAATCGCTGCCGTCTGCCAGGATCCCAAATGACGAGATCGAATGCTGATTCACGGGTATCCGTCGTCATAACCACTTACGAGCGACCGGAGCTCTGCAAACGGGCAGTCCGAAGTGTGCAAGCCCAGACGTTCGAGCCCAGAGAGATAATTATCGTCGAAGATGCCTCCGAGACCGATCTCGAAACATGGCTTGATCGTGAAGTACCAAACGCGACGTACGTACGGCATGAGGAGAATCGTGGGCTTGCAGCCGCCAGAAATACCGGTTTCAATCACGCGACGGGCGAGTACGTTGCCTATCTCGATGACGACGACGAGTGGAAGCCGGAGCGGCTTGAACGCCAACTGAAAGTGCTGGAGGGTCCGTCTCCTGACGAGCAGACGAAACTCGGCGTCATCTACTGTGGTGTCGAACGACAGTCACCCGAAGGTGAGACGCTGTCCACCTCACTCCCGGAGAATGAGGGTAATCTCGCCGCGTCCATTCGGGAGGTCGGTGCGTCAACCTATCCGTCGACGTTTCTGTTTACGGCCGAAGCACTCGAGGATGTCGGTGGGTTCGACGAGTCGTTGCCCTCCTCGATCGATCACGATATCTGGATGCAACTCGCGGTGGCAGGCTACGAAGCCCGGCGTGTGATGGACGCACTCGTCGTCACCTACGTCTCCGATCGTGCTCAGATGACGACGAACACGGAGCGCCGTATCGCTGGCGTCCAACAGTACATCGAGAAGTGGGGGCCGACGTACAAAGAATGGTTCGGGGAAGCGAAAGGGAAGGCGTACGCAGACCGGTACTACGCTCGCGTGATTGCACGGCTTGCAGCGACGAATCTCGTCTCCGGTGACGTTTGGGATTTCTGGATAGCCTCGAAATCAATTTTCGAGACGAGTGAGGAAACAGCCTACAACATTTCGGTACTGATGAAGTCTGTCGGCCGACGCATGGCCTCCATTATATTGCCACAACAGGCCAAGCAAGGCTTTCGAGAGCTATTATAGGTGGAGTCGGTTGATTCACTGTCACGGTGAGGCGGTCAGAGAAGGAAAATCTCGGCGCCTGTAGTCACTCCAAGCGAATAAAACATATACGAAGCCACCGTCATTGCCAGTATAACACATGGGCAGAAATGACAATCCAAATACCTCTGATGTTACAGATGTTACTTTCAAAGCTGACGACCCGATTCTAAAACAAATCGGTGATACACCTCTCGTGGAGTTTCCGGGGAACGAAGCCATTTTCTGCAAGTTAGAGGCCAAGAATCCGACGCGCTCACACAAGGATCGGCTTGGTCTCGGGATGATCCTCACGATGCGCAAACGTGGCGAGCTTGAGCCCGGGCAACGTGTGATCGAAGCCTCCTCGGGAAACATGGCAGGTGGCGTCGCGCTGGCTGCAAACCGGCTCGGGCATCCCTATACGATCGTCGCGCCGGAATCCGCGAGTCCGATCAAGATGGGATACGTGCGAGCGCTTGGTGGAGAACTGATCCAGACTCCAGCCGTCCCGCATGACCACGAGGATTACTACCAGAAGAAGGCAACTGAACACGCCAAAGAGACTGGCGGAGTTCTCATCAACCAGTACGAGCGATCACTCAACCCCGAAGTCCACTATGCCTGGACCGGACCCGAACTGTGGGAGCAGATCGAAGGTCTAGGGATCACCCACATCGTCGCGGCGACGGGTTCGGGTGGGACCCTCTCGGGGATCGGCCGATACGTGAAAGAGAACGATCCATCGGTAACGATAGTCGGCGTCGACGCCGAACAATCGAACATCAGCCGAGACTTCACAGGGCAAGAGCGGGGGGAGTACGATACCGAAGTCGAAGGGCTTGGTCAGTATCGGACGACAGACGCAATTGACTTCGAGGTAATCGACGAGGTGATGGATATCCCCGACAACGTCGCTCTCGAGACCACGCGCCGCGTTGCGGAAAAAGATGGGATGCTCGTCGGAGTTTCGAGTGGAGCGGTACTGGCTGCCGCACAAGACATTTTGAAGTCCGATCCTGACGCCAGAATCGTCACTATCGTCCACGACGGTGCAGAACAGTACTTTCATCAGGTCGAAGGATGGTAACAGACAGTTCCGGGGATGGAATTCTCGGGATAATCGGCGGACTCGGGCCAGCAGCGACTGTCAACTTCATGGCGGAGATCATCGAGCAAACGCCTGCCACATCCGATCAAGAACACCTCGAGACGATCGTCTATAACGATCCCAAGATCCCTGATCGGCAGGATGCGATCCTACGATCGGGTAAGAGTCCTGCTCCCCGTCTGGTCCGAAATGCGAAAACGTTAGAGGATGACGGTGCCGACTTGATCGTCATCGCCAGTAACACAACCCACCATTACCACGGTGATGTCGCGGATGCAGTGTCGGTCCCAGTCCCCAATATGATCGAGCTCACGGCAGCAAACATCGCCACGACGGATGCTGAATCTGTGGGTGTTCTCACCACGAATTCCGCTATCGAGATCGACCTATTCGACCGGGCGTTCGACGGTACCGGTATCGATATCGTATATCCGGATGAAATCGACCGGCTAATGGACGCAATATATACGATCAAGCGAGGAGACGAAAAACGGGGCCGGGAGTTGTACGATTCCGCTGCAAAAACAGTCGTCGACGCCGACGTCGATGCAGTAATACTCGGGTGTACGGAGTTTTCGGCACTCCCTTGGCCTTATGCCGTCGATGCCGTGGACCCGGTCGTCATCCTCGCACGGTACTGTATCGACGCCATCAAAGGCGCTGAAAGAACTGAGTGAATCAGGAGCCTTGCTTTCGGTCGGAGTCAGTATCGACCAACGAGGTGTAGGGATGATCCGCATCGTCAAGTTCTATCTCTCCGAGGATCGCCTGCGCACGATAAGTGAACGGATGAAACAACGTGTCACCCTCCTCGTAAACGTCCTCAAAGGTATCTACCGTCATGATGCCCAGTTCGCCGTCCGAAAACGCCTCTTGATATAGGTCGGCTGGATCTGGCTCCGTTCGGGGCCCCTCGCTGATACGTCGTTTTAAATGGTCAGACAAGTAATACGACGGTTTGATTAGACGTTCGAATGGGTGTTCGACCACGGGCCAGAGCGCTGTATCACGGATCCCATCGACAACACGTTTGAGACGGGTGTCCCTTGGATTGCACGGGATTGTGACCGCCGTAGTTGCATCCGAGATCGCCTGGACTGCCGTTCGTTGGAACCGGCGCTTGTGGCGTTGCTCAAAGGCCGTGTTCAGGAAGAAGTCCACGACCTCACCGTCCCACCACGGCAACCACCAGTCCAGCCCCGTGACATCGTGTGCCCGCGAACTGCTAGTGGGAAGTTTTGCCTGGCGCTCCCGCCAATCGAAACGCTCGAAGGCCTCGATGGCCTCGACCGGTGTCCCCCCATCAAAATCCAGCGTGTCCTGTAGCCGACCCCGGATGGACGATCGATCAGCGTCAGTAAGGTGCCGATGATCATAGTGCTTCTCGATGATCATCTCCTCGATCTCACCTCTCGAGACGTGTTCACGATCGAGTAGCTCCGTCGGTATCTTTGCGCCGGAGACCATCCCCCCTGAGCAGCCGTTTACGACGACAGCATCCTCCGACATCACGTCGTCTTGTACGAGTCTTCTCGCTGACGCCCACTCGCGCAACCATGGAATCGACGTCAGTGTGAATCGTCGATCGAGTTCGACGCGATCGTCGGTCCGGTACCACTCGTAGAAGCGATCCTTGTCGAAGACGACTCGATGCCAGTCGACCCCAAGAGCGTTAGCGAGTTGTCTACTGATGTCCACCTCCCCGTGGCCCTGCACACCCCACGCATAGGCGTGGAGGT
This sequence comes from Halorhabdus sp. SVX81, assembly GCF_029207715.1. Lineage (NCBI taxonomy): Archaea > Methanobacteriati > Methanobacteriota > Halobacteria > Halobacteriales > Haloarculaceae > Halorhabdus > Halorhabdus sp. SVX81. Next base: position 505,912 of record NZ_CP104322.1, on the reverse strand, counting down.
TTTCGTATCCGGCATTCACGAGCCCGACAATGATCAACCGGGTATCGTATCCACCGGTCAGCGGGATCCAGATTTCGCGACCGTCCGCGTAGTCCATCAGTCGGAGGAGAGCTTTCGTCCAAACGTGGTACAACTCGTACTCGTTTCGCTCGCGCTGGTCGCCATACTCAAAGTTGAAGTACTGGCGAAAATCGACAGTCCCGTCGACAATGTGGGCAAGCATTCCAGCGGTTGACTGGTTGATAGACTCGACAAGCGTATTCGAACCGGAAATGAAAGTTGCGGTTTCGAGTTCAAGAGCGGAAACCTCGTCGATTTGTGGGTCGGAAAGTTCCGCGACGGCTTGAGATTGGGAATCTGTGACGTAAATGCCACTGTCACTATCAACTATGTATAGAGGGATCCCGTTGATATAGTCCACCGCAGCAAGCCAACCGTCGTCGATACGAGTAAGCACGGAGAAAAAGCCAGTAACCGACTGCAAGATCCGTTCACACTCGGTTACGGTACTTGCTCGTGCCAGTGCCTCAGCGGGTGATTCTTGCCGGTCTAGGCCCGACCGCCAGTAGCACTGGCCCAAAAGGTACGTCTCCTCAGTAGCACGAGTTGGATGGGAAAAATCCCAGTGTACACCGCACATTGCTGTTAACGATACTCCCTATCAACCTTAGGCCTTTCTTTGGAGGGAGACCACATACTTGTCCAGATTATGCAAGCCAAGCCGGAATGGGAAAGGAAGAAACAGTCTTCGACATCGATGTACAGTACTAGCTGTAAATGAAATCTAACCGGTTCCAAGAGTGCTATTACCGACTGCCCCAGGTACGTCACCCTCGTGGAGACGTAGTCCTGCGAGGTGGTGAGTAGAGCGTGACCTCCTCAAGAGCAAATGTGAGTCCGTCGGGTAGAGGTTACGAATAGCCGAGATCTTCGAGGTGTCTTTGCTTCGCAGGCGATATGTCGATCGTATCCTCAGCCACCGAGTCTCGACGCGGGATCGTCTGCAAGAGCCGTCGCGCCTCCTCATTGGATCTGATCGGTGAGCCATCGACGAACGGGTTCGTGAGATGATATCGAAGAGCAGCTGGTAAGTGTCTGACCCTAGCCCACGGGCTCCCCACCAAGGGTACGTGCTTTCCAATCGTGCGAAATACCTCAGTCGCCTGTCGTCGAGTACCGAAAGACTCGCCCGAAGAGTGCTTGTAGACGTATCCGCCTTGACGGTCCCAGATGCTCTCGATCGTGATCGCCTTGAGATCGTCCCCACTTTGCTTCCGAAGGACCCCACCTTTAGGACGATGGTAGTGGTTATATCCCCAACTTTGCCCGCTCGAATAAACGCTCTGGCCACTCAACTCCCAGTCAAACTCGGTATCCAAAGCCTCTCCTATTGTCGGCACTATATCGACGTGAGACATGAGAGAACAGGACTCAGGGACTGTGCGCCCGTCCGGGTTAAAAATCACTGTCGGCACCCTCACTAACTCCGAAACCACTGGCCGAGAGTGGGATTTTTCGCTGTACTCACCAAGCAGTTCTCCGTGGTCCGACGTGAATATGACGAGCGTGTCGTCTAATAGCCCCCTATCACGTAACGAGCCGAGTCGCTCTTGGAACCGTTCCGCCGCGGTGTTTGCACCAGTGTGGTACTTTTCCTGAATCTTTTCCCAGTCTCCTCGAAATCTACCCCACATATCGTCCCGCGGTCGCCCACCCCAGATGGTGTGAGCGTCATCCGATGGTTCGAACCACTCCTCGGTCCACTCGCCATACGGTGAATGAGTTGAGTTCTCTCTTTCCACGTATATGAACGGTGGTTCCAACTCGGACAAACGTTGTTTGCCCTTCACATCTTGCCCAAGAACATCATACATGCCCCCGTCAAGCAATACCTGCCAGAACGACGTGTTGAAATCATCTATACCGAGCAGCGAAGTTGATTGGTCGAGTTGATGATAAAAGGTAAAGACATTGTGCTCCGTGGGATGTAACCCCGAAAGGATACTCGAAAATGAGGCCGGCGATACAGTAGACGAAGCAATCGTTTCGACGAAATCACCCTTTCGCTTAATTCTATCAGGTAAATAGTCTAATCGGAGAGCGTCCGCAACGAAAATAACGACGTTGTCCATACCTGTGACAGGACGTGTCAACACTTGTGTGTTGCTGTGTTACCGTACGGTAATTTCATGATAGTTCGACCTGATAAACCGGACAATCTCCATAGATCTCTTTGTCAGATTCGGGTTATCTGTTCTCTCCTCATCGGGATCACCACGGAAAGTACTCACTCAATTGTCCCAGAATGAAAAGAAGCGGACATATATACTATCAGACTACTAGGAGACACGACATCGAAACCACGTCAATTACTCAGTGTGCGATTTCTCACCGCGAACGATATAGTGGCTGTCGGATCGGTCGTATACGCGCTTAATCGTTTCAAATCCGCATTCTCGTAGTATGGAAAACAGATCCTCAGGGTTCTGGTCCAGCCGGGTCAGTTTTTCTTCGTGAACCTCACAATAGATGAGTCGACATCGCTCTTCTTGTAGTGTCTCCACCATTCCTTGTAGTGCTTGGAGTTCTGCTCCCTCAACGTCTATTTTGATGACGGTCGGAAGCGGGATGTTCTCCGTAGTCACGAACGAATCAATTTCTACCGACGGAACCGATATGATTTCGTCGGCCTCTGTTTGAACGTCGGATACTAGCGTGTTTCCCGTTGATTCATCTTTCACGACAAAAGAAATTTCGCCACTCGTGTCAGAGACAGCCAATTGATGAGTACTAACGGAGTTACCGATTTCATTAAGTTCAACGTTTCGCTGTAGATCTGAAAACGCATCCGGAGACGGTTCAAACGAAATTACAGTAGGTGATTGGGGCATGCGAGCGATCATGCACGTGAATAGACCGCGGTTTGCACCGAAGTCATAGAATACGTCTCCCTGTCTGATTTGCGTAAAAACATCTTCAACTACTGACCGCTCGGGAAGTGAGTGGGGAATGTGGGAAGTGTTGTGAAACTCCGCTTTGACCCCATCAACGGTGTGAGTAACTGTCCCATCACGGAGCAGACGGTTGTACCAGTGTATAACATATTTTTCGAGACCGCTACTTCGGACAACATTTTGGACCGGACGGCGGTACATTGTAGATAATAAATACCGCGCGATGGCTTTGATCTTAGAAGTCATCTATCTAGTAATTGAATGAAGACCACCAACCTCCACACCTGGATGTAAACTGCCAAGCGTAAGAAATGAGTCCAGATCTCGCGGAGGAATTGGCAGAAAGAACTTGGTTTTGTGATCTTTCTGGATCCACCGACCAACGACCGATATGCCATCGCGAGGAGCCGTGTTCATTACACGGGGAACCGATTATTATGTTTTGATATCGTATCATTCGTTTTTGATCCTGAGTCTCCCGCGCTGGTTGAACGCATACGTAAACTCATCGTTTAGTCGTGATGGGTCTTTCGACGTCGAATCGATAGGCACCCGACCCAGTCTATGAAGGCGAATATACTGTGCAAAGAACCCTGGGCGCATCCCCCAATCATAAAACCGATCTTCGCCGAGGACGCCGTGTCTCGGGTCAGAATCATAGTACTCTCTCCACTGCCGTCGGTACCGGAGTTCCCGGAGTATCCGTTCGAGAGGGGTGGATTTCAAGAGTTTTTTCATCTTGTTGAAATAACCGCTTGGATTAGTATCACTTCTTTGGGGTTTCGTCGAACCCGTCTCTTCTTCATACAGATTTTTCACATATTTCTTATAGGCGTATTGATCCCGTTTCCATCGGGGGTGTGTCTCGGTCCAGAATTCGACTAAATTCTTGTTCAACAGAGGACAGCGCCACTCAAACCCGAGGTAATCGATCAATGATTCGTTCCAGACCCAATTCTGGTAGAGATCCCAGCGGAAATCCTCGTAGAGATTGATAGCCTGGGCCGATGTCAGTTCCCCGCCCGAGTAGCCGAGACCCGCCAAGACTCGATCAAGCAATCGCCGTCGAAGGGCCTGACTGTGTACTTCGGCTGCGTAGAGCCATAGATTGTCCCGTTTAATCGCTGATCGAAACTCATCTTCGCCGACGTTGCCCTCTTCCGTGAATGTCGGTGGAATCGCTCTGCCAACATCGTTGGCGGTGTGGCCTGGGACAAATATGGCATCGTCCGCGATCACACCACGCTCCACCAGTTTCTTGATCTGGACGTATTTGAACGCCGGATTATCCCCGCTGATCAATCCAACAGTTTGATAATACTCGTCAAGTGCCCCTGATTCATAGAGTGTACGCCAGTCAGAGTGGGTTTCGTCAGTTGAGTACCAAGGGTATCCGATCTCATTAGCTATGCGCTCGGCCGGTTCGACCTCGTTACCGCAATTATTGGCTGTGAAACAAACGACATTATCATAACCCAGTCGGCGCAACATGAGTGCCACGAGAGTGGCATCATTTCCCGAACTCAGCGGTACGACAAGCTGTCGACCGTCAGCGTACTTGATAAGTTCCTGAAATGCCGCTTGTACTTTCGTTGTGAAATCGTCGATGACCGTGCCTACATCTTTGCGTTCGATCGCAATGTCGGTCGGAGTTCGTGGCTGGTAGTACTGTTCTACCTGGAATTGACTGGAGTTGTCGTCCGACCTAGCTACTAAGAGACTCCCCGCCGGCAGGCGCTTGATGCCCGGATAACGGGTCTGCCCATTCATAATCGCACGATTGGTAAGGTGCTCTACTTCGGCAATCTCGGAGGAGTCAGAGATATCAAATAGATCACTCATCCAGGGAACGTCGTCACTTATAAATGGGCCCTGCTCACTCTCACCGAAATAGAGCGGCTTCGAGTTGAGGTGATCTGTGACAGCATAAACGGTCTGTTCCTTCTCAACGATGAGGGAAAAATATCCTCCGACAGAAGCAAGCAAATCACGGAATTGTTCCAAGCCGTCGATTGCAGACAATTCGTCCCGCGCTTCGTCGGCGCCGTAATATGTATCATCTAGACAGGGACGACCACAAACGTGAATGCCCCCTTCTGATGACCAGCCATGGTAATTGTTGACTTTTATATCAATCATGTTTGATTTGGTATGCGAGTAGTAGTGCTCGAATCCACCAATCCGCTCGGAGCAACTATAGGTGATTTCATCCCGGAATCACGCAGCAGCACTGTCCCAGCCAACTGTAAGCCGGTTGCTCCCTTAGTAGATTTGGGTGCTTCTCGAAAGAAGCACCCTGCGGCCAACATGGATCGCCCAACACAGACGATGGAAATCATCCTACCGAGATTCCTCATACCAGTCGATCGTCTGCTCCAGTCCGTCCACGAACGCCGTCTCGGCCTCCCAGTCGAACCGTTCTTTCGCACGCGACGTATCCAGGCGACGCCGGGGCTGACCGTCGGGCTTTGAAGTGTCCCACTCCACTGCACCCTCGAAGCCGGTCAGGCCTACGATCGTCTCAACCAGCTTTCGAATGGATATCTCCATCCCGCTCCCCAAGTTCACGGGCTCACTTTCGTCGTAGCGCTCGGTGGCGTCGAGGATACCCTTCGCGGCGTCTTTCACGTAGAGGAACTCCCGGGTCGGTTTCCCAGTTCCCCAGGCAGTGATCGAGTCAGCACCGCTCTCGCGGGCTTCGATACATTTGCGAATGATCGCGGGGATGACGTGGGCGGTCTCCAGGTCGAAGTCGTCGCGTGGACCATAGAGGTTGACCGGCAAGAGATAGATGCTGTTGAAATCCCACTGACGACGGTACGCTTTCGATTGCGTGAGGAGGGCTTTCTTCGCAATGCCGTAGGGTGCATTCGTCTCCTCGGGATACCCGTCGAACAGATCCGTCTCGCTGAACGGGACAGGTGTGTGCTTCGGGTATGCACAGATCGTCCCAAGGATCGTGGTCTTATCGACACCATACTGACGGGCCTGCTCGAGCAACTCGATGCCCATGACAGCATTATCATAGAAGTACCGGCCGGGGTTCGCGGCGTTTGCGCCGATACCACCCACAGTCGCCGCAAGGTGGATAACGGTGTCCGCACCGGAGTCCTCGAACGCCCGCTGGATGGCCGCTTTCTTCCGAAGATCGTACTGGTCGCTACGAGGGACGAAAATATCGACATCGTCCGAGCGTGAGTCGAGTTCGTCGACGAGATGGCTGCCGAGAAATCCGGCGCCGCCAGTGACCATGACAGTCCGACCGTCCCAAAAATCGACAGATTCACTCATCGCCAATCGACGCGTCCGTACCACGAAGGCTTGTTCTCGGCGTACCAGTCGATCGTCCGTCGAATGCCTTCCCGCCAGTCGACAGAGGGTTCCCAGCCGGTTTGTTCGTGGAGTTTCTCGTATCCAACGAGCAGTTCCTCTACGTCGCTATCGCCGGGACGATACCGATCTTCGGATTGGACGATTTCAGGATCGTCCCAATAGCCTTCCTCACTGCCGACTTCGAGGATCAGGTCGGTCCAGTCCCGCATGGAAATGTTCTCACCGTAGCCGTAGACGTACTCTTCGCCAGGGTTGCCCTCCAGCGCCACGTGCATGTGACCCCGGACCCCATCCCCGACGTAACACATGTCCCGTTTTGGCGTGAGATTCCCCAGTTCCACCACGTCTCGCTCTAGAGCTTGCGTGATGATCGTCCCGGTGATGTACCGTGGGTTCTGCCGAGGGCCGTAGTTGTTGAACATCCTGGTCGTGACTCCAGGTAAGCCATACGCGTCATGATAGTTCATCGTGAGGAAGTCGGAGGCAAGCTTCGAAGTCGCGTAGATAGATGTCGGATTCACGGGCGAACGCTCGTTGAGCAGTACGCGCCCGTCGTCGCGATAATCGTGTTTATCGGAGACCTGGTCGTCAACATTACCGTATTCCTCGGAAGTACCGGCCGTATCGAACTTGGCGATGTCCAGGTCAAGGTCGACAACACCCTGGAGAAGGTTGAGTGTTCCCGTTACGTTTGTATCGATCGTCTCGTACGGTCGATCCCACGATTCGCCGACGTGAGCCTGCGCCGCGAGATGGAAGATGATCGTCTCATCGTATGGCTCCATCGCCGACAGCGCCGTAAGGACCGAGTGACGGTCGCGTAAGTCGCCCCGGTGAATCGTAATGTCGTCCCGCAAATGGCGGATATTTTGAAGGGCGTTACTTGAAGTCGCTCTGACGAAGACGTGGACAGTCGCCCCGAATTCGACAAGGCACTCCGTAAGGTGTGAGCCGACGAAACCGTCGGCACCGGTGACGAACACCGGACGATCAGCGAACCGTGCTTCCAGATCCATCTATCCAGAGCAAGTTTACAGATCGGTTAGTATTTTGTGGTCGTCCGACGGATATGCTGGATACAGCGGCGAGTGGAAAGCGCCACAGCTATCGGCTTTTTAGCTACCTGTGTCTTGGGTTGCGTAAAGTTCGGCATACGTCCCGTCTTCGGCGATGAGTTCAGCATGGGTGCCGACCTCGGTGATTTCGCCGGACTCCATCGTGTAGATCCGGTCGGCGTTGCGCACCGTCGATAACCGATGGGCCACGACGACCATGCCCTGATCCCGTTGTAAATTCTCGATGGCTTGTTGAACCTCCCGTTCGATATTGGTGTCGAGATCACTTGTGGCTTCGTCCAATAGAAGGAAATCAGCATCACAAAGCAACGCTCGCGCCAGGGCGACGCGCTGCTTTTGACCGCCGGAGAGACGAACGCCTTCGTCGCCGAGTTCGGTATCGTAGCCGTCCGCAAGTTCGTCCAGAAACTCCGTCACTTGAGCGACTTCACACACTTGCTCAATCTCGTCCATCGTCGCGCTGCGGTTCCCGACAGTCACGTTGTACCGCAAAGTGTCGTTGAAGATATACGGGGATTGACGAACGACGGCAAGGCGATCGCGCCACGCCTGGATGTCAAAGCGTTCAATCGGAACGCCGTCAGCCCTGATCTCACCGTCATCGGGCCGGTAAAGGCGTGACAGCAGGGCAACAATCGTCGACTTTCCAGCACCGGACGCACCGACGAAAGCGACGAATTCGCCACGATCGACGGAAAATGAAACATCCTGGATTGTCCCCTCGTCGCCGCGGTAGGCGAACGAGACGTCATCGACATCAAGTTCGTCCACGGGTTCCGGCACCGATTCGCCACCGGTCGACCCCTCCCGGTGAGCGTCGAGGTCGTCGATGAACCGCTGTGTTCGGACGAGGTGGGGCAGGTTCCCTTCGAGTTGGTAGACCATCGTGTTGAGACTACTCAGCCGCGGCGTTAGTCTGAACATCGCAAAGAGGAACACGCCCAGTTTCTCCAGCGGAAGATCACTGAACCGCAAGGCGACGTAGATAAGCACGAAGACAGTGATTGCCGTGATTAGCTGATAGAGGTTGTCCATTGCGGCCTGATTGCGCCGGAGGTGGACGCGAGCGTCCACGAACCGATCTGCGACGGCCTCGAAGTTGTCGTACAACTCCTCGCTGAGTCCGAACAGTTTTACATCCCGGATCCCCTGAGTCCCGGCCTGTACAACGCGTTGGAGTTGCTCGTTAGCGGCAGCCACGCGATCGCCGACCGTGTACCCCGATGCCAGCCCGAATCGCAGCAAGAGGAGAAGGGCACCGAGGACGACACCGGTTCCCAATGTGAGCCACGGCGCTAAAATCAACGCAATGGTGATATACATCGCACTCAGGAGAATCTGTTCGAGAAACTGGGCACCGTGGTAGATTACCAGACTTGCCTCACGGGCCTGGGTGACGATCGCGTTCAACACGTCGTCGGATCCTTCCCGGTCGAAGTAGGCCACCTCCGCGTTGAGCGTCCCCTCGAAGGCACGGCCCTGGAGATCCCGAACGTAAATGGTCCGAAGGAGTTCGCGTAACCAGGCGACGAAGAAACTCGACACGTATCGAAATATCATGACGAGTGCCACACCAGCAATGATGGTTTCGAGTGTGTACGGAACGGACAAAACATCGTAGGTGGTGAGAAATGCCTCACCGATGGCACCGGGGTCTCCCCCGCCGTCACGAGCCTGGTTAATTATTGGTAACAGGAAACTCAATCCGATCCCCTCAAGAATGGCTGCAAATACGCTGAGTACAACGATCCCCACCGTCAGAAATGGCCGAAACTTCGCGACCCGCCAGAGCGCTGATAGTTTCTCACGATCGAAGAGGTCCTTATACATAGCGGGAGTTCGTATCAACAGGTCGAGACGGACGATACAAAACATACCCGATCCGTCAAGGGCATGGTGGACCTGATCGATACGTGGGCCGAGGCGTGCGTCGGATATCAATATGAACTCGGTGAACACTGGATTGATCCCGTAAGAACGGAGAGCCACAAGGGACGACCCACAACATACCAGTACTTCCGTCGAAATAGTTTCAACATGCACGCGTCGCTTCGGATCGCCACGCCCGCAGACGCATCCAGAATCCGGTCGATCTACACACCGTACGTCGAATCGACGGCGATCACTTTCGAGACCGAGGCCCCGACGACGGAGGAAATGACCGAACGAATCGAACAGTCCCACGAGCAATACCCCTGGATCGTCTGTGAGACCGAGAACGAAGGCGTCGTCGGCTACGCGACGGCGAGTTCCCTCCGGTCAAAGGCGGCCTACGCCTGGGCGGTCGAGCTCACTGTCTACGTCGATGACGACGCCCAGCAATCGGGCGTCGGCACCGCACTGTACACATCGCTGCTGGAAATCCTCCGCGAGCAGGGCTACGTCGACGCGTACGCCGCGGTAACCCTGCCAAATCCGGCGAGCGTCCGCCTCCACGAGAACTTCGCGTTCGAGCCGGTGGGAACCTTTCCCGCGGCCGGCTACAAACAGGAATCGTGGCGCGACGTGCAGTGGTGGCATCGACAGCTGGGCGACCGCCCGGGGGATCCAGAACCGCCAACGCCGATGCGTGCCATAAGGGATTCGCCCGTACTCGAAGCGGCGCTCCGGACGGGTGAGGCATCACTTCGAGAAGAGTGAACAACGACAACAGAACCGTCGGGTTTTGAGTCCTTGCCGTCCGAATGACCGACTATGAACGAACGATGGGACGACTTCGCGGACGCGGTCGAATCGGGCGAGTCGGATCGGGTCAACGCGGCGATCGACAACGTCGAGGACATGGGTCTCGACGAGCGCGCACAGCTGTTCGAGTCGCGTTTCGACGACCTGACCGCGATCTACGCCGACAGCGACGACGGGTACGTCCGCCAGTCGACCGTGCGGTTCCTGGAAGCACTCTCGCCCGGCCTCGTGGCCGCGTTCGCCGTCGATGACGGCGAGCGACAGACCGACCTCGACCGCGAGACAGTGCGTCGACAGGCCGACGCGAGCAGTGGGTTCCTGCTGGAGGCGATGACGGACACCGACGGCCGAGTCAGAAATGCGGCCAAGCGCGCCCTCAAGGATGTCTTCAGGACCTACGACGCACTCGACGACGAGGAGACGATTACGGCACTGGCGGCCGAGCTCGAATCGATGGCCGAGGAGTACACTGGCAAGCGCCGGGAGCATCTTCTGAACGCACGGGAGGACGCCGAGTTCGCAAAGCGCTCGGGACTCGGGCGACTCATCGAAGGATTCCAAGCGGAGTTCGGAGACGAACTCGATCTCGGTGAGTGAGGAACCGGCGAAGTTGTCGTTCACCGGGTCAAATCACAACCCGTTCATTCCTGGCGCTTGAAATCCTGGTATGCACGAACGAGTCGCTCGAATTTCGGTGATCACATGAAGCGGAAGCGCACCGACGTCGCGGCAGCGATCCTGGTCGGGGCGGTCCTGCTGCTCGGGGGTGGAATCACCTGGAACGTGATCGAGCAGCGTCGAACCGTCGACGAGACGATGGGGTCGATGATGGATTCTTCGATGGGCACGATGCACGGCCCGGACCCGCTTTGGTTTGCCGTCGGGACGCTGGTGGTGGCCGCCGTCCTCGTCGGAGTCTATCTCGTCGTGCGGCCGGAATTTGAGGGGGAAGAAACCAGGGCTCGTTCAGGACAAGCCGAGACTCGACCGGACCAAGCCGAGACTCGACCGGACCAAGCCGAGATTCGGGCGGGACAAGCCGAGACTCGGCCGGACCAGGTCGATACGACGCCAGCGGCGGGAGCGACTGGATACTCCGCCGAACAGACGGACAAGAAATCGAACACAGACGACTCAGCCGCCGAGAGCGCCGAAACAGACGCGACCGACGGGCACGCGACCGCCCCGGAGGCGAATCCGACCGAGCGCGTGCTGGATCTCCTGCCCGAGGACGAACGCCGGATCCTCGAACCGGTCCTCGACTCGCCCGGGATCACGCAGATCGAACTTCGGGACCGCTCCGCGTTCTCGAAGAGCAAAGTCAGCCAGACGGTGACCGACCTCGAGGAACGGGGGTTGCTCTATCGGGAACGCCAGGGCCGGACCTACCGGATCTACCCGAGTGAGGAACTCGGGAGTTCCGAGGAGACCTGACTCGATCAGGACAGACTGGCGAATTTAGTCGCGACGAACGGTCTCCTCGAATCGAAACGATTAGAAGCGGTTAGAGACGTTCTCGAACGGTCTCGTCGCTGTGTTCACACCCAGAGAGATACCCACTCGACGCCCCTACGACTACCCGAGGCGAAAGACGATGTCCAAAACGAACGCAGGAACCTGGCTGCTCGTCGGGATCGCGATCCTGGGTGTGCTGCTGGCAGTGCCCCTGATCAGCGCCCACGGGGACGGAATCGCACCCGAGGAGCCCAGCGAGAACTGGACGGAGCAGGAGAGACACGACGACCAGCCGGTCCGGATGCCCGCCCATGACTTGACTCATTCAGACGGCAACGTGACCACGTGGATGGCCGCCCACATAGGGATCAACGCAAGCGAGTGGTCCGACGACGTCGGGATCCACCCGGACGCGCCGAACGACGGCGACGCTGCCGACCGCCACGACGAACGCGGTGGCCACGGCGGGACATACAGGGGTGGTCACGGATGCTGAGCGAGCAAACGCGGTCTGAGGATGGAGTCGATCGGACAGCCCAGAATGTCGAGTCCACCCGCTCGCGGGCGGAAGGGGGACGAGTCCGGCGCGGGATCGCCCGGATCGGCGTCCTTGGCGTCGCTCTCCTCGCGACAGTCGGCACCGCGAGCGCCCAGCACGGCGGTGGCATGATGGGCGGCGGATACGGCGGGTTCGGCATCCCGGGGTTCGGCCTCGTGTTCTGGGTACTGCTCGGCCTCGGGGTCGTCGGCCTCTTCGCCTACGCACGCGACGGCCGCCGGTCCCGCCCGGACACGGCGGCTGGGGCCGGTCCCGGGCGGGAACACTCTGATCGCGCGCTCGAGACGCTCCGGGAGCGATACGCTCGAGGCGAACTCACGGACGAGGAGTTCGAGAATCGCCGTGCGGAGCTCGAGCGATCGCGGTGAGAACGCGACTCCGACGGATTACCCGTCGGGGTCGTGATTCGCGAGGGGGTCACGCATCGTCCCAGAGATCGCCGAATCGGGTTTCCACCCACGGTAATATGACGTCGCGAATCACCGTCGTCAGGTCAGTGGGAAACTCCCGATCCTGTGCGTCCCCCGTGCTGGCGTCCGGCAGGGGATGGTAGTGATCGCGACTGTTGTGGTCCTGTTCGTGGCAATCGAACCGACACTGGCGCAACTCGCCGATATGCGTCTCCAGATACGAGACGTGAAAGTCGCCGTTCGTGTAGGCGCGGACCTCGAGACGGACCGCGTCGATCGACTCCGGATACGCGGCGGTATCGAACTCGATCACCAGGCTCTCCTGTCTGTTCGGCGGGAACAGTGACGCCCGGCTCACACGCGAGAGACGACCGAATATCGACTGGAGATGCACAAGGAGAGCTTCGTTGACCTGTCGTGACCCGTCCCCCGACACGGTCAGGCTGGTTCCGACCGCGAGGCGGAATCGTTCGCCCGTCGCTGTCGTACCGCCTCGAGACGCTCGATCCGCCGTCTGACGGTCTGCCACTCGCTGACGTCCAGCCAGACCTCCTCGACGGCGTTGTACTCGGCATGCTCGAGTGCGTCGACGGCCTCGGGATCGCTGACGCCGTAAGTCTCCCGGAACGCCGCATCCCGATCGGTGAGCTCGGCGAGACGCTCGCGTAACTCCGCAGTCGAGAGCTCGGCGAGGCGCTCGCGTTTGCGCCACTCGAAGTACGACTCGTTGCGTCGGTAGGTCTCGGGTTGCTCGGAGACTGCCTCGAGAACGCCGATGTCGGCGAGTCGTCGACAGTGCCGACGGGCTGTATCGGGCGTACACTCGGCCCTGTCGGCGATATCGGCGATCCGGGCCGGCTCGTAAAGCTGGAGTGTGACCCGGTACACTCGCTCGTCCGTCGGCGCGTCCGCGAGTTCCGCCTCGAACTCCGCGGCCACGTCGAACGTCGGTGCCATACAGAACGCTTGTCGGCACTGGCTAATATATTTTTGTGTAGACGATATTATTCGGTAGCCACCGGTTTTCGCCACCCTCCAGCGCTACATCGCCGCGAGGATGGCTTCCTTGTCGGATTCGACGGTGTCGATCGGCTGGATGCCGAACTCCTCGACCAGCAGGTCGGTCACGTTCTCCGAGAGGAACGCGGGCAGCGTTGGGCCGAGTCGGATGTCCTCGACGCCCTGGCTCAGGAGGGCCAGCAGGACAGTCACGGCCTTCTGTTCGTACCAGGCGATGTCGAAGGCGATCGGCAGGTCGTTGACGTCCTCGACGTCCAGAGCGTCCCCAAGCGCGTTCGCGATCCGGATGAGCGAGTAGGAGTCGTTACACTGCCCGGCGTCGAGCACGCGCGGGATGCCGTTGATGTCGCCCAGGTCCAGCTTGTTGTAGCGGTACTTCGCACACCCGGCCGTGAGGATGATCACGTCATCGGGGAGTTCCTTGGCCAGTTCGGTGTAGTACTCTCGCTCCTTCTGACGACCGTCACACCCGCCCATGACCACGAAGCCGCGGATGTCGCCGGCCTGAATCCCCTCGATGACCTCGTCGGCTCGATCGAGGACGGACTTGTGGGCAAAGCCGTTCGCGATCGTCCCGGATTCGAGTTCTTCCGGCGGTTCGGCGTCCTTCGCGGCCTCGATGAGGGCCGAAAAGTCCTTCTGTCCGCCCTCATCCCGGTCGGCGATGTGGGGTGTGTCCGGGAACCGAACGACGCCGGTCGTGTAAACCCGATCGGCGTAGGAATCGTTGGGGGGCACCAGGCAGTTCGTCGTCATCAGGACGGGGCCGTTGAACGCCTCGAACTCCCGGTGTTGCTCCCACCAGGCGTTGCCGTAGTTGCCGACGAAGTGGTCGTACTCCTTGAAAGCGGGGTAGGCGTGGGCCGGCAGCATCTCGCCGTGGGTGTAAACGTCGACGCCCTCGCCCTCGGTCTGTTCGAGGAGTTCCTCCATGTCCTTCATGTCGTGGCCGCTGATAAGGATCCCCGGCCGGTCGCGCGTGCCGATGTCGACCTCGGTCGGTTCGGGATGGCCGTAGGTCTCAGTGTGAGCTGAGTCAAGGAGTTCCATCACTTCGGTGGCTATCTCGCCGGATTCGAGGACGAGTGCGGTGAGTTCCTCGACGCCGAGATCGTCATCGAGCGTCGCCGCCAGGCCACGCTGGATGAACGCGAAGACCTCCGCCTTCTTTTCGCCCAGCACGTAGGCATGATCGGCGTAGGAAGCGGTTCCCTTGAGGCCGTATGTGAGCAGCTCACGCAGCGAGCGGACGTCCTCGTTGTCGGTCGCCTGGACGCCGATTCCGGCGGCCGTCGCCTTCGCGTGAAAGTCGTCGGAATCCTCGCCGGACCAGGTTGCAGCTTCCGGGAGGCTTTCGTCGTCGAGTTCGCCGTCGGCAGCCTCGAGTTCAGCCCTGAGTGACTCGCGGCGCTGTTGGGTTTCCTGGAGCTGATCTTCGAACCACTCGGGGTCGAAGTTGACGTTCGTGACCGTCGAGAACAGGCTCTCGGCGATGAAGACGTTCGTCTCTTCGTCGACGATCCCGGCCTCTCGGGCGCGCTGAGCGATGTACGACAACCCCTTGAGTTCCCAGACGAGCAGGTCCTGCAGGCTGGCCGTCTGAACGTCCTTCCCGCAGACGCTGACGTCGGTACAGCCCTCGTTGCCCATCGTCTCCTGGCACTGATAGCAGAACATACTGCTCATGCTGAATCACTCCTCAGGTGGCGGACGTGATCGTCAAACGGACCATTCGGGTCGGCTACTACCGTTCGAAATGGGCGTAAGTTCATTCGCACTCGTTTCTCGCCGCGCGATAGACTACCCAATTTCCCCGAACATGTTCAATCCGGGATCGGAGCCACGATACGGAAAGCGGTAGGCGATGGCTCCGAAGTCGCGCTCTAGCTCTCAAGGACGAGCGGTTCGTACCACTCGCGGTTCGCCCGGTACCACTCGATGAACTCGGAAACACCTTCACGGATCGACCGTGTCGGTTCGTACCCGAGTACCGCCGTGGCCTTCGAGATGTCCGCGTGGGTCGCTTCGGCGTCGGCGTCGTGACGGTCGGCGTAGTCCAGATCGAGACCGGGCGCGAGTTGGTCACGGATCTCGGTCGCCAGCGTCTCGATGTCGATAGTTCCCGAACTCCCGATGTTCAACACCTCGCCGTCGCCGGCGTCCGTCGATAGCAGCGTCTCGTTCGCCGCGACGATATCTTCGATATAGGTGAAATCCCGGATCTGGGAGCCGTCGCCGTAGACCACGGGCGGGTCGCCGTTGATCGCCCGCGAGACGAAGTTAGAGATCGCCATGTTCGGCCGCATCCGGGGGCCATAGACCGTGAAGTACCGCAGCGCCACGGCGGGCAAGTCGTAGACGTCCGCGTAGGCGCAGGTGTAGCGTTCGGCAGCGAGCTTCGAGGCCCCATAGGGGCTGACTGGCATCGCCGGGTCAGTCTCCGAGAAGGGCAGGTATTCCTCGCGACCGCCGTAGACTGAAGAGGAACTCGCGACGACGACGCGCTCGATCCCGTGATCGCGAGCCGCGTCCAGCACGTTCAGCGTGCCGTCGACGTTGATGGCGTCGTACTTGCGCGGATTCTCGACGCTGGTCCGGACGCCGGCCTGGGCGGCCTCGTGGAAGACGAAATCAACGTCGGCGACGAGTTCTTCCACGAGGTCCGCGTCGCGAACGTCACCCTCGACGAACTCGTAGGAGCCGTCACCGTGCGTGCCGGCCTCCCGGCCCTTCTCGATGTTATGACGCTTCAAATCGACGCTGTAGTACGGGTCAAGGTTGTCCAGGACCACTACGTCGTGACCGTCTGCGGCGAAGTGCTCTGCGAGGTGCCCGCCGATGAAACCCGCGCCGCCGGTGACGAGAATCTTCATGCGCATTGATATAACGGGGCGAGCAAAAATCCGTCGGAAGCGTCGGGATGGCACCGATAGCGTCGTCAGGACGACGATTCAGGGGCGTCAGCCTCGGGGCCGGATACCTGGAGGCGCTCCTCGGCGCGGTCGCGGTCCTCGGGGTAACCGACGTCGATACGCCAGCCGTCGAGCCGGATCGCGTCGATGGTCCGCCCGCTCTGCAACAGGAGGTCGATCGCGTCGCTGATCTCGTACTCGCCGCGGTCGGACGGCTGGACGAGCTTGGCGGCGTGAAAGATGGCCGGCGAGAACGTATAGAAGCCCGTCATCACCAAATTCGACGGCGGGTCGTCGGGTTTTTCGATCACCTCGACGATCTCGCCGTAATCGTTAGTATCACAGACGCCGTAGCGTGAGGCCTCGTCCATCGGGACTTCCTCGACGAGGAACGCCGCATCCGTGCGACTCTCGCGCTGGCGCTTGACGACGTCCTCGAGGTTCGCCCGGAAGATGTTGTCCCCAAGCATCAGCATGAAGTCCTCCTCGACGTGCTCCTCGGCGGTCAACAGCGCGTGGGCCAACCCTTGCTGTTCGCGCTGGTGGGTATACGTGATCGGCACGCCCTCGAATTCGTCGCCGTAATGGCTGATGATGTCCTGTTTCTGATAGCCGACGACGACGATAAGTTCGTCCACGCCGAGTTCGAGCAGTTGCTCGAAACTGTGCGTCAGGAGGGGCTTGCCGTCGACCTCGACCATCACCTTCGGCTTGTCCTCGGTCAGCGGTCTGAGGCGGGTGCCCTTGCCGGCGGCGAGTACGACAGCCTTCATTGGATCTGTATTTTCGTCCGGGGAGTATATGCCTTGCCGTCGGTCAACAGGGTCGGCGCGACTCGGCAAAGTCGTGGCAGGGATAGCGGCTTACCGTCGTTCGGTCGCGGTCCTCATTCCGAGCCACGCAGTTGAGACATCGCGGCGTCGCCGGACCAGTCCTCGATGAGGTCACCGACCGTGGTTGCGTTCGTCGACGCTCTATCGCGTCCGCGGGTGTCTCGATCGACTGACGTGGAGAGCGGAATCAGCGGGGTCGACCTCCTCTTGCATCTCAAGCGGGTATGCGGCCCGATTCCCGAAAGCGATCCCGGTCGCACGACTGTGGGAGGAATTACCCGTGAAACCCACGTTCGAACGTGAATCGGATGTCGAAAGGGAAACGACCAAATCCGAAGGGCCTGAAATCCCAACGATGCACGTAAGCGTCGTCGGCAGCGGATACATCGGCACGACGATCGCCGCCTGGTTCGCGGAGTTGGGCCACACAGTCACGAACGTCGATATCGACGAGGACGTCGTAGCAGCCGTCAATAACGGCGAAGCACCCATCCATGAACCCGGCCTGGACGAGCTCATGGCCGAATACGGCGGTGACTCGCTGGTCGCGACCACGGACTACAACGAACTCGCGGACAGCGACGTCACGTTCCTCGCGCTGCCCACACCCTCCAACGATGACGGCAGTATCGACCTCTCAGCGATGGAAGCCGCCGCAGCGTCACTCGGCGAGGTCATCGCCCAGAAGGACGGCGATCACCTCGTGGTCGTCAAGAGCACGGTCATCCCCGGGACAACTGCCGAGACGATCGCACCCGCCATCGAAGACGCGTCGGGCAAGACCGTCGGCGAGGGGTTCCGGATCGCGATGAACCCCGAGTTCCTCCGTGAGGGATTCGCCCTCAATGATTTCAAGGATCCCGACAAGATCGTCATCGGGGCCGAGGACGACCGGGCCGTCGAGACCCTGAATCAGGTCTACGAGCCCTTAGTCGCAGCCGCCGCGGGCGACCCCGCGATCGTCGAGACGGGGATCCGCGAGGCCGAGATGATCAAGTACGCCAACAACGCCTTCCTCGCGACGAAGGTCAGCCTGATCAACGAACTCGGGAACATCTGCAAGGAGTACGGCGTCGACGCCTACGAGGTCGCCGACGCCATCGCGCTGGATCACCGAATCGACGAACATTTCCTGCGATCGGGACTCGGTTGGGGCGGATCATGCTTTCCGAAGGACGTCGCGGCGATCCGCGCCGCCGCACGCGAACGCGAGTACGACCCCGTCCTGCTCGACGCCACCGTCGAGGTCAACGACCGCCAGCCCGAACGTCTCCTCGATCTGCTGGACGACCACACCGACGTTGCGGGCAAGCGCGTCGCCGTGATGGGCCTCGCGTTCAAGCCTGGGACGGACGACATCCGCTATACGCGAGCCGTCCCGGTCATCGAGGGGCTACTGGAGCGTGACGCCGAGATCGTCGCCTACGACCCCGTCGCGACCGAGAACATGCGCGAGCAGTACCCCGACCTCACCTACGCCGACAGTGCGGCCGAAGCTTTAGAGGGAGCCAGCGCGGCGTTGTTCGTCACCGATTGGGACGAGTTCGCCGCCCTCGATGCGGAGTTTGAGGCGATGGCCGACCCCGTCGTGATCGACGGTCGCCGGATCGTCGAGCCCCGGGACGGAATCGAGTACGACGGCCTGACCTGGTGAGGGTGAAAGAGTCAATTCAGGTAATTGGCTGGGAAATAGATACCAGACGGGTGAGACCCTGACGAACGTTTATATATCGACACGATCAATGTCTTTATACAATGTCAAGCATCGTCCGAACCGAGGACATCCTCGGGGGAGAACCGCGGATCGAGGGGACCCGAATCGGCGTCCGACACGTCGCCGGGAAAGTAGTCGATGCAGGGTATGCACCCGCCTACGTAGCTGATCAGCTCGATATCTCGTTGGGGGCCGTCTACGAGGCCCTCTCGTATTATTATGACAACATCGAGGAAATCCGGGCGATCGAACGCGAGAACGCGGAGACGCGCGACCGGTTGCGTGAGTCGTCGCTGCAGCCGAAAGAACCGGTTTCATGAGTCAGCTGCTTCTAGACGAACACGTCAGCCGGATTTGCGAACACGTGCTTCGGGACCGCGGATTCGACGTCAGCCAGGCAAAAGATCGGTTCGGCGAATACACGACAGACGAGGAGTTGCTCCAATGGTGTGACCGAAACGACGTCGTGTTGGTGTCGAACAACGCGAGGGATTTCGAATTGCTGCATCGCAAAACGGACCACGCTGGACTGCTGATCTACTATGACCAGTCACTACCCGACGACGATCCGGAGGGATTCGCTCGGACTGTCGAAGAAGTGTTCGAACAGTACGGAGCCGAGGAACTCCGTGACGAATACGTCGAGATAGACACGTGGTACGAGTGGTTACAGGATTGACCCCCTCTTCTTCCGTCGTTTCGAGACAGACCACGAACCGTTTTGTACGCCGCGACCGCAGATCCACCTATGACAGCGTTTGGCTTCCTGAGCGTCGCACCGGTCATCGAAGGCAGCATGTCGGGCGAGGTCGCCAAGGCGGTCGCGGCGATCGAGGAACACGACGTCGGCTACGAGACGACGCCGATGGGGACGATCATCGAGGCCGAGGACGCAGCGGTGCTCTTCGAAGCAGCCGCCGACGCCCACGCGGCGGTCGACGCCGATCGCGTCGAGACGTTCCTCAAGATCGACGACAAGCGCGCCGTCGAACACGCTGCCGGCGAGAAAGTCGAGTCCGTCGCCGAGGAACTCGGGCACGATCCCAAACGCGACGCCGAGGAGTAAGACCCCTCGCGTTGGGATCTGACACCGGACCGGTACCAACTAGCCGGGAGGGATGGGTTTTCAGGGTCGGGGATCGATCGGGGCGTATGGACCAACTCAATCGCCTCGGAACCGAACTCGTCGACGAGGCCATCGACTTCGCCGACGAGCTCGGCATCGCGGAGTATCGACTCGACAACGAGACGACGGTCCTCGACTTCGGCGTCGAGCACGCTGGTGGCGTCGAAGCGGGGCTGATGCTCACCGAGATCCAGACCGCGGGACTCGCCTCCGTCACCACGCGACTGGAGTCGGTCGGCGACGCCGCCCTCCCCCACGTCGAGGTGACGACCGACCACCCGGCACTGGCGCTGCTCGCCGGGCAGAAGGCCGGCTGGGAACTCGCGACCGAGGATTTCGAGGGGCTGGGTAGCGGCCCCGCACGGGCCTTGGTCGCCAGAGAGGAAATCTTCGAGCGGCTGGAGTACGTCGAGGCCTTCGACTTCGCCGTGCTCGCCGTCGAGAGCGACGCGCTGCCGACCGAGGCGGCCGCAGCCCAGGTCGCCGACCTCGCGGGCGTCCCCGAAAGTAGCGTCTTCCTGCCGGCGTTTTCGACGGCGTCGATTACCGGCAGCGTCGCAGCGGGCGCGCGAGCGAGTGAATCTGCCGTCTTCCAGCTGTTTGAATTGGGCTACGATCCCGAAGATGTCCACTCGGTATCGGGCGTCGCACCCGTCGCCCCCGTCGCCGAAAGCGAGGAGGCGGCTATCGCGCGGACGAACGACGCACTCGCCTACGGCGGTCGCGTCCATCTCACCGTCGAGAGCGAGTTCGACAGGTTCGAAGAGATACCCTCGACGGCAGGCGAGGAGTACAGCCAACCCTTCGCCGAGATCTTCGAGGACGCCGACTGGGACTTCGAGGAACTGCCGGCGGATGTCTTCGGCCCAGCGCAGGTCACTGTCGACGTCATCGGCGGGGAAACGGCCGTCTACGGCGAGACCGACGAGGAGCTCCTCGTCGAGAGTTTCGGGCTGTGAGATGAGCGACGGAAACGACTGGGATCCGGTGGCCTATGAGGGTCACGCGTTCGTCTACGAGTACGGTGAGTCGCTGCTGTCGCTGCTCGATCCAGAGCCGGGCGAGCGGATTCTCGACGTCGGTTGTGGGACGGGAGAACTGACAGCCGAGATCGCAGCGTCCGGAGCTGCGGTCGTCGGGATCGACAGTTCCGCCGAGATGATCGACGCGCCCGCGATCGACATTCCGAGCCGACGTTTCGGGTGGCCGACGCGACGGCGTTCGACCCCGACGAGTCGTTCGATGCCGTCTTCTCGAACGCGGCCTTCCACTGGATCGACGATCAGGATGCACTACTCTCGACCATTGCCGACGCACTCGTCCCGGATGGCCGGCTGGTGGTGGAGTTCGGTGGCCGCGGGAACGTGGCCGCGATCAACGGGGCACTCCAGTCGGCACTCCGGAAGCGGGGATACGACGCCGAACTGCCGTGGTACTTCGCGAGCATCGACGAATACGCGCCACGGCTTGCGGACCACGGGTTCGAGGTTCGCTTGGCGCGGCTGTTCGACCGGCCGACCGAGCTCGAGAGTGGCGAGAACGGTCTTCGACAGCTCTACGACATGTTCTGTGACGACCTGCTCGACCATCTCGACGACGAGACCCGGGCGGCCGTCATCAGCGACGCCGAAGACGCCCTGCGGGAGGAATACTTCGACGGCGAGACCTGGACGGCGGACTACCGCCGGCTGCGAATCGTTGCTGTCAAAGAGTGAGCGAAGTCGTCACTCCGCCAGCGAGGAGCGGTTCGTGAATCACTCCGCCAGCGAAGAGCGCTCTGTGAAGTCGATATCGAGGGACGTGGTCACGCCCTCGTAATCGATCCCGCTTTCGGCGACGATCCTGGCCGAGAGGGTGCCGGCCAGGGTGAAAGTCCGTCCGTCAGCGTTGTCCGTTGTCGTTTTGAATCACGGGCCCCTCTGGACGCACAATGACCGTCGACGCCGTGCTGTTCGACCTGGACGACACCCTCTGTGAGTATCACCGCCCCGCCGCGGACGTGCTGTCGGCGGCCTTCGACCGGGTCGGCGTCGAGCCCTGGTTCCCGATCGAGACGTTCTACGATCGCTTCGAGGAGTTCGCACGCCCGGGTGACGACATCCGGGACCTCCGCCGGCGGTGTTTCGCCGCGTTCGCCGGGGAGGCGGGACTCGACGAAGACGTGGGTCGGGCCGTCGCCGAGGCCTTCGAGGCCGAGCGCGACCAGTCGAACGTTCGGTTTCTGCCCGGCGCGCGGGAGGCCGTCCAAACGGCTGCCGAGCAGTATCGCGTCGGCCTCGTCACCAACGGTGACCCGTGGATGCAGTCCCAGAAACTCGCCGGCCTCGGGATCGGGGACCGCTTCGAGACGATCGTCCACGGTGGCCACGACGCACCGTACAAACCTGATCCCGAACCGTTCTACACGGCGCTCGACGAACTTGGAGTCGACGCCGGGCGTGCCGTCCACGTCGGCAACTCCCTCTCGGCCGATGTCGCCGGCGCACACAACGCCGGACTGCGGTCAGTCTGGCTCGACGGGGACGCCAGCATCGACCCGGACCCCGTCCCCGATCATCGGGTCGAGTCGATGCACGACGTGGTCGAGGAACCCTGGCACTAGCGGAAACCAAAGGAGGCCAATACCGGTTCAAAGCCCGAGACCGGCCAGGACGAACAGCAGGCCGAGAAAGACGATGAACGCACCGGAATATCGGTACATCGAGACTTTCCACGGCGCCGCCTCCGTCTCGGCGGCCGAATGCGTGCTCCCGATCGCGTCCAGTTGCTCGGAGAGGTCCGCGATCGAGCGAGCGCCGACGATCGACGCGACCCCGGCGAGTGTGAGTCCCAGACCCAGAGCGACCTCTGCGATGTCGACCATACGTGACACTACGACGATCAGTTCAAAAGTATTTTGTTGATATCGTCGACAGATTCGACCGATAGAACCCGGGTCGAGCAGTACCAAGAGATTTTACCCACCCAAGCGAACGGTCGGGTGAACATGGCACTCGAGAGTCTACGCGAGACGGTCTACGAGACGCTGATGGCACTGCCGGAGAACGACCTCGTCAGGGGCACCAGCGGCAACGTCAGCGGTCGCGAGGGCGATCGCGTCGTGATCAAGCCAAGCGGCGTCGACTACGACGAACTCTCGCCGGAGAACCTCGTCGTCGTGGACATGGACGGCGACGTTGTCGAAGGCGATCTCAAGCCCTCCGTGGACACAGGGGCCCACCTCCACATCTATCGGGCAAACGAGGAACTCGGCGGGATCATCCACACTCACTCGACGTACGCGACCGCCTTCGCCGCCGCCGGGCGGGAACTCCCCGTCTACGTCACCGAACTCGCCGACACCTTCGGCGAGTCGATCCCCGTCTCTTCGTACGTCCCGCCGGGGACCGAGGCCATCGGCGAGGAGTTCGCCAAGCACACGGGCGATGGCAAGTTCCAGGGCCTCCTGATGAAAAACCACGGCCTCTTCGCCGCCGGTGACACCCCCGGCGACGCGCTGAAGGCAGCGCTCCACATCGAACACAGCGCGAAGATTTCCTCGATCGCCGAGGACCTGGGCACGCCCGAAGAGATCCCCAACGAGGAGGCCGAACGCCTCAACCAGGAGTATCTCGAGGGCTACGGCCAGGAGTGATTCCGATGGACGGACAATACCTCGTGGGGACGGACATCGGGACGAACAGCACGAAGACGATCCTGGTCTCGCCGGAGGGCGAGGTGCTGGGCTCCGGGAATGCTGGCTACGAGGTCGAACAACCCGAACCGTCGTGGGCCCAGCAGTGGCCCGACGTCTGGGTCGAGGCCACCTACGACTCGATCCAGCAAGCCATCGACGAGGCCGAGGTCGATCCCAGCGAGATCCGCGGGATCAGCATCTCCAGCCTCTACGGCGGCGCGGGCGTCCCCCTCGATGGCGAGGGCGAACCGGTCTACCCCTGTCTCATCTGGATGGATCGCCGCGCGACCGACCAGGTCGAGTGGGTCAAAGAGCACGTCGACCTCGATCGGCTCTTCGAGATCACCGGCAACTACGTCGATTCGTATTACGGGTACACGAAGATCCGCTGGATCAAGGAACACGAGCCCGAGGTCTGGGACGACATCGAGAACTTCGTCCCGCCGAACAACTACGTCGAGTACGTCATGACCGACGAGCTGGCCGTCGATTACTCCTCGGCCGGCAACGTCGGCGGCGTCTTCGACATCCACGACCTGGCGTGGTCCGAGGAGGCTTGCGAGATGCTGGAGATCCCGATCGAGAAGTTCCCCGAACGGCTGGTTCCCACTGAGGAGATCGTCGGTGAGGTGACCGCCGATGCGGCCGAGCAGAGTGGCCTTCCGGAGGGGACGCCGGTGCTCGCTGGCGGCGTCGACGCGCCGATGGCGACGCTCGCCGCCGGTGCGTTCGAGGAGGGCGACAACGTCAGCATGATGGGCACCTCGACGTGCTGGGGAACGATCCACGAGGGTGCGGGCCTGGACCAGCAGCTCGTCTCGATGCCCCACGTCGCCGAGGGTGAGCAGAAGATATACACCTGGGGTGGCTCGGCAACCACGGGCGGGCTGATCGAGTGGTTCAAGGACGAGTTCGGCGGCCCCGAAGAGCAGGCCGGCGAACTCGTCGACGTCGATCCCTTCGAGTTGCTGAACATGAAAGCCGAAGAGATCCCGGCCGGCTCGGAGGGACTGGTCGCGCTGCCGTACTTCAAGGGTGAGCGCTCGCCGATCTGGGACCCGGACGCCAGGGGGATGTTCACCGGACTGTCGCTCTATCACGGCAAGTCCCACATGTACCGGGCACTGATGGAGGCCGGCGGGTACAGCCTCCGGCACAACGTCGAGGTCGCCGAGGAGATCGGGATTCCGCTGAAGCCCGAGACCAGCGTCGTCGGCGGCGTCTCGAACTCCGAGCTGT
This sequence comes from Halorhabdus sp. SVX81, assembly GCF_029207715.1. Taxonomy (NCBI): domain Archaea; kingdom Methanobacteriati; phylum Methanobacteriota; class Halobacteria; order Halobacteriales; family Haloarculaceae; genus Halorhabdus; species Halorhabdus sp. SVX81. Next base: position 480,920 of record NZ_CP104322.1, on the reverse strand, counting down.
GGATGCAGATCCTCGCGGACGTCACGGGCCGGCGGATGGAGGTGCCGGCCGGCGGCGTCGGCGCGCCGCTTGGCGACGCGCTGGTCGTCGGCGTGGGGACGGGCCTCTTTGAGGACTACGACATCGCTACCGAATGGACCGAGACTGGTGAAGTGTACACGCCGGAGCCAGAGAACGTCGACACCTACGACGAGTACTACGACATCTACAAGCGACTCTATCAGAACACCAAAGACGAAATGCACGACCTCGCGCAGCTGTAAGGGTCGGGCCTACGGCGGTGTTCAGCTAAGTACCGAGCAACGAGAGCGTTTCTGTCGGCTATGTGTCCGAATCCTGGCGGCCTGCGAAAACCGAAGATTTTCGGGCGACCAGAAGACGCAGTCTTCTGGTAAAATGAAAGGGCGAGCCACGCGTGGCGGCGTAGTACTGCATACACGAGATGAGTATTGGAGAGTGGGAAGCCCACGCCCGCTCGGCTCGGGGAACTCGCTCACGGGTCACTCCGTTCCCCGTTCGCACTCGAGGCGCTCGCGCCTCGCTCTCCCCGTTCGCGTTTTCGTGGCCTCGCTCTGCTCGCGGTTTCACCGCTCGCAATTCTCGTGGTCTCGCTACGCTCGACCGCGCACTGCTCGGCCACGCACTCGTTGCGCTCCTCACTCACTTCGTTCGCTGCGGTGTCCGCTCACGGGCGCGAAGCGCCCGTTCGCGCGTGCCGAAGCGGCTCGCCGCCTCGCGCCTTACTTCGTCCGCCGTCCCCGAGCGGGCGTCCCCTTCCATTCCCGCCCGTTTCGGCTGGCCAACCGGTCTCGGGTGGGACTGAAAGGGGCGGCTGGCTCCGGGAAGACGGGCGACGCAAGGACCGCAGGCGGTAAGCCGAGGACCGCAGCGAGCCCCTCGACTGGAGCCAGCCGGGGCTTTCAATTTATTCTTTCAATCGTTCTCCATTTCACTATGAGTCCCACGCTCATCTCGGAAATCTTCGATTTCCGGTGACAGCGAGTCACGGGACCGAAACTGGCGAGGGCTTTCAGAGCAGTCTCACTCAGTTTGAGTCCTTCTCTTAGCTACCAGCCCTACGCTTCTCGCATCCAGACAGCCATCTCGCCGGGGTCGCGGTTGTCCCAGGCGTAGTAGGGGACGGCGGTGATCGACGCGTTCTCCGTCTCAGTTTCGACAGCGGGCCGGTAGAGTTCATCGTCCCAGCCGTCGAGTGACGGCACCGTGGCCTCGCCGTCGAGGACGGTAACTCCGTCAAGTACGTCTTCGCGATGAGTCGCCGCGAAATCGGTCGTGGGATCGATCGCGTACTGGTGGAGCGGGCGGTCGTGATCGACGCCCTCCAGACAGTACACCAGCGGGCCGCGCGTCAGTGCCACGCGGCCGGCGTCGGCCGCGACGGCGGGGTGGGCTTGCCGGATTTCGACGCCCATCTCGAACTCGACGCTGATCTCGGCGTCCGCCCATTCCCGGTCGAGGGTGGCGTACGTCGGCGCGTCCGCGGCGTCGACAGCCGTGTCGACCGCTTCGCCGTCGACAGTGATCGAGACGTCCTCGGCCCAGCCGGGCACCCGGAGCCGGAGGGCGAACGTGGCTGGTTCTGCGGCGTCGACGTCGAGTGTGACGCTGCCCTCCCATGGCAGGGCAGACTCCTGGCTGATCGAGACGGCCGTCCCAGCGACCGATAGTTCGGCCGTCCCGCCGACGTACTGGTTGACGTAGAGCGCCTCGTCGTCGGTCGCATAGAGATACCGTTCGAGTGAGGCGAGCAATCGCGCGACGTTCGGCGGACAGCACGCACAGTCGAACCACCCCTCACGGTGGCTGTCACCGTCGCTCGCAAGCGGGTTGTCGTAGAAGAACTCCCGCCCATCGAGCGAGACGCCCGGCAACACCGCGTTGTACAGCGTCCACTCGATCAGGTCCGAATATTTCGCGTCGCCCGTCGCTTCGAACATGCGCTGGTTCCAGAAGATGCTCCCGATCGCCGCGCACGTCTCGGCGTAGGCCGTCTCGTTCGGCAGGTAGTAATCGATCGTGAAGCGCTCGCCGGGGTGCTGGGAGCCGATCCCGCCGGTGACGTACATCCGCCGCCGGGTCATGTTCTCCCAGAGGTCATCGAGGTGGGCGAGCAGACCATCGTCGCCCGTCTCGGCGGCGACATCGGTCGCGCCGGCGAAGTAGTACATCGCCCGGACGGCGTGGCCCTCGACGGCGTCCTGCTCCCGCAATGGGGCGTGGGCCTGGTTGTAGCTCGCGTCGTACGGTTCGACCTCGGCGTCCTCCCACTCGTCGTCCTCGACGTCGTCGTTCTCCGCCTCGGCGTCGTCAGTACCCTCCTCGGCGTCGCCATCGCTATCGGCGTCTCCGTCGTCCGCCCCGATCTCACCGTCACCCTCCGCACCGCCCTCGTCGCCCTCCCACTCCTCGAGCGTCGCGATCTCCTCGCGGTGGTCGTTCTCCCACGCGAAGCGATCGGTATTCCCGCGCACGTCGACGAAGTACGCCGCGAGGTCGCGATACCGGTCCTCGTCGGTCACGGCAGCGAGTTTGATCAGCGCGAGTTCGATCTCCTGGTGGCCCGGCGCGCCGTCGATCTGCTGGGGAAACATCTCGTCGACGTGATCGGCGAAGCTCCGCGCCACGTCGATCAGGGTTTCCTTGCCGGTCGCGCGGTAGTGCGCGACCGCGGCCTCGATCAGGTGGCCCCCGCAGTAGAGTTCGTGCATCGTGTTGAGGTTGCTCCAGCGTTTCTCGGGTACCTCCAGGTCGAAGTAGGTGTTGAGGTAACCCTCGGCCCCCTGCGCGTCGGCGATGAGGGCGATCACCTCGTCGACGCGGGCTTCCAGATCGTCGTCGTCCCGCGAGGTGAGCACGTAACTCGCCGCCTCGATCCACTTGTAGGCGTCCGAATCCTGGAACCACATGCCGCTGTGTCCGCCGCGTTTGCCGTCGCGCACCCGCCGGAAATTGTCGAGCGTGCCCGCCTCTTCGAGTTGCTCGTACTGGTACTCGACCGTGACGTCGCGGTTGATCTCGCGTCGCGGCGTCCAGAACCCGTCGTCGATCGTCACGGTCTCGATCGGGGGGGACTGCCGGTTCACGTCCATGTCTCGATGGCTGGACAGTCTCCACGATAAGCGTTTGTATCCGACGCCGACTCGCCCGGAGACACGAAAATAGCTGCCCGATCAGTGATCCTACCGGTAGAGCTGTCGGAACAGCGCAAGCACGTCGCCGGCGTCGACGTCTCCGTCGCCGTCGAAGTCGTACGCCCCGGCGTTTTCCTGGACCATCCCGCTGTCGCGGTTGTTCAACAGCGACCGCAAGTCGGCGATATCGGCGTCGCCGTCGCCGTCGACATCCTCGTGACGACCGTCGCCGTCGAGGTCCTGGGGCGGTCCCTCGCCGCCGGGCAACGCGCCGGGCGGGGTCTCGGTTTCGTCGTCGCTATCGTCCTTTTGGCCCCCACCGGCGTCGCTCTCGCCGAGTGTGACCGTCACGGTGCCGGTGTCGTCGCCGATCTCGACCGCGCGTTCGGCAGTTTGGTCGCCGTCGGTCGCCGTGATCGTGTAGGTGCCCTTGAACCCGTCCGTGGCGTAGACACCGTCGCCGTCGGTCGTGCCGGATTCCTCGGTCCACCACTCCTCGAAGACCAGGCGCTGATACTCCTCACCATGTGGACGGAGCGTCCAGTCCTCGCTGTAGTAGCGCTTGGGTTCACCACTCTCGTCCCAGAAGCACCAGGACATCACCCCCTCGACGGCCTTGTGGCTGAACGCCGCCGTGAGCACGTCACGGACGTAGTCAGCCTGGGCCTCGACCTTGGCCTCGTCGTCCCGGCTGTCCATCTGCACGTCGAACTCCGTGATCTGCAGCGGGACGCCGTGTTCGCCGAAGCGGTCGAACACCGAGAGGAGTTCCGCGGGCGGCGTCAGGTTGGTGATGTCGAAGTGGCCCATGAACCCGATCCCCTCGACGCCGGCATCGTTGTCCATGAGCCAGGTGATGAACTCGTCGTAGGGGTCGCGATAGCTGCTCCCGGCGATGATGTTCATCTCGTTGACGTACATCTGGGCGTCCGGCGCGGCATCGTGGGCGGTCTGCCACCACTCGAGGGCGGCCTCCCGGCCGATCTGCTCGCGGATGTTGGGCTGCCAGATCGGGTGGTTGTGCATGTCCCACTCGACGAAGTCGCCCCGGAACTCGCTGGCGCGCGTGCGGATCCGCTCGGTGACGAGGTCGTTGATCGCCGCGTCGGACTGGTCGGCGTCGATGTTCATCCAGTCCCATTCCTCCCAGACTAACGCGTGGCCCCGTGTCGGGACGTCGTTGTCGAGCAACCACTGGATGGCGCGGCGCGCCGTGTCCGCATTGACGGCTTCGCCCCACTCGCCGCTCCAGGGTGAGACCTTCAGTGCGTTCGTGAGAACGCCCTTGTTGAAGTTCTCCAGCCACGTCCGGCGGTAGGTCTCGGCGACGTCAGAATCCCATCGGTCGCCGATCTGGGAGAGCGTGAACTCGCCGCCGAAGTCGAAAGCGTGTTCGGCCATCGCGACCTCGACGTCGGCGTCGGCGACGGCGTTCCCGTCGCCATCGAGCACTTCGACCTCGACGTCGGTCTTGCGGATCTTCTCGATCCGATCGTGGGCCGCCTGGCGCCACTGGGCGTCCGCCCCGCGGCCGTCGTAGTCATACGAGACGAGCAACTCGTTGAGTCGCCCGGCCGTGACGTCCGTGTCGCTGTAATCGATCAGCGCCATCCCGCCGAAGTCGATCGTCTGTGCGGTGAATCCGGTCCAGAACTCGAAGAACGGCTGGAACTCGGAGCCGTCGGGTTTCTCGCCGATCTCGACGACGAAGTAGTGACGCTCCCAACTCGACCCCGGCGAGATGTTCGCCGGGCTGACGACCATGTTGCTGGAGTAGCCCGTCGAGCCGTCGGGGTTGGTGTACTCCCACTTGAACCCGGCCTGGGTCTGGACCTCGGCGTCCGCGCTTGCCGTGTCCACACCCCTGAGGTACGCCACCCCGAGGAGGACGTCACCCTGGCTGAACGACCGGTCATCGATGGAGCCCTTGTACGTGTAGGCGTAGGCGTTCTCCGGCGTCTCGGTGACCTGGAGTCTGTCGGCGATCGTGATCGGCACGTCGTCGGCCGAGACGTCCATCTCGGTTTCGGTACCGCCCTCCCCGCCGTTGTGGCTGAACGCGTCCAATGGCGCCTTCTCGGTCCCGCCGTAGACGAACTCCCCTGCTGGAAGCCCCCGCTCGTCGGTGAGTTCCTCCCTGAGCGTCCGGTGATATTGGTCGAGGTGCTCGTCGGCCGTGACCGAACCGATCGCTCCGGTCCCCACTGCCGTACTCGCGCCGAGTGCCCCGATCGATTTGAGAAACGTGCGCCGGTCGCTGTGACTGTCGCCGTCATCGTTCATTGGTGCCATTTGTCAGGGTGTCGTAACAACATGGTTTATTGTTTTTGATCGAGCGCACAGGCACAGACACGGCGAGGCGACGACATGCCGCCGAACAACGAGGCCAGCAAAATCAGTAGACGGGACTGGAATCAGACGTCGACGGTCAGCGCCACGACCGAACTCGCCGGGACCGTGACCTCGAACGTCCCGTCGCCGGTCGCCTCGACGTCGATCTCCTCGGGCGCGAACGCCGCCGCGTTGTCCTTGCGCGAGTACGCCTCGACGTCGGTGTCGGCGAACAGCACCGCGCTGTCGCGGACAGTTGCGCCATCGTCGTCGAGCGAGACGGTGACGTCCTCGCTCTCCAGGGCCCGGTTCGACAGCGTCACGTACACCTCGTCGTCGTGCTCGGACGCCGAGGCACTCACCAGCGGCACGTCGTAGGGTTCGTCCTCGACCTCGCGCTCGTCGGTGTCGACGACCGTATCGAGGGCCGTCCCGCCGGCGTGGCCCTCGTAGAGGTCGAACACGTGATAGGTCGGGGTCGGCCAGGCGGCCTCCTCGTCGGTCTGGACCAGACACTGCAGGACGTTGACCGTCTGGGCGATGTTCGCCATCGCGACCACGTCGGCCCGTTCGTGGAGGTCGTCGAAGACGCCGGCCGCCGAAATCGCGTCACGGACCGTGTTCTCCTGTTCGAGGCCGTTGGTGTTAGTCGCCTCGGGGTGCCAGACGCCCCACTCGTCGACGACGATACTGATGTCGGATTCGGGGGCGTAGACCGACAGCGCGTCGACGGCGTTGTCGACGTCGCCACCGACTTTGCGAGAGCGCGCGAGCAGTCGGAAGTACTCCTCGTCGTCGAAGTCCGTGTCGCTGCCCGCCTCGTAGTAGCGATGGACGGACATGTGCTCCATCAGGTCGTAGGGTCCCTCGGTGAAACTCGCACACTCAGAGAGCGCGTCGAGGAACTTGCGGTTCCAGTCGTCGTGGATGTGCCCGACGGAGACGAGTTCGACGTCTTCCTCGCTCAGGAGGCCGTCGACGCTGCGGAGGTAGGTCGCGAAGCGCCGGAACTCCTCGGCGTATTGCTCCGGACTCATCCGGCCGCCACACCCCCAGTTCTCGTTGCCGACGCCCCAGAATTTCACGTCGTGCGGGTCATCGCTGCCGTTCTCGGCGCGGCGGTTCGCGAGTTCCGTGTCGCCGTCGTAGTTGCAGTACTCCAGCCAGTCGGCCGCCTCGCCGGGCGACCCGCTGCCGAGGTTGGCCGCGAGGTAGGGTTCGGCATCGAGCAGATCACAGACCCGCATGAACTCCTCCGTGCCGAACTCGTTGGGCTCTTCGGGGATGTCCGCGCGTCCCTGCGTCCAGAACGCGTTGCGTCGGGTCGGCCGCTCCTCGCGCGGGCCGATCCCGTCCTCCCAGTGGTAGTCGTCCGCGAAACACCCGCCCGGCCACCGCAGGACAGGCATATCCAAATCCGCGAGAAGGTCGATCGTGTCCATCCGAACCCCGTCCTCGGTCGGGACCCGGTCGTCCTCACCGACCCACAGTCCGCCGTAGATGCACCGCCCGAGGTGCTCGGCGAAGTGGCCATAGAGGTTCGGGTCGATCTCGGCGATCGGTTCGCGCTGCTGGACGTGAATTGCAGAGCCCATAGCCTAGTCGAGCGGCCAATTCGTATTTATAAATTGTGTTCGAAGGAACGCAGCCGTCCGGCGGATTCGACGGGCGATCCGTGGGAGTTTCGACGGCGCGACACGGCGCGCCTCAGAGCCTCGCGACGAACCCGCCGTGCTCGGCGACGGGGACCGACAGCGTCCCGCCCGGGGAGACCTCACGCTCGAACGCTTCGAGGCCCGCGCCGTCCCCGGCGTCGGTCGTGACGGTCGCGGTCGCCGAATCGTCGAGGAAATCGAGTTCGGGCAGGGACACCTCGACCGTCCGGGCAGGCCCGGCCGTGATCGACCCGACGAACCACTGCTCACCCCGCCGGCGGGCGAGCGTCGCCTCGCTCCCGGGGTGGCCACCCAGGAAGACTGTCTCGTCCCACGCTGCGGGGACGGCTTCGAGTACGTCCTCGGCGAGTGGATAGTCAGCGTAGCTCTCGATGCTGTCGGCGAAGTGCTGGAGTCCCGACTCGTAGACGACCGACAGCGCGAGTTCGTGGCCCGCCGAGGTGAGTCGCCGGTCGGCCGAGAACGTCACCGGTGTGTAGTCCATCGGCCCCACGACGTTGCGGGTGAAGGGCAGGATCGTGTTGTGCTCGGGCGTGTTCGTGTCCCACTTGTAGTACTCCGCGCCGCGGACGCCCTCGTAGGTCAGAATGTTAGGGTAGCGCCGACGAAGGCCAGTCGGGACGGCCGAGCCGTGGAAGTTGACCGTGAGTTCGTATTCGGCGGCGTCGGCGGCCAGATCAGTGTAGAACTGCATCCGCCCCTGGTCGTCGCTGTCCATGAAGTCGACCTTGATCCCGTCGACGCCCCACTCGCTCCACCGGGACAGTCGCTGCTCACGCTTGGACTCGGTGTTCAGGTCGATGAAATTGGCCCAGAGTTCGACGCCGATACCGCGCTCGTTGGCATACTCAACCAGGTCTGGGATCCACGCCTCATCCCACTCGAAGTCGACGAGGACGTACTCCCAGCCGCGCTCTTCGGCGTAGTCGACGTAGTCCGTCAGGGTCTCGAGATCCCGGACTTGCGAGCCGCTGGACCACCACGACCACCCGACGCGACCCGGTTCGACCCACTCGGGATCGAACGCCGGTCCCTCAAGAAGGTCGGTCGGCAGCGTCGACTCGACGACGGTCGCGAGGTCGCCGACGATGGCGACTCGCCACGGCGAAGTGACGGGGTCGTGGCCCCAGACGTGGGAGGTCGGACTCGCCTCGGGGAACGCGATGTCGACGCCGACCGGGTGGTCGTCGGCGTCGGCGAGTCGCCCGGCCATCCAGGTGCCGTCGACGCCGGCCTCAGCGATGAGTGCCCAGGACTCGCCGACGCGAAACAGGCCGGGAAGGTTGTACTCGCCCTCGAGGGCGGTCACGGGCGACTGGCAGCTGTGGCCCTCGTGGTTGGCCTGGTACTCCGAGACCCAGGCGACTGCCCCGTCGGGGAACCGGAAGCCGGACTCGTCGCCGGGCAGGAGATACTGGTCGTGGTCGCCCTCGATGTGATACCGGTAGGCGACGCCGTCGGTCGCGACCCGGACCTGGAGGTCGACGGTCCCGCCGTCGCCCGCGAAGGTCAGCGTCGTCTCGGTCGCCAGATGGTGCGGGCTTGATTCCTTTCCGTGGGATAGCTCGTAGGTCTCGTCGATCTCGGCTCGCGACTGCTCGCGCAGGTCGAAGTCGCCCGGGAACTGGCCGTAGGGCGTTCGAATGCCATAGGGCGATGGATCGAGTACGCGAGTGTCGTCGCGTTCGAGCCAGATCGTCCCGTCAGGATCGACCTCGGCGGTGAGTCCGCCGGTCGGATCGGTGATCGTGACCATGCCCACATGGTTCAATCGATGGGATAATGAATCAGGGGGAGACACGACCGGGCGAAAGAAGAGGGATTCGTCGCCGGTCGCTTTCGTCCGACTCTATCGATCGATTTTTACTCGGGGTCGCCCGATCTATGACCATCAATGTCACCCGTCCCGCACGGCACGGACTTCGACGACCTGGAAGTGTGGTTCCTCACCGGGAGCCAGCACCTCTACGGCGAGGAGACGCTCGACCTCGTCGAGGAACACGCCCGCGAGGTCGCCGCCGGACTCGACGATGACGACCGTATCCCGGTCAGCATCGAATTCAAGTCTGTCCTGACGACCGGCGACGCCATCGAGTCGGTCGTCAGGGAGGCCAACGCCAGCGAGGACTGCATCGGCCTCATCACCTGGATGCACACCTTCTCGCCGGCGAAGATGTGGATCCGTGGCCTGCAGGCGCTGGATGTCCCCTTCGTCCACCTCCACACCCAGTTCAACCGCGAGTTGCCCTGGGACGAGATCGACATGGACTTCATGAACGCGAATCAGTCCGCCCACGGCGGCCGCGAGTTCGGCCACATCGTCTCGCGACTCGACATCGACCGGAAGGTCGTGGTCGGCCACTGGGAGGACGACGACGTCCGCGAGCAACTCGGCACCTGGGCGCGCGCCGCGGCCGCCCGCCACGAACTCCAGGGCGCAAAGATCGCCCGCTTCGGCGACAACATGCGCGACGTCGCCGTCACCGAGGGCGACAAGGTATCCGCCCAGATGGCCTTCGGCGCGAGCGTCGACGGCTACGGCCTGGGCGACCTCGTCGCGTTCGTCGAGGACGTCACCGAGAGCGAGATCGACGACCTCCTTGAGGAGTACGACCGGCAATACGAACTCGCAGCCGAACTTCAGGCCGACGGCGACCGACGCGACTCACTCAGAGAGGCCGCACGGATCGAACTCGGCATTCGGGCGTTTCTCGAAGACGGTGAGTTCGTCGGCTTCACCACCACCTTCGAGAACCTGACCGGCCTGTCCCAGCTCCCCGGCCTCGCGGTCCAGCGGTTGATGGCCGACGGCTACGGGTTCGGCCCGGAGGGCGACTGGAAGTCGGCGCTGTTGACCCGGGCGATGAAAGTCATGGGCCAGGGGCTGAATGGTGGCACATCCCTGATGGAACACTACACCTACGATCTCACCGAGGGCGACGAGAAGGTCCTCGGGGCGCACATGCTGGAGATCTGTGAGTCGATCGCGGGCGAACAGCCCCGCCTCGAGATCCACCCGCTCGACATCGGCGGGAAGGCCGACCCCGTCCGGGCGGTCTTCGACGCCGACACCGGTCCGGCGATCAACGCCTCGCTCGTCGACATGGGCGATCGCTTCCGGCTCATCACCAACGACGTCGAGTCCGTCGGACCGGACGAACCGCTGCCCGAACTCCCCGTCGCGCGGGCGGTCTGGAAACCCGAACCGAACTTCGAGACCGCCATCGAGGCGTGGATCAAGGCCGGTGGCGCCCACCACACGGGCTACAGCCAGGCCGTGACGAGCGAGCACCTCGAAGACTTCGCGTCGATGACCGGGATCGAGCATCTTCACGTCGGCGCGGACACCGACATCGCGGACGTCGAGCGGAAACTCTCGTAGAACGACCGGAGTATAGCGACTGAAGCAATCTGTAATCGGAACTACTACAATAATCGGATATTTCTACCGGCGTATGGTCTTCGATGATCTCGACCGGGAAATTTCTGATGCGGTGCGACACTACTGGGCGACGCTGTCCGATCAGGAAGAGATACAGGAGGAGTCCGAAAATACCGCACGTGGCCGGCGAGCGCAGGTTGTAGGTGGGGCGCAAATGGATGGCTTTGCGGGCCTCATCGAAGACGCACTTGTGAGAGCCGGCGTCCCTCGCGATGCAGTACTGCACGACCACGATGCCGTGTTACCCGGATATTACCGGGCGACGAAGCGCTGGGACCTGGCTGTCGTGATCGACGACGAGCTCTTGGCCGTCATGGAGCTGAAATCGATCGCGAGTTCTTTCGGAAACAACCTGAACAACCGGATCGAAGAAGCCGTCGGGAACAATACTGATCTGTATCAGGCGTATGAGGAAGGACTGTTCGAGCCGTCGCCGACCCCTTGGGTGGGCTATTTCATCCTCATGGCAGATACAGAGAAGTCACGGAGTCCAGTGAGGGTCCGTGAACCCAATTTCGACGTGGATGACGAATTCACGGACGCTTCCTATGTCGATCGGACCGAACAACTCTGTCTGCGGATGGTCCGGCAGCGATTGGTCGATCAGGCTGCATTCATCACGTCCAAAAAGGAAGACGGATTGGACGGGGAATTCAGCCACGTCAACCGGGAACTCACTTTCCAGCGCTATCTGTCCTCGCTGGTCGCACATGTGAAAAGCCACCTCGAGTTCGAACAGCCCGATTTGGCGGAGTCTGATGAAAACCCAGACCCATAGGCCACTACCGCGAGATCCGCATCGACAAACTCTCGTAATTGGTCAGAGTCCCTTTCTCGTCTTCGAGTCGGTCCTTTGCGACATCGAAGTATTCCTCTTCGAGTTCGACGGAAATCGAGTCACGCCCACACCGGGACGCACCGACGGCGGTTGATCCGGAACCAGCGAAGGGATCGAGTACTGTGTCGCCCACGAACGAGAACATGCGAACGAGTCGCTCAGCCAGTTCGGCGGGGAAGGGGGCAGGGTGATCCGTCTGTCGTTCGCCTTTGATGTCGTCCCACAGCTGCCGAAACATGGTCTGATGGCGATCAGCTTCGATCAGGCTCAGAATCCGCTCAGCGGTCGAAGGTGATCGATACCCTCCCGGCTTGCGGAACAAAAGAATGTACTCAATGTCGTTTTTGATGACCGCACCAGGCTCATACGGTTTGCCCAAAAATCGAGCGTTCCCACCGGATTCGAGGCTTGCATTGCCGATCTTATACCAGATGATCGGCGCGAGATTGTCGAAGCCGATATCAGTACAGTGTTCCTGAATCGTGGCGTGCAGTGGGAGTACCCGATGGCGGCCATAGTCGCTCCGGGACCGAAGGACGTCACCGACGACGACACACATCCGCCCGCCAGGAACTAACTTGTCATAGGCCTGTTTCCAAACCTTGTCGATTTCCGCATTGAACTGCTCGTAACTTTCGAGATCGCCGAGTTGATCTTCGCCGCCGGTCCCGTTCTCGTAATCCTTGATGTCGAAGTATGGCGGGGACGTGACCACCAACTCGACGCTTTCGTCAGCAACCATCGAGAGATCACGGGCATCACCGAGATGCAACTCGTGATGCGTTGGGAGCGCCTCCACAGCCGCATCGATTTCAGCCATACGGGCTTGATCACGGGCGAGTTCGGGGAGAGCAGATTTGAGTTCCTGATCGGATTTGGAGAGGAGATCGTCACAGCTACCAGGAACATGCGCAGGATAGTCGACCTGATTTGCCATCTCGTAGAGATGGCCGACGGCTAGTTGTTAAACTTGTGTTTGTGGGAGTGAAATCCAGCAATTACTCCACGCCAGTCACGTCGGTCACTGTCCCGACGCCCTTCGAACGCCCCTCCCGGAAGACGAAGCGCTGGCCTTCCTCGACCAGATACGGGCGGAACTTGAATCGAACGCGCGCCCGCCCGCTGTCGCCCGGAAGTAGCTGGCCGCCCTCGGGATAGAACGCGGCGGCCTCGCTGATGGTCTCTAAGTGCACCACGGGTTCGTAGCCCTCGCCGATCCGCGTCGGGTGGTTGAGCACCATCACCTCGGCCTCGAACTCCCGGACCGGTTGGGGATCGGCCTCGCGGGGCAGGAGGACCATCCCGCGTTCGACGTCCTGTTCTTCGACGCCTTTCAGCGCGATACCGACGATCCGACCGGCACGGCCCTCGTCGACGCGGTGGTAGTGCATCTCGATGGATCGGGCCTCGACCTCGCGGAAGGTGCCGTCGGCCATCGGGCCCAGCAGGAGTTCGTCGCCGGCCTCGACGCGGCCGGCGTTGATCGTCCCCGAGGCGACCGCGCCGACGCCGGTGACGTTGTAGCTCCGGTCGACGTACATCCGGAACTCGGCCGTCTCGTCGCCACCGGTCTTGGGGAGTCGCTCGAAGAGTTCGTCTAAGGTGTCGAGTCCATCGCCCGTGACGGCGCTGGTCGTCACCACGGGGACGACGGTCTCTGAGATCTCCTCGATCGCGGCGTCGACGCCGTGGCGCTCGACCGGCAGCGGTGTCTTCTCGACGTCCCGCAGCAGGCGCTCGACCTCACGCTCGACTGTGGCGATCCGGTCGGCGTCGACGAGATCGGCCTTCGTGATGGCGACGATCGTCGGCAGTTCGGTCGCCAGCAGGATGCCCAGGTGTTCGCGGGTCGTCTTGGTGGGCCCATCGTCGGCAGCAACCGTCAACAGGCCGTAATCGAGCTTCTGGCCGACGAGCCCGCGGATCGTGGTCCGGAGCCAGGGCTCGTGGCCGACCGTATCGACGAAGCTCACGAGGCGGTCGGCCTCCTCGACGATCCGTGCGCGGTCGGTCTTCCGGTCGGGGTTGTCCATCCGGACGGGGCCGTCGTCGTCGAAGCCGTAGACGCCATACGAAAGATCGGCGGAGAGGCCGCGCTCGACCTCGTGGGGGCGAACATCCATGTACGAGCGCGTCCCGCCCTGGCCGTCGTCGGCCTGGCCCGTTACGAGCGAGCCGACGAGGGTGCTCTTGCCGTGGTCGACGTGGCCGGCGGTCCCGACAACGATGTGCTCGTCGTCGTCCATGACCGCGCCCTCCCGGATCGTCGCCACACCGGCGATCCCGCGCTCGCCGGACTGGCCACGGACGGCATTGCCCTCCCCGTCGACCCCCCAGGTCTCGACGTCCTCGATGTGCGCCCCGGCTTCGTCGGCGAGCAGCGAGAGGACGTCCATCGATTCGGAGAACGCCTCGGGGTCGATACCAGCCAGGTTCCCGTCGTCGGTGATCCCCACAACGTAGGTCGCTTCGCCATCGCCGCTGAGGACGCGGTGGCGAAGCTGGGCGGCCAGACTTTCGAGGCGACCGTCGACGAGGTGCGTATCGCGAGTCAGGCGTTCCTTGAACTCGACGCTGCCGCCCTCGTGCTCGCCGCGCTCGATCGCGCGTTCGAGGACGGCCCGGTCGGGAGTCATGCCAACAGGTAACGGTGGTGTCCCCAAAAACCTTCCCCGGAAATCACCGCGCAGCGTCCCCGATAGGAGCGTTTGTGAATATATGACAATGGAGCGTATAATCGCGCGGAGTCACCACTCGCCGGCGTCGACTCGATCCAGCGCCTCCAGAAAGCCATCGGCGAATTCCGCGTCCGTGACGTGGTCGGCCGCCGCGAGGGCCGCGTCGTCGGCGTTGGCGACCGCGATGGCCGTCCCGGCGGCCTCGAAGGTCGAGACGTCGTTGGTCGAGTCGCCCACGGCGACGAATTCCGTCGGCTCGTACCCAAGCGCGTCGGCGACCGTTTCCAGACCCTTTCCCTTGGTCATCGTCGGGGACTTGACGTGGTAGGCGTACTGGGTGTCGACGACCTCCAGACCGTGCTCGGCCGCAAGGTCCCGGAGTGGTTCGAGCGGCTGGTCACGGGCGGCGATCACTTCGGTCTCGCGCCACCGGTTGGGCAGGTCCGCCGGCCCCCATCCGAGGTCGTACCCCGCGTCGACGTAGGCGTCGGCGACAGCCTGGGCCGCCTCGCGGTCGCCGTGGACGCCGAGTTCGTCGGTCGCGTCGACGAACGTGACGCCGCCGTTCTCCGCGATGACGGTCCGTTCAAGCCCGAGGTAATTTGCGAGTGCGATCGGAAACGGGAGGACCTTGCCCGTCGCGAGTACGACCGGGCCGTCCCATTCCCGGAGGGCGGTCCCCATCCGGGGATCGAGACGTAATTCGTCGTCGGTCAGTGTCCCGTCGACGTCCGTCACGAGCGGCGGCGCGGTAGCTCCACTCATAGACGATCATCGCGGCCCGGGAGGCTTGCCGGTTGCGTTTCCGCCGAGACAGCGAGTCCGATCACGGCGCGACCCCACCATTCATTGCCTCCGACGACGATCCTACGGGCGTGCGACTCGTCCAGGTCACAGTTCCGGCTGGCAAGCTCGAGGCCATCGAGGCGGCGCTCGAAGATGTCGACGTCGAGTACATCCTCACCGACGAGACCAGCGGCCGGGAGTACACCGCCGTCGCGTACATCCCGTTGCCGACCAACGCCGTCGAACCGGTCCTGGAGAAACTCCGGGATGCGGGCATCGACGAACAGGCCTACACGGTCGTCGTCGAAGCCAACACCGTCATTTCACGGCGGTTCGAGGAACTCACGGATCGCTACGCCGAGGAGAAAAGCGAGGAGCGCATCGCCCGGGAGGAACTCACCTCCAAGGCCGCGGACCTCGCGCCGGCGACCTGGAGTTACGCCATCCTGACCGTCGTCTCCGCCGTGATTGCGACCGCCGGCCTCCTGCTGGACTCGCCGGCGGTCATCGTCGGCTCGATGGTGATCGCCCCGCTGATCGGCCCGGCGATGGCCGCAAGCGTCGGGACCGTCGTCGACGACCAGGGGCTGTTCCGGCGGGGCATCGGCCTGCAGATCGCGGGGCTGGGGCTGGCCGTGCTGAGCGCGGCCGCGTTCGCGTTCGTAGTCAAGAACCTGTTTCTCGTCCCGCCCGGACTCGACGTGACCGAGATTCCGGCCGTCCGCGAGCGACTGCTGCCGGATTTCCTCTCGCTGGTCGTCGCGCTGGGTGCCGGTGTGGCAGGCGTCGTCAGCCTTTCGACGGGCGTCTCGACGGCACTGGTCGGCGTCATGATCGCCGTCGCGTTGATCCCGCCCGCCGCGACGGTCGGCATCGGCATCGCGTGGGGGCTGCCCGCCGTCAGCCTCGGATCGGGCATTCTGACGCTGGTGAACGTCCTTTCGATCAACCTGGCCGCGCTGGCGGTGCTTTGGTACCTGGGCTACCGGCCGACCCACTGGTTTCGTGAGGACGACGCCCGGTCGAGCACGCTCAAGCGCGTCCTCGCACTCGTGGCTGCGATCGCTGTGCTGTCGGTCTTTCTGGGCGGGGTGACCTACGACACGTACACGCGAGCCACTGTCGACGGCCAGATCGACGAGGCAGTCCGGGAAGTGGTCGAAGAGACACCGATAGCGACGGTCCATTCGATCTCGACCGAACGGACCGGTGGGCTGTTCTTCCAGCAGCCCGAGCGGATCGTCGTCACGGTCGGCGTGCCGCCCGGCGAGTCACCGCCGACGCTCCAGGACAGCCTCGACGACCGCCTCGATACGCGTCTCGACCGGGACGTGACCACCGAATTACGATACGTGGCGACCGAAGTCGCCGCCGGCTGAGGCCGATCGGAGGGGGTCGGGCCGCTCAAACGAACGTTTGAACGTTCGATTGGACTATATGTTCTCCGGGTGTGGGAACACCTGTAATGGAACTCAACAGATCGACTCTCCTGGTGGCCGCCGTGGCAGTGTTGTTGCTCGCTGCGGTGGGCGCTGCAACGGCCGTCACGCCCGCAGCACAGACCGACCAGCCAACCAAACAGATCGACGTCGCCGGATCAGCGGAGGTTTCGGCCCAGCCCGATCAGGCCGTCCTCCGACTCGGAGTCGTGGCGACTGCCGAGGACGTCCAGACCGCCCGTGATCGGGTCGCCGAGAACCTCACCGCCGTCCGTACCGCACTGACTGAACTGAACGTCTCCGAGGATCAGATCGAGACGGGATACTACGACGTCGGCGAGGTTCACCAGCGCCCCGAAACCGAGAAGACAACCGAGTACCGCGCGATCCACACGCTCGAAGTCACGCTCGATGATACCGAGCGTGTCGGCGACGTGATCGACACAGCCATCGACAGCGGTGCCAACCGCGTCGACGGCGTCTCCTTTACGCTCTCAGAGGAGCGACGCCACGAGCTTCGCCAGGACGCCCTCGAAAAGGCGATGGATCGAGCGCGAACGGACGCGGACACGCTGGCGAACAGTTCCGGGCTGCACGTCATCGGTGCGTCCTCGATCAGCGCCAGTGACGTCAGCGTCAGTCCCTACCGCGTCGAGGAAACCATGATGGCCGCCGATGCCGCGGGCGGGTCAGCCTCGACCACGATCGAGAGCGGTCCCGTCGACGTGAGCGCGTCCGTCCAGGTCGTCTATAACGCGACCAGCGCCTGAGAACGCTGACGACCGGCCCGCCACAAACCGCTTATTCTTCGAAGGGAAGCTCGGGTTCGTACCCGACAGCGTCGATCACCGCGTCGAGAACCCCCTCGACGTTGTCGTCCTCGGTGACGCTCATGTAGTGGTCGGCCGCGACGTCCCGCGAGCGATCGGCCTTGTTGGCGACCGTCAACACGGGAGCCTCGCCGAACCGCGAAGCGATGTCGTCTCTGAGTTCGAGTTGGACGTCGATCGGGAAGCCACACTCGCCGCTGGCGTCGACCATCACGATGACGGCATCCGCGAGGTGTTCGAGCGCGCTCACGGCCTGGGCTTCGATCGCGTTGCGCTCCGCCGGCGGGCGATCGAGCAGGCCCGGCGTGTCCACCAGTTGATAGCGGATATGATCGCGCTCGATATGGCCGACGTGAATCTGGGTCGTCGTGAACGGATAGGCGGCAATCTCGTTGTCGGCCCGCGTCACGCTGTTGACGAACGAGGACTTCCCGACGTTGGGGTAGCCCGCGATGACGATGACGGGTTCGTCGGGTTTGATGTCCGGTAGTTTTCGGAGGGCCTGCCTGGCGTCGGCCAGCGCCGCAAGGTTCTCGTCCACCTGACGGGTGATGTCGGCCAGGCGGGCGAACGCTTGCTTGCGGAGTTTGCGCGCGCCGTCGACGTCGACGCCCCGAAGCCGGGACTGATACTCGTCGCGGATGTCGCCCGTCTTGCGACTCGCCCACGTCACTTCCGAGAGATGCTGGCGCAACTCGTCGACCCCGTGTTCGGCGTCGGCAAGCCCACGATAGAACGGGTCGAGGGTGTCGAAGTCGGGCCATTGGGTGACGACGTTCTCTAGATTGTCCGAGAGGACGTTCGCCGCGGTCTGGAGCATCGACTGCTGGGCGTCGTGGCCGGACTTGGCCCGGCCGGCCCGGGCGGCCCGCGAGAACGCCTGGTCGATGAGTTCCTCCGACGTGGGAGTCGTCGGGAGGGTCTCGAAGGGATGGCTCATTAGCCCAGGATAGATGGTCGGCGGGTAAAAGGGCGTTCTTCCCGTCGGACAGCCACTCGCCAGGACCCAGCGAGCCCGTGAGCCCACGCCGGCCGTCGTCACGGCACATTGCCACCGCCCGAACACCGTCTATTTCTCACGATCGATATTTGGGTGGCCGAATTCATAAGGGATAGAACGTAACCGGTTCATATGTCAGAGCGCGATCGCAGAGAGACGGACCTGTACACGGTAGTCTACGACGACGATATCGACGCAGTCGTGTTCTACTGGGACGAGTATTCGACAGGAGAGCGGTTCAAGAGCGGTGCCATGGATCTACTCGAATACATCAAAGAGCACGACGCCCGGAAACTGATCGTGAACACGCGCGGAATCAAAGCCCACAACGAGGAGGAAACGAAGTGGCTCCAGGAGGAATGGATGCCGAAGATCTTCGAGGCAGGTATCGAGCACTCCGTGACGGTCCACCGGGATAGCGTCATCTCCGAGATGGACATGGAAGAGTTCTACGAGGGGATGGAGGACGTGGACGACGAGAGTGCGATGACCGACGACATGGACGAAGCTCGCGAGTGGATCGCCGAAAAATAACGTCGGGACTCATCGACGACAACGACACGTGCGTTCGGTCGGACCGATCCGCTTGTACCGACGAGCAAGACAGTACCAGCCCTCTGCTCAGTAGAACATCACAGGCGTCCCGACGCTGTCCTCCTCGGCTTCCTCGATCTTCTCGATGGCGTCGGTGAAGTCAGCTTCAGTAACTTCGGTCCGGCTGTCCCGGATCGCGAACATCCCGGCCTCGGTGGTGAGACTTTCGAGTTCCGCGCCGGTCATGCCTTCGGTCTCGCCGGCGATGTCGCCGAGATCGACCGAATCGGCGAGGTTCATGTCGCGAGTGTGGATCTCCAGAATGCGTTCACGGCCCTCGATGTCGGGTTCGGGCACTTCGATGAGGCGGTCGAAGCGACCAGGTCGAAGGATAGCCCGATCGAGCATGTCGAAGCGGTTGGTCGCGGCGATGATCCGGATCTCGCCGCGATCGTCGAAGCCATCCATCTCGCTCAAGAGTTGCATCATCGTCCGCTGGACCTCGGCGTCACCGGAGGTCTTGCTGTCGGTCCGTTTGGCCGCGAGTGCGTCGATCTCGTCGATGAAGATGATCGCCGGTTCGCGTTCCTCGGCGAGTTCGAACAGGTCACGCACGAGTTTCGCGCCCTCGCCGATGAACTTCCGGACGAGTTCGGAGCCGGCCATCTTGATGAAGGTGGCGTCGGTCTGGTTGGCGACGGCTTTGGCGAGCATCGTCTTGCCCGTCCCCGGCGGACCGTGCAGCAGGACGCCGCTCGGCGGGTCGATCCCGACCTCGCGGAACTGTTCGGCGTTGAGGAGCGGTTCTTCGACGGCTTCCCGGACTTCCCGTAGCTGTTCGTCGAGCCCGCCGATGTCGTCGTAGGAGACGTCCGGACTCCCATCGATCTGCATCGCCTGCGCTCGGGCGTCGGTCTCGGCCTCCAGGGTCGCTTTGACGTTGAACGAGTCGTTGATCGCGACGCGGTCGCCGGGTTCGACGTCCCCGGCGAGTCCCGACGGTAGCTCCGTCAGGACTTCCTGATTGTTGCCGTGCTGTCTGACGATCACGCCGTCGTCGGTGATCTCTTCGGCCGTCGCGATGTAGAGCGAGGCAGTCTTCAACGCCTGGTTCTCTCGTTCGAGAGAGTCTACGTCGTCGGCGAGCGAGCGTTGTTTCTCGTAGGCCCTCTCAAGCTTTGCCTGGAGCTGGTCGTTGACGGCAACGACCTTCGCGTAGTGTTCCTCGAGCGCTGCGAGTCGTTCGGACGGCGACATCTCGGGATCGAGATCGAGCGTCGGGCGATCCGGCAGCGAGGGACTGCGGGACATCTGACACCCATACCTACTCCGTCCGAGAAAAAGTGCCTTTGGGTCGCGGGGTTTGCGTGCCGGATGCTATCACGTCCCGCTTACAGCAGGTCGGCCATCCGATCGAGCGCGTCGTCGTACTCGGCGATGGCATCCTCGATCGGGTCGGCCGTCGTCATGTCGACGCCGGCCGTCTGGAGGAGTTCGAGTGGGTATTCGCTCGATCCGCTTTCGAGGAACGTCCGATAGCGCTCGGCGGCCGGTTGTCCCTCCTCGGCGATGGACTGGGCGATCGCGACAGCCGCGGAAATCCCCGTCGCATACTGATAGACGTAAAAGGCACGATAGAAATGGGGGATGCGCATCCACTCGCGGACGATCCGGTCGTCGATCTCGCCCGGCGCGTAGTAGTCACCCTTGAGTTCGCCATAGAGGTCATCGAGGCGATCGGGCGTTAGTGGCTCGCCGGCCTCACTCATCTCGTGGGCGCGGTGTTCGAACTCCGCGAACATGGTCTGGCGATACAGCGTCGACCGGAAGCGTTCGAGATACGTATCCAGGACGTGACGACGCAGCCGGTCATCCTCGACAGTGTCAAGCAGGTGCCGGGTCAGCAAAGCCTCGTTGACGGTGGAGGCGACCTCGGCGACGAAGATCTCGTAGCCCGAATAGACGTAGGGCTGTGCCTCGCTGGTGTACTCCGAATGCAACGAGTGGCCGAGTTCGTGGGCCAGGGTGTACATCGACTCGACGTCGTCCTGGTAGTTCATGAGAATGAACGGCTGTGAGTCGTAGGTTCCCCCGGAGTAGGCTCCCGATTGCTTGCCGCGGGTCTCATAGACGTCGACCCACCGGGAGTCGAGCCCGTCGGCGACCCGGTTCTGGTAGTCCTCCCCCAGGGGCGCGACCGCGTCGACGACGTACTCGCTGGCCTGTTCGTACTCGATCTCGGGACTCTCGGTCTCGGTCAGCGTGACGTACAGATCCCACATCGCCAGCTCGTCGCCGTCGGTGTGCTCGCGCTTGAACTCGGCGTGACGGTGGAGCGGATCGAGGTTCTCACGGACTGTCTCCACGAGCGTGTCGTAGACGTCGGTCGGGACGTTCGGCCCGTCGAGGGCGGCCTCGCGTGCCGTCTCGTAATTTCGTGCGCTGGCGAGCTTGGAGTCGGTCTTGACAGCGTTCTTGTAGGCCGACCCGACGGCGTTTCGTACCTCCTCCCACTCGTCGTAGAACGCCTCGTAGACGTCCTGACGGAACGCCCGATCCTGGCGCTTCTGGAGCGTGGTGAAGTTGTTGAGCGTGATCTCGACAGCTTCTCCCTGGGAATCCTCCACCGTCGGGAACGACATATCAGCGTTCGTCAACATGTCGTAAACGTCCCCGGCCGCGCCGGTGACCTCGCTCAGATCCGCCAGAAGAGACTCGACCTCCGTCGAGCGGGTGTGCGGTTTCATCCGCAGCACGTCGTCGAAGTAGTGGTCGTATTCCTCGAGTGCAGGCTCGGCCTCGATCATCGCCTCGACATCCGCGCGGTCGAGATCCTGGATCTCGGGGTCGAGAAAGCTCGCGGCACTCGACGCGTCGGCCGACAGCGATCGCGCGCGGGCAAAGAGAGCCTTCGCGTCGTCGTCGCGGGTATCCTCGTCCTGTCGCATCCGGGCGTAAGAGACAACGTTCGAGACGGTGCGCATCAGCGCTTCGTAGTCGGAAAGCACCGACAGTAGCGTCTGGGCGTCCTCGGTCGCGCCCCCCTCGTAACTCGCGACGGTCTCGGTCAGTTCTTCGGCCTCCTTGAAAGCAGTCTCCCACGCGTCGGTATCGGCATACAGCGACGCCAGATCCCACTTGTACTCCTCGTCGATCTCGCTTCGCTCGGGTACAGTACTCACGACCGCCGCATAAGACGGGCGGGCGCTAAAACGTTCGGGGCCGCTACGGCGTGGGATCGACTGTCAGATCGGTCGCGATCCAGCCGTCGGGATTGCCCTCTTCGGTGAAGACTGTCCGGTCGGGCGACGATTGGAAGGACTGAACCGCCGTCGACGCCTCGCGATCGGCGTCAGCGTCTGATCGTGGCATTGTCTCCCCGTAGGAGACCGGTCAGTCTTATGTGTTTTGGCTAGCCTAAAACAGTGAGAACGATCGGTGGATGACCGGCCGACGCCAGACCACCCCCGGGTCGAAGGGTTAACGGCCCGGCGAGTGAAGGCCGGGCCATGGACGAGAACCGACCACCGGACGAAGATTCGTCGAAGCGCGAACGCCCGCCTTACAAAGATCCGAATCGATCTACCGAAGCCCGCGTCGGGGATCTCCTTTCGCGCATGACGCCCGCGGAGAAAGTCGGCCAGCTCGTCGGCACGGCCCCGACACTCCGACCAGGTCGTGAAACCGTCTCGGGCATCGCCGAGGCTGTCACCGAGCACCACCTCGGCGCGGTCTCGCCGTTCGGTCACGGCGGCTCCCCCTGGGAGACCCCAGCGGAGTGCGTCGAGGTCGCGAATGCGCTCCAGCGGGAAGCCATCGAGAACACCAGACTCGGTATCCCGGTACTGTTCTACGTCGACGCCGACCACGGCCACGGGTTCGTGAAGGGGACCACCGTCTTCCCACATAACCTCGGCATGGCCGCAACCCGCGATCCCGCCCTCGTCGAAGCCGCGGCGGGCGTCACCGCGACCGAAGTCGCCGCGACCGGCGCACACCAGAACCTCAATCCGGTCGCCGACGTGGGGCGTGAGGCCCGCTGGGGCCGCATCTACGAGACCTTCGGCGAGAGTCCGCACCTTTGCGCGGCGATGAGCGCGGCGGCCGTCCGAGGCTACCAGGGCGATGACATCGGCGACGAGGGGAACGTCATCGCGACACCGAAGCACTTCCCCGCCTACAGCGATCCGGTCCGGGGCGAGGACGGCTCGCCGGTCGACGTCTCCGAGTACACCCTCCGGCGGGTGTTCCGACCGCCGTTCGAGGCTGCGATCGACGCCGGCGCGGGCTCGATCATGCCCGCGTACAACGAACTCAACGGGTATCCCGTCCACGGCTCGACGGAGTATCTGGAAGGCTGGCTCCGGGGAGAACTGGATTTCGATGGGTACGTCGTCTCGGACTGGAACGGCATCAACATGCTCCATCACGACCACCGGACCGCCCGCTCGATGGACGAAGCCGTCTGGCAGGCGACGACCGCCGGCGTCGACGTCGCGAGCGTCGGCGGGGTCGAACACGCCGAGCGCGTGCTCGATCTCCTCGAATCCGGGGATCTCTCAGCGGCGCGAATCGACGAGAGCGTCCGGCGCGTCCTCGAAGCGAAGTTCCGGCTGGGGCTGTTCGAGGATCCCTACGTCGACGAGGACCGGGTCGAGCAGGTCGGAACCGACGACCATCGCGCCGTCGCTCGCGAGGCCGCCCGCGAGTCGATGACGTTGCTCCGGAACGAAGACGACGTGCTCCCGCTCGATACAAGTCTCGACTCGATCGCTGTCCTCGGCCCGAACGCCGACAACCTCCGCAACCAGTTCGGTGGCTGGAGCACCATCTCCGAGCCCGAACCACCGGGGACGACCATTCGTGCGGGGATCGAACGGGCCGTTCCAGCCGAAACGACGGTCCGGTACGAACAGGGCGCGTCGATGACCGAGACCGTCGATCTCGACGCCGCGCGCGAGGCGGCGGACGCAAGCGAGGCCGCCGTGGTCGTCGTCGGCGAAACGGGCTACCGTCACGAGTTCCACCGTAGCGAGACCGACCGCGGCGAGTTCCCGACGCGCTCGCAACTCGAACTCCCCGAGGCACAGCGGGAGTTGCTCGGGGCAGTTCGGGAGACCGGGACGCCGACCGTCGCCGTCTTCGTCGCCGGCCGCCCGCTCGCCATGGAGTGGACGGCCGAACACGTGCCGGCGATCCTGTTCGCCTACCTGCCCGGCTCAGAGGGCGGGAACGCAGTCGCCGACGTGCTCTTCGGCGACGCGGACCCCGGCGGGTCGCTGCCGGTCTCGATCCCGCGGTCGGGTGGTCACCTGCCGACCCATTTCGACTACCGCCCACACCCCCATCCCATCGAAGGCAGCCCCCGCGAGGAGAACCCGCGCCCGCCGGAGCATCCCGAGACATACGATCCGCTGTTTCCATTCGGCCACGGCCTGAGTTACGCGGCCTTCGAGGCCGGCGAGCTGTCGGTGTCGACGGAGCGGGTCGGCCCGGAGGGAAGTCTCACGGCGACCATCGCGGTCGAAAACGTCAGCGACCGAGGGGGATCGACGACGCTGCACCTCTATGGAACCGACGAGTTCAGTTCCCGGGTGACGCCCGTCCGGGAACTGGTCGGGTTCCAGCGGGTCGAGCTAGCGGCCGGCGAGCGCACCGAAGTGACGTTCGAGGTCGATCCGGCAGCGTCGGGCGTCATACTGGAACGTGGCGAGCGGCGCGCCGAACCCGGCACGCTGAGGCTGTCGTGTGCTGGTGAATCCGTCGAGGTGGTCATCGAAGGTCGGTTCGGCCGGGAGGGCTGGAGGCGTCCCGACGAGGGATAGATTAATCCGGCCGCGATTCTGAGCCCCTGATATGCCGAAGGTTTCGATCTCACTGCCCGATCGAATCGAGAACGACATCAACCGCCTCGTCGAGCAAGGCGAGTTCGTCAACCGCGATCAGGCC
The DNA here is from genome assembly GCF_029207715.1 of Halorhabdus sp. SVX81. Classification (NCBI taxonomy): domain Archaea; kingdom Methanobacteriati; phylum Methanobacteriota; class Halobacteria; order Halobacteriales; family Haloarculaceae; genus Halorhabdus; species Halorhabdus sp. SVX81. Next base: position 456,265 of record NZ_CP104322.1, on the reverse strand, counting down.
GTCGAGGAGCTGCTGACGATGGGCGTCTCCGCGTACGACACGGGCGAGGACGAACCGGAAGTCGCCGCCGAAGACGACTTCTTCTCACAGACGGTCGAGGACCAGCAAGATCCCGCCCTCCACGACGACGATCCCGACGACGGCTACACCTTCTGACTGGGAGCGCTCGCTCCCGCTCGCCAATCAACAAGCGATAGTGACCGGTATGTCGCAAGCCTTATGTCCATGTCTGTACGTTAGTGTACGGTAATGGACGCCAGTGATGAAATAGCGCCTGACGTGCGATCGATCCTCTCGGCAGCGAGAGATCGTGGCGGCGCGTCGGGTACGGTAGACGTGACGCCGCGGTCCCTCGCTGACGCGTTCGATCGCGCCGAGCGCGACGGTCGGGTGCCGACGATCACGGAGGTCAAGCCAACGAGTCCGACCACGGAGGGCCGACACGACGGCGATCCGGTCGAGCTCGCAACGGCCATGGTCGAGAACGGGGCGGCGGCACTGTCGGTGCTGACCGAACCCGAGCACTTCGGGGGGTCGCCCGAAACGTTGCGGCGCGTCCGGGACGCCGTCGACGTGCCCGTCCTCCGGAAGGACTTCATCCTCCACGAGGCTCAACTCGACGTGGTCGAAGCCGATCTCGTCCTTCTCATCGTCCGGTTTCTCGAGGAGGACGGCACGGACGACCTCGAGGAACTGATCGACGCCGCGCGCGACCGCGGGTTTCAGGTACTCGTCGAGGCACACTCCCGATCGGAGGTTGCGGCCGCGGTCGACGCCGGCGCGGCGATCATCGGCGTGAACAACCGCGATCTGGCAAAACTCGACGTCGACCTCGAAACGTTCGAGTCAGTCGCGCCCGCAGTTCCCGACGACGTGACGCTGATCGCCGAGAGCGGGATCGAGACGCCGGCAGACGTCCGGCGGATGCGGGCGGCCGGTGCCGACGGGCTGTTGATCGGCTCGGCGATCATGGACGGCGACGTGGCGACGAACACGCAAGCACTTACCACACCGACGGAGACACACAACAATGACAACTGACGGAGCTGACGATCAATGACCATAGACGACACGAACGGACAATTCGGCGGCTACGGGGGCCAGTACGTCCCTGAGGCACTAATGCCCGCCATCGAGGAGCTTCGGGACGCCTACGAACGCTACGTGCTCGAAAACGAGGACGGGTTCATGAACGAACTCCGTGCCCATCTCGCGGACTTCGGCGGCCGGCCCACGCCGCTGCAGCGGGCCGACCAGCTGAGCGAGCGCTACGACACCGAGGTCTACCTCAAGCGCGAGGACTTGCTCCACGGCGGGGCACACAAACTCAACAACGCCCTCGGGCAGGTCCTGCTCGCGAAATACATGGGCAAGGAACGGATCATCGCCGAGACCGGCGCGGGCCAGCACGGCACGGCGACCGCGATGGCCGCCGCCCACCTCGACATGCCTGCTGAGATCTTCATGGGCGAAACCGACATCGAACGCCAGCGCCCCAACGTCTTCCGGATGGAACTCAACGGCGCAACGGTCACCCCCGTCACGACCGGCCGGGGGACCCTGAAGGAGGCCATCAGCGAGACGATGCGCGACTGGGCGACGAACGTCGAGGACACCCACTACGTCATCGGGTCGATCGTCGGGCCGGACCCGTTCCCCGAGATGGTCCGGGACTTCCAGTCGGTCATCGGCGACGAGGCCCACGAGCAGATCCTCGCGAAGACCGGCGATCCACCCGATTCGATCGTCGCGTGTGCCGGCGGCGGGTCGAACACGATGGGTGCCTTCCACGAATTCAGAGACAAGGAGGACGTCGACCTGATCGCCGTCGAGGCCGGCGGGTCCTCGCTTGAAGTCGACGAGGAGGCGGGCGTCGCACCCAACTCCGCCACCCTGTCGACAGGCGAGGAGGGCGTCCTCCACGGTGCTCGCACGAAACTCCTCCAGGACGAAGACGGCCAGATCATGGAGTCCCACAGCGTCTCGGCGGGGCTTGACTACTCGGGCGTCGGCCCGGAGCTCGCCTATCTCGTCGACGAGGGGCGCGTCGATGCGGTCAACGTCGACGACGAGGTCGCGCTCGAATCGTTCCACCGCGTCTCCCGGCTCGAAGGCGTCATTCCCGCCCTGGAAACCGCTCACGCTTTCGGGTATCTTGAGGAGAATCCCGACGCTGTCGGCGACGTGACCATCGTCAACGTCTCCGGGCGCGGTGACAAGGACTTAGAGACCGTCGTCGAGGAGACCAAAGCGCATGATCTCGATGTCGAGACCGCGTCGACCGTCCTCCAGGAGGCCGGAGAATGACCGCAAACAGCGAGATCGGGGCCGTCTTCGAGGCGGGCGAACCGGCGTTCATCCCGTATCTGGTGGCCGGCGATCCGGAGTACGAGGCCTCCCTGGAATATATCGAGGCCTTAGAACGCGGCGGCGCGGACGTCATCGAACTCGGCCTGCCGTTCTCGGAACCGATCGCCGAGGGGCCGACGATCCAGAACGCGATCGTCCGGTCGCTGGAAGGCGGGATGACGTCCGATCGTTTCTTTTCGTTCGTCGAGGAGTTGGACGTCGAGATCCCGCTGGTCTGTATGACCTATTATAACCTGATTTATCAATACGGTAGTGAGTCAGGGCCCCGACCGTTCGTCGAACGGGCCGCCGAGGCGGGCATCGCGGGACTGGTCGTCCCGGACCTGCCGGCCGAGGAGGCCGACCCGTTGCGGGACGCCTGTGACGAATACGGGCTGGATCTGGTCTTCATCGTCGCGCCGACGACCCGTGGCGACCGCCTCGAAACCATCATGGAGCAGGTCTCGGGGTACGTCTACGTCCAGGCCCGTCTCGGGACGACGGGCGCGCGCGAGGACGTCAGCGACCAGACCGACGAAAGCCTCGCGCGCCTCGCCGAGTGGGACGTCCCGAAGGCCGTCGGCTTCGGCATCAAAACCGGCGAGCACGCGGAACGGATCGTCTCGGCCGGTGCTGACGGGATCATCGTCGGGAGCGCCCTGGTCGACATCGTCGCCGAGGGGGCCGAAAGCGGCGAATCGGCCGATGCGGTTGCTGATCGGCTCGAAGCGAAGGCCCGGGAACTCAAAGATGGCGCGTTGCGGGGCGCGCCGTCGGCAGCAGTCGAGGACTGATCACCGGAGTGTGACGACGAGGACGACCGCGCCGACCAACAGGAGGCCGAGCGCGGCGACGGGCTGACCGCCGGCCATCACGCGATACGCGGCGTAGCCGAGTCCGGTCCCTGCAGTTCCGACGAGCGTGTTCAGCGTCACGTGAGTGAGTTCGATCCGGAGCGTCTTCGCGTCCGGACCGAGTTGCTCACCGATCGTGATCCCGTACCGGCCAGCGTCCCACGCGAGGACGGCGAGGAGTGTACTGACGAGGAGTGGTTCCGGCGGCGCGCCCTGGAACCCGCCGATCAGGACACCGAGGAGAATCACCAGCGCGCCGTAGCCGACATACGTCCGGGATCCGTGTATCGCGCCGAGGCCGACGAGTAGCGTTCCGAACAGGCCGACGGCGACCAGCGCCGGCGTCACCATCGTGAGCGCCCCCAGGAACGCGAATCCGGTCGCGATAGCGACGCTGGCGCGCGCGGGGGTGCGATCGATCCCGCCGCCGGCATGCTCCACGCCGTCGTTCGCCGCGTCACCTTGACTGTCGGCGGTCGATCCGTCACCGCGTACACCACCGAGGCCGGGCGACGTAGGGAGACTCATGCCGACCACCGTACCTGCGCGCGGGCGAGCGCCGCCGCGAAGGACTCCCCGTCGCGCCAGTCGAGCACTCGGATCCCCTCGCCACGAAGGCCGTCCAGGCGATCCGCGCGTTCCATGCGTGCGAGCTCGCGGATCGGCGTGTCGTCAGTCGTCGGATCGGGGCTCACCATCGTCACGAGCTGCCCGTGAGCGTCGAGCCGGCGGGCGACGGTCGGGACGTACCCGTCACAGCACGGCGAGAGGATGAACACCTGTGTGTCCGGGGAGAGCCGACGGCGGAGCCGGGTGACCTGCCGGTCCTTGAGTTGCTCGCGGCGGTCGTCGCGGATCGTCTCGTACAGTCCCTCATCGGGCGGGATCGGTGAGAGCGCTGGATGGGAATTCAGCAATGCACGGCCGTGAGCGCGGTGTTCGTCGCCGGCCCCGGGCGACAGCCAGCACTCCTCACTGGCCGGGCCGAGCGTCGTCACACCGACGCGGTCGCCCGTGTCGAGCAAGGCGGCGAAGACGCGGTTGGCCGCGTCGACGCTCCGCTCGACGGCGTGATACGCCCCCGGTTCCGGCGCACGATAGGCGGCCTGCCGGGTGTCGATCACCAGCATGACCGTCGCGGCGCGTTCCTCGCGATATTCGAGCGTGCCGAGCCCCCCGGTCTTGGCGTGGCGACGCCAGTCGATCCGCGAGAGCGGATCGCTCGACCGGTACTCCCGCGTCGAGAAGAACTCCACGCCCGATCCACCCTCGTCCGTGTCGACGCGCCCGACGTACGGCGTCGTCAACCCCCGAAGTGGGAGTTGCTCACTGGTGAGCGCCGGGAGCGAACAGGACAGCGTCGTGGGGGCGTCGACGGTCGTCTCGCGTTCGACAGCCCCGCTCGGATCCGCGACCGTGACCTGCGCGGGTCGCCAGTTGTGCTCGCCGCGGGTCGCGGTCACCGTATAGGCGTAGGTCACGCCCTCGTCGGGCCGAAGCACCGCGCCGTGGCGTGGCGTGCCGTCGGTGACGTCGAGCGCCGGCGGCACGCCGTCGACGACCCGCACGTCGGTGAGAACGCCTGCCCCCTCGTTTCGGATCTCGACGGTAACGGTGACGTCCTCGCCCGGTTCCGGACTGTCGGGTTCGAGTCGCCGGCGGATCGACAGCGTCGACTCGCCGGTGTCGGGATCACGGACCTCGAGGGGGTCGGCGCTACGGGCGTACCCCGTAAAGACCGCACCGACGACGCCGGCGAGCAACAAGGCGGGCTCCCGGAGGACGATCCCGAGACCGCCGAAGACGAACGCGACCGCGCCCACGCCGGTCCAGTGCCCGGTCAGGTGATCGACGACGCGAGCCTCGCTCCCCGCCGCCGGACCAGGGCGGGCCGATCGCGACCGGCGGTCGCCGGCGTCATCCTCGCGGGCGGGCGTCATCGCGATCCCTCCGCGCGGAGCTCCCGCAGGGCGGCGATCACGTGTCGGCGTGCCCGCTCCTCGGTTGACGTTCGACGCATCAGCCCGCGGAGCTGGGTCGTGATCGGCAACTGGACGCGCTCGTTCCCGAGGTACGCAGCCGCGAACTGATCGTCCGTCCAGGTTCCATCCTCGACCTGCGCTCTCACGTCGGCCTTCGAGCAATCCCGAGCGTCCATCAGCGAGACGACGACGCGCCGCCGGAGGCGATCTTTCAGCTCGGATTCGGCGAGGTCGGCGAGTTCGTCGCCCGGGACGGGGACCCGGTAGCCGGACTCGGTGGAGGCGGGCCGCCACCGGTCGCCGGTCGTGGCGTGACGGTCGGCGAGTTCCAGACCGCCGAGGACCGTCACCACGAGTCCGAACACCAGGACGACGACGTAGCTGTACTGGCCCAGGATGGCCAGCGGGGAAGCGTCGACGGCTACCAGCGCGAACCCGACCAGGACGGCGGCCAGGCCACCCAGCTGTGCCGGGCGCCAGTTCATCCGTTCGCACCCCCCGAAGGGTCGCCGCTCGTCCCATCGGCATGAGCAGTCTCGATCCGCCGGAGCGCCGCGACGGCACGCTCCTCCCGGCCGTCCGGATCGCGTTCGCCGTATCGAACCTCCGCGAACAGCCGCGTGAGTTCCGCGACATCGTCCGGACGCATCCCCGCCGCGACCGCCGCCGCCTCGAACTCCTCTGGCGTCGTGGTCTCGGGCTCCGAAACCGGGAGGTGGCGGACCATCTCGTGCCACGCGCGATACACTTCGTTGTCGACGTCGGTCCGGGACTCGATACGATCCGCGGCGTCGCCCGCCGCCTCGCCGACCGCCTGGAGGTCGGGTTCGGCCGCCGGCGTGGCCGGTTCCTCGACGTCGATCGAATCGCCGGTCCCGGTCCGGACGAACAGGAAGACGAGCGTGCCGCCGAGTGCGAGCGCCAGGCCGCCCAGCACGGCTGGAAGCGGCGGGGTCCACCACGGGATGGAGAGCGAATCCGCAGGTGAAACTGGGGTCCGCTCGGGCGCCTCGGGCGGGCCCCCGCTCGGGTCCGGTGTCAGCGCCGGCCCGGACGCATTGGAGGGAGTGTCCGTCGGCAACTGCCCGGAGTCCAGCGTCGCGGCGGCGGCACCCAGCGCGAGCACGACGAGGGCGAGCACGACGATCGTGGGGAGGCGATCACGTGACATTGGCGGGGGAGTGACGGGTGGGTTACCCCGTGGTCAGCGCATCGACGTCCGAGACCGTCGGGACGGGAATCGAGTCGACGACGTCAACGAGGATGTCGCGCTTGTCGACGTTCTCGACCGTCGCGTCGGGCGTGAGGACGAGTCGGTGGGCGAGGACGGCGGGCGCGATCGTCTTCACGTCGCTCGGCGTGACGTATTCGCGCCCCTCGATGACGGCACGGGCGCGGGCGGCTTCGAGGAGTCGCTGGGTGCCGCGCGGCGAGACGCCGACCCGGACCTGTGGCTGATCGCGGGTCGCCTGTGCGATGTCGGTCATGTAGGCGATGAGGTCGTCGGTGACGGTGACCGCCTCGGGGAGGGACTGGATGGCCGTCACCCGATCCGGTCCGAGGACCTGCTCGACCGAGGGGGTCTTTTCGGCCCGGTCGGTGCGTCGCCGCAGGAGCGTCCGCTCGGCCGCCGGGTCGGGATAGCCGATGGTCGTCTTCACGATGAAGCGGTCGATCTGGGCCTCCGGGAGTGGGAACGTCCCCTCACTCTCGACGGGGTTCTGGGTCGCGATCACGAAGAACGGTTCGGGCAGATCCCGGGTCGTCCCGTCGGTCGTCACCTGGCCCTCGGACATGGCCTCAAGCAGCGCGGCCTGGGTCTTCGGCGGGGCGCGGTTGATCTCGTCGGCCAGGACGACGTTGGCGAAGATCGGGCCGGCGCGGAACTCGAAGTCCTTGGCCTGTTCGTCGTAGATGTGCGACCCGGTCACGTCCGCCGGGAGGAGGTCGGGCGTGAACTGGATCCTGGTAAAGGAGAGGCCGAGGGCCTCGGCCATGCTCCGTGCGGTCAGGGTCTTGCCCGTGCCGGGGACGTCTTCGAGGAGGACGTGGCCGCGGGCGAGGACGCCGGTCAGGACGGTTTCGAGGAACTCCCGGTCCGCGATCACCGTCTCTTCCATCGCGTCCAGGACATCACTACAGCGTGCGCTTGCGTCGGAGATGTCAGGTGAGGGCATTGGATTTCGGTCTCCGTGCGGGTGTTCGGTCGGGTGAAATTCCGGGGCAGTGAAACCTCTTTTGGTAGGTGGACGGGTGCTCGATCGTGCCGATCACGCGCCGGGACAGCCGCCCGGCCAGGTCTCGCCGGTGATCTCGGGGACTGCGACCTGGACAGGCTCGCCGTACTCCTCATAGTCGATCATCACGTTCGCGGTCGCCTCGCCGCCATTCCCCGATATCTTGAGTTGCAGGAGCGACCGAACCGGCCGGGACGTCTCCCGATCGACCCACAGCTTCGTCGTGATGTTCTCGACGGTCGCGTCGGCGTTCGCGAGGTCGGTCTGGCTCTCACCGGGCAGCGACGAGACCGTCTCCTGGGTGGGATAGGCGACGATGACCGAGGTCTCGTGCCCGTCGATCGTGGCCGTGCCGTCCCAGTAAACGTTCGTCCGGTTGAATATCTCGACCTGTCGGCCCAGCGGCGTCAACGTTAGCCACTCGACGTCGGTCGACTGGTTCTGGACGCCCCACCCGGTCCACGGGCTCGGACACTTCGTGTAGGCAGTGCGATTTCGAAGGTAGGTGGTGGCGCTCCGGCCTCGGACGGTCGTGTGCATTTCCATCAGCCGGGCCGTCCGGTTAGCGACGCCGTCGGCGTCGGCGGCAATCGATTCCGATCGCCCCTCGGCTGACGCCGAGACGCCAACGTCCATCGACATGCGATACGTATCAACGTCGGCGAGGGCGTCGACCGTCTCGTTTCTGACTTCGAGGGCGCGGTCGTCGCTCGGCGGCTGACTATCACCGAGTATGCCACACCCTGCGAGGGCGATCAGGGCAACCAGGAGGGCAGCGGGGACTGCACGATGCATACGTTGGGGTGTGGTCAGACGATAGCTAATAAATCTTGCTGTATTGAAAGAACGGGCGATAGCCCTTCGAGGACGCCGGGACCGGAACGCCCATTACCGTCACTTGCCACAGCATCACACAATGACTGCCGGGAAAGACGCACGCCTGACACGCATTGGTACAGGGGGCCGATATCTCGTCGTTCCGATGGACCATGGCCTGACGATGGGGCCTGTAACAGGGCTCGAAGATCTCGAATCGACCGTCGAAGGGATCACGCGCGGTGGGGCCGACGCCGTCCTGACCCAGAAAGGCGTCGCCGACCGCGTCCACGGCAACCTGAACGGCGCGGGCTACATCGTCCATCTCAACGGCTCGACGACGATCGGTCCCGACGAGGAAGACAAACGCAAGACTGGAACCGTCGAGGACGCCGTTCGGGCCGGGGCCGACGCCGTCTCCTTTCATATCAACGTCGGCAGCGAATACGAGCCCGACCAGCTCACCCAGCTCGCCGAAGTGACGAGCGAGGCCGATCGCCTCGGGATGCCCGTGCTCGCGATGGCCTATGCCCGCGGCGACGGCATCGACGAGTCGGATCCCGATTCCCTGGCTCACGCCGTCCGGCTCGCCGAAGAAGTCGGTGCCGACGTGATCAAAACGGCCTACAGCGGCGACGCGGACTCCTTTGAACGGGTCGCCGCCGCATCGGCCAAGCCAGTCGTCATCGCGGGTGGCTCGAAAGGAACCGACAAAGAGACCCTGGAAATGGTTCGCGGCGCGATTGACGGGGGCGCGGCCGGTATCTCGATGGGGCGGTCGATCTTCCAGCACGAAGATCCCGAGGCGATCACTCGCGCCATCTCGGCGGTCGTTCACGACGATGCCAGGGTCGACGAAGCGGTCGAAACCGCCGGCCTCAGCGTCGACGCTTGAAAGCGTGTCTGCAGCCGGGAGACTGTCCTGAAACAGGTTCGAGCGAGCCGGACCGCCGAATCCGCCACGTTCAAGCCGGCCCGGAGCGAGCGTGGACACATGACACGCTCCGTCTGGCTCAAGGCCGACGATTCGGTCGGCGACTGGGAAGCGCGCAAGCGACGCATCACCGCCGGCCTCGAAGCCGGCGTCGACTGGGTACTCGTCGACGAACACGACGTCGAACGCGTCCGCGAGCTCGGAGACATCAACGTCGCCGCCTTCGCCGGCGACGACGTCCACGTCATGGACGCCGAGGGGACGGCCGAGTCGACCGCCGACGCAGTGATCGTCGGCAAGGACGGCGAGGGCGACGGCACGGTCGGACTCCCCTCTGATTTCTCGGGATCGGCCGATCTCTCCGCGCTCCGGAGCGGCGGGGCAAACGGGGGATACGTCCGCATCTTCGACGAGGACTACGAGGCCTTCGCCGAGGCAGTCGCCGAGGCCGCCGACTACACGATGGTCGTTGCCGACGACTGGCAGATCATCCCCCTGGAAAATCTCATCGCCCGCGTCGGCGAGGAGACGGAACTGATCGCGGGTGTCCAGACCGCCGAGGACGCCCGCACGGCCTACGAAACGCTGGAGATCGGTGCCGACGCCGTCCTGCTGGACACCGACAACCCCGACGAGATCCGCGAAACCGTGGAAGTGCGGGACGCCGTCGGTCGGGAGACCCTCGACCTGGAGTACGCCGAGATCACGGCGATCGAACAGACCGGCTCGGCCGACCGGGTCTGTGTGGATACGGGATCGATCATGGATCACGACGAGGGGATGCTGGTGGGCTCGATGGCCCGTGGCCTCTTTTTCGTCCACGCCGAGACCGCCGAGTCGCCGTACGTCGCCTCCCGGCCCTTCCGGGTCAACGCCGGCGCGGTCCATGCTTACGCCCGGACGCCGGGTGGCGAGACGACGTACCTCTCGGAACTCGCGAGCGGTGACGAGGTCCAGGTCGTCGATCGGGATGGCAATACCCGCGAGGCGATCGTCGGCCGGGCGAAGATCGAGAAGCGCCCCATGTTCCGGATTCAGGCCGAAACAGCGGGGGGCGACCGGATCGAGACGCTACTGCAGAACGCCGAGACGATCAAGGTCGCCACACCGGACGGCCGGATCGCCGTGACGGACCTGGAAGTCGGCGACGAGGTCCTGGTCTACCACGAGGACACGGCCCGGCACTTCGGCGAGGCCGTCGAGGAGAGCATCATCGAGAAATAGCGATTCTCCGTCTCTTGGCGTTGGTCGTCTCTCCGGCGGGACCGGACCTATCTCTCGATATCCGCATCCGAGCGCTCCGCCGCGTTCGAATCCGATTCCGCCTCGTCCGTGTCTTGGAGTTCCGTCGCACACCACGGGCAGAACGTGAGGTCGTCGTCTTCGTCGGCCAGATCGTGGCCACATTCGGGACACTGCCGGCCGGACTCGATGGCCTCCTCACGGGTACTCTGGCGCGCGAGGACGTACGCGTCGATCACGTTGAGAACACGAAGGCCGACGATCAGCAGGGACGCGTTTCGGGGGATGTTCCGGCTGGCCTGCATGATCGCGTCGTAGGAGGTCTCCTGAGGGATGATCTCCGGCGGGATCACCAACCAGGCGGTGGCGAATAGGAGGACGAGCCACAGCCCCGTCCGGATCCACTCCCGCAGGTAGACGTGGCCCAATCCCGGGAATACCACCGACAGCGCGATCGCCAGCCACGGGCGCTTTGCCGACGCAGTCTCAGTCACTGCCTTGACTGTATGGTCGACCGGACGTAAACCTGACTAAGCCCTCTCGTGGCACTCACTGGCTATCGAGTTCGGCGACGAGATCGGCGAGCGTCGCGAGATCGTACTGCCCAGGGGCGGTCGCCGCGTCGGGGTCGACCGGCGCGTAGCCGATCCGGGAGCCATACAGCGGGGCGACCGCCCGGGAGTGGCGGCCGGCCTCGCCCATCGCCATCGTCGCCACGGTGTGGCCTTCGACGGTGGCCGCCCGCGTCGCCACCAGCAGGTCCAGCACGTCGTCGGGCGTCTCGGCGGTGACGGCGAGTTTGCCCACGTCGCCGTACTCACAAGCGTCCCGAAGCGTTTCCTGAAGGTCGCCCATCGGCGGCGTCGCCTCGAAGTCGTGCGTGGAGACAATCACGCGAACCTCGTGCTCGCGGGCGGTCTCGATCAATGCGTCGGCGTCACCCTCACGCGCGGTCGCGAGTTCGACGTCGACGGCCGCGACGGCGTCGTCGGTGACGGCCGCTTCGAGCGCGGCGAGGCGACCGGCGTCCGCGGCCTCGCCGCCCTCCCACTCGGGGCGGTTGGTCACGAGCAGCGGCAATTCGCCGTCGTAGTTCGAGAGTTGTGTGAGCGGCTCCCCGGCCATGTCCATCCGGAACTCGACCAGATCGGCGTGCTCGCGGGCGGCCGGTTCCTCGCCGAGGTCAGCCGTCGCGGCCGCCAGGCGGAACGAGTCGAAGTGCATACCGGGCGTCGGTGGCCGCGGGGCAAAAGCACCCCGCCTCGGACAGCGCTGAGATGGTCCGCTGATCCAAATCAGCGAACGTCGCCGGCAACAAGTTAGCAGGACCGACCGGACCACGGGAGACACGCCACCGTCGCCACCATTACAGCTATTACAATCGATTACGTACGTTACGGTATGCCGATCAACATCAAACGATTCGAGGAGAGTCCACCCGGAGAACTCCGGGCCGGCGGGCCGACAAACGCGGAGGCGATCCTTTCGTTTCTGGCGTCGTCCCCGGAGCAGGCGTACACGCCGAAGGAGATCCACGAGGCGACCGACGTCAAGCGGGGGAGCGTCGGGGTCGTCCTCTCCCGTCTCGAGGAGCGTGGGCTCGTCCGACACCGGGGCGATTACTGGGCGATCACCGAGGAGGCCGATGTCGAGAAGACGCTGAGTGCGATGTCGACCGCGCGAGCAGCCTCGGATCGGCTCGGTGCAGAGGATCCCGACGAGTGGGGCCCCGGCGTCGATTCGGACGACGAGTGAGTGGACAATGAGCTACGTGCAGGGGGAAGTCTGGTGGGGGCCAGCACCACACAAATCCGATCCGGCGTACCGTCCGTGGCTGATCGTCAGTGACTCGTCTCATCCGTTCGGAAGCGTCGAATCGATCGTCGTCGGCATGCCGACCCAGCAACATCCGGAAGGGATCCCCGTCCCTGACGACGCGTGGATCCAGGGTGGATCGAAAACGCGAGCGTACATCTCACCCTGGTACGTGACCACGATCAAAGAGCGTGACCTGGACGACCAGCAGGGGTTGCTGTCACAGTCGCTCGTCCGGGAAGCCATCGAATCGCTCCATCAGTACATGCCCGCACCCGACGGTTGAGAAGCGGTCTGGTCGTTGCGCTTACTCCAGGTTCTCGATCGGCGTGTGCCTCACCGAATACCCCTCCGCCGTCTCCGCGACCGACTCGACGGCGTACAGCCGGAGCTGGCGCTCCTGTTTCGTCCGGACCGGCGTGTCGTAGTGGTCGTTCTCGTAGCCCAGGTCCTCGCCCGAGTCCTGGCGCTCGTTGACCCACTCGCGGTGACGTTCGAGCCGTCTGGCCCCACGCTCGCGAGACCGTTCGGGCAGGCCCTCGATGCGGTCGTCGAAGGCGGCCCGAAGGTCGGCGTCGCGTTCGTAGCCCACGGACTCCCGGCCGGCGAGCATCGCCGCGAGCGTCGTCGTGCCGGTCCCCCAGAAGGGATCGAGGACGGTGTCGCCGTAGACTGAGAACATCCGGATCAAACGAAGGGGAATCTCGACAGGGAACGCCCCCGAACGTTCGCGGAGTCCGGCATCGAGACCCTGGGCCGTGCCGGTTATCTCCCAGAGATCCGAGAACCATCGGTTGCGCTCCTCCCAGAAATAAGCGCTCTCGTAACGGGTTTGGTCACCCGGCGGAAACGACCGGCGCGGGCCGTTCCGAAAGAGCAGGATCGACTCGTGTTCGAGCGTGGGGTAGGCGTTAGGCGGCACCATCCCCGAACCCATGAACTTCGCGCCGCTATTGGCTGGCTTGCGCCAGACGATATCGGGGAGCGGATCGAACCCGTAATCGACCATCCGGCGAGTGATCTCGCCGGCGTTTGGGTACTGCCGGAATCGGTCGAGCGTTCGCGTGGCGTCGCCGACGTTGATCGCGGCGATCCCACCGTCGACGAGGACGCGATCGAGTTGTGCCCAGACAGTATCGAGCACGTCGTGCATCGCCTCGAAGGCGCGCTCCCCGTCGTCTGCGTCGAGCGCGTCGCCGATTGCGGGGTCGAGCGCGGCGAAGATGTCGTCCCACATCTCGATCATGGGGTAGGGCGGCGAGGTGACCACGAGGTCGACCGAATCCGCGGGCAACGCCAGTGTACGGGCGTCGTCCGTCACCACGGCGTGGTCGGTTTTCATACTCGTGCCTCGACCCGGAGCCTAACGTGGGTTGTGATCCGGGGGGCGGGGAAACAACCGGGAGGTGCACGGAAAGAGTCCACCAACGGTGCGAAACGGCTTCAGCTGTGGTCGAGCAGCGATTCGAGTTCGTTGACCTTCGCCGCCTGCTGTTCGTTGGCGGCGGCGATATCCTCGATCTCGTCGGCGACTTCCTCGGCGGTCTCGGCGGTCCGATCGACCATCGAGGCGACCTCCTCGGTGCTTGCAGCCTGGTCGTCGGTCGCCTCGGCGACCTCCTGGGCCCCTTCGGCGGCCTCGGTGACGGCCTGGTCGATCTTCTTGAGGATATCGACCGTCTCGTCGACCTGTTCGATCCCTTCCTCGACCTGGGCGTTGGCCTCACCGATGCTCTCGACGGTCGAGTCGGTCTCGGCCTTGATGTCGGCGACCATCTCCTCGATTTCGGTGGCGTTCTGCTGGGACTCCTCGGCGAGACTCTTTACCTCGTCGGCGACGACGGCGAACCCTTCGCCTGCTTCACCGGCACGCGCGGCCTCGATCGACGCGTTCAGTGCGAGCATGTTGGTCTGGTCGGCGATGTCGTTGATCACCTCGACGATCTCGTCGATCTCGTCGATGCGATCGCGCAACTGTTCGACATCGGTCGAGACTTCCTCGTTGGCCTCGTCGACGCCCTCCATGGCGTCGATGGCGTCGTCGGCCACGTCCCGCCCCTGATCGGCGAGTTGGCTGGCCTGCTGGCTGACGGCCTTGACTTCGTTGGCGCTGGAGGCGACTTCCTCGACCGTCGCCGAGAGGTTCGAGACCTCGCCGGCGACCTCCTGCATATTCTCGGACTGTTCGTGTGCGAGTTCGCTGATCTGCTGGGAACTCCGGGAGACGTTCTCGGATGTCCGCAGCAGTTCGTCGATCGCGTCGCCGATCTCCGCTGTCGAGGCCGAGCCACCGGCCTCGGCAGCCGAGTCCAGTTGACCCTCTGATTCTGAAGCCATATACTGTAGTTCGGTGTGGCCGGCGGATTAAACGTGACTCTTCGGTTATCAGGTCTGATAGCCCTCGCGGTCGGCAGTCGGGCGAGGCGGCTGATCGGCGACGGCGAAAAATCAGGCGGCCGGGATCGACTGCTCGGCTTCCAGCAGTTCGTGATAGCGGTTCCGGATCGTGACTTCGGAGATGTCCGCAACCTCGCTGACGGCAGCCTGGGTGGTCTTCTCGTTGGTCAACAGCGAGGCGGCGTAGATCGCGGCCGCGGCGAGCCCGACGGGGCTCTTTCCGGAGTGAACGCCCTCCTCTTTGGCGTTGGCGAGCAGTTCCCGCGCACGCCGTTCGGCCTCCTCTGAGAGTTCGAGATCCGAGGTGAATCGGGGCACGTAGCTCTCGGGATCGGCGGGGCGGACTTCGAGGCCGAGTTCCCGGACGACGTAGCGATACGTGCGGGCGATCTCGTCTTTCTCGACCCGGGAGACGTCGGTGAGTTCGTCGAGGCTCCGCGGGACACCGGCCTGGCGGGCGGCGGCGTACACCGAGGCCGTCGAGACGCCCTCGATCGATCGACCGGGAAGCAGATCCTCGTCGAGCGCCCGCCGATAGATGACCGACGCGGTCTCCCGGACGTTCTCCGGGAGTCCAAGCGCCGAGGCCATGCGGTCGATCTCGCCGAGTGCCTGCTTGAGGTTGCGCTCCTTGGAGTCACGCGTCCGGAAGCGCTCGTTCCACTTCCGGAGGCGCTGCATCTTCTCGCGCTGTCGGGAGCCCAGCGAGTTTCCGTAGGCGTCCTTGTCGCGCCAGTCGATGTTGGTCGACAGCCCCTTGTCGTGCATCATGTTCGTCGTCGGCGCACCGACGCGGGACTTCTGGTCCTTCTCCTTGGCGTCGAAAGCACGCCATTCGGGACCGGGATCGATCTCGTCCTCTTCGACGACGAGTCCACAGCCCTGGCAGACGGTCTCGCCGCGTTCGGTGTCGGAGATGAGGTTCCCGCCACACTCGGGGCAGTTGACATCTTCGGTCTCCTCTTCGTCTTCAGCTACGTTCGTCGACTGATCGAGTCGGGTTCTGGTGTTTGTCTCGCTCATGGGTCTGAAGGCGGAAGCTAGCCGGGCACGTCGCCGGAAAAACCCGGGTAGTCGTTCGGTGAACAGGGGTTAGTCCGAAACTTATTAAAGTGTTTCGGTGGTCGACGGATTCCTGGCGCCCGAGCGGTCGAAGCCGGCATTTGGTGACGGTTCACACAGCCATTAAAGTACATGATAGTAGCTCTCAGGGAAGATTCACCGGAACGAATAAATGAGTGGGCGGGGGTGGCGAATCGGTCGACAGTGGCGATCATGTCCCCCCGGGTCATCACTCCCGGCCCTGGCCCGTCGGCCTCGGCCAGGGCCACCGGATTCAGTCTTGCGCCGCGACCGCGTCGATGCTGTCCTCGGCGTCGGCACTCTCCTCGACGGCCGTCGTCAGCGAGACGTTGAGCCAGGCCATTGAGACAGATCCACCGGCAACCGTAACGAGATTCTTGACGGCGTGATCCACGACTGCGACCGCGAGTGCGAGTTCCCAGGTGACTGTCGGGATAAAGGCGAGGACGAAGACCGAGAAAACACCCTCATAGAGCCCGATACCGCCGGGCGACAGCGGGAGAACCTTCGCAAGATTGCCGACACTGACTGCGAAGAAACTCACGACAACGAGCATCCCCAAAGAGGATGGGACGTCGAAGGCAGCGAAAACGACAATCGCGGTCACGACATCGATCGTCCAGATGAGGACACTTGAGGCGGCAACACGGCCGAACGCGGTCGGGTTCGCGGCGACAGTCTGGACGTCACCGGTAAAGTCCTCGATGACACCGGCGACGTACCCGGCGTAGGCGTCGTCGCTGAGTCTATCGAGCGTCCCCCGAACGAGATTCCGATCCGAACGGGCCGTCAGGACGGTCAACGCAGTCACGCCGATCGCGAGAAGGCCAACAGCGGCCGCCACCACCACGCCCCGCCGTCCACTCTCGCGTCCGCTAGTCAGCGCCGCAATGAGATCCGCAAGTGCCGAGGGATCAAACGCTGCAAATCCGACGAGCACGACGCCGGCAAGGGCCGCAATCGTCAGAAGATCAAAGACACGTTCGACGGCGAGGGAGGCAAACCCCGATGAATAGGGGACCGACCGGCGGGCCTTCATGACGTACGCCCGGACGCCGTCACCGAGTCGCGCCGGAAACACGAGGTTGCCGGTCTGGCTGATGAAGACCGCACCCGTCAGAAACCCGACATCGGAATCATAGCCCAACTCGGCAAGAATGTCCCGATACCGATAGCCCCGAAGCGGCCAGGAACTGAGATACACGAGCGCGGCGGTCCCGATCAACATGGGGTCACCACGTTGCATCTCTTCGAGAACATCGGCGGAGGGATCGAGATACACCGTCATAAGCGCGAGCGCGAGCATGATCAGGCCGCTCGCGGCGATCATACTCCGAGTGCGGGTGATCCGTGGGCTTACGGAAATCTGCCAGAACGTCCGGAGGATCTGGCCCCCCATCCCCAGGACGTCCCGGACGAGGTCGACCTTCGAGTCGCCTTTCGGCGTCCAGTCGACGGGAAACTCATGCACGCCGAGGCCGCGGCGCTGGGCGCGGACGAGCATCTCCGTGTCCCAGAACCAGTGGTCGTCCTCGACTGCGTTGGCCAGTTCCTCGAACGCCTCCCGACTGAAGGCTTTGAAGCCACACTGGTGATCAGCCAGGTCCGATCGGAGGACCAACCGGACGAGGGCGTTGTATCCTCGGCTCGGGACGCCGCGTTTCGCCGGCCGGTCGGCGTCGCTGTCCGGGAGCATCCGCGAGCCCGTCGCCACGTCGTAACCTCCCGTCCGGACGCTCTCGACGAGTTCTTCGAGGTGGGCCATGTCCGTCGCCAGATCGGTATCGAAGTAGACGAGCGTGTCACCTGCAGCCTGGCGGAAGGCGTACTCCAATGCGGCGCCGCGGCCGAGGCGCTCGTCGCTGTGGACGTGCCGAACACGGTCGTCTTCACTCGCCAGCCGCGCAGCGATCTCCGGTGTCCGATCGGCACAACCGTCCTCGGCCACGATCACCTCGAAGGAACCTGCGGGGAGAAACGCGGCCAGTCGGTCGAGCGTCGCGCTGACGGTCCCCTCGATGGACGCGGCCTCGTTGTAGGCCGGGAGCACGACACTGACCCCGACTGCCCGATTCATTGATACATACACGGTCGCGGTTCACCAAGAACCTTCTGTTGCCTCCTTGGGCCCACGCCAGGACGAACGTGGCGACGTCCGCCGAAGCGCGTGTGAGTTTGTGACAGACAAACGCGCCGGATGGGAAACAGAACACACAGGTGGGACAGCCCCAGACGGGCAAGCAGTGTACGAGCGACAGGTGATGGCGTCTCGATGAATCCGCTCGCGTCGATCGGCCGGGAGGCAAAGGCACTCTGGAGTGAGGGGAGAGGACCCTCGCTCGGAGCCATCGCAGGCACGTGGGGGTTGTTGCTGGGGACGCGGATGATCTATCCCGTCCTCCTGCCGGCCCTCCGGGACGACTTCGGCCTCTCGCTTTCGGTCGCCGGGTTGCTGGTGACGATCCTCTGGCTGGGCTCCGCACTCGGGCAACTCCCCAGCGGAATACTCGCTGACCGGTTCAGCGAGCGAAGCGTAATGGCGACCGGAACGCTGGTGGCCGCGCTGGGCGTCACGTTGGTCGTGGCCGCCCCGACGGCCGCTGTCCTGTTCGCCGCCACGGCGCTCGTCGGCGTCGGGCAGTCGCTGTACCCGATCGCGCGGATCACGATCCTCACCGACATGTACCCAGATCGGATCGGCAGCGCGCTCGGCGTGACGATGGCGACAGGCGACTTCGGGCAGACAGTCGTCCCCCCGATCGCCGGCACGCTGGCCGCCGCGATCGCCTGGCAGGCCGGCTTCGGCATGATGGTTCCCGGGCTCCTCGTCGGATCGCTCGCACTGATGGTGGTCCTCCCCAGCCAGACTGGCTTGAGAGACACCGACGGGACATCCGACGACAACAGGCTGGGGGAACTGATCAGCGATCTGCGGGAGGGAGATGTCCTCTTTCTGGCGTTTATCCTGTTTCTGTACGTCCTCGTCTGGCAGTCGTTCACGGGGTTCTACCCGACGTACCTCACCGAGGAAAAGCCCGTCTCCAAGCCGACTGCCAGCCTGCTTTTCAGCCTGTTTTTTGCCTTCGGCGTCGTGATCAAGCCGGCCGCGGGTGCCGCCTACGACCGGATCGGGCCGCGACGCTCGCTGGTTGCCGTGCTGTCCGGTCCAGTGGTCGGACTCGGCCTGCTCCCGTTCGTCGACAGTCTCCCGGCACTCGTCGTGATCACGGCCCTCGTGAGCACGATGCTCGGGTCGGGTGCCATCACGCAGTCGTTCCTCTCGGAAGCATTTTCTGACGAAGCCCGTGGCACCGGGCTGGGCATCGTTCGGACCTCAGCGGCGACGCTCGGTGCCGCGGGGCCCGTCCTGTTCGGCGTGATCGCCGAACGGGGTTACTTCGACGAAGGCTACTTCCTGCTTGCCGGGCTGATGGCGGTCATCGTGGTGCTCACGCTCGTGTTCTTCGAGGAGTAGGCAGGCTAACGCGGCGACTCACGTCCGATCGTGGTGAACGCCTCGAAGTCGACACCCTCGATGGCCGGCGGTGCGTCGTAGGGCCGTCCGACGATGATGTTCCCCGCAGTCTGTGACCCGATCCCGGGCAGCGCCTGGAGTTCGTCCATCGACGCCGCGTTGAGGTCGAGTGGGTGGGGCACCCCCGTGACGGAGCGATACCCGTGGTCGGTGATCGCCACGTCGATCGTCTTCCCGAGCGGGCGTTCGCCCGGAATGCCAACGAGCAGGGGGTAGGTTCCCAACTGTCGGCCGAAGGTCTTGCCGTCCTGGTGGTATTCGAGATGCACGTCTTCGAGAACCGTCCCCGGGGGCGCGACCCGCTGGAGCATGGGGTTGTCGATCTCCTCGCGGACCTCGCGTTTGTACTGCTGGAATAACTCACTGTGGTCCTGCGCGATCTCGGCACCCGTCTCGTCCATCTCGGTCCCCGGGAACGCCATGACCTGGCGAATGTTGACCCGCCGGATCATGAGCCCCTCGTCGAGAATCCGCTGGAGGAACCGCTTGTTGTGTTCGAACGTCTCCGCTGTCTCGCCTTTCAACCCGTGGACGAAGTTGATCCCGGGCAGGAGCTTCGGCAGGCCGCGGGCGGCGTCAGTGCCGACCGTCGGCGCGTCGTTCGGCCCCTCACCGGGACGGAAGCCACCCTCCTCGTTGACGATCCGGACCGCTTCGAAGGCCTCGTCGGCGGTGACGTTGAGGTTGTTGTCACTTTGTACGGCTGGATCGGCCGACTCGACGCCGAACGCGGCGGTGTCGCCGGGCGTGTTGTGCTCGGCGATGATCCGGATACCCTCGCGGGCCTTCTCGGGCCACTTCACCACCGTGATCGGGTTCATATTGTCGAGATGGAGTGTCTCCAGATCGGGCGCGACCTCGCGGATGCCACCGTACAACTTCCGGAGGGCGTCGGGATTAGGTGCCTCGCCGTCCCCGCCGTAGGCGAGGATGTCGGCCTGCCGGCCCAGCCGGAAGTGAGCGACTCCGTGGTCCGAAAGTGCGTCGACCTCGCTGATGATCGCGTTCGGTTCCCGGAAGGAAGCGTCGCCATAGAGCGGTTCGGTACAGAACGAACACCGGTAGGCACACCCGCGCCCGGTCTCGATCTCGCAGATGAGATACTCGGGGTGGTTGGGATGCTGTTCGACGATAAACGCCCCCTCACGCGCCCAGCGTGAGGATTCGGCCATCGTGCGATAGCGGGGCTCGAATCCTTCCAGGCCATTCTCGACGAGATCGAAAACGGCCGCCTCGATGTCCGCACCGGCCAGAAAGTCGAAGTCCAGATCGTCGCGTTCGGGTTCGCTCGCCCCCTCGTTTTCGTCACCGACACCGAACCGGACCGGGCCGCCCAAAATGGTCGTCCCGTCGGCCGTCCAGGCGATCCGCCGAACTTCGTCCGGTTCGGCCGGCGTCCCGCCGACGTAGTTGCCGGGGACGGTCATCCCGCCGACGTAGACTGTCAGATCGGCTTCCTCGACTGCCTGCCAACGGCGGTTCTCCTCCCGGAGCCCGTCGATCGTGTGATAGGTGATCGACTCATGGGGAACGCCTGCATCGACCAGCGCGCCGGCGACGTAGCGAGGATACGTGGAGATGTACGGCGGCACGCCGAAGTGTGCCGGTTCGTCGACGTAGCCATCGACGATCGTGACGGTGAGAGCCGCGGGGTCAGTCATCGGAATTGGATACCCGCCGGAAGCGTAAAACCGTGTCTCTACCGCCATCGTGGCCCCTGGCCCCATCACGGTCACCGGCTTCCCCAGCCGGGAGCGATAGCCCGCCGAATGATCAGATCGCGGCCCGGTAGCCAGCGAATGGTGGGACAAACTGTTTTTGTCCGGCGAGAGAAGAGGTCACACATGGATACAACACGCCTGGATCGACGGTTAGTTCCAAAACTGGTCGGCTACGTGTTGTTGCCGTCGGCAGTACTCGGAGTCGGTCTCTGGGGCGAGGACATCAGACCGGCGATACTCGACCTGTCGGTGCTCGAACTGCCACCGGCGGCAGCCATCGCCGTGCTCGGTGCCCTGGCGGGGGCCATATTCATTCGCATGCCGATGGGCGGAGCCGAGGAAGAACCGGCGTTGCAGTCAACCGACGAACGTGACGAAGGATCGCCCCCTCAGCCAACCGATGAGGGGGACGGGACACTGTTGGAGCGGTTCGGTATTCTCGCCCTCGGGGGTATCGCGTTGCTCGCCGGGGCGATCGCCTCCGTCACCGGCGAGTTCAACACGTACACGGTCCTCTTTTGGATCTGTGTGCCATACGGTGTCGGTATCGCTTCGATCTCTGCGCTCTTTCGCACCGAGCGACCGGAAGACGGATCGACACCACAGTAGCTGCAAAAGTCGATCAGCCCTCGGTTGAACGCACGGGAACCGCTGGCACCACGACCGATATCGCTGCCGGCGGATTTCTGTCGTCTCACCCCGGGCACAACGGCTAAGGAGACGCCGACCAAAATAGGGGACATGAATCAGCTCCGTGAGTTCACTGAAGAGATCGGCGAGACAGTCCTCGAAAACGTCGGCCGTGCGGTCGGCAAGGCCCAGGAACGAACACCCCTCCCCGTCGACCTCCTTGAGAGCGAGGACGCCTATCTTGCGGTCTTCGACGCCCCGGACGCGACAAGCAGCGACGTGCAGGTCCAGTTGTCGGGCCGGACTGTCGAAGTGCGACTCGACCGATTCCGCGAGCCACGTGAGGGCTTCGAAATGCTGTTCCCGGGCCGTGGATTGACCCTCGACGGACACGTTCAACTCCCGCCGGACGCGGCGATAGACGGCGAAGACACGTCGGCGACACTCGCCGAAAACGGCACGCTTCAGGTTCGGGTTCCCAAGAGCGACGACGGCACGACGGTCGACGTGACTGACGAAAGCGACGGAACCACCGAGAGCGACGACAGCGAGTGATCGACGCCCCGAACAGCAATCGGCCGGCGGCCCCCGCGCTGATCACGTCGAGGAGTTCGCCTCGGGCCGACAGTCCAACGTCTGTGGCACTCGCCACTCGGTCGTGAGTTCGAGAAACTGTCGGAGGATGCGGGCGGTCGCCCCCCAGACGGTGTAGCCGTTGACGTGGAAATAGTGGAGCTGAATTGAGCCGTGTTCCGGATGCTCACGACATTCCGTCTCGTAGTTGTCGAGATCGGTCAACGCATCCACCGGGAGGATCGCGATCTCGGCGACTTCGTCGTCAGTAGGCTCGTACGGTCGATCCGGAATACGGCCCACGAACGGCCGGATCGAATACTCACTGATAGTTCGGATGTCGTCGAGTCGGCCAACGAGCGACACTTCGGTCGGTTCGAGCCCGACTTCCTCGTCTGCCTCTCTGCGTGCCGTCTCCGCGAGATCAGCGTCCGCCGGCTCGTAGCCCCCGCCCGGAAAGCTCATCTGGCCGGGATGGTCGTCGAGATGGTCGGCTCGCTGGGTGAAAAGCAACTGCGGTCCAGCGCGCGTCTCGACGACCCCGACCAGCACCGCCGCTTCGCGTGGAGCAGCCACGCCGGTGGGATCGTGGTCAGCAACCGGGCCGAGATCCATACGGGAACGAACGCGGTCACGACTCTTAATTCGCTCGTCGCTCACCCCGAATCGGTACCTTCGAGGGCATCGTCGAGCCGTTCGCGGGTCGCTTCGAGGTCGACCGGCCCCCAGGCTTCGAGTTCGTAACTCACGTCCAGAAGTGTCTCGATGCGGTCGTGATCGTCCGCCGCGACGGCCTGGCCGGCATCGCTCCGAAACCGGCGTTCGGCGGCGGTCCCGCGCCGTTCGGGATCGATCGATCGGTCAGGGACATCCAGAATGTGTGGCAGATCACGGGCTCCCTCGGGCAACGTTGGAAACGCGACGGGGCCGACCACGACCAGCGGCTGGTCGCCGGGGAGTTCGAGCAGGTGATACGACTCGATGGCAGCGTCGACGACAGCGTCGAACTCGGAGGGGTCCCGGTGGTCGCCCTGCTTGAACGCGAGTTCCGCGAGGGCGTCCCGGAGCGTCGCCGGCGGGAGCGCCCCGAACAGGTCGACGACCCCGGCCAGGTCGTCCGCTGAGAAGTCCATACCCGGTTGTGGGATCCCGTCCCCCTTTAGCCCGACGGGTACGGGCCCGGGAGGCCTGTCGACGGGATCAACGGCGATGGTCCGCAAGCGATTCGCTTGCGAGTGTCGCGATTCGGTCCGGCTCGAGTGCCGCGTCCGCCCAGGCCGGCAGTCGGTCGTCATCGACGGGCGGCTCGATCGCCGACGCGTACGCCTCGATCTGCGTGCGTTCGTTCGCTCGCTCGTAGGTGAGGCCGTTGAACGCGGCATCGGCGGCGTACTGGTCGACGGCCGTCCGCGCCGCCGTCCGGTAGCGGTCTCCCAGCGACGCGTAGTCGGGATGAACACCGTTTCCTTCCAGCGTCCGAAAGAGCGTCGCGGCGACTTCACGGGCCATATCGCCCAGCCCGTCCGACCCGCCGACAGCCCGGTGGTCGTGTTCGTGCATGCCGAGATCGACCTGTGCGGTATTTGCGAACCCGGCTACCTCGAAGGCATCGCCGAGCGTGCCGACTTCGAGCCCCCAGCCGCGTGGTGGCCGGAGTTGCCGGACCAGCCCGCTCGTCGCCGCGAACTCCCCCGCGAGCGCGTACCGGAAGGCCCCGAGATATTCGACGACCGGCACGTCGTGGGCATCGGCGAGCGCGCGGAGCAACGGCACGTAAAACAGCCGAAAGAGGCGACCGTACAGTCGGTCGTTCTCGACGCGGGCGTAGTACGCCTTCGAGAACGCAAAGCCCCGCGACAGCGGGAAGAGCAGCCGGGGGACGTGGGTAGGTGCATAGTTCTCCGTATCGGCATCGTGGACGACGACGTACTCACCGCGCTCGGCGGCGAGTCCGAGCGCGAGCCAGACGTCACGGCCCTTCCCGTGACGCCCGTCGAGGCCCGCATCCGCGAGCGCCGTCTCGACAGCGGGGGCACTACACCACAGTACTTCCAGCGACAGATCGAACGACGACAGCCACCCCGCGATCTCGCCGACCCGGTCCGTGTCGGCCCGAAGGGCGACGATCACCTGCCCCGGATCGACGGTTTCGAGCGTCGAGAGCACGCGTTCGGCGGCCAGACTGGCGTGATCGCGCGCGGTCATCGGGACGATCACGACGGCGCGGTCAGTCGGGGCTGGCGGGGTCGCCCCATCGAAATCGTGGAGGGTGGCGATCCGTTCTTGAACGTACTCCATTCAGTAGGTCTCCGGCCGGCAGGTCAAAAAAGGGACTGACAACCGCCGGTTTCGCCGGCTCACCGGCCACCCGGCGACGAGCGCGGGCTTTTTGTCACATGGTCGCATACGTCTTCGTATGGAATCTGTCAGGAAGGGGCTGCGATCCGGGGATCTGGAGAAAGACACCTACGAGCGGTTACAATGTGTCGAATGCGAGGAGGAGTTGGCGACCGAAAACGACCCCGACGAAGTCGTTTCGGTTCGCGTCTGTCCGGGGTGTGGCCGCGAGTGGAAGCAAGTCGGCTAAGCCAGTCATACCCCCAGAGAGATGATTTACAGCCACTGAGCGGATCTGTTCCAGCGGATCGTGTCACTGCCGGTCGCCTGTCATCGCCTCGAACAGTCGCTCCTGGACGTCCGCCCGCGTCACGCCCTCGCCCGGCCCGAGGCCGTTCATGTGCTCGACGCTGATCTGGCCCCCGCCCATTCGGGCGTGCCCGCCGGCCTCGGCCATGGGAATGTCCTCGACAGCCGCCTGCAGGGCCTTGCCCATGTGAACGCGATCGTCACGCGAACGCCCCGAGAGGTGAAGCGTGTCCTCGACTTCGCCAAAGACGACGATCGCCGTCACCCCTTCCAGTCGCAGGAGTTCGTCGGCCGCCTGGGGAATCGCGTCGACGTTCGAGATCGTCCCGACGTCGCTACACGCAAAGGCACCACGAACGTCCCGTGCGGTGATCGCCCGGGCTTTGACTTCGAGCACCTCGGTGTCGACTTCCGGGTTGGCAATCCGGTCGAGTGCCTCCTCGTCGATCCCCGCATAGAGGTACGATGCGGCACCGAACTCGGCGGGCGAACAGCCTTTCGTCAGATGGTTCGTGTCCGCCTGGATGCCATAGAGCAATCCCGTGGCCGCCGCCGTCGGGAGCGTACAACCGTCGCTTGACTCCTCCGCGTCGGGATCACCCGGCTCGATACCCTGTTCCTCGAAATACTCGGCGACGATCGTCGCACAGGCCCCGTACTCCGGCCGGATGTCGGTGAACACCGTCCCGGTGCCGTCACCGGGATGATGGTCGATGACGGCGACGGGTTCGATCCCGTCCGCACCGGGGAACCCACGCGCTTCGTTGTGGTCGACGAGGACGACCGGATCGGCGTCGATATCGCCGGCTGTCTCGATCTGTTCGAGGTCGAGATCGAGGACAGTCTCGAACGCGCGGTTCTCCTGGTGGCGAATCTGGCCCGCGTGCTGGAGGACGGCTTCGGTATCGACGGCCGACGCGAGTTCCGCGACGCCCTGGGCGGCCGCCATCGCGTCAGGATCGGGGTTTGGATGCATCAGGACGCTCACCCGATCGTGGTCCGCCAGGATTCGACGGAGGCGTTGCCCGGGGGATCGCCGAACTCTGCGGACAATCAGGGCAAGACCGATGAGCACGAGGAGGACGGCAACGATCACTGCCGCGGCGAGCAATGGATCGGCCGTCACGCGGTCGAGGAACTCTTCCACACCCACCTGTCCGACCGCGCCAGCAGCGGGGCCCGGGACCGACATACCGGAGACTGTCTCTCCGATCTGTTAAGAAGGTTCGGCAAACACACGAGAGATCGTTTAGAGAAGGGTCAAAACAAATGCGGACGGTAGAAACCCGACATAACCGACGGCACAGCCGGCAGCGATCCGCTGGGTGGCAGTCTGTGGCGAGTGCGTCGTTCGAGGGGAAGGAGCGCTCAGGATCCCCCGTCCTCGGCCCGATAGCGATCGATCGCCGCGCGATAGCCCTCGCGATAGGTCGGGAACGCAAACTCGTAGCCGTCCGCCCGGAGTCGGTCGTTGCTGACGCGTTTGCTCGAGCGGATTCGCCGGCGGATCGACGCCCGGTCGACGTCGGCGAGTCGTTGTTCGACCGTCTGTTTCGGCGGGAACTCGACGTCACACTGTTCGGCCAGCCAGTCGGCGAATCCCCACTTCTCTACCGGTTCGTCGTCGACGACGTTGACGAGTTCGCCACGGCCGCGGTCGGTAGAGAGCAGGAACCGGACCGCGCCGGCGGCGTCGTCGCGATGGACCATGTTGAGCACGCCGGCCGTGACCGGGCCGTCGAGGTATCGCTGTAAGCGGTAGCGATCCGGGCCGTACAACCCGCCAAAGCGGGCGACCGTCCCGTCGATGCCCGCCGGCGGGCGCTCACGGGCCAGCCGTTCGGCCTCGGCCAGGATTTCGGTCCGCTCGTCGCCGGGGTCGAGGGGGGTCTCCTCGTCGACCCACTCGCCGTCGTGGTCGCCGTAGACGCCCGTACTCGACGTGTAGACGAACCGATCGGGCGCGTTGTCCCGACCGGCGAAGTGATCGATCGCCGTCCGAAGGCCCTCGACGTACGTTTCGCGGGCGGCATCGGCGTCACGGCCGCCGGCGCTCGCGGCGAAGACCACCCACTCGGCGTCCGGGACCGATTCCAGGGAACCGGCGTCCGTGACGTCGGCCCGGACAGGTTCAGCCCCGGCTTCTTCGACCGCCGCGAGTCCCGCATCCGACCGGCGAACGCCGACGACGTGATGGCCGGCCTCGCCGAGTTGGCGGGCGAGTTCACACCCGACGTAGCCACACCCCAGAATGGCGACGCGGGTCACCGTTCCCCCGCGACGAAGACCCGAATCTCGGCGTACTCCGCGAGGTTCATCGGATGGCGTCCCTCCATCTTTGCCTGGAGTTCCTTGGGAGTCGCGTCGCCATCGAGCCCCTGGGCGAGCGCGTCCACATCGAGAACGGCGCTCGACAGTTCGAGCAGGAGGCGATCGCGCGCGTCGGCGGCGATCGCGTCAGCGTCACGGTCCGTGGAGAGAGCCACGATAGCGGCCGCTTCCGCGAGAGTGAGCGTCGGCGATTCGGCGTCCTCGTCGGCGAGTGCGCTGACAGTGTCGCCGTCGAGCGCAGTCCCTTCGACGACGGCGTGTTCCCCGACCGTTTCGACGGCGTCCGTGACGACCGCCTCGTACGCACGACGGAGTGACGGCGCATCGTGGCCGTCAACGTCCACAGCTGCGAGCATAGGGCCCGGTAGGGTTGGGCCCTACAAGGAGGCGTCGCCACCGGTAGTTTTGCGCGCGGGCACTGATGACACGACCATCGCCGAACTGTCACAAGGTTTGAATAGTCGGTAGGCCAACCCTGGAGTATGAAGGTCGTCCTGATTGGTCTCGGCCAGGCCGGGGGAAAACTCACGCAGGCACTGGCTACTTACGATTACGAGATGGGATTTGACGCGATCCGGGCCGCGCTCGCGGTGAACACCGCCCGGGCGGACCTCCAACCCCTGGAGATCGACACGATGTTGATCGGCCAGGACCGGGTCAAGGGCCACGGGGTCGGCGGCGACAACGAACTCGGCGCGGAGATCATGCAGAGCGAGGCCACGGAAGTCCTCGACGGTCTCGACGGCCGGATCACCTCCCAGGCGGAGGGTATCTTCGTCGTCGCCGGACTGGGCGGGGGTACCGGCAGCGGCGGCGCACCCGTCCTGGCGAAGGAACTCAAGCGGATCTACGACATCCCCGTCTACGTCCTCGGCGTGCTGCCCGGCCGCAGCGAGGGGTCGATCTACCAGGCCAACGCCGGTCGGTCGCTGAAGACCGTTGCTCGCGAGGCCGACGCGACGCTTTTGGTCGACAACGACGCCTGGCAGAGCGCCGACGAGAGCGTCGAGGAAGGCTTCGAGACGATCAACCGCCAGATCGCCCAGCGCATCGGCTTGCTGCTCGCTTCCGGTGAAGTCATCGACGGGGTCGGCGAGAGCGTCGTCGACTCCAGCGAAGTCATCAATACGCTCCGGCCGGGCGGCATCGCGGCACTCGGCTACGCGAGCGCCGCGGCCAGCGAGGACAGCGCCGAAAACATCAACACGATCACGAGCCTGGCCCGCAACGCCCTCCTGACCGGAACCAGCCTCCCGAACGCCGTCAAGGCCGAGACAGCACTGCTCGTGATCGCGGGCGAACCGGATCGCATTTCCCGGAAGGGCGTCGAGCGCGCCCGAAGCTGGCTCGAAGACGAGACCGGCAGCCTCGAAGTTCGCGGCGGTGACTTCCCGCTCGATAGCGACCGGCTCGCCGCGCTGGTGTTGCTCGGCGGCGTCGAGCGCTCGAAACGGCTCCAGGCGTTTCTCGACCGGGCCGCCGAAGCCTACGAACAGGCCGCCGACCAACAGGCCGAGCCGACAGCGGACTTCCAGAACGACGATCTCGAAAACCTCTTTTAAAAACAGTCGTCCCGACCGCTACTCGTTATCGGGTTCGTTCGCGCGCTCTGCCTCCGCACTTTCGGTGTCCGTCGCCTCCTCCTCGTCGATGTCGATGTCCGCGATGGCGTCGGCGATCTCGTCGTCGTCGGCCCCGTCCTCGGGCTCCGAGGTCGGTTCCGGAGCTTCCGCAGTCGACTCACCGGGCGGTTCGAGGTCGTCCGAATACGCGAACTCCGAGACGGACTCGTCGGTCGCCGCCTCGGCGTCCGCTTCGTCGCCGAACGCGAAGCCGGTTTGGTCCGCGGCGTCGTCGGGGGCATCGGCATCGGGTTCCTGGGGCGTCGGCTCAGCCCCGGGCGTCCCCGTCGCCGTGTCGGCGGCCGCGCCACTGCTTGTGTCGTCCCACGTGTCAGTCTCCCGGGACGCATCGAACCAGGCCGCGGGCTCGGAACTGGTAGCCACCGATGACTGCTCGACGCCGGCGTCTTCCAGCGCCAGCGTCAACGACTCGATGCGACCCTCTAGCTGTTCGAGACGCGCCTCGATGCGTTCACCAGGCGGCTGCAGAACCGACTGGCGGTGTTCGAGCAGCCAGTGGACGTACGCCTCGGTCGTCGCGAAACCGCGCTGCTCGGCCTCGGCCGACAGCGACTCGCCCAGGTCCGGGTCCAGATCCAGATCCATCCATGCGGGGGTAGGGGGTGTCGGCGCAAAAAGGTGCGGGACGGCGCTTCAGACCAGGCTCGACCCGTCGAAGTCGGTACGATCGTACTCGACGTCCATGAGCGAGAGGATCGTCGGGGCGACGTCGTACAGGTCAGCGCCCGAGACGGTCGCGTCGTCGTCTTCGATCAGCAAACTGGCGTTGTCGAAGCTGTGCATCCCGTTGCGCGGGCCGGTGCCGAAGACCGACTCGCTCCCCTTGAACCCGGCCTTCAGGTCGAAGCCGTGGTTCGGGATCACGACCAGATCCGGCGCGATGTCGTCGTGGTCGCCCCGGAACGCGTCCTCCTTGGTGACGACCCGGTCGGCGACCGGATTCCCGTCCGGCCCCTCGAGGGCTTGTAGCTTCGCTTTGAGGTCGGCCCGGATGTCCTCGTAATCCTCCTCGGGGACGCCGCCGTTGGCTTCTCGCTCCTCCAGGTTGATGTAGAACCGACCGGGAATCAGCGAGTACGCCTTCGTCGATTCGTCGAGGTCAGCAAGCTCCTCGGGGTCGTCAGTGTCGAACGTGAGCCATCCCTCCTGCTCCAGCCACTCGTTGAGGTGAACCTCGTAATCGAGTGTGGTAAACCCGTGATCGCTGGCGACCATCATCGTCACGTCGTCATCCAGCAACTCGCGGAGCTCACCCAGGTACTGATCGACCGTCCGATAGAACTCGAGGAATTCTTCCTTGTACTCGCCGTCCTCCTCGTAGTGTTTGAACAGGAAGTGGTTGACCCGGTCGGTCGTCATGAAGACGCCGAAAAACAGGTCCCAGTCGTCGGCCTCGATGTAATGTTTGAACGCCTCGAAGCGTTTTTCGAGGGTCTCGTGGGCGTCCGCGAGGAAGTCGCTCTTGTCGTCGTCGTGGCCGAGTTTGGCGTTGACATCGATCCGGTACTCCAACTCCTCCAGGGTATCCCGTAGTTCATCCGGGTAGGCGGCCTCCTCGACGCCCGGGGAGAGAAAACCCGAAACCATCCGCTGGACGTCACGCTGTGGCGGGAACGTGACGGGGACGTTCAGCACCGTTGCGTCCCGGCCAGCTGACTGGACGCGATCCCAGAGCCGCGTGGCCTGGACGTCACGCCCCATCGGGACGTACGTCTCCGCAGAGCCGACTTCCCGGTCCTGGAAGCCGTAGACGCCGGTTTCACCGGGGTTGACGCCAGTCGTCAGCGACGGCCAGCAGGCCGACGATTCCGGCGGCACGATACTGTCGATCGCCCCGCCCGCGCCCTCCGTTGCGAGTGCGTGCAGGTGCTCGAACTCCTCGTCGTGTTCGGCGATCAGGCTATACGGGACGCCATCGATGCCGAAAAAGGCGACTCGCGGATCGTCGTCGCCGCGTATCCGATCGAATAGACCCATATCTCGCGATACTGTGGTCTGACACAAGAAGGTTCTTCTAGGGGCCGAGGCCGACGGCTAACCGCGACGGCGGCAAGGCTTGCGCCGTCAGTCGCCCCGATCGGCGGAACGCTCGGCCGGCTTGGGGGTTGAATCGGCCGGTTTGAAGTTCTCCGGGACGACGGTGTAGTGAGCGATCCCGACCGCTTGGCGTTCGGTTGCCATCACACTCGAAAACAGGGCCGGGACACGCAAATAATTACCCATAATTATACCGCATGGGCGCGGTGGCGGGGTATAACCGGCGGGAATCGTAGCTGTGACTGCGTTACTCGGCGATCTTCTCCTCGTAGAGCTCGCGGGAGTGCTCGATGGCGTCTTTGGCGGCGGCCGCGTCCTCCCAGCCCAGCGTCTCGACTTCCTTGCCTTCCTCCAAGTTCTTGTAGGTCGCGAAGAACTCGTCGATCTCGTCGAGGGTCTGCTGGGGGATGTCATCGAGATCCTCGATGTGGTCGTAGCGGGGGTCCTCGGTGGGGACGGCGATGACCTTGTCGTCCTGTTCGCCGTCGTCGTCCATCTTCATGAGCGCGACCGGGCGGGCCTCGATGACACAGCCCGGGAACGTCTGGTCCTCGACGAGCACGAGGACGTCCAGCGGATCGTCGTCGTCGTAATGGGACTGCGGGATGAACCCGTAGTCGCTGGGGTAGTGGACGTTGCTGTGGAGGACGCGATCCAACACGACGCCCGGCAGGTCCTTGTCGTACTCGTACTTGTTGCGCTCGCCTTTGAGGCACTCTACGACCGCGTAGATCTCCTCGGGCGGGTTCGGCCCCGCTTCGAGGGCTTCGAAGAGGTTTACCATCACCTGACTCTGGCGGGGGCCACCAAAAAGACCTTTCGAGTCGGGAGTTCCAGCCCGAAGACAACCCGAATATCAATCTTGATATTTATCGGATCGGCAAATCGTCCCTCGGTGCCATGTGCCACCCCTTCGGAACAGTATTTTCAGAAGAGGACTCACAGAAAGCAGTCGTTAGAAGAGCGCTAACCGAAGCAAAACCGTTCTTAGAGAGTGATGAAAAGATTCGTGCCGCTCCGACCACAGGTAACAAAGGTTAAATGTCCGGATGACATTCCTTTAGTTATGTCAGAGGCACAAACCGAAGTCGCGCCTCCAAGCATTGCCCGAGAACTCAGTGCGTTCCAGCAGAACATCCTGGTCATCCTGGCCGAGGAAGCGCGCTACGGCCTCGCCGTCAAGCGCGAGCTCGAAACGTACTACGACTCCGACGTCAACCACGGCCGGCTGTACCCGAACCTCGACGACCTCGTCGAGATGGAACTCGTCGAGAAGAGCGAGCTCGACAAGCGAACTAACGAATACAGCGTCACCGAGAAGGGCTACGAAGTCCTCCTCGAACAACTGGCCTGGGAGTTCGGCAAGATCGTCACCGAGGAATCGCGCGCCGACGACATCCGAGAGCTGCTCGAAGACGCGGCCTGAGGTCCCGAACAGTATTCGCGGTCCGTCAGCGCAGTTCGCGTTGACTTTTTTCACACGTCATAGCCGTTGGCCTCGCGGTCGATCGACGGACACTCGCCGTCGACGACTTCGAACGCGTGTTCGAGTGACTCCGTGAGGACCGCACGCTGCTCGTCGTCGGGGAAGGCGTTGCGCGGGAAGTATTCCGCACGAAACTCGGCGACGTGATCGGCGGTCGCGTCGGCGATCCGCAGTGCGTGATGGTTGCTCATGAAGTCGGCGAACGCCGCCACGTTCGCGGCGTGGACCGAGCCGTGGCGTTCCGCAACCGCGTCGACGACAGCGCGGTTGTCGGCGTCGACGGTCTCCCAGTCCGCGTCGGTTTCGGGGTCGAGCGGGCGCTCGACCGCGCGCGAACGGTCGTCGATCCGATCGAGCACGACCTCCCCGTCGTCGAGCCATTCCGTCGGATAACACACCAGCACGTCGCCGTCGCGTTCCGAGCGGATGCGCGCCTCGAAGCCGTGCTCGGCAAGTAGTTCGTCACGGCGGTCCCGAAGCCCCGTGGCGCGTTCCTCGTCGGCGCGACGCGCGTGGCGGGTGAGTCGCTCGACTGTCTCGATCACGTCGGCCGGGAGGTCACCGGCTGTCGTATCGGTGTCTGTCGAATCTCCCTCAGCCATCCTCGAACGCCTCGTTGGCGAGAGCATCCGCGCGCTCGTTGATCTCCCGGGGGACGTGTTCGATCGACCAGTCGTCGAATTCGCGAAACAGTTCCCGCACCCGGACGCGGCGCTCGCGGAGGTCGGGATCGTTGGTGTCCCACTCACCGCGAACCTGGCGGACGGCCAGTTCGGAGTCGCTGCGGACCTCGACGGAATCGAAGCCGTAGTCGGCGGCGATCTCAAGGGCGTGGATCAGCGCCTCGTACTCCGCGCGGTTGTTGGTCGTCGAGCCGATGCGTTTGCCCCCCTCGGTGACGATGCCGCCGTCGCCGGTGAGAATTACCCAGCCGATGGCCGCCGGGCCGGGGTTGCCACGCGAGGCCCCGTCGACGTAGACGTGCGCGCGCCCGCCCTCGTCGGCCAGGACCGCTGTCAGTGTCCCTGGATCGCCCCCCTGGACGACGACTTTCCCGTCGTAGGCGACGGCGGTCGCACCGCCCGATTCGGCCCGCCAGCGCTCGTGATCGGTGTTGCCCGACTCGACGGCGATGCCCGCGGCTTCCAGCCGTTCGCGGGCGGCCGCCGGGTCGCACTCGATGACCGGCATTGGGAGGGCTATCCGGGCGAGCGGTTAGGGCTTTCCGGTCGGTGACAGTCGGTCGACCGGGTCGCGACGGAGCGCGATCCCAAAAACAGACGAGGCCGGCGTTAGGACCGCCAGTAGGCCCGCGTCAGCAGCACGAGCACGGGGAAGATCTCCAGTCGGCCGATCCACATCAGAAAGACCATCAGGAATTTCGAGGTCCAGGGGAACGAGAGGTAGTTCTCCATCGGCCCGACAGCGCCGAATCCCGGCCCGACGTTGCCGATGGTCGCCGCGATCGCGCTCATGCCGTCGAGGACTTGCAGTTCCATGCCGATCCGCCCGGCGTCGAGCATGAGGACGACGACGCTGAGGAAAAACAGCGCAATGTACAGCAGCGTGAAGGCGTGGATCCCCCGGATCGCCGACTCGTCGAGCGCCCGGCCACCGAGTCGGACGGGCTTGACGGCCTCGGGATGGACCGTCGTGAACAGTTCCCGCTTGATCGACTTGGCGATCACCAGCCACCGGACCATCTTGATCGCGCCGCCGGTCGATCCTGCCGAGCCGCCGAGGAACATCCCAAAGAGCAGCAGGTACTGGGCGGTCGTCGTCCAGCCGTTGAAGTCGAAACTCGCGTACCCCGTGGTGGTGACGATCGAGACCACCTGGAAGAGGCCGTGCCGGAGTGACTGCTCGACGCCCGCAAGACCGACAGTACCGGGGAGGCTCGACCCCACGAAGAGCACCACCGTGACGACGGCGGTCAGAGACGCCATCACGCCGGTGTAAAACCGGAACTCCTCGTCCGCCAGCAGCGAACGAGGGTTCCCCTGGACCAGCCCCCAGAACAGCGCGAAGTTCGTCCCCGCAACGATCATGAAGGGGATGATCACCCACTGGACGGCCGCCGAGAACACCTCGATCGAGTAGGCCTCCGGTGAGAACCCGCCGGTCGGCAGCGTCGTCAGTCCATGCGAGATCGCGTTGAACAGCGTCATCTCCTTGGCGAAGCCGGCGAGATGGAGGCCGTACAAAAGCGCCATTTCGAGGACGGTAAAGGCGAAGTAAGCAATCCACAGCACCCGGGCCGTCTCGGCGATCCGCGGCGTGAGCTTCTCGATGCCGGGGCCGGGCGCTTCGGCGTCCATTAGCTGTGCGCCACCGACAGAGAGTTCGGGCAGGATCGCGACCGCGAGCACGACGATCCCCATCCCGCCGAGCCACTGGGTGAGCTGTCGCCAGATCAGGAGCGCGTGGGAGTGGTACTCGACGCCGATGTTCTTCATGACCGTCGCCCCGGTCGTCGTGAAGCCGCTCATCGACTCGAACAGCGCGTTCGGGACCTGGGGCCAGCTAAGCGTCGACGCCGTGCCGTGCTCCGCGAGCAGATACGGGAGCGTCCCGACGAGTGCGACCGCGAGCCACGTCGACGCGACCATCAGAAAGCCCTCGCGTGCACCGATGTCCCGGTCGTCGTCGAGTTGGGAGAGTCCGTATCCGAGCAGCGTCGTCACGACGATGGTCGCCAGAAACGGCATCCAGCCTTCGCCATAGAGCAGGGCCGTCACCAGCGGCAACAGGAGTGGGACCGCCAGGTACAGCAGGACCCGGCCCGTCAGCGAGAGGCTGGCCCGCCAGTCGACCCGAAGGTGGCCGTTCATATTTTGGCGAGTGTCTCTTCGAGGGCAGTGGCTTCGACGAAGAAGACGACGTGATCGCCTGCGTGGACGACCGTGTCTCCCCGTGGCCGGACGAACTCGCCGTCGCGGACGATCGCACCCACGACGACGCCGCCGGGCAAGTCTGCGGCGGCCGACTGGATGGTCCGGTCGCAAAAGACACTCTCGTCGTCGATCTCGATCTCGATGACTTCCGCGCGGTCGCTCTCGATGATCGCCACGTTCTCGGCGTGTTCCTCGCGCGTGAACCGTGTGATCTCCTCGGCAGCCACTTCACGCGGCTGGACGGCGACGTCCATGCCGACAGTTTCGAACAGGTCGACGTACGAGCCCTCCTCGACGACAGCGATCGCCCGGTCGGCACCCAGCCGCTTGGCGAACAGCCCGGCAAGCAGGTTCGCCTCGTCGGACTCTAGGGTCGTGACGACGACGTCGACCGCATCGATGTTCTCGCTCTCCAGGAAGTCCCGATCGGTAGCATCCGCTTCGAGGACCGTCGTCTTCGGCAGCGACTCGGCGAGGAACTGCGCCCGTTCGGGGTCGCGTTCGATCAGCTTGGCCCGGATACCGCGTTGTTCGAGGAGCCGTGCGGTCTGGTAACCCACCGAACTCCCGCCGACGAGCAACACGTCGTGGTAGTCGTCGTCCGGCGCGACGGCGTGGCTGAACGCCGTCACCGCCTCGTCGGTCCCGATCACGATGACTTCGTCGCCAGCCGACAGTCGAGTGTCACCGCGCGGGATGACGATCTCCTCACAATCCGCCTCGTCGTCGGGACAGATGATCGCCGCGAAGGTGAGATCGTCGAATCGGTCGGCCTCGGCGACGGTCTGTCCGGCGACGGGACTCCCCGCGGCGAGTTCAAACTCGGCCATCTGGATGGTGCCGTCAGCGAAACTGTCGACGTCCCTGGCGGCCGGGAGGCCGATGATACTGGCGATCTTCCGGGCCGTCAGCAGGTTCGTCCCGACCATCACGTCGACGCCGAGCGCCCCCTCGGCGTTCTCCCAGGTGTCTAAGTACTTGGTATTGCGAACGCGGGCGATGGTCGTGACGTCGTCGAGGGTCTTTGCGGTCCCACAGGAGACGATGTTGGTCTCGTCGTCGTCCGTGACGGCGATCAACAGTTCGGCGGCCGCCAGACCGCCCTCCTGTAACGTCTCAATGGCCGCCCCGTCGCCCTCGATCGCAAGCACGTCCAGATCGTACGTCAGTGCCTCGACGCGATCACCGTCGACGTCGACCACGACGACTTCGTGTTCGTCGGCCAGGCTAGCGGCGATGCTCGACCCGACTTCGCCGGCACCGACAACGATCACGCGCATCCGGGCCCCTCCATCATTGTCGCCAACTACCCCCCCGTCCGGGAAGTGTGTTTTCCTCCGGAACTCCGACGCCGGTTATGAAGCGTACTCTTGGTCGTGATCGATGAACGCGACACGGAAGCGGACAGGGGCTGCCCGTCGCCGTGGCGCAGTCGCTCACTGCGTCCCGAACACTGTCAGGCCGATCGAGCTTACTGGGCCCCGAACACCGTCAGCGCGTCCGTCTCCAGGCCAGTCTTCGAAAACAGCGACACGACGTCACCCGCCTGAATGACCGTCTCACCCTTCGGCGTGAGGACGTCCCCGTCGCGTTCGATGCCGACGACGAGCATCTCGTCGGCCAGCAAGTCCGACTCGACGGCGTCCTCGATGGTTCGGTCGGCGATCTCGGCCCCCTCCGAGACCGTGAACTCGACGACCTCCGCGCCGCCGGCAAGCCCCATGAAGTCCGTCAGCGACGGCCCCTTCGGGGCGTCCTCGGGACCGAACGGATCGTAGGGCCGGAAGTACTGCTCCTCGATGACGCTCTCGTCCTCGATCGTCAGTCCGAGATCCGACAGTTCGGCCGCGATCCGCCCGATGTCGTCCGTATCGGTCCCGACGGCAGTGACCGTGAGATTCGTCGTCCCGGCCATCAACTCCCTGGCGGCAACGACGCCCGAGATGTCCAGGGCTGCCTGTGCGAGGTGATCGCGATCCGGGATCGGAGCCGTACACCGGAACTCGTAGGTGACGTGTCCCTCGATGGCCTTGTAGTCGATGTCCGCGAGATACCCCCGCAGGATCCCCTCCGTCTCGAGCTGGCGGATCCGGTTGCGGATCGTCGCCGCCGTCACCTCCATCTCCTCGGCGATCTCCGGCGCTGCCGTGTTCCGGGCGTCCGCCGCCAGATAGTAGAGAATGCGCTTGTCGATCTCGTCGAGGCGATGGTCCATGCGCGCGCTACGACCGTCTCGCATAATTACCTCCCGATATATCAGTGGCTGGCGAACCCGCCCACCCGAAATATAAGCCAGCCGTTACTATTTTCGGAGTTTGTCCATATACGTCATGCATTTTCGTATCGGAAACAGAATCCGTGGATATATACCTTTTCGATAATCTAGCGGCAGGTAGACAGCGATCGGCGGACACGGCCACCACCCATGACCCAGCCAGACGACGAGTCGCCGGACGTCCCCGAGGACATCCAGGCGGCGCTCGACGACAGTGGCGACCGACAGCTTCGAGAGATCATCCACGACGCCCAGGCACGTCTCGAAGCACATCCACCACTGAACGAGGAAGTGCCCCTGGAGACGGGCGAGACGTTCGTCGGCGAGGAGGTCGAACTCGACGAGGCGGTCGTGGAGGCACTCGACACGAGTGACGACGAGTTGCTGCGGGGGGTCGTCACGTACGCTCGTCAGTGCCTCGAGGACCGCCCACCGCTAACGGGGGTCATCGAAGCCCGGGACAACGAGGAACTCGTCCGAATGGAAGACGAAGGACCGTACACGACCGTCGTCGTCGAGCGGCCGGACGAAACGGGCGCGGCACGTGGCCCCTTCGCCTACATGGTCCAGTGGGAACCACACATCGACGACGAGGGCAAATACAAGTGGCACTATCTCGGCCGCGTCTTCGACGAGGAGGAGACCTGACGTGGACGAGTCACTCTTCGAGCGTGCCGTCGTGCCGGTCGCCAGCCGGGACGACGCGGCGGCGACGGCGGCCGCACTCGCGCCATACATCGACGCACCGGATCGAACAGTAATCGCGGTCCACGTCATCGAGAAGGCCGACGGCGCGCTCGACAAAGCCTCGATCGAACAGCGCGAGGCGGACGCCGAAGCGATGTTCGGGATCGTCACCGAGGGACTCGACGGGGTCGACGCCACCCTCGAAACGGAGATCCGCTACGGGACCGACGTCGCGGGGACGCTCGTCGAGACGGCGGACGACGTCGCGGCGAGCGCGATCGTGTTCACGCCGCGGGGCGGTAGTCGATGGAAGCAACTCCTCTCGGGCGACGTGACCCACAACCTCGTCCACGAGAGCGACGTGCCGGTCGTCGTCCTTCCCGATCGGGAGGTGAGCGAGGCGTGAGCGAACGTGCCGGTCTGAGAGCGTCGGTATCGGCCGATCTAGCTGAGTGAACATACTGAATAGGAGCTATGTACGTCATCATCGTCGGTGCGGGAGACATCGGGACGCCACTGATCGACATCGCAACGCGATCAGGCAACGAGGTCGTCGTCATCGAGCGCAACGCCGATCGGGCCAACCGGGCGGCCGATCGCTTCGACTGTCTCGTCCTCGAGGCGGACGCGACGACCAACAACACCTTAGAAGAGGCCGGCGTCGAGCAGGCCGACGCCGTAGTCTCGACGACCGACCGGGACGCGACCAACGTCATGGTGTGTCTGCTCGCCACGGAGTACGAGGTGCCGTCGATCCTCTCGGTCGTCCACGACCCCGAGCACATGAGCCTCTTCGAGCAGATCGGGGTGAACACCATCGAAAACCCCCAGCAACTCATCGCCGAGTACCTCTACCGGTCGGTCGCACGGCCGGCGATCGTCGATTACATGCGCATCGGCGAGGAGGCCGAGGTGTTCGAGATCGCCGTCACCGAGAACGCACCCATTGCCGGGAAGACGCTCACTGAAGCAGGAGAGGGTGACATCCTCCCCGAGGATACGCTGATCGTCGCCATCGACCGTGAAGGGGAGGACAGGCCACTGACGCCCCGCGGGAACGTCCGGATCCGGCCGAACGATCTGTTGACGGTGTACTCGGCACGCGGGGCCGACCCGGAACTCACGGACGTCTTTGGCCATTACGAAGACCAGACAGCATGAAACACTCGACCGACGCGGTCCCCACCGCACGCACTGGCGAAACGTCCAGCGATCGAGGCGGTGATTTGGGACTCCGTCATTTATTAGCCGGTCCAGTCTGTGGGTCCGGGTATGATCGCCCCATCTACCGTGACAGCGCGGACAGCACGGGTCGACCGATCGTCGAACCGGGGGCACTGATCCATGCCCGAGTCACTGACGGGCCACCTCGTCGTGCCGGTCGACGACGCCGAGGACGCCCACGCCACGGCGACGGCACTCCAGGCTTACGCCGTCGAGAAGGTGACTGCAGTCCACGTCGTCGAGAAGGGGGGCGGGTCACTGGACACGATCCCGCTCGAACAGGCCGAGCAGCGAGCCGAGGAAGCTTTCGAGGCGTTTCGGGAGGTGATCCCGGACGCAAACACGGAGCTCACGTATCACACCGACGTAGTCGAGGGGGTATTCGAGGTCGCCACCGACCGCGAGGCGACCGCCATCGCGTTCCACCCGCGTGGCGGGGGGCGACTCACGCAGTTCCTGTCGGGGGACACCGCACTCAGACTGATCACGGACGCCGACCGGCCGGTGATCGCACTGCCGGACCCTGCCGAGGGAGGAATGTAACACAAATGCTCACAGACTACTTCGAGACCGAGGTGAA
The DNA here is from genome assembly GCF_029207715.1 of Halorhabdus sp. SVX81. Taxonomy (NCBI): domain Archaea; kingdom Methanobacteriati; phylum Methanobacteriota; class Halobacteria; order Halobacteriales; family Haloarculaceae; genus Halorhabdus; species Halorhabdus sp. SVX81. The sequence goes on along the minus strand of NZ_CP104322.1, from coordinate 416,294 downwards.
CGTGCTCGATGAGTGAGACCGAACAGGAGTTGGCTCGCGACCTCGGCTTCCTCGAGGCCTACACCATCGGCCTCGGGACGATGATCGGCGCGGGCATCTTCGTCCTGCCGAGCATCGCGGCCGAGGCGGCGGGACCGGCGGCGATGGTCTCCTTTGCCCTGGGCGGTGTCGTCTCGCTGCTCGCCGCGCTGTCGCTGTCGGAACTCGCGACGGGCATGCCCAAGGCCGGCGGGAGCTACTACTACGTCAATCGGGCGCTCGGCCCCTTCTTCGGGAGTATCGTCGGCTGGGGGATGTGGGCCGGGCTGACCTTCGCGAGCGCCTTTTACATGCTCGGGTTCGGCCAGTACCTCCTCCCCCTGTTGACGCCACACGTTGACATCCTCGCCGAGATGACCGCACTCGGCAAGACCGTCGCCGCACTGGGGATGGCCGCGCTGCTGACGGGGGTCAACTACTACGGCGTCAAGGAGACCGGCGACCTCCAGAACGTCATCGTCATCACGCTGGTCGGACTGATTTTGGCCTTTCTCACGCTCGGCTTGCTCAGCGGTCCGACCATCGGCGAGTTCAACCCCGAAGGCTGGCCGGCCGTGGCCGCGACGGTCGGGACGGTCTACGTCTCGTTCATCGGCTTCGAGGTGATCGCGACGAGCGCCGAGGAGATCAAGAACCCGAGCCGGAACCTGCCGCTGGCGATGATCGCCGCGGTCGTCACGCCGACGATCCTCTACGTCGGCGTCATGTTCATCTCGACGGGGACGATCCCGCTCGACATCCTGGCGGATTCCGAGGTCCCGGTCAAGATCGTCGCCGAGGATATCCTGCCCGGATTCGCCTCCATCGTCCCCGGGCTCTCGCCGTCGTTGCTCGCGTCGATCGGCGGGACGGTGATGATCCTCGGTGCGGTCCTGGCGACCGTCTCCAGCGCGAACGCGTCGATTCTCTCGGCGGCCCGGGTCAACTTCGCGATGGGCCGGGATCAGATCTTAGTCGAGTGGCTCAACGAGGTTCACGACCGCTTCCGGACGCCGTATCGCGCGATCACGGTGACGGGGATCATCACGCTCGTGCTGATTGCCATCGGCGTCGGGATCGGCACCCTCGCCGAGGTGGCGAGTTTCATGTACCTGGTGACCTACACGCTGGTCCACGTCGCCGTCGTCGTCCTCCGGCGGGCGAACCCCGACGCCTACGAACCGACGTTTCAGATCCCGTCGGTGCTGTACCCCGTTGTCCCCATCCTCGGGGCGGCGGGCTGTCTCGGCGTCCTCGTCCAGATGTCGACGAATATGGTCCCGTACACCATCGCTTTCGGGGGAATGAGCCTGACCGCCCCGGTCCAGTTGACGATCGTCGGCATGATCGGGATCGTGCTGATCGGCTTCGGCATCGGGTGGTACTACCTCTACGCCCGCGACCGCGCGCCGGCGATGAGCCTCGTCGGCGACGCGATCGCGCCAGAGACGACGGCCGCCGCGGACGGCGATGACGTCTACCGGGTCGTGGTCTCAGTGGCGAATCCCGACACCGAACGCGATCTGCTCCGGAAGGCCGCGGCGAGTGCCCACGCCCACGACGGCGAGGCCGAAATCGTCGCCGTCAACGTCATCGAGGTGCCCGATCAGACCTCCCTCGCCCAGGATCTCACCTTCGAGGAGGAACGCGTCGATCGCCAGCAGGAACTGCTGGCGGCGGCCCGCGACGTGGCGGTCGATCTCGACGTCGGCCTGCGGACGCGGGCGATCGTCGGCCGCGACGCCGCCTCAGCAGTGCTCGACGTCGTCGAGGACGAGAACGCCGACCAGGTGTTGCTCGGCTGGACCGGCAAGCGCAGCCGCCGCGAACACGTCCTCGGTTCGACGATCGATCCGATCGTCGGTCACGCCTCCTGTGATGTCACGCTCGTCAAGCGTGGCCCCAAACCTGACGAGTGCGAGGACGTCATGGTCCTTGTGGGAGAGGGGCCACACACTCCTGTGGCCGCACGTCGAGCCGCCGAGTACGTGGCTTCGACCGAGGGCGCGTCGCTGACGCTGTTGAACATCCAGCCCCCCGCCGAGGAGGGCGAGGACGCCGTCGAACCCGTCGAAGCGGGCGAAGCACTGATCGAGGACGTCATCGAACGCGCGTCGGTGACCGAGACGGCCTACGAGACGCGCGTCGTCGTCGATGCAGACACCGAGGAAGCGATCATGGACGCGGCTGCGGCATACGATACGATCTGCGTCGGCGCGACCAGAGAGAGCGCCGTCTCCCAGGCGCTGTTCGGATCGCTGCCCGAGCATCTCGGGACGGACCTCGATCGGACGGTCGTCGTCGCGCGCGGATCGGAACGCTCACCAATGTCCATACAAGACGCACTTATCAAACGATTGGAGGGGTGACACGTATGTACATCATCATCGTCGGCGCGGGCGATATCGGCACGCCACTGATCGACATCGCGACGCGATCGGGCAACGAGGTCGTCGTCATCGAGCACAACACCGAACGGGCCAACCGAGCGGCCGACCGCTTCGACTGTCTCGTCCTCGAAGCCGACGCCACCACCAACGCAACCTTAGAGGACGCCGGGGCCGCACAGGCCGACGCGATCGTCTCGACGACCGACCGGGACGCAACGAACATCATGGTCAGTCTGCTCGCCAAGGAGTTCGACATCCCGGCGATCCTCTCGGTGGTCCACAACCCAGAGCACATGAGCCTCTTCAAGCAGATCGGGGTGAACACGATGGAGAACCCCCAGGAACTCATCGCCGAGTACCTCTACCGGGCGGTCGCACGGCCGGCGATCGTCGATTACATGCGCATCGGCGAGGAGGCCGAAGTCTTCGAGATCACCGTCACCGAGAACGCGCCCATCGCCGGCAAAACCCTCCAGGAGACCGCCGACGAGGATCTACTCTCCCAGGACGTCCTCGTCGTCGCTATCGAGCGGGAGGACGCCAGCGAACCCATCACCCCGCGCGGGGAGGTGACAATCCACGCCGGCGACCTCCTGACCGTCTACTCGGCCGTCGGCGCGGAGCCGGAGATCACCGACATCTTTGGCCATTACGAGGATCGGATCGACGAGTGAGACACGATGGGGACCGGATCGACAAGCGACACACGATGAGGACCGGATCGACGACTGACCGGACCAGGCAACTCCAGGCAGCGAACGAAACCGTTGCGACAGAGACCACACAGCCATGAACGGGACGACAGCAACCATCGGACGCGACGTGGGGCGGATCCTCGAAGCACTCGGCGGCCTGATGATCGTCTCGATCGTCGTCCCGCTCGTCTGGGGCGAATGGTTCGGCGCGCTCGCCTTCGGCGTCTCGGCGCTCGTCCCGCTGGCCGTCGGCTACGGGCTGCACCGCCGCTTTGCCGAGGCCGACTCGCCCTCGCGACTCCACGGCATGGTCGTCGCCGCGACGGGGTGGCTGTTCGTGGGCGTCTTCGGGTCGGTTCCCTTCCTGCTGGTCGCCTGGGGCGTCCACCTCGGCCTCCCGACGGGACTGGAGGGGACGCCGACGCTGTCGGCCTTCCGAGATCCCCTGAACGCCGTCTTCGAGAGCATGAGCGGCTTCACCGGGACCGGGCTCACGATGACCGACAACGAGAAGGTACTCCCGCGCACCCTCCAGTGGTGGCGGACCTTCAGCGAGTGGATCGGCGGCGTGGGCGTGATCGTCCTCACCACGGCGATCCTCGCCCGGCCCGGATCGGGGTCGCTCACGCTCTACGAGAGCGAGGCGCGTTCGGAGAAGATCCACCCGAGCATCGTCTCGACGGTCCGGACGATCTGGTGGATCTTCATCCTCTTTACGTTCGTCTCGATCCTCGCGCTGTTCGCGGCCGGGATGCCGATCTGGGGGGCGATCAACCACGCGATGACCGGCCTCGCCACGGGCGGGTTCTCGATCACCGACAACTCGATCGCGACCTACGACAGTGCCCTCATCGACGCCGTGTTGATCCCGATCATGCTGCTCGGATCGATCGCCTTTCCCGTCCACTACCTCATCCTGCAGGGGGACCTCCGGAACATCTACGAGGATCTCCAGACCCGGTGGGTGTTCATCTACATGAGTCTGGGGTCGGCGCTGCTGTGGGCGTTCCTCTACGTCGGCCCCTACGACTCCCCCCTGTCCGCACTGCGCTACGGGGGCTTTCAGTTCGTCTCGGCGGCGACCTGTACCGGGTTTCAGACGGCCGTCGACGCGACCAACGTCGCCCTCGGCGCGTGGCCGGCCCAGGCCCAGTTGCTCGTCGCCTTCGGCATGTTCGTCGGCGGCGCAGCCGGCTCAACCGTCGGCGGGATCAAGCTCATCCGTGGACTGACCCTGATCAAGGGGATCCGCTATCAGATCGGCGACGTCTTCTACCCCGACAGCGCCGTCCGTCGGCTCGACATCGACGACCGCCGACTCACCGAGGCGGAGGCAAACCGGGAGTTCGTCGAGGCGGCGATCATCGCCGTCCTCTGGACGACGTTTCTCGTCGTCGGGACGGTTCTCCTGCTGGTCATCTTACCCGCAGAGGAGTTCTCACTGGCGAACGCGTTCTTCGAGGTCGCCAGCGCCCAGGGTAACGTCGGCCTCTCCTCGGGCATCACCGGGCCCGAATCACTCCCGGCCCTCGGCAAAATATCCTTCCTCGGCCACATGTGGATCGGTCGCCTGGAGATCATCCCGGTCCTGGTCGCGGCTCGGACGCTGTTGAGTCGTGGGGGGATGTATCAATGAAGCTCGAAACGCTGCCGTTCGTCTCGGCTGTCCTCGAGTCCGGGGCCGACGACCGGATCTACGACGGACTGTTGCTGACTGGCCCCGTCGTGATTCTCCTGATCGCAGTCCTCGAAACCACACGCACACGCTTCCTCTCCGGGGTCGCCAAAGCGCTCGCGATCGCGTACGTGACGGCGTTCGTCGCCTACGTGCTCTATCGCGGTGTACGTGGGGAGTGACCGCGTCGACCCGGGGCCACGCTCCGGGCTGGAAGGATCCGATCGCCCCAGGTGAGGACCAGTCAATCGGACAGCGACATGATCAATGATAGGGGATAGCGGGGCGATCGACGCCGAACAACCGACGGCGGATTGCCCTACCTGGTAGGTGACTGAAAGTATGCCAAAGCCTTAAGTGGGATTACACTGCTACTATATAAGTGCGATGACACGGTCTACCCGCCAGCGGGAGCGCGAGCGCGAGTCCGAGACCGAAACCGACGAACAAGAGGGGGTGGAGGAGTGTCCGGAGTGCGGATCCGATAGCCTGGTGAAGGACGCGGACCGGGGCGAGTTGATCTGTGAGGACTGTGGACTGGTCGTCGAGGAGGGGAACATCGACCCCGGCCCCGAGTGGCGGGCGTTCAACCACCAGGAACGGCAGGAGAAGTCCCGCGTGGGCGCGCCCACGACCCAGACGATGCACGACAAGGGGCTGACCACGACCATCGACTGGAAGGACAAGGACGCCTACGGGCGTTCGATCTCCTCGAAGAAGCGCAGCCAGATGCACCGCCTGCGAAAGTGGCAGGAACGCATCCGGACGAAGGACGCGGGCGAGCGCAACCTCCAGTTCGCCCTGAGCGAGATCGACCGGATGGCGTCGGCGCTTGGCGTCCCCCGCTCCGTACGGGAGGTCGCCTCGGTCATCTATCGACGGGCGCTGGACGACGACCTCATCCGTGGCCGATCGATCGAAGGGGTCGCGACCTCGGCGCTGTACGCTGCCTGTCGGAAGGAAGGCATCCCCCGGAGCTTAGAGGAGATCAGCGAGGTCTCCCGCGTCGAACGCAAGGAGATCGGCCGCACCTATCGGTACATCTCCCAGGAACTCGGCCTCGAGATGGAGCCCGTCGACCCCAAGAAGTACGTCCCCCGGTTCTGTTCGGAACTCGAACTGAGCGAGGAGGTCCAGAGCAAGGCCAACGAGATCATCGAAACCACCGCCGAGAAGGGGCTGCTGTCGGGCAAGTCCCCGACCGGCTATGCGGCCGCCGCGATCTACGCTGCCTCGCTGCTTTGCAACGAGAAGAAGACTCAACGGGAGGTCGCCGACGTCGCCCAGGTGACGGAAGTCACGATCCGGAACCGCTATCAGGAGCAGATCGAAGCGATGGGCATCCACAGCTGATCGCTGCTGGAAGATCGACTGACGGTGCCGCCGTCATGAGCAACGCCCTGAAAGTGCCCGCCGTCTGTTGGGCTATTGCGGCCCCCGTGCAGCGCGCTGGCTAGTTTGCATGGCGTCACTCGACGGCTATCCAAGCGACCGTTGTAAACTGGAATGCCGTGATACCGACCAAGAGATCACCACGAGCCCCAGCCGAGTCAGGGACGGCGATACAGCGAGTAGGTAATGAAGGCAAGCCCGGTGAACTGCGAGACCCTGGCAACGAGACGTATCGGTGTCGCGACGGATTCCGGGAGGATCTCCAGGCGAAGAAACAGCCCCCCGAAGGCAGCCAGTGAGAACGACACGGCTGTCAGCAGGATCAGGCCGATCGAGAGGTATCGCATCGAGGTGCTATCGTTGCGGCGAAATCCCCGGTAGGCCTGGTAGCCGATGACCAGCCCCAGGACGGCCGACGCCAGCGGGATCGAGATCGATGCAACCTCGACGGGGTCGACACTGTCGATCATAGGTCCTGCCACATCCTGGTGAAGCGATCGGCCGGGTCTTCCTCGGCCGGGCGGCGTCGTTCGAGTTCGATCCGGCACTCCCCGTCTTCGAAGGAGACAGTGACCGATTCGAGGCAGGAGATGTAGACGCTGTAATGGTGGCCGTCCGGATCGAACTGTGTCTGTTCGTCGATCAGGTCGTGGTTTTTCAGCCGGTCGACGCGCCGGTAGATCGTCGAATCCGACGCGTCACAGTGCTGACTGAGCCGTTCTGCTGACATAGGTTGGGCACTCGTGGCTGTGAGGATCTCGCGGGCGTACTCATCCTCGAGGAGGGCGAGCAATTCGGCGGTCTCGCTGTCGCCGCTCACAGGCCAAGTCAGTGCGGTGGGGGTTAAAAACCCACCCCCGACTGCTGAGTCTGTGACTGTGCCCCACGCCGGGGTCTCGCTTCGAGGCGGCATTCGACGGGAGGCCAAGGTTCCTTATCAGTCGGGACCAACAGTCGGACATGGTCAGACGCCGCGCACCACCGACGCTCGAAGGCTGGTATGCACTGCATGACTTCAGGACGATCGACTGGGACGCCTGGCGGGACGCCCCCAAGCGAGTACGCGACCGCGCGATCGACGAGGGGCAATCTCACCTCCAGGAAGCCACGGCGGTCGGCGACGCCGATGACGGTGGCTCGGCCGTCTACGCGATGCTGGGCCACGAGGCCGACCTCCTGATCGTCCACCTCCGGCCGACGACGGCCGCCATCGACCGCCTCCAGCGCCGATTCGAACAGACGGAGTTCGCCGGCTTCACCGAACAGACCGACTCCTTTGTCTCCGTCACCGAGGCCTCGGGGTACTCCAAGAAGGGCCGGGAGTTCATCGAGGGCGAAGTTGAGGACGACTCCGGGCTGGCCCGATACATGCGCTCGCGCCTCGAACCGGAAATTCCCGACGCCGAACACGTCAGTTTCTATCCGATGGACAAGCGCCGCGATCCCGAATACAACTGGTACGACCTGCCCTTCGAGGAGCGCGCCGAACACATGGACACCCACGGCGTGATCGGGCGGGAGTACGCCGGCAAGGTGACCCAGATGATCACCGGCGCGATCGGGATGGACGACTGGGAATGGGGCGTGACGCTGTGGGCCGACGACCTCACCGACGTCAAGGAACTCCTCTACGAGATGCGATTCGACCCCTCCAGTTCGAAGTACGCCGACTTTGGCCCGTTCTGGGTCGGTCGCCGAATGGAACCCGCCGACCTGGCGGCGTACATGGCCGGCGACGCCATCGCGGACGGTAACGAGCAGTCCGCTGGCGACCACTCGAACGTCCCCGCGACGCCAGCAGACGCCGCCGAGAGTCACGAGGGCGGCGAGCACCACGCCGAGGAGCACGGCGAAAGCGCACACTCCGGTGGACATCCCGAGACGGACGACTCTGCCGACGGCCACCCGTCCGGCCACGAGACGGGTGAAGATGGGGGTCACCCCACAGGCCACGAGACGGGCGAAGACGGGGATCACCCCGGCGACGCGGGCGAGCAATCGGACGAGGACGGCCATCCCGGCGGTGGCGGCCGCCCGTCAGTCGGCGACGTCTCCTACTCGGAGGTCGATGATCTGCCCGAGCGACTCTTCCAGCTCGGCCTCCGGGCCGGCGAGGATTACGAGGGCGGCGAGTACGGCCTGCTGTTCTATTCGGACGCCGACGCCGCCGAACTCGCCGAGGAGGTCGACGGACTCAGGGGGAACTTCGACCACTACGACCGCCACGTCGCCACGCTCGTGCGGGCCTCCGGCGGCCGGTCGGCCGTCGTCTCGGTCTGGACAGCCGAGGACGCCGCCGAAACGGCGGCGGGCTTCCTGGGTGATCTCCCCGGCATCACCGAGCAATACGGCGGCGTCCTCGACGCCGGAGACGCGGCGGACGGCGGCAAGGAAGACCACGGCGCGACCACCGAGGCAGGGACGGACGAACAAGCAGCCGCGTCAGTCCGGGCCGAACTGTCCGAGGCAGGCGTCTACGCCGGCCAGCCCCACGGCGAGGATGTCTACGCCATGGTGGTCTACTCCGAGGCCGCACCCGACGAACTCGCCGGCCCCGTCGGGGGACTCCGGGACCACTTCGCCGACGCCGAGGGCCACGTCAGGACCGCGATCTACGAGCCCGAAGTGGGCGAAGTGACCGCAGTTGAGGATCGCGAGGCGACCGCGATCGTCAGCCTCTGGGAGGACGCCGCGGACGCCGAGGACGCGGCCGACGCCCTGGCGGAATTGCCCGGCGTGCTTGCCCGCGCCGGCGAGGGCGAGGGCTTCGGCACGATGGGGATGTTCTACCAGGTCAAACCGGACTACCGCGAGGAGTTCGTCGAGACCTTCGGGGCCGTCGGCGAGAAACTCGCCGAGATGGACGGCCACCGGGGAACGGCGTTGCTGGTCAACGACGACGACGAGACCGACATGTTCATCGCCTCGAACTGGGACGCACGTGAGGACGCCATGGCCTTCTTCCGGTCCGAGGACTTCCGTGAGACTGTCGAGTGGGGGCGTGAAGTCCTGGCGGACCAGCCACGGCACGTCTTCCTGGCGTAGACCACTTGGCCCCGATCCGGCTGTAGAACCGGAGGGAATACTTTTGTAACAAAACGTTCGAATAGCATCTATGGCGACGAACAGCGGCAGTGACCCACTCCCGTCCGCAGTCAAACAGCGACTGTGTAACGATCCGGACGTCGAGTTCGTCGTCGCCTTCGGTTCGCGAGTTACCGGGACAGCGAGTGCGTCCTCGGATATCGACATCGCCGTCAAGTTCACCGATCGCCTCTCCCCCGAGGAACGGTTTCGAAAGCAGTATCGACTTTCCGGCCAGCTTCAGGACAGTGAACTCCCGTTCGTCGATGTTTCCGATATCGAGGAGTTGTCGCTCGAGTTCGCTCAGGCGGCTGTCAGCGGGGAACTGCTCTGTGGAAACGACGCGGCCTTCCGGACATACCGTGAGAACATTGCGGCCGAGTTCGAGCGCAAGCGCGAACAGTTAGCCGAGAACCACCGTGATCGCATTCGTCGAATCGCGGAGGAGGGACTGCGTGGCTGACGCCGCCGTCATCGGGACGAAACTCGAACAGATCGAACAGTACCATAGCGAACTACGGGCAAAGCAGGACCTCGGGAGGGAACCGTTCCTGGAGGACATTACCCAGCAACGGGCAGTCGAACGCATGTTCGAAAACGCGATCCAGGCATCGGTCGACCTCCCAAAGCACATTGCGTCGACGGACTTCGGATACGAGGGAAATACCTCGAAAGGAGCAGTGAACGTGCTTCGAGACAACGGCGTCATTCGTGAAGAAACCGCGTCGACACTGATCGACGCGGTAGGCTTTCGGAATATTCTCGCTCACGAATACGGCACCGTGCGACCGAAGCAAGTGTACGAATACCTCCAAACTGATCTCGGCGTATACGACGATTTCAGCCGGCAAGTCGCGACCTGGTGGCACGAACAAGCAAACTGAGCCTGCCGTTCGAGTGGGGAGCCGACGACGCCAAGAGCGGTCAGCCAGCCATCAGTCCGGGAACGTTCAGGATATCGTCGAATGGGGGCGTGAAGTCCTGGCGGACCAGCCACGGCACGTCTTCCTGGCGTGTCGGTCCGCCGACGCGAATCCTCAAGTGTGTCGCTACCCAGTGATCGCTATGCCCAACGAGCGCGACGAGGGGCCAACTGGTCCACCCGGCCCTGACGACGTTGAGGACGTACCGACGATCACTTGCGAGCGCTGCGATAGCGAGTGGGACCTGGCCTACGAACTGGAGGAACTCGCGGTCGGCAACCAGGCGCTCGAACAGTTCGCCCTGGATCACCAACGGCACACCGGGCACTTCCCCGACGGCGTCTCGACCTGGCAGGCAGACTGCCGACAGTGTCCCGAATCAGTCCAGCGCCTCGACGAGCGGGGGGCGCGACGGTGGGCACAGACCCACGCCAGACACACCGATCACGCGGTCGAACTCACCCACGCTGACGAAGAACCGACGCTGATCGAGCGAGCCGAGTGAACAGCCGAGACGGAGAGTGCGGCCCGGAAAAACCGATCGACCGGCTACTCCTCGTGAGCGTCGTCGTCCTCGGTCGAAGTCATGTCGAGGTCTTTCTCGCCGAAGTAGATCTCCGCGCCGTCCTGGGCGACCTTCTCGGCGAGGACGGCACATTTGACGCGCATCGGCGAGATGTCCACCCCGAGCATGTCGATGACGTCGTCCCGATCCAGTGCTTCCAGTTCCTCGATCGTCATTCCCTGAAGCCGTTCGGAGAGCATCGACGCCGAGGCCTGAGAGATCGCACACCCGTCGCCGCGGAAGGCGACGGCTTCGATGGTCTCCTCGTCGTCATCGAGGACGATGTCCATCTCGATGGTGTCTCCACACATCGGGTTCTCGCCGGTGTGAGAGAACGTGGCATCGTCGAGTTCGCCGTGGTTCCGCGGGTTCTTGTAGTGATCGAGGATCTGCTGTCGGTACATGTCGCTGCCGCCGATTCCCATAGTAGTGCCGGATAGGTGATACCGGCCGAAAAACGTTCCGCGGGATGAGTTGGCATGCTGACGTGAGCCGGTGTGAGAGTGTGGCCGAAAAGCGTATTATTAATACCCTACAATATCACAGGTCACAGTATGGAGCGGTCCCGGCGAGGGGCGAGACACCAATGTTCGACAGAGTGAACGACCTATCCGACTCGTTGATTGGGGGTGGAGAGACAGACGCGGATCTCGACCCGGCCGCGTTCGCCGAGTTGCTGGACAACGGCGAACAGCCCGAGCACGTGCTGGCGAGCGACGGCGTCGAGCACGAGACGGACGGCCGGACCACGACCGTCGAGCCCGATGGGGACCACGCCGCGTATCTCCTCGCGACCGACGAACGGGTAGTGATCATCCTCGGCGACCAGCCAGAAGAGGCCGAGATCACCTTCGAGATGGACGCGATCACGACCTGCGAGGTCGACTCCGGGCTGTTGAACGAGACGGTGGTCGTCGGCCACGATACGGAGTCGATCACCTTCTCGCCGACCGCGGGCGATCTCGAATCGACGGCGACGTATGTCGAGACCGTCGCCGAGACCTACCGAACGGTCGACGATGCCATCGAGACCGCCATGGAGCGCCTCGACACGCTGGAGGAGCGCATCCGGGCGGACGAACCCACGGAAAACCGGTTGGTCCGAACCCGCTCGAAGCTCTCCGAGGCGCGCCACGAGGCAGCCAACGCCGAGATGGCCCCACGCGAGAAGCTGGGTGACCGGGTGACCGAGGCCGAGCGAGAGTTCGAGCGGCGATACGTCACCACCTGGATCGAACGCGGCGAGGCAGCACTCGAAACAGCGGAGTCGACGGGCGAGGACGATTACGAAGCCTTCTGTCGGTCCTATACGACAGCGGCCACAGCAGCTGATACGCTCGCGAACGTCGGCGAACGGTTCGATCACGTTTCCGAGAGCGTGATCGACCGCGTCGAGGCGTTCGTTGAGGGTGTCGCGGGGCTCGATACCGGTTACGTCGAGGCAAGCCAGGACGCACTCGACGCGGCCAGAAACGCGGACGACCCGGAGACTGCGGCGACACGCTGGCTGGAAGCATACCGGCGGTTCGACGCCGCCCACGAGACGGACTGGGATCGGACAGCCGACCTCCCGGAGCTGTCGACCGAGAACGAACTCGAGGGAATCGCCGAAAACACCGTCGAGGCACTAGTCGAGCACGCCGAGCGCCTCGAAGACGAAGGTGAAAATTGCGAGGACGACGACGCCGAGGCCGCCCGCTCGCTGTACGAACAGGCGGCCGACACCCTTCGGGACGCACAGGCCGTCGCCGAGAAGTGGGCGTCCGTCGACGACGATCCCTTCGAGACGCGACTGGCAACCCTCGATGAGAAGATCGACCGCACCAAGTGGGAGTGGGGTTCGCCCGACGCCGCCGAGTGACGCCGACAAACCGCGCTTGCCGTCACTCTAACCGAACAGCTCGCGGGCGTCGTCGACCACCTTTTTCCCGCTCGGGTCGCCTTCGGCGACCACTCGCGGCAAAAATCTGGACCAAAAAAACCGATCCCTCGGCTACGCCTCGGGACCGGCGAAACGCGGCCACAGGCCGCGTATGCTCACCCAAACAGCTCTCGGGCGTCGTCGATCGCCTCGATCAGCACGTCGATCTCGTCAGTCGTGTTGTAGAGGTAAAACGAGGCACGCGCGCTGGCAGCAACGCCGAGTTTGTCGTGCAGCGGCTGGGTGCAGTGATCGCCGGCCCGGATGGCGACCGCGTAGTCGTTGAGAATCGAGGAGAGGTCGTGGGCGTGGACTGATTCCAGATTGAACGAGACCAGGCCACCGCGTTCCTCGCCAGCCGGTGGACCGTAAATCTCGATGTCGTCGAACTCCCCGAGGCGGTCGATGGCGTACTGGGCGAGTTCGTTCTCGTGGCGGGCGATTCGGTCCATCCCAATGTCAGTGAGGTAGTCGGCGGCCTCCGCCAGGGCGATCCCCTGGGCAATCTTGGGTGTCCCGGCCTCGAACTTCCAGGGCAGTTCGTTCCAGGTAGCGTCATCGAACGTGACTTTCGTGATCATATCGCCGCCGTAGTTGAACGGCTCCATGTCCTCGAGGATCGCTTGCTTGCCGTAGAGACACCCGATCCCGGTCGGTCCGGCCATCTTGTGACCGGAGAAGGCATAGAAGTCAGCGTCGATCGCTTCGACGTCGACCGGTCGGTTTGGCACGGCCTGGGCACCGTCGACGAAGATCAGCGCGTCGTTCTCGTGGGCCATCTCGGCGAGGTCGGCGACTGGGTTGATCGTCCCGAGGGTGTTCGAAACGTGGACCACTGAGACCATGGCCGTATCCGGGCCGATGAGTTCCCTGGCGTGGTCCATGTCGAGATGCCCGTCTTCTGTCACGCGGATGTACCGGACCGTCGCGCCGGTCCGCTTGGCGATCTGTTGCCAGGTCACCAGCGACGCGTGGTGTTCCATCTCCGTCAGGACGACCTCGTCGCCGGGGCCGAGTTCGTTCAGTCCCCACGCGTAGGCCACCAGATTCTCCGATTCGGTCGTGTTGCCGGTGAAGATCAGCTCCTCGCGGCCGCTCGCGCCGATGAACTCGGCTATCCGATCGTGGGCCTCCTCGTAGGCCACACTGGCCTCCTGGCTGAGCTGATGGAGGCCCCGATGGACGTTTGCGTTGTAGGTCTCGTAGTACTCGCTGATGGTGTCGATGACCCGCTGGGGCGTCTGTGTCGTCGCCGCGTTGTCGAGATAGACCAGCGGTGTCCCCTTGAACTCCCGCTCCAGCACGGGGAAGTCGTCCCGGATCGACCCGACGTCTACGTCCCCTGTTTCACGTACCGTCATTAGTGCTGTCTCGGGGACCCAGACGGAACTTTCCTTCGGTCCGCCTAGATTTGCCGGAAAAGAGATCGAAATACAGCGGCGTTACTCGAGGTGTTGCTTGGTCGCGAACGCGTAGATCGCGAACACGCCGAGGACGACCAGGCCGAGTGTCAACAGGAGCCCGCGAATGTAGGGACCGAACGTCGCAGCCTCGTTGACCACGATCATCGATCGCCCACCTTCGACGACCTCCCGAACTGGATTGTACGGGCTGCCGGTGATCACTTCGATGAGGCCCATCACGAAGACACTCACAAGGAGGAGCCCTCCGCCAACGGCCATCGCGATCTGGTCAGCCAGCGTTTCGTCGGTTGCTGTGTTAGTTGCCATATTTTGTCACCTCCTTAGCCGAGCAGGTACCGCAGTCGGGGATACTTTTGGACGATGTCCAGCCGTTCGAGGTATGCATCGATACCCCACACGCGACCGGCAGCCAGCACGATCAGCGTGATGAACAACAGCAGCCCCATCAGGTCGCTGTTAACCATACTGTGGGCGAACCCACGGTTGGTGGTCACAAAGAACATCATCAGGAACGCGCCGAAAAAGGACGCGAGCCTGACGAGACACCCGACCAGCAGGCCAAGTCCGATCAGGGTCTCGCCGACCGGGATCCAGAACTGGACAAGCCCATAGGGAATCCCGGACTGGAAGAGGTTCATGATCGGCGAGAGAACCAGCCCCTCCTGGGCGACGAACCAACTGGCGTTGTATGAGACGCCACTCTCAAGCACCTTCGTGATGCCTGCGTGGAAGAACCACCACCCGACGACCACTCGCAACAGGAACGTCCAGTAGGCCAACCACCTACCGTCTATCTCGTACGATACATCCGTCCCGAACAGCGTTGTGTCCACCTCGGTATTTACCATTGCTGCCTTCCTCCAGCCACATATTCGCTGATAAGGTATATTAAAGGAGGGGTGATTTTCAGTTCTTGATAGCTTCTGAAGAGTATATTAGCCCACCCAAATTCTTGTGTTAAGGTGTATTTTAGAATGTATGATGGCTATATCCAAAAGTGATAATCCATATGTCTACGAAGATAGTACATTCTGTTACAACGACCACATGGAGAATATATTCGCCTGGTTGCGGTTTGGTACCACTACAACCGGGTTGAGTGAACTGGCCCCCAGTAAATATAGTCTTTTTTATATAATGGCCAACCATGATTTTTCGGCGCACCACGGAATCCTGGATCGAGAGCGTCGGCGATGTCCTGCATGAAGCGCCTTCCTGCCGTGTCGCTCTCAGAAGGGGGCATCCCCGGGGCCGTGACAGTTTATATCCGTGGTACGTAACCCGAGTATATGTCCGAGGAGTCACTCGCCTGGGAGACGCTATCGAGCGAGACCACCTACACCTGCGAGGGGTTCGACGTCATCACAGAGACGGTCCGACTGCCGGACGGCACCGAGACCGAGTTCGACTATCTGTCGGAGGGCGAAAGCGTCGTGATCCTGCCACTGACACCGGACGATGAGGTGGTCGTTATCGAAGAATGGCGACAGCCTGTCCGGCGGGTCAACTACGGGCTGCCGGCTGGCAGCGTCGAGCCCGACGACGAGGACCTCCGGACGGCAGTCGCCCGCGAACTCAAAGAAGAGACTGGGTACGAAGCCGGGACGATTGACCACCTGACGACCGTCGAACCCGCCAACGGGTTCTCGGACGCCGTCTTTCACTATGTCCTCGCCGAGGACTGTACGCCGACTGGCGAGCAGGACCTCGATTACAACGAGTCGATTCAGGTCACGACGACGACCGTCGAATCCCTCCGCGGGGCGGCCCGGGACGACGAGTTACGCGACGGCCGGACGCTGCTCGGCGTGTTGTACTACGAGTTGTTCGGGCAGTGAAACGTGGCAACCCGGCGCGGACTCAAAGGGCGTCTTGAACCAGTTCGAGTGCCTGTTCGCGATCGTCCCAGGGGACGAAGACGGCGATCGATGTCGCGCTCGTGATCACGTCCAGCAGGTTGATGTGGGCTTCCGAGACGGGATCGATGACCTGTTTGACCGCACCCGGCTGATCCGGTAGCTCCCCGCCGGTCACGCGGATGACGGCGACGTCCTGGATGACCGTGATACTCGAGAGGACGTCGGCGTCGACGACTTCGTCGTGCAGGATAGCTTCGGCCGTCTCTGCCACCTCGGTGTCGAGATAGAAGGTGATCGAGTCCATCCCGCTGGAGACGGCCTCGACGTTGATGCCTTCGTCGGCGAGAGCGTTCGTAAGCTGGGCGAGAATCCCCGACTGGTTGCGGATCGCCCGGCCCGCGACGGTCAGACAGCACAGTCGGTTTTCCTGGAGATCGATGAGTTTCTGGAACTCGCCCTCGATCGAGGTCCCGCCCTTCAGCAGATTGTCGTGCTGATAGTGAACGACGCGGACGTCCATGTTGCCGTCCTTGTACGAGAGGGCGCTCGGTGCGACGACCTCCGCGCCCCGAAAGGAGAGGTTCCGGAGTTCGTCGACGGAGATCTCGCCCACGTTGCGAGCGCCCTCGACGACCCGCGGATCGCCGGTCATGACGCCCTCGACGTCGGTGACGATGACGACCTCGTCTGCATCCATGTACTTCCCGAGCATCACCGCGGTCGTGTCACTACCCCCACGGCCCAGCGTGGTGACGTTCCCGCTGTGGTCTTCGGCCAGGAACCCGGTGAGAACCGGTACGACGTCTTTCAACTGGCCAGCGAGGGCGTGGGCACGCTGTGTCGTTTCGTCGACGTCGACCTCACCGTACTCGTCGGTGATGATCGGCCAGTCCTCGCTGCCCGGTTCGAGAAAGGCCGCACTGATCCCGCGGGCCGACAGTGCCCCCTTGAGCATCCGAACGGAGGTCCGTTCGCCCATGCTGACGATTTCGGCCTGATCGGCCTCGTCGGCCTCGTACTCGATTTCCTCCAGCAGATGGTCCGTCGTCGACCCCATCGCGCTGGCCACGACGGCGACTTCGTGCCCCTGCTCGACGACAGCGGCGATCGAGTCGGCCGCTCGTTCGATCCGATCACCGCTACCCAGACTCGTCCCGCCGAACTTGACTACGACGCGCATACTATCACCGTGCCCCGGGTTCCATGGCTCATCGTGGGTCGTCATTAGCCCCCGAGCGAATAACTGCTTTCATTCGTCGATGTCTACACGGGTCCCCGACGGTATACAGATCGATATAGGGCGGCAAAACGTGGACGGTCCGGACGCTGGCGGTGTCTGCCCTACTGACAATCGCTATGTCGATTCGGCGGGAACGAACGCAAAGACGCCACAGTTATGTAACGTAACGTAGAACCATATAGTAATCCTCCGCTTCCATGGACTCTTCGGATGTGTCCCCCACCCTCTCGCGTCGGAAACTGCTGGGCGGCGTCGGATTCGGCGCGGCCGTTGGCAGTGCCGGCTGTCTCCAGTACGCCCGGAGTCTGACCAACCGGGACAGCCCCGAGCAGGTCTCGGTGACGATCAAGACAGTCCCGGCAGACGACGACGAAGCGGCCGTCCAGATCGCGCGTCGCCTCCAGAAACACATGACGACGGCCGGGATCGACGCTTCGATCGAGTTGGTAGCAAATACGGAGTTGCTCCGCGATATCCTCTTGAACCAGTCCTTTGACGTCTACGTGGGCCAATATCCACCACAGCACGACCCCGACTTCCTTCGGCCCGCGTTGCACTCACGGTTCGTCACCGAGCAGGGGTGGCAAAACCCCTTCGGGATCTCCGACCTCGGACTCGACGAGCGGTTGGTCGATCAGCGATCAACGACAACGGATGACCGACAACGTGCCGTGACGTCGGCCACAGAGGCCGTCGGGGAGATCCAGCCGTTCGCCATGGCGTGTTTCCCCAAGGACATCACTGTGGTCCGGACCGACCGGTTCGACAACTGGTCTGTGGACGGGCTCGACAGGCCGATCAACTATCTGGCCGTCGATCGCCCTGCAGACGCTCCGAGCGAGGATCCAACGACGCTCAGGGTCGTATTGACGGACGACCGCATCACGAAGAACTGCAACCCCATCGCGGTCGAGTACCGTGGACCCAACACGCTGACCGAGCTCCTCTATGATCCACTCGCCCGACGGCAGGGCAGCGAGATCAGGCCGTGGTTGGCCACCGACGTGACGTGGCGACGGACTGCGGACCTGGGCGTGACGGCGACCGTCACCCTCCGGGAAGGACTGTCCTGGCACGACGGGCAGAACCTGACGGCAGCCGATGTCGTCTTCACGTATCGGTTTCTCGATAACACGAGCCTGGGGACAGGGGACATGCCCGTGCACTCGCCCCGATTCCGGGGCCGAACGTCGCTGGTCGAGTCGGTCGAGCGTCTCGACGACCGGACCGTGCGGTTCGGGTTCGGCGACACTGTCGAGACAGTCGCAGCCCGTGCGCTGACGGTCCCGATGCTTCCGTCCCACGTCTGGCAGGAAAAGACCGGAGAGACGAACATCGCCGGGATCGACATCTCGGAAGGCATCACGCAGGCACTGGTCTGGGCAAACACCGACCCGGTCGGAAGCGGTCCGTTACAGTTCGAGTCACGAACGCCGGGAGAGCAAGTCGTTTTCTCGCGGTTCGACGAGCACTTTCTGGTCGGTGGCGGTCCGGACCGATTCACGATCCCGTACGAGCGATTCGACGTCCGGATCGCGCCGTCGGACGCGGCGGCAGTCTCACTCGTCACCGACGGGACGGTCGATGCAACCGGCAGTCCCGTCCATCCGAAGGTTCTCGACAGCGTGGCCGACAGCGACTCGATCGAGACCTACATGACGGACTCACGGTCGTTCTATCACGTGGGATTCAACGCACGGCGTGAGCCATTCGGCAACGTTCGCTTCCGGCAGGCGGTCGCTCGACTCCTCGATTCCGAGTACATCGCCTCGACAGTGTTCGAGGGCTACGCCACACCAGCGGCGACGCCGCTTGCCGGAACGGCCTGGGAACCGACGGAGTTCGAATGGGACGGCGACGATCCGTTCGTTCCGTTCGCCGGATCGGATGGTGAGATCGACGTGTCCGAAGCCAGGGACGCGTTCCGCGAAGCAGGGTACACCTACGACGACGACGGGCGGTTGCGCGGATGACGGTCCCGATCACACTGCTGGGCATGGTGATAGCCGTCACCGTCGTGTTGGTAAGCGTCACGACGGCAGTCGTCATCGGGTGGCGACGATTCACCCGACTTCGGACCGACTATCGCTCGATAGCACGGAACGCCATCCCCTCGCTTGCATTACTCGGCGGCGTGCTCGCCATCAACAGTGTCGTCCGGGAAGTCGGCGTGGAAGTCTCCTGGCTCATCGGCTGGAACATCACTGGCGATATCTACGCGATCGAGGGGAACCTCGTCCCGGCGATCCAATCGCTCGCCCACCCGTGGCTGACGACGTACTTCTCGCTGATCTACGTCTATGGATACGTCTTCGTGCTGGTGTTCCCGCTCGTGGCGTATCTCGTTCTCGACGACATGGAATGGTTCCGGACGGCGGCGATAGCCTACGCGCTCAACTACGCGATCGGGCTTTGCTTGTACCTCGTCTTCATCGCCTATGGCCCACGAAACCTGCTCCCGGACCTCACGGAGCCACTCCTGTATACGAACTGGCCGAGTTCGCAGTTTCTCGTAAGTGAAGTGAACGCCAACACCAACGTCTTCCCGTCGTTGCACACGTCCCTGTCGGTGACTGTGATCGCCCTGGCGTACCGGACCCGCCGTGTCTATCCTCGATGGCTCCCGATCGCGACGCTCGTCGGCGGCAGCGTCGTGATCTCGACGATGTACCTGGCCATCCACTGGGGAACCGACGTCGTCGCCGGCGCTATCCTCGGCGTGGGCTGTGTCTGGCTCGCTCGACGGATCGTTCGACGCTGACGGCGGGGCCCGGCCCCGACCTCGAGCCGTCGTACCTACTCGGCTCGAACAGACTGGGCCGACTCAGTCCCATCGATCGATCCGTCAGGAAGCGGCGTCCGCTCGACCACCGTCCCAGTCCCACCTTTTCGTCCTCGGGTAGCCGCGCTTCGCTTGGCTACCGCGTGGCGGTGGAACCGCCACGGCTCCCGGTTGCGGGCCGACGGCCCGCAACCCGCTCGTCGCAAAAGCTGGGTCAAAACTACCACGGATCTCACGCCGTTCGATCCGGGCGAACCGCCTCACTTCGCTCGGCGGAGACTTCCGGAAGCGGCGTCCGCTCGACCACTGTCCCGTCGACGGTCGGATACTGCTCGACGATCTCGCCCTCCGCGATATCGCCCTCCTCGATCATCTCCTCTAAGAGCCACCACGCCATCTCGACGTGCTCGGATTTCTCGACGTAGTACTCCGCGGGGACGCCGAGTTCGTCGAGGCGATCGGCCTCGACCCAGGCCTTGCCGTAAACCAGGGTACCGTCGTCGGTGGTTTCGTCGAAGGGACGACGGACGTTCTTGGCCATCCGCTTGAGCCGATTACGATGTTGGGCAGCGTCTTTGAACACCGACGTACAGAAGTAGACTTTCGGGTGTTTGGCCATCGAATCGAGCACGTCGTGGCTCCCCTCGACGGCGCTCATGTGGTCCTCCTTCAGGTCGAAGCCCTGCTGTTGCATCCGGCGGTAGTTGCCCTGGCTCATCTCGAACTCGTTGACGTTGACGAATTCGGCGGCCCCCTCTTCGACGAAGGTGACGAACTCGTCCTCCGGACGGATACCGGGAATCTCGAAGGCCGGCGTGAGCCCTTCCTCGCGGGCGATATAGAGAATATCCTCCCACTCGGTGCCGTGGAGGTCACCCCACATGTCCAGGGGCGGGTGGAACCGAATCTCGTCCAGACCGGCCGCCGCCAGTCGGCGCATGTTCTCGCGCCCCCCGGTGATACCGGTGTAGAGATGGATGTGGTGGTCCTCGCCGAACTCGTCTTTGAGCAGGGAGATATACCGGCAGGTGCGGTCCATGACCTCCTGGGGTTCGCCGCCGGTCAGCGACGAGCCCAGCGCGTCCATGCGCTTGGCCTCCTCGATGAGGTCCTGATCGTCCTCGACCTTGCGCTCGTTTGCGTAGACGTCGGTGACGTTCTTGCGGTTCTCGCCGAGCGGACAGTAAAAGCAGTCGCGCTGGTCGCAGTAGCCGTAGACAAAGATCACCATCTTCCCGCCCTTGGCACACTGCTCGCAGCCCTCTGAAATCATTGCGTGAAACCGTATACCCGACTCACGACTAAAAGCCGTGCGGCTTGTGCAAGCCCGTCCGGTTACTCCTGTTGTGTCCAACGCAAACCGCCTGCGTCGCCCGATCGCCGGGACTAACTGGGAGTGAGTATCGTGGGGTGACCCACACGAAACACCATGTGTATATATGCCATTATATTCCTCGTACGATTAATACTTAAGAATAGCGGCCGGACATGTTACGATGCCACACAATCAGGACGTCGAGGACGACACCGCGGACGTGACCTCGCAGTTCGAGTGCATGGGGTGTGGGACGATCGTCGAGGCCGAGACCCACCCCGGCGAGTGTGCAGACTGTGGCGGCGAATTCCAGAACCGGGCGAAGTCCCTCGAATAGGGACGGTCGAGTGAGCGACCCGGTCGGGTGGGGGAATGGCCCGCCCATCGAGTCACCGGCATGCTCGTCGCTACGGCCGATAATCAAACAGCCGCTTGACCGTTCAGCGTATTAATATAAACGGCGACAGTAACGACGGACATGGCTCACAGCAGGCGACAGTACCTCCGGCTGTGTGCGGCCAGTACCGGTGGATTGCTTGCCGGCTGTGCCGGACTGCTGGGTGACGAGGATCGGGAATCCGACGCGGTCGACGACTGGCAGTACGACCCGGCCGAGCGGACCGACGGCCTGAACGCGAGTAGCGGGGCCGGTGTCCAATTGAGTGCCAACGCGGAAAGTGCCGATCTCGGGCTTTCCGCCGGCGGCGCGAGCAACGTCGCGGACTTCCGGCGCAACGTCGAGGAAGGGTACCTGCCACTCCCCGACAGCCTTCCGGTCGAGGGACTGTTCTACAACTACTACTTCGACACTGGCGGGACAGGTGAGTGCTCGTCGCTGTTCTGTCCCTCATACGCGACGGCGATCACGGCGGACCCGCTGGGCGACTCGACGGACCGCTATGTCACGGTCGGACTCAACTCGACGCTGGATACGTCGACCTTCGAACGCAAGCGGCTCGACGTCGTGATCGTCCTGGACATCTCGGGGTCGATGGGGTCACAGTTCGACCAGTACTACTACGATCGCTTCGGGAACAGACACACCGTCGAGGAGGGAGACAGCCGGACGAAGATGGCCGTCGCCAAGGACGCCCTCGTTGCGTTGACTGAACAACTCGAACCCGACGATCGGGTGGGAGTCGTCCTGTTCAACAACGAGGCGACCGTCGCCAAGCCACTCCGGGACGTCGAGACGACCGACATGGACGCGATCCGTGGGCACATCCGCGAGGACGTCCAGGCCGGCGGCGGGACGAACATCGCCGAGGGCATGGCCGAGGCCGCCGACATGTTCGGCGAGTACGCCGACGCTGACCCCACGGAAGCCGAGACCAGACAGATCGTCGTCACCGACGCGATGCCGAACACCGGCCAGACTGACGATCAAGCCCTGCAGGATCGCCTCGCGGGCTACGCCGAAGACGGGATCCACACGAGTTTCGTCGGCGTCGGCGTCGACTTCAACCCGGAACTCGTCGACGAGATCACCGCCGTCCGCGGCGCGAACTACCGATCGGTCCACTCCGCCGAGAACTTCGAGACGTATCTCGGCGAGGAGTTCGAGTACATGGTGACGCCGCTCGTGTACGATCTCTCGGTAGAACTCGACGCTGCGGACGCCGAAATCGCGAAGGTCTACGGCTCGACAGCCGCCGAGGACGCGACCGACGAACTGCTTTCAGTGAACACGCTGTTCCCGTCCCCGAAATCGGACGGGAAGACGCGCGGCGGCGTGGTGCTGGTCAAACTCGACGGGGAAGCCAGCGGGGACATGACGTTGCGGGCGTCCTGGGAGGATCGATCGGGGTCGGCGGACGAGACGACGCGGACCATCGAGTTCCCGGAAGAGTCGCCGGAATATTTCGCAAACACGGGAATCCGCAAGGCGATCCTGCTGGCCCGGTACGCCGACCTCCTGAAGAACTGGATGGTCAACGAACGTGATCCCGACCGAGTCACGGTCACGGCCGAGGATGAGATCGAGGTGCCACCGGAAGACCTGCCGCTCGGCGAGTGGGAACAGCAGTCCCAGCCGCTGGCGGTCTCTTCGCCCTACGAGTCCCGGATCGAACGGTTCCGGGGGTACTTTGAGGGGGAAGCTGATTCGATCGGTGACGACGATCTCATCCAGGAACTCGACATGATGAGGAAGATACTCCAGGCGGCATGATTGGGGAAACGGGGAAGCACTCTCGGCGGCAGCCAGGGCTTGACGGACTTACCCGCGATCGAGCACGTGAACGAACCGGTCGAGCGAGCGGTGGACGCGACGCTGGAACTGTGCCGAGACGCTCCAGCCAGCCTCGCGGGCGACGTCAGCCCAGGGGCGATCCCCGACGACGACGGCCCGGGGCGCGACCCGACGGGCTTGCCCGAGTGC
The DNA here is from genome assembly GCF_029207715.1 of Halorhabdus sp. SVX81. Taxonomy (NCBI): domain Archaea; kingdom Methanobacteriati; phylum Methanobacteriota; class Halobacteria; order Halobacteriales; family Haloarculaceae; genus Halorhabdus; species Halorhabdus sp. SVX81. Next base: position 392,631 of record NZ_CP104322.1, on the reverse strand, counting down.
ATCTTCGAGTAGCACAGCCAGCGAGTCCGCCGACACCTTGGTCTGTCGCCCGTACGGCGCATCGACGACGACGGCATCGAACGCATCGGTCCCGAATGGAAGCCGCCTGGCGTCGCCCCGGCAGACAAGGAACTCGTCAGCCCCTGCAGCCACGAGATTCTCGCGCGTCCCCTGAACCATCTTCTCCAGGGCATCGACGCCGACGACCGCCGAGCCGACCCGCGTCGCTTCCAGCAGGAGGCCGCCAGTCCCGCACATCGGATCGAGCACGCGCGCGCCGGGCCGTGCGCCGGCAACGTTGACCAGTGCTCGGGCGAGGGCGGGATCCATGCTCCCCGGCTGGAAGAACGGGCGATCGGTCGGCGCGCGATCGGTGAAGTCCCGCTCCGGTTCGACCGCGAGCCAGCCGAGTGCGCAGAGTCCGTCCTCGCCAGCATCAGGCGCGATTTCGATACCGTCGCCGTCCCACTCAGTTGTCGAGGGCGGGCCGGCGAACACCGCCCGGAGTTCGTGGTCGGGATCGTCGAGGTCGACCGCGAACCCGCGCTCGACAAGTATCGAACCGAGCGCGCGCTCGACGGCCTGCGTGCTCACGCCCGTCGCGCCGCGGACGTCCCGCGCTCGCACCGCGACCGACCCCGAGCGGTCGATGCTGGCTGCCTCCACCAGTGCGCGAGCGCTCGCAAGGTCCGGTGCAGCCGTCCCGAGCAACTCGTTCACCCGGTGGGTCAGCGCCAGCTGTGACACCCGGTCGGTGATCCCGCGGGCAGTCGCGACACCCCCGCCGCGGACGGTGACCCGACTGGCAGCGCTCGCGGCCTCGTAGGCGGCGAAGGCGTCGTCGGTGCCGGCGAGTTCCAGCAGGTACACGCGTCTCAGCAACAGGGCTCGATGCTTGGTTCTGGCGATCGATCGCTCCGACCGGTTCGGTCCTGAGGGAGGCGACCGAAATGAACGTCTTAGCGTGCTTACCCGGAATCCCGCCCGTCCGCCCCTAAAACCCCCCATACCCCGAATATAGGGATACTTATAAACGTTAAATACCAACCTTTATAAGCCTTAAATACGATTTATAGTTCGAGTCATGGTTGACCCCAAGGAAACAATCAACATCGAAAACGTCGTCGCCTCAACCGGTATCGGTCAGGAGCTCGATCTCCAGAGCGTGGCGATGGACCTCGAAGGGGCCGATTACGACCCCGAGCAGTTCCCCGGCCTCGTCTATCGGACCCAGGAACCCAAGTCGGCGGCGCTGATCTTCCGATCGGGCAAGATCGTCTGTACCGGCGCAAAGAGTACCGACGACGTCCACGAGAGTCTCCGGATCGTGTTCGGGAAGCTCCGTGACCTGGAGATTCAGGTCGACGAGGACCCCGAGATCGTCGTCCAGAACATCGTCACCTCGGCCGATCTGGGCCGGAATCTCAACCTGAACGCGATCGCGATCGGGCTGGGCCTGGAGAACATCGAGTACGAACCCGAGCAGTTCCCCGGTCTCGTCTACCGGCTGGACGACCCCGACGTCGTCGCACTCCTCTTTGGCTCCGGAAAGCTCGTCATCACCGGCGGCAAGGAACCCGACGACGCCAAGAAGGCCGTCGACAAGATCGTCTCCCGGCTCGAGGAACTCGGCCTCCTCGAATAACAACGCACAAACGACTGCGACCGGAATCGCGAGTATGTGGACGCTCTCCCCGTCTTTCTCTCTCGCTGCGATCGACGCGCCAGCGGTGTCACTCGCATCGATCCCGTTGCAGGGCGGGCCATTCAGTAGCACCCTCGTCCTATTGGTCGCAACCTTCGTCGGGGCGTGGGTGTTCTACGCCGTGACACTCCACCTCGCAGCGACGTTCTTTATCGGCGAGGTCCGCTCCCAGCGGGCCGCCTACGCCGGCGCGGTCCCGGCGGTTGTCTCGCTGCTGCTCCAGCGCTACGGCGTGGCGAGCGTCGGCTTCGTCTCCCCCGAGTTGGGTGTCGGGATCGTCGTCGTCGCGACCGTTCTCGCCGACGCCGTCGCGATCTCGACGGTCTATGACCTGCCTCGACCCGCGACGGCCGCGCTGACGCTGCTGCACGTCGCCTTCGCCACGGTGCTCGGGATCGCGCTGGCGAATCTCTTCGGGATGGTGTGAGAGCGGATCGGCTTTGATTGCTGTTTGCATACAATATTGAACACTCGCCGGTTGTTCTCTGAAACCACAAAACCCCGAAATACATGAGGATCTATGCAGAATTCGGCGATGGGTTCGCCCGAACCGAGCCGTTTATGGGCAGCGGTATTGTACTATCAATACACAATGGCAGACGTAGCGATCATCGGTGGCGGTCCGGCTGGATTGGCCGCAGCCGTCTATACAGCACGCGCAGATCAGGAAACGCTCGTCTTCGACAAGGGCGGCGGCACGACCAGGGATGTCGACTGGATGGAGAACGTCTACGGGTTCCCGGAGGGCGCGAGCGGCCCCGAGCTCGTCGACGTGGGCCAGGAACAGGCGACGAAGTTCGGCGCGGCGATCGTCGAGGAGGAGGTCGTCCAGGTCGGCGAGGACGGCGACGGCTACCGCATCGAGACCGAAGTCGACGAGTATGCGGTCAAAGGCATCATCCTCGCGACCGGCGCGTCCTACGAGACGCCGGCGATCCCCCACGTCGACGACTACGAGGGCGGCGGCGTCTCCTACTGTGTCGAGTGTGACGCCTTCTTCTATCGCGACAAGCCGGTCGCGGTCGTCGGCGCGGGCAACTACGCCGCAAAGGAGGCGATGATGCTGCTGGATTACACCGACGACGTGCGCGTGCTCACCAACGGCAACGCTATCGACATGGACGACGCGCTGCTCGACCAGCTCGAGGGCGAGGGCATTCCGGTCATCGAGGAACCGGTCGATCACATCGTCGGCGACGAGGTCGTCGAGGGTGTCGAACTCGACTCGGGCGAGCAACTCGACGTCGAAGGCGTCTTCATCGCGCTCGGCGCGGCGGGCGGGACCGACATCGCCGACATGCTGGGCATCGCGCGGGACGGCTCGTACCTCGACGTCGACGAGGACCAATACACGGGCGTCGACCGCGTCTACGCTGCCGGCGACCTGACTGGCGGCCAGCGCCAGGTCAACGTCTCCGTCGGCGAGGGGACGACGGCGGCGATCAACCTACTGGAGGACTTCCGCGGCGGCGAGTACATCGACTACAAGAAAATCGAAGCCTGAGACGGCCGATTTACGGGACACTCAATATAAGCTGAGAACGAAAACGAGGGAGTGTGGTTACAGCAAGAATATAGTTAGCGCTTATTTTTTCTTCTATCCAATACATCTTCAAATACTATTGTGATAGAATAGATCATTGATATATAGAACATGATTAGTGTGAGAGTACGAAGAACAGCTGTCTCACCTGTTGAAGCGAGCTCAGCCAGAATCAATCCTAACAGGGCGATTATCACTGCCTCGCTTGTATTTCTCATACCCAGATTGATTGTTGCATGTGTATTAATTTACTGATCCCTAACACAACTACGTCCAATTCGAAAAGTCTCAGCTGTCATGGCATGGAATTCGAAATCACCGGCGTCCAACGTCAAGTCAACGTCTCGGTCGGCGAGGGGACGACGGCGGGGATCAACCTGCTGGAGGACTTCCGCGGCGGCGAGTACGTCGATTACAAGAAAATCGAAGCCTGAGACGGCCGATCGTGGCCTGATTCTGCGAGCGGTCTCCAAAGCGTGCATCCCACGCCGGAGACAGCACACTAAAGGCCGTTCCCCTTCGCAGTTCCCCCAATGACGAGTCTGGGCACGGCGAGCGCCGATCCCGGCGAGGTCGCCACCGGGCGACTGTACGTCGGCGAGACACGGGACGGGAGTGACGTCGGGTTGCCGGTGGCGGTCGTCAACGGAACAGAAGACGGGAAGACACTGTATCTGCAGGCCGCCAGTGACGGCGACGAACTCAACGGCGTCGGTGTGATCCAGCGGCTGGTCCCGCGACTCGATCCGACGGAGATCAGCGGGACGATCCTGATCGTCGGGATCGTCAACTACCACGCCTTCCAGGTGGCCGAGCACCGCAACCCGATCGACGACACGAAGATGAACCGGGCCTACCCCGGCGAGGAAACGGGGACGACCAGCGAGCGCATCGCCGCAGCGACGTTCGAGGCGGCGATGCGGGCCGACCTCGTTGTTGACCTCCACCAGGGTTCGACCAGCCGGATGATCGATGAGACGCGCGTCCGATGTGGCACCCGCCACCGGTTGCACGACGAGTGTCTCGAACTCGCGAAGGCCTTCGACTGCGGGACCGTCCTCGACAAGAAGGGCCCGGACGGCCAACTCGCGCGGGCCGCCCCAGACGACGGCGTCCCGACGATCGATCCGGAACTCGGCGGGGCGGTCGGGTTCGACGACGAGTCGATCAGGATCGGCGTTACAGGCGTCCGGAACGTGCTCAGACACTACGACTTTCTCGACGGTGAGGCCCCGATGGAACCCCAGACCAGAGCGAGTTCCTTCGACCAGTACGGCGCGCCGGCGGGCGGACTCCTCGACTTCGAGCCCGATCTGGGCGAGCGGGTCGATCGCGGCGAGACGCTGTTCACCGTCACCGACGTCTTCGGGACGGTCAAAGAGCGGGTGACCGCCGACTCGACGGGCATCTTCTGGCGGACGCGCCGACTCCCACAGGTCGCGAGCGGCGAGTACGTCTGTTCTGTCGGCACCGACATCGACTCGTACTGACGCGCTGGTTCGGTCCCGAATTGTGACCGGATAGTGTGGCCAGAGTGAGAACTATTATATGGCGCACTGTCAAATCCACCAACATGAACAGACGGCAGTTCGGCCTGGCGAGTATCGGGGCACTAACAACGTCCCTAGCCGGCTGTGGACAGCTCGACGCCGTGCTGGGGGGCAATACTAGCGACGGGGGCGAGAACTGGGGTGCCTATAGGGGAGACGTGGCTCGGACAGGCCGGATCGCTGCTGAGGAGGGGCCCGGCGAGTCGCTGTCGTTCGCCTGGCAGTTGCGGTACGAGGACATCGCCGAAGAAGTCGAAGACATCGACCTCTCGAATGGGCTCGTCATGGGAACGCATTCGACGTGGCCACTGCTCGCCGATGACCTGCTTATCTGGGGAGTGCAGTTCCAGAGCAGGAACAATGAGAGACCAGGCGAGACGTATATGACACACCGTCGTTTGGTCGCAACAGACACGTCCGGAGCGATCAAGTGGTCCCGAGAATTGCCTGTGTTAGCGAACGGTAACGCAGTGCCGTATTTTGGCCACCGGATCGACGACGGGCAGATCTACCAGCCAACTGTCCCAGCGGACTATCGACGTGACGCCACCGACGCCGAAGGTGAAACCGCGCCACGCGATTCATTGGGCGTCACCGTCCTCGATCCGGAAACCGGTGAGACCGAGCGCGAACTCGATCTCGGACTGTCGTCTGCAGGGAATATGATCGTTGACGACGGCAGGATCTTCGTCGAGATATCCGTGGACGACACCGATGAGCGTGGACTATACGCGTTCGACGCCGAATCCGGTGTCGAGAAGTGGGCCGTCGACACGATGGTTGAAACAACGGCACCGTTTGGTTCGCTCGCCGGAGACACCATCATCTATGCCAGGGAGACGGAAGAAGATGAGCCAACCGACCTTCTCGCCCGAAATATCGACGACGGGGACCTCGCGTGGGACACGCCGCTCGATATTTCAGGACCCCATCTCGAACCCGTGAGCGATCCCCTCGGGTTCACGCTACCGACGATCGCTGAGGACATCTATACTGCCGGCTCCCGGCAGGGGAGCGGTGGGTGGATGTCTCCGCTCGTCGCCCTCGACACTGAGGATGGGGCGGAACGATCCCGATACAGACCACCGGGGATCGAGGGTGAAAACCACCCGTATCTTGAATTATCCGACGTAACCGAGCAAAACGTCGACGAACTGCCCCCGGCCTCGGGTGTTTATGGCATGCCCCTCCCGATGGACGATCTCGTCGTCGCGACGGGCTATGGCGCGTTCGGGGGAAACGACGACCCCGAGACCTTCCATTGTTTTGCTATCGAAGACGGTTCGCTTGCCTGGTCGGTCGAGATCGGCGAGACGATCGGAATTCCCGTCGCTGCCGGGGACGTTATTTATGATACCTCGACACCGGGCGTGAAAGCGATTTCGACCGAGGGGGATGTCCTCGATTCGGTCAACTACGCGGAACACAACGTATCGATATCCTGGTCGGCAACCCCCAACCCACCAGCAATCGGCAACGGACTGCTGTACGTCCCAGTCGGCGATGGGATCATTGCGATCGAATAGCGTCGGCGGCCCGGACGCCCGCATCCGTCCGCAGTGGCGACCGGCTTCCCCCGCTTCGACAGGACTTACATCGCCAGGGGTCGAACCACGCGAGGAAGCCACATGATCGTACTTCACGCGTCGTTCCCGATCAAGCCCGAGAAACGAGAGCAAGCCATCGAACTCACCGACGACCTCGTCGAGGGGTCGAACCAGGAGGACGGCACCATCGAGTACCGGGCCACGGTCGACCTTCAAGATGAGAACGTGATCCGGTTCATCGAGCGCTACGAGGACGCCGAAGCGCTGGAGGCCCACACCCAGACCGACCATTACCAGGCCTTCGGCGAACACCTGCCGGATCTGCTGGACGGCGAACCCGAGGTGCTGCGCTTCGATGTCGAGTCGATGGAAGCACTCGACGTATAGGGCGACAATCACGAGATTTATTTTTCCCGGGTCAGTGTCACGACACTGTGAGTGACGTGGGTGGGGGAACACCAATGGCCTTCGGCGATCCGCTTGAACCGCTCAGCACCGTCTCCGGGATTGAACCGTTCCAGCTCCTCGGGGGCGGAACCATCATCGCGGTGTGTCTGGTGCCGTTTCTGCTCGCGTTCGCCCCGAAGTGGACGGCGGACGCAACCCGGACTGCCAGAACAAGTACACTGCTCTCGTTCGGTGTCGGAATCGTCGGCGCAGTCGGCTACGCGATTCCCTTGCTGACCCTGGTAGCATTTGGTGTGTACAGTCAGTTCCGGGCGCTGAGTTGGCTGGTCACGTTCACCATCCAGGCGTGTTTCGTCCTCGTGAGCGACGCGGTCGCGATCCTGGCACTCGGCAAGACGATCAGTCACCGATCGGGGCGTCTCACGACCTGGCTCGGTGTCCTCGTGGGTGCGACCACTCTCGTCGGTCTGTCGGCCGTGCCAATACTGGGGCCGACCGTGGTCGGCGTCGTCGCTATCGTCGGCTTCGGTGCGAGCCTCAGACGAACGTTCGGGAGCGGCGTCACCACGGAATCAAACCGACCGATCCCACCACGGCGGCGACTGTGACGGCGACAGCTGTCGAGACGGATCGACGATCGAAACGTGACCCCGTGCCGACACGAAATTCCGGGAGGCCAAGGATATTACTCCTCTCGGCCCTAGGTTTCCTATGCCAACAGCTTCGGATCGGACACTCCTTACACTCCTGCTCGCAGGAGTCTCATCAGTCGGTTTTGCTGGCCAAGCAAGTGCGCATGTCAAGTACGTCACCGACGAGGATAGTACCGGGAGCGCGGCTGAGCTCTTCGCCGCCGTGTTCAGTGACCCAGCAAGCGTCGCCTTGCTGGCCGGTGGCGCACTGGGTGCGGGGTTGCTCCTCGCCGGTTACTTCCGGTTTTCGCGACTGGTGCCGGATATCGCCGTCGCCAGCCGGACGTTGCAGTCCTACCGGCCGTACCTGCCCTGGATGCTCCGGCTGACGGTCGGTCTGCCCCTCGTGGGGGCCGGTTTCGCCGGCTACCTCTTCACGCCGAGTCTGCCGGTCGAGGCACGCCTCCTCCAGGTCGCGATCGGGTTTTTGCTCCTGTTTGGACTGGCGACGCGATTGGTCGCCGCCGCGGGGCTGGTCATCTATCTCGGCTTGCTCGCCACTGACAGTACACTCCTGCTGGCCAGCGAGTACATCGCGGGCTTTCTGGCCATCATGATCGTCGGTGCCGGCCAGCCCAGCGCGGACATGCTGCTTCGGCGGTTGGTCGTCACCGAGGGGACGCTCGCGAGTCGCGCCCGCGGACTGCCCACGCCCGCGGAGATGATCGCCAAAGTGGGGATCGACAAGTTACCGGTTGCCCCCCTGTTGCGGCTGTTCGTCGGGGTGAACTTCATGTTTCTCGGTATCACACAGAAGTGGCTCAACCCGGCGGGTGGCATCGCAGTGGTCGAGAAGTACAACCTCACGGCGGTCGTACCGGTGTCCCCGGAGCTGTGGGTGTTCGGTGCCGGATTGGTCGAGGCCGCGGTCGGCGTTGCGTTCATCCTGGGGCTGTTCACCAGAGGGACCGCCGCCGTCGGGTTCCTGATGTTGACGACGACGCTGTTCGGGCTGCCCGACGACCCCGTGCTGGCTCACATCACGCTGTTCGGGCTGCTCTCGGCACTGCTGGTCGTCGGAAGCGGCCGGTACTCGCTGGACGCGTCGCTCGTCCCCGCGATCCGGCGTCGGCTCGACCCGGACTGGGAACGCCGAACCGACCACGCTGCGGCCGACTGAGCACCGAGGGCCTGAGGCGACTGCATCCCGAGCGACACTGGGCGAGAGAATCACGAGCGACAGATCCGTCATCCCGGGGCCGAAAGAACGCTCATGGAGCGCGTCTGTACTGACTGCGGACGGACGTACCCACTCGAGGGTCCCTGGCGATGTGCATGCGGGAGTCCGCTCGACCTGCGGGGGCTCCCCGACCTGCCCGCACAGCCGCCCGAGATCGACCGCGACAGCGGTCTGTGGGCCTGTGAAGGCTTCCTGCCCGTCGAGCCACTGGTGACGCTCGGCGAAGGGTGGACCCCGCTGATCGACGCCGAGGCGACTGGCCTCCAGTACAAACTCGAACACCTGTTTCCGACGGGGAGCTTCAAGGATCGCGGCGCGGCGGTCGTGCTCTCCCACGCCCTCGAACGCGGGGCCGGGCGGGTGGTCGAAGACTCCTCGGGCAATGCGGGGCTGGCGATCGCGACATACGCGGCCCGTGCCGGCATTGACGCCGAGATCTTCGTGCCAAGCGACGCCAAACCGGGGAAACTTCGGGCGATCGAACGGACGGGAGCCGCCCTGCGGCAGGTCGAGGGCGACCGAGCGGACGTGACCCAGGCCTGCATCGACGCGGTCGAGGCAGGGGACGGCTACTACGCCAGCCACGCCTGGGAGCCACTATTTCTGGTCGGGACGGCGACGTTCGCGCTCGAAGTCGCGGCCCAGCGCGGCTGGGAAGCCCCCGACGCCGTGGTGACGCCACTGGGTCACGGGACGCTGTTTCTGGGCGCATCTCGCGGGTTCGATCGCCTGCAGCGTGCCGGCTGGATCGACGACGTGCCGCGACTCTTCGGCGTCCAGGCCAGCGGCGTCGCACCGATCGCCGCGGCCCGCGGGAACGATCGCGACGCCGGCCGGAACGACTTCGCCGACGGCATCCAGATCGCCGAGCCGGTCCGACGGGGCGGGATCCTCGACGCGATCGAAGCGAGTGGCGGCGACGCAATCGCCGTCACGGCCGCCGAGACCGAGCAGGCCCACGATCGACTTGCCCGGTGTGGACTCGGGGTCGAGCCGACCAGCGCGACGGCGGTCGCCGGGCTGGAGCGGCTCCGCGAGCAGGGGGCAATTGGCGAAGATGACGACGTCGTCGTCCCACTCACCGGCGACAATTGAGCCCGGGCGGCGTCCGCGAAATCAAAGGGCAGCCCGAGCACGGCCGACAAAAAGGCTTTACCGCCGTCATCGCCTACCGAGGGACAAATGGTACTCGACGATCTGGGATCGTCCCTGCGGGGGGCACTCGACGGCCTCCGGGGGAAGTCCCGCATCAGCGAGGAGGACGTCCAGGCGGTCGTCAAGGAGATCCAGCGATCGCTGCTCCAGGCCGACGTCGACGTCGACCTGGTGATGGACCTCTCCGACAGCATCGAGACCCGCGCCCTGGAGGAGGAGCCGCCGGCCGGTACCTCCGCGCGGGACTGGGTACTGCGCATCGTCTACGAGGAACTCGTCGACCTGGTCGGCGAATCGACCGAGCTCCCCCTGGAACCCCAGACGATCGTCTTGGCGGGCCTCCAGGGGTCGGGGAAGACCACCTCCGCGGCGAAGATCGCCTGGTGGTTCTCGAAAAAGGGGCTCCGTCCCGCAGTCATCCAGACCGACACCTGGCGGCCCGGGGCCTACGAACAGGCCGAGGAGATGGCCGAGCGAGCGGAGGTCGACTTCTACGGCGATCCCGACGAGGACGACGCGGTCAAGATCGCCCGCGATGGACTCGAAGCGACTGATGACGCCGACGTCCAGATCGTCGACACGGCAGGCCGACACGCGCTGGAAGACGGGCTTATCGACGAACTCGAAGACATCGAATCGGTCGCCGACCCGGACCACAACCTGCTGGTGCTCGACGCCGCGATCGGCCAGGAAGCCAAAGAACAGGCCAGCCGCTTCGAGGACGCGGTCGGCATCGACGGCGTCGTGATCACCAAACTCGACGGGACGGCCAAGGGTGGCGGTGCCCTCGTCGCCGTCAACGAGACCGACTCGACGATTGCCTTCCTGGGCACCGGCGAGACGGTCAAGGACGTCGAGCGCTTCGAGCCCTCCGGGTTCATCTCCCGGCTGCTCGGGATGGGTGACCTCCAGCAACTCACGGAACGCGTCGAACGCGCGATGGAGGAAACCCAGGCCGAAGAAGGGGACTGGGGTCCGGAGGACATGCTCGATGGCGAGTTCACCCTCAAGGACATGCGCAAGCAGATGGAGGCGATGAACAAGATGGGGCCGCTGGATCAGGTCATGGACATGATCCCCGGTCTGGGCGGCGGGATGATGGATCAGTTGCCCGACGACGCCATGGACGTCACCCAGGAGCGCATGCGTGACTTCGAGGTCATCATGGACTCGATGACCGAGGCCGAACTCGAGAACCCGCGCCAGATCGGCCGCAGCCGGACCGAACGCATCGCGCGTGGCTCCGGCAAACCCGAGGAGCGGATCCGGGAACTCTTAGAGCAGCACAAAATGATGGACCGCACCCTCAACCAGTTCCAGGGCATGGGCGACGCCGACATGGAGCGCATGATGAAGCAGATGGAGGGCGGCGACATGGGGGACATGGGCGATATGGGCGGCATGGGTGGCATGGGCGGCGGGCCCTTCGGGGACTGATCGAGAACAGGCGGAAAGCAGCTATTGTGAACAGTAACCCCGTGATGTGCCGGAGATCGAACGTTCAACGGGCCTGTTATAGATACACGTCGTACGCTTTGATCGCAGTAGTCGTTGCTACGGCAGCGACGGCTCCAGCGACTACTGTCTCTTCGTAGAGCGCGATGAGCATACCGAGAATAAGTACCATCGTGATTGGAAATTCAACCACTACAGGACGATCCTCCACGAAGTCGAAAATGAAGTATACCACGATGCCAGTGCCAATACCGACGACGAATACGCCCCAGTCCAGGTAGAAACCATGTGTATACCAAGAGACTACTGCTGCTATTACTATCACGAAGAACGCTACAACGTCTTCCCAGCCGTCAGCATGCAGCGAATCCATATTCATATATTTACCGACGGTGAAATTTTCTGTCCTTGTCACTTAGGAATGCTGGATCCTTGAAGCAGGAGATTCCTGTTTACGCGTGAGATTGGGGAAAACCAAGGACTACATCCGGGAACTCCTCGAACAGCACAAGATGATGGACCGCACCCTCAATCAGTTCCAAGGCATGGGCGATGCAGATATGGAACGCACGATGAAACAGATTGATCAAGGCGACATGGGCGGGGGCGGCATGGGCGGACTCGGACCCTTCGGACTGATCAAGAACAGGCGGAAAGCAGCCATTTTGAGCGGTTCGTCCCTGTGAGGTGCCAAATGTCTGGCCTGAAACAGAGTGCCTACGAGAGATATACCTCGTATACTTTGATCGTTGTTGTCGTTGTGCAGGCAGCAACGACCCCCGCAATTAACGTTTCTTCATAGAGTGCTATGAGCAGTAAGAGAACGAACACCATCGTGATCGGAAATGCAACAACAGGGTGATCCTCTTCGAATGTGGTGATAAGATACAGTACGACACCTGCACCGATGCCAGAAACGACTACGATCCAGTTCACGTAGAATCCACGTGTATACCAGATAGCTACTCCTGAAAGTGTCCCTACGAGCAAGAATACAATGTCTCCCCATCCATCGGCACGAAGTGATTTCAGATCCATATTTATTATTTAAATGAGTGTGGTTTGCTTATACATTTCTCTTCTCAGATACCTATACAATTATAGTTGTAGTCTCTGACCTCCGACATATAGTGACAATCTGAACATAATTTGGTGCTAGTACCCTAGATGACCATTGTAGTCTAGCTCTCCTATCTTCCCCATATCGTCGTAATCAGCGCTCCAATCCCCGGCGAGACCCATTGCGATAGTGGGACTGGTATTCAAGCCAAAATAGTTCGTTTCGTCTTGATCCCAGTAAGCTACCGATAGTTCTGCCTTGTTCGGGATCATGTCCACATTGATGAGTTGATCAATCGCTGCAGTGAGCCCCGAGCAGAGCCCTGATGCTGCGAGCCCACTGAGGCCTCCTGTCGGAACCGACCCGGCGGCACCAGCTGCGTAGCAAACACATCCTGCAAGACTCGCGATTCCGATACTGGAGCAAGAGAAGATGATGGAGCGGACGCGCAGCCAGTCCCAGGGAATGGGCGACGCCGACAGGAACGCATGATGAAGCAGATGGAGGGCGGCGAAATGGGGGGTGGGCCTGACGGGCCGCTCGGAGACTGATCGAGAACAGGCGGAAAGCAGCCATTGTGAACAGTAACTCCTGTGAGGTGCCGAAGATCGAACGTTCAACGGGCCTGTTATAGATACACGTCGTACGCTTTGATCGCAGTAGTCGTTGTCGACAGAGCAACGACCCCAGCGAATAATGAATCTTGTTGCATCGCTAGAACCACCACGAAAATAAACGACATCGTGAGCAGAAATCCAGACACACGGTTTTCTTCTGCGAATTCAATGATGAAATACCATACTACACCTGCACCAATGCCTCCACCGAATACGATCCAGTTCAAATACAGGCCTTCTAAGTACCAGACACATACTAGTACTATTGTCGTCAAGAGGAGCACGACAACATCTGCCCATCCATCGGCACGCAGCGAATCCATATTCATATATTTACCTACGGTGAAATTTTCTGTCCTTGTCACTTAGGAATACTGGATCCTTGAAGCAGGAGATTCCCGTTTACGCGTGAGATTGGAGAAACCAAGGACTACATCCGCGAACTGCTCAAACAGCACAAGATGATGGACCGCACCCTCAATCAGTTCCAGGGCATGGGCGATGCAGATATGGAACGCATGATGAGTAGATGGAGGGCGGCGACATGGGGACATGGGCAGCATGGGTGGCATGGGGGCGGCAACCCGTTCTGAGTTTCCGTTCGAGAAGCCGATACCGTCGAGTGGTTTTGCGTGTGTGCAGTGCTGAACCCGGTGCCAGAGACGTGAGTCTCGACAACACGGGCCAAATCTAAGATGTGATTTATCACCATCTTTCCGATGGTCTTTTCTCCCGGCGACTCCTGGGACAGTCGAATGAGCATCGACCTCGACGACGACGAAGTATTCGAGGACGTCCGCGACCGCGCGGATCGCCCGATGCGCCGACTGTTTGCCGAATACGGGCGGGAGTATTCGTTCCCGTTCACGATCGGGTTCGTCAGCAGCGTCGCCGCCCGAATCCTCGACCTGCTTCCGCCCCTCCTGCTTACGCTCGCCATCGACGCCATCTTCGACGACCAGCAGTACAGCCTCTGGTTGGTCCCCCAGTCGCTGATTCCCGAAACCCAGAGCGCACAGCTCTGGCTCACCGTCGGTATCATCGCCGCCGCGTTCCTGATCGGGGCCGGCTTCCACTGGACGCGCAACTGGGGGTGGAACACCTTCGCCCAGAACATCCAGCACAACGTCCGGACGGACACCTACGACAAGATGCAGCGGCTGAACATGGACTTCTTCGCCGACAAGCAGACAGGCGAACTCATGTCGATCCTCTCGAACGACGTCAACCGATTGGAACGCTTCCTCAACGAAGGGATGAACGCGTTCTTCCGGCTATCGATCATGGTGCTCGGGATCTCCGTGATCCTCTTCTACTGGAACTGGCAGCTCGCGCTGGTGACGCTCGGCGTCGTCCCCCTGATCGGCTTTTTCACCTACAAGTTCGTCGAGACTATCCAACCCAAGTACGCCGACGTCCGGTCGTCCGTGGGCCAGCTCAACTCACGCCTGGAGAACAACCTCGGGGGCATCCAGGTCATCAAGGCCGCCAACACCGAGACCTTCGAATCCGATCGGGTGGATGATGTCTCCGAGGACTACTTCGACGCCAACTGGGACGCCATCGGCACCCGGATCAAGTTCTTCCCCGGCCTCCGGCTGCTGTCGGGCGTCGGGTTCGTCGTCACCTTCCTCGTCGGCGGCCTGTGGGTGTTCACCTCCCAGACCACCGGAACCGGGCCGTGGTTCTTCACGGGCAAGCTCTCGGTGGGGGAGTTCGTCGGCTTCATCCTGCTGTCCCAGCGGTTCATCTGGCCGATGGCGCAATTTGGACAGATCATCAACATGTACCAGCGCGCTCACGCCTCCAGCGAGCGCATCTTCGGGCTGATGGACACGCCCAGCCGGATCGTCGAGGACCCCGACGCCGAACCCCTGGAAGTCACCGACGGCGACGTCACATTCGACGACGTCACTTTCGGGTACGACGAGACGGAGACCATCGTCGAGGACATCGCCTTCGAGGTCGAGGGCGGCGACACCGTCGCCTTAGTCGGGCCGACCGGCGCAGGCAAGTCCACCGTGATGAAGCTCCTCCTCCGGATGTACGACGTCGACGAGGGGGCAATCGAAATCGACGGGACGGACCTCCGCGAGGCGACGATCCCGAGTCTCCGACAGGCCCTGGGATACGTCAGCCAGGAGACGTTCCTGTTCTACGGGACCGTCCGGGAGAACATCGAGTACGGCACGTTCGACGCCGAGAAGGACGAAGTCGTCGAGGCGGCCAAGATGGCCGAAGCCCACCGCTTCATCCAGAACCTTCCCGACGGCTACGACACGAAAGTCGGCGAGCGCGGCGTGAAACTGTCGGGTGGCCAGCGCCAGCGGATCGCCCTCGCGCGAGCGATCCTCAAGGATCCCGAGATCCTCGTCCTGGACGAGGCGACCTCCGACGTCGACACGGAGACGGAGATGTTGATCCAGCGCTCGCTGGATAAACTGACCGAAGACCGGACGACCTTCGCCATCGCTCACCGACTCTCGACGATCAAGGACGCCGAGAAGATCGTCGTGATCGAGGACGGGCGGATCGTCGAGCGCGGGACCCACGAGGACTTACTCGCCGAAGACGGCCTCTACGCCAAGCTCTGGGCCGTCCAGGCCGGCGAGATCGACGAACTGCCCCAGGAGTTCATCGAGCGGGCTGCCGAACGCCGTGCCCAGACGGAATCGGAAGCCGACGACTGAACTGGCTGGAGACCCGAGACGGAGGCCAGGATGACCGACCGCGCCATCGACCATCTCCGACAGCTCGATCACTGGACGTTCCTGCTCGCACTTGTCCTCGCTGCGATCGACGCCATGCGGACGCGACGCCGGGTTCCCCAGGTCGTGACCGGACTCCTCACGGTCGCGCTGGTCTACGACGCCTATGAGTTCGTCACCGACGATAGCTGAGTCGGGACGACTACTCGACCACGTGACGAGATCGCTATTCGACCACGTGACGCGTATCGTAGGAGCCGAGTCGCTTGACCCAGCCCTCCCTCGCCAGATCCTCGACGACGTCCAGAGCGTCCTGAAGCCGCTGTTCGTAGAGGCCGGCCTCGACGTCGATGTGGAAGACGTAATCACCGAGTCGCTCGCCGCTGGGCCGGGATTCCAGTCGCGAGAGGTTGACGTCCCGCTCGGCGAAGGGTTCGAGGAGTTCGAGCAGGAGGCCGGGATAGTCGACGTTCGGGTAGACGATCAGCGACGTGTTCCCGCCCTCGACCGATCGCTCCTCGGGCCCGGCGATCGCGAAGAAACGCGTCGCGTTCGAGGACCGGTCCTGGATGTCCTCGGCGAGGACCGAGAGGTCTGCCCCCGCGTTGTCGGGGTGAGCGATGGCGGCGATCGTGGAGTCTTCCCGGGCACGTTCGACGCCGCGGGCCGTGCTCGCGACGGCCTCTAACTCGGCGTCGGGATAGTGATCTTCGAGGTAGCTCCGACACTGAGCCAGCGCCTGAGCGTGGCTCGCGACGAGGTCGAACTCGTCGCTCTGGGCGAGCAGGCCGTGGCGGATCGGCGTGATGATCTCCGCGACGACCGCCACGTCGGAATCCGCCAGCGCGTCCAGCGATTCGGTGACGCTGCCCTCGATGCTGTTCTCGATCGGGATGACCCCGCGGTCGTACTCGCCGTCGGCGACCGCCTCGACGATCGCCGTGACGGACTCGGTGAACTCGACGGCGTCGGAAAGCGCCGACGCGGCCCGGTGGGAATAGGTGCCCGACGGGCCGAGCGTGATCGTTCGCATACAGGTCGCTTCGGCATAGCGGCCCAAAAACACCCCGGTCACACGGCGGAAGCCGAAGGGTGTGTGACGACTGTCTGACTGAGGTTCTTGTGGTTGAGGTGGATACCGTCCCCCAATGGGAACCGAAACGGGCGACGGGGACGACGCCACTCGTCGCGCGGCCGAGCCCGACGCCGAGGACGTACTCTCGTTAGTCCTCCCGTCGGTGCTCGACGGGCTGGCCGCCGAGGCTCGCCGGGCGCGCGTCAGTGCCGCCTGGACGGCCTGCCGGCTGGCCGACGAGCGCCCACAGCTCGGTGCCGAACTCGCCGCCCGTCTCGTTCGATCCGCCGGAGAAGCTCACCGGGAGGCCCTGGTTCGAACGCTCGCGACGCTCCACGAACGCCACCCCGAGCAGGTCGGCAACGCCCTCCGGGCGTTCGACGGGACCGTCGTCCGGGCCGTCCGGAAGGCCGGCAGCTGGGATTTCGACGCGGAACTCCGGGCCGACGGCGGCGCGACGACGGCCTCCGGGAGCCAACACGTCGTCGAAACGTCTCAACCGGGCGTCTCAGTCTACGAGCGATCGCTGCCCGACGAACCGGTCGAGCCCGAGCCGCCGGACCGGATCGTCGATGACGAGGTCGAATCGGAACCTGAGCCCGAACCGACGCCGGACACCGACGGGAGCGTCCCCGATGAACCGGGGACGCCGGAGCACGTCGAGGAGCGCCGCCGCCGCATCCAGGCCGCCGAGAACTCCGAGGCCTTCGCCGCCGTCCAGCTAGTGAGTGCCTTCGACGAGATCAGCGTGATCGACCCGCCCGAACGCGGGCGGTACGGCCACATCCTGCCCTCGCGGGCTCGCATGGACCAGGCCGAGTACGGCGTCGATCTCCTGTTTTTCGACGAACCCGGCGAAGGCGCTCGGGAGTTCGGGTCGGCCGTCCACGAACGCCTCCACCAGTGGTACTGCGCCGACGAGGCGACGGGGATCGTCGCCGTCGCGGACTACGGCGACCACCCCCGGCCGTGGGTCGCGACGCCACGGGCCGAGCACACGCTTGCCGATCGCAGACCCGCGGATCTCGACGTTGCCCTGCGGGACGCCCGGGACCTCGCCGCCGGCCTCGCGGCCGTCAACGAACGCGGGCTGGTCCACGGCGGGATCGACCCCCACGACGTGGTCTACCCCTCGATCGGCTTCGAGGAGAATCCCTCACCCAGCCTCGCCAACCTCGGCGTGATGACGGTCTTCCGGCGGCATTTCCAGCCCGCCGAGTACGTCGACCCCCGCTACGCCGCCCCGGAGTACTTCGACGATCGCTACGGGTCGGTGGATCACGCGACCGACGTCTATCACTTCGGGGCTGTGCTGTTCCGGCTCCTCACCGGCGAGGATCCGTACCGCGGCGACTACGACGACGTCCGGGCCGCCATCCTCGACGACGAGACGCCGGTCCCCAGCGACGTCCGCCCGGACGTTCCAGAGCCCGTCGACGAGATCGTCGCCAAGGCGATGGCTCCCCGGAAGCTCACTCGCTTCGAGACGGCAGCCCAGCTGCACCGCCAGCTCGATCAGCTTGTTTGAGTGGGGTTGGACTGATCGTTGTGAATGAACGTCACGTTGTCAGCGGCCTGAAACGCTCTAATCGTCGCCTGGCTTATACGCCCCGCCACGTCGTTCGATCGTGTAGATGTCGAGAACCTGCTCGTCGTGGTCACACTCGGCACCGAGCCGAAACTGGCCGATCCGGAGCTTCGAATGTGGTGCCCCGGTCAGCGGTTCGAGGTAGTCGTCTGGGTCGCGCCACCGATCGGTGACGATGTCGTCCAGCTTGTCCGTAATTCGCGATCGTGCGTGTTCGTCGAGATCGTCGTACGTCCGCTTGGCTGGTGCTCGAAGCTGCCACGTCCACTCTTCACTCATCGTCGTTCAGCAACTCGTCGCGGGAGAACGTCTCGCTGTCGCCCGTGCGGCGTGCGTGCTCGACCGCCGCGATCTCCTTCCAGCTCTTGCGGGTGAGACCGGGGTGCCGGACGGCATCACGAAGGGTTTCCCGAATGAACTCGCTTCGGCTATTGTACCCCTCCTCGCCCCACGTCGCGTCGATGTCTTCGAGTAACGTCTCCGTGAGACGGACGTTGATATTCGTCTTTTCGGGTCCACCACCGCCACTATCCGTATCTGCATCAGACATACGAATGTGTTACGTTCAGGATCGAATAAGTGTTCGGGATCAACTGCTGCCCTCTCGGGAAATGGACGAGTCCCTCGATTTTCCGATCGAAACTCGCCTGAACGAGTAGGACGCCGGTGAGAGATCGGACAGACCGTGTTTCAGAAAAATGTCCTATAGGAATGATTTCGCCTACGGTGTGAGCGAATGCTCCACTCAATTAGTTTTCGAATTATCCGTTCATAACATTGAGAAAACTCTTTATCGGAATAGGTGAAAGACAATTTGATGGATATATCTAGCAAAGCAGCCCTTGGTGGGGGACTGCTAGTTGTCGTATTCGTCCTATTTGCCGGACTTATCGGCGTCCCGTTTTTGAATGACAACAGTTGCCCTCCGCAGCTCCATGTTTCAGAAGACAGATCAGGAGCAAACGGTGTTGAAGTGGAATACGAGGATCTCTCCGAGCGCCGCCAAACAGAGTTTAGAGATGCGTTGCGGAATGATTTCACCAATATCGACACCACCTATGATGCGTGGGTGAGTACATCTCTCGTGAAGTATCACGGTGAAAATTATTCTATTGCTGTCGCAGTCTGTTAGCTGTGTATCGCGTGAATCGTTCAATCCGTAGAAATACAGGAGCCTCTCACTGGTACCCGTTAAAAACCGAAGTGTCTCGTCAAAACGGATAGTTCACGTCCGCGAGGCAAGCGGACGGCGAGCGATGGCGTCAGGCGGTGGCCGGGTAATGGCCTCTGTGAAATCTTCCTACCGTCGGTTTCGCCTCGCGGGTCGTTCCTCCTCTCACGTGTCGCTTCGCTCCACGTTCGAGCAATCGAGGCCTCACTCCGTTCGGCCTCGCGCTCCCCGCTCGGCATTCCGAGGGCCGTACTTCGTACGCCCCTCGCTTCTCGCGTGTCACTCACTCCGTTCGCTCCCGCTCGTCGACCAAGCGGTCGCTCCCGGAGGTCGCGACCGCTCCTACATCGCGCCGCCCATGCCACCCATACCGCCCATGCCGCCCATGCCGCCGCCCATACCGCCAGGGCCGCCAGCGGGCGGGCCGCCGTCGTCGCCGTCGTCGCTGCCGCCGCCCTTGAGGTCGCCGGCGGCGATCACGTCGTCGATCCGGAGGATCATCACGGCGGCCTCCGTCGCACTCTCGACGGCCTGAGTCTTGACGCGCAGCGGCTCGTAGACGCCGTCCTCGCTCATGTCGACGATGTCACCGGAGTAGGCGTCGAGCCCGACGCCGATGTCGCCGGCGTCGTGCTGACTGCGGAGGTCCACGAGGGAGTCGATCGGGTCGTGACCCGCGTTCTCGGCGAGGGTTCGCGGGACGACGTCGATCGCGTCGGCGAACGCCTCGACAGCGAGCTGCTCGCGGCCGCCGACGGAGTCGGCGTGGTCACGCAGTCCAAGCGCGAGTTCGGCCTCGGGAGCCCCGCCACCGGGCAGGACCTTGCCGTCCTCGAGGGTAACGCGAACGACGCCCAGCGAGTCCTCGATGGCGCGTTCGACCTCGTCGACGACGTGCTCGGTGCCGCCGCGCAGGATGAGCGTGACGGCCTTGGCGTCCTCGACGTCCTCGACGAAGATACGCTGGTCGCCGCCGACGGCGCGCTGTGCGACGCTGCCGGCGAAGCCGAGATCGTCCTCGGTGATGTCGTCGATATTCGAGACGACGCGGCCGCCCGTGGCTCGCGAGAGCGCCTTGACGTCGGACTTCTTGGCCCGACGAACGGCGAGAATGCCCTCCTGGGCGAGGTAATGCTGGGCCATGTCGTCGATGCCCTTCTGGCAGAAGACGACGTCGGCACCGACGTCGGCGAGCTGATCGACCATCTCCTGAAGCTGGGCCTCTTCCTGGTCGAGGAACTCCTGAAGCTGGTCGGGGTCCGAAACGTTGACCTCGGCGTCGATCTCTGTCTCCTGAACCTCGATCGCGGTGTCAAGTAGCGCGACGTCGGCGTCCTCGACGGCGTAGGGCATGTTGTCGTGGACGCGCTCCTTGTCGATGATGACGCCCTCGACGAGTTCGGACTCGTCGGTCGAGCCGCCGACGACGGTCTCGACTTTGACGTTGTCCGTGTCGATTTCGTCGCCGTTAGCGACTGACTGGAGCGCGTTGACGACCAGTTCCGCCAGCGTGTCCTTGGAGCTTTCCGCCCCCTTGCCGGTCATCGCGGTCGCCGCGATCTGTTCGAGGATCTCGTCGTCCTCGGGGGTGACCTCGATGGCGTTCTCCTCGAGAATCTGTTTTGCCTGCTCGGCCGCCTGGCGATACCCCTGTGCGAGGATCGTGGCGTGGATGTCCTGTTCGAGGAGGTCCTCGGCCTTGCTCAGGAGTTCACCGGCGATGATGACGGCCGTGGTCGTGCCGTCGCCGACCTCGTCCTCCTGTGTCTCGGCGACCTCGACGATCATGTTCGCCGCGGGGTGCTCGATGTCCATCTCGTCGAGGATGGTGACGCCGTCGTTCGTGACGACGACGTTGCCCGTCGAGTCGACGAGCATCTTGTCCATCCCCTTCGGGCCGAGCGTCGTCCGAACGGCCTCGGCGACGGCGGTCCCGGCGGTGATGTTCATCGACTGGGCGTCCTTTCCGGAGGTTCGCTGACTGTCCTCGGAAAGTACGATGAGGGGCTGGTTACCCATTTGTTGAGCCATAGTCAGACGAGGATTGATTGCCCTTCTATATAAGTACTTCGTTACAAATCAGAATGGGACAGTGTACTCCCGGAAGGTGCCAATCCATGTGACCTGGTACCAGCCTTTTAAGTATTACTGGTTCATTCCGAAACGTCGGTGGCGGAGTTCGGGAGTGATGTGAATCCGTTCGACGTCCTGTCCGGAGCGGTACCAGACGAACGCCGCACGCGTGAACAGTTCCCGACACTCCAAGCGAACCTCGCGTGGGTTTCCTCCGGTCCGATCATGAATGTCCACGATCGCCGCGGGTTCGAAGAGATCGGGCGACTCCCCGTCGTAGTCCTCTCCCCGGAAGTACGAGAGCGATCGAGCGATGTACTCGGCGATGTCCTCGACTTCGAAGGGGTCGATCCCTTCGTAATATCGGAGTCGTGAATCGAGCGTGGCTTTGACGTCCCCGAGCCGATCCCGGCCGGTGGGCGTCCCGCTGAGGAACAATCGGACACCAGCGTCGCCCGCGATCTGGATCGCCGAAAGCAGATCCTCGGGCAGATCCTCGATCTCGTCGATGATCAGCAGTATCGTCACGTCCTCGGCCCGGGCCTGCTCGGCGACCTCTTTGACGGCCTGTTTCGTTTCGGCCGTCGCCCACGGAATCCCGTCGCGGATCTGCCAGTAGTTGTCGGGATCGATCTCGATGCCCGCCTCGGCAGCCACCCGGAGCACCCTCTCGTAGAGTCCTCGGGCGGTCGTCTGTTGTGGATTGTCGACGTGGGCGACCAGAAAGTCATCACGGTCCCCCAGGTCCCGCTTGAGGATCTCCCGGAAGGCTGTCTTACCGGTGCCGTACTCGCTGACGAGGCCGATGTGCTGGCGCTGGAGCAACCAACTGGTCACCTGATTGAGCAGCGTGCGGTCGTGGCGGACGTACAGCGGTTCGGGCATTCCGTCCCGGCCCGCCTCCTCGGTGAACGGGAGGTCCGCGACGTCGTCGGGATCGCCCCCGAGTGCCCGGCCGAACGCGAGCAGTCGTTGTTCGACCGCGTCGAACTGGTCCAGCACGACGCCCGCCTCGGCGTGCGTCCGGCGCTTTCGGTCGTCCTCCCGCAATTGTCGGAACCGATCGACGACGCGCTCGGCGCGATCCCCCACCTCATCGTCCCGGTCGTGATCGTCAACTGTCTCCCCCATGGAATCCGTCACTAGCCACACTGTTCAGTGAGACGAAATATGTTACGGCGGTCACGACCCCCCTTCCCAAAATTGAGACAAGTCGACTAGGCGGTCCAAGCGGCCGTCTAGCAGGTAGAAACTGCTTGATCCGGGAGCAGCTTCTTGGTTCCGTCAAGATCAGCCGGTGAACTGGTGGTACTCCAGGCCCTGGTGTTTCATCTCGTTGTGGCGGCGTTCGAGGAACGAGTAGACCGACCCGTGGGGCGCACCGTCGAGGATCATCTCGGCTGCCTCCCGGACGGCGTCGACCTGCTCTGGGCCGCCGATGATCGACAGCGTCGACCCGTAGATTGCGACCGCGGCCCCGGTAAGGTCCTCCATCAGCTCGCGGGTCCGGCCGTCCTCACCGATGAGCCGGCCTTTGAGACGCTTGAGATCGTTCGGGTTACGCGCAACTGCATCGATGTCGATCATGTCGAACATCATCATATCGTCATCGAGCAACCGGAGGGCGTCATCGGGCGAGAAACCGCGACCGATCGCCTTGACGATGTCCGGGCCTTTCAGTCCCGTCACGGGGTCGCCGACGGACTCGACGGCGACCGCGCCGGTCTCGCTATCGATGTCGAGTCGAACTTCAGCTTCCTGTTCGATCTCCCGCATCGTCTCACCACCCTCGCCGATCACCACACCGATCCGGTCCTGCGGAATCTTCACGTGTTGCATATGCGCCATATAGCGGCCGCGTTCAGTTAAGTATCTCGCACTGCCGATTCGGCGGGGACACGCCCTCGATCGCCCGAGGGCTTACTCCGCCATCAGGCCGCCACCTTCGACGCGCATGACACCCTCGCCGTCGGGCAGGTTCGGCGCGTCGACCAGGCGGACGATCCGCTTGTCGCCCTTCGATTTCCGGAGATACAGCCGGAACGTCGAGGTGTGGCCCAGAATGTTCCCGCCGATGGGCTGGGTCGGGTCACCGAAAAAGGAATCGGGGTTGGCCGCGACCTGGTTGGTGACGACGACGGCGGTGTTGTTGAGGTCGCCGACCCGCATCAGGTCGTGGAGGTGCTTGTTGAGCTTCTGCTGGCGGTCGGCGAGTTCGCCACGACCGACGTACTCCGCCCGGAAGTGCGCGGTCAGCGAGTCCACACAGAGCAACCGAACGGGGAACTCCTCGTCTTGGCCCTCACTGGCGAGCTCCTGGGCCTTCTCGGCCAGCAGGATCTGGTGGTTGGAGTTGAACGCTTTCGCGACGTGTATCTTGTCCAGCATCGACTCGACGAGGTCATCGAAGAGATCGTCGTCGGTCGCGTCGGCCTCGCCCTCCTCGGCGACGCCGTGGAGCACCATCGTATCCTCGATCACGTCGTCGTCAAGCCCTTCGACCATCTGCTCGATACGCTCGGGACGGAACGTGTCCTCGCTGTCGATGAAGATCGAACTACCCTCGAGCCCGCCGTGCTCGGCCGGGAGCTGGACGTTGACCGCCAGCTGGTGGGTGACCTGGGACTTGCCCGCCCCGAACTCACCGTAGACCTCGGTGATCGACTGGGTCTCGACGCCGCCGCCGAGCAACTCGTCGACCTCCTCGACGCCCCAGGTGAGCTTGCCGATCTGTTCGCGGCGTTCGAGCACTTCGGCCCCGCTCTCGAACCCACCGATGTCGGCAGCTTCCCGGGCGGCCTGGATGATGTCCGCCGCGCTGGACTCGCCGATGTCGGCGGTGTTGCTCAACTCGCCGGGGCTCGCGACGGCGATGCCCTGATAGGAGTCGAATCCGTTCTCGGTGAGCTTCTCCGCAGTCGCCGGACCCACGCCCGGCAGATCTTCGAGATCTTCTGTTGCTGCCATACCAGTCGGTTTACCCGCCCTGGCATATAAAGCCTCGTTAACACCGGAGTGAAAGTGAAGCTGGTGGAGGGTAATCGGAAGCCTACCCAGAGACAGTACGGAGCGAGCGTCCCGGAGGAGCATTCCCCGACAAACGGTTCGATCAGGACCGATCCGTGGGTTCGGGCAACTCGACGTTCGCCGGATCGGGCATCCAGAAGTAGTCGATCGTCACGCCGAGCGTGAGCGGGCCGACGATGGTCACACCGAGGACAGCCATGCGACTGTCAAGATCGGGACCAAGTCCGAGAAAGCCGGCCAGGACGAGCGTCGTGACGAACAGCGCGAGCATACCGAACAGGACCGCGTAGATCGCTGCGCCCCAGCGAGTGTGCAATCGGACGCGGAAAAACCGAGTGGTAAGCGCCACGGTCGCGGTGTTGAGAAGGACGATCACCGCGAGCCCGATGGCGTCGGCCACGCCAGTCATACCAGCATCCACACGGGCCAGCCCCTTCGAGGTATCGTTTCCGGCAGCCCTGCTCGATCGGCGGGCGTCGGTTCGACAATACGGACGCAAAAACCAGTTGGAGATGATATCCGGACGGCGAAACTTCTCAGCCGGCAAGCCATCGTCACGACGCCGTTTTGCCGTCCCGACCGGGGTGGTAGCACTACTCCAGGCAGATGTACGACCGGGTGTCGGTGACGCCGTCGAGGTCACGGATACCGCTGGCCACCGACTCCATGATCTCGTAGACGGAGTCCCGTTCGGCCTCGACGACGAGATCGTACTGTCCAGCCACGACGTGGGCCTCCTCGACACCGATTGCCGCCCGAGCATCCCCGAGGAGTTGCTCGGCCGTTCCTGCGGCCGTCTTCACCAGGATGAACGCTCTAACCATCGGTAACCATGATACGGATTACCATGACATGAACCTTTCCCTCCCAGTGCCAGCCAGAACCGGCGTCGGTTTCGCCGGCGAGGATAGCTTTATTCGTTCGCACGTGAATAGTCACCATATGCGATTCGTTATCGTGGGTGCCGGTCGGGTCGGGCTCCGGACAGCCCGAGCGCTCCGGGAGAGCGGCCACGACGTCGTCCTCGTCGAGGCGGATCCCAGGACGGCCGACCGGGGACGGGACGCGGGCTTCGAGGTGATCAACGGGGACGGGTCGCTCGAACCGGTCCTCGAACAAGCGGATCTCGACTCGACGGACGTTGTCGGCGCGCTCACTGGTGATCTCAATGCCAACTTCGCAACCTGTCTGATCGCCAGCGAACACGGGTGTCGGACAGTGTTACGCATCGACGAAGACTACCGCGAGGACATCTACCGACAGTACGCCGATGCCGTCGACGAGGTTGTCTACCCCGAACGCCTCGGCGCGATCGCGACCAAGAATGCCCTGCTCGGAGGCAACAGCGTCGCGATCGCCGATATCGCCCAGCATCTCCAGTTGATCCAGTTTACCGTCACCGCCGACGCGCCGGTCAACGGCTACAGCCTGAGTGAACTCGAACTGCCGGCCAACGCGCGGCTACTGGCCTTCGGCAAGCAGGACGATCCGGTCGACGTGCCGAACGTCGACGCGTCCCTGGAGGCTGGCGATCGACTGGTCGTCCTCGCGGATTTCACGGTTCTCGGCGACGTCCGACAGTTGATCGTGGGCGAGCAGCCCCCACAGCAAGCACTCGGAGGTGCCTGACATGGTTACAGCGTACATTATGGTCAAAGCACACACCGGCGAGGCGGATCGACTCAAGAACACCATCGACGCCATCGACGGGGTGGCGAGCGCGCACGTCGTCGCCGGCGACGTCGACCTCATCGCGAAGGTCGATGTCGCCGCACCGGCCGATGTCAAGGACATTGCCGCCACACAGATCCAGGAGATCGACGGTATCGAGGACACCCAGACGTACCTCGCGATGGATTGAACCGGTCGGCCACACAGGGCCCCGGTGGGTCGCCGCCGCTACAGCGGGGTACCGCTTCGCTCGTTATCGCCGGCCGTCTTCGAGGCCTGGAGGAGATCGGCGACCGGCGGCTGGTAGTCGTACCCGGGAACGATCCCTTCGACGTAGGTCCCCTCAACGTACTCGACGAGCGTCTTGGCGATCGCCGCGGCCTGATTCGGGTCGCCGTACGAGAAGACGAACGAAGCGACTGCCTGGCTGTCGTCTACACGAAGCCGATGCTCGTCGAGGTCGACCCGCGCCCGTGTGGCCCCGGCCGCGTCCTCGAGTCGGCGTTCAAAGGTCTCGAACCAGCCCTCTTCGACCGCCGGCCCCACGACCTCGTCCTCGACAGCCGCGTCGAGCATCGGCGTCCGGACGGTCACCGTATATTCGTGACCCACCCCCTCGACGTCGGTCGCCGTCACCCTCGCATCGAAGACGGTCGTCGTCACGCGATATCCCTGCTCGCTTGCTTCGAACGCGCCGTGGTCGTCGAACGCATCGGCGACGGCCGGCGGTAGCGTATCAGTCATCGATCGCTCGTTGGGCCGGAGTACAAAAAAGAACGTCGCGTGAGTCGTTGCCGTCCTGTTTCCCCGCCGAAGTTCGCGCCGGATTTCGACATCCCCACCACAAAACACATGCCCATATCATGTGACTACAACGTATGCACCGCCGCTCAGCCCTCCTCACCGTGCTGGTGCTGCTGTTGATCGGCCTGTCGGGGTGTTCGGCGGCCGGATCGCTCTCGATGCACCCGGCACCGAACGCGACGGCGATCGCCGATCACGCTTCGATCGACGTGAGCGACCTCGACGACGAGCCCTCGCGTCTCGTCCGCGGGGCCGTCGCTGGCTCCGGACCCACCGCGGAGGCTGACCATCCACCCATCACGCCCGACCGTCCGATCGCGGTCGACGGGACGTACTACAACGTCACGTGGTCGGCGGTCGATTCGAGGGCGGTCCCCCAGTTCGTGCTCACCCTCGAGAAGGACCCGACCAACACGACCGGTGACTCCATCGCCTACGGTGACCTCCCGGCCGTCGACAGGCGCGCACTTCCGGACCCCGGTTCAGAGTTGATCGCCGCCGACGAGACCATCGCGACGCAGGCTGTCTACAACGAGTCCGAGCAGGCGGCGTCCGTCCTGGTTTCCGGGCCCCGCTACGAACTGGTCGAGTTCGAGGACCGGACGATCCGCGTCACCGTGGACGGCCCGTCGCCGAAGACGCTGTACACCTATCGGTACGACGCCTCACCGGTGGCCGACAGCAGCGCGGAACTCGCGACCAGGCTCGAAGCCGACTCGCTGTTTGCCCTGACGAACCTCACCGAACCGGAACGCAAAATCGTCGAGCAGGCGATCGGCGACACGCACTACGTGGAGGACGAATCCGACGCGTGGACCCGGCTCCTCGAGCGGTTCGACGCCGCCGAGCCAGTCTACGCCGTCGACCCGGACGACCCCGACTACGTCGACGGCGAGTATCTCGTCCGCTACGACGGGACGATCTACTGGGCCGAGATTTCCGGGTATACGGGCGGCGACGCGTAACCGATACGCGATTTCGGTTTACCTCCACGCGGCGCGACTTTGCGCCGCGCACTGACTCACGGCTCGCTCCGCTCGCCGTTCGTAATAATCGAGACGTTCGCTTCGCTCACGTCTCGCTATGCGAGGGAGGGGAGTGAGCAAACGCGAAGCGTTTGCGAACGTCGATCGACGCGCCGCGTCGATCGGAATTCGAACCGAAATCAGACGGTCGGCCTCACTTCGTTCGGCCGCTGCGACTGATAGGCTTCGAATCCCAACTGAACGCATCGCTCCTCACGTCCGTTCGTCGCAGATGCGAGGGAGGGGATTCGAACCCCTGGACCCCTTCGGGAGCGGGTCTTAAGCCCGCCGCCTTTGGCCTAGCTCAGCCACCCTCGCGCATCTATCCGTCCGGCACTCACGGGAAAATCGGTTTCGGTACCGACCGACGACGACCGACCACACCGGTCCCGATACGCTTAAGTCGTTGTACGGATTTGTACACTACAATCCGAATACGTACAACAATGTCCACACTACAGACACACATCGAACGCGTCACCGAGGGAGAGGATCTGACCGTCGAACAGGCCAAAGAAGCGTCGAGTGCGGTCTTCGAGGACGCGACGGAGGCCCAGATCGGCGCGCTCCTGAGCGCACTCCGGGCGAAAGGCGAGACCGAGGCCGAGATCGCGGGCTTCGCCCAGGGGATGCGCGAGGCCGCCCGGACGATCGAACCCGATCGCGACCCGCTGGTCGACACCTGCGGGACGGGCGGGGACGACTACGACACGATCAACGTCTCGACGACGAGCGCCATCGTCGCCGCGGGCGCGGGCGTCCCGATCGCCAAACACGGCAACTATTCGGTCTCCTCCTCCTCGGGCAGCGCCGACGTGCTGGAGGAGGTCGGCGTCACGGTCGACGCCGAACCGCCGGCCGTCGCGGACGCCATCGAGCGCGAGGGGATCGGGTTCATGCTCGCGCCCGTCTTCCACCCGGCGATGAAGGCCGTCATCGGCCCGCGCAAGGAACTCGGCATGCGGACCATCTTCAACGTCCTCGGCCCGCTCACGAACCCCGCCGGCGCTGACGCGCAGGTGCTGGGCGTCTACGACCCCGATCTGGTTCCCCTCATCGCGCGCTCGCTCGCGCACATGCCCGTCGAACACGCCCTGGTCGTCCACGGCAGCGGCCTCGACGAGATCGCCATCCACGACGAGACGACCGTCGCCGAAGTGCAGGGCGACTCCGTCGAGGAGTATACCCTCTCTCCGAGCGACCTGGGACTCGACCGCCACGACATCGCCGATGTGGCGGGCGGGACACCTGAGGAGAACGCCGAGGCCCTCCGCGGGATCGTCCGCGGCGAGGAAAACGGCGCGAAGCGGGACATCATCCTCGCGAACGCCGGCGCGGCGATCTACGTCGCCGGCGAGGCCGACTCTCTCGAGGACGGCGTCGAGGTCGCCCGCCAGGCGATCGACTCGGGCGCGGCGGGCGAGAAACTCGCCGGCCTCCGCGGTGTGGTCGCATGACGCGCGTGAAGGTCTGTGGGCACACCCGGATCGAGGACGTCCGGGCAAGTGTTCGAGGGGGCGTGGACGCCGTCGGCGTGATCAGCGAGGTGCCAGTTGACACGCCCCGGGAAGTCGCCCCTGAGCGCGCCGCCGACCTGCTCGACGCCGTGCCGCCGCTCGTCTCGGGCGTACTCGTCACGATGCCCGAGACAGTCGAGGACGCACGAAAACTCGTCGGGGAAACCCAGCCGGACGCCGTCCAGGTCCACGGAACGCTCGACCCTGACGAGGTCGAGGAACTCGCGGCGGCGATTCCCCAGTCGGTCCTGGTCGCGCTCGATCATGGGGCCGACCTGGACGCCTACGCCGACGCGGCCGACGGACTCGTCGTGGACTCGCTGGACGAAGCCGGCGGCGGCGGGACCGGCCGGACCCACGACTGGGACCGGACGGCCGAGCTGGTCGAACGCCTCGACGTCCCGATCCTGCTGGCCGGCGGACTCACGCCCGAGAACGTCGCTGAGGCCGTCGAGACCGTCCGGCCGTTCGGTGTCGATACCGCCAGCGGCGTCGAGCGCGACGGTGGGGTCAAGGATCACGACGCCGTCGAACAGTTCGTCGATCGGGCTGGGGAACCGCGGGTGGTCGCATGACGGGCGAGCCGTCGCTCTCCCGCGATGCGTTCGTGGACCTGGCCGACGCCGACGAACCGGGCGTGATCCGGGTCGCCGTTGAACTCGACGCCGACGTGGATCCGCTCGCGGCCTACGCGGCGGTGACCGGTCGCGAGAGTAGCTCCGAGAACGCCAACGCCGACGAGTACGCGTTCCTTCTCGAAAGTGCCGAGAAGGTCGCCTCCAGCGATCCCAATGGCGCGTTCGCGCCCTCGACTGACGACCGCCACGCCCGGTACTCCTTCGTCGGGTACGATCCCGTCGCGGTCGCGACCGTCGAACCGGACGGGACGAATCTGGACATCCTCGACGACCGCTACGCCGACCTGCTCGAACCCAACGGCGGCGACGTGCTCGACGATCTGCGGGCCGTCCTGCCCGACGTCGAGCGCCGCGGCTTTCCGGCCCACGACCGCCAGACGCTCTCGGGCGGGCTCGTCGGGTTTCTGGCCTACGAGGCCGTCTACGACCTCTGGCTCGACGAGGTGGGAATCGATCGGTCGGACTCACGATTCCCGGACGCCCAGTTCGTGCTCGCGACGAAGACGCTGGTGTTCGACCACGCCGAGGACACGGTCTCGCTGGTGTTCACGCCGGTCGTTCGGCCCGAGGAGGACGCGGGCGCGCGATACGACGAGTTGCTCGCAGAAGCCGAGCGCGTCGAGTCGCTGCTTGCCGACGCGGGGGATCCCGAGACCGGCGGATTCCACCGGGTGCACGAGGACGCCGGCCCACAGGACGAGTACGAGCAGGCGGTCGAACGCGCCAAGGAGCACGTCCTCGACGGCGACATCTACCAGGGCGTGATCTCCCGAAAGCGAGAGCTCTACGGCGATGTCGATCCACTCGCGCTGTACGACTCGCTGCGCTCGATCAACCCCTCGCCGTACATGTACCTGCTGGGGTACGACGACCGCACGATCGTCGGCGCGAGCCCGGAGACACTCGTCTCGGTCGGCGGCGACCTGATCACCTCGAACCCCATCGCAGGGACGTCCACGCGCGGGACCAGCCCCGTCGAGGACCGTCGGCTGGCGGGCGAGATGCTCGCAGACGAGAAAGAGCGGGCCGAGCACACGATGCTGGTCGATCTGGCGCGCAACGACGTCCGCCGCGTGGCCGAGCCCGGTAGCGTCCGCGTCGAGGAGTTCATGAACGTCCTGAAGTACAGCCACGTCCAGCACATCGAATCGACCGTGACGGGGACGCTCGCCGACGACAGCGACGCCTTCGACGCGACGCGGGCGGCCTTTCCGGCGGGGACGCTCTCGGGTGCGCCGAAGATCCGCGCGATGGAGATCATCGACGACCTCGAGCCCGACCCGCGCGGGATCTACGGCGGCGGCGTCGGCTATTTCTCCTGGAACGGCGACGCCGACTTCGCGATCGTCATCCGGTCGGCGGCGGTCGAACACGGCGTCGACACCGTCGACGGAAGTGGCGAGAAGCGAATGCAAGATCGCATCACCGTCCAGGCCGGGGCGGGGATCGTTGCCGACTCCGACCCGGCCAGCGAGTACGAGGAAACCGAACAGAAGATGGGCGGCGTGATCGACGCCCTCGAACGGATCGAGTCCGTGGACAGCGAGGCCCCGGTCGAGGAGGTGTCCCGATGAGCGAGTCGGTCAGCGATTCCGACGACCGCCACAGCGAGTCCGCGACGCCTGCGGGAACCGCGACGCCGACTGACGCCGACGAACTCGAGGTGCTGTTCGTCGACAACTTCGACTCCTTCACGTACAACCTCGTGGAGTACGTGTCCGAGCACGCCGACACGACGGTCGTGAAGAACACGGCTTCGCTCGAAGACGTCCGGGCAGCGGATCCCGACGCCATTATTATCTCGCCGGGGCCGGGCCATCCCAAGAACGACCGCGACGTGGGCGTGACGACGGCTGTGTTGCGAGAAGTCAGTCCCGAGGTGCCCACGCTGGGGGTCTGTCTCGGCCTGGAGGCTGCGGTCTACGAGTACGGCGGCACGGTCGGCCACGCGCCGGAACCGATCCACGGGAAGGCAGCCTCGATCGATCACGACGGCGAGGGCGTCTTCGCCGGCCTCGACCAGGGGTTCCAGGGTGGGCGATACCACTCACTGGTTGCCAGTGACGTCCCCGATTGCTTCGACGTGACGGCGACCACGGCGGCCGACGATGGAACGGAACTCGTCATGGGAATCCGCCATCGCGAGCACCCGATCGAGGCCGTGCAGTTCCACCCTGAATCGGTGCTGACGGCCGTCGGCCACGACGTGATCAGGAATTTCCTCGCGGGGGTATGACGCTTACTCGCGTGCCCCGTCGAGGACGGACGATTCGAGCGCAGCGGCGGCGTTGAGTCGGCCGAACCCAAGCTCCGGACCTTTCTTGCCGTCAGCACTCTGCTTGAGAGCTTCCATCACGCGATAGGGATTGACGCCGGGTGCGATCGAGCGGACGAGGGCGGCGACGCCGGCCGCCTGTGGCGTCGCCATCGACGTCCCGAGGCTGTATCCGTACCGGTCGCTGTCGGGAAAGCCACCGTTCTCCGCGAGGCGGGTTCCCGGCTTCGTGGTACTGAACACTCCGTTTGTCGGATACGGCCGGGCGACGTCCGCCGACTCGAAGGTCTTCTCGAAGGACCCGTACCCGCCGCCTGGTGCCACGATATCCAGGTAACCCAACCCATAGTGGGAGTAGTAGGCTCGCTCGTCCGTCGGGCCGGTCGCGCCGACGGTGAGCGCACCCGGAACGGCCCCTGGAAACATTGTCCCGCCCCCGGTCTGGAAGTTCGTGCCACCCTCCGGGGGAAGGAAATAGTTGCCGGCCGCCTGGACGACGACCGTCCCCGAGTCGACGGCCTGCTGGACGAGTCGACGACTGGCCTTGGCGAGTGCGTTCGCGCGGGCCGCCGGCGGGAACGACCTGATACGTCCGGCCGGTGACCCCGTCGAGGAGACAACGTCGACGTCGATGCTCGCCGCATATTCCAGCCCGGCGAGACGACGTGCCAGCGTCGGCGTATACCGCCCGTCGCCGCCCTCCGGGTCATAGGTGTCACGTATCGAAACCACTTCGGCGTCGGGCGCGACGCCGGCCATACCCACGTCGTTGTTGATCGAGGCGGTGGCGATGCCGGCGACGTGGGTGCCGTGGCCGATCATATCGCGGACAGTGCGCTTCTCGATAGTCTCCCGTGTGACGACACGACTGAGATCCTCGTTGACGTCCAGATCCGGATGGTCAGCGTAGACACCTGTATCGAGGAGGGCGATCCGGGTTCCCTCGCCTGTCGTCCGTTCGTGGGCCGCGGGCAGATCGATGAGCGGCTTGTCCCACTGGCGATCGTAATGAGGCTCGTCAGTCGTCTCCGATCGGTGGGTTGTGGCAGTTCCCCTCCGAGAGGGTGACCCCTCAGCGGCCACCTCATCCGGTGGGGTCGCTGTAGGGCCCTCCCCAGCGGGGCTAGCAAGCGGTACGTCGACCGTCGCGGCGGAGACACCACTCGTCGACGCGATGCGGTCAGTCTTGCCTTCGCGGCCTGTTACCACCAGGACATCGCCGTCGGCGAGTTGATTCCGGACTTCGAACCCGTGCCGGGAAAGGCGGCCAGCGGCGTCGCCGTCCGTGACAGCTATATACCACGCCTCGCCGGACGCGGTAGCAGTCCCCATCGTGGCGCCGAAAACGACGGCAGCCCCTGTTTGTTTGAGTACGGTCCGTCTACGTACTGAATCAGTCTCGTGCATGGTCGTCGACCTCGTGACTGGCCCCGGATCGAGCGCTCCGTCGTTGGCTGGGAATACCGAATATCGTGATCGCGATCCGTGACAGCTACCGTCCAGGACCTACTCCTCGATCGAACAGTGTTTTGAAAAGTGTTTTGTATACTGTCATATTCGAAAATGGATCCGTGGCTATGAACGATACTCCGTCCGAATCATTCGTGGCCGGGGCCCGGCCACCCCGGGTCCCCCGGCCGGGGACTCGATGGCCCCAGTACTCGCAGCCACCGGCGACGGCTGACGACTCGATCCGGCAGTCGGCTGTCGATCGAACTGGATGTCGGCCCACGCTCCCTGTCAAGGCGTCGTGTCGGCGCGTCCTGACTGCGGGGCGCCGTTTCGGGCGGTCTTGGTGGACGTTAGTGAGTGACGTGAGATAGAATGGCATGAAATCTGCCGGAATGCTAATACTTAATGGACAATCAGATGACTGAAACCATATGTCAACAGGCGAAGGAGTGATCTGGCGTGGATATCACCACGCCTGGCGATACAACCACCGGCTCAACCGGCTGGGGAGTTACCTCGAATTCGATGGCGACGACTGGGAGTGTGTCCACACCGCCGCCTCGGGGACGGGACCGGATACGGCCCGGTTCTGTGATCTCTACACCAAAGTAGCGGGCGACGGCGTTGCCTTCCAGTCCCACACGGAGTCCTTCGAGGTCGAGGGTGACGAGAACGTCCCGATCACGGTATCCAAGTCGCTCACGAGCGACCTTGAGAGCCCGCTGGAAAACCGGGACACCTACGAGGTACTGCTCAACGGGTTCGACATCTACGCGGCGAGTGACGCCGACAAACTCCAGGAGCTGTCCCTGCACGTCGACCGGCCGACGCCGACTGACGGGAGGACCAGTCTCGATTTCGACGCCAGCGTCGAATTCCGTGGCGACTGTGGTACGCCCGAGTGTCGGGAGGACGGCGTCGATTACACAGTCGAGATGCGATATCTCGTCGTCGGCGGCGATGCCGATACCGTCCGGTCGGGCCCCGCGATCTCGGCCGGGACGGACTACGCGTGGTCCATGTCCCAGGAACCCGATCAAAAGCGCGACGGCGTCGCCAACGCCACGGTCACCGACTCGAACCGCTGGACTGGCCCGAGCGTCGAAAATGCCGTCGGGCTGACGGACGTCGACGTCACGCTGACGAAGACCGGCGATCCGCCGCTGATCGCCGCTGCCGGCGCGCTCGCGGATCACGCCGAGGGGATGCACTTGCTCGAACACGACGTCGCCATCGAATCGATCACGACTCGGGACGATCGGATCGACGTCGAGTTCCTGCTGTTCTACAAGAACTGGGAGGCCGGGATGAAACGAGCCGTCCCGCCCGATTTCCTCCAGCGGATCGGGGAGTTCATCCCGGGCGACACCGAGCAGGCGATCCGCGACGATCCGTCGCTGTCCTGGACCGACGTCATCGACGCCTCGCTGTTCGCCCACAAAAGCGCCGGCGAGGCCACCTTCGACGCGACGGCACGATTGCTCCAGTTCGACAGCCCCGACACCTTCCATCACAACGCCGTCCCCGGCGACATCGACTGGGAAGGGGAGAACGCCGACGCGTCGAGTTCCGACGCCACCCACACCACCCTGATAGACTGATGATTTACCCCATCCAAATGCCAACGGCAAAGGAGGTACAGCACCGCAAGCAGTGGCTGACCAGCCAGTCGACATCGACCGCGTCCAGCGGTGATCACCAGCCACCGTCGAACGCAATCAGAGGAGATGACCACCCATGACGGACCAGATCGACCCCCAGCGGATGGCCGAGGAACTCGGGGCTGGGAGCCCGGAATCGGTCGCCGCGAACCTTCGAGCGCGGGAACTTCCCGAGGAAAACTACCTCGACGTCGTCGAGGCCGGTCTCGGCCGTGATGGCCGGGAGGGACGCACGGTCCTCGATGGGTTGATGCGGGCCCAGCCGGCCGGCGGGGTGAGTGGCCGAGTACTTCGGGACGCGTGTCGCCGCGGCGACGAACGGCTGCGCCGCGAGGTGATCAGATCCTTCCGGGACATCGGCCGGGAGGACGCACTCGTGACGGGAGCCGGGCTACTGACGGTCGAAGATGCCTCGACCGTCTTCCGGGATTACTTCGAGGAAGGCGGCGACACCAAGCCGATCGCGGAGTGGCTCTCGCTGGTCGGGCTGGGCTACCGTCGCGAGAAGCGCAAGGGCAACATCGACGTCGAATACGACGGCTGGTTCCAGAACACCTGGAACGACATCAAGGAGGCGGGCAAGAGCGTCGCGGAGGCGGTCAATACAGTCGTCGACTCAGTGGTCGAGGCCGGCAAATCCTTCGGCGAGGTGGTCACGGACGTCGTCGACTACGCCCAGCGCCGGATCAACTCGGTTGTCGAGACGTTACTCGACGGCGTAAAGACTGTCGCCGACATCATCGCGGGCATCGCCCAGGAAGCGTATTCGACCATCAAGAAGATCGT
This sequence comes from Halorhabdus sp. SVX81, assembly GCF_029207715.1. NCBI lineage: Archaea > Methanobacteriati > Methanobacteriota > Halobacteria > Halobacteriales > Haloarculaceae > Halorhabdus > Halorhabdus sp. SVX81. The sequence goes on along the minus strand of NZ_CP104322.1, from coordinate 356,248 downwards.
CAAGGGGCTGCTGTCGGCCGGGAAGGCGATCAAGGGGATACTGAGAGAGGCATTCAACATCGGCAAATCCTTCTTCCGGAGTATCGTTCGCGCGCTCAGAAAGACGGGTGAAACGCTCACGGATATCGTCGTCGCCGCAGGGTCGATCGGCGTCGACGTCCTGAAAGTCGCGGCGCGAACGCTCGTCGACATGGTGAGTTACGCGGAGGAACGCGCAAACAACATCATCGAAATCGTCAAGGACAAGCTCACCCATCTCGGCGAGGAGATCATCGAGACCCTGAAGGACTTCGTCGACGAGGCATACGAGCTCGCCAAGGCCGCCGTCGAGCAGGGACTCAGTGCGATCATCGACCAGATCCAGAAGGCCGCGAACAACGCCCTCGATAAAGCCCGGTCGGTCCTCCAGGGCTTGCTCGACGGCGGGATCGCCCTCGGTGACTTGCTCGAATACCTCCACCGGGAAGCCAGTGACTTCTTCAGCGACGCCGTCTCCCTGCTCCGGGAACTCGTCTACGCCGCCGAGGACCTTTTCGCCGCGGCACTGGATCTGGGCGAGTGGGCCGTCGGTGCGGTGATGGAGGCACTGGTGGCGGCCGGCGAATCGGTCGCCGACCTCGTGGCGTGGGCACGAGATGCCGGCGCGGCCGCGGTTCGGGGGCTACTCGACGCGCTCGCGACCGTCGGCGAACTCACGACCGACGCGCTCTATCAGTTCGGCAAGGCCGTCGTCGAGATCGGCGAGGGACTGGTCGACCTCGTCGAGCGCGCGGCCGACTGGGGGAGGATGGCCGCTCGCGCCGTTTTCGACGGCATCCTCGCGGCCGGCGGGGCCGTCGGTGACATCCTCGAAACGCTGTGGGATCGAGCGCGGGACTTCCTCCGGGAGGGGATCGACACGCTGCTGGACGTCGGTGCGCGCATCCGGGACGTCCTGGCGGCCGGGCTGAACCTCGGATTGGATGTCCTCGAAGAGTTCATCGAGCACCTCTATGACCTGGGGCGGTCGATCTGGTACATCCTCGACTGGGTCGTCGACACGGTCGAGCGCGTGGGCGAGGTCTTGGAGACGGCGTTCCAGGCGTTGATCGACATCGGCGTGGCTATCGGGGAACTCGTCGCGTGGTGTGCCCGCCGGACGATCGACATCATGCGGGCCGGCTTCGGCGCGCTGCTCGCGATCGGCATCGGCCTCGGGGAGATCCTGGTCACGCTCCTGACGGACCCGGGCAACGTCTTCAGCACGGCCGTCGATGCACTCCGGGACGTCGGCACGAGCATCCGGGAGTTGTTCGAGGCCATCACCGACGCCGGCCAGCAGGTGCTCGGGCGACTCTACCGAGCCCTCCGGAACATCGGCGTCGCACTCGGGGATGTCCTCGAAGCCATCGTCGAGGCGGGCAAGGAGACGTTCACGCAACTGCTGGAGGGGCTGCTCAAAGTCGGCGTGACGGCCTTCGAGGTCGTGCTGTGGGCCGCCGATCGAGCCTTCGATATCTTCGGCTGGGTGATGGAGGTCGTCGAGGCCGCCCTGGACTCGCTGCTGGATCTCATCGAGTGGGCGGCCGGCCTCGGCGGCCCGGTGCTCGAACAACTGGCCGAGTGGTTCGCAAAAGGCGTCTCGAACGCCTTTGACTTCGTTCGCGACAAGGTGATCGCGCCGCTGCTGGCGGCCGGCAAGCTCGCGCTCGTCGTCACGCTCGCGACGGCCAGTCTCCCCTTCCTCGCCGTCGCCTACGTCGTGCTCGGCTCGCTGGTCAATCCGGACCAGGTGGATTACAAACACTGGCCCACCGACTTCCGGAGCTTCGAGTGCGACCAGCGCGTCGAGATCCGCGAGCTCTCGCCGCCGGCCGAGGACCGTGGGATCGTCGTCTTCAGCGACCTCCACATGGAGGACCAGGACGACATCGACGCCGGCCTCGATCACTTCAGCGCGAACGCCGATCTCGTCGAGTCCGTGCTCTCGGACTACGCTGCCGACGAGGCGAACGGCTACGAGTGGACGGTCGTCTTCAACGGCGACAGCGAGGAGTTCTGGATCGACAACGACCTCACCGCCAACGAGCCGGCTGACAAAGTCGACGACATCGTCGCTACCCATCCGACCGTCCACGAAACCGTCTCGGAGGACTTCTACAAGTTCGAGTCACCCCGGCGGTTCGTCAAAGTCCGTGGCAACCACGACGCCAGTTACGAGGACCCCCACGTCGTCGGGGCATACGAGGACCACGGCTTCCCTGACCTGGAAGTCTATGACTTCGTGACGACGACCTACGACGGCGAGGACGTGTTGATCACTCACGGCCACCAGTTCGACCCCTGGAACTGCGACGCGAACAACGACTTCGGGAAGTTCTCGAGCAACTTCGTCGGCGAACCGATCGACGTGTTGAGCGATACCCTCGAGGATGTCTTCGGTGAGGACGCCAGCCTCGAAGGCGAGACGATCACCGCATTCGGCGAAGAGATCCCCGTCCACGCGATCGCCCCCTACTACGACCCCGGCGAATGGCGACCGATCGTCGACAGCGACGTCAAGAGCCCGTCGATCGAGGACGGCGCGATGTTCGAGGAGAGCGCGGTCGTCGAGACGATCCGCCAGCTCGATGCGAGTCTCATCATCGGCCACACCCACGTCCCGAAGCTCATGGAAGACAGCGCCGACAGCAGCCGGTTCTACGTCAACAGCGGCACCGCCGGCTGGTGGGAAGACTGCCTGTGGACCGTCGAGATCACCGCCGAGAACGTGACGCTGAACGGCTTTACGCCGGACGGAAACGGTGGCCATCAGCGCGAGTACGTGATCGCGCTGGAAGACCCGACCGACGACGGGTCCTTCGGCGCGGGCGACCCCGATCGACTGGTCACGAATGAAACGTTCTGAGCAGGTGCTCCTGCTCGGGTTCTACCATCCCCGGTACCTCACGCCGCTTCGATCGTGGGCCGATCGGTTGCGGGCCGTCGGCTGTACCGTGACCGAGGGGTATCCCGACACCTGGTACGCCGAGGACACCCTCGACGCGCTCGGACGTCGACGCGACCTCGTGGTCTACTTCGGTCACGGCGAGCCGGGAGCCTGGACGGGACTCGGACGGATCAACGCTGACGATGTCACCAGTGTCGAGGGAAAGCCACACCGGGTTGTGGTGAGTTGCTGCTGTAGCGCGTTCGAGGGTGACGGAGACGGGAACGGAAGTGACGAGGGCAAGCGGTCGATCGCCACGGCGTTCCTCGATGGTGGGCTCGCCGAGGCCGTCGTCGGCTACGACGGCCGAGTCCGGTACGAGGACAACCGGGCCGTCCTCGATCACCTGTTGGAGGCCTTCCGGACAGCAGTGAACGACGGCGACGACGGGGCTAAAGCTATCCGCGAGTGTGCCCACCAGGAACCGGCACTCAACGTCGCCGAGCAGACCGAACGGTAATATTCCGGACCAGTTCGTGATGGCGTTGCATGTCTCCACGGGACCCCGCCGTCGAGTCACCGATCGAGCGTAGCATTGCGGACCCACCCACCCCCTCTCTTCGAGTCCGACCCGCCCGAGGGGACAGCCATTGTCCTGTCTGCGTTCACTTTCACTCCGGTCTACGAACCCTTATGTATCCCCATCTCGTTGAGTGTGAGCGTGCGAGCTAGCCCTCTGAGCCTGGGGCTCGAACACGGACCCATACGAAATATGACAGAGGCTCGAATCGCAAACAATCGCGCAAGCCAAAGCGTTATGAGGCATCCAGGCTAACAGAACTTCCACCATATATGATACAAACGAGAGCGAAAACTACGGGACGGACGGACGGATCGACGGCCGCGTCGTGGGGGGCCGAGCAGTGACCGACGCCGAACTCGCCGTCGACGAGGTGACGCTCCCGATCAAGCGCACCGAGGGCGACACCCTCGCCGACCGGCTGACTGACAACGCCTACCACAACATTCTGCCGGCGCGATATCTCCGGAAGAACGCCGACGGTGAACTCATCGAACAGCAGGAGGATCTCTTCGAACGTGTCGCGAAGAACATCGCGCTGGCCGAAGCCGTCTACGAGGCGCGAAACGAAGACGTCGAGATCACGGTCACGCCCGACCAGCTCAAACCCGACCATCCCCGGCGGGACGAGCTCGCCGAGGAGGTCTTCGGGAAGGGAACTTCGGCAACGGACGACGCCGAGACGACGCTCAGCCAGTACAACGTCAACAAGTTCGCTTACGAGACGGTCGTCCCCGAACTCCCCGCGGACGTCCGTGACCATGTCGAGGAGACCGCCGCGGCGTTCCAGGATCTGATGGAGAATCTCTCCTTTATGCCGAACTCGCCGACACTGATGAACGCCGGGGACGAACTCCAGCAGCTTTCGGCGTGTTTCGTCGACAGTCCCGAGGACGACATCGATGACATCCATCAGACAGCCAAAGAAGCCGCACAGGTGTTCCAGAGCGGCGGCGGCATGGGGTACGCCTTCTGGCGATTGCGGCCCTACGGGGATGCTGTCGGATCGACCGGAGGAATCGCGTCTGGTCCGATAACGTTCATGCGGACGTTCGACCAGATGTGCGAGACGATCGCCCAGGGCGGTGCCCGGCGGGGTGCCCAGATGGGCGTCATGCGGGTCTCCCACCCGGACGTCATCCAGTTCATCCACGCCAAGAACAAGGACGTCTCCCTGGCCCGGACGCTCCGGCTGAACGATCCCGATGATTTCACCCACACGTCCTTCTCGGACGCCTTGGAGGAAGCCCGCGAATTGATCGACGACGACGGGCGGGTTCCCGAACACCTCCGCAACGCCGTCGAGGGCCACCTCTCGAACTTCAACATCTCCGTCGGGATCACGGACGACTTCATGGACGCCCTCCAGAACGACGAGGAGTTCACCTTCACCAACCCTCGGACCGGCGAGCCCCACATCGTCACCGCCGAGACCAAGGAACTGTACGACATGTTCGGCCTCGGCGAGTACGTCGAGGTCGGCGAGGAACTGTCGATTCCAGCCAGCGAGCTCTGGGACGATATCGTCGAGGGTGCCCACGAGAACGGCGAACCCGGCGTGATCTATCTCGAACGTGCCAACAAGGAACATTCCTTCGACGTCGAGGAGCATCCTGATCATCGAATTCTTGCAACAAATCCCTGCGGCGAGCAGCCCCTCGAGGAGTACGAGGCCTGCAACCTCGGCCACATCAACCTCTCGACGCTGGCCGCCGAGGACGCACCCGACTGGCGAGTCTGGTCGGAACGCCACGCCGACGACTACGAGGACTTCGAGGCGGCGGTCGAGGCGTACCTCGAGGAAGCCATCGACGTCGAGGAACTCGAATACCGCATCGAAATGGCGACGCGGTTCCTCGAGAACGTCGTCACGATGTCCGATTTCCCGGTCGAGAAGATCGAGGAGACGGTCCGGGATATGCGCAAGATCGGGCTGGGGATCATGGGACTGGCCCAGCTGTTCATCCAGCTCGGTGTCAAGTACGGCAGCGACGAGGGCGACGCGATCGCCGGCCACCTCATGCAGAAGATCAACCACGACTCCAAATGGGCGAGCCACGAACTCGCCGAGGAGCGCGGCGTCTTCAACGACTGGGAGGATTCGAAGTACGCCGACCCGACCGAGTACCGCGAGTGGTTCGAACACTACGTCGGCGAGGACGCCGACGACTGGGCCGAGGGCTTCCCCATCCGCAACCACAACACGACGACCATCGCGCCGACCGGCACGACGTCGATGGTCGGCAACACCACGGGCGGGTGTGAGCCGGTCTACAACGTCGCCTACTACAAGAACGTCTCCGACGACGTCCAGGGCGACGAGATGCTGGTGGAGTTCGACGACTACTTCCTCCGCGTGCTGGAGGAGAACGGCATCGACGTCGATACCGTCAAGGAAGAGGCTCAGGAACAGATGGCGACAAACGAGTTCGACGGCGTCGAGGGACTCTCGACGGTCCCGGACGCAATCGGCGAGCTGTTCGTCACGACGGGCGACCTCTCGCCCAAGCAGCACGCCTCGATCCAGTGTACGCTCCAGGACGGCGTGGACAGCGCCATCTCGAAGACGGTCAACGCGCCCAACGACTCCAGCATCGCCGACGCCAAAGATGTCTTCGAGTACATCTACGAACACGGCGGCAAAGGCGTCACCTATTACCGGGACGGCACCCGGAGCAAGCAGGTGCTGACCACCAGGGCGGAGAACACCGACTTCGCCGACATGGACACCGAAGAGGTCATCGCCCAGATCGAGGCCGTCTTCGGCGGCATCGAAGCCTTCCTCGATGACGAGGACGTCAGGGCAGCCCTCGACGGTGAAATCGAAACGCTACTCGGCGAAGCCGACGGCGAATACGCCGACTACGCCAAAAAGCGCCCGCGCCCGGACGTCCTCCACGGCGTGACTCAGCGGATCGACACGGGCTATGGCAAGGTCTACGTCAACATCAACGAGGATCCCGAGGCCGAACGGCCATTCGAGCTGTTCGCCAACATCGGCAACTCCGGCGGCTTCACGGCGTCGTTCACCGAGGCCCTCGCCAAGACCGTCTCGGCCGCCCTCCGGGCCGGCGTCGATCCCAACGAGATCGCCGGCGAACTCCAGGGTATCCGCTCACCGAAGGTCGCCTGGGACAAGGGCGAACAGATCCAGTCGATCCCGGACGCTATCGGCACGGCGATGCGCCGCTACCTCGACGGCGACATCGAGCGGGCCTATCCACAACAGCAGACGCTCGAAGAGACCGCCGACGAAGAGGATCCGGAAGCCATGGGCCACTCGACTGACGGCGGCGCGACGACTGCGTCGAGTGAATCGGTTGAGCCGACCGAGCCGAGTGGTGACCAACAGGAACTCATCGAGAACGGCGAGAGTCCCGAGTGTCCCGAGTGTGGGTCGATGTCGCTGTATTACTCCGAGGGCTGCAAGACCTGTGAGTCCTGTGGCTGGTCGGAATGTTGAGCGCCGACTGAGCTGACTCGTTCGCTACAACGATCGTTCACGTTCGTTTTTCCGCCTTCCGAACTATCAAGCAGTCCGCTTGCCAGGAATACACATGGAAGAGTCCGGTGGCCGACCCTGTCCACGCTGTGGTCGCCCGCTGTTCGAACGCCACTGCAAGTACGTCTGTCCAAGCCACGGCGTCGTCTATGACTGTGCGGACACCTTCTACTGAGGAGAGACAGCCGGCGAAGAGGACGGAATCGATCACTGCGAGCCGGACGATCCCATGGAGGGCAGTCGGTCGTAGTCGGCAATGTGACGGATCACGGGGCTGGCGAGGACGAGCACACCGACCGCAGCAGCCCCGACGACCAGGGGAAGGCCGCCGGCGCTCCCCTCGACGGCGAGCGTCCGCATCGAACTCCCGGCGACGACGCCCGCCAGGACCCAGGGGAGTTGGCCCACGAGCGTCCCGGCGACGAACGCTCGCGTCGGGACCGAGGAGAGGCCGGCCCCATACGAGATCACGTCCGCCGGCAGGGGGAGAAGTCGCGCAGCGGCGACACCGCGGAACGCGCCGGTAGTGTCGACGACGTGGCTACCGCGGTCGTGGAGTCGGCCGAAGAGACCGCGCTCACGGGGGGCGTGACGGGCGAGCAGATACGCCGGCAGCGAGGTACAGACGGCTCCGAGGAGACCGACGGGGACGCCAAGCGGGATGCCGAGGCCGTAGCCGACGAGGATCGACACCGCGGAAATCGGCCACAGCACGAGCGGCCGGACGGCGTAGACGGCAATCAGGACGGCGGCGAACGCGAGCGGCGAATCCACTGCAATCTCGACGACCGACTGCAAGGCGTCGAGCGAACCGAATACCGCGACGCCACCAGCGGCGAGGGCGACAGCAGCGATCGCGCCGAGCTGGCGTCTGACTGCCGGCTCCATTACCGGAGACAGGTGCCGGAGCTGGCAAACCTTTTGTGGTCCCATCTTTTTCGTCGTCGGGTGTCCTCGCTCACTTCGTTCGCTACGGGCACCGCGTGGCGACTGCGAGGCGGCTTCACCGCCTCGATCGGAGACGGCAATGCCGTCTCCGTCGCCACGGCATTCGGTTGCGGGCCGTCGGCCCACAACCCGCTCCCGGCAAAAACATGGTCCACGTGAACGCAGTGAGTGTGGGCTCGGGAGCGCTTGCGCTCCCGGTGGTGAAAACGGCCGCCTCCGCCGTCTTCGACGGCTCCGGCGGTGAAACGCCTCGCTTCCCTCGGCGTACGTTCAACCCGATTTGCACTGGGAATCTATTCCGTTCGACACAGGCCCAACTAGAGACATCGCCAAGGAAGGCCAACGATTGATGCCGGCGGAGCACGAACGACGTGTGTGGACGAGACGAACGACCCGGTGGAACTCGGCGTGACGCTGCTCGCGAACTTCGAGGACGCCGAACTGTCGATGGCCGAGGCGGTCGACCGGATCGAGACGGTCACGACCGATCCACACCTGACGCGTGAGATCCTCGATACCGCCGAGCGCCGCGGGATCATCGAGCGCGAGGCGGGACTCGTCCGCCCCACGACTGGACAGTACGTCTCCTTCGAGAGCCAGGTCGTCACTCGCGATGGGGACTTTTCGTGTCAACGCTGTGGCGCGGGGCTCTCGACGGGCCATTTCATCCGGTTCGAGGACGACCGCGAACTCGGCCCGTTCGGGTCGTCGTGCATCCGGAAAGTGACCGGCAGAGAGTGAGGAATAGTCGGGAAGTTACTGATCGCGAAGCTCGCCGAACAGCTGTTTGATCGCGTTGTGTTGCTTTTTGAGGAGCTGGTTTTGCCGCTGGACGGCCGAGGACAGTTCCGAGACTTCTTCGCGGAGGGCCTCGACATCGTCTTCGGTCGCTGCTTGAGTCGATTCCGGGGACGACCCAGTCCGGGGTGTCGCGTCTGTGGAGCGTGAGCGGTCCGGGTTGTTGGTCTGTTGTGGAGACGGCGTGTCTTCGGTCCCTGCGGTACCGATAGCGGTCGACGCAGGATCCGAGCGGTTGTCCACACCCTGCTCCGTCGTTTGCTGTGGCGTCTCCACAGAGGATTGAGAGGGTTGCGTGGCTGTCGTCGATTCCCCCTCCGTCGGTGTCGAGGGTTCCGCCATCTCGGAGTCAGTCTCTAAGGGGTCCGACGGTTCGTCGCCAGTTTCCGAAACGAGCGGATCGATGCCCGAACCGAACGTGAGATCGTCCGGTTCGTCGGCCGCCGAGGACTCGTCGCCGGTCTCAGCGGTTTCGACCGCGCGCTGGAGTTCCGCCATCGTGGCCACCTCGTAGAACTCGAAGACGGCTTTTTTCAGGGTCTCCTCGACGAGGCGAGCATCCTCGCGGGGTGTCTTGATACGCTGTGGACGGCCGTCGATCGTGAGGACAATCTCCGTTGCGACGCTGCCCTCCTGAAAGTCGAGCCCGGTGAGGTCGGCGTATTCGTACTGGGTGAAGTCGTCGTCCCAGACAGTCTCGCCGATGTGTCTGACGAGACGGTTCTCGGCGATGACCAGCGTGAGTTCGCTGAATCGAAACGCACCGACGACGGATTCGTCCTCGTCGAGGACGCCGTCGACGCCGAGGATGCCTTCCAGCAGGAGCGTCAGGACGTCCCGACCGTGGCTGGCAGGGACAGCGAACGAGCGCGTGCCGTCGACGTACGTGAGTTTGAACGTGGTCTTGCGTCGGCCTTCCGAGAGGGCCAATCGGTCGACGTCGTGTGGATACTGTTCGATACGTTCGTCGCTCAAAATCCCTTCGGGCCGATAGATGAGCGTCCGCGAATCAGTGGCACAGACGACTTCCTCATCGCCGATGGCGACCCCCGATCGGATCTCTTCGCCCCCCAGTTCCTCGTGGACGAGGTCTGGAATCTCCATATCCAAGGTGTACCGGTCCGGTATCATAAATCCGCGGGTACACCGGATCGGCTGGCAATCTGCCGAGCGAACGGCCCGCTATCTTCGCGTGGCATCACCAGCCGACGAACAGATGAGAAGCTTAAAGAAGACCCTCACGCAATCTCGGGGTGAGCCCGGGTGGCTTAGCTGGACATAGCGCCGCACTCATAGGGTCGTTCCACTGTGTGCGCCATCGGCATGGCCACGGGGTTCGTCACCCCGGACCTGGGTCATGCGGAGATCGAGGGTTCGGAGCCCTCCCCGGGCATACTTTATCCGTGGCTCGCGTCGGCGAGCCACAGCTCCGACGTTGATCGGCGGTGGGCGACGAACCCTGGAAGGTCTCGCGCGAGCGCCGGGGAATGCGAGAGGAGACCGTGCAGCATCCAAACCTGGCGGGGACGCCAGAAAAGCGGGGTGGGAGATGCCGGGTTTCGGGAACCCGGCAAGCGGCAATGATGACAACGACGGGGACACACCCGGACCACCGCGGCGGAGGTGCGGTGGAGTCCGGCCGGTGTAGAGACGATCATGGGCTGATCGTCCGGGTCGGTGACGGGGTCACGTCGCCGACCCAAGTGGGAATGCGAAGTGTAAGTATGTAAATTTAATGGACATTCTCAGAGCTAGAAGAGCGAGTCGAAAATCCGGGTGCACCTGGCCGGAATGGACGACTGCGTTCTGAGACACCCGATCGTCGTCGCCTCGAGCGGCCCCACACGAGTGTCTCAGTACGGTAAGTGCCAGCACGAAGCGACTCCGTGGTGAGACTGGGGTGGTTGGAGCTCAATCCGGACGCGGAGGAGTGACTGCGAAACGGCGTGTCTGTCGACACTCGGAGGGCTACTCGTCGACAAGTTCAGCAAGCAAGGTGTCAAGTTCGTAGGCTTCAAGCGCTCGATGGCTATCTTTGAGCGTCGAGATCACGAACGTCGAGTTCGTCCGCTCGACTTCATCCAGTGCCTCGAAGTCGCTAATGAGCCGTTCGACCATATCGGAGTCGGTTAACTGGGCGATCACGATGAAATCCGTCTCACCCATCGTCAGATAGACCTGCGTGACCCCCTCGATCTCACCGAACTTCTCGGCGACGGCGTCGTAGGTCCCGCTGTATTCGGCCAGGACTTCGACGATGACCGTCACGCCCAACCCGACCGCGTCCAGGTCGATGTCGTTGAGATCGTTCTCGATCACGCCGTCCTCCCGGAGGTTGTTGAGGCGGTAGTGAATCGTCGAGATCGGGATCTCCGTCTCCTCGTGGAGTTGCTCCGGACTGTCCGTCCCGAGATCGGCGATCGCCTTGAGTATCCGAACGTCGCGTTCGTCCATGCGTGACACGCTCGGCGGTGATCGGTAAGTATGCTCCGCTCGCTCGCGCAGCAACATCGCGACAGTCAAGCAGCCCAGTGTGAATTTGTCGCCAATATTTGGCCGATAGTTGAATTGGATTCCATCTTCCGACAGATTATTATATCTATCTCTTAGATATCTACCTAATGCGATCGAAAACGCTCGTCCTCTCGCTGGTAGTCGGCATCCTCTGGGGAAGTTCGTTTCTGGCCATCGACGTGGGACTCGCGTACTTTCCGCCGCTTTTGTTCGCCGGTCTCCGGTACGCGCTGGTTGGCGTGATAGTGATCGGCTTCGCCGCAGTGTTGGTGCGTCGCTGGTACCCCCGGTCGCTGGCAGACGCGGGGAGTGTCCTGGTTGCCGGCGCGTTCATGATCGCGGGTCACCACGCCTTTCTCTATCTGGGGATGGAACACGTCCCGCCCGCGATCGCGGCCATCGTGGTAAGTCTCTCCCCGGCGCTGACGGCGGTCTTCGCGAGTGCGTTGCTGCCCGACAGCGACCTCACCACGCTACAGATCCTGGGGCTGGTCGTCGGGCTTGGAGGCGTCGTCGTCATCTCCGACATCGGCGTGGGCACGGTTGCGAGCGCAGATCTGCTCGGAGTAGGGCTGGTCGTGCTCGCCACGCTGAGTTTCGCCTTCGGGTCCGTCGCCACGAGACCGCTCCGGACGGACCTCTCGGCGGTCGCCCTCCAGGGCTGGGCAATGGTCCTCGGCTCCGGGCTGCTGGGCGTGACGGGCTACGCAACCGGCGAGTCACTCGGCACTGTCGTCTGGACACCGCTGTCGGTTGCGTCGCTCGGCTTCCTCGTTGTCGGGCCGGGAATCATCGCGTTCTCGCTTTACTTCAGTCTCCTCGACCGGATCGGCCCGACTGAAAGCAACCTCATCGTCTATTTGGAGCCGGTCGTCGCGACGCTGTTGAGCTGGCTGGTGCTCGGCGAGGTGATCGACTCGACGACCGTCGCCGGGTTCCTCGCTATCTTCACAGGATTCCTGCTGGTGAAACACCGGTCGCTGCTGCCGTCGCGTGATCGGCTCCTCGGCCGAGGGTCGAATGCCCACCCCGAACCTGACGGGAGGACCTTCAGCAAGTCGGACTGACTCGCGTGAGAATCGCGTCGCCTCCGAGTGGGACGGACGATGGTCCCGCTGTTGTCTCCGGAGGATGATCAGCGCGACGCCTAAGTACGTACCGCAGGAACAACCGGTATGGGACTGCTTGAGGGCATCAAATCAGCGTTGGGGCTCAAAGCCGAGGCCGACGCGACCCGGGACGCCGACCCCGAGGACCTCTTCGGGATGAGCACCGCCTACGTCACGATGGAGGCCGACCTGGGCTACGAGCCGGCGGGCGCGGCGGCGCTGTGTTTCTCCGATGTCGACAGCACGGACTTCCAGGACGCGATCGCGGAGGTCCGACAGATCCTGGCCGCCGGCGAGGTCGAGACGGGCACCACGGCGGAGTTCGTCGAGGACGCCCACGGCTACACCTGGGTCGTCCTGGAGGACGACGATGTCGAGGACCTGATCACGAGCGTCCACTTCGCCGCGGACACGCTCGTCGAAAACGGCTACGGCTCGCGACTGCTCGCGGCTGTCTTCGCCTTCCGCGATCCCGAGGATTCGACCGCCTGGGACGACAGCGACCGGTACGTCTACTGGGTCTACTCCTTCCGCCGCGGGTCGTACTACCCCTTCGCACCCAAGCCCGGCGAGCGTGAGCGCGACGCCACGGCGGAGTTCAAACTCCAGAGCGTGCTCGACGGCGAACTCGATCTCGAGGACGACGAGGCCTACTGGTATCCCCTCTGGCCCGAGGACGCGGGCCATCCCTGGGAGTGAGCAAACCCGACGGGGTTGGGATGTTCGCCGAGGGAATGACTGAGCGGAGTGAACCGAACCGACGGAAGTGGACACGGCGAGAGTGACTCGGCAGTGTGGAGCTAAGACCGATACCGGTACGACTGTGGAAACAATCACAGAGACCGCGTTCGATTGGACCGGACAGGGAGTAGTTCAATCTACCAATAGGTATATGGCAGCAACGTCGTTACTTGCGATCATGGCTACCAGAGAGATGCTCTACCTCATCGCACTCGCTGGACTGCCCGCCCTTGCCCTGCTTGGGCTTGCCGGGAAATACCTGCTGGGATGGATGCAGGAAGGATACGAAAATGCTGAGGGAAAAGCGAGTAAGTAGTTCCCATTTGGCGAGTCGGAGTAATTCGATCTGTGATGAGAGGACAAGGAGAGAGACTAAATCAAGAGTTCTCGACTCACAACTCTGAGACTGTATCGAAGAAATCCGCCCGAAGCGCCGCTGGCGAGCACATCGTGTTTTCCGTGGTTTCCACAGAATCCACAGAATCTATAAGTTCATGCGTATCCATTGTTCGAACAGGTGAACGAGTATGCCGACAGTGACTGTCAACGTCGATGACGACCTCAAGGATCGGATGGAGGACCATCCGGAGATCAACTGGTCCGAAGTCGCCAGAGGTGCCTTCGAGGAGAAGATCGACGATCTCGAATTGATGAGCCGACTCGCGCCGGGAAGTAATCTGACCGACGATGACGTCGAGGAACTCGCAGACCGGATCGATTCCAATGTCGCCGAACGACTGGCAGACAAATAATCGAAAGTGCAGAATTTTGGCGGTGAATCGTTCCGTGCGTCGCTGAACGACTATGTACGTTTGTTTTCGAGTAACACCTCGACCGCCTCCAAAACGTCCGCCCGCACCGCGTCAGGCTCTTGCGTCGCGTCAATCCGGACGAACCGGTCCGGGTCATCGTCGATCAGTCGCTCGTAGTTCGCCCGAACGGCCCGCAGGTACTCGACGCGCTCGAACTTGTTCGTCCCGCCGCTGCGCTCGGCCCCGGTCTCGGCGTCGACATCGAGGTAGATCGTCGCGTCCGGCGGGCGGGTCCAGGGCTCGTGGATCTCCCGGACGAAGGCGAGGGGATCGTCCAGCCGATCCGCCAGGGTCGCACCCTGATAGGCGTAGCGCGAGTCCGAATAGCGATCGGAAATGACGACATCGCCGCGGTCCAGCGTCGGCCGGACGGTCTCGGCGAGGTGGGCAGCGTGGTCGGCGGTGTAGAGGAACAGCTCGGCGAGGGAGTCGGCGTCGTCTTCCTGAATCGAGCGCTGGACGGCCTCGCCGTACCACGACTCGGTCGGCTCCCGGGTGAAGGTGAATTCGGGGTCGAGGTCGGCGGTGTGCTCCCGCAAGGATTCCCAGGCGGAGGACTTCCCGCTGCCGTCGATCCCTTCGAGCGTGATGAGCATAGCGATCGATCGAACCCGGGATACGTAAGGCCGCCGGCTCGTCGTCGCGGAACGACCATTGTGGCGGGCAGCGACGGTCCGCTGTGTCCTCCGGGTTGCCGCCCCATCCCGTCCGGCTTGCCGGCCACCGTAGGTTTAGGGTGCGTGAGACCAAATGTCGTGGTATGGATGTCCTTGTCACTGGCGGCGACGGCTTCGTCGGCCGACACCTCTGTGCAGAACTGGACGAGCGCGGCCACGACGTGACGGCACTCTCGCGCGATCCCGATTCCGTGGTCCTTCCCCCGGGTGTCGAAACAGCCGCGGGCGACGTCACGGACCGTTCGTCGATCGAACCCGCCCTCGAGGGCGTCGATGTCCTCGTGAACCTGGTCGCGCTCTCGCCGCTGTTCATCCCGACGGGCGGCAACGAGATGCACGAACGCATCCACCTCGGCGGCACCGAGACCCTGGTCGAAGCTGCCGAGGACGAAGGCGTCGAGCGCTTCGTCCAGATGAGCGCGCTGGGGGCTGACCCCGACGGCTCCACGCACTACATCCGCGCAAAAGGGCGCGCGGAAGAAGTGGTCCAAGAGTCCGCCCTGGAGTGGGTGATCGTCCGGCCCTCGGTGATCTTCGGCGACGGGGGAGAGTTCGTCGGATTCACGAAGAAGCTGACGCCGCCGCTGGTCGCGCCGCTGCCGGGCGGCGGAAAGACCCGCTTCCAGCCCATCTGGGTCGAGGACCTCGCGCCGATGCTGGCCGATTGTGTCGTAGACGACGAGCGGGCGGGCGAGGTCTACGAGTTGGGGGGCCCGGAACAACTCACGCTCAAGCAGATCGCCAAGCTCGTTCGCGGGCGAGTCGCGGTCGTCCCCGTCCCGATGGCGCTGGCGGGCGTCGGTCTCTCGATCGGCGGCGCGATCCCGGGCTTCCCGATGGGGGGCGATCAGTACCGCTCACTCAAGTTTGACAACACCACGGCGGACAACGACGTGACCGACTTCGGGACCGAACCCGACGTGTTACTCACGCTTGGGGAGTACCTTAACGGGATCTGAAGGCGGAAGATCACAACAGGGCGTTGCGGTTCAGCGTCGCAGTATTTTCTGTGGGAACGGGGCAAAAAGCTTATACGCATATTCCGACTGTTTTCAGGCCAAGAGGCACACTTATGAAACTCGCTATGATCGGCTTCGGGCAGGCCGGCGGGAAGATCGTCGACAAGTTCCTGGAGTACGACGAACGGACGGGCAGTGGGATCGTCCGGTCGGCGGTCGCGGTCAACACCGCCAAGGCCGACCTGCTCGGCCTCGAACGCGTTCCCGAGGAGAACCGTGTCCTGATCGGACAGGCGCGGGTCAAGGGACACGGCGTCGGTGCGGACAACGAACTCGGCGCGGAGATCGCCGAGGAGGACATTGACGAGGTTCAAGGGGCCATCGACAACATTCCCGTCCACGAGGTCGACGCGTTCCTCATTATCGCCGGGCTAGGTGGTGGGACCGGGTCGGGTGGTTCGCCGGTCCTCGCCAAGCACCTGAAGCGGATCTACACCGAGCCGGTCTACGGCCTCGGGATCCTGCCCGGCAGCGACGAGGGTGGCATCTACACCCTCAACGCTGCCCGGTCGTTCCAGACGTTCGTTCGGGAAGTGGACAACCTGCTCGTCTTCGACAACGACGCCTGGCGGAAAACAGGCGAGTCCATGGAAGCGGGCTACGCGGAGATCAACGACGAGATCGTCAAGCGCTTTGGTATTCTCTTTGGCGCAGGTGAGGTCGAACAATCCGGCGAAGTCGCCGAAAGCGTCGTCGACTCCAGCGAAATCATCAACACGCTCGCGGGCGGCGGTGTCTCGACGGTCGGATACGCGGCCGAAGAGGTCGACCTCGAGGACTCCAGCGGGTTGCTTTCGCGATTCCGGGGCGACGATTCATCGGACTCGATGGAATCGGCAAACACGACCAACCGCATCACGTCGCTGGTCCGGAAGGCCGCACTGGGTCGGTTGACGCTCCCCTGTGAGATCGACGGGTCCGAGCGCGCGCTACTGGTGCTCTCAGGCCCGCCGGGCCACCTCAATCGGAAGGGGATCGAGCGCGGGCGCAAGTGGCTCGAAGAGCAGACCGGCAGTATGGAAGTCCGGGGCGGGGACTACCCCGTCTCCGATTCGGGATACGTCGCAAGCGTCATCCTGCTATCAGGAGTTCACAACGTGCCGCGGATCAAGGAACTCCAGCAGGTCGCCATCGAGGCCCAGGACAATATCGACGAGATCCGGGACGAAAGCGAAGAGAACTTAGAGACGCTGGTAGAAGATGACGAAGATGAGTTGGATCCGCTCTTCTAAGGGGGTTACCCTGTTGGCGGTGCTGGTGTTCGCGTTCGCTGCGGTCGGCGCAGTTACAGCCGCATCGGTCTCTGCGGACGCACCAGCGGAGGCACAGGTCGGCGAGGAAATCACCGTCTCGGCGACGGTCTCGGACGTCTATGAGACCTCCGAGCAGTGGCGGCTCAACGGGACGACCGAGCTCCGGAACGTGACCGGCTGGGAAGTCACGAAGGTCACGCCCAGTGGCGACGAAAACACGACCCGCTTCGACGGCTCGACGAGTTTCGAGGTCTCGATCGCCGGCGAGGAGAACCTCGATCACGTCGAGGTCTCGATTACGGGAACCGTCCCACCGGTCGAA
The DNA here is from genome assembly GCF_029207715.1 of Halorhabdus sp. SVX81. NCBI lineage: Archaea > Methanobacteriati > Methanobacteriota > Halobacteria > Halobacteriales > Haloarculaceae > Halorhabdus > Halorhabdus sp. SVX81. The sequence goes on along the minus strand of NZ_CP104322.1, from coordinate 339,065 downwards.
CAGTTCTCCTACGATCCGCCACAGTCGTTTGTCGGGGCTGATTTTACCCGGATCCAGGGCGACAACGTAAACAGCATCGAAACCGTTTCGATCCACCATTTCACGGAAGAGAGCAGCCAAACGCGGACCTTGATCGACGAGGCGAATGAGGCGGTCGAGGACGCGGACAGCCAGGACGCTCGGAGCACGCTCGAAAGCGCGATCGGTGTCTTCGACGGTAGCGGCGAGAACTTCGGCGAGGCACGGGACCTCGCTGAAGACGCCAAAAGCACCGCCGAATCCGCACAGCAGTCCGCCCAGACCACCCAACTGGTCCTGTACGGCGTCGGCGCGCTCGTCGTGCTCGCGCTGCTGGGCGGCGGGATCTACTACTGGCGCTCCCAGCAGGACGACTACGACAAACTCCGGTAGATGCGCGTCGTCGTTCCGTTCGACGGTCGCGATCCGAAAACCCGTTTGGCCCCCGTTCTCGATACCGACGAGCGACGGAATTTTGCACGTGCCATGCTTGCAGACGTCGCCAGCACGATCGAATCCGTCGGCTTCGAGCCGACGATCCTCGCGACGACCGATATCGACTGCGAGTGGCCCATCGTCGTCGACGAACGGTCGCTCGACGCGGCCGTGAACGACCAACTGGCGGCGGCTGACGGACCGATAGCAGTCGTCATGGCTGACCTTGCGCTCGTGACACCTGACGCACTGGATCGACTGTTCGAAGCTGACGGAAACGTCGTTCTCGCACCGGGTCGTGGTGGCGGAACCAACGCGATCGTGGCCCGTCATCCGGACTTCCGCGTCGACTATCACGAGGCCTCGATCACGGATCACCGGGCAGTCGCTCGTGATATCGGGGCTGGCGTTACCGAGGTCGACTCCTTCCGACTGGCGAATGACGTCGACGAACCCGATGACCTCGCCGAGGTGCTGTTACATGGCGAGTGCCAGGCGGCCGCGTGGCTTCGCGGGCGTGGGTTCGAACTGACGATCGATGAAGGGCGTGTCAGCGTCCAGCGGTGACCGCCGCTGTCGTCCCGGCAACGAGCTCGTCAGTTGATCTCAACGAACTCCTTCTCGACGTTTATCCCCGCAAGCAGTGTGGCTGCACTCATCGTCAGAAAAAGCACTGACAGCCCCAGGTTTTCGTTCGGGATTTTGAACAATATCGATACTAACACCAGATAGATGCTGACGACAAAGAGGATCGTTGCGTTTCGTTCCATCGTCTCACGCCGATATTGAGTATTATAAATATAAGCTCGTCGACTCTACTGCAACCGTACCCCCGGTATCCACGGAAGCATGTCACCGTTCAATATGGACCGGTTCGGGACCATCTACATTCGATTCGAAGAGAGAGTGGAAATATGTTGGAATATAGAGATGTATATGGAATAGTTATATCCGAAGTATTTATTACATATAGACACATTGGGTTGATATGCGATGTTCGGTGACACAAGCGAATACACCGCGACTCGGCGGAGAGTCATCAAAACACTCGGTCTTGGTGGAGCAACAATTTTGGGAGCGGCCGCAACTGGAACTGTAACAGCAGCAAAAGACACAACCCCAGGAACAGTGACGGTAACATCTGATAACGGCAAGTGGGGATATGATGTCATAATGATCAATAAGAGTGGGCAGAAAGATATCAAGGAGGGCGATAACCTTGAGCCAGGTGACGGGGTCGGCCCGATCGGTTCAGCAGGTGTCGGTACCGTTACCGAATATGATGAAGACACGTATATATTTGATGACCAACCATATCGAATTTTAGTCGATAAACCCGATGGTGACGGGTTCCTGAGGGTGACTACCGAATCTGACCCCTATGGCTTTTCTGTTCAGTGCTGGGATGGCACTTTCGATTATGAAGTGACGACTAACGTTGAGATCTCTTTTGATGACGATGGTGATCCAGTCTATGGCAACACGGTTAGCGGGACTGTGAATGAAGATGAATCGTCTCCCCACGGCTATATTACCGAACCATCTGAAGCGCCGAGACTTAGCACTGTGAAATTTTCAGAGCCGAATTCAAGTAGCGGATTTACGATGCAATTCTATCCGGATTAAGTATCTAAGCAGGGCTTGAGATAATAAGCGACTCGGTCCCAAACCAACAGAACAATAAAACCCATTCCAGTTGATTCCTAACCGATTATTGTGATTCACAGCTGCGAAGATGACGATATCGACCTATCAATCGACGGGAGAGCGATCGAGCGGTTAACTGAGGTAACTCCTGCGGAAGTCGGCCCGGCTGAGAGCCTCTCCTTTGCCAGAAATGTCTTCATCCCGTTGACGACTGCCTGCCGGTACACCTGCACCTACTGTACGTACTACGATCCGCCGGGAGAAGCATCGTTACTCTCCCCCGAAGAAGTCCGCGAGATCTGCCGGAAGGGGGCCGACGCCGGCTGTACGGAAGCCCTCTTTACCTTCGGCGACGATCCCGACGACCGCTACGACGCAATCCACGACCAACTCGCCGAGTGGGGCCACGACTCGATCCACACCTATCTCCGGGAGGCCTGCGAGATCGCGCTTGCGGAGGGGCTGCTCCCCCACGCCAATCCGGGCGATCAGACCCGCCAGCAGATGGCGGAAGTCGCCGATCTGAACGCGAGCATGGGCGTGATGCTGGAGACGACCGCCGACATCGACGCGCACTCGGGTTCGCGCCGGAAAGAGCCCGGCCAACGACTCGCGACGATCCGGACCGCGGGCGAACTCGGCGTCCCCTTCACGACCGGCATTCTGGTCGGCATCGGCGAGGACTGGGAAGATCGCGCCGAGAGCATCCTGGCGATCCGTGAGCTCCATGAACGGTACGGCCACGTCCAGGAGGTGATCGTCCAGCCCGTTTCGCCGAACGAACGCTGGGATCGCGACCCGCCGAGTCTGGAGACGATGCGCCGGACGGTCGCGATGGCACGGGCGGGATTGCCCGAGACGATCAGCGTCCAGGTCCCGCCGAATCTGGCCCGGACGCGCGAATTGCTCGATTGTGGCGTCGACGACCTTGGCGGTGTCTCGCCGGTCACCGACGACCACGTCAATCCCGACTACGCCTGGCCGGCACTGGACGAACTTCGGGCGATCGCCGACGATGCGGGCGTCCCGCTTCGCGAGCGCTTGCCGGTCTACGAGCGCTACGTGGACGAACACTGGCTAAGCGAGCAGGTACTGGAAACTGTTTCGACAGTGACTTCGGCGAAGGAAACACGGCCCTGACAGCAGGCGTACTCGGCGAGCGGGGAGAAGCTGATTACCGATAGTTTCAAGCCAATATTGTGAGAGGATGACCCATCATGGTGACAGATGGCGACGTCCACCCGGAATTGTCACGGGAAGAGGAAAAGGCATCCAATGTGGACCAACCCGACCCGGCAAACCAACGGGAGACCGACTCATCACGGGACGGAGACCTGGCGGCGGATATGCAGACGACGCGACGATTGTTCCTCAGTCTCGCGGGGGTCGGAGTGAGTGCCGGGGCAGGGTGCACCACGCTGGGCCCGGATAACGAAGAGAACACGGGGACACCAACGAGTACCCCGACAGGAACTGAAACGGACACACCGACGTCAACAGACACGGACACACCTACAGAGACCGACACACCGACGGAGACTGAAACGGACACACCAACTGAAACCGATTCCGACACGGAGACTGAAACAGAAGCGGAGACGACCGAGGAAGAAGAACCAACCGAGAAAGAGACGATATACGACGTCACGATTAAATCTGTTGCCGCCCGTTCGATGGACATCCTGGACTGGAACACCCAGTACGCCGGTTGGCCGAACATCTGGGGACGGTGGCTCGCCTACGAGCGCTACGTCCAGTACGATCTGGAGAACAACGTCTGGATCCCACAACTCATCGAAAACTGGTCGATCGACGGCACGACGATCACCCTGGACATCCGAGACCCGCACAAATACGCCGACGGTGACGAGGTCACAGCCGAGGACGTCAAGGCAAACATCGTGATGAACCTCGCGACCGGGGCACCGTTCGCGTATGTCTTTGATTCCTTCGACGAACCTGACGAGAAGACGCTCGTGATCGAGACAAACAAGCGGGTCAACAAGACAATCTTCGAGTTCGCGATCTTCTCGAATCTGCAGCAGGCCAAAATGGCCCCTCCGTACGACGAACTGTACCAGCGGTTCTGGGAAGACGGCGAAGCGGGCGTCGGGGAGGACATCCAAGCGATGGCTCCGGACGAGCCCCACTACGTCTCAGGTATCTTCGGCCTACAGGAGATAGACACAGAACAGTACATCATGGAGCGCAATCCCGAGCACCCCGACGCCGGCAACGTCAACTTCGAGCGGTACCGGTTCCTGACCTACCCGGGGAACCAGGCCAAGTGGGACGTGATGCAGTCCGATAGGGTGGACACAGTGATGAGTGTGTTTACGCCGGCGAATATCAAAACGGCGCTCTCGGACCACTGGCAGGAGTACACCTTCCCCGGCAACTGGGGCGTGGGCCTGTTGCCGCAACATAATCCGGAGATTGCGCCACATATCTCAAAGCGGCCGGTCCGACAAGCCATCACGCATGCCATCGATCGTGAGGCGATAGTGAATGCCGTCGCACCGCGGGTCAAGACCGCGTTCCCGACTCCGGCCGCGATATCCCCGGAAGTCCAGGACGAATGGATCGACACCGAGGCGTTCGGTGCGATGCAAGGTGGCCCGGAGAGAGCCGCCGAAATCATGCAAAACGCCGGTTACGAGAAAAACGACGATGGTAGCTGGACCATGGACGGCGACACCGTTTCCTTCGACATTTCGGTACCGAGCGGCTGGAGCGACTGGATAAAAGTGATTCAGGCAGTGGTTTCCCAGCTAACCCAGGCAGGATTCGACGCACGACTGAACCGCGTCAACAACATCAACAACGTTGTCGGAAGCGGCGAGTTCAAGATGGCTGCAAGGCCGTGGTCGCCGGGTGGCGCGCGGTCGTCGTTCCCGTACTTCCCGCTGAACTGGGTGTTCGGGCGCGTGAATGGGAACGCCCACGACTACCCCGGTGCAGCGGAGGGCATGGAAATCGAGGTGCTGGCCATGGACGGCAACGGCACCATGTCAGTCGACATCCAGCAGCGACTCGAAGATCTCTCGACAGCTCGTGGCGATGATGTGCCCCCGATTGTCGAGGAGCTCGCGTGGGTCTCCCATCAGGATCTGCCGATGATCCCGATAACGGACAGGCGGGAGCAATCGTTCATCAACACGAAAAACCTCTCCGCGCCGGACCCGGACTCTCGGGCCGGGAACGTCAAGTGGCCGTGCTTTCACGCTCCCCGAACTGGCGAGATGCAGTGGCAGGGCGGCGAGGAGTGAAACGGAAGGCAAAGCGAGCAAACGATCCGTCACGAACAAACACGGCTCCGTTGGGCTTGGTCGAGTTCCGAGATTGGACAGGGTTACGTGGATACAGAGTGGCGAGAGTGACTGATCCGGATGCCATCCGCGCCGAGGATGTGGCCGGCGAGCGGTATCGTGCGGTGCTCGCCTCGCGAGGAGCGATCTGACGGCCACTTTGATACTGGCTCAGCCCGTAGGACGACCATGCGCGAGTCACTCCGATCGGCACTGGCCTGGCAGGCGCTCGCCCTCAGCTGTTACATGGCGGGTATCACCCTCTTCGTCCTCGGGGGCGTCGGGCCGTTTCTCGCCCCGCCGGAGGGGTCGCTTGCGAACCTCACGACCGGGGACATCGCGCTCGTCGCCGGCAGCGTCGTGCTGTTCGCTGCCGGCGGCGCGGCCAGTTGGCAGAGCGGTTGGCGAAACACGTTGCCCGCCGCCTCGCCGTGGGGGACGCAACCCGGCGGATCCCGCGGGGGCTTCCCCGGAGGCGACCGCGAAGCCGACCGCGAACCGCCCACGGTCTACGAAGACGGCGAATTGTACGCCCGCTGCCCGGAGTGTGGGGCGAAAAACGACACGTCCTATGCGTATTGTGGGGAGTGTTCGAGTGAATTGCCACAGCTCTGAGGGGTACCCACACCGCTTGCCGAGTGCGGCCACGACGGGGATCACTCGATCAGCGGCGTCCCGTCAGCTTTGGGCCCGAGTCGCGGGCCGGGCGGCTCGCCACGTATCGGTTCGCGCTGGCGATAGTCAGTCGAGCGTTCGACGGGCCGGCGACCGACCGACCGGATGAGTTCGTCGTAATCCGCGAACGAGCGATACTGGCCGAAGTCCCCGCCAGCGCGGGCGGTGATCTCCTCGGAGAGGATCGTCCCCATGAAGTCGTCCGCGCCACAGGACAGCAGTTTCAGCCCGAACTCGTCGCCGTACTTGACCCACGACGACTGGATGTGCTCGACGTTGTCGAGAAAGAGTCGCGAAACGGCAATCATGAGTTCGTCCTCCGCTCGGGTGGCCCCGCTGTCGACCATCCCGTTCTCGGCCAGGGGCGTGTTCGGGTGGACAAAGGACAGCGGAACGAACTCGGTGATCGCGCCAGTCCGATCCTGAAGATCACGGACCCGTTTCAGGTGCAGCGCCCGATGGGCCTCGTTCTCGACGTGGCCGTACATGATCGTCGAGGTGATATCCAGGCCCACGTCGGCTGCGGCCTCCATCGCCGCGAGCCACTCGCCGGTGTCGATCTTCGCCGGACAGATCACGTCCCGGACTTCGTCGACGAGAATCTCCGCGGCGGTACCCGGGACGCTGTCAAGCCCGGCGTCCTGGAGACGACGATAGACCTCATGGTAGTCCCAGTCGGTGCCCCGACGGGCGTGGGCGGCCTCCTCGGGCGTCATCGAGTGGACGTGAACGCCGCCGACGGACATCGCCTCGATCTGCTCGACGTACGTGCCGGGGTCGGTTGTGTAGGCGTCTGGCGGGCGGTAGTTCACCGTCCCCCGATCCTCGGGATCGACGGCCTCCAGCAGCTCGCGGTGCTCCTCGTCCAAGGCGAAGGCGGGGTGCAACCCCGAGACGGAGGTTACCTCGTAAATGCCGCGCTCGACGGCCTCGGCGACGATCTCGCGGGACTCGGCGGGCGTCTTGGTGAATCCGGGATGATCGTCGGGGCGGTCGGCCCGGAACTGCTCGGCGCTGTCCTTGAAGTTACAGAACAGACAGCCGGTGTCGCAGGCAGTCGTGACGTTGTTGTTGAGGTTGGCGACGACGGTGACGTCCTCGCCGACGACCTCGGCCCGGCGGCGATCGGCCGCTTCGAGCACTGCCTCCTTGCGTTCGCGGTCGATCCCCGGCGAGTCACTGCCGGTCGTCAGTAACTCGATTGCGTCCGCAACGTGCAGTCGCATCCCGTCACGGGCCTTCGCCAGGGCATTCCCGAAGGACTGCTCGCTGGTCGGCTGGTGTGTGAAGTCGAACTCGTCCCGGGGGATGTTCGTTCCCGGTTCGAAAGCGGCCATCGCTAGCATACCCGTGATCGAGTCCCATAACGGCACGGGTCGCGTCGAACGTAGCCGACGTCGAAGACGACACTGCGCTCTGCATGGATCCGGGATCACAACCTTGATTCACCGTTCGACCCTCTCAAACGGAAGTGAGCGATCGTCCGCCACGCGACGAGTCGGATCCGTCCCCCGAAGCCGGGGCCGACGACCCACAGCCGCCGGCGTCAGCCGATGCCAAATCGGACACAAACGCGGGCGATGAAAGCGGGGCAACGGACTCCATCACTGAAGGGGATCTGATCCGGCCGCTGATCGGGCTGGCCTGGCCGATCGTCGTCATCCAGCTGTTGCAGGTCACCTACAACATCGCCGACACACTGTGGCTCGGCCGACTCTCGACGGATGCCGTCGGCGCGATCAGCCTCGCGTTCCCGTTGATCTTCCTGCTGATCGCCGTCGCCGGTGGCTTTACCACCGCAGGAGCGATTCTGGTCGCCCAGTACACCGGCGCGAAAGGCGATCGCTCGGCCGGCCTGGTAACGGGCCAGACCGTCTCGTTCGTCGGATTGTTGTCGGTCGTGATCGGCATCGTCGGGTACTTCTACACCCGGCCTGCGCTCGAACTCCTCCCGAGCGATCCCGAGACTTCGGCGTCTATCATCCCGTTGGCAGCCGATTACATGGAAGTCATCTTCATGGGGATTCCGCTGATGTTCGGGTTTTTCATCTTCTCGGCGCTGATGCGGGGCTACGGCGACACGCGAACCCCGATGTTCGTGATGGTCGTCTCCGTCGGGCTGAACGTCTTCCTCGATCCCTTCTTCATCTTCGGGTTCGCCGGCAACCCCCTGTTCGAATGGCTCAGCCTCGGCGGACTGGAAACGTCGTTACACGCCGCGACCGGCTTCACCGGCCTCGGCATCGAGGGGGCAGCACTGGCGACCATCCTCTCGCGTGGCGTCGGCACGGGAATCGGCCTCTGGCTGTTGTTCGGCACGGGAATCGGCCCCGCCGTCACGTTCGAGCACTTGCGTCCTGACTTCGAGGTCATCGGGGACATCATTCGGCTTGGGACGCCAAGCATGGTGGAGCAGTCGACCAGCGCGCTGGCGATGATTACCCTGACGGCGATGATCGTCACGTTCACGCCGCCGGTCGTGGCCGCCTACGGCTTGGGCAACCGGCTCATCTCGCTGGTCTTCCTGCCGGCGATGGGGCTGGGCCGGGCGATCGACACCATGGTGGGCCAGAATCTCGGAGCCGGTCGGGCCGACCGTGCCTCGCGGGCGACCTGGCTGGCTGCCGGAACCGGCGCGGGCGTGATGGCGGTCGTCGCCATCGTCGCCGTCGCCTTCACCGAACCCATCGTGGCCGCGTTCATGGGTGACGTGCCTGACGCGCCCGCGACGATCGCAAACGGCGTCGAGTACGTCCGGATTCGCTCGGTGGAGTTCGCGTTCATCGGCGTCACGCAGGTGATTCTCGGGGCGTTCCGGGGAGCCGGAAACACCCGGACGGCGATGGTCATCTCGATCCTGACGCTTTGGTTCGGCCGTGTCGGGAGCGTTTACATCCTGGTGTTTCTCTTCGAGTGGGGCGCAACCGGCGTCTGGGTCGGCATGGCGCTTGGTAACATCGTCGGCGCAGCCGTCGGCGTCGCCTGGTTCCTCCGGGGGACCTGGAAGGATCGGTACATCGAAGACCCCGCTATCGACGCCGACAAGACGATCTCGTGAGTTACTGACTCGATACGTCCGCCTTCAGGAAAACAGCAACCCGAGGTTGATGCCGGTGATTACGGTACCGACGATCGCCAGGAAAATCGGCGGGCCGTAAAACAGAAGATAATCGTCTTCGAGGCGACCGGCCCAGATGCTGATGCCGAGACAGGCATACAGGACGAGCAACTTCAGCGCGAGAAACCCACCGCCGCCAAAGAGATCGATCGCGAGGTTGACGAGCGGGTTCGACTCGACGTGAACTCGGCTGAAGTAGGCAATCGTGATCGTCGTGACGATATCGCCGACGCCGTAGGTCCCAAGCGCTAGCAACCACACGTTCCGGAAGCGCTCCTCGTCGAAGGGCGAGCCCTCGAGGTGGAGCCACTCCGGGCGGGCCGTTGCCATACCAGTTCGATCGGACGGCAGTCACTAATCGGTGGCGGCTCAAATATCAATAGCGAGACCTAGATCCCGTCGGGAGTCACTGCCCGACCACAGATTCGCTGTCCGGTGGCTCGATAGTGACGTTCGCGGGCGTGTACGCGATGGTGGTGTATTTCCCAAGAATCTCTGTCGCTGTTACGTCGAGTATCGCCTCGCTGCTGGTCAAGTTGGCCGTCGGCTGGCGGTTCGCTGTTGTGATCGTCGCCTCGTCAAGGGACATATTCCCGACAGATTCGAGTGTGACCTGTCCGTTCCCACCTTCGACGGTGATGGCCGCCCCGGACGCAGTCAACGCACCACCACCCATCCTCGTCGCTCCCAGGACGATATCTCGAGTTTTACTGGTCAATACCGCATTGTGTGCCGAGATCGTCCTCGCACGGAGCGTGATTTCCTTGTTCGTATCGATGGTGATCCCGTCGAGGTCGAGTCCGGCATCCGCCGAGACAGCCACAGTCCCCTTCGTGCTGACCCCCGCATTCGACAGCGTCACTGGGCCCGCCGAGTGAAGAGTGATGGCACCGTTGCCACCGTTCCGTGTCAGGTTCGTGCCGGCCAGATCGATGCCCCCAGTACCGGCATTCAGGTCGATCTCAGCGTTCTTCGTCGTCAGATCTACCTCGGAAGTGATAGTATTCGCCGTGATCGATATGTCGGCTTTCTTCGTAGAGATATCTCCGACGCTCGCCGGAATCACCAGGTCGGCACTTGCGTTGTCGAAGGTCCTCAGCTCATCCGGGTCGACCGGAGCGTCCCCCGGGTTACACTCACCGTTTCCGTTCGTGTCTACACAGGGACCATCACCCGGCACGTCGAAGGATGCGGCCGCCTGTATCGATCCAGTGCCCGTGTCTGCGTCGGAAAATACCCCATAGGTCGTCGCGCCGGCAGTGAATCCGCTGCCGGCGACGAACAGACCGACGATCACCGCGACGACGAGAGCTTTTCGTGGATTCACGACCGCTCGTCCCCCCCGTTGCTGGCGTCTACGTACAGCGACCACGCTTCCGAGACTCCCAGCAGAACCGCCGGGACGATGACGAGTGCGATCACTCCCGTGGTCGAACTGGCGAAGTTGAGTACATACCCGAGCAAGGGGATGTGAAACTGGACGGTCCCGATGACAGCCGAGGCGGCGACGAGTTGCCCATCTGGTTCGTCGTTGGCGTCGCCCTTCGTGCGGAACTGTCGGTTCCCGTCCGCTGTTTCGACATCGACGACCCGATGGGTGATCCGCGTCGTCCCCTCGGCGTTCTCCGAGGCGACGTAGGTTATGACGTTCCCTTCCTCGATGGAATCCGTGGGAACTTCACTGACAAAAACGACCGATCCGGCGTCGATACTCGGCGACATGCTGTCGGAGAGGACGACGTAGCTGTGATCCGCGCCCGCAAGCTGTGGGACCGTCGTCACGAAAACGGCGCCGAAGACGAGCAGGAAAGCAACTACTACCGCGATGGTCCCGAGTTGTCGGCGGTCGATGTCTGCTGGATGCATCAATGCGTCTTTGCTGAATCACGTACCACTCAGCCGCCAGCGAGGCGAATGTGGGGACGTTACGTCTGTTGGGTGGCGTTGAACGTCACTGTGATGTCGACGTCGTCACCCTGAAAGCTGTTGTCAGTATCCCGACCGAGTGTCAGGTTTGCATTCAAAGTGACAGGAACGTCCTCACCGCTTGACAGGGTCGCGACGTCATCGTAGCTTCCCGCCAATTGCGACAGGGTGGATCCCCCGCTGAAACTCCCGACTGACGTGCCATTGACGAGCAAGTCCGCCGATTCGACGTCGAGTTGGTCCGAGAAGGAGGAGTCATCAGTGACATCCACTTCGAGACTCAAGTCGGCCGGGACCCCGGCCGTATACGTCGTCGTAATCGATTGATCCGTACTTTGTGTGGGGTAGAGACCACTAACATTGAAACTCCCGCTAACTGAGTCAAGTTCCAGGTTTCCGGCAGCGATGTTATTGTTCGAAGCCGCTTCGTCGTTGAACAACGCAAACGTCCCGACACCGGCCGCCGCCGCAGCGAGTCCGATGACGAGTATGCTTGCCAGTACGCGCCGTCTCGTGAGTGTGATATCGAAATCCATCATGGTTCGTGTCTATGTTGTGTCCGGCAACCGCTTCTCGGATACTTACAAACGCTACGCACACTTAAATTCCCATACGTATATTCAACAGAAGAAAAAACAAATAAACGAATGATAATTAGAGTGGGACCCGGTTGAAGATGGAGATATACCAGATATAAATTGAACATTGGATATAATATAGGAAGGCACGTGAACACCCACACTAGCGATTCTGACAGTTATATATCAGAAGGTTGCTACTGGCGGATTTCGACGCTGTCCGGCATCGTGATTGGCAGATGAACGGTATCGGACGTGATAACAGCCGTTTCAGCGGTCTTCGAGGCAGTTCGCGAATTCAAGACGCCAACAGCTACCACGTGTATATCATTCCTATTTCATATATCACGTCCATCACGGACGTCCAGAGACACAATGGCTTGCCCACAGCGCGGTCGAAGCCGGGCACGTTACAGCGTTGGTCCCAAGGGCAAGCACTGGGATGGCAATGCTGCTGAGAGCTACGCGTTCGGCAGCAGATCGACCGCGACGCCGACGGTTTCGAGCACGACCCAGCCGACGAACACTCCATAGAGAACAAGGAGGCCAAACGCCTCCTGATCGGACAGCCAGAGGTCCGTCCGAAGCGCAGTGAAGAGCGCGATCGTCGCTGCCGTGAGCACGCCAAACATCGGGACGGCCATCGCGAAGTCGATCGCCGCGTCACCGACGATGAGAACACCGACCGGGATCGCCACCAGCAGATCGAACGTGTTCGAGCCGAGGACGTTCGCCAGCGACGTCACCCCACGGTCCTCCCGTGCGGCGCGGACACTCACCAGCGCATCCGGCAAACTGGTCGCGGCGGCGATGATCGTCACACCCAACATAAACGCGGGAACGCCGAAGGTTTCGCCGAGGGCGGACACCGACTCCACGAGGAAGTGGACGGCAACGACGATCACGACCAGCCCGGCTGCAAGCAAGCCCCACTGTCGACCCGGTTCGATAGCATTGCCATCCGCTGGCGGGACCGTGCTTGCCCGGTGATCGGCGGTGTCCTGGTACTGGATGAAGACGTACAGCCCATACAGTCCGAGTGGAAGGAGTGCAAGCGGCCGGGTGATCGTCCCCGACAGCGCGACACCGTCGACGGGATAGTAGATGACTCCCAGCGCGAACGTGATCAGCAGGACCGAGACCGCGAGCATGTAAAACTGGGCCTCCTTGTAGACGAGCGTCCGGTTGGACTCGATCGGCTCGTCGGTCAAGAGCCCGGCGAGCGCGGGGATGACGAGGACGTTGAAGATCGCCGACCCGACGATCCCGCCGACGCCGAGTGCGAGCGAGCCAGCCAGTCCGGCGACCACGACGGTCGCGAGTTCGGGCATACTCGATCCGACGGCGGCGATCACGGCCCCCTGGACCACCTGCGGGAGTCCGTAATGCGTCGCCAGTCGTTCGCTGGCCCCTTCGAGCCAGCCGCTCCCGAGCCAGATCGCACTCGACGTCAGGAGAATAACCGCCACGTCGATGAGGACACCGGAAGCCATTGTAGTTGGTCACGGCAGTCGCCGGGTTCGGAGCGGTACCTTCCTCATTCCGGATGACAGAACGCCATGCCTTCCCGGACCGCGTCGCTCTCGCCCAGCAGCGTCACCTTGTCGCCGGCCTGGATCGTAAACTCCGCGTTCGGTACGATCGTCTCGCCGTCACGGTTGACGAGCGCGATCAGACACGAGTCTGGAAGTTCCGGCCCGACCTCACGGAGCGTCCGGCCGATCAGATCCTCGCTGGTCACCTCGACTTCCTGGACGTCGCCGACGCGGTCGACGTCCGTCATCCAGTGGGCGATCGCCGGGCGCTCGATCTGGTTGTCGATCGCCCATGCGATCGCCAGCGACGAGGAGATCGTCCGGACGCCCAGGTCCTTGAAGGCCTCGACGTTGTCGGGGTTGTTCGCCCGGGCGATGACGTCTTCGATTTCGAAGTTGGTGCTTGCAAGCTGGGCGACCAGCAGGTTGGTGTCGTCATCGCCAGTCGCGGCGACGACTGTCTTGGCGTTGTTCGCCCCGGACTCCCGTAAGACGTCGGTATCCGTTCCGTCGCCGATGATCGCGGTGAAGCCGTCATTACGGATTTCTTCGACCTGTGTTTCGTCGTCTTCGATGATGACGACGTTCTCTCCACGGGCTTCTAATCGGTCGGCGAGCGCGCGGCCGACTCGGCCGCCGCCCACGATGATGACTCGCATTGGTATCACGTCTAAGTATTGTGCAATGTAGCGTGCCAGGCCCCCCTCGATGACGGCCGTGGTGAGGATGACCAGAAAGACGGTCCCGATGAGCAACTGCGCTTGCTGATCGAGGGTCGCGGCCTGGGCCAGGAGATCGGTCGCCGTCTCGCCGGTTGCCTCAGCGGCCTGAGTCTCTAGATCGGACGATCTGGACTGGAGGTTGATCGCGAACAGCGTCGCGACCGAGGCCGGAATGATCCCCCGTGGGCCGACGAAACTCATGAACGCCCGTTCGCCAAACGTGAACCGGCCGCCAACCGTCGAGACGAACATCAGGAGGGGCCGGATCACCGCTGCAACCGCCACCGCGACGAGGAGTCCGGGCACGCCGACCTCGATGAGGACGTCGAGTTCGAGAATGCCCGCAAGCGTGATGAACACAAATGAAAGCACCAACAGCGTTACGTCGCCCTTGAATGCAGTGATCTCCTCCTCGTAGGGGATGTCCATGTTCCCCAGAATGATACCCGCCGTCGCGGCGGCGGCAACGCCGGCCTCGCCCGAGAGGTAGTTCGCCCCGGCGTAGGCGACGATTGCGCCCGCAAGGACCAACAGTCGGGCGTTCCGGGGGGCGTCCCCCGGCGAGAGGTCGATGTAGCGCAGCAGGTAGTAGACGATGGCGGCGACGATTCCCCCGACGAGTATGCCTTGGCCGAGTCGTTCGGCGAACGCGCTGAGTAACTCGACGGGCGGTGCGCCGCTGAGGACGATCACCTCGAAGACCACGACCGCCGTGATCGCCGCCGTCACGTCGTTGACGATCCCCTCTGTTTCGAGCGCGGCGGCGACGCGGTCGCGGACTGGGACGACCTGCAGGATCGGCGCGATCACCGTCGGCCCCGTCGCCACGAGCAGGGCACCGATCAGAAATGATAGCCCCCAGGTGGTCGTCCCGAAGGCGAACTTGACGGCGACAGCGGTCCCGACCAGGGCGATCCCCGCTCCCAGCGTGACCAGCCGGAACGTCGCCGCCGGTGCCTCGCGTAACCGGTCGATGTGGAGGTGAAAGGCCCCCTCGAAGACGATAATTGCCACCGAAAGGCCGACGATCGCCGAGAGCGGTGCCGCACCGAAGGTTTCGAGCGAGAACAGCCGCGACGGAAGGACCAGCCCGGACAGCGGCCCGATCGCCAGCCCGGCCGCGATGTAGAAAATGATACTCGGAAGGCGCAAGCGCGCGGCCAACAGCTGCGCACCGACGCCAAGCGCGAAGATCATCGCTACCAGCACGACGATCAGATCCGCTCCGCCCGCGCTCACAGAGATACCTCCATACCAGTCAGCACACGCCCGATCGCAATAAAACGGGCGATTCCGGCGGTATCACGCCGTGCTATCCAGGTACGTTAACACACCCCGAACGTTCATCGCCGTTTCGCCTCGCCCTTTCTCCGGCCCCCAGATGTCGCTCGCGGCCGTCTCGCCGGCGAAGTGCTCGACGACGGCTGCATCCGAACCAAGTTCGTCTCGAGTCGCTGCCACGGCCTGGACCCAATCACTCAACGTTCGGGCATAGGCGTCCAGCTGATCGGTCAGCAGTGCCGGCCCGAAATGCGAGTACAGTAGGGTTCCCGGGTTCACGTCCTGGATCGTCTCGACATCCCGCAGCGCCTGCTCCAGGTCGAAGTCCGGCGGCGGCGAAGACGGTTCGACCTGATCGCGCTCGGGGGCGTACAACCCGGCGGCGTCACCCGTGAAGACGGCGTCGTTTTCGGGGTCTTCATAGACGACCTGGTGAGGGGCGTGTCCCGGGGCGTGATGGGCGATCAGGGCGTGCTCGCCGAGGCCGATCCGGTCGCCGTCCGCGATCGGCTGGATGCAATCTTCGGGCACGGGTTCCGGTTCGACGTAGTGGGTGATCTGGTCGCCGACGGCTTGCTTGGTCCCCGCCCAGAGCCGCCCGGGGTCGGCCAGATGCGGCGCACCGATCTCGTGGACCACGAACGTCGCGTTCGGACACGCCTCGGCCAAAAAGCCAGCCCCGCCGGCGTGATCGAGATGGACGTGCGTCACCGCGATCACTTCGATCTCCTCGGGAGCCAGTCCCACTTCCGTCAGTGCATCGAGGATACGATCGGCGTGGGTTCCGATACCGGTTTCGACGATCGCCGGTCGCGCGGCGTCGAGGATATACACCGATCCGTACTGACTCACCTCGTACATGCCAGTGTCGACGACCCACAGATCGGTACACGAACCGGTCGCTACCTGCCTGACATCGCCGATTCCCATACAGAATCGTGAGTCGTCAAAAGAGAAAGCACTTCTGACTCGGGAGCGCTCGGTCGACAGCCGACTCCGGTCTCGGAGTGCGTGGCCTGGCTCTCCCCGGTGCAGGAGTAGCGCGGTTAGGCGTTGCGGGGTTCCTTGGCTTTCGGGCGAAGGTTGCCGTAGCCACACTTCCGGCATTGGTCGGCGCGCTCGGGGTTGCGGGCGTTACAGCGCATGCAGATCTGCTTGTCGAGGGTTCGCCCCTCCGCTTTGTCGAATTGAGCCATATGGGCTGGCTTGCCGGTGTGGGCGTTTAACGTTTGCGAGATGCGGCCCCGACTCGCGACCCATCGCTTATACCGCTTCGCTCACAGAAAGCGGTATGGACTACGGGCGGGTTGCCGACCTCTCGGTGACGATCGACGACGTCGAATTACAACAGCGCGAACAGGACACGTCGAGCGGATTTACGCGAACGACGACGACGGTACTGCTCCGGGGAGACGGCCACGTCGGCCGCGGCGAAGACGTGACCTACGACGGCGAGGACCACCACGCACTCGCCGAGTCCGGGCCGTTTCCCCTCGAAGGCGCATACACGTTCGGTTCCTTTGCCGACACCGTCGCGTCGATGGATCTCTTTCCGAGCGGCCCGCAACGACCGCCATCCCGGCGATATCGGCGGTGGGCCCTCGAGAGTGCGGCGCTCGATCTTGGGCTCGCCCAAGCGGGGCTCGATCTCGGTGACGTGTTCGAGCGGTCGTACGACCCGGTCCGGTTCGTCGTCAGCACCGCCCTCGGTGAGTCTCCCTCCTTCGACCGGATCGCCCGGTTGCGTGACGCGTATCCGGACGTCGAACTCAAACTCGACCCGACGCCGGAGTGGACCGCCGAGTTGATCGATCGGCTCGCCGCGACCGACGCCGTCCGGATTCTGGATCTGAAGGGGCAATATGCCCACGCCGATGTCCATCAGCCGCCGAACGTATCGCTCTACGAGCGGGTCTTCGGTGCCTTCCCGACGGCAGTCGTCGAAGATCCGGCCGCGAGCGAAGAGACACAGCCGTTGCTTGCCGAACATGCCAACCGCCTCTCGTGGGACGTCCCAGTCACGAGCGTCGAATCCCTCAAATCAGTCTCCTTCGAGCCGCGGTGGGTCAACATCAAACCCTCCCGGATCGGCAGCGTCGAAGGCCTCTGTGACGTCGTTTCGTACTGTCTGGACAACGATATCACGATGTACGGTGGCGGGCAGTTCGAACTCGGCGTCGGCCGGACACAGATCCAGGCGCTGGCGTCGCTGTTCTACCCTGACGGCCCGAACGACGTCGCGCCGAGCGCGTTCAACGACCCCGATGTCGAAGGCGGTCTCCCCGAAAGCCCGCTCGATCCGCCGGAGCCGACGCCCGGCTTTGGCACGCACTGAGCGACATGCCGCTATCGTTCTAGTCCGACTCCTCGACGAGATACTCCTCCTGAACCGCGACGACCTCGCTTGAGTCCTCGCAAGCCGCGTACCGTTCGAGTGGCTCGGCGTTGAGTTCCAGAAACGTGTGGCCCCATCGGAACTTCGAGAGGATGCGTTCGGCGTGGTCGCGCTCGCCGAGGATGACCAGCCCGCCGGCCAGCGCCTCGACGGTGTTCAACTGGAAGGGCGTCCCGTAGTTGACGGGATTGGCAGCGACCAGGAAGGGTAAGGACCGCTGGACGCCCGCGAAGTCGAAAGCCTCGCGCTCGGCGGTCTCCCACGAGCAATCGAGGGCGATCAACCGGTCGTGGTCGGCGTCGGCCGGCGAGAGTGCACGGTCGGCGAAGGGGTTGAGAACCACTCCCGCCGGGGTCACCCGGGCTGACCGATGGAGGGTGACCATGTCCATCCGGTCGAGTTTCCGGGCCGTGCACTTCTCGGGGTCGTCGTCGCCCTCGTAGCGGACGTGTAGCTCCACGGACGACGTAGCGGCCACCAACCCAAAAGCACCTCGAAGACGGCGACGAAAGATCCCCTGATCGGGGCGTCTTCAGGCGACGAAAGCACGGGGTACCCTTATGCCGCCGGCTTTACAACGTTTGGTCATGCTGTCGTCCGGGGAAAAGCCGCCTGCGTTTACGCTCCCTGCCGCTGTGGAGGGCGACATCGAGTCGGTGTCGCTGGACGAGTACCTCGGCGATCGGATCGTCATTCTGGCGTTCTATCCAGGCGACTTCAATCCGGCCTGTGGCAAGGAGAGCGACCTCGACGAGTTGGATCTGTTCACGATGCAACCGGATGTCGCCGTGATCGGGATCGCGCCGGACACGGTGTTCAGCCACCGGGCGTTCGCCGAGGAGTACGATCTCGCGATCCCGCTGGCTGCGGACACCCGCGGCGAGGTAGCGGACGCCTACGGCGTCAGCTTCGAGGACGACCACGGTCAGCACCTGACCGAGCGGGCGGTGTTCGTCATCGATCTGGACGGCGTCGTTCAGTATACCTGGTCGACCCGCGAGCTCCGGGAAGTCCCGCCGACCGAACCGATCCAGCGAGCGGTCGGCGACATCGGCGGTGACGCGGCGGCTGTCTCGCGGTATCGTGTCGCCCACGCCCACTACATCGAAGGCCGGCGGGCGTTTACGAGTGCGATGGGTGAGTTCGAGGCCCACGACTGGATGGTCTCACGGGGGGACTTCGATCGCGCCCGCGAGGAGTTCACGACCGCCACGGACCAGTTCGCCTCGGCCGGCCGGTTCGTCGACGACGGCGATCTCTCCGATCACTTCGAACGTGCCCGGCGGAAAGCAAACGCGCTCTGGCAGGCCGCCGACTGGCTCGCCGAGGCGGCCGACGCCTTCTCCAGTGGGGACGGCGAGGAGGGCAACGCCTACCGCGAGGACGCCGAATCACCCTTAGAGACAGCCCGAAACCTGGCGGAACCGCTCGATCCGGACGACATCACCGTCGAGGATGACGTGGTGACCATCGATCCCGATGCACTCGAGGATGACGACACGGTCTCCGCGATGGAGGCGATTCGGTCGGGGATGGACGAGGGGACGGCGGCCGGCGGTGTCGAGCTTGAACTCGACGAAGTGACGATCGAGACCGGGGATGACGACGACCTGCCGGACCAGGACGGCCCGAATACCGAGACCGCAAGGCGGATGCGCGAATACGCCGGGGCCGGAATGGAAATCGACGACCCCGACGGCGCCGAGGACGACCAGATCGCCGACGCACTGGCCGAGGCTGACGAGGCCGAGGACCCGGCCGACGGGACCGACGCCGCGCCGAGCGAGGCGGGGAGACCGGAGACGTCCATCGACGACGTGCCCGAACAGTCCCACCCGGACGGGACGGCCGCGGGCGACCGGCCGGCCGAGGAGGGCGAGGGAGCCGGTCGGGACAGTGCAGCGGCCGAGGACGCTGGGGCAGGCGAGGACTCCGAAGCGAGCGAGGGCGACGCTGCCGACGCCGAAACGGACGTGACCGAGGAAGAGATCGAGGAGATCGCCGAGGAGTTGCAGTCCCAGAACGGCGAGGACGGACAGTCCTGAGCGGCCGCCGCTTCCCGAGTGGGTCTCGAAAGGCCGTCCACCCGAGTCGAGAGGCCCTTGTGTCCAGTCGTCGTGGGTCGAGTATGCCCACTGACGATCCCGCAGACCGCGTGCGATCGTTCTATGACGCCTTGGACGACCACGACTACGATCAGTTGACGTCGCTGCTCGCGTCCGACTTCGTCCACGACCGTCCGGGACTCACCCTCGACGGACGCGACCGCTTCGTCCAGTTCATGCGGGAGGAGCGACCGAACCGGGAGACGAGCCACCCGATCGACGCGATCTATCGCGACGGTGACGGCGAACTCGCCGTCCGTGGCCGGCTCCTCGACGACGACGGCGAGGAAATCGCTGCCTTCGTGGATGTCTTCGGATTCGGCAATGACGGGATCGAATCGGTGCGGACGTACACCAGGTAGTCAATGAGCACCCGCACCCGGGTCGGTTTTGACGACCCTGTCGAGTCCCTCCCGAAGCCGTCGGCTTGTCTCCAGCGGCCCCCAGTGGAACGCGACCACGAAGCTGATCGCGAGAATGGCAACCTGTGTGGGAAAATACAGCCACGACCAGCCTGGGACGAACAACCACCAGAAGGCAACCGGCTGGAGAAATACTCTCACGCCCAGGAACGCGAACGCATTCCCGACGCACGGTCGCCGATCAACGACATCCATCACAGCGAGGACGACTGCAACCAAAGTGGCTCGCGGCACGCTGGGACCGACGGCCAGACTTATCAACGCCCAGACCACGAGCAGTTTGACGTACTCCGCCGTCTCGGCGGCAAAGAGACGAGCAATCTGGCCCGCCGTGGTCGACTCGCTCGAAAGCAGCGACACTACCACGTTATTTTCGATTGATACAATTAGATGTTCGGGATAACGAAGGACGCCTTCCGTACCAAACCATCAATCGACACGTATTTTTAAGTATGTACATACACAACTGTGTATTAATGGCGACGAAAACCATTTCGCTGGACGAGGAGGCCTACGAGCGTCTCCGGGCAGAAAAACACGAGGGGGAAAGCTTTAGCGACGTCGTCAAGCGACTGGCCGGTGAACGGTCTTGGTCGGAAGTCGCTGGAATCTGGGAGGGCAAAACCGACGATCTGGAAGCAGCTATCGAGCGGGGTCGCGCTCGATCGCGTGAACGACGTCGGGAATCCGTCGAAGAGAGCCACGGGAAGAAATGATTCAGGACACGTCGTTCGTCGTCGACATCATCCGGGGAGACGAGGGTGCATTCGAGGCGGTGAGGCGGATGGAACGCGAGCGCATCCCCGAGAAGCTTTCGGCAGTCACCGTCCTGGAGCTCTACGAGGGTGTCGCCCAGTCGGGACGGCCTGAAGACGAACGGACGGCCGTCCTGGAAGTGCTTGATTCGAAAGTCGTCGTCCCGGCGGATCAGGACGTGATGCGACGGGCTGGTCAGATATCCGGCCAACTCGCCGCCAACGGTGAGCGGATCGATCGTGAGGATTGCGTGATCGCTGCGACGGCCCTGCTCGAAGACGAACCCGTCCTGACGCGGAACCGGGAACACTTCGAACGGATCGAAAAGGTGGACGTGCAAACGTACTGAGCCCCAAGGGATACCACCTCTTTCGACTGTCGGTCAGTGCCCCTCGTCATGAGGATTCATGGTCGTCCCGTAGTCCTCGACGTGGTCGGTGTACTCGATGAATCGCGGCGCGTCGGGGTCGAACGGTCGATCCAGCGCATCGAAGGCCTTCTTCTTGTCCCAGGACTGCAGGCCGCCGACGGCCGAGCGGTCCTCCAGGTCGTGGTAGTCCAGATCGTCCTTCGTCAGGTTCCAGGCGTCCAACCCTGTCTCGGTGCGGACGATCACTGAGGAGTACTCGTCGCTCGACCCCACGGAGCCGACCGTCAGATCAGCACAGTAGCCCATGAAGTCCGCACACTCGTCACAGCCTTTCAGCGCGGCGTCGTGGAAGTTCTCGACGTCCTCGTCGACGATCAACTCGCCGTCGTGGTCGTAGACCATCAGCTTCCCGTCGAGGACGTCCATCTTGCCCACGTTGTCGAGGTCGATGTCGCGCTGCTCGACGAGTTGCTCGCCCATCAGGCGCTCGTAGTTGAAGTTCTTCGTACACATGAGCGCGATGGCGTAGTCGATCGCCCGGACGCCCTCCTCGTGGCTGCCGTACTCCCACTCGAAGTCCTGCAGCGCCCGGATCCCCTCGATCTCGCAGGGAGTACCCACGAGGGCAAGTGAGGCGTCCTCGATCGGCCCGTCGATCTTGTGATCCCACTGCTGCAAGTCGAGGTTGCCGAGTGCCATCGTCTGGGTGTAGATCGAGCCCGCGTTTGCGATACACTCCTCCGGTGTCGTGGCGAGGAAGGCCTCGGCCTTCCAGGGATCCTCGTCGCTCTCCGTGGCGATGAGCGCGCCGTCGATCTCGCCAGCCTCCAGCAGGTGGCACAGCACGCTCGTGACGAGCCCGCCGTCCTGGGCGTTCTCCCGCCAGTCGTCCTCGACCTTCGCCGAGAACTCGGTGATCGGATCGCCGGCCCCGGAGACGTTGTCGTCGCCGCCGGTGATCTTCCACTGGCGTTCGTACCGGAGGCCACCGCGGGGACAGAAGTCCCAGCACAGCGAGCAGCCGGTGCACATCTTGACGAGTTCGGGGAGGCCATTTTCGTCGACGCCGATGGAGTCGCTGGGACACGAGGCGACGCAGGTGCCACACTGGATGCACCGCCCGTCGTCGATCACGGCGTCATCGAGTTCCATAAACCACGTCTTCTCGTCGGGCGTCTCGATATCGCTCATCCGCGAGCGGATCTCGTACGAGGGGGTGTCGAGTTCGAGGTGTTCCTCGCCGGGTCGCTGGACGCGCTGGTCGGGCGGCGTCTCGTAGACGTCCTGGCTCGCCTCGGCGGTGGGTTCGGTAAACTCGGTGTCCCGAAGCTGGCCGTGCTCGTCGACGTTCGCTGGCTTCGAGCCACCGTCTGACCGGACATCGGCCGTTCCGCCCGATGTGCTCTGTCCGCCACAGCTACAGGCGTCGCCCTGGTCACGTTCCGACTCGTCGCGACCGCCAGGGACGCCCGGCAGCGGGTCATCAGTCATCACTCGACCCCCGGCCGCCCGTCTCCTGGGCGACCCCGGCCGCGACGGGCGCGTCGGCCCGCTGCATGATCGTCCGAAGGCGATCGTTCTCGACCCGGCGACACCAGGCGTAGAACCGTTCGCCCTCATCGCGCTCCTCGGTGTAGGCCGCGAACAGTTCCTCCAGGGCGGGAATCACCGCCCGCGCCGGCACGGCCGTCTCGACCCAGTCGAGGAACTCGTTGTCGGTCCCGAGCGCGCCGCCCAGGCCGAAGTCCATCCCCTCGACGATCGCGTCGCCCTCGAAATTTGTCGAATCCTCGGGGTCTCGCGGTTGGTCACCGCTCGACCGTTCCGAGGCGCTTCGCGCCTCGTGCTCGTCGACCTTCACCGTCTCGCCGCGGAACCCGATGTCGGCGATCTGTGGCTGAGCGCAGGAGGCCGAACAGCCGGACATGTGCATCCGGACGACATCGAGGTCGTCTGGCGTCTCGATCCGGCGGTCGAGGGCTTTCGCCCACTTGTAGACGCGATTCTTCGTCTCGATGATGCCGTAATTGCAGAACTCCGAGCCGGTACAGCCGACCGCGCCCCGCGAGAAGGGTCCGGGGTCGGGGCTGTACTTCCGGGCGAACGGCTCGGCCATGAGGTCGCCGACGTTCTCGGCCGGAATGTGGGTGATCAGGAAGTTCTGGTCGGTCGCCAGCCGGATCGAGGCGTCGTCGGTGCCGTATTTCTTCGCCGCGCGGGCGACCTCGACGAACTCCTCGCCGCTCATCCGGCCCGCGATGACGTTGAAGCCGACGTACTTCAGGCCGTCCTGTTTCTGGTCGTGGACGCCGACGTGGTCGCCGGCGTAGCCCTCGGTGAGGTCGACGCCGCTCTCCGGGAGATCGACGCTACAGCGCCGTCGGACCGCCGCCTCGAACTCCTCGGTGCCGAGCTGCTCGACAAGGTAGCGCATCCGGCAGACGCCGCGATTCGACCGATCGCCCAGCTCCTTGAACGTCTGGGCGATGGCGCGACAGAACTCGACAGCGTCTTCGGGTGGAACAAAGACATCCATCTGGGTGGCCATCCGCGGGCCATCGGAGAGCCCGCCGCCGACCTTGCAGTGGAAGCCGTAGATGTCGGTGCCACCGTCGGACGAGTCCGACGAGCCTCCGGCTTCGCCGGAGACATCCACTTCCTTCCGGGCCGGCGTCAGGCCGACGTCGTTGATCTGGGACTGGCCACAATCGTGGGCACAGCCGGTGATCGTCATCTTGAACTTCCGGGGCAGGTTGGCGTACTCCCGGTTCTCCGTGAAGAACTCGTTGACGGCGTCGATCACGGGCTGGGCGTCGAAACACTCGTGGTCGTCGAGTCCGGCGGCCGGACACCCCAGGACGTTCCGCGCGGAGTCGCCACACCCCTGGACCGTCGTCAGGCCGACCTCGTCGTAGGTCGCCCAGATGTCGGGGACGTCCTCGACCTCGATCCAGTGCATCTGGATGTCCTGGCGCGTCGTGATGTCCAAATAGGCGTCACCCCAGATTTCGTTCTGGTCCTCGCCACCGTGTTCGGCTGGAGCGGTGGCGTATTCCTCGGCCACCTCGCCGATCACCTCGGCCTGCTCGGGCGTGAGGTACCCGCCGGGGACCTTCGTCCGCTTCATGAAGAAATCGTCGTGCTCACCGTGGGCGTACAGCCCGGCCCACTTCAGGCGCTCCCACTCGCCGTCGCCGGCGCGGTCCTCGATCTCGTCGAAGGAGAGCCCACCCGCCGCGTACTCGGTGACGTCCTCGATGACGTCGAGCGGGTGTTTCTCCTGTTTCCACTGTTCGACTGTATTCATTTATCTGACAGGTCATACTGTACCCGCACGGATAATCGTGATTGACACGGCAGCACGTGTCAATGCTCATGGGAAGAGGCGAGGCGTGCCGACAGCTACGACACGGACAGGGGTGGTTGTCGGGGAGACGCTCACTCGCCGAGCGTCAGTTGATCGACGACCTCCTCGGGGTCGAACCGTTCGAGGTGATCGTAGCCCTGGCCGGTGCCGAGAAAGAGAATCGGCTTGCCCGTGACGTGGGCGATCGAGATCGCCGCGCCGCCCTGCGGATCGGCGTCAGCCTTGGTGAGAATCGTGCCGTCGATCTCGGCGGCGTCGTTGAATTCAGTCGCGCGAGTGACGGCGTCCTGGCCGGCGACGGCCTCGTCGACGAACAGCGTCATGTCCGGCTCGATGATGCGCTCGATCTTCGAGAGTTGATCCATCAACCCTTCGCTGGTGTGGAGTCGCCCCGCCGTGTCGCCCAGCACGACGTCGACGTCGTTGGCTTCAGCGTACTCGACGGCATCGTAGATGACTGCCGTCGGGTCGCCGCCCTGTTCGTGAGAAATGTAGGGGACGTCCAGCGTGTCGGCGTGCTCGCCGAGTTGCTGGTTCGCGCCGGCCCGGTAGGTATCGCCGTTGGCCAGCACCGACGAGTAGCCACGCTCCTCGAGATACTGGGCAAGCTTGGCGATCGTCGTGGTCTTCCCAACGCCGTTGACGCCCGTGAAGACGATCACGACCGGCTTCTCGGCCGAAGCGATGCGCTCCTCGAAATCGAACTGCCCGACGCTGATGACGTCGTACAGGGCCTCACGGAGGGAATCCTGGACGAGGTTGCCCGTGCTCTGGAGACGCCGGCGCGTCTCGCCGACGAGGTTCGCCTCGACGCCGTCGAGGATCTCGCCCGCGACGCTCATCTCGACGTCACTGCTCAACAACGTGAGTTCGAGATCATCGAGATGGTCCTGCAGGTCGTCCTCGTCGATGACGGTCTTACCGGTCGCAAAGAGTTTCGCCCGCTCGGCGACGCCACGGTCGGGTTCCGCCGCGTCCTCGGTGGACGCGTCCGGTTCGGCAGACGTCTCAGTAGCGGCTGTGCCGTCTGCTGGCTGCGTGTCGTCCGTCGATTCAGCGTCTGCATCGGATTCGCTGGATGCGTCGCTCTCTGCCGCGGATTGGGTGACATCTCCCGCAGACCCACCCTCACCCGGGGCCTCAGCGTCGGCCCCGCTGTCATCGATATCGTCGGCCTCACCTTCTTCGACGGCGTCGGCGTCGACGTCTTCTTCGACGTCGTCGCTGAAGCGGCCGAGCTTCTCGCGCAGTCCGTCGAACATCGCCTACTCTTCGCCGCCTTCCTGCTGTTGCATCTGCTGCATCTGCTGTTGCATCTGCTGCTGTTGCATCTGCTGGGCCTGCTGTTCGAGCTGTTGGCTCTCCTCTTCGAGCTCCGAAATTTCCTCGGAGAGCTGCTCGATCTGGTCGTCGATGGCCGCTTTCTTTCGTTCGAGGGTGTCGGTCGCGTCGTCCTGTCCCTGCTCGGCCGCGTAATCGGCACCGAGGCTCACGGTGATCTCGTCCATATCGAGGACTTCCGCGCGGACGTAGGCGTCGCCGCCGAGGGGAACCTGGACGGTCGAGCCCGTTTCGAGGGTCTCGATGGCGTCGATCGCCTCGTCGATCTCGGTCTGCTTGGTGCGGAGGTCCTGGACTTCCGCTTCGAGTTCCTCGCGTTCCTCGTCGATCGCTTCGATCGCCTGGGCGATCTCCTGGAGTTGCTGCTGACCGCCGCCGCCACCACCGAGACTCATGCGTCTACCCCCTCGATCTCGATCTGAGAGCGTTTGAGCCCGTGCTGGGAGCCAAACTCCGCAAGGGTGTGCTCCTCGGCGACGTTCTCGTTCGGTGCTTCGATCTCCGTCTCGAACGATTGCCAGCCGTCACGGGCCTGAAACGTCCCGGTGACTGTGTATTCGCTCATGTTCGCTAAAAGGGAGGGCGACGGGGAAGTATCTTCTCATCGAATGTTCGAGCGACGATCGATACTCCCCCGGCTACGGTGCCCGAAAACGCCGCTAGTCGCGGGCGTCCTCGACCGCCGCGACGAATTCGGCGGCATGCGCTTCGACGGCCTCGAAGTCGCCACGCTCGATCGCGTCGTAATCGATGATTGCGCTCCCCGCGCCGACGACGGTCGCGCCCGCATCGAAAAAGTCCGCGACGTTGTCCGGTCCGACGCCGCCGGTCGGCATCAACGGCAGGTCACCGAGCGGGGCCTGGATCGCACTGAGATGACCCGGGCCGACGGTCGCGGCCGGGAACACCTTGATCAGGTCCGCCCCGGCTTCGGCGGCCCGCAGCGCCTCGGTCGGGGTCATCACGCCCGGCGCGACCAGCGTATCGTAGCGGTTGGCCGTCTCGATGACGTCTTCTTCGAGTGTGGGGCCGACGACGAATTCCGCGCCGGCCTCGATTGCCGACCGAGCCGCGGCAGCGTCGAGCACCGACCCGGCACCCACGACCGCGTCCTCGCCGTCGAACGTCTCGACGACGTCCCCGACCAATTCGCTCGCGTTGCGCGCGTCGACGGTGACTTCGAAGGCAGTCACGCCGCCCCGATGCAGGGCCTCGACGGTGTCTACCATCGCGTCGGCGTCGATGTTCCGAAGCACCGCGACGACGCCGCTGTCGACGAATTGCTGTTCGATATCGCTCATGCTCGCGAATCCGAATCGCGCCGTGAAAAGCGTCCCGACTGGTCGGTGAGGGGGATGGTGCAGCCGACTCCGGCCGGTAGTGTTTACTTTAGCAGGAATCGCTTCCAACAGCCAGAAAGCCCCCGCGCTCTCAGCTGCCGCGACTCGCTGCGCTCCGGTAGGTGCTTGCGTCGTCGGGGCTCGCTGAGAGCGCGGCCCCTTTCAGTCCCGCCCATGCTGGCTGACCAACCGGCCTTGGGTGGGACTGAAAGGGGCGAGTGGCACCGGGAAGACGGGCGAAGTAAGCACCGCAACGCAGTGAGGAGCGCAGCGAGGCCCTCGACCGGAGCCACTCGGGGCTTTCTGGCTGTTCTCAACCGGGACTCGATTAACTAAACACCGCCCTCCGGCCCGACACCAACCATTTGCATGACTGGGTCGTATGTCCACGCATGGCACTCGAGGACGTCTTCGAAAATCTCCCGGACCCCGGATCGTACTCGTTCCCGGACTACGCGATCCCACAGGGTGATCCCGTGATGCCGGTCGCGCTCACCGACGACGAACTGCACGCGTTGCTCGATCTCTACGAGACCTTCGCAGCGGTCGATCCGACGGGCCTCGACTCGAACCCCTTCCTTGCGAACACGACCGAGTTCCTCCAGCAGACCTTCGGCGCACCCGCCTACCGGCCGGACGAACAGCTCAACGACGACATCGCCGGGATGCTCAACGACTTCGCCGAGGACCTCGGCGGCGGGGAGTTGGGTGTCGTCGATGCCAGCCCGAAACACCACCAGACGCTTTACTTCTTCCTGGTGAGCGCGAAGGGGTATCACATGGCCCCCCACATCCAGTTCGACCCCGATCCGGCCGCGGTCGAGACGCTCTATCGCCTCTACCAGCGCGTCACTGAGCAGGACTACTATCTGAAGCGCCCCTCGACGATTCTTGAGTAAAACAGGCGAATCCGGGCCGATAGAAGCTGAGGACGGCTCCGGCCGGACGATGACAGGCCGTTGCAAGGCCTGATACGGTCGTGATATAAATTCTTAACAAGAAGACAGCACAACCCGGAGACAATGCAGGTTTCCCGTCGTGACCTCCTCCAGACTGCCGCCGTCGGTGGGCTTCTCGGCGTCGCCGGGTGTGAGCAACCGTTCGGTAGTTCCGTCCGCACGCCAGCCGTTTCAGTGGTGGATACAACCGTCCCCGCTGAAATACAGGACTCCTTCGATTTGACCGTCGACATTGTCGAATCGTTCTCGGCCGATCAGCCCGCGCGGATACGGGTCGAAGTACAACATTCAGCGTCGACAGACGCACCGCGGCAGATCGCGTTCGGAGGAACTTTGCCGTTCAGCAACTACGTCGGCGGTCGAGTCGACACGGACGACATGCTGGTGGCGATCCCCAGAGGCACCGACCGTATCGAGAAGACCGGACGGACGACCCCTGTCGAAGAGTGGGTGCCCAAGAAGCCGACCGACGGGTGCTGGCGCGCGCCGGCGGTCCCGGGAAGTGACGAAACGGACTTGGCCGTCATCCAGCTTTCACCGGGCGAGTCGGTCGCCGAGCTTTACACGCTGCTGGGATTCGGACAGGAAGCCTGTCTTCCGGCCGGAACCTACGAGTTTGCGAGTACCGAACCATACAGGGTCGTTCAGGTCGCTGGGCCTGACGAAGAATGGGAAAACATCGGCAAGGAGAAATCGGGATTCGGATTCACGCTCGAACTCGCAGACTCCTAACTCGAAGGGCCGTCAGGTGACTTATGGTCCGCACGCGAGTACGGTCACGTATGCAAACCCGTCCGCTCGGCACGACCGGTCAGGACTCAAGCGTCGTCACCTTCGGCGCGATCGCGCTGAACTGGCTCGAACAGGAGGGGGCCGACCAGCTGGTCGAACTCGTCCTCGATCACGGCGTGAATCACTTCGACGTCGCGCCGACCTACGGCGACGCCGAGCTCAAGCTCGGCCCGAAGCTCAGAGAGTATCGTGAGGAGATCTTCCTCGGCTGTAAGACCCAGGAACGCTCCTACGAGGGGGCCTGGGAGAAACTCGAACGATCGCTGGATCGCCTCGGCGTCGACACGATCGACCTCTATCAGGTCCACGGCCTCGAATACGAGGACGAACTCGACGAAATCACGGCCGACGACGGGGCACTCGCGGCGTTCCGCGAGGCCAAAGACGAGGGGCTCATCGAGCACATCGGCCTGACGAGCCACGGCGATCCGGGCCTCATCCTCGACGCGCTCGATCGGATCGACGACCTCGCGACGGTGATGTTCCCGCTGAACCCCGTCGTCGACGCGAAGGACGACGAGGAGTACGACTACCAGGCCGTCCTCGATCGCGCCGACCGCGAGGACGTCGGCACGCTGGCGATCAAGGCCTTCGCCGGCGGCTCGTGGCCCCCGACCGCGGAGTTGCCCGAGCATCGCCGACCCTACGCCAACTGGTACGAGCCGGTGGACACGCCGGAGGCGATTCGCGATCGGCTGAACTACACGCTTTCCCAGGGCGTCACCAGCGTCGTCAGCCCCGGCGATCCCAAGCTCGTGCAGATGGTTCTGGATGCGGGCGACCGCTTCGCGGAGCTCGACGCCGCGGCCCAGCGCGCCGTTCGCGAGGACGCCCGTCACGACGGGAGTCCGGTGCCGGAACAACTCCATCACTAGCATGGAGGTTCCCGAGACCGTCACCGCGGCGCTCGCCGATCGCCCTGTCGATGGCGCGCACTGCCTGGAAGCCGGCGCTGGCGCGGGCAACGCGACCGCCGGACTCATCGACGCGGGCGCAGCCCAGGTCGTCGCGGTGACCAACGAGCGCGAGCACGCCGAGACGGTCCGTGAGCGAGTATGCCAGGAGTATCCGGATCGGGTTCGCGTGCTCGAAGCCGACCTTCGCGAGATTCCACTCCCCGACGATTCGGTCGAGGTCGTCACTGCCCACGCGCTGTGCAACGTCGTTCCGCCGGCGGCACTCGAAAATATCGCCGCCGAGGTGACACGCGTCGCGGCCCCGGGTGCGCACCTGCTCGTCGACGACTACGCACCGCTGCCGGGCGAAGCGGCGATGGCCGATCTCTTCGCCGTCGAGAACGCGGCCGCCGAACTCGCCGTTGGCCGGTCGGCGTTGACGTTCTATCCGGCCCGCGTCCTTCAGGGCGTGTTCGAAACACACGGCTGGACGCACGATCGGACGAAATCCGTGCTCGATCCGGTCCCGTGGACCGAATCACACGTTTCTGCCCACGCTGACGCTGCTCAGGAGTTCGCCGACGATGCTGGCACAGCGGGAAATCTGCTAGCTGAACGGGCCGAGGACATCGCGACAACGGTCGGATCGGAGTCGACGGGCGAGATGTACAGCCTCGCGATGCGATTGCCGGGGTAGTCGGCTGTCGGTTAGGTTCCAGTCGCGACCCGGCCGAGATACGCCAGTTGATCCTCGAGTTCCTTGGTCCGCTGGCGCTTGATCAGGGTCGCGTCGAGGGCCGCCCCGATGACGCCGCCGAGTTCGAACTGTGTCTGTGCGGTGATCGTCGTCTCGCCGTCCGCACCGTCGAGACGATAGGTGGTCGTCATCTCGTCGAACATGCCCTCGAGCTGCTCGTAGGTCAGCGCGTCGTCGCTGTCGACGATTTCGAGGGTCAACTGGAGTTCCGCGAGTCCGATCGCACGCTCGACCGTCACACGGTCGCCCTCGACGGTGACGTCGTCGAATCCCGCAGCGTCCATGAACGCCCCCATATCCTCGAATCCTGCCCGGATCGACTCGGGATCGGCCGCCACGTCCCGCGAGACAGTGACCTCTTGCATGGTCACCACAGGGACCCCCGGCGGCGTCAATCTGTCGTCGAACACGTTCGGCCCTGCGGCGGGTGAACCCAACTGGCAGCCGCCGCTGTCGAACATGTTCGGAACAATTACCCTGGTTCGGCCCGAACACGTTCAAGACATGGTACATGCGACGCTGACGCTGTCGATCCCCCGGCGGATCTGGATCGGCGCGCTCTCGCAGGATCATCCCGAGTCGTGCATTCGCGTCCTCTCGGCGTTCCCGAAGGGCGAGGAATCGGGCGTTGGACTGGTCGAAGTCGACGGCCCGGACGTGCCGGCGGTCGTCCGTGCGATCGACGAGGAGGAGACCGTCACCGATCTGGCGGTGCTGGGCCGACACGAAGACACTGCTCTGGTGCAATTCGAGACCACCGATCCACTCCTGCTGTTCCCGATCATCGGCTCCGGGATCCCGCTGGAACTCCCCTTCGACATCCGCGATGGGGAGGCGCGCTGGGAACTGACGGCCTCCCAGGACCGCCTCTCGGAACTCGGCGAGCAACTGGAGACGCTTGGCATCTCCTTCACCGTCGAGCAGTTGCGCCAGCACGTCGAACCCGAGCAGGTGCTGACCGATCGACAGACGACGCTGGTCCAGGCGGCGATCGAGCGTGGGTACTACGACACCCCGCGGGAGTGTACGCTGACCGAACTCGCCGACGCGCAGGACATGGCCAAATCGACCTGTAGCGAGACGCTCCACCGCGCCGAGGAGAAGATCGTCAAGGGCTTCTTCGAGGACGAACCGACCGCGAGCGCCCGGCGAAGGATCTAAACGGCTGAAGCAAACGAAGCGAACGACGGTCGGAGAAAAGCCTTTGTGAGTCTGCATACAACTGTATGCACATGTCCAAAAGCATCCGCCTCTCGGAGGAGGCCTACGAGCGCCTCGCCGCGCACAAACGCGAGGAAGAGACCTTCTCCGAGGTGGTCCTCCGGCTGGCCGGCGAGCGGTCGCTCCTGGATCTTGCGGGGATCCTGAGCGACGACGAAGCCGACACCCTCCGAGATGCCGTCGCGGAGCGCCGCGAACGGCGGAGCGACGAACTCGAGGGGATCGCCGACCGAATGGACGGGGTCTGACGTGCTCCTCGATACGTCGTTTCTCATCGATCTGATGAACGGCGACGACGCGGCCGTCGAAAAAGCCCGCGAGTTAGAACGGGATCTCGTCCAACAGCGGCTCTCGTCGATGACGCTGTTCGAACTATACTACGGGATCGCTCGCGCGGCCGATTCCGAGACCGAGCGCGAGACGGTCGAAACCGTCCTCGACTCCAAGCCGATCTATCCCGCCGACGCCGCAGTCATGCGAAAGGCCGGGCAACTCTCGGGCGAGCTACAGAACGACGGCACACCGGTCGGAGACGGTGACGTGATCATCGCCGCCACTGCCGAGGTCGTCGAGGAACCCGTGCTCACTCGAAACGCCGAGGACTTCGAACGACTCGGCGTCGAAATAGAGACGTACTGAGCAAGCCCGAGCCGACAGAGAGCGACGTAGTACTGATCGTTGGCGTCCGAGCGCGTCTGCTACTCCCGATCGAGACGCCCCCGAAGCGCCGCCAGGACGTCGTCGTGAATCTCGCCGTTCGTCGCGACCAGCGAGTCGCTGTCGTGTCGCCACCGATTTCCAGCGAGATCGGTCACGCGGCCGCCGCCGGCCCGGACCATGTGCGCGCCGGCGACGGTGTCCCAGGCGGTCATGTGGACGGTCGAGATCGCGGCGTCGATCTCGCCACAGGCCACCATCGCCATGGAAGTCTGGCCACTGCCCAGTCGCCGGAGATCGCCGAGTTCGTGGTGGATGTAACTCGTCACGTCGTCGTAGTCGTCCCGGTCGCGGTCCTTTAGCCCAAAGATCGGGGCGACGATCAGCGACGAGGGGTCCGTCCGGTCGCTGACGGCACACTCGACGCCGTTCCGTTCGACGGCACCAAGACCCGCCGCGTACGTATCGCCGACCGCCGGCAACACCGTCGCGGCGGCGACCGATTCGCCGTCGTGTGTGCGTGCCAGGCTAACGCTCCAGAGGCGATTGTCCCGGACGAAATTGTTGGTGCCGTCGATCGGATCGATGATCCAGGCCGGCCCGGATTCGGGAACGGTCTTTTCGGCGTCGTTCTCCTCGCCGACGATCGCCGCGTCCGGATCGCGATCGGCCAAGACCCCGATGATCCGTTCCTGGGCCTCCTGGTCGGCCTTCGAGACCGGGTCCATCCGGTCGCGCTTGAAGTCGTTGCCGATCCCCTCCCGGAAGTACTCACAGGCGATCTCGGCCCCGGACTCGGCTGCCTCCCGGGCGATCGAACGCCACTCGGCGGCCGTCTCCTCATCGATCTCGTTCACAGTATCACTCGGTGGATTCGAACCGAGGGGCCGCCGAAACTTGAGTGGTCGGGACCGCCGGGGACCCGTTCGCGACCCGTGGCTCGCCGGGCCGGCCGACGGGTTGCCCCGCTGTCGACAGCACCGACGAGTGCTGGGCCACTGTGACCGAAAAGATCCCTTCGAATGGTGAAATTTTTCACCGCTTGTTCTAATAAGCCGGTGTGAACAATCGCCGACGCTGGACGCTCGCGATCTTCACGTTCGTGGTCGGTGATGCGATCGCCCTCCAGATGCGGGGGGCAATCTTGCCCCGGGTCGCGGCGGAGTTCGACGTCTCTGAAGGGGTTCTGGGACTGGTCGCGCCGGCTGGCACGCTTGGGTTTTTGCTGGCCGTGCTGGCGGTCGGACTGGCTGCCGGGCATCTGCCCGTCCGGCGGACGATGCTCGGCGGGCTGGGCGTGGCGGTCGTCGCGCTCCTGTCGATGGCGGTCGCGCCGATCTACGGCCTCTTTCTCGGATTGCTGTTGATCCAGGGGACGGCCGACGGCGTCGGTCGCGCGCTCGATCGCCCAGCGCTGAGTCACCTCTATCCCGACCAGCGTGGCCGGACGTTCAACCTCTACGCGATGGCGTGGGCGGTCGGCGGGGCGAGTGCGCCGGTGCTGGCAAACGCCGTCGTCGCCGTTGGGAACTGGCGATACGTCTTTCCCATCGTGGCCCTGCTGTTCGTCGTTCCGATCCTGTTGTTGGTCCGCGCCGACGACCTCGAATCCGCGGCCAACGAGCAAGAGCTGACGGTCGCCCGACTTCGGGCGGTGCTTGACAACCCCGCTATCCTCGGCATGGCTGTGGCCCTGGTTTTCAGCGGCGGCATCGAGGGGAGCATCTTCACCTGGTTGCCGTACTTCGCGGGCGACCGAATGACGGACGCGCAGGCGAATCTTCTCCTCTCCGGCTTCCTGTTCGTGTATATTCCAGCCCGAGGAGTGTACGGACTGGTAATCGAACGCTTTGACTATCTCGTGGTGACGTTCGTCCTCGCGGTGGGCGCGGCACCGCTCGTCTACCTGGCGTTTACGACGACTAGCGTCGCAATGTTCGTTGCGGCGATCCTCGCGACGGGGATACTCGTAAGTAGCTTCTTCCCGACGCTTTCGGCCTTCGGCGTCGACGAACACCCGGCCTACAGCGGACCGATCAGCGCCATCGCGACCGGTGGAAACTACCTCGGAATATCGCTGTTCCCGGCGATAATCGGGGTGGTGAGTGGCTACATCGGTCTCGGAACGGCACTTAGTCTCCTGGCCGGGGCATTCGTCGTCCTCGGAGCGATCATCGCGATCACTGCCTGGACGACGCGGCGTTCCCCGACTCCCTGAGAGACCGGGTCACGCCTGGGGAGTCGGCGGGGCCGATGTCGGCAAGCAGTGGTCATCCGTCACCGACAGCGAGATATCGTCGATCTCGATGCGGTGGACCTCCATATCCTCGTAGACAGCCCCCCAGCTCCCGATCGCATAGGTCTCGGCACCGATGTCCAACAGGACGGAAAGCGAGCCCGACAGCTGTTCGAGCGTCGGTGGCTCACTGGTCCGAAAGTCATCCGTATAGGAGATATCGACGACGCACCCGGAGATAGTCCGAAGTTTGCGCTCGGCATTATCGTAGCCGATAGCCGTGATCGAAACGTCGAGCCCACCGTCGAGCAGGACCGCGAAGTCACGGACGAAGCCTTCGAGCGTGACGTAGGTCCACCCGCTGGTGGTGTCGACGTACGCTCGATCGTTGAGCGCCCAGTTGCAGGTGTAGAAGTACCAGTGGAAGATGAAGGATAGCGTCTCGTCTTCGACCAGGAGTCCGTGCTGATCAGTGGCGCTGGCGTCCGGTGTGAAGAAACAGCGACCGCGATCGACGACGGCCAGGAACGGACCAGGGATGTACGACAGTCGGAGTTCGGAGACGGCTGTTTCGACGTCGTGGTGTGTCGCGAGTTCGTCGGTCTCCGGGTTGTCATAGAGCGTGACCCGAACGATGACGCCGTTGTCCTTGGCCGTCACCAGTGCTGAATGGAGGGTCTCGAACTGCTCGGGCGACAGCACCATCTCGATGAGGGTCTCGCTCTCCGCGATGGCTTCCTTTGCCCGCTCTAAGAGCGTCTCCTGATGTTTGACGACGCCACCGTTGTCATCGTACAGCCGGGGTTGTTCCCACCGGTCCTCGATATCGTCGGCCGCCTGCTGGAGCAACTGGCCGGTCGAACGGAGTTCATCGAGCACCACGTCCGGGTCCCGCGGCCGGACGTGCAGTTGATCGCGCTCGATCGTCTCGACGAATCCCTTCTGCTCTAGATCACGCAAGACTTTGTAAATCTGTGAGACGGGAACGGAGCAGTTTCGAGCGACCGTGACAGCCGGTGCCACCCCGAGATCCAGCACCGCGAGGTACGCATCCGACTGATACGACGTCAGCCCCGTGTTCTCCAGCGCGTCTCGAAGTTCCTCCGCATCCATGTCAATACGATTCAAAATCAGCCACTATAATCCTTTATCTCTCAGGCTGTCGCACGTTGACGTAATTTAATATTGAATATCATTTTTGGCCCACAATCAAACAGTCATGCAGGTGATCACAGCCTGAGTGGTAACCCGTATCAGTAGAGCGTGTACGATGGCGGTCACTCCAGGGGCAAGCATATCTTGATTCCGGTTGAGGAGTGGCTGCTGTCGACTCGTACGATCGAATTCGTCAGCAATTCGACCATGCCGGTGACCGTCGGATGGAGAGAAAACACCGGCCCGTCGACAGGCGGCCGATTCGACGGGGAAGATGGCCCTCGGCCTACTGAATTGCCAGCGCCGTGTCGATGTCCGCACCGTCGACGAGGTCGACCGCCCGTTCGGCGTGGTCGGTCATCTCGGCCCCGTTCTCAAGCAACACCGTCTCGCTGGGGAACAGACGCTCCCCGACGAGCAGGCCGTGATCTCTCGCTGTCGAGCCCGAGACGGTGATATAGACCCCCAGTCCGACCTCGGAAACGACGTCCTCCTCAGTCCGATCGCGACCGGGGTGGCAAAAGTCGATGCCCTCGATGGCGTCGGTCCCGAGGACCGCCGTCACGAGACGTTCGTACCGCGGCGAGATAGCGAGTTCGCCGGCGTAGTCGGCGACAAACTCCCGCGTGAGATCGGCGTCCTGGGTGTCTGCAACGGAGGGAGTTGCGAGCAGCGTGTGATACACCGTATCGCCGAGACCAGTGTGGACGCGGACGTCGGTATCCAGCGGGTCGATCCGCTCGTTCAACGCCGCCAGATCGGTGAGCGGTTCGGGGTCGAGGCGGACAACCTCCTCCAGAACGAGGTCGGCACTGTCGAAGCCGAGTGCGAACTCGTGTTTCCGGAGCGCCCGGAAGGGTTCCTCGCGGCCGACCAGTTCCAGATCGACCGTCTCCGTGGGAATCCGCACGCTGTCGAAGACGATCCGGCGGGGCATCCCCTGACGGTCGTCCCGCATCAGCGTGTATTCGGGGGCAGTCGGGTCCGTAGCGTCGCTGTAGCTCGAAAGGCGCTCGTAGACCGGCGCGTCGGGCTGTTGCTCCCCTTTGGCGATGGCCTTCTCGTAGCGCAGCGTCGAGATGATCTCGTCGGCCAGGCCCGTCCGGCCGGTCCGGCTCGCGATCCGTTCGAGGACCGCCTCCAGGGGCCGGCCCTTCCGGGGCACAGCCATCCGCACGCTCGTCATTGTCCGACGATGGGCGAGCGTGCCTAAAACGGGCGCGGTTTGGGGCCAGTGCCTCGGTCGGCACTGGAACGGAGAACGAACTCTAAAAGGTTAATGTGATGGGGAGATTCCCTCCTGGCATGAAGGTACTGGTCACGGACCCGATCGACGACGCCGGGCTGGCGCGCCTCCGGAGCGCCGGCCTCGACGTCGAGACCGACTTCGACATCGACACGGCGGGCGTCCTCAAGAAGATCGCGGACGTCGACGCCATGCTCATCCGCGGGACGGAGATCACCCGCGAAGTCTTCGAGAACGCGCCCAACCTCAAGATCGTCTCGCGGGCGGGCATCGGCGTCGACAACATCGACATCCCCGCGGCGACCGACCACGGCGTGATCGTTGCCAACGCGCCACGCGGGAACGTCTACGCCGCCGCCGAGCACACGATCGGCCTGGCGTTTACCGCCGCCAAACAGATCCCGCAGGCGCACATGCAGGTCGCCGGCGGCGGGTGGGACGGTGCGTCCTTCGACGGCCTCGAACTCGGCGACATGACCGCCGGGATCGTCGGACTGGGCCGGTTGGGCCAGGAGGTAGCCTGGCGGCTCGACAACCTCGGCATGGATCTGGTCGCCTACGACCCCTACCTCGGGGAAGCTCGCGCGCGCCAGATGGGGATCGAACTGGTCGAGCTCGACGAACTCCTCGAACGCGTCGACATGCTGTCGGTCCAGGCGCGGCTCACCGACGAGACCCGCGGGCTGATCGGCCCCGAGGAGATCGACCGCTTCGGCGGCGATCTGGTCGTGTTGACCTCGCGTGGCGGTATCGTCGACGAGCCGGCGCTCGCCGACGCCGTCGAATCCGGCGAGATCGCGGCCGCCGGCGTCGACGTCTTCTCGACGGAGCCGCCCGAGGACAACCCGCTGCTCGACGTCGACAACGTCGTGGTGACGCCCCACCTCGGCGCGAAGACCCACAACGCGCAGGTCAACGTCGCCGTCACGGCTGCCGACAGCATCATCTCGGCGCTGGAAGGCGATCTGGTCCAGAACGCGCTGAATCTCTCCTCGACGGACGCGAGTTCGGATCCCCGCACCCGGGGCTACGTCGACGTCGCCGAGACGGCAAGCAAGATCGCCCTCCGGCTGTTCGAGGGCCGCGTCGAGTCGATCGAGATCGAGTACGCGGGCGACCTCGCCGACGAGGACACCGATCTCGTCACCGCAGCCGTGTTCAACCCCTTCGGCTGGCAGGACGTCGTCGTGGACGCCCCGACCCGGATCGCCGAACAGCGCGGCATCCAGGTCGTCGAGAGCAAACGCCGCGAGACCGAAGACTACCAGAGTCTGGTGTCGATCACGGTCAGCGACGGGGACGACGAACTCACCGTCAGCGGCACGCTGTTCGGCGACAACGAGCCCCGACTGGTCGAGATCGACGGGTTCCGGGTCGATGCGACGCCCTATGGCCACATGCTCATCTCGCGTAACCGCGACGAGCCTGGCGTCATCGGCGCGCTCGGCAGCGTCTTCGGCGAGCACGGCATCAACATCGCGGGGATGGCAAACGCCCGCGAGTCGATCGACGGCGAGGCGATGTCGGTGTACAATCTCGACGAACCCGTCTCGCCGGACCTGCTCGAAGAACTCGAATCCGAACCCCGTGTCACGGGCGTAACGGCAATCGATCTGGACTAAGCCTCGGTTGTCGCCGATTCGTCGGCCAGCGACCGGATGTGACGGAGCCGTTTCGGAACGGGTGGGTGATCGTAGTGGAAGGTTTCATAGAGCGGGTGCGGGAACGGGTTCGAGAGGTTCTCACTCGTCAGATCGGCGAGTGCGTCGGCCATCGGCTCGGCCCCCATCACCTCGACGGCGAAGGCGTCGGCCTCGCGTTCGTGTGCCAGTGAGAGTCGGTTGGTGAGCGGCGCGGAGAGTTGGGAAACGGGCACGAGCCACAGCACGGCCAACACGAGGCCGGCGTAGACTGGCTGGCCGGCAATGCCGAACATCTCATAGAGCCACGTTGTCTCGACCAGCAGCGACGCACCGAATAGCAGCGCACCCATCCAGATGACGCTCGCGCCGAGTTGCTTCCAGATGTGCCCGCGGTCGTAGTGGGCGAGTTCGTGGGCGAGGACAGCCTGCACCGAGGGGATCGACAACTGCTCGATCAGGGTATCGAACAGCACAACCCGCTTGGTCCGGCCGAAGCCGATGAAATAGGCGTTTGCATGCGAGGAGCGGCGGCTGGCGTCCATCTCGTAGATGGCGTCGGTGTCGAAGCCCGCGCGATCGAAAACATCGGTCACCGCGTCGTGGAGATCGCCGGATTCGATCGGGTCGAAGTCGTTGAACAGCGGCGCGATCACGCGCGGGTACAGCACCTGCATGAGCAGAGCGAAGCCGACGAACAGCGCCCAGGCAGCGACCCACCACAGTCCGCCCAGGGCGTCGATGGCGATGAAGACCGCCGCGGCGAGGACGCCGACCAGTACGACCGTCACAGCCAGTGAGACGAGTTGATCCCGTGCGTACAGCTGTAGTGTCTGCTGGTTGAACCCGAACTGCTCCTCGATGACGAACGTCTCGACGACATCGAAGGGGAGGGTGAACGCCTGAAGTGCGAGAACGCTGCCCACGACGAGGGCGGTCCCACGAGCGAAGGCGGGCCAGCCAGTCGCCTCCAGGGCCGCGACGGCGTCGGCGTAGACGCCAGCGTACAGGACCACCAGGACGAAGACGAGCGTCATCCACGTCTGGAGTTGGCCCAACGCCGTGCCGAGCCGGTTGTACGCGAGTAATTCTTCGGGATCCTCGATCCCGAGACGCTCGGTCACGAGATCCGTTTCCTCGGCGACGGTCCGTTCGGCGTGTCGGACGTTCAACGCGGCAAGCGCGGTGAAAAAACCGGTCGTCCCGACCAGCAGCGTGACAAAGAGGGCGTGATAGACGAGCATACCCGTGGTTGGAGACGGGGGGCAAAAAGCCACTGGACACACCAGCGCCACTAGTCACGCCGGTCCAGTTGGCCCGGGGGTGTAACCCCATCCCACGCAATTTGCCGGGGAACGAGAGCCTTACCTGGGGACGGCCTAACGTGGAGTCGTGCAACGCTCGCGGTTCATCATCGCCCTCGCCGCGGCGTTCGGTGCGATGACGGTTGCTCTCGCAATCGCGGGAGCACTGTATAACCTCGCCATCCTCGCTCCCGCTGCCGTGTTCGGCGCGGTGACGTACCTCCTCTGGATGCACGGAACCGGCCGACTGGCCGCCCGCGTCTACCGCCGAGTTGAACGACAAGCGGCGGCCAATGGCGGCCCGTCCGGCCCATCGAGCGCAGCAGGGGCTCGGAAACGGGAGTCGGCCGGTCGAGAACGGCGAGATCGACGCACCGAGAGCTGGCGGACGACTGACCGCCGGCGAGGCACGAGCGCGACGCGTCCGGATCGCTCGGATTTTGAGGGCATGTCTCGACGGGAAGCTTCCCGCGTCCTCGGTGTCGAAGCAGGGGCCGATCAGGAGACGATCAAGCAAGCGTACCGCGAGCGCGTCAAGGACGTCCACCCTGACGCTGCCGACGGCGATACGCAAGCGTTCAAGCGCGTCCGGACCGCCTACGAGCGCCTCGAAGAGTGAGTGGAGCCATACAGATTCAATTCCCTCTTTTGCGATTTCACTGCTCACTGTCGTTCGCAGATGAAATGCGCCGGCCGGGAGTTCGCCGAGCATGGCGAGGCGAACGTCGATAGACGAACAAAGTGAGTCTATCGGAAGTGAGCAAACGCGAAGCGTTTGCGAACCACGGGCGGCGTCCCGCCGAGCACACGAGGCGGGACTCGGGAGCTGTGCTCCCGGCGCATCGAATGACGACTGAAAGGAGGAATGAGATGCGCCGGCCGGGAATTGAACCCGATGGCAAATCCTCGCTACCGCTCGGATTTGCGTGATTCAATTCCCTCAAAACGCACTTGCGGCTCACGGGTTGTTCGCCGCAAAAGTGCGCCGGCCGGGAATTGAACCCGGGCTATGAGCTTGGGAAGCTCATGTCCTACCACTAGACCACCGGCGCGCTCGTCACTGCGTTCCTCGCGCGCCGAGGCTCGCAAATCCGAAGGATTTGCTCACCACCGGCGCTCCACTCGATTCGCTCGTTCGCGTCGGGCATCGACGGACCTCTCCCGTCGACACCCAGGCGCGAACTGCCTTCGATTTCCATATCCCCGTGATCACACTTGAACATAGCGCTTCGTCGTCGTGTGCCGACTCGGCGTCGAAGACGCCACGCTCGTCCAGCAATATCGCGTCGAAGAGTGACTATTAGTTCCTGGAATCCCAACAGCTTCGTATATGTCAGAAACTGAGTCGATCGCGAAGGGAGATTCGCCACTCGACCTCTCGCTGTCGACCGCAGAACTGGAGACACACCGCGAGCACATCACGGACTTCATCGCGGACCAACTCGATGCCGCTGGGGTCGATCGGGCAGTGCTAGGCCTCTCCGGTGGCGTCGATAGTTCGCTTGTCGCCCATCTCGCTGTCGAGGCTATCGGAGCCGAGAACCTCCACGGGCTGGTCATGCCGAGTTCGGTCAACGACGAGGCGACGATGAGCGACGCCGAGCGCGTGGCGATGGACCTGGGTATCGAATACGACGTCATCGAGATCAACCCGATCGTCGACACATTCCTCGACGCCTATCCGGAAGCCGAAGGCGAGAAGATGGCAGTCGGGAACGTTCGCGTCCGTGCGCGTGCAGTACTAAATTACCTCGTCGCCAACACCGAGAACGCACTGGTGCTGGGGA
The DNA here is from genome assembly GCF_029207715.1 of Halorhabdus sp. SVX81. Classification (NCBI taxonomy): domain Archaea; kingdom Methanobacteriati; phylum Methanobacteriota; class Halobacteria; order Halobacteriales; family Haloarculaceae; genus Halorhabdus; species Halorhabdus sp. SVX81. Next base: position 297,076 of record NZ_CP104322.1, on the reverse strand, counting down.
CGGGCAACCGCACCGAGTCGTTGACGGGCTACTTCACGAAGTACGGCGACGGGGCCGTCGACTGCCATCCGATCGCGAACCTCTACAAACAGCAGGTCCGCCAGCTGGCCCGCCACGTCGGCGTCCCCGAGGAGATAGCCGAGCGCACGCCGACCGCCGGCATGTGGGTCGACCAGACCGACGAGGCGGAACTCGGCGTCGAGTACGACACGCTCGATTCGATTCTCGCACTGGCAATCGAGGGCGAAGTCGGCGTGAGTGCAACGGCCCGGATCATTGGCGTCGACGAAGAAATCGTCGAGCGCGTCCGCACGCTCTACGAACAGAGCGGTCACAAACGGTCGGTGCCACCGGCCCCCGAGTCGTTGTAGAGACTACTGTCTGGGTGCAAGCGGACATCCAAGCGTTCCGATTGGGTTTATTAAGGGGGGCTTTCCAAAGGTCTTTGACTTTCCCTCCACTAGGTTTGCTTAATGCAGGAAGTCGCGGTGGTTCGCCGGGCCGCGAAGGAAGTCCTCGAGGGCGTCGAGCCCGAGCGGCTGCACGATCGAATCGTGTCACGCCTCGACCGAAGTTCGATGACGGCCGGCAGTCTTACAGTACGGTGTGCTCGGGCCGTTCTCGAACGGCGTGGGACCAGTGCGGCTCGTCCAGTGTTCGAGCGACCCGACGATCCGCTGGCGGATGCGATCGCCCGGCGCGCCGTCGGCGTCCAGTTGATCTACGAGGGGCTGGCACTGACCCGAACGCTGTCCCAGGACCCGCCGTGGCTCTCGGGTCGAAAAGAGGACGGTGATCTGGACGTGCTAATCGCCGACATTCTGGTCGCCAGGGGCTTTCATCTCCTGGCACGGACGGAAGCCGCCGACGAGGCTGTCGGTACCGTGCAGTCCTTTGGTCGAGATCAGACCGTCAGGCGTGAAACCGACGATCCCTCGCTGGATCACAACCTCGAAGCCGACGTCTACGAACTGGCGACCGTCGCCGGGACGACCGCGGTCGGCGGTCAGCCGTCGCCCTCGTTGCGTGAATACGCGGGTTCGCTCGCTCGGAAGGCCCGAACCAACGGCGACACGGCAGAGCCGGAATCCGAGCAACTGGCGAGACTCGTCGCCGTCGATTCGACTGCCAGCGATGGGGTTCGGACCTCGGCTGACCACTGAAAATCGAAACGCCTAAAGTCAACTCGAAGTAAGCACGTGATGCGTGCCTGGGTAGCTTAGCGGTAAAGCGCGTCCTTGGTAAGGACGAGACCCCGGATTCAAATTCCGGCCTAGGCTTTTTCCGAGCGATTGACCCCGGAGCGTCAGCGATGGGGTCCTAAGCGAGTGAAATGCCAAAGCGGAATTTGAATCCCTGCCAGTGGCACGCCCGCACAGCGACCGAAGGGAGCGAGCAGGAACCTCTGGCTCCGGTTCAAATTCCGGCCAGTCGTTCTAACGCAGGATCCGTCTTCAAGAAGGACTACACACGGAATGGGCCCTGTTATCCCCGCGGATTTACCACTGGTGACTTCCTCCCACCTTCATGCACGATCTCACGCAGCCGATCGAGACCGGGATGCAAACCTATCCCGGCGATCCAGCCGTCAACATCGAGTCCGTGGCCGAACATGACTCCGTGGGCTATCGGGAATCCAGGCTCACCTGCGGGACCCATACCGGGACGCACGTCGACGCCCCGGCACACACCGAACCGGATGGGAAGACTCTCGAGGAGTTCGACGTGGCGGCCTTCGAGCGCACTTGTCGTCGTGTGGACTGCCAGGATCTCGACGCCCGCGAGCCGATCCCTGCCGGCCGCATCCCGACGGTCGACTCCGACGTGGACTGTCTGGTCTTCTGGACCGGGTGGGACGAACACTGGAACACAGACCGGTATCTCGATCACCCCTATCTCTCGCCGGCGGCCGCCGAACGCTGTGCCGAACAGGGGCTGGCCGTCGGCGTCGATACGCTCAACCCCGATCCGACGCCGAGCGAGCGTTCCCGCGCGGACGAACCGGACGGGTTCCCGGCCCACCACGTGCTGCTGGGCTCGGAGCTGTTGCTCTTCGAGAACCTCACGAACCTCGGTGCCGTCAGCGACCGCTTCGAACTCCGGGCGTCCCCGATCCGGATCGACGGGGATGGCGCACCAGTTCGGGCGATCGGCGTCGATCGATCGTAACGAAACGTGCCGACGATACCGCGACCTTTTTGTCACTCGTTCGTGTCTGCGTTGAGTAATAGAGGGATCGAGGTGACCGACACAACTCTGTCGATCGTCGCCGTGGGGGACGTTTCCGACCGGGCTCTCGAATCGACGGCGGACGCCGTCCGGACCACACTCGACGTGACACCCGAGATCTCGTCGAGGAGGATCCCGAAGGACGAACTCGAGTCAGCCTATGATTCCAGCAGGGAGCGCTACGAAGCCGTCGAAGCCATAGAGGTCCTCTGGAATCGGATCCGGGCCGACCGATGGCTGGTCGTGACGTCAGTCGACCTGACGCACAGACGGAAAAACTACGTCTTCGGGCTCGCGCTAATCGACGACGGCAAGGCAGTGTTGTCGACGCATCGGCTCGGAGACGAAGACGACCCAGCGCTCACTGATCGCGTTCGCAAGGAGGCGATCAAGCAGGTCGGCCGGCTTTTCGGTGCCAGAGAGTGTGACACCGAGCAGTGTGTCTTCCGGGCAACGCCGACAGTAGGGCAACTCGACCGCAGCGGGACGGAACCCTGCCAGGAGTGTCGGACGCAACTCGAGAGCATCCAGGATCGCGAGCAGACGGCTCCCGACCGAGACAGAGACTCTGAGGTGAGCGCTCCGGACGCGGTTCCGGACGTCCCCTCTACGGCCGGAGGGCTAGACGACGGTACGGCGACCGAACGCAACCACGGTCGATCGTCACACGATTCCGGAGTTCTGGGGCACGAACTCGCGAGTATCGGTCGCTTCTGGGGGTCCGTACTCGGGTTCGGCATCTCGGTGGTGATCGGGTATTTCCTGCTGTCGACGGTCGGTGGGCTGTTGTTGGGCACTGTAGAGCTCACAGAACCCCTGCTGTTCGGCTCGGCGGTCGTGAACCTGGCGCTCGCCTGGGTGATATTCCGGCGGCTCAGAACCGTCCCCGGGCGGATTCTCGAACACGTCGGGCGGTAGCGTACGAGCGCCGCAGTCAGACGCCGAGAAAGACCTGTGCGATCCCCGTCAGCCAGAGGAACGCGGCCAGCGACACCGTCGAAACGGTCACGCCCATGAGGGCTTCCCGGGCGAGCGCGAACCGTCGTTCACGGAGCAGTTCGTCGAGATCCCGATCGGAGATGAAAAACACGTCGCCCCGATCGGTCAACACAAGCGGTTTCTCGTCATCCTCCTCGAGTCCGTCCGCCACGTCCGCAGTCCCGTACGCGTAGACGCTATCGCCCGGCTCCAGGTACGTCGCCTCGTACTGGCGGGTGTCGCCGCTTCTAATGTCCGGTATCTCCCAGGCCCGTTCGAACGATTCAAGCGGTTCACTCGCGCGTTCGTGGCTGTCTCGTTCGTGTTCCCACCGGCGACTGTCCGAGACGAGCAGGTCAATCTCCTCGTCACGAACGCGGATCGAGCCCGCTTCGGAGACGATGTCGAACGGCGCGAGTTCCCGGCGATCGACGTGCGTGTTAGACGTCCCGCTGCTGATATCTTCGACGCTGAGATCGAACGCGACACACTGTTCTGTGACATGCAGCGGGGAGAACGGGGACGAAACGGGTTCGACTCGACCGGAAACCGCTGTCGGCCCGACGGCGACGGAATCCAGCTGTGCCACCGGCGTCGTTCTCACGGCGGCGCTCACGCGATAGTGGTCCATCCCTTCGAGCAACGCGCCGATGCCCCACAACACGCCAAGTGCGGAGACGATAATCAGACCTGCGTAAAATACCAGCGCGAAGATCATGCGTCTTCGACGACGTCGAGACGCTCACGGATCGAGAAGTCGCCGGTCGCCTGTTCGCTCGCCTCGAAGGGTTCTCTCGGTTCGTACCCACGACGGGCGGCGACGTACCGCTCGGGTGACCGTTCGAGGTGCGCGTTGTAGCGCATGACCGCTTCGTTGTAATATTCCCGACGGTTTTCGAGGCGCTGTTCGATCTTCTGAAGGGAATCCCGGACGTCCTCGAACTTCTGGTCCGTGTGCAACTCGGGGTACTCCTCGCTGATCGTGTAGAACTCGGCAACGGACTCCCGTACGTTGACTTCGGCCTCGGCTTGCTCCGCCGGCGTGTTGGCCTCGATCGCGCTGTTTCGGGCCTCGATAACGTCCTCGAGGACGTCACGCTCCATGGACATGTATTCGCGGGCGATATCGACGAGATTCCCGACCTCGTCGTGTCTCCGCTGGAGTAACACCTCGACGTTGCTCCAGGCCCGTTCGCAGTCTTCCCGGGCCGCAACAAGCGTCAGTTCCATGCGTCGAAGATACCAGCCGACGGCAACGACCGAGAGGCCGGCCCCGAAGAGGACCACAACGAGTAGATAGATCGCCATGGGAGCGACGTCACTCGCTCCCGTAATAAATCGTACTGACTGAACCGTTTCTCGTTGATCGCTGTCAGTCAACTGCCGTCAAGTCGGCCTGTCGTGCCCGCACGATGCGACAAGAAACGCGAGCCCTCAACACTCAGGTGTCAAATTCGTCGACCAGAACCGGTTCACACGCTCGAACGGTATCCAACACTACATCGACGGTCACCGATCGCACGGCGGATTCAGTGAGCAGTTTGGCGACGTTCTCGTGCATGTCGTCGGTGTCGCGGAACCGACCGACGAGGACGACGTCATCCTCGCCGGTCACCTCGTACAACGAGCGGGCCCAGGGATATTCGCCGAGGCGCTCGGTGACGAGTTCGGGGCCAGTGCCCGTACGAACCCGAACGACGGCCGTGACGTCGTAACCGAGTTCGTCGTAATCGACGGTCGCGGCATAGCCGTCGATGACGCCGGCGTCTTCCAGAGCGTCGACCCGGCGTTCGACGGCGTCCGGCGAAATCCCCACGTCGGCCGCGAGATCCTGGGTGGACGCACGGCCGTCTTCGAGGAGGGCGTCGACCAGCGCGCGGTCGATATCATCGAAGTCCATGTGGAGACCTGTGAGTGTTCAGACGGCATCGGGCCCGCTATCGCCGGTTCGAACCTGGACGGCGTCCTCGACCGGCAGGACAAAGATCTTGCCGTCGCCCTTCTCGCCGGTGTGAGCCGCCTCGCGGATCGCCTCGACGACGTCCTCACTCGGCACGTCGGCGACAATGCACTCGATTTTGACTTTCTGGTGGAGGTCGACGACGTACTCCTCGCCGCGCCACTGGCCGGTCTTGGCGGCCTGTGAACCCCGGCCGGACACCTGCGTGACCGTCAACGAGGGCGCGCCGACCTCCGCCAGCGCGGTCTTGATCGCCCCGAGTTTCTCCGGGCGGACGACCGCCATCACAAGTTCGATGTTGCGGGCGTCAGCCGTCGAATCCGCCGACACCCCGTCTCCGGGTGTGGAATCCGACGGTGATCCGTCGTCACTCATCGTAATCACCGCCGTCCGTCCGGAGCTGGGGTGCACCGTCGGTCATCACCGTCGGTTCCTCGCCCATGCCGAACTCGGGGTAGGTTTCGACGCCGTGCTCGGAGGCGTCCAGCCCGTCGCGTTCGTGTTCGGGGGACACGCGTGCCTGCCCGATAGCGCGGAGACCGCCCCAGACGACACCGGTCGCAAGGATCGTCCAGGCGGCGATGATTCCCACGCCGAGCACCTGGGCGGCGAAGGCTTCAAACACAGTGACGCCCCGGTCGGCGAGTACGCCCGGTGCGGCGACGAAGGGGAACGCCAGGGCACCGAGCATCCCGGCGCTGCCGTGGACGGGGAAGACCGCACAGACGTCGTCGATGTTGAGTCGCTTCTCGACGAAGGTGAACACGACCGGCAACTGCGCGCCGGCGAGGCCACCGACGAGGAAGGCACCCCACCAGGCCGTCGTGTTCGGGATCGCCGTGATCCCGACGAGGCCGGCCAACAGCCCGTTTGCGACGTACAGGGTGTCGACTTTGCCGGTCTTGAGCCAGGCGACGAACGCGGCCCCCATCGCGCCGGCGGCCATCGAGAGCGTGGTCGTCATCGCGACGCGCCCGAGCGCGCCGCCCATGAACGTCAGGCCCCCGTCCTCGACGACGAGGATCTGGAACTGGGTGCCGACGTTGAACCCGTACCACCCGAACGCGAGCATGAGCGTCCCCAGGACGGCAAAGGTGACCGAGTGGCCCGGGATGACGTTGACCGAGTCGTCGTCGAACCGACCGATGCGAGCGCCCAGGATCCAGGCGGCGGTCAACCCGGCGAGGCCACCCATGCCGTGGACGATCATCCCGCCGGCGAAGTCCTGGAAGGCGACCTCGGTACCCAGGAGCGTCCCGGTGAGCCAGGGGATCAAGCCAGTCTCGGGCGTCCAGGTGAACCCGATCACGACGGGATAGATGATCGCCGCGAGCGCGATCGTGTAGATGACGTACGCCCGGAGCTTCGCCCGACCGGCGACGGCCCCGGAGACGATCGTGGCGGCCGTCATCGCGAAGACGGCCCCGAACAGCCAGTCGATCCAGTCGGCGGCAGCGAGTTCGAACGCGGGCGTGAACCCGAGGCCGGCGACGAACTGGGAGATGCCGTACCCGACGAGGAAAAACAGCGACACCCCGACGCTCCAGGTCAGGAGGTTCTTGGTGAGCTGGTTGGCGACGTTCTTCGCCCTGACCTGGCCGGCCTCAAGCATGGCAAAGCCGGCGTGCATGAAGAAAATCAGGAAGGTCACGACGAGGATCCAGAGGTTGTTGACCCCCTCCATGACCACTGACGGATCCACCGCCACGTCAGGGACACCCCCGTTCGCAGTCGAAGTTGAGAGATGTGTGATCGTCCACCTTTTCCGACGAAACTGCAACGTCTATCGTATTCATCACGGTTTGACGGATGGGGCATTCGAAGATATATACCTTTGGTTGAATACGTGAAGTATTGGTACGTATAGGTGGATGTTTGTTCAAAATGGGGAAGAGTATTATGGATATAAGGCCATTCATTGTCCGATGTCAGTCCGGTTTCGCCGGCCAGAACTGGACGTTCGTGTGGGAGATGTGGGCGGAAAATCGGAAGCCGCGGGGAGAGCGCGCGCGAGTTGCTCAGGCGTCGGCGTCCCCGAGCCACATGGGTTCGAACCGCCGGAGTTCGTCGACAGCCACGTCGACAGTGACCGATCGAACGGATGGCTCGGTCAGGAGTTCGGCGACTTTCTCGTGCATGTCGTCGGTGTCGAGGAACCGCCCGACCAGCAGGAAGTCGTCCTCCCCGGTCACCTCGTACGCCGACCGGGCCCAGGAATACGCCTCCAGGGTCTCGCTGAGGGCCTCGATCGAACCGCCGACGCGGAGGCGCACGACGGCCGTCACGTCGTAGCCGAGTTCGTCGTAGTCGATCGTCGCGGTGTACCCCTGGATGACGCCGGCGTCCTCCAGGGCCTCGATCCGTCGTTCGGCAGTCTCGACAGCGACGCCAGCCTCGGTGGCGAGGTCCTGAATCGACGCACGGCCGTCTTCGAGGAGGGCGTCAACGAGCGCGTGGTCGATGTCGTCGGGGTCCATGTCGTTCCCTGTGTGTTCAGACTGCTCCCGGGCCACTCTCGCCGGTGCGGACCTGGACGGCGTCATCGACGGGCAGGACGAAGATCTTGCCGTCGCCCTTCTCGCCGGTGTGAGCCGCCTCGCGGATCGCCTCGACGACGTCCTCCGCGGGGATCTCGGCCACCACACACTCGATTTTGACCTTCTGGAGCAGGTCGACGACGTACTCCTCGCCGCGCCACTGGCCCTTCTTTGCGGCCTGTGAGCCGCGGCCCGAGACCTGCGTGACCGTCAGCGACGGAGCGCCGACCTCAGCGAGGGCTTGCTTGACCGCGCCCAGCCGATCGGGGCGGATCATGGCCATGACGAGCTTGATCTCGTCGTCAGCTTCGGATTCACTCATTCGTTGTCACCTCCGTTGAGCGAGCGACCGCCGTCGGTTCGGACTTCACCGCCGTCAGTCCGTACTTCGCCGCCGTCGGCGACAGCTTCAGCACCCGGTGAGCCGGATCCCTCGCCGAATTCGGGGTAGGCCGAAATGCCGTGTTCGCCGAGGTCGAGTCCTTCAGCCTCTTCTTCCGGAGTGACCTTGAGGGAGCCTACGATAGCGCGGACGATGGTCAGCGTGACCATCGTCGCCAGCACGGCCCAGACACCGATCACGACGATGCCCGTCATCTGCATGGCGAACTGGGTAATAACGTCGTTGATGACTGCATCGCCGAGCCAGTACTCGGTCCAGAAGAACGGGATCAGTGCCGTCCCGATGAAGCCCGCGCTCCCGTGGACGGCGAAGACGCCACAGACGTCGTCGATCCCCAGTGAGTCGACGACCCATCTGTAGACGAACGGAGCCTGCAGGCCACCGATGGCGCCGATGATGAGACCGCCCCACCAGGTGACGTGCGCACAGGCGCCGGTGATGGCGACCAGACCCGCCAGCAGGCCGTTGGCGGCGAACAGCGGATCGGGTTTGTCCTGGATCGCCGTCACGATCGTCGAGGCGACAGCACCGGCACCCATCGCCAGCGTCGTCGTCAGCGCGACGCGACCCAATGCCCCGCCCATGTAGCTGACGGTCCCGTCCTCGGCGACGCTCAGGACCGTCGCCTGCGTACCGACGTTGAACCCGTACCAGCCGAAGGCCAGGATCAGCGTTCCGAGCACGGCGAAGATCAGCGAGTGACCGGGGATCGGTTGGGAGTTACCGTCGGAATCAAACCGCCCGGACCGCGCACCGACCATGTACGCCGCGGTGAGCCCGGCCGTCCCGCCGAGCGCGTGGACGACCGTCGCACCGGCGAAGTCCTTGTATCCCGCGCCGATCGCTTCACCCAGGAACCCCGCGCTGGACAGCAATCCGTTGCCACCCCAGGCGAAGCCCTGGATGACGGGGTAGATGAACGCCGTCAGGACCACGGCGAAGATGACGTACGCGGAGAACTTCATCCGGCCGGCGACAGCGCCGGAGACGATCGTCGCCGCCGTCATCGCGAAGACGGCCCCGAACAGCCAGCCGATCCAGCTACTGGCCTCTCCCTGGAAGGCGAAGGCAGTGCTGAGATCCAGGCCCGCACCGCTGGTCGTCACGAGCCCGGCGATGACTGCAACGGCGCTGCCAAGCAGGAAGTACGAGAGCAGCCCCAGCGACCAGTCCATCAGGTTCTTCATGACGACGTTTGCCGCGTTCTTCGCTCGTACCTGACCCGCCTCCAGCAGCGCGAATCCAGGCTGCATGAAGAAGATCAGGAACGACACCAGCAGGATCCAGATGTTGTTGACGCTGTTGGCGACCGCGGTTGGATCCAGTGCCATACTACGACACCTCCGTTCCAGCTGTTCCGCTCATTTCTGATAATCTGTGTGCTTTTCCACCGCATTCAGCAACGTTCGTGGTTGCCATCTCGGTTCGAGGCCAAGAAAGGACGGTATATAATTCCTTGGTTGATCGTGTGCTTATTTCCAGTCTATAATAGGACAAACGTCTAAACTTGGGTAGAATATAATTAGTATAAGGCCATCGTTCGTCCACAATATACGTGCTCCCCCATCGGTGAACTGAACGAACATCAAGGTGGAAAAGACCAGTTTCTCCCAGACGACCGCCGAAATAGTTCACGCGCAACGACAGTACCGAAGGTGATGATACAACCAATACTCTGTGCAATAATCAGTGTATCATAATATCCGTATTATATTTTTTGTTTGACGATATTATTTCGGTATCCAACAACCATTTTTCAATTAGATCTCCATTTCGTGTGTAACATGGTTGGAAAACATGTACGTCGAATGAGCATCGGGTTGCTAGCCATATTCGTCGTCATAGCCGCAATATCCGGTGGCGCAGCAGCAAATCCGATCGACCGGAATATCGACGACGATGACGACTCGGACAACAGTAGCAGTGAAGAACCGTGTAATGTCCATCGGGATTCGACATCTACCGGATGCGAATCAATGCCAGAAGGCGATGGTGACCCAGGACCAGACAGTGAGCTCGAAAATGATATTGAGCGGTCTATAGTAGCCTGTGTTGGGGGAGGTCTCAAAGGCGCTAGTGCGGGTCCATACGGAGCCGCCGCTGGGTGCGCTGGGGGTGTCGTTGCCGGTGAAGTATACGATCAATTCTCTGATAAAGTATAAGATCAGCTGTCTCCGGTAACTGGTACGGGACCCATTTTCGTCTCATGCTGAGTGTCTCACCAACCGCCCGTCGACTTAGATCGCGTCGGTCCCGCGGTCGCCGGTGCGGACCTGGACGGCGTCGGCGACGGGCAGGACGAATATCTTGCCGTCGCCCTTCTCGCCGGTGTTTGCCCCTTCACGGATCGCTTCGACCACGTCATCGGTCTCCTCGCGCTCGACCACGCACTCGACTTTGATCTTCTGGTGGAGGTCGATGACGTACTCCTCGCCGCGCCACTGGCCGGTCTTGGCCGGCTGTGAGCCACGCCCCGAGACCTGCGTCACCGTCAGCGACGGCGCGCCGGCCTCGGCGAGAGAAGCCTTGACGTCGCTGAGTTTCTCCGGGCGAACGATTGCCATTACGAGTTCGAGGTCGGTGTCGTCAGTGGCTGGCGACATACGACCGACCTCCGGCCGGGGCGAGGATAAATCCCCGCCAAAGCGGCAGGTGTGCGCTGCTACAACCGCTCGGCCAGTTCCTCGGCGAAGTACGTCACAATCAGGTCCGCGCCCGCGCGCTTGATCGAAAGGAGCGACTCGTAGGCCGTCGCCTCGAGGTCGAGCCACCCCGTCTCCGCGGCGGCGTGCAGCATGGCATACTCGCCGCTGACGTTGTAGGCGGCGACGGGATGGTCGAAGCGCTCGCGCACATCACGGACGATATCCAGATACGGGAGTGCGGGTTTGACCATGAGTACGTCGGCCCCTTCCTCGATGTCCAATCCGACTTCGCGCATCGCCTCGCGGGCGTTGGCGGGATCCATCTGGTAGTGCCGCCGATCGCCGAAGGCCGGCGCGCCGTCGGCGGCGTCCCGAAACGGACCGTAAAACGCCGACTCGTACTTCGCTGCGTAGCTCATGATCGGCACCTCGGTGTGGCCGGCGGCGTCGAGACCCTCGCGGATAGCCCCGACCATGCCGTCCATCATCGCTGAGGGGGCGACCATGTCCGCCCCCGCCTCGGCGTGGGAGACGGCGATCCGCGACAGCGCCGAGAGCGTCTCGTCGTTGCGGACGGTCAGCGTCGAATCGTCTCGGGCGTCGTCCTCGAGGAGACCACAGTGGCCGTGGTCGGTGTACTCACACAGACAGACGTCGGTGATGACGTACGCGTCGGTCTCAGCGGTGATCCGTCGGACTGCTTTCTGGACGACGCCATCGTCGGCCCAGGCCCGCGATCCCTTCGAGTCCTTGGATTCGGGCACGCCGAAGACGATGATGGCTTCGACGCCGGTGTCCCTAATTTCCTCGACACGGTCGACGGCGTCCCCAACGGGGACCCGTTCGTGGCCGGGCATCGTCTCGATGGGGACCCGTTCGTCAGTCGTCGCGTCGACGAAAACGGGCGCGATCAGGTCGGTCGCCTCCAGGCTGGTTTCGCTGACCAGGGGCCTGATCCCGTCGGTTCGGAGACGGCGTGGGCCGACAGTATGGTCCATGGACAACCATCGCGTGGCACGGCCAAAATCGTGACGTTCCGTCACTCCCTGGCGCGGCACGTGCCGGATGTCGCAACATTCTTTAGGGCACTACTTGATGCTATACTGAGATATGAAGTATGGGAATTTCGACGACAACGCACGCGAATATGTGATCACTGAACCGGAAACGCCCCGACCCTGGATCAACTACATCGGTCGGCAGGATTACGTCGGGATGATTTCCAATACTGGTGGGGGATACAGTTTCTATCAGGATCCACGCTATCGTCGACTGGTCCGCTATCGCTACAACAACGCGCCCCGAAACGTCGGTGGCCGGGGCCTGTATGTGCGTGACGCCGAGAGTGGGGAATACTTCTCACCGACCTGGCAACCCGCCCGCGTCGACCTCGACGACTACGAGTGTCGCCACGGACTGGGATACACGACGATCCGCGGCGAGAAGGACGGGGTCGCCGGCGAGGTCACCTACTTCGTTCCGCCGGGCGAGGATCTGGAAGCCTGGCGCGTCACCGTCGAGAACGACAGCGACGAACCCCGCAGTCTCCAGCTTTTCTCGCTCGTGGAGTTCTGCCTGTGGGACGCCATGGACGACATCTCGAACTACCAGCGCAACTACAACACCGGCGAGGTCGAAGTCGAGGACTCGGTCATCTACCAGAAGACCGAGTATCGCGAACGCCGCAACCACTTCGCCTACTTCGCCTGCTCGGCCGACATCGACGGGTTCGACACCCAGCGGGACGCCTTCGTCGGGCAGTACGACGGTTTCGACGAGCCGCAGGTGCTCGAAGACGGCCAAGCCACCGACTCCATCGCCCACGGCTGGTCGCCGATCGGCTCCCACCAGGTCGATCTCGAACTCGAACCCGGCGAGAGTGAGGACATCGTCTTCCTGCTGGGGTACCACGAGAACCCGGAGGACGAAAAGTTCGAAGCGCCAGGGGTCCTCAACAAGGAGTACGTCGAGGGGACCATCGAGGAGTACTGCGATCCCGACGCGCTCGATGCGGCCTTCGAAGAACTGAATGAGTTCTGGGACGATCAGCTCTCGGCGCTGCAGGTCGAAACCCCGGACGAGGAGACCGACCGGATGGTCAACACCTGGAACGCCTACCAGAACACGGTCACGATGAACCTCGCGCGGTCGGCCTCGCTGTACGAGACCGGCCTGACGCGCGGGATCGGCTTCCGTGACTCCCTGCAGGATCAACTCGCGGTCCTCCATCAGTTCCCCGACCGCGCCCGACAGCGGATCCTGAATCTCGCGAAGATCCAGCTGAAGGACGGCGGGGCCTACCACCAGTACACGCCACTCACGGGCGAGGGCAACGCCGACATCGGTGGCGGGTTCAACGACGACCCGATGTGGCTGGTCATGTCCACCGCCGCGTACGTCAAGGAGACCGGCGATACCTCAATTCTGGAGGAAGAAGTCGTCTACGAGAACGAACCCGGCACGGAGGCCCCTCTCGCGGAGCACCTCCAGCGCGCCGTCGAGTACGTGTGGGAACGCCGCGGTCCCCACGACCTGCCGCTGATCGGCCACGCCGACTGGAACGACTGTCTCAACCTCAACTGCTTCTCCGAGAACCCCGACGAGTCCTTCCAGACGGCCGAACACGACGTCGACGAGGAACGGGCGGAGTCGGTGTTCATCGGCGGGCAGTTCGTCTACGCCGTCGAAGAGTTGGCCGAACTCGCCGAGCAGACCGACGTCCTCCCCGAAGCAGCCGAGGACTACCAGCGATATGCCGACGAGATGGCCGAAGCCGTCGCCGATGCGGGTTGGGACGGCAAGTGGTTCCGGCGGGCCTACGACCACTTCGAGGATCCCATCGGCTCGAGCGAGAACGACGAGGGCCAGATCTTCGTCGAGTCCAACGGCATGTGCGGGATGGCCGAAATCGGCCGCGAGGACGGCAAAGTTCAGGACGCGATGGATTCGGTCCGCGAGCGTCTCGCGACCGAGCACGGGATCGTGCTCCACCAGCCCGCTTTCACCGAATACGACGAGCGCTACGGCGAGATTACCTCCTACCCGCCGGGCTACAAGGAGAACGGGAGCGTCTTCTGTCACACCAACCCCTGGATCATGATCACCGAGGCCAAACTCGGCAACGGCGAGCGCGCCTTCGATTACTACAAGCGTATTTGCCCGGCCGCCCGCGAGGACATCAGCGACGTCCACACCACCGAGCCCTACGTCTACGCCCAGACCATCGCCGGCCCGGACGCGCCGACCACCGGCGAGGCCAAGAACTCCTGGCTGACCGGCACGGCAGCCTGGAACTACGTCGCGATCACCCAGCACATCCTGGGTGTCCGGCCCAACCACGACGGTCTCGTGGTCGATCCCGCCATTCCGGCCGACTGGGACGAATACGAGGTCCACCGCGAGTTCCGCGGCGCGACCTACGAAATCACCGTCGAGAACCCCGAAAACGTCGAATCGGGCGTCGATCGGGTCGAAGTCGACGGCGAGGAAATCGACGGCCAGACGATCCCCGACCTCGGCGACGGCGAGACCCACGACGTTCGCGTCGTGATGGGCTGAGCCGGTTTCTCCTCGATTTGCATCGTTCGCCAACCACATCAACACCAGCAAGCCAAGCCAGACAATGACATACGGACACGTCGATAAGGAAACGGGCGAATACGTCATCGAGCGACCCGACACGCCGACGCCGTGGATCAACTACCTCGGCGAGGGCGTCTACGGCGGGATCGTCTCGAACACCGGCGGCGGGTACAGCTTCTACAAGGACCCGAAGAACCGCCGCGTGACGCGCTACCGGTACAACGCCGTCCCGGACGACCAGCCCGGCCGGTACGTCTACCTGCAGGATCGCTCGAGTGGCGAGTACTGGTCGCCGACCTGGCAACCCGTCAAGGAAGACGTAGACGACTACGAGTGTCGCCACGGGCCAGGCTATACCACGATCGAGAGCAAATACGACGGCATTGCGGCCGAGATGACGTATTTCGTCCCGCTCGGCGAGGACTGCGAGCTGTGGGTGCTCGACGTCGAGAACGTCGGCGAGGGGACCCGCCAGCTCGGCGCGTTCTCCTACGTCGAATTCTCGTTTCCGGACGCGCTGGCCGACCAGACCAACCTCGACTGGACGGGCCAGATCATGCGCGCCCGCGTCGACGAGGAGAGTGGCGTCATCGAAGCGTACTCCTCGGCCGAGGAGATCAGCTACACGCACGCGACCAGTGCCGAGGTCGTCGGCTTTGACACGCAGCGGCGGGAATTCGTCGGCCAGTACGGCAGCCTGGAGGAACCAGCCGTCCTGGAAGCGGGAGCAGCCAGAAACTCACAAGCCACACACGACAACGTCATCGGCTCCTTCGAGCACGACCTCGAACTCGAACCGGGCGAAAGCGAGCGAATTGTCTTCATGACCGCGCCCGAACGAGACGACGACCGCATCGCGAAGTACGACGATCCGAGCGTGATCGAGAGTGAGTTCGAGGCTCTGCAAGCGGAGTGGGACGACTATCTCTCGACGCTGCAGGTCGAGACCCCGGACGCGGAGATGAATACGATGCTTAACGTCTGGAACCCCATTCAGTGTCGCTCGACGCTGTACTGGTCCCGGACGGCCTCGCGCTACCAGGCCGGGTTGGGCCGCGGGATGGGAACCCGGGATTCCAGCCAGGACACGCTCTCGATCGTCCACGCCGTGCCCGATCAAGTCCGGGAGACCCTGGAGATGCTCTGGAAACTCCAGTTTCCCGACGGCCACGCCTGGCATCAGGTTTACCCACTCAGCGGCGAGGGTGACGCCGGCCTCGCCACGGAAGATCCCTCCAAGCCACAGTGGTTCTCCGACGACCATCTCTTTCTCGTCCTCGGGACCGTCCAGTATCTCAAGGAGACCGGCGATTACGACTTCCTGGAAGCCGATATTCCCTTCGAGGACGGCTCGACGGGCACCGTCCGGGAGCACATCGAGCGTGCCATCGAGTTCACCGACGAGCACCGCGGCACACACGGCCTGCCGCGGATGGGTTACGCCGACTGGAACGACTCGCTGAACCCCGACGACGGCAGCGGCGAGGCCGCCAGCGTCATGGTCGCGATGATGTACTGTCGCGTCCTCAAGGAGGTCGCCGACCTCTACGAGTTCCTCGGTGAGGACGACCGGGCAGCCGAGTTGCGCACCCAGCGCGCCGAGGAAAGCGAGCGGATCGACGACCACGCCTGGGACGGCGAGTGGTACACCCGCGCCTACGATGATGACGGGCGCGTCATCGGATCGGCCAGCGAGGACTACCAGCAGATCTCGCTGAACACCCAGACCTGGGCCGCACTCGGCGGCCTCGACGACGAACGCGCCGAGCGAGCGATGGAATCGGCTCACGAGCGTCTGAACACCGAGTACGGCTTCGCGCTGCTGGACCCACCGTGGGAGGGCGAAGGCACGATCGACCGCATCGGCGGGACGACCACCTACCCGCCCGGGGCCAAGGAGAACGGCGGCATCTTCTGTCACGCCCACACGTGGTCGGTCGTCGCCGCCGGCCTGCTGGGCGACGGCGAGCGCGCCCACCAGTACTACCGGCAGCTCCTCCCGCTGGCTCACGACGACGTCGCTGATCTCCGGCGCGTCGAACCGTACGTCTACTGCCAGAACGTCCTCGGGCCCGCACACGAGGAGTTCGGCGTCGCGAAAAACTCATGGCTGACGGGTACGGCCTCCTGGGCGTACGTCGGCGCGACCCAGTACCTCCTTGGCGTTCGACCGACCTTCGACGGCCTCGTGATCGACCCGACGATCCCCGCCGAGTGGGACGGCTTCGAGATGGAACGGGAGTTCCGCGGCGCGACCTACGAGATCGCCGTCGAGAATCCCGACGGCGTGGAAAGTGGGGTCGCGAGTGTCGAAGTCGACGGCGAGAAGGTCGACGGCGATGTCGTGCCCGCGTTCGAGGACGGCGGGAGCCACGAGGTTCGGGTCGTGATGGGCTGAGGACGAGGGTATTTCAGGCAGGCAGAACAAACGGCAGCTAATGAAGTTTCGCGGCGATACGCTCGTCATCGATAAGGCGCTAAACGACCT
The DNA here is from genome assembly GCF_029207715.1 of Halorhabdus sp. SVX81. Lineage (NCBI taxonomy): Archaea > Methanobacteriati > Methanobacteriota > Halobacteria > Halobacteriales > Haloarculaceae > Halorhabdus > Halorhabdus sp. SVX81. The sequence continues at coordinate 280,254 of NZ_CP104322.1, read as the reverse complement.
CGATCGGCTCGTTCTCGACGTGACTGAGGTCCTCTCTGCCTGCGGAATCCAGTATGCAACAATCAGTGGATACGTCGCCGTGTTACTGGGGCGGTCGAGAGCGACGGAAGACATCGACGTCATCGTCTCGCGATTCGACACCGATACAGCCGACGAACTCGCGTCTCGCCTGAAGGACACGGGCTTCTGGGGCCCGAACACGCCGCTTGATTCGATGCACGCGACACTCTCAGACGAGTTGCCTGTTCGGATCGCGAGAGACGGCGAAATCGTTCCGAACGTCGAGATCAAGTTCCCGACTGACGAGTACGATCGGACATCACTCAAGGAAACGATCACGGTCCAGTTCGACGATCGATCGTTGATCGTCGGCTCTCTGGAACTCCAGATCGCGTACAAACTCCGGCTCGGGACCGAGAAAGACTTCGAAGATGCGCTGTACCTCTACGAGACGACCGAGGGCAACCTTAACACGGCGCAACTCGAAGGGTACGTCGAAGACTTGGACGTCACGGACGCCTATGACCGACTCAAACGAGCTTGACGCGAAACACGAGCGCAACCGCGCCCAGCGACTGGAACAGATCAAGCGCTGGGCCGAGTACGTCCGAACCCACCCGGACGAGGACTGGGGCGAACAGGTGAACACGATCGTCGACGCACAACTGCAGTCCGCTCGTCACTTCGCCGCGGAGCGGGCGGAGCGCGAGGGGTTCCGCGATCCGGACCAGTCGACGGAGGAGTGAATCGGGGTTGTTCTCGCCGATTCAGAACGGAAACCCGCCGTATCGCAGGTAGACCATGTCGAGGATCAACAGAAGCTGGAAGGCACCCTGGACGCCCCCGAGCATGGCGTTCTGCTTGCCGATGGCGGCGATGACGCCCGCATCCGGCGCGTCACTGGTCATCTCACGGTAGATCCGTAGTTCGCCGGGCATCAGGAACCCGAAACCCTGGACCGAGAGGATCGTCACGATCGCCAGCGCGACGGCGATCGCGGGTTCGATCGCCGGCAGGGCATCCAGCGTCAGCTCGACCCAGGCCAGCGAGCCCACTGTCGCGACCACGAAGGGGACCTGCCACCGCCAGTCCCGCCAGGCGTCGAGCCGCCAGCCGAGCAAGAGCAGAATCGGAATCAGGTTCGCCGCGGTGAACAGCGCCAGCCAGCCCTCGCCGTCGGCCAGGTAGCCCAGGCGTAGCGCCAGCGCGATCCCCGAGGCGATGGTGACCGTCGCCAGTGAGGGCAGGAGAAAGGCGGTCTTGGGGGTGAGTCGCCGGAACACCGCCGCGCTCTCCTCCTCCTCGAGGCCGCCGATGACCGGGCCGAGCACCGCGCCGATGAACACGTCGATGCCCGTCCAGAGGACGCCCGCCATCACGTGGACGTAGGTGTGCCCCTGAAGCGATGCGACCGTCAGCGCGTAGCCCAGCGCCGCAAGCGGGATCGCGACGACCGCGACCGCAAACGCCGGGTTCGCCCGTTGTGCCATGCCCGCGATAGTCCCACGTACCGTCGTTGCCATACGGGACGGCGATCCGGCGACGCGATCTTAATGGTACGTCTCCCTGCAACGGCGGCCGGTTTCTCCGAGCGGGAGAGGCCGGTCTCCGGATCGCCAGACGATGCCGCGAGCCAATCTTTTTGCCCCATGGCGACGCGTCTTCTGGGAGACGATGACCGAAGACACGCCGATCTACCGCCGATCTAGCGAGCCGACCCACCGCCGGGTCGATGATCTGCTCTCGCGGATGACGCTCGCCGAAAAGGCGGGCCAGGTGGTCGGGACCTGGGCCGGCGATCGTGGCGAGACGCTCGAGATCCCGGTAGTAAGAGACACAGTCGCCGAGCACGGCTTCGGGAGCGTCGCCGCCTTCGGGTGGGCAGGAGCGGCCGTTTCGGAGCCGCGCGGGATCGTCGAGGCCGTCAACACCCTCCAGGAGACGGCCCTGGAGGAGACACGACTGGGCATCCCGCTGCTGTTCACCGTCGATGCCGTCCACGGTCACGCCTACGTCGAGGACGCGACCGTGTTCCCGAACGGGCTCGGCGCGGCAGCGACCTGGGACCCGGCGCTGATCGAACGCGTCGCGGCCGCGACGGCGCGAGAGGTCCGCGCGACGGGCGCACACCAGAATTACTCGCCGACCTGCGACGTGGCGCGTGATCCACGCTGGGGCCGCGTTCAGGAGACTCACGGCGAGAGTCCACGACTCGCCGCCGACCTCGCCGCGGCGAAGGTGTGGGGCCTCCAGGGAGAAGGAATCGACGATCCCGAGTCGGTCGTCGCGACGGCCAAGCACTTCCCCGCCTACAGCGATCCCGAGCGCGGCCAGGACGGCGCGCCGGTCGAGGTCTCCGAGTACGTCCTGGGGAATACCTTCCTGCCGCCGTTCGAGGCAGCGATCGACGCGGGCGTCGAGTCGGTCATGCCGGCCTACAGCGCGACGAACGGCGAGCCAGCCCATAGCTCACCTCGCTGGTTGCGTGACCTGCTCCGAGAGGAACTCGGGTTCGACGGCCACGTCGTCGCCGACTGGAGCGGGGTCAAGCAACTCCACGAATCCCACGGCGTGACCGCCGGCTGGCGCGAGTCAGTCCGTCGCACTCGCGAGGCTGGCCTTGACGTTGGCTCAGTCGACCACACGGTCCACGTCGAGAAGCTCGTCGACCTCGTCGAGGACGGACAACTCGACGAAGCGATTCTCGACGACAGCGTCCGACGAGTCCTCCGGGTGAAGTTCGAACTCGGGCTGTTCGAGGATCCATACGTCGATGTCGAGGAGGCGGTCTCGATGCTTGGCTGCGACGAGCACCGCGAACTCGCCCGAGAGGCCGCCCGGCAGTCGATTACGCTACTCGAAAACGACGGGATCCTGCCGCTCTCCGGCAGCGAGACGGTCTTCGTCGGCGGGCCGAACGCCGACAATCTCGTCCACCAGGTCGGCGGGTGGAGCCACCACGAGGAGACAGGGCTGGCCGGCGAAACCGTCCGGGAAGCCATCGAGGCACGGGCGGCGGGCGACGTGCTCTACGAGCAGGGGGCGACGCTCACCGAGGAACGCGACATCGACGCCGCCGTCGAAAAAGCCAGTCAGGCGGACGTCGCCGTCCTGGGACTCGGTGAAGGCTGGTACATCCACGAGTTCGGCCCGCAGGACATGCTCGGGACCGATACCGGCGAGTGGCCGACGCGCTCGCAGTTGCGGTTGCCACCAGCCCAGCGACGGCTGGCCGAGGAAATCCACGAAACCGGGACGCCGGTCGTCGGCGTCCTGCTGACCGGCCGGCCGCTGATCGTCGACTGGCTGGCCGAGCACGCCGACGCCCTGCTGATGGCGTACTTCCCCGGCACGGAAGGCGGCCAGGCCGCCGCGGAGACGCTGTTCGGCGATTGCGATCCCGGCGGTCGACTCCCGATCTCGATCGCCCGCTCGCACGGCGATCTGCCACAGCTCCACGATCACGCCCGTCACCCGCTCACCCTCGGCGCGGACGAACATCCAGCGTCCTACGATCCGCTGTATCCGTTCGGTCACGGGCAGAGTTACACGACGTTCGACCGTCGCGATCTAGAACTCACCGAGACAACCGTCGGACCTGACGGGACGGTCTCCGTCGCGATGACCGTCGAGAACGTCGGCTCGCGGCCGGGCGAGGACGTGATCCAGGTTTACGGTCGCCAGGAGACGCCCTCTCGTGTTCGTTCCGAACGAGAACTGGTCGGCTACGATCGCGTTGCACTCGATCCCGGCGAAGCGAGGACCATCGAGGTCGAGATCCCCGTCGAGCACTTCGGGTTCTACAAACCAGGGGAAGGACACGTGGTCGAGTCTGATACATACGCCGTCACAGTCGGAGACATGGAAGCAGCGTTCACGGTCGAAAGGGTGGGTAATCGAGATTGAAACGAACCAGCGACGGACCCGTAGACGTGGATCTGGCCGTCGAATACGAGGTTCGCGCCCAGAAGATAGGTTTCAGCCGACATCGCCGTGCTGGTACCGGGTACCCAGAACGATTACAGTTCGATTTCGTGATCGTCCACTGGAAGAGTAGCAGTCACTCGGCTGTCTGCCAGTGGATTCGTCCGGCAGTGATGACCCACCGGAAAGCGTACCCGAGAACGAAGGCTGGGACGGCAAAAACGATCGCCTCCACGGCGATGTACGTCAACATGTCGACCCGAAAGAGATACGCGACTGCGTCGAGAAGTGAGCCATCGGAATCTCGGAAGAATGCCCAGTCCGCTTGATATCCGAGCAGCGACATGTGGGTGATAAGCCACCCGAAGACGAGTCCAGCGCGATAGTATCCGATCAGTAGCGCGCCTATCACCCCAGCGAGTGCCCCATATGGATGAACGAGTATGACCCCAGATCCTGTAGGATAGATGCCGAACGCATAGGCGGCGAACGTGAAAACGAATGCACCGCAAGCCAGCAAAAGGAGACTGAGATACTCGCGAAGACCCATCTCTTCAGTTCCAATCAGAATGCGAAGCAGTTCGGGGATCAAATTCATTATGAGCAATACATTCTCGTAGAATGCTCAAGTATCTATTGGAAGAACGCCGTTTTCGGGACGACCGACCGCAAATCCGATGACTCGACCGCGCAGTGAGGATCCGGTATCGATCGCACCACAAAAGCCCTGTTCTCGTCCTAGACTGTGACGAACTCACCGCCGACTCTGCGTTTCTGCGATTCCAACCCGCCCTACCAGGAGGCGAAGCGGCCGTCACCCTCGAAAAGACACTGCGCTACCGACGCCTCACCACTCGCCGTCGAAGTCCTCGTGAGAGAACGGTAGCGCGTCCTCGCCGGCGTAGGAGGCCACGAGATGGCCGTCGCCTTCGAGATAGTACTTGTAGGTCGTTAGCCCCTCCAGGCCGACGGGCCCGCGGGCGTGGATCTTGCCCGTCGAGATGCCGACTTCCGCGCCCAGCCCGTAGCGATAGCCGTCGGCGAAGCGCGTCGAGGCGTTGTGGAAGACGCTGGCGGCGTCGACGCCCGTCATGAATTTCCGGGCCGTCTCGTCGTCCTCGGTCAGGATCGACTCGGTGTGTTTCGAGCCGTTCGTGTTGACGTGGTCGATGGCGTCCACGAGCGAGTCGACGACCTTGATCGAGAGGATGAGGTCGCCGTATTCCGTGCGCCAGTCCTCTTCAGTGGCTTCACGGACGTCGAACTCTTCGAGGATCTCCCGGGTTCGTTCGTCGCCGCGCAGTTCGACATCGGCCTCGGCGTACCGGTCGGCCATGGTGGGCAGGAACGCCTCGGCGACGTCCTCGTGGACGAGCAGCGTCTCGATGGCGTTACAGACAGCGGTGTACTGGACTTTCGCGTCGTATGCCACCTCGACCGCTTCGTCGAGGTCGGCCTCGCTGTCGACGAAGACGTGACAGACACCCTCGGTGTGGCCCAGCACGGGGATCTGGGTGTTGTCCTGGACGTAGCTGACGAATTCCGAGGACCCGCGGGGCATCAGCAGGTCGATGTGTTCGTCCATCCCGAGGACGGTGTCGACGGCCTCCCGGGCCTCGATCAACTGGACCCAGCCCTCGGGGATGGCCTCGACGTCCTGGGCTGCCTCGCGGATGATCTCGAAGAGTTCGCGGTTGGAGTGGCTGGCCTCGCTGCCGCCCTTGAGGATGACCGCGTTCCCGGACTTCAGCGCGAGGGCAGCGATCTGGACTAAGGCATCGGGCCGGGACTCGAAGACGGTCCCGATCACGCCGATGGGGACCGCCACTCGATAGAGGTCGAGATCGTCGTCAAGGTGGCGGGCCTGGAGGGTTTTCCCGAGGGGATCCGCCTGATCGGCGACGCTTTCGACCATCTCGACGATCGAGTCCATCTTGGCGTCGTCCAGCTTCAGCCGGTCGACCAGCGCCTGGGTGTACTCGCCGGCTTCGAGCAACTCCTCGCCGGCCTCGACGTCCTCATCATTGACCGCGATGACTTCCTCGCGGTGATCGTCGATGGCCGTTGCGATCGCTTCCAGGGCGGCGCGACGATCGGCGTCGCTGACGTTGGCCAGTTCGAGCGCCGCAGCTTCGGCGGCCTCGACCTTGGATTCAGTGTCCGTATCAGTCATCGTATGCTCCGTTGACAGGCAAGAATATTGTGCCCACCGATTCGCCGGCGGCGATGCGGGCAAGCACGTCCGGTTCGGCCGAGCCGGCGATCACCGCCGGGATCCCGTGCTCGTTGGCCGTTCGCGCGCCCTCGACCTTCGTCGTGATCCCGCCGAATTCCTCGGTCGTGCTCTGGGCGACGATCTCCTGGACAGCCCCGTAGTTGCTCCCGACGGCCTCGATCTTCGTGGCGTCGGGATCGTCCTTCGGGTTGCCGGTGTAGACGCCGTCGACGTCGGTCAGCGTCACCAGCAGGTCGGCGTCGATCCCGACCGCGATCGACGACGAGAGCATGTCGTTGTCGCCGATCTGGATCTCCGCGATCGCGACGGCGTCGTTCTCGTTGACGATCGGGACGATCCCCCAATCCAGCAGCGTCTCGACGGTGTTGTGGAAGTTGGTGAACCGCTCGGGATCGTCCAGGTCGGCCTGCGTGACCAGGATCTGGGCGACCTTCCGGTCGTAGCGCTCGAAGCTCTCGGTGTAGCGACGCATCAGGTGGCTCTGGCCGACGGTCGACAGCGCCTGGGACGCTTCGACCGTGTCAGTCTCGGCGTCGACGCGCCCCCGACCGGCCCCGATCGCCGCCGAAGAGACGAGTAGAACCTCCTTGCCGTGATCGAGCAGGTCGGCCACGTCGTCGACGAGTTTGTCGAGTTTGTCGTCGTCGAGGTTCGACTCGGCGTCCGTCAGGGAGTTCGTCCCCGCCTTGACGACGACCCGCTCGGCGTCGGCGGCGAGTTCGCGCGTCCGCTCGATCTCTTCGGGGTCGATGGCGTCACTCATCGTCGACCTCGCTGGTGATCTCCACGGAAGGACGCTCGATGGTTGCAGTGGTCAGTGCCATCCCGTGTGTTGGATGTCCGCGTACGGTGGCGACCGATGGGAGTACCGGATCTCATTGTAATGGGAGAAATGGGCGACGGACAAACCTACTACGGTTCGCAACGAGTTGCCAGTCAGTACGCTACAACACCCTCCAGCGTTGGGTATCGTTTACCGCTCTCGTGTAGATATAGCACAGAAATTAAGAGAACGGAAGAGCGGATATATGATATGGACGATAGAGTATCAAATGGAGTTGTCATTGGGCTCTCTGCGGGAATTCTGGGGTGGACCCTCTTGATAATTCAGCAGCCAATATTCGGAATGGCAGCCGTCGCCGGTTTGACGACGTCATATTCCACATGGCGACACGAAAAACCCAAGGAGACAATGCTTCTTATAGCCCTCTGGAGTTTGATTGGGGCCGCCGCTTGGACAGCCAATCTACTATTCATGATTGGATCGATCGTCATAGCGACAAATGTCTACATCGCGTGGGCAGTATGAAGAGTATCTAAACGGTCTGATACCTGCTTCCCGAGCGCGTAGCCACGTAGCCGATCCCAAAGGGGATTGCCATGGTGGCTGCGACGAGCGGGACCGTAGAGGGAGTGAGGTGTTGCGGCCCCCAGGCAAGTCCGGCTACGACGAGCCCAAGGGGGACGGCTCCCGTCGCAAGTGCGGTCCACCGGTCCCGGGTAGCCGCGACGGATCCGACGACCATCGCGGAGACGGCCGCAAGCGCGACGAACTGGACGGCAGTCAGCTCAACCTGCAGCGCCTCAACAAGTGTGAGAGGAGCCCTCGCCTGGCCCTCGATGTCCGTCGGTGTCGCCCCCGTCCACCTGGCGGCAAACAGCGAGACACCCAGGCAAACGCTCACGAGCACGGGGACGAGCGCCGCAAGGGCACGTCGCGGCGTTAGCGGTGTATACTCGTCGTCCACGTATGCGAAGGCCCCCCAGGTCAGCAAGATCGGGCCGGGGATGACGCTGAGGTACACGACGAACGGATGGCTGGAACGTGGGGCGGTCGATGCGATCTGTTCGATCCCCGGCAGAAGGCCGGCGACAACCAGTGGATAGAGGAATGAGGACCCCATCCCGACGAGGACCGCAACGACTCCGACCGTGCCAGGACCGATCGACAGGCCGATCCGCTCCGCGGACTCCGTTTCGGTCATATGTTGATCTATTATGACAGTCAAATATATTTTTCTGTGGGAGGGAAACAACGGTGATCAGAAACGAAGCGGTGGAAAGCGACGCCTTCGCAATCGAATCAGTCTGTGAATGATCCGACTCACTCATCACCGATTTCTGCGGTGATCTCCGCCGACCGTTCTTCGGTGACAGCCACTGTCTCGCCGAGGACGTCCGCGACGTCGCTGTCCCACAGCACCTCCATGCCCTCGATCGTCGTCCCGCCCTCCGTCGCAACGGCTTCGATCAGTTCTTCGACGCTCTCGTCACTCTGCAGGGCGATCTCGGCCGCGCCCTTGAACGTCTGGGCGGCGAGCGCCGCAGCGTCATCCGAGTCAAGGCCGCCCTCAATGCCAGCCTGCTGCATCGCCCCGATCAGGTAGAAGACGAACGCCGGCCCGCTGCCGTTGATCGCCGTCGCCAGATCCATCCGGTCCTCGTCGATCGTGACGACGGTCCCGAGATCGTCAAGCACTGTCGCGACGTCGCCCGTCGGTTCTGGCGTGACTGCGGCGGCCATCTCGCCGTACTCGGCGGCGAGGTTCGGCATCATCCGGACGACGGCGGCGTCGGTCGTCGATTCGAGCATCGACGTCGAGACGCCCGCGGCGACCGAGACGACCGTCTGGTCGGGGTCGAGACCGAGATCCGCGAGCACCTCGCCGGCGATATCGGGGCCGACCGCCAGCACGACGATCGGCGCTGAGGCTGCCGCTTCGAGGTCAGTCGTCGTCTCGTCGGCGACTCCCGATAGGTCTTCGAGTACCGATTCGTCGACGTCGCAGGCCGTCACCCGGTGGCCGGCGGCGGACAGCCCACGGACGAGCGCCCCGCCCATGTGTCCACAGCCGATAACGCTGACGTGAACCATTTGCTGGGTGGGTCTCGGACGGTGGCGGATTTACCAACTGTGATTCGGGCCGGCGTGAAGACGACCGTCGCCAGCCCGGACTGGCGCGGCAGTCAGCCTTTAGTAGGGGGCCACGTTAGCGGGGGCCATGTCCTGGGGCTTTTCGGGTGGCAACGACGACGCGGACACCTTCGAGCACCTCCGGGAAGGTGTCGACCGCCCGATGTGGCGGCTACTCGGGAACTACGGCCGGGGGTACGTCCCGGAGTTCGTCCTCGGCGGGGTCGCGAGCGTCCTCGCCCGGTTTCTCGAACTCATTCCGGCGCTGGTGCTCGGGGTCGCCATCGACGCGCTGTTCGTCGGGGGCCAGGATTTCACGCTCCCGCTCGTCCCGCAATCGGTTATTCCGGGGGACGAGCCGGGGCAGTTCTGGTTCGCCGTGGGGCTGGTCGGGGCGGTTTATCTGCTCAGCGCCGGGCTGAACTGGGTCAACGGCTGGGCGTGGAACCGCTTCGCCCAGCACCTCCAACACGAGGTCCGGGTCGACACCTACGACGTCGTCCAGCGGATGCGGATGGGCTTTTTCGACGACAAACAGACGGGCGAAGTCATGTCGATCCTCAACAACGACGTCAACCAACTCGAGAGTTTCCTGACGAACGACCTCAACGCGGGCATCCGGATCTCCGTGCTCGTGGTCGGCGTCGCGAGCGTGATGGTCTGGCTCAACTGGCAACTCGCCATCGTCGCGCTGCTGTCGGTGCCAGTGCTCGCACTCGCAAGTTACCTCTTCGTCCAGCGGATCGGACCGAAGTACGGCCGCGTACGTGGCTCGGTCGGGGCGCTCAACTCCCGGCTGGAGAACAACATCGGCGGCATCGAAGTCGTCAAATCCTACGGTCGGGAGTCCTTCGAGCGCGACCGCGTCGAAGAGGCGTCCGAGGAGTACCTCGACGCGAACTGGGACGCGATTACGACCCGGATCAAGTTCTTCCCGACGCTGCGGATCATCACCGGGATGGGCTACATGTTCACGTTCCTCGTCGGTGGGTACTGGCTGCTCTTTGGCCCGCCACAGATGTCACTCGCTGGAACGACCGTCGGGTTCACGGGCGGGATGACACTGGGCGTGCTCACGCCGATGTTGCTGTACGCCAGGCGGTTCCTCTGGCCGATGCGCCAGTTCGGCAACGTCGTCAACAACTACCGCTACGCGTTCGCGGCAGCGGAACGGATCGTCGGCCTCATGGACCACCCGGGTACCGTCGACGATCCCGACGACGCGATCGATCTGGGCGGCGTCGACGGGGGTGTCGAGTACGACGACGTGACCTTCCGATATACGGGCGCTGACGAGGCCTCGGTTGAGGACGTGAGTTTCAATGCCGAGGCAGGGGACTTCGTCGGCCTCGTCGGGCCGACCGGTGCTGGCAAGACGACGCTGCTCAAACTGCTGGTGCGACTGTACGATCCCGCGGACGGACAGATCCGTGTCGACGGCCACGACATCCGGGACGTCTCACTCGCAAGTCTCCGCGAGCACGTGGGCTACGTCAGCCAGGAGCCGTATCTCTTCCATGGGACCGTCGCCGAGAACGTCGCCTACGGCATCGAGGCCACCGACGACGACATCCGCGAGGCGCTCTCGATGGCCGGCGCGATGGAGTTCGTTTCCGAGTTGCCAGAGGGCATCGACACGATGGTCGGCGAACGCGGCGTGAAACTCTCGGGCGGTCAGCGCCAGCGTGTCGCCATCGCGAGGGCGATCCTCGAAGATCCGGAGATCCTCATCCTCGACGAGGCGACCTCCCACGTCGACAACGAGACCGAAGTCCTGATCCAGCGCTCCCTGGAGACGCTGACGGCCGACCGGACGACCTTCGCCATCGCCCACCGCCTCTCGACTGTCCGGGACGCAGACACCATCCTCGTGATGGACGAGGGGCGGGTCGTCGAGCGCGGGACTCACGAGGAGTTGCTGGCCGCCGATGGGCTCTACGCGAACCTCTGGAGCGTCCAGGTCGGCGAGATGGAGGCCCTCCCCGAGGAGTTCATCGAGCGCACGGCCGAGCGCGAGCGGGCGGGGACCGGCGACGACGACTGACCCCCTGGGGAGGACTCAGGCCGATTCGGGCGCGACGTGCTCGTGTTCGATCTCGACCGCCGATTCATCGAGACCGAGTCGGCCGAACTGGGTGCGGACGTGGTCCTCGGCGGCCGCGATGGCGCGGTCGCGATCGGCGAACCCACGGGGTGCGGGCGACTCGAAGGCCACGTTGATCGCCTCGCCGTCGACCTGCTGGGCGGTTCCGCCACTCTCGACCGCGTAGAAGGCATCACACACCCAGACGAACGGCGCGTCGGCGTCGGGCGCACCCTCGTAGCTCGGGGCGTCCTCGCCGGGTTCGTACAGCGTCCCCGTCAGCGCCGTCCCGCCGGCCCGTCCACGGATGAGTCGCATACCGAACGTAGGTGACCAGCGAGTAAAAACGAGTCGGCCGGCGAGAATGGAGAAACGACACTGTCGCAGAAAGGCAGTCTCTGTCGTTCAGCGCGATCGGGTACCGCGCTCGTCACTCCTCGAGGAACACGAGGTGGCCATGCTCGTCCTCGTGGACGCGCTTTGCATGTTCGGCCATCTCGCGCCTGGGCATCGGTCGTTCCCACTCACAGTCCTGGCAGACAGCCACGTACTCGGACATACTGGTGTTACTGGTTCAGCGGGTATAAGGCTGGGTCCCGCCATTGACAGCCGCCCACGGCTGAACCCCGCTCCTCGGTCTGCTGGTGGCGACCCCGATACGAACGCCGCGATCTCCAGAGCGTCACAGCGTGATGGGATGCGATCCGCTACCCCTCACCCGGACCGAGTTCGACCAGCACCGGCAGATGATCCGAGGGAAACCGACCGTCGTCGTAGACATCGCTGCAGACGCCGTGAGTGCCGACGGCCATGTCGGGCGTCGAGAAGACGTGGTCGATCTTGCGATTCGGCACCAGGTTCTCGAAGTCCGTCACGGATGTCGGCGGGCCGTGAGCGGGCTCGGCTGATCGGTCTTGTTCGCCTGCGAGGTTGAGGGTGTGGTCGTCGTCAGTCAAGATCTCGTAAGGCTCTTCGCCCGCCACGCAGTTGAAATCGCCCGTGAGAACCACGGGTTCGTCCTTCCGCAAGTCCGCGAGTCGGTCGAGCAAGAGCTGGGCGCTCTTCCGGCGGGCGCGCGGGCCGTCGTGGGAGAAGTGTGTGTTCGCGAAAAGGAGGGAATCACCGGTCCGGCGGTCACGCAGGCGTGCCCAGGTCACGATCCGGGGATGACGGGCGTCCCAGCCGACGCTGCCCGCCTCGTCGGGTGTCTCCGAGAGCCAGAAGGTGTCGCCATCGACGTATTCGATCCGGTCGGTCCGGTAGCCGATCGGGGTGTGTTCACCTTCCGATTCGCCGTCGACGCGGCCACTACCGATCCACTCGAAACTGGGGAGGCGATCGGCGACGTCTGCGAGTTGGTGGGCGAGGGGTTCCTGGAGGCCGACGACATCGGGCGCGTGAAACCGAATCGTGCTTGCGACAGCCGCCCGACGGTTCGGCCAAGCGTGCTCGCCGTCCTCGGGGTTGTCGTAGCGCACGTTGTACGTCATGGCGCGAAGCCACGCGGTCATCAGGTGTGGGTTCGAATGCCAGGGTAAGGACGTTTGGGGTCAGCCAGCGTCGTGGCTGGGTCCTCGACGTGATATCCGTGAGTGCCAATAGTCCAGAGAGACAGTGGATTTCCTCAATCCGTCCCGGTTTCGTCACGTGAATCCGGCGCTGTCTGGATCACGAGTTCGACAAGCTGGCCGTGCGTGAGGTCCTCCGCGAGCGACTCGTCGGTCAACCGAAGCAACGTCACCCCGTCCCCCGCGTCAACGACAGTCGCCCCGGTTCGAGTCCCGGTGACAGCGTTTTCGATCCGATCCAGTCGAGAGAGGACGTCCGCGATCGAGTCGGAACCGACCTCGAGGTCATCGCCTGCCGTAGAATCCTCGGTCCGCCGCTCGCCCCGACCGTCGGACTGAGACGCCCCCTCGACGGTGTCGGAAACCGACCTACCGTCTGCGACCGCGACGGTCTCGTCCGCGTTTTCATCGGCGGCGGCTACTGCGGACGCCTCGAGGACACTCGGGTCGAGACCGAGATCCTCGGCCAGCCGAGCTGTATCGATGCCTTCGGCGACCAGATCGACGTCGTCGTGGCGTCCCACCGTCGGGAGCGGGATGTCGGCGGTGTCGAACGATCCGCCGATGTCCGATCCGGCATCCGTGTATCGTCTGGAGCGAACACGTCGATGCGTGGCCTCGGTAACCCACGGTGGCCCGGACCAGCCGTCGTCGTAGAGGGTGTACTGTGTGGCGTCGTCGGTCGCCCAGACGAAGCTGTCGTACTTGTCCTTGTACTGATCGGCGACGTAGCCCCGCTGATGGCTAATGACGACGTGGATCGGCCCCAGTGCTTCGACGACCGAATCGACCGTTTCCTCGGTCGGGTGGTTACTTAGCTGATAGTCGTGGACCGTACAGCCCGCGGAGTGCTCCGGGTCGAACGCACCGCTGGTCACCTGCACGAGCGTCGCCCCCGCGTCGTCCTCGATCGCGTCGAACAGTCGCTCGCTGCTTCCAGCGATGGGAACCTCCGGCCCGGCAATCGTGATTCGCCCCGGCCCGAGAACCTCGTCTGGATTCTTGAACGTCGGGACGCATTCGACGGCTGGATGATCGTATTCGAACGCCTCCCAGAGGGTGGCCACCCGACCGGCGACTGTCACGGGAGGCGTCAGGTCGGTAGCGCGAGCGAGGTGCGCCAGCAGGTATGCGAGGTGGACACCGGTCGAACCACTGGTCGTCGTCAGTACTGTCGAGCCGGCGGTCGCTCGTTCGACGGCGGTCGCGACCGCGCCGGTCAGCTGGTCCCGGAAGTCCGCGTTCGTCGCTGCCGTGAGGAACACCGCGTCGACCGACAAATCCGTTGCAAGACCCGGATAGCCGGCGGCCCGTCGCGTGGTAAAGTCGCCCGTTGCGAACAGATGATGGTGATCGTCGCCATCGGCGAACCGCACGACGAACCCGCAGGCGCCAGGTGCGTGCCCGGCGGGTACCGGATTGACGTGAACGTCACTCGTGATCGTCGTCCAGTCAGTGATCGGTTCTATCGCCGCCCTCACGTCGTCGGGGTTGTCCAGATCTGCGTGTTCGGCGTCGGTGTCGAGTCGCGTGGTGATCGCCGCGGCCGTCCCCGGTGTGGCGTAGATCGGTGCTCCGTCTCGGAGATTCGACCCGAGGGTCCGGTAGTGATCGAGGTGGGCGTGCGTCAGCAGGATCGCGGAGAGGTACTCGTCTTCTCCGAGGAGGTCCTCGACGTCGACCCCGGATCCGGAGTCGACGAGGATGCAGGTCGTCTGGTCGTGAATCTCGTCGTGGAACCTGACGAGGTGGGACTCTCGACCGTCGTGGGGGTTCGCGTGCTGGTAACTGACCTGCATCCCTCAGTCACACGTAATGATACAGCGCCAACAAGATATACCTTCGGAGAGACCACAGCAGCGAGGGTTGGGAAACAGGTTTGTCCGTCGGCCCACACTGGCGTGATATGTCCGACCTCGGGGATTTCACGGAGTTCGATAACGACGACGCCGGCGAGCAGGCGTCCGAGGGGAGTGACGCCCCCGAACGAGCGACGAGCGACGACTTCGAGCCGGTCGAAACCACGCCGACGGGCGAGGAGCGCGGCATCGGCGTCCTCTCGGCCGCGGAGGGCCTGACCATCAGCGAGGACGGCGAGGACACCCGCCTGCGGGCGTACGTCACCGTCGGCAACCGCGCCGATGTCCGGATCGGCACCTATCTCCTCGCGCCGTATCCCGACAGCACGACCGAGGAGCGTCTCTTCTGTCGGATCACCGCCCTGGAGTACGTCCGGGAGTTCCGGGCCGACGACGCGACCGAGATCCACGCCCGCCGGGCGATGCGCGCCGAAGGTATCGACGAACAGGACTTCAAGTTCATGGCGACGCTGGAGCCGGTCGCCATCTTGTATAATGATGATGGCGAGCTCCAGCGCCGGATGACCGACCGCGTCCCCAAGCCCGAGACGCCCGTCAGCCACGCCGACGAGCGGTCGGCGATCAAGACCGGGCTGAAGATCCCCGAGGACGGTGTCTTCCTCGGTCACCTCTCGGTCGGGGGCGAAAAGGTCCGGACGGCGGCCCAGCCCCCCACCATCGACTACCGGCTGAAGGACGCTTACGACGCCGGCGACCCGCTGGTCTTCCGGCACACGCTCGTCGCCGGCGGGACGGGGTCGGGCAAGACTCATCTCGCGAAGAACGTCCTCCGGCAGTTCCTCGCCGAGGAGCGAGCCTACCCCGTCGAGACCGGCAGCGACCGGACAGTTCGGCCCGCAGTCGTGCAGTTCGACCCCCAGGACGAGTACGCCCAGATGCACGACGACGGCGACCTCGCGGCGGACTTCCGGCGGCGCTGCGAGCGTGAGGGCATCGCCTGCGGTGGTCACGAGGACACCGTCGCGTTCGTCCCCGAGGTCGGCGGCGCGACGTACTCCGCCGAGCACCACCGCGCCGAGCAGGTCGCCTTCACGATCCCGTTCTCGATGGTCCACGACAACCCCTGGCTGATCGCCGGCAGCGGCCTCAACGACAACCAGTACGGGGCACTGGTGAACGTCCTCCTTCCGCTGTTCCGCGACCAGTACGGCCGCGAGGGCACCTACGACCAGTTCACCTCGTTCCTCGACGACCCCGCGCTGAAGGAGGAACTCGACGAGACCGGCCGGGTCCACGAGGCGACCTACGACGCCGTCCGCCGGCGGGCGCGCGGGTTCGGGAACATCTTCGACCAGGACGCCCGGCCGATCACCGATCTGATCCACGAGTTCGTCCGCCCAGGTGGGCTGACCGTCGTCCCGACCTACCACATCAACGACTCACGGGCGACCGAGACGGTCGTGCTCGCGTTGTCGTCGCTGCTCGTCGACGAAAAACTCTCGAACGATCCGACCTTCGAGCGCATCGGGGAGACACCGCTGGTCGTCGGCATGGACGAGGCCCACAACTTCCTGACCGACGCCGACAGCGTCCAGGCCCGGAAAGTCATCGGGAAGTTCACCGACGCCGCCAAGCAGGGCCGCAAGGAACGCCTCGGCCTCTTTCTCATCACCCAGGACCCCCAGGACATCGCCGACCCCGTCTTCAAGCAGATCAACACCACGGTCGTCCTGAATCTCGGCGACGAGGACGCCATCTCGGCGGTGAATATTCCGAGTCATCTGGAGGCGAAAGTTCCCTATATGGAGCAGGGTCAGATGGTCGTTTACTCGCCGGACAACTCCGAGCCCGTCGAGCTGATCGGGTTGCCGGAGTGCGTGACGAGACACGGGCGGGGGTGACGACCGGTCCGCGGGTGCAGCGTTCGCCCGGCAACGGCCGGCGTATGTCGGCTAGACTACACAGTAATACACATTATCTGTTAATCCATCTCCGAATGTCTTTCTGGCCAAAAATTATTTAAACCCAGTATGTAATTCCGGCAAATATGTCCGCAAGTGGTGGGTGGCGGAAATTGTTCGCGGTAGTTGCATCGTTTCTCATGATCGTCTCGATGGTGCCGGCAGGGACGGTATCTGCCGGAACAGTCACGGAGGCCGCGGGGAATACAGCACCAGCCGATACCGTTCCCGACGTATCCATGGACGGGCCACCGGTGGTGTTGAAAGCCCAGGCCATGGAGCGGATTGAGAATCTCTCAGCTCCCTCGAACCAACTAGAATCGGCCAAGGAGCGCGCCCGCTCGCGGTTGAACGATTCCTTTGCGTATTACCAGGATTCAATACGCGTCGGCGGCCAGCGCGCGTTCAATCACGATACAAAAGCGCTCCGGGCGCTGGCTGACTTCAGTGGAACCGATCAGGACGACCGACTCAGCCAGATCGTCGAGTTGGTGGCGCGAGCGGACAACCAGTCCGCCAGGCAGGTGATTCGTGACGCCGAGTATGCCTTCGCGGCGACTAAAGACAATCTCGGCCCAGGAGCGAAGAATAGTGCTGAGGCGCATATCGACAACGCCAGGCGACAACTCGCCATGGCCGAGCAGATGCGCGAGAGTGCCCAAGCCTGGGTGGGTGCCCACTCGATTCGCACGACCGCCCAGGCAGTTCGGACCTACGGCTTGGCGTTCAACAAAGCCCAGAAGGCACTCGATCGCATCGATCGCGAGATCGGACCGGAGGTAACGCTCACCCGGCGAACGGATCCGATCCACAACGAAAGCGATCGGACTCAGTACACGCTCGTCGGCAACGTCACAAATCCGACCGGGCTCGACGCCGTGAACGTCACCGCGACCATCAACGACGATCGTACGGTCGAACTCCCGCTTCGCCCTGGCTATGCCAACGCTACCTTCGCGAAAACGATTAATCTCACCAAGCGTGTGAATACGATCGAAATTGCGGCTGTCGAAAGTGAGGACAGCACTGATTCAAAGAACGGCAACAGCAAGAAGAAAGCCAAGCAAAAGGACAAGAAGAAGGGCAAAAACAAGGGGAACAACGGCAATGGTGGCGGGTCATCCGGGCAGAGCCAAGCGACTACGGTCGTGCTTCGCCTGGACGGTGACGGCCTGCCCGATACCTACGAAGAGAACGTGACGGGCACGAATCCGCTGGATCCCGATAGTAACTCAACAATTGTAAGTGGAAACCAGGGAGGGGACGGTATTATCGACAGTCAGCATGACTTTGACGCTGATTCGGTCGATAATCGTCTGGAGTATTGGTTCGGAAGTGATCCACTCTCCTCAGATACTGACAGGGATGGATTAGAAGACGGATTCGAGATCAGGTACGCTGAAACTTCGCCAGTACAATCGGATACAGACGACAATGGAGTGGTCGATGCTGAAGAGGATCCTGATAATGACAACCTGACTAATATACGAGAGCAGGAACTGGGTACCGACCCGCAGAGTCCCGACACCGATTCGGATCAGCTCACAGACAGTCGTGAACAGGAGATCGGAACGAATGCAACAGAGGCTGATACTGATGCCGATGGACTGGAAGACAACGTAGAGATCGAATTTGGAACTGATCCGCTTGATCCGGATACCGACGATGACGGCATCCTGGATGGGAATGAGACGTATACCACGACCGCAAACAACGAGAGCCTAGGCGTGTCGGCCGACGTGACAGCCACCGGGAGCGTGGGGAAGACAGTAACCATCGAAGAGAACACCGAGCAACGATTCCACACTGAATTTGCGGACAACCTCACGGCTGCACCGGTAGTCAACCTTGAGACGGACGGATCGATCGAGAACGCGACTGTGTCGATTTCATACGATGAATCCACCCTCTCTGTTAACGAATCAGAACTGGTCGGTGTGCGATATAACGAATCCATCCAGGGGTTCGAGCCGTTGCCGACAACGATCGACGAAGCAAACGATACGGTCCGTGCACGGACGGATCACTTCTCGACCTTTACCGTATTCAAGGTTCCAAATTGGAAGAAGACGCTCACAGCCCAAGAGCCACCAGATGGCGGAGAGGACGATTCTGAGATGGCAGAAATCGACGTAATGTTGGTGATCGACTCGTCGGGATCGATGAGCTGGAACGATCCGAACGAGTTCAGGAAGGCCGCTGCGAAAGAATTTGTCGGTGCCTTGATCGAGGGGGACCGAGCAGGCGTTGTCGATTTCGATCACAATGCAGAGGTTGCCCAGGAACTCACGACTGACTTCGGGTCGGTGAACGTCACGATCGAGAGCCTCGATTCGTCCGGCGGGACGAATATCGGAGCGGGACTACAACGTGCAAACAGTCACTTCGCGTCAAACAGCGACGATTCCCGTGCCCAGTATACGGTGCTCCTCACAGACGGACAAGGTGGGGGCGGAATCTCCGAAGCGAACACTGCGGCTGACCGTGGGACGACCATCTATACCATCGGCTTCGGCGATGCAAATGAAGACAAACTACAGCAGATCGCAGATATCACGTCGGGTGGATACTCGTCTGTTGACGATGCAAGTGATTTGCCGGATGTCTTCTCACGTGTTGCGGATGATATCGGCCCAACGCACTCGGATGACGATGGCTTCTCTGACTCGCTAGAGGACTTCGGTATCCCCATCTCAGCATACATGGCGAGGCAATTGGATAACGGAGTGATTGCCAGTCCCAACACGCCAGGGTCAGAGTTGACGATAGCCGTTTACACCGATCCCGAATCGAACGATACGGATGGTGACGGCCTTCGCGACGACGAAGAGATCGGTGAGAAGATCAACGGTACGATCGAATTGCGCGGTCAGGAATTCCAGCGAGAGTACTATTTGGTCAACAGTGATCCGACCGATTCGAACTCCGACGACACTGGGCTGAACGATAGCGAAGAGGTGGAGGTGGGTAGTGATCCGATGGAGGAAGAAACGCTTGCTGCAGGGTATACGCTTCCCGTCATAACTCAAAAATCCACCCCTGAAAATCAACCTGCAACCGTGGAACAACTCTTGGACAGTGACACAGGCTGGGTTAAGAATCCAAATTTTGGAGATTCGATGCTTGATGATCGCGTCCTTATTCCCACTCAGAAGGAAGAATTAAACGGTGACGTTCAAGAAATCGAGTTCACCGTTGTTGTGAGCTTCAATCCGAACGATGCAGCCATCGACTCTCTCCATGAAAATGATGTTGAGTCACAATTTGAAATCCTTGATCGCCTACCTGCCGAAAACTACCCAGTTAATACCAACCAAGAGATCTTAGATGGGCCTCAAAATATAACCCTCCAGCCTGGTGAAACAAGAAAGCTACATTATCGAATTGGAGCGGTTCCTACAGCGGGATATGGGTTTAAAAACCTCATTAACTTGAAGAGGTTCAAGTTTGAGGTGACTGGATTGGATAAAACTCCCTTTTCCCGAGAAGAAGACGGACCAAGTGGATCGTTCAGCAGTACTGACGGATATGCATATCCAGGAGCACCGGTACTAGAATCCACTCAAGTGATGCTAAATAATGTAAATAAAATATTATCAACTGGGTTTTCTGTGGCTGGGTCTACTAGTACAGGCATGATGATCGTCCGAACCGCACAAGGGAGTTTAGAAATGGGAATATACAAGGTGAGTGACGGGGAGTTACAGCCCAATTTCCCGACAACAAGTGGAACACCAGCTACGATTCCGATAACACAGGGAATCAGTGGGTTTAGCGAATACATCGAATATCGGACTGAAATGGATGATGTCAAGGGGACATTCGGAGGTATAATCACATACCGAGAAAATTAATCATGGTGGAGAGCACTCTCAGAGCAAACAAGGTTACCAGACGAAAGCTACTCTGTCTGGGCAGTTCGACAGCTCTCGCTTCACTCACCGGCTGTGTGTTTTCGGACCCGATAGCGAACGATAATACGGACGTGAATAAGATCGTGGCTCCAGATGGGGATAGTCAAGATTTTTTCGGGTTTTCTCTTGACATCGCGAACGACGGGCAGACCTTACTCGTCGGAAGCTATCGGGATTCGAATCCGAACGGGGAGATGGCTGGTGGAGCGTATGTGTTCAGGCGAAATAAAGAAAGCTGGTACCGAGAAACGAAGCTCACAGCAAACGATGGAGATGAACATGACCGATTCGGATATTCAGTTTCGCTATCGAGTGATGGTGAGACGGCCATTGTTGGAACAATAGCAGATGAAGACCCGAACGGAACGGAAGCAGGCGCTGCCTATATATATGAAAAAGAAAGTCGAGAATGGCATCAGCGGAATAAGCTCAGTGCTCCTGATGGTGAGGCATTTGATCAATTCTCTCGATCGCTATTATTGAATCCTAATGGAGACACCGCATACGTTGGGTCACCGTTCAGAGAAGATTCGAACGGCAACACGGCGGGAGCGATATACGAATATTCACGCGAATCTGAGGGATGGAAGCTCGTGAGTAGGCTCGTTCCTGAAAACAAACATTCGATTGGATCATTCGGGTATGCGATGGACGTGTCGAACGGTGGGGAACGTCTCTTCGCATCAGGAAAGATCGTCCCCGACACAGGGGGAAAAACAGACACAGCTGCAGTAAACGTCTTCGAGAAGTCGGGCGGTGAGTGGGTCCGACAGGCCACACTCACTGCCAGCGATAGAGATAGAAACGATTTCTTCGGGGAGACTGTCACCGTCTCGGAGGACGGACAAACCGTTCTCGTCGGTGCGTCGAACGACGAAAATCCAAACGGCGAACACGGTGGTTCGGTCTATCTCTTCGAGAACCAAGATGGTGAGTGGCACCAAGCGCAGAAACTCACGCCCGCTGATACCGGGCAGCGCGAACGATTCGGCCTGTCACTTGCCATGACGAGTGATCCCGAAGCGATTCTCATCGGGGCCCCGGGCGAATCGTCCGACACGGGTGAGCAGAGCCGGATTTGCGTCTTCAAGCGTGATGAGGGCCACTGGCAACAAGATCGTGTCATCTCTGCCCCCGAAAATGACCCGACCGATCACTTTGGGACCCGAGTCACGGTGTCGGAGGAGACAGGTATTGCTGCCGTGAGTGCTCCCGAAGCGGACGGAAATAAAGAATCGACTGGTGCAGTGTACGTGTTTGATTGTGAGGAATCGAATTAGGCGAGACAGTTGTCAAGACACCGGTTCCATCACTTGGATCCTGACACAATATAGATAGAGTCACTAGCTAGCATACCCTAAGGTTAAGACGGATGCCCGCGAAGATATTGACATGGGCAAGCGCATTCTGGTGCCGGTCGACGGCAGCGAGCAGGCCCGGGAGGCAGTCGAGTTCGCCGTCGCGGAGTTCCCGGACGCCGAGATGCACCTGCTACACGTCATCAACCCGGCCGACGCGGGCTACAGCGTCCAGGCGTCGATGCCGACGTTCTCCGAGGAGTGGTACGACCGCCAGAAAGAACAGGCCGAGAACCTCTTCAGCGAGGTTGAATCCGGGGCGACCGGCTTCGCGGGCACTTTTGAGGAGTTCATCGAGGTCGGCAAGCCCACCCACACGATCGTCCAGCACGCCGAAGAGCACGACGTCGACCAGATCGTGATGGGCAGTCACGGTCGCTCGGGCGTCTCACGCATCCTGCTGGGGAGCGTCGCCGAGACGGTCGTCCGGCGCTCGCCCGTCCCGATCACGGTCGTCCGGTAGTCCGGCCGCCGATCACGCGTCTAGAAGATGCTTGCCTGCTGGTAGACGTCGATGCCGTCCAGCGTGATCGCGTAGGGTTTCGTGGCACGGGAGTGGTTGGCGTTGCGTATCTTCTGGATCTCGACGGCGAGGCGGGTCTCCTGGGTGTCCCCACGGACGTACTGGAGGACGAACACGGCGTCGGTCAGGTACTCGATGATGCCGTGTCTGGAGGCGTAGGGGTTGTCCTCGTTGGCCTCGCTGGTGAACATCGTCGTGACGCCGGCCTCTTTCAACGAGCGGGTAAAGTCGAACACCTCCGTCCGGCGGCGGGCCTGGTCGTCGTACATCATCTCCAGCAACGAGACCGAGTCAAGCACCAGTCGGTCGGCACCGAACTCCCGAACGAGCTCGGGGAACTCCCCCCGGATGTTCTCTAAGCTGTTGGCCATCTCGACGGGGTCGAGATCGACGATTGCGAGTCGGTCCTCACGTTCGTAGCGGTCGAACTCCCAGCCGCGCTCGTCGGCGGTGTCGAGGATGCTCTCGCGACTCTGTTCGAGCGTGATGAAGACGACGTCCTCGCCCTGTTGGAGACCATGGTGAAGAAACTGGAGGCCGAAGGTGGTCTTGCCGGTCCCGGGCGACCCGATGACGACCATCAGGTGACGCTGTGGGATCCCACCCTGTATCATCCCGTCGAGCCCCTCGATCCCGAGGTCGATACGTGGGATCTCCGACTCGAAGGACTCGTCGTCTTCGAACGGATTCTCGGCCGCGGCTTCGCCGCTATCGCCGCCGGGACCGCCAGCCGAATCAAGCGCACTGGCGAAATCCTCGTCGAACAGCGCGCCTTCGCCCTCCTGGGCGGTCACATCCCCGCCGTCTTCGTCAGTCGAATCGTCCACCGCTCCTGTCTCGGTGATCGAATCCGCCCCACCGTCCTCGGTTGTCGAAGTCGACTCGGAGACTGAGTCGAGGGCTGCCTCGAATTCGCTTGTCTCTGCAGCGACGTCACTGTCGGGCGTTTGCTGGTCGTCTTCCGCGCCAGTCGAGGACGTCTCGTCAGTCTGCGTGGATGGGCCGTCACCACCGTCCGGATCCTCGCTGATCGCCTGCTCGAACCAGTCATCATCCGAGTCGTCGTCGCTCATGTGCTGACTCCTCGACTGGGGCAACCAGTCATGTCCAGAGATTGGATTCACACCTCAATAACTCTGTCCGTCCGCACGAGATGAGACGATTTTATCAGGGGCGGTGAGCAAGGTCGAATTATGGAACTCGGACTCGTCGGACAGAAGGACAATCCACGTGCCCGCTCGCTCATCGAGGCGATCCGGATGGATCTGGCGGACGAAGCCGTCTCGATCGTCGTCGACGAGGTGACGGCCGCGGCGCTCGCCGACGACCGCCACGACACCTACGGTGGCGTCGCCACGCCGGAACTCGACGCCCCGGCGAGCGTCTCGATCGAGGAGATCGACGACACCGACCTGATCGTCTCGATCGGCGGCGACGGCACGTTTCTGTACGCCGCACGCGGGGCCAACGGGACGCCGATCATGGGCGTCAACCTCGGTGAGGTCGGCTTCCTGAACGCCGTCTCGCCGAACGACGCCATCGACGTCATCCGGGACGTGGTAACTGACATCCGCGAGGACGGCGAGACACCGACGCGAGCGCTCCCCCGACTCCAGGTGAGCGGCGACGGGTGGGAACTCCCGCCGGCGTTGAACGAAGTCGTGATTCAGGGGCCCCAGCGCGGCCACGGCAACGGCGTCGGCACGACCGTCCGGATCGACGACGCACTGTACACCAGCGGCCACGCCGACGGCGTCCTGATCGCGACGCCGACCGGCTCCACGGCCTACAACTTAAGCGAGGACGGCCCGCTGGTCCACCCCGACGTCCCGGTGTTCGTCGTCACGGAGATGGCCGCCGAGCGCCCGATGCCGCCGCTGGTGGTCGACGAGGACACCACGATCACCGTCCGCGTCGAGGATGCCGAGACGGCCTCAGTTGTCAGCGACGGCCGGACCACCCACGAGATCGAACCGCCCGCCCAGATCACGGTCGAACAGGCCGACCAGCCGGTCCACGTGGCCGGACCACCCCTGGAATTTTTCACTGCACTCGGGAAGCTCGAATAGGACGCCAAGAAGGCTGAAGTGGCACCGAGAAGGCGATGAGACGCCGAGAAACCCGGGCGGACGATCGCCGTGCGACACTCAACTCGGTGTCGCCGACCGCCGTGCCGTCGTATAGAGCACGGGGCCGGCAAGCAGGAGAACCAGGCCAAAGAACTTGTACTGCATGACCGAGCCGAGGAGACTCCCATCTCCCGGCTGGAGGGCACTTCCCGGCGTCACCACCAGAATGAGGCCAAACCCGATAGCCTGGGTCGCGAGCGCCTTCCGGGAGCGCAACGCTACTGCGGCCAGGATCGACAGGCCAAGCACCAACAGCAGGATGTCCCCCACGTTGTAGTTCAGCAGGAAGTTGTCGACGAGTTGCAACGGCACCAGTGACCCGTTCATTGTCATATGTTCGCCCCGACGCGGGCTTGAACGTTCCGCTACCATTCGTTTTGGCCGCCTCCACGTGGAGTGCGCCGGCTTAGATACCGGTCATGTCGAGTGGCCGAACCCACCCATACCAGAGGACGAACATCGTCGCGAGATACCCACCGCCCCAGACGAACATCCCCAGCCTGTCATAGCCCGCACTGGCGAGCGCGTAATCCGCCAGCCCGAAGCCGATGACGCCGCTGACCAGAATAGCCATGAAGGTGAGTCGACGTTCCATTCGAGTGACCCCATTTCGACCGCCAGCCGCGTGAATCCCACGGTCCCGGCAGCCGTCGCGGTCCGGCCGTTACCAGTCCTTGCACGCCACACAGACAAGCTCGCCGTGCTGGTGCCACCGGCGGTCGACAGTGGCCCCACAGGAGGCACACTCGACCCCGCCGGGGGCGAACTCGTAGGTCGTCGTCGCCGGCTCGACGGACTCCTCGGCCGATTCGCCGGCGGATTCGGTCGCGGTCGCCGACTCCCCCTCGTCGCCCAGAAACTCGTCCAGGGAGGCATCGTCGCCCATACCGAAGCGAGTTCGCCGACGCTCTTAGCCCTGACGGCGAGTCGAGACTGAGCGCGGCCGGGACTGGGAGGCCCCGATAGATCGCCGCCGTCCAAGCACCCAAGTACCGGGCGTGTGAACTGCCACCATGATCGTCCTGTCACTCGTCTCGTTTCTGAACCGACTCGTCGGCAGTATCGGTGAGATGCCGTTTCGATTCGCCGAGGTCGTGACGCACGACCCGATCAGCGCCGTGCTGGTCGGGATGGGCGCGCTGGTGATCGGACTCACCGTCGGGGCCAGTGCGTACCTGACGCTCGGCGCAGTCGTGGATCTCGTCTCACCGGCATAACGCCGAGTCCCACCACCGCCGAGACTTACTCCGCCGCAGCCGTTTCGAGCGCCTCGGCCGCCAGATCGATCGCCGCCTCCAGGTCGGGCCCGAGCGGCGACGCGACGACGAAGCTATCGACGGATTCCATCGCCGCCTCGATCCGATCAGCGACGGTATCTTTCGTGCCAGCGATCGCGAAGGCGTCGATCATCGCCGGCGTGACCGCGCCGAAAGCCGTCTCGAAGTCCCCCCGCTCGATGGCGTCGCCGATCCGTTCCGCGCGGTCGTGATCCAACCCATGTCGATCCAGTACCGGCGGCGCGGTGCTCCCGACGATGAACGCCACCGGCGGTCGAGCGGCCTCTCTGGCCCGATCCTCGCTCTCGGCGACGCTGACGCTCGCGTAGGCGGCAACGTCGAGATCGCCACGGTCGTCCGGTCGCTCGGATCGGCCCTCTTCGATCCGGTCGGCCGACCACGACAGGTCCGCCGGGTGGGCGGCGTTGACGAGCACGCCGTCGGCGTGTTTCCCGCTCATCCGAAGCATGTGTGGGCCCTGTGCGCCAACGTAGACCGGAATCTCCCCCACCTCGTAGTTCAGGCTCGCGTCCGTCGCCCGGAAAGTGCCGTCGTGATCGACGGTGTCGCCCGTCCAGAGCTGCTGGGCGACCTTGAACGTCTCAAGGACGCGCCGGAGGGGCGAGTCGCGCTCGACGCCGAGGTTGGCGAGCGTCGAGGCATCACCGGCCCCGATACCGAAGACACCGCGGCCGTCGCTGGACTCGTCGAGGGTGGCCATCCGCGAGGCCAACCGGACGGGATGGGTCTCGTAGGGATTGACCACGCCGGGGCCAAGTTGAACCGAGTCCGTCGCCGCCGCGATCGACGAGAGGGTCTGGAACGGGTCGCGGTTGTTGTAGTGATTGCTCGCGAAGATAGTGTCGAAGCCGGCGCGCTCGGCGCGCTCGGCCAGTCGTCGTACCGCTTCGACCGGATGTTCGGGGGTGAGTTCGATCGCTTTCATTGGTCTGTGTGTTGTGAGTGCCGTGCTGTGAGTTCGTCGTCAGTCGGTGTCGTCCCGTTTCTCGTCTCCGGTCACGCGGGGTCGTACTCGAAGTCGGCGAGTGCCTGCCGGACGAGATCGCCATCACGGTCCCGGAACAGATCGTCGTGGCTGTCGTGGTCGCCGAAGTCCCAGTCGCGGACGACCGCCACTGGCCGGCCGTCGTCGCCCTCGCCCGTGACGAGGTTGGTCGCCGCGGCGAGTTCGTCGACGACGGCCTCGACGGTCGCCGTGAGTTCGCGTCCCTCGCGGTCGTGTTCGCCCCGCCAGTCCCGCATTGCCGAAATTCCGGCCCAGCCAAGTGCGACGCCGCGCTGACCCTGCCGAAAGGGGCGTCCCGACGTGTCTGTCACGACGACGGGGACCCCGAGCGCGTCGGACAGTCGCTGCGCGCTCGCCGATGGATCCTCGGGCAACAGGAGCAGGTCCGCGCCGGGGACGTTCGAGCGGTCGATGCCCGCGTTGACGGTGATGTGGCCAAAGTGAGTCACCGCCAGGATGAACGGGGCCGCCATGACGAGTTCCTCGCTCTCCTCGAGGACGGCCTGGGCGAACCGCGGATCCTTCCGTTCGCCGGCGATCTCGCCGATCCGCTCGGCGATGTCGTGGGCGCGCGCCCCGGGGTCGAAGTCCGACAGATCCGCCCCCCTGCCTTCGGCCTTCGAGACGACCGTACTGGCGACCGTGAGGACATCGCCCTCCCGCAGGTCGACGCGCTCGTCGATCAGCGCCGCCAGATCGTCACCCGGCTCGATTTCCGGGATATCCGGGACCGCGAAGACCTCCATACCCCGAGTCGGCCCGGAACCGCCAAAAGTCGCCCGGTAGCGTCGCGTTCGTCCGGCGTCGAAAGCAATCGAGGAGGCGGTGTTTAGTTAAGCGATTCCTGGGTGAGATAGCCAGAAAGCCCCGAGTGGCTCCGGTTGAGGGTAGCGAGGGACCGCCGGTCCCTCGGACAGTCGGACGGCGTCGCCGTCCGACGACCTCGCTGCGCTCCTCACTCCGTTGTCGTTCGAAAGGCGCAAAGCGCCTTTCGTGATGACGAGAGAGCTTCGCTCTCTCGAACCACGGTGTCCGCTCACGGGCGCGAAGCGCCCGTTCGCGCGTGCCGAGGCGCGTAGCGCCTCGCGCCTTACTTCGGCCGTCTTCCCGGAGCCACTCGCCCCTTTCAGTCCCGCCCATGCCGGCTGACCAACCGGCCTCGGGTGGGACTGAAAGGGGCCGCGTTCTCAGCAAGCCCCGACGACGCAAGCACCTGCCGGAGCGCAGCGAGTCGCGGCAGCTGAGAGCGCGGGGGCTTTCTGGCTGTTGCAAGCGATTCCCGCTAAACTAAACACGACCATCGAGAACGGCCGCCCCTACTCGGACTCGCGGTGGACAGTCACCGAGAGGTCGCCGTCGTTGACCGTCGCCGTCAGCATCGTGGCCTCGCTGGCCGGTGATGCCCCGGTGACGCTGCCGGGATTGAGCAGCCGAACGCCGTCGACGGTCGTATCCAGGCACTCGTGAGTGTGGCCCGCGACGCCGACGGTCGGCCCCTCGCTCCCCTCCTCGGCGACGATGCTCGCGACACGCTGTTCGTAATCGTGGCGCGATCCCGTGCCGTGAGTCACGACGAACTCGACACCGCCGAGCGTGACGCGTTCGATCTCGGGCAGACCCAGCGCCCGTGGATCCATGTTCCCGGCGACGGCGGTGAGTCGACTCGCCGCGCCGCGAACGTCCGCCAGCGCCGCCGATGCGTCGAAGTCACCGGCGTGGATGACGTGATCGGCCGCGCGGATGCGGTCGAGCGCCCAGTCGGGGATCGCCGGTTCGCGGGATGGAACGTGTGAGTCGCTGATGATCGCGACGTCCATGCCAGGTGACAGGGACTCGATCGGTTTTGCATTGTCGGCTCGCCGCCCCCACGCTTCATTGGGTGAGGGTGCATACGTCCGGACATGAACGAGGTCGACGTCGTCACCTGCTTGCTCCGGAACCGCGGCCAGGTCCTCCTCCTGCGCCGGAGCGACGCCGTCGGCTCGTACGCGGGGCGATGGGCGGCCGTGTCAGGGCACGCCGAGGGCGACCCCGACGCCATGGCGCGAGAAGAAATCGCC
The DNA here is from genome assembly GCF_029207715.1 of Halorhabdus sp. SVX81. Taxonomy (NCBI): domain Archaea; kingdom Methanobacteriati; phylum Methanobacteriota; class Halobacteria; order Halobacteriales; family Haloarculaceae; genus Halorhabdus; species Halorhabdus sp. SVX81. The sequence continues at coordinate 251,460 of NZ_CP104322.1, read as the reverse complement.
GAGGAGACCGGACTCGAAGCCGAGGTAACGCGCCTGCGGCGTGGCGATCCCTTCGATGTCGTCGACGCCGAGCGCGGAACGCGGTGGGTCGTCCACCCCGTCCTCTTCGAAGCCCAGAGCAGGGGGGTCGAACCCAACGACGAGACGGCCGAGCACGAGTGGGTCCACCCGACGGCGATCCGCCGCCGTGAGACCGTCCCCGATCTCTGGGCGTCCTACGACCGCGTTCGGCCAACCGTCAAGACCATCCGCGAAGATCGCGACCACGGCTCGGCGTGGCTGTCGCTCCGGGCACTGGAAGTGCTTCGCGACGAGGCGGGCATCCGGGCGTGGGGTGGAGAAAGTGGCGGGTGGGATGACCTCGCCGTCGTCGCCCGGGATCTCCGGGACGCCCGCCCCTCGATGCCCGTCGTCGCAAACCGGGTGAACCGGGTGCTGGCCCGCGCGGACCGATCGCCGGAGGGAGTCGAGGAGATGGCTCGCGAGGAGGTCGAAGCCGCCATCTCGGCCGACGACGAGGCGGCCGAAACCGCTGCCGAGCGGCTCCCGGATCGAATCGCCACGCTCTCACGGTCGGGGACCGTCCGGACGGCGATCGAGCGCGCCGATCCCGAGGCGGTACTGGTCGCCAAATCGCGACCGGGCGGTGAAGGGGTCGGTGTGGCCGAAGAGTTGGCCGAAGAGCGAGACGTGACCCTCGCCGGCGACGCCGATCTGGCGTGGGCGATCCACGAATGGGAGCCGAAAGCGGTCATCGTCGGGGCCGACGCGATCCGACCCGACGGCGCACTCGTGAACAAGGTCGGCACCCGCGCGGCGGCACTGGCTGCTGCCCACGAGGAGATCGCCGTCCTCGTCGCCGCGGCAGCCGACAAGGTGCGTATCGATGCGAAAATCGAGATCGAATCCGTCGATCCGGAGACGATCTACGACGGACCGGCCGATCTGACCGTTCGATCACCGCTGTTCGACGTGACCCCGCCGGGGCTGATCGACGCGATCTGTACGGATCGAGGAGTGCTTGAACCAGAGGACATCGGTGCGATCGCTGCCGAGCACCGGGCGAACGCCGGCTGGACGGGCTGACCGCCGAAACGCAACCTGTTCGAATTTGCTGGAAGGGGTTCAGGGAGACCACTCCGGGAGCGAAGGCCGCTCATCCTGCCAGCGAACAGCCTCAAGTACCGCCGGGAGTTTCCTGAGTCGTCGTTCGAGGACCGAAAGCGGATGCGCGTCGAGAAAATCAGCCGCGTGACGATCAACCGTCGTCCCTTCGTGGTCAACCTGGACGTGACACGGTCCGAGGTCGGAATGGTCAGCGTCGCGGTGGAATCCGAGCATGAAGTCCCGATCGGGTTCGATCCAATTGAGGCGGTAGTATTCGTAGTCGACATCGCTTGGATACCAGAACCGGACTTCCAGGCGTGCGGTCTCAGTCTCGTCGATGTCGTGCAGAAAGACCGTGGTTTCGACGTCGGCGAGGACGTGGCGTGGGCGTCGACGTGATGGGCGATACCGAACGTTCTCGCACCCGGCGTGTTTCGAAAGTCGGTCGTGGACCTTCCTGAGGAGCGTCCGTTGAGTGTGGCGATCTCGGCCAGCGAGAAACAGCATCGAGCGCTAACTCCTCGCCCGCTCGGCCATGGTTCGCATCCCTTCGCGTGCGGCTTCGACGTCGGTATACAGCGCCAGGGCGTGTTTGAGGAGTTGCCGGTCCGCCTCGTTCTCCCGCCAGAAGGTGACGACGTCGCGGCGTTCGCTGCTCTCGGCACTCGACAGCCCCTCGTCGGCGAGCGTCTGTTCGAGGGCTTCCCAGGAGTCCACGCCGTACGTCTCCTGCCACCCTTCGATTTCCGCGGTGATGGCCGCCAGTTCGCTCCGGAGTTCCTCACGCGTGTTCTCCTCGATCAGCGTCCGGATCTCGTCGAAGAACAACTGCGTCCGATCCGGCTGATATCGGGTTGCATCGTCACTGTCGATCCGCTGGAGGCGACCCTGCTCACGGAGGCCTTCGAGTGTCTCGTTTGCGGTACTCCAGGCGACGTCCGCCTGCTCGCTGATCCAGTTGATCGAGCGAGGTTCACGCAACGTTTCCGCGACCGACTGAACCCGCTCGCGAGCGCTGGTCGCATCCGACCAAGACTGGTTGTGCCCGCGTGAATCGTCCGCCATTTTGGAATCCTCTACCTCCACGTTGGTCACCCTCTCATTTAAACTTACGTCCTCTAGAATAGCTAAGAGTGTTTCGCGAAATCAGATTGCTCTCCTCACAGTAGCACACGAAACACGTGTACTTTTGAGGACAGGCGCGTAAGGTTCCGACGGTGGCGATGACGAGCAGTTACCCCCACTGAGTCCCTTCTGATGAGAGGTTTACCCGAGCCACCACATCGCAACTCGGCTACTGACAAGTGTCCCGAGCAGGCATGCACCCATGCTCATCTGTCGAACCTGCCGGGCTTGGACCGCAAGGACTTATGAGCGACGGCCGCGAGCCCTCCGGTATGCAGTATTCGAATCCAGTACTTCCGGGCATGCATCCCGATCCGACGATCGCGCGCGCCGGCGAGGACTTCTACCTCGCCATCTCGTCGTTCGAGTACTTCCCCGGCGTCCCGCTGTTTCACAGCACGGACCTGGTCTCCTGGGAGCGGGTCGGCCACTGTCTCACCCGCGACAGCCAGCTTGACCTCCGCGGTCGCGAGGCTTCCGACGGGATCTACGCCCCGACCTTGCGCCACCACGACGGCACCTTCTACATGGTCACGACCGATGTCGGCGGCGACAACGGTGGCCACTTCATCGTGACCGCCGACGATCCCGCCGGCGAGTGGTCCGATCCGCTGTACGTCGACGCGGGCGGGATCGATCCCGACCTCTTCTTCGACGACGATGGAACGGCCTACTTCCAGTACACCGACGGCGAGTCCTTGCCGGAGTACCGGGTCCGACAGGCCGAGATCGACCTCGACACTGGCGAACTCGGCGACGTCCGCCAGCTCTGGCGTGGGATCGAAGGCGGGTTCGCCGAAGCGCCGCACATCTACGAACGCGACGGGACCTACTACCTCATCACCGCCGAGGGCGGAACCCACACCGACCACATGGTCACCGTCGGCCGGAGCGACGACCCGACCGGCCCGTTCGAACCCCATCCCGACAACCCCGTGCTCTCCCATCGCGGTCGGCCGATGCACCCGCTCAGCGCGATGGGCCACGCCGACATGGTCCAGGCCCCGGACGGCTCGTGGTGGATGGTGTTCCTCGGGATCCGCCAGTATGGCCCCAACCCCGGTGTCCACCACCTCGGTCGGGAGACGTTCCTCGCACCCGTCACCTGGGAGGACGGCTGGCCGATCGTCAACGACGGCGAGCCGATCGACCCCGAGATGACCGTCGAGTCGCTGCCCGGCGATTCACCCGGCGGGCTGGCGAGTCCGGCCCGACCGTTCGAAACGACCTTCGACGGCGAACTCGACGACAGCTGGCAGTTCCGACGGAACCCGGACCCGGCGACCTACTCGGTCTCGGGCGAGGGGCTGACGCTTGCGGGCAAAACCGACAGCCTCGACGAGTTGGATGCGACGTTCGTCGGCCGCCCGCAGTCCCACTTCGATTGCCGAGCCGAGATCGATCTCGGGTTCGATCCCGACGACGGTGAGGAGGCCGGTCTCGCGCTCGTGATGAACGAGTCCCACCACTACGAGATCGGCGTGGGTCGTGAGGGTGGCGAGACAGTCGCTCGCGTCCGACTCCGGATCGGCGAGGTTGCCGAGACGGTCGCGTCCATCCCCGCCGCGGGCGAGAACCACCGGCTGGTCGTCGACGCGACGACTGAGGAATACACGTTCCGCTACGACGACGGCGACGGCGAGCCGACCGAACTCGCCACGGCGGCCACACGGTACCTGTCGACGGAAGTCGCGGGCGGGTTCACCGGCGTCTATATCGGTCCGTACGCACTCGGCACCGACACAGAGACGGCGACGCCGGCACGCATCCAGCGCTTCGCATACGAACCAGCGGAGTGATCGACGCGTCCCCCGTGCCGACAGCCCCCGCTTCAGTGACCGTCGCCCATCTCTAAGTCGCCGTCCCACCCGTCGACGCCACACGAGAGACTTTCGACTGGGCAATCAATACCTTCGTAGGCAGCAACGAGTCGGGCCGCCCGTATACTCGCCTGCCCATGAGCACAGACAGTGACGACCCGATCGGCCCCATCGAGGCGGTCGACCTCGTTCGTGAGCGTGGCCAGCGGAACGTTTTCGCTGTCGGGAATGTGACCGCGTTCGAAGGCGGCCGGTGGTCGAACGTCGACGATGCGCACGTCCTGGTCTGTATCGAGCAACGACTTGAGATCCGCCGCCGAGCACTCGCCGTCCATGGGAGTCCGTCACATATCCACCCTCATAACCGCACCGGTCGAGCCTGTATCACACGATCTATCCTGGTGGTCCGAGGGCAGCCGAGCGGCTGAGGCAGTCGCTCACAGACGATCAGAGCAGACCGTCTTCCCGGGCGAGCAGGATCCCCTCGATCGTCGCGTCGTTGGCCGGGTTGGCTCGGGCACGGTCGAGTGCCTCCTCGACCGGGACCGTCGTGACTTCGAGGAACTCGTTGTCATCGAGGTTCGTCCCGACGGGTTCGAGGCCCTCGGCGAAGACGATCCCGCGCTGGTGGCGCATCGCCCCCGTCGCGACCCAGAAATCCTCCAGCAGCGAGACGCCGGCAGGATCAAAACCCGTCTCCTCCCGGAGTTCCCGCGCGCCCGCCTCGGTGTAGGACTCGCCGTCCTCGACGATCCCGGCCGGGAATTCGAGGCAGTGCTCGCGGATCGCCGGCCGATACTGCTCGACCATCACGAGTGCATCGTCGACGACCGGAACGACGACGACCGCGTCCGGCAGTGCGGCCCAGTAGTAGCGCTTCTCGGACCCGTCAGGCTGTTCGACCAGATCGTAGCCCCCCTCGTACCACCCCGTCTCGTACTCGATGCGTGATTCGAGAATCGGCCAGTCGTGCGCCACGTCTTCTCCAGTCATGGCGGGCACTTTCGGCCCGAGCGTGAAACGTGCATTGGCTCGCCCTGCCCTGTAGTCGGCCGAGCCCCACCGGTCGGTCCGGACTACTGCTCGATGGTCAGCCGATAGTACGCGTCCCCGTCACGGACGTAGACCGCCTCCGGTCCGTCGACCGCCTCAGTCGAGCGCTGTTGGAGCGCGGTGAGTTCGTCGAACGGCGAGTGGGTGAACGCCTCCTTGAATCCGACGTAGCCCTTCCAGTACGGGCCGGACTCGCCCGGTTGGGCCGTTGTGGCCGAATCGATCGCCGCCGTGGTGTACGGAAACCGCCGCTCGTCCAGATCGGTCGCGTTGACCGCCGCGTGTTCCTCGACCGGCGTCGCGGTCATGTAGTAGGGGTCGCCCGCCTTGATGAATCCCGGCAGTGCGCCCAGTGCGAGCAGGAGCACCACGATGGCGAGGATGGCGACGGAGACCAGTTTCGTCCGTCTGCGCATTCAGGTCGCCCCCGAGTGATCGCCATGTTCGTCCGTCTGTGGCTCTGTTTCGTCCGTTTCGAGAATGTCCCGATAGAGCCGGCCGTACGCCTGACGGCGAAGGGTCCCGATCGCCGCCGCCTCGGCGTCCTGGAACGTCGTGGCGACGATCGTTTCGGCGAACGGCGGCGCGTGCCAGACCACGCCCTCGACGTGTTCGCTGCCGGTCTGGAGAACCTCGCCACCGTGGCCGTCACAGAACGAATCGAACTCCTCGTGGGTGCCGACGCGGACGGCAAGAAGCGACGCAAAGACCGCATCGTGGGCGGTCTCGATCACGTCGTCGGTGACGCGACGGTCGTATTCGTCGCCGTCGAGATCCATCGCCCGCGCGACTTCACGGACGACGACCCCCGCAGTCGACGCGAGGGCGTCGTAGTGGTCGCGGGCGTCCGCGGGCGTCTCAGGTGCGAGCAGCCCCTCGGTGTGCATGCCCGGGCTTTCGGGTTCCGTCCACTATTCCGTTTCGCCAGCGTCAGTGTCCGCCGGCTCCGCCCCGGTTCGTTCGCCGGTCGCTCGATGGTCGTCCGAATCGTCGCTGTGGGATTCACCGTCGTCTTCCACACCGGTAGCCTGCTCCCGGCGCGTGCGGGTCATCTCGTAGGCCTCCCGGAGGACCGCCATGGCGTCGGCGTCCAGGGTCGGATCAGCCCCCGCCGTCGGACCGCCGCCGATGTCATCGAAGGTCACTCCCGGATCGTGCTCGTCAATGATAGATTCGGTTCCCCCAGCTAGATCGCCAGGGCGGTCGACGCTGTCGGTTCGCTCGACGTCAGCCGCATGTTCGTGGATTTCAGGGTCGCCGGTTCCGTGGTCGTGTTCGACGGTATCAGCTCCGGGGACGTCGACTTCCTCGGCGTGCTTGCGGACCCGGTCGGCAAGCCCTTCGTCGTCTTCCTGGTCCCACCCCGGTGCGTGCTCGGCGAGCCAGCGCTCGTGATCGTCGTCACCAAGCAGCGCGGTAAAGGCCAGGTGATTCGCCAGGTGTCTGGCGTCGACCTGGGGCTGTTCGCACACTGGACACGCGTATCCCATACGGTGATCCACGGACTCGTGAGTGAAAGGTGTTCGCCGGGGGCGTGGCGAACCCGGGCGATCACCCCGAGCGCTCACGGCGACCGGAACATGACCAAGGCGTGCTCGCCGTCGTCGTAGTACCCGGGGATCGTCCGCCGGTGGACGAACCCTTCACTCCGGTAAAGGTGTCTGGCGGTGTCGTTACTCTCGCGGACTTCGAGTTTGACGGTGGTGATGCCGCCTGCCCCGAGGGCGATGATCGCGCGCTGGAGCAACTGGCGACCCACGCCGCCGTTTCGCCGGTCGGGATGGACGGCGAGGTCCTTGACGTGACCGAGTGGCTGGCTGTGGTTCGGGACCATATCGGCAACGACGTAGCCGATCACGGAGCCCGCCGTCCCGGGGGCTCGATCGACGGCGACGAGAAAGGCCGGCGCGTCGAGAAATCGTTCGAACGCCCCGATCGGCCAGGGCTGGGAGAACGAGCGGCGTTCGATCTCCGCGACAGCGTAGAGATCCGCGTCAGTCGCAGGGCGAACTAGCGGTCCGGCCGCCCGTTCGGATGCGACGGTCGTCACTGCCGATTCTACGAGCCCCTGATACATACACGTGACGACGCGAGATCACCCGAGGACACAAGATTCATAGGAACCCATCGGCTACGATCGACCGCACCCGTAAGGGTGCCACCCCACCCCCCATTCCCCCACTTTGTTTCGGCGCGCTCGGCCGGTCTGCTGGCCGTTCGCGCTCGCCGGCGGCCCCGATGGGCCGCCGGACCGTTTTCCACGGGAGCCAGGATCAGCTATCCGCAGCGTCCTCGACGGTGAACAGCGATCCGACGAGGTAGCTCACGATGCGCTGGGGGATCTCACGGGGCGTGATAACGTACCGTTCGAGAGCGAGAATAAGCCCGACGATCCCGAGGAACGCGAGCCCGCCAGCGGTTTGTCCCTGGACCAAGAAATCCAGCCCGAGCACGGCGATCGGTGCGACCACCAGTGCCGTCCCGACTCGGCTGATCGTTTCGAGAATGCCAGCGGCCATGGGCGAAAATACGCGTCGGCACGCATAAATACTGCCCACCGTGTCAGCCCGAACGCGGCCATTTCGGGCCGTCAGGGATCAAATTCAGTCACTTCGGGATCGGGGAGACGGTCAGTCCCGGCGAGGGCTTGCTGATACGCCCGGCGATAGGCCCGGAGTTTGCGAACCAGCACGTAGCCGAACAGTCCATCGTAGAGGATCACGAAGCCGATGAAGGCAAAGAACGGCGAGATGCCAAGAACCTCCGCGGCGAACGCCGGAAGCACGGAGACGAGCGCGTTGTACGTGGCGTGGACGAAGGCGGCGATCACCAGCCCTTTCACGACGATCGGGCCGGCGCGATCCGGGGAAAACTTCGCCAGGCCGAGGTAGTAGCCGGCAAAGGCCGAGTAGATGACGTGACCGGGACCGGCCAGCGCGCGCACCGTCACGACACTACCGCCGGCGGCGAACACCCCCATCCCGACGTCGCCGGCAGTCTGGGTGATATACAGCGCGTTCTCGATGGTCGCAAAGCCCAGCCCCGCAACCGCGCCGTAGACGGCCCCGTCGACGACAGCGCTGAATCGGGCATCATTGAACGCGTACAGTCGAACTGCAAGGAGTTTGACCCCTTCCTCGACCGGGCCGACGATCACGTAAAAGACGACGAACAGTCCGAGCGCCTCGACGCCGAAGGCGTCAGTGAGCACGAACGCCGTCGGGGCGAACATCGCGTTGATCACGGCGGCGAACCCGGCGAAGAGAACGCCGAGGAGAAACGTCGTGACGAGCAATCCCAGCGGTTCGCGATCGGTGACGTCGGCGTTCCAGACGTACCCGGTCAGGCCGATGGCCGGGACGACCGAGAGCACAGTGACCGTCCCTACGACCGGATCCGTGATCGCGCCGAGTCCGCCCAGGAGGAATTGTGAGACGAGAATCGAGACTGCGAACATGACGATCGTCACCCGGGCGAACGTGTGAGCGCCCGCGTGAAGCGCGACGGCGAGTCGATCCAGCCACCCACGGACCTCCCAGTCGGCGATACCATACAGATCGATCGAGCCGTCGGCGGCGTTCTCGACCGGATCGCGCTGTGGCATGCTCTCACCTGTGTCGGCTCGACTCAAGGGTTTGTCGCCGACCGCGGCCGACGACATCACCGTGACGTGGCCGCGGAAGAGAGCGCTTTTCGCCGTCGATCCACAAGGCTGGACCATGACGCTTACCGCCGGCGTGATCGCCGTCCAGGGCGACGTCAGCGAACACGCGACCGCCGTCAGGGCGGCCGCAGCGGCACACGACGAACCCGCGGACGTCGTCGAGATACGCGAGTCCGGAATCGTCCCCGACTGTGACGTCCTACTGGTTCCCGGTGGGGAGTCGACGACGATCTCTCGCCTGCTGACTGAGGAAGGGATTGTTCCGGAGATCAAAACCCACGTCCGGGCCGGCAAACCGGTACTCGCGACCTGTGCCGGGTTGATCGTCGCGGCGCGGGACACCGGCGACGACCGCGTCGAGGCACTCGGTCTGCTCGACGTCACCGTAGAGCGGAATGCCTTCGGCCGACAGAAGGACAGCTTCGAAGCCCCGCTCGACGTGGACGGCCTTGAGGAGCCGTTTCACGCCGTGTTCATCCGAGCGCCGGCCATCAGTGACGTCGGCGACGCCGAGGTGCTGGCCACCTGGGAGGATCGACCCGTCGCGGTCCGGGACGGTCCCGTCGTCGGGACCGCCTTCCACCCGGAGTTGACGGGCGATCACCGGATCCACGATCTGGCGTTTTTCGAAACTGACTGAAAGGCACCAATAATTGCTGGTTTTCCAAGAATTGTTTGTGGACCCATAAAATACGTTCGGCTATTTCCACCGGGCAGGAGGAAGGACCGTACTTATACTGGAGGGCAGCGAACCGCGCGCCAACGAATGCAGCCAGCTACCCAGCTACTCCAGAACGTGTTCGGGGCCGGGATACCCGTCGACGGATGGCTCTTCCTGTTACCAGCCGAACTCGCAAGCCGATTGCAGTTCGGCTGGACGATCAGCGTCCACATCCTCTTTGCGGCCCTCTCGATCGGACTCGCGCCCTTCATCATCTACTTTACGTGGAAAGATGTACGGACCGGCAGTGAGCGCTACGCCAGGCTACGGTCGTTCTGGCTGAAGGTCTTCGCCGCCGGGTTCGTGATGGGGACGGTAACGGGGATCCCCATGAGCTTCCAGTTCGGGACGAACTTCCCGGGCTTTTCGGCACTCGCCGGCGAGTTGATCGGCGGGCCGCTGGCCTTCGAGGCGAAGATGGCCTTTTTCCTCGAGGCGGTCTTCCTCGGCGTGTTGCTGTTCGGCCGCGAGAAGGTCAGCGATCGGACCTATTTCCTCTCGTCGGTGCTGACCGGCTTCGGGGCCTGGCTTTCGGGCTTCTGGATCCTGGTCGTCAACGCCTGGATGCAGACCCCCCAGGGGTACGAGATGATCACGCGAAACGGCATGGAAGTCGCCAAGCTGACCGACCCGATTGCTGCCTTTTTCACGCCGCGGATGACCTGGATGTACGTCCACATGATCAACGCGTCAGTGATCGCCGTGGCGCTTTTGGTCGCCGGCGTCGCCGCCTACATCGTCTGGAAAAAACGCGACGCCAAAGCCTGGCACACGGCGCTGAAGATTGCCGTCCTCCTCCTGATCGTGGCCGCGCCGCTGCAGGCCGTCCACGGTGATGCGTATGGCCGCCACGTCGAGGACACCCAGCCACAGAAGTTCGCCGCGATGGAGGCCCACTACGAGACGGGAACCGCCGATCTGCACCTCTTTGCGATCCCGACGAGCCCTGACGCGATCATGAACCCCAGCGAGGAGAATCTCTTTGCGATCAGTCTTCCCAGGGTCGGGTCGTTTCTCGCAAGCGGGGGTGACTTCGACGCGGTCGTGAAAGGCCTCGACGAGTACGAACAGAACCCGCCAGTTCCGCTCGTGTTCTGGTCGTTCCGCATCATGGTCGGACTCGGGTTCCTGTTCATCGGGCTGGCCTTCTGGGGTGGCTATCTCATCTATCGCGATCGATTGTCCGACAGCAGCCTGTACCTGCGAGCGATGATCGCCGCGTCGCCGCTGGGGTACGCCGCCCTGCTCACGGGGTGGTATGTCACCGAGATCGGCCGTCAACCGTGGGTCGTCCAGGGTGAACTCAAGACCGGCGAGGCCGTCTCCTCGACGCTGTCCTCGACGGAGGCGACCCTGAGTCTGGCGGCATTCGTGGTCATTTATATCGGCCTCGTCGTGGCCGCGCTGTACACCCTCCGGTGGCTGATCGAGGGGGAACTCGACGAATTGGGTGCCGAACCGGCCCCGGACGATCACTGGTACGGGCCGATCCCGGGGGTGACCAGCGATGATTAAGCCGCTGCTGTTGCCGGTCGATACCTACCTCGTCGACTCGCTCCCGGACGTCTGGTTCGGCGTCGTCATGTTCGCGCTGACGATGTACATCGTCCTGGACGGTTTCGACTTCGGGATCGGGATGCTGTATGCGACCCGCGATGACGATCACGACCGGGAGACGTTACTCGCGGCGTTCGGGCCGATCTGGGACGCCAACGAAGTGTGGCTGATCGCGTTCGGGACGATGTTGCTCGCGGCGTTCCCGGATGTCTACTCGCGACTGCTCGCCGACAACTACCTGATCGCACTCGGGTTCGTGCTCGCCCTCCTGTTCCGCGGCGTCGGCCCGGAACTGCGCGAACAGCGTGAAGACGAGTCCTGGCAGCGGGCCTGTGACTGGTCGTTCGTCGGCGGTAGCGCGCTCGCGCCGTTCCTGTTCGGCGTGCTGGCTGGCTCGTGGGTGTTCGACGTGGGCGCGATCTCGCTGCCCGCCATCCTGACGGGCGTCGGCCTGGTCGCCGTCTCGGCGGTCACCGGCGCGGCGTTCGTAGCGGCCAAGACCGGCCCCGCGCTCGCCGGCGAGATGCGCGACCTCGGCATCCTTGCGACAGTCGCATACCTCGCCGGCGTGGTCGTCCTGCTCGCAGTCGTGATCGTGACCGACGCCGGCGGGACTGCCGGGACGATCCTCTCGATCCCCGGCGTCGCCATCGTCGGCCTCTCCGTGGTCGCGGGCCTCGGGGGGATCGTGCTCGCGCTCCGTGACAGTTACCGGGCGTGGCTCGTGAGCGCGCTTGCCCTCCCCACACTGTTGAGCGCGCTGGTCGCACTCCTGCTGTACCCCGCGATCTATCCGGCGACGGCGTCGGGGGCGGAGCTGACCGTCGAGACGGCCGTGGTCTCGCCGCTGGCGCTCAATCTCACGACCGTCCTCGGGTTCCCGGTGCTCGTCGTCGTGCTGTGGTACTTCAAGTTCCTCTATGGCGTCTTCAGCGGGCCGATCGAGGCTGAGGGGTACGGCGCATAGGGCGGGACACAGCAGTCGCGGAACCGCCGGGTTCGAAACGGCCATTTATCCCCCGCCCGAGGATGTCGAACGGCCGATGGGACACACGTCAGTGCGAACGTACGTCGATTACCGGGTGAGCGTCGCCTACGTCGGGACCGTTCTGAAGTTCATCGGCGTCGCACCCGCGCTGCCGTTCGTCCTGTCGCTGTTCTACGGCGAGGATCCCCTCCCGTTCGTCGTCGCGTGCGTCGTCATGGTACTGGGCGGCGGACTGCTCGAGGCGGTCGATTCCGGGGGCGACCTCGGCAACCGTGAGGCGTTTCTGCTGGTGAGCCTCGCGTGGCTCGTCGTCCCGCTCGCGGGGACGATCCCGTATCTCGTCGCGGGAACCGGCACCGTCGCGACCCCCGTCAACGCCCTCTTCGAGAGCATGAGTGGCTTCACCACGACCGGCGCGACCGTCCTTGGGGATATTTCGGTCGCCCGCCACGGGCACGCGATGATGCTGTGGCGGCAACTCACCCAGTGGCTCGGCGGCATGGGTATCCTCGTCCTGATGGTCGCAATCCTCCCCGAACTCTCGGTCGGCGGCGCGCAGGTCATCGACCAGGAAGCGCCCGGCCTCTCCCTGGAGAAGCTGACGCCGCGCATCCAGGTGACGGCCCGGGCGCTGTGGGGGATCTACGCCGGGTTCACCGTGCTCGCGGCGCTCGTCTACTACGGGCTCAACGTCGCGGGGATCGCGCCGAACATGGGCCTCTACAACGCGGTCGCCCACGCGCTGACGACGCTGCCGACCGGCGGGTTCTCGCCGGAAGGACAGAGCATGGAGGCGTTCGTCCCCGCCGTCCAGTGGGCGGTGATGGTGTTCATGCTCGTCGCCGGGACCAACTTCGCGCTGTTCTGGTACGTCCTCCGTGGCGACCCGCGGGAACTGATCGACAACACCGAGTTCCGGTCGTATCTGCTCGCCGTCGCCGGGGTGGGAGCCCTCATCTCGGCGCTGTTGTTCGCCGGCGTCGGGCTCGCCGGGACGCCCGAAAACGTCGGGACGATCGTCGGCAATGTCGAGAATGCCCTCCGTCAGGGCCTCTTCCAGGCGATCGCCGTCGTGACGACGACCGGCTACGCCAGCATGGACGTCAACACCTGGCACCCCGTCGCTCAGACGACCTTGCTGTTCGCGTACTTCCTCGGCGGGTCGGCGGGCTCGGCCGCCGGCTCGATCAAGATCGTGCGCTGGGTGCTGGTCACGAAGGGGATCGACCGGTCGCTGTTCACGTCGATCCATCCCGAGGCAGTCCGGCCGATCCGGCTTGGCAAGGAGATCGTCGACGACGAGACCGTCCGGGACGTCTTCGCGTTCATCGCGCTCTTCCTGGGGATCTTCGTCGTCTCGACGGTCCTGCTGTATCTGGACAGCCTCCGGACGCCCGCAGTAACGCTGTCGGGGCTGGACGCGATGAGTGTCGCCATCGCCACGCTTGGCAACGTCGGTCCCGGGTTTGGCGACGTCGGGCCGATGGACAGTTTCCTGGGATTCTCCGACCTCGGGAAGCTTTACATGACGTTCCTGATGTGGATCGGCCGCCTGGAGGTGCTCTCGGTGCTGGTGATCTTCACACCGTCGTTCTGGCGGAGTTGAACGAGTGGAGTGGTTGTGCTGACCCGACGGCCGCTTCGACGCGCTTAGGGGCCGGCCCCGCGTGAACTCGGGCATGACCGACGACGACGAGGCGATACTCGACGAACTGTTCGCGGTGATCGAGGACCGCAAGGAGAATTTGCCCGAGGACTCCTACACCGCATCGCTGTTCACCCACGAGAAAGGTGAGAACGCCGTTCTGGAGAAGTTGGGCGAGGAGTCGACCGAGTTATTGCTTGCGGCCAAGGATGACGACCGCGAGGAGATCGCCCACGAGAGTGCCGACATCGTCTATCACTTGTTGGTGCTGCTCGCGATGAAGGATATGGATCTGGAGGACTTGCGGGCCGCGTTGCGGGAAAGACGGTGATCGTACGGCGCGAAGCGCCGTTTCGCTGCTCGCTCGCCTTGCTTGCGAGCCGGAAGTTTTTGGTCCACCGGTAGAGCAAGCTCTACCGAGCCTTGTCACCGAAAATCGGAGATTTTCGGGATGACGAGAGAGCTTCGCTCTCTCGGACCAACTCGCTTCGCTCGCCAAGACAGCTTTTGCGACGAGTGGGTCACAAGCGACCCCGAGGAGTAAACGGTGGCCAGTCTACTGCTCGGCGAGCCACTCGCGGGCTTCGTCCATGTCGTCGGTCATGAAGTTCTCGAACGGTTCGTCTTCGAGCGGATCGACAGTCTCCTGCATGTCCATCTCCGCGATGACACTTTCTCGGTGAACGTTGACGGAGGCGGCGAGACCGACATCGATCATGTTGGGGAGCCAGACTTCCTGCAGCCACTGCTTGTCCTCCTCGTCGTGGGCTTTGACTTCGGTCGTGTCGATGATCAGTTTCGAAACGTCGCGCTCCGTAAAGACGGAAAGCAACTCGTTGGCACCCTCACGGAACGTCTCACCGCTCGAAAACGTGTTCCAGGTGTGGATGAGTGCATTCAGTTCATCGTCGTATTCGATCGTGTGCGTATCCTCATCTCTGAGTGTCTCTACCGACATAATCTAACCATCCTAGATTCAAGTATTAAATCCATCCCCCAAAATATCGTATCTGATATTCGGGTGATATCTCCCCCTGACACGTCCGAAGAATATCGATTCACCTGCCGGTTGCGTATCCCAAGGAGAAGACTACCCGGTCGAACGCGCCCCGATCTTCACACGGAGTGGACTCATCGAGAAGGGGCGATCCATGGGCGAGGTCACGCGGGTGGATCTGACTACTGCTTGGCGAGCCACTCGCGGGCTTCGTCCATGTCGTCGGTCATCATGTTCTCGAACGGGAGATCGGAGAGCGGATCAACGGTCTCCTGCATGTCCATCTCCGCGATGACACTTTCTCGGTGCACGTTCGCGGAGTACTCCATGCCGGCATCAACCATCTTCGGGATCCACTCCTCCTGGAGCCACTGCTTGTCCTCCTCGTCGTGTGCCTTGACCTCCCGGGTGTCGATGATCTCCTTCGAGACGTCGTACGCTTTGAGGGCCTCGTACAGCGCGTTCGCACCTTCCCGGAACTGCTCGCCGCTCGAAAACATCGTCCAGGTGTGGATGAGCGCGTCAATGTCGTCGTCGTATTCGATCCGGTACCAGTCCGCTTCTTCGACCACTTCTGTAGCCATAGTCGACAGTTCCCAGAGTGCTTCAATAAGCGTTCGGGCGGGAGTATCTTGGCTGATAATCGGACTGGCCGAATAGGACCAACCGGAAACCATCGAGCGAACGCTTTTGGCCCCCAGCGACCAAGCACTGCCCGTGGCGTCCGATCCCGACTACGCACGGTTCTTTCCCTACGAGGAGCCATACGACCACCAGCGTGAGGCCATCGAGGGCATCGGGGACGCACTCGAAGATGGATCGGACGTCTTGCTGGAGGGGGCGACAGGGACGGGCAAGACCCTCGCGGCCCTGACGCCGGCCCTGGAGTTCGCCCGCCGGACGGACAAGACAGTCGTGATCACGACCAACGTCCACCAGCAGATGCGCCAGTTCGTGGCGGACGCGCGCCAGATCACGGAACAAGAGCCGATCCGGGCGGCCGTCTTCCGCGGGAAAGGCTCGATGTGTCACATCGACGTGGGCTACGAGGAGTGTCAGGCGTTGCGGGAGACGACTCGCGATCTCGTCGACAGCGAAGCCGAACAGGCCGAGCTGGAGCGTCGCCAGCGCGAACTTCTGGACGCGAGTCAAGAAGGGGACAGCGAGGCTGCCGAAGCACGCTCAGCAGTCATGGACGAACTCGACGCGGTCGCCGAGGAGATCGAGACGCTCAAAGAGGAGCAGGCGACCTGCGACCACTACTATCGGAATCTCACGACCGATACCGACGAGTTCTACGCGTGGCTGTACGACGACGTTCGCACGCCCGATCAGGTCTATGAGTACGCCGAACGCCAGGGGCTCTGTGGGTACGAGCTCCTGAAAGAGGGGATCGACGGCGTCGATCTGGTCATCTGTAACTACCATCACCTGCTGGATCCGTTCATCCGCGAGCAGTTCTTCCGGTGGCTCGGCCGCGATCCAGAGGACGTGATCGCCGTCTTCGACGAGGCCCACAACGTCGAGGACGCGGCTCGCGAGCACGCCCGCCGGACGCTGGCCGAACCGACGCTCGAACGGGCACTCGAAGAACTCGAAGATGTCGATGATCCCCGTGCCGGCCCGGCGGGAAACGTCCTCGAGACGATCCTGACCGCCCTCCGGGAGACCTACGACGACGCGCTCGGGTTCGGCGAGCGCGAGACGATCGACGAAGACTGGACCGACCTCGCGATCGACAACGACGACCGCCGGGACGACCTCACGCTGTCGATCCTGCAAAATTACACCGGACAAGGCGTCCACGAGGACTTAGAGGAAGCCGTCGCGCTCGGGCAGGCCCTCGACCAGCAGTACGACGAGGCCTACAAGGACGGCGAAACGAGTGTCCGCAAGGAGTGTCCCACGCTCCAGGCGGCCACCTTTTTCGACGGGTGGTTCGAAGACGGCGAGCAGACCGGCCTGTATCCAGTCGTCAGTGTCCGGCGGGAGGACGGGGACGGCGATCTTTACGGCCGGGCGGAACTCTACACGGCCATCCCCGAGCGGGTGACGCGGACACTGTTCGACGATCTCTACGCCTCGGTGCTGATGAGCGCAACCCTACGCCCCTTCGACGTGACCGAGGACGTCCTGGGGCTGGACGACCCGGAGACGATGGCCTACGGCCCGCAGTTTCCCGAGGAGCGCCGCCGGACCTACGCCGTCGATGTCCCGTCGCTGTTCGCCAGCCGGCGGGACGACCCCGAACTCCAGGACACCGTCGCGAGTGTCGTCGAGGACGCCGTCCGATTGACGCCCGGCAACACGCTCGCGTTTTTCCCCAGCTATGCGGAGGCCGAGCGCTACCACGATCGGGTCGACGTCGAGGCGACGAAATACCTCGACGAACCGGGCACCCGCGCCCAAGAACTGCGCGAGACCTTCACCGAGGGAGAGAACGGCGTCCTCTTCACCTCGCTGTGGGGCACCCTCGGCGAGGGCGTGAGTTACGACGGTGACGACGCCCGGACGGTCCTTGTCGTCGGCGTCCCCTATCCCTACCTCGACGACCGGATGGATGCCGTCCAGGACGTCTACGATGGGGCCTTCGACGCCGAGGAGGCCGGGTGGCGCTACGCCGTCGAGATCCCGACGATCCGCAAGACGCGCCAGGCAATGGGACGGGTCGTCCGCTCGCCCGATGACTTCGGTGCGCGGGTACTGGTCGATCGGCGCTACACCGAAAAAGCCGAGATCGAGTCCCCGGAGTACGCCGTCCGGGGCACCTTCCCGCCGGTCGAGCGCGGCGAGATGATCGACGTCGATCCGGACAAACTCAAGTTCGGATTGCTCAACTTCTACGCCGACATGGACGCCTACGACGGCGAACCGCCGGAACCCTGAATCGGCCGGGCCGGATCCACACTGTTTCGACGGTCCGGGATCACTCGATCGGGATCGTCCGGCTATCGTCGGCGTCGGGTCGCTCCTTCGGGAGTTCGACCGTGAGAACCCCGTGCTGATAGCTCGCCGCCGTGCCGTCCTCCTCGACGGGGCCGGGCAGCGAGACCGTTCGACTCGTCGCCGTCCGGCGGCGTTCGCGCCGGATGAATACGCCCTCCTCGGGCTCGCCGTGCTCGGATCCACTCTCGTCGGTGCGCTCGGCACTGATTCGCACCGTCGTCGGGTCAGGCAGTGTCACGTCGATGTCGTCGCTGTCGTAGCCCGGCACGTCGGCCGTGAGGACGAACCGGTCGCCCTCGTCGACGACATCGACGGCGATCCCGCCGGCCGAACCGGTGACCGCGCCGGCGACCTCTGTCGGATCCAGGGCTTCGAACTGGTCGCTCATCCGGTCGAACATCCGCTCGATCTCGTCGAAGGGGTTGGGTTTCGAAGGCATCGTCTCACCGACAGTACGTCGCCGGCGGACTTAACGTTCACTTCGAGTGTCGTATGTTCGACAGCGCCAGGAGATGACAACAGATCTCGCCGAAACGTGCGAAGAGACAGTTCAGCAGGCATAAATCATTTGAACTGCCCGCTCATATCCCAGAGGGCATGGAATACACCACACTCGGCTCGACGGGGATGGAGGTCAGTCAGCTCTGTCTCGGGGCCATGAGCTTCGGCAGCGAGGAGCCCTGGATGCTCGACGAAGAAGAGAGTCGCGAGATCATCGAGCGGGCGATCGATCTGGGCGTGAACTTCTTCGACACCGCAAACGCCTACTCAGCGGGCGAGAGCGAGGAGATCCTCGGGGACGTCCTCGCCGACTACGACCGCGACGAGCAGGTCGTCGCGTCGAAGGTCCGCTTCCCCGTCGGCGAGGACACGCCCAACGCCGCCGGGCTCTCCCGGAAGACGATCCAGCAGGAACTCGACGCGAGCCTGGATCGGCTCGGCATGGACACGATCGACCTCTACCAGACCCACCGTGTCGACCCCAACACCCCACCGGAGACGACGCTCCGCGCCCTCGACGATGCCGTTCGCGCCGGCAAGGTTCGCCACGTCGGCACCTCCTCGATGTTCGCCCACCAGCTCTCCGAGCGACTCCGGACCAGCGAGCGCGAGGACCTCGTGAGTTACGAGACGATGCAGAACCACTACCACCTGGCCTATCGCGAGGAGGAACGCGAAATGCTCCCCCTCACCGAGAAGGAGGACATGGGCGTCATCCCGTGGGGGCCGCTGGGCCAGGGCTTCCTGACGCGCCCGATCGACGAACTCGAAGCCACCGAGCGTGGCGACCCCGAGAACTTCCACAACCCGACCGACGAGTACACCCGCGGCGGCGGTCGCGAGATCAACGAACGCGTCGAGGAACTCGCCGACGATTACGGCGTGACGATGGCCCAGATCGCGCTGGCCTGGCAGTATCAAAACGAGTACGTCACCGCGCCGATCGTCGGCACGACCAGCGTCGAACACTTAGAGGACGCCGTCGAAGCCATGGAGATCGACCTCTCGGATTCTGACGTCGAGTATCTCGAAGAACCCTACGAGCCACAGCCGATCGTCGGCCACGACTGACGGCCCCGAGTCCGGAATGGCGCTCCCGTCGGGCTGGCGAACGAATTTCGAGTTCTTGAAGTCGGCGCTCGATCAACATCCGCTGTGGACCGGAGGAAACTCGAAGCCCAACTGGTCGAAACCTTCGACACCGAGCCGGAAACCGCCCGGATCGTCGCCCGGCAGGCGACGGATCTGGCCGACTCCGCGCAGTACGCAGCCGACTTCGAGGGGCCGCTGACCGTCGAGATCGTCGTCGACAACCTGAACGATGCACCCGATGAGTCCGATCTGATCGAGCGCTGGAACTGGTGGCTCGGCGCGCTCGAACTCTCCCACGGCGGCTACCAGCGGTTTCGAGTGCGGCCGGACGTGGTGTGACGGGGCTGTGCGGTGAGGGAACCGGCGTCACCTGACGAAACCGGTATTATCATTTAACAGTGGTGTGACGTAGCCGACGATGGCAGAATCAGCCGTGACGGTCTCCGAGCTGGAGAAACGATATGGCGACGTACAGGCCCTCCGCGACGTCTCCTTTACCGTCGAGCCGGGCGAGATATACGGGCTCGTCGGGCCAAACGGCGCGGGCAAGAGCACGACCCTCCGGACGCTCGCGACGCTGTTGACGGTCGGTGGCGGCGACGTGACTGTCTTCGGCACCGACGTCGAGGCCGAGCCCAACGAGGTACGAAAGCGGATCCGATATCTTCCCGAGGACGCCGGCTCGTACGACAATCTCACCGGCCGACAGTATCTGGAGTTCGTGGCGGACTTCTACAGCGACAGTCCGACAGCACTCGTCGACCGGGGCGTCGAGATCGCCGATCTCGGCGATCGAATCGGGAGCAAGACCAGCGAGTACTCGAAGGGGATGACCCGCAAGCTTCTGCTTGCGAGTACGATCATGACCGAGCCCGATCTGGCGATCTTAGACGAGCCGACGTCGGGACTGGACGTCGAGAACGCCCGGGCGATCCGGGACATCATCAAGGACTTCCCCGGCACGGATCGAAGCGTCCTCTTATCGAGCCACAACATGCTCGAGGTCGAATACCTCTGTGACCGGATCGGCTTGCTCAACGAGGGCGAGATCGTCGCCGAGGGACCGCCGGCCGAACTGGTCGAGCGCTACGGCGTCGAGAACCTAGAGGAGGCCTTCCTGGAGGCGGTCGCATGAACCACTTCTGGCGGCTCCTCTGGAAGGAAACCCGGGAACTCCTCCGGCCGCGGTATCTCCTGCCGATCCTGATGATCCCCATCATCTTCGTCGCGATGGGGCAAGGGATCGGCGGCATCGAGGACGGCGCGGACGGCGAGCCCGCAATCGGGATCATCCACGAGGACGACGGGCAGTACGGCGACCTGGTCAACGCCTCGCTCTCACAGAATGCCTCAGTCGTCTACTACGCCGAGTCGGGCGATCCATCGACTGCGATGGAGACCGTCTCCGACGCGGGTGGGGATGCCCTGATCGTCATCCCCGATGGCTTCACCGAACGGATCCGACAGGGGACGGTCGGCGACGTCGGCGTCCACTCGGTCGTTCGCTCACTCAGCCTCTCGGGGATCACCTCCTCGGCAGAGATCGATCAACAGATCGGGCGGGCAGGCACCGCCCTGACGCTAAACGTCACCGGCACGACCCCCGCGATGCTCAATCCGATTCAGCCGGAGCATACGACCTATCTCGAAGACAAGACCCTCAACGGGACCTCACCCGCCAGTCTGTCGGGAAGCTTCGCCACCCAGTTCATTCTCATTCCCGTCGTGATCATGTTTGTCATCCTCTTTTCGGGCCAGATGGTGATCAATTCGATGGGGGGCGAAAAGGAGAACAAGACGCTGGAAACCCTGCTAACCATGCCGGTCAAGCGCTCGACGATCGTGGCCGCGAAGCTGATCGGTAGTGCCTCGATCGGACTGCTCGGCGCAGCGTTGTACACCGTCTCCTTTTATTACTACCAGTCGTCGTTCAGCGACGGCGCGGCGAGTACGGCGCTGAGCCTGGGAATCACCGATTACGCGATCATCGGTGTCTCGCTGTTCCTCTCGCTGGTCGGTGTTCTGGCGCTGGCGCTCCTCCTGGGAGTGTTCGCCGGTGACCGCCAGGGCGCCCAGATGTTGTTGTTCCCGATCTCTATCTTGGCAATTGTCCCGATGTTGGCGACGATGTTCACCGACGTCGCCCAGCTGTCGCTGCCGATCCGGGCGATCCTGCTGGCGATCCCGTTCACGCACCCGACGATCGCACCCAAACGACTGCTGTTGAACGACACGACGATGGTGTTCGGCGGGATCGTCTACGAGGCGATCTTCGCCGCCGCCATGATCTACCTGGCGATCCGGGTGTTCAACTCCGACCGCCTGATCACGGGTAGTTCGGGCCGGGTCGGACAGTGGCTGAGTCGCCTCCAGCAGTAGCGCGGCGACCGCGCTCTGGCGCCCGGATCTGGGTACCTGCGCGGCGCCACCGGTGTTGTCGAAGTCACGCAATACCATTATGTGTCCCCGCGTCCAAGTTCCGACGATGACAGACGAGGACTACGCCGAGCGGATCCGCGAGCAGCGAGCCGAAAAGGAGACGTATTTCGCCGAACACCCGCGATCGCCCGTCCCGCAACACGCCGACTTTGCCGGGCTGGACTTTTTCGCGGTCGACCCGGCCTATCGGTACGAACTGCCCCTGGACGAACACGACGACAAGGAGTCGGTGACCGTCGAGACGACCGCCGACGGGAGTCAAGAATACGTCCGGTGGGGCGAGTTCAATTTCGATGTCGACGGCGAAGTGGTCACCCTCCAGGCGTACAAACCGGCAGCCGGCGAGGATCGCTTCTGGGTCCCGTTCCGAGACGAGACCAACGACGAGGAGACCTACGGGGCCGGTCGATATCTCGACCTCGAACCCGACCGCCATCAGACGGCCGACGGGACCTGGATCCTCGACCTGAATCAGGCGTATAACCCGACGTGTGCCTACAACGCCGCCTACGAGTGTCCGCTGATCCCGATGGCAAACTGGCTCGACGTCCGGGTCGAGGCCGGCGAGAAGGCGTATCCGGGTGAGCCGATCGGCCACGACGGCGATCACTGACGGCGGGAAATAGTCGGAATTGGCCGAGATCCCGTCGAAAAGTACCGACACGCATTTGTGGACGGTCGCGCCAGTACCGTGCATGGACATCGACCGTGGCGATCTCACCATCTTCGTGTACAACTGGGGCGTCGTTCTCTCGGGCGGATACGTCGCCCTCACCTACGACATAACGGTCACGGAACTCCTCGTCTTCTCGCTGGTGATCGGATTCCTCTGGACCATCTACTATCGGAGCGTGATGGAGGAGAAGCTCCCGCCGTTCGATGACAGAGATGAGGATGGGGAGCGGATCGACGAACCAGACCTCTCGACGGAGAACAGGAAGCCGGACGACGACGAACCGCCGGAGCAGGGCGGTCCGGACGCCCCCTGGGAATGAACAGGAAACTGGTCGTCGCCCGGTGAGGATCGCGTTCGCTTGCCCCGCCCGGTGAGCAGCGGGTGACGCGGGCGGTTCCTTCGGTCCCCACTACCAGGTCCACCTGCTCGGGCGTGGCCCCCTTCGAGTATCTCCCTATCTCGGGCGTGATCCGCTCGAAGACCTCCAGCCAGCGTTCAGATCGGAATTCGGGTATTTGGGTTTGTGCGGTCACCACAATTCTTTATGGGTTCGGAGCCGAAGCTGAAATATGACCGAGGCGTTTGTGGTTATCGGCGGCGATGCGGCAGGAATGAGCGCGGCCAGCAAGGCCAAACGCGAGGCTCCTGCCCGCGAGGTAGTGGTCCTCGAACGGAGCGAGTGGGTATCCTACGGGGCCTGTGGCCTCCCCTACTACGTCAAGGGTGAGATCGATTCCCTCGACGATCTCATCGCGATCCCGGCCGAACGCTTCCGGGAGGAGCGGGACATCGACCTCCGGACAGGGCATGAAGCCACGGGGATCGACCGCGATCGACAGCAAGTCATGGTCGAGACCGACGACGGCGAGTCCTACCGGATCGGCTACGACGACCTCCTGATCGCCACGGGAGCGGGTGCGCTCGAACCGCCGATCGACGGTCTGGACGCCGGGAACGTCTTCACGCTCCAGGAGATGAACGCGGGGCGGGAGCTCAAGGAAGCACTTGCGGCGGCCGAGTACGACCGGATCGGCGTGATCGGCGGCGGCTACATCGGCATCGAGATGGCCGAGGCCTTCCGGGGTCGCGACCTCGACGTGACGCTGTTCGAGATGCGCGAACACGTCCTCCCGCCCTTCGGCACGGCAGCCGCGGAAACGGTCGAGGACGAACTCGAAGACAACGGTGTCGATGTGCGAACCGGGACGCGCGTCCAGGCCCTCGAAGGAGATGGAGGGGTCGAGACGGTCCGCACCGACGCCGGGGCCGTTCCGGTGGACGCGGTGTTGGTCGCCGCGGGCGTCGAACCGAACGTCGAACTGGCCGAGGAGACGGGGATCGACCTGGGGCCGACGGGCGCGATCGAAACCGACGAATACGGCCGAACCAGCGACGACGCCGTCTATGCGGCTGGCGACTGCGCGGAGATGAGCCACGCAGTCACGGACGAACCGGCCCACGTCCCGCTGGCGCTGACGGCCAACCGCGCCGGGCGGGCCGTCGGCGCGACGGTCGGCGGCGATCCCACGCCTGTCGGCGACATCGCCGGCACGGCCGTCCTCAAGGCGTTTGACCTGGCCGTCGCCCGGACGGGGATTCTCGACGAGCGGGAACTGCGGGACGCCGGCTTCGACCCAGTATCAGTGTCGATCACGTCGGCTTCCCGGGCACACTACTATCCCGGCGGGTCGGAGATCGAGATCACGCTGGTCGGCGATAGGGAGACGGGGCACGTCCTCGGCGCGAGCATCGTCGGCCGTGAGGGTGTCGCCAAGCGGATCGATCCGATCGCGACGGCCATCCAGTCGGGGTTGACCGTCGAGGATGTCGAATATCTCGATCTTTCGTATGCGCCGCCGTTCGGGCCGACGTGGGACCCCATCCTCACGGCGGCAAAGGTTCTCAACGGCAAACTCGAGTGAGGAGTGGGCGGTCCGGCGCAGCCCTCACCGCTCACGTTCGACGACGAAATTCGCCAGATCGCGGAGATACTCGACGGCCTGCTCGTCTTCGACGGGAACGGTATCGAGGAGTTCGAGGGCGGCGTCGGCCTCGCTGCGGGCGCGCTCGGTGGCCTCCGCCGGCGAGAGGTCGGTCACCTGGACGATCGATGGACGGTCCATTGCCGCGTCGTGACCGGCCGGCTTGCCGAGTTGCTCGGCGTCGGCCGTCGCGTCGAGGACGTCGTCGCGGATCTGGAAGGCGATACCCACCTGTTCGGCGTATTGCCCGAACGCTTCGACAGTACGCGCGTCGGCGTCGGCCGCGATTGCCCCGAGTTCGGCCGCCGCACGGAACAGTGCGCCGGTCTTTCGGCGGGCGAGTTGCCGGTAGGCGTCCTCGGAGTCGGGCATCGCGGCGAGTTCGGTCGCTTCACCTTCGCCGAGTTCGACCATCGCCTCCGAGACGGCGCGCATCGCGCGTTCGTCAGTCGAGAACAGCGCGAACGCCTCGCCGATCAGCCCGTCGCTGGCGATCAGTGCCGGCCCATGTCCGAATGCGGACCAGGCACTGGGCGAGTCACGCCGGCGGTCGGACTCGTCGATGATGTCGTCGACGACCAGCGACGCGTTGTGGACGAGCTCGACGCCGACCGCAAAATCGACAGCGTCCTCGGGTTCGCCGCCGACGGCCTCACAGACCAGCAGCGCGACCGTTGGGCGAACCCGCTTGCCACCTGCGAGGACGACGTCTTCGAGTTCGCTCGACAGTTCGGCCGGGTCGACCGACGCGAGGACATCTTCGAGTCGCGTTTCGATGAGCCCCCGCCGTCGCTCCAGGTACTCCATCGGCCGTCCTAGGCGTTGGTGGGACAAGTACGTGACGACCGCAGCGTGTCTGTCTCGCGCCGGTCGAATCCACGATGTCGTTCGGGTCGGCGATCAAGCCGCGACGATCACTCCTCGGTCTCCCCGTCCTCGTCCGGGAACGAGATCAGGTTCTCCCGCCCGATGCGGAGTTTCTCGACGCGGCCCTCCTCGGCCATCGTCGAGAGCAACTGCGAGACTTTCGCGTTCGACCACCCGGTTTCCGTGACGATGTTCGCCTGCTTCATCCGCCCGCCGTTGCGATCTAAGAGTGCTTCGACGTACTCCTCGTCGCTGAGCAGTTCCCGGTCCAGAGGGGGCTGGTCGTCGGCAGTCGCGTCCGTCTGTGCCTGCTCGTCACTCGATCCGGGCGGTGGCGTCGCCGTCGAATCGGCCGGTCGATCGTCAGCCGTCTCGGCGGCTATCCCGTCACCCCCGGTGGGCCGATCCGGGGTCGAGAGGTCCCCGACGTTCCGGAAGAGATACACACCGACGGCGATGGCGACGATCACGCCAATGAGGATCGCGAGCGCCGGAACGCCACCGCTCTGGGTGGGACCCGCATCCGTCGTTCCCGTCGTCGATGTCGTCGGGTCCTGGGTTGGGGGAGTGGCCGTCGTCGACGAGGGAGTGACGTCGTACGTGATCTCGAAGTCCCCCGGTTCGAACTCCGTCGGTCCCTCCCACCGGATCGTCCGGTTCGTGTACCCCTTGGGCGCGCTCGTGATATCGAAGGACTCGGGCACCGAAAAGACCAGTTGCTGATCGGCACTCAACGTCTGTAACCACAGCCCGTCCGATCCGGTGAAGGCATCCGCAACGTGGACCGTCGATCCATCACGCCGGCCGAAGTTCTCCCAGGTGAACAACAGTTCGAGGCGGCCGGTCGTGTTTGCCACGGTAGCTGTCCGTTCGATGCCGGTGAGTCGCATGTCCCGGCCAGTGGAATTGTCCGCGATCTCGACGTACCGGCGAAACGTCGCCGACGAGAGGATCTCGCTTTCGTTCGCCTCGAAGGAAGTTCCGAGTTCCCGGAACGAATCGACCGCCTCCTGGTCCGGCAGTGTGGCGAGCAACGAGACGTTCCAGTGGGCGTCGCCACCGCTTCCCAGTTCGATCCACATCGTTGTCGAAACGTTGACCGAAACGTTGGCCGTCGATTGGTCGGAGACATCTCCCGATTGGGCCCCGACGACGACACTACCAGCCACTATCGCGAGGAGAGCAAGAAACGCAGCGACGAGTCGCATCGACGGGGACATGTCGTTGCAGTGTCGGGCCGAGTCCAAAACCCTTTCCATCCACAAATAAAACGTTAGCTGCCTTGATGAAAGGTATCGCCCCGTCTCAGGGCGTCAGACACACGTCATAACTGGAGGTAGATGGGTTTTTGTGTTGTGGTCTCAAACACATATCCGATGCGCAGGCCCCCGCATATCGTCACGCTCCTCGTGGCCCTCCTCACGGTCGTGACAGTCTTCGGCGTGGGTTCGGCAGTGGCCACGACAGTCGGTGACAGTCCCGAAATGCCGTATTCGGTGACGCCCGGGAACGACACTGTCGGCCGGCTTGTCGTGCCCGATGGAAGCCCGACGCGTCAGCAAGCGACAGCCGACCTTGCGGGCGCGCTTGCCGGCGACCAGGAACAGCTACAAACAACCGTTGAGACGGGACAGTTCGGCAATTCGTTCGAGTCCGCCGACAACGAGTCGGCCAAGCGGACAGTCGTCGAGGAGACCCTCGATCGACTCGAAACACGGACATCGAGACTCCAGACAGAACGCCAGGACGCACTCCGTGCCTTCGCGCAGGGCGAGATCGGTAGTGCCGGGCTCTTCCGTGAACTCGCCCGTATTCGCGCCGCTGCTGAGGGTGTCGACGAGCGCGCAGCCGTCGTCGAAACAGTCGTCCAGCAGTCCTCGACCCTCTCACTTTCGGCCGATGCCACCGGGCAGCTGGCTGGCATCGACGGTGAGTTGATCACGCTGAGAGGGCCCGTTACGGAACGGATGGCGGCGAGCCTCGCTGGAACAGCGCCTTCGCGGTCGATCGGCGTTCAGGGTGGCGATAGCGGCGTCGTTCTCACGACAATCGACGATGGAGGGACATTCGTCCGCGAGGCGACGCTCTGGAACGAGCGGGCGGAGTCCGGCCCCAACAAGTTCGTCGAGGGGGACAGCTCAGCATTGTCACGGGCCTACCAGCGCGCCCAGGAGACGTACCCGTGGGCCGCCGACAACATGATCTCTGGGCTGAGCGTGACCGGCTTCGGGGACTCGACGGTCTACGGCGTCGATTTGACCCACAGCCACGGCGACCTCAGAACGTATCTCGACGGCCGGACGACGAACGTCTTCTATGAGGTCCAACAGCTCCGCTTGTCCAGCCTCCCCACGGAAGCCGTCGCGACGAACACGACGGGGGAGCTCCTGATCCAGGTGAACACGACAGCTATCGGACCGAAAACCGTCACCGTGAGAAACGCGACGACCGGGGAGCAGGTGATCGCCGACATCACAGTCGAAGCGCAACGGGTGAAGCGGTCGACGATCGGCAGTCGCCTGTGGCTGCTCGATGCGAACGAAACACGGACGATCACGGCCCGGCGACCGGACGGGACGACCGTCTCGATCACGATCGGATCGTGACGGGCTGACCCCACGCTGTGTCGTTCGTGAGTTTATATACGATCGCGCAGCCAGGTCTCCGCGATGGTTGATCGTGCCGTCTCGCCCGTCGTCGGCATCGTCCTGGTCGTTGCCCTGACCGTGCTGCTCGCGGCAACGGTCGGGACGATGGCACTCGGGACAACCACACCCGACCCGGGGGCGACAGTACAGCTCTCGGCGAACGCCGACGCGGCCAGTGATGCCGTCGCCCTCACCCACGAGGGTGGCGACGCCCTCGACCCGGCGGCCATCGACGTGAATATCGCCATCGACGGGACCGATCTTACCCACCAGCCGCCGGTTCCATTCTTCGCCGCGACGGGGTTCGTGAGTGGCCCAACTGGCGCGTTCAACAGCAAGACGACCGGGCCCTGGACCGCCGGCGAGACCGCCAGGCTCGAACTCGCCTCGACGAACAACCCGCTGCTCACGGACGGCGCGACGGTGACAGTGACTGTCACCGAGGAGACCAACGTGCTCGCGAGGCTGGAAACGACGGCCGAGTAGCCGTGGCCGCCACCATTTCGAGGACGCGTGTCCCTGCCGGGCGCCCGAGCAGACTCACGCCGGAACGCGCGCGACGGTCGTGATCGCGATTTCGGAGTTGTACCCCGGTCCCATCGTGACGTGTTCGACATCCTCGAAGCCGGCCTCGGCAAACATCCGGTCAGCGTCCTCGGCGTCGTAAAACAGCATGATCGCGTCGGCGAGTTTCTGGAAGATCGACGACCCGGGGTAGTTCGGGCCGACGACCAGGACCTGCCCGCCGGGACGGGCGACGCGCCGACACTCCCGAAGTGCCGTGACGGGGTTGGGCCAGTACTCGATCGAACCCGAGGACCAGACCACGTCGAAGGTGTCCGCCTCGAACGGGAGGCGTTCGGCGTCGCCAAAGCAAAACTGGGCGGGCCCGTCACCGAGTTTCTCTCTGGCCTTGGCGAGTTGGTGGGGGCTCTGATCGAGCCCGTAGACGTCGTCAGTGTGTTCGAGGATGCCCTCGGTCCCGAACCCCGTACCACACCCGACGTCGAGAACTCGATCGTCGGTGCCGATGTCGAGGAGTTCGAGCGCGTCGGTGCGCATCCGCTCGTTCCAGATGAAGGGGTTTACGCGGTCGTACACTTTCGAGAGGTACTTGTAAAATAGCCGTGCCCGCGCTTTGTCTTCAAGGATGCCCATTTGGGCCGTATTGGGCCTTCGTCGGCATAACTCCCCGGATCAGGAATGGATTGCCGAAATCCCGTGAGTACTTCGCAACGCCCATATAGGCGCTCTCGCAAATCACGACTGACAAATGCCCAGGCCCGAGGTTCTCGACCGCATCAAGGAGGCCGAGCGAGAGGCTGACGAAATCGTCGCCGAGGCCGAAAACGAGCGTGAACAGCGCCTCGAAGAGGCGCGCGAGCGGGCCGAGGAGATCCGTGAGCAGGCCCACGCGGACGCCGAAGCGATGGCCGAAGAGCGTCTCGCCGACGCGCGCGAAGAGATAGAATCCGACCGCGAGGAGATCCTCGAGGACGGTGCCAACCGACGGGAGCGACTCGAGTCCCAAGCCCAACAGCGCATCGACGAGGTCGTCGAGGATGTCCTCGAAGCGTTCGCGGAGGAGGTACATGCTCAGACCTGAGCGGATGAGCCGGGTCTCGGTCGCCGGCGCAAAGCGCGTGATGACCGACGTCATCGAGACCGTCCACGACCTCGATGTCCTTCACATCACGGAGTACGACGGTTCCTTCGAGGGGTTCGACCCTGGCGACCCGGCGGAAGGCGCGGACGACGCCTCGGACAAGCTCGTGACGGTGCGGGCACTGGAATCGACTCTTGGCGTCGAGCCCGAGGACGCCGGTCCGACGCGGCTGGTGACCGACGAGGCGCTCGAATCAGATCTCGAAGAGATCCGTGAGGAGGTCAACGAGCTCGACGACCGCCGGGACGCGCTGCGCACCGACATCCGGAACGTCGAGGAGGACATCGAGCGGATGGAGTTCTTCGTCGACCTCGGTATCGACCTGGATCTGCTCTCCGGGTACGACTCGCTGTCCGTCGCTGTCGGCAACGGCGATCCAAACAGCGTCAGCACGGCACTCGAGTCGGCCGATGCGTTCGACGCCACCGAGGTGTTCGGCGACGGGAACACGCTCGCCGCGTTCGCCTACCCGGCCGACGACGAAGCGCTCGGGGACGCCCTCGTCGGGACCGACTTCGCGGCTGTCGACATGCCCGACGGCGATGGGGACCCGGAGACGTATCTGAGCGAACTCAGACACCGCCGCCAGCAACTCGAGTCGCGGCTCTCGACGGTCGAAAACGAGTTCGAGGAGCTCAAACTCGACGTCGGCGGGTTCCTGCTGGCGGCCGAGGAAAAACTCACCGTCGAGGTCCAAAAGCGGGAAGCGCCGCTGACGTTCGCGACGACGGACAACGCCTTCGTCGCCGAGGGCTGGATCCCGACCGAGGACGTCGACCGCTTCGAGTCCGCACTCCGGTCGGCCGTCGGCGATCACCTCGAGATCGACGAACTCGAGCGCGCTGACTACGACGACGAGGGCCATCCCACCGAGCGAGAGCCGGTCGAGGGCGCTGGTGGTCAAGAGGCGGACGAGTCGGCCGAGGAGGTCGCCGCGGACGGCGGCCGGACGGTTGGCCCGCTCACGATGAGCGAGGGGCACCCGCCCGTCGTCCAGGACAATCCCGGCGGGATCGCGCCCTTCGAGTCGCTGGTCGAGGTCATCAACCGGCCGAAGTACACGGAACTCGATCCGACGCTCGCGTTGTTCCTCACCTTCCCGCTTTTCTTCGGGTTCATGATCGGCGACCTCGGCTACGGGATCCTGTACTTCATCGCGGGGTATGGCATCTGGAGTCGCCTGGACAAGCCGACACTGAAGAGTCTCGGCGGCGTCGGCATGTGGGCCGGCGGCTTCACTGCCGTCTTCGGCGTGCTGTACGGCGAGATCTTCGGGCTCCACCAGCTCGGCGAGATCGTCTGGAACGGCCACCCGCCGATTCACAAGGGACTCCAGCCCCACTACGTCGCCTTCGCCCAGGCGTGGCTGGTGGCGAGTCTCGTCGCCGGCGTGCTCCACCTGATCGTCGGCCGGGTCATCGACTTCGCGAACAATCTCCACCACGGGCTGTGGGACGCCTTCGCCGAGAGCGGCTCCTGGATCATGCTCACCGCCGGGATCTGGCTGTGGGTGTTCAGCACGCAGGCCCGTGGCCCCAAGCCCGAGTTCATGTTCACCGCCTTCGGCAGCGGCGAGGCGGCGGCCATCCCACTCGGGTTTACCGGGTTTTCGCCGACGGTCGGGACGGCCGGGCTGGTGCTGACGGCCGTCGGGTTCGTCCTGGCGATCTACGCCGAGGGTGGCATCGCACTGGTCGAGAGCATCACGCAGGCGTTCGGTCACGTGGTGTCCTACACCCGGCTGGCGGCCGTCCTGCTGGCGAAGGCCGGCATGGCGCTGGTCGTCAACCTGCTGGTGTTCGGCGCGACGCTGCATGAAGGGGAGTTCCACTTCATCTTCTTCATGGAGCATGCGCCAAATCCCGACTACGTCGTCTTCGCGGGTCTGGTCAACGGGAGCGAGCCCGTGATGATCGCGCTTGGCTGGCTCGCCGGCATCGTCGTCCTGGTGGCCGGCCACCTGGTCGTGCTGGTGCTTGGCGTCTCCTCGGCCGGCCTCCAGGCCGTCCGTCTCGAATACGTCGAGTTCTTCGGGAAGTTCTACGAGGGCGGTGGGACGGCCTACCGGCCGTTCGGACACGAGCGCGAATATACGGCCGAGGATTGAAACTACCCGGGCGACAGCCGGTATGTTTCCCCGAACGTGGGCTCGCTACTGACCCCCACCAGTCGACCGTATTCGATAACTCCCACTCCACGCGTCTCGACCGCTTTGAGAAGCTTTATGAGGGTTGTGATCCGATTCCAGGATGTCCGAAAACCAATGTTCCTGAACCGAACAGGATCTATTCGCAAACCCATGAGTGAACCACTACTGTCGACCGACGGTGACACCGTATCGCGTTCCGAACTAGCTGGCCGGACCGAAGGAGGGAACTGAACATGGTCGTTCTCGAACCGCTTTCGGCTGCGGCACTTGGCGTGGGTCTCGCGTCGCTGGCAGCGGGGTATGCCGAGCGAGGTATCGGCTCGGCGGCCGTCGGCGCGCTCGCCGAGGACGACAGTCTGTTCGGACAGGTGCTGATCCTGACTGTCCTCCCGGAGACGCTCGTCATCCTGGCACTGGTCGTCGTCTTCCTGACGCTATCGTAGAAACCGAGGTTCTCGATATTCATGAGCCTCGAAACGGTCGTCGAAGACATCCGGGAGCAAGCCCGTTCGCGTGCGAGAGAGATCACGGAGGCCGCTGACGAGCAAGCCGAATCGATCGTCAGCGAGGCCGAGGACGACGCCGAGTCGATCGTCGCCGAGCGCGAGCGCGAGATCGAACGCCAGATCGCCCAGGAGCGCGAGCGCCGGCTCTCGAGTGCGAACCTGGAGGCCAAACAGGAGCGGCTGAACGCACGCCGGGAAGTCCTCGAAACGGTTCGCAGCCAGGTCGAAGACGGGCTCGCGACCCTCGAGGCGGACCGACGCGAGACGTTGACCCGCGAACTCCTCGAAAACGCGCTTGCGGAGTTCGAGGGGAGCGAGGTGCGCGTCTCCGGTCGGCCCGAGGACGCCGAGTTGCTCGAATCGATCCTTGCGGACTACGACGCGACCCTGGCTGGCGAACGCGACTGTCTCGGCGGCGTCGTCGTCGAGAGCGACGAGTCCAGGGTCAGGGTGAACAACACGTTCGACTCGGTACTCGAAGACGTCTGGGAGGACCAGATCAAGGCGATCAGCGATCGCCTCTTCGAAGATACTGACGTCGACGGCGACCTCGCCGACGACGCCGAGACAACCGAGCAATGAGTCCCATGAGAAACCCCAGCGGCGCAAAGAGCAACTACGAGTACGTCGTTGCCCGCGTTCGCTCCCGTCGTGCCTCGCTGTTCGACGAGGACGACTACCGCAAGCTCGTCCGGATGGGGACCGGCGAGATCGCCCGGTTCATGGAGGAAAGCGAGTACGAGCGCGAGATGAACGCCTTGGGCTCGCGGCATTCCGGGGTCGACCTCATCGAGTACGCGCTGACACGGAACATGGCAAAGCACTTCGAGGACCTGCTGTCGTGGTCGGAGGGGCAACTCTATGACTACGTCGCCAGGTACCTCCGGAAGTTCGACGCCTGGAACATCAAGACGGTGTTTCGGGGGATCTACTCGGGAGCGGATGCCGAGGCCATCGAGTCCGACTTCATCCGGGCGGGCGAACTCACCGAGGACGAACTCGACCAGCTGGCAACTGCGGAGTCGATCGAGGGCGTCATCGAGCGGCTGGACGAGACGATCTTCCACGACCCGCTCGTGGCTGCCTTCGATGACTTCGAGGAGACGGGACTGTTGGTGCCCTTGGAGAACGCCGTCGACCGGGCGTTCTACGAGGCGTTGCTCGCCGGATTGCCGGACAGCGCGGAGACGGGCAGCGCGATCGGGTACTATCTCGAGTTCCTGCGGGCGGAGATCGATTTCCGGAACCTCCGGAACGCGTTGCGGCTGGTCCGCAGCGGCGCGGACATGGACCCCGCCGAGTACTACATCGAGGGGGGCCAGTTGTTCGATGCGACGGCGGTCCGCCAGCTCGTCGAGGACGAAGGGCAGTTACTCGATCACATCCGCGAGAGCCAGTACGGCGACGAGCTGTCCGAGGCGCTCGATGCCCTGGATTCGGCCGAGGAGTTGATCCAGTTCGAACACGCCATCGAAGCGGCGTTGCTTGAGTACGCAGACCGGCTATCTTACCGATATCCGGTGTCTATCACGGCGGTTCTCTCGTACGTACTGGCCAAGGAGCGGGAGATAGACAACATCCGGGCGATCGCCCGCGGGACCGAAAGTGGGCTCTCGCCCGAGGAGATCCAGCGGGAGCTGGTGATGCTATGAGCAAAGAGATCGCAGTCATCGGGAGTGCGGATTTCACGACCGGCTTCCGGCTTGCCGGCATCCGGACGTTCGCCACCATCTCGGATGACCCCGAGACCGAAGAGGTCGACGAGGCGGTCACGACGATGCTCGAAGACGACGATGTCGGCATCATCGTGATGCACGATCCGGATATCGATCACCTCTCGCGGTCGGTCCGCGAGCGCGTCGAGACGAGCGTCGATCCGGTGTTGGTGACGCTCGGCGGCGGAGCGGGAAGCGGTGGATTGCGCGACCAGATCAAACGTGCGGTCGGTATCGACCTGATGGAGGAAGACTAACGTATGAGTCAAGCGACAACGTCCGACGTCCGTGAAGACGGCGTCATCGAGAGCGTGAGCGGTCCCGTCGTCACGGCGACGGGCCTGCAGGCCCGGATGAACGACGTGGTTCGCGTCGGTTCGGAGGGCCTGATGGGAGAGATCATCGAGATCGAGGGAGACCTGACGACGATCCAGGTCTACGAGGAGACCTCCGGCGTCGCGCCGGGCGGCCCCGTCGAGAGTACGGGTGCGCCCCTGAGCGTCGACCTCGGGCCCGGGCTGCTGGACAACATCTACGACGGCGTCCAGCGCCCCCTCGAAGGACTCGAAGAGCAGATGAACTCGGCGTTCCTCGACCGTGGGGTCGACGCGCCGGGTGTCGATCTGGAGAAAACCTGGGAGTTCACTCCCGAGGTCGAGGAAGGCGACGAGGTCACCGCCGGCGACATCGTCGGGACCGTTCCCGAGACAGAGAGTATCGATCACAAGGTGATGGTGCCGCCCGATTACGAGGGTGGCGAAGTCATCGATACCAAGAAGGGCAACTTCACCGTCGAGGAGACGGTCGTCGAACTCGATACCGGCGAGGAGATCCAGATGCGCCAGGAGTGGCCGGTCCGGCAGGCCCGGCCCGCCGGCGACAAGGAGACCCCAACCGATCCGCTGGTGACGGGCCAGCGCATCCTCGACGGTCTCTTCCCCGTCGCGAAGGGCGGGACGGCCGCGATTCCGGGGCCCTTCGGCTCCGGGAAGACGGTCACCCAGCACCAGCTCGCCAAGTGGGCCGACGCGGACATCGTCGTCTACGTCGGGTGTGGCGAGCGTGGCAACGAGATGACCGAGGTCATCGAGGACTTCCCGGACCTGGAGGACCCACAGACGGGCAAGCCGTTGATGAGCCGGACGAGCCTGATCGCCAACACGTCGAACATGCCCGTCGCGGCGCGTGAATCGTCGGTCTACACCGGCATCACGATGGCCGAGTACTACCGGGACATGGGCTACGACGTCGCGCTGATGGCCGACTCCACCTCGCGGTGGGCCGAGGCATTGCGGGAGATCTCCTCGCGACTCGAGGAGATGCCCGGCGAGGAGGGGTATCCCGCCTATCTCGGGGCGCGCCTCAGCGAGTTCTACGAGCGGGCTGGCTACTACCAGAACGCCAATGGCACCGAGGGTTCGGTCACCGTCGTGGGGGCGGTCAGCCCACCCGGCGGTGACTTCTCGGAGCCGGTGACCCAGAACACCCTGCGGATCGTCAAGACCTTCTGGGCGCTGGACGCCGACCTGGCCGATCGCCGGCACTTCCCGGCGATCAACTGGGACGAATCGTATTCGCTGTATCGCGATCAGCTCGATCCGTGGTTCGAATCTGAGGTCGCCGACGACTGGGCGGAGATCCGCCAGTGGGTCATCGACGTTCTCGACGAGGAGAGCGACCTCCAGGAGATCGTCCAGCTGGTCGGCCAGGACGCGTTGCCGGCCGACCAGCAGCTCACCCTGGAAGTCGCCCGGTACATCCGGGAGTCATATCTCCAGCAGAACGCCTTACACGACGTCGACACCTACTGTGAACCCCAGAAGACCTACCGGATGATGCAGGCGATCAAGACGTTCAACGACGAGGCCTTCGACGCGCTGGACGCGGGCGTCCCGGTCGACGAGATCACGGACATCGACGCCGCGCCGCGGCTCAACCGGATCGGGACGACCGAGGAGTACGACGAGTTCGTCGCCGAGCTCGAAGACGACATCGAATCCCAACTCAGGGGGACCTACCAATGAAAGAATACCAGACGATCACCGAAGTCAGTGGGCCGCTCGTGTTCGTCGAGACCGACGAGCCGATCGGCTACGACGAGATCGTCGAGATCGAAGTCGGCGACGGCGACACCCGTCGCGGGCAGGTGCTCGAATCGACCAGCGATCACGTCGCGATCCAGGTCTTCGAGTCCACCCAGGGGATCGACCGGGAGTGCTCGGTCCGGTTCCTGGGCGAGACGATGAAGATGCCCGTCACCGAGGACCTCCTGGGGCGGGTGCTCGACGGGACCGGCCGGCCGATCGACGGCGGCCCCGACATCGTGCCCGACGACCGCCAGGACATCGTCGGCGCGTCGATCAATCCGTTCTCCCGGGAGTATCCCCGGGAGTTCATCCAGACGGGGATTTCCGCCATCGACGGCATGAACACCCTCGTCCGGGGCCAGAAGCTGCCGCTTTTCTCCGGGTCGGGGTTGCCCCACAACGAACTCGCCCTCCAGATCGCGCGCCAGGCCGAAGTGCCTGAAGAGGACGACGAGGAGGAAAGTGAGTTCGCCGTGATCTTCGCGGCGATGGGGATCACCGCCGAGGAGGCCAACGAGTTCATGGACGACTTCGAGCGGACCGGCGCGCTGGAACGCTCGGTCGTCTTCCTCAACCTCGCGGACGACCCCGCAGTCGAGCGGACGATCACGCCGCGGCTGGCGCTCACCACGGCGGAGTACCTGGCCTTCGAGAAGGGGTATCACGTCCTGACGATCATGACGGACATGACCAACTACTGTGAGGCCCTCCGGGAGATCGGGGCCGCCCGCGAGGAGGTTCCGGGTCGCCGGGGCTACCCCGGGTACATGTACACCGACCTGGCGAACCTCTACGAGCGCGCGGGTCGGATCGAGGGCGTCGAGGGGTCGATCACCCAGATCCCGATCCTCACGATGCCCAGCGACGACGACACCCACCCGATCCCGGACCTGACAGGCTACATCACCGAGGGCCAGATCTACGTCGATCGTGGCCTCAACAGCCAGGGCGTCCGGCCGCCGATTTACGTCCCCACGTCGCTGTCGCGGCTCATGGACGAGGGGATCGGCGAGGGGCTGACCCGCGAGGACCACGGCGACGTCCAGTCACAGCTGTATGCGGCCTACGCCGAGGCCGAGGACCTGCGTGACCTCGTGAACATCGTCGGTCGCGAAGCACTCAGCGAGCGAGACAACAAGTATCTGGACTTCGGCGACCGCTTCGAGAGCGAGTTCGTCGACCAGGGCTACGACACCGCCCGGTCGATCGACCAGACCCTTGACATCGCCTGGGATCTGCTCTCGGATCTACCCAAAGAGGAACTCAACCGCATCGACGAGGAGTTCATCGAGACCTACTACGACGAGGGGTCGGACGCGACGGTCGAAGCTGCCGAAGCCGACGACTGAAGCTGATCGCGTTTCCGCTCCTCACACATGGTCGAAGCCGATCCACTCGTTCGCGCCGCCCGGAACGGGTTTCTCGCGACGATCCTTCTGCTGGTCGCCATCGGCGGGTATCAGTTCGCGACGGGCGGGACCGTCACGACTCCCGTCGTGGTGACGTGGGTCGTCGCCGTCCTCACGTTCTACGCCTCGAAGTACTACTATCGCCGGCGTGACGACGGTAGCTGACGGCGAGGGCCGACCCAACGGTTTTTGACGCTGGCCCACCCCGAGACACGCGTGCAACCGATGCCCGACCGGCGTGGGATCGACGGGACGCTGGCCGCTAGCCTCGGGGCCTTCCTCCGGTGGACCGGGTGGCTGCCGCTACTCGGGCTTGCCGTCGTCGTCCCACTCCTCGCCCCGCTACCGGAGTCCGTCCGGTATCTGCCCCTGGCTGCGAGCGTCGTAGTCTTTGGCCTGCCCCACGGCGCGCTGGACTACGTCGCCCTGCCGCGGGCGCTGTCCGGACGGGTTGACGCACGGGGACTCGGGATCGTTGGCGTCCTCTATGCGGTCCTGGGTGGGGCCTACCTCGCGGTGTGGCTTCTCGCGCCGGTCCCGGCCGCCGTGGTGTTCATCGCGCTGACGTGGTTCCACTGGGGCCAGGGCGAGTTGTTCGTTCTCCGGGACGCCTTCGGCGGCGGCCACCTCGACGATCGCATCCAGCAGGCGCTGACGACAGTGGTCCGCGGCGGGTTGCCGATGGCGGTCCCGCTGGTGGGCTTTCCCGACCGGTATCTGGCCGTCCTCGAAACCTTCGTCGAGCCCTTCGGCGGGTCGATCGGGTCGGCGTGGCTGTTCGAGCCGAGCGGGCAAGCGATCGTAGCGGTGGGGTTCGGACTCGTGACCGTGCTGACGCTGTGGCGCGGGTGGCGGCTGGCGAAGGCGAACGGTCGTCGGCAGAGCGACAACGGCGGCTGGCGAATCGACGCGGCCGAGACGGCACTGCTGTGGGTGTTCTTCCTTCTCGTCGAGCCAGTGCTCGCCATCGGGGCGTACTTCTGTCTGTGGCACTCGCTGCGTCACATCGTCCGGGTTGGGTTGCTGGATCAGCGGACGGCGTCTTCGCTTTCGGCTGGCGAGTGGCTGAAGCCGGCCGGTCGGCTGGCGGTCGAAGCGTTGCCGACGACGCTCGCTGCCGGCGGTTTCCTGTGGGCGCTGTACGTTCTGACGCCAGCGAGCGAGGGATTAGCGAGCGCGATCGGTGTCTATCTCGTTGGCATCGCCGTCCTGACCCTGCCCCACGTGGTGATCGTCACCTGGATTGACCGTGAGCAAGGGTTCTGGTAGGGAGTTACGCAGTTGATGGTCGGATGAAGTTCGAGGCGAGGGGCAGTACTACCAACAGCCAGAAAGCCCCCGATCGCTCGACTGTCCGGGACTCGCTGCGGTCCTCACTTCGTTGCGGTCCTTACTTCGTCCGGGCCAGATAGAGCGATCGGCCCCTTTCAGTCCCACCCACGATAGCCAGTGAAGAAGCCGACACGGGTGGGACTGAAAGGGGCGAGGCATTCGACGAAGGCCGACGACGCAAGCACCGCAACGAAGTGAGGAGCGCAGCGAGTCGCCCGAGTCGAACGGCTCGGGGCTTTCATGCTGGTCTCATATCTGTCAGACCTAAAGTAGCGTATCCAAGCTCTATCTCATACCGACTGAAAAGCGTTAACTGAGTGGCTCGGTTATCGGGTGGTAATGGCCCAGGACGTCAAGCCGACGCGAAAGAACCTCATGCAGATCGAGGATCGAATCGAACTCTCCGAGCGGGGCCACGACACGCTCGAACAGAAGCGTGACGGCCTCATCATGGAGTTCATGGACATCCTCGACCAGGCCCAGAACGTCCGTGCGGACTTAGAGGAGACCTACGACCGCGCCCAAGAGCGCATCGACATGGCGCGGGCGATGGAGGGCGACGTCGCGGTGCGTGGCGCGGCGGCGGCCTTGAAGGAACACCCCGAGATCACCACCCAGTCGAAGAACATCATGGGCGTCGTCGTCCCGCAGATCGAATCGACGAAGGTGCGCAAGAGCCTGGACGAACGCGGGTACGGGGTCCTCGGGACGAGCGCCCGGATCGACGAGGTCGCGGAAGTCTACGAGGAACTCTTAGAACAGATCATCCTCGCTGCCGAGGTCGAGACCGCGATGAAGGAACTGCTCGACGAGATCGAGACCACGAAGCGGCGTGTCAACGCCCTGGAGTTCACGCTGTTGCCCGATCTCAGATCGAGTCAGAACTACATCGAGCAGAAGCTCGAAGAGCAGGAACGCGAGGAGATCTTCCGGATGAAAAAGATCAAGGCCAACAAGGAAGCCGAGGAGAAAGCCGAGCGCGAGGCCGAAGAGGACGCCGAATCCGCCACTGCCTGAGGGTTCTGGCCGCGGTTTTTGTATTACGTACCGGAGTGGCGTGTTATCACCCCCCATAGCTATTGGTCGGGACGCCGTAGCTGTCAGCATGGACGAGGATCGCGACTGGGCGGCGGTTCTCGGCGTCAGGAGTGCGGAAGTCGATTCGGTCCTGGAGGCGTTCGAGGAGAGCGTCTTCAAGGGGCGGCGCTACCGCCATCTCTCGGCTGCCCGCCACGGGATCGAGCGTGGAACCGTGATCGTCGACGGGACCGTCGTCCGGGGATTTCCGTCGATCCCGCGAACGCTGGTGCTCGACCCGGGGATCGCCGAGCACTTCGACGGGCGAGTCACGATCGAGGAGAAGCGCAACGGCTACAACGTCCGCGTCGCCCGGATCGACGGCGACGTCCTGGGGTTCACCCGGAGCGGATACATCTGTCCGTACACCACCAGCAAAGTCAGGGAGCTACTCGACCCCGACTCGTTTTTCGACGCCAATCCCGAGCGCATGCTCTGTGGGGAGTTGATCGGCCCGGAGAACCCCTACACGCCACACGAGTATCCCACAGTCGAGTCGGCTGCCTTCGAAGTGTTCGACGTCCGTGACCGAGAGACGGGCCGGCCATTGACGGTCGATCACCGGCGGGAGCTCTGTGCGCGCCACGATCTGGCGACGGTCCCCGAGTTCGGCGAGTACGATCCGGCGGAGGCGGCCGAGGCCGTTCGCGAGGTGATCGACGACCTGGACCGTGAGGGCAAAGAAGGGGTCGTGCTGCAGTCGATGGACGGTACCCGGCAGCTGAAATACACGACATCGGCGACGCATCAAGCTGATTTGGAACACGCGTTCTCGCTCCCCTTCGACTACGGGCGGGACTTCGTCTTTCCGCGGGTTCTCCGGGAGGTGTTCCAGGCCGTCGAGCTGGATCGAACGAAGGGTGAGTCCCGCCAGCGAGCCCAGGAACTCGGGGAAGCGATCCTCTTGCCCGCGGTCGAAACCGTCAGAGCGGTCGAGCGCGGCGAGACTGTGGGGGAGGAACATACCGTCCGGGACGACCCTGCCGTGATCGAGGCACTCCTCTCGCACTTGCGGGATATGGGCATCGAGCTCGAAATCCAGCAGGACCGAGACGAGAGCGGCGAGCGCGTCGTCTCGTTCGTGAAAGTATCACAGTCGACCCGTGACAACGTCGAAAACTATCTCGACGGACAGTTGATCGACGAGTGAAAGCGGTCGGGGAACGGAACAGCCGATCAGTGGACGGCAGCCGCTTCCTCGCCGAGAATCGACGCGAGAGCCGCCTCTGGGTCCTCGCTGGGTTCGTTGTTCAACAGGACGTCGATCGGCAGCGTCGGCGCGCCGCTGACGAGGTTTTCGAGGACGACGAGTCGCTCGCGGGCACGGGAGAGCCCGACGTAGAAGACCCGGCGCTCGTTGTCGGTCAGCGTCGGAACCGGATCGGTGTGTTTGGTGAACTCATCGACAGCGGGCACGTCGATCTCGTTGCGCTCGACGGTCGCGGCCATCTGCTCGACGACCTTCTCAGTGAGATCCGTCGCGACGAAGACGTGATCGGCCTCCCGACCCTTCGCGCTGTGGATCGTGCCGAGGCGAACCCGCCCGGGGTCCATCCCCTCGTAGTCGCCGGCGAAGTACGCGTCGATCGTCTGTTCCTGGAAGCTGGTGACTTTCCGAACCATGTCGGCGGCGGCCGGCGGTTCCGGCAGGAACGGGGCGTGATCGCGAATGAGGTCGGGCTCGACCTCGATCTCGGTGAGGTCGTCCGTCTCGGCGGCTTCCTGTCGTTCTTCGAGATCGTCGAAGAGATCGTCGCGTTCGCCCGTCCCGAAGGCCGTGTCTTCGAGCATGTCCGCGAGCCGTCGCCCCTCCAACGCTGTCAACGGTTCGTCCGCCGCGAGGGCCTCGATCCCGTTGACGTAGTCCGTAAGGCGGTCGGTCCACATCCGCTGGTCGGTCATCGTCCGGAAGGGGATGCCCTCGTCGATGAACTCATCGACAAATTGGAACATCTGGTAGCGCGCCCGGAACAACACCATGACGGTGCCGTCGTCCTCCTCGACGGTCCCCCGAACGTTCCGGACGAGATCGAGCATCGACGGGTTCCGGACGGCCTCGACGTTGCCCCCCTGTTTGCGCGGCGAGAGGTTCTTCTCCTGGCGCTGGTCGATATGGGTGACCTCGCGCTGGACGACTTCGAGGATTTCCGAGGGGAGTCGATGTGAGGTGTCGAGGATGACGTCCTCGCCCTCCTCTTCGAGCAAGAGGTTGGGGTCGGCTCCCTGCCAGGCGTAGACGACCTGATCGTCGTCGCCCGCGATCAGCGCGTGGTCGACGTGGGCTTTCCACTCCTCGTAGACGTCGTATTGCAGCGTCGTGATGTCCTGGAACTCGTCGATGGCGAGGTAATCGACGCTGGGGAGCAGCGAGCGCTGCTTGACGCGTTCGAGCATGTCGGCGAACCCGACCAGGCCGTGTTCGCCCTTGTACGACCGCCAGGCGCGGATGACTTCCGGGACGTCGATCCGGTCGTCGTCGCTGGGCCACGTCGGGGTGTACTTGTTGCCCGTCTGAGCGTTCTCGTCGATCTCCGGCGGCAGTCGGACCTTCTCGTCGTTCCACTTGAAGGGGACATCGTACCAGTCGGCGACGTCCCGGCGAGTGCGCTGGAGCCACTGGCTCGTGGCGATGATCTTGTTGCCGATCGTCGTCGATCGGGCCGTTCGCCGTCGGCCACCTTCGTACTGATCCTCGTACTCGATGCCGTACTCCTCGGCGAACTCCTGTTTGTCGGACTCGCCCACGACGTCGCCACGCGAGAGGTTCAACAACTCGTAGGCCTTTGCGTGCATCGTACACACGTTGCCCTTGAGTGAGCGCGGCGAGACGTCGAGGCGCTCGGCGAGCCGCTCGCGAACCTCCGCGGCAGCTGCCCGCGTATACGAGACGACGAGGACATCCCGAACGTCTACGTCGTCGTCTTCGAGGAGGTCCTCGACCCGGTCGAGCAACGCCGTCGTCTTCCCGCTGCCAGGCCCACCGAACAGACGGGTCACCTGGGACGTCGATTCAGTCATTGCACAGTAACTAGGGCCGCCCCCTCATAAGCGACGTGACTTTTCCCTGACCGCGAAAGTACCCCAATTCGCTACCGGTACAACGAGACGTACAGCATGGCAAAGCCGATGATAAACGGCACTGTCTGGGTCATATCGAAAAATAGCCGCAC
Organism: Halorhabdus sp. SVX81; assembly: GCF_029207715.1. Classification (NCBI taxonomy): domain Archaea; kingdom Methanobacteriati; phylum Methanobacteriota; class Halobacteria; order Halobacteriales; family Haloarculaceae; genus Halorhabdus; species Halorhabdus sp. SVX81. The sequence goes on along the minus strand of NZ_CP104322.1, from coordinate 208,521 downwards.
TCGCGGAGCCGGTTGGGACGTAAACATCTGCGAGACGATGTTGCTGACGGCGACTCCCATGCTGATGAAAGCGAACCCGATAAACGCATACTGGAGTCGCTCGCTCCGTCGTTTCTGGTACGCCTGAAAGCTAATGAGCGTGATCCCGAGCGTCAGCCCGAAGAGCACGAGTCGTAACAACACCAGGGCCCCCTGTCCATACTGCACCACGGTGTCGACCATAGTACGATCGTCTCCAGTTTGACAAGCTCCCTATATTAAGCTACTCAAAGAGTTGCGGTAAGCGACACGGTCTCACTCGAGGTTGAGGTCGTCCCAGAGCTGGCCGAACCGGTCGGGCAAGTTCTCCGATCGGTAAATCCGAACCTGATACTCGTCGTCTTCGAGCCTGATGACGGTGCTCTCGAAGTTCGACTCATAGACCTTGTAGTGGTTGCCGTCCTCGGCGACGCTCGTCTGGTCGCTGACCAGATCGTGCTCCTCGAGGATTTCGAGCCGACGATAGACCGTCGGCAGTGACAGCTCGAGCTCCTCGCTAAGTTCCTTGGCCGACTTGGGTGCCTGGCTGACGGCCGCGAGCACGTGGCGCGCGTGCTGATCCCCGATCGTATCCAGCACCTCTTCAATGGGGCGTTTTTCGTCCACTGACGATAGGTATTCTGGCGGTGCTGAAAAATCTTGGGAGATGTCCGAACCGGAGCCGGAGGACCACCAAGCTCGAACGCGATCCTAGCTTGACCGCGCCGGCGTCCACTCACAGACCGAGCATTCCGTGGCTGTCGCCTCGTGTAATCCACCACACTCGGGACACTGCTTTTTATTATAACTCTCGTCCCATCCGACCGCGTCCGTTTCGTGCCCGCGCTGGGCAAGGAACTGATCGATGACGTCGTCGGTGCTCGGTGCGGTCGCCATACATGACATGGTATACCACACCAGTATATAGGCTTGTTGGTTCACACACGTGTTACCACGCCACAAGAGAGCGCTCGAATGGCGTCATTTTTAGTAACCCATCGCGTATGCAGTGGTATGTCATCCCGTGAGGCGCGGCAGGGTGGATCCGATTCGGGGGACGGCAAACACCTCGCCGACATTCTGCCGATCGACCGGGCGGCGATCGAATCACTGAGCTGGGAACTCGGGTCACGTGTAACGAGCGGGGGGACATCACGATTGTTCGCCGCCGGAAACCGCACGACCGGCAGTATGCTGACGGTCTTCAAAGCCACCGATCACACCTGTATCGTCCAGTTCCGGACGCCTGTCGGCCGCGAGAAATACTTCGGCGTCGCCGCCGACGATCTTCGGCCGATGCTCGAACGACTCCTCGATCGTGGAGACTGGCGGTCGCGAGACGGGCGGATCGAAAACGTGTAGGATTCGGTTAAACTTGGAGTGACACTGCCGAGTGGTCGGAAACGCGATTCCGTCACAGTGCTGGTTTTGGAAGAAGTCGCCGCACGAGAGTGTGTCTGAAACCATCTCGGAGTCTTCGCCGTAGGCCGGGAAGTCGTTGCTTCAACCCCACAAGGGTCCGTCTGAAACTCGCACCGATCGTCGCGATCACACCCGCCTGCGAGTCGCTTCAACCCCACGAGGGTTCGTCTGAAACCGTTTTAAGCAACGAGCGACGGGTTAGCATCGGCTGGGCTTCAACCCCACGAGGGTCCGTCTGAAACTGGTGGCCGTGGCGAGATGTCCAGCTCGCGCTGACTGTCCAAACAGCCCAGTGGAAGTGACCATGCCCCGAAATATATTTGATACCCATACACAGATCCACACATGGTAGAGTTTGAGACGCCAACATATTGCCCGGTGTGTGGGGCCGAAGCGCCCGGCTCTGGCCGGTACTGCAGTGAGTGTGGATCTGATCTCCTCGGCGAGACGGGGCGTGCGCCCGAAGAGCCACCGGCGGACGAGGCCCTCGGGGCCGGCGGGGCGGGCGACGGCCCGACGCTGGTAACGCGCCGGCGGTTACTCCTGGGCGGTGGCGCGGTGCTCCTGGGCGGTGGCGCGATCGTCGCGCTGGACTCGCTCGGCCAGACCACGCACCGAGTCTACGGCGAGGGCTGGGATGTCGAGCGGAGTTCCGGGCTGACGTCGGAGACGCTCGAGGGAACGGTCACGATCCCTTCCGGTCGGTACGCGACACGCATCCTCGAGCCGGATGTGGCTGTCGAGTACAGTGTTGAGTTCGAGGTGACTGACGGCGGCCCGATCGACGTCATCCTCCTTGATGACGACGAGTACGATCGTTACCGGGACAGAAACTCAGATGTCCAACACCGCGCTCAACGGACGGCTGCGGAGAGTGGACAGCTAACTACGTCAGTCGGGGCAGGAGAGTATGATCTGGTGTTCGACAACACTGGCGTCTACGGCGCGAGCCCTGACGGCGAAGTGACGGTATCTCTCACGATCACTGCGACGCGGGCCTGACGCGGCAGCCGAGGGCGTCTTTTCATAGGAGGACACCATGCCAGAGACAGAGTTCGGGTGGGAGCTTCGCTAAACGTAAGTATATACCAAAGATCGCTCGCCGAAGCCCACGGCGAGATCAAGGACGCTTCAACCCCCGAGGATCCGTCTGAAACTGGCGTCATCCTCGTGTTCCCTGGCGGTGAAGGCGCTTCAACCCCACGAGGGTCCGTCTGAAACCACCCCGGATGCGGGGGGTGACGAGTACTCACTCGCGGCTTCAACCCCACGAGGGTCCGTCTGAAACGATGGATATCGGCGAGGGGATGATCTTCAGCCAGGTGCTTCAACCCCACGAGGGTCCGTCTGAAACCGCAGGCTGTCCTGGACGTTCTTGCCGTAGGCGACGAGGCTTCAACCCCACGAGGGTCCGTCTGAAACCAGTTTGCGACGGTGCAGGCTAACCTCGCATCCAGTTGGCTTCAACCCCACGAGGGTCCGTCTGAAACTATCATATTGATGGCCGCTGAACCGGCGCGAAAGGTGCTTCAACCCCACGAGGGTCCGTCTGAAACGCGTGTGCGACCGTTTTCGGGAAGGACCCGATCACGCTTCAACCCCACGAGGGTCCGTCTGAAACACCATGCCGAGCGCGACGAGGAGATCGCCGCCGGGGCTTCAACCCCACGAGGGTCCGTCTGAAACTGATGGGGCGCTGGCGCGTACTGCACGGGGCCGACGCTTCAACCCCACGAGGGTCCGTCTGAAACCCGGCTGATTCCGTTAGTAAGGAACGTGTCGTCTTTGCTTCAACCCCACGAGGGTCCGTCTGAAACGAGGATTACCGCAATCACGCCACCCACGGCTAGCGTGGCTTCAACCCCACGAGGGTCCGTCTGAAACTCGTTGTGCTCGGCGTCGATGTCGGCCCGGTAGTTGCTTCAACCCCACGAGGGTCCGTCTGAAACTCGTTGTGCTCGGCGTCGATGTCGGCCCGGTAGTTGCTTCAACCCCACGAGGGTCCGTCTGAAACTCGAAGAGCGCCAGGAGGCTTTCGAGCAGGAGATGGCTTCAACCCCACGAGGGTCCGTCTGAAACGCCGTCGACGAGTAGGGCGGGCGGCTATATCGTCTCGCTTCAACCCCACGAGGGTCCGTCTGAAACCCGTCCTCGACGGGATGAGTCCCTACGACATTCCGCTTCAACCCCACGAGGGTCCGTCTGAAACCTGGCCGAGCGGTTGGTCGAGCACGGCGTCCCCGAGGCTTCAACCCCACGAGGGTCCGTCTGAAACGGAAACTGTATATCGACAATGACCTGTCCATCGGGGCTTCAACCCCACGAGGGTCCGTCTGAAACCGCCAAAGTGTTGGCCGAGAACGGGCCGGGCGGGGTTTGCTTCAACCCCACGAGGGTCCGTCTGAAACTCTTGCCTTCGTGGCCGTGGATGTGCTGGACGTCGTGCTTCAACCCCACGAGGGTCCGTCTGAAACTGCTGATCCCGGATACGTCGTCTGGACCACCGAGGGGCTTCAACCCCACGAGGGTCCGTCTGAAACCCACCCCCCGCCGTGAGGTAGGCGTACCGGAGCGCTTCAACCCCACGAGGGTCCGTCTGAAACCCGATTCGTCGCTGCGAGGGCTGCGGGACGCGGTTGCCCGCTTCAACCCCACGAGGGTCCGTCTGAAACTCCGCAGCGACATGCAACTTCGCGCCCACTTCGTCGCTTCAACCCCACGAGGGTCCGTCTGAAACCGTAGCGTTCCGCTTCGGGGCCAAATCCCCGGGTTCGCTTCAACCCCACGAGGGTCCGTCTGAAACGGAACCTTCGGCGCTTCCGGCGTGAACGTGACGCTCGCTTCAACCCCACGAGGGTCCGTCTGAAACCAGCCGGCCGGCCGCGCCGCGCGGCGCGAGGTACTCGCTTCAACCCCACGAGGGTCCGTCTGAAACTAAGCCCACCACCGCCGCCGATATTCGACAGATTTCGCTTCAACCCCACGAGGGTCCGTCTGAAACCCGACAGGCGTTCAACGTGATACCAGGACCCGGAGAGCTTCAACCCCACGAGGGTCCGTCTGAAACGTGCTCAAACAATGACCGCAGAGGAGGGCAGCGAGGCTTCAACCCCACGAGGGTCCGTCTGAAACACGAAACGACGGTCACAACATCCGCACTCGTCCCATGCTTCAACCCCACGAGGGTCCGTCTGAAACCGTCTCGGGGCAGGACGTGGGGATTCTCGGCGTTTTGGCTTCAACCCCACGAGGGTCCGTCTGAAACACTGAGTGGATGGCTGGCCGCACTGCCGTCCTCAGTGCTTCAACCCCACGAGGGTCCGTCTGAAACCCGTTTAGCCTCTTCCACCGCTGGTCGCTTGGTCTGGCTTCAACCCCACGAGGGTCCGTCTGAAACTCATAGCACATCGGCCTCCTTGAGACCTACAAATTGGCTTCAACCCCACGAGGGTCCGTCTGAAACCATTCTTCTTGGAGTGTTATATCGCCTTTCACACACGGCTTCAACCCCACGAGGGTCCGTCTGAAACCGATACGGGTTGCGGATTGGGTTCGACAAATGAGTGCTTCAACCCCACGAGGGTCCGTCTGAAACCGGAGCGTTATTCTCGCGTGGTGGTTCGGGAAACGTGCTTCAACCCCACGAGGGTCCGTCTGAAACCATGGCCGAAACCGGCCATATAGCGCGTGATACCCTTGCCTGGAAGTTAGTGTTTTCGTCGACCGGCAATAGCCCACGAGACCCGGGGGGTCGATGACGACACTATAGAAATTGGCTGTCCTCGGTCGGATCCTCGCCGTAGACAGTACGCGAGACATACTGTTCGGAACTCATCCGGTAGACGATCACCGACTCGCCGGGCTCTAGCATCGAATCAAGTTTTCCCTTGACCTCTTCGAGATCGCCCTCTGTGATTTCACCCTCAAACACCGAGTTCTGTACGTGTGTGAGATACCGACGCAAGAAGTTCAGAAAGAGGTAGGTTCGGTCCGCTTCGACGTCGTAGACGGCGACAACATACACCATGTTACCACCACCGTTCGAAAGCCTCGTAGGGCTCGCCAGTCAGGAGGTGTTTCTTGAGTTTGTACGCCTCGACTCGCAGGAGATACTGATAGCTGACCTTCCGGTTGAGGTTCGGATGCTCGACCGTCCGGTCGAGCGTCTGCTCGAACTCCTTCGAGAACGTCTCCCGGCCACTCTCGGTGAGCAGACACGCGTTCATCTCCGAATCGAAATCGTCGTCGGACAACTGGCCCCGATTCACGAGTCGGAAGACGACGCGATCGGTCAGGACGGGCTTGAACAGATCAGCGAGATCCAGTGCCAGCGAGTACCGCCGTTCGCCAGGCTCGTGGAGATAACTGATCGTCGGATCGAGTGCCGTGGCCCGGATTGCCGAGACGATATTCGCGTAGACCAGGCTGTTGCCGAACGATATCAGACTGTTCACCTTGTTGTTTGGCGGATTGTACTTTCGACCCCCGAAGACGAAGCCGTCGGGCAGAATCTGATCGAAGATCGCGTAGTAGGCACGTCGCGCACTCGCTTCGACGCCCATTGCTTCCTCGACTGACGCCACGGACTTGATCTCGTCACGTCGACGGTCGAGTGACTCGAGTGTCGCGCCGAGATCGTAGTCCCGGTTGTCGTAATAGGTGACGTTCGCCCGCATGTTGTGGATGCTTCCCGCCACGATCTCACGGGCGATGTTGCCACGATGGGCTTCGTCGTCGTAGGCCCGGACCTGTTCGACGACCGTTTGACCCGACGTCTGGCCACGCTCGGGCATGATCGAGCCCGAATAGTAGTCGTTCCAGCCGAAAACGTGCATCGCGACGCCGTGGTCGTCGAGAAACGAGATCACCCGCGTATTGAAGTCGATCTGCCCGTGGAGGTACAGCGCTTCGGCGTTCTCGATCGGGAGGTACTTCTTCTCGTCGTCCTCGGTGACGAGTCGTACCGTGTCGTTGTGGCGTTCGACCCGTCCGTCCGAGAAGATGTGGTAGTTGTCGTTCATGGATCAACAGCTCCAGCAGAAGTCGTAGTACGCACACGACTCACAGAACGGCTTTTCCGTCGCGGGCGGTGGCGTCTCGCTTCGAATCACGTCGTAAATCCCGCGAATCGCGTCCTCGACTTGCTGTTCAGTTTCGTCTGTCAGTTCGACCGATTCGCGCTTTCGTTCGGTCGGATGAGCCAGCACACCCTCTTTCTCGACGCCGACGACCCGATCGAGATACCAGAGGTAGTACACCAACTGGAGACGCGCCGGCTCGACTAGCGTCGAGGACGGCTTCACCTCGACGACGCGGCCGTCATCAAGCAGGTCGGGCGCGATCCGACCGTCAATACTCAGATTCCGTCGTTTCTCGTCGTAGGCCGTCTCGTCGACGTGTGTGCCCCGGACGACGTTCGGGTTCTCTCGGTCGATTTCGATGTCCCTGCTTTCGAACCAGAGTTCGCGCTCACAGACCTCATAGTACTGCATCATTACGCCGGTAACGTGAAACGACGACTCGACAGCCTCGTCGCGTGCTGATTCGAGCAGGAGATCGACAGGGTCGGTTTCGCCGGTCCGCTCGTCAGTGTGTCCACTCATAGGAACTGGTGATCGACGCTCGCCTCGGGAACGACGAAGCCCGTCGTTCGGTCGAAGTGTGACGGATTCTGCTGCACGTCGAGTTCATATATGCCTTCGTCTTCGACGAGTGGCGGGAGATCCGTGATGGCATCGGCGGTCTCGCTATCCTCGGAGTAATACGGGACCGAAATACGCAGCGGCTTCGTCTCGTCGAGCAACTGGCGAAGTTCCTCAAACTCATAGTTGCGTTGAGCGTTCCGTATCGCTTCCGCCCGCTCCCGTTCAGCAGGCGTTCGGGTGACGACGATCTCTGCCGAAAGCTGTTCGTCGATGAGCGAAATGGTTCCGAGTTCGTTCGCTTTCGCGTCGTCAACCCAGTCGGCATACGTTTGCTTCCCGACATCCTTGTCTTCTCGCAGCCGTTCGAAATACCGTTCGACACCCCTTCGAGCTACGTCAGTCTCGGAAAGCGATCCGGATTCGTCCCGGATCTGTCGGAGCGTGTCTGCGACAGTAGGAAGCAGCGTTGTCCCGCGATTGTACACGGCTTCCGCCGGCGTCTTCGACTGCTCGTCGGGCACGTCGAGCCACCAGACAGTGACGACTCCCTGTTCGCGCTCGAAAGAACGGTTACACCGGCCGGCTGCCTGAACGATACTGTCGATCGGAGCGAGGTCGCGAAACACGCGATCGAAGCTGATGTCGACGCCGGCCTCGACGAGTTGCGTCGAGATCGCGAGCGTCGGATGGCCCCGTTCGGTGAGCGCTTTTGCAGTCTCGATCAGCGTGAGCCGATCCGCAGGCCGAAGTCGAGTCGACAGATGCAGAAGTGCATTGTCGTCGGTCGCTGCAACACGTTTCGCGAGCTCTACAGGATCAACGTCATCAACCGATCCCTGCTTCTGCAGTTCCTCGTCGTACAGGCGACCAACGTCGACAAAGCCATCGTCGTCGACCCGTTCGGTGAGTTCCCGGGCGCTGTCGATCGTGTTACAGACAGCGAGCGTCGTCAGCTCCGATTCAACAGCCGCACGGAGTTCGTTGGCGGCCGCCGCGTAAGATTTTGGCTCGCTCTGAGACTGGATGTAGCGCTCGGTCGAATCGTCGAGCTCGTAGGAAACGCGACGGACGACTTCGAAATATCGGTCCGGGTCGTCCACGAGTTCGAATTCGTCCTCGAACAGCCGTGGCTGCGTGGCAGTCATCGCGATAACCGTCGCGTTGTATTGCTCGGTAAGCACGTCCACAAGTCGAGGGACGAGTTTCCACCAGTCCAGCGGGAGGCTCTGTGGCTCGTCGAGGACGACGACGGCGTTACGGAGTGCTGGGAGTTTCATCGACTGCCTGTTTTGCGGTCCGGCCAGACTCTCGAACAACTGGACGAACGTCGTGACTGTCAGGCCTGCGCGCCAGCTTTCGCCAAGCATCCCTGCGACATCGTCGTTCCGATCAGCATCGTCAGCGGACTGGTCGTCAGTATCGCGAATTATCGTATCATTGAGATGGTGGTGTGCGGTGAGGAGTCGTCCTGCAGTGTCGGTCTCATAGATCTCTTCGATCTCGTCGACGACCTGATCGATAATGCTCGTGAACGGAAGGGCGTACACCACGTGATCGCCATCAAGGGCATCTCTGAGTGCAAAAGCGGCCGACAATCCGGCCAGCGTCTTTCCCATCCCGGTCGGGAGCGTGAGCGTCCCAATGCCCCCACCACTCTCGGCGAACGACGCCACGTTGTCGAGTATATCTTTCCGGGCTTCCGATCGATAGAAGTTCAGGCGCTCTGTTTTCGTCCCGTATTTATCCGCAGTGACGCCAGCCTCCAGATCCTCGATATACTCGGTGAGTGTCTCGAAGCCCGATTGCCTGGGTGCATAGGTTTCCGATTCGTTCGCCGCACCGGCGGCGCTGGTTTTGTCTGCGAGCACGAGTGCACTCCAGCACTGCAAGACGAGCCCGTAGCAGGACGTGGAGAGTGCATCCGGGTCAACGCCGCGACCGGCCGTCTTCGTTCCCACTGTGGCTTCGATATCACTCAGCAGCGACCCCGACTGATATCTTCGCACGAACGATTCCCAGCCCCCGGAACCAGCAGTCGCGCTCTCGAACACCTTCTCTGCGAGGTCTGGGACGGTGTCGTGGATGTCCTTGATCTGTTTGAGTACCACTGTCTGGCGCTTTTCAACGGTATTCTGTCCCGAATCACCGTTTCGTCGGTGTGTTCGATCGACGACGTACTCCGCGACGTTCGGGAGTTTGCCGTGGTGTTTTGCCACGGCGACGAAGCCCGCCAGACACGTTTCGGTGTCATACCCCTGTGTGTCGAGGGCATGGTATGCCGCGAACGACCCGATCGGAGCGTGATGCCGAAGCATCGGCGGGTCAGCCTCGCTGTTTTCGAGGAGATACTCTTGGAAGTGGGTCGTCGCTTTCCCGAAGTCGTGAACCCAGGCCAGCGTCTCGACGACAGATCGCAGTGATTCGTCGGTCGGGGTGGTCGCATCGTCAGGGACGACGTGTGCCACGCGGTCGGCAACGTCGGCGAGGTGGACCTCGAGTCCGACCCCCTCACGCCCGCCCTCGGGTGGATGGGAATACCGTTCCGCCATTCAGACGAACACCACGGTCCGGTCGTCCACTCGCGAGGTTTGTACGTCCCTGACCTGCAAGGGCTCTGCGTCGGGATTATATGTGTACGTGGTGTACTCCGTGGTCGTCCGTCCGCCACCGTCGGACGCCATGAACGCCGGCGATTCCTCGATCTGGCAGCGCGTTTCAGGATCGAGGACGACGTCGTTCATCGCGTCGGGCACAGCCGAGTCGACGGCGATGGTCCCAGAAGCCGGGCCAGCTTCGACATCGAACTCCCCGAGGTAGTCGATCTCGGCGAGGTACTCGGAGAGACCGAGACTCGGGACGTAGTGAGATTTCCCGGCGGCCAGTGTTTCACGAAGCTGTTCGTACCGTTCGTCGTCAGCGAGCGCAACGTCGATCCTGTAGGCAGGGTCGACGAGGACCTCGTAGTTGTGTTGCTGGCGGAGTTTCGTGGGATTGGGGAGTTTGATGCTGATCTTCCCGCGTGGGTTGAGCGAGGTGAGATCTCCCGCTGCTGTTGAGAGGGTGTTCATCGGCATGTTGACCGTCCGCAGTTCCTCGACGGGCTGGATGGCAATCGCGGATACCTCCGGTCCGAACAGATCATAATATCCGTCCCGTTCGATTCCCAGCACCGCCGCGATCAACCCGGCGACGGTCGTTCGGGGAATGATCCGGTAGGTCTGTTTGACAACGTTCCCCTCGACGCGCCGGAAGTGTCCCCACGGACCCCGGATCTCGAAGGACAGACAGCGATCCAGATCGTTGTCGCTCTCATCCGACCCAGTCCTCCGATTCGGCGATTCCTGGTCCATGGTCACTCGCCGGTGCCCTGTGGCAGCGTTTCAGGGTACTCGTCGTAGACATCGACGATATCGACTCGGTCAGGTCCGACTGCCGTTCGAAGCGCGTCGTACAGGAGTTCCGGACCACCGCTGTCGGTCCCGTGGGAGACCTCGAGGACATCGCTCGCGACCACTCGGATGCGTTCGATCTGGTCGCTGGCGTTCGAGATCCGATCCACGAAGTCATCGATGTCCAGCGTGAGATCGCGGATGTTTCGGAGTTCGTCGTGGTCCTTCGAGGCCTCGTCGTCGAGGGTGAGATCCTTGTCGAGGCCGCCGAGATGGTAGCTCTCCTTGCCGTATTCGACCCGACAGTAGAGACGTGGCTCCTGGCCGACTTTGCTCCGACTGATGGTTTGGTTTTTGATCGCACGCCAACAGAGCGTATCGAGACGCTCCACGTCGGCCCGCGTGAGATTCGTGTCGGCGGCTCCGTGTTCGTCGACGAGTCCGTGGAACCGGATGAGCCCGTACTGGATGCGGTGGTCGTCGAGGTCGAACCCACCCTGTTCTTTCCCCTCCTGGGTAGCGATCACGCTGGTGAGACTGTCGTACTCCTCGTTTTCGTTGACGGCGTGGATCGACTTGCCCGGCGAGAACTGAACTGGGCCAGTGAAGTGGTCCGGGAGATGCTTCGCGTACGCGTTGTCCGTATCGACGGACATCGTCGCTCCGAAGTACCGCACGTCTGCACTCTCTTCGAGGTACTCTCCGAAGACATCGTCTCTGAACTGCGCCGCTTCCTCGTCGTCTTCGAGGTCGTAATCGTCAGGATCGACGGCCTTCAGCCGGTCTTCGAGGAGTTCAGCGCGAGTGTACTGTTCACCCTCGTCTTGGACGTTACGGATGTAGACGCCGTGGCCGTCGTCGTCCAACTGGTCGCGGAGATACCGCTTCAGCCGGACGTCCGTGACGATCGCCTGCTGGGTCTGTGGATCGATCCGCGGCCTGTTCGATCCGCTCAGTGGATTGCCGTTCGGGTTCGCGTCGACGGCATCGTACAGGAACACGATTTCAGAACGGTTCTCGACGGTCTGTGTGGGTTCGCTCATGTTAGATGTCCTCCTCGGTGTCCTCAGTCGGGGAGTCCCATTCGGGATGGTCGTTCAATCCGTACGTCACGCCAAGGGCGTAGTAGAACCGGAGGTCTTCTGTGTCGATGTCCCAGTCGTCGGGGTCCGGTTTAACGATCGTCTTTCGGAGTTCCTCGACGACGTGTTCGAATTTCGTCCCCGGGAAACTGCCGCCACTTTTCTTCTCCTGGCGGGTATAGGTGAGCGTCTTGCCGATCGCCTCACGTGTGACTTTCTTGACCCGGGATTGCGTGATCGACTTCACGGGGAACTGATCGACGAGCGTCGTCGATCGATCTTCGCTGTACTCCTGATAACTCCCGACCTCGCCGACGAGAGCGCCGAGCATGAACGCGCCTCGGCGCTGGTTTCTGACCGATTGGCGGTACTCGGCTTCGGCCTCGGTGAGCGTCTCGTCAGCCTTTGACTCCCACGCAATCGCAGGCGTGTCTTCGATAAACGATTCGAGTTTCGGTGCGGCGGGATGGCCGCCGTCTGGGATGATTTGAATGTCTTCGAGTCGTTCCATCGTGTGTTCCTCGTAATCTGGTTCGATCGTAATCGGTCGCTTGCCTGGGTCGTCGGTCGTCAGGAGATCGAGTGTCTCGGTCGTCAGGGCGCACAGTTGGGCGAACTGTGAGGCGACCCGGAACGACGGGAATCCATCGAGATCCTCGTCGTCTTCGTCAGCGATGATCCGGTCGACGTACTCCGAGAGGAGCGTCTCGACGGCGATGGCATCCCCGCCGAGAACGCTGACGAGTGCCTCGATCCGCGGGTCGTCGGCGTCGGTTCGTCGTCGTCACGCTCGCCAAACGTCTGGTAGAAGTACCACCCCGACGAGACGGAGTGGAGTGCTTCGTCGTCTGCTGTCAGCAGCCCCCAGTTCTCGTTGGTCGGAAGCGGCGCACTCCAGTCCGTGTCGGTGTTGAACGCCGAGGTGTCGCTGACGATCCGATTGTGGTGTCTCGCGAGGTCCCGAGGATAGAGCAGCTGCCCGTTCAGTGTCTCACCGAAGACATCGTAGCGAGACATCTGGTGTGGCATGACTGCCGAGACGTAGAACCGGAGCGACGTGTCGTCTTGGTCCTGGAAGTCCTCGTAGGCCTTCTCGACTGGCGTCAGGTCGTCATCCTCTGTTGTGGCCTGGTACAGTAGATTGTACAACTCGTATATCTCTTCGGTCGATGCCCGCCCGAAGAAGTATGGCAGGTAGTACACCTTCGCTCCGAAGGTCCGGTACGTGCAGGCCTCGACGAACGTCTCGGCGTTCATCACCGTCACTGCCGCGTCTTCGGAGATGGAATGGGTTCGCCAGGCTTCCTCGATATCGAGGCCAGGGAACTTCTCCAGCTGCTTGCCTAGGAAGTAGTTCTGTGGATCCTCGGACGTACCGACCGTCCGTGTTCGCTGCCCGGTGACGAGGTCGGTCGCCTCGCCAGAGGAATCGTCGGCCTTGTTCTTCGTGACGAGTTTCGAGAGCTTGCGCTGGCGCATCGCCTCCTTGAAGACATCGAGATCGCCGGGCCACTGGTATCCACCGTCGGACTCCGTTTTGACCTTGACAGTGAGCAGCGCAGTCGTCGATTCGCCGCCGAGCTTGGTGGTGACCTCGTCCTCTATACGATCGAGTGCGTCGTTGTCTTCGCCCAGCGCCGCCAGTGCCTCGACGATCCAGCCGTCCTCGTGGTCGCCTGAAGCCCCCTGGACGGCCGGATCGGTCGCCCATTTTGTGAGGCGCTCTTTCGCGTAGCGGGCGAGTTTCTCGGGGTCGCTGTTCCGGCCCGCCTGGTGGGTGATACTGTGGTCGATCCCCCGCGCTGCCGGATACTTGCAGTGGCCGACGCGTTCGACCAGGTCGGCACTGTAGCGAGTGACCTCGACGGGACCGCTGTCGTCCGTGGCGAGCGCCGGCTCCTCGCCGCTTAGATCTACGCGGACGACGATCAGGCTGTCGTCGGTATCGACGAGATCACCCGCTTCGTCCGGCGTGAGATAGGGGCCGTACGTCCCACCGCCGGCCGTCGCGAGCGTGTAGAGTTTCCCGTAGAGGTACTGTATCGTCCGGAGCGAAGTGATCGGCTTCTCGGGAAGCTCTTCGTCCAGCCGCTCCGGTGGGTACTCCTCGCGAAACTCCTCAGGCGAAAGCATTCTCGCCCTCCAGTTCCGTCTCGCCCGGTTCCGTCTTGTCGACGATATTCACGAACCCGAACCCGAGCGAATTCCGTTCGCCGATTCCGACATCGAGCAGCAGGTTCAGGTGTCGCCGATGGTCATCATTCCGAACGGTGTACTCGAAACGCCACTTGCTCAACACCCACGTCTCGGTCTCGCCGGTCGTCGGCGTGACCGGAATCGCGAAGGTCTTGAGCAACTCGTAGCCGTCGAACAACTCGCCGTCGACCTCGCTCGGTCCGGGCAGGTACTCCGGACAGAACAGATCGTGTTTCTTGTCCAGGTTCGCCTCGATCTGGTTGCGGAACGGCTCCATACTGTGTTCCGGTCGCCAGAACTCTGCCTCGTCGTGTTCCGTCTCGATCCCGTACTCGTCGAACCGCCACGGCGGAATCCGAACCAACACGCCGGTTCCAGTCGAAATGGTCCCGCTCGTTCCGGGCTCGCCGACGTCGGGCGCGAGTGGCGTGATCTCTTCGACGGTGAAGGGCATCTCGCCGATGTTCAGCTCGGGGTCGTCCTTCAGGTCGGCGGCGACGTGGGCCAGCAGATCCTCGTACGGCGAGGCGACGAGGAGCGTTCGTTCGTCACCCTCGTCCATGTCGCCCGGCGGGAAGGGATTCGAGTACGTGAATGCCTTCGGGCGATTCTCGTCGTGGCTTTCGCCGTAGTCGGTCCCGTCGAGCGCGCCCCAGAGTCGCCCGCGGAGCTTGTGATGATACGCGTTGTCGTATGCCGCGTCGGCTCGTGCCCGCAACCGGGCGAGTACACGCATCCAGCGTCACCTCACCTCTCGTCGTTTAGTTGTCAACATTCCGCCATTGAAATCATAGGGTAAGGTCAAAAAAGTTCTCAGACCACAGTGAAAGTGAAACTGAGACGAATGGTGATACAATTCCAGTGGTCGACGTCGCGGCCTCTATGATGGGTGTATCATACACAACTTTAATCGAAGAGAGCACATAACAGACACACATGGCCGCAGACTCGGACCACAAACGCGTCCACTTCCTCTCGCCAGAGGATCTCGTCGAGCGGGCGGACGCGCTCGCGGAGATAATGGGCACCGACCGCACCGACGTGATCAACGAGGCACTCCAGGAGTTTCTCGACGAGCGGACCGACAACGAGGACTTCCAGCAGCGCGTCGCCGAGGCCTACTACGACGGTCGGATTGACCACGATCTCGTCGAGGCACTCGTCGGGGCCGAACGCGCCCGCACGTTCGAGTTACTCAAGGCCGACCTCGAATCCGGCCCCCTCGACGTGCCCGAACCCGACGAAAGCGTCGATATCTACGACGGCGAGACGGCCGAAGTCGACCCGACGGAGTAGCCACCGATGGAGACCGTCGTCGCCGACACCTGCGCGCTAGTCAGCCTCGCGATCCCGAAGGCCGACGCGAACTACGAGACAGCCGTCGACCCTGACCCCCTCCAATATCTCCTCACCGGACCCGAGGTGCTGGTTCCCTTGCAGGTCGAGCGCGAACTCCACGAGATGGCCGGGTACGACGACATCCACGCTGCGGCAGCGACGAACGTTCTGGCCGCGAGCGACCACTATACGCGCGTCGATCCACTGGATCGGGCCGAGACGCCGGAGAACCTCCCCGATCACGGGCTGGACGAGGGCGAGACTGCCGGGATCGTCCTGGCGAACGCGATCGACGCGGACGGGTTGTTAACTGACGAATTCCGGAGCCTGGCACGAGTGCACGCGTTGCTCGAGGACGCAACGCTCATCACGACTCCGAGATTGCTCCGAGATTACGCACGGAACGGCCACCTTCGGACCGACCAGGCCCGAACACTGATCGAGACGATCGCCCCGCACCGAAGCTGGGGTTCGAACGCGTACGTCCAGACTGTCAAAGCGACGCTTTGAGTTCGATGGCGCATGCCATCGGTACCGCGACCTTTAGGACCATCCGTGATGGACTAGCCGTATCGTGCGCGTCGAGCAGAGTTTCATTCCGGTCAGGGGCGTCGGCGAGCAGACCGAGCGCAAGCTGTGGCGGCAGGGAATGACCCACTGGGACGACTTCGAGCCGGACGCGGTCGGCTCAACCACCGCCGAGCGCATCGAGGCGTTCATCGACGACGCTCGCGAGCGGTTGGCTCGCGGTGACAGCCATTACTTCGGCCAACAGTTCCCCAGCGGCGCGCAGTGGCGCCTCTACGAGTCTTTTCAGGACTCAGCGGCCTTCTTCGACATCGAGACGACCGGCCTGGATCAGCGCCACGACACGGTGACGACCGTCAGCGTCCGGCAGGGCGGCGAGACGAAGACCTTCGTCCGCGATCGGGATCTCACCGCGGACCGACTCCGGGAAACCTTCGCCGACGCCGACCTGCTCGTTTCCTTCAACGGCAAACGCTTCGACGTGCCCTTCCTCGAGCATTCCTTCGACCTCGACGGACTCCTCGACCGACCGCACCTCGATCTCATGTATCCCTGCCGGCAACTCGATCTGACGGGCGGGCTCAAACAGATCGAGAAAGACGTGGGTATCGAACGCGACCGGCCGGACCTCTCGGGAAAGGACGCCGTTCGGCTGTGGTACGAGGCCGAGCGCGGCGACGACGACGCCCTGGAGACGCTGATCTCCTACAACCGCGAGGACGTCGATCACCTGGAGACCGTCGCCGACCGGGTCGTCACGCGTCTCCACGAGCGAACGGTGCCCGACGGTTGCGAGTTCTAATAGAAGCCTCGGGCCACCGCGCCCGAGGCTGTTTACTCAGAAGCGTCGCCGCTCCGTACTGGTTCTCGTACGCGATCGACTACTCCGGAGCACGTGCGCTCGGCCGGCCACCAGCCCGAGGACGAGTCCGGTGAAATGGGCGACCAGCGCGACCTGACGGCCCCTGGTGAGCCACGTGATCGCGAGCGCGACGCCGATCATGACGAGGATCGCCACCCGCGGATCGACACTGAGCCGATCGGCGACGGCGTCGGTGATCGGATTACCCGACAGGATGTACCCGAGCAGGCCGAAAACCGCGCCGCTGGCCCCGAGAACGGCGACCGGCTGGCCCAGCACTTGGGCGACCGTCACTTCCATCACCCCGGCGATGATCCCGACGACGACGAAAAACGCATAAAAGCGCCAGGGGTCCGTCCGCCGTTCGAGGATGATCCCGATCACGAACAGGAAGAGGGCGTTGGGGACAAGATGTGGAAGCCGGCGGTGGACGAACACGCTCGTCACCAGCGTCCAGGGGTTCTCCGAGAGCGGCCAGGCGAGGGCGAACGTCCCGGGTGCGCCGCCGAACACTTCAAGCAGCCGCTGCAGGAGGAAAAAGACGACCAGCACGCCGATCAGTACCGTGGTTGGACTGCTCGCCTGCACCGTACTTCCGGCCCGGTCCATACCACGACGTGGGGCCACAGGGAAAAGAAACGGTCGGTCGAGCGAGGTGTGGCCGGTGAGCGGGGAGCCTACTCCGTGCCGCCGTCGGCACGCAGCCGATCGGTGGCGGTCCGGCGGAGTTGTTCGAAGACGCCCTCACAGGCGTCACAGTCGCCACAGGTGACCGTCGAGCAGGACAGCGACGCGCCACAGCGGGGGCACTGCAGGTCCTCGGTCGGCTCGAAGTCGAGGCCGCAGGTCGGGCAGTTCATACCCCGAGCACCCCCAGCGTGGCGGCCGCGATCCCGCCGACAGTGAAGGCCGCGACCCACGAGCCGAGCCACATCAGGAGCGCGCTCTTCTTGCCGCGCTCCTTGAGGATCATCGTCATCGTCAGGATGCAGGGGACGAACAGCGTGATGACGATCAGGCCGACGAAGATCTGGGCGTGACTCAGCGCCATGTCGGTCATACCGGCAGCGGCGAAGTCACGCCGGATCAGCCCCAGGACGAGGATCTGTCCGAAGTCCGCGGGCATCCCGATCAGCGAGGTCAGCGGGCGCAGGCCGTCCATGATCGCGTCCAGCCCGCCGACGTAGTCCAGAGCGGAGACGACCAGGGCCGTCGCGGCGAACAGCGGCGCGGCCTCCCGCAGGAACATCTTCGTGCGGTTGTAGGTCTTCCGGAGGAGGTTGCCCGGCCGGGGGACGCGCAACCGCGGGAGTTCCGTCACCAGCGCCTGGCCCTCCCCGGGCAGCGTCCGGTCGAGGACGAGTCCGGCGATGCCGAGCACGGCCAGCAGGACGCCGAGGTAGCCGAACCACCAGACCAGCCCGAGTCCCGCGAGCAGCCCCATGATGACGCCGATCTGGGCCGAACACGGCACGGCCAGGCCGAGCAGTGCGGTCGAGATGAGCCGTTCGCGTCGCGAGCCGACCATCCGGGTGGTGATGACCGCCATCGTCACGCAGCCGACGCCGACGATCATCGGGACGACCGCCCGGCCGTTGAGGCCGATCCGGTTGAGACCGCGATCGGTCAACACCGCGAGCCGGGGCAGGATGCCCGAGTCCTCCAGCAGCCCGATAGCGAGGTAGAAGGCCAGCACCAGCGGCAGCAGGACGCCGACGACGTACTGGACGGTGATCGTCAGCAGGCCGAGTTCGGGGTTGATCAGCAGGAACTCGATCGGGTCGACCCAGGCCGCCTCTGGTAGGAGGTCACTCACGAACGCCTCGACGGCGGGGTTGTAGTGCTGGGCGAAAATGTCGCCCTCCGTGATGCCGACGATCCGCTGGGCGACCACCCCGCCGATGAGGTAGAAGATGAGTCCGAGCATCGCCAGCGCGATCGGCGTGCCCGTCAGGGGGTGGATCATGAGGTCCGAGAGCCACTCCCTGATCCCGCCCTCGACCTCGGTGACGGTCTGGACCTCGTCGGCGATGGACTGGACGCGCGAGCGACGCCCCCCGTAGATCTCCTCGCGCAGTCCGGGTTCGACCAGCGCGGCCGATCCGCCGTCGGCCATCACGCCGCCGACGTCGACCTCGCGGGCCAGCGGCTCGTCACCCTCGACAAGCAGCGTCTTCTCGGCACGTGTCGCCGTAAGTTCGTCGGGGAGTTCGTCGTAGTAGTCCTCGACGGCGGTCGTTTCGGGCGCGGTCGCCTCGGGGATCCGCTCGCGAAGGTCGTCGGTCCCCTCGCCGTCGACGGCGACGGTCGGGACGACCGGGACGCCCAGGGCATCCTCCAGCGCGTCGACGTCGATATCGATCCCGCCGGCCTCGGCCTCGTCCATCATATTGAGGGCGACGACGGTCGGGATACCCATATCGAGCAGTTGCAGCGTCAGGAACAGATCCCGGTCGAGGTGGGTCGCGTCGACGACGTTGACCACGGCGTCGGCTTCGAGGACGATCTCACGGGTGACCCGCTCCTCCTCGTTGAACGCGGAGATGCCGTAGACGCCGGGCGTGTCCGTCAGCTGGTAGTCGCCGAACTCGGCGAGCGTGGTGTCGACGGTGGTGCCGGGATAGTTCGAGACGTCGACGTACTGCTCGGCGAGTTCGCCGAAGACAACGCTTTTGCCGACGTTCGGACAGCCAACCAGCGCCAGGGTGGAATCGGCGGCGATCTCGCTCGCCTCACACCCGGCGTCGTGACACCCCTCCATACTCAATCACTGGCCTCCGTGGTCGGCCGTTCGATCTCGATCTCGCCAGCGAGGTCCGAGCCGAGTGCGAGATCCGTTCCGTTGCGCCGCACGATCACCGGCCCCTTCCGGATATGGTGGCGACACTCGACGGCCCCGTCCAGAAATCCCAGCCGTAACAGCCGTGCGCGCGTGTCCCCGTCCGGTACCTCGGTCAACCGGACGGACTCCCCTGAACCCACGTCGGCCAGTACCTCACTCATTTAGTCTCACCTAACTACGGATTAGCTAGGTTCACCAAAAAGGGCACAGGGGTGTTCCCACCCGTTGAAAACAGATGTGGACAAACGTGATGATTTAGGGCGGCCAAGAACATGGTTCGAGCGGCTGACTCCGGTAGACCTTTCGGAACCACTGACGAACGGGCGATCGATGACAGCCCAGGGAACCTATACGCTCCTCGTCACCCTCGATCAAGCGGCGACGATCACCTTCGGCGCGGCGGGCGAGCGCGAGCTGGCGGCTGGCGGGTACGCCTACACCGGCAGCGCCTTCGGGACGGGCGGGTTCGGCCGGATCGACCGCCACCGCGAACTCGCGGCGGGCGAGCGGGACGTTCGCCACTGGCACGTCGATTACCTGCTGGGGCACCCCGGGACGGAATTGACGGACGTGGTGAAGACGGTCGACGAAGGCATCGAATGTCCAGTCGCCAGGGAGATCGCGGCCGAAGCCCAACCGGTTGCGGGGATCGGGGCTTCGGACTGTGATTGCAATACGCATCTCGCGTACGCGCCCGATGTCGCTGAACTCCGGCGGACGGTCGAGGGAGCCCACGACGCGGCGGTCGGTCGCTGAACCACAACGCACTCACCGACGCCGGACCCAGACATGGCTATGCCCGACTGGAACGTCTATCTGGTCACCCAGGAATCGCTCTCCGGCGAGCGAACGACCCCCGAAGTCGTCGCGTCGGCGGTCGACGGCGGCGTGGACGTGGTGCAACTGCGTGAAAAGGACCGCAGCGCGCGGGAGCGCTACGAGACCGGGCGGCTAATCCGGGAGCACACCCGGGAGGCGGGCGTCACCTTCATCGTCAACGACCGGGTCGACCTCGCACTCGCACTCGATGCCGACGGCGTCCACCTCGGCGACGAGGATCTACCCGTGGCTGTCGCTCGTGACTTGCTCGGCGAAGACGCGATCATCGGGCGGTCAGTGTCGTTCGTCGACGACGCCCGCGAGGCCGAAGCAGCCGGGGCGGACTACCTCGGCGTCGGGGCGATCTACGCCACCGGCTCGAAGGACGACATCGATGACGATGAGTACGCCATCGGCACCGACCGTCTGGCGGATATCGTCGACGCCGTCGACATCCCGGTCGTGGGAATCGGGGGCGTCACCACCGAGAACGCAAGCGAGGTAGTCGAGGCCGGGGCGGACGGCGTTGCGGTGATTACCGAAATCACGGACGCGGACGAGCCGGCAGTCGCGACCCGGGAGCTGGCAACCGTCGTCACTGAGGCACAGCGATAGCAGCGTGATCTTTCGGTGAGCCAACCACCTACCGTCTGGAGCGATCGGAGGCAGATGACTATCTGAACGGCGCGGTCACAGGTTGCCCTCGCCGGGTGAGTTAAGTCCGTGCCGAGTGTCAGTACACCACATGCGAACCACGAGGGGGATTCTGGCGGTCGCTGTGGCCCTCGGAATGTCCGTCTGGGTTCTCGATGCGGTTTTAGACGCCATGTTCTTCTACGAGGGGACGCCGTTCGTCGCGCTACTCCTGACAGACATACCGGCCCACGAACTGTACATCCGAATCGTGATCATGGTCGTCTTCGTGGCCGCCGGGGCCGTCACGGCGAGACAGGCGGACCAGATGCGCGAGCGCGAGCGCGAGACGACGCTGTTTCGACGGCTGGTCGACGAAGCGACCGACAGCGTGTTCCTGATGGACCCGACGACGGGGACGATCGAAGACGTAAACCGGACCGCAAGCAACGTCCTCGGGTACGATCGCTCGACGCTCGTCGGGATGTCCGTCGCCGAGATCAACCCCGAGTTCGCGGACCCGAATGAGTTCAAGGAATTTTTGGATTCACCGGAGGGCAGGGAATTAGAGTACTACGAGACGGCCCATGTCCGGGCCGACGGAACCACGGTCCCGGTCGAGATTTCGGCATCGGACGTCGATATCGACGGTCGCCGATACCGGGTCGCGATCGCCCGAAACATCTCCGAGCGCAAGGAGCGCGAGCGGCGGATCACCCACTACAAACAGGCCGTCGAGAGTTCGCGCGACCAGCTTGCGGCCATCGATTCGGAGTTGCGGTTTCTGTTCGCCAACGAGGCTTATCGGTCGTTTCACGGTATCGAGGCGGAAATGGTCCACGGCCGGACACTCGATAGTGTACTCGACGACAGGGAGTTCAGGACAGTCGAACCCCACCTCGGGGACGCACTGGCGGGCGAACAGGTCCAGTTCGAGATGACGCGGACACACGCTGGCGAAGACGATCGCGTGCTCGACGTCCGATACTGGCCGTTACGTGACGCCGACGGGGCGATCCAGGGGGTGGGAGCGTCGCTTCGGGACGTCACAGATCACCGGGAGATGGTCGAGGATCTCCGGCGAGCACGGGAACGCTACGAATCGCTGTTCGACAGCATCAGAGACGCCATCCTGGTCGCCGACACCGATCGACGGATCGTCGATTGCAACCCGGCGTTTACAGAGCTGTTCGGATACAGTTTAGACGAGATCGAGGGAAAGCCGACGGCTGCCATCTGTGAGAGCGACGACGAATTTCAGGCGATGGGGGAATCCCTGAGCCAGCACCTGGAGGACCCAACGTTCGTTCAGACAGTCCGCTACGAGAAGCAGTCCGGACAGGTGTTCCCGGGCGAGACGAACGTCTTCTATCTCCGGGACCGGGACGGCGAGATCACCGGGTTCATCGGGCTCATCAGGGACGTTTCCGACCGGCGGGCACGCATTACCCAGATCCAGACGATCGACCGGGTCCTGCGGCACAATCTCAACAACGCGCTCACCGTCATCCTGGGCAACGCCGATTCGATCGCCGACGCGACGACGGCGGACCCCCGAGAGAGTGCGGAACGGATCATCCGAACGGGAGAGCAACTCCGGGCCACAGTGGAGAAAGAACGGGAGATCACGAGTTTCCTGGCCGAATCCCGCCCGACGGTCCAACGCGATGCGGTTGCGGTCGTCGAGAGCGTGGTCGCCGACCTGCGCGAACAGTATCCGACGGCCGAGTTGACGGTCGATCTCCCGACCGAACAGCCCGTTCTCACGGTAGAATACCTCGACCGGGCGATCGAAGAACTCGTCGAGAACGCCGTGACTCACTCGGACCAATCCACGCCGACGATCACGATCACGGTCGCGACAGACGATGGCATCGTCGAAATCAACGTCGCCGATGACGGGCCGGGGATCCCCGAGATGGAGCGCCAGGTGTTGACCGGTACCCAGGACATCGAGCCGCTGTTTCACGGGCGCGGTATCGGGTTGTGGCTCGTCCACCTCATCGTCCAGCATTCCGACGGTCAGCTTTCGTTCGCCACCAACGACCCCCGCGGCAGCGTCGTCACCGTTCGGCTGCCGACCCCTGACGAGCGGACGGAGTGACAGTTGCGTCCGAATCGGGCTCGATCCGGGCCAGCCGCATCGCGTTGCCCGTGACCCCGAGGCTCATGCCCATGTCGCCGACCACGACCGCGACCGCGACGGTAACGTAGCCGATCGGGACGCCGACCGCGAGCAAGGCTTTCACGCCGAGGCTGGCCCAGATGTTCTGTCTGATCACGCCGTTGGCCCGGTTCGACAGCGAGTATAGATAGGGCAACTTGCCGATATCGTCACCCAAAAGCGCGATATCGGCGGTTTCCAGCGCCGTGTCGGTTCCGGCGGCACCCATCGCGACAGCCACGTCGGCCGTTGCCAGCGCGGGCGCGTCGTTGATGCCGTCCCCGACCATCGCCACGTCGCCGTACTCGGCCTGTAACGTCTCGACGGCGCTGACCTTGTCCTCGGGCAGCAGTTCGGCACGGTAGTCATCGACGCCGGCTTCCGCAGCGATCGCCCGGGCGGTGCCCTCGTTGTCGCCAGTCAGCATGACGACGTGCTCGACGCCGAGGTCGTGAAGCCGCTCGACCGCACGCCTGGCCGTCGGCCGGACTTCGTCGGCGACCGCGACGACGCCCCAGACCTCGCTCGCGGTGCCGACGACCACGATGGTCTTGCCCTCGCGCTCGAGGGCGGCGATCCGCTCGGCGACGGTCTCTCCGGACGCCGCCCGGCCCTCGAGACTGCCGCCGTCGGTCCGGGCGTCCCCGCCCGTCTCGAACCCCAGCGCCCCCAGATCGAGTCCAAGCTCGTCGAACAGCGCCGGCGTGCCGGCGTAGGCTGTCTCGCCCCCCACCTCGGCCCGGACGCCCTTGCCGGTGAGGCTCTCGAAGTCGTCGGGGTCGGGCGGGTCGATCTCCGCGCGATCGGCACGCTCGCGGATCGCGGCCGCGATCGGGTGTTCGCTCCGGCGCTCTAAGGCCGCCGCCCGCCGGAGTACGTCGCCTTCCTCGCGCTCGCCCACGGGAACGACGTCCGTCACCGCGAGTTCGCCCTTCGTGAGCGTGCCGGTCTTGTCAAGCGCGATGGCGTCGACGTCGCCCATCGCCTCCAGATGGTTGCCGCCCTTGATCAGGACGCCGTTCTTGGCGGCGCTGGTGATCCCCGAGACGACCGAGACCGGCGTCGAGATGACGAACGCACAGGGGCAGGCGATCACCAAAAGCGTCAGCCCGCGGACGAACCAGGGCCGCCAGCCACCCGGCAGGACGAGTTCATAACCTGCGAGCGCGAGCGTCGCACTCCCGGCGATCAACAGCGGTGGGACAGCAGCGGTCAGGATCGCCAGGACGACGACCACGGGCGTGTAGTAGCCGGCGAAGCGGTCGACGAACTGCTCGCTTTCGGTGCGGTTTTCCTCGGCGCTCTGGACCATCTCGATGATGCGTGCGAGCGTCGAGTCCCCCGAAGTCGAGGTGACTTCGACTTCCAGATATCCTTCGGCAGTGATCGAACCCGCGAACACCTCGTCACCAGCGCCCTTCTCGACGGGCATGCTCTCGCCGGTGATCGGTGACTCGTCGACCGCACTCTCGCCCTCGATGACAACGCCGTCCAGCGGGATCTTCTCCCCGGGCCGGACGAGCACGGTCTCGCCGATCTCGACATCCTCGGCGGGGACGGTCACCTCCTCACCATCTCTGCTCGCGGTTTCACCGCTCGCTCGTTCGGAGGCCTCACTCCCGTCGGTCGCTGCGGCCTCCCGCCGAACTGTTGCCTCGTCGGGCGACAGCTCCATCAACTCCCGCAGGGAATCGCGCGCCCGGTCCATCGCGTAGTCCTCCAGCAGTTCGGCGATGGAAAACAGGACGGCCAGGGTCGCGGCCTCGACGACGTAGCCGATCCCCGTCGCCGCGATGATGGCCACGCCCATCAGCAGGTCGATGTCGAGGCTCCGGTTGCGTGCCGAGTAGATTCCGCTCCGGACGACCGGCGCGCCGCTGACGACGATCGCGACGAGGAACAGGGCGTCAGCGACCGCAATGGGATAGTCGAGGACAGTCGCCACCTCGACGTTCCCACCGGTGAGGAGGAACTCGACGGCCAGGCCGGCCACGAGGAAGGCTGCACCGATCCAAGTCTTGATCGCCCGCGGACTCGTCCAAATCTCCGTCGGCGGGGCAACGTCGGGGCCGTCGGTGCCCCTCTCGCTCTCGTCCCCGCTCCCGCCGTCGAGAACTTCGTAGCCCGCGCCCTCGATGGCCGCGATCACCCCCTCCTCGCTCGTCCGTTCGGGATCGAACGTCACCGTCGCGGTTCCTTTGGTGGGCGACAGCGACACCTCGGTGATCCCGTCGACGCGTTCGAGGCTCCCGTCGACCTTGCTCGCACACGACGGACAATCCATCTCGGGGACGGCGAGCCGGGCCGTAACCGCTTTGCCTGTCTCGCCGTCTGTCGACGGCGTTCCATCGCTCGAAGTCGCTGCCGTCTCGTCGTCGCTCATTACTTCGAGCTACGGGCGACAGTTCGATAAGCCTTGGTTGGAATATTCCAAGATCGTCAGTGGTTCAGGGGACAGACACACGGACAGGGGGAAAGCTGTGTGTCCGGATGCGAGCCGTCCCGCTCGTCGATTGCCCGGGCCAGCGTGAAACGGGAGTGATCATGGGGAAATCTCGATGGAGAGGGTGGATTCGACGGTCGGGTCCCCCAGAATACTCGGCCGTGGGATACGTTGGGAGACGTTGAATTGATACGTACTGCTGGACGGTTCGAGGAAGAACCCCTCATACTGAACGACGTGGGCAGCCACACTGTCGCAATGCCACAGATAGCCTCTTTCGGACTCCGCATCTGGGTGGCCGTCGTAGTCGGTCGTTTGGTCCTTATGGAGCGCATAGAGGAGTCCAGTCCGTGTCAATCGATCGGATCGCTCGGGTGAATAGTGGTTCAAGAAGGCGTCGATCAGTTCGAGATCGCGTTCCACATGTTCGTTCCCTCTCAAGCCAGTCGTCCCGGTGAACGTCCCGCTCGTGATGAGATCCATGATCACGGAGGGGTCGTCCAGCTGGCCACGTTCAACCGGAAGGTTCTCGGTGAGAACGGCCGGCGAGACGAGAGCGCCCCCCTGAATCGAATCGTAATCAAGTGGATCGACCGGCGTTAACAGACGCGTTTCGCGCGATCCGATATCCAGCCAGTGTCGGTCGAACGATGGCCTGTCCGCACCCGAGTTGCCGTGTGTGATCGTGACCCCGATGACGTCAAAGAACCGGTAGTCGTGGGAATCCCGCCCACCGTATTGCACGCCGATGAGTTGTGTGAGATCCATCTCCGGCGACCGCTCCCCGAACTGAAAATTCCCGACCCAGACCTCCCCCACATCGGGATCGTGCGATACCTGCCGTGTTTCGGTCCGGTCGATCGACGACCGATGTACTGGGTTGTCAGTCGAGTAGCCCAGAAAACCGAGCCCGGAAGCCCCGACTGCACCTGCTCCCGCGAGTACCTGTCGACGAGTGGGGCCGCTTGACCTCATTGGTGTCAAATCATCGTTTCAGGCATAACTATTTTCTGGGTTACTGACTGCTACCGTCTCGCTGTAGGAAACGAAAGCACAGTCCACACGTGCTCACCCTGTCGGCGGCGCTTCCGGACGGGGCTCTCCCGCCACGTACTGCTTGGCGAGGTGTTCCTCCGCACGCCGCAAGCGATAGGTCAGCGTCGACCGGGGCACGTCTAAGTGCTCGGCGAGGTCGGCGACGTCGACGTCTCGCGGATTCTCGTAGTAGCCGTGCTCGACGGCCGCCCGCAGAGCAGCCTCTTGTTCAGGGGCGAGAAGCGTCGCCTCGCCGTCCTCACCCGATCCGGGATCGGCCGTCACGCCCGTCCGGAGCATCTCCATCTCGGCGCAGTCACCGACGGCGGTCTCGAGTGCATCGAAAAAGGCCGCGACGTCGCCGGTCCCCGAGTGGATGATCCGCCAGGTGTAATGGCGGCCCTCGTGGCGCGTATCGAACAAGAGGCCGTCGCCGAGGTGATCCAGTGCGAGATGGGGCACGGAAACGCAGACGGGCGTCCGCTCCCAGTACGAATAGAGAACGAGCGTCTCGGCTGATCGATCGAGGACGTCCGTCGTCTGGGTCGCGCCACAGTCGTCTGTCGCGAGACAGTCGGCGTAGTAGTCAGTGGTGCGGAACGCGTCCTCGATCGCGTCGAGTGCGTCGGGCGAACCGCTCGCGTGGTCGACCCGCCAGAGGCGCTCGTCGGTAGCGTGCAGCGACAGCGACCGAATCCGTGCCCCCGAATGTTCGGCGAGCGTATCCGCAACCCGGTTGCACCCGGCGTCGTACTCCAGGGCGAAAGCCAACTCGCGCATGCCCACCCATACGCGCTCGCGAGGGATAAACACGGACGCCGAGAGACACCGACCCCCCTCTGCAGGTCGATGTGATTCGAATCCCGTCTCGAGAGGGGGCCATGGTGACCGTTGGAACCGGTTGCCCCCCGAAAGAATGGTCCGGCCCGTGATATTATACTCATAGATCGTGGCGAATTCCATGGCGAAATCCCAAGACTGCGACTTATTGAATGATTATCTACTGCGGATATGACATTCTTCCAATTCCGCTAGTGTTATAGCCTTCCAATGTTCATTGGGTGGTATGACTTTACACGGCAGAGAGCTCAACCAGGATGTCCGTGAGTTGGGGCAACTGCTGGGGTCGATCATCGAGGCACAAGACTCGACAGAAGCGTTCAAATCTGTCGAGAGGATCCGGAACAACGCGATCGCCTACCGTCGCGGGGACGGCGAGTCCCGTGAGCCGATCCACGACGAACTCGACCGGCTCTCCCCGGAGATGCAAGACGTCGTCGCGCGGGCCTTTACTACCTATTTCGAACTCATCAACCTCGCCGAGGAGCGCGAGCGTGTCCGCGAGATCAGAGAAGGGGTCCAAAGCGGGGACCTCTCGGACACCGTCGAGGAAGCCGTCGAGACGCTGGCTGCCGAGGACGTCGATCCGGACACCGTCGAGGAGATCCTCGAGGACGTCATGATCGAGCCGACCTTCACGGCTCACCCGACCGAAGCGCGACGCAAGACGATCAAGGCCAAGCTCTGGTCGGTGGGGAAGCTCATCCAGGACCTCGATCAGATCCGCCTCACGGACCGGGAGGTCCGCCGGAAGAAACGCGAACTCCGGGCGGAAGTGACGAGTCTCTGGCAGACCCCGCAGGTCCGCGATCGCCGGCCCGACGTGACCGACGAGACGCTGAACATCCAGTGGTACCTCGAGAACAGTCTCTTCGACGTCATCGACGAAGTCTACGACGAACTCGAGGTCGCGCTCGAAGAGGCATACGACGGCGAAGTCGACGTCCCGAAACTCTACGAGTTCCGGTCGTGGGCGGGCAGCGACCGTGACGGGAATCCGTACGTCACGCCCGAGGTCACGCACGAAACGCTGGACCGCCAGCGCAGCGTCGTCCTCGATCTGTATCGGGACGAACTCAAGAGCCTCTCCGGTGTGTTGAGCCAGGACATCGACAATCTGGAGATGAGCGAGGCGTTCGAGGAGACCCTCGAAACGCACAAAGCAGACCTCCCGGGCGTCGCCGACGAGATAGTGGACCGCTATCCGGACGAACCCTATCGCCAGAAGCTGAAACTGATGCGCGAGAGCGTGCTCCGGGTCGATGACGTCCGCTCCGGCGCGTACGACGACGACGGAGAGCTCCTTGCCGATCTCGAGAGCATCGCCGAGAGCCTCCGGGAGAACGACGCCGACGAAATCGTCGAGGCGCACGTCGAGCCGCTGATCCGCAAGGTCGAGACGTTCGGCTTCTCGCTGGCGAACCTCGACCTGCGGGACCACCGCGAGAAACACACCAACGCGCTGATCGAGACCCTCGATCGTGAGGGCATCGACTACGAGTCGATGGACGAGGACGAACGCGTCGAGTTCCTGACCGAGGCGATCCTCCAGGACGAGCCGGTCATCGACATCGACGTGACCGACGACCTCTCGGAGGACTCCCAAAAGGTGTTGACGCTGTTCTCCGAGGCCGCCCACTGGCAACGCGAGTACGGCGTCGATGCCATCGATACCTACGCGATCAGCTGGTTTGAAGAGTCCTCCCACGCACTGGAGGTTCTGTTCCTCGGGGACCAGGCCGGCATCGTCGACCTGCCGGGCTACTGCGGGTTCGACATCGTCCCGCTGTTCGAAAGCGAGTACGCGCTGACGCGTGTCCGGGAGATGTTGAGCACCCTCTTCGAGAACGAGGCCTACAGCCAGGCCCTGGAAGCACGCAACAACACCCAGGAGATCCTGCTCGGGTACTCGGACTCCTCGAAGGAGAACGGCTATCTGGCCGCCAACTGGGAGCTGTACCGCAATCAAAAGCGGATGGCCAACATCTGTGACGACTTCGACGTCACGCTTCGGCTGTTCCACGGCCGCGGCGGCTCGATCTCCCGCGGTGGCGTGCCGATGCACGAGGCGATGCTCGCCTTACCAAACCAGACCGTCAACGGCCAGATCAAGTTCACCGAGCAGGGCGAGGCCATCGCCGAGAAGTACGGCAACCCCGACATCGCCGAGCGCAACTTAGAGCAGATGCTCAACGCCCAGGTCCTGGCGCGGTACAACGCCATGGAGAACCCCGTCGAGGACATCCCCGAGGAGTGGATCGACGCCTTCCAGACGGCGGCCGACCACGCCAGCACGGAGTATCGGGACCTCCTGGAAACTGACGGGTTCGTCCAGTACTTCGAGCAGGCGACGCCGATCACGGTCATCGAAAACCTCAACATGGGCTCGCGGCCGGCCTCCCGGACGGAGGATCGGAGTCTCGAAGACCTCCGGTCGATCCCGTGGGTGTTCTCCTGGACGCAGGCCCGGTGTATCATCCCCGGCTGGTACTCCGTCGCCACGGGGATCCAGGGCTACCTCGACGACGGCGGCGACATGGAGACCCTCCAGGAGATGTACGAGGAGTGGCCGTACTTCGGGACGATCCTCGATCACGCCGGGATGGCACTGGCCAAATCGGACATGGAGATCGCCACCGAGTACGCCGACCTGGCCGACGAGGAGCTTCGCGAGCGGTTCTTCCCCCGGATCCGGAGCGAGTACGAGAACTCCGTCGAACTCATCCAGGAGATCTCCGGACGGGAGACCCTCCTCAAGCGGTCGTGGATGGAGGACAACCTCGAACGCCGGAACCCCTACGTCGACCCGCTGAACCTGCTCCAGATCCGGTTGCTCGCTCAATCGCACCTCACCGAGACCGAACGCCGGGCGCTCCGGCTGACGGTTCACGGCATCGCGGCCGGCATGAAGAACACCGGATAACCGACCTCACCCGCTGAATCTACGCCTGTTTTCGCAACTGTCTCTGTCGTCCGTTGCCGTGCTGGCAGCTGTTTGCCTTCGGCCCTCAGGTCAACACCGTATCGAGCAACTGCATCGGGTGGTGGATCTCATAGCCCGTCCCGTGTTCCATCTGCATCGAGCAGGTGGGACACTCCGTCATCCCGTGTTCGGCGTCGGCCTCGGCCATGTGCTCGAACATCTCCTCGCCGATCTCCATCGAGGTCTCGTACTTCTCTGCTTTCCAGCCGTAGGTGCCCGAAATCCCCGAACAGGAGTCGCCGACGTCGGTCACGGTGACGCCATCGACGTCTTCGAACAGTTCGACGGCCTGTCGCCCGAGGCCCTGATTCCGGGAGTGACACGGCGCGTGGTAGGCGACGTCGGGGAAGTCCTCGGCCTCGGCCCCCGCGAGTTCGGATTCGAGATCCTCGTGGATCCGGAGATACTCCATGGCGTCGTAGGTGTGAGCGGCGAGTTCGTCGATGCCCTCCAGATCGAAGAGGTCGGGGTACTCCTGGCGAAGCGCAAGCGAGCAGGAGGAGCAGGTACAGATCACGTCGTAGCCATCCTCGATGGCGTTGCCCAGGTGCTCGACGTTGACTCTGGCGTGTCGCCGGGCGTCGTCGACGCGGCCGTTGGCGAACATCGGCGTCCCCGAGCACTTCTGTTTCGGGACGGTGATCTCGTATCCCAGCGACTCGTAGACCCGGACCATCGCCTTGGCGACCTCGGTCGTGTTGTAGTTCGAATAGCAGCCGTGGAAGTACGCGATGCGCTTCTCGTCGCTTTGCACGTGGGCACCTCCACGCTCTGCTCGCGCCTCCCGCGCTCGCTCTTTCGAGGTGGCTTCGCCACCTCGCTCTGCCCACCATTCCCGAAACGTCTGCGTGGCGAACTCGGGGAACTCGCGTTCGCTGGGGATCTTCATCGTCTTCTCCATGAGCCACCGGACCGCCCCGTTGTTCATGAAGAAGTTCGCCGTCCGCGGGAGTTTCGACGCCAGCCAGGCCGACGTCCGGTAGTTGGCGAGGATCCGGTTGCGGATCTTCTTGATCGAGAGGGGCTGGTCCTCCAAGACGTACTTCGCCCGCGCCGTGTTGTGCATCTCGCTGAAGGGGACGCCGGAGGGACACCCACTGTCGCACTGCAGGCAGTTCGAGCACTCGGTGATCGAGTCGTCGATCTCGACCTCGCCCTTCTGGGAGAGTCGCCACTGTTCCGGGCCCTGGAACTGCGGGCCGGGGAAGTCGTCGTTGACCTCGGCGACGGGACACTCGGCGTCGCAGGTTCCGACTTTCGTGCAGTTGTCGGCCCCGGCCCGGAGATCCATCTCCGTGGTCGAGTCGAAAACGTCGCGTGGTTCGTAGCCCTCCTCGTCGCTCTCGACGTCGGCGTCTGTCTCCGCACGGTCCGTCGTGGTATCACCGCTCTGTGTGTCACTCATTGGATTAGCCCTCCCTCGCCGCACGCCGACCGGCGGCGTAGCCGGTCGCGATGGAAACGCCACTCGCTGATTTCTCTGCCGGGTAGTCGTACCCGCCGATCACGGCCCCCGCCGCCCGGAGGTTCGCGAATTCCGGGGTGCCTCCCTCATCCATCGGCCGGAGCGCATCGTCGACGACGACCCCGAACTCTGCGAAGGCATGGTCACCGAAGGCCTCGCCCTCGAACCACTCGTAGCGATCGTCCGGGTGAGGCACGTGACAGCCGAAGATCGGTTCGGCGACGCCCTCACGGTCCGAGTCGATCCCGCCGCCCGCGACGTCACCCGTCGCGAGGACGTACTCCTCGGCCGCGTAGGGTATCTGACTGCCCGATCGATCCATGTATACCGCCGAAATCATCCCGCCCTCGGCGTCGAATCCCACGATCGGCCCGCCGCCGGACTCGATCTGTCCGCCCGCATCATCGAGCGCGGCATAGAGCCGGTCTTCGAGCCGACCACCGAGGATGCTGGGCGGTCCCATCGGGATCTCGAAGACCGCCGCACCGAGACGGCCTTCGAGTTCGTCCCGGATCTCCGCCGGGTGGTCGACGCCCAACACCGCAGGGAACCCGATCCGTTCGGCGTCCTCGACGGACGGTTCGACTGCGTCGGCCAGGGCGGCCCGGACGCGCCGATCGCTGCCAGCACCGTCGACCGTCGGGTTCTCGTCGAGCAGGTGGGCGTACCGGGTCACCTTCGCGTCGTCGCGCACGACGATCGGGAACTCGACGGTCGCGGCGCTCGTCTCAGCGGGGATCCCCGCCGCGTCGAGATGTTCGGCAGCCACGCCGGCGTCGAAGCCGGTGAGCCGTTCGAAGTCGACGAGCAGGATGTCGCGGTCGTCGCTCGCCAGGCCCGCCGCGACGCTCGCTGGATACCGCGCCGTCGGCTTGACCGTCCCGCCGTGGGTCGGAACGAGGGCGTTCGCGTCGGTGTGGCTGCCGTGATACGTCTCCCCCAGCACGTCGTCGATCATCGCCAGGCCATCCCGGACCGTTCCCGCGCCGACGATCGCGTACGGGTGGGTGTCGGGCAGATCCCCGATGGCGTCGAACGGGTCGACCACCGGCCCGTCACCGTCGGCGTTCGGCGGGTAGCCCAGGACGTCGAGCAGGCCGCTTGCGTGATGCAGCGTCGTCTCGGCCTCGCTGACGAGTCGCACGTCGGCCCCCGCTCGCGCCGCCGAGAGTGCCGCCGAGAGCCCGGCGATCCCGCCGCCGATCACGAGGACATCCGAGTCAATCGCCACGGCCATCCCCCCTGCCACCGTCGGTGGCGACGTCTGCGGTTCCGTCCGCCGGTTGTCCGTCGCCGGCCGCGGGAGTGTTCGACGGCCCGGAATCGAACGCGCCGAAGTCAAGCGATCCGCCGCCGGCGGGGTCGCGATCGCGGTTCATCGTCAGCGCGTGCATCGTGTAGGTGATCATCGCCTGGGAGAGCTGTCTCCCCCAGAGCGCGTGACGTTGGCCCTTCCAGCGCTCCTGGTACAGTTCGTCGAGCGCCGCCCGTGCGCGCCCCTCGTCGAAATCGGGGTGGAGTTCGTTCGCCAGCCGATGGCTACAGAACCCACCTTGGCAGTTGCCCATCCCGGCCCGGGTGCGGATCCGGACGGCGTTGAGGTCAGTGCCGGACTGCTCGATGGCGTCGTTGACTTCCGCACGCGTCACGGCCTCACACCCACAGACGACCGGGTTCGGCTCGTCGGTGTCGAGAACCTCCTGCGTTCGTGACCCCAGGCGCTCGGCGCTCCGTTTGGCGATCGGCGAGCGCAGGCCGAAATCGTCCATCGCATCGTCGATGACGCCTTCGTCTTCACTGCCGGGAAGCGGTTCCTCGGCCGTCCGGCAGGTCGTCTCCATCCCGAATTTCTCGGCGAGGTGATCGACGAGCTGCTCGGCCATGAGTCGGTAGGTCGTCAGCTTCCCGCCGACGATGGTCGTCATGCCAGGGATGCCGTCGCGTTCGTCGTGATCGAGCAGGAAGAACTCCCGCGTGATATCCGTCGGATCGTCGGTCCCGGTGTCGGGTGGTTCATAGAGTGGACGGACACCCCAAAAGGACCGGATCGTGCGTGCGTCTTCGAGGATCGGCACGAGTTTCGACAGTTCCTCGATCATGAGATCGACTTCCCACTCTTCCTCCGGGTAGTCCTCGGGGTCGCCGACCTCCTCGTCGGTCGTCCCGAGGATCGCCGTCGTCTCGTGGGGCACGACGATGTCGGCGTCGCCCTTTGGCTGGCAGCGGTTGATCACGGTGTCGACCTGCCGGACGTTCATGATGGTCATCACCCCCTTCGACGGACGTACCTCGACGTCGATGTCGGCCATCGCCGCAATCTGGCCGGTCCAGGCCCCCGCGGCGTTGACGATATGGTCGACGCGGATCTCCTCGACAGACCCCTCGACCCCATGGACGCGGTTGCCCTCGCCGCTCTCGTGGGTGACCTCCGCGCCGACGATCTCGCCGTCCTCGACCAGCAGGTCGGTCACCGCCGAGAACGTCTCGATGCGAGCGCCGTGGTTTGCAGCACTGATGGCGTTGGCCACGCACAGCCGGAAGGGGTCGATCGCCGCGTCGGGCACTTCGATCGCCTTGTCGATGTCCCGGGCGAGAAACGGCTCTTTCCGGCGTGCTTCTTCGGCGGTGAGTTCGGTTGCGGGGATCGAACACTCCCTGAGCCCGTCCAATTTTTCCTGGTAGTACTCCTCGGTGTCCTCCGGTCGCTTGACGAAGAGTCCGCCCGTGTCCTCGACGCAGTGGGTGGCGATGTCCCGGAGGATCATGTTCTCGTCGATGCACTCACGCGCGCTCGCCTGATCGGAGACGGCGTAGCGACCGCCGCTGTGGAGCAGCCCGTGCATCCGGCCGGTCGTGCCGTGGGTAAGGTTGCCCTTCTCGACTAAGGTCACGTCGAACCCACGCATCGCGGCGTCCCGGGCGATCCCGACCCCCGTCGAGCCGCCGCCGATCACGAGCACCGATGGGGAAGTTGTCATTTGGTATCGTTGTCCACGGCCCACGGCTACTTTATTGTTCGCTCTGTCGGACATATCGAATCCCGAACCAGCTGCGTGGTATCCGGCGGTTGAACCCGGATAGCGGACGATATAGGAAGAGAAAGCGGGTTAGGTAAATTTTATAACTATTTATAACCAATATAATAGCCGGTAGCACAACGGGTGCTCGACCGGGAATCCAATGCATGACAGACACCTACGTCGGCGCGATCGATCAGGGAACGACCGGCACGCGCTTCATGGTGTTCGACCGCGACGGCCAGGTCGCGGGCAACGCCTACGAGAAACACGAACAGTTCTATCCGGAGCCAGGATGGGTCGAGCACGACCCGCTCGAGATCTGGGAGACAACGAAAGCGGTCGTCACTGCGGGACTGGCCGACGCCGGAATCGAAGCTGAACAACTCGAGGCGCTTGGGATCACCAACCAGCGCGAGACGACGCTCGTCTGGGATGCAGACACTGGCAAGCCCGTCCACAACGCACTGGTCTGGCAGGACCGCCGGACGACCGACCGGGTCGAGCAATTACAGGACGAAGACAAGGTCGAGTGGATCCGTGGAAAGACCGGTCTCGAACCCGACGCGTACTTCTCGGCGACGAAGACGGAATGGATTCTGGACAACGCCGAGCCACTGAAACTCCAGAGTCACCGGGCTGCGGACCTCCGCGACCGTGCCGAAAACGGCGAACTGCTGATGGGCACCATCGACGCGTGGCTGATCTACAATCTCACGGGCAATCACATCACGGACGTGACCAACGCCTCCCGGACGATGCTGTACAACGTCCACGAGATGGCGTGGGACGAGGAACTCCTCGCCGAGTTCGGGGTCCCCGAGGCGATGCTGCCGGAAGTGCGTCCCTCCTCGGACGAGGCTCTCTACGGCCACACCGATCCCGACGGGTTCCTCGGCGCGGAGATCCCCGTCGCCGGCGCACTGGGCGACCAGCAGGCGGCGCTGTTCGGCCAGACGTGCTTCGAGGAAGGTGACGCCAAGAACACCTACGGTACCGGCTCGTTCTATCTGATGAACACGGGGACCGAGGCCGTTGAATCCGACCACGGCCTGCTGACGACGATCGCCTTCCAGCGGTCGGGCGAGCCCGTCCGGTACGCCCTCGAGGGGTCGATCTTCGCGACCGGCGCGGCCATCGAGTGGCTCGAGGACGTCGACCTCATCAACAACGCCGCCCAGACCGCCGACCTCGCCAGTGCGGTCGATTCGACCGATGGCGTCTATCTCGTCCCGGCCTTCACCGGCCTCGGGGCACCCCACTGGGACGGCCGGGCCCGCGGGACCATCGTCGGGATGACCCGCGGGACTCGCAAAGAGCACATTGTCAGAGCCACGCTGGAGGCCATCGCCTACCAGACGCGGGACGTCGCCGAGGCGATGGAGGCCGACTCGGGGATCGAGACGACCGCACTCCGGGTCGACGGCGGGGCCGTCAAGAACAACTTCCTCTGTCAACTCCAGGCCGACGTCATCCGGACGGAGATCGTCCGGCCGGTGGTCGACGAGACGACCGCCCTCGGGGCGGCCTACGCGGCCGGTCTCGCCGTCGGCTACTGGGCCGACCTCGACGAACTCCGGGAGAACTGGCGCGTCGACCGGGAGTTCACGCCGGAGATCCCGGTGGAAGACGCCGACCGCATGTACAGTCGGTGGGACGACGCTGTCGACCGCGCGAAGGACTGGGCCCAGGAGGAGTAAATCGTGGTGGAGGCAGTCCTGACGCTGCCGGTCGTGGGTCTCGGCGTTGAGGCGTTCCTCGTGTTGCTCATCGCGGCGCTGGCCGGCGGTGCCTTCGGGGCGGCTCTCGGGGCCGTGCCCGCGTTCGTCTTCACCGGCTTCGTCGTCTTCCTCGGCGAGGGGCTGGCGATCCTCGAAGGGAACCTGGGGGATCTCACCGCAATCGAGGGCGACATCGCGACCGGCGTGACGGGGACGATCGGCTTCGGCATGGTGACCGGCCCACACGTCGCCTTCGCCGGCGGCGTCGCCGCGACGGCCTACGCCGGGCGGTACCACCCCGAGATGGCGAGTGGCGATTGGGCCTATCATCCCGGGAAGAACATCCTCTATGCGTTCGGGACGAAGCCCGATATCCTGGCCGTGGGAGCAGTCTTCGGGGCCTTGGGGATGGTCATCACACAGGTGGGCAACGGTCTCGGCCTCCCGACGGACAACATCGCGCTGTCGGTCGTGGCGACGGCCGTGATCGCCCGCATCGCATTCGACTACCCGATCGTCGGCCGCGTCGCGGGGGCGAACGTCCTCGACATGTCGCCGTTCGAGCGTGGCGAGGAGCGACCGGCCGAGACCGGCGAGCCCACACGCCCCGCAACCGAGCCCTGGCTCCCCCACCAGTACGAGTGGGCCGGTGTCACCGCGATCGGGCTCGTCGCCGGGATCGTGAGCGGGTACATCTGGCTCGAAACGGGCAGCGTGTTCATGGGCTATGCCGTCTCGGCGATGAGCCTGCTCTTTCTCAACCTCGGCGTCGAGAAGATCCCCGTCACCCACCACATCACGCTCATCGGATCGGTGGGAGCGATCCTCGCGATGGCGACAGTCGACAGCGAACCGCTGGTGCTGCTCGTGGCCGGTGGCTTCGGCATCCTGGCTGCCCTGCTCGGCGAGGTCACCCAGCGGGTCTTCTACGCCCACTCGGGAACCCATCTCGACCCGCCGGCGATGGCGATCGCGATCGTGATGACACTCGTCGGCATCCTCTATCTGGCGGGGCTGCTCCCGAACGCCGGATATCTGGGCCTCTGAGCGTCTGAAGGTTCGATTACTCGCGCAGCTTTTCGCGGTCGCCGGTGCCCCCGGTGAGGGCGCTCGCGAGTGCACCCTTGACCACCACGTCGTCGCCGAGCGTCGTGATCTCGAGGTCCGGAATGTTGCCAAAGACCATGTCAGGGAGGCGCTCGCGGATCTTCCCGACGACGAGTTCGGGGTTGTTCTCGGCGACTGCGCCGCCGACGTAGATCACCAGCGGCGCGTAGGCCTGGACGATGTTGGCGACGCCCATCGCGTTGAACGTCGCGAGGCGCTCGATAATTGCGTCGGCAAACGCGTCCTCACCGGCGTACTCAAAGAGGTCCGGGGCCTCGAAATCAGCGTCCATCACGGGCATGTCCGTCTCCCAGTCGCCGGCCTGGTAGAACTCCCGGGCGTACCGGGGAATGTTGTTCCCCGAGGCGTAAGCTTCCCAGTGACCCTCCTGACCACAGCCACACGTCATCGTTCCCTCCGGATCGAGGGTCATGTGGCCGATCTCGCCGGCGTTGCCGTCCCACCCGCTGAGAACGTGGCCGTCGACGCAGACACCGGCCCCGATCCCCGTCGAGATAGTGAGATAGACCATGTCGTCGGGGTTCTGGTCGCTGTAGAACCGCTCACCGATCACCCCGGCGTTGGCGTCGTTGTGGAGATGCACCTCGTCCGCCCCGGTGAGGTTCTCGATCGGCCCCACCAGGGGGATCGTCTCGATCGTATCCGGGAGGTTCGCCGGGTTCTCGACGACGCCCTCGTCGAGGTCCAGCGGCCCGACCGACCCGATCCCGACGGCCTCGAGGTCGGATGGGTCGACGTCCGCGTCCGCACACGCGGCACGCAGCGTCTCGAGGATTGCCTCAGTTACGGCGGTGCCAGTCGGTCCAGGCGGCGTCTCTCCTTTGTCCCGTCCGATCTCCTCGCCAGTCTCGTCACCGACGACGGCACGGACGTACGTCGCACCGAGGTCGACACCTGCGTATGCGGCCATATACGTTCAGGAATGGCGTTGGTCCACTTAACTGCACGCGTTTCGATGTGAATGGTATCGCCTCGCTGCCACTGAAAGTGGGTGGGCACTGCCACGAAGGCTGCGTGAAAAGACGAACGCAAGTCGAGCTATCTCGGACCCAAACAGTGACGAAGCAACAACGGAACCGAAAGCCGTGTCCTCAGTCGTCGAGCGTTCCGAGCTGGCCCTTATACAGGACGCCGCGCTCGGCGTCGAGCGTCACGGTCGCCCCGTCTTCGAGGTCGTCGGGAACCGTCATGTGACTCGCCGTGGGAATGTCGAGGCGACGACCGACGGTGACAGCGTGCCCGCGTCGGTTCGTGTGGCCATCGATGATCCCGCCGAGCGTTTCGGGATCGCCCAGGAACTCGTCGTCGAAGTCCTCGGGGACGGCGACGATCGCATCGTCAGGGACGTCTTCGAGATCACCGTCGGCGGTTCGCACCAACGGACCCGTGACGAGTCCGTCGACGACGGACTGTCCAGTTGCCACGGTCTCGGCCGCCAGGTGAACCTTGAGCATATTCGAGGTACTGGTGCCCTCGAGTTCGGTCATCATGCCGGAGATGACCACGACGGTGTCGCCGCTCTCGGCGATGCCGGTCTTCAGCGCCGACTGGACGGCGTTCTGGACGATTGCGTCGGCGCCCTCCGTCGTGAAGGGGGCCGTCGTCGGGAAGATGCCACGCGCGAGCGCGAGTTGTCTGCGAACCCGCTCGCTTGGGGTCGAGGCGATGATCGGGACCTCGGGGCGGAACTTGGCCGTCCGCAGGGCGGTGTAGCCCGACTCGCTGGCGGCGACGATCGCGGTCGCGTCGATATCGTCCGCCAGCGTTCGGGCCGCGTGCGCGAGGGCATCGGTCCGAGTCTTATCGGAATGGGGAATCCGCTGGTCGCGGAGTTCGGCGTACTCCGCGCTTTGTTCGACCTCGTTGACGATGTCGGCCATCGTCGAGACGACGCGAGGCGGATGCTCGCCGATGGCCGTCTCGCCAGACAGCATGACGGCGTCGGTCCCGTCGAAGATGGCATTGGCCACGTCTGAGGCTTCCGCGCGGGTCGGGCGTCGGGACTCCTCCATGGAGTCGAGCATCTCCGTGGCGGTGATAACGGGCACGCCGGCCTCGTTACACTGCCGGATGATCCGTTTTTGATACAGCGGCACCTCTTCGAGGGGTAACTCGACGCCGAGGTCACCACGAGCGACCATCACGCCGTAGGACGCCTCGATGATACTGTCGAGATTCTCGACGGCACCCTTGCGTTCGACCTTCGAGACGACCGGCACTTCGGTCCCTTCGTTCTCCAGGAAGTCGCCGATCTTGCGGACGTCGTCGCCGTCACGGACGAAACTCGCCGCCACGAGGTCGACTTCCTTCTCGGCGGCGACTTCGAGTTCCGTCCGGTCCTGTTCAGTCGGGAACGGGAGGCCGAGTTCGACGCCGGGAACGTTGACGCCCTTGCGCGCGCCGAGTTCGCCGCCGTTCTCGACATGGGCATAGACATCGCCATCCTCGACTTTTTCGACCGTCGTCTCGATGCGGCCGTCGTCGAGCAGGACACTGTCGCCCGGTTCGACGACCGAAATGTCCACGGAGAGGCCGACCTCTTCGGGTGTCGCGTCATCTCCCTTATAAAACCGGATCGTGGTCCCACCCTCGAGTTCGATCGGGTCGCGGATCGGGGCAGTCCGAACTTCCGGGCCGGGGATGTCGTGCATGACCGCGAGGGATTTGTCCATCTCCGCGTCGACCTCGCGAATGCGGTCGATCATCGTGCGCCGGTGTTCCGGCGAACCGTGGCTGGCGTTGAGTCGGGCGACCGACATGCCGGCCTCGGCGAGATCCCTGATGTCCTCTTTAGTCTCCGATGCAGGTCCGAGCGTACAGACGATTTTGGCGTTGCGCATTTGTTAGTGTCCCTCCGGGGGTGACGGCCACCGTCGGGTGGCGGTGATCGCCATGTCTAGAGGACTCTGTCCCCCAGGGATATGAAACTTATCAGAGCGATCCGATACGGCAAGAATTACCACAAAGAAGCGTGGTATGTGACTACGCACCGCGGGTACGTGGTCAAAAATATAAGAAAACATAGATATATAGTTCCCACGTGGGAAGTAATTCGAAAATGGATACAGCAACGAATAAGGTTAGTTTATATACATTTATGTAGTGTATGTTTAGCGGGCAGATACTTTTGTAACGGGGAAACAACGGTGCGAGCGAACGTGGCCGGAAGCCGACCCGTGAGAACAACGATGGCAGCAACATCACTCACCAGCCCGGCCTTCGGGGACGGCGATCCCGAGGGGGAGTGACGACACCGAAGCCACCGTCAACTCCCGCTTTCGATCGCGGGCGTGCCGGACGGCCGGCACGCGTATCGATTTGTCGCGTACGCGCTGGACACGACGCTGTCGCTGGGGCCAGGGGCGACGACGGACGACCTCGAAGCCGCCATCGAGGGTCACGTCCTCGCCGAGGCAACGCTCGAAGGAACGGACGCACCGGACCGTGTCAGCGGACCCGCAAGCCCGTGTCCGCGAACCGGCATATTGGAAGAAATACATCCACATATTTATACTGCGAACGGCCGACAGTTCGGATATGGCACCGACCCTGCGAGACGTGGCAGACGACAACGATGTCAAAATCGGGGCAGCGGCCGCAGCCGACCCGATCCGGGGAGACTTCCAGTATCGGGACGCGTTGCGGGAGTACAACGCCGTCACGGCCGAGAATGCCATGAAGATGGGGCCGCTGCGACCCGACGAGCACACGTACGACTTCACGGACGGCGACCTGATCGCCGAGTTCGCCCGCGAACACGACATGTACTTCCGCGGGCACGTGTTGGTCTGGCACAACCAGCTGCCCGAATGGCTGGTCCCCTTCCAGTACACCGACCGGGAACTCCGCCGCTTGCTCGAAGACCACGTCCGTACGGTCGCCGCGCGGTACGCCGGCGACGTCGACACCTGGGACGTCGTCAACGAGGCCGTCGCCGACGACGGCGGGTTGCGCGAGACGCCCTGGCTGCGGGCCTTCGGCGAGGAGTACCTCGATAAGGCCTTCGAGTGGGCCCACCAGTCCGCCCCCGACGCTGACCTCTTCTACAACGACTACGGCGCGGACGGGATCAACGACAAGTCCGACGAGATCTACGAGCTGGTCTCGGGCATGCTCGACCGTGGCGTCCCCATCGACGGCGTTGGCCTCCAGATGCACGCGCTGCACGACCCCGTCGATCCCGACTCGGTCGCCGAGAACATCGAGCGCTTCAAAGACCTCGGCCTGGAGGTCGAGATCACCGAGATGGATGTCGCCTACACGGCCGAAGATCCGCCCGAGGACCACCTGACGGTCCAGGCCGAGTACTATCGTGAGATCGTCGAGAAAGCCACCGAGGCGGGCTGTGACACTATCGTCGCCTGGGGCGTCGCCGACCACCACTCATGGATCCCCCACTTCGACGACACGCTGACCGAGGACCCCCTCCTGCTCGACGACAGCTACGACCGGAAACCCGCCTACGACGCGGTCGTCGACCTGCTGTCGTAAGCAGCGGAACGCGGCTGGGCGAACAACGACCCGGGCCAGTGTCAGACGACCACGGTGTACGGTCCACCCCGAGACACGTCGCAGTATTTCTCGAATAGCATATCGGAAATCCATCCTGGAGGAAAATATTAAGTAAGCAGTGGCAGATATGTAACGAATGTCTATGTCGGACGACGAGGGGATCATCGACACGGTCAAATCGGTGCTCGGGCTCGACGATGACGAGTCCGGACCGTCGTCGAACTGACCGAGGCGGCTGAGTCGCCATCAGCGAAGATTCGTCGGGGCATCGTTCGCACGCCTGGTTCCCGCCGTGTCGAATCGCCGGGGGTCTCGGGGGAGGCGTTCCCGGTCGTCGCAGTGCCCCCCAGCCTGGGGGAGCGGCCCGGCCGTTCGGGGGACTGTATGTTTGCCGGCGTCCCACGGGGCCGACGATGACTGTCCGGTGACCACGCTCGTAGCGTAGGAGCAACGATGACTTCGTGGCCGACGGGAACGGATCTGGCTGCTCTCTCAGGAGGGCCAGTCATCGACGAGAGGGGACTAAGCCGTTTTCGATTCCGGCCCGTCCTATCCGGACACCCGATGTGACCGCGAGCCAGACAACCCCAATCACAACATCTACCTGCGAGTTGCCCGAAGGAACGATATCCGTGTCCTACGACGCCATCGTCTTCGACCTGGACGGCGTCCTGCTAACGGGCTATCACACGGCCCCCGCCGTCTACCGAGAAGCGACCCGGGAGACGCTCGCTGACTTCGACGTGACCGTTGAAGCGGTCCCCGAGGAGTTGGTTAACCTGGACGATACTGACGAAGTCCGGCGGTTCTGTGACCGGCACGACTGTGCTCCGGACGCCTTCTGGGGCTATCGCGAACACGCCTCGACAGTTCTGGAAAACGAGCGAATCACGGCCGGCGAGCGCGAACCGTTCGACGACGTCGACGTGCTCATGGAGTTGGCCGAGGCGGCGACGCTGGGGATCGTGAGCAACAACCGCCACGGCACCGTCCGGTTCGTCCGTGACTACTTCGACTGGGGGGATGTCTTTGGGGCCGTCCGCGGCCGGGCACCCACGCTGGCCGGCTACGATCGAATGAAGCCAGACCCCCACTACTTGGGGCAGACCCTCGATGACCTCGGCGTGGACCCGGTCAATACGCTCTTCGTCGGCGATCGACGCTCGGACGTCGAGACGGCCCATCGGGCCGGTACTGACTCGGCACTGCTGGTCCGGGACGGCGATCGACCGGTCGGTCAAGCGGAGCCAACCCGGGTTATCGAATCCCTCCACGGCCTGAAACCGCTTGCGGGCGAGGAGTCCTGACTGACGGGGCGGAGCGGTAGCTGTGCCCTGTAGCTGTCGCCAAACTATAACAAAAGATAATTTAGAATGATCGGTTACCTTACATACGTTCGGGGTAAATCGTGAAAAACCGGACGTACTGCCCTTAAACACCCCGAATTTTGGGGGTATACTTTAGTTATAATGTATTACATACGTTGAAGTAGGTGGACTCTCCGATGACCGACGACGTGCGACGACACGGCGTAGGGGGTCAACCAAGAGCCCACCATCGCACGTTCGATGTCACTCTATCACGGTGATCACAATGGAAGAAATACGCATTCACGGTCGTGGCGGCCAGGGTTCGGT
Source organism: Halorhabdus sp. SVX81 (assembly GCF_029207715.1). NCBI lineage: Archaea > Methanobacteriati > Methanobacteriota > Halobacteria > Halobacteriales > Haloarculaceae > Halorhabdus > Halorhabdus sp. SVX81. The sequence continues at coordinate 164,802 of NZ_CP104322.1, read as the reverse complement.
TACACTGGCACAGTTATTGGCACAGGCAGCACACGAAGAAGGGACCTGGGCACAGGCGTTCCCGGCGTTCGGCGTCGAGCGACGGGGCGCGCCCGTCGAGGCGTTCGCGCGCTTCGACGAGGCAAAGATCACGGATCGCAGCCAGGTCGACGAGCCCGACTTCGTCATCGTCCAGGACACGAGCCTGCTCGAGTACGTCGACGTCACCGACGGGCTCAACGAGGATGGCCTCGTGCTGGTCAACACTGACGCAGACCCCGAAGACCTCGATATCGAGACCGATGCCGAGGTCGTCACGGTCGACGCGACCGAGATCGCCCTCCAGCACCTCGGTCGCCCGATCATGAACACGGCCCTCCTGGGTGCCTTTGCCGGCGCGACCGGCCTGCTGGACCAGGAGAGCATGGAAGCCGTCATCACCCGCAAGTTCGGCGGCGAGGTCGGCGAGCAGAACGTCGCCGCGACCAACGAAGCCTTCTCGGAGGTATCAGCATGAGCCAATCGGAAGACCCATACGAAGACCTGACGATTACGACCGGTGCCGTCGTGGAACCGAACACGTCCCGCGTGAACAAGACGGGATCCTGGCGGCAGTTCAAGCCCGTTGTCGATCCCGACGCCTGTATCGCCTGTGGACAGTGTGATACGTACTGTCCCGACCAGGCAGCCAAGCCGGTCGAGGGAAAGGATCTCTACGGGTTTGATCTGGACTACTGCAAGGGCTGTGGGATCTGTGACGAGGTCTGTCCGACCGACGCGATCGAAATGATTCGGGAGGAGAAATAACAATGGCAAAAGCTGAACTGAACCCCTCGGACGAACAGCAGGTAATGAAGGGGACGTCGGCCGTGGCGAAGGGCGTCATGGCGGCCGACCCCGACGTCATCTCGGCGTACCCGATCACGCCCCAGACGGGCGTCGTCGAGAAGCTCTCGGAACTCGTCGCCGACGGGGAACTCGACAGCGAGTTCATCAAGGTCGACAGCGAGTTCAACGCCGCCTCGACGTGTATCGGCGCGTCGGCCGCCGGCGCTCGTGCGTTCTCCGCGACGTCGAGTCAGGGCCTGAAGCTGATGAGCGAACCGCTGTTCACGGCGGCTGGCATGCGCCTGCCGATCGTGATGGCGGTCGCCAACCGGTCGTTGTCGGCCCCCCTCTCGATCTGGGCCGACCACACCGACGCCTTCGCCGAGCGCGACGGCGGCATGCTCCAGTTCCACGCCGAGGACGTCCAGGAAGCCATCGACCACGTCCTGATGGGCTTCCGTGTCGCCGAACAGGTCAATCTCCCTGTCCTTTCGAACTTTGACGGCTTTATTCTGACCCACGTCCAGGAACCCGCCGACATCCCAAGCGAGGAGGAGGTCAACGAGTTCCTCCCCCCGCGGGATCCGGAATTCACACTCGACCCCTCGGACCCGAAGACGATGGGTGCCTACGCCCGACCGGAACACTGGACGGAGGCCCGCTACGAGATCCAGGCCGCGATGATGGAGTCCAAGGACGTCTGGGCGAAGACTGTCGAGGAGTTCAAGGAGGTCTTCGGCCGGGACTACACCGAGTACAACGGCATGATCGACACCTACCACGGCGACGCCGACTACCGTCTGGTCGCCCTGGGGTCGATGTGCGGGACGATCCGCGGCGTCATCGATCAGTACCGCGAGCAAGGCGTCGACGTCGGGCTCGTCCGTCCGCGCGTCCACCGGCCGTTCCCGACCGAAGAGATCCGGAAAGCGCTCGGCGACGCCGAGGCCGTCGGCGTCCTGACCAAGGAGATGTCGCCCGGCTACGAGTCCGCGCTGGCCGGCGAGATCAAGGGCACGCTGTATCACGCCGAGAACCAGCCACCGATCAAGAGCTTCGTCATCGGGATGGCCGGCCGGGACATCACCGCCGCCGAGATCGGCGCGATGATCGAGGAGACCATGGAGGCCTCCCATCCGATGACCTTCGACGAGCAGGAATCGTGGCCACAGCTGCGTGAGGAACTCCTCCAGACCGGAGGTGACAACTGATGAGTTCAGACTTACAGGATCAGGACTTCACTGACGAGGTCGAACACGGCGAGGAACTCTGGAACCCCGGCCACCGCGCGTGTGCCGGGTGTGGCCCCGCGCTGGCCATGAAGTACATCACCGAGGCCGCCGGCGAGAACACCATCATCAGCCAGCCCACTGGCTGTATGGAGGTCGTCTCGACGCCCTACCCCGAGAGTTCCTGGGGCACCAGCTACATCCACAACATCTTCGAGAACGCAGCGAGCGTCGCCTCGGGTATCGAGGCCGCCTACAAGTCCTTCGACCGCCGGGACCCCGATCACCTCGACGTCGAGGACTCCGATGACCTCAACATCATCGCGGTCGGTGGCGACGGCGCGACCGCCGACATCGGCATCCGCGCCCTCTCGGGCATGATGGAACGCGGTCACGACGTGACCTACATCATGTACGACAACGAGGCGTACATGAACACGGGCGTCCAGCGCTCGAGTCAGACCCCGCTCGGGGCCTCGACGACGACGTCGCCGGCCGGCGACGTCAGCATCGGCAACGACACCAACAAGAAGGACATGGCCTCGATCGCGGCCGACCACGGCGTCGGCTACGTCGCGACGGCCTCGATCTCGAACCCGCGGGACTTCAAGCAGAAGGTCGAGGAGGCGATCTCGCGTGACGGGCCGAAGTTCCTGCACGTCTACTCGCCGTGTCCGGTCGGCTGGAGTTACGAATCCTCGAAGACGGTCGAACTCGCCGAACTCGCCGTCGAGACCGGACTGTTCCCGGTCTTCGAGATGGAAGACGGCGAGATCACGGACGTGAACAAGATCCGCGACCGCAAGCCGGTCCGCGAGTGGCTCGAGACTCAGGGGCGGTTCAAGCACCTCTTCGACGACGAGGACGGCGAAGAGGCCATCGAGGAGCTCCAGGCGTGGATCGACGACCGCGCCGAGGATCTCGGACTCGACGCCTGAGACGCCCACGCCACGATATAGATCACCGATAGTTCCTGCAGCATATCCACTGTTGTTTGCAGCTTTCCCCGTTTCGTCCCTCAGTTTTCCACACTGATCCGTGCGTGGTAGAAGGATATATAAGGATCATCTATCTACGTTAGGTCATGGCACGCCCCCTCACGCGAGAGACGCGCGCCGCTCTTGCATTCCAACTGATACATGCCGTGATACAGGCCGCGTTGCCGTTCGTGGCACCGCCGGCAGCGTATCCGTTCCTGGCAGGTGGCGGTTTCGTTCTCGCGGTTGCAACGCTCGCAGTCACCATGACCACCATCCGGGACCGTCTGGAATCGCTTCACGCGACACGGACGGCCCTCGAAGATCGGATCGCGGAGCTGGAAGCTACGCAGTCGGCACTGGAAGACGACCGGTCGGCGCTCCAGCGGGACCTCGCGGACGCACGCGAGACGATCGAGTCCCGCAGAGCCGGGAACGATCACCAGCTGTCGCCGTCCAGGACAGTGCTGACACCGGATGGCGGGACGCGGATCGCCGACGATGCCAGCGAGTTCGACAGCACGGTAACCCAGTACGCACAGACAGCAGGGGCGGCCGGTGACGGCGACCTGACCGTCCGGCTGTCCGCCGATACGGAGTCCAAATCACTCCTGGAACTCGCAGACCGCTTCAACGAGACGGTGATCGCGTTCGAACGGACGATCCGGGCGGCCGACGAGTTCAGCGACGACGTCGCCGAGTCGAGCGGACAGGTCTCGACCGCAACCGAAGCCGTCCGCGAGGCCAGCGAGAACATGGCCGAGAGCATCCAGGACATCGCCGACGCTTTCCACGAGCAACACGAGCAGGTGACCCAGATCTCCGAGGAGATGGGCCAGATGTCGGCGACGATCGAGGAAGTCGCCGCCTCCTCGGACGAGGTCGCCGAGAAGGCCGACCGGACCGAGCGCCGGACAGTCGAGGGGATCGAGGCTGCCCGCGACGTCAGCGACGCCATGAACGAGGTCGACGACCAGACCGAACACGTCGTCGAGACCGTCGAAACCCTCGACAGCCGGATGGACGAAGTCGGCCAGATCGTCGACCTCATCGACGACATCGCCGAGCAGACCAACATCCTCGCGCTGAACGCCTCCATCGAGGCCGCCCACGCGAGCAACGGCAACAACAACGGCTTTACCGTCGTCGCCGACGAGGTCAAGAGTCTCGCCGAGGAGACCAAAGACGCCACCGGCGAGATCGAGAGTCTGATCACCGACATCCAGGAGCAGACGACCCAGACTGTCGAGGAGATGGAGACGATGCGTGAAACCGTCAGCGACGGCCAGGAGACGATGGACGACGGACTCGAAGCCTTAGAATCCGTCCTGGATCACGTCCAGGACACGACCAGCGGCATCAAAGAGATCAGCGACGCGACCGACGACCAGGCCGCCTCCAGCGAGGAGGTCGCAAGTATCGCTGACAGTGCTGCGGAGATCAGCCGCGAGAACATGGACGAGGCCGAAAGCGTCGCCGCCGTCGCCGAGGAGCAGACCCTCGCACTCGGCGAGATGTACGTCAACGCCAAGACACTCAGCATGCGCGCAAAGCAACTCTCGAACCTGTTCGATCGGTACGAAACGGAATAAAGCGGGGCGACTGGGGTGACCAGGGGGCGGTTCTTTTCGTGGGACGTGCCACGGAGCGAGACCGACGGGCCAAACGTTGAGTACGCCACCGCCAGCCCGCTATTCGCCGGACTGTGACTCGGGAGAGACAGCCGCCGAATCCGTGTCCGCCGGTGGCGAAGTCGCTCCCGCGTCATCTGTGGCAGGGTCGTCAGCTGACCGTTCGGGAGCGCCGTCCTCGACGAAATCCGTCTCGTCGAGATCGGCAGCGACCGCAGCCATCGCCTCGGCCGCCTCGTCGGCGGCGTCGAGGACGTTGTCGGTGTGCATCTCCATCTCGTCGGCGACCCGGATCGTTCCCTCGACGGTCGCGTTCTCGTGGAGTTTGACGTTCTCGGCGGCGATATCGCCCCAGACGTGGACGCCGGGGCCGATCGAGACAGTGCCTCCCCGCGTGGTCACGTCGCCCTTGATCTCGGTCGCCCGGCCGACCGTGAGGTCGTCTTTCGCCCGGAGTGACCCGAAGACGATCGTGTCCCGGCCGACGGTGAGTGACTCGGCCCGAAGGTTCCCGTGGAGTCGACAGTCATCGCCGATTCGCCCCGGCGCGGAGACCCGCCAGGCGTCGTCGCTGACGTGGGTCCCGCGGGGGACGAGTAGCGGTTGGGCATCCTGATCAGCGTCCAGAGCGGCCGCCAGGACGTCCTCGGCAGCGTCTTCCTCGCCGATCCGCAGCAGGTGCGAGAGGTACACAAACAGAAAGACGATCGTCGGCATCGGGTTCCGGATGACGATCCAGCCGTTGGCCTCGAAGCCGTCGTCGATGTCGACGTCGTCGCCGATGTCGAGATCGCCCGCAACTTTCAGTTCCCCGCCGATGTGGACGCGCTCGCCGAGATAGGCGTCCTCGCCGACGAGGACATCCTCGCTCACGTCACACCACATGTCGAGCCGGCAGTCGCCCTCGGCCTCGATGTGGCCGCCGAATCGCGTCCGCTCGCCCGCGATGACGTTGTTCCCCCGGACGCCAAACTCGACCGTACTCTGGCCGCCGACGATCACGTCGCCGTCGGTGACCAGATCGTGCTCCTCGACGGTCGTCCCGTCGGGGATCACCAACTCCTCGAGCGGCGTCGATCGCAGCACGTTCGTACGTGTGGAATCTACCGTCTTAAACCCCCAGCACGCGTCTGACGGGCGTCTGACGGCGTCGCAGGAAGCACCGGTGGGGTTTCAACCGTTGCCTCGTCCATGCCCACCGAACTGCGGGTTGGCACGACCACTACCCGTCCGTAACCTATCCAAACTTCTCCTCACCTACCGTGGCGTCGTCGGGGACGAGTGAAAAGCCAAGCGTCCGAAAGTCACTGTCGAACGCGAAGACGTGATCGACGGACCGTTCCTCCGCAAGCATCGCCGTCGTGTGATCGACGAACGAGATCTCCTGATCGTCGTAGTCTTCGAACTGACCAGCCGCTGCCTCGAAGGCTGACCGACTGACAGTCAGGACGTTGAAGCTCGCCGATCGTCGGACCGCCGTGAGGGCTCGAACGGCATCGTCGTGTCCGAGCTTGTAGAGACAGAGCGTCGCGAGCTCCGAGAGGACGGCCTGTGTGGTGTAAAGCGGTCGATACGCGAGATCTCCCGTCCGAATCGCGTCGAAGACTCGCTTCGCGGTCTCGTGATGTCTGTCGTCTGCATCAGCCCGTGCGTAGAACGCACCGGTGTCGATGAACAGTGGCGTCGCGCCCGCCTGACTCATACGCCACCGTATAGGATCTCGTCTGCGTTCTCGGAGACGTCACGCTCCCCTGACGTGCCGGGTTCGAGCTCCCAAAACGGGTCGTCATCATCGATCTCGGCCCCTTCTTCAGGCGAATCGATACGCCACCAGACGACCCGTCCCGCGGTTTTTCGGCTGGCGATCCGTCCTTGCTCTTTGAGCGAGCCGAGTTTTCGACGGGCCGTCTCTCGGGAACACTCAAGTGCCTCAGCCACGTCGCCGGACGTCACGACAGGACCGTCAACAGTTTCGAAGACACCGATGACGTCATCGAGCGTGACGGTCCGGGTGTACCGTCCGGAGTCCCCACGTTCTCGTGACATACAACTGTCTTGGACGTCTCTCGCCATGTATCTTGTGGTGTACGCCACGAGGTGAACGCCATCGGCGACCGCTGGCAGTGTGAAACGCCCGAGATACTCCGCCGGCGCGGCGGGTATCCGTGCTCCGTCGCCACTCAGGTACATCGTTCGATCCGCCCTCCAAGAGACTTATATCCGCCAGCGCGCAATTCCCGGGTATGACTGCCCTATCCTTCGACGAAACCGGCGTCGACGTCGTCTACGAGGGGACGGACTTCCGTCTCGACAAGGAGATGATCGAGGACGCGGTCGGCAAATCCTACCCCGACGTGACCGACCACGAGGTGCTCCAGCTGGTCGACCCCGAGCCGACGCTATCGGGTGAGCCACAACGCATCGCCGAGATCATCCCGTAGCGGACGCCAGCGTAGCGTCTACGTCGCCTCGTACTCACTGCTGACGACTTCTCGAATCCGCTCGGCGGTGACCTCGCCGACGCCCTCGACGTCGAGGAGATCCGCCTCGCCGGCGGTCATCACCGCCTCGACGCTGCCGAAGTGCTCGAGTAGCGCCCGCGTGATGACCGGCCCCACGTCGGCGATTGATTTCAGCATCGTTGTATCTTTCATCGCCCGAAAATAGGGCGTAGATCACAAATACATCCTTTGAAAACACTACGAAATATATAAAACAGTAATGAAGATAATAAGTGTATTCTCAAAAGAAATGTTTTATGTGTTTTCAATAATACCTATAGCTATAGTTGGCAATCAACCAGAATCCGCCGACGGATCGAGTAGCACTCAATCAACCACAGATCGCAATCCGAAGCGATTCAGGAATTTTCAAGGCGAACATTCGTAAAATCAGCTAGTGCGGGAATTACAGCAGCTACGTTATCGGGAACCACATTGGGGTCCGTGAAGGGATCAAATACTCATGATAGCGTTGCTGAGGACGACGAAATTTCCCTTATGGATCGGGCTTTTGATCCAATTTGGTATTCGCCAGAAGAACACTATTGGAAAGATACCATGAGAACTGAACCGGACGGGACGGAACATGAAGGAGCTATACTATTGAGGGGAACCCTGACACTCAATGAAATCCGAGAAGGGGATCACGATAACATGTTTTCATTCAATTTATTCTCATTTGGGATTGCAGCGAGAAAGGGTCTCCCTTGGTCAAATATTGATGACAATATCGGGCCGGTAAAGGTAATGCAGTCTGATCATACGATGAAAATCGAAAGTGATGATTTGGACGTGCGCGACATCACCACAAATTATCCACGGATTGGAGTAGCAACCGGTGAAAAACAAGAGGGCGAAGTCGATAGAGATGTCATAAAGGAGGTCCCAGATAGAAAAGATGAGTGGACTACGGAAAAATCGGACCTAGAGCAAGCAGAAACCGATCTTTCAGGTTCTGATGAGTCACTTATGCTCGGCGGGGCATCAATTGCGACAGGTGTGGCTGCTGGTGTCCCCACGCTTGGTGTCGGGACAGCGGCCTTATTAACTGGAACAAGTGCAGTATTCGGGCTTAGCGGAATGATTAATTCAATGGATGATAGTGGGGAGACAGAAATTCAAAAGGAAGATAAATGGAAGTATCATCTGAAGGAAACCGATAGTTTTCTCATATTCAACTACGACAAAAATATCTCCGTATTCTCCCATAATTTGATTATTGACGTACCGGTTGAACATGGTGAAAGTGCCAGTATTGATATTTATGATAGTATTGAAGAGTCTGGTGCAACTCCAGTTCCGTACCAAGATGACGAAAAGCCATGGGTGAACAACCACGAATCCATGGAGTGGACAGTAGATATTCCTTCTTATCGCTCGGGGGAGGATCCCGAAAAGAACCCACCATCTCCGGATGGTGCTGAGAAAACGCTATAGAATATCGATTATTATATATCTTTAATATATTAATCCATCATCTCTCGAAACTGAGTAATCAAAACAAAACTGCTAATGATAGTGATTACAATAATACCAGTAATTGGGCCTGGAAATAAAAATAACGCAGCTATCCCCAACGCCAAAATTATAAATAAAATAATATTTTGGATTTGATCTAAATTAGCCGTGTTCCAAGACATACTTTACAATAAGAATTACTAGCATATTAATGGAACGGACTCAATGTCATGAGGGTGGGATATGGATACTGTATATTATACCCGCCCTAACACACTCAATCGTTCTGTCCTGATAGCCCGTTGCACAGTTCGAACTTTTCAGGCATTATACTGTTATCCCACGTTGGGAAAGCAGTTATTCGCATCGAACGAGATGGTGCCAAGCGATTCGTTGGGATATTGAAACAAGCGATTGCTTTATCGACTATCGTCTCTCGTAGTGGTTTCACCATCACCGTGGGCCAACCTATGATATGAGCAATATTTCATTGATTACGTCCTGAAGCAGTTCAGGAATCGTTGAAATTTGCCACTGTGAATTCTCATGTTGGTATAGCGGGGTTTCTCGGAGTTCACGCCGATGATAACTCGACCGCAGATGTCTGCTCTTGGGACTCCTCGAAGAGCATCCCGTAGAGATCCCGCAACGCGTCGAGTTCGTCCGGCCGAACTGCCCTGGTCGTCGTCATCACTCGGCCTCGTATTCGCTGCCGACGACCTCGCGGATTCGCTCGGCGGTGACCTCGCCGACGCCGTCGACTTCCAGCAGATCGTCCTCGTTTGCGGTCATCACCGCTTCGACGGTCCGGAACTCCGCGAGCAACGCCTGGGCGGTCACCGGCCCGACGTCGGCGATCGAGGCGACGACGTACTCCTGTTGTTCGGCCAGCGTCTTCGATTGCTTCTCGCCGTGAACGCTGATCTCCCGGTCGGCCGTCTCCTGTTCGCGGGTCGCGATCGTCGAAAGGAGTTCCGCCGTCCCTTCCTCGTCCTGCGTTCGGAGGACGCTCGCGCCGAAGTCGACCGCCAGCGACGCCAGCGCCCCCCGGATCGCGTTGGGGTGGACGTTGCGCTCCTCGTAGAGCCCCTCGCCCTCGAGGATCACCACCGGCCGATCGTAGTACCGGGCGTCGTCTTTGACCTGCTCGAACATCGACCGGTCGCCGCCGGTCAGCGTATCGAGGAAGTCCGAGACTGTCTTGCGCTCGACCACCACGCGATCCGAGAGGACGTAGTCGCCGACCTGGAGGGTCTCTAAGCGGGTTTCGATTCCCTCCCGGCGGGCCAGATCCCGGCCGATCGCACTGTCGAGTTCCCGCTGGTCGATGACGATCTCGACTGCCTCCTCGCCGCCGGCCGTCGCGACCGTCCCCTCCTCGTCCGGTTCGGGGTCGGTTTGCTCCGTCGTTGACTCGGTGGCATCGTCGCCCGCCGCGAACGCGTCCAGGCCGGTCTGACCGTCGTCCTCGCTGTCGTCTGCCGTGTCCTGGTTCGGCTGGTCGTCACCGTCGTCTCCGCCGACAGCCGTTGTACCGTCGCTGTCGGCGTCATTCTCGACCGCATTACTCCCGGCGGCCGGGTCATCCGAATCCGCGGACGCCTCGTCGTAGCCGTCCAGTCCCATCTGTTCGCGGAGGTGGCTCTCGATGTCGCCGGCCATGCCCTTCAGCGTCCGGAGTTCGTCCTCCATGCGCTTCTCGTCCTGACGGGCCTTCCAGAAGTAGGCCTCGTCGCGGGTGTCCTCGGCGATCAGGACCACGACCGCACCCTCTGTCTGGCGGCCAGTCCGGCCCTTGCGCTGGATCGACCGGATCGCTGTCGGGACGGGTTCGTAGAAAAGAACCAGATCGACTTCCGGGACGTCCAGGCCCTCTTCAGCGACGCTCGTCGAGACCAGCACCTCGAACTCGCCGGCCCGGAAGGCTTCTAAGGTCTCCTGCTGTTCGGTCTGGGTCATGCCGTCGCTGCCGTCGGTGTCACTCTGGCCGACGAACTTCTCGACGCTGAAGTGCTCACCCAGGAAGTCCGTCAGCGTCTCGGCGGTGTCCCGGGACTCGGTGAAGACGATCACGCGCTCGCCGTCGTGGATGCCCAGCGTCTCGGCGATCTGCATCCGCGTCCGGCGGAACTTCGGATGGAGGTCCTCGAAGTCCTCGGCCTTTCGGCGGGCCTCCCGGACTTTGGGCGCGCTGACGAGCCGTTGATCTGCCTTCGAGGCCCCCGACGAGCGGGCGGCCTCGCGCAGGCGCTCGAGATACCGGCGCAGGCTCTCGACGCTCTGGGTCTCGGCGTAGGTCACGGCCGTCCGGAGTTTCCGGACCTCGGCGAGCAGACTCATCCCCTGGTAGCCCTCCGACTGGTCGTTGTCCATCAGTTCCCGGAGCTTGGCCTGGATCTTCCGGATCTCCCGCTCGGAGACGTCGGGCTGGGTCGAGGAGGTGACGCCGAGTTCCTTGAGTTGGGTCATCCGGTCGTGGATGACTTCCTGGAGCGCGTCGCGGATCTCGATGACCGGCTCGGGCAACTCGACGCGTTCCCAGTTCACGCTCGTGTTGTGGGTGTAGGCCTCGACGTCGGCGTCCTCGCTCGTCATCACCTCGACCTCGCGGATGCCGAGGTTGTCACACACCCCGAGGATCGCCTCCTCGTCGTCGCCGGGCGAGGCGCTCATTCCCGTCACAAGGGGGTCGTCGCTGTCCTCGTGGTAGCGTTCCGCGATGTAGGTGTAGGGGTACTCCCCGCTCGCGCGGTGACACTCGTCGAACGTACAGTGGGTCACCGGCGAGAGATCGATCCGCGAACCGAGGAGGTCGTTCTCGACGACCTGCGGGGTGGCGATTACGACAGTCGCGTCGTCCCACAGCGCGGCGCGGTCGTCGGGCCGGACTTCACCCGTGAAGACGACGATTTCCTCGTCGTCGATCGTGAGGGCTTCGCGGTAGAAATCGGCGTGTTGCTGGACCAGCGGTTTGGTCGGCGCGAGAAGCAGTGATTTCCCGCCGACCGCGTGGAGTCGCTCGGCGGTCACCAGCAGGCTGACGGTGGTCTTGCCGAGGCCGGTCGGGAGACAGACCAGCGTGTGATCGGCCGCGGCAGCGTCGGCCAGCTGGGTCTGGTAACCCCGGTTCTCCAAGACGCCGGGCTCGACGAGCGGGCGATCGATAGATTCCTCGGACGCGTCAGTAGCCGCCATCTGTCCGCTGATTCGTGTCGTTCGCGGTTAAGGGTTCTCGTAGCGCGGTGAAAGTAAAGCGGCCGCCCCCTGACACCGCAGTGGTGGTCACAGCCCCAGCGCCGGCAGGTACTCGATGGCGAGAAACATCGCGACGGCGGCCGACGGCGCGATCGTGAGGTTGTCGTCGACCACGTACCCACGGATCACCGGCTTGGCTCCGTCCGCTGCGGTCGCCGCCAGTCCGCCCAGTATCGCCGCAACAGGCGGAACGAACGCGCTCGCGATGAGCGTCGTGAGGCCGAACGTGGCGAGCAGAACCCACGTCTGCTTGACGGCCCGGAGTTCGCCCGCACCCAGCAACCCGCTGAAGGGATCGCCGATCGTCAACATCAGCATCGCCGGGACTGCCACCGGCGATGGGTCGAACGGGCTGGCAATCACCGGGTCGGCCCCCGCCGGTGGGAACAAGAACGCCACCAGCGTCAATCCGACCCCGCCCAGGAAGTACGCCGCGAGGTTCTCCTGTTCGTATTCACGGGTGAGTCGGTCGAAGATCCACCACTCCAGGCCGACGTACAGCCGGACGATTTCGAGGCCGAACGCGCCGACCAGCGCCAGCGATAGAAACACCTGGACGTGCCACCAGGTCATCTCCGCGATGAAGACGTACGACAGGGGGGCAACGCTCGTACTCGCATGGACAAGTCGGCGCGTTACTTCGTCGTCGATGCGATCGAGAACGGACGGAAACACGGGTTTAGAGGTTCCGGAAGGAAGCGTCCCCGGAGACGAGTCCCGCAACAGTCGAAGCGAGATCGTCGGCGGCGACGCGGGTCTGTTCGGTGCTGTCCCGATCACGGATCGTCACACTGGCGTCTTCGAGCGTGTCGTAGTCGACGGTCACGCAATAGGGTGTCCCGACCTCGTCCTGGCGGCGATAGCGACGGCCGATGGCCCCCGAGTCGTCGTAGGCCACCGACAGGCCGGCCGCCCGCAACTCGTCGGCGATCTCGCGGGCACGCTCGCCGAGGCCATCCTTGTCCATCAGCGGAAAGACGCCGACGGTGGTCGGGGCGACCGCGGGCGGCAATTCGAGATACGTCCGCTCCTCGCCGTCGACCTCGTCCTCGCGGTAGGAATGATCCAGTGCCGTATACAGCGCCCGGTCGATCCCCAGCGAGGGCTCGACGACGTGGGGCATGATGTGCTCGCCCGACTCGGTGAGTTCCTCGATCGCAAAGCCGGTCTGCTCGACCGGAACGGTGTACGTCTCGCCGTCGACGGTGACCGTAACGTCCTCGCCGTCGAAGGCATCGGGATCGTCCTCGGCGAGTGTTTCGAGCGCATCGGCAACGTCGCCCGCCGCCCCGCCGAACTCGGGGCCGAGATAGCCCATCTCCGGATCGACCGTGGGTTTCTCGACGGTCACCGGCTCGTCGTACTGCTTGAAGACCGTGAAGTCCGCCTCGGAGTGAGTGTCGTGTTTCGAGAGGTCGTAGTCCGATCGATAGGCGAACCCGCCGAGTTCGATCCAGTCGGGATCCGCGCCCGGATCGCTGACTTCGCCTTCGGCGTCCCAGCAGTCCTCGGAATAGTGAGCGAGCTCGCCCGGCCGATGCTGGCGGAAGCGAAAGCGGTCCATGTCGACGCCGATGGCCGAATACCACTCGGCGGCCACACCCAGATAGTAGGCGATCCAGGGGTCGGCGACGACGCCCTCGTCGAACGCCTCGCCCACCGTCATCTCGACGGGTTCGCCGTCCCCGTCCTGGGCCTCGGCGGAGTAGAACCGCGCAGTCACGTCGGCCACCGCAGAGAGATCCGGCTCATCTGCCGCGGGATCGATGAACAGCTCCAGTTCGGCCTGGGTGAACTCCCGGACCCGCAGCAGGGACTTCCGGGGACTGATCTCGTTGCGGTAGGCCCGGCCGATCTGGGTCACGCCGAAGGGAAGCTGGTTGCGGGCGTACTCGGCGAGTTGGGGGAACTCGATGAAGATGCCCTGGGCGGTTTCCGGCCGGAGATACCCGGGCGAGGAGCTACCCGGCCCGATATTCGTCTCGAACATGAGATTGAACTGCTCGATTGTCTGGCCAGCCAGACCCGCCCCGCAGGTCGGACAGACGAGTTCGTACTCGGCGATGACCTCCTCGACACGATCGGGGGCCAGCGATTCGGCCTCCTCGATGCCGGTGTCCGGGTCGTCCTCGACGATGTGGTCGGCGCGGTGGGACTGCCCACATTCGGGGCATTCGACCAGCATGTCATCGAAGCCATCGAGGTGGCCCGACGCCTCGAAAACCGGCTCGGGTAGGACCGTCGGGGCGTCGACCTCCATGTGGCCCTCCCGGATGGCGAAGCGCTCGCGCCAGGTCTCCTCGACGTTGCGCTTCATCGCGGCCCCCTGCGGGCCGAAGGTGTAGAAGCCGGAGACGCCGCCGTAGGCCCCCGCGGACTGGAGGAAAAAGCCACGGCGCTTTGCGAGTTCTACCAGGCTGTCCGCCGTGACTCCGCTCATCGTAGCGCCTTGATTACGTCGATGTCGCGGACGATGCCCGCGAGGTCGTCACCCGATACCAGCGGGATCTGCTCGATGTCGTGACGGATCAACAGCTGGGCCGCCTCCTTTGCGGTCCGGCGGCTTCCAACGGTCACCAGATCCGCCGTCATGTACTCGCTGACCGGCTCGTCGGGGAACTCGACGTTCCGGGTCGGCATGTAGCTGTTCCCGACAGCCTTGATCCCCTCCCACATCCACTCGTCGTCCTGGTTGGCGATGGACTCGCCGGTCTCGGCCTCGCCCTCGACGACCTCGGCGACCGCGATGACGTCGACCTCGGTCAGGATGCCGGCCACCTCGGCGTCGTCGTCGAGCACGACCCCGTAGGGGACATCGGCGTGGGAGAGTTCGCGCTCGGCGACGCCGAGCGGCGCGCCGGCGTAGACGCAGTTGACGTCCCGCCGGGCGAGGTCGCCGACCGGCTGATCGCCGTCGTCGACGCCGCCCTCGGCGATCGCGCGAACGATATCGGTGATCGTGACGATGCCTTCGAGTTGGCCGTCAACGACCGGGATCCGGCGCTCGCCGGTCTCGACCATCGTCCGCGCGACGCTCGCCAGGTCCGTGTCGGCGGCCGTCGTCGGAACGTCATCGACGAGCATCGCAAGTTGGTCTTCGTCAGGATGCTCGATAAGCGCCTCTCGCGTGACGAGCCCGCGACACTCCTCGCCCGCGTCGGTTCGTTTGATCACCGGAACGGACGAGAACTGCCGTTCCTGGAGGTACTCCAGGACGTCGTCCCGGGTGCCGGGCAACTCGGCCGTGACGACGTCCGCTCGCGGCGTCATGACGTCAGCGACGTTCATACTGGAGAATACTCTTCGTCCCTCCTACTAAGTCCTTACACATCCGAACTGTCCGCGACGGTCGAGCTGTCGGTCGCCTCGTCAGACGCACGTCGGACGAATCCCCCGATCCGCTGTGGGTTTTCGGCACGTTTATGTATGGGTGTTACCAACTAACATAGTATGTCGCAAGAGCCCGACGCGCTCGCGGCAGACGTCGCAGTGGACGGTGAAGTCATGGCAGCCGTCGAGGGTGACGAGCAGGCCGTCTTCGTCATCGCCGACATCAGTCGCGACGACGCGTATCTCTCGATGACACTCGAGGAGAGCGCGTCGCTGTCCGCGTGGCGGTAGGGCTCACTGGGAGGATTCTCGGAGATATCGTAGCCATGGGTCCGGGCAGCGGTCGAGTCACCGGAACCACAGCCGATCCGGACCGCCAGTTGCTCGTGTGGTGACTTCCCGGTTCACCAAGAGAAAACAAGCGTTATGCCGACCGGCGGTGTCACCCCCAATATGGAGATCGTAGCAACGAGTTCCGTCGAGGACGCGGGACTGGCGGCACTTCGCGACGCAGGCCACGACATCCGGACCGTCGCGGTCGACGGAGCCGAGGAGTTGGCTGCCGCTGCCGAGGGCGCGGCGGCGTTGATCGTCGACGAGGACACGCCGGTCCCCGCCACAGTGTTCGAGCGGGCAACGGACTTACAGATCGTCGGGCGAACCGGCATCGACGTCGACGGGATCGACGTGACCACGGCGACCGAGCACGGCGTGATCGTCGCCAACGGGCCGGAGACCGACGTCCAGGCCGTCGCCGAGTACATCATCGGACTGCTGTTCGCCACCGCCCGGGGGATTCCCCAGGGCCACGTTCGATTGAAAGACGGCGAGTGGGCCAAAGGCGATATCATCGGCTCGGAACTCGACGGCAAGACCGCCGGGCTCGTCGGCTTCGACAGCGTCGGCCAGGAGGTGGCCAAGCGGCTGGACAACCTCGGACTCGACGTCGTCGTCTACGCCCCCGATGGGGACGGTGAGCGGGCCGCACAGATCGGTGCGGAACGCGTCGAACTGGAGGCCTGTCTCGACCGCGCGGATTTCCTCTCGATACACACCGCGGGTGCACAACTCCAGCTCGGCGAAAGCGAACTCGACACGCTCGGCGATGGCTACCTCGTCAACGGAACGGACGGCGATGTCGTCGACGAGACGGCACTCGCGAACGCCGTCGGGGACGGTGCCCTCCAGGGAGCAGCCGTCGACGCCGTCTCAGTTGCCCCCCTGCCGGCGGACAGCCCGCTTCGGGACGTCGAGGACATCATCATCACCCCCGAACTCGCCCGTCACACGGGACCAAACGGTGACTCGGCGTCGACGAGCGTCGTGAACCAGGTACTCGCCGCGTTCGACGGGCAGCCGGTCACGAACGCCGTCAACGTGCCGTCGATCCCACCGGACGCCTACCCGGTCGTCAAGCCCTACGCCGACCTGACGGAGACAGTCGCCCGGATCGCGATCCAGTTGTTCGACGGCGACCTCGACGCCGTCTCGATCGAGTACGCGGGCGACATCGTCACCGAGACGATCGAGCCGATCACGGCCGCCGGACTCACCGGCGTCTTCGACCCGCTGGGCTGGGACGCAAACCAGGTCAACGCGCGGCACGTCGCTGCGGAGCACGACATCGACGTCGATGTCTCGACGATTCGGGAGGCGTCCGACTTCCAGAACCTGGTAACCGTCACCGTCAGCGGTGGCGGGGACGAACTCAGTGTCGAAGGAACGCAGTTCGCCGACGGCGAACCCCGTATCGTCAGCATCGACCGCTACTGGGTCGAAGCGATCCCGCACGGGCACATGCTGATCGTCCGCAACGCCGACGAACCGGGCGTTATCGGGTTCATCGGGAGCGTGCTCGGCGAGTACGACGTCAACATCGCCGGGATGTTCAACGCCCGGGAAGCCATCGGCGGCGAGGCGCTGTCGGTGTACAATCTCGACGACGAACCGGGCGAGGACGTCCTGGCTGCGCTCAACGACGACGACCGCATCCTCGAGACCACCGTCGTCGAACTCAACGGACAGAACGCCCGCGAGTAAGGACTCTCACGGCCACTGCTCCGGCGTCAGTCCCTCCCACACTCCGGATCACCGGTTGGCGCCGTCCACACGAAACACCCATCTTTGGCCTCACCACGGTAAGAGTCCCAGAGCCGATCTCTGGCGGCGACAGCCCGGTGGGCCGGGGATGGATCCTCGATCGGCGGCCCGCCGCGGTCGGTCCTCGCTATCCTGACTGCTTCGGAAACTGAGCGCTGGGGTACACCGTCTCCCCGACTCACCCCACACGCCACCCGCAGTTGCCCGTCGAGACGTGGTTCCGGCGACTGCGGCTGATTGCAATCTGTCGGCGACGAATCGTGATCAGCTGACATAGCAACACACAATGGACGTCACCCGTCAAAAAACGCCGGCAGACGCGCGTCCGCTCCGTGCATGACGTGCGCGCGATCGACGGCGGAATCGTCCCCCAACTCAGGACCGCAGATGATCGAGCACGTCGTCGGTGTCGGCGGGGACCGGTTCGGGGTCGGTCCCGGCTTCGGCGGCCGCGTCGGGATCCTTCAGGAGATGCCCGGTCGTCAGACAGACCACCTGCTCGTCAGTGTCGACGACGCCCTCCTCACGGAGTTTCCGTAGTCCCGCGATCGAAGCGGCGGAGGCGGGTTCGACGCCGACGCCTTCCTCGGCGAGGGATCGCTGGGCGTCGGTGATCTCCGCGTCGGTGACCGCGACAGCCGTCCCGCCGGTCTCGCGGACCCCCGGCAGCGCTTTGGGTGCATTGACCGGATTACCGATCCGGATCGCCGTCGCCTTCGTCTCGACGTCGTCCCAGCGCTCGATGTGATCCCAGCCCTCCTCGATGGCCTCGACCATCGGGGCTGAGCCCTCGGCCTGAACACCAGTGATCTTCGGGATCTGGTCCTCGTCGATTGCCCCGGTCGCTTCGAGTTCCCGGAAGGCCTTGTACAGCGCGGCGGTGTTGCCGGCGTTGCCGACCGGCAGCACGATCCGGTCAGGGAAGTCGCCCTCCTCGGCCATGAACTGCTCCATGATCTCCAAGCCGATGGTCTTCTGACCCTCCAGCCGGAAGGGGTTCAGCGAGTTGAGCAGGTAGGCCTCGCCGCGGTCGGCCAGGTCCTTGACGATATCCAGACACCGATCGAAGTTCCCGTCGACCTCCAGAATCCGCGCGCCATGGAGACTCGCCTGGGCAATCTTCCCGGCGGCGACCTTCCCCGCCGGCAAGAGTACGAGCACTTCCAGGCCCGCCCGTGAGCCGTAGGCCGACAGCGCCGCGGAAGTGTTGCCCGTCGACGCACACGCGAGCCGGTCGACGCCGACCGCCTGGGCCACCCGGACGCCCACGGTCATCCCGCGGTCCTTGAAGCTGCCCGTCGGGTTCATCCCCTCGTGTTTGACCCGCAGGCGCTCGACGCCGATCTCGTCTTCGAGTCGCGGGACATTGTGGAGTGGCGTGTCGCCCTCCGGGAGGGAGACCCCTTCGTCGAAGGGAAGTGCGTCGCTGTAGCGCCAGACGCCGCCGTGAAACGCCGACTCGTCGTCCCCGAAGTCCGCGAACGTCGGCAGGTCAGCGTACCGGACCTCGAGCAGCCCCTCACACTCGTCGCACGTGTAGCGAATCCCCGCAAAGGGCGGGAAGTGCTCGCCACACTCGATGCAGGTCAGCCAGACGCCGTCGGTCGCCTCGGCTGGCTCCTCCTGGGTGATCTCTAGATAGCTCATTGTGTCACCCGACGTGGGCCACCAGAAAAAAGCCGCGGATCCACCTTTTTACTTCGGAGGGTTCGCTCGCGAACCCTCCTCGCAAAAAGCTGGGCCAAAAACACCTGCTGGCTCAGCCTTCGGCTTCGCCAGCAGCGAAACGCTGTCTTCGACAGCGTATGCTTACGACGACCGATCGGCCAGCCACACCAGCCCCCTCTTCTGGGCATGCAGGCGGTTCTTCGCTTGCTCCCACACGATAGCGTTGTCGCTCTCGATGGCCGCGTCGGTGACCCCCTCGCCCCGATGGGCCGACCGTCGACGGACCACATGTGAAGAAACATGTATAGGACAGGAGACAGTATACTCACGTATGGCAACCGAATCAGGGCCCGAAGAAACCAAAGTCAGCGACCGCGGGATGGTCACCATCCCGGCGGCGCTCCGGCAACGCCTCGACATCGAGGCGGGGGACAAGCTCCGGTGGACGGTCGACGACGGGGATCTCTCCGTCGAAGTGCTCCACCAGCGAGAGGGTGTCTTCGACGATTTCGAGCCGGTCGACGCCGGCGAGACCGACGCTGTGGCACTCGAATCGGAGTTCGGAGCCGAGTGATGGCACGCATCGTCCTCGATACGAACGTTCTGTTCGCTGCTGCGAGCGCCCGTGACCGCTATCACGACCGCGCACGGGAAATCGTTCGCGGGATCGACCACGGCGACCTCCCGGAGGCCGTCGTCTCGAACTACGTCCTCCCGGAGACGCTAAACCTCACGCGCGAGAAACTCGGCCCCGAGGCCGCGAACGCGCTGCTCGATCGCCTCCTCGAAGGGAGCCACTTCGAGGTCGTCCACGCTCCGAGAGCCGATTTCAACGCTGCCCAGGCGCTGTTCCGCCGGTACGACGCACTCTCCTTCGTTGATGCGACGATCGTTGCGTATCTCGAGCGCGAAGGAAGCGAATACCTGTATTCCTTCGACGACGATTTCGACGCGGTCGAGGAGCTGACGCGACTCGATACTGCCGTGAATCCGTTCGAATCGGGTACCGAATAGTCACTCGGGTCGTTAGGCTCGTTCGCTCAACCACACCAACAACCCGTTCTGGGCGTGCAACCGATTTTCGGCTTGCTCCGGCAGCCACCTTTTTCTCCTCGGGTGTTCTCGCTCGCTTCGCTCGCGAACCACTCTCACGGCGTCGCCGTTCGAGCGCTCGGCGGCCTCGTCCCACTCGGCCGCCCACTTCTCGAAAAAGCTGGACCAAAAAAGCCGCTCGCTCCGTTCACGGTTACACCGCTCACGGTTCCGAGACGCTCCCGTCGGTCGCGTCTCGCTTCGCCCGCGGTACTACCGCTCGGCCAGCCACACCAACAACCCGTTCTGTGCGTGCAGTCGGTTCTCCGCCTGATCCGGCAACCACCTTTTTCTCCTCGGGTGTCCTCGCTCGCTTCGCTCGCTGCGGGTACCACTCGTCCAAAAATCTGGACCAAAAAGACGCTCGCTCCCATAGGTCGCTCGCGTTACTACCGCTCGCTCAACCACACCAGCAACCCGTTCTGGGCGTGCAATCGGTTCTCCGCCTGCTCCCACACGATCGCGTTCTCACTCTCGATGACCGCGTCGGTGACCTCCTCGCCGCGGTGGGCCGGCAGACAGTGCATCAACGTGCGATCGCCGAGCAACTCGGTCGTGACCTGAAAGCCCTCGAAGGCAGCGAGTTTCTCCTCGCGTTCGTCCTCCTCGCCCATGCTGACGAAGACGTCCGTGTAGACGACGTCGGCGTCCGCGACGGCCGCTTCGGGGTCGTGTGTCGTCTCGGGTGCTGTCCCGAGTTCGGCTGCCCGCTCCAGGACTTCGTCGTCGATGCCGTACCCCTCCGGAGTGGCGACGGTCAGATCGAGGCCGACCATCGCCGCGCCGAGGACGAACGACTGGGCGACGTTGTTGCCGTCGCCGACCCAGGCGACCCTGACCTCGTCGAACCCGCCGAAGGCCTCGCGGATCGTCAGCAGGTCCGCCAGCGTCTGGCAGGGGTGGGCATCGTCGGTCAGGCCGTTGATCACCGGCACGGTGGCGTACTCGGCCAGCTCCTCGGCGTCAGCGTGTTCGAACAGCCGCGCCATGATCGCGTCGGCGTACCGCGAGACCGCCCGCGCGGTGTCCTTGACCGGCTCGCTGTCCCCGAGGTGGATGTCGTCCGGGCCGAGGAAGATGGCGTGGCCGCCAAGCTGGGTCATGCCGGTCTCGAAGGAGACCCGCGTCCGGGTCGAAGGCTTCTCGAAGATCATCGCCAGCGTCTCGTCTTCGAGGGGGTTGCCCGCCTCCTCGCCGGCCTTGATGGTGGCGGCGCGATCGAGGACGGTCGTCAGTTCCTCGCTCGTCAGGTCGTCGACGTCGAGTACGTTACGTGTCATGGCTCCTCCAGAAGTCTCGTGGTCACGTCGTCCAGGACCGCGACCGAGCGGTCGAATTCGGGCAGCGGGAGGTGCTCGTCCGGGGCGTGATCGAGGTCCGAGTCGCCGGGACCATACGAGACGATCTCGACGTCCCAGGCGTCGGCGTAGATGTTCATGTCCGCGGTGCCGGTCTTGCGCAGGAGGCGCGGATCGCCACCCTCCTCGCGGATCGCCGCGCGAAAGGCGCGCGCGACCCCTGTCCGGGGACTGGTCATCACCGGCTCGACCCAGTCGTCCCAGTTGACGGTCCCGCGGTCGAGATGACCGTCGGCCAACTCGCGGATCTCGTCAGTGGTGTACTCCGGGGGCACCCGAAGCTGGACGCGCATTGTCGTCTCGACCGAGAGCCCATCCGAACTGACCCCGCCGTCGATGTCGACCGGCTTGCAGGTCACCCGTTCGAAGACCGGGTGCCAGTCGTCCTTGGCGAACTCCGCCTCGACGCGGTTCCACCAGTCGATGGCGTCCTCGATGGCGTTGTTGTCGGGCCGCGAGGAGTGGCCGGATTCGCTCGTAGCGACGTAAGTGCCACCGAGCAAGCCACGATACCCCAGCGTGATCCCGTCCCAGCCCGACGGCTCGCCGTTGATGACCGCGTCCGGCTCGCTCTCCCGATCCTCGACCAGATAGCGACCCCCGGTCGAGTCAACCTCCTCACCGACGACGCCGGCGAAGCTGGCGCCGGTGCGAACCGCCACGGCCGCCATCGCCGCGAGCGACCCCTTCGCGTCGACGCTCCCCCGACCCCACAGCACTTCCTCGCCGTCGTCGTTCTCCTCCAGGCGGACCGGAATGTCGCCCGGGACGGTATCGATGTGGGACGTGAGGAGCACACCGTCATCTGCGGGGGCACGGACGTTGCCCACGTCGTCGATCCAGACCTCGCGGTCGTGAGATTCGAAGAACGCCGCCAGCTCCGCGGCGGCGTCCTCGACATCGCCCGAGACCGAGGGGATCTCGACGAGGTCGATCAGCAACTCGCGGGCATCCTCGGTCGAGACGTCGGCCGTCGGCGCGTCAGTGGCGGTGCTCATCAGTCGATCGCCTCCGCGAGCGCGTCGACGACCGCGTCGGCCTGAGCCTCGTCAACGATTAACGGCGGGAGCAGGCGCACCACGGTCCGACCGGCCGGTAGCGCCAGCACCTGGTGGTTCAACGCGAGGTCCTTGAGCACCCGGTTGGCCCCGCGCTTGATCTCGACGCCGATCATCAACCCCTCGCCACGCACTTCCCGAGCCGCCTCGCCCAACTCGTCCTCAAGTTTCCCACGAAGGTACTCACCGACGTCGGCGGCGTGCTGGGGAATCTCTTCGTCGACGAGCGTCGAGACTGTCGCTTCGGCTGCAGCCGAAACGACCGGGCCGCCCGAGAACGTCGAGGCGTGGCTGCCGTAGTCCTCGGCGATCCAGTCCTTGACGAGCGTCGCGCCCATCGGGAAGCCGTTGGCCAGGCCCTTCGCCGTCGTGAGCATGTCCGGAACCACGCCGGCCTTCTCGCAAGCCCACAGCGTTCCCGTCCGGCCCATGCCGGTCTGGACCTCGTCGAAGATGAGCGCCGCGCCGGCCTCGTCGGTGATCTCGCGGGCGGCTTCGAGGTACTCGGCGCTCGCGGGATGAATGCCGCCTTCGCCCTGGATGGGCTCCATGATGACCGCCGCCGTCTCGTCGTCGACGGCCTCGGCGAGTGCCTCGCTGTCGTCGTAGGGAACGAACTCCACGTCGCCGATCAGCGGTTCGTAGGGCTTCTTGTACTTGTCCTTCCAGGTGGTCGCCAGCGCGCCCATCGTCCGACCGTGAAAGCCCTGCATCGTGGCGACGATCTTCGAGTCGCCCGTCGCCGACCGGGCGAACTTCAGCGCCGCCTCGTTGGCCTCCGTCCCGGAGTTACACAGCCAGACGTTGTCGATATCGCCCGGGGCCGCGACCGCGAGTGTATCATAGAGGTTCGTTCGCGTCTCGACCGGATAGGACGCCTGGACGTATGTCAGGTCGTCAACCTGGTCTTTGACGGCCGTATCGACGGCCGCGTGGCTGTGCCCCAGCGGGACACAGGCGTAACTCGCGCCCATGTCCAGATACTCGTTGCCCGCGTCGTCGTAAACAACCGCGCCATCGCCGTTCTCTATCTGTATCGGTTTTTCGGAAAATACGAATCCGCTCATGTGTGTTCCTCCGTTTCTATCGCTGTCTGGTGGACGTGCGTCCCACTACCTTCGAGGGCACCACTGATCGGTTCGTCGACGTTGGCATCGGCGACGACGACTTCGGGTGCACCGTCCGCAAGTGCTTCCTCAGCGGCCATGATCTTGCGCTCCATGAAGCCCTCGGCAGCGTCCTGCAGGTCGTTCCAGTCATCGCCCGTCTCCACAGTCTCGATCAGCGTCTCCGGGTCATCGGGATCCGCATAGACACCCGCAACGTCCGTCAGCAGGACGAGCGTCGCGTCGAGCGCTCCGGCGATCGCCGCTGCTGAGCGGTCGGCGTCGGTGTTGACCGGGAGCCACTCGTCATCGTCTTTTCCAGCCATCGGCGGTCCGGCCACCGGCGTGTATCCATCGTCTAACAACGTATACAGCAGCTCGTCGTTGACCTCCTTGATCGAGCCCGAGTGGTCGCCACGCTTGATCTTGCGTTTGCCGTCCGCCATGACGCGCACCGCCGACTTGCGGGGTCCCGCGAGGAGTTTCCCGTCGACGCCGCTGAGTCCGACGGCGTCGACGCCCTGGCTCTGTAAGCCCGCGACGAGTTGCGTGTTGAGGTGCCCGAAGGCCATCTCGAAGACCTCCATGGTTTCCTCGTCGGTGAACCGCCCGACGACGCCCGATGGCGTCTCGACGTACTCCGGTTCGATCCCCATGCGTTCGAGCGTGTCGTCCACTTTCGTCGAGCCGCCGTGGACGACCACGACGTTTTCGCCGTCCGCAACCAGCTGGGCCACGTCCGCCAGCGCCCCTTCGGGATCGACCGCGCGAGCGCCGCCGACCTTGACGACGACCGTCATGGCGATCCCACCGGGTGCATGCCCGCGAACTCCAGCCCGGCCGTCTCCTCTAAGCCGAGCGCGATGTTGGCGGCGTGGACGGCCTGGCCGGCCGAGCCCTTCATCATGTTGTCGATGGCCGAGAAGACGACCAGGCGCTTGTTTCCGGGGTCCAACTCGAAGCCGACCTCGGCGTAGTTCGAGCCCGCGACGGCCTTCGGTTCGGGGTAGCGATAGACGCCACCGCCGCCGGCGACCATGCGGACGAACGGCTCGTCCTCGTAGGACCCACGATAGGCCCCCCAGAGGTCGCCCTTCGAAACCGGTTCCTCGGGGAAGGCGTGGATCGTGGCGCTCGCGCCGCGGATCATCTCGACGGCGTGGACGGTAAACGAGACGTCGACGCCGAGGAACTGCTCGATCTCGGCCTCGTGGCGATGACCCGTCGGGGCGTACGGCCGGACGACGCCCGAGCGCTCGGGATGGCTCGACGCTTCGCCGCCGCCCGCGCCACCTTCCGACGAGCCGACTTTCACGTCGACCACGATCTGCTCGTCGCCGGTGAGCACGTCGTTCTCGAACAGCGGGAGCAGCCCCAGAATCGTCGCCGTGGCGTTGCAGCCGCCGGAGGCGATCAGATCCGCGCCGGCCAGGTTCTCCCGATTGAGTTCCGGCAGCGCGTACTCGGCGTCGGCCAGTAGCTCCGGCCGCGAATGCCCGTCGTACCACTCGTCGTACTGCGCTTCCGAATCCAGCCGGAAGTCCGCCGAGAGGTCGACAACCGTGTCGGCAGCGTCCTGAAACGCGTCGATGTGGTCCATCGAGACGCCGTGGGGCGTCGCCGCGAACAGCACATCCACCGACTCCAGGTCCTCTGGCGAACTGAACCGGAGGTCCAGTTCGCGGAGGTTTGGGTGGACGTGGCCGATCGTCTTGTTTTCCTTCGAGCGACTCGTGGCCTGGGCGATCTCGAAGTCGGGGTGCCCGGCGAGCAACCGCAGGAGCTCGCCGCCGGTGAACCCGCTCGCGCCGACGACGGAAGCGGTCAGGTCGCCGTCACTCGTGGCCATCACTCACTCACCTCCGCTTTCGTCTCCAGCCAATCGATGACCTGGCCGGGGACATCCGTCTCGACGGCGTCGTTCAGTGCCTTGAACTCGACGGTGTGGTTGACCTCGTGGACGGTGTAGCCCGTCGGATTCCCATCCTCGTCTTCTCCCGTCTCCATCAAGTCGATCCCGAGGAGGCCGCCGCCGACGGCTTCGCTGGCCTCGGCAACCAACTCCTTGGCACGGTCGTCGAGTTCGAAGACGTCGGTTTCGGCCCCTTTCGCGGCGTTGGTCAGCCAGTGATCCGACGAGCGAACCATCGCCCCGACCGGCTCGCCGTCGGTCGCCAGCACACGGATGTCTCGCCCCGGTTTCTCGACGAACTCCTGGACGTAGAAGACCTTGTGCTCGTAGTGGCCGAGCGTGGCCTTGTGTTCGAGGATGGCCTCGGCGGCGTCGCGCGTGTCGATCTTGGCCATCAGACGACCCCAGGAGCCGATGACGGGTTTGAGGACACAAGGGTAGCCGAAGTCCTCGATGATCTCCAGGGCGGTGTCCTTCGTGAACGCGACCTCCGTCTTCGGCGTCGGGACGCCGGCCTGTTTCAGCGCGAGACTGTTGGTCACCTTGTCGGCGCAGGTCTCGGCCGTCTCGTGGCTGTTGACGACCGGGATATCGTACGCGTCTAAGAACTCCGTCGCGTAGAGGCTCCGGCTGGTCGCCAGACAGCGATCGAGGACGATGTCGACGTCCTCGAAGGCCTCGGGCGGTGAATCGAGGCCGAAGCGCTGCTTGCGCACGTCGATCTTCGTCACCTCGTGGTCGCGCTCGCGAAGCTCCGAGAGGAGGAGTTTTTCGTCCTGACGGATGCGCGAGTAGAGGATCCCGACGTTCACGCGCCCACACCTCCTGATTCGGGGGCCAGCGCGTTCGATGCTGTTGGGAACCCGCCGCCGACAGTGGGCAGGTGGCGCGATTCAGTGCAGTGTGTCGTGGTCATCTCGTGTATGCTCCGTGTTATCCCATTCGCTGTCGCAATCGTCTCAGACATACGTCTCCACCTCCGCCTGTAGCTTCTCGGCCGCGTTGGAAAGCGCCGTTCGGCGCTCGGCCAGTGTATCGCTGTCGGCCGTATGGTCATCCCGTGCGCTCGCGATCCCCTCCGCGACCGAACCCGGTGCCGGTCCCCCCGCTGAGTCCCGGCTTGCGACGCTCTCCACGGGATCGAGTGCGGCTTCGATCGTCTCCCGGTCAACGTACGCTGTCAGCGATTCACCGAGCGTCTCGCGCGCGGCGGCGTCCAGCGCATCGAAGTCCACGTCGTCGCCGGCGGCTTCGGCCGCGCTCGCGACGACCTCGTGGGCCGTCCGGAACGGGACGCCGGCCATCGCCAGCGCGTCGGCGACGCCCGTCGCCGTCGAAAAGCCCTCGCCAGCTGCGTCGGCCAGCGCGTCGTCGTTCCACTCTGCCGTGGCGACCGCGCCGGCGGCGACCTCGGTCGCCTCGCTGACCCCGTCGATCGCGCGCCAGGCGTGGCCGCCGGCGCGCTGCAGGTCGCGATTGTAGGCCCGTGGCAGTCCTTTCAGCGTCGTCAGCAGGCCGTTGAGGCCCGCCGAAGCATCGCCTGCGCGAGCGCGGACGAGTTCGAGCGTGTCGGGGTTCTTCTTCTGGGGCATGATCGAGGACGTCGAGGCGTAGGCGTCGTCCACCTCGACGTAGCCCGACTTCGCGTAGATCACGACATCCTCCGCGAGTCCCGACAGCGTGGTGGCGAGCGTCGCCAGCGCTGCCGTCGATTCGACGAGGAAATCCCGCGCGGAGACGGCGTCCATCGCGTTGTCCATCGTGGCCTCGAAGCCCAGCAGGTCGGCCGTCCGCTCGCGATCGATGTCGAACGGCGTGCCCGCGAATGCGGCCGCGCCGAGCGGTGATTGATTCGTCCGGTCGTATGCGTCGAGCAGGCGGGCCGTCTCGCGGGCCAGCGCGCGCTCGTAGGACAGCGCCCAGTGGGCGACGGTCGTCGGCTGGGCGGGCTGGAGGTGGGTGAACCCCGGCATCACCGTCTCTCGCTCGGCCTCGGCAGTCTCGATCAGCGCGCCGCGGGCCTCCAGGGTCGCCTCGGTGGCCGCCAGGAGGTCCTCCCGGAGGCGATAGCGAATGCACGTCGCCACCTCGTCGTTGCGCGAGCGGGCGGTGTGCATCCGACCGCCGTCGGGACCGACGCGCTTGATGACGGCCGTCTCGATGGCCTCGTGGACGTCTTCGCCATCCGGCAAGGCGTCGTGGCCGGCATTCTCGATCTCCTCAAGGCCGGCCAGGATTTCGCCGGCGGTATCGGCCTCGACGATCCCCTGCTCGGCGAGCATCACGACGTGGGCGCGATCGACCGCGAGATCGGCGGCGAAGATGCGCTCGTCGGCCGAAAGCGACGAGAGGAACCCCCGAGCGGGGCCGCCGCTGAAACGGTCCCGGCGGACGACGCCCTCGCTGCCGTCCTCACCGCCGTCTTCGTCGCCGTTCGCCGTGGGTTCCTCGCTCATGGCTCACTCCTCGTCAAGCGATTCGGTCACGCGCTTGGCCAGGCGCGACTGGAACCCGTGGTACTTTGCGACGCCCGTGGCGTCGTCCTGCGTGATCCCGCCGGTCACGTCCTCCTCGTTGAAGGAGGCCGCCGACTCGCTGTAGACGGCGTAGTCGGATTCCCGCGAGACGGCTCTGGTGTGGCCACCTTCGAGTTTGACGGTCACCGTCCCGGTGACGCGGGTCTGCGTTTCGTCGATGAACCCTTCGAGGTCCTTCATCAGCGGCGCGTCGATCAGTCCCTCGTAGGCCTTCTCGGACCAGCGCTGATCGATCGTGGTCTTGAACTGGCGCTCCTCGGCGGTGAGGACGAGCCCTTCCAGGGCTTCGTGGGCCGTGAGCAGGACCGTCGCGGCGGGATGCTCGTAGTTCTCCCGGACCTTCAGGCCGAGCATCCGGTCTTCCATCATGTCCGTGCGGCCGATCCCGTGGGCACCGGCGCGTTCGTTGAGTTCCTCGATGAGTTCGACCGAGCCGAGTTCCTCGCCATCGACAGCGACAGCGGTCCCGTCCTCGAAGGTGATCTCGACGAGTTCGGCCTCCTTGCCGGAGGGATTCTCGGTCCAGAGGTAGATGTCGTCCTCGGGAATTGTCGCGGGGTCTTCGAGTTCCGAGCCCTCGATCGAGCGACTCCAGAGGTTCGTGTCGATGGAGTACCGACCGCCGGCCCCGCCCTCGACGGGCAGGCCCTTCTCCTCGGCGTACTCGTTCTCCCACTCCCGAGTCAGGCCGAGTTCGCGGATCGGCGCGATGACGTCCATGTCGGTGTCACGCCAGACGGCCTCGAAGCGCAACTGGTCGTTGCCCTTCCCGGTACAGCCGTGAGCTAAGGCGCTACAGCCTTGCTCTTTGGCGACATCGGCGATCCCCTCGGCGATGACCGGCCGTGCGAGAGCGGTCCCGAGCGGGTAGCCCTGGTAGTCGGCGTTGGCCTCGACGGCCTGCAGGCAGAGGTCGGCGAACGCCTCGCGGGCGTCGACGACGTAGTGGTCCAGTCCGAGGGCCTCGGCCGTCTCCTCGGCCTCGTCGAACTCGTAGTCGGGCTGGCCCACGTCGACCGTGACGCCGATGACGTCGTCATAGCCGTATTCTTCCTTGAGCAGCGGTACGCAGACTGTGGTGTCGAGCCCGCCGGAGAAGGCGAGCGCGACCGTGCCGTTTCCGTCCTGTTGTGTCATGGGTGTGGTGACTGTCGGGTGAGAGATAACCGCCCCGGAACCCGACGGTGGGCGGCGATAAAACGATGCGAAACCGGTCTGGGAGTGAATGTATTCGGGCCTAACGGCCCGGTCGTCGGCGTCGGAGAAGGGAGACGGACCCGCCGGTCCGGGACGAGCGCGCGTCGGAGCGGCGGATCGGCGTCATGTACCCCGGAATATCCGGCAAGCGCTACTAATATCTTCCGGGTTGAGGCCGGCATGTGAGTGGCTGACGAGGGCATTCACCGGGACGCTGTCCGTCAATCCGGCGATCCGCCACAACGCCTATTTGGCTCGCCTGTGAAGTGATCGACATGAGCCTCGATGTCGAAGACCTGCTGAAGATCGTCCTCCTGCTGGTAGTCGTCCTGATCGTCCTCGAAATCGTCGGAATGGTCATCGATGGGATCGCATGGCTCCTCGGCCCGTTCCGACCGCTGCTGGGGCTGATTATCGTCGTCCTGATCGTGCTGTGGTTGCTCGACCGGATCTGATCGATCGAGTCGCTTATTTCCCATCGAACCTGCAGTAGAGACGTGTACAGCCTGAACGTCCCGGTCCCCTCGTCGGTCGCGCGGCTGGCGAGTGAGTTGGCCCACGAGGTGCCACGGGCCCAGGAGCGAACACGCGGCGAGCACACGCTGGTTTTGAAGCGACTCGGGCAGGACCGGTCGGTCCCGCGCATCCAGGCCCAGGTTCGCGAATATCTGACCGGCCAGCCCCCTTTCGAAGCACAGGTGACCGGGATCGATTACTTCGCCGACCCGACGAACGGGCCCGCACCCGTTATTTACCTGACTGTCGAAAGCGCCGAACTCCGCCGGCTGCACGAGCGACTCGTCGACCTGTTCTCGCCGGTCGAGGGGCTGGAAGGTGACGAATACAGCCCACACGTGACGATCGCCCGGGGTGGCGATGACGAGCGGATCACCCGGCTCGTCGAGCGGTCGATCGACCCGATCACCTGGACGGTGACGCGACTTACCGTTCGCGATGCGCGACGCGGTGAGCCGGCCAGTAGCATCTCACTCCCCGTGTGAGCCAGCTCAGGTCCGGGCTTACGCCGCCTCAGTCCTCGAAACGGCGGTCGTCCTGACCCGCCTGTTCGTCATGCGACATTGTCGTCGGGACGCCACCGTTGAGCGCCCGCCCGCTCGGTGCGGTGTCGCGCCCGCTCTCTTTGATGATCGAAAGCGCCGTCATCAGATCGGATCGAGTCAGCAACCCGACGAACTCGTCGTCCTCCATGACGATCAGCCGGCCGATGTTGTGCTCCTGCATCCGGGTCATGGCCGTCATTGCGTTCTCATCGGGGTGGATCGTCTGTAGATCCGTCGTCATCACTTCCTCAGTCCGGAACGCCTCGCGTTCGACTTCCCGGACCGCGCGAGCATCCTCCAGCGTGACCAGCCCGATGATCCGGGTGTCATCGACGACAGGGAAGCCGGTGTGGCGTTCCCGGAACATCAGCTCCATCAACTCCGCGACGGATAGCTCGGGGTCGACTGTCTGGACGCGATCGGCCGGCGTCATCACGTCCCGGACGGTCACGCCCTCGAAGGCGGCCTTCATGGTCGTCATCTGGGCCTCGCTGGACGCGCCGATGTAGATGAAAAAGGCGATCGCGACCAGGAACAGCCCGCCGCCACCGAACAGGCCGAACAGGCCGAGCAGGAGCGCGAACAGTTTCCCGACCTCGGCGGCGATCTGGGTCGCCTGCGCGAAGGGGCGGTTGCGGGCCAACAGTGCCCGGAGGACCCGACCGCCATCCATCGGGAACCCCGGGAGCATGTTGAAGATCGCCAGCGCGAGGTTCATCAACGCGAGGTACCCGAGCAGGAACTTCACGGACGCAACGCCGACGGCATCACCTGTCGGGACGAGCAGAAATCCCGCGTAGGAGAGTCCCGCCAGCGCGACGCTGACGGCCGGCCCGGCGATCGCGATGAACAGCTCCGGTTTCCAGTCTTCGGGCATCTCCTCGAGTTGGGCGATCCCGCCGAACAGCCAGAGGGTGATCGAGGAGATCGGAAAGCCATACCGCATCGCCACCACCGAATGGCCGAGTTCGTGGAGGACGACGCCGGCGAACAGCCCGAGCGCCGCTGTGACGCCGAGTATCCAGGGAAGCTGCCCGGTAGAAAGCGCCGCGCCGTCGATGCCCGCCCCCCAGACGTCGTTCATGAGTTCGGCCGACTGGCCGACCTGGGCACCGATGAGCCAGGCGAAAAGTGGAAGGACCAGTAGGAAGGTGAGGTCCAGCTGTATCGGAATGCCGAACGCACTACCGATCCGGAATCGTCGCATAGATGCGGGTTGTTGTCCCACTGACTTAAGAACCCTGCCGAGCCGCCGTTCTACGCGACGAGCCAGGACAAACGTCTTAACGGGTCCAGTCGTACGGAGATATATGTCCGAGAAGCCACAGACGGGCGAGATCTTCGGCATCCCGTACAACTTCGAGCGGCCGAGCATGAAGCGACTCCTCTCGTCGTACTGGCAACCCGGTGAGGGTATGCTGACGAAGAAACCGTTCGGGATCGGGTACACGCTCAACCTCGCGAACTGGCGATCGTGGGTCGTCCTGGGCATCGCCGGCCTGCTGCTGTACCAACAACAGTCCGGCGAGGAGAGCAGCGCAGACGCGGACGGCGAGGACGAGGACAGCGAACCGGTCGAAGTCATGGTGGAGTGAGGTCCCGACGACATTCGTGACGGCCCGAGCCACCGGAGGACCGACGACCCTTTTTGAACGGGACGCGTCACCCCGGCTATGCTCCGGTTCGTGACCGGTAACGACGGGAAAGTTCGGGAGGCTCGGGCGGCCCTTTCGGCCGACGTGACCCAGTTTTCCTATGACTACACCGAAATCCAGAGCCACGACCTCGGGACGATCGCCGCTCACGGGGCACGGGAAGCCTACCAGGAAGTCGGCGAGCCCGTCATGGTCGAGGACTCGGGGCTGTTCGTCGACGCACTCGATGGCTTTCCCGGCCCCTACTCCGCGTACGTCGAGGACACGCTCGGGATCGACCGCGTCTGGCACCTCACCGAACCCGAAGAGGACCACGCCGCCGCGTTCCGGTCGCTGATCGCCTACTGTGACGGATCAGCCCTCGAAACTGCGCCGACCGTCCGGGACGGCGATCCACCCGTCGCGATCTTCGAGGGGCGCGTCGAGGGGACGATCGTCGCCCCGCGGGGCGAGGGCGGGTTCGGCTACGACCCGATCTTCGAGTACGACGGCCGGACGTTCGCCGAAATGGAGCCCGACGAGAAGAACGCGTACTCCCACCGGGGGCGCGCACTCGAAGCGTTCGCAGACTGGGGCGAAACGCGATAGCGGCGTTCGCTGCCGGCCCGGTCACTGAAACGCAGCGCGCTCGTCGTAGAGAAAGTACAGCGCCGACCCCGACAGGACGAGAGACGGCACCACCCAAAGAAGACCGCCAACGAGGAGCGGGACCGATCCGACTACCGGCGGGACGTGCACAGCAAACCCTAAGCTACGGCCCCAACTTGTGCCGTGCCACACGCCGTAGGCGACAGCCACAAAAAGGACCCCAAAGAGAACCGCGACGAGTGCGAGCACGACCATAATACCGCCGAGCCCCGGCGGGAGGAAGTCACCGGCGAAGTCGTTGAGCGTGATCACTGCCAGTCCACTCAACAACGCCAGGATCGCGTAGAATCCGGTGACGGCGCTGACGAACGTGAGTCTGCCCGATCGTTTCTGCCCTGTTCCCTCCGCAACATCTGCCCTTCGTGACATGCCTTCGGCTGGGCCCGTTCCAGTATATAAAGGCGAGGCGAGAACCGACATGAGAGAGTCATATTGGCGAACAGTCCCGGGAAGCGCTCACGACGCTGTGGACGACCGTACCGGAACGCCATCGCCGCACTTGGAGCAGAAAACGAGGCCGTCAAACCGTCTCAGTACAGGCGACACACCTGTCCACTCACGTCCCGTGTTGCCAGGAGTCCATGTACTCGCGCTGTTCGGGCGTCAGTTCGTCGATCTCGACGCCCTCGG
This sequence comes from Halorhabdus sp. SVX81, assembly GCF_029207715.1. Taxonomy (NCBI): domain Archaea; kingdom Methanobacteriati; phylum Methanobacteriota; class Halobacteria; order Halobacteriales; family Haloarculaceae; genus Halorhabdus; species Halorhabdus sp. SVX81. The sequence goes on along the minus strand of NZ_CP104322.1, from coordinate 131,592 downwards.
CGTCGAGTTTGATCTCGGCGACTTCCTTGTCAAGTTCGTCGGGGACGTTGTGGACGCCGGCCCCGTACTCCTCGCCGTTCTCGACCATCTCGCGGGCCGAAACGGCCTGGATCGCGAAGCTCTGGTCCATGACCTCGACGGGGTGACCCTCCGCGACCGGCGAGGCGAGGTTGACGAGCCGTCCCTCGGCGAGGACGTTCACCTGGCGACCATCCGAAAGCTCGTACGCCCGGACGCCGTCTCTTGCCTCGAAGACTTCTTCGGCCATGTCTTCGAGGGTCTCCAGGTCGATCTCGACGTCGAAGTGCCCGGCGTTGGCCAGCACTGCCCCGTCTTTCATCTCCTCGAAGTCCTCGCGCGTGATCACGTCGCGGTTGCCCGTCGTCGTCACGAACAGGTCGCCCTCGCTCGCGGCCTCGACCATCGGCATGACGCGAAATCCTTCCATGTGGGCTTCCAGCGCCGCCCGGGGTTCGACCTCGGTGACGACGACGTCGGCGTTCATCCCGCGGGCCTTCATCGCGACGCCCTTACCACACTGGCCGAACCCGCCGACGACGACCGTCTTGCCCGCGATCGAGAGGTTGGTCGTGAGTTCGATCGAAACCAGGCTGGCCTCGCCCGTCCCGTGGACGTTGTCGAACAGCCGCTTCATCGGGGTGTCGTTGACGGCGAACATCGGGTACTCCAGGGCGTCGTCGTCGTCCATCGACCGCAGGCGGTGGACGCCGGTTGTCGTCTCCTCACAGCCGCCGACGATCGAGTCGATGAGTTCGGGATACTCCTCGTGGACGCGAAAGACGAGGTCCGCGCCGTCGTCGATCGTGATCGTCGGCTCGTGGGAGAGGACGGCGTCGATCGCGCCGTAGTAGGCCTCGTCCTCGACGCCGCGCTCGGCGTAGGAGGTGATCGCGTCGTGGGCGTCCAGAGCGACGCTTACGTCGTCGTGCGTCGAGAGGGGATTGCAGCCGGTGATGGCGACCTCGGCCCCGCCGGCGGCCAGCGCTTCCGTCAGGACGGCCGTCGTGGCTTCGACGTGCATTGCCATCCCGATCGTCTCGCCCGCAAGCGGTTGCTCGGCCTCGAACTCCTCGCGCAGCGCGGCCATGATCGGCATGTGCTCGCGTGCCCAGTCGATCTTCCGGCGACCCGACTCCTCCATTGCGGCGGGATCGTCGACCCGCTCGCTGATCGGTTGACTCATGGTCGAGCTATCGGCGCACGGCGGGAAAACGCTACCGAAGCATCGACCGAACGCGCCCCCGCAAGTCAAAGACCGGGGGTTACACGTTCGATCGAAATCAAAAGGAACGGAATCAACGTCCCACGAGCCAGCGACGCGGGTTCGGTTTCAGGTGGCGTTATCGTCCGGGGCCGGCGTGGGCGGGCGGGCCGCGACGGTCCCCGTTATCGCCGTCCGCATCAGCGTCTTCGCCGGCTGCCTCTGTTTGGCGTTCTTCCGCAGCGTCGCTGTCGTCTGCGTCGGTCGCGTCACGATCCTGGACCTGATCGCCAGCCTGGGACGGGCCGCGGTCGTCAGTCTGGTTGCCGTCCGGACCGGCGTGTTCGGGCGGACCCCGTCGGTCGTCCTCGGTCTCGTTGCCGTCGTCGCTCATTCCAGGACCGGCGTCAGCGGGTGGTCCAGCGTCGCCGGGCGGCCCGGCGTGGTCGGGGCGGTTGTCGTTACCGGGGTTGTTCTCCGTCACGAAGTCGGCAACGGCCTGCCCGAAGCCGGGGCCAGCGCCGCCGTCAGCGAGCATCTCCTGGACGAACGCACTCACTTGGAGGCCGAAGGCGTCCCCATCCTCGGCGTCTGCCGGTTCGAGTGCGGCGGTCGTCGTCGCGGTCCGGTTCTCGACTGTCGCGGTAACCTCGACAGTCACCGACGTTTCGGGGGCCGCGAGAACCACGGTACCGTTTGCGTCAGTCGTGTACGTCCCACTGCCCGCGTACGTGCCGTCCGCTTGGTCCTCTTCTTCCTCAGTCTCTTCCTCCTCAGTCTCCTCTTCCTCCGTCTCCTCTTCCTCCGTCTCCTCTTCCTCAGTCTCCTCGTCCTCCGTCTCCTCTTCCTCCATTTCCTCGTCCTCCGTCTCCTCGTCCTCAGCTTTCGCCGTCTCGTTCAGATCGTCGTCGGCGTCATCGTCCGCGGCGACGGTCACGTCCACGGTCGCGTTCGGAACGGCTGTCCCGTTGTCAGTCACCGAGATAGTCACGTCCGCGTCGTTACCGGCCTGTGTCGCCGAGACCGCGAGGCCGCCATCGGCAGCCACCGCGGGAGCAGCCACCGAGACGACCATGAGCGCGGCCAGGGCGACGGCGATTAGCTTCTGATTCATTACACTCGATACTCCGGGCTTCGGGAAGATATACCCCGAGAGCCGTTCACTCCGTTCGGGAGTGTTTGCCGATCGAAATAGCGGCCTCTGAATCGTTTATACTGTTTAAAATAGTTTTACAGCGTTCTATTCTTGCTCGCCTTCCGAGTATTCAATGATGGAGTGGTCACCCGGGCGACGACGATCAGGTCGCACGGTCGATCAGCGCCTCGGCGCGATCGGCCGCCACGGTGCGGACTCGCTCCTCGTCGAAAACGGTTACCTCTCGGTCACGCATGAGGACCTGGCCGTCGGCAACCGTGTGGCGAACGTCCGAGCCACGCGCGGCGTAGGCCAGGTGTGAAACGAGGTCGTGAGCCGGCGTGAGGTGCGGGGCTTCGAGGTCGAGGACCGCGAGATCGGCGTTCGCGCCGGGTTCGATGCGTCCGGAATCGAACCCGAGCAGTTCCGCGCCGTGCGTCGTCGCCATCCGAACCACGGATTGTGCGTCGACGGCACTCGCATCGCTCGCGGCGAGTTTGCCGAGCATCGCCGCGTCGCGCATCTCGTCGAACATGTCCAGATCGTTGTTCGAGGCCGCGCCGTCGGTCCCGAGGCCGACGGTAACGTCCGCCTCAAGCATGTCCTGGACGGGGGCCATCCCACTGGCGAGTTTCATGTTCGAGGCCGGACAGTGGACGACGCCGGTCCCACGCTCGGCCAGCAGTTCGATTTCGCGTTCATCGAGATGCACCCCGTGGGCCAGGAAATCTTCGGGGGCCAGCAAGCCGAGATCGTCGGCGTATACGAGGGGGCGCTCGCCATGTTTGTCGAGGATCGGTTCGACTTCGTCGTCCGTCTCGTTGGCGTGGAGGTGGATCGGCAGTTCGGCATCGCGTGCCTGCGGGACGAACTCCCGATAGTACTCCTCGCCGACTGTCGTCAGCGAATGGGGCATGAACGCCGTCCGAATGCGGCCGTCGGCCGCGCCGTCGTACTCGCGGGCGAAGGCAAGCCCGTCCGCCATCTCCTGTCGGGCGTCGGCGTCGTCGTTGCCGACGGTGATCGACCCGTAGCCGAGGACGGCCCCCAGCCCGGCCGCCTCGACAGCACCGACGACCTCCGGCATGAAGAAGTACATGTCCGCGAAGGTCGTCGTCCCGGATTTGATCATCTCGACCAGCCCGAGTTCCGTCCCGGCACGGACATCCTCGGCCCGTAGCGCTGCTTCGACCGGCCAGATGTCCTCCCGAAGCCAGGCATCCAGCGGCTTGTCGTCGGCCAAGCCCCGCAGCAGGGTCATCGCGACGTGAGTGTGGGCGTTGACCAGTCCGGGAATGACGAGCCCGCCTTCGGCATCGAGTTCGTCGTCGCCACTGCCGAGGTCGCCGACGGCCTCAATGGTGCCCGCGTCCTGATCGACCAGCACGTCCGCGCGTTCGACCGTCATGTCGGGACGGAGGACCTGCCCGCCCGTGACGAGAAGTTCGCTCATGGCGCGATGTTCTCGGGCGAGTCCTAAGATCCTGGCGGGTTCCGGTTGCAGCCGAATGGAACGGCCGGTTCACTCCTCGCGCTCTTTCAACCACTGATCCAGGAGTTCTCGAATCGCGGCCTCACGGTTGTCCCGGTGATCCTGGAAGGCCTTCTCGTCCAGTGCGTCGATGATCTCCTCGTCGAACTCGACGGTGACTTCTTCCAGATCCGAAAGGATGTCGTTCATTGTGCGAACCGGGGGACGGCACCGACTAATAGGTTCGTCAGCCACCCGTCCGACGCCCGGCAGGTGGTCGCGAAACCCGTCCGGTCACGTCCGGATCTCGAAGCGCGTCCCGTCTTCGACGTCGGCCAGTTCGACCCCCCATTCGTGAGCCGCGACGATCTGCTCGACGATCGCGAGCCCGAACCCGGTACCGTCTTCGGCGGTACTGTACCCCGACTCGAAGACCTGCTCGCGTTTCTCGGCTGGGATGCCGGCCCCGTCATCAGCCACGAAGAAGCCGTCGCCGTCGTCGAGCGGACCGACCGTGACGGTCACGCTCTCGCCGCCGTGCTCCACGGCATTCCGAAAGAGGTTCTCGAAGAGTCGCTGGAGACGATCCGGATCAGCCTCGATGTCGCGATCAGTCTCGACGACCAGCTTCGCCTCGGCCGTCTCGACCATTCCCCAGGCGTCCCGGGCGATCGCGCTGAGGGTGACGCGGTCGGCTTCCTCGATCGGCTGGCCCTGGCGGGCAAGCTGGAGGACGTCCTCGATGAGGCCCTCGATGCGGTCTAAGGCTCCCGCGGCCGCTTCGAGGTGCTCGCTATCGTGTTGGTCGCGGGCGAGTTCGAGGCGACCTTGGGCGACGTTCAGCGGGTTGCGGAGGTCATGAGAGAGCATGCTGGCGAAGGAATCCAGGCGGTCGTTCTGGCGTTCGAGTTCGTTGCGGTAGCGCTCGCGGTGAGTCTCGTCAGTGAATACGAGTGCGCGCCCCAGCGAGGACTGGGAGGCCGAGAACTGCTGTTCGGTCACGCGGTAGTACCGTGTCTCGCCGTCCCGGTAGACCGTGACGAGCGGGTCATCCGTCGCGATTTTCTCCGCACACTCCGGGGCGATGTCGGCGAAGGGTTCGCCGATGACCGAGCGGTCGTCGAGCGCCGGAACGAGTCGCGTCGCCGCACGGTTGTAGTCCTGAATCCGATCGTCATCATCGAGGACGATCACCGGGTTGTCGCGGTCCCCGGCTAACCGGATCGTCCGGAAGCGCTCGAAGTAGACGAACGAAAGCCCGACCGCGAAGGCCGCGACGCCGACCGGTTCGTAGGTGATCTCCATCAGCCCGGGGACAAGCATGCCCAGGACGTCAAAGCCGACCGGCAGGGCCGTCAGGCCGAGCAAGAGCAACAGCGGGCGTGAATCGTGGCTGACGTGGCGGAATCGCTCGTAGAGCATGAAATACCCGACCGTCGCCAACGCGTAACTGCCGGCCATGACCGTCCAGTGGAGGGTGGTACTCGTGATTGCAACGTGGGGGAACGGGGTCGAAACGACCTCGCTCGAAAAGTACAGCCCGTGAAGGTTGTTCGTGAGTTTCACGGCGACGATAGCGAGGAAGGCCACGACTGCCGTCCACCTGATCCGCGGATCACGGTGGAGCGATCGACCGGTATAGGCCGAACAGAAGTACAGCCACCCGCCGATCGTGCTCAACCCGACGACGAGTCCGATCTGGTAGAGAAACACGCCCAGTTGCTGGTCGGCTGTCGCCAGGTATGCGACGTGGGCGAGCGCCCAGCCGCCGCTGGTGAGCAGGAGCGCAACCAGCCCACGCCGGGTGTCGCCCTCGGCGATCCGGTTGACCCGAACGGCGCTGACGAACGTCGCGACGCCCGAGAGGCCAAAGACAGCCAGATACCAGAACCGGCCGCCGATCGACAGCCCGTCAATCATCGGTGGCCCGGCTCACCTGTCTTGCGCATGGGAAAATAGTCCACATCCAACGTAATGAATGTATCTTCCGGCGGGAGGTGCCGCCGACGGTCCGTGCCGAAAGACAGTTGCGCCCCTCGCCCTCACGTCCAGTATGCGCATTGCCTTGCCTAACAAGGGCCGGCTCCACGACCCGAGCGTCGAACTGCTCGAACGCGCCGGGCTCCACCTCGTCGACGGCGCGGACCGACAGCTCTACGCCCGGACGGTCGACGAGGACGTGACCGTGCTGTACGCACGCGCCGCGGACATCCCCGAATACGTCTCCGACGGCGCGGCCGACCTCGGCATCACCGGCTACGACCAGGCCCAGGAGGCCGACCGCGAGAACCTCGTCGACCTGCTCGATCTGGACTATGGCCAGTGCAAACTCGTCCTCGCCGCGCCCGAAGACGGCGACATCGACGAACCCACCGACCTCGAGGGCGGCACCATCGCCACGGAGTTCCCGAACGTGACCCGGAACTACCTGGCCGAGGCGGGCATCGACGCCGAGATTACGGAGGTTTCCGGGGCGACCGAACTCACGCCCCACGTCGACATCGCCGACGGTATCGTCGACATCACCTCGACGGGCACCACCCTGCGAATGAACCGCCTCGCAGTCATCGACGATGTCCTCCAGAGTTCGGTTCGGCTGTTCGCCCGCGAGGACGTCGCCGACGATCCGAAGGTCCAGCAGATCGAGATGGCGCTGTCCTCGGTGCTGTCGGCCGAGGACAAACGCTACCTCATGATGAACGCCCCCGAGTCCGAACTGGAGGAGGTCAAGGACGTCCTGCCCGGGATGGGCGGGCCGACAGTGATGGACATCGCCGGGACGGAGGACGTCGCCGTCCACGCCGTCGTCGACGAACGCGAGGTCTTCGAGACCATCAATCGATTGAAGGAGATCGGCGCGAGCGACGTCCTCGTGACCGAAATCGAACGCCTTGTGGAGTGAGTGCTCCGGGGCGACCGGAGATTAATTTAGCGGGACGATCGAACAGCCCTCGACACTTCACCGATCATGAGCGTGACGACCAGTCCGACGACCTGACCGATCGCAAACCCGACGAAGAACGCCCGGGACGTAAGCCAGACGAGCCCCAACGCCAGAAAGACCATCACACCGACCCCGTACGGCTCGTACCAGTTTTCGAGTGTCTCGACGTACGCCATCCCCAAGAGCGCACCACCAGTCGCCACTCCCAGCACGAGGGAAGCGGGCGGCAGCGCCATCACCGATCGATCGACCGCGCCGAGAACGACGTATGCAACGCCAGCGGTCACAGCGATGAGTCCGAGATAGAGCCCAAAGAATTGCCAGTCGTCGATCCGATATCGGTATGCGGGCATTGTATCGTCCGCACATGGAACCCAGCCATAGATAAAAGTGGATGAAATGCAGACATGTCTTCTGCGGAATCGAGTTGCGTCCGAACGTCCACGATCTGTTCCATACCGGGGTCAGTCCAAGCCGACCGGAGGGGATTCGGGGCCGGATCGAACGCCGCCGGAAACCCGAAGTCTTTGGCCCCGGGCCGACTACCGACGGCCGTGTCAGACGCATCGAACGGGAAAGCACGCCTCGTGGCGGTTCTTCGCGTCCGTACGCACGCAAAACGCGGGATAGCGACGGGCGTTGTCTTCGCCATCGCCGCCTACGCCGTGTTCGTCTTCGGTCGCGCATCGGCGCTCGGGCAGGTGCTGTACCTCTCACTGCTGGCCGTGCTCGCGCTCACGACCGGGGCCGTCGTGACGACGGTTCTGGTCGGCATCGAAGCCTACAGACTTGCCCGCGAGAGCGATAACCCGGCCCCGGGCGAGACAGAACAGTAGCCTCACTCGCCGCCAGCCAGTTCGCCCAACCGCTCCGCGCCGCTCCGTGTTCCCTTGGCGATCAGCACGTCGCCGGCTTCGATCGTCGTTGCCGGTCCCGGCGAGAGTTCCCAGTCCGTGGAGTGCTTGCCGGTCGGATGGGTCGCCGGCCGGCGGACGGCGATCACGCGCATCCCCGTCCGGGTCTTGACCTCCAGATCACCCAGCGTCGCGCCGTCGAGGTCGCTCCCGGCGGCGACGGTCTCCCGGACGATCACCTCGTCGCTCGCCTCGATGGCCGCCTCGACGACGGGATGGGTGCCGAGGCCCCTGAGCACGCCTTCGCTGATCTCGAGGGCGGCGTCGGAGATGACCTCCGTCGAGCGCGCGAGGTGGACCAGCCCGCGGAGGGCGATCGGATCGTCGACCCGGCCGGCAGCCTGGAGCGTCCAGGCCTCGAAACGGGACTGGAGGGCGTCGACCTCGGCCTCGAGTTCGAGGACCTCCTCGGCGACGGCCTCGCTGTCGAACAGCACCGCGCCGTAGGCCAGGTCGACGGCGAGTTCGCTCATGTTCTTCATCAGCACGATCGAGTCGACCGCCCGCTCCAGATCCTCGATGTCGTTCTCGGGCGGCGCGGGGGGCTCGTAGGCCTCGCCGGTCGTCGCCGCGTAGACTTCGGCGATGCCCTCCTCGGGCCCCCTTGCCAGAAGCACGTCACCCGACCGGAGCGTCGTCTCGGCGGTCGGGTTGAGCAGCCACTCGCCTTCGCGCCGGATCGCGATGATCCGCACGCCCGTCGCAGTCTCGAGGTTGAGACCGCCGAGCGTCCGGTCGGCGTACGTCGAGTCGGCACCCACCGTGGCTCGAACCAGCGTCTCGACGGCCTCGGGGAGGGTCGCCCGCATCGCCGCCGGCAGGCCGATATCTTCCAGGACGACCTTCGCGATGTCGCCCGCCGCGTCGCTGATCTTCTCCGCCGCTCCGACGACACCCAGCACCGGGGCCAGCGCCTCGGCGTCCTCGGGGTTGCGGGCCGCCATGAGGAGGCTCATCCGTGCCCGGAGGTGGAGGACGTCCATGCGTTCCTCGAGAGCGAGGACCTCCTCGGCGATCTCGTCGCTGCCGAGCAACACCGCCGAATAGGAGAGGTCGATCAGCAACTCGGCGGTGTCTTTCATCTCGGCCAGCACGTCCTTGACGCTGACCGGTTCGTACGTGACGTCCTCACCCGATGCCATGTGTTGTCGGTTCGACACCGCAGGCCAAAAGTATTGCCGCCCGGGGACCGCAACGATGACTGTGGAAGACCGGCAGTGAGTCCCTCCGTAAATCGAGTTTGTGTACTCGGTTGGACGTTATCCGTCGGTGTCCTCGTCCGTTCGATCGAAGCACCGCTCAGGGGGTTCTTCCATTCGTACCAATTCGATGTCTTCGCCATCCCGACTGATTCGGGCGAAGACCTGGATGCACTCGTGGTCAGGAGTAACCCCGTCCACGGCGACCCATTCCACATCGCTGCTGTCTACCCAGTCTGTCGCGCCGTTTTCGAGACGGACACCGACCGCGAACGGTTCCGGCGTCCCGACGTGTGGGTTCGGAATTGACGTCGTTGCCGTATCTTTGATGGTATGGGTCTGCCAGTGGATGATTTCGTCACCCACCCGCACCATGACACCAACCTGATGCGGTTCCCGATCCTCGTTATTGAACCAGACCGACCGAAGGCTAGGCGCCCCTTTAGTCGATGATGAATCTCCGGAAAATACAAACCACCCAAGAAGCGATACCCCGCCGGCACCGAGAGCAGCGAGACACTGCCGCCGTGAGAGCGGTGATTCCTCCATGGAATAGGCCTGTATTGACGCCGAAGGTTAAATGATATTCGATATGTCATAACGGAAGGAATATCTGCTACCCGGCGAGCCAATCCTGCTCCGAGCAGCCAGTCGGCCGCCAAATCTGAGCAATCGTCGAAAAGCCACCGCGAAATCCAAACATATCGACGGCGCTCGTGTCAGTCCGGAAGGTACGGGAAAACGTAACCTGAAAACGGTAATGCTTTTCCTTGAAGGTGGGCAGTGTATGATATGGCAGATGAGCTCAGAAAGGGACTGGAGGGAGTGCTGGTCGCCGAATCGTCGCTGAGCGACATCGACGGGTCGGCGGGCCGACTCGTCTACCGGGGGTACGCGATCGAGGACCTCGCGCGGAACACCTCCTTCGAAGAGGTACTCTACCTGCTCTGGGAGGGCCACCTCCCGACCGAGGCCGAGCTGGCACCCTTCGAAGCGCAGATGGCCGAGGAGCGTGCCGTCCGCGACGAAGTGCTCTCGACGGTCCGTGAACTCGCCGCCGCGGAAGAGGACCCGATGGCCGCCCTCCGGACGGCCGTCTCGATGCTGTCGGCCTACGATCCGGACGATTCGACGGGCGAGGCCGGAGATAGCGAGATCGCACAGCGGAAGGGGCGGCGGATCACCGCGAAGATGCCGACGATCGTCGCCGCCTACAAACGAATCCGGGACGGCGATGAACCGATCGAACCGCGGACGGACCTGAGCCACGCCGCGAACTTCCTGTACATGCTCAACGGCGAGGAACCCGAGGACACCCTCGCGGATGTTTTCGACATGGCACTCGTCGTCCACGCCGACCACGGCATCAACGCCTCGACGTTCGCCGCGATGGTGACGGCCTCGACGCTGTCGGATCTGCACAGTTCGGTCACCAGCGCGATCGGCGCGCTGAAGGGGGATCTCCACGGCGGCGCAAACCAGAACGTGATGCGGACGCTGCTGGAGATCGACGAGCACGACCTCACGGCCGTCGAGTGGGCCCGGGAGGCGATCGAGAACGGCGAGCGCATCCCCGGGTTCGGCCACCGCGTCTACGACGTCAAGGACCCCCGGGCGAAGATCCTCGGCGCGAAGTCCAAGGCCCTGGGCAAGGCCGCCGACGAGTTCAAGTGGTATTCGTACTCCCGCGCAATCGAGGAGTTCATGGCCAAGGAGACGGGCATCGCGCCCAACGTCGATTTCTACTCGGCGTCGATGTACTACCAGATGGGCATCCCGATCGACCTCTATACGCCCATCTTCGCGATGTCCCGCGTCGGCGGGTGGGTCGCCCACGTGCTGGAATACCAGGACGACAACCGCCTGATTCGGCCGCGGGCACGCTACGTCGGCCCCGACGACAGGGAGTTCGTTCGGATCGAGCAGCGTGAAGGATAGCGGGAACGATCAATCCGAGAATCCGGAAGACAAGTCATGTGCCCGAAAGAATCTCCGGACGACGAGTCGGAGACCCTCCGTGATCGGGTCCGGCGTATCATCGACGAGGACCGAGCGATCTTCGACGAACTTGACGAGTAGTTCTTTTCGAGTTGTATTGCCTTCCGGGGCCCGATTGGCGGAGATCTATGTTGTTCGCATGCCCGATCGACCTCTATACGCCAATCTTCGCGATGAGTCGCGTCGGCGGGTGGGTCGCACACGTGCTGGAGTACCAGGAAGAGAACCGCCTCATCCGCCCGCGAGCCCGCTACGTCGGTCCGGAAGATCGGGAGTTCGTTCGGATCGACCAGCGGTAAGATCGCTTATTACGGATCGATCCCGTCCAGGGCGGCCCGGTCCTCGTCGGTCAGGTCGATGTGGGTCGCGGCGACGTTCGCTTCGAGGTGCTCGACACTCGAGGTCCCGGGAATCGGCAGCATCACGTCCGAATGATCGAGCAACCACGCCAGCGCGATCTGTCGCCGCGTCGCGTCGTGTCGCGCTCCGACCTCGTCGAGTACCTCGGCGACCCCCTCGTCGTCGACCGTGTACATCGGCCCCCAGGGGATGAAGCCGACGTCGTAGGATTCACACGCCTCGAGGACGGCCTCGTCTTCGCGGTTACCGACGTTGTAGCGGTTCTGCACCGTCGCGATGTCGACGATGTCCATCGCCGTTTCGAGTTGCTCAACGGAGACGTTCGAGAGGCCGACATTTTCGATCTGGCCGGCATCTTTCATCTCGGCGAAGGCCCGGACCGATGCCTCGAAGTCGCCGTCGGGGTCCGGACGGTGGAACTGATAGAGATCGATCTGATCGGTTCGCAGCCGATCGAGACTCGCAAGCACCTGGTTGTGGAGGTACTCCGGGTCGCCGTGGGGCGTCCACTCGCCGTCGCGATGCCGGAGCAGGCCGGCCTTCGAGGCCACGACGACATCGTCCTCGGCGGTCAGGGCCTCGCCGAGCAGGCGCTCGCTGACGCCCGGGCCGTACGAATCGGCGGTGTCGATGAAGTCGACGCCGAGATCGATTGCACGGCGGATCACGTCCTTCGCCGTCTCCTCGTCCTCGGGCGAACCGATGATGTCCTCGCCGGTGAGTCGCATCGCGCCGAACCCGAGTCGATGGACTGTCTCGTCGCCGATATCGAACGTGTCGCTCTCGTTTTGGAGTTCGTCAGTCATCACACCCGTACGTGGAGCGCCACGCCCAAAAGGGTGATCGCCGGCCGCCGAGTGGTGTTTTGTGTAACCGGGATCGCTTGCAACAGCCAGAAAGCCCCGAGGCGGTCGGCTCGGTGCGCCGGCTGCGCGCTTCGCTCGGTCGCGAGCTCCCTCGCTGTAGTGCTTGCCCGTGCGCGCCGTCGCCGAGCGCGAGGCCGGCGAGCCGGCCTCGAATGGTCGCGGCGGTTGCGCCGCCGCGCACGCCTCGCCCCTTTCAGTCCCACCCGAAGCCGGTTGGTCAGCCGGTATGGGCGGGACTGAAAGGGGCGGCTGGCTCCGGGAAGACGGGCGACACAAGGACCGCAACGAACGGAGTGAGTGAGGACCGCAGCGAGCCCCTCGACTGGAGCCAGCCGGGGCTTTCAATTTCCCAATTCAATTCAATCGTTCTCTGTTTCACTACGGTCCCTCGCTACCCTCGACCGGAGCCACTCGGGGCTTTCTGGCTGTTGCAAGCGATTCCTGCTACACTAAGCACCGCCGTCCACCGGAGCGCCATCCCCAAAGTTACCACCATCCGGCCGGAAGTGCCCGCCATGCTCACGCGCGAGGACGTCCTGGCCGCTCGCGATCGGGTCGCCGAGACGGCCAGGCACACGCCCCTGGAGCGGTCGTACTCCCTCTCGGCGATGACCGGCGTGGACATCCACCTCAAGTACGAGACCGTCCAGCGGACGGGGTCGTTCAAGATCCGTGGCGCGACCAACCGGATCGCGACGCTCACCGACGAACAGCAGGCCGCCGGCGTCGTCGCGGCGAGTGCGGGCAACCACGCCCAGGGTGTCGCACTCGCCGCAACCCGGATGGGCGTCGATTCGACGATCGTCATGCCCGAACGCGCGCCCGTCGCGAAGGTGAAGGCCACCCGGAGCTACGGCGGTCGCGTCGTCCTCCACGGGAGAGACTACGACGCGGCGGCCGAACGCGCCCACGAGATCGCCGAGGCGGAGGGACGGACCTACGTCCCTGCCTTCGACGACGAGATGGTGATGGCCGGCCAGGGCACCCTCGGCCTGGAGATCGCCGCAGACTGTCCGGACGTGGACACGGTCGTCGTCGCGGTCGGTGGCGGTGGTCTCGTCGCCGGCGTCGCCACGGCACTGAAAGGCTGGAACGACGACGTCCGCGTGATCGGCGTCCAGGCCGAGGGCGCGGCGAGCCTGCCCCAATCACTCCAAGCGGGCGAGATCGTCGAGCGCGATGGCGTCGAGACGATCGCCGACGGCATCGCCACGCGGAAGGTCGGCGAGTTACCGTTCGAGGTCATTCGCGAGCGGGTCGACGAGGTTGTCACCGTTCCGGATTCGGCGATCGCCGTCGCGGTGACGACGCTGCTCGAGCGGACCAAGACACTCGTCGAGGGGGGCGGCGCGGTGCCGGTCGCTGCGTTGCTCGAAGGGGCCTTCGAATACGGCGAGGACGAGACGATCGTCCCGGTACTCAGCGGCGGGAACATCGACCTCAACGTCCTGACGACCGTCATCATGCGCGGGCTGATCGAGACCGGCCGGTATCTCCGGATCAGGACCGTCCTGGAAGATCGCCCCGGGGCGCTGGAGGAACTCGTCGAGGTGATCTCTCAACAACGGGGTAATATCTACGCAATCGAGCACGATCGCGCCTCGCGGGACATCGCGATGGACGACACCGTCGTGGACCTGGATATCGAGACCCGGGGGCCCGACCACGTCGAATCGTTGCTCGATGCGCTCGAAGACAGTGGCTACGAGGTCGAGGTGCTCGTCTGATCGTGGCGACCACCGCGACGTGCCCGAATCACTCGAGGCGGACGTCGTCGAGGACCCCGACAGCCGTCGTCTCCCAGACGATATTGAGGCCGACCGCGATCAATCCCTCGCCGTCGTGCTCGACGGGATACTCGTAGGTCTTCCAGCCCTCGTGATCGGCCAGCTGGTTGGACCGGTCAAAGTCCGCCTCGCCGAGTCCGTCTTCGGGGATCGGCCCCGCATAGGTGGCGACCTGGAGAATCTCGTTGAACGACTCCTGATCGCTGTAGCCGGCGACCGAGAGGGTCTCGACGGCCGAGAGGTCGACTTCCTGTTGAACCCAGACCGTCCCGTCGTCGGCACTGCCGTCGATCTCGATGGCGAGGGCCCGTTCGCCGTCGGCCGCCACCTCCGTCGTCGTGCGGACGTCCGAGTCGACTGGCTCCCCGACGTTGTTCGGGTCCTCCGGCAGGTCTTTCCCGACCGTCCAGCCCGCAAGCTCCGACTCGAAGCTGGCGTTTTGCAGGGTTTGGGGGGTGTCAGTCGGTGAGTCCGTTGGCGATTCCGTCGGTGTATCCGTCGGGGATCCAGTGCCCGGGTCAGTCGGCGATCCGTCATCAGTCTCATCGCCGTCGAGACAGCCCCCAACAGCCAGTGTCGCGAGCGATCCACTCGTGGCGAGGAACGTGCGTCGATCCATGTCAGACATAACGAATTCGACGGAAAAGTGTCTTCCCGAGCGTCAAAGGCGGATTTGATCGACCAACGATCCGGACCGCGTCCCGGACCGGCGATCACAGGAAATCCCGGACTTCGCTGTAAAACATGTCGTGGTGGTCGACCGCGTCGATCTCGCGGGCGATCAGGACGGCGAGGACGTGCCAGCACAGGGCAGTTGGATCGTCGGGATCGAGGTTGTACGAGGCGTCCTCGCAGGTACAGGCCTCACCCTCGATGACGTACTCGTCGCTGTGGCCGACCACCACCGTGAAGTCCTCGTACTCCTTGACGCGATCCTCGGCGACGGCCTCGATGGCGCGAACGCCACGGGAACCGTGGACGGTGGTGATGCGGTCGACGATGTCGGGCGAGAGCTCTCCCGCCTCACTCAGCGCGGCTCGCCACTCGTCGACTGCCGTCACGGGGCAGGGATTGGACGCGGTGAGGCAAAACAGGTTCGGTGCGATAGCTCATCGGGCATGAATTTATGACATACCCGTTTCCAGTTGGCACACACTATCGATGACCAAGGACGGCCAAACCAATGCGTCGGCTGCCGAAGTGTCCACCCGGGAACTCGTCGCCGGCCTTCCGACCGGTGTGGTTCTTGCGACGCTGATGCTGTCGGTCGTTCTCACCAGTGATGTCGTTCTATTGTACATTATCAGTGGAATCGGGATGATCCTGCTGCCGCTGACGGATTACATCGCAGTGAGTGTCTCTCGAGATCAGAGGAAAAGAAAGGGTCCTGCGGGTGACTGGCGTCTGTGGCGTGGACAGGAGTTGGTGAGATCATACCTCACTGCGGGACTGGCTACCCTCGCCACGATCGCCATCGCGATTGGGCTGGTCGTCACCCTGGGCGGGACTGTCGGAACGGGACACGCACTCGTCCGCTGGATGACGTACGCGAGCGGGCCGGTGAGTCAACCACCGATTACAGCGGAGTTCCTCCAGCAGATCGGTGGCGTCGCGCTCCTTTCGCTGGTCGTCGCCAGCGCGCCGCTGCAGGCCGCACCATCGCTGTCGATATATTCTGACCGAGGACCGATCGGGGCGCTATCGGCGTCGATGCGAGTGTTTCGACGCCGACCACGGGCAACCATCCGCCACTGGGCGAGACAGTGGTTGTTGCTCGCGACGGTCGTGGCACTCCTCCCGATCGCGGTCTGGGGTGGTGCCGTCTCGGTGCTGCCTGCCGGGCAACCCACGCTGTCAGCACTCGGCCAACCGGGCACAGTCGTCTTCGCGGTTCTGGCGGTCAGTCTGGGGGCCGTCGCTCAGACGCTTCGAGTTGACGCGACGCGGCGGTTTCATACGGCGGTGGCCGAACCAGCACTGCAAGCCGAGGGGGAACCGACCGGCCGCTTCGCTCAAGTGGTGACGGGTCGACGGGTGGTCGTCGTCGCCCTGCTGGTGCTCGTCGTAAGCGGGGCCGGAGCGGTCGTTCGAGTCACTGACGTGCATCCGACGCCGGACGTGACGCAGTCGATCGAGGGGGTTTCCGAGACGGACGAACTGCTATCGATCGCCAGCACGAACCTCGAATGGACGAGTTACGAGTGGCGACAGCGGATACACACCGAGACAGTGAGCCGACTCCAACCGTTAAACGGATCGACAGTTCTCGATCGATCGAACGAGAGTGCGAGCGCGCTTGGAGTCTCTATCGCCGAACAGCAACGACGGGAATACGCGGAGTATACAGAGAGCAACTGGCCGGATAGATACAGGGCCAGAGGATGGTACTGGACAGACGTTGGGAGGTACACATCCAAGCATCCGGACCGATCCTCGGGCCCAATTTACGAGCCGTCACCACCACCCAGCCGTGAGCATTTCGGGGAACTCTGGGGACACGCTGCGAGTTGGAACGGGAGCATCGAGGACACCTGGAAGCCGAATCCATACAACGGAACGGAACTCCCGCTCGTCTTGGAGCAACCGGTCGAGGAACGCCAGAACCTGTCCGTTCTTTCTCGTAACGAGAGTTCTCTCGTCCTCGGTATCGAGGATCCGAGACTGGCCCGGGATTGTTATCTGGGCGAAGACGGTCCGTTTCAGAATGCCGACCGTGGGTTCGTGGGCCAGGATGGCATGCGAGCGGTCGAGGCATTGCGATCGAACGGATCACTCCACGAGAGTGTCGTCGTTCACGATGCGAGCGTCCGCGTTGTCTTCGATACGGCAACTGGTCGCCTCCAAAGGGTTGCCTACCGGCACAACAGCACCAGAGCCACTCGGACACACGATCGGTCGCTCGATTCGGGAGCCTCAGAAGGCAACCAAACGAACGTCATCGTTTCCCGGACCCACTATCGAGAAACCAACACGTATACTGACTACGAAACGGCCACCGTCGATCGACCGGCCGGCGTTCCGGGACCGCTCGGGCACCCGCGGCCGAGAATGCAGGCGCTTTACCTGCTGGATTATCTCCGGTACTGATCGGCCGTTGTGTATTTTCGTCTCTTTTGAAATATTCAACATCTGATACAAACACCGTGCTGAATATAGAGAAGGAGTTCAGCAAGTGTTCGGTGTTCGTACTGCAGTTGCGTTGTTCAGTCTCTCCAGATTGAGAACACATATTATTTGTATATCGTGGAGAAAATCAGTTGCATGCTCTCCGTGAAACGTGTCCACGTTGTCGCAGGGTTCGTCCTGCTCGGTATCGCTATGCTCCTGCATTCAGTGTTGTTTTCCCATCAGCTCTTCCTCGGCATGGCCGTGGCGCTCGCATCCTTCGTCATCGCAATATTCGCCCACTACGGCGATCCCAACCGGAAGACGTTCACTCGGGCAACGATCATCGTCACACTAATTTACGGTGCGTTCACTCTCCAACTTCCCATTGCTGTCATCGCAGCCTGTGTCGTCTACCTCACCGCGTGGCTCACCGGCCTGGACAGTCCACTCAACGCACCTGACACACAGTTCTTCCCGATCGAATCGGTGGCTACCAACGAATCCGATGCTAACGAGTGAACCGGCTACCTGCGGATGCCTTGAGATGCCCAGTCAACTTGATGGTTGGTACATGGTTCACCGTCCTGACCGATTCTACTGACTTGTTCTGACCGAAGCGGCGTATGAGATACGCTCCCTTTATTCAGCACGACTGCTGGAATCCATCATTTATTAAGAGTATCAACAAGGCCGTATTTTCCCGACTGGCGATACGTCAGGTCGCGCCACGTCGATGGACTGGCTCGGCCGTGGCCGACGCGTTCTGGCTGAGAACGAGGCGCTTTTCCTCACGGCCGGCCCAGCGGAGGTATGCGCGAACGCGAAGGGCGGGTCACCGTCACGGTCCCCGAGCAGGCCGAGGAGGGGGTCGGCGAGTCAGTGTTTTTCAATCCCGTCCAGGAACTCAACCGCGATCTGACGGTGGCCGCGATACGGGCCGTCCGCGAGCGCGTCGAAGAGCGGGACGGCCACCCGGTCGAGACGTACCTCGACGCGACCGCGGCGACTGGGATCCGCGGCGTCCGGGCCGCGGCGAACGGCTTCGACGCGACGCTGTGTGACGTCGATGAAGATGCGGTCGAACGCTGCCGTGAGAACCTCGCGGGTAACGACCTCGACGGCGAAGTGCTCCACCGGGACGCCAACGCCGTCATGCACGAACGCCAATTCGATATCGTGGATCTGGACCCCTTCGGCACGCCAATCCCGTTCGTCGACGCGGCTCTCCAGAGCGCCGGACGGATGCTCGCGGTAACGGCGACCGACCTCGCGCCGCTGTGTGGGGCCCACTTCGAGAGCGGCGTCCGCTCCTACAGCGCAGTCCCGCGAAACACCGAGTACCACTCGGAGATGGGTGCCCGGATCCTGCTGGGGTCCCTCGTTCGGACCGCCGCGCGCTACGACATCGCCGCCCGCCCCGCGCTCACCCACGCCACCGACCACTACGTCCGGACGTACCTCGATATCGAGCGCGGCGCGCGGGCGGCAGACGACGCGATCGGGGAACTCGGGTACGTCCATCACTGCCAGCAGTGTCTCTACCGCGAAGCTGAGAATGGACTGATCGCCCATCCCCCCGAAGCGTGTCCGAAGTGTGGCCAGCACCTCCAGACCGCCGGCCCGCTGTGGCTCGGCGCGACTCACGAAACGGACTTCCTCGAGCGCGTCCGGGGACAGATCGACGACGGGATGGGAACCGCCGAGGAAGGTCGGGAGCTGCTGGAGACGCTCGCCGACGAACTCGACGTGCCCACCCACTACGACCAGCACCGACTCACGAAGCGGTGGGGTGAAAGTGCCGTGGCGATGGACGAGTTCCTCGAAACGCTCCGGGAGGCAGGTCACGAGGCGTCCCGGACCCACTACGGCGGGACGACGTTCAAGACGACCGCCGACGTGAGCGAGATCCGGGCGGCGACCGCCGGGGACGAGTAGCGGATGCCGGGAAGATGGCGATTGCCGAAACCGAGACCGACGGGTCACCGGAGAGAGATGACCGTCAGGAATGACACGGCGACGAACTGCAGTCCCCGCATCGCAAGGACGGCCAGCTGGGCCGATTCCGAGCCCGCGTAGAGCATACCCATGCTGAAGAAAAACGACAGTGCCACCAGATTCTCGATGATAAGCACCGCGGCGAACCCGAGCAATCCGAGCGTGAGCGGCGTCCGAAATTCCCGGTAGTTCTGTGCCCAGATGCCCCCCAGGACCAGCAGCAACAGGATGTTCAGCCCCGAGAGAACGCTCGCCGCGGTCAGCAGTGTGTTCATGCTAGCCATCGTTAGTTTGGTGTCTCCGTTTCGGTGTCCGTCGGGTCCTCGTCTCGGCTTGACTTCGCGCCGGCCACCGCGAGGTCGGCCTGGTTGATGATGCGTTCGAAGGCGTCACGGTTGGCTTCGAACCGGTCAGAGAGGAAGTACAGTTCGCCGTAATCCTCCCCGCCGGCCTCGACGACGTCGTGATCAACCAGCATATCGAGGTGGTGGCGGACGGTGTTGTAGTCGACGTCGAGTGCCTCCGCGAGTCGGTTGGCGTTCCGTGGTCGCTCGTCGAGCAGGCTGATGATGCGCGCCCGGTTGGCGCCGCCACGCGTTCCCGACAGGAGGTACCACAGTGCCTTTTCCATCGCGATGTGTGTATGCGTTTAGTGGATCGGATATAGTATTCCCGATGGCGGTAGCGATAGTGAGACAGAGCCTCATGCGCTGATCGCTTTCGACACCCAGCCCGTCGCTCCGCTGGGGAACGAATCGGACTGATCACGGGGCTGTCGATCTCCCTCGCCGTCGATCGCTCTGACGACCACCTCGTGGTCGCCCGTTGGCTCATACACGTGACGCCACTGCCGCCAGACATCCTCGCCGGGGAGCGGCGCAGAGAGAGTGGCATCGGTCCAAGAAGCTCCGCCGTCGGTCGAGACTTCGACGCGCTCGATCCCGCGTGTTCCTGCGTATGCGTGCCCGGCCACCTCGATGCGGCCGTCGTCCAATCGGGTGTCGTCCCAGAGCTTTGCGACGGTATTGACGGGGCCAGTGCCGTGCCAGCCGCGCTGCTCCCAGTAGCCGTCCATCGCTTCGTCGAGGAGTTCGATCTCGGTGAGCCACTTGACGTTGGTCTCTCCCCAGTGGCCCGGCACGAGCACGCGCACCGGATGGCCGTGGGACTTCGGGAGCGGCCGGCCGTTCATCTCCCAGGCCAGAAACGCGTCCTCGAGGGCTTCGACCGGGAACTGCACGAAATAGCCGTCTTCCGCCCGGAGCATCGCACAGTCACAGTCGCCTTCGGGATCGGCTTCCTCAAGCAGGGGCTTGATCGGGGTGCCCGTCCAGACGGCGGTGTCGAGTTTGCGCCCGTTGAGACTCTCACCGACACAGCGGAGGGTAACGTACCGGTGTTCGGTCGGCCTGTCGGTCAGTTCCTCGAACGTGACCGAGAACTCGGTTTCGACCTCGCCGGTGAGTCCCATCGACCAGTCGTCATCGGCGATTTCGGGATCAAATTCCGCGATGTCGACGTTGTAAAACTCCCCGATTGAGCTGACGAGTCCCGGAACGTTGTCGGCTGCCAGATCCAGAGACTGCGTATTTGCTTCTTCGAGCCGGCGAGTGACCGGCGACGATGGGTCACTGGCTGGCTCCTCGTCGGCGGTCTCGGTATCGCTGTTGGTTTTGATCCAGCCAGCGCCGCCAGCGACGACGACAAAGCCGATCGCACTCTGGATCGAACCGAGCGCGCGACGCCGAGATGGGTCGTGGTCAGCAGTAGACAGCGACCCGGATCCAATGACGGTAAACAGGGCCACCGGCAGCGCGGCACCGAGGCTACGTACCGGTTCGGTCGTGATCGCAACCGTGAGCGCCCACGCGAGGACGCCGGCCACTCCCGGAGCGAGGAACCACCGATCCAGTTTCGCGCCGACGAACTGCCCCAAAACGGCGGTCGTCCCGAGCAACACGCCAGCGATGCCCATCGAGAGCGCGATATGGAGCAGATGGCCTGCGTCGCCGACGTTCGTTATCATCCAGGCCACGATCGGCCCCGGTGTCGATCGGACGACGACGGCGTCGATCGGCGCGGCAATGAACTGCCGTGTGTATCCCGCGAGTGCGTACGAGCCAGCGACGCCACTGATACCGGCGAGCGCGAAAACCTGAACGCGTTTATCCATCATCCGCCATGGTTTCGTTCGTCATCGTCTCGTTCTCCATCGATCCGTCGTCCATCGTCTCGTTCTCCATCGATCCGTCGTCCATCGTCTCGTTCTCCATCGATCCGTCGTCCATCGTCTCGTTCTCCATCGATCCGTCGTCCATCGTCTCGTTCTCCATCGACCCATCGTCCATCGTCTCGTTCCCCATCGACCCATCGTCCATCGTCTCGTTCTCCATCGACCCGTCATCCATCGTCTCGTCGGATGTTGTTTCTTCATCCGTCGAGTCGTCGCCCCCTTCGTCATCCGTTGCATCTGAATCTGTCGAGCAACCAGCAAGGGAGATGGCTATCGTGCCGCCGATGGCACCCACGAATCGTCGTCGCGTCGTGTCGGTTTCGAGCATACATACCGTCGCAGACAAGGGAACGGAAAATACATTTTTCAAAATTGATACGAATTTTATTCACGTCTTTACAACATGGGCTCAAACTCTATGCAAATTTCCGCGTTGGGTACGCCCTGAGCTGGTTGAAGGTGGGAAGATACGCGTTGATGACTCCCACGTCTGCGTAATCGACAACGAAAAATCAGACCACGCGCGCGATTAGTCGGTACCCGAGGCCGTAGACGGGGCGAAGCAGGTGATTCACGAGCGAGAGGAGGCCGAGCAGGCCGCCGAGCGTCTGGAGTTCACCCGGCGACGCGCCCGCAAACCAGAGGACGACCGCGCCCGCGACGACGGGTGCGGCGGGTACCGACGCGAGATACGCATCTGCGGCGGGGTGAGCAAACAGCCCGGTAAAGTGGTGGTGAAAGGACAGCGCGAGCGCGCCGACCGCCAGGAGTCCGAAACCGACCGCCATCGAACCCGACTGCCCCGCGACTCCGAGCCCGATCAACAGGACGCCGGCGAGAAAGGCCACACCGGTAAGTTGTCGGACGCGTCGGGCCAGTCGCTGGTTCATATCCAGGGCGACGGGGGGCCCGCAAGTAACAGTTTCCGTTCCGGACGCTTCGACACGACAGGGGCCACTGACGACGACAGCCACGCTGACGGGGGAGCGGTTTTGTCCGTGCCACCCCCAGAGACGGATATGACAACCGCAGACCGGACTGCTGTCGGGACGGGACGCGCCATCGTCAGCGTGGCCCGGGAGACGCGACTGTCCTTCGTCGCGGCAAGCACGGCCTACTATGCGTTCGTCTCGATCTTTCCGCTCACGTTGCTCGTCGTGGCCATCGGCTCGCTCGCCGGGGGCGAGGCGCTCGCCGATCAGGTTGTCGCCAGTGTCAGCGGCGTGCTCTCGCCGAGCGGCCAGGCACTGCTCGAAGCGGCGATTACCGGCGCCGGCAGCCGTGGCGAAGCGACCACGATCGGGACCGTTGGACTCCTCTGGAGTGGGCTTCGGGTCTTCCGCGGGCTGGATCAGGCCTTCGCGACGGTCTATGACACCGTCGAGGACCACGGACTGCCGGGACAACTCCGAGATGCGGTGGTCGCGCTCGTCGCGCTCGGGGTGGGCGTCCTCGCCGTCGTCGCCAGCCACGTCCTGCTCGCGCGGATCGGACTCCCGCTTGCGGGCGTCCCCGACACGCTCGTCCTCGTCATCGCGCTCACCCTGTCGCTGTTGCCGCTGTACGCCGTCTTCCCCGACACGCCTGTTGCTGTTCGAACAGCCCTCCCTGGAGCGTTCACCGCTGCAGTCGGATGGACGGCACTAAGTGTGCTGTTCGGACTCTATGCCGCCCACGCCGCCGTCTCAGTCTACGGCGTCGTCGCGGGCGCCCTGCTATTTGTAACCTGGCTGTACTTCGGCGCACAGATCCTCCTGCTCGGGGCGGTCGTCAACGCGGTCCTCGGGGGGAGTCGAGACCGGCAACTACAACTTGAGGGGGTTCCCAGGGAAAGTCAACCACTGACAATGACCGGGACGGACGGCACGGCCGGGAACGGGCCGGACGACGGAGACGACACCGAACGACCGGACGCCCCGGACGCCACGACGGGCTCGGACGGCCGAAAGACTGACGCGGACAGTTTGACGGGGCGCCAGCATGGCAGCGCCCGGACCGCCGAGACGGCGGCAGAAATCGAGGAACTCCGTGAAGAGATCGACCGGCTGGAAGACGAGATCGACGACCGGACAGTTCACCGCGATCACGTCGAAAGTGATCTCCGGCGATACGTCCGGCGTCGTGTTCGTCGCGGACACGCTCGCGGCTGGGGGCCCTATCTGGTATTGCTCTATGGCACAGTGATGACGCTGGGGGCGTTTCACTTCCTCGGCGGTGGCTGGGCCATCCTCGCCATGCTCGTGATCTGGCTGTCGACGCTCGGACTGTACGCGCTAATGCTACTAGTCGGCGTGACGTTCAAGATCGTGGGCGCACCGGGCCGGCTGATCGACCGTGTCCGTGACTGGCGCTCCTGACTGTGCCAACACCCGACGGGGCGGTCTGGTTCGGCGTCTCGCTGGTGACGTTCCTCGGTGACCCGCTGGTGATCACCGGGCTGGGCGTCACACTCTACTGGTTCAGCGGTTGGCCACCGGGGATCGGCGACCGTCTCGATCCGGAGCGTCGAGCGCTGCTGTTCACGGCGATCGTCGGCGGCCTCGCACTCTCGTCCGCACTCAAGACGGGATTCGCTATGGAGCGCCCGCCGGGTGCGGCCGACCTGCCCGGCGTCGCCGGCATACCCGACGTCGTCGTCCCGATCTACACCTGGATCGTCGGCCCGGGCGGCCACGCCTTCCCGAGCGGTCACGCCACCGCGGCGACGGTCGGCTGGCTCGGAGTGGCGTGGGCGTATCGGGGGAAGCATCGCACCCGGGCGCTCGTCCTCGCCGGCGGCCTGGTCGCCGCGATCGCAGCCTCGCGCGTCGCGTTGGGCGTCCACCGACCGCACGAAGTGCTCGCCGGAGTCGGTGTCGGAGTTGTCCTCCTGGCCAGCACGTTCGACGTACTCGGACGACCCCGGCGCGCGTTCGCGCTCGCCGGTATGATCGGCGTAGCCGGTCCCGTCGTCGTCGGGTTGACCGGGGACAGCCTGCTGATCGCCGGCGTCGCACTCGGGACGGTAATCGGCCGGGAGTGTGCTGAGCAGGACCGTATGGCGATGACCGTCCCAATTCTGGCGACGGTGCTCGGGGCCGTCGTGCTGGCCGGGGCTACGTTCGTCCGCTCGGGCGCGTACGAGACGGGGCTGGCACTCGCTGGCGTCGGTGGCGGGGCGACAATCGTGGCTGGCCAGCGTGTGATCCAAAAAATCGAAAGCGAGTGAAAGCGATCGGGTCCGCGTGGCTTCAGAACGTTTCGAGGTAGCGATCGAGTTCCCACTCCGAGACGTCGACGAGGTACTCCATGTGTTCCTGCTGTTTCGCCTGGATGAATTTCTCGCCCGTGTGGGGGCCAAGCGCGTCAAGAATGACCTCGTCGTCTTCGAGGGCGTCGACCGCCTCGCCGAGGTTCTCCGGCAGCGTGTCGATGCCGTACTCCTCGCGTTTTGCCTCGTCGAACTCGTAGATGTTCTCCCGGACGGGATCGGGGCAGTCGAGTCCCTTCTCGATGCCGTCCAGCCCGGCGTGGATGAGCGCCGCGAAGCCGAGATACGGGTTACACGACGGATCGGGGAACCGGGCCTCGATCCGGCTGGCGGCGGGCACGCGGGCCGCGGGCTTGCGGATCAGCGCCGAGCGGTTGCGATCCGACCAGGCGACGTAGACCGGTGCCTCGTAGCCGGGCACCAGCCGTTTGTAGCTGTTGACGGTCGGGTTGGTGACGGCGGTGATCGCGGGGGCGTGCTCGAGGATGCCCGCGAGATACTGTTTTGCCGTCTCGCTGAGGTTGAACTCGTCGTCGCCGTCGTGGAAGGCGTTCTCGCCGTCCTCGGTGAACAGCGACATGTGGGTGTGCATGCCTGAGCCGTTGATCTTCGGGATCGGCTTGGGCATGAAGGTAGCGTGAAGGTCGTGTTCGGCCGCGATCGCGCGGACGACCGACCGGAAGGTGGCGACGTTGTCCGCCGTCGACAGGGCGTCGTCGTAGGTGAAGTTGATCTCGTGTTGCCCGCGGGCAACCTCGTGGTGGGAGGCCTCGATCTCGAAGCCCATGTCCTCCAGGCCGAAGATGATGTCTCGACGAACGTCGCTGGCGAGGTCCTTCGGCGCGAGGTCGAAGTAGCCACCGTGGTCGCCGGTCTTCGTGGTGGCGTAGCCGTCCTCGTCCTCCTCGAACAGGAAGAACTCGGGCTCGGGGGCCATGTTGACCTCGTAGCCCATCTCGTTGGCGCGATCGATGGCGTTCTTCAAAATGCCACGCGGATCGCCCTCGAACGGTTCGCCGGTCGAGGTGTTGATAACGTCACAGATGAGCCGCGCCGCGGCACTGTCCTCGCTGGTTCGCCATGGGAGCAGCGAGAACGTTGAGGGATCGGGGTCGAGACGCATGTCCGACTCCTGGATCCGGACGAACCCGTCGATCGAAGAGCCGTCGAAATAGATACCCTCGGTGAATGCCTTCTCGGCCTGATCGGCCGTGATCGAGACGTTCTTGACCGTCCCGAGAATGTCCGTAAACTGCAACCGCAGGAAGTCAACGTTCTGTTCGTCGATCTCCTCGAGTACCGCCTGTGCCTCGGCGGAGAGCCCGCCGTCGGTGACCTGTTCGTTTGTCATCTTTCTCGTCACATAGGAGGAACGCGCCCGGTATAAAAGCCCTACCGATCTGCGCAAATCTTCCGCTCCCGGTCAGGAATTGGATGTTCGTAAAATTCTAATGGGTGGGACACATGATTCAGTCCAATGACGTACGAAAATCTCGACCGCAAGCTCATCAACGAACTCCTCGACGACGGCCGTGCAAGTCTCCGAAGTCTCGCCGACGACCTCGACGTCTCGGTGACGACAGTCTCGAATCACCTCTCGACGCTCGAAGAGGAGGGGATCATCGAGGGCTATACGCCCAAAGTCGACTACGACAAGATCGGCTACGACGTCACGGCGATCCTCCAGCTCAAAGTCGAGGGGAGTGCGCTGCCGGAGGTCACCGACAGTCTCGAGGAACACGAACAGATGGTGAGTGTCTACGAAGTGACCGGCGATTACGACATCATCGCCGTCGGGAAGTTCGCCGACACCGACGACATGAACGCCCAGATCAAGAGCCTGCTCACCGACCCGGAGATCCTCGAATCAAACACCAGCGTCGTGCTCAACGCCGCTGTCGAACACGAACAGTTCGGACTCGACGTCGAGGAGTGACGCCGAGCGGGGACGGGCGATTTCGCCCTCCAACAGCCGTGCCGTCGTGCATTCGTCTGACGCGGTTTTAAGTTCGGAGACGATAATCGGCTATCTGGGCGCGCATCGACGGCCACGTTGGTCTTTCCCATCCTCCCACAGCGCGCCCGGGCACCCATCTTTCGACGGACGGTGAACGAACCCGACGAGTGAATAGTCACGCGGCCGACTGTTCGGCATCAAGGCTGGCACGGACATCGTCGATGGCCTCGGGCGGGGACGTGATCGCGATCCGGTCGCCGGCCTGAATCGTCGTCCGTGGCAGCGGGATCGACATCGGTTCGTCGTCGCGACCATGGGCGTACACCTGTGCGTCGCCGGGCAGATCAAGCCTGACCACGCGCGTCCCGATCACGGGCGATTCCTCGGGAATACGGATCGACGCGACCGTGAGGTGTTCGGTCAGATCGGCGAGAACGTTGAAGTCACCGCCGAGCATCGCCGTCTTTGCGCCGGCCGCACCCAGCCGTTCGGGGTAGATCACCTCGTCGACGTCGCTTGCGTACTTTTCGTAGAGTTCCTGGCGGTAGTCCTCGTCGATGCGCAACACCGTCCGCGCGCCGTGGTGCTTGCCGATCATACACGCCGAGAAGTTGGCGTTGAGATCGCCGGTCAACCCCGCGATGGCGTCGGCAGTGGCGATCCCGGCCGCCGCCAGGACGTCCTCGTCGTTGCAATCGCCCAGTACAGTCTCGAAGCCTTCCTCGCGCGCTCGTTCGGCCTTCTGGGAGTCGATCTCGACGATCGTCACGTCATGGCCCTCCTCTATCAACACGTGGGCTGTCCGCATTCCCACGCGACCGAACCCCACGATGACGAAGTCCATACCTGTGTGATGTGCCACCACACCTAAAAACGCTCCCCTCGCTGCAAGCCACACACATCGCTATCACGAGTGGATGGCTGTCGGACGTGTTTCAACGGACGATCAAAGATGAAGACGCCGGAGATAGGGGACACCGACTCGAGGCCGGCGCCAGCCCGCTCCAGCGTACCGGGACAGGTCTCGGATGTTCGTGTTCAGGTGGCAGTATTGTTGGTGATTGGCGAACGGGCACGGGCACAGGAGGCTCGGGTACTGGAGTGAGCGCAGAAGTTTCCTGCACTATCCAATGGCGTGGGATGGGTCGTGTGTAGGTGGCTCACCTCTGTGTGTTAACTGTTCACACCCGGCACAATATAAATCTTTCCGCTGGTGCGAAATTCGACGGGACATAACAGCACGTGTGCTGTTATTTATGTCTATTTACCAGCTATTTATTGTGTATTTGCGGGGAAGAGTGAATGATTCGACCGTTTTGGGAGATCGAATCGGTAGTCACTCGCGCGGGATTGCCAGGTTTCGGAGTCGCCCGCCGCAGTCTGGACACCGACTGAGACGGTCTTCAGCACTCAGGACGGTAAGACACGACCGACATTCGAGCCGATACGTCGATGGCGTGTACGGATCTGAACGGACCATGCCCCAAAGCCGGGTGTTCACCCCCCTAAGCGTATCCCTAATATGTATTCAATAATATATACGAACTCGGCAGTTTACCCACACAAACCCAGTTTCCACAGCGAAAACTGCACGCACGTTGGACACCGGCCCTGGAGTCGGTCGACACCCTAGCCCGCCAGCGCGGTGTTCACGACGAGGGTGAGTGCGGCCAGGGCGGACAGGGCGACCGTGCCGAGAACGATCTTCGTTGCAGTGCTCATGGGAACTGCTATGGCAGGATCCCATAAATACGATTGGTGCGGCCCGTCCAGGGTGCCCGTTGCCTGCCGACGCTCGACCAGCCCTAGCCGGGCAAGTCCCGCAGGAAACGCCCGGATCACTCGACGGAGTTGATCACCACGCCCCATTGTGAACCGACCGTCGGCCACTATGTGTCTCAACCGTTCGACTCCGAGAGGCCCGTAGCCGTGCGCACTCGTCAGCCACGCGTCTGACACCCGTCAGCGACGCGATCGGTCGGAACCCCCCAGCTTCAAGTCGAACGGCTATAGATATCGTGTCACATACTAACGTCGCCATTGTCAGCAGGGACAGACACGCCCAGTACCGACGCGCTTCCGGGAATCCGCCGGCTGAATCAGGCGCGCCCGTCCAGCGCGGGTGCACTCGAAGTAGCTGTTCCAGTGGATCCACTCGAAGCGGACCATCGGATCCGCTAGGGCAAGCCGAAACGCACTCCGTGGAGGCGCGAGACGGGTAGACCATGATCCGTACGGACGACATGGACACGGGAGCGCTACTCGACCGAGCGGCAGCCTACGCCGACGATCACGACGTTGACGCCGTCTGTGTCGCTTCGACGTCCGGCGAAACGGGGGCGGCAGCCGTCGAGTACTTCGGCGACGAGCTCGTCGTCGTCGGCCACTCCTACGGGTTCGACGAGACAAACGAACAGGAACTCGACGCCGACCACGTAGAGGCGATCGAGGCGGCCGGCGGCGACGTCTTCGTGGGACCGATGGCGTTCAGTAACGTCGGCTCGGCAATCGCCGAGCGCGACGGCTACGCGACACACGAAGTCATCGCTGACGTCCTCCGGCTGTTCGGCCAGGGCACGAAAGTCGCCGTCGAGTGTCCGCTGATGGCGTGTGACGCCGGGTTGGTCGACAGTGGCTCACGCGTCCTCTCGATCGGCGGGACCGGCAGCGGTGCCGACACCGCCTTGTTGGTCGAGGCGGCCAACACGAGGGATCTCTTCGATGCGCGCGTCCTCGACGTGATCGCCAAGCCGGGCGACGCGGAGAACCTCATCTACTGGTAGTGGCCCAGACAGCATCGCTGGGCGCGCCACCGGCGAGTCGACACACGTTTGACGCCGCCGGTCGGTCCCCCTGGTATGGGCGAGATGGCAGAAGACCGGATCTACGCCGACCGCCGGGAGAAGACCGACGTCTACGTGGGCTCGCCGCTGGGGCTGACGCTCGTGGCCGTCTCCGACGACCGCGTCGGCCGGTTCAGGCTCCTCCGGCGCGGGGCGATTCGGGACGTCGCGACCGGCGACGGCGTCGTCCTGATCGCGACCGACGAGGACGTCTATCGAAGCACTGACGGCGGTGAATCCTTCGAAGCGACCGGGTTCGGCCCGGCCGTCGCGGTCGGGTTCGACGGTGAGGTGATCGCCGCCGGCCCGGACGGCGACGTTTCCCGGTTCGTCGCGAACGAGTGGCGACGGCTCGGCAGCGTCGACGGCGCGCGCGCGATCGACGACGAGTGGCTGGCTGCCAACGACGGCGTCCACCGAATCGGGGACGGTCGTCTCGAGCACGCCGGACTCCAGACGGCCCGTGACGTCGCGGCGGGCGGGGCAGTCCTGGCCGCAAACGCCGACGGGATCCACCGGTACGCAGACGGCGAGTGGGCCTGCGAGCGACCCGTGGATGTCCACGCGGTCGCAAGCGACGGCGAGCGTGCCCACGCCGTCGGACCGGACGGCCTCTACGAGTACGACGGCACCTGGGGCCGTCGCGAGCCGCCGATTGACGAACCCATCGTCGACGTGGGCTACGCAGGCGGGATCGTCGCGGTCACCGACGCCGGGACCATCCTGGTCGATCCGGCGGCATCGAAAGACGGCGCGGAAGGGTGGCGAACCCGGTCGCTCGGACTCGAAGACGTCTCGGGGCTTGCCGTTGCCGATCAGTGACGGCGTGGGTGAAAGATCGAAAACGGGTTTAGGACCCGTCGCCTGGGGATAGATATGATCCTCAGCGGGTCGGCCTCACAGACCCTCGCTGCGAGACTCGCGGACGAACTCGACGAATCACTCGGCGCGACCACGACCAAGCGGTTTCCCGACGACGAGTTACACGTCACCGTCACCGAACCCATCGACGAGCGAGCGATCATCGTCGCCTCCACCGTTTCGAGTGACGCTCATATCGAACTCCTCCAGCTCCAGGACGCCGCTCGCCAGGCGGGGGCCGAGGAGGTCGTCACGGTCCTGCCGTACATGGGGTATGCCCGCCAGGACCAGACGTTCGAGCCCGGCGAGATCATCTCGACGCGCGCCGCTGCCCGTGCGATCTCGACCGGTACCGATCGGGTCCTGACGGTCACGCCCCACGAGAAGAACGTCGCGTCGTTTTTCGACGTGCCGACGACGGTCATCGACGGCGCGCCCCGACTGGCCGACCCGCTGCCCGCTGCTCTCACCGATCCACTCTTTCTCTCGACCGACGCCGCAGCCGCCCCGCTCGCCGAAAGCGTCCGGGACGCCTACGGGGCCGGGGATTGTGACCACCTGATCGACGCGACGGACGGCGAACGGCCGGCACCCACGGAGGAGTCACTCGCGGGACGTGACGTCGTCGTCGTCGACGATATCGTCGGCACCGGCTCGACGATGTCAGGGTCGGTCGCCGTGGTCGCGGACGCCGAGGCCGATCGGATCTTCGCTACCTGTGTCCATCCGGTGTTTGCAACCGGTGCCTTGAGCAAGATCGCCCGGGTCGGTGCCGAATTGATTTACGGCACCGACACGCTCGAACGCGTCATCAGCGACGTGAGCGTCGCGCCGGCGATCGCCGACGCGCTGTGAGTGGGGCCGACCCCCAGCGAAGGCGGTGGGCTGATCGACACCTACATTGGTTGTGACGTTCAAATCGCTCGCGAATGGACGAGAAGACCGACGAACTCCGCGAACTCTTCGAGGAGGTGGCCGGGACGGACACCGTCACGGAAAGCCAGGAGGACGGGCGGGGCACGCTTTCGGAGATCGACGAGGAGCGCGTCGATCGGCGGCTCCGGGAGATCGTCGAACAGCTACGCGGGGCCTTTCCCTTCGAGACGACCCTCGCCGACGATGCGCGCGTGAGGCTGATCCGCGGATTCTATCGCGGGGAAAGCGACGACGACCTCGCCGCTGCCCTCGATGTCGACACGGAGACAGTCATCGTCGCGAGACTGGAACTGCATCTCTTTCGGGAGTCCGACACCGACACGCCCATCCCGTGGGACGAATGTCGTCGCTACCTGCGGGAGAGTGAGGACGACGAGGAAGTGGCGGCAGCGCTCGATCTCGACCCCGAAGCTGTCGGCCGGTATCGGGCAGTCGCCGATGCCCGGGACGAGGCCAGAAACGTAAGCCATCGCTTCCGGAGCGCCTACCGGGATGCGATCCCCGACGCCGACCTGGCCGAACCGCTGCTCGACGACGTCACCGAAGACGGTCTCGACGAGGCCGCCGCGGACATCGAGACGGACGTTTCCTTTTGAGAACACGCGGTGGACACCCTCGGCGCGCGTTTATATAGGAATCCGCAGCCAGCGGTGGGCGTGCCCACCTTCCGCGAACTGTCGACTGCGGCGTACTGCCCGCGCAAGTGTTATTACCGGCGGCGGGATGCGGGCGAGTTCGAGGTTCCGTCGGCAGTCGAGGCCAGGCGGGAGCTTGCGTTCGCGTATCCCCGACTCCTGGAAGCCGACCTCACCGAAGAACCCATCGCCGTCACGCCGACACAGTTCCGCTCACGGTTGGGTCGGGTGAAAGCCGGCCTCGACGCCTGGGACAGCCTGGTCGAGCCGGCCGACCGGAACGCGTTCCTGGAGGGGCGAGACTGCCGTGGGATCGCCCACAAAATCCTGGCCGAGCCGGTGGCCCCGTCGCTGGTGTTCACCGGCGCGCCACCCGAAAACGGCGTCTGGGAGCCCCAATCCGTGCGACTGGTCGCCGCCGCGCTCGCGCTGGCCTACGAGCGACAACAGCAAGTACCCGTCGCCTTCGCCGAGTATCCCGCCCATGGAATCGTGCGACGCGTCCCGTTATCGGCCCACCGCCGGGCGACCTATCGCTCGACGCTCCGGACCGTCGAAACCCTCGACGGGCCACCTCCGCGAACGGCCAATCCCAGCAAGTGCGAACCCTGCGAGTATCGCGACGAGTGTGGTGTCAAGACGCGGTCGCTGCGGTCGCTACTCTGAATGGGTCGCAAGCCAGTCACGCCGAACGATTTTCGAGCCAGTCCTCGACCGCGTCGGCGTTCGCACCGCGACGATGAACGACCCCGCGACCGACATCGACGACGGTGCTCGCCATCCCGGGCGCCTCCCCGCCGTCGAGGATCGCGCCGGCAGCGGTCCGGATCTCGGCATCCAGATCAGCGGGATCGGTGACGCTCGGCCGACCACTGACGTTCGCACTGGTCGCCGTCAGTGGGCCGGTGCGTTCGAGGAGTTCGCGTGCGAGGTCGTGGTCCGGAATGCGAACGCCGACCCGCTCGCGGCCGCCGGTGAGTGCGTCCGGGACGGGGTCGCGCCCCCCGACGACGACCGTCACCGGGCCGGGCAGGAAGTTCTCCATGAACCGCTGCTCGGTCGGCGACGGGCTGACGTAGTCGAGAGCGGCCTCGACGGACGCGACGCCCAGCGAAAGCGGGTTGTCGCGATCCCGACGCTTGGCTGCGAAGACGGATTCGATCGCAGCCGGGTCGAGCGCGTCCGCGCCGAGCCCGTAGACCGTTTCGGTCGGATAGACGACCAGCCCGCCGGACTCGACGACCTCGGCCGCCGTGGTAAGATTCACGTCCGGCGTCATAGCGGTCCGACCTGATCGGGTTTCCGAGCGCGCCCGGGAGAACGTGTCCTCGAATGATCGATGGGCGACATGACCCGTCGTTGGGAGCGGATCCGACTAAGTCTGTCGGGAGCGGCCGGGGATCCACGCCATTGTGGAGCGCCACCAAAGAGTTAATTTCCCGGCAGACACCAAGGTGGAGTGATGGGGATATCTGTGCTTACAGCAGTGGCAGAGGCCGGTATACAACTGTACACCGTGCCGATCGTTGGCATTGAACTGTCCAAGACCGGTGTCACGGCAATTGGCGTCCTCATGATTCTCTTTTTGATCATGGGGTCGGGGTTCTTTTCGTCCTCCGAGATCGCGATGTTCTCGCTGCCGGCCCACCGGATCGACCCGATGGTCGAGAAGGGGCTCCGTGGGGCGAAGGCGATCAAGTCTCTCAAAGACGACCCCCACCGGTTGCTCGTGACGATCCTCGTCGGGAACAACATGGTCAACATCACGATGTCCTCGATCTCGACGACGCTCGTGGGGTTCTACTTCGATCCGGGGACGGCAGTGCTGGTCTCGTCGTTCGGGATCACGTCGCTAGTGCTGATATTCGGCGAGACCGCACCCAAATCCTACGCCGTCGAGAACACCGAATTGCACGCTCGCCGCGTCGCGCCGCTGCTACAGATCGTCGGGAAGTTGCTGTGGCCGCTGATCACCCTGTTCCACTACGTGACCCAGTTCATCAATCAGCTCACCGGTGGCGGCCCCGCCATCGAGTCGTCGTATCTGTCCCGCTCGGAAATCCGGGAGATGATCCAGACCGGCGAACGCGAGGGGGTCTTAGACGAGGAGGAACGCGAGATGCTCCATCGGACCCTCCGATTCAACCGGACGATCGCCAAGGAGGTCATGACGCCGCGCCTGGACATGGACGCCATCTCGGCCGACTCGTCGGTCGAAGAGGCGATCGCGGAGTGTGTCCACAGCGGCCACACCCGGCTGCCGGTCTACGAGGGCGGTCTCGACAACGTCATCGGGGTCGTCAACATCCGTGATCTCGTCCGTGACGCCCAGTACGGCGGGAGAGACGATGTCGAGCTGCAAGACCTCATCGAGCCGACGCTGCACGTCCCCGAAAGCAAGAACGTCGACGATCTCCTGACGGAAATGCGAAGCGAACGCCTCCACATGGTGATCGTCATCGACGAGTTCGGCACCACAGAGGGACTCGTCACCATGGAGGACCTCACCGAGGAGATCGTCGGCGAGATCCTCGAAGGCGAAGAGGAACACCCGATCGAATTCGTCAACGACGACACCGTGACGGTCAAAGGGGAAGTCAACATCGAGGAAGTCAACGAAGCGCTGTCGATCGACCTCCCGGAGGGCGAGGAGTTCGAGACCATCGCCGGGTTCATCTTCAACCGAGCGGGTCGGCTCGTCGAGGAAGGCGAATCCATCGAGTACGAGGGGGTTCAGATCCGTGTCGAGCAAGTCGAGAACACCCGGATCATGAGGGCCCGCATCACGCGCCCGGAAGAGGCGAACCCGCTGGAAGGGACAGACGGGGAGGACGATACCGAACCGACCGACGACGAGGGCGAAGACTGAGTCGGCCGCTAGGAAATCGTTCACACCATCGCCAGCAGGGTATAGCCCACGTAGCCGGCAGCCAGCGCGAGCGCGAGCGAGCCGATCCACGCCAGGACGGTGTAGCCCATTTTGGCTCGACTGATACCGGCCTCACCGGCGGCAAAGCCACTGCCGACGATGGCACTCACCATGATCTCGTTGAACGAGACCGGAATCCCGAAGAAGACAGCCGTCTGGGCGATCGCGAACGCGGGAATCAGCGCCGCGATCGACCGTCGCGGGGACAGCGAAGAGTAGTCCTGGCTCAACGCCTTGATCATCCGGGGCGCACCGGTCCAAGAGCCCACCAGGAGACCGACGCCACCGCCGAACAGCACCGCGAACAGCGGGACGTCGTAGGGGTCGACGACCGGCAACACCGGGCCCACGGCGAGGCCGACCTGACTCCCGCCCGCCGAAAAGGCCACAAGCCCGCCGAGCACGAGCAGGAACTGCCGCTGGGCGGCCGCCCGGTCGATCCGGAGAAACCGATAGAGTGTCCCGGCGGAAAGCACAGCCAGGGCCACCGTCACCAGCACGGGGCCAAACGGGGGCTCACCGAGCGCACGCGAGACCGCGACCGCGATCGAGGCCCCCTCGCCGGCCCCGCCGAGGACGCTGAACTCGACGTTCGCGAGGATGACGCCGATCAATGCAGCGAGGGCGGCGACGATCCGATCCTCGCCGCCGATCCCGCTCTGGAGCCACCGGGCAGTCCCGTAGGCGATCCCGCCGCCCAGAAACGGCGTCGCGACCCACAGCGCGACGATCTCCTGGTAGGTAGCCCAGGCCGGCTGGCCGCCAAGCGCCAGCCCCACGCCGACGACCGCGCCGGTCACGGTAAAGGCCGTCGCGATCGGGTACCCCGTGAAGACGCCGACGGCGACCAGCCCCCCCGCGATGAGAAGGAGGAGGATCGACGCGGCTGGAGTCAACCCGCCGCCGTCGGGAAACAGAACGAGCCCGGACCCGACCGTTTCGGAGACGTTCGCGCCCTGGAGGACGGCCCCTGCCAGGCCGAGCAACCCGACCACGAACGCCGCCCGCATCACCGAGATGGCGTTAGCTCCGACGGCGGGCGCAAAGGGGGTCGAACCTGACGATCCCGCACCGATCGCCCACGCCATGAACAGACTCGCCAGCGCGGCGACGACGAGCGTGGCGACCGTCACGAGTACTCCCATTGGAGAGCGTTCAGTCTCGGCGAGGTAATAATCTATGGAACCACGCCGTCACTCAGTGAGTCAGTCCGGACGGGGGCGTCACGTCGTCGTCGAGTCGGTCCAGTCGCGGTCCTCGTCCGGCACCTCAACGCCCTCGGCGGCCGCGGTCGCGTCGGTCTCCTTCGGCGCGTCGATGTGCCAGCGATCGACCTCCTGGTCGAGATCGGCGAGTTTGTTCGAGACGCGGATCTTGAGGTCGTCGTCGTTGACGTTGACCTCGAAGACGTATTCGGGGTCCTCGCCGTCGATCCGCCGGAGATTCGCACTGACCAGGTCGTTGTCGAAGTAATACGGGGCGACCCGTGTCATGACGTTCCGATAGACCTTGTCCTCGACGGTACGGATGGCCTTCCGGCCGGCCGAGTCCGCAGCGCGGGCGACATAATCGATCGACTCACCCCACGAATCGACGGCCTCGTCGGGTTCGTCTAAGTTCTCGTAGGAGTCGGCGAGTTTCTCGCCGGCCGTCCGGAGGTCCTCGTCGGGGCCCTTGCCTTTTTTCTCGCCCGCGCCCTCGTTGAGACGTGCCTGCTGGGCGGTCTTTTCGTTCACATCCTCGTCGAGGCGCTCGTGACTTTTGGGCCGCCACTCGTCGAACTCTTCGAGTGCGTCCGCATCAATGTCGTATTCGTCGGCGAGTTCCCGAAGGGCGCGCGTGATACGCTCACCGTGCTCGACCACGTCGACCCAACCGCCGTGAACTTTGAATCCGGAGACGCTTTCGTCCATGATATCTCGGGAGCGAGAGATGAGACGTCGCTCCCAGTGATAGCATTCGTAGGTGTCGATATGTATAAGCCTTATCGGAGCGTGTGAGTCTCTCCCCTGCCAAATGCCGGCGCACAGCGGTCATCCCGCCGGCAAATATCAACGCCTTTGAGGCGGGCTGGCGACAGTATCAACGATGACTATTGAAGACCACGAACGCGCGAAGGTCGTCTCTCACGCATTGGCCAGGGACACGCTCACACGACTCCGTGACGTCGAGACCGAGCAGGTCGCCTTCCGGAAGGGGCTCGTGAAACTCGGCCGGATCTGTGGCTACGAGATCGTCGATGGCCTGCTCGAAAGCGAGACTGTCACCGTCGAGACGCCGCTGACCACCACCGAGGGCGAACGCGTCGGAGAGATGGACGACGTCGTGATCGTCAACGTCCTCCGGGCGGCGACACCGTTCGTCGAGGGGCTGCTCAAGGCATTTCCCCGGGCAAAGCAAGGAGTCATCTCCGCCGGCCGAGACGAGGAAGGCGGCATGGACACCGAGGGGCGCTTCGACATTTCCATCGAGTACGTCAAAATGCCGGAGATCCACGACGAGGACACCCTCATCCTTGCCGACCCGATGCTGGCGACCGGCTCGACGATGTGTGCCGTCATCGAGGAAGTGCTCGACGGCGCGGACCCCGAACGCGTGATCGTCCTCTCGGCGGTCAGCGCCCCCGAAGGCTTGGATCGGCTCCGGGCGGAGTTCCCCGACGTCGAACTGCTGACGGTAGCTGTCGACGATCATCTCGACGACGACGGCTACATCGTCCCCGGATTGGGCGATGCCGGCGACCGGGCGTTCCGGACGACGTGAGCGTCGTTTATCGACGGAATTCCGTTGTTCGGTCGTTCGCCATTTCGATCGAACGGCTCCGAAGCGACACGTTTTCCTCGCGCTTGCCGGCTGTTTTCCCGCCCGTGGTGTGAAGAGTGTGAATGAGACTACACGTCCGGCATATCGATGTCGGCAGGAACGAGTGACAGCCCCAGCGTCCGGAAATCGTCATCGAACGCGAAGACGTGTTCGACATCATGCTCGCGTGCGAGCGTCGCCGTCGCGTGATCGACAAAGGAGATCTGCTGGTCGTCGTACCGGTCGAACTCCGCACAGATAGCACCGAACGTCGTCGCGTCCGGATGCAGGATCGTCACCGCGTCCGAGTCCCGGATCCACGATAGCGTCGCACTCGCCCGCTCGTGGCCCGCCTTTCGCAACATCAGTGTCGCCAGTTCGCTCAGGGCGTAATTCGTCGTGTACAGCGGTCGAAAGTGCAGTCTATCGTCCCCGATCGCATCCATGACTGCTCGTGCCTGATCGTGACGTGGCGCGTTCGAAACGAAGGACGCGAAAAACGCGCCCGTATCGATGAACAGCGGCGTCGCGCCGGCCCCGCTCATCGCTCGACTGACCCGTAAAGGACATCGTCGATCTCGTCGTCAGCGACCGGATCGTCGACGGAAAACGCCGGCGCGTCGAACAGGGGATCGGCGTTGCCCTCGGTGTCCTCGCTGTCGTCCGTGTACCACCATACGACGGTTCGACTGCCGAGCGAGACCTTCTCCAGTCGACCCGCCTCCGCCAACGTACGGAGCCGCCGGTAAGCGGTCGATCGGTCGATGTCGAAGCGATCGGCGACCTCCCCAGCAGTGTGGAACGGCCGTCCCACAGCGAAGTACCGGATGATGTCCCGGTCGTCGAAATCGGTCTCGAATTGCCCGCGATCATCGCGGTCCGTATTTCCGGACATGGCTGTTCTCTATTACGGGGTGTCATTTCTGAACACTAATAGATGTGCCGGTTGTGGGGGATGAACACGAGATAGTGCATGGCATTGTTGCCGCAGTCCCGGATCACTCGGATGTCTCGACCGTCGCCCGCCCACTTGTCGCGCTCCCGACCCGATCCCGGAGCGCCGCCAACTCGGCGGTCGGGACCCGCACGACGAACGCAACGCGCTCCTCGTAACTGGCCTCGAACTCCACGCCTTCGCTCTCTAAAATCGATCTGACCGTCCCGGAATCGTCGTACTCGACCTCGATCGCAACGCGTTCGTGTGGGCGCACCTCACGAACGTCGGCGTCGTCGACCGCTTCCTTGACAGCCCGAGAGTAGGCACTCACCAGCCCGCCGACGCCCAGCTCCGTCCCGCCGAAGTACCGCGTTACGACGACCGCGACATTCTCAAGTTCCTGGCCGTCGAGGACGTTCAACGCGGGTTTGCCTGCCGATCCCGATGGTTCGTCATCGTCACTCGCCCACGCCCGGAGCGGATCGGCACGCACCCGGTAGGCCGGGACGTTGTGGGTCGCATCGTCGTACTCCGCACGGATCGAACCGACGAACGCCTCGGCCGCGTCAACGGTCCCGGCCGGGCGCGCGTGGCCGATGAACTCCGAACCCGAGATGGTGAACCGCCCCTCAGCGACGCCGGCACTCGTGTGTTCCGAACGGCTTGAGCGACGGAAACCCTCGGGGAGATCGCTCACTGCATCGCTACCGGCAGAAACGCTTCGACGTCGAAGAGAGCACGCTCCCTGTAGAGGTACCCCGCGATAGCGAGATGCACCACGATACTGATGAGAACGATGCCCCCACCTGTACCAGCGAGTTGGGCGACGTTCACGAGCAGACTGAAAGCGACGAGTGCAACCGCAAGCAGCCAGCCCCACCAGTCCAGGTTCCACAGCCCGTAGACGGCCGCGAAGTCACCGATACCAATCAACACGAGGAGAAATCCCAGTCCGCCGAGTGTCGATCCAGTCCCCCTCGCGCCGAGGGCCGTCGCGGCCTGACTCGCGTCCCCAGCAATGGCCCCGGTGAACAGCGAGAACACACCGAGGAGACCGAACACTGCACAGAGCACCCTGATCCCCGTCGGTGCCCTCCCGATTCTGGCGTCCCGGTACCCCTGGCCGGCCCCCGGTGATGCGTGTCCGGCCCCCGTCGCCGTCGGCTGGCGGTTGCCTGGCTGGCGTCGATCTCCATAGCCATCCGATTCCCCCTGTCGTGGCTGACCTGCGGCCCGGCGGTCTTGCCCGGGCCCAGCGTGTGCCTGCTGAGATTGCCCTTCAGCGGGCGGATCGTTCCCGTCCCAACTCGGTCGCTGTTGCCCGCTGGATCGGGAGCGCTCCCCCGGTACGCCCCGGTCGGCCACTGGTTCACCACAGCCGCTGCAGTAATTGACGCCGTCCTGAAGTTCTGCGCCACAGTTCGAACAGACCGCCATGTTCCGTAATCGAAATAGCAGTTATTAAATAATTCTGTCAGTATATTTTAGTTATACTTTAACATATTTAGATTTTTGTTTCGTCGTCTTTTTCCGCTGGTTCCACAGTATTTACAATCATTTTGTATAATATGTTATCTGTGAATACAAATCTTTTACATGGGATCTTCCATATAAATAATCTGTCGTATGTCCGATTCGCCACAGCAATCACAACCACAGCAAGGACGCGGGCAGCGAGGGGGACAGCAAAAGCGCAATGACCAACAAGGCGGCGGGACTGAGCGGCCACACGTACTGGACGATGAAACGATCATCGTCGAGACGCGGCCGTCGTGGACAGTCTGGTTCGGCCAGCTCGTCGGTGCTGTACTGATTCTGTTGGCCGGGCTTCTCGTCGGCGGGCAGGCGGGAAGTGGTGTGGTAGTCGTGATTCCGATCCTGCTCTCGCTGTTTATTTTCGGCTGGATCTGGTACCGGCGAAAACGGATTCGCTACGTCATCACCGACCGGCGGGCGATGATCGTCACCGGCATCTCCTCGAAAAAGACGACCGAGATATGGCTCAGAGACGCCCGTTCGATGCAGACCGGGTCGACGTTTTTCGAACGCCTGCTGGGCCACGGGACGATCATCCTCTCAGACTCGACACTCACTCGAAATTCGCTGAATGCGTTGGGCGCGCTACCGTTTCTCTCGGCGCTGCCGATCTTCAATACCGGCCGCGGGCTGACCTTCGCAGGAATCAGCAACCCGGTTCGCGTCGCCAACGTCATCCGAAAACGCCAGTCGGCACTGAAGTCCGTTCGGGACGACTGAACAGGCCACTGGCTCGTCAGTGAACTGCAACGCCACCGACACAGAAGCGACCAACCCGGCCGTACGGTCCTGTCCCCGTCTCCGGGATTGATTGAACTGCCCTCCAAGACGGCAGCGACGGTACCCTCACGAGCTAAGGATGCCGAGCCACATCAGCGTCCCGAAAAAGCCGGCAACGGCTTTACTTAACAGCATATTACCCAGCGCAAACGCCTCAAGCACGGGGACGAGTTGGCCGTGCAAGACCAATTCGACGGTGTACTCGAGTTCCTGACCGAGGTAACCCAAGTTCATCAGTACGTCAAAGAGAGTAATGGGACCAAGCACGAAGTCGATGATAAGTTGGACGATACCCATCGGGTGGGTAACTGGGCGCCAGTTAAATGTAACTTCCGTCTCGTATTTCTATATATTTATTTGACTCCATATTACATCAAATAGCGTAATTTTCATCGATAAAGGGTCCGAACCTGTGTGCCCAACGACCATCGACGACGTGCCTTGCCGCTGGGTTGCGTTCATTCCTCAGCTGTTTCGACCGTCGCCCGGCCACTCGTCGCGCTCGCGATCCGATCCCGGAGCGCCGCCGAGTCGGCGGTCGGCACCCGCACGACGAACCGGACACGCTCCTCGTAACTGGCCTCGAAGTCGGCCCCTTCGCTCTCCAGAATCGATCGCACCGTCCCGGAATCGTCGTATGCGACCTCGATCGCGAAGCGTTCGTGTGGCCGCTCTTCCCGGACGCCGGCGTCCTCGATCGCCTCCTTCACTGCCCGCGAGTAGGCGCTCACCAGGCCGCCGACACCCAGTTCCGTCCCACCGAAGTACCGCGTCACGACGACGACCACGTTCTGTAGCTCCTGGCCGTTGAGGACGTTCAGGGCTGGTTTGCCCGCCGACCCCGAGGGCTCGCCGTCGTCGCTGGCCCACTCCCGAAGGGGGTCAGCCCGCACCCGGTAAGCCGGGACATTGTGGGTTGCATCGTCGTATTCCGTCCGGATCGAATCGACGAACGTCTCGGCGGCGTCAACAGTCTCGGCCGGTCGGGCGTGGCCGATGAACTCCGAACCTGAGATCGTAAACCGCGCCTCGCCGGGGCCGGCGACCGTCCGGTAGCGTTCGTCAGTCACTGTCGGCGTTTCGCCGGCGAGGGTAAAACCAGTTTCGCGACGTTTCTCGACGCAGACGGTCACAGTCCAGCAGTTTCACTTTCACTCCGGGGGGATCGCATATTTACCCTCTCGGGAACCAGGTGAGAGTGGAGCGCCGCCGGTCACACGCCGCACACGCTCCAACCTTCCCCTTTCAGTACAATGCACGCAGACACCCGTCCAGTCGGTATATGCCCCCAGTGTGGAGGAGTAATCACACCCGGTCGCGTCCTCATCCGGTATGAACGCGCCGGCGGCGAGGCGATGTACGCGACCTGCCCGGACTGCCGAGACGTCGTTCGACCCGACCGATCGGACTGACAGCCCCCCACGCCGAAACGGTAGGATACCTATCACGAATCCAAGCAAACCGAAATTGTTTGTATGGCGGCCGACGTCGGAGCCAGTATGTTGCTGGTCACGTCCTGGTACCTCCATGCCCGTGCGGCCGGGACAATCGACAGCGGGCTCGCCGTCGCTGTCGTCGTCGGCGGTGCGCTCGCGGGCCTGGCGCTCGCCCGGGTGGCGGTCGCCCGGCGTCCCAAACAGGACTGGATCCGGCTGTTTCTCGGAGCGGTGCTCCTGACGATGGCCGGTCGGATCGGGCTGGCGGTCGCCGGCCTCCAGACCGGTCCGTTCCACGGACTCGAACACGTCCTCGACGCCGCGATGATCGGGCTGACGGTCGCGACACTGTACGTCGCCCGGACGCGGCGGCGCGAACTCGGGGCAGCCGGCTCGCCCGCCTCGCGGTAGCGACCGCCGGGAACCCAACCCGTTTTGGCGACCGAGCGCTATACTACAACCGTGTTCAGACGGGAGTTTCTCGCGACTGGATCGGCGGTCAGCGCCACCGCCCTCGCCGGGTGTGGCTCCCTGGAGTCACGGGCCATCGAGGTCCCGTCGGTCCTCGACGACCGCCCCGAGGCGATCTACGTGCCGGGCCACGTCGAAGGGATGGACGTGATCGGCATACAGACGAGCGGCGACTACGCCGTGGCGCTCTCGTATAGCTACCCACACCGATTCTGGACGATCACCGGCACCGACGCCGAGCGCACGTCCATCGACGAGACGGACTCGGTCCACCTGATGGCGACCGTCTGGGATCCCGAGACGGGGATGGTCCTCCCGGACGTCGGCGTCGCCGTCGAAATCACCCGGGATGGCTCGCTCGTCTCCGAGGAGACGGTCTATGCGATGCTCTCCCAACCGATGGGTGTCCACCACGGCGCGAACTTCGCGGGGCTCGAGGACGGGGAGAACTACGAAGTGGCAGTCCGCGTCGGCGCGACGGCGAGTCGCCCGACGGGCGCGTTCGCGGGACGGTTCGACGAGCCAGCGACGGCGACGTTCGAGTTCACGTTCGAGGAGAGTGCCATGCGGGAAATTCGCTTCGACCGACTCGATCGGGGCGGGGAGCGCGACGCGCTCGATCCGATGGCGATGGAACGCGTCCCGACCGGCATTGCCCCCACTGCTGAGGAGTTGCCGGGAGAGACGGTGACAGCTATGGCTGCGGACGTGCGCTACGTGGCGACGATCGTCGACCCGCCCGCGGGCGTCGACGGCGAGGGGGCGTACCTCGCGGCCTCACCACGGACGCGATACAACGGCTATGCACTCTCGCGGATGGGACTGGCCGTGGCCCCGGAACGCGACGGGCAAAAGGGAGCTAAAGCGGAGTTGACCCGGACGATCGACCCCGACCTGGGATATCACTACGGGACGACGCTGCCACGCGAGGGCGACCAGCGGGAAACCACGAGCCACGACGGCGGCGAGGTGTCGATCTCGGTCGAGACACCGCCACAGGTCGCCCGACACGAGGGCTACGAGACGGCATTTTTCGACGTC
Source organism: Halorhabdus sp. SVX81 (assembly GCF_029207715.1). Classification (NCBI taxonomy): domain Archaea; kingdom Methanobacteriati; phylum Methanobacteriota; class Halobacteria; order Halobacteriales; family Haloarculaceae; genus Halorhabdus; species Halorhabdus sp. SVX81. The sequence continues at coordinate 87,946 of NZ_CP104322.1, read as the reverse complement.
CCGACGGTGACGCTGTCGCTGTGAAGTGAGCCAGGACTGCACCGCTGGCGGTGGGCCGCGGCCACCGCAGCGCTCGCCGCGGCCGACGCGGTTTTGCCCCCGGGCCGTCAAGGGACCTCGATGGAAGCGCGATCGGATTTCGACCGGCGTCAGTTCCTGAAAGCTGCCGTCGCCACCGGGGGCGTGGCCGCACTGAGTGCGTGTCTCGACATCACTGACGAGCCCGTGCCGACGGGCGTCGACGATCCCGCGACGCTGCCCGAGCGCCAGCACGCCTGGAACGACCGCGTTCGAACCGACGACCACGGCAACGTGGCGCTTCCGCGCCACCAGTCGCTGCTGTATGTGAATCTCGACGGGGACGAACCGCCGACCGACACCGACCGCACGGTGGTTCGGGACGCCCTTCGGACGCTCGATCGAGCCTACGAACGCTCGAACGACGGGCTGATCTACTCGATCGCTTACTCGCCGGCGTACTTCGAGCGCTTCGACGCGTCGCTTCCCGACGGGATCGACCTACCGTCGCCGCGACGCCTCTCGCCGTTCGAGGAGCCCGAATTCGACACCCAGGACGCCCTGCTTCACCTCGCCAGCGACCGTGCGGACGTGATTCTCGAAGCCGAAGCGGCGTTGACGGGCGAGCGCGACGAAGTCAACGGCGTCACCGTCGACGCCCCGATCACGGACGCCATGACCGTCGCCGACCGCCGGTCGGGGTTCGTCGGGCCCGGGCTACCGGCCGACCGCCAGGACGTCGCGGGGATTCCGGATTCGAAGCCCGTCCCGGAGGCGTCGCCGCTGTTCATGGGTTTCGAGGCCGGGTTCCGTGGCAATCAGGCCACGGAGGACCACGTCACGATCGAGTCGGGGCCCTTCGCCGGCGGGACGACCAAACACGTCTCGCGGCTCCGCCAGCGCCTCGAAGACTGGTACGGCGAACAGGATTTCGAGCAGCGCGTCGCGGAACTGTTCAGCCCCGTCCACGCCGAAGACGGACTCGTCGAGGGCGTCGGCGAGAACCTGGGCAGTTCGAGCGGGCTCACACCGGGGATGATCGAGAACGTCCGCGAACACGCACGCGAACACGGGCGAGTCGGCCACGCCCAGAAGGCCGCCCGGGCGAACCGCGACGAGGACGGTAACGTCCGACTCCTGCGACGCCACGTCGAGTCGACGGATGGCGACGTCGCCGCACTTCATTTCCCGTCGCTGCAACGTGGGATCACGGCCTTCGAGGACGTCCGGGAGGCGATGAACGGGGCCGACCTGACCGACGAGCCGGCGATCCGCCAGCGGGTCAACAACGGCATCCTGGAGTACATCTTCACCACGCATCGCGGGAACTTCCTGGTGCCGCCGCGCCGGCATCGAGTGCTTCCTCGGCCCCGGCCTGCGTAGGACAGCCGTTCTATCCCGGAAGCGTCCGCCCGAAGGAATCGACCCAATTGGCCGGTGCCAAAACGATTATTGGGCGGACACGCCGACCGAGAAGGTATGCAACGACGCGCTGGCGCGATCTATGCCGCGTTTTTCATTCTCGTCGGGGTCTCAGCGTACGCTTTCATCGGCATCGCGGAGCAGCCGACAGTGTCACTGGCTGGCGACGAGTACGCAGCCGGAGCGACACTCGACGTCGGCGATCGGACCTACACGGTCGAGAACGTCGACGCTGACGGCGATTCCGGAGCGCTCTCCTGGACGAACGAATCCGCGACGTTCACTGTGACGTTCGAGAACGATACCACCGTCTCGCCGCTGGAAGTCCAATGGGATGGCCAGCGGGCACGGTGGTCGAGCACGCTCGCCGACGGCTCGACGTTCGCCTACGAGAACGGGACCTACCGAGTCGGGGTCAACACCTCGGCCGACCCGCCAACGGCGACGCTCACCCACGTCGAGAACGCCTCGATGAACGAGAGCGTGGCCGTCGGCGACACGCTCGCCTACCGGAACAACGAGACGACGATCACGGCCATCAACGCCGATGGCCTGGAGCTTACCTGGGCTGAGCCGTACCTGGTAGCCGTCGAGAACGCCACGGATCCCTCCGCAGTCACGTTCGTCCAACAGTTCGACGTCGAGGGGCGACTTGCCCGCGATAGCACTGTATACAACGAGACCGTGACCGTCGAGGATGTCAAGTCGGTGGTCAGTCGACCCGACAACGCGACGACGCCACTCGAGACGTACCTGCCCGCGGCCGACACCACGAGCTTTGAAGAAGGAGAAGCGATCCACTATGCGGGCAACGAAACGACAATCGAACGCGTCACAGCCGACGGCGTCACGCTCGCGTGGGACGGTGTCCGCACGGAGACAGTTCGCTTCTCCGAAGGGGCGAACATCACGCTCGCCGACCAGCCCTACTTCACGCACTTCAGTGGCTCCTCACAGGTCCAGATCCTGCCCCGAGGGGACGCCTACGACACGTATCAACAGCAACTCGACGACCAGGCGTATTTCACCGAGCGGAAAAACGGCCTCTGGGGCGTGACGATCTTCAGCGGACTCGCCGCCGCGATGTTGCTCGGGATGGCGTACCTGCCGAGAAAAGGCTAGTCGTCGCGAAACCGGAGGGGAGCGGGCCGTTATTCCGTCCGGGCGAGCCAGATAAGTCCTGCGCCGATGGCAGCCGTGCCCACGATCCCGAGCAGTTGCATGATCGAAACCAGTGCGCTCCCGTTCGTGTTCCAGGGCATCCCGACGACCGTCGCAAGACACATCACGATGAGGAAGGCACCCGTCACAATGCCAAGCGGTTCGAGTCGGTCGCTGAATCGATCCGTGAATCCGTTCATATCCGTGTCTGTATCTCCCAGATGGTAAAGCACCCGGTTCACGCTATCCGCCCACCGAAGACTGGGACTGTCGGAACAGTCCTGTATCACCCGCCAGCCGACGGCAACGCCTAATGGACACCCGGCGCAAGGGAGGACATGCAAAAAATCCCCCTCAACGGCCGCTGGCAGTTCCGGGCGCAGGACGATGACGCCTGGCTCGACGGGACGGTTCCGGGTGGCGTCTACACGGATCTGCTCGAAAACGGTGAGATCGACGATCCGTTCTACGCGGACAACGAACTCGACGTCCAGTGGGTGGGTAAAACCGACTGGGAGTACCGCCGCACGGTCGACGTCGACCCGGAATTCCTCGATGAGGACCGTGTGCGCTTGCAGTGTGAGGGGCTGGATACTGTCGCGACTGTGCTGGTCAACGGCGAGGTCGTCGGCGAGTCGAGCAACATGCACGTCGGCCACGAGTTCGACGTGGCCGAGGCGCTGGAACCCGGAACCAACGAGATCACCGTCCAGTTCCGCTCGCCGGTCGAGTACGGCATCGAGCAGATGGCGGCCCACCCTTACGAGATCCCACACACCCATTATCCGGTCGAGCAACCCGGTCGGCCGTTCGTGCGGAAGGCCCAGTGTCACTACGGCTGGGACTGGGGGCCGGTCCTGCCGACCATGGGGATCTACCGCGACATCTCGCTGATTGCCTACTCCAGCCCGCGGCTCACCTACACCAAGACCGCGCAGGATCACACGGGTTCGGGGATCGACGTCACCGTCCGGGCCGGGATCGACGCCCCCGCGGCGGGCGAGTACGAACTCGCAGCGTCGGTCGCCGACGGAAGCGTGACCGAAACGGTCGTCCTGGAAGCGGGCCAGCAGGAAGTCCCGCTCACGCTCTCCGTCGAGGACGTCGAGTTGTGGTGGCCCAACGGCTACGGCGACCAACCGCTGTATGAGCTCGCCGTAACGGTCAGGGACGGCGAAACGGAGCAGACAGTCACGGATCGCGTCGGTTTCCGGGACCTGGATCTCGTCGTCGACCCCGACGAGGACGGTACCGCGTTTTATTTCGAGGTCAACGACACGCCGATCTACGCGAAGGGGGCAAACACCATCCCGGTCGCGCCGATGTACGGCGACGTAACCCCCGATCGATACGAACACCTGCTCCGCTCGGCCGCCGACGCGAACATGAACATGCTCCGGGTCTGGGGCGGCGGCTACTACGAGAGTGAGGATTTCTACGACCGCTGTGACGAAGAGGGTATCCTCGTCTGGCAGGACTTCATGTTCGCGTGTTCGCTGTACCCCGCCACCGAGGCGTTCTTGGCAAGCGTCGAAGACGAGGTCCGCTATCAGGTGCGTCGGCTCGCCACCCACCCGTCGATCGCGCTGTGGTGTGGGAACAACGAGAACGAGGAGGCACTCCACAACTGGTTCGCCGATCACGACGCCCACGCCGAACACGTCACGGACTACGAAGCCCTCTATACGGAGACCATCGGCGCGACTGTTCGCAAGGAGGACCCGTCACGGACGTACTGGCCGGGCTCGCCCTCAAGCGGCCCCGACGCCGAAGACCCCTATACCTTCGAGAAAGGCGATATCCACTACTGGGCGGTCTGGCACGATCGCCAGCCCTTCGAGAACTACTATACGACCGAGCCACGGTTCGTCTCGGAGTTCGGCTACCAGTCGTTTCCCTCGATAGAGTCCTTGGAGACGGTCCTCGACCCAGGAGATTTCAACCCGACCGCGCCGATGATGGAGCACCACCAGCGCAACCCCGGCGGGAACGCGACCATCCTCACGCGGCTTGCCTCGTACTTCCGGATCCCCTTCGACTTCGCGGACTTCGTCTATCTCAGCCAACTCCTCCAGGCCGAGGCCATGACCACCGCCATCGAGTACTGGCGGCGGCGCAAACCCACGACGATGGGGACGCTGTACTGGCAACTCAACGACCTCTGGCCGGTGGCCTCCTGGGCCTCGATCGAGTACGACGGCAAGTGGAAGGCCCAGCAGTACGCGGCCCGACGCCAGTACGCCCCGGTGTTGCTCTCCTTTCACCCCGAGTTCGATGCCGACACCGGCGGCGACAACGCACAGGCCGACAGCGACCGGGAGGAGTGGGGCGAGATCACCGCCCAGACGCTGTGGCTCACCAGCGACAAGCCCCGCCCGCTTTCGGGAACGATCGACCTCACGATCGTCACCTTCGACGGCGACGTCATCGAAGAACGGACCATCGACGTCGATATTGCGTCCCAGGAAAGTACGGCCATAGAGACTATCGACCGCGACGAGCTCCCGGCTGGCGTCGATCCGTCGGCGGTCATGGTCCGGGCCGAGTTCGACGGCTCGGGTGACTCGTTGTCCACCGAACACGACGTTCCAGGCGACACCTTCCCCGCCGAGGCCTTTTTCGAGGACTACAAGGCACTGGACCTACCCGAGACGGACGTTACGTGGGAGATCGACGGTACTGCCGTGACACTGACGAGCGAACGCGCCGCGCTGTTCGTCGAACTCGACGTGGGCGACCTCCGTGGGTCGTTCTCGGATAACTACATCCACCTCGCACCCGGCGAACACCGGACGATCACCTTCGATTCGTACGACGATCTCCGTGACGGACTCGTCGGGGCCCGGTTGCGGAACGACCTCTCGGTCCGTCACCTGCGGGAGACGTACTGACGCTGATACCGTCGTGGATCCGGGCCTGTGTTCACCGGTGTTACCCCATCCCGGGATCCGGCGGAGTCAAGAACGGCCGGAAAACCAAGAGTCAGGAATCCAGCGATCCAACCACCTGCAATGAGCCAGGACACTGCCCCCGCCCACCCGCTGTTTGCGGCGATCTACGACCCGGCGATGGCCCACGCCGAGCGGACAATCCTCGACCCGCATCGGGAATACCTCGCCGACGGCCTCGACGGCGTCGTGCTGGATCTCGGTGCGGGCACCGGCGCGATGTTCCCCTACTTCGAGGGCGCGACGGTTCACGCCATCGAACCCGATCCGCACATGCGTCGGCGAGCGCGCGATCGGACCGCAGACGCCACTGCTGGGATCGAGCTTCACGACGCCGGTGCGGCCGACCTGCCGTTCCCGGACGATCACTTCGACGCGGTCGTCTCGTCGATGGTGTTCTGTACGGTCGAGGACGTTCCGGCGTCGATCGCGGAGGTTCGCCGGGTGCTGCGACCGGGCGGGGAGTTCCGCTTTCTCGAACACGTCGCCGACGACGGCTGGCGCGAGACGGTCCAGACGGCCGTCTCGCCCGTCTGGAAACGACTCGCGGGCGGGTGTCACCTCACGCGACGCACAGCCTCACGGTTCGCGAGCGAGTCGGCGTTCGACGTTGTCGAAATGGACCGGTTCGAACTCGGCGTCACGCCGGTCCGGCCGTTCGTGCGTGGGCGACTCCGGAAGCGACAGTAAGTCAGTTACTCTCGCCCCAGTTGGTCCGATCGAGGACGTGATAGGACTCCTTCAGCCGCTCCTCGTAATCGGGCCGGTACCATGACTCCCAGGTGTACGTCGTCGTTTCGAGGTGGGCCTCGGTCACCCCGGGAATGGCCTGTTCGATCGGATCGACTCCGCTCGCAGTGTTCGTCGACCCATCACCGCTGGCGTCGTAGGTCGCTGCGGCGACGTGAATCCCCTCGAAATCGGTGGTGTCGAGACCCCCATCCCACTCGGTCACGATTCGTTGTTTCGAGGACGGATCAGCAACGTTTAGCAGAACCCATGGGAGACGGAGTTCGATCACGTCCTGTTCGGTATCGACGTGTACGTCAGTCAGGGAATCGTAGTCCCCAGCGTCGGGATTCCCGTTCCCGTACCGGAGTTGGCCGGTTTCGACAGCCTCGAACGGAACCTCCTCGTCAGTCACTGGGACCGAGTACCCGAGGTTGATGGGTTCGCGGACGGGAACGAACCCGGCACTGCCGTCACGATAGGCGTCGAGATCGAGTCCCGCATCCTCGCCGTACTCACGAGCGAACACGTCGTAGGACGATTCGACTAGCAGTCTGGAATCGCCAGGCCCGCCCAGTTCGACGACGAAATCCGCCGTCGACGTGAGTCCAGAGCCAATCGGGAGGGGCTGCTCGCGCCCCGTGAGCCCGATCGTCACGATCTCGCTCAACTGGTCCCATCGCATCGGGTCCGGGAGCGAGTCGAACGCCAGCCGAACCGCGAGTCCTTCGAGATCGTGGGTGACGGCGAGCCCAGTGAGCGTCCGATCGTCGGGTCGATGTACCGTTGCATCCTCCCAGTCTTCGGATGACCCATCGAGTGTGATCGTCTCCGGCGATTCGAATGCCATGAGCCCAAAGCGCTGTTCCGGCGTTTCGATATTCGACCAATGAGGGCGTCGCCCGGGGACCGATCGTGCGTCGAGATTCCACGTGTGCTTGAACCACTCGTCTTGCCAGGAAAAGGCGACGCCACCCACCGCCCCCGACGCGAGGATGTCCTGGTACATCGCGGCGACGATCTCACCCTGCTCACGCTCGGTATGGCGACCCATGTCCCGCCCATGGACGTGACGATGGGCGATCCCGCGTGAACTCGGGACGCCGAACTCGCCGATCAACACCGGCTGGTCGGTCTCCGCGACCAGGTCAGCCAGATATCCCGCGTAACTGTTTGCCTCTTCCCGGTGGTCGGTGTGGTTGAGGTACGACGGCGTCTCGTTCAACAGATCCGGATAGTACGGATAGACGTGATAGGAGGCGAAGATTCCCGGATCGAAGTCCTCGGTCGAAACGATCGCGTCGGGGTCGACACCATCCGCATCTGCAGTCCGATACGGCCCGTATGGGTGTTCGAGCGAATCGGTGAGAACCCAGTTAACGAACGACAGCGGGCGCTGGACGCCATAGGTGTCGCCCTCGTAGGAAGCGAGCACGTCAAGCCGGCCGGCGAGCCACTGTTCGAACCGCGATCCACCCGTGGTCTGGACGTACGATCCGTTGAACTCGCCGTCAGTAGCCGCCTGATTCGTTCCGGCAACGACCGCCGGCGGCCACTCGATACCGAACAGATACCCCAGCGTGACGTCGCTTACGTCGGCGTCGAAGGTGCCACTCGGAAGCCCAGATCGTTCAGGGATCGTCGTGTCCCCATGGATAACGTCAACAGTGTGGCGGAGTTTCGGATCCACCGTCGACGTGACTGCAGTGGCGTCCCCCGATTCGTGTAAGTCCGCAGTCGGAACCCACGTGCCCTGGAGCAACAACAGCGGTTCGTCGGCAGCGTCGTTGTACGCCCGAAGCGCGCGGTAGAATTCAGGTGGATGAATGCTAAACGTCCGGACAACGTTGGCAATCTGCCCGATAGCGGAAAGCCAGCGATCGTACTCCGCCCGGTCGATAGCAGCATGACCGGGAAAATATCCCGGCTTTGCCATCCCAAGATTGACTCCCCTGACCGTGAGTGCTTCAGCGCCCTGATCGGTCAGCCGCTCGAACCCGTCACTGTCTACCCGATACTGCGGTTGGTCTGTCTGGGCCGCCGACTGATAGTCGACGACGCCAGCAATCCCAGCGGCACCGACGTGCGTGACAAATTGGCGGCGGTTCACACCAGCATTATATCATTATCAATAATGAGGTTTTCGGGGACACACAGAGCGAGTAACAGATGGCACAAGATCGGTGAAATACCCCGGCAGCGCCACCCCGAGAGTGACGCCCCAGACAGCGAGCCTCTCGAAGCCCCAGATCGGTCAGGCGGCCGAATCAATCACGTTCAGCACCGATACCGTGGGTGACCTGTCTGAGCCGCTGACCGGTAGGACCCTCCAGAAGCACTCTCAGCGACACCGACGTGAGTGCGAAATTGGCGGCGCTTCAGGGAGGGCGTATTAACAATACTGATACTCGGAAGTGAGCGGACAGCAGGTAACAGTTGGCATCGAATGTATCGACAGGTCGATGGTACGTCAGCCGTTCTCGCCCCAGTTGGTCCGCTCGAGGACGTGATAGGATTCCTTCAGCCGCTCCTCGTAATCGGGTCGGTCCCACGTCGACCATGTATACGTCGTCGTGTCGAGAGTGCTCCCGGTCATCCCGGGAATCGCGTGGTCGATCAGTCCTGTCGAATTGGAACTGTCCGTCCCCTCGCCACCGGGATCGTAAGTCGCTGCGCCGACGCGGACGGACTCGAAGTCGGTAGCCGCAAGCCCGCCATCCCACTCGGTCACGAGCCGCTGTTTCGAGGAGGGATCGGCGACGTTCAGCAGGAGCCACGGGAGGCGAAGTTCGATCACGTCGTTTGCGGAGTCGACGTGGACGTCAGTCAACGAATCGTAGTTCTCGGCATCGGGGTTGCCGTTCCCGTACCTGAGTCGGCCGGTTTCGACGGCTTCGAACGGGACCACCTCGTCGGTTAGTGGCACCGTATACCCGAGGTTGACCGGCTCACGCACGGGCACGAACCCGGCACTCCCGTCACGATACGCGTCGAGATCGAGTCCCGCATCCTCGCCGTACTCACGAGCGAACGCGTCGTAGGACGATTCGACTAGCAGTCTGGAATTGCCGGGACCACCCAGATCTGCGACGAAGTCCGCCGTCGCCGTGAGGTCGGAGCCGATCGGAAGCGTCCGCTCACGGCCGGTCAACCCGACCGTCACGACCGCGTTCAACCGGTCCCATCGCATCGGGTCCGGGAGTGACTCGAACGCCAGCCGAACGGCAAGCCCTTCGAGATCGTGGGTGACCCGGAGTGCGGTGAGGGTGCGGGCGTCCGGTGAGTCGGTCGATCCCTCGGGTCGAACCACCGTCGCGTCGTCCCAGTCCCCGGGTGACCCATCGAGCGTGATCGAGTCGGGCGATTGGAACGCCAGAAGGCCAAAGCGCTGTTCCGGCGTCTCGATGTTCGACCAGTGGGGGCGTCGCCCGGGGACCGAGCGCGCGTCGAGGTTCCAGGCGCGTTTGAACCACTCGTTTTGCCACGAAAAGGCGACGCCACCGACCGCGCCCGATGCGAGGATGTCCTGATACATCGCCGCCACCATCTCACCCTGCTCGCGCTCGGTATGGCCACCCAGATCTCGGCCATGGACGTGCCGATAAGTGACCCCGCGGGAACTCGGGACGCCGAACTCGGCGATCACCACCGGCTGGTCAGTCGAGTTGATCAAGTGCGTCAAGTATCCCGCATAGCTGTTCGATTCCCCGCGGTGGTCGGTGTAACCGACGTATGAGGGCGTCTCGTTCAGCATCCCCGGATAGTACGGGTAGGCGTGATAGGACGCGAAGGTCCCGGCGTCGAAATCGTCGGTCGCCACGACGGCATCGGGGTCGACGCTGACCAGATCCTCGTCGTGATACGGTTCGTATGGATGGTCGAGCGGATCGGTCGTCACCCAGTTGATGAACGACAGCGGCCGCTGGACGCCGTAGGTCTCGGTCTCGTGGGTCGCGAACGTATCGAGTCGGCCGGCGAGCCACTGCTCGAACCGGGAACCGCCCCTCGTCCGAATATAGGGCCCCTCGAACTCGCCGTCGGTCGATACCTGATTCGTCCCGACGACGACTTCCGGTGGCCACTCGATACCGAACAGATACCCCAGCGTGACGTCGCTGACGTCAGCGTCGAAAGTCCCGGCCGTGAACGCATCTTGTTCGGACAGCGTCGCCTCCCCGTGGACGACATCGACAGTGTGGCGGATTTCGGGATCGACCGTCGACGTGACGTCGGTGGCGTCCCCCGCTTCGTGTAAGTCCTCGGTCGGGACCCACGTGCCCTGGAGCAACAACAGCGGCTCCGTGGCGTGGTCGTTGTAGTCTCGAAGCGCACGGTAGAATGCGGGCGGGTGGATCGTGTAGGTCCGGACGACGTTGGCGATCGCCCCGATATGCTCCAGCCACCGGTCGTATTCGGCGCGTTCGATGGCGGCCGAGCCGGGGAAATACCCCGGCTTCGCCATCCCGAGATTCACACCCGTGACCGTGATCTCCTCGACACCCTGGCCGCCCCGGCGTTCGAATCCGTCCTCTGTAACCCGATACAGCGGTTGATCCGGCCCGCCGGTCGACTGGCACCCGGCCACGCCAGCGATCCCCGCCCCACCGACACTGGCAATGAATCGTCGGCGATTCATAGCCACGTCTCGTCCGGGAAGAGTGATGAATGTGTTGGTGAAACATAATATCAGTGCTGAGAATATGGCGTGTGGTGGCCGGTACTACCGCAGGGAGTCCCTTCCCGCCGCCGGCAGGCCGCCCTAGCAGTCACGCCGACACCGCTTTGGCTCGCCCCGGTACAGCGTGGCTGGCCGGCCGGACAGCGGCCGTATCAGCCCGTCCTGTCCCAGTTCGTCCGGTCGAGGACGTGATAGGACTCCTTCAACCGCTCCTCGTAGGCGGGTCGGTCCCACGTCGACCACGTATACGTCGTCGTTTCGAGTGTGCCGGCGGCGGTTCCGGGAACCGCATGGTCGATCAAGCCCGTCGAAGCTGAATCGGCCGTCCCGGCTCCACTGGGGTCGTAGGTCGCGGCACCGACCTGGATCGACTCGAAATCGGTCACGTCGAGACCACCGTCCCAGTCGGTCACGATGCGCTGTTTCGTGGATGGATCAGCGACGTTCACCAGGAGCCACGGGAGGCGGAGTTCGACGACGTCGTTTGCGGGGTCGACGTGGACGTCAGTCAGCGAGTCGAAGTTCGCGGCGTCGGGGTTGCCGTTCCCGTACCGGAGTCGCCCGGTCTCGACAGCCTCGAAGGGGACCGATTCACCAGTCGGCGGCACGGTGTATCCAAGATTGATCGGTTCGCGGACGGGGACGAATCCGGCACGTCCATCGCGATAGGTGTCGAGATCGAGCCCGGCAATTTCGCCAAATTCACGCGCGAACGCATCGTAGGATGACTCGACCAGCAGTCTGGAATTGCCGGGACCACCCAGGTCGGCGACGAAATCAGCCGTCGCCGTCTGGGAAGCGATCGGGAGTGTCCGCTCGCGACCCGTCAGTCCGACCGTCACGAACGCCCCGGTCCGGTCCCATCGCATCGGGTTCGGAAGGGTCGCAAACTCCAGACGGATCGCAAGCCCCGCGAGATCGTGGGAGATCTGCATCCCAGTCAGCGTCCGTTCGTCGGGAGCGTCGGTTGGTTCCGCGGGTCGAACTACCGTCGCGTCGTCCCAGTCCCCGGGCGACCCATCGAGTGTGATCGCGTCGGGCGACTGGAACGCCAGGAGGCCAAAGCGCTGTTCCGGCGTCTCGATGTTCGACCAGTGGGGGCGTCGCCCGGGGACCGAGCGCGCGTCGAGGTTCCAGGTCCGTTTGAACCACTCGTCCTGCCAGGAAAACGCGATGCCCCCCGCCGTATCCGCGGCGAGGATATCCTGATACATCGCCGCCACGATCTCGCCCTGTTCACGCTCGGTGTGGCCACCCTGGTCGCGCCCGTGGACATCGCGGTGGGCAATCCCGCGGGAACTTGGGACGCCGAACTCGGCGATCACCACCGGCTGGTCGGTCGCCCCAACCAGATCGTGCAGATAGCCCGCGTAGCTGTTCGGTTCCCCGCGATGATCGACGTAATCGACGTACTCCGGCGTCTCGTTCAGCAGATCGGGATAGTACGGGTAGGCGTGATAGGACGCGAATGTGCCAGCATCGAAGTCCTCGGTCGCCACGATGGCATCGGGGTCGACGCTGACCAGATCCTCGTCGTGATACGGTTCGTATGGATGGTCGAGCGGGTCGGTCGTCACCCAGTTGACGAACGACAGCGGCCGCTGGACGTCGTAACGGTCGCTCTCGTGGGTCGCGAGGGTGTCGAGTCGGCCCGCGAGCCACTGTTCGAACCGGGAGCCGCCTTGCGTCCGAACGAACGACCCCTCGAAGTCGCCGTCAGCATCGGCTTCGTTGGTCGCCTCGACTACCTCCGGCGGCCACTCGATGCCGAATAGGTACCCCAGCGTGACGTCACTGACGTCGGCGTCGAAGGGGCCGCTCGCGTATCCGGGGCGTTCGGGGAGCGTCGTGTCGCCGTGGACGGCCTCGACGGTCCGTCGGAGTTCCCGATCGACCGTCGATGAGAGGGCGGTGGCGTCCCCGGCGTCGATCAACTCGGCAGTCGGAACCCAGGTACCCTGGAGCAACAACAGCGGCTCCGCGGCATCGTCGTTGTACGCCCGGAGGGCGCGATAGAAGGCAGGCGGGTGGATCGTGTAGGTCCGGACGACGTTGGCGATCTCGCCGATATGCTCCAGCCATCGATCGTACTCAGCACGTTCGATGGCGGCCGAGCCCGGGAAGTACCCCGGTTTCGCCATTCCGAGGTTCACTCCCCTGACCGTGAGTTCCGTGACGGTACCCTCTGATCGGCGTTCGAATCCGTCAGCGCCGATCCGGTACGCCGGTGGCGATGACCGGTCCGTCGATTGACATCCCGAGAGGCCGGCGAGGCCGGCGGCACCGACGGTAGCGACGAATCGACGACGATTCACAGATGAGTCAGGGACCACAACGTCATGAGATTGTCGACGACGTCAATTGGCTTCGCCTCATGAGGTGATTATTTGTGACTGCCACCGCATTATCTGACAAATGGCGGAATCGATCCTCGTCGTCGACGACGACACCACGATCCGGCAGTTACTTCGCCACCGCTTCGAAGCGGCCGGGTTCGAGGTTCGTGTCTGCGAAGACGGCCAGGAAGCTGCCGACCTCTTGTCGACGGGGTTCGAGCCCGACGCCCTCGTCGTCGACGTCATGATGCCCCGTCTCAACGGGACGCGGCTGGTTCGGATGCTCAGAAACGGGGAGCTGGCGGTCCGAACTGACCTGCCGGTGGTGATGCTCACCTCCCGCGGCCGGGAGGAACACGTTCTCGAAGGCTTCGACGCCGGCGTCGACGACTACGTCTCGAAGCCGTTCCGGAGCGCGGAGCTACTGGCCCGCGTCCGGCGACACCTCCCATGACGCGAGTCGTCCCCTTCGAGGTGAGGGTGTGATGGCGGGGGCCGTCGGCGCGTTCGGGTACGAAGTCCCGCTGATCGTGATCCTGGCCGTGGTCGCGCTCGTGATCGGACTGCTACTGACCGTCTCGTTTTACATCACCATCGGCTGGTCAGTGTACCGCTCGGTCGTCGACGAGCGGCGTGATCGCGTCAGGGACGACCTTCGGGAAGCGCTGCTCGAGCGCCTCTTTGCCGAGGATCCCGGCTGGGAGGAGTGGGTCGAGACGCTCTCCGGAACCGAGCGGCGAGTCACCGAGTCGCTGCTCGACGAGTTTCTCCGTGAGCTCGATGGCGGGGACAAGGCACAGCTGCAGGGGCTCGGCGTCGCCCTTGGGATTCCCGACCGCGCGCGCAACCAACTCGACGGCCGCGGCGAGTTCGAGCACCTCGATGCACTGACCTGGCTGACGTTGCTCGACGATCCCGACCCGTATCTGGAGTCTGCGTTCGAGCCGAAGACGCCACGGGAGCGGGCGGCGACGGTGACGCTGCTGTCCGAGACCGACAGTCTCGCGGACGCCCAACAGGGCGTTTCGATACTGCTCGACGACATTGACGGCCAGTTCACAGTCTTCGGCCAGGACACGCTGCATCGCATCTCACGATCGGACCCGACACCGCTGTTGGAGACCGCACGCAGGGAGTATCGAAGCTGGAGCGAACCCCTGCTCGCGCAAGTGCTTGCGGTCTGTGCCAACCTGGAGACCAGCGTCGGCGACCAGGACCTCTCGTGGCTGACCGCGGCCCTGGAGACCGAAAACGAAGCGATCCGGGCCGCCGCGGCGCGGGCGCTCGGGAGTTTTGGCTGGCGGGAAACCGTCCGTGACCGGGCGTTTCTGGAACGGGCAGTCGGCGATCCGTCACCACGGGTTCGGGGTGCCGTCTACGAGATGCTCGGGGCATGGGGGGACCAGCCAGCACTGAGTGTCCTCCTGTACGCCCTGGTGAGCGAAACCCATCCGCGAGCCGTAGAACGGGGGACAGCGGCGCTCGTCGACCGCCGTGACCGCATCGATCCCGACACGCCGGCGGTGTTAGGCCCGGCCTGGGACTGGAGTGTCGAACACGCCGAGTACGACGATATGGCCCGGCACGGCTCCAAGCGGGTGTATAGTTGAGATGCACACGATCACACACGCCGTCCTGATGGGACTGGCCGGGTTCGGCGTCTTTGTCGTGGGGTATTACGCATTGATCAGCGTCGGCTACCTGTTTTTGCACGTCCTGGCGCTGTTTGAACTCCGCGAGGACGTCAAGGAGTCGCGATGGGACCCGCCGTTCCGGAAGTTCAGCTCCCCGTTCTATCCCGGCATCGGGATCGTCGTGCCGGCGTACAACGAGGAGGCCACCATCGTCGAGAGCGTCCGCTCGATGCTCTCGTTGAACTACCCGGAGACCGAGGTCGTCGTCGTCAACGACGGCTCGACCGACGCGACACTGGATCGACTCCGCGAGCAGTTCGATCTCGAAGCCATCGACGCGGAGATTCCGTTCGACGTCCCCGCCGAAGAGATCCACGGCGTCTACCGGTCGACGACCGACGAGAAGTTGCTCGTCGTCGACAAGGAAAACGGCGGCAAGAGCGACGCCCTCAATGCGGGGATCTGGCTGACCGACATGCCGCTGTTCTGTGCCGTCGACGCGGATACGATCATCGATCGGGACGCATTGTTGCAACTCGTGACACCGTTCCTGAAGGAGCCGACGACCGCCGTCGCCGCCGGCGGCGTCATTCGAGTCGCCAACGGCTGTACGGTCGAGGACGGCATCGTCACCGATGTCTCCCTGCCCAAAACAGGGCTTCCCGGACTCCAGGTGATGGAGTACCTCCGTGCCTTCTACTCGGGTCGACTCGGTCTCAACCGGATCAACGGACTCATCCTCATCTCGGGAGCCTTCGGGCTCTTCCAGACGGAAGCCGTCCGCGAGATCGGTGGCTACAGACACGACACGATCACGGAGGACTTCGACATCGTCGTGCGCCTCCACAAACACCTGACCGAGCAGGACCGGGAGTACACGGTCGATTTCGTCCCGGAACCGGTCGCCTGGACGGAGGTTCCGAGCAGCCGCCGGGTACTCAGCCGGCAGCGAAGACGCTGGTACCGGGGGATGATGGAGACCGTCGTGACCAACCGCAAAATGTTGTTCAATCGCGCGTACGGTCGCGTCGGAACCCTGGTGATGCCGTTTTTCGTCGCGGCGGAAGCACTCGGCCCGCTCATCGAAGGGCTTGGATACGTCGTGCTCCCGGTGGCGTGGTACTTCGGAGCGCTGGACGTGACGTTCGTGCTCATGTTCTTCCTCCTGACGACCGGCTACGGCGTCTTCCTGTCGTGGTTCGGCGTCTTCAGCGAGGTCTGGAGTTTCAACCGCTACGACAGCCCCTGGCAGGTGTTGCGCCTGCTGTGGTACGGCGTTCTGGAGAACTTCGGGTACAGACAGTGGAAGACGATCGTCGCCTGGCGCGGCCTCGTCGAGTATCTCCGTGGCGTCGAGACCTGGGGCGTGATGGAACGCAGCGGCTTCGCCGGTGAGGAGGAGTGATAGGAGCTATCAGCGGTCGGCCGACTGACTGATCCCCCACCGCGAGCGCGTCGAGACGAGCAAACCTTTTCCCACGATCGACGGTACCAATCAACATGGACACTCCGGAGCGCAGGAACTACTTTCGCGATCTGTTCGAAGTCGGTACCGATCGGTCCGCCCCGCTCGAGCAGAAAATCGAGCGAGCAATCACGCTCGGACGGGATCGACTGGGCGTCGACTACGGCGTCCTGTCGTATACGGGTGCCGGCGAGTACGAGATCGTCGACTCGACGATCGAAAGCGGGGCCTACGAGGCGGGGACGACACACGAACTCGGGGAAACGTGGTGTCGCCACGTCGTGTCCGACCGCGAGATGCTCGTCGTCGCCGACGCGGCAAACTCGCCTTATCGCGACGACGTCGCCCGTGAGGCAACCGGACTTCAGTGTTATATCGGTGCGGCTGTCCTCGTCGACGGCGAGGTCTACGGCACGCTCTGTTACTCGGGGGAAGATCCACTGGAGCGGGAATTCACCGAGGACGACGAGCGGTTCGTCCAGTTGCTCACCCAGTGGATCAGCTACGAGATCGAGCGCGAACAACACTACCGGGCCTTAGACGCACAGAACGAACGCCTGACGGAGTTCGCGGGCGTCCTCGCCCACGACCTGCGGAATCCCCTGACCGGGGCCCGCGGCTACACCGAACTCGTTGCCGAATCCGTCGCCGATCCCGAAGCAAGCCACCTCCAGACGGTCCTCGAGTCCTTAGACCGCATGGAGCAACTCATCACAGACACCCTCTCGCTGGCCAGGGAGGGGGCCGATGTCGGCGAGCGCGAACCGGTTTCGCTGGCCGCGGTCGCTGAGCGGGCCTGGAACACCGTGCAACCGGACACCGCAGTGCTCGCCGTCGAGAGCGATCGAACGATCCGTGCCGACGCCTCCAGACTCCAGCAGTTGTTCGAGAACCTTTTTCGGAACGTGATGGAACACTGCCCGCCAGGGACCCGAGTGACCGTCGAGGGGACCGATACGGGGTTCGCCGTCAGCGACGACGGTCCCGGCCTCCCGCCGGCGATCGCCGATTCGCTGTTCGGCGGGTCCTTCGGTAGCAACCGCCGCGGCCTTGGCCTGCTCGTCGTCGAACGGGTCGTCTCCGGCCATGGGTGGGACGGGACGGTCGAAACGGACGAAGACGGCACACGCTTCGAATTCACTGGCGTTGGGATGGTCACTGAACCACCATCGGCCTCGATTCAGTGACGGTGGTGGGCGGTCGAAAGGCCGATGTCGAGTGACAGTGCGATTGTGCTGTGGCGTCTCACCAGGAGTCGATGGCGCGATCTTTCAAAATCGAGAACGGCTCCCGACAGTTCATATGTCGAGACAGTCTAATCAAGACAAGATGACTCGTTTTGACGACGGGAAGACCGGACCGATAACGGTCCTGTACGTGAACGACGACCGTTCGTTCGCGGACCTGGTCCGGACGAAGCTGTCACGGTGTGGCGAGATCGACGTGGAAACGGCGACTGCTGCGGAGAGGGCGATGGAGAAGCTTGCGACGACCGAATTCGACTGCGTGGTGACCTCCTACGCGCTGCCCGACGGAACGGGGATCGACCTCCTCGAACAGATCCAGGCGGAACACGACGACCTCCCGACCGTCCTGTTCACCGGTCGCGGGAGCGAAGAAGTGGCGAGTCGCGCAACCCGGGCCGACGTCTCCGATTACATTCCGATCCGACCGAACCAGGAGAGCTTCGAGCTGCTGGCCCGGCGGATCGAAACGCTGGTCGACGCCGCGCGCAAGCGAGCCGCCGCCGACCGGATGACTGATCGGTTCCGACGGACGCTCGAACGGGCGACCGACGCGATCTACGCCGTCGACACCGACTGGCGGATCGAATACATGAACGAGAAGATGGGCAAGCGAGTCGACCGGGACCCGGAGGAGGTCGTCGGCAACGTGCTCTGGGAGGAGTTCCCGTCGGTCGTTGACACGGAACTCGAAGACCGCTACCGGACCGCGATGGAAACCGGCGAGTCGGTCTCCTTCGAGCAATACGTCGGCGAGCCCTTCGAGTACTGGGTCGACGTTCGTGTGTTCCCGGACGAGGACGGCCTGACCGTCTTCTCCCAGGAGATCACCGACCGAAAGCAACAGCAACGCGAATATCAGGAACTCGCCGAGGAGTACGACGCGCTGCTGGATACGTCCGGTGACGCGATCTTCGTCCTCGACGTCGACATGTCAGGACAGGATCCGGAGTTCACGTTTGCACAGCTGAGTCCTGGGTACGAGACCCAGACCGGGCTTTCGACGGACGAGGTCAAGGACAGGACACCGCGGGACGTCTTCGGCGAGGAACGCGGTGCAGAGCTTGCGGCGAACTACGCCGAGTGCGTCGAGCAGCGCGAGCCGATCGCCTACCGCGAGGAGTTGTCGGTCGCCCCGGACGCCCGCTTCTGGGAGACATCGCTCGCACCGGTCATCGTCGACGACGAGATCGTCCGGATCGTCGGTATCGCTCGGAACGTCACCGAACAAGTACAGCGCGAGCGCAAACTCGAACAGACGAACCAGCGACTGGAGGGACTCATCGAGGCGACGCCGCTGACGATCATGGAAATCGACGCCGACGGTGAGGTCATCCGCTGGAACGAGGGTGCAGAGGAGATGTTCGGATGGTCGCGCGAGGAGGTTCTGGGCGAATTTAACCCGATAATCCCTGAGGACCAGCAGACACAGTTCGATGCCCATCGCCGGGCAGCACTCAACGGGAAACCGATCCGTGGCAAGGAGATTCAACGAGAGACCAAGGAGGGGCGACGACTAGATCTCCTGCTGTCGGTCGCCCCGATCGAGGACTCGAACGGCGAGGTGACCAGCATTCTCGCCGTCCTCGAAGACATAACCGAACAGAAACACCTGGAGAACCGCCTTCGATCGCTACAGCGAACCGCACAGCAACTCAGCGCCGCACAGTCCACCGAAGAGATCGCCAATATCGCCGTCGACGCTGCCGTCGAAATCCTCGGGTTCGAGATCACCGGGATCTGGGAGTACGACGAGCGGGAACACGCACTCATCCCGATCACTGAGACAGCCGAGGCGCGCGAGCTCGTCGGCGAGTCACCGCGATTCGATCCGGGTAACAGTCTCGCCTGGAAGGCCTTCGACACCGGCGAACTCCAGGTGTTCGACGACGTCAGAGAGGTTGACGAGCGGTATAACGAGGACACGAGGATCAGAAGCGAGATCCAGGTGCCGCTGGGCGACTATGGCCTCATCTCGACTGGCTCGCCAACGACCCGAGAGTTCTCCGAGACGGACGTCGACCTGTTCAGAATCCTCGGCGCGACTGTCGAGGCAGCGCTGGCACGGGCCAGCCGGGAAGCTGAGCTAAAGCGGCAGAACGAACGTCTCGATCAGTTCGCGAGCGTCGTGGCCCACGATCTCCGGAACCCGCTCACCGTCGCGATGGGCTTTCTCGAAGTGGCTGCCGAGACGGGCGACCCGGACCACTTCGAGAAGGTCGAAACCGCTCACGACCGGATCGAACGTCTCATCGAAGACCTCCTGACGCTCGCCCGTGGGGAGACGACGATCGAGGACAGAGAACAGATCGACCTCGGCGCAGTTGCACGGGAAGCGTGGGGCTACGTCGACACGAGCGAGGCGACGATGGAGGTCGCCGAGGGCGTGCCAGTCGTCGCCGGTGACGCCGGGCGGTTGAGTCAACTGTTCGAGAACCTCTTCCGAAACGCCGTGGAGCACGGCGGCAAGGACGTGACGATCACGGTTGGCAAGCGAGCGGACGGTGGCTTCTACGTCGCGGACGATGGCGAAGGGATTCCGCTGGAAAATCGGGAGTCAGTGTTCGACCACGGCGTCACCACGAACGAGGGCGGAACGGGCTTTGGCCTCTCGATCGTCGAGGACATCGCGAAGGCACACGGCTGGACCGTCTCCGTCGGTGAGTCGGGCGAGGGCGGTGCACGATTTGATTTCGATACATCCCGGTAAGCATCCAGCCTGCCAAGACCCAACTTCGGTATCGTCGTATTTGATTTATGGCCTGTCGCGTGGGTCGCATCTCGATCAATGACTCCGCCGGGAATCCCCCCCACGGCGCACCATCGAGACGCGCCAAGCATCACGCGCGATGCGGCTATATTCTCGCCAGTCGTAGCGAGCGACATGGCGTTGAGCACTGAATCGGGGCGTCCGTTTTCGTCCATCCGCTGGCCCTGTGGGTCGTGATGGCAGCGGTCGCCGTCGCCAACGGCGTGTTCCACGAGACGGCCCTCATCGACCGGGTCGGCGAGTACCCCGACCACGTCCTTTCGACCGCGATGCTGGTGGTCGCGATCATCGTCGTGGCGGCCGCCTACTGCGGAACCACTCCGATTATACGCAAGCAGAGTTGCTGGCCGTCGGCACGGGCTGGGCTGTCCTGACCGTCGGCTTCGAGTTTCTCGTCGGGTTCCTCGAAGGGACGCCGCCGAGTGAAACCATCGCCCAGTACAACGTTCTGGCCGGCCAGGTGGGATCGTCGTCCCGCTGACGCTGCTGGTTGGGCCGCTGATGGTCACGCTGTCCGGGCGAGCTGGATAAATTGCATATCGATATATCGAACGCGGGTGAGGCGTCCAAGACGAGCGCGAAGAGAAGGCAGTTTCAGTCCCCGTTCTGGAAACGGCGGAAATGAAGAATCGAATTCAGTCACACCGAAGAGAGCGCGACAATTACGCCTCGCTCGATTCCCGCTGGACGACCAGGACAGGGCCGAGGAACCGATCGGCGACCTGGTCGGCGGGCATCCCGAAAACGAACGTCGACAGCGTCGGGTCGGACTCGCCCATGACCACGCAGTCGTAGTCCTCGGCGAGTTCGGCGATGGCATCGACCGGTTTCACGTCCCGGTCGACCCGCGTCTTGATCCGGGCGGGATCGACGTCCTCGTCGGCCAGGCGGTCGGTGAGTCCGTCGAGCAGGACGTCGACGTCTTCGTCGGTTTCGTCCTCGCCCGTCACGTGATAGAGCGTGACGTCGATGTCCCGGTCGGCGAAGAGGCCGGCGACTACCTGAGCCAGTCGGTCGATGCCGACGGTGCCCCGGACGGCCACGAGGATGTCTTCGAGGTCCGCAAGGGCGCGGGGGACGAGCGCGGCCAGGCAGTCGTTTTCGGCGATCTGGCGGTCGATCGTCTGCTGGGCGTCGTGGGTGAACACCAGTCGGTGGTCGACGGTTGCGCCAGCGTCGGACAGTGCCTGTTCGAAGTCCTCGAGACGGTCCAGAGCGCGATCTTCGAACTGCATGCGAGCCTGGCCGGGGGCCGTCTGCCCGGGGATGACGTGATACCCCAGCAGGACGACGTGGGCGTTCGAAAGGAGGTCGGGCACCCCCTCCGGGAGCGATTCACCTTCGAGCACGCGGATCGGGACGAGTACTGATGGTCGGGTCATGTCAGATGTCACCTTTGAGTCGCACGTCGTCGGCGTAGTAGCGGTACCACCCGTAGGACAGTACCATGATCACGACGCCGATGGCGATCGATGCGCCGTTCATGAACGCGATCAGCGCGACGCTGGCGACCGCGCCGATCGCCGGCAGGACTGGCGCGCCCGGCATCCGGAAGTCCGGGTCGTACCAGTCCGGATCGCGTCGTCGCAAGACGAGTAGCGCGACGCAGATCAGCGCATACATCACCAGGTGCAGAAACGACGCCACCTCCGCCAGGATCTCGACGCTGTCGGTCGCCACGAGCACCAGGATCGGGCCGCCGGCCATCGCCAGCGCGACGTGTGGCGTGCCGTATTTGAGGTTGATCTCGCTGGCCTTCTTCGGGAGCAAGGCGTCGCGGCTCAGCGCGTAGATCGATCGGGACGCGCTCAGGATCGAGGCGTTGGCGCTGGAGAAGGTCGCAAGCAAGCCGGCGACGAGGATCAACACTGCACCGGGCAGTCCCAGCAGATCTCGCCCCACGTTGACCATCGCCGTCTCGCCGAAGGTGCCGAGGCGATCCGCGCCGAACGTGCTCGTCGCGACGAAGATCGTCACGGCGTAGAAGACGGTCACGATGATCACCGAGCCGACCATCGCCAGGGGCAAGTTCCGACTGGGGCGCTTGATCTCGCCGGCGACCGTCGCGACCTGGGCGAACCCGAGATACGACGTGAACACAAGCGCAGCGGTCCTGAGTACCGGGGAGTACCCCTTCGAGAAGAACGTGTCAGGGACGGACTGGCGGCCGAAGATACCCATCGCGTCAAGGATGCCGAACGTGAGTACGCCCGTCAGGATGACGAGCAGGACGACCACGATGATGTTCTGCAGGGCCGCCGTGCGTTCGGTGCCGCCGACGCTGAGCGCGGTGAGTGCGGCCCCGAAGACCAATCCCAGGACGACGTGTGGCGGGGCCGGACCGAGCGAGAGAACGATTCCGACCTCCGCGAGGACGGCGACGACGTAGTGGCCGAGGCCGACGAGGTAGAACGCGGCGGCGAAGACCAGTCCCAGCCACAGGCCAAGCCCGACGATCGCCCCGCCGGCCGTGCCTAGCGAGCGGGAGATGAAGTAATAGCCGCCGCCGCTGCGGGGCATCGCCGTCGCGAGTTCCGAGGCCGGCAACGCGACCAGCAACGCGATGACGCCGCCGATCCCAAAGGAGAGTGCGGCTGCCGGGCCGGCCTCCTTCGCCGCGAGCCCGGGGAAGACGAAGATCCCCGCGCCGATCATCGTCCCGATACCGATCGCCAGCCCGCCGACCAGCCCGATCGTCCGCTCGAGTTCGACGCCCTCTTCGTGGGTCGTCGTCTCGTCGGTGACCGACTCGGGTTCGGGTTCGGGCCGCTGGCCCTCGATGTTCTCGCCGGCCGTCGAGACGTCGACCTCGCGCTCGTCCATGGGACGGTATTCGTCCACACATGTCAAAACAGTACCGGACGGGGGTGGCCCGTCCGGTGAAAAGGACAGTGAGTCACTGATAGCCCGGCCGTTCCCGGTGGGCGGCACAATGCTTACCCGTTCGTGTGTCGAACTTTCGATATCCGATGTCAACATGAAAACAATATGTGAACCGGGAGGTCCCGGGCGCGAGGTGGTCCATCCGTGGCGGTGACGTTCTGGCTGCTCGCGATCCTGGCGACGCTAACCTGTCTCGTGATGGCCTGGGCGCTGGGGGCCAACTCGAACTCGCCGCCCTTTGCGCCGGCCATCGGAGCCGGTGCCATCTCGACGATGCGGGCCGCCTTCCTGGTCGGCATCCTCGCAGCCCTCGGTGCACTTTTACAGGGCGGCTCGATCTCGGAGACCGTCGGCCGAGATCTCATCCTGAACACCCAGATCACGCCGCTGGCGGCGACGGCGGGGCTCCTCACCGCGGCGGCGTTCATGGCCTTCGGCGTCTACTCCGGATATCCAGTCCCGGCTGCCTTCGCCACCACCGGGGCGATGGTCGGCGTGGGGCTCTCGCTAGGTGGCGACCCCGCCATCGCGAAGTACCAGCAACTCGGGCTGTTCTGGGTACTCGTGCCCCCCGTTTCAGGTGGACTCGCCTACGGGACCGCGACGATCCTCCGGCGGGACGACATCCCCGAAACGGTCGGTGTCCCGCTGCTCGCGGCCGTCGTCTCCGGCATCATCGCGAACATCGAATTGGGGATCATCCCGGGCGAGGCCGCCCAGAACTCGCTGGCCGGGTTTGCGTCGTCGACCGTCGGCTTGCCAGACCCGCTGGTCCGGGCGGCGGTCACCGTTGCCTTGGCTGCGCTCGGGTTCCTGGCGATCCGACGGCGGACACAGGCCTCGGCCGAGCAAGGGATTCGCACGTTCCTCGTGGCGCTCGGTAGCGTGGTCGCCTTTTCCTCCGGCGGCAGCCAGGTCGGTCTCGCGACCGGGCCGCTGGAGACGCTGTTCGTCACCAGGCTTGAACTGCCGACGCTCGTTCTGCTGGGAATCGGCGCGGTCGGGATCCTGGCCGGTGCGTGGATGGGTGCCCCGCGGCTCCTGCAAGCCACCTCCAGAGAGTACGCCCAGCTCGGCGCGCGCCGGTCGATCGCCGCTCTGGTCCCTGGATTCATCATCGCCCAGGTGGCGATCGCACTCGGTATCCCCATCTCGTTCAACAATATCGTCATCTCGGGGGTGATCGGCGGCGGGCTTGCTGCGGGCTCGGCGGGCGTCTCCCGACGGAAGATCGGCGTCACCGTGACCTTCTGGCTGCTCACGCTCGCGAGTTCGGTCGGCGTCGGCTACGGCCTCTATTGGGTGTTCTCGACAACGCTTGGCATGGAGTGACCCAGCGACAGCCCGTCGGGCCGTCCGATACATCGTTCGTCCCTGTTCCGGCAATTACTGCATAATATCTCGATCCTATCCGACTTTTGAATACAAATGTTTTTCAATATGCGGTACTGAAGGGACGAAATACACGGTGACCCACTGTGCCCGACATGCAAACGGCTGATCTGGACACGGATCTCAGCCTGTTCAAATACGACAATCTGTCACAGTTGCCCCCGGCCTATCGGGATCTCGACGCCGGGAAGCGGGAGCAACGGATCGACACGGCGCTGGCGGAACTCGGCGACGACGTCGTCATTCTGGGCCACAACTACCAGCGGCGGGAGATCGTCGAACACGCCGACTTCATCGGCGACTCTTACCAGCTAAGCAAGGAGGCCGCCAACTCCGACGCCGAGTACGTCATCTTCGGCGGCGTGACGTTCATGGCCGAGTCGGCCGATATCATCACCGACGACGACCAGCAGGTCATCCTCCCGAGCATGGAGGCTTCGTGTCCGATGGCCGGGATGGCGGAGGCGCTCCAGGTCGATTCGGCGTGGGCAAAGCTCACGGCGGCGACCGACGACGACGTGATCCCGATCTGCTATATGAACTCGTATGCGGACCTCAAGGCCTTCTGTGCCGAACACGGCGGGCTGGTCTGCACCTCCTCGAACGCCGCCGACGCCTTCGAGTGGGCCTTCGAGCGCGGTGACAAGGTGCTGTTCCTGCCCGACAAACACCTCGGGACCAACACCGCCCACGACCTCGGAATGGAAGACGACACGCTCGTCTGGGACCCCTGGGCCGACGACACCGACCCCGAGGCGATCCGGGACAACGACGTCATCCTCTGGGAGGGGTACTGCCAGGTCCACGAGCGCTTCCGGGCCGACCACGTCGAGGAGGTTCGAGAGGACCATCCAGACGCGAACGTGATCGTCCACCCCGAGTGTCGCCGCGACGTCGTCGAAGCCGCGGATTGCGTCGGCTCGACGGCCGACATCACACAGGCAGTCGAGAACGCGGATCCCGGTGAGACCTGGGCAATCGGGACCGAGATCCACCTCGCCAACCACCTCGATCGGTGGCATCCCGATGTCGAGGTCGTCCCGTTGTGTGGCGACGCGTGCATGGACTGCAACGCGATGCGCCAGATCGACCCCAACTACCTGCTGTGGGTGCTCGAAGAACTCGTGGAGGGTCGCGAGCAGAACGTCATCAACGTGGACCCGGCGACGGCGGATCGCGCGGCAACCGCACTCGACCGGATGCTCGAACTCTAACCATGACGGAAGCAGAATCCACGGAGACCCTTATAGTCGGCGGTGGCATCGCGGGCTGTGCGGCCGCACTAGCAGCAGTTCGGGAAGACGCCGAAGTGACGCTCGCGACGAAGGCCCGCCGGCCCGAGGACGCCTCGACGTGGTGGGCCCAGGGCGGCATCGCCATCTCGCGGGACGACCCCGCGCAGTTCAAACAGGACATCGTCGACGCATCCGCCGGCACCGCCGATCCTGAGGCAGCGGACGTCCTGGTCGAGAACGCCAACGAGGCCGTCCGGGATGTCCTCGTCGAGACGCTGTCGGTCCCATTCGACGTGGCCGACAGTGACGGTGAGGACTTCGATTTCGGGAAAGAGGCGGCCCACGAGGAGGACCGCATCCTCCACGTCGACGCCTCGACCGGTTCGTACGTCCTCGAACGGTTCCTCTCGTTCGTCGACGACCACCCGGACATCCAGGTACTCGACGACACCGCCGCGCTGGACCTCATCACCCACGAGGGCGAGGTCCGCGGTGCGTACCTCGAATCCGGCGGCGAGGTGTGGCCCACCTTCGCCGGCGCGACCGTGCTGGCGACCGGCGGCGTCGGCGACCTCTATCCCGACTCGACCAATCCCGCGGGATCGACCGGCGACGGGATCGCGATGGCAGCACTGGCCGGCGCAGACATCGACGACATGGAGTTCGTCCAGTTCCACCCGACGGCCCACGTCGACGACAGCGGGACGCTGCTCATCAGCGAGGCCGTCCGCGGCGAGGGCGCAACCCTCCGGAACGCCTACGGCGAACGGTTCATGCCCGCCTACGACGACGAGGCCGAACTCGCGCCGCGGGACGTCGTCGCGCGGGCGGTGAAAAACGAACGCGAAGTCAGCGGCGAGGTGTTCCTCGACGTTTCGGACATCGACTTCGAAGAGCGGTTCCCGGACCTCGTCGAGCAGTGCGAGCAGCGTGGGATCGACTGGGAATCGGGGATCCCCGTCAGGCCCGCCCAGCACTTCCTCTGTGGTGGAGTCTCTGTCGACGAGTGGGGCCGGACCTCGCTGGACCGGCTCTACGCCGTCGGCGAGTGTGCCCACACTGGCGTCCACGGGGCCAACCGTCTGGCGAGCACCAGCCTGCTCGAAGGGCTGGTCTGGGGACTCCGGGCCGGTGAGGATGCGCCCGGTCGCGACCCTGCGCCGATGGACGTCCCCGACCTGGACGACCGCGATCCGGCGCTCCCCGACTCCTTCGCCCGCGAGAAGTTCACGCGACTCCGGCGCGTGATGGGCGAGTACGTCGGCATCGAGCGCGATCCCGACGAATTGGAGCGAGCGCTCGGAGTCCTCCGGCGACTCAAGGGCGAGGTCGACGCCTACGTCCGAACGCGGACGTCCCGGTCGCTGTACGAACTCCGGAACGCGAGTGTCGTCGCGCTGCTGATCGCCCGCGCTGCCGCCGCAAACGACGAGAGCGTCGGCACGCACAATCTCGTCTCCGACGACGAGACGACAACCGACGACGAGGCGACCGTCGAGACGCCATGATCACCGACGGACAGGTCGAGCAGTGGCTTCGCGAGGACGTCGGCCACCACGACGTGACCAACCACCTGCCCGGCGATACCGGGGGCCGACTCGTCGCGAAAGAAAGGGGTATCGCGGCCGGAATCGACGCCGCGACCGCCGTCTTCGCGTATCTGGACTGTGCGGTCGAATCGGCCGTCGACGACGGAACGCCGATAGAATCGGGTGACGTGCTGCTTTCCGTCGCCGGGCCGACCCGGGATGTCCTCCGCGGCGAGCGACCGGCGGTCAACGTCGCCGCCCACGCCGCGGGGATCGCGACCAAGACCCGCAAGGCAGTCGACGTTGCCCGAGAAGTGAGCGACGACGTGGCCATCGCCGGGACCCGGAAGACGACGCCCGGCCTGCGGGGGGTCGAGAAGCGTGCGGTCGTCGCCGGTGGCGGTGACACTCACCGGCTGGACCTCTCGCACATGGCGATGGTCAAGGACAACCACGTCGCCGAGATGGGGCTGGAAGGCGCAGTCGAACACGTCGCGGAACGGACCTCCTTCGCGACGCAGGTGGAAGTCGAAGTCGAGATGCCGGAAGACGCCCCGCGGGCCGCCGACGCCGGGGCCGACATCGTCCTGCTGGACAATATGTCGCCCGGTGACTGCGAGCAGGCTGTCGAGCTACTCGCCACGAACGGCCACGACGACGTGCTCACGGAGGCCAGCGGCGGCATCACGATCGAGACGGTGCCCGCATACGCGAAGACTGGTGTCGACGTGATCTCGATGGGATCGCTGACGCACTCCGCCGACGCACTGGATCTGTCGTTTCGGACGGCAACGACTGACTAGCCCTCAAGCAGGCCGAGTTCGTCGGCGATCAGGTCCGCGAGCTGGTCGGCCACGTCGGGATCGACCTCCGCGACTGACTCGCCGTCGTGCATCCGTTCGTTGTGTGCGTCGAGTTGGTCGGCGAGATCCGACAGCGGGATCTCGGCGGTGGTCTCACACTCGTCACAGACGATCGGGACAGCAGGCTCGTCGTCGGACATACCGGAGACTTCGACGGCCACCACCAAAACGCCCCCGCATCCGGCTGGCAGGACCGTCCACCCCCGGCCGTTTTCGGCATATTTCTCCTGTTTCTATGATCGGGGTTGATCGAGCAATTAGTTGTATACGGGCCGGAGAGGGGCAATCACCCCGGATTCCCGCAAATCCGGGTGACCGGTCTCTGGTGTCGGCCTTTCCGTCGTCTCAAGCCCCATCCGGCCGCCGGCAGTAATCGAAGTACTGACCGATGGGGACGAACGAGTCGCACGTCGATCCGGTAGCGTTTCTCGAACATCTCCGGGCCTTCCGGTACCGGGAGGTGACGATGGCACTGGCGACGCTGTCGGTCATCGCCGGGTCGGTCGTCTTCTTCCCCGGCGTCGAGGGGATGACCAGCGGGCTGCAGTCCGACGTTTCGGCGGAGATCCTGGCCCTCTTCGTCGGCGTCGCGATCCTCGCCGGCGCGATCAAGGGCATGATCGGCTTCGGCTACGCGCTGATCGCGACGCCCATCTTCGCGTCGGTGATCGACCCGACGCTCGCGGTCGTCGTGCTGGCGATCCCGCCGTGGATGCTCAACATGTTCCAGGTCGGCGAGACTGACACTGGCATGACCTTCATCCGCGAGGAGTGGGTCCTGCTCGTGCTGGCAATCATCGGTGCAGTCGTCGGCGTGGCCGTCCTCGACGCGGTCGAGACCGGCCCGCTCGTGCCGTTCCTGATCGGCCTCGTCGTCTTCGGGTACGTGCTCTTCCAGCTCGGCCAGGGCTTCGTGACCGTCGAGAAGGCCCACCATCCCGTGGCGATGAGCGTCGCCGGCGCGCTGGAAGGGTTCCTGCTGGCGGTGGCGAACCTCGGGCCGCTGCTGCCTGCCTACTTCCACACCTTCGAGCGCGACACGGAGCGCTACATCGGCGGGCTCTCGATGGTGCTGGGGGCGATCTTCACCGTCCGGATCGTCCAGATGGCCCTGTTCACGGACCTGATGACACCCTACAGACTGTGGCTGGGGTCGGTCATCGCCGTCGTGACGCTCGTCGGGTTGTTCGTCGGAACCTACCTCCGGCGGCTGGAGATCGACGAGCGGCGGTTCAACTGGTTCGTGATCGCGCTGCTGTTTGTGATCTCGCTGAACATCTTCCGGCAGACGATCCCGGCGCTATTTCTCTAGGCATGGTTCCTCGGGACGAAGGGCGCTTTTCGCCGTGAGGGGGATTGCTCGATCTGTTGAGGGCGTTCTTCAGTTGCTGATTCGTGACAGTATCGCTTTCTGGCGGTGTTACGGTGAAATACCGAGATATGCACGTAGTCGTTGTTTGTGCTCCCTGGAATAGCGGAGATTATTGGTCGCTACCAATCCAAGTCCACCATCAGCCAAGTCTTCGACTTTCCAAACCGGCGCTGAGCGCACTCTAGACCGCCCAATGTCCTCGCAGAGTTCTGGCGACAGAAACACCAGCCAGTAGATGTCGGGAAGTTCCGGCGTATCGAGGTGTTGCTGCGTGACTTTGACCTCGTATTCCCACTCATAGGGAAGTTGGGAGAACGCAAACGGCGGCTGAACGTGCTCGTAGAACCTCCGGACTGTATTGATTACTCCTTCTACTTTATATTTTTCGTCAGTTTCTTCCAACAGAATATCACGGAAGTTCGCCCGCTCCCAAGTTAGTTTGACGCCGCCAACTTCCACGGGCAGTATGTCAGAAAACGCATCATTCACAGTGATGGTGAACGATGTGTCCGCCACAAATAGCGTTATCGACCCTTCTCTATTCTCCAGAAGATAATCAATAGCCTGGGTCGTCTGGTATCTCTCGTGACGATGATCATTCAGAGATCCTAAGTAGATACAGTCATCGCTACCACCTTCCCAGGACGTACCCCAGTCCTGTTGCAGACCACTCTTGATGGCTTCTCTTACAGCCTCAGACTGTCTATCGAGATTGCACGGCACGATTAATCTGAAAAAGTCAAAATCATGTGAATAATCCATCATAGTTGACTCTTGTGTTAGTACGGAGAACACTTCTGAACAGTTCAGACGCCAATGGCAACTTGCAGAGCAGGACTGACTCTATCAGCGGATTCCAGCGTGCTTATACTATATTTATTTGAGTTGTCATTAAGGATGCGAACGTTTTTCTTTTCCAACCATGTTCGCACTTCTTCAGTTATTTCACCTCCGGCTTTGATGTAGTGGTTGCCTGATAGACTGTTTTCTCGTCGGTACATTAGTTGTGTCTCGATTTGTTCATCAATGTCTTTAATACTATCCAATTTCCCGTTCTTGACTTCGATGGTAGAGCCACTTTTCATCTGGATATCAATCTCCGTGGGTCCGTCGGCCGTCTTCACGTTCTTACCAACTCGCACCACGTCGTCACCTTGCCGCTGGAGTGTCACAGCGACTTCTGCTTCACAGCCACGTTATAGGATCGTCGAGTGGTCAGTCACGCGGAATACCGAGATGGTCACGGAGCTCTTGCTTGTCTTCAGGACGGTATTTGAGTCCGTCACCGGATGCGACGAGGCGCATACTTCCATCAGAGAGCGTATCAACACGCCAAACGGGTGCGGATTGCAAGCGCTCTCGCCCGATATCCTCGCAAATCGGCGGTGAGAGTATCATCAGCCAATAAACATCCGGGAGTTCTGGTTTCTCGAGGTGCTGTTTTGTCACTGTCTTCTCGTGTTCGTGTTGATACGGGAGTTGCGAGAACGCGAACGGTGATGGAAAGTGTTTGTAGACGTGCGTGACCGACTCAATGACCTCATTCAGGACGGCTGTCCCATCTTCGTCCGGAGACAGGACATCTCGAAAATGGACTCGATACCAAAAAAGCCCGATACCTTCAATCTCTGGCAGACCCCAATCGTAAAATGATCTATTTCTGAGAAGGAAATCAGTGTGTTCGGTATAGATATTCAAGTATCCATCGGAGCTTGAAATGAATTTATCGAGAGCACGTTCAGTTGGATACCGCTGTGGATCAGATATTTTGTCGTGATACGAACACTCGTCTATTCCTCCATCGAAAGAAGTTGACCAGATGCCATCAAATCCACACTCAAGCGCTTCACGAATAGCTTCTGCTGGAACTCTATCTGAATAAGGAATGATGAATTTATATAGATCTGGGTCAATAACTGGCATTATTATAATTGGTCGTGGTTTTGTAAGTTCTCTATGTAGATGTCCTCAGGCAGGAGTATTTCTGATTGATTCCGTCAATTGAACCGCGTGACTGGTTATCAAATCGGTCCTGATTGTTCCGCCAAGTGCATTACCTTCAAATACTCTGATGTTATTGCTATTTATGAATGATTCCATCTCATCAGTGATTTCGCCGCTGACTTTGACGTAGTGGTTCCCGGAGAGGCTATTCTCCCCACGATATTTGAGCTGTCTTTCGAGTTGGGTCTTGTAATCCGTTGTCAAATCTCCGTTCTTGACTTCGATGGTCGATCCACTTTTCATCTGGACATCTATCTCCGTTGAACCGTCAGCCGTCTTCACGTCTTTACCCACTTCCAACACGTCGTCACCTTGCCGCTGGAGTGTCGCAGCGACATCCGCTTCGTAGGCGAGGTTCTTGAAATTATCAATCGTTCCCTCAGTCGAGAGTCGTGTCGCAAGGCCGTCCAGCCCATCCACGTCGGCGCGCTGCAACGTATCGAGGTCATCAACCAGCCGTTCGATTCGGCTCATATCAACGCCCTGATTAGAGGCGTGTCCAAAAGCATCCGCTAGGTCCTCCGAGTTGACCCCGTCGATGTCGTCACCGATTCTGTGTAACCGCGCGAACGGACCCGGACCACCCTCAGCCATCGCTCGGCCAGCACTCTCACCGCCTTCGGCGAGAATCGATCCGACCGCTCGCTGTTCGTCCGGTGAGAGTCGCTGTAGCTGTTTCCGATCAAGCATCTCGACGAGCTGGGCTTGCCTGATTTTCTGGCCGGCCGTCTTGGCTCCGGCAAGCAATCGATGGGCACCATCTGACGCCAGTCCTTTCGACGCTGCCAGCCCTCGTGACAACTGGTTGCTCGTATACCGAACCGGAGCATACGCCGTGTCGGCAGCTTTCGCCGTGTACTTGGCGGCCGTCCGAAGATTCCCCGTCTTATCGAGCGTCTTGACCGTTTTCTGGAGCGTATTAGAGCTCTTGGCGGCTCTTCCAAGTTCGCCGGCAGGGAGGGCCGATTCCAGCACCATGTACCCGATGTAGCCCTCGTACCAGCCCATTCGATACGCTGCGTAGGCACCAGTACCGTCTTTGTAGGGATTGTTCCGATCCTGCTGGGCGTCGATCGACGCTGGAAGTTGTCGGATGATCTCGTCCAGATTGTCGAGTTGGGCGATGACATCGCCGATCGCACTGACGTAGCCGACCGGATCACTGAGGAACCCTCTTATCATCTCGGCAGTCTCGACAGCGCCTGTCGAGAAGCCGGATAGCGTGCCGAGAGATTTAATCTGCTCTCGACCGATAACGCCCTCCTCGGCGAGTTTTGAGGCGACTTCGCCGAAGATATCGTGTCGTTGAATGGCAAGCGAGCGGCCGGTGTTTCCGTTCACGTCCGAAACGGCAACCGTAACCGACGTTCCTGAGTAGGTGTCAGTGACCGTATCGAAGAAGCCAGTCGTGAACTCGCTGTTAGCATAATCGCTCTGTCCCTCGAGGGAGTGACGTTTCTGTTCTTCCCCAGCAAGCAACACTCTGCCAGTCCCCAGGCCTGCCGGGTCTTCGGCCCTGAACTGAAGATCGTAATGGGTGTCGAAACTAAAGGCCGGTTTGTTCCACCACGAATACGGAACTTCGATTTCCGGTGGTCTCGCGTCGTATAGTGTCGGATCTGCACTGACTCCGACTGCCCGGTGATCTTCGATTCCGTCACCGGTTGTGTCCGTCGATCGCGGATCAGTGCCTAGCCGTCGTTCTTCCAGATCTGTCAGCCCATTATTGCTCGTGTCTTTGACGAGCGGATCCGACGAAACGTTCTCAATCCTGTAATAATCCTCGAGGTTCGTGAGTTCCGAACCACTATCGACATCTGAGAGGGTTTCAAAGAGTTGAATCGTTTGCTCTCTGGAATCGGTAACGTGGATTTTCCATCCCTCGCGCTCTTCGAAGTCCGTCAACCCGTCGCCGTCTGTATCGGCCTTTGTCGGATCACTGTTAAGTTTCCGATATTCGACGTGAACCTCTTTCGTCGTTCCATAACTGACGTGTCCTCCGCCCGCAGGGACGGTAGAGACCGTCACGTTCTCCGAGATGAGAGAGCCGACTTCCGTCCCGTCTCCGACCCCATCATCGTCCGTATCCGGTTTGGTCGGATTGGTCTCGACCGTTTGATACTCGCCGTGGGCGTGGCCGATCGGAATCCCCTCCGTCTCGGCCACGTCCGGCAGGCCATCGCCGTCAGTGTCCGTCGGGAGTTCACCGGCAACACGCGAGAAGACGTTCGGCAGATCCGCGGCGCTATCCACGTAGTGGTACGTTCCATTGGTTATGTCTGCGATATCGGAGAGTTTGTTTCCGTTAGCGCCGCCAAATCCGATCGTGTGAAGGGTGATGTTCCGGTCGGCGGCCGTCTGTGCCTGCGAACGACCGCCTGATCCCCGACCGTCCGTCAGAAGGATCGCGACTTGCGCCCGTGAGTCATTGCCCGCTGAGGCGAAGTGCTGGTTCGCCTGGGAAATGCCGTTCCCGATGTTCGTGCCACCAAAGGCGTCGAGGCTCCGAATGCTCGAGTTGACCGTGCTGAAGTTCGTCGTGAGTCCCTGGGCGACGTGTGCGGAGCCGTCGAAGTCTACGACGCTAGCACGGTCCCCCTCGATAAGTCCGCCGACGAACTCGGTTGCGGCCTGCTTGCGGAAGTTGTTGGGGTCGTTTCTACCCATCGATCCCGAGGAGTCGATGATGAACACGACGTCCACCGGCTGGGCAGCGCCGGCGTCACCGCGTTCCGGTACTTCGTGTGCGGTGACGTCCGCGACCCAGTTGGAAATGGAGAAGACGGCGAACGTCGAGAAGTGTTCAGTTTCGGCGCTGATGGTGTTGTTCTCGGGATCGAGCGTCGAGTTCAACGGAACGTACAGTTGCTTTTCGGGATCGTACGTGACCACCATGAGGTCCGACTCGTTTTCAGCCGGCCCGAGCGAGTCGTTGTACGAGAATGTGACGTTCGCCGACTCGAACTCGCGGTCGGACTCAATTTCGACGATATCGGAGACGCTCATGTTCCCGATCCGATCGCCCTGTGCGAAGTTGGCCGTCTGATTCTCGATGGTTACCCCCTTCGCGAGGTTTCCCTGACCAGTTAGCTCGACCGCGACATCCAGGCGCTCGTTTGCGGCCGTCGTCGAGAACGTCTCGTTGCCGTCCAGGGTTCCGTCGTCGTCCGTGTCGGGGTTGTCAAACTCCGTCGGCAGGTCGAGTTCGTCCGCGTCCGAGAGGCCGTCACTATCGGTATCAGCGTCAGTGGGATCGCTCCCGTGGGTGACAATTTCTTCGCGATCAGAGAGCCCGTCCTGGTCGGTATCGGCCATCATCGGGGAGGTTCCGTTCTCGATTTCCGCAGCGATCGAGAGCCCGTCGTCATCGATGTCCTCGTTCGGATCTGAGACGCCATCCCAATCGGTGTCGGACAGAATGGGGATTGGTCCACGGATAGCGCCGCTCCTCGATGTCGGTGAGCCCGTCGTCGTCCGTGTCGACGCTCGTCGGGTCGCTGACCGCCCGGACGATCTCCATCGACTGGCCGAGGGCCGAGCCGTTCGCCGGCAGGAAATAGACCTCCCGGTGATCGGGGACGCCGTCGCCGTCAGTATCGTTCCTTGTTGGGTCCAGCGAGAATTCCGTCCCCTGACCGATCGGCAGTGCGAACGATGCTCGCTCGATGTAGTTGGGTAGCCTATCCCCGTCGTCGTGTCTGAGCAGGCGAACGGCCGTCAGTTCCGCTTGGGCGTCCCCCGAACCACGGACGCTCAGCGTGAGTTCCTCGCCGGCGAATTCCGTCACGGGGAGCCGCACGGTCGTCCAGGTGCTTTGATTGAACGGCACCCGACGGGTTCGGTCGTCGTTGTATGCATGAAGCGTCCCGGACGCGTTTTCGGCTCCGGATACGCGAACTGCGGCGGCGATCTCCGTCCGGTTGTCCGCCGGCACGTCGATCGACCAGATCGGCGTCGTCTCCCCCTCGGGGTTGGTCGCCGGCGCGACGCCGGTCGTCTCCGCGAGCCCAGTGACACCGGCATCGGTCTCGTGTTGCCACCTGAGTGTCCCATTAGGCGAAATCGCCGTAACCGTCCCTTTCGACTCAGTGAAGTCGGAATCGTTCCCAACCAACACACGCTCAGTGACCGTATACTCCTCGCCATCGCCGAAGGAATCGACGATCGTCACGCTGACCTCGTATTCGCCCGGTTCGGCGTAGGCGTGAGACACGTCCGCCCCAGCCGCGGTCTCGGTAGTGCCGTCACCGAATTCCCACTGTGTCTCCGCGATCGATCCTGTCCGTCCGGACTCGTTGGTCATCGCGGTGAGCGAAATCGCCTCGCCGATCCGGGCGGTCGAGGGCTGTACCGAGACCTGCGGATTGACCACCTGGATCGTAACCGGATCAGTCCGCGCCGTCAGATTGGCGTCCCTGGCATGGGCGACTACGTCGTAGGTCCCCGCCGGGATACTCGCCAGCCGGAACGTCAACGCACCGCCCGGATGTGACACCGTCGCGTTGTGGACGGACTCGCCATCCGTGGTCCGAACGTCGACCGTCACGTTGCGCTGGGCGTTGGTTTCGATTTCCAAGACGAGTGGTTCGCTCCGGGTGAACTCGTTGGGCTGAGCGCTGACGTTCAGCGTGGGATCGCCGGCCGACTCGATGGTGATCCGGTCCGTCCTGGCAGTCAGGTTGCCCTGCTGGGTGGTGAGCGTCGCAACGTACTCACCGGCACCCAGGCCTGGAATCGTGAGCCTGGTGGTCTGTTCGCTCACGCTCACGGACGTGTTCACGAGCGTCTGACCGCGACCGGTTTCGACCTGCAGCTGACCTGCAGTCGGCGCGTCGGCGCTGAACGCCACTGTCAGGTTCTCCTCGGTGGTGAAGTCCGTCTGGAGCGCACGAAGCGATAGCGCCGTCGGCACAGGACCGTCCGGCTGACTGACGGTGATCGGCTCGGTCGTGGCACGGCCGTCGCCGTCGATTGCCTCGAGGACAGTCACGTACTCGCCAGCGGTCACGTCCTGGATCGAGAGGCGCGTCGGCTGGTCGCTGGCAGTCACCGCCTGCTGAAGCACCGTCTGGCCGTCGGCCGTTCGAAGGGTGAGACGCGCCTCAGTCTGCTGACTGGCGGCGTATTCTACCACGAGCGCCTCCTCAGTCGTAATGGAGCGGTTGATGGCCTGCACCGAGAGGTCAGTGGAGCCCCCGTCCTCGGCACTGGAAACCGAAATTTGTGCCGTCGAATCGCTCAGACTGGCCGATGTCGCTTCGATCGTCGCGACGTACGTCCCGGCACTCAGATTCGGCACGGACAGCTGGCTTGTCTGTGTCGTCGCTGTCACGGACCGCTTGAGAAGTGTCCTGCCGTCAGTGGTGTTGAGACGAAGCGTCGCGGCCGTCTGCTGGTCGGCAGCGAATTGCAGGACGAGTTGCTCGTCGGTCGTTATGTTGTGATCGGCCGCTTGTACCGAGATGTCGGTCGGACCGGTCGCTGCGGAATCAGCGACCGTGATCGTCTCCGTCGAGTCGTTCAACGCGCTCCCGTCGGCTTCGATCGTCGCGACGTATTCCCCGGTCGAGAACCCCGAAACCGAGAGTTGCTGGGTCTGCGTGGTGGCCGTCACCGATTGCTGAAGCAGGACCTGTCCACTCGTCGTTGTGATTTCGATCGTCGCGGGCGTTTCGGCGTCTGCGGAGAACTGCAGTGTCAGGTCCTCCTCCGGCGTAATGCGGGTCTGTGTCGCCTGGATCGAGAGCGAACCCTGACTGTCTGCATCGTTGAGAGTGGATGCTGTCCCGATACTATCGTTCGCTTCTGACTGGGGGAACTCGCTGCGAGGATGTGAATTCTCACTGCCCCCAGCGCGGACCTGCGCCGGCGAGATCGACTCCACGGTGTCGGCCCCACCGGCGGTACTGTTCTGTGCCCCGTTTGGATCGTACACGGCACCGGTTTCCGATCCTACGTAGACCGTTCCGTTGGCCCCGACCGTCAGATCGCTAATCGTCGCTTGCGCGTGCAGCGGAAGTGTCCGTCGAGCGTCGATCGATCCCGTCGTAGGATCGAGTTGGAGTAAGATCGGTGGTGTGTCCGCACCGGTCGTGTTGGTCGCATACACCGTGCCGTTCGGGCCGACGGCGATGCTGGAGACGCCCCCGTCGATCGGCGTCGACCACTGCGTCGAACCGGTCCCGGTGTCGACGCTGCGAACGCCGGTCGAAGTGGCGACGAAAAGTCGGTCGCCTCGCTGCTGGAGGTCGTTGATGTAGCGTGGTGTAAGCGTCGTCTCCCAGCGGGTGAATCGGCTGTCGTTTTTCTCCTCCTGGGTTGGCTCGTCGAGTACCGTCCTGTTCAGCCGCACCAGTCGCGTCGGTTCGCGTCGGCTTTCGAAATAGAGTCCCGCATAGAGCCCACCACCAGCACCCTCCGTGACGGCATCGAGGTTATAATCGGACGCGTGCTTGCTGAAGTGGATCAGCGTCCAGGGCCGATAGCCGTCTTCGAGATCGGCCAGGGTGATGTTGCCCCCGCGGTCCCCGGTTGCCGCTGCGATGACGCTGCCGGGGAGTTCGGTCGTGAGGGCGTGAACCTTCCGCTGGAAGTCGACCTGCCCGCTCCGGGAGCCATCCACCCAGTCGAACTGTGAGACCAGCGCAGTATCGTTGGTTGCAGCGTAGATTGCCCCGTCCGGATCGGTCGCAATCGTCGTCTCGCCATCGCCGGCGACCGATCGGGCCCAGACCGTCTCTCCGCTATCGGTCGTTACTTTCCGGACTGTGCCGTTTTCGGTGCCGACGTAGATTCCCGATGGGTCCTCGGGAGCGATCGTGTCAGGTCGCCGAACCCGGGTTGATTCGTTCCAGACCGTCTGGTTCAGAACGGTGAAATGGCCGAGCGAGGAGACGGTCGCGTTCGCACGGCGGTTCTGACCGTCGATCGCTGTTTCGACGGGGTGCCAGCCGCGGGCCATCCCGTTCGCATCCCAGCGATAGATCGCCAGGTGATCGAAGTCGGATCTGTTCACTGAATCGGACACCGGCAGCGAAACCGTCGGATTACCGGCCAGTCGGTACGGGGTCGAGATCCGGACGGTCGGACTGACACTGGGGAGAGAGTGATCGCCGTCGGCCGGGTAGGACGTAATTGTGACGTTCGCGCTGTCAAAATCGGACGCCGGAAACGACACGCGAACGCCAGCGTCACCGTGAACCACCTGTGTCGTATTTTGGTCGAACAACCCGTTGTACAAGGCCGCCGCTGCTCGCTCGAAAAACCCGTTCGTGGCTACCTGTGTTTCCGGTGACTCACTCGCATCCGACTGTGTGCCAGTGGGGCCGCCGGGGGCCCGATAGTCGGCAGGAGACGATACATCGGCCGCGTTCGGTCCGTTAGCATTGAGCGCGCCGATCACCGGCGTTGTGACGAGTGAAAGAGTGACGAGGACGACGAGGATCCAATGGCAAGTCCGCTTCATAACTGTCGAGTTAAATTAACATCCTATAAATATTTTTTGATATACATTACCGAGGATTAAATATGCGGCCGTCCCGCATAATACCGCTTGCTGTGCTCGTCCAGTTACTGAAGGCCCATAGTGCCCGTCACGGAGCAACGAACGGATCATGAAGCGACCGACAGTGAACCGAGAGAGATCATACTTCAGCGCGCGAAGCCCAGACCCTGGTTTTAGTAGGAACTCGCGAGACGCCCAGGTATGGAGTTCGTTACAACCGAGACAGTCCCAGGCGAAGAGATCGACGACTCGCTCGGCATCGCCCGCGGCAACACAGTCAAGGCCCGCAACGTCGGGCGGGATATCACCCAGAGCATCCGCAACATCACCGGTGGCGAGTTGAAAGCGTATTCCGAACTGCTGACCGACGCCCGCGACGAGGCTTTAGAACGAATGGCAGAGGACGCCCGTTCGATGGGGGCCGACGCCGTCGTGAACGTCCGCCTGGAGAGTTCCGAGATCGCCAACGGCGGTTCGGAGGTCATCGCCTACGGGACGGCGGTCACGTTCGAGTAGCGGGGGCGTCAAGCCCGACCCAGAGCGATGGTCAATCGAACTGATCCGGGCAGCGTTGGCGTCGTTGCCGGCCGCGTCGTCGGCGCGCTGACAGTTGTCCTCACCGCCGTTGTCATGCTGACCCACGGCGAGGCGTTCTACCGGTCGGTGCGACTCCTGCTGGCCGGCCTGGAGAGTGACTTCGACGTGCCGGTCGAGTTGCTGTTCTGGGCGAACGTCGCCCTCGTTGCGGCCGGTCGTTATGCGTTCTGTTACGTGCTCGGGTCGCTGATCGGCGTCGGCTACGACTGGCTCGACCGGCCGGGGGTCGCGTTTCTCGCCATCGTCGTGGTCCTGATCGGGACGGTCGACGGCATCTACGGCGGCATGGGCGCGGGAAACGCCCTCGTCGGAGCGGGCTATCTCCTGGCCTGGCTCGCGTACGTGCCCGTGTTCGCGTGGCTCCTCGAAGACGGCGAGCCAGCAAATAGCGGCCCGGTCAGGCTGGCGTGACCGACGACGGAACTCGGCGGCCTCGAAAATCAGGCCCGAAGCCGCCGAATGCGCTCCTCGGTCGGCGGGTGCGTCGAGAAGATCTTCGACAGCAGGCTACGTTCCTCGCCCTTGATACAGAGCGCGCTGGCCTGTTCGTCGATCTTGCTCCGGCTGTGGTCGGCCGAGTTGATCTTTTCGAGTGCGCGTGCAAGGGGTTCGCCGCCAGTGATGTCAGAGGCGTCACTGTCGGCGACGTACTCCCGGTAGCGGGAGATCGCCATCACGAAGATCATCACGATGAACTGGACGATGTTCCCGACGACCATCGCCATGATGAAGTCACCGAAGTCGTTGTCACCGGCGAAGAGGACGGCGAACTGTGCGACCAGCGCAACGATCGAGGCGATCCCCTGGCCGATGACCATCATGATCACGTCGCGATTCCGGATGTGGGCGAGTTCGTGGGCGAGGACGCCTTCGAGTTCCTCGTGGTCGAGCATGTGGATGAGCTCGGCGGAGACGACCACGACGCCGGCCTTCTTCCGCCCGACGGCGAAGGCGTTGGGGACGCCCATCTCGGCGACCATCACGCGGGGCTTGTCGATTCCCATTTCGTCGCTCATCCGCTCGATCGAACGGTGGATCTCCCGGAATCGGGGGTCGTCCTCGGGCATGTCCTCGGCCCCGACGCTCCGGAGGGCGGCCCACTTGCCGATCTTGTACTGGACGCCGACGAAGCCGACGCTGCCCAGCAGGATTACTGCGAGGATGGTGGTCCCACCGCCGAAGGCGGCATACAGGGCGAGCGCCACCACGGCGTAAAATCCGAACAGGATCGACCCGACGACGGCCATCCTGAACTTGAGGCCTGGATGTCTCATTGCCCTATGCTCGACGTTACTTGCAAATCAACGTTTTGGTGGGGTCGCCAGTAGCACATCCATATCAATAATATTTATTATATATTATTATCATCTGTATAAGTTGTAGGCCGAAGATCCTTTTGTAAAAACGGCATCTAATTAAATATTTTTATTCATATAATCCAATAATAAACCACAATATAGTGGTGAGGTGTGGAATATATTATCGGCCTACTATATTCTACCTAGCCTTCGTCATTTGCATGTCCTTGGACTGGATAATACCTTCACGAAAACGAGAAGGTCGTTCCACACTCGGAAACGTTTGTCACAGACGACGGTGTCCACGTCAATCAGGTTGAATGCCTGTGGTCACTGGTCACACCCTGATCACGGAAGTTTCGTGGCCTCTCAAAGCCGGGATTGGAGCAAGCTGTCCAAACGTGCGGCTTCGTACGGTCTCTCAACCTCGTCGGAGCAGCGCTTCACGGACATCTTGATTACTTCGTCGTCAATGTGTTTCACTGAGTTATTCAACATCCAAACACTTTAAGTGTATTCCAAGCGACTAGTAACGTAATGAACAAGCTCTCCCGACGCACCGTTGTGGCTCTTTTCGGTGCGACTAGCATAGCCGGTTGTCTTGGCATCGGATCACCTCTTTCATCGAATTCCGGTCGAGAACCTCCTGACGGTATTCCGGTTGCGGGCTGTGACACGCCACCAAGTTGGCCGACAGCTACTGGGCCTGCAAAGCGTACTGGCCAGACTGATATTGCCTTTCGAGCCGAACCGAGAAGTAACGAACTCGGCGGTACAGACGACCGGGTTTTCGGGCAAACGTGGGTCGTTGCAAGCAACGATCACGTGTTCTGGTTGCAGGACAAGGAGACGACTATTCGTCGAACCCACACGGAGACAGGGAATACCGATACACTCTCCCTTGACCACGCTAGCCGGGTCAGTCCAACCCTGGCGTGTGGCCGCCTCGCGGTCCACACGTATGCTGGGGTCTCGTGGGTCGATGCTGAGACTCTGGAGGTGGTCGGGACGACTCCGACTGCGTCTCCCCATGTGAGTTCCCTCGCGGATGATCGACTCGTGTATGTCTCTGGCTTCAACGATAGTCTTCAGGCCTACGGGGCCGATACTGGCGAACCAGAATGGCATCTGTCGATCGACCACTTTGTCACTGGTCTCAGCAGCGCGCAGCACACCGCATACGTCGTCGACGCGAGCGCTGACGGCGGCGAAGTACTGTCTGTGGATACACAGACCGGTGAGGTTCAGTGGCAGACCGATGTCGTCGGTGAATCATACACGAATCCAGTCGTCGGTGCTGATGTCTACACTTTCGACAACGACGGAACCGTCCATGCTCTGGATACGGACAACGGTGAGCAGATGTGGGAGCTGACAACTGAAATGACATCTCCCGAAACAACCCCAGCGTACCGCGACGGCACTGTCTACGTGGCAGACGACGCAAGCGGAACGGTCACAGCACTCGACGCCGAAACCGGCGAGAGACACTGGCAAACGGAGATTCCGAGAGGAGACACTGACGGCCGGCCGACGGGTACGCTCACCTCTCCAGTTTGCACGCCTGAGTTCGTTCTCGTTGGCGCGTCTCCTGGTGGTCTTGCTGTCTTGAGACGGGACACTGGTGAGCGACGATGGCAGAATGGCACGTATTCGTTTAGCTCGAATCTCGCTGTAACCGAGGATGCCGTTTACGCGGTTGCCAACGACGGAATTGTCAAACTCAAGCCGTAGTCCACACAGTCAGCGACCACCGGTTGAAGCGGTGTGTTTTCGACCGCTGTGAACTACCCCACCCTACTCAGCCACTGTTGTGGCTTCGTTGAGGGTGGGGCTTCCTGTTTCGATGACGCGCTTTGCAGACACCGAAGTGGTGTCCGTAGGGAGCGCAGTCTCCACAGGCGTGGATTCGGGCCATTCCAGCCCTAGTTCAGAAAAACCGCGTTGCAGTACGTTCATCGCCGCATTCGCATCCCGGTCACACTCGAACCCACAACTCGGGCAAGAGTGCTCCCGAACCCAAATCGGCTTCGCAGTCTCCACACCGCACGACGCACATTCCGTCGTCGTCCCTCGTGCTTCAACCTGCTTGACGTGAC
The DNA here is from genome assembly GCF_029207715.1 of Halorhabdus sp. SVX81. NCBI lineage: Archaea > Methanobacteriati > Methanobacteriota > Halobacteria > Halobacteriales > Haloarculaceae > Halorhabdus > Halorhabdus sp. SVX81. Next base: position 44,765 of record NZ_CP104322.1, on the reverse strand, counting down.
AGCCATACAGGTCAGCCTTGTATTCGAGAAGGGTGATGAACTGTCGCCACGCCGCATCCTGCTTGTTCTGAGCATTATGCGACTGTTTCAGCATCCCCTTCACGTTCAAGTCCTCGACGAATACGGCGTCGTATTCGCGGACAAGCCATGTCGTAATCTTGTGCTGGTAGTCCAGCACCTTCCGCCGGATGTGACGCTTGACCTTCGCCACTTCCCGGCGTTGTTTCTCGTAGTTATTCGACCCTTGCTCCTTGTGCGACAACTTGCGTTGTTCACGGCGCAGACGCTCGTATTCGTCTTCGAGGTCAAGCCAGTCCACGGTTTTATCGTTCGAGGTGTGGATGTAGTTCAGGATGCCGAGGTCAATCCCGACGCTATTGTTCACGTTCAGTGAATCCACGTCGGGCTTCTCGGGTAGGTCGGCTTCGTCGGTTTCCAGTCCGAACGAGACGAACCAGTCACCGGTTGTCTCTTTTTTGACCGTGACTTCTTTGATATCCGCTTCGTCAGGGATCTCCCGGTGATAGCGAATAGGGATGTCTCCGATTTTGGAGAGCCAGAGTGTCGCGTGTCGGCCACTCGTGTTTTTGAGTTCGAAGCCGGACTGCGAAAACGTCATACTCTGGAACTCTCTCGGTGACTTCCAATTGAGTTTCCCGACCGTTCGACCGTTCTCTTTCTGTTCGGAGAGTCCGTCGAGGTTCTGGTAGAACCGTGTGACGGTTCGTTGCAAAGCCTTCGAGTTGACCTCTGAGAAGACGGAGAACTCGTCTTTCCAATCGGGAAGTCGGTAGTGGTGTTTGTACGCGGAGCCGATGTCGTCGGCATCCACGTTCTCGTATTCGTACAGAGTGTAGTTGTACGCTTGGCGATGAATGTCGATATGATGTTCCAGTTCAGCCGCTACTTCTTGTGTCGGGTATGCAGGGTAGCGGTGACTGTACTCCATCGCTGTCTATTGATTGTTGATATGTTTACTTAATGGTTTGTATCTTGTGCGGCGATTCATCCCCTCCCGACTCACTCGCAATACTCGCTCCTTGAGGAAGGGGCATTCTCGCCTCATTCTGGTAAAAGAGTCCCACAATCCGTCTCGGTGGAAAGCAAACCACGTGTCGTGATCATTTTGGCGGTGCACTCGATCTGAACAAGTGGTTCGCCCGCAATTAAGCGGGCCCCTACCTCAGACTGACTCTGTTGTGCCAGTCACGTCAGAATCAGGGACAGGGGAGGAAAAAGTCTTCAGAGAGTGAGACAGATTCGTTCGAACCGATTGTGTACATATATTCGCCCACCGAAGTCAACGCGAATGTGGCATCAAGCGGCAGGTCGACGATTTTCATGTCACGCCACGGATAGTGCTCGCAAGTCTCGTTGTCCTCCGGGTGGAGGATGGCGAGGCTAGCAGGGTTGTAGTAGGCGTTATTGTCCGAAGCGTAGGATTTAGAGCCGACATTGAGTTCCCAGCGGCCGATGTTATCGGACATGCTGCTGTCGTCGATGATCTTGTCTGCCCGACTGGAATAGCTGTACGAGAATCCGGCACTCCCGACACCCTCGCTGTCGATACCCAGATCAACCCCGAAGGACTGAGTTGCGTTGCTCAACTTGCCACGGGGGGCTCGATCACGCATTGAGTCGTCGTGGCTGATGACAGTATTCCAGTTGTGTCTAACTTCAGCGTTTCGGAGGTGATAGTGACCGAATGTGCTATCGGGCACTTTGTAATCGTCGTCGCCGTGTTCGGCTTGGTTTTCACCGGCTTCGATGTCGACACCGGTCTGGACACCGAAGACATCGTCTCGGTTGGGGCTTTCTTTTAGCGTGTACTGTTCGATAATGATTCCGTAAGGGGGCTTTTCGTTGATGTGGTAGAGGTCTGCCCGGTCGTGCCACGTGGAGAAATTCGGCTGGCTGGTATCCATAGTGCGGACAGTACCAGAACCACTGCTAATCTCGGGTGCGGATCCAGCTTTATTCCTACTGTCTGCGGCGCTGTGGGCGCGCTTGTCCCGGTCTTTCCCAGAACCACTGACAGTACCAGAACCACTGCTAATCTCGGGTGCGGATCCAGCTTTATACCAACTGTCTGCGGCGCTGTGGGCGCGCTCCTCCAGGTCTTTCCCTTGTGGAGAGGAGACCGTCGTAGTCGACTCTATGGCTTGTGTCTCAACCCCGGGGCTGGGGTTGGACTCGACTGGAACTGTGAGTTCCTTCTCGTTGAGGTCAGCAGTGTAGAAGTGTTCCTGGACACCACCGTTCTCAGTAGCGATGAAATTGTACGCGATAATATCGTCTTTGTCCTCGATTCCGACGAGCCCACCACGTGTGTTCTCGTCGGTGCTTTGGTTAAACTCCTGGAAGGCTTCATGTCTCCTTTTATTTATATTTTTTGTTTTGACTGGATTTTTCTTACTTCCGCGAAGCTTAAACGATATATTGTTTGTCTTTCTCCCTGTTGTCTGGCCAGCTATAATGCCGGTAGATGCAATAAAGCAGCCAGTTGACTTGAGAACACTTCTTCGATCAAATTCTTTATCTTTAACCATGGAAGGCAACTTAGATGTGAAGTATCGTGTATATATAATTTTCGAATGTCCTTTTCCTATTACCGAACACAGTGAAACAGCGTGAAATCACGGCATCCCGCCGAATGTCGTCAAGTATGGACAATCAAACCGCCTTCGGCAGGATGCTCCAGCAACTTGTTGAACTGACCTCAATAGTGTTCGGCCCGATCACGCGGCGGTGTTTAGTTAATCGAGTCATGGTTGGGAACAGCCAGAAAGCCCCGAGGCGGTCGGCTCGGTGCGCCGGCTGCGCGCTTCGCTCGGTCGCGCGCTCCCTCGCTACAGTGCTTGCCCGTGCGCGCCGTCGCCGAGCGCGAGGCCGGCTCGCCGGCCTCGAATGGTCGCGGCGGTTGCACCGCCGCGCACGCCTCGCCCCTTTCAGTCCCACCCGAAGCCGGTTGGTCAGCCGGTATGGGCGGGACTGAAAGGGGCGAGTGGCTCCGGGAAGACGGTCGACGCTAGGCACGAGGCGCTATGCGCCTCGGCACGCGCGAACGGGCGCTTCGCGCCCGTGAGCGGACACCGCAACGCAGTGAGGAGCGCAGCGAGGGCCTCAACCGGAGCCACTCGGGGCTTTCTGGCTGTTGCAAGCGATTCCTGCTAAACTAAACACTACCGATCACGCTCGTGATAGCATACATCACTGCTAGTATATATTCTCTGCCGACAATTGTGTGGGTGGTGTTATACATGCCCAAGAACTTCCGTATGAACGTCCTGGACTGGACAGCGCTCGTACTCGTCGTCGTCGGGGCTCTCAACTGGGGCCTCGTCGGTATCGCCCACTTCGTCGACAGCGCGGCCAACTGGAACCTCGTCAACATTCTGCTCGACTCGGTCCCGGCAGCCGAGTTCGGTATCTACGTGCTCGTCGGTCTCGCAGCACTGTACACAGTGTATCTCGCGACCCGGATCGCCGGCGTCGAGATTCCCGAGCCGGACGTCGAAACGAGTGAACGCGGCGCACCGAAGTAAGTGCGGTCTGTGGCCGTCTTTTGAGCAAGAGGGAGAGAGACGGTCGAATTTTTCGGGGAGTTTACTCAAGCAGCGACTCGCCAGTCATCTCGGCGGGCTTTTCGACGTCGAGGAGTTCCAGCAGCGTCGGCGCGATGTCACACAGCGACCCGCCCGAACGCACGGACCGGCCGCCGTCGTCGCCCTCGCTCGTCAGATAGACGATCGGGACATCGTTGAGCGTGTGGGCCGTATGGGGATCCTCGACCGTCCCGAGGTCGTCGGCGTTACCGTGGTCGGCGGTGATGAGGACGTCCGCACCGGCTGCCTGGACCGCGTCGATCAACCGCCCCAGCTGTTCGTCGACGGCCTCGACGGCCGCGACCGCAGCGTCGAAGTCCCCGGTGTGGCCGACCATGTCGGGGTTGGCGAAGTTGAGCACCAGCAGGTCGGGATCGTCGCTGTCTCGCGGCTGGTCGCCGCTCGACTGTTCCGGGTCGCTCTGCGACCCGCTCTCGATGAACTGGATGGCAGTGTCAGTAACGCCTGCAGCACTCATCTCGGGCTGTTCGTCGTAGGTCGGCACGTCCGGGCTCTCGACGATCTCGCGGAGTTCGCCGTCGAACTTGACCTCGCGGCCGCCGTTGAGGAAGTACGTGACGTGGGGGTACTTCTCCGATTCCGCGAGGCGCAACTGGGTGCCGCCGGCCTCGGAAACGACCTCGCCCAGCGTGTTCGCGGGCTGGTTGGGCGGGTAGGCCACGGGGAGGTCGAACGTCTCGTCGTACTGCGTCATCGTCACGTAGTGGGTCTCCGGCGGCGAGATGTCGAAGTCCCAGTCCGGGTCGATGGAATTGAGCAGCCGGGTGAGCTGGCGGGCCCGATCCGACCGGAAATTGAAGAAGATAACCGCGTCGCCGTCTTCGAGTGCCGCGCCGCCCTCGATCAGCGTCGGCTCGATGAACTCGTCGGTGGTGTCCCGCTCGTAGGACTCCTCGGTGGCCGTCACCGGGTCTGGCGCTTCGAACTCGGCCTCGCGGTGGACGATCGCGTCGTAGGCCTTCTTCGTGCGCTCCCAGTTCTGGTCGCGGTCCATCGCGTGATACCGGCCCGTCACGGTCGCGACGTCGCCGGTGCCTTCCTCGTCAATGACGCCCTGGAGTTCCCGGAGGTAGTCCGCGCCGCCCGTCGGCGAGGTGTCACGGCCGTCCATGAAGGCGTGGGTGACCGCCTCGACGTCGTTGTCGGCGGCCATCTCGATCAGCGCGTGGAGGTGGGTCTGCCGGGAGTGGACCCCGCCGTCGCTGACCAGGCCCATGAAGTGGACCTGCCCGTCGTTGTCTTTGGCGTAGTCCATCGCGGCGAGGAGGTTCTCGTTCTCGAAGAACGAACCGTCCTCGATATCGTCGGTGATGCGGGTGGTGTCCTGTTTGACGACGCGGCCGGCCCCGATGTTGAGGTGGCCGACCTCGCTGTTGCCCATCTGACCCTCCGGCAGGCCGACGCGTCGGCCCGAGGCGTCCAGTCGGTTGTGTGCGCCCGCGTCCCAGTACGCGTCGAAGTTCGGCGTGTCCGCGGCTTTGACCGCGTCACGGGCGTCCTCGTCGTCGTTGAGTCCCCAGCCGTCGAGGATGATGAGTCCTGCCTGCATACCCGGACCTTTCAGTCCGAGGGTAATACCTTTTGATATTTGCCGGTAAATCCGCCCGCCTTCATACGCCCGTCTACCGATTCCCGATTATAATTGGAGAAATACATTTGGACGGCGGTCTGCCCTGGCGGAGACCACATCTCGGAGCGGGGCCCCAGGGCCCCGACCGGGTGATACCCACGGACCTCCCGGGGCCGGTGGGCCGTGGACACCCGATCGGGAACAATCGCTTCAGTGTCACAAATGGCGGCAAACAAGAACGGATAAACGCGTGGTAGTCGTACCGAGACAGCCGAGAGGGCTTCATCAGCGTGACAGATAGACGACTACTATCGGTAGGCCAGGAGTTGCTCGACAGTGTGGGCACCGAGTACCGATATCACGTCATTTACTTCTCGTATTACTTCGCGTTGAACGGGATGGTGACGTTCAGAAACGCCTACTTCGACGAGATCGGCCTCACGGGGTCACAGATGGGGCTGATCGGGGCGCTGCTGGTCGCCGGCGGGCTGGTCGCCCAGCCGGCGTGGGGTGTCCTCGCCGACAAAACGGGCGCGACGCGGGGGATCATGCTGACTGGGGCGATCGTCTCGGGGATCAGCATTCTGCTGTTTCCGCTTGCGGCCCACACCCCCTGGGAGTTCAGTCTCATGATCGTCGCGACGTTGTTCGTCTCGAGTTTCCGCGCGCCGATCCTGCCGATCGCGAACTCGATGGTGCTCTCGAAGGGGCTGAGCTACGGCCAGATCCGGGCGGCCGGGAGCCTCGCGTTCGGCCTCGGCAGTCTCTTCATCGGGTGGGTCGCGACGTTCTTCGGGCTTTCGGTGATCTTCTACCTCTATGCGGCCGGCATGGCGTTTCTCGCCGTGCTCGTCAAGGGTCTTGAGAAGCCTCGCGCGGACATCTCACCGGATCTGAAGCGCGACGCCATCACGCTTTTGGGCAACCAGCGGTTCATCCTGCTGCTGTTCATCGCGGTGGTGATCCCCGGTGCCTTCGCCGGGGCCGACGCCTTCCTGTCGGTGTACCTCCGGGAACTCACCGGTGGAGATAGCATTACGGGCGTCGCGTGGCTGGTCAAGACGTTCACCGAGGCCGTCGTCTTCGTGTGGTTATCCCGGCACAGCTTCGACAACCGGACGTTGTTGACAGTCGGCGGCGTGGTGACAATGGCCGCGTATCTCGTGTTGGGGCTCACCCAGGCGGCACCGATCGCCGTCGGGGTCATGATCGTCTCCGGATCGGGCGTGGCCTTCTTCATCTACGCCGCGGTCAACATGGCCCACAAGTATGCGCCGGTCGCCCTCGCGGCGACCGCCCAGACCCTCCTGTCCTCGATCGGGATGGGCGTCGGACGGGCATCGAGCCAACTCGGATCAGGATGGCTGGTGGACACGGTCGGCGTCCAGTCGCTGTACCTGTTTCTGGCGGCCGCGGCCGCGATCGCGACGGTCGTCAGCCTCCGGTTTCACGTCACCCGGCTCCGGAGTGCGATCGGACGCCGGACGTGAGCGGAGGCGGGCCGTGATCGTCCGTCAGGCGTGACCCCGACCGTTTTTAGCACGTCCCGCGAAAGGCGGGGCATGACACTCGATCCGGTGCACGTCGACGGCATCGCCCGGCTGGCCGGTCGCCTCGGCGGGCGAGTTGAGGACACCGACCACGACGACCTCGCCGCGACAGCCTGGGACGAGTTTCTCGATCCCCTGTATTACGAGGATCGGGTGATCCTCGAACCGCTCGGCGAGCAACGGCGACGAGCGGCCCCGCTGCCCGACATCGCCCTGGAGGAGCGCCCCTTCGACACCCAGCACGGGCTTGACTCGGGGACGATCAACCCGACGACGTTCAAGAACGGGCTGGTGCTCGACGTCGCCCAGGCGGCGATGGCCGGCGTGCCCTCGGAGCTGGACCTCCACCGTTCGCGGACGGTCGTCGTCAGCGCCCACACCAACGACATGACGGTCGACCTCGGCGACGACGAGTGGCGGCGAAACGACGAGGGCTACACCCACGAGCGGTTGCTTCAGGTCCCGCGAGTCGACCGCTACGCCCAGACTGTCGTCCACGCGCTCGCGTTGTACCTCGCCGAAAGCCATCACGCTCGGGCCAACATCGAGGACGTCTCGGATCTCCTCATACTGGACGGGCCGATCTACCCGACCGGGCTGCTCAATTGGGCCGATCGCCATCCCGAACTCGCGGACCTGTTGGAATCCGACGAACAGCCCCGTGACGTCGTCGAGAACTACGTCAGGCTGGTCGAGACCTGCCTCGAAGCAGAGATTCCGATCGTCGGCTTCGTCAAGAACAGCGCCGCAAACGGCCTGACACGGGCACTCCGGACGAAGACGGCCGCGCCGTGGGCGGACGACAACGCCTTCTTCGAACACGTCCTCTCGCGGTACGACGGCGGTGAGCTTCGCACTGACGCGCTCACGTTCACGAACTGGTTCAGGTCGCGGATCGGGACCGACCGCGTCCTCTCGTCGGCCGGGAACGCACTCGGCGTCGACCGCCAACTCGATCCCGAGGCCTACGAGGTCACCTTTTTCGCACTGTACGATCCCCGTGACGAGTTGGTCTATCGGATCGAAGCTCCCTACGCCGTGACACGGGACGCCGACCGCCGCGAGCGGCTGACGATGCAGATCGTCGCCGACGTTGCTGCCGAACGCGGGCCACCGGTCGCCGTCGCAAAGGCCGACGAGCTCGCACGCATCGACGCCACGGCCAAGGATCAACTCCGCGAGCGGATCGGCCGGGAGTTCGACAGCGAGCGCCAGCACTCGTACAACGAAAAGCGCTGGGGAGCGGCGTACGCCAACAGCGGCGAATAGCGCTCGAACCCGTCGATCAGTCGCCGCGTGCGGGTAGTACTTGCCCGATCAGTCATCAACCGCCGGAATAATGACGGATGTGTGAAGAAAGACTAATAGTACTGCATGATAAAAGGTTATATATGACGAAAGAATGGAAGTGCACACAGTGTGGAAACATCCAGACGCTGTCGATCGTGAATCACCTTCGGGAGGGGCCGCCCGAGGAGTGTGAGGTCTGTGGGAACACGGAGTTCGAGGAGTCAGTGCTCGGGTCGGCACACTCGATGCTCGACTCCCTCACCTGAACCCGTCGCCGCCTCGGCGCGATACCGCTCGATACTGAGGCCAGCGTCTCGAACGCGGGCGAGTCACCGAGACAGCGGTAGTGTCGAGTGAAACGACCGAACGTATGTGTTTTCCCGGAGACGGTTTTGGAAAATGATTTACAATAAGGGGCTGAACTGCGAATAGCGTGGTCAGCCAGACGCTGTACATCGCGCTGGTGCTCGCTGCGAGTGGGTTCGCAGCCGCTGTCGCAGCCTGGCTGTGGGAACGCGAGCGGGATTTTTCGACGAACCTATTTCTCGGCATCGCCGTCTTCCAGGCAGTCGGTGGGGCGCTCGTCGCCGCCGAGTTGTTCGCTGACAGTCGATCGCTCTCAGTGCTCCTCTATGGGGGGCAAAACATGCTGCTGGCCTTGGTGACGCCTGCCTTTTTCCTGTTCGTCCTGGCGTCGCTGGGATACCGGCGCCACCTGACCCGACCGGTCGTGATCGTCGTGTTCGGCATCTTTGTCGTGACGGGCGTCTTAGAACTCACGAATCCCGCCCACTCCCTCATCTGGAGTGAATACACGATCGAACACTCGCCGTTTGCCTACGTGGTCGGCGAGCCGACCAACCTGTCGCTCGTCCTCATGCTCCCACAGATGGCGTTTTATTACGTGGGCATGGGATTGCTCGGCGCGAACATCCTCTTTGGGTCGGGAACGCGGCGGACACAGACCGCCGCGCTGTTCGTCGGGTTTCTCCCGCCGTTCGCTATCATCTCCGTCTGGTCGGCGGGTATCATTCCCGGACCACTGGCCGGTGCGTCCGTGATCGGTGGAACGTGGACGCTCGCGGTCGTCGCGTGGGCTGTCTTTCGTCACCAGCTGTTGGACATCGTCCCGATGGCCAGAGAGACCATTTTTGAAGGGCTCGAGGAAGTCGTCATCGTCGTCGACAGCCAGCGGCGGATCCTGGACTTCAACGGCGCTGCAAGCGAGACGTTCCCCGAACTCGCAACTGCGGAGGGGACCGCCATCGATACCGTCCTACCGGCACTCGTCGATGGTGGTTCCAAGGTGACACCGTCCCACACCGGGGACCGAAAGACCACCGGGACGAGCGACGGGACCGATGATGACGACGTTGAAAATCCGTTCGTCGAATCGTTCACGCGCCACGTCGACGGCGAACCACGGGAGTACGCGGTGAGCGTGACGCCTATCGCCGTCGGTGACGCGCCCGGTGGATTCGCCGTCGTCGTCAGGGACGTCACCGACCGCCGCCAGCGGATCCGCCACCTCAGACAGCAAACGGCCCAGCTCGAACGCTTCGCCGGGACGCTCTCCCACGACCTTCGCAACCCGCTGAGCGTCGCCCGGGGCCGGATCGATCTCGCACAGGAGACAGGCGACGAGGCACATCTGGAGACCGCCGCGGCCGCACTCGAACGGATCGACCAGCTCGTCGAAGACACGCTAGCGCTCGCCCGGAAGGGCCAGGCCATCGAGGACCGCGAGCCGATCGAACTTGCGGCGCTTGCCCGCACCGCCTGGGAGACGGTCGACACTGACGGCGCTACCCTCGAAGTCGAGCCCGCTGGCGACATCACCGTCTACGCCGACCACTCACGGCTGCGGACGGTCTTCGAGAACCTCTTCCGGAATGCAGTCGAACATGGCTCCACGAACCCTGACTCGCAACCGCGTCGGGCCGCGTTCACGGACGGAACGGGGGCGGACACACAACCCCGAAGTACCCAGCGGGAGTCCGAGAGCGATGTCGACCCGGGATCGAAATCGGGTGATCCGTTGTTGCGGGGCGGTGATAGCAACACGGACGAACCCCAATCCGAGCCGACGAGCGAACGCCTGGCCGAACGTGACTCGAACGCCGGCGACGCGTCGCTGACAGTCAGGCTCGGCCGAACCGAGCACGGCTTCTACGTCGAGGACGACGGCCCCGGCATCCCGGAGGACGATCGTGAAGACGTCCTCGAATACGGCTACACGACCGACGCGACCGGTACGGGTCTCGGACTCGCGATCGTCGACGCGATCGCGAACGCCCACGGCTGGGGTGTCGAGATCGCGGACGGCCGCGACGGCGGTGCCAGGATCGTCTTCGACGAGGTAGACATCGTCGATGACGCGGCCCAGGCCGACTGAGACGGCGATTGTGACGGTAGATCACGAGCCCCGACCAGCATCGGCGACGCACAACGGTACCCCAGTCGGGAAGCGCCCACGCGCTACAAGGAATATTATGTCTATGTATACCATGATAGTCCCCCATACGAATAAAGGAGGCTCATATCGATCAGGATCCCGCCATAGCAGGCTGTACCCCTATTATAAACCCCTTTAGTCAACTCTCCCGCCCGTTCAGTTGATGACGCGAGATTCGACGCGTCCGGACAGGGCATCACGGCGGAAATTCATCCTCTCGGCCGGCGCACTCGGCGTCGGCGCACTGGCGGGGTGTAGTGGCGGTGGGAATGAAACGACGGAACCGCAACAGGAAGCGAACGTGGACGACGACGAGCAGGAAACTGTCGATCAGGACACGTCGACGCCGACGGAGGAATCGAGTTCCCAGGACACGAGTGCACTGACAGCCGACGGGTCCTCGACGGTGTACCCGATCGCGAACGACGCGAGCCGGCTGTGGAACGGCAACCCGCCGGCCGACGACCAGGAGTACTGGGGCCCCGGCCAGTACGACATCGACACGGACATGCACCTCGCCGATTACTGGGCGAGCAAGTACGGGTACGAGCCGACCGAGACACGGGCCGTTCCGCCGTTCGGCACCCAGATCGCGCTCAGTCACTCCGGGACCGGCGTCGAAGCGGTCATCAACGAACGCGTCGACATCGGCGACGCCAGTTCGACCGCCGAGTCGATCCTCGGTGAGGACAACGACGAACTCGATAACATCGTCGATCACGTCGTCGGCGTCGACGGCCAGCCGATCGTCGTCAGCCGGGAGATCTACGACGCGGGCGTGACCCAGATCACCGGTGATCAGCTCCGGGACATCTACATGAAGGAGATCACCAACTGGAGCGAACTCGGCGGCCCGGACAAGGAGATCTACGCGGTCGGCCGCGCGGAGGACTCCGGGACCGACACCGCGTTCAGAGCGAACCTCTATGGCGATCCCGACGCGCCGATCGAGCCCGACACCCGGAAGGGCCAAAACCAGCAGGTCAAGACCCTCATCGAGCAAAACGACAACGCGATTGCCTACATCGCGCTGGCGTTCGTCGAGCCCGACGGCGTGACGCCGCCGATCGCCCTCGAACTCGAGGGGACCGTCTACGAGTACGGCAAGAACCTCGGTGCGAAGGAGTACCCGCTCAACCGCGACCTCCACATGTACACCTACGGGGGGACCTCCGAGAAGGAGGCCGCGTTCCTCAACATGATCCTCTCGGACTTCGGCCAGACCAACTTCGTCGAGCCACAGAACTACTTCAAACTCCCGGAAGCTCGCCGCGAAGAAGAACGCGCGAAGCTCCCCGACCAGGTCTAAGACGACCGTTCTCCGGGATCATGCAGGATTCGAAGTCTGAACGACGCACGTCGAGGGCACACCCATGACAGCCGAATTTCAGTCACCGGCGAGGGCTTCCGCCGTCGTCCGTTGGGCGCGCGAGCGTGGCCGCTCGCTCCGCCGGTCAGTCCAGCGACTGGGGTGGGTCGGTCGCCTGCTGGCCGTCGGCCAGCTGTCGCTGGTCGTGGCCGCCTTCGTCGGGTTTCTCGTCCAGTCGGTCTGGACACCGCTTTTCGTGGTCTCGTTTCTGCTCGTGTTCGGGCTGGGATGGACCCTCCGACAGGCACTGACGGCCAAGATCACGACGTTCCTGATGACGGTGTCCGCGCTGGTCACGCTGGGATTGATCGCCGTCTTCCTCGTCCTCGAGGCGATCCCCGCGTTCCAGACGGCCGGATTGGACCTGATTAACCCCTTCAGTGGGAACGAGTGGGCCGCAGGTCAGGGCAAGTATTCGCTCGTCCCGATGATCTGGGGGACCGTCCTCACGACGATCGTCGCGGTCGCGGTCGCCGGACCGCTCGGGATCGCGGGCGCGCTGTTCATCAGCGAGATCGCGCCCGGATGGCTCCGGGATATCGTCAAACCCGCCGTCGAGATCCTCGCGGGGATCCCGTCGATCGTCTACGGGTTCATCGGGTTCACGATCATCAACCCCTACGTCACGGGTCGCCTCTCGGTCAACCCCGGCGCGCTGTTCGCGATCGGCGTCGTCATCGGGTTCATGGCGCTGCCGACGGTCATCTCGGTCGCGGAGGACGCCCTGGCGGCCGTGCCGTCGCCGATGAAAGACGGGTCGCTCGCTGTCGGTGCCACCGACTGGCAGACGATGCAGAGCGTGACCGTCCCGGCGGCGTTCTCCGGGATATCCGCGGCCGTCCTGCTGGGGATCGGCCGCGCGATGGGCGAGACGATGGCCGCGACGGTGATGATCTCACACAGCCGTCGGCTCCCCGAACCGACGGGCTACAACGTCTTCGACAGCACGGAGACGCTGACGACGTTCATCGCCAGCAGCTACGGCCACGTCACGCCGGGCGAGACGTTCTGGAGCGCGCTGTTCGCCGCCGGCGTCGTCCTCCTGGTCATCGTCACCGGACTCGGGATCGCCTCGCAACTGGTCGAGATGCGAATGGAACGGAAACTGCAGGGCAACCAATGAGTGACGCATATTCGAGACGACTCGTCGATACAGGCTCGACGGGATACGACCGTATCGCCGCCGGAACCGTCGGGATCGCTTTTCTCCTCTTTGCCGCCGCCGTCGGCACGTTCTTCGGCTGGGTGCCGACCGGCGAGACGGGAGGCCCCGTTCCGGGACTGACGTACTTCGGCGTCGCCCTGCTCGGCCTCGGCGGCCTCGTCGTCGGGCTGGGAGTCGCCTCCCGACGTTTCGACGTCGCGACGACGCCGAGCGAGTCGCCCGGATTGATCGCCAGCACCGTCCTCGGCGTGCTCTGGCTGGCGACGGCGGGCTCGGTGGCCACCTGGGCGCTCGGGCCGCTCGGCTGGCCGCTCGGGGTGGTCGTCGGCGGCGCGGTCGGATACGCCACCCTCGCCGCGCCCGAGGACATCGGCTCGACGCTGCCCGTCGGGGCCTTCCTCCTGCTTTCGGGCGCGCTCGTCACCGCCGGCGTGCTCGGCCCCGGGTGGGCCTGGGACTCGTCGGCGTTCGGGGCGACGTTCCCCGCCGACGTCGTCGTGCCGCTGGTGGCGCTGTCGAGTAGCCTCCTCGCGGGCTGGACCGCCGGGAAAGCCTACGGCGGTTTCGGCGCACGCGGGCGACAACACGGCGCGTTCCTGCTCGTCTCGCTGGTCGTCTTCCTCGTTGTTGGCGTGCTTGCGTTCCTGCTCGTCTACGTCGCCGAGCGCGGGGTCGGGACGACGGTCGAGAACCTCACCGTCAGCGCCGGGACCCTGGTGGTCGCGCTTGCGCTCCCACTTTTCGTCGCAGTCCGGCGCGGACGCCGCGGTCTCGGCTCCGCCTCCGGGGTCACCCTCATCGCGGTGTACCTATGGCTCGCGCTCGCGGGGGCGCTGGCGCTCGCCGGTTCGGCGCTCGGGTACGCGATCGTGAGCGGCAACGGGCTCACGACGGCCACCACGACGATCCAGCCGACGGCGGCCGTCGGCGCGCTGCCGGCCGCCTTCGTCAGCGGCCTCGCGGTGCTGGCCGCCAGGCAAGCGACGCCGTGGCGGCCATCCGATCGGCGGGCACGAAGACTCAAGCGCGCCGGGGTTGTCCTCGCAATCGCGCTCGCAGCGGGCGTCACCATCGAACTCCTCGTCGGGCCGCTGGCCGTGGCCGGCGTCTCGCTGGTCGGCACGGGCGCGGTCGTGGTCTGCGCGCTGAGTAGCGCGTCCATCGCCGCGGGTCTGCCGGGACGGTTCCGGGACGGCCCCGCTCGCGCTTCGATCCCGCCGCTCGCTTCGAGTACGCAGCTGTTGCTCCTGGGAGTGCTGGCTGCGTCGCTGCACGTGCTCCTCACCGGCAACTCGATCGGGACGGAGACTGCTGGACTGGTCGCGAGCGGGACCGTCGACTGGCCGTTCGTGATGAACCCGACCCAGGGGCTCGGGATCCAGCGCGGGGTCATGCCGGCGCTGATCGGGACCGTCTGGATCGTCGTCGGCGCAGTCGCCTTCGCCGTGCCGATCGCCGTCGGCGCGGCCGTCTTCCTCACGGAATACGCCGAGGACAGCCTCTTCACCAAGGGCGTCGACGTGGCCACGAACGGCCTCTGGAGCACGCCGAGCATCGTCTTCGGGCTGTTCGGGCTGGCATTCATCGTCCCGCGATTCGGCAACAGCGGGTCGATCTTCGCCTCCCAGCTCGTGCTCGGGTTCATGTTGCTCCCGCTCGTGCTGGTCACGAGCCGGGAGGCGATGCAGAGCGTCCCCGACGAGTATCGCGACGCCAGCGCGGCGCTGGGCGTCAGCAAGTGGGCCACGGTAAGGGAGGTCGTCGTCCCCGCCTCGATGCCGGGCATCATCACTGGCGTCATCCTCGGGGTCGGCCGCATCGCCGGCGAGACTGCCCCACTGTTGCTCGTGTTGAACGGCCCGGTCGAGCCGGGGAAGGCCCCGGCGGTCCTCTCGAGTTTCGAGGTCGGCCTGACGGCCCAGCCGCCGTTCGTGTCGGTGACCAATTCCGCGTTGCTCGAATCGGCGAGTGCGCTTCCATACCAGCTGTACGCGATCATCACCGCCGGCGTGTCGGGGAACATGGCGTTCGGCTGGGCGACGGCGTTCGTGTTACTCGGCGTCGTCCTGTCGTTTTTCGCCGTGGCCGTCGCCTCGCGGCGGTACTTCCGGAGGAAACTACACCATGACTGAGACGACGATGGCGTCAGAAGGCAGCACAGGCACGGAAATCGAGACAACGTCCGGCGAGAGCACGGAGCGGACGCGCGAGGCGTGGACCGACTACGAGTTCGGGAGCGAGGCGGTCCTGTCAGTCGAGGACCTGAACGTCTACTACGGCGACGAGCGGGCGATCAAGGACGTCTCGATGGACATCCCCGAAGAGAGCGTCACGGCGCTGATCGGCCCCTCAGGGTGTGGGAAGTCGACGTTCCTGCGCTCGCTCAACCGGATGAACGACCGGATAAAGAGCGCCCGGGTCGAAGGGACCGTCGAGTTCGACGGCAGTGACATCTATCAGGAGGGCGTCGATCTGGTCGAGCTCCGCAAGCGGATCGGGATGGTGTTTCAGTCCCCGAACCCGTTCCCCAAGTCGATCCGGGAGAACGTCGCGTACGGCCCCCGAAAGCACGGGGACATCAACCGCGGGCTTGCGGCCCGGCTGCTCGGGCGCGACGAGAAGGACGCCGAGGACGAACTCGTCGAGCGAACACTGCGGCAGGCAGCCCTGTGGGACGAGGTGAAAGACCGGCTGGCGGACAACGCCCTCGGGCTGTCCGGTGGCCAACAACAGCGCCTCTGTATCGCACGGTGTCTCGCGGTCGATCCGGAGGTCATCCTGATGGACGAGCCCGCGAGCGCCTTGGACCCGATCGCGACCGCCAAGATCGAGGACCTCATCGAGGAACTGGCCGAGGACTACACGGTCGTCGTCGTCACCCACAACATGCAACAGGCCGCCCGGATATCCGACCAGACGGCCGTCTTCCTCACCGGTGGCGAACTCGTCGAGTACGACGACACCGAGAAGATCTTCGAGAACCCCGAGAGTCAGCGCGTCGAGGACTACGTCACCGGCAAGTTCGGGTGATCCGATGGCACGAGAGGAGTTCCGTCACGCACTGGCCGACCTCCGGACGGCCGTCGTCGAGATGGGCGAACTCGTCCTCGAACGCCTGAAAGCCGCCCTCTCGGCACTGGCTGAGGGCGACGACGACCGTGCCGAGGCGGTCATCGAGGGTGACGAGACGGTCAACCGGCGATACCTCGACATCGAGGCCGACTGTATCGACCTCTTCGCGCTGGAACAGCCGGTCGCTGGCGACCTCCGGCTGGTCGCGGCTAGCTTCAAGATCTCGACCGACCTCGAACGCGTCGGCGATCTGGCGACCAACCTCGCCCGGTACGCGCTGTCGAGTCGCCCGGACCCGTTCCCGGAACTCGACATCTCCGGGATCGGTCGGGCGGCGGCCGACATGCTCGAAGACGCCCTGGCGGCCTACGAGACCGAGGACGCGGCGGCCTGCCGAACGGTCGCCGGGCGAGACGACGACCTGGATGCGATGTGTCAACGTGCGAGCGAACGGGTAGCCCGGGACTTGCTGGAACGCGATCCGGAGATCGACGCCTGGGCGCTCGAACGATTGATCGACGACGTCGCGAGCGTGCTGTTGACGATCCGCGACATCGAACGGGTCGGCGATCACGCCGTCAACATCGCCGCCAGGACGCTGTACGCCCTCGAGGGCGAGCCGGAGTTGATCTACTGATGAAACCCGCTCTGGAGGTGAGCGACTGATGGAGACACGCAAGATCCAGAAGGTCGGCGGCTCGACGTTCACGGTCTCGGTCCCCAAAGAGTGGGCCAAGCGGGAGGGTCTCGAGACGGGCGAGGCTGTCCGGCTGTACACCCACCGCGACGGCTCGCTGATCGTTCGCGGGCGACAGACGGACGGAGACGGGCTGGAGTCGGTCTCGCTACCGATCACGGAGTCAAGCGTCGACGCCGTCGAGCGACCGATCCAGGGAGCCTACGAGACCGGGTTCGAGCGGATCTCGTTGCATGCCGATGACGGTTTCACCGACGAGCAACGCCGGGCCGCTCGCACCATCGCACGACGCCTCGTTGGCACTGAGGTCCTTGCGGCCGATGCGGACGAGATCGTGGTCCGGGCGATGCTCGATGCCTCCGCGGTGTCGGTTCGCCAATCGATAGAGCAGACAGTGTCGGTCGTCACGACGATGCAGGAAACAGTCCGCGAGTCACTGACCGGCGAGACGGAGACGTCCGGACGGGTCGGTGATCGAATGGCGGACGTGACGCGGCTGGTCGCGTTGATCCGTCGCCACTACAATCGGTCACTCGTCGCGTTCGGCGAACTCGACGCACTCGGGATCGATCGGGTGGCGCTGTCCCAGTATCACCGGACTGCGGACCGACTCGAACGGATCGCGACGGGGATCATCCGGCTAGATCGTGCGATCGAGGCGGTTGAACCCGAAGCCGAACAGGCCCGGACGGTGGCCGAGCTATTGATAGCCCGCAGAGACGCGCTCGAAGCGGCGACGAAACGCGTTGTCGAAGGTGACGCCACAGCGGGACAGGCTGTCGAGTTGTCGCCGATCGAAACCGGGACGGAGATTGCATCCAACTCAGGCCATGACGACGGCGTCGATCCCTCCCTGGCCCGGCTGGTCGATCAGCTGGAGCAAATCGATGCGGCCATCCGGGCGATCGAACGGATCGGACTCCAGTCCACGATCCATCCTCGCCACCAGCAATGACAGCCGCTCGGTCGTGGCCGGTGGGGTAGCGGGCCGGCGGGAATAGCCGTCGGGATCGCTACTGAGGGCTATGTAGCACTCTTATATACGCCTTTGAGGGTGGGCCCGAATAGATGGGTAGAGAGAACACATGGTACGTGATGGCACAGCTCATAGCCGACTCGACGAGCGACTCATCGAACGCTGCGAGGACATCCCCCAGGACCCGGAACCGGGCGCGTACGTCGTCATCGACACGATGCACTTCTCGAACACCGTGATCGAACTGCTGGCACGGGGGGCAGCACACGTCCACGTCCCCGAGGAGCGCGGCGAGGAGTTCGACTACCGGGCCGCCCACCCCGACGCGCTCATCGGCGGCGGGCGCACGGCCGAGTACGACCCCGAAGACGGCTATGACTTCTTCAACTCGCCGAGTTACGTCGAGGACATCGACGTCGAGGGTCGGCCGGTGAGCATGACCTCGACCAACGGCGGCCGGACCGTGGCGACGCTGCGCGAGCGTGGGGGCGAGGACGTCGACGTGTTCATGGGCGCGCCGCTGAACGCGCGAGCGATCGGCCGGTTCCTCCGCCGAACGGACCACCCCGTCCATCTCGTGTGCGCGGGCTATCAGGGCGAGATCGCGATCGAGGATCACGTCGGCGCGGCCCTCATCAGTCGGTACCTCGATGGCATGCCGCCCGCCGAAACCGAGATCCAGCTCTTCAGCGAGCAACTGGAGACGGCGAAAGGACCCGACTACGTCAGGAAGAACGCGATCCGCCGCCGGGACGTCCGTGAGTACGCGATGAACGTCAACGGCCGACAGGAGATCCCCCAGCTATCGGGTGACTCACTGGTCCGGACACGCGCCACCCCCCGATCGGCTTCCGGGGAGCGAGGACTGGCAGACTAAGCGAAGTGCGACCCGAGAGACTTACCGCTCGCCGGTCGAAGACATCTCCGAGAAACCCCGTCTATATCTCCACCTTGTGACCAGAGACACTTAAAGAAGCGCGGCCAGGGTCGACCGAGTTACCCCACAACACTAGAGCGATCCGGATCCGTCAGTCGGCGGATCGATCGCGTTCGCGGCCCCAAGCACCGGCTCGTGGGCCTGGCCGTTCGAGGCGACGAGTCCGCGGCAGTCGTGTCGCCAGGGCTCGCCGTCGAGGTCGGTGACCGTCCCGCCGGCCTGCTCGACGAGATACGTGCCGGCGACGGTATCCCAGGGGTTGGTCTCGACGTTCGTGATCACACCCTCGATCGACCCGGCAGCCAGCAGGGCGAGGGCAACCTGGACGGACTTCAACCGGAGCAAGTCGCCAAACCGGGTGACGATGGCTTCGGCCGCCCGGGCGTACTCCTCGCGGCGGTCCCGGGGCCACCAGATCGTCGGGACGACGGTGAACCGATCCGTGTCGGCGGTGTCGTTCACCCCGATGGGCCGGCCGTTGCGCGTCACGCCACCCGGCCCACCGACGTAGATATCACCCAACGCCGGGAGGGCGGTCGCCGCCGCGACGGGATCGCCGTCCCGGACCGACGCGACGCTGGTTGCCCACTGGCGGATCCCCCGGACGTAGTTGTTGGTGCCGTCGATCGGATCGGCGATCCAGGCCGGCCCCCGTTCGGGGACGGTCTCGATCGCGTCGGCCTCCTCGCCGACGAACGGTTCCTGGGGGAAGCGCTCGCCGATGACGGCCGCGATCCGGGCCTGGGCCTCGCGATCGGCCCGCGTCACCAGGTCGGTCTTGCCCGCCTTGGTTTCGACGTCGAGATCCCGCCTGAACCCGGCCATGGCGACGGCCCCGCCGGCCCTGGCCGCCTCGCGGGCGACGGCGACTCGATCCGAGCGCGGGATCGAACTCCCGTATCGCGTTCCGTGTCGATCGGAAGTCGCGTCGTCCGGACCGCCCGCCTTGTCGGTCACGGCCGTTCACCCCCGGGATCGTCGTGCTCGGGACGGTGCCGGAGACACCGACTCGTTCGCTCGGTGTCATCAACGACATGTGCGGCCGGCGACTCGCGATCACAGACCGAACCGAAGGCGTCGTCGAGTACCGCGAGCGCCTCGCCCGGGGCCGTGCTCGCGGTCGCTGTCGCCTGATCGATCACGTCGCGAGCAGCCGACGACAGCGTGACGTCCGCGAACAGTTCCTCGACGATCGCCTCGACCGAACGGCCACCGGTGTCGAGTCCGAGCCGTCGCTTGAGGCGGGCGGACAGGCCAGTCTCGGCCCGGGCGCGCTCCCGTAACACGTCCCGGAACGTCTCGATCGCGCCGAGCGCGTCGGCCGAGAGGGCGGCGTGATCGGGGGGCGGGATCTTCGCCGGGCATCGGGTCGCGAACGGACACCCCTCGGGCGGGTACCGCGGGTTCGGCGGCGTCCCACGGAGCGTGATCCGATCGAGGTCCTCGGGGGCCGGACTCGAAGAGCCCGGAATCGCCGACAGGAGCGACCGAGTATAGGGATTGGCCGGGTCCGCGAAGACGCGCTCCGTCGGCCCGACTTCGAGGACGTTCCCGAGGTACATCACGGCGACCCGGTCGGCGATGTGCCGGACGAGCGAGAGGTCGTGGGCGATGAAGAGGGAGGTCAGTCCGAGTTCGGCCTGGAGTTCCTCGAGGAGGTTGATGACCCGCGCCTGGACAGAGACGTCGAGCGCCGAGACGGGTTCGTCGAGGATCAGAAACTCGGGTTCGAGGGCGAGTGCGCGGGCGATCGCCACGCGCTGGCGCTGGCCGCCCGAGAACTGGTGGGGGTAGCGATAGAAGTGCTCCTCACGAAGCCCGACCTGATCGAGCAGCGTGAAGACGCGGTCCTCGCGTTCGGCGGGGGTTCCCCAGTCGTGAGCCTCCAGTGGCTCGGCGACAATCTCGCCGACCGTCAGGCGATCGTTGAGGCTCTCCTGGGGATCCTGGAACACCATGCCGACACGACGCTGCCACGCCCGGAGGTCGCTCCCCGAGAGCGCGGTCACGTCGGTCCCGTCGACGACGACGGAGCCGGCAGTCGCGGCCTCCAGGCCGACGAGCGTCCGGCCGAGCGTGGTCTTCCCACACCCGCTCTCGCCGACCAGGCCGAGGGTCTCGCCGCACTGGATCGACAGCGAGACGCCGTCGACCGCCCGGACCGGCGGGTCGGCACCGAACAGCGACCCGTCCGTGTAGTGGGTCTGTAGATCGCGGATGTCGAGAAACGTGTCGCGATCGTCGTCCGTCGAGGCGGACATCGAGCTGCCGTCGGGGACTGAGGCGGTCATTCGTCGTCACCCCCAGTCTGGTCGCCGTCGTCGCCGGCAAATATGCACGCGGCGGCGTGGTCGACGGCAGCCGATACCTCGACGGGGTCGGGGGCAGCCGTCCGGCACGCCTCGACGGCCATCGGACAGCGGGGCGCGAACCGGCAGGCGTCAGCGGGACCGTTCGGCGTGGGGACCTCGCCCTCGATCGCCGGCAGGCGCTGATCTGGCGGCGTCCGTCCGGGAATGCTCTCCAGCAAGGCTTCGGTGTAGGGGTGTTCCGGCTCGGCAAAGAGGCGCTGCGTGGGCGCGCGTTCGACGATTTCGCCGGCGTAGATCACGTTCACCCGGTCGGCGGTCTCCTCGATGACGCCCATGTCGTGGGTGATAAAGAGGATCGCGAGGTCTTCCTCACGCTGGAGGTCGGCCAGCAGGTCGAGGATCTGAGCCTGGATCGTCACGTCCAGAGCGGTCGTCGGTTCGTCACAGACCAGCAGGTCAGGATCACACGCCAGCGCGATCGCGATGACCGCCCGCTGGGCCATCCCGCCGGAGAACTGGTGGGGGTACTCCCCGAGTCGGCGCGGGGCGTCGGGAATCCCGACAGCTTCGAGGAGTTCGATCGCGTGCTCGGTTGCAGCCTTCCCGCTCAGCCCCTGGTGGATCGAGAGAGCCTCCCGAAGCTGGTTGCCGACGGTATAAACCGGATTGAGCGCATTGGCGGGATCCTGGAAGACGATCGCGATATCGCCGCGGTGGGCCTCGAAGCCAGCTTCGACCAGATTCTCGCCCTTGAAACGGATTGCCCCCTCCTCGATGACGCCCGGCTCGTCGACGAGACCGAGGATCGACCGTGCCGTGACGGATTTCCCCGACCCGGATTCGCCGACGAGACCGACCGTCTCGCCGGCATGGACGTCAAAGGAGATCCCGTCGACGGCGTGGATGGTCTCGCGTTCGGTGTGAAAGACTGTCCGAAGGTCCGAAACGGACAGCAGCGGCTCCCCGTCGCGATCTCCGGGGTGCGCCCCGATCTCGGTCCGGTCGGGGGCGTCGGCGCGGCTCATGCGCCACCACCCCGGCCGGCCGCCGAGCCGATCGCGCTGTCGGACTGGGGATCGATCGCGTCCCGGACGCCGTCGCCGAGCGCGTTGAACCCGGTGACGACGAGCGTAATGAGCACGCCCGGGATGAGCGAGATGTGCCAGGAGCCGGTGGTGACGTAGTCCTGGCCGAGCTTGATCGCCCGGCCCCACTCGGGGGTCGGCGGCGCGACGCCGAGGCCGAGATACGAGAGGCCGGCGATCGAGATGATCGCCCCGCCAAGGGTCATCGAGGCGTAGATCAGGACGTACCCGGTCACGTACGGCAGCATGTGTTTGCGCATGATCGTCCGTGGCCGCTGGCCGAAGCTCCGGGCGGCGTCGATCCAGGCGCGTTCGGCGATCTGCAGGGCGGGGCCACGGATCGACCGCCACATGTACGTCCATCCGGTAAAGGCGAAGATGAGCGCGAGCACGAACCCGCCGCTGTAAACGTCACCGATCCACGTGTCGCCCAGAACAGTCGTGAGCATGATGATGAGCAGGAGTTGTGGCATCGCCATCACGCCGTCCGAAACCAGGACCGTGCCGAGGTCAACCCGACCCTTGTAGTAGGCGGCGATCAGGGCCAGCGAGACCGCAAGCAGGGCACTCAACCCGACCGAGAGGACGCCGATGACCAGCGATATCCGTGACCCGACGGCGATGAACGTAAACAGATCACGGCCGTTGGGCATCGTCCCGAAGGGATGGAATCGGCCGTAGTCGTCGTAGGTCAGTGGCATCACCCGCGAACTGTCGCCGGTCGACTGGGAATCGAGGTTGGCCTCGCCGACCAGGATCGACTCGACGGAGCCGGTTTCCTCGTTCCAGTAGTCGATCTCGTAGGAGTAGGAGTTGCGCATGTTCTGTTCGACGGTGGTGGGGCCGAGCGTCGGCGCGAAGATCGCCATCACGACGAACATGAACACGATCAGCGCGCCGAACAGCCCCCACCGGTGTGATCGAAAGCGATCGATAACGTCGTCGCGGGGCGTCCAGTCGGCGGCTCTGATCTCCCGGCGGTAGTAGCGATACCCGACGGCGGCCCAGGCGACCCACGCGAACGCATAGGCGTAGACGAGTACCGTCCGGATCGCCCAGGAGACGCCGGGCGACAGCCCGAAGAAGGTGCCGACCCACTGCTGTCCGTTCCAGTGGCCGGCATTGGGAACGACGTCCCGCGAGAGCACGGTCGGGATCGCGTTCGTCTGCTGTTGAGCGGCGTCGAAGACTGCGGTGACGCTCGATAGCAGCGATCCGTCGCTGCCGGCCGTCGGGAGTGCCCCGACGAAATCGGCGAGCAGGCCGGTCAGGAAGTTCGCGACTGCGCCCGCCTCCAGCGCGAAGAGGACGACGCCGACAAGCAGCCACGCGGACAGCACGGCATCGGACCCGGTTGTTTCGAACAATCGCCGATCCTCGACGGGAGTTGCGTCGGACACGTCAGGGACCCTCCACGCCGACGCGGGGATCGACGATCGTGTACAGGACATCCTGAATGAGGTTGATACCAACAGTCATGAGTATGAAGACGTACATTAGCGTCCCGACGAGCGGAAGTTCGCCGGAAGTGGCCGCCTCGTAGAACAGCTGGCCGATGCCGTTGATGCCGAAGACGGTCTCGACGAGTACCGACCCGCCGATGAGCAGGAACGCCTCGCTGGTGATGATCGGGATCAGCGGGACCAGCGCGTTCCGGAAGATATGCTTCCAGACGAGGACGCGATCGGAGACGCCCTTTGCCTTCGCGAAGTCGACGTAGTCCTCGTTGCGGACTTCGAGCATCGCCGTCCGGCCGATCCGCATCTCGTTGCCCATCGATGCCGAGCCCAGCACCAGCGCCGCCGGCAGGACCTTCTTGGTCGCCGCCAGGAAGCCATCGACCGTCCCGATGCGGGACATGTCCGGACTCCCCGATATCGCGTCGATCGGGACGAAAACGGACTCCCACTCGAAGGTGAACGAGTCGAGGGAGACGGCGAGGGGGTCCCAGCTCAGGTGGATCCAGGGAAGCGTCGGCGAGAGGCTCAACACGGCGAGCAGCATGATCGCAAGCCAGAAGTTCGGCATCGCCCGCCAGACGATCCCGCCGAAAGAGGCCAGATAATCCGACAGCGAGTTCGAGTGCAATCCGGCGTAGAACCCGAGCGGGACACCGATCACCACGGCGATCAGGACCGACCAGAGCCCGAGCCAGAGTGTCCGGGGCAGGAAATCGAGGATGAGCGCGTTGACGTTCGAGCCCTCGTACAGCACCCAGGTCTGGCCCAGGTCGAACGTGATGAGGTTCGTCATCCAGTCGACGTAGTGCTGGAGCGGGGGCTGGTTCAGGCCGAGTTGCGTCCGGGCGGCCTCGTAGGCGGCCGGATTTCGGGTCTGGCCCTCGCTGAGTAGCCGGCTGGCCGGGTCGATCGGTCCCATGAAGATAGCGAACCACGTGATCGTCGTCCCGAGCCAGACGACCGGGATCGCCATCGCGAGGCGTTTGGCGAGATAGCCCAGTCTGCTCATTGACACTCACCCCGCTGGTGTCTCGGAGATCGATCGTCCGCGGCCGACACGGAGTTCCAAGCCATAAATTCTAGCGGTGCATCCCTCGCAGTTGTCGCCATCAGCGCTGAAGCGTGGTGTCGTCGAAGGCCTGGTTCTCCATGACGCCGTACATCTCGACGTCGACCGCATCGTGCCAGAACCGTTGACTGATGGGGTGGAGGAAGGGGAGTTCCTGAACGGATGCCCAGTTCATCTCCTCGACGGTCTGGAAGGCTTCGTTGTGGTCCTCGCGGGTCGTCCCGTCGGCGGCGTAGTGTTCGTCCCAGGCCTCCCGTGCGGTCTGGCGGTACTCCTCGGTCGCGTAGCTGCCCTCGGCCCCCCATCGCGTGAACTGCGTCGACGGGTTCTGGCCGTGGAGAAACCGGAGGAAGTTCTGCGGGCCGGGGTACTCCATGCCGTCGCCGAGTCCGAACACCTCCATGTCGCCGGAGATGGCGCGACTGATGATCGTCCCGAACTCCGCTTCCTCGATGTCCATGTCGATGTAGACCGACCGGAGTTTCGACTGGAGACGGGTGAACACCTGCTGATACCCGCTGTCGCCGGTGATGGTCGTCGCGGTGAGTTCATACCGGTTGTCCTCGCCGTAGCCCGCTTGCTCCATCACCGTGGTAGCGTCCGCAAGTCGCGTCTCGCCGTAGCCGTAGGGATAGCCGTCGGCGGCGAAGTCGGTGTTCGATTCGTAGCCGGTCTCGGCGTGGCGGTCATAGGAAGCCTCGCCGGACTGGCTATCCTCGAAAGTAGGGTAGGCCGCGGGTGGGACGATGTGATAGGCCGGTTTACCCGTCCCCTTGTAGACGTTCTCGGCGATGTCGTGTTGGTTCATCGCGTACGCGAACGCACGCCTGACCGCAAGCGGGACCTCCAGGGTGTTGAAGACGATGTACTCCGTCGTGAGCGCCGGGATCTCGCCGTAGTTGACGTCGGTTCCGTCGTCGAGCGCGTAGGTGCCGAGCGAACGGTTGCCCGCTTCACGCTCGATCGACACGTTGTTGGGGTTGAACGAGGCCGTCGGCATGTCCTCCAGAATGTCAGCGTTTCCGTTCGTGAATCGCTGGAGGCGTGTGTTCCCGCTGCCGACGACAGTGTACGTGATCCCGTCGAGTTCGGGTTCGCCGCCGTAGTAGTCCTCGAAGGCCGAGAGGGCGATCTGGCTGCCTTTCCGCCAGGAGTCAACCTGGAAGGGGCCGGCCCCGGCGAACGTCGGGCCGTCACCCTCGGTGCTGAAGAACTCGTTGTAGTCGTACTCGCCGTCGTAGCCCTCGATGTCGCCGACCGAACCCTCCGGGATGATCGCGAACGCGCCGCCGGCGATCTGGAAGAGTGTGTACTCGAAGGGGGAGGCAAGCGTTATCTCGACGGTGTAATCGTCGACCGCTTCCACGGCGAGGCTGCCGGGGACGACATCCTCGAGGGTCTCCTCGTCGGTCGGCTCGGAAAGCGTCGCGTCCTTCTCGTGGTCGATCGTCAGCGTCTCGCCGATGATGTCGTCCTTGTTACGTGAGTTCGGGGATTCGGCGAGGCGGCGATAGGAGTAGACGACGTCGTGGGCAGTGAACTCGCTGCCGTCGTGGAACGTGACGTCCTCACGGAGATCGAACGTGTACGTGAGCCCGTCGTCGGACACCTCGTATCCGGTCGCCAGCGCGGGTTCGGGCGGATAGTGGCCGTCCGGGAAGTACATGAGCTGCTGGTTGTACTGGTTGTAGCCCGCACCAGACCCCTTTGCGTTGATAGGGTCAAGCGTCTGAATGGAGCCGGTCGCCATCATCTGGAGGGTGCCCCCATCCGAGTCGACGGGGGTCTCCTCGGTCGAGTCGTCCGTCTCGTCGGATGGTTCGTCCGTGGACCCCCCGCCCGAACCCGTCTCGGGATCGTCCTGGGTTGCAGTATCCGGGTTCGTGGATTCACTGTCCCCGCCGCAACCGGCGACGGCGGTCAGTCCCCCTGCGCCTGCGGCGAGCAAAAATCGACGCCGAGTCGTGTCACGTGGCATCGACCGCTCTTTTACCCCCCAAGCATAAGGAATTTGGTAATAGAGATACAGTCGCGTAATAGCATGATTTTCGGGCCTATAAGACTATATAGCGGAATATAGAAGCTGATCTTCCGGCAGATATTTACATATATGATCGAAAAGTGAGGCGATGTCAGCAACGAAAGGCGGTGAGGTGGCGGTCTGGGAGCAGGTCCGTAAAGAGGCCACAGCGTTGGCAGCTCTGTTGCGAGCGGACGGATGGGACGTGGTTCAGGTGCGAGCGGATCACGTCGCAGCGATCGAATCGGGCGACTCAACGGCGCGCACGGGGCTGGTGTACACTGTCCCCGACAGTGTCGAAGAGGTGCTCCCGACACTCGTCGAGGGCGGGTCGTTCGATCGCTACGAGGTGTTCAGAACCGTCGCCAGGGGCGACCTGTACCTCGTCACGCGACTCCGGGACGAGGAGACCGAGCGGGGGGTCGTCCTCGCCGGGGCCGTCGGCCTCGATCAGGTTGGCGGGCTCGCCGACGCGGCACGCGAGCGAGGTGACCTCCACACTCACGTTCGCCTGCTCGACGGAACCTATCTGGCGACGTTTCGCCATGAGGACCCGACGCATTTCTTCCCGGAGGACGGATGACCGGCGACGGACCCGGTTCCGGAAGCCGTTCGACTGACGGGAAGCCGGGGACACTCATGGCACGACTCAAGCGTCCGACCGCACCGGAGCGGGTCCGAATGGCGGTGATCGCCGATCCACACGTCTCGACGCGTGCGGAAGGGACGTCGAAGCTGTTCGAACACTCTCTCGATCACTTCGAGGCGGCGATCGACGACATCGCGAGCCGGGAGGTCGACGCCGTCCTCTCGCCGGGAGATCTCACGAAGGACGGCGAGGTCTGGAACGCCGACACCGTCGCTGACGCCCTCAACGCGCTCGACGTGCCCGTCTACGCCGTCCCTGGAAACCACGACGTCCCGAAAGATGGCGACGACCACGACGCGATCTCGGTCGACACCTTCGCCGACCGGTTCGGCCCCGGCTCCTACCCCTTCCACGAGGAGGTAGGTGGGCTGGACGTGCTCGGGTTGAACTCCGCCGGGAACGGCGATCACCTCGTCGACACCCACGACGGCCACGTCGACGCCGACCAGCGCGAGTGGCTCGCGGGAAAGCTACAGCGGACCGACGACCCGCTGATCGTCGTCCATCACAACCTCGCCGCGGTGACCGACCAGCTCCGTCGTCACCGCGATCGCGTCGTCGAGGACATGGCGATCCCGCCGACGATGCGCGAGACGGAGGCGTTCGTCGACGTGCTTGCCAACGGCGACGCGGCGCTTGTCCTTACCGGCCACTTCCACCTGCCGCTGACCGGCGTCGATCGCGGTGTGCGCGAGATCGCGACGCCGACGACCTGTTCGTTCCCACAGTCGTACCTCCTTGTGAACATTACGCCCAGAGGAACCGACGTCAGACTGGTCCCGATTGCCGATCAGGACGGACTCGAACTGGCCCACGATCGACGAGCGCGTGACTCGACGACGGCCCGTGGGCTCACCTCGATCGGTGCAGCGCGGCTGGCGTCGATGCCACTCGCGGTCGAGGACCGGGCGTAACCCAGCGGATCGAGCCGCTCACCGCAAACAGCGACGTCGCTGGTGGCGAATCGTTTCCAGACAGGCTGCGATATCCGAGAGGACTGGCGTCGTCGTTTCCAGGTCGGCATAGAGGTACTCGACGAGGCTAAGTCGCTCCACGCCGGGGATGTCCTTCTCGGCGCGTTCGTGTAACTGCTCCTGGCGCTCGCTGGCGTGGTCCATACATCGTGTCTGTGCCGTTTCCAACGTCTCGTCGATGCGAGCGCGGGACCGGGACGCCGATTCGAGCTGTTCACTCACGTCGATGACTGTCGATTCGATGTCGGTGAGGGCGGTCTCGAACCGCTCCAGGCTTTGCTGTTCGTGCTCAATGCGGGTGAGTGTCCGCTCACGCGTGTCCTGGGCCTGGGTACACGCGTCGACGAACGCGTTGTACATTGCTGGCGTGAGTACGTCTCCGTCGAGGAGATGTCGCGCAAGCGAGGCCCCACATTCCACTTCCAGATTTTCCCTGAGTGACTCGCCGTACTCCGAATCGTAATGGGGGACAGCCATCACGGTCTCCCGGTAGGCGTCACGGATCTTCCGAAGTCCCCCGGACTGGGGGCGAAAGCTTGGGGTTGTTACCGCGACAGTGTTCCCCGTCTCGACGGCTGTTGGGCCCGACTGATCGACCTGAATCGTACTGACTCTCCGACGGAGTGTCTGGAACGCGTCGCGTTCGGCTTCGAGGAGTGCACGCTCCTCGTCGATGCAGTCGTATGCACGGTCGATCTTCGGCTGGACTATCTCTGGCATGGGTTGGGAATCCAGTGGATGCGATGGAACGCCCCGTCGGCCACCGCCGGGGTGATCACTTTCAGACGCTATCGTGTGGATAGCGGAGAGACGGGATGAAATAGGCTGCTATGAGGGCTATGCCACACTATTGTCCCGAATAGAGAGCACCCGACACGCCAGGATGACCCAGCGCCTCACCGCGCACCGTCACGCCGACCCCCGCCCGCCTGATCGACGGGCTACTGGCCCTCTGACAGCGAGTCCTGTCGCGTGTCGATCGGATCCTCGATGTCGCCCATCACGGACTCAAGCAGATCAGTCACCGTAACCATCCCGACCACTTCGCCGTCCTCGATGACGAGGGCGAGTTCCTGGTTTTCGGCCTGGAACTGGTCGACAGCGTCGCTAACGTCGACATCCGGGGAGAGCGTCATGGGCGGGGCGGCAAGCTCGGCGAAGTCCATCTCGCCGTCGGCGAGTTCCCCGCGGTGGCGCGACAGTGCGGGGAGGTAGACGATCCCCTCGAAGTCCGCGAGGTCGTCGCCGATCAGTGGATAGCGAGTGTGTGGGTGTTCCTCCATCAGGCGGAAGTTCTCCGCCGGATCGACCGCCGTCGAGAGGGCGACGATATCGTCGGCGTCGACCATCACCTCACGGATCGGCTGTTCGCCGATGGCGAGGGCGTTCATGACCTCCTCGCGTCGCTCATCGTTGAGACCACCTTCTTCGAGCGCCGAGCCGACGCGATTCCGCAAGTCAGCCCGGGTTTCGATGACCTCCTCCTCAGTTTCGAGCCACGCGCCGGTCATCTCGACACCGAAGAGCTTCAGCGTGAGTTTGGCGATGCCGTCGCCCAGCGAGATGATCGGCGAAATAAGCCAGTGGAACCAGTACAGCGGGACGGCACCGTATTTCGAGACCCAGCGGGAGCGCTCGACGCCGAGGTACGTCGGCGTCTGCTCGCCGTGGGTCAGGTGGACCAGGTTGATGATCAGGAAGGCGATGATCCCACCGGAGCCGATCGAGGCCAGGACGGTGTTGTGGAAGATCGGTTCGAAGATCGCCGCCAGCGCCGGTTCGGCGACGATCCCGACCGCGATACTGGAGGCGGTGATCCCGACCTGGCAGGTCGTCAGGTACAGTTCGAGGTCCTGGGTCATCTCCCAGGCGCGCCGGAGACCGGCGTTCGATCCATCGCCGACGAACTCCTCCTCGGTGTACTGGCGGGCACGGGTCAGGGCGAACTCGATCGCGACGAAAAAGCCGTTGGTCAGGATGAGGAAGACACCTGCCAGTAGTCGGATGGTGAGTTCGAGTGAGTTCATCGGGGCATCCTTCTGTCACCGGACAGTTATGTGTGGCGGTCTCAGAAACGGCTCGCTCTAGGTGGCTGTCACTCGCGGTGTTCGATCCCCGGGAGCGGTTCACCCACGGCGTCGCCAATGGTCGCGAGCGGATCGACCGGCGTCTCCCGGACGCGGTCCGGGCATAGCACGTCCTCGGTGTCGACAGACTGGACGACAAGCGGGCTGTCCCCGACCAGCTCATCCAGCGTCTCGAAGTCACGCGGGGCGACGACGCCGGGATCGAACGTCGTCCGGAACTCGTGGTCGATCCCGCTGGCACGGATCAGTTCGACGCTCCGTTCGACGGCCTCCCCCGCGTCGGCCCCGAGTTCGTCGTATCGATCGGGTATCGTCTTGAGATCCATCGCGACGTACTCGACCGCGCCGGTGTCGAGCGTCTCGCGGAGGACAGCCGGCCGCGTGCCGTTCGTGTCGAGTTTCACGTCGAACCCACGGTCGGCGATCCGGCTGACGAATCGGGGCAAGTCCCGGTGCAGCGTCGGCTCGCCGCCGGTGATCACGACGCCGTCGAGGACGGCTTTCCGGTCGTCGAGAAAGGCGAAGAACTCGTCCTCGGAGAGCGTCGACGCCGCGGCCGAGTTCGGATCGCCGTCGATCAGTTCCGGGTTGTGACAGTACGGACACCGGAGATTGCAGCCCGCGGTGAAAACCGCACAGGCGACTCGCCCGGGGAAGTCAGACAGCGTCGTCCGCTGGAGCCCGCCGAGACGCATGTCAGTCGGCAACGCTCGGGCGGAAGTCCGCGCGCTCGTCGAACTCGGCCTGCTTGCCGGGATTCCAGTTCTCGGTCGGCCGGAGATACCCCACGACGCGGGAGTACACCTCACAGGCTTCCCCGCAGTCCGGGCAGATCTCGTGCTCGCCGCTGTGATGGCCGTGGGTCGGACAGACCGAGAACGTCGGCGTCAGCGTGTAGTAGGGCAACTCGTAGTTCTCGGCGATCGTCTTGACGAGTTGCTTGGTCGACTCGGGGTCGGGCATCGCCTCGCCCAGCCAGCCATGAAAGACCGTGCCACCCGTGTATTTCGTCTGGAGATCGTCCTGGTGGTCCAGCGCGTCGAAGAGGTCCGGTTCCGCGCCGAATGGCAGCTGCGTCGAGTTGGTGTAGATCGGCTCGTCGCCGCCGAGACCGTCGGTGGCGTGGACGGCCAGGTCCGAAAACTGCTCGCGGTCGCGCCGCGCCAGCCGATAGGACGACCCCTCCGCGGGCGTCGCTTCCAGATTGTACATGTGGCCGGTCTCGGCCTGGTACTCCCGGAGCCGATCGCGCATGAATTCGAGGACCTCCTCGGCGAAGGCCTTCCCCTCGGCCGTGTCGATCCCCGACTCCGGGCCACGGAGATTGAGAATGGCCTCGTGAGTACCGATGAGGCCGATCGTCGAGAAGTGATTCGCCCAGTAGCTGTCCTGGGCCTGCTTGACGTTCCGAAGATAGAACTTCGCGTAGGGATACAGGCCCTGCTCGGTGTAGCGCTCCAGCACGTCGCGTTTGGTCTCCAGACTCCGCTTTGCCACGTCCATCAGCGATTCGAGGCGGTCGAAGAACTCAGCCTCGTCGTCGGCCCGATACCCAAGCTGGGGCAGGTTGATCGTGACGACACCGATCGACCCCGTGAGCGGGTTCGAGCCGAACAGGCCGCCGCCGCGGGATTCGAGTTCGCGGTTGTCAAGCCGGAGTCGACAGCACATCGAGCGGGCGTCCTCGGTGTCCATCTCGCTGTTGACGAAGTTCGAGAAGTAGGGTGTCCCGTACTTGGCAGTCATCTCCCAGACGGGATCGAGCGTCTCGTTGTCCCACTCGAAGTCCTCGGTGATCGAGTAGGTCGGAATCGGGAACGTGAACGGCCGGCCTTTCGCGTCGCCCTCCAGCATCACCTCGGCGAAGGCGCGGTTGATCAGGTCCACTTCCGCCTGATAGTCGCCGTAGGTCGACTCCTGGGCCTCGCCGCCGATCACGACCGGTTTGTCGGCGAGGTGGTCGGGCACCGTCAGGTCCATCGAGAGGTTGGTGAACGGAGCCTGGAAGCCGACCCGCGTCGGGACGTTGAGGTTGAACACGAACTGCTGGATCTGGTGGCGGACTTCCTCGTAATCGAGGTCGTCTTCGCGGACGAACGGCGCGAGGTAGGTGTCGAAGTTCGAGAGGGCCTGCGCGCCGGCAGCCTCGCCCTGCAGGGTGTAGAGGAAGTTGACGAGTTGCATCAGCGCCACGTCGAAGTGGTTGGCGGGCGCGGACTCGACCTTCCCGCGGACGCCCTTCAGGCCCTCCCGGAGGACATCCTCGATATCCCAGCCGACGCAGTAGGGACCCAGCACGCCCAGGTCGTGGATGTGGATCGCGCCCGCGTCGTGGGCCTCGGCCACCTCGGCGCTGTAGAGCTTTTCGAGCCAGTAGTCCTCGATGGTGCGCTCGGTGAGGTGAATGTTCAGGCCCTGCAGGGAGTAATCCATGTTGGAGTTCTCCCGGACGCGCCAGTCCTCGCGCTCGACGTAGGCGTCGACGGGTCCCTGGTCGTTCCCCGCTGGGTCGCCACTGTTGCCTGCAACGAGCCCTTCCAGATCACGCAACTCGGCGTGGCGGTGTCGATAGAGGATGTACCGCTTGGCGGCCGCGTACTCATCAGCCTCGACGAGCGTGCGCTCGACGCAGTCCTGGATCGTCTCGACGGCCACCGTCCCATCGGACGAGTCGAGGCGATCGACCACGCCGTCTGTCAGGGCGTCGATCCCGGTGTCCGGGTCAGTTTCGGCTGCCGCGAACGCCTGCCGGATGGCGGTCGCGATCTTCGAGCGATCGAACGGTTCCACAGTCCCGTCGCGCTTTTGGACCTGCTGGACCATGCGAACACTCGCTTCGCCGGCCCCTCACTAAACAACTACGATTGCCGTTATACAAATTTATTTGTACTACGATTCGGCGAGTCGTCCCCGGGCGATCAGCGGATGAAGAGCGTCCCCCACCATTGCCCGTCGTGTCACACGCTACCCATCGCTGTCAGTAATCCGGTGCTCGTCTGTGAGACGGGCATCGATAATTCCTGCAACGATAGTAGCCGCCCCTGAGAGAAAAAGATACACATTGATCGAGGTCACGTCCATAATGCCAACGTAATCAATGGCAGCGACGCCGAGGATTACCCAAGAAATGGCCTGGAAGCGTCGCCCGGGTCGAGTTTCGGCAATGAATCTACTCATGCGATCCGCTCGGTTCATAGACAGTAAATACCTTCTGTTTCACTGACAGCAAGCTGCGTCCGAGACAGTGTCAGCCATCAGCGAACGAAACGTAGGTAGCCCCGCCTCGGATGGGTCCAGAATGGATCCCAACGCTAGATGTCCTGGGACGCTGTGGACGAACCGGCATCTTGCTGCTCATCGTCAGTAACGTAGTCGTACAACCCATCAGCAGTCACCTCGACGCCCTGCCCGGCGAAGAAGTTGGCGACGTTCTGACAGTCCCGCCGGAGGAAGTTCTCGGCGTTGGGCGAGTGGACCGTCACGGCCTGGCCGAGGTCGATCACGACGAGTTCGCCCTCGTGGAAGACGACGTTGTACTCCGAGAGGTCGCCGTGAACCAGCCCGGCGGCGTGGAGCCGGCGCATGTACTCCCGGAGCACCTCGAAGGCGGTCTCGGGGTTCTCGATGTGGACCTCGTTGAGACGCTTGGCCCGGCCCTCCGCGTCCGTGGCGATGTACTCCATCACGAGGACGTTTCGCTCGACGGCGATCGGGTTAGGAACGCGGACGCCGGCCTGCTGTGCCCGTTTGAGGTTGGCGAACTCCTTGCGGACCCAGGCGGTGACGACCTTCTTCTTGTCCGAGCCGATCCCCTCGAAGCGCGGGTCGCCGTCGAGATACCCGCGCATGTCCTTGAAGTCGCTGGCGTTGATCCGGTAGACCTTGACGGCGACCTCGTGGCCGCCCTTCGTTCCCCGGCCGCCGTCGTCTCGCGGCTCCGGCTCGTCGCCGTCGTCACGTGGTTCCGCCGCTTTACTTTCGGCGGACCGCCGATCCGGGCTACTCGACTCGTCCGGGGCGCTCCGGGACTGGGCTCCGGACAGCGCCGTGTAGACGTTAGCCTCCTTGCCAGTCGAAATCGGGGCCCCGAAGGCCTCGATGTAGCCGTCCTGGACGAGTTTGTACAGCGCGGCGAAAGTCGCGTCGTCGAAGACCGACGCCTCGACTTTGAACTGCTCGGTGTTTTTGATACGCTTGCGGAACTCGCTGAACTCCCGATCCCGCCGGCGGGCGATCCGATCGGCCTCGGTGTCCGCAACGTCGATTTCCTCGAACTCGTCACCCGGCAGCTCGGCTCCCTCGTCGTCGATCAGGCCGAACTCGGTCATGGGTGCCCCGCGAGAACAATGCGAGCAGTGCTGGACAGCGATTTGCGGCCGTCAGTCGGTGGGGATGCCACCGTCATGTTTGGTCCGTCACGGTTCCTGGATGTGTCCCTCCTCGCGTAGCTGGTCAGCCTGTTGTTTCTCGTAGCGCCAGGTGATGTCGGCCTTCTCGTCCTGCCAGTCCCAGGGCTCGATCAGCACGACGTCGTCCTCGCGGATCCAGATGCGCTTTTGCATCTTGCCCGGGATCCGGGCGGTCCGCTCGACGCCATCCATACACCGTACCTTCACGCGATTGGCCCCAAGCATGTTGGTAACGACGGCGAAGACCTCGTCTTCGTCGGGCATACGGAGATCGGTACGTTCCTGATCGCTCATATCCGGACGTTCGTCCGGCATCGGTATAATTGCTGCGAGAAAGAGCGTCTCGAGGGGGCGATCGAGACGGGACGGAGTCCCGTCGACAGACGGCGTTACTCGACGTCGGTCTCGCTGAAGTACGCGCGAGCGCTCCGGGCGAGTTCACGGGGGTCGCCCACGATCTCGAAGTCGGCGGTCGACTCGATGTCTTCGGCCGAGGAACCGACGCGGAGTTCGTACTCGCCGGGTTCGACGACCAGGTTCATGTCGCGGTCGTGGAAGGCGAGTTGCGTCGCCGAGATCTCGACAGTCACGGTCGCGGACTCGCCGGGTTCGAGGTGGACGCGCTCGAACGCCCGGAGTTCCTGGACCGGGCGGGCCTGGGAGGGCCAGCGCTGGTGGGAGTAGACCTGGACAACTTCGTGACCGGCGACATCGCCGGTGTTCTCGACGGTGACGCTGGCCTCGACGGTGCCAGTCGTGGCGATCTCGTCGCTTTCGAGGGTGACGTCGCCGTACTCGAAGTCGGTGTAGGAGAGGCCGTGACCGAAGGAGTACAGCGGGTCCGAATCGACGTAGACGTGGCGCTCGTTGCGGCTGTTAGGTCGACGCGAGTAGTAGACGGGCAGCTGGCCCACGTCCTTCGGAACGGAGATCGGCAGCCGACCGCTCGGGTTGTGCTCGCCGAGCAGCACGTCCGCGATCCCATTGCCACCCTCCTCGCCCGGCAGCCAGGCGTGGAGCACGGCGGGGACGTGCTGGTCAATCCACTCGATGGAATGGGCCTTGCCGCTGACCTGCACGACCACCAGCGGCGTGTCAGTATCGTTGACGGCTTCGACGAGTTCCTGCTGGACGCCCGGGAGTTCGAGGTCGGTAACGTCCGCACCCTCGCCGCTCGTGGGGAGGTCAGGGACTTGCTCGATCCCCTCGTCGTCGTCGCTAAGGGCGATCGCCGACCGCGTCCCGACGAACGCGACCGCGACGTCAGCCTCGGCGGCAGCGTCGACTGCAGCATCGATCTCGTCGGTGTCGGGGCCGGTCGTCGTACAGCCCTCGACGTACTCGACGTCGTCGCCGAGACGGTCCTGCATGGCGTCAAGCGGCGTGACGATCTCGCGGTTGACCTCCGCCTCGGGGTAGTGAGCGGCGTAGGCGTAGTCACCGAGCTGGCCCGAGGGCGCGTCGGCCTTCGGCCCGAGGACGGCGACGGACTCCTCGCCCTCCAGGGGCAGGAGGTCGTCGTCGTTCTTCAGCAGCGTCACGGACTCACGGGCGAGTTTGCGGGCGTACTCGCGGTTCTTCTCCGGGCCGAAGGCTTCTTGGACACGATCGGGGTCGACGCCCGGGTCGTCGAGCAGGCCCTTCTCGATCTTCTGTTTGAGGACGCGCCGCGCCGCGGTGTCGATCGTCTCCTCGGTGACGTCGCCGTTCTCGACGGCCTCGACGAGGTGTTGGTAGGCCTTGATCTGGGGGAGTTCGACGTCGAGACCGGCCTCGACGGCCTGGATCGCGGCGTCGTAGATCGTCGGGGCGACCTGGTGTTCGTCTTTCAGCAGGCGGACGCTGAAGTAATCGGAGACGACGTTGCCGTCGAAGCCCCACTCGCCGCGCAGGACGTCCGTCAGCAGCCACTCGTCGCTCGTACAGGGCACGCCGTCGATGTCGTGATAGGCGTTCATCACCGAGTCGGCGTCGGTCTCCTGTACAGCGGCCTCGAACGGGAAGAGGTGAACCTCGCGGAGTTCACGCTCGCCGATCTGGACGGTCGAACGGTTCTTGCCACCCTCGCTGATGGCGTGACCGGCGAAGTGTTTCAGCGTCGCCGAGATGCCCTCCTCGGGATCGTCGCCCTGGAGGCCATCGACGAACGCCGATCCCATCTTTGCGACGAGATAGGGATCTTCGCCGAAGGTTTCCTCGGTGCGGCCCCACCGCGGATCGCGGGCCACGTCAAAGAGTGGCGAGAGCGCGTGATGGGCACCGATCGCGCGCAACTGCTCGCGGATCTGGGTGGACATCTCCTCGACGGCGTCCGGGTCCCAGGTACTGGCGATGCCCATCCCCTGGGGATAGGTGGTCCCCTTCGGCCCCATGTACCCCGAGAGACATTCCTCGTGGGGGATCGCGGGGATGCCCAGCCGGGTCTCCTCGATCAGGAGTTCCTGGAGCGCGTCGGTGACCTCGGCAGCCTGCTGGGGCGGGAGGCTACCGCCACCGCCGAGGCGCGTGAAGTGACCGATGCCGTCTTCCAGGAGGTCAGCGGCGTTGTCCTCGTTGATATTGCCGTCCTCGTCGAGCAGCTGTGCTTTGGCCGTCATCTCGCTCTCGTCCTCGACGTCCATCCAGCGCGGGGGCACGGACTGGAGCTGGGCGACCTTCTCCTCGAGGGTCATCCGGGAGAGGAGGTCCTCGACGCGTCGATCGACCGGCAGCGTCTCGTCCAGATACGGTGGGGAATCTGTCTCTGTCACACCACAGTACTGGGACGGCCGGAAGGTAATGTTTTCCCATCCTGGATTCGATCGAGCGCTGTCACGTCCAAGAATCGGTAGACGACAGCCGGACTCACTGGTCTCAGAAATAATAATCGAGCGGGGCGTTTTCGAGCAACCGGCCGCTGATCGAGGTTTTGATCGGATCGGATGGGCGAAAACGAAGTTACCGGGTCGCCCAGGTGATCGCCTGGTCGAGATCGTCGATGATGTCGTCGGAATCCTCGACGCCGACCGACAGCCGAACCATGTCGTCGGTGACGCCGGCGGCGGCCTTCTCGTCGTCGGAAAGCTGTTGGTGGGTCGTCGAGGCGGGGTGGATGATCAGCGTCTTGGCGTCGCCGACGTTCGCCAGCAGGCTGGCGAGTTCCGTCGACTCGACGGTGTCCCGGGCGGCCTCGTAGCCGGCGTCGAGACCGAAGGTGATCATGCCGCCGTACCCGCCCTCGAGGTACTTGCTGGCTTCCTCGTGAGTCTCGTGGCTCTCGAGGCCGGGGTAGTTGACCCAGGCGACGTCGTCGTGATCCTCGAGGAACTCCGCGACGGCCATCGCGTTTTCCGAATGGCGTTCCATGCGCATCGGCAGCGTCTCCAGGCCCTGGATGGTCTGCCAGGCGTCGAAGGGGGCCTGCTGGTTACCCAGATCGCGGAGTCCACGGGCAATCGCGGCGTAGGTGAAGGCGGCGTCGCCGAACCGTTCCTCGAAGTTCACACCGTGATAGGCGGGGTTGTCGCCGGCGATCTCGGGGTACTTTTCGGCGTACTCGTTCCACGGGAAACTCCCCCCGTCGACGAGGATGCCGCCGACCGTGGTCCCGGAGCCGTGGATCCACTTCGTCGTGGAGTTCCAGACCAGATCCGCGCCGTGTTCGATCGGATTGCAGAGATAGGGCGTCGCGAACGTGTTGTCGACGAACAGCGGCACGCCGTGATCGTGAGCGATATCGGCGATCCGCTCGATGTCCGGCGTGACGAGCGCGGGGTTGCCGATGGTCTCGAAGTGGACATAAGCGGTGTCCTCGTCGATAGCCTCCTCGTAGGCGTCGTAGTCAAGCGTGTCGACGAACCGCGCCTCGACGCCCTGACGCGGGGCCGTGTGCGTGTAGTAGGTGTAGGTCCCGCCATACAGCGCCGAGGCAGTGACGACGTTGTCGCCGACGTCCGCCAGCAGGAACGTCGCGAGGTTGAGGGCGGCCATCCCCGAGGACGTGGCGACGGCACCGATACCGCCTTCGAGTTTGGCGAGTCGCTGCTGGAGGATGGAGTTGGTCGGGTTCATCAGCCGCGAGTAGATGTGGCCCTCCTTCTCCAGGGCGAACTGGGCGGCGGCGTCCTCGCTGTCTTCGAAGACATAGCTGGTCGTCTGATAGAGCGGCGGGGCGCGAGCGCCCGTGGCCGGGTCGGGCTCCTCCTGCCCGACGTGCAATGCGTCAGTGTGGAATCCGCGATCGTCGTCGCTCATAGCGATTGTGACTACGACACCCGTCATTGTATAAGTGGTGTACCTGCACCCGGATTGACCGGCGTCGAAAACACGCGTCGACATTCGCCGGTATCGAAAGAGTCCCGAAGCGATGAGTCGGCAGACTACCCGAAGCTCCGGATTGTCAGGAAGTCGCTGGCGTCACGTTGATCGAGTTTGTCGAGGTGAACGATCGGCGCGTAGCCGACGTCGGGCTCGATGTTGACGCTCTCTTGAAAACTGGTCTGTTCCTGCCAGCAGGCGGAGTTGATCGTCAGGACGTTGTGATAGGAACCGTAGCCGAGCTTGTGGACGTGACCGGTGTGGAAGACGTCGGGAACATCTTCCATGACGAGATAGTCCCGCTCTTCAGGGGCGATCCGGGTGTGGCCGCCGAACTGCGGCGCGATGTGGCGCTTCTTGAGTAACTGGGCCATCGCCCGGTCGGGGTGGTCGTAGCTGGCGTGTTCCTCCGGCAACTCGGCGATCACCTCGTCGAGGCTGACGCCGTGGTACATGAGCACGTCGACGCCTTCGATCGTGACTGTCGAGGGGTTGCCCGTGATCGTCGCGTCGTGGGCCGACATGATCTCCCGGAGCTCCTCGTCGAAGGCCGGCTGTGGTTCGGCCAACCGGACGGCGTCGTGATTCCCGGGGATCATCACGATCTCCATATCGCCGGGAACACCTTTGAGGTACTCCGCGAAGGCCTCGTACTGGTCATAGATGTCGACGATGTCGAGTTCCTCGTCCTGATCCGGATAGACGCCAACGCCCTCGACCATGTCGCCCGCGAGCAGGAGATACTCGACGCGGTCGGCTTCGGGTGTATGAAGCCACTCAGCAAACCGGTTCCAGGCGTCGGCGTCGAACTCCTGGCTGCCGACGTGGACGTCGCTGATCAGCGCCGCGCTGACTTCCCGATCCGCCGTGGCGGGCTCGAAGGTCCGGGGAACGTCCGGGAAGTGGATCGAATCAGCGAAGAGGATCCCGCCGTCGTCGGCGAGCGTCCCCTCGACGGCGATCACCTCGTCGAACAGCAGGTCCTCGACCACGTCAGCCATGTCCCGATCTTTCATCACCAGCGCCGGGAACGTGCCGGTGGTGTCCTCCAGATCGATCAGCCAGTGGCCGTTGGCGGTCGAACGGATGTCCGCGACCATGCCGACGATCGCGGCCTCGCTGCCGCCGGGCATCGACTCGACGGCATTCGTCGGGCGATGGTTGACTCGCCCACGGAGTTGGCCTGACAGTTTCTCGTAGCGGTCCCGAAAGACCGCCAGAAAATCCTCGTACTCGCCGGTGCCGGTCGACCGACCGGTCACGTCGCCCGCAATCGACGGTTCGTCCGGATCTCTCCCGGTTCGGGACGACGTATCGGGAGGACTCTCGCCGGAGTGAACCCCCTTTGTTTCGACTGGAGAACGGCCGTCATCGTTCGGTGGTTCAGGCGGTTCATCTCCACCTGAAACAGAGGGGTCTCCATCGGACGACGAGGCCGACGACGGCACTGACGTCGAGCTACGGGATTCATTGCCACGCCCTGACTCGGTTTCGAGGACGGTGCGAACGTCATCGACGGAGAGTTTGATCGTGTCATCGGGGACGGCTTCGATTGCACGCTCGATGGCGGCCTCCGTGTCAGCAGCCTCCGCGAGTAGGGTGACCGCCTCGCGGTCGGTGTTGTAGCCACGACTCGCGAGTTCGTTGACGATCCGGGCTGGCGTCTCGCGAGGCACACTACGTCTACAGCAAGTGCGCCAGCAAAAGGATGGCGGTCCCCGGGAACGGTCCATCTTGGGGACGAAAGAGTTATCTGAAACGAAAGAACTGTAAGCGGTGTGATCGAAAGCTGGGGCGAATGGGGAACGACCGCGAGAGGAAATCGGCCATCGATCGGGTTCTGGAGTCCTCCCTGGCCCTGTTCGCGTTCGATACCCTGAGTAGCGTCCTGATCGTCGTGATGATCGGTGGGTTCCTGTTCGCGACGAGTGGTGTCTGGTCGCCGGTCGTCGCTGTCGAGAGTGGAAGTATGCAACCACACATGGATGTCGGCGACACTGTGTTCGTCATGGAAGACGGACGGTTCCCCGGTCCGGGATCACAGGGGGAATCGGGGGTCGTAACCGCCCACACCGGCCGGAAAACGGGCTACCGGACGTTCGGTGGGTATGGCGACGTGATCGTCTATCAGCCTGATGGAAACGAAACGGCGACGCCGATCATCCACCGGGCGATGCTCTGGGTTGAGAACGAAGAAAACTGGTACGATCGGGCCGATTCAACGGCGATCGGGAACGCCGACAGTTGTGCGGAACTCGTCAACTGCCCGGCCCCCCATGCCGGGTTCATCACCAAGGGCGACAACACAGTCACGAACAGCCGATACGATCAGGTGATCGGTATCAGTGACCCGGTCAAGCCGAAGTGGATCGTCGGGACGGCAGAAGTGGGCGTCCCGTGGCTCGGACAACTTCGCCTGGCCCGGGGCTGAAGCGATGAGCGACGTGAGCGGACCCCAGAAGCGAAGAGTTGTAACGATCCAGATCAAACGGAGGCTCAGATGAGCGATTCGAGCGACGATCGCGACCCGGCGGATCGGGAGCGCGATCGGCGAGAGCCAGACCCGGACGTTCCATCCAAATCCGGGGACGCTGACGCCGACAGGGAGGACGATGAGGCGGTCGCTCCTGACGAGCAATCGGCGCAGGAGCGGCCGGAATCCGGTCATCGGGAGGGGGAATCACCGATCTCTTCGTCCGAAGAGCCGGAGCCCGGGAATCACGCTGCACCCGAAGATAGACAGTCCGGAGTCCAGCCGCCGCAGCGGGAGCGAGAGCACCGAGCGGCCAATCGGGAGCAAGCCGAGTCACCGACACAGGTGGGGAGCGTCGAGTCGACGACACGGCCGCTCGACTCGGAGAAACGGAAGCCGCCACGAAAGGGGCGGTCCGGAAGGAGCGATACTGGGCGGCTGACGCGCCTCTTGCAGTATACATTCGACATCGCAAGCAGCGTGCTGATCGTCGTCCTGATCGGCGCGTTGCTGTTTGCGACAAGCGGTGTGTGGCCGCCGCTGGTCGCGATCGAAAGCCCCAGCATGGAACCCAACATCGATACGGGCGATCTCGTCTTCGTGATGGACGAACAGCGCTTCCCCGGACCGGGAGCCATCGAAGAGTCCGGGGTCGTGCCGGCACGTGCCGGCGAGGAAACCGGCTACCGAATGTTCAACGGGTACGGCGACGTTATTATCTACGAACCGGATGGCAACGGTGCGGAGACGCCGATCATCCACCGGGCGATGTTCTGGGTCGAAGCCAACGAAAGCTGGTACGACCGGGCCGACCCGACGGCGATCGGGAACGCCGACAGTTGTGCGGAACTCGCCAACTGTCCGGCCCCCAATGCCGGGTTCATCACCAAGGGCGACAACAACCAGCGGTACGATCAGGTCGGCAACCAGTTCAGCGGCCCCGTCAAACCCGAGTGGGTGATCGGAACCGCCGAATACAGGGTGCCGGGACTCGGACAGGTGCGACTCCTTTCGGGGGACGTGCGATCGACGAATGAGACGACAAGCGCCGTGAACGTGACGAGCGTCGGTATGCCCGCGATTGCGCCGTAAAGAGCTACTGCTCGTGGGGAGTTACTGCTGGTCGAAACGGGCCTGGATGAACGGCTGGACATCTTCAATGTCGCCGAGTCGCGAGTCCGAATGGAGGACGGCTTCGGTTTCGTCTAGGGGAACCGAGAGGCTGATCTCCTTGGTGCGGCCGTACCGGCCCTTCGAAACGACCACGGCGTTGACGATCCCGAGCATGTCGAGTTCCGAGATGAGGTCCGTGACCCGGCGCTGGGTGAGAACGTCGGCGTCGATCTCCTCGCAGAGTCGCTTGTAGATGTTGTAGACCTCGCCGGTGTTGATGTTGTGGACGCCGTTTTTCTCCAGTAAGATGATCGAGAACAGGACGAGTTTCGACTGGGTGGGCAGCGTGCGGACGACCTCGACGACCCGATCGAGTTCGATCTTCTCCTGGGCCTGCCGGACGTGATCCTCGGCGACGAGGTCGATCTGGTCGCGTTCGGCGAGTTCGCCGGCGGTTCGGAGCAGATCCAGCGCCCGGCGAGCGTCGCCGTGTTCCTGAGCGGCAAACGCCGCACACAGCGGGATGACGTCATCCGAGAGGGCATCGTCCTTGAACGCGACGTCCGCGCGAGCCTGCAGGATGTCCCGCAGCTGGTTCGCGTCATAGGGCGGAAAGACGATCTCCTCCTCGCCGAGGCTGGACTTGACACGAGGGTCCAGAAAGTCGGTGAATTTCAGGTCGTTCGAGATGCCCATGATCGAGACCCGGGAGTTCTGCAGTTCGTTGTTCATCCGCGATAGATTGTAGAGCGTGTCGTCGCCGCTCTTCTCGACGAGTTTGTCGATTTCGTCGAGCATGATCACGACGACGCGTTCGGTGTAGTCGACGGCGTCGAAAAAGGTGCTGTAGACCCGGTCGGTCGGCCACCCTGTCATCGGGACCGTCTCGAAGGACTCCAGATCGGCTTCGAGAGATTCGATCTCGGCGTCGACGTCCTCGATAGACCCGAAGTCCGTCCCTTGGAGTGCGCTCGCGTCGGACTCGGAGTCGAGACGGTCTTGCAGTTCCTCGAGTTCGGCGAGGCGGTCCTGGATGTGGGTCTCGTTGTTCTCGATGAAGGTGTTTGCGAGCTGAGCGAGGACGCGGTACTGCGTGTCGGTCACCTCGCAGTTGATGTACTCGACGTCACAGGGGACCTCGTACTTCTCGGAGGTGCGTTCGAGTTCCTCGCTGACGAACTTCGCGCTCGCGGTCTTGCCCGTCCCCGTCTTGCCGTAGATGAGGATGTTCGACGGCGTGTCCCCGCGAAGCGCAGCGACGAGGATCGTCGCCATGTTGTTGATCTGCTCCTCGCGATGGGGGAGTTTCCGGGGCGTGTATGAGGGCCGGAGGACTTCCTTGTTCTCGAAGATCGGTTCGCCGCTCAACAGATCGTCGAACAACCCACGGGAGGCTTCGTCAGTGTCCTCGTCGTCATCGAAGACGATCTCGTCGAGCAGATCCTCGTCGATGGAGCCGGTCGTGTTCGAGGGTGTGTCTTCGACGGACGTGCCGAGAGCCCCGTCCGACGACCGCGTTGTCCAGTCCTCGTCGATAGGGACGTCTTTGTCCTCGACAACCGAACCGGATTCGTCCTCGTCGGTGACAGCCGGCGTTGAGTCACCGGCGAGAGACGACTCGGAGTCATCGACGGCCGTACTGTCCTCCGCAGCCTGTGAGTCGGATTCGTCTTCTGTGTCTTGCATGTGAACTCTATCCCCCTTCTTTCAGGTGGAGATTCGCCCGCAGATCCGAAATACCGGCCGAAAACGGCCTGTAGCGCTGAAATGACGGGATACGAGAGGGTGATTTCAGTGCAGTTGAACCACAACAAGGGGTGGGTGAAAGGCTATTAAAAATTTCGGTTCGGATTGTACCCGGTCAACCATGAGAGATTCGGAGAGAGTGGTTGGTGAATGAGTTGTCCGGAAGAAGCGATGTCGAAAAGATCGTCAATCGGATCTCAGGACCGGCCTCAGGAGTAGCTTCGGGACGAAGGTGAGCAACCCGGTGGAGATCGGAGCAGTAGTCATGCGATAAGTTGACAGCGTGGACCTCCCCCACCCCTTCGTTTCGAGTGGAACGACCCGAACACCCGGGGTGGGGGGTTCAGCGAACCGGGAGAACAGTC